>OZ241335.1:0-3420641 GCA_965200325.1 Phototrophicaceae bacterium | reverse complement strand
CTTACACGGACGAATATGTCGCCCTCGAAGCCCAGTCACCTGCGCCCGCCTATCTCATCCTGGCCGACGCCTTTTACCCCGGTTGGCAAGCGACGGTGAATGGCACGCCGACGCCTATTTATCGCGCCAATCTGCTTTTCCGCGCTGTGCCGCTGCCAGCCGGCCAGAGCGAGGTCATTTTCCGATTTGCGCCGGCGCTGTGGCGCGCCGCCCTTTACATCGGCGCGGGCTTGTGGATGATTGCTATATTGCTATTGTGGCGCTGGCGCCGCGTATGAATAAAGGAGCGAGGCAGATGAAACTTGGGACTTATGTCGAGATTTTGCATTATGTAAGCGATACAGCCGCCGCCGGCGCAAACCCGAGCCTGCGCTACTATGGCAGCGATGTCGCCGCTCTAAAAGCGCGCGGCCTGGCGATTGTTGATGGCAGGCTCAGCAGCCCGGCTGGCATCAGCATTCAGCTAGAGAGCGCAGCGCCGCCGCGGGCTTTGCCACATAGCAATGTGGCGCGGGCCGCCGACCAAACGCGCCTGGGCAAATTCGGCGAACTTTCAGCCTTCATCGCCGACATCGAAGTGGAATGCGCCTTTTGGGAAGCGGCCGGTTATCAGACCCTGGGCAAATATAGCGCGCCCAGTCCTTGGGGTATCTGGTGCGATGATATGTTCCTCATCGGCTTGCATCAGGACGCGGCCATCGCTGGCCAAGAGCCTTTTGCTATCTGCCACTTTAGTCCAGAGATGAAAAGCGTGAATGCGCAGCTGCTCGACGAAGGTTTCGCTTTGCAGCCCTTTGATAACAGCGCCGACCCCAGCGACCTCACCTATCAAAAGCTGCTGACGCCTTTTGGTTTGCTTTTTTATCTTTTCACCGGCGATATTTCTGAGGCGCAGCCCTAGCGAAAGGTCTTCGCCGAGGATTGCGCGTGAGAAAAGACATTCACAGCCTGCGCCAGGGCAGAGCTTAGAAAAAGCCAGGCGCGCGGCGCCAGGAAATAAAAAGGGTCAGGCAAATCGCCTGACCCTGATTTGTTCTAGCGGACTGGGCTAGCAGTCGCCAGGATCGACAGTGCTGTCGTCTACTGGTCCGACATTGACCTTGTACTCTTGCTCGACCGGCGCGCCATTGCCAGCGCCAGTTACATACAAGCGCAGGATATGCGCGCCGCTGCTGCCAGCTTGCAGCGACATCGTCGCGCCGCTGATGCTGCCATTCAGCTTGTTGCGCGCCCGGTCGCCCAAGTTCCCGCTGCGGCATTCGCCAGCGCCGAGATGCCAGGTCTTGATAGTAGCAGACCAGCTTAAGCCGCTAGCCAGCTCTGACAGGTCAACGGTCTTCGCCTCGCCATGCGCCATCGAAAACTCGATGAGGCCCGGCGCCGGACTGTCAGTTGGCACGGGTGTATCGGTTGGGATTGGGATTGGCGTGTCAGTAGCAGTTGGCACGGGTGTATTGGTCGCAGTCGGCACAGGTGTGTTGGTAGCAGTCGGCACAGGCGTGTTAGTCGCAGTCGGCACAGGTGTATTGGTAGCGGTTGGCACAGGCGTGTTAGTCGCAGTTGGCACAGGTGTGTTGGTAGCGGTCGGCATTGGAGTATTGGTGGCGGTCGGTTCGGGCGTATCAGTCGGGGCTGGCATTGCTGTGTTAGTCGCCGTTGGCGCAGGACTGCCTGTCCCAGGATCGATAGTGCTGTCGTCCACCGGCCCCACATTGACCTTGTACTCCTGCTCGACCGTCGCGCCATTGCCAGTGCCAGTCACATGCAGGCGCAGGATATGCGCGCCGCTGCTGCCAGCTTGCAGTGTCATCGTCGCGCCGCTGATGCTGCCGTCCAGCTTGTTGCGCGCCCGCGCGCCCAAGTTGCCGCTGCGGACTTCGCCAGCGCCGACATGCCAGGTCTTAATCGTGGCGGACCAGCTTAAGCCGCTGCCCAGCTGCGCCAGGTCGACGGTCTTCGCCTCGCCATGCGCCATTGAAATTTAGACGATGCCCGGTACTGGGGTATCAGTTGGCACAGGTGTATTGGTAGCAGTCGGCTCGGGCGTGTCGGTTGGGGCTGGGATTGGCGTATTAGTCGCAGTTGGCACAGCCGTATCGGTCGGCATTGGAGTTGGGGTTGCGGTCGCAGTTGGCACAGTCGTATCGGTCGGCATTGGGGTAGCGGTGGCGGTTAGCTGGGCGGATGACACTTCAAAAGCGCCGATGTCGCAGGCGCTGCCTTGCGGTCTAGAGGTGCCAATCTGGTCGGCGCTCAGGCAGTGGGTTGCATCGGCCGCGTTGATGGCCGGACTGTCGCTTTGCAGCGAATAATAGCCATTGCTGTACGCGCCCAGCTTTGGATCGCCACTGAGCGCGGGCGAGCAGCTGCCGTCCGAAATCAAGTTGCCCACATTCTCAGACACAGTGGCAGTAGTTTCAAGTTCGCAGGCAGCGCCAGGCGCCATTATCTTTAATCAGGCTATTGCGCAGCTTCAAAGTGCCGTCCTTGAGATAGATGCCATTGCCCGCAGAGGCGCTATTATCGGCGATTGTAACATGGCTGAGGGTTAATAGTGGTTCGCCATAAGAAGCGAAAATCGCCCCGCCGCTTTCATCAGCGGAATTGGCGCTGAAATTGCTGTTGCTAATCGTCAGGTCACCATTCAAAGGAGCGAAAATCGCCCCGCCGCTTTCATCAGCGGAATTGTTGCTGAAACTGCTGTTGCTAATCGTCAGGCTGCCGCCATAAGCGAAAATCGCCCCGCCATACGCGGCAGCGGAATTGTTGCTGAAACTGCTGTTGCTAATCGTCAGGGCACCATTCAAAGGAGCGAAAATTGCCCCGCCCTGGGTCGAAGCGTAATTGTTGCTGAAATTGCTGTTGCTAATCGTCAGCGTGCCCCTAGAGTAAATCGCCCCGCCACTGCCACTGTAACCATTCCTCATAGTCAAGTTGTTGATAACTACGTTTGCAGCGCTGCTGGTAACGAAAAGTCGATAGCGGCTGGCGCCGTCAACCGCCTGGTTGTTGCCATTAAAGGTGATATTGCTGGTTATGTCTGGAAGCTGCGCGCTCACAGTTACATTTGCGCTGAAAACGATGGTGTCATCGCCGTTGCCGGCTGGGCAGCCGCCAGTCGCCGTATCCGTATTGGCGGCGGTGATGGCGTCGTTCAGCGTGCAGCCGCTGCCTAGGGTAATGGGCGGGCTGGGGGTTGATGTCGCTGTGGCTGTAGGACTAACTGTAGGACTGTCAGTCGGCTCGGGTGTATCGGTTGGGACTGGGATTGGCGTGTTAGTCGCAGTTGGCTCGGGTGTATCGGTTGGGACTGGGATTGGAGTGTTAGTCGCAGTCGGCTCGGGTGTATTGGTGGCGGTCGGCGACGGCGTTAGTTGAGCAGCCGGCACTTCAAAAGCGCCGATGTCACAGGAGCTGCCTTGCGGCCGGCTGGTGCCAATCTGGTCGGCGCTCAGGCAGTGCGCTGCATCCCCAGCGTTGATGGCCGGACTGCCGAGCTGCAGCGGATAATAGCCATTGCTATAGGCGCCCAGCTTTGGATCGCCGCTGAGCGCGGCCGAGCAGCTGCCGTCAGAAATCAAGTTGCCTACATTCTCAGACATAGTGGCGGCAGGGAAAAGTTTGCAAGCGTCGCCAGCGCCACTATCTTTAAGTAAGCTGTTGCGCAGCTTTAAGGTGCCGTCAGAGACATGGATGCCATTGCCCGCAGAGGCGCTATTGTCGGCGATTGTTATATGGTTGAGCGTCAAAGCGCCTGCCCCAGCGTAAATCGCCCCGCCCTGGCTGGAAGCGGCATTGTTGCTGAGTGTGCTGTTGCTAATTGTCAGACTGCCCCAAGATATTATCGCGCCGCCAAAGTCGGCGGAATTGCCCCTGAAACTGCTGCCGCTAATCGTCGATGTGCCTTGCATAGCGTTAATCGCCCCGCCAAGGGTAGCGGAATTGTTGCTAAAACTGCTGTCGCTAATCGTCAGCGTGCCGCCCGAAACCGAAACGTAAATCGCTCCGCCCCAATCAGCGGAATTGTTGTTGAGTGTACTATTGTTAATCGTCAGCGTGCCATTCTCAACATAAATCGCCCCGCCTTCATCAGCGGAACCGTTCTTTAGAGTCAGATTGTTGATAGTTACAGTTCCAGTGTCGGCGATATAGAGAAGGCCATGGCTGCCAGCGCCATCCAGCGTATAGTTGTTGCCATTAAAGGTGATGTCGCTGTTGATTTGCGGCGTATTCGCGCTCAGAGTAACATCCGCCGTGAAAACGATGGTGTCAGCGCCGCTGCCGGCGCTGCAAGAGCCGGTGGCGGTATCGGTATTGGCGGCGGTGATGGCGTCGGGCAGCGTGCAGCCGCTGCCTAGGGTAATGGGCGGGCTGGGGGTTGATGTCGCTGTGGCTGTAGGACTAACTGTAGGACTGTCAGTCGGCTCGGGTGTATCGGTTGGGACTGGGATTGGAGTGTTAGTCGCAGTTGGCTCGGGTGTATCGGTTGGGACTGGGATTGGAGTGTTAGTCGCAGTCGGCTCGAGTGTATTGGTAGCGGTCGGCGACGGCGTTAGTTGAGCAGCCGGCACTTCAAAAGCGCCGATGTCGCAGGCATCGCCTTGCGGCCGAGAGGTGCCAATCTGGTCGGCGCTCAGACAGTGCGCTGCATCCCCAGCGTTGACCGCCGGACTGTCGCTTTGCAGCGGATAATAGCCATTGCTATAGGCGCCCAGCTTTGGATCGCCGCTGAGCGCGGCCGAGCAGCTGCCGTCAGAAATCAAGTTGCCTACATTCTCAGACATAGTGGCGGCAGTGGCAAGTTCGCAGGCATCGCCAGCGCCACTATCTTTAAGTAAGCTGTTGCGCAGCTTTAAGGTGCCGTCAGAGACATGGATGCCATTGCCCGCAGAGGCGCTATTGTCGGCGATTGTTACATGGCTGAGCGTCAAAACGCTGCTCGGACCCAGTTGTTTAATCGCCCCGCCCTGGCTGGAAGCGGCATTGTTGCTGAGTGTGCTGTTGCTAATCGTCCCGCTGCCCAATGCTATTATCGCGCCGCCAAAGTCGGCGGAATTGCCCCTGAAACTGCTGCCGCTAATCGTCAGCGGTTCCCAGGATATAATCGCCCCGCCAAGGGTAGCGGAATTGTTGCTAAAACTGCTGTTGCTAATCGTCAGTGTGCCCCGAGATTAAATCGCCCCGCCAGCGCCAGAGTTAGCGGAATTGTCACTGAAACTGCTATTGCTTATCGTCACGCTGCTGCTCGTCGAAGCGTAAATCGCCCCGCCGTTGTCGGCGTCGCCGTTTTTCAGAGTCAGATTGTTGATGGCGACTGTGCCGGACGCGCCTGAGATGTGGAAAAGGCGGTAGCTCTTAGCGCCATCAAGCGTATGGCTATTGCCGTTAAAAGTGATGTCGCTGGTGATTTCCGGCGTATTCGCGCTGAGGGTAATATTCGCCGTGAAAACGATGGTGTCAGCGCCGCTGCCGGCGCTGCAAGAGCCGGTGGCGGTATCGGTATTGGCGGCGGTGATGGCGTCGTTCAGCGTGCAGCCGCTGCCTAAGGTAATAGGTGGGCTGGGGGTTGGTGTCGCTGTGGCTGTAGGACTAACTGTAGGACTGTCAGTCGGAGTGGTGGCGTAGCTTGGCGCTGCGCCCGAGAAGATGAGGACGGCGGCTAAGCCGAATATGAGCAGTCTAAAGAATAATTTATCGGACAAGAGAGCTGCCCCCTCTCCCGTGAACGTATGTGCGAGTAGCGAAGGGGAAGGGAAGGCTGCGGCCCGAAAAGCCTGGCGCTTTTCTCTGTTGATTTTGTGAAGCGATGTTTTTACTTGTCACCTTCTTGCCTTTCTACATGACTGATTCAGAATGTCCAGCTTACCCTATTTTAGGGACTTCTGCTAGAAAATATAAAGAAAGCTCAAAAATCGCCCCGCCGTCACAGTCTAAGTCGAATTAGTACAGCAGAGCACATTCTATCACAAAAAAAATCTGGCTCGCACGGCCCCGGGCAATCGCGGTTTTAGTCTTCGCCGCGGCGCTGTCTTTTGCCGCGCAAGAGGCGCGCGCCGAGGTTCTCGGGCGCCGCTGGGCGGCTGGGCGCAGGCGTCGGCGTGGACGGCGCGGCGGGCTCGCTATCGTCCGGGGTCCGGCGCAGCGTGACGCGCGCGCCATAATCGGTGGACTGGCGGCTGCGGCCGCGCGCCGTGAATAAGGCTTGCATCTGCCCCGAGCGCGCTTCCTGCCGCCCGCGCCTAGCAAAATAAGCCCGCAAGCGCTGCATGTCTCCCCGCGTGATAATCAAGCGGCGCAGGGCAATATCGAAGGGCAGCAGCAGCAGCGCCAATAAAATTAAACTCTGCCAAATATCGGTCGCCGCTTGCCGCTCGCCCATATCATGCGTGAAGACAGCGGCCGGCGTGTCTTCGAGGTTGCGGCCGCCGGTGATTTCAGCGATTTCCGCCAGCAAGCTCGCATCTTGCGGGCGCGGAATATATTCTGGCGAGTAGGACATCACCCAGCCATTGAGGTCGCTGAAGGCGGCTTCGGCGCTGCTGGACTCCGCGCCGCTGATAGTCAAGAAATAAGCGCCTTCGTTTTGCGGGCTGAAGGTCGATTCATAGCGGCCGGGCGCTGTCTGCTGCAAGGCGACGCGCAGGCTATCGCCGGCTGGTTTCAAGACCGCGCCGCTCAGCGTCAAGCCATCGAGGAACTGCCCGGCTTCATCGCGGGCGTCGACGACGATGCGCGCCTTTTTATCTTCGAGGGAAATGCGCGTTTCCAGATTGGACTGGGCGCCGGCGTTGATGCTCCAAGCCACTGCTTGCCCCCAGAAACGGGAGAAGTCTTGCCAGGCCACCCATTCGCTAGCCCAGCGGGCGCTGGCGTCTGATGTCCAAGCGACGACCCGCCCCAAGCCATATTGCCAGGCAGTGAGGATCGGGTCGGAAAATGGTTCGGGGCCGCTGAGGATGCGCTGAGCCGCGACCTTAGGCGTCGCCGCCACATAACCGCGCAAAAGCGGCAGCGTGCCAATGCCATCGATGATGGCGCTGCTGCCAGTGATACGCGGGCTGAAGCTCTCTTCGACGATGTAAGAGCGCGAAGCAAGCACCGTCTCTTGGGCGAAGATGAGCGGAATCTGCTCGACATCAGCCACTTTATAATAGTTGCCGCCGCCGGCTGTCGCCATCTGCTCGAGGATGCCAGCGGGGTTGCGGCCAATCGCAATCGCTGACAGAGTTACATCATATTGCTCGCGCAGCGCCGTGGTCAGTTCGACCAAGCCCGTCGGGTTTGCCCCGCCGTCGGTCAGCAGAATCAGGTGCTTGACCTGGGATGGTTCTTGGCTGATATCGCGCTCGACCAGCCGCAGTCCAGCCAGAATGTCGGTGCCGCCGCCAGAGCGAATGGTATTCGTCAGCGCAATCAGGAGTTGGGCGTCGTTCACCTGTTGGAAAGGCACGACCCAAGCCCCGCCCGTATCAAAAGTGCCTATGGCGGCGCGGTCGCTGGGTTGCAGCAGCTCCAGCGAAAGTGTGATGGCGCGCTTCGCCAGTTCCAAATTTGCGACGCCACTGCGGCTAATTTGCCCCATGCTGCCCGAGCGGTCGATGAGATAGGCGATGGTCAATTGGGGCAGGCGCTTTTGGTCTTTGATTTGCATATCGACGGGCAGCGTGCGCTCCAGCGGCGTCTGATAATAACCGCCGGGGGCATAGCTCTCGGGCCCGCCAATCATGACCAAGCCGCCGCCAATATCGCTGACATACTGGTCGAGCAAGACCATCTGGGCGCGGCTCAAATCGGCCGCCGGCACATTAGCCAGGATGACGCTTTTATAATCCGCCAAAGCCGCCATATTCAGCGGCAGATTGCCTGGCGACGCCAGATCGACCAAGAGGCCCGCCTGTTCCAGCGCCGGCAAGAGATGCGCGGTCTCGAAAGAATCGGCCGCCACCAGCAGAGCCCGCGCTGGGCCGACGACCTGGCTAAAAGCGCCGAGCTGGTTGTTCTGGGTAAAATTGTCATTTTCGCTTGGCACGACGATTTGGGCGCTAAAATCGAGGAAGCCGCTGGTTTCGCCTGTTTGCGCCAAGCTATAGCGGGTGGTGCCGGCTTGCAATTGCAGCGCGTCTTCGTGGATTAAGCGCCCGCCAGAAAAGATGAGCAGCGTGGCGGGGGTGGCGCTTTCGGATTCAATTTCGACAGAAATATCAAAACTTTGCTTTTCCGCCACGCGGTCGGGCGCGTCCAGCGCGGTGATGCGCGCATCGGGCGCGGCCGCGCGGAAGTACGGCACATAGCTGATTTCGACATCGGCCACTGCCGCGCGCTGGGCGCGGGCGATGGCATCGCCGGCGGTGGCTTGGCCATCGCTGAGCAAGACAATGCGGCGAGCGGCATCGGCCGGGAACATCGAGAGGGCGGTTTGAATTCCGTTAGCGATGTCGGTCGCGGTGCTTAATGGGATGGTGCTGAAGTTGTCAATTTCGCCAAGCATGCTAAAATCAGTTTCAGGCAAGGCATTATCGCCAAATAGCACGGCGGCCCATTCGTCGTCGGGCGGCTTCGAGGCTAGCGCTTGACGGATGAAGTCGAGTTGGCGGTCTTCGCTGGCGCTGCCCATGCTGTCGGAAACATCGACCAAGAAGACGACCGCAAACCGGTCAATGGCCTGGACATTCTGCAAACCGGCGAGGGCTAAGACGAGCAATGCTATAATAAGTGTGCGCAGGAGCAGGCTGCTGACATCGCGGCGGCGGCGGAAGGCATGGCGCGGAAAACCGATAGCCCAAACCAGCGGTAGCAGTATAATAAGCAGAAGCACGGCATGCGGCGCGGTGAGTTGCATAGCTTGTCCAAGGCAAGTGGGCGTTGCAAAATATGAACGGCGAGTCTATGTTACTCTAATTGTAGCGGAGAATGCCACTGCATCATAGGCTGAGCGCGGCGGCGCAAGAAATCAGAATAGGGCTTTTGCCCGCCATTTGCGATAGTTGAGAACGCAACTTGGGGCGGGAAACCCGTCGCAGCTATTTTTATAAAATTCTGGGTAATTTTGGACATACTGTAAAAAGAGTTGTAAAATCTTGTTAGCTAGCTATAGCGAAATAGCGTATGCTCAACCATGTCCATAAGGGGGAAGCAATGTCCGAGTTTGATAAGTACATGCCCCCAACCGATTCTTTCGTAGAAGACGTTGGGGCATCCGCAGAAAGCCGCCCAGATATCATAAAGGTCTCGGCGCGTTCGCGCTCGACTGCCGTTGCCGGCGCTATCGCCGGCGTCATCCGCCAGCACAGCCTGGCCGAAGTGCAGGCCATCGGCGCTGGCGCAGTCAATCAAGCGGTGAAAGCGCTGGCGATCGCGCGCAGTTATCTCGAACGCGATGAGATCGACATTGTATCTACACCGTATTTTACCGAAGTCGATATCGACGGGCAGGAACGGACCGCTGTGCGCTTCCGCGTAGAGCCGCGCCCGGAATAACTTCCGGCCATTGCCCGTAAGTACGACTTGCAAATTTCTATAATCGCCGGTGGCTAGACCCTATCCACCTCTCCTAGCTTGCCGCGCCGCCGCGGCAGGCTATTTTCTCATTGCCAAGCAAATGCTATAATACTCAGCAAACCATTTTTAATTGAATAGACAGGAGCTATCGGTGTCCTCTTCCTCCGATTTGACTCAACTCGCCATCAATACCATCCGCACTTTGTCCATGGACGCGGTGCAAAAGGCCAATAGCGGGCATCCTGGTTTGCCGATGGGCGCTGCGGCGCTGGCTTACACGCTGTGGCAGAAGCACCTGCGCTTCAACCCCAAAAACCCGAGCTGGGCTAACCGCGACCGCTTTGTGCTGAGCGCCGGGCATGGCTCCATGCTGCTCTATTCGCTGCTCTATTTGACGGGTTATGATGTCTCGCTGGACCAGCTCAAGAATTTTCGCCAATGGGGCAGCAAGACGCCTGGCCATCCCGAATATGGCGATACGCCCGGCGTCGAAACGACCACCGGTCCCTTGGGGCAAGGCGCGGCGACGGCCGTCGGCCTGGCTTTAGCCGAAGCCTTCTTAGCCCAGCATTTCAACCGCGCCGAGCAGGAAATCGTCAATCATTACACCTATGTCCTGGTTAGCGATGGCGATTTGATGGAAGGCGTCTGCTTGGAAGCGGCCGCCCTCGCTGGGCATTGGGGCTTAGGCAAGCTCATTTATCTTTACGATGACAACCAAGTTACGCTGGATGGCGCGGCGGATATGACCTTTTCCGAAGATGTAGTCATGCGCTTCCGCGCTATGGGCTGGCATGTCAGCCGCGTCGCCGATGGCAACGATGTCGCCGCGATTGACGCCGCCATCAGTGCGGCCAAAGCCGTTACAGGACAGCCCAGCCTCATCGCCATCCGCACCATCATCGGTTATGGCAGCCCGAATAAACATGGCAGCAGCAGCGCCCATGGCAGCCCCTTGGGCGAAGACGAGGTCAAGCTGGCGAAGCAGACACTGGGCTGGAGCGCGAGCGAGAGTTTTTATGTGCCGGGCGCGGCGCTGGAGCATTTTCGCGGCGCGCTTGAAAGAGGCGCGGCTGCCGAAGCCGCCTGGCAGCGCCGCTTCGAAGCCTGGCGCGCCGCCTATCCGGCGCTGGCCGGCGAATGGCAGCGGGCGCAAGCCGGCGAATTTGCCCCCGGCTGGCAGGCGGCGCTGCCAAGCTGGGGCGAGGGCGACGCGGTGGCGACGCGCAATGCCGGCGGCGAGGCTCTGAATGCGCTGGCGCGCTTCGCGCCGACGATGATTGGCGGCGACGCCGACCTCGCCGGCAGCACCAAGACGCTCATCAAAGGCGCGGGCAATACGGGTCCCGGGCAAGCGACCGCGCGCAACTTGCGCTTTGGCGTGCGCGAGCATGGCATGGGCGCGATTGTCAATGGCTTGGCTCTGCACGGCGGCATCGTCAAACCCTACAGCGCCACTTTCTTCACCTTCAGCGATTATATGCGCCCGGCCATGCGCCTCGGCGCTCTGATGGATATTCCGACCGTCTATGTCTTCACCCACGACAGCATCGGCTTAGGCGAAGACGGGCCAACGCATCAGCCGGTCGAGCATTTGATGTCCCTGCGCGCTATGCCAAACCTGCATGTTTTCCGCCCGGCCGACGCCACCGAGACGGCTGGGGCTTGGGCCGCCATCGCCGAGCTGGCGCATCCAGCCGCCATCGTGCTTAGCCGCCAGAACCTGCCGGTGCTGGCGGGCAATGACGCCGGCATTCACGAAGGCGTCGCCCGCGGCGCTTATGTGCTTTCAGAACACGACTCCGGCGATATCGATGCCATCATCATCGCCAGCGGCAGCGAAGTCGCCATCGCGTTGGATGCCGCGGGCTTGCTGGAAGAAGCGGACATCCGCGCCCGCGTCGTCTCTATGCCCTGCTGGGAACTCTTTGAAGCCCAGAGCGCCGACTATAAAGAAACCGTGCTGCCGCCGGCGGTAAGCTGCCGCGTCAGCGTCGAAGCGGGCGTGACGCTGGGCTGGGAGCGCTACATCGGCTTGGCTGGCCGCGCCATCGGCGTCGACCGCTTTGGCGCCAGCGCTCCGTATACCAAGATTTATGAGGCTTATGGCTTGACGCCGGGGCATGTCGCCGATGCCGTCAATGCCCTGCTCGCTGACTGAGACCAAAAAAACGACAATGGCCACGCCCAAGATAATTGTCGTCTTGCCGACCTATAATGAACGCGAGAACATCAGCCGCATCATACCGCAGCTCTTCGCTTTGGAACTGCCCAATTTTCAGCTGCTGGTCGTCGATGACAATTCGCCCGATGGCACGGGGCGGGCGGTCGAAGAATTTGCCGCGCAAGCCGCCTATGCCGGGCGGGTGCATCTCTTGCCGCGCGCGGAAAAACAAGGGCTGGGCCCCGCTTATATCGAAGGTTTCAAGCGAGCCCTAGCCCTAGGCGCTGATTTTATCGTGCAAATGGATGCCGACCTGTCGCATCAGCCAAAATATCTGCCCCAGCTCTTAGAAAAAGCCGGGCAATACGACATCGTGATTGGCTCGCGCTATGCGGCGGGCGGCAGCGTCGACGAGAACTGGGGGCCCTTGCGCAAGCTCTTGAGCTGGTGGGCTAACCGCGTCTATACGCCGACCATCCTGAGCCTGCCGCTGAAAGACGCGACCGGCGGCTATCGCCTCTATCGCCGCGACTGCTTGATTGGCCTCGACTTGGACCGCATCAAAGCCAATGGTTATGTCTTTATGGTCGAGCTGATTTATGTGGCTTGCCGGCTGGGCTATAGCGTTGGCGAGCTGCCGATTCACTTTGCCGATCGGCAGCATGGCAGTTCCAAGATGTCCAGCAATATCGCGCTGGAGGCGGCGCTGCGCGTCTGGCAGATTAAGTTCCGCCACCGTCAGCTTAGACCGGCCGACAGGCGGCAAGCGGGCTATAAAAACTGAAGCCTATTCCAGGCAATCCACCGCCCAGAACAGGCCGCGGCGCACAATCTCCCGCGCTTCTGGCACATCAAAATCGCCGATGACATGCCCCAGCGAGCTATAAAAGACCTTGCCCTTGCCATAGCGGCGCGTCCAGACCACTGGCATCACCGTGCCATCGATCCAGGCGGCATGCTCGCCGCTGAAAGTCGTCGTCGCCAAGACATTATTGGACGGGTCGGTGTGCATATAATACTGTTCGGAGCGCATGGCAAAATCGCTGATGCCCGCGGTGATGGGATGAGAGTGCTCAGTGATATTGACGCGATAATCGATGATGTTGCCTGGATGCGCCACCCACTGGCCGCCGACCATGAATTGATATTCGGTATTGTTGCGGAAGGCATCGGCCATGCCACCATGCCAGCCGCCGACGCTGAGGCCGCGCTCGCGCACGGCGTCCAGCAAGCCCGCCTCTTGCTCGTGGCTGATGCTGCTCATCGTATAGACTGGCACCACCATATCGACCGCGCTCATCAAGTCGGCATCGAGGAAACTATCCAGTGTTTCCGACAGAGTAACTTGCAGACCGGCCGCTTCTAGCAGGCCGGCAAATAAATGGGATGTCTCTTTGGGGTCGTGTCCCTGCCAGCCGCCGTAGACAATCAATACTTTTTTGCTCATGCGCCCTCGCCTCGTATGTTTTTCTTTGCTTGCGCGCATACTATACCCGCAAAGGCGAAGCGATTACAAACCCCAGTCCGAATCTGAGAGAAAATAGCCCCTGTGTCTCAGCAAGCCCAAGTTTATATTGCGACTAAGAAAAAAGAATTTAGCCACAGAGACACAGAGGCACAGAAGTAGGGCAAAGTAAATTTTGCAACTTTTTGTGTTCGTTTCAACCCCACCCCCAACCCCTCCCGTAGGGCAGTGTCTACGCGACCGGCGGCCAGGTGTCTACATACCCTCAGTTTTTGTCGCTTAGACTCCCCTCCCCGAAGCTTCGGGGAGGAGCCGGGGGTGGGGTTGAAATGAAAGCGTAAAACTCGGGCTTATTTCACCCAAGTAGCTCTAGCCTATTGCCCGCTATTCCATATCGATGCGGAAGATTGTATTGCCAGAAGCGACATAGAGCATATTCTGCTCGGGATAAGCCACCACTGCCGACATCAATTCAAACTTGTCTTGGTCATAAGCCTGGTAGCTATCGATGAGGGTGCCGGCCACCGTCGTCTCAAAGATTGTGCGGGCTTTGCGGCTGATGAGGAAGAAGCCGGGCGAAAAAGCGCTTTCGTTCAGCACAAAGCCTTCCGTGCGCACGCTAGCTGGCTCGCTGCCTTCGTTGAAATTGACAAAAGCGAAAGGCTGCTCCAGCCCGCCGTGATAATTTTTCATGACGCCATCGGCGTATAGGATATAGACATAGCCATCGTCGCTGATGGTGAAATCGACCACATTCGTCAGATTCGGCTTAGCCGAGCCGGCAAAATATTCGCGCGGCGCGCTGACATAGGCGCTGCCAGAAGGCTCGTAACGCCAAATCTGCCCGCCTTCGCTGTCTAATATATAGAGCCGGCGGTCCCATATCGTCAGCGCGATGGGCTTTTCCCAGCTATCGGCGTTGAGGACGCTCTGGACATCGCAGCTTAAAACAAAATCTGGCGTACAGCGCAGCAGCGTGCCTTTCTCGTCCAGCATGGCTAAATCGCCTGAATAATCGTCAAAAGAGATATCGGCAATCTGCCCGATGGTAAAATTCTGGTAGGTCGCGCCTAGGCGCATCATCGAGACAGGCTCTTGCAGCAGGACTTCGGTGCCATCGTCGGAGAGCTTGATGCGGTAGACCAGGTCATTGCGTTCGTCGAGGGCGTACATATCCGTGTTGCGCAAACGCAGGCGGCTAATCTTGGCATCTTCAAAATTTGTCAGCGGAACCGCCACCCGCCGCTGCACTTTAGAGATGCTGTCCAGGTTTGCTTGCGCTTCTTGGCGGGCGGAAGCCACAAAGGGGTCATTCTCGCGCAGTTCGGCGCAGGCATCGGCCGTCTGCAAAGTGGCGTTCCAAGCGGAGATGGTGCTGCGGCTGTTGCTCGAATCGATCGAATGCGCCAAGTTAGCCGCTTCCTGCAAGCGGCTGAGGCATTGCTCAAATTTGGTCTCGCCGACATTTGCTACCCAAGATAAAACGACAATGCTGACGATGACGAGTGGAATCAGCAAGACAGTCAGGATGAGATTGCCCGAAGCGGCGCGGCGGGAAGGCGCTGTGCCAGGCACGGGGAAAATGCGCTGGAAGACATCAGCGAAAAAGAGCAAAAGGCCGGCCAGGCGCCCAGCCAGCCGCGCCAAACCCCAGCGCAGCAAAGCGCTGAAATTGCCGCGCTGCGGCAAGGGCAAGGGCCCGCCGTCCGACTCCAGTTGCAGGCGCGCCTCGCCAAGCCGCAGATTGATTTCCTGCGAGGATTCGCCCGGCGCCGCCAGCACCGAGCCTTCATATTCAGGCGGCACCAATTCCACCAGCATCAGCTGACTCTGAATCTTGATAGTGTGGCGCAGGGTGCCTAGCACTTTTTCGATGTTATTTTCTAGCAGGATGCTGGTCAAGCGGTCGCTGGGGATATCGGCCAGGTTGGCATCGGACAGCACGAGGCGGCTGCCGGCATTCACGCCATAGCGCACCATAGAAATATCTGGTTCGGGCCGCAGCCCCAGCGGACTGCTGAAGAGCGACGTGTCATCGCTGAGGTCTTCGGGGAAGGTCAAGGTCAGTCCAGCGGTCTGCAAGACCGAAACGACTGGACCCCCCCGCGCCACATACATGTCATCTTCGCGTAAGACGGCGGCAATCATGCTGGCTTCAAAATGCTGCTGGGCGGGGGCGGCGTGTTCCAAATTATGTTCGTAGAGATTGCGGTTGATATGCTGAAAGACGCTGCGCAGGGCGGTGGTAACGCTGCCGCCCATAGAAAAATAACGCTCGGCGGCCAGCTGAGCCAGTTGCTCATAAAATGTAGTCGGCGCGATGACGCCTGATGGCATAATCAAAACAAAAAAGGTGTCGCCGGCGCGGCCGGCGGCGGCGCTGGGTGGCGCCACCTCGACCAAAGCGCCAGGCGGGTTCACATTGATGACGCGGCCGCCAACGATATAAAGATGTCCGACTAATGCTTCTAATTCAAAAGCCATGCCACCCCAAAAAAACCAGCTACTATCGTTAACAATTTCGATTGTACATCAAGTCAAGAATCGCGCTAGCGCTGCGCTTGCCCGTCATTGGAAATGGGAATAGTGACACCGCCAGGCGGGGAAAGCCACTCAGGGCAATCACATCAAAATCGTGATTCAGCAAAATTTACTTTGTTCTACTTCTGTGGCTAAATTCTGTTTGACGCGACTGCCCTGGCAAAGCCGCCGCGCCTTATTGACTGTTTTGCCTATCTTCCGTACAATGAAAGTACTAACAAAGGAAAGGACAGGGCAATGACCAGCAGAAGTTCAACCGGCGGGCTGAGGCGCTTTGCAGCGAGTGGACAGGCGTTGGCGGGGCGGCCAGCGGCGGATACGCGGCTCGATTTGCTTATCGCCATTGTCTCTTGCCTGATCGTTTTTGGTTTGTTCATCGATGGCTGGGCGCATAATCACGGGCAGGTGGACGACAGCTTTTTTACGCTTTGGCATGCCTTGCTCTATGGCGCGGTCGGCTTGGCCGGGCTGATATTGATTTTCACGCATTTTCGCAATGTGGGCAAAGGCTATCTCTGGCGCCAGGCTCTGCCGCTGGGTTATATGCTCTCGCTCGGCGGTTTTTTCGCTTTCGCCCTGGGCGGCCTCGCCGATATGCTCTGGCATACCGCCTTTGGCATCGAAGAAAACATTGAGGCTCTGCTCAGTCCGACGCATCTTTTTCTGGCGATTGCGGGCAGCTGCATCATTTTCGGGCCCGTGCGCGCGCTTTGGCAGCGGGAAAGCGATGATAGCTGGCGCAGCCTGCTGCCAGTGATTCTGACATTCACTTGCATGGTCTCCGTTTTTACTTTTTTCACCAATTTCGCGGCCATTACCAGCAACCTGGTCGCCTTGACCGGGCTGCGCCCGGCCGAGCATAAGCTGCATGATATTATTGGCACCCTCTCGCTGGTGATACACAGCAATATCCTGCTCGCGGTGACGCTATTTATGGCGCGGCGCTGGCGGCTGCCTTTTGGCGCGCTCACACTGATGTTCACCGTCAACGCGCTGCTGCTGGTCTGGATGCATGTCGCAGACAATGCTGAATTTCTGCTAGCGCTCAACGCGGCGGCTATCGGCCTCTTGGGCGATGTTCTGCTGCGGCGGGGCATATTAGACAATAGCAATGGGCTGCGCTTTTTTGCCTTTGTCATACCCTGGGCCTTCAGTCTAGGGGCCCTGCTGATAGTCCACCTGCTCGGCATTTATGTCTGGGGCCAGGGCGGCTTGTGGTGGCAGGTTCACATGTGGCTGGGAGCGCCCGTCGTGGCCGGCCTCTTTGGCTATGGCTTGAGCCAACTCTTTAGCCCGACCGCTACTTCAAGCGCTTAATATGGCGAGCAGCCTGGGCGCAAAAAAAATCGCCCTGCTTTGGCTCTTCATTCTGGCGCTGCCGCTCGCCGCTTGCCGGCAGCAGCAGATTTCCGCCAGCGATATTCAGTTCGAGTTGACAGCCGAGGATTTGCGCGTCGGCGAAACGACGCTGCAGGTGACCGTCAAGGACAAAGCAGGCGCGCCGCTCAAGGATCCGGGCGCGCTGCAAATTCGCGGCGATATGAATCACGCGGGCATGGTGCCAGTCTTCGCCCAAGCGGAGGACGCGCCCGCGGGCATTTTTAACCTGCCCTTCGAATGGACGATGGCGGGTGATTGGATTGTCGAGGCGCGCCTGGAATTAGCCGACGGCACTGTCGCCCAGCAGACCTTCGAGTACGAGATTTCGTCAGGAGCGGACGAGACCGGCGCGATGGCGGAGATGGACCACAGCGCAATGCACAGCGACGATGATGCGATGGAAGAGATGGACCACGGCGCAAGCGAAACGAGCGCCGCCTATATGCGCATTCACAACCGCGGCGAGCGCGACATCCACCTCGTCGCCGCCAGCAGCAGCGCCGCCGCCAAAATCGAATTCCACCACAGCCTCATCGAAAACAACACTGCGCGCATGGAAAAGCTGGAAATGCTGCACATCCCAGCCGGCGAGACGGTCGAATTGCAGCCCGGCGGGCGGCACATCATGCTAATGGGGCTGACGGCGGACTTGCAGCCCGCCGACAAAATCAGCTTGCAGCTCAGCGCCGCCGATGGCGCGCAATACACGCTGGCTATTCCCGTACTCGAGATGCTGATGGGCGAGCAGGCTGACGCGCTTGAGCTCGGCGATTTTGTCTTCAGCCAGCTTTGGGCGCGGCCGGCCCAGGCCGGCTAGCAGTGTTCCGCATCCGCCTGGCGCAGCCGGCCGAAGCGGACTGGCTGCAAATTCAATTTGCCGCGCGCCTGGGCTGGGAAAAACCGGCCGGCTATTTTCACACAGCGCTCGAGCAGCAGGCGGCGGGCGCTTTGCGCTTGCTGCTGGCGCTGCAGGCAAAAGAGTATCTGGGGCATTGTAAAGTGGTTTGGCAAAGCGACTATGGTGCCTTCCGCGCGGCCGGCATCCCCGAGATTCAAGATTTGAATGTGCGGCCCGATTATCGCCGGCGCGGCATCGCCAGCCAGTTGCTGGCGCAGGCTGAAGCGCAAATCGCCGAGCGCAGCCAATATGCCGGCATCGGTTTTGGGCTTTATGCCGATTATGGCGCGGCGCAGCGTCTCTATATCAAGCGCGGCTATTTGCCTGATGGGCGCGGCGCGCAGTATCGCGGACAGCCGGTCGAGCCAGGCGCGGCTTACCCGCTGGATGATGATTTAGTCTTATATCTAATAAAGCGGCTAGGAAACTCCAGCGAGCCAGCGCGCGAGCGGCCGTCCGCGGGCTCTGGCCGGCAGCAAACGCAGTAAGACCTCGCCTTCTATCGCGTCTAGCGGCCGCAGCAGCAATAAAGCCAGCACATAGACTGCGGCGCTAGCCAGCAGCGCCAAGAGCGACTGCCCCAAAAGCAGCAGGGTCGCCAGCATCAGCGCCAGCGCTAGCAGCGGCCGCCAAAGCAAACTGAACAGCCGCAAATCCGCCAGCTTGCCCCGCACTAAGATATAAAATGGCAAGAAGAGAGCCGCTTCGGAGGCGATGGTGGCGACGGCCGCCGCCTGAAAGCCATACTGCGGAATAAAAAGCAGATTCGCGACGATATTAAAAAGCACAGCGGCGGCAAATGCCCGCGTAATCATGCGCTGCAAACCCAAGCTGATGAGCGTGTATTGCGTCAAGCTGTTCAGCCAGCCGATGGGGATGCTCCAAATCATCAACTGCAAAGCGATGGCGCCCTGCGGCAGATAGCGCGCGCCGCCCAAAATTAGCGTCAATGGCTCGGCTAGCGCGGTGAAAGCCAGCGCTAGGGGCAAAGCCAGGGCGAATAGCAGCTTGATGCCGAAGCGGAAGGTGCGGCTGAGCGCGGCGAGGTCGTCTTGGGCTTGCCGCGACATGACGGGGAAAAGAGCCTGCGTGAAAAAAGCCGGCACGATATTTATCGCTAGCAGCCACTTATAAGCCGTGCTGTACTGCGCCACTGTCTCGAAGCCTTTTATAGCCTCCAAAATGAGAATATCGACTTGAAAGAAGATGGTGGCTAAGAAGTGATTGAGCATCAGCGGCAGACTCTCGCGCGTCATAGAGCGGATGAGCGGCAGATCGGGCAGGCGCCGGCGGCTGCGCCCGATGAACTTGCGCCCAGCCCATAGCAAGACCAGCAGCGTCAGCAGATTGTTGAAGATGCTGATGGCGGCTAAGCCGACGATGCCATAACCCAGCAGCAGCGCGATGACGCCTAAGACAGCTTTGTTTATCGTGGTGATGGTGGCAATAGCGGCTGGTTTTTCCGCCTGCTCTTTGGCGTAAAACAGCGATGTCATGCCTTTGGACAGGCTGGCAGGGAACAGGCCGATATAGAGCAGACCTATGACGAGCAAGCCCTCGCTGGGCAGCGGCTCGGTTTGCTCCAAAACCTGCCGCAGCAGCAGGACGCCCGCCAGCAGCGGCAGCCCGGTCACACTCAAGACCAGACGAAAAAGCGATGTATTGTAAAAATAATGGCCCGCGCGCTGCGGTTTCTGCGCCGCCTCGCGGATGAGAAAGAGGTCTAAGCCAAAATTGGTGAAAATATCAAAGGCGACAAAAAGCACAATGGCATAGTTATAGATGCCGACATCCGTTTGGGATAGCAGGCGGTACATCACGATGGCGAAAGCCATGTCGATGGCGCGGTTGAAAAGATTAAGCATGATGGGGGCGATGCTATTGCGGGCGACCCGCGCCAAACCAGAGGACTCGGCGTTGTTCAAGCCGATGTAGGCGCGCCAAAACCAAGCGCCAAGCAAGAAGATAATCAAAGCGACGCTGATGCAGGAAGTGAAGAGGCCGAGCTGCACGCTGGCTGGGCTGTAGACTAGGCGCGCCGTCCAATTGCCTGGCGGCAGCTCCACCGCTTGTAGATTCGCCAGGGCCGGCCGCAGAGCCGCGCCAAACTCTTTATCTTCGCCTGCGCCGAAAGGGCGAATGAAGGCGCGCCAGCCGGGGCTGTAATTCTCGCTGATGACCAGCCAACTAGGACTGTCCACGCTAATATCGATGAATTTTTCCCGTCCGCTGTCGTGGCTGATGGTCGCCGCTTGATAGCGCGGCACATGCAGGCTAGCGCCAGCTAGGTCAAAATCGGCGCCCATTTCCGCCAGCCAGCGCGGCTTCCAATCGGCTTTGTCCACCACAAAAGCCCGCGGCAGCGCGGCATCGTTCTGCCAGATTGCTACTTCGGCGGCATATACTTGCTGCCAGCCTGGCACATTCAGCTGAAAATCAGGCGCGGTCAAGATATAGCGCAGATTGAGCAGGTTCAGCAAATCCGAAGTCAAGACCTGTTCATACGGGATATGATTCCAATCCGGGTCGGTGCGCTGGGAAGCGATGCGGTTGTATTTGAGGTTGTATTGCGGTTGCAAGGCGCGCATCACCTTGACATAGCTGGCCGGGATGATGCTGTCATAACCGCGAATGTCATCCAGACCATAGCGCAGCCCGACATTGGAATTCAGGATTTGCCCTTCGTTCGGACGCAGCAAGCTGCTAACGCGAAAATTCCCCGGCTGCGCCTGCAAGAACTCTATGGACGGCGGGGTGAAGTCCAGCAGTTCGGGTTTGCTGGCCGGGTTAAAAGCAAAAGAGGCGAGCAGCAGATCCAGGACCACCAGCGCCAGCGCTAGCATTTGCCAGTGGCGAGCGCGGCTGCGCGCCGCCCATAAAAAGACCAAGCCGCTGAGCAAGAGCAGAGCCGCTAGCAGCAGGACCTGCGGCAGTTGATAGCTGAAGAACATGCGCCCGTCGGCAAAAACGGCGGCCGCCTTCGCCAAGCGGTTAACCAGGCTATCAAAGAGCGGCGCGAATCCCTCAAAGCCGAGATAGGCAACTGCGCTCGCTAAGGCTAGCCCCGCCCCCAGCAAGAGCAGCAGCCAGCCCAGCCGTTTTGCCAGGCGCGGGCGCGGCGCTGCCAGCAAGTGCAAGCCGATGCCCGCCAGCGCTGCCAGCGCCAGCGTCAGCGCATAGACCCAGCGAAACGGTGTATTCAGTTGGTTCATGCCGGGCAGGGCGAATATCAGCGCATAAGTCGGCAGTCCAAACATAAAAGATAGGGACAGCAGCCCAAGCCCAGCGAAGGGCCAAAGATACTGCGCTAGCCGCTGCCGCCAGCCGGCCAGCAGGGCATAAAGCGCCAGGCAGAGCGGCAAAATGCCGACATAGACCGCAGCTTCGAGATAATTTTTCATGCCCCAGAAGATAGGCCCGCCGCCGGCATTTGATAAATCAGAGACCCATTGGCGGCTGAAAATATCAAAATAACCGTGATGCGTCGGGTTGCCATAAAAATTGGGCAGCAGGAAGAGCAGAATATCGCGCGGGGGATGGCCATAACCTCGCACTGTTTCCAAGCTCGAGCGCTCGGCGCGCCAGTTGCTCTGCGCGAATTCATACAGTGGCAGCAGCTGCAAAGCTGCCAAGCCCAAACCCAAAAAGACCATAGCCAGCAGCCAGAGCGCTTTGGTCGCCAGCCAGCGCAATGGCAGCTGGCCGCTAGCCCGCCATTGCTGGCCGCCCTGCCAGAGCAAGCGAAAGGCGGCGTAATACCCAGCGATGAGCAAGGTATAAAGCGTCAGTTCGATATGCCCGGCGAGGATGTTGCAGCCGATGGCAAGCGCGCCAATCACCACCCAGAGCAGAGCCGTATTGCGGAATATCCACAGGTCGCGCCCGCGCAGGATGTTCTCGATCATCCATAAAAGCAGCGGCAGCCAGACCGCCGCCGCCACAATCATCGGGAAGACAGCATTGGCGATGAGAAAGCCCGACAGCTGATACACGACGCCGGCCAAAGCCGCCCCCGCCCGCTTGATGCCCAAAGCGCGCAGATAAGCCGCCATGAACAAACCCGCCAGCCACAGGTTGAGCAAGATGAACCAGCCATAAGCCGCGGGCAAGGGCAGTAAGTAATAGACGATGCTCAGTGGATAAAGCGCCGAATGCTGCCCGGCGGCAAAAAAGGGAATGCCCGCGAACAGATGCGGATTCCACAGCGGGATTTCGCCCTGGGCGATTTGCTGGCGGAGGAAAGCCTTCCACTGATAATTTTGCAGTACCATATCGGATAGCAGGGCATTGTGTGGCGGCGGCGCGCCTGTTGTTTCGCGGTAGGCTGAATAGGGCGAATCTTGATATAAGTTTTCTGTCGGCAGCAGCGTATAGCCGCCGAGGGTCTGCTGGTGGAACATCAGCAGCGGCGCGAGCAATAGGACGAAGATTAAAGCCAAATCTGGCGCGAAGCGGCGCAAAGGCATAGGCAGCTTTTCTATGTGGCAGGGTATGTAGTTTGTTATACACAGCGAAGGATATTTTGCCTAGTCGCGCCGCGCCCCAGAAATATGCCCAATTTACGGCGAATGCCAAAATATCCGCGTGTATATCTTGCAAGTCTAGGGGATAGGTCTACAATTATTCATATCCGAGCAAGATTTCACAATCATAATGGGAAAAAATCAGCCGCCGGCAAAAGAAACCGCTATCGCCGACAGCTTGTTTGACAATCGCTACCGTTATAACTATATCTACCCGCGCGGGCGTTCGGGCGAGACTCTGCGCGCCGTCGACACGCTGGACAATGACCGCCCGGTAGTCATCAAGCGGCCGAACCCGAATGACGCGCCGCCTATCCGCGCCGGGCAAGAAGTCAGCATCATCAACGAGCGCAATGCCTTGACGCGCCTGGCGGGCCACCCTGTCTTGACCGAGCTGCTAGGCAGCGGGCAATTCTTCGTTGGCGGCATCCCCCAGCAATATATCGTCATGGAACGGGCAGAGGGGCTTATCGTCGCCGATGAAGTGGCGCGCCTGGCTGGGCGGCATCAGCACCTGCCCGAGTTGGAAGCGCTGGAAATCATCGACCGGCTCATCAGTTTGCTGCGCTCGGCGCACGATAAGGACATTGTCTACAACGATGTCGATGCCAAGCACTTGTTTTGGCACCGCGAGAAATATGAACTCAAACTCATCGACTGGGGCAACGCGGTTTTCCTCGAAGGCGATGAAGTTACTTTGCAAGGCATCAGCCGCCAGACCGATATTTATCAGCTAGGCGAGCTACTTTATTTTATCTTTTCGGGCGGCCGCCGCGTGGATGCGCCGCGCGACGCCAGCGCCGACTTCCGGGTGGATTTTCATCAAGATAGCGATGCCATCGCCCCGCGCTTACAAGACATCGTCAGCCGCGCCCTGCACCCCAACCTGCGTTACCGCTATGCCTCGCTGGCCGAGATTAACGCCGATTTGCTGCGTTATCGCCGCCCGCTGGAGCAAAACCGCAATAGCGTCGTCGCCCGCGCGCTGGACAAGCTCAAGACACCTGATTTGAGCCAGCAGGAATTGCGCGCGTTGCTGGCGCAAGTGCAAGGCGCTCTGCGGCAAAACCCGGCCTACCCGGCCGCGCGCAATGCCCACACCGAAATCATCGACCGCCTGCGCGATTTGCAAGCCGCCGCTGCGCTCGATGCGGTGAAGATTTATATGCGGGGCGAGAATTGGGCTGGCGCCGTCGATTTGCTGGAGGACCTGCGCGAACGAACGGGCAGCCAGACCGCTGGGCTGGTGCGGCTGCTGCGGGATTGGTGCCGGCTGCTCGATGAAAGCCAGCTCGCTAGCGCTCCGCCGGCTTTGGCGGCGGCGACGGCTCTGCTCTTCGAGCAGCGCGCCGGTAAAGCCGCCAACCGCCTCATATTAGGCGAAGCGTCCGATGATGAAGCCAGCCGCGCCTTGCAAGGGCGCTTAGCCGAGCGCGTCTCGGCTTATTTCCCCGCCGTCTTGCTGCTGCGCCCGAATCTGGAACGGCTCGAGCGGGAAATCGCGCAATTAGAGGCCGCCGGCAGCCCGGTCGACGAGGCCCGCGGCAGCCTGGCTGGCATCGAAGGCGCGCTGGCAGCGACCCAGACCATGGCCGAAGCCGGCGCCAGCGCCCTGCGCGCGCTCTACCGTGAAACTGTTGAGAGCCTGGCGGCGCTCGAGGCGAATTTGCAAGCCCTCGGCGCGCAGCATGACATTGACGCGGCCCGTTTGCCGCTGCCGGCTTTGACGCGGGCGCTGAAGGCGGCGCGAGCCTTGGCGGAGAATATGGAAGCCATCGGCAAGCAGGCCGCCAGCAACCCGCGCGCTGCTTTGACCGCCATCGACGCCAGCCGCGCCATTGATCCACGAAACCCACTCTGGGAAGAAATCGAAGACTTCCTCAGCCTACTCTACGAAATCTTGCAAAACAGCCAATCTTATCTGCCCGCCGCCGATGGCAGCGACCTAGAAAGCTGGCTGCAAGCTAAACACGCTGAGCTGATGCCCTTCGCCAAACAGCTTTTTGATGAAAAGCTGGACGAGATGCTGGCTGGGCTGCAGCGGGCTTTAGCGGCCTGGCAGCGCTATCGTGAAGTTATCATTGCGGGCAACAAGGCTGAAGCGACGGCAGCGTTATCCAGCGCCGCCAAAGCTGTCCGAGCCATCAGCCCGAGCCTGGCCGGCTGGTTCGAGCAGCTGCGAGGGGTAGTAGAAAAAGCGCCTTATGTCGAGCGCCATTCGGTGCCTGGGCATTTGGGGCGGACGCTGGCCGATGGCTGGGCCGCCTTTGACCAAGGGCAACTGGCGGATGCGCAGCGGCTGGGCCAGCAGGCGGTGGAAGTCGCCCGCAGCGAAAGTGAGGTCTTCAGCGCCGAGCGGCTTTGGCGCGCCAGCCGCACTCTGCGCGATTGGCTGGAGCGCAATGGCGTCGAAAGCGAAAGCCGCACGCAAAAAGCTCTGCTGGATATAGAAGAGCTGCTCACGGATAGAGAAACCCGCATCATCAACAATTTCGCCGCGCAAATGCCCAGCACTGAGACTTATCTCAAGGCTATGGGCCAGGGCCTCGTGCAGGCTTTCGCCAATAGCAACAGCGCCGCCCTGCGCATCCTGTTTTGCCAATACATCCTCTGCGGTGTTTTGGATGCTCAAGAAACGGCGACGGAAGGCCGGCGCGCCATCGAAGACGCCCGCTTTTGGCAGGCGGCGGCGCGGCGCGCCCTGGGCGAATATGCCGATAGCCACAGCGCCCTGCGCGCCTTGAGCGAATACATCGACAAACGAGATAATTTACTCGAGGCTCAAAGCATCTTCGCCGAGCTGAATGGGCCGCATATCGTCGACCGCATCGGCGAGCTGGCGCGGCAACTGGAGAACAGCCCGCAAGCCCGCCTGTTGATGCCCGGCATCCAGAGCTTGCGCGCTTTTGAATCAGCCCTGCAAGATTGGGCTGATGCCGAATTTCGCCCGGCCAGCAATAAAATCGAACAAGCCCGGCGCAGCATCACCGAAGCCGAATCCAACGCTGGCATCGACCTGGCTGATTACCGCGCCTGGCTGGAAGACTTGCAGGCGGCTCTAGCCGAGCTCAATGTCAAACGACGCGACTTGACGCAAGAAATTGACCGCCAGCTCGATGAACCGCAAGCCAGCATCCGAGACGCCATCCACCTGCAAGCCGATTTGACCGAAGACCTGCTCGGCTATAAGACAGCGCAGATGATGCTGGGCTGGCGCGATACCTATGAAGCCTTCCTCAATATCTATAGCGGCGCGAAAAGCCGCCGCCAAAAGCTCGAGGCGATGGACGAGCTATTCAAGCACATGTTCATCGACCGCAATCCGGCCTATGCGCTCTTCCGCCATTGGTATGCAGTGGTGGAAGCGCTGCCAGAAGAGCCACCGCCGGCCAGCGCGCCAGAGCCAGTGGAAGAGCCGCCCATCGAGCATGCGCTTAAACCTGAGCCAAGCGCGCCCGCCGCAGCAGCTGAAGCCGAGCCAGGACCACCAGCCCGCCGCCGACCTTGGCTCTTTAATATCGCGGCTCTGCTGGCGATGGTGCTGGTGCTGGGAGGTTTGCTGTCGCTGGCGGCAAATGGCAGCCTCGAGAACCTGCTGGCGGCTTTGCAGCCGGATTCAGCCGCTCCCAGCGCTGAAGCGACAGCGACAGCTACTCCCACTCCCACCACAGCGCCAGCGACAGCCGCGCCCACCGAAAATGCGCCAGCCGCTGCCGCTGAGGAAAGCCCCGCGCCCGTCGGTGAAGACGAGGCTGAAGACGCGGTCGAACCATTGGCAGGCGCCGCTCAAGAAGAAGTCAGCGCCGCGCCGCCGACAGCGACAGCCACCGCAACCACCGAAAATACCCCCGCGCCAAGTCCGATGCCGACCGTCGCCTTGCCGCCCGAGGGGCTGCGCGGCAAACAGGACCTGCTCGCGCTCTATAGCCAGGCTCTAGCCGCGCCATTTTGGGACGAGCAGCAATTTTGGCAAGAAGGCGCTGCCTGGCGCTTTGGCCGCGCCCGCGCGACCGACGCCGGTACGACCATCGCGCTGGCGCCAGCGGCTGAGCATTTGAACGGCGCTTATGGCAACGAAGCGCCGCGGCGCATCCGCCGGCTGGAAGCGGAACTGGCTTTGCACAGCGCCAGCCCGACCGTCGCGGCGGATGAGGTCTATTTTGGCATCTATTTGCAGAGCGCGGACGGTGGCGAGCAGGCTGGCATCCAGCTTCAGCAGCTTGGGCCAAATGCTATCAGCCTGGCTCTGTATGAGGATGGGCAAGCCGACAGCGTCAGCCAGCGCTCGGTCAGCAACATGATTGCGCGCCTGCGCCTCGACCGGGACGCGGCTAGCGGCGCAATCAGCGCCTATTTTAATGACGCCCGTATCGGCGACCCGATCGCGCTGACGCCAGCCGACGAAGCTATCCTGCCTGTCATCTTTGTCAAAGATGGCGGCCTTGTCATCAGCGTCTTGGCTTGGCAGATCACGTTGGAGTAGCGGGGCTAACATGCAGGGAAACCGCATCAAATTGCAATAAGAACAAGCCCACGCTAAATCCCTCCCCGAAGCTCCGGGTCGCGTAGACACCGACCTAGGGGAGGGACTTTTCTGCCAGCGTAGCAGTATTTTTCGCGGTTTTGCTCCCCTCCCCAAAGCTTTGGGGAGGGGTGGGGTTGAAAATGCGACCGCGCCTAGTTGACGCTTTCTAGCACAGCGTCGCTGACGCGCTCTTTCATGCCATTGCCGCTGCTGCCATTCGACAGCGCCGCGCCAGCGCCCATCGTGCTGACGAAATTCTGCACCATGCTGGTCAGCTCCATCGGCAGGATGAATTTGGTCGAGGGGCTGCTGCCGACTTTTTCCAGCATCTCCATGTATTGCAAAGCCATAGTCTTATTGTCAATATCGCGGGCTTGCTCATAGATCGCTTTCAGCGCCATCGCATAACCTTCCGCCCGCAGCATCTGTGCCTGGCGTTCGCCTTCGGCTTGCAAGACTTGGGATTGTTTCTGCCCTTCGGCTTCGAGGATGGCTGATTGCTTGCTGCCTTCGGCGCGTTTGATAGCCGCTTCGCGCTCGCCTTCGGCTTGCGTTACTTCGGCGCGCCGATCGCGCTCGGCGCTCATCTGGCGGTTCATCGCTTCTTGGATAGCCCGCGGCGGCTCAATCTCGCGGATTTCCACCGTGGTGATTTTCATGCCCCAGCGCTCGGTGGTCTCGTCCAGCTTGACGCGCAGCACATCGTTGATTTGGTCGCGGCGAGACAGCACATCGTCCAGCACAATATCGCCGATGACCGCGCGCAAGGTGGTGGTGGCGATTTTGCCGGTCGCTTCCACGACATCTTCAACCTTCGTTACAGACAGCTCTGGGTCGGTAATGCGGTAATAGACCAGAAAATCGATGCCGATGGAGGCATTGTCTTTGGTAATCGCCGTCTGAGACGGAATATCGATGATGGTCTCGCGCATATCGACCTTCATCACTGATTCCACAAAAGGCAGCACGAAAGTCAAACCAGGCCCGCGCACGGTGCGGAAGCGCCCGATGAAAAAGATAACCAGCCGGTCGTATTCTTTGACCGCGCGCACCGAAGTCCGCAGCAGCCAGACGATGGCTAGCACTAACAGAACAAGCAGCAGGCCATTGATGCCGCCGCTCATTATTTGTTCAAAGTTCTCCATTTCTCACTCCTCAATCTTATGCTTTCCGACAATTTTTAGGCTCTGAAGACGCTAGCGCGACGCTCGTGCGTCTTCCCGTTTGGCTTTTTCCACATGCAGTTCCAAGCCTTCCTGCCCGGTGACGACGATTTCAGTGCCGCTCTCGAGGCGAGCCTGGCTGCGCGCCGTCCACAGCTCGCCTTTGACCTGCACCGTGCCGCGCTCTTCGATTGGCGCCATGACCCGACCATGCGCCCCGACTAAAAATTCGTCCTTCTGCGTCGAAGATAGCTCGCGCTGCTGCTTGAGGATCGAACGCAGAATGCCCCGGTGATAGACCCAAGCCAGCAAGACGCCGACGACGATAAAGAGCGGCGATACGCTAGCTTCGGCGAAAAGGAAGAAACTGGCGACAGCCTGCACCGCTAAACCGGCGAGGGCAAAAGGCTCCCACTCCGCTTTGAGCAGCGGCAGCAAAAAGAAGAGCGATGCCCCCGCCACTAGGGCAATCACCGCCAGCCAGTTGGTCGCCACCAGGCTCATCAAATAGAGCGTGCCGATTATCAAACCAGCGCCGGCGACCTCTGCCAGGCCTGTGCCAGGGATATAGGTGCCAGTGGCGCTGATCCATAAACCGGCCATCAGCAAGAGATAAATGAGGTTGGGGTCGCTTAGACCTGCCATAGCCGTCCTCCGCTACTTCTCGCTAGCGTTCAATATCAACCCCACCCCCGGCCCCTGCCCAAAACTTTGGGGAGGGGAGAAAACTGCGGGTGGTCAAGCCCGTGCCGCAGGTTCGGGGCGCGTAGGCACTGACCTACGGGAGAGAGCGCTAATTGCGAGGTTGACTTGCACAATTTAATTTATCCTACTGAGTCTGATTATAACCAGTATCGTCAAGATTACCCAGCCAACTGGCTGTACCGGGTGGCTAAGCTAGAATTATCAGAAAAATGATCACTAGCAGGATGAGCGGCGAGAATTTGAAAGCGAGGTAGATGAGCCCGCCAATTAAAAGCAGCGGAAGGCTGATTGGCAAAGTTACAACAAAAATAATTGACATTAAGGCAGTCCAAAGGCATTGCATTCGATAGTCCTTTCTTATAGCAGTTACAGCTTGAGTGTAAAACAAGCGCGGGCGCGCCTACCCCCCAATAATTGGGGGTTTTGCCTTAGGGCGGTCGCAAGCGGTAGACGATGAAGCGATCGCGCCGATAATCTTCTTCGATGCCAAAGCCAGCCGCCGCCAGCGCCGCCAGCCAATTTGCATGCGGCTGCTCCAGCGGACTTACGAAGTAGCGGTCGCCGCTTTCGGGCAGCGCCAATGCGCCCGCGGCCAGCGCCGCCGCCGTCGGATAATGCACGCGGCGCTTGTCATGCCAAGGTCCCAGATAATAGGCCAGCTCCCAGCCCAGCCAGGGGTCATAAATCACAGTCGCCACCGGCGTCTGCTTGAGATGTTGGGCTAGGGCGTCGATGCCGACCTGGGCGCGGCGTTGCGATTCGAGCGGTATATCAGCCTGTAAGCTCCAGCCCGCGCCTACCAGCATGAGCGCGACCAAAGCGACCGTTAGACCGCGCGGACCAGCGCAGACGCGGGCTAAGCCAGCGGCGACAAGCAGAATCAGCAGCGGCGCCAGCAATAGCAGATAGCGCTCGTAAAGGTTGAAATTGATGACCGTGTGCGCGGCCAGATAAGCCGCGCTGTAGCTGAGCAAGCGCCGCTGGACTAACCTGCCCTCAGCCGCGCCTGCCAGGCAGTGTCTCCTGTTCTTTGTATCTCTGTGCCTCTGTATCTCAGTAAAACCAACTAAATTTTGCAACGGGGAAACTTTTTTCAACCCCACCCCCAGCCCCTCCCCGAAGCTTCGGGGAGGGGAGTCTAACCTGGGGGACTGTACACATTGCCCGATGGGAGGGACTTCTCTGCAAGCGCGCTCATATTTTTCGGGGGTTTTCTCCCCTCCCCAAAGCTTTGGGGCGCGTAGACACTGCCCTACGGGAGGGACCGGGGTGGGGTTGAAAAAACGCAAAAAGTTGCAAAATTTACTTTGTCCTACTTCTGTGGCTATTTTTCTGCTGACGCTGGCGAGGCCTAAGAAAAACAGCGTCAAAAGTGGCGGACCCAGCAGCCAAGCGCCGGCCGCCAGCCACTCCGCCAGGCGCTCCAGCCAGGCCGTCGGCGCGGCGATAAGCTGGGCTGGGCTGTTGTTGGCGGCCGCTTGCAAGAAGATGCTTGGCTCGGGGCGGGCAGCATCCCAGAGCAGCAGCGCGGCAAAGGGCAGACCAAAAGCCAGGAAAAAGCGCACCGCCGGCCGGCGCCGGCTGCCGGCGAGCATAAGAAGCAGCGGAAAGAAAAAAATCGCCTGCTGCTTGCCCCAAAATGCCAGCCCCAGCATCAGCCCGGCCGCGCCCCAGCGCCGCCGCAGCGTAAAATAAAGCGCCGCCAGCGAAAAGAAGAGCAGGCTCATATCGGTGAAAGCGCTCGCGCCATAAGTGAGCAGGAAGGGCGAAGTCGCAGCCAGCAGCCCGGCAAAGAAAGTGGCTAATTCGTTCTGCCAGGCGCGCCAGGCAAAGCGCAGCAGCAGCGCCACGAATAAAATCGCTAGCAGGGCATTGGGCAACCTGCCAGCGAATTCGCCGACCCGCGCCTCAAGCTGCAAGACGCCATTCGCGTCGGCAGTAACGGCAAAGGCGCTCATACTCAAGGCGCTGAAATAGAGGGAAAGCGGCGGTTTATCTAGCGCGCCGGGCAACAGCCAATCGCCATTGACCGCGGCCGCGCGGGCGAAGGTCATAAAATAGGCTTCGTCGGGATGAAAGCGCAGGTCTCGCGTCAATTGCTGGAATTGGAAGAAGCTCGCCAGCAGGATACACAGGATACAGAAGAGACGCGGGCGGCGGCGCAAGCTGCTTTTTGACGGCGCGCCCAGCTTAGCCAAAACGGTCGCGCAGGTATTCCAGAGCAACGCGGTCAATCAAATGGCGGTTCTTTTCTAAAGGCCAGCGCATCTCCAGATTCTCATTGCCAATCAGCATCCAAAAGACCTGCTGGCAGACTTCGTCCCATTGGCCGTCAATCTTGCCCGCCATATAACCCTGGCCAATCATCATCGCTTGCAGCTCGCTGGCGATGTCGCTATCGATGGGGATGCTGTCTTCTGGTTTGGGCGGCTGAAAATAGAGGTGGTGCAGTTTCACCAGTTCGAGCAGGCGCTGGACTGGCGCCTTGTCATCGTCCACGCGCAGGTCCAGGTAGCGGTCGGTATCATTGCCATAGCCGCCATTTGGCCGGACGACCTGCACCGCCGCCGATTGTTTGCCGCGCCGATCGCCGCCAGCTGCTTCGCCGGCCAGCAGGGCCGCCACTAGCCGATCGGCTAATTCGCCGGTTGCCGCCGTAAAAGCGCTGCTCATAGCCTCTAGCACGGCTTCGCCGGCCAGCAGGTTGCCCTGCACCGAAAAGCCGGCGCCTGTCTTATGCCCGGCCCAGTCGTGGCAGTCGCGGCCGGTGTGGGCGGCGACCTGCCCCTGCTCGTCGACTAAGGCGACTTGCCGCCTTTCGCGCAGGTCATCCGCCGCCAGCAGCTCGCGCAGGGCTTCGCTGGCAGACATATCTGTAGCCATCAAAGCCAGACCATCGGGCCCGTAGCTCAATCTGGCGTAGGATTGCGTCGCCACCGCGCCGACGCCGGCGCGGGCCCAAGGCACGACTGCGCCAACGGCGGGGAACTTGCTGGCAACCGAGACGCCCCAGGCATCTTCTTCACTGCTGTGCGCCACAATCGAAAATGTGTTTATGTTCATTGTTACCCCGGCTGCTCCAATCGAATACAAATCGCATTATAGCACATTGTCGCTTGCCGCTGGCGGCGAATTGCAGTATCGCAATCGAGTGGATATAGGGGCAAAATAAAGCGGAATCGCGCAAAAAATCAGGAGAAAAGCGCTATGGAATATCGTCGACTCGGGCGGACGGGCTTGCGGGTCTCCGCAATGGGACTAGGCGCTGGCGGCCCCAGCCGCCTCGGCCAGCGCGACAATATACGGACAGAGGCCGAATCCGTCGCGTTGGTGCTGCAAGGGCTGGACGCTGGCATCAACTTCATCGATACCGCAGAATCTTATCGCACGGAAAGCATTATCGGCGCAGCCCTAGCCCAGCGCGAGCGCGGCAAAATTGTCATCTCGAGCAAAAAGCGCCTCGGCCGCAAGAATATCACGCCGGCGGAGCTGCGGGCTGGCTTGCATGACAGCTTGCGCCGCCTCAGAACCGATTATATCGACATCTACCACTTGCATGGCTTGCGCCCCGAGCAATATGACTATTACTACCAAGAGATAGCGCCAGCCCTGCTAGATTTGCGGCAGGCGGGATTGATACGCTTCCTGGGCCTCACGGAGCATTGGAATGGCGATTTGCAGCACCAAATGCTACAGCGAGCCTTGCAAGATGATGTCTGGGATGTGATTATGGTCGGCTTCAATCTCTTGAATCAGAGCGCCCGCGCGACTGTCTTGCCCGCCGCGCGCCAGAAAGACATCGGCGTGCTAATCATGTTCGCCGTGCGCCTGGCTCTGAGCCAGCCAGCGAAGCTGCGGTCGACGATTCAAGCCTTGCTTGAGAGTGGCGAGATTGAAGCTGGCGCCATTGACAGCGAAAATCCGCTGGGCTTTCTGCTAGCGGACGGCGCGGCGGTCAGCGTGCCAGATGCCGCCTATCGGTTCTGCCTCGCGGAAGCGGGCGCGCATGTCATTCTCTCTGGCACCAGCCAGCCCCAGCATCTCGCGGCGAATCTGGCGTCTTTTGAAAGGCCGCCGCTGCCAGCCCAGTATATCGCCCGTCTCAAAGACATCTTCCGCAATGTGAGATCTGTTACTGGGCAGTAAAGCCCTTGCGCAAGTCTGAGACAAGAAAAAAGGGCGGGGCAATCGCATCAAATTGAGGCAGAACCAAGCCCACGATTGGCGATCTCTCCCCGAAGCTTCAGGGAGGGACTTTTCTGCAAGCGCAGCCATAATTTTCGGGGTTTTTCTCCCCTCCCCAAAGCTTTGGGGCGCGTAGACACTGCCCTATGGGAGAGGCCGGGGGTTGAAACAAAACGCAAAAACTTGCAAAATTTAATTTTTTCTGCTCCTGCGCAAGTCTGAAAAAGAAAAAAGGGCGAGTCAAACGACTCGCCCTTTGGCTTGCTTAGGAGCTGGCTTTAGTGGCCGTTGCAGCCGCTATAGCCTGGCACGGACATTGGCACAGGCGCGCTGACATCCACATCAACATTGAGGGTGCCATTGGCGCCGCCTTCGGCGTGGCTGACAATCAGCGTGTACTGGCCGGTGGCCGGCAGTTTGTAATCGGCGATGGTGGCATCGTACTCGCTGCGGGAAATGTCATCGTCGCCAGTGAGCGCTTGCCCGTCGGGCCCAATCAGGATGATGAGCGGGTCGACGAAACCGGGCGCAACTGTGCTGACATCGATGTCTACTTCTTGCCCGCGCTTGCCATCAAAGGGGATGCTGTAGACCCAGCCATCGCGCATCGGCAGCTCAAATTCGCTATCGCCGTCCAATTCCGCGTGGAAGAGGCTGCGGCTGTGGTTGAGCATAGCGTAGCGGTAATAATCCGCGGCGCTAGCTTCGGCTTGTCCCATCGTTTCGTAGGTGATGCCGCGCGACAGGTAAGGCAGCGTATAGCTGCTATCGAGCTGCATCGCCATAGTGATATGGCTGATAGAGGCGTCGTATTCGCCCATATAGCGGTAGGTTACGCCCAGCCAGTTCATGGCTTCCGCGTCTTTGTGGTTGAGGTTCAAAGCGCGGCGGAAATTCTCCAAGGCGACTTCATAATCGGCGGACATCAAAGCGCGGTAGGCATCGGCTTTGAAGCGGGCGATATCGTTGCCGAGGGTGAAATCGCCAGCAATATCAAAAGAGACTTCGACCTTGCCTTCGGTGCTGCCGCCCGCGTGTGTCAAGAGAACGGCGTATTCGCCGCTGACGGGGGCGCGGAACTGCACATAGCTGTCCCACCATTCGCCGCTGTCATCGTTGGCGGTCAAGGGCTGCCCCTGCGGGTCGAGGATAAGCAGCAGCGGGTCGGCATCGACATCGCGCTGGCTGCTGATGGCGCTGACAAAGATGTCTTGCCCGGCGCTAGCGGTGAAGGGGAAGACATAGACATGCCCTTCCGCCATTGGCACTTCCAGGCGGCCTTCCCAAGCCAGATTATCGTTGCGGATGACGCGGCGCTTCTTGCGCTTGGTCCACTCGACATAATCGGACAGGGCTGCTTCCATCTCGCCCATCCTTTCGTAGACGATGCCACGATTGAGATAGGGATGAGCGGCATCTGGCAGCAGCGACATCAACTTATTGCAATCGGCCAGGGCGCGCTCGAATTCGCCAATTTCGCTGAAAGCCCAGCAGCGATTGTTCAAAGCCATATCGCTATCGGGCTGATGCTGCAAGACAAGCGAGTAATCCTGAACGGCACGGGCGTGCTCGTCGAGCATGCTATAGGCGTAGCCGCGGCCGAAATAGGTATTGAGGTCGGCTTCGCCTTCCGCGATCAGCGCGTCATAAAGGGCGATAGCCGAACGATACTCTTCGTTCGACAGACTGGACCAGGCCATGTTCTTGGCGGCGGTGGCGGTCAAAAAGCCCCGTGGGCTAGCGGCCGCTTCCGCAGCTTGGGCCATCGCTTCGGCAGCTTCAGCTAAAGCGGCGTCTTGCGTGGCAATGACTGCTTCCAGCTCGGCAATCACCGCGTCGCTATTGTCTTCGACGGGCGTTACCGGAGACAGGAATCCGATGGTGACCACAACAGCGACCAGCACCAGCAAGCCCTCGATAATCAAGGCACTCGGGCGCTGGCTGAGGATGCGGTCTTTTAGTGAACGTCTGGGAATGTCATATTCCGAGTATTGTTTCTTCATAAAAATCTCCCCAACTCAACTTCCGACCACTGAAATAAACTACTTGAACCTTAGTATAGCCATCTGACGCAGCGGCCGTCAAGCCACTTCGCCAGTTTCTACCTAATCAGAATGCTGCGCCGGCGCCACAAGCGCTGCATAACGCGCATAACTTGCTTGAGCCGTCCGCTCATACCCTAGTATAGAATGTACTTGCGCAATCTCCAAATACATTTTTGCATAGCTTGAGCCGACATACACAGCGCGGTTAAAATGCCGCAGCGCGCCGTCTATCTGGCGCTGCGCCAAAAGTACTCGCCCCAGGTTGTAATGGGCTAAGGCGCAGACTTCATGCTGGCAACTGGGGAAAGCCTCTAGAACCCGCAGGCAATCACCCGCGGCGCCGGCGTATTCGCCCATCTCTACTTGCAGCCAGCAGCGATTCTCCAGCGCAACGGCCACTTCAAAATCCGACCCGGCGTATTCCAGCGCCAGGTCGCAATGCGCGAAGGCATCGGTGAATTCTCCCAGTTCCCCATAAGCCCAACACAGCGCGACATGGCCATCAAAGTCAGCCGGCGTCATTTCTAGCAGAGTCTGGTAATCCGTCTGCGCTGCTTGATAATCGCCGGTTTGCATGTTGACATAAGCGCGGGCGGCATAATTATGCGCGTCTTCGGGGGTGGCGCTGATGGCAAAATCGTAAATCGCCTCGGCCGCGACAAAACGGCGCGCTTGGATATATTCCAGGCCGCGTTCCTTGACCACAGCGAGCGGGTCATATACGGCTGATAGCGCTGGCGCCTGCCTATCAGCGGCAAGCTGCTGGACGGCGGCAGTAGCGGGCTGCGCCTCGAACGGGTCAAAAAAGTCGAAGGCTTGCCCAGCGGCGACGGTGATGACGATTGTCATGACAATCTCGAGGGCAATCGCGCTCCAGCGCTGGGCGAAGGATCTCTGTATCAAGTTGTTAGACGGCACATCGGGCCTAGGCACTGTATCGTACATAGCGCTCTCCCTTCGCAATGAAACCCAGTATAACGCAAGCTGGCCGCTTTTTGCCAACATTTACTCTACGCTTTCCTGACGCTCTGTTTGCATTATAGCGCGGCGCCGGTGATTTGCCAAATAATTGCTTATAGAAAGATTACAGATAAGAGGCGCAGAACTTTTGAGAAATCAAATCTCGCCGATCTTCGACGCGTTGCGCTAGCGCGCAAATAGCCTGCTATACTAAGAGAATAGGCGGCATTAGGCTTTCTCGACCGCGCAAAATAGGAGAAATCTGGTGGCACTAAAACTCAAGCAAAGATGGACGGCAAAGAGCTTTCTCGCCTTCGAAGCGGAAAGCGAGGTCAAGCATGAACTCATCGATGGCGAAGTCTATGCCATGGCCGGCAGCAGCCTGGAACACAGCGAGATTTCGGCGAATATCACTATCAGCATTGGCAGCCAACTAAGCAACTCATCATGTCGGGTATTGACAAGCGATATGATGGTGAAAGCCGATGACGAACACTACTTTTACCCGGATGTGAGCGTTGTCTGCGGGCGGCCAGCGCTCGAAGCTGGCGGCAGGCGCGTCTTGCTCAATCCAATCCTCATCGTCGAAGTAACTTCGCCTTCAAGCCGACATCATGACCGCGGACGCAAGCGGGAATATTATCAGCGGATACCGTCCGTGCAAGCCATTCTCATCATCGACCAGCAGCGGGTTTATGTCGAGTATTATCGACGTTGCGATGCTGGCTGGACGCGGCAAGTCTTCACTCGATTAGATGATGTTATCAGGCTAGATATGCTGAATTGTACTTTGCCGCTGGCGCAGATATATCGCAGTATCGGCTTTTAAGCGGGCAGGGCGTCCAGCAAGAGCGCCAGCGCTGCCTGCACGCTCAGAGCTTTGTTCTCTAAGCGATTGCCCGGCCAGACATGCCGCTGCACGCGCAGCAGGCCGGCCCGCCCGGCCAAGCCAATATAGGTCAAACCGACTGGTTTTTCGGCGCTGCCGCCGCCGGGCCCCGCGATGCCGGTGGCGCTTAGGGCATAATCCGTATTGAATAGGGCACGGGCGCCGCGGGCCATCTGCGCCGCTGTCGCTTCACTGACCGCGCCCTGGTCCATCAGCGTCGCTTCTGGCACCTGCAAAAGCTGCATCTTCGCTTCGTTCGAATATGTTACCAAGCCGCCTTGCACATACGCGGAGCTGCCAGCGCAATCGGTCAAGGCGCTGAGGATAAGCCCGCCAGTGCAGGATTCGGCCGCGCAGACCGTCGCGCCTTGCCGCCGCAGCGCCCGACCGACTTGCAGCGACAGCTCCAGCCAAGGCTCTGCCACTAGACCTGCACCAGAATCAGCATATTGCCTTCCGAATCCTTCAGCATAGTAAAACGGCCCCAGAACTGCGTTTCTGGCTCGCCAAAGAACTCGACGCCGCGCTCTTTGTAAATGCGATAGGTCTCGTCAATGTCGGCGCATTGCAAGGTCAAGGACTGCGACTGCTGGAAGGTGGAGCGGTAATTCTCCCAGTGTTCGTCAAATTTGTAGAGGACGATTTCGGTCTCAGCGCCGGCCGGCGCCACCGCTAGCCAGCGCGCGTCGGCGCCAGGTCCCATTGGCGTATCCGCCCGCAGCTCCATGCCCAGCTTCTCGGTGTAGAAGGCTTTAGCCCGGTCTTGATCTTCGACAAAGATTGAGATGGTGCCTACTTTGCTAATCATTCGCTATTCTCCATTATGGGTTCTAAAATCGCTGAATCTGCCAAGGCGTGCTTGCGCTGCCAATGGCGGCCTGCGCACTGTCATAGCCGCATCACAGATTTGGCGGCTTTTTCAAATTCGCTCGTTGCGCGTCTGTTTGCTACTTGTTTTCGACGCTTTCGCTGAGGAAGGCGCTGTAGCCATTTTCCGGGTCATTGCGCACCACCAGCATACGCTTGCCGCCCACATGCGAGATGCCCGGCACCTCATAAGACTTGGCTGGATTGCCCTGGCTATCGAGCCGGTTGCACCAAAAAATGTGGTCATCGCGCTGCCAGAGATAGATGACTGGCACATCATCTACCACAATTTCCATGCGCTTGCGGCTGAAGGGACCAAAACGCGGCGGATGAAACCAAGGCACCCAAGCGCCGGCGGTCTTTGCCGTTTTCATTGAAACGGCACTTTGGGGCAAAATTTCCTTGCTATCGCGCGGGGATTCCTGATTGATAAATTTTATCGTCTCGTCCGTCGTATTAAATACGGAAGTCAATTCTGTTACTGGCATAGCCGTCCTCACTGCAACTGAGCCTTCACTTATCGCTTGACTGGTCAAACCGATGCCCTTGCCAATGACTTCAATTGTCTTGACAATGCCTTTGCCGATTTGACCGAGTATTTTCAAACCATCCATACGCTATCCAAGCTCTGCCTGACACTCACCGCTCGCTTAATTATACACCAAAGGCGGCGCCAGCGGTTTAGGCAGTCTCATCTGATTATACGCAGCGGCGGTGGCTTCCGTTGCGTCGGCTCAAGCGTCGGCGGGCGGATGTTCGCGGCGCATGTGCGCGACAGATTCGGCGATGATTTCGCGCAGCACCGTCAAATCCACATCCGCCAACTTGTTGATATAGAGGCAGGCGCGGCCGATGCGATGCTTGCCCAGCTTGGCCAGCAGCTCGGCATGGCGGTCTAAGCCGCCCATGATATAGAGCGTCAGCGCTTGCTTGCGCGGCGCGAAGCCCGCCAGCATAAAATCGCCTTCCCGCCCGCTGGCGTATTTATAATGATAGCTGCCGAAGCCGACGATGCTCGTCCCCCACATTTCAGCTGGCTCGCCCGTTAGCTCGCTCATCATTTCTAGTACGACGAGGGAATCTTCGCGGCGGCGCTTGTTCGATACCGCCGCCAGATATGCCAGCACATCGCCATCGTTGCGTTGGGTTTTGTTTTGCGCCATCTTTACACCTCTTCTTTTGCTGTACTTTCGCCGACATCATTTGCGGAACTTTCTGGCTGGGGCGCGGCGAAAGGCGAGTTAGCGCTGGCGCTGCCAGTCGCCGCCTGCATGAGCAGAGTCAGCCTGTCTGCCATGCTCGAGGGGTCGGGATGAATGCCATCTTGCAAGAGCGCCGTCTCAAAGACCTGTTCGATGACCGCGTCAATCAAAGCAGCCGCGCCGCCGCTGGCAATAAGCTGGCTCAGATTGTGCATCAAGGGATGCCGCCGATTCAACTCCAGCGCTTTCACCGGCAGTTCATACTCTTTATCCAGCAGGCGATTGATGCGGAACATGTGGCGGTTGGCGCTGGCATCATCGCTGACCAGCCGCGCTGGGCTGCCAACCAGGGTCTTGCTCTCGCGGGCATCGCTGATTCTTTCGCCCAGCGTCGCTTTGACCCGCGCCTGCAAAGCCGTAAAAGCGTCCAGGCCCAGCGCTTGCGTCGCTTCCTCCGCCGTTTCGTCTACTTCGCCCAGATCCGCCAAATCCAGCGTGGCCGAATCGACACTGACCAGTTTATGTTCTTGATATTCGCCCAGCCCCATTGGCAGCATGGCATCGACGGCCTGCGTGAAATAAAGCACTTCGATACCGCGCTGGCGGAAGGCGTCCAGATGGGGGCTGCGCGCGCCGCTGCTATAATCGTCCGCCACCACATAATAGATATCGGCTTGATTCACCGGCATGCGCTCGACATATTCCGCCAGCGAATGATACTGGTTTGGGTCGTCGTCGTGGGTCGTCTGGAAGAAGAGCAACGGTTCCAAGTCGTCGCGCTCGTCCACTTCCATCACCAGCCCTTGCTTGAGATAAGCGCCGAAAGCTTGATAAATTTTGAGGTAGCGCTCGCGGTCGTTTTTTGCCATGCGCTTCAATTCAGTGAGCAGGCGCCGGGTAAGCGTCTTCTTCAAGCTAGACATAACCCGCGTCGCTTGGATGCTCTCGCGGCTGACGCTGAGCGGCAGGTCTTCGCTATCGACGACGCCTTGCGCGAAGCTCAGGTAGTTTGGCAGCAGGTCGCGGTTATATTCTTCGATAAGCACCTTGCGCGCATAGAGTTTCAAACCTGGTTCTTGGCGCGGGCTGAACATATTTAGCTCTGCGCCGCTGGGGATAAAGAGCAGGGCATAAAATTGCATTGGCACATCGGCGCGCATGTGAATATGATGCTGCGCGCCGTTGAAATCCATCGTGAGCATCTTATAGAAGTTATCGTAGTCTTCGGCTTCGACTTCGGCTGGGCGCCGCCGCCAAATCGCCTGCTGCTTGTTCGTCGGCTCGTCGTCATCGCCGACATAGATCGGAAAGGCGACATAATCTGAATGGCGGCGGATGATGTCTTTGATGCGGAACTCGCGGGTGAATTCTTTTTCATCGGGTTTGAGGTGGATGGTGATTTCGGTGCCACGGCTGTCTTTTTCGGCGCGCTCCAGCGTATAGTTTGTGCCGCCAGTGGCCGACCAGCGCGCGGCTTCGTCTGCTGGGCGGAAGGAGCGGGAAAGCACATCGACTTGATTAGCGACCATAAAGGCGGAATAGAAGCCGACGCCGAATTGCCCGATGATGTCGGCTGCGTTTTCGGGTTTTTCCTGCATAGCTTCGATGAAGGCTTTGGCGCCTGATTTTGCGATTGTGCCTAAACCGGCGACGATTTCGGCGCGGTTCATGCCGATGCCAGTGTCGCTGATTTTTAACGTGTTCGCCTCTTCGTCCAGCTCGATGCGAATCGCTAGCTCAGCCTCGGGGTCTTGCACAGCGCTATTGGTCAGCATTTCGAATTGCAAGCGGTTCAAGGCATCAGAGGCATTGGAGATTAACTCGCGCAGGAAGATTTCCTTCTCGGTGTACAGCGAGTGAATCAAGATATTGAGCAGTTGCTGCGTTTCCGCTTGAAAAGAGAATTGTTCGCTCATGGTTTTTCCTTGCAAATGCGCTAGGCGCCATCAAGGCGCGGCGGTCAAAAATGTGCTGCTATTTGTAGCATGATTGTCTAAGAAGTAAATAAGAGCTATTCAGCGATATTGCGCGCAAAAACGACATATTCATACAATTCTTTTTTTGAGTTGCGCTTGCGAATGGGGGAAATGTCAATATCAACGAGGCCGACGGCCGCCATCATCTCCGCGTAGAGCTTTTCGACAGAGACCACAGTAGCATAAAATTTGGAATTGCCGACAATATAATAGAGCTCAGCGCCGTCGGTAAGATGCTGTCTGATATTCAGAAAATGCAGATACATATCTTCAACATATTTATGCACATAATTGGCTAGGGTCTCGCTGCTTTTTGCAATCGCCGCAACAACTTGTTGCAAGTGGCTTGATGTATATGTGCGGCGCGGTTGCCAGCCCTTTAGCCTGCTAGTCGCGCTGCCCCAGGTGCCGCCAATCGCCTGCCAATCCAGTTCGCCCGCATCACTTGTCTCGCTGAGGTAACCAAGCCAATACATATACGGTCGAAGCTCGCGGATATAGCTCATACGATTTGCATAAGGCGGCGATGTGATAACGCAGTCATACTTGGCGCCATTTTCTATGTCCAGCCGGCGGGCATCGCAGCGCAGCACCTGCACCGCGCCGCTAATTTCTTCGCCGGCCGCGTTTGCGACCTGCTGCGCCTTATCTACAAAAGCCGAAAAGATCATGTCGCTTTCATCAAACAAACCAGCTTGTGGCGCGCGGAAAGACATGGACTGATGATTGAAAGCAGCATTTGACCAGTCAATGAGCAAGCGGCAGAAGGCAATCAAAAACAGGTCTCGCGCTGGGCCAGGTTCGCACTTCTCATTCAACTGCTGATAGATGCGCGCGAGCGCGGACAAACGATTCGGCGACCACCAGCGCTTTATATTGTAAATGGGCGGTGTCCAAAAGCCAGTCTCTCCAGTATCTATGGCAAGCTGCCGCGCGCAGTTTGCGATGGCCGGAGCCAGTTCTTTGGCTCGCGTTCTCTCAGCCATTTTGTAATTTGCCGTTTTGACGCGAGCCAGCCAGACTAGAAAGGGGTTGATATCGAGCAGGGTCGCGTCAATGTCAGCTTGGGCGCAAGCCAAGCCAGTTGTGCCACTGCCGGAAAAGGGGTCAAGGACATGGGCATAGCTGCCATTTTGAGCCAGGATGTCGCGCACAAGCTGAACCGAATAGGCAGGCGTCAAGCGGACCCAGCCATGCCGCCCTTGTTTGAGATTGTGTTTGAATGTCAGTTCGGCGCGCTGTTTAAGCATCGTCATCCGCCTTGAGCAAGCTATTCAGCACAGACTGGGTAAGCCCGCGAATCATAGAAGAATTGCGCTCAAAAAATGCCGCCAAATCATAACCGACTACCAGCTTCATAAAGGCAAAAGTCGAAGTCAAAGGGTCATTAAGCAAATTGCCGCGCAAGACCAGCCATTTTCCCCGTTCATACCGTTCCATAATATCGGTATCAATTTGTTCGGAAAGCAGCATAAGAACCGGCAAATAGCCTTGCGCATAGGCTTGGGCGGCATTGGCCATATCCGCATTTTGGCGCTTGGCATCTTTGCTCTTATAACCTTGCCGAATTTCTAATATGCTGCCTTGCAGCGCGGCGGCGATTTGCACATTGAGCGAGAGCCGCGCGCTGGCCGCGTCCATCCAAGCCACTACTTGCGCGCGCCTGTTCTCGTTTGCAATATGCGCCGGCGAAATACGCCCGTCTAGCTTTAGTGTACGTGCGCGGCCGCTGGACGCAATTTTGTAAGACCAGTTTACTTCAGCTTCCGACAGGCCTAATTCATCCTGCAATATCTTGCGGATGAGTTCTTCGCTGGCCAAACCAATCTGCCTATATATCGATGTTATGCCACCAGCCACCTTGTGTGCTGAATATATGCGCGCATTATTTAAGCCGAACCAAGTATAAAAAGCATCCTGGCTGTATAACTGCCGAAATGTCTGGTAATCGATGCCAGCGCGCCCCAGCCCGAATTTTGGCCGGTAGCTCTTGCAAACTTCCAGGCGATCAAAAATAATTTTGAGATAACCGCTATCGCGCTCTGAAGTCAATTCACCACGCCTTCCATACATCGCGCTCAAGTTAGCATAGCGCATAGCGCGCGTTAGCGGAATAGTCCAGTTAACCCGGCAGCCAAGGCTCAGCGTAATACTGCCCCTCGTAGCCTTCGGCGATCCAGCCGACCGTCTCACGATAGGCGATCTGATACCAGGCAAAGGGGCCGCCACAGCGCGGGCCAGCCAAGACCATAAAACTCTCCAGCGGCGCTAACTGCGCGATAACCTCAAATTGCGTGCTAGGTCCCGCCCGCAAATTCAGCCATTGACCTTCGTTCGTCAGCGTGACCCGGCCCCGCTCGCCCACAATCAAAAAAGACTCCGCCACGCCAGCGCAAAAAACATGCGGCGTCAGCGTGGGCCAGGCGGCGCGCGTGGCCGTTGGCTGCGCCGTCGGCGGCGCCAGCGTCAGACGCAGAGCCGGCGTTCCATCAGGCGCCGCCGCGCAAGCCGCCAGCCACAGACCAACAGCGCTGAGCAAAAAGACCCGCCAGACAAAAATGAAACAGGATCGCCGCATGCGCCCATTCTAACAAAAAGCCGGCCAGAACAGTAGCATGACCCAGCGCCACGAAACTGCTATACTCGACGCTTATGCCAGCAACCCTGAGGAATGCTCTATGAAAGCCGTTCAGATAATCGCCCGCGGTCAGCCGATTTTTGTTGACGCGCCCAAACCGCGCCTGCAGCCAGGCAGCGCCATCATCAAGACCCTGCGCCTTTCGCTCTGCGGCAGCGACATCCGCCACCTGCATTATCTGCCCGAGGACCGCTATCCCACCGCGGCCGGCGAAACCGGGCATGAGATGGTCGGCATCATCGAAGCCATCGATGAGTCTTATGCGGGCCCCTTGCAGCCAGGCGACCGCGTGCTGGCGCTGGCGCCTGACCACCGCGCTATGACGGAATACTATCGAGCGCCTATCGAATACCTGCTGCCGCTGGACCCAGCGACGCCGCTGGAACAGGCGGTGCAGGCGCAGCAGCTTGGCACTGTGCTATATGCCTGCCAAGTTCTGCCTGATCTGCGCGGCAAGACAGTCGCCGTCATCGGCCAAGGCTCGGCCGGCCTGTGGCTCAATTTTGCCTTGCGGCGGCGCGGCGCGGCTAAAATCATCGCCCTAGACCTCAAAGCCTATCGCCTGCGCTATAGCCAGCATTATGGCGCGACGCACATACTTCACAATGCGGATGGCTCGCCCGTTGAGGCGCTGCGCGCCCTCAATGACGGCGCATTGCCCGATGTGGTCGTCGAGGCGGCCGGCGAAGCGGACTCTATCGCGCTGGCGGTGGAGATTGTGCGGGCGGCGGGTTTCATTCTCTTTTTTGGCGTGCCGCGCTTTGAGCGCATGCAGTTCCCTATTTTTGAGCTTTTTTGGAAGACGGTGACGACGCGCGGCATGGTCGGCGCGGCGCGAGATCCAAACCATGCTTGCACGCGCCAGGCTCTCGCCTGGATTAGCGATGGCACTGCCGATGCCGGGCGCATGATTACGCACCGTTTCGCCTTTGACGATGTCTTCGAGGCTTACGACCTGCATGCCCTGCAAGACGAAGGCGCGGTCAAGATTGTGATTGATATGGAGAAGTAATATGAACGCACCGGATAGCATTTATCAACTGGTTAAAAAATTTGAAAACCGCAAACCCGCAAACTAAACTGAATTGCGAATACAGTTCGTTGACCAGCTTTTTAAGATACTTGGATGGGATATAGCCGACAACAGGCAAGTTGGCCACGAAGTCAGCGTCATGGTGGACGAAGATGGGCAGAAAAGACCCAAACGCCCAGACTATGGTTTTCGTACCGGCTCAACAACTCATTTCTTCGTCGAGACAAAGCGGCCGAATGTTAATCTCAAGGAAGACTCCGCTTCTGCCTTTCAGTTGAGACGTTACGGGTGGTCGGGAAATCTGCCTGTAAGTGTGCTAACCAACTTTGAAGAGTTCTGCGTCTATGACTGCCGTATCCAGCCGAAACGCCTGGACCCTGCCAACAAAGCGCGACTGCGATATTGGAGGTACGACGAGTATCATAAAATTTGGGACGAGATGGCATCACGATTTAGCCGCGAAGCAGTGGCAAGCGGCTCTCTGTGGGATTGGGTCGAAGGTGAGAAAATCAAAGGTTTAATCACAGTTGACCAAGCATTTCTGCAGGAGATGGAAAATTGGCGCGAAATGTTGGCCAAAGATATTGCACTACATAATAAATTGGATCAACGTAGCTTGAACCTCTTGGTTCAGCGTACTATCGACCGCATCGTTTTTCTGCGAATTGCCGAAGATCGCGGCATTGAAATCTACGGACGTTTGCGTAGCGCTATTGGCAAAGACCGGCAAGTCTATGAACTGCTAAAATCGTTCTTTCAAGAGGCCGATGATAAGTATAATTCAGGCTTATTTCACTTTGGTCAAGGCGAACGCGCTAGCGAACCCGATCATCTTGCACTTAAAATCGACATCAGCAATGAACCACTGCGCAACATTATCAGCAAACTTTATTATCCCAGCAGCCCCTACGAGTTCTCTGTTCTGCCTGCCGACATTCTCGGGCAAGTCTACGAACGCTTTCTCGGCAAAGTCATCGAGCTTAGTGACACAGGTATAGCGCGTGTCGAATTAAAACCCGAAGTTCGCAAAGCTGGCGGCGTGTACTATACACCTACCTATATTGTCGATTACATCGTGAAGAACACTGTTGGAAAACTGCTAGAAGGCAAAGCACCCAGTGAAGCTGCGAAATTGCGCATCCTCGATCCCGCTTGTGGTAGCGGTTCATTCCTGGCTGGCGCTTACCAATATTTGTTGGATTGGCATTTTGATTATTATCGTAAGCATCCAAGGCGGTTTAGAAATCGCCGCCGCGAGACACCAAATGGCATGGTTTTGACCATACCAGAAAAGCGCCGCATTCTGCTTAACAATATCTATGGCGTCGATCTCGATCAAAATGCCGTTGAAGTGAGCAAACTGTCGTTGCTATTGAAGATGCTTGAAAATGAAAATGGGACTGATGCCACTGGCTTACAAACTGCCATGTTCGCTGCCGGCGGTCGTATCCTGCCCGATCTAAGTAACAATATTAAATGGGGAAATTCTCTAATAGGGACTGATTTCTTTATTGGTGAGCAGAAGATGCGAATGATGTTTGACGACGAGGAGAAAGTACTTAAAGTTAAGCCCTTTGATTGGGAAAACCCCAAGCATGGCTTTGGCGAGATTATGAAGGCAGGCGGTTTTGATGTGGTGATTGGCAACCCGCCATATATTGACTCTGAGTGGATGACACGATATCACCCACTCGAGCGAGAGTATTGTACAGAAAAATACAAAGCTGCTTCAGGAAACGAGGTAGTTGCGTTCGATAACCAAATCCTATCGATTCGCGACTATTCGCATATACAGGTTTTTCCAGTTGGTGTTTATCCCATCGTATATGTTGCACAAAAAATAAAGCCAATTGAAAAATACGTAACTTACGAAAAACTACGGATGTATAGAGGAAAGATAAACCTAACGGATTCCCACTCTCTTGACTACAAAGAATATTTTGGCAACCCAAAATATCCTTGGCGTATTTTTTCGAACATTGATGGTCAAAATATTATTAAAAAGATGCAGAATAACAAACATACGCTTGCTGAAGTTGCACAAGTACATGGGGCTGCCACTGTCGCGGAAGCCTATGAGATCAAGTTACTTCTCGCTGAAGCACAAGAAACTTCCAATTACCAGATAAAAGTAGTAAACAGTGGCACAATAGATCGATTTTCATTGCTATGGGGTCAAAAAACATTTCGGTATATTAAACTGAAGTTTAGAAAACCGGTCATTCCTTTTGATAATCAGCCAAGATTGCCTCAAAAACGTTTAGCTCAAGCCAAGTCACCAAAAATTATAATCGCCGGTATGACTAAAAGGCTTGAATGTGCTTTAGACACTGAAGGAAAGTTTCTGGCTGGTAAATCGACAACCATAGTACTTGGAGAAGTGCAAGAACTCAAATATCTTACCGCCATACTGAACAGCAAGTTGATAAACTTTTTTTATAAAGCAATATATGGGGGAAATAAACTAAGTGGAGATTACTTGCGAATAGGCCCTCCGCAGTTGAGAACTATCCCAATCCGTAAAATTGATTTCAGTAAACGCACCGATGTCGCTATGCACGATAAGATAGTCAGCCTCGTCGACACTATGCTGAGCCTGCACAAGAAGTTGAGGGATGTACCAGGCATAGGACGCGAAATAATCGAATCACAAATCGAGCGGACTGACGCGGAGATTGATGCGCTGGTGTATGAGTTGTATGGTCTGACGGCTGATGAAGTGGAGATTGTGGAGGGGTGAATTAGTGAATCGAACAAAACAAATACGGGCGATTCACAAAAAATATAAGCTGTTCTATGAATTATTTTTGGCTGCTGTTGTTCTAGCGATCGCTCTCTTTGTCGGCGAATTATCGTTTCGCGGCGAAGGGGGTTATGGAATGAACCTCTTTACTGAAGGCATTGGCATCGCCGCCACTGTGTTCATTGTTAATCGACTGGCTACGCATCGAGAACAAGAGCGCTTAAAGCGGCGTTTGATTGCGCAAGCGGGCAGCCCTTCTAATGATCTTGCCTTAAGCGCTTTGATTGAACTTCGCTCTGAAGGCTGGCTGGAAGGCAAGGACGGTGTGCTTAAAGGGGCGAACCTGGCTGGCGCGAATCTGGAAAATGGAGACTTGCAAAAAGCAAACTTGCAAGGAGCAAATCTGATAAGAGCCAATTTACAACAAGCGCAATTACAAGATACACAATTGCAAGGGGCGCAGCTGAATTTTGTCAATTTGATTTCTGCAAATTTGTGTAAATCAAATCTAAAACTAACAACAATTCTCGATGTAAACATGCAAAATGCTGTATTGAGCAAATCTAATCTGGAAGCGTCAGGATTATTCAACGTGAACCTAAGAAATGCGTCCTTGAGCGAGGCAAATTTGGAAAAGGCTAAGCTAATTCATACACAATTACAAGATTCATTCTTTATCAACGCAAACTTAAAATATGCAGAACTATCGCAGGTCAATTTTCGGGGTAGTCGCTATTTGAATAAGGCGAAGCTGGAAGGTACAAAGTTTTACTATACAGACTTGCGCGGGGTAGACCTGGAAAACGTAAGCCTGGATGGCAATGATTTTCAAATGTCCGATCTTCGAGAGGCCAAACTGAGGCATGCTAAACTCCAGAATGTAAATTTACTCGGCTGCTATCTGGAAGGAATGTTGGTGAGTTGGAGAGAAACGATAGTTTACACTTGTTTCCCTAACAGCGATAAGCTACCCGAAGAAAACGTCGTTTTCCTAGAAACGCTAATGCAGAATATTACTTTGCCCGATGGGACAAAACACGAAGGAAGGGTAAAAATTGGAGACTTAGCAAGATTCATCTTCCGTAGCGATCCTCAGTTTGACGAAACCCTCGAAAAATCAAGGCAATTCGTAAAGGGCATTATATTGACGATTGAGCGGCTGCGAGGAAATCGGCGCGCTGGTGTATGAGTCGTGTGGGCTGACGGCTGGTGAAGTGCGGATTGTGGAGAGGCGCTAATGCTGCTAGAATGCGTTTGCTTGTTATGATTGACGATAGACTGTGTAAATTAGTCGCACAGAGGACAATGACATGAAAGAGCAGTTTTCGGTATATTACACGCCTGACTTTGAGAAGTTGTGGAGCGAGGCGACATTTGTTTTCGACACCAATGTCTTGCTTAATTTATATCGGTATTCGTCGAAGACAAGCGAAGAATTATTCAATATCTTAGAGGACCTGAAAGAGGAAGGTAAGATTTGGATACCTTACCAATTTGCTTACGAGTATCACAAAAACCTTTTGGGAATCCACAATAGCATAGCCAACGAATACAAAGAGAAGGAAGACAAACTAAGGAAAAAAATGTGGAACTAGAAGAGTTGCTTAATGAAATCAAAAACCGCAATGGATTTCCAGCAGAGGCGTACATTACCAAAGTCCGAGAAATCTTTGATAATATTTCCCAGAATTATTCGACTTTTGTAGAAGAGCATAAAAAGAGATTGCGCGAAGAACCACTGGAGGAAAGAATTTCACAGCTTTTTGAAGGGAAGGTCGGGCCTAAGTACAACGATACCCGTATAGAGGAAATACACAAAGAAGGTGAAAAACGACTTGAAAATGATGTGCCGCCTGTATCTCAGAAAGACAGGCAAAAAAAAGAACCCTACGGTGATTTAATCGGTTGGTTTCAGATTATTGACTATGCAAAAGAAAATGGCAAATCGGTCATATTGGTTACTGATGACAAAGATTGGCGTGCCAATAAAGGGAAAGTACCGCACACACAACTTCGAAAAGAAATGCAGGACAAAGTAGGTACAAGTTTCTACATATACAAGCTCGAACTATTTACTAAGCATGCCAAAGAACATCTAAAAAGCGAAATCTCTGAGCATGCAATAGAGGAAGTTGAAAATCGTGAGAGATATGTTGAACAACAACAAAAATTGTCGCACTATAATCCACTATATCCGCAGAGTGTCCGGGATTTGGTTAACAATATTAATGCTGTCGCTAAACAGTATAATCAGGTTGCGTCGACTTCAATAAATGCCCTATCAATGTATAAACAACTTGACGACTCCATTAAGCGGATCATCCAGAATACACCGACTCTGACTTCAGAGGATTAAAACAGGATTATCCGCGACTTAAATCTAGGTCTATAATCAGCTTTGTCAGAATGTGTTGCCCTTATAAGCCAAGAATGACAGTGACAAGGCCTTCTGGGCTTGCCCTGCTCGGCAAGTCCGCTTAAAATAACCATTATGAACCTCATCGACTACGCGCGCATCCTCATCCGCCGCGGCTGGATTATGCTGCTGCTCGGCATCATCGCCGCCGCCAGCGCCTACCTCTTCAGCCAGAGCCTCAGCCCCACCTACCGCGCCACCCAAAAAGTCCGCATCGTCCCCAGCCGCACCGACTTTGGCCTCGTGCAATCCGCCAAGCAGATGCTCAATAGCCATGTCGCCTATCTCAATAGCTCGAGCCGCGCCGCCGAAGTCATCGACCGCCTGCAGCTGGATATGCTGCCCCAGCACCTGCTGGCCGATGTGAGCTTCGCGTCCGACCTCAATAGCCTGGTCATCCAAATCGATGTCGAGCATGGCAATCCGGGGCAGGCGCAGGCCATCGCCGCGGCCTGGGGCGACCTGCTGATGCAATACCGCAACGAAGAAAACCAGCAAGCGCGCCGCGAAGACCGCATCAACGCCACCGCGCAAGATAGCCCCGTCATCAGCGGTCAAAGCCCGAACGTCCGCATCAATGCCCTGGTCGGCTTGCTGGCGGGCATCTTCGTCGGCGGCATTATCGTCTTCGCGCTGGAATATCTGGACAGCGCGGTGGTGCGCCGCCGTGAAGATGTGGAGGGTTATGCTGGCTTGCCGGTGCTAGCCGCCGTGCCGCCCAGCGACTAATCTGCCAGCAGTTCCGCCAGCACGGCGCGATCGATATTGCCGCCCGAGACGACGCAGACCAGTTTGCCGCCGCCCGCTTTGCCTGTCAGAGCCGCGGCCAGGGGTGCCGCGCCCGCCCCTTCCGCGATGATGCGCCCGCGCTCAACTAAAAGCCGTACCGCCGCCGCCACTTGGTCCAGCGACACGACCAGCGGCGCGTCCAGCAGGTGGCGCGCTAAGAGCCAGATCTCGGGCAAGACGCTGCGTCCGCCGATGCCATCGACGAAGCTGGCTGTATAATCCACTTCGACTGGCTGCCCGGCGCGCCAGGCGGCCGCCAGCGGCGCCGCTGTCTCGACTTCGACAGCATAGATGCGCGTCTCTGGCTTGAGGGCGCGCAGGGCGGAAGCGATGCCGCTGCTCAAACCGCCGCCGCCATAGGGAATAAGCACGGCGTCGACCTCGGGCAGGTTTTGCAGGATTTCTAAGCCGATGGTGCCATTGCCGGCCATGACAGCGCGGTCGCTGACTGGGTGGATGAAATGCCCGGTTAGGCCCGCGAATTCGCCGGTCATAATGACCTGCCACCAGCGGTCGAATGGCACTTTGATGATTTGCCCGCCCAGGCGCTCAATAGCCGCTAGTTTGGCGGCTGGCGCGTGGTCTGGCACGATGGCATGGCAAGGGATGCCTAAGCGCCGCGCGTTCCAAGCGACGCCTTGTGCCATATTGCCGGCGCTGGCGGTATAGACGCCGCGGGCTAAAGCGGCTGGGTCGGCTAGGGCGATGGCGTTGCCAGCGCCGCGCAGCTTAAAGGAGCCGATGGGCTGCAAGGTCTCCAGCTTGAGGTAGATTTCCGCCGGCGCGTCGTCCAGTGGCAGGCGCAGCAGCGGGCTGCGCGGCACTGAAGGCGCGAGGCGCGCCGCCGCCGCTTGAATCTCGGCTAGGGGGATAGGGTTCATTTATAACCAACCCCACCCTAAATCCCTCCCCGAAGCTTCGGGGCGCGTAGACACTGCCCTACGGGAGGGACTTTCTCTCAAACTCCCCATAATTTTCGCGGTTTTTCTCCCCTCCCCAAAGCTTTGGGGCGCGTAGACACTGCCCTACGGGAGGGGCCGGGGGTGGGGTTGAAAATTGCTTGTCATCCATCTTTTGCATGATTAATTTGGGCTTACTTAGACTCTAAATTGCGCCAGATAACCCGGGTCCACATCGACGCCTAAGCCGGGCGCCGTTGGCACGGCTACCTGGCCATCTTCGACGCAAAAGCGCGGCGCGGTCAATTTTTCGCGCAAGGCATTTTCCGAGCGGTCCATCTCCAGCATAGCCTCCGGCATGCGCAGTCTGCCTGGCACAGGATCCAACGTGCTGACCAGGTGCAAGCCGGCGGCGAAGGCGATGCCGCTGCCCCAGCTATGCGGGATGAGATTGGTCTGGAAGGCTTGGGCGAGGGCGGCGATGCGTTTCACTTCGGTCAAGCCGCCGGCGGCGCAAATATCCGGCTGCGCAATATCGACGCAGCGCTGGCTGAGCAAATGGCGAAAACCCGCCAACAGATATTCGCATTCGCCGCCGGAAATGGCGATGGGGCTGCGCTGCCGCAGCTCGCGGTAGCCGGCGTAATCTTCCGGCGAGACCGGCTCTTCGAAGAAGGCGATGTCCAGCGGCGCGACCGCCTCGGCGAAACGCAAGGCTTCGTTAAGCGAATAAGCGTGGTTGGCATCGACCATCAAATCAATGTCGCCGCCGATAGCCGCCCGCACCGCCCGCGCATGGCGCAAGTCAGTCTCTAAGCCCAAGCCAACTTTCATCTTAATCGCGCGGAAGCCCTGGTCCACATAACCCTGCGCTTCTTCTATCAGCTTGCCCACCAGGTCAGCCGTCTCGGTGAAATAGAGACCGGTGGCATAGACTTTGACGCGCTCGCGCCGCCGCCCGCCTAATAAGACGGACACTGGCTGGCTTAGCAGCTTGCCGCGCAAATCCCACAAGGCGATGTCGATAGCGCTGATTGCCGCCACCAGAACGCCGCGCCGCGCATAATCCAGCGCTTGCCGGTGCATTTTGCTCCAGATGGCTTCGACTTGCAGCGGGTCCGCGCCGATGACCAGGGGCTTGAGATAGTCTATGCCGGCCGCCACTACCCGTGCTGGCCCATAACCCTCGCCCCAGCCATAACTGCCATCGGCGGCGCTGACTTTGACCAGGCAAAGCTGCCGTTTATCAAAGCCAAATTGCGAGAAATAAAATGGATTGTCCAGCCGCTGCTCGACGACGTAGGTGTCTATGCTTGCAATCTTCATTCTCGCGCGCTTTTCCGGTGGCGGCACTAGGCGCAGATGCCGTCGGTCTGCACGGCGTCAGCGCTGAGCCAGCCGTCTATGCCCATAAAATTGACTTGGAACCAGCCCGCCGTGCGGGCTTGCGCCGGCAGCGACAGACCATAAGGCACCATCGCCTCAATGACAGCGCCGCCTGCTTCGTCGCGCAGCTGCGCCACATCCGTGGTGCTGATGACACATTCAATTAGCGGGATGGAAGCGTCTTCGGTCAAGGGCGAGACATGCACGATGGTACCGGCCTTATCGAGCCTCGCGCAGAGCCACTCGCCCGCGCTGTACATCGGCAGCAGCGAAGCGGCCGGCGGATGAGTGGTTGTATCCATGAAGACGAGCGAGCCGCCGCCTAAGACGCAGACTTCCGCCCCTAAGTCGACGCGGCCCCAGACTTTCACCGCGATTTCAATGCCGGCGTTCATCAAGGGGTGCTTGTCGATATCGCTGATATTGACGCCTTCGCAGCTCACATTCTGGTTAAAGGCGCGGATGATGATGCCGAAGGGCAGGTTATTGCAGGAATCAGGCGCGCCTGGCGGGGCCGGATCGCCGCTGCTGGGCGGTTCGCAGCTCGGCAGGTAGAGCCATTGCCCGGCTGACAGCGCATCGCCGGCGATGAGGTTTATCGCCTTCAGTTCTTCGACCGTCGTCTCGAAGCGCAGCGCGAGCGCGTAGAGCGTATCGCCCGCTTGCACGGTATAGACGCAATCCAAGTCGGGCGGTGGCGACTGGGGTGGCGCTGTTGGTGTGCCGGGGCCGGGCGGGTCGGAACCGGGTGTAACGGGCGGGAGGTCGATGCCCGGCGGGACGGGAGTTGGCGTGTTGAACGGGCCCGAACCCGGTGGAAGGGGCGTCGCCGTCGGCGGGATGGGCGTGGGCGGAATAGGCGTCGGGGTGGGCGTTGGCGTTACTGGCACTTCATAAGCGCCGACATCGCAGTCTTGCGCTTGCGGGCGCGTGGTGTCGATTGTGTCTTCCTGCAAGTTGCGCAGCGCTTCGCAGACGTCCGGATCAGCGCTGTCGATGGCGGGGCTGCCTGGTTCCAATGGATAATACATAAATACGACCAACGCTTCGGTCGCTGTTGGGTCTGCGGGCTTGTTAGACCTGTCAGGCGCTTGGGTTGGAGCGGGTTGCTCAGGTGCTTCGGTGGGAGCGGGCTGCTCAGGCGCTTCGGTGGGTGCAGGTTCTTCGGGCGCTTCCGTTGGCGCGGGCTGCTCAGGTGTCGCGGTCGGCGCCGGTTCTTCAGGCGCTTCGGTCGGGCTAGGGCGGGCGCGCTCGATGGGTCTATCAGGCACAGGCCGTTCACCTTGCGCGCGGGCAAAGCGCTGCATGGCTGTGCCGAGCTTCACATCCGAGACTTCTTGCAAGTCTCTAATGGAGACAGCTTGGCTAGATACCCGGTCGTCGTCCGCGGTCGGCAGCGGGCAAGAGCTATCGGTGATGATATTGCCAATCCATCTGGTAACGCTGAACTCGCTGATGCCCGGGTGGCAGAGTGTAACGCCTTCGCTGGCGCTGCCGGTGACGATGGTGTTGCTAATGTTGAGCGTCGCCTGCGAGCCGGTCAAAGCAATCGACGCGCCGCGTTCTTGAGCCGTATTATAGGCGGAAGTAACATGCACCAGCGTAATATCTGAAGTCGAATCGAGGTCAGCGCCGGCATTGATTGCGCCGCCCTCGCGGGCCTGATTTCCGCCCAAAGTGCTGTTTTCCATGTAGAGGCTGCCATTCCAAATCTCGATGACACCGCCCTCGTCGGCGCGGTTCTGGAAAAAGCTGCTCTTGGAAATGATGACGCTGCCGCCAGCGACGCGCAAAGCGCCGCCATCTTGGGAGGCGACATTGCCGGTGAAGAAACTTTTATTATTTATGCGCAAGGTATTTTCCGCTGTCGAGCTGCTGAAATAGACGCCAGCGCCGCCGCTGCGGCCGGCTTTGTTATTGCGGAAGATGCTGTTGCTAATAGTGAGGCTGCTGTTGTTCGCATAGACGCCGCCGCCCGCGTCGCCCGCCTGACTCTCGCTGATGGTAGCGCCACTCAGCGTCAAGTCGCTATCTTCAATATGGATAGCGGCGCCGCGCGTGCCGGTCAGACCTTTGGTGACGGTCATATTCTTGAGAGTCACGGTGGCTTCAGAAATCGAAAAGATGGCGCTGCGCCGATCGCCAGAGATGGTCTTGTCCGCGCCGTCGATGGTCAAATCAGTTGTGATGGCCGGCAGGCGGTTGCTGAGCGTAACATCGACAGTCAGAGTAATCGTATCGTCGCCGGCGCCGGCCGGGCATTTCTCGAAGGCGGCGTCGTTGTTCGCCGCGATGATGGCAGCGGCCAGCGAACAATCTTCATCGACTGAAATATCAGCGGCGAAAACTAGACCGGCCGAGCATAAGGCTAAGCATAGGCAAAGAAGTATCAGACAAACTGGGTGAAAAACGCGCATTTGACCGTTTCCCTCGCGTGGAAAATATTTAGACTTTGCAATATCCATTATAGGCTGACGGTTTTTGTTGGCAAGCGAAATAGCGCGAAAAATATGCGCTTGCAAATGCAAAGCACAAATCGCATAATCGAAGAAGATTTAATAGGAAAAAGAAAATAGCCACAGAAGTAAATCCAAGTTAATTTGTCTTACGGAGACACAGAGGCGCAGAGATATAGACTGCTTGCTGGTTTTGCTATATTCTCATTACTTTATATGCTCTATTTCTGCTTGATGCCAATGCGAAAGGTCCTTCTGCTCGCGCTATGCTTGGGCTGCCTGGCCGCTTGCAACCTCGCCCCGCCGCCGGCCACCCCCGCGCCCAGCCCGCCGCCCGCGCTGCCGCAGGTGCAAATTCTGGCGCCAGCGCATAATCAGCAAGTCATCCAGGGCATCATTTTTGATATTGACATCCTCGCCTCTGACCCGGCGGCGGGCATCGCGCGCGTTGAGCTTTATGTGGATGAAACGCTGCTGCAAAGCAGCGAAAGCGCGGGCGTCCGCGATTACCGGGTGACGATGAACTGGTTCGCCAAAGATTTGGGCTGGCATAAATTCGCCGTCATCGCCTATCGCGATGATGGCACGGCGAGCTTGCCGGCCATCATCGCGCTCGAAGTCATCCCGCCAAGTTGACGCTCGGCAACATTCAGCAAGCCAATGAAAGGCTTGTATCCACCGTCCCCGCCGGCCAAGCCGATTTGTCAAAAGCCAGACCTGCGCTACAATGAAGCTCTATACTATGTAAATTGATGAATCGGTCTCGGCGGGGAATGCGATGGACATTGAACTGCGGAATATCCACAAGCGCTTTGGTCCCGTGCATGCCAATAACGACATCAACATGACCTTCCAGCACGGGCGCATTGTCGGCATCTTGGGTGAAAATGGCGCCGGCAAATCGACGCTGATGAAAATCCTGTCTGGCTTTCAGCCAGCGGACGCAGGCAAAATCTTGATTGACGGCAAAGCCATCGATTACAGCGGTCCCACCGCCGCTATCGCCAATGGCATCGGCATGCTGCAACAAGACCCGCTGGATGTCGGCGCTTTTACTGTGCTGGAGAATTTCATCTATGGCGATGTCGGCGGCATCAGCCTGCGGCGGGCGCAGGCCGAAGCGCGCTTGCAAGAATTGACGGCGCGCTTCGGCTTCACGCTCGACCCGCACCAGCCGATTGACAACCTGCTGATTGCCGAGCGGCAGCAGCTCGAGATTATCCGTTTGCTGGCACTGGGCGTCAAAACGCTCATCCTCGACGAACCAACCACCGGCATCTCCGCCGAGCAGAAGGACATCCTCTTCAATGCGCTGCGCAAGCTGGCGCATGAAGAAGGCATGATTGTGCTGCTGGTCTCGCATAAGCTGGAAGATGTGATTGAGCTTTGCGATGAGGTGGTCGTGCTGCGCGCCGGGCAGATGGTGGGCGCGCTGCCGATGCCCGCCAGCGGCGCCAGCTTGACCAGCGCTCTCATCGCCGAGACCAAAAGCAAGCTGGTAACGCTGATGTTCGGCGAAGAATTAGAAGCGCAGAGCCGACCGCATTTTGAATTAGGCGGGCCCGTGCTGGTGGCGGATAAGCTCGTCGTGCAGGACCTGCGCCTGGATATGCAGCCGATGTCGCTGACGGCGCATGCCGGCGAAGTGATTGGACTGGCCGGCTTAGACGGCAGCGGGCAGGAGCTTTTTATGCGGGCTTGCGCCCGCTTGCAGCGCGTCGAGAGCGGCGCGCTGCATTTTGAGGGCAAGAATATCCTCAGTGCCAGCTATCGCCAGCTCTTTCAGCAGGGTTTTGTCTTTGGCGCGGCCGGCCGGTTGGAAGAAGGTTTAATCGCTGGTTTGACGCTGACCGAGCATACCGCGCTGGTGGCGGAGGCCCGCCTGCAAATCGATTGGCCAGCGGTGCAGCAGCGTACCAACAGTCGCATTCGGCGCTATCGCGTCAAAGGGCGGGCGGGCGACGCGATTGAGCAGCTTTCAGGCGGCAATCAGCAGCGCGTCTTAATGGGCTTACTGCCAGATGCGCCTAAGCTGCTCATCTTGGAACAGCCGACGCGCGGCTTGGATGTGGATTCGGCGCGCTGGATTTGGACGCAGCTGCTGGAGCGCTGCCAGCGCGGCGCGGCCATCATCTTCAATTCCGCCGACCTCGAAGAGCTAGTAACTTACAGCGACCGCATCTTTGTCTTTTTCGCCGGGCGGGTGCATGAGGTGCCGGCTGTCAGCCAGACGAGCATCGACGAATTGGGCTATCTGATTGGCGGCGAGTTTTAGCGCGGCGGCCTAGCCAGCGCGGCCGTTATCAAAAGACTGAATAAAGAAGGAGAGAAGGCGCATGCCACTCAGCGACAAGCACGACGAGACAAAAACTTACGATGATATTCTGAACGCTGGCCCGCCGATTCAAAAATTGGCGCGGGATTTCATCACGCCGACAGAGCTTTTTTTCGTGCGCAACCACAGCCGCATACCGCATCTGCAACTGGACAGCTACCGCCTGCGCGTGCATGGCTTGGTCTCGCGGGAATTGTCGCTGAGTCTGGATGACATCAAAAGCAAGTTCCAGCGGCGCGAGCTGGTCGTCACCTTGCAATGCGCTGGCAATCGGCGCAAGGAAATGGTCAGCTACAAGCCAATTGATGACCAGCTCGCCTGGGGCATCGAGGCGATTGGCACGGCGCGCTGGGCGGGCGCGCGGCTGGGCGATATTTTGACCGCGGCCGGCATCAGCAACGAAAGCGCTGCCCATGTCGCTTTTCTCGGTTTGGACAGCCTGCTGCGCGATGGCGAGCGCGAGGCTTATGGCAGTTCCATCTCGCTGGAGAAAGCGCTGGGCTGCGAGGTCTTGCTGGCTTATGAGATGAATGGCGAAGATTTGCCGCTGGCGCATGGCTGCCCTTTGCGCGTTGTTGTGCCGGGTTATATCGGCGCGCGCAGCGTCAAGTGGCTCAGCGATATCCGCGTGCAGGCCGAGCCTTCCGACAACCATTTTCAGCAGGTCGCTTATAAGCTCTTCCCGCCGCATATCAATATGTACAATGTAGAGTATGCCGATGGCATGCCGCTGACGAAGCTGCCGGTCAATTCGGTCATTGTGCGGCCGCAGGCGGGCAGTCGGCTGGCGGCCGGCAAGGTCCTGGTGGAAGGCTATGCGATGAGCGATGGCGAGCATGAGATTACTTGGGTGACGGTGTCGGCGGATGGCGGCGAGACTTGGCAGCGGGCGGAGTTTTTGAACGCGCCGCAGTTGTGGACCTGGCAGCTGTGGCAGGCGGAGTTTGATTTGGCGCCGGGCCAGCATGAGCTGGTGGTGCGGGCTTGGGATAGCGCGGCGAATTCGCAGCCTGAGACGATCGCGAGCGTGTGGAATTTCAAGGGTTATGTGAACAATGCCTGGCATCGGGTGGTGGTGACTGTGGAGTGAGGGTGGTAAAAAGGTTGCTAGAATAACAGTCCGTGAATGCAAATGAACAAATTGATTGCCAGATTTGGGGCGTGGCGCTCGGCTAACCCTCTCTAAGATTCTAGTTCTTCTATCCAATTTGAGCAGGCCATTGCTGTTTCCCCGCTAGCTGATTTCATGCAAGGCCGCTTGCAGCGCCGCCAGCGGCAAGCCGACCACATTGCTATAACTGCCTTCGATATGCGCGACGGGGTGAAAGGCTTCGTTTTGGATGGCATAGCCGCCCGCTTTGTCAAAGGGGTCGCCCGTCGCTATATAAGCCTCGATTTCGGCATCGCTATACTCACGCATGTGGACGATGGTGCGGGCATGGCGGGTGATGCGCCGCGGCGGCGCGGCCTGTTGGTAAAGCGTAAAAGCGGTGATGACCTCATGCGGCCGGCCGCGCAAAGAGCGCAGCATTTGGCGGGCGTCATCCGCAGCGACTGGTTTGCCGAGCAAAGCGCCAGCCGCTAGCACAATCGTATCCGCCGCGATGATTAAGGCAGGCGCCGCGCTTGACGCGCCGAGTTTATGCGCGACCGCCGCCGCTTTTTGCTGGCTCAGGCGCTCGACATAAGCCAACGGATCTTCGCCCGCCCGCTGTGTTTCGTCAATTTCCGGCTTGATAATCTCGAAGCGCAAACCGAGCTGGCACAGCAGCTCTTGGCGGCGCGGCGAAGAAGAGGCGAGAATGAAACGCATGGAGTGGCACTTTCTTTGTGCGCGAAACAAGGCGCAGGCATTATAGCATGCCCCGCCCGCAAAAAACTCGCCAAGAACTGATTTGTGAGATTGGCTTTTCGCACTATAATTTTATTCAATTGTTCAAGCGGTGATAGGAGCTGCTTTGGCTGCGGATTGCTACAATTTGCGTATTAATGGCGCGCGCTTGCGGGCGGATTTTGAAGCCCTTTCCGAGATTGGGGCGACTGTCGGCGGCGGCGTTTCGCGCTTAGCCCTGTCTAACGAAGACCTGGCGGCGCGGTCTTGGTTTGCTGACCGCATCGAAGAGGCCGGCTTGCTGGTCAAAGATGATGAAGTTGGCAATTTGAGCGGGCTGCTGCCCGCCGCTGACCCGGCCGCGCAGGCTTTGATGATTGGCTCGCATTTGGATACCGTGCCAAATGGCGGGCGTTACGATGGCGCGATTGGCGTGCTTTGCGCTTTGGAATGCCTGCGGCGCATCAAAGAAGCCGGCCTCGAACTGCGCTGTCACCTCGAAGCTATCGACTTCACCGACGAAGAAGGCACCTGGAAATCACTGTTTGGCAGCTTTGGCTTGATTGGCAAGATTTCTCTGACCGATACGCTGCCCGACAGCGCCGCTTTTCGCGCTGCGCTTTACCGCGCCGGCATCCTGCTAGAAGAGATTCACAAAGCGCGCCGCCCCGCCGATAGCATCCTCGGCTTTTTGGAAGTGCATATCGAGCAAGGCAAACGGCTGCACGAAAGCGGCTTCGAGCTGGGCATCGTCGACCGCATCGTCGGGCGCGCCGCCTACAATGTGGTCTTTTATGGCGAGGCGGCCCATGCCGGCACTATGACCGCCGATGAGCGCCAGGATGCCTTGCAAGGCGCGGCCGCCTTTATCCTCGCCGCCCATCGCTTCGTCCCCCAAGACTATGCCGAAGGCGTGGTCAATTGCGGCCATGTAAGCGTCTCTCCCGATAGTTATAATGTCGTGCCAGCCGAAGCGTCGCTGCGCGTTGAGCTGCGCCACCCGGATACCGCGACGCTGCACGAAATGGAGGCGCGCCTCATCCGTCTGGCTGAGGCTTGCGCGCGGGATTATCGCCTGCGCGTCCAAGCCGAGCGGGCTTTGTATCGTGCCGCCGAGCGCATGTCCAGCGAAATTGCGCAGCAAATTGAAACCGCCTGCCGCGCCGAAAATGCCCGCTGCCGGCCTATCGTCAGTTATAGCGGCCACAACGCGCAAATTATGAATCAAATGGTGCCAGCCGGCATGATTTTCTTGCCATCGGTGGGCGGCATCAGCCATAATCCCCGTGAATTCACCGAATGGCGGCATATCGAGCTGGGCGCAAATGTGCTGCTGCGCACCATCTTGCAGCTGACCCGGTAGCGGCCGCCCAAAACGAAAGAAAGGAAGAGGCCCGATGAGCTACCTCAGCCGGCGGCAAAAAGAAAAAGAGATGCGGGCGGCGGGGCGGCTGCCCGCCGGGCAATCTTTGACCGAGAAATTCCCCGTCTTGACTTATGGACCCACGCCCAAATTCAACCCAGCGACTTGGGATTTGCGCGTCTTTGGCGCGGTCAAAGAAGAAAAGCGCTGGACTTGGGAAGAGTTTTTGCGCCTGCCGACGGCGCAAATGACTGTCGACATCCACTGCGTAACGCGCTGGAGCAAATTTGACACCACTTGGGAAGGCCCGCTCTTCCGCGATTTTCTGCGCGAGCTGGAATTGACCGCCGACGCCCGCTTTGTCATCGCCCACTGCGAGTATGGCTATACGACCAATCTGCCGCTAGCGACGATGCAAGACGATGATGTGATGCTGGCGACAAAATATGAAGGCATCTGGCTGCATGACCCGGCGATGATTGAGCATGGCGGCCCGCTGCGCACGGTGGTGCCAAAGCGCTATTTTTGGAAGAGCGCCAAGTTCTTGCGCGCCCTGGAATTTAGCCCGGTCGATAAACCCGGCTTTTGGGAGCAAGGCGCTTATCACAACGACGGCGACCCCTTCAAAGAAGAGCGTTTTAATCGGCGCGGCTTTTTCTAGCGCCGAGATAATTTGCTATGGGCGGGCGCTATTGTTAAAATAGCGCCCGCTACGATATGTTACAGGAGGTGCCTGCTAGCGATTCGCAAATAAAATTGTATGTCTTGTAGTTCCAAGAAAGGAAAAATCATGTCTTTTCGTAAATTAATTAGTCTCTTTGCCCTTGTCTTCTTTGCCTTGCTCATCACAGCTTTGCCTGCAAGCAGCCAGGACATGGTGGAGTTGAGTTGGATCACCGACCTGCCCGGCGCGGAAGAAGTTGCCGCCCGTTTTACCGAGCTCAATCCCACTGTGACGGTGCGCGTGGACAAGGTCTCTTTCCGCGAGGTCTTCCAACAGAATCAGATACGTTTAGGCTCAGGGTCGCCCGAGCCTGACATCGTAAGCGTTGACGCGCCGGTAGTGGCTTCTTATGGTTTCCGCGGCTGGCTGCTGCCTTTAGACGATGCGATCCCAGCCGAGCAAACCGATGGCTGGGTGGACGCGCTGCATACATCCAGCATGTATGACGGACAGCTGCTGGCGCCGCCAATCTGGAATTCTGCCCAGGTCATGTATTACAACGCGGATTTGCTCGAGGCGGCTGGCATCACGCCGCCCGCGCCCGACGAACGCTGGACCTGGGAACAGGTAACGGAAGCGGCCCAGACCTTGGCCAGCGATGCGGATGACGACGGAGTTAATGATGTCTGGGGTTTGCAGTTTGGGCAATACAATCGCATTTATCAACTCCAGCCCATTCCGCAGAGTTTGCCGACGGCTGTGCTGGGCGAAGATGGCCTGACTGTCGAAGGCATCATCGATTCTGAGGATTGGGTCAAAGCCTTCACTTGGTTCTCCGATTTGCATAATAGCTGGAATGTATCGCCGCAAGGCGGCATCAGCTCGGGCGAGCTATTCAGAAACAGTCAGTTAGCCCTGTATGTTGATGGTGGCTGGATGATTAACCAGTTCATCAGCAATCCAGTGGACTTCGCTTGGGGCGTTGCGCCCCATCCCTATTGGGAAGGTGGAGAAATCACGGTCCCCGGCGATAGCTGGCATCTCGGCGTCAATGCCAACAGTGAACATGCCGAAGCAGCGGTTGAATTCGTAAAATTCGCCAGTTCGCCTTTAGCCGGTCGCATCTGGTTCGATTTCTGGGGCGTCTGGCCCGCGCATGAGGCGATGCTGGCGGAATTCGCCGCCGACCCAGACAATGCCGAGTGGCCGAATCAAGCCTTTGTGGTAGCGGCGAATGAAGCGCCTTATGTCGAGCCGCGGCCCTTGACCGTCGGCTACCTCGAATATGAAGAGATTCTCTCGGACGCTTTTGAGGATATTCGCAACGGGGCGGATGTGGCGGAAACATTGAGTCAAGCCGCTGGCCGCATCCAGCGCGAAATGGACAAGTATCGGCAGGAGTAGCTGCCTCTAAACGGTAGACAGGCTGGGGCAAGGCGCCCCAGCCTGCTAGCCGGAGCGGACTCATGCTGAAAAAAGCGCGGCTCGAGCGCTGGACACCCTATCTGTTCCTGGCGCCTGCTATCATTCTGCTCATCTTCTTTCGCTATATCCCCATCGCCTTGGGTTTTGAAGAAGCGCTTTATACCAATGCTTTGAGTCAGGTCGGTGGCAGGAAGTTTGTCGGCCTGGAAAATTTCCTGCTGCTCTATGAAGATCCGGTCGTCTGGCAGTCTTTCAAGACGACCTTGGTTTTCAGCCTGGTCGTCAATCCCTTGCAAGTTGGCCTGGCTTTGCTGCTGGCGGAGCTAATCAATCAGCGCGTGCCAGGCATCGCGGTTTTTCGCGCGATTTATTTAGTGCCAATCGCCATATCTATCAATGTTACCGCGATTGCCTGGGGCTTGGCTCTAGACCCTAATTACGGCTTGATTAATGGCCTTATGCGCACGGTGGGCTTGCCGCGTCAACCGTTCTTAAATCACCCTAGTCAAGCGCTTTGGTCGATAATTGGCATTATCAGCTGGATTGGCGTCCCCTATTGGAGTCTGTTTTTCCTGGCTGGCTTGCAAGGCATTTCGGCTGATGTGCTGGAAGCGGCGCGGGTTGACGGCGCTGGCAGCCTGCGGACTTTTTTGTCTATCAAGCTGCCGCTGCTTCGGCGTATCATTGCCTTTGTCCTGGTCGCTGACACGGTGGTGAATTTCACGCTCTTCGCGCCGGTGTACTTGCTCACGCGGGGCGGCCCGCAGCTTTCTACGCACCTCGTCATGTATGAGGCTTGGCGGCGCGGCTTGGTCTATGGCGATATTGGCATTGCGTCGGCGATGATTTCGGTTTTGGTCATCGTGGTGGTTGTCTTCGTCGTGCTCGAGTTCCTAGTCTTGCGGCCGCAGCATTAGACCGGCGCAGGTGTCTCTAGTGAGTGGCAGAGCGAGCAAAGCAGCAATTTTTAAGGATAGGCGAAAGCGCGCGCCGGTTGACGCAGCCCGTCTGCGCAAGGCAGGCCGCTATGCCTTGCTGTACTTGCTGCTCATCGCGCTGGCGATTGCGGTGATTTTGCCGATTGCCTGGATTATCGCCTCTTCATTTACGACGCGGGAAACTGTATGGCAGAATGTGCTGCCATTTTCTTGGCGCGCCTTTTTCCCCGCCGACTTCACTTTAGAAGCCTATCAAGCCATCTTCGAAAAGGATTTTGGGCGAGCTTTGCTGAATACATTTTTTCTCGGCGCGGTGACCGTCATCTTGGGCATCGCTATCGGCGCGCTGTCTGGTTTCGCCTTTGCCCGCTTACAATTTCGCGGCAAGAATTTTTTGTTTGCGCTGGTCGTTTTCAGTTTCATGATTCCGGCTGATCTCACAGTTATCCCATCGTTTGTTCTGGTGCGAGACTTGGGCTGGCTCAATACTTGGCACGGTCTCATAGTGCCGGGGCTAGCCAATGGCATCATCATCTTTCTATTTCGCCAATTCTTCGCCGAAATCCCGCAAGATTTAATTGACGCGCCGCGGGTCGATGGCGCGACTTGGCTGCAAGTCTTTTTGAACATCGTTTTGCCCGTTTCAAAACCCGCTTTAATCAGCGCGGGGGTGATTCTCTTTTTGGGCCAGTGGAACAATTTCTTTTGGCCGCTCTTGGTCGCGCCAAGTCCAGAGCTGCGGGTGGTGCAGGTGGCGGTTTCGATCATCGGGGTGGAGCAGCAGGTCAGCCTGTGGGAGCAGATGTTTGCCAGTTCAACTTTGGCGATGCTGGTGCCGGTGCTTTTGATTTTGCCGTTCCAGAAATATTATGTTGGCGGCATTCTCGGCTCTGGCTTGAAAGGCTGAGGCGGAACAGTCGAGAGAGAACGGTCTTCAAGCGCTGGAGAATTTTGACCACAAAGACACAAAGGACACAAAGAATTGCAACTTTTATGCCTCCGTTTCAACCCCACGATTGGCGATCCCTCCCCGAAGCTTCGGGCAGGGACTTTTTCTCAAGCACGTCTATAGTTTTCGCAGGCTTAAACTCCCCTCCCCAAAGCTTTGGGGAGGGATCGCCAATCGTGGGGTTGAAAATGTGGCAAGCTCTATCGCTTAGGGTTGCAAGACGAATGTGCCTGCCCGCGTCTCGAAGGCGCAAGTGTAATTGCTGACCAGGTAGGAGGCCAGGGTTTCAGGCACGCGCGGTATGCCCGCCGCGTCCAAGAAGGTCATCCTGCCGCTGCCCATAATGCAGACCTCGACGCCCTGGCCGATGTAGCTCCAGACATCGACAGCGTCTATGACGCCGCCGGCCAGCACGGCCGCGTTGCCGATGCTAGCGCCTGAAACTTGCTGGCACTGCGGGCCGTCATTAGAGACAGTGACGATGATGTTGCTGGGCAGGTATTTGCAAGTATGCACCGGCGGTTTGGCAGTGGCGGCCGGCGCTGGCGCGCTGCCGCCGCCAGAACCGCCGCCAGCATCACCGGTTGAAGGTGAAGGTTCAGCGGTGGGCGAACCTAAGTCAGTTCTGTCGGGATCGATGTAATGATTGAACTCAATATCTAGCCGTCCATCGCCATCGTCGCCCCAAATTACATCCAAGCCCTCGCCACCTCGGTCAAAATAAAGCCCGCTGATATCGTCATCGGTCTCGTATTCGTAGGCATCCCAAGAGCCGGTGAGATTGTCATAAGCGGCATTGCCATTGGCATCGAGATACAACCTGGCGCTAATTTTATCGAAATTCGCCCAGGCCAGCGTCACAGTGGAAGGCGCGCTAGCGTTGCGGTCGATATAAGCCTCCAAGTCATTGCTATCGCTCCTTATGTACCAAGCCATTTCTAGGGCGCTGTCCGCGTCGCCGTCTTTGGTAAAGCGAACGCTGGCGACTGTGGGTCTCGAAAGCGGCGTAGTGATTTGGTAGGTGAGGCCGGCCGCGGAGCAATAGATACCGCCTGGCACATAAGACGGCAGACCGCCCTCATTGCGAATAATAATCGTCGCCCATTCGCCGGTGGGGAACTGAATATGCGTTGGGTAGGTCTTGCTGGGCGGGCTTATGGCAGTTGTAGGGCAGGCGGTTTGGCCGCTGACGGGCGCGGCAAAAAGCAGAACAAAGAGGCTGGGCGCGAAGCAGAGCGCAATCAGACTAAATTTGCGGCGGGGGGGGGGGGGGTAAATTCATTAACATATCTCACTCCTTTTTCGGGAAGGACAATAGGGGCATTGTACCTCCGACTGAGAAAGATGCAAGAAATTCTGGCGAGAATATCAGAATTATTTTTGCGCTTCTACGCGCGCGGGGAAATAGCCCGTGCCGCCGCGCGCAAAATATGGCATCATAGAAGCTATAGCCCATAGCCAGCGAGAAAAGGCAAATCCTCATGCAAATACGAGCCGCGCTTTTAACCCAGCCGCACCAGCCCTTTCAAATCGAGACCATCGAACTGGCGCCGCCCCAAGCCGGCGAAGTGCTGGTCAAGGTGGCGGCTAGCGGCATCTGCCACAGCGATTGGCATGTCGTGCAGGGCAAGACGCATTATCCCATGCCGATCGTCACCGGACACGAAGGCGCTGGCATCGTCGAAGCGGTCGGCGCGGGTGTCAGCCGCGTCCAGCCCGGCGACCATGTAACTTTGAGCTTCCGCCCCGATTGCGGCGACTGCTTTTATTGCTTGCAGGGCAAACCCAACCTCTGCGAGACCTTCACGCCAGCTTTGCGCTCGGGCTTGCAGCGCGATGGCACGAGTCGCCTGTCTTGGCGTGGCGCGCCGGTCTATATTTTCACGGGTTTAGGCTGCTTCGCTGAATATGTCGTCGTGCCAGTGCAGAGCTGCGTGCCAATCCCTAAAGATGTGCCGCTGGAAATTGCGGCGCTGGTGGGCTGCGCTGTCTCGACCGGCGTTGGCGCGGCTATGTACACCGCTGAGGTGCGCCCTGGGCAGAGCGTCGTCGTCTATGGCGCAGGCGGTGTCGGTTTGAACATCATCCAGGGCGCGGCGCTCTGCGGCGCGGATCCAGTCATCGCTGTCGATACCAACAGCACGAAGATGGAAATCGCCCGCGAATTTGGCGCGACGCACACCTTGTTCTCGGACGATAGCGCCGTTGCTCAGATTCAAAAGCTGACGGCTGGGCGCGGGGCGGATCATGTCTTTGAGTCGGTGGGTCTACCGGCTTTGCAAGAATCGGCGCTGGACGCGGTGCGGCCGGGCGGCATGCTGACTCTGGTTGGCCTGTCGGCTATGGGCAGCGGCACCAATTTGCCGGGCGCTATCATCACCCGCACCGAGAAGACCGTCCGCGGCAGCTATTATGGCACGGTGAATCCGCGGCGCGATTTTCCGCTGTTTTTAGAGATGTATGCCGCGGGCCAGCTCAAGCTGGATGAATTGGTGACGCGGCGCTATCGGCTGGAGCAGATTAACGAAGCCTATCAGGCCATGCTCAGCGGCGAGGTGGCGCGTGGCGTGATTGTGTTTTAGGGTTGTTGACCGCAACGGCCGCGGAGGAATGTCACGAACATCATAGACCGGCTTCCTTTAGAAACCTTTGAATATCCGTATCCGTCAATTTGCCAAATTCTCTTCTCAAATGTACGGTTAGCAGGGTTATTTCGCTAGTTTCACTCACATGATATAAAACACGGAAACCGCCGCGCTTACCCGTCTTTGCCGATCGGTTTGGCAGTCGTGTTTGCCAAATAGCGCCACCCAAACGTTTATAGCGCTTGCCGGGCGTCTCTCCCACTTTCAAGACTGTAACCAGCGCCTCCACCTCATCCAATATGAGGGGAAACTTGCGCATTAGTTTTACGAGGTTTTTATCAAATCTTTTAGTGAATACTACTTCTACTGGCATTGTTCTGTAATTCGGCTTTTAACTCTTCTAGCCGCTGCTGTGCGTCATACACCTTGCCTTCACGCATTTGCTGGACACTGACGATAATGTCCTGTCGAATTTCTTCGCCTGTATCCGGACGGCTTGACTTAGGCTGCTTGAACCCAACCGGCTGCATTTGCTCGTAGCTTGTTTTTGCTATTGGCTTGCCCATCGTGTTTCTCTATCCACACTTTATACTGATAGTACTGTACCACTCTATAAGGCAAAAATGCAAGTATGGTCCGCAGGTCTATCGCGTCAAAATCGTGATTCAGAAAAATTCGCAAAACTAAGCCAGAAAAACTACGCAGCCGCATTTTCAACCCCACGATGGCGATTTCTCCTCGAACCCTTGGGTCGCGTAGACACTGCTCTACGGAAGGGCCGGGGGTGGGGTTGAAAATGGTGCATAATTAACTTGGACTTATTGAGAACGCCGCGAGAAAAGACAAAATCTTTGTGTCCTTTGTGTCTTTGTGGTTCAAATTCCCTCTGCGCCGCTCACATCTGATTCCTATACGCCTGGCCCACCGCGCTGGCTTGCGAGCTGACCACGCGGATAAGCTCTTCGTCGCTATCCCGCGCGAATTCGCGCAGCTCCGCTATATTGCTCACCCCGACATCCGCCAGCGCCCGCGCCGCGTAATGCTTAAAAGTATTGATATAGAAGGCCATAGAATTGGCTTTTTCTTCAAAAAAGCGATAGCCGGCCTTGCCTTCGACATTGCGCGTCCGCCCGCCGGGGCGCAGCCGCTGGCGCGCCAAAGCCGGATTGGCGCTTTCGATTATCATTGTCGGCGCTGAGGCGCTGCCATGGTAGGGCATACAAACTTTGCCGCTCTTATGCTCGAAATAGATATCGCCCTGCTCGATGACGCAGCGCGCCAACTGTTGATTGTAAGAAATCAGGTCAGCGCCCAGCAGCAGCAGATGCCCCATCGAAGTGCCGATGCCGCCTTCCAAAGCGATAGTAACCTGATTAAAACGCGGGTCGGTCGTGATGCTATAGACTTCTTCCAGCGTCGTTACCGCCATGCCATTGGTGGCTGAAGTGCATTGCCGGCCGCCGCCATGGCCAAAGAACAGGCCATCAGCGCGCACGGCGGGCGCAATCAGCTGCAAGCACTGGGCTTTGTCGCTGACCTGCCCGACAAAAAGCTCAATCGAATCGCCGAATTCGGCGCGAATCGCCGCCGCCACCTCAATCACGCGCGGGTCCGAATTGATGGTGTAAATGCGGAAGAGCCGCACATCCGCCTGCTCGTAGAGATAGCGGGCCGCCGCCACTTCTTCCGCCACATCGCTGCAGCCGATGGCGGCACCGATATTGCGGGCGGCGCGCTGATAAGCCGCTTCATCCAGGCACAGGCGCTTCAGCACCGCTTTGGCGGCGTTGATGACCGCCGCCTGCCGCTCGATATAGCCGGCGAAGATGCTGTTGCGGTGGGTAAAAATCGCATGATGCCCGATGGCGGCCGTTACCAGCACATCGCGCCAGCCAGAGATGGCGGGCATAGAGCCGAAGCCCAGCACGCTGCGCGGATATTTGCCGATGCGGTTGAACAAGCCGCATTCGGCGCTTTGCGTGCGCGAAACATGCTTCGTCGACGAGCGCTTGCGATAGCCCAAATCTTTCCAAGAATAGGTGCTGGTGCTAAAAGGGTTGTCATTCAAACCCAAGACGGTTTCGACGGTGGCGGACCGTTTATTGCTGCGCGGCGGAATGGGATTGTCGGCGGCGATAGCCTCTAAAGCCGCCAGCGTCGCCGCGTTTTGATTGCTGCGGAAGAAATCGGCGCGCTGCGCCAGGCAGAGCGTGCGCCGCTCCGGACCAAATTGCCAGATAATCGGCCGGCCGTTTTTTTGCATGCGCAGGTTGCCGCGGTCTACATCGGTCAAGAGCAAGCCGATGCTGCTGCTGTCCGCTTTGGGCAAATAGCGGCTATAATAGATATTCTCTTCGTATTGAATCGCTTGATAATTTGGCGCTGTGAGCTGGCGGTTGGGCGGATTCGCGCCTTCCAGTGCCTCCAGCGCATAAGCGAATTCCAGCGCGGCCGCGTCATCTTGCAGCGCGGCATAATCCACCCGTTCGACCTCTTGCTGGTATGGCTCGGGGATCATGAGAATGGGCTGGCCCAGGACAAAGGGCTGCGCGGCCAGAGCCGCCAGCGCTTTGCGTCGCATGGAGTAGCGGTCTTTCTCGCTGGCGCTCATCTCGGCGAAGGTGCGGCTCTCGCCATCGGGGATGAAGATGTCGTCCCAGCCAAAGCCATTGCTGCCGCGCAGGCTCTCGGCGATGCGCCCGGCGGTAAAACCTTCGCGGATATGCGTTTCGCTGCCATCAAAGACGGCGATAAGCACCTTGGCCAGGGCAGCCCGGTCCCGCCCTTGCAGCCAGCCTTCGGCAATCATGCGCCGCAGCTCGCTGTCTTCGCAGAAATCTTTGATATAGGTGCCAGGCCGCCCGCCCAAACCGCGCAGAGCCAGCGATGTCTCTTCCACCAGCACCGGGTTATAGCCATTCGCTTTGTAGGCTTCAATCGCCTTGAAGCTGGCGATCTTGTAAGGGTCGAGGCTTTGAATCTCTTCGATATTCAGCTTTAAGCCGACAACTTCGTACTCGGGCAGCAGGCGGCGGAACTCCGCCAGTTTGTTGCGGTTCGTCGTCGCGACTTCAATATAGGGGCGGCCGTTGCCGCCTGACTGCAAGCTGTTGATAACCTTCGGCTCGCTTACATAGAGAGCTCGGGGCATATTTTCTTTCCCTCAGCCTAGTGGCCGGATTGAGCGCCGGACTAGGCGGCCCGCGCCACAAAATCGAAGCGCAAATCGACATCATCGCTAACATTCGCCACCGATGGCACATCGGGAATCACCAAGCCAAAATCAGCGTAGAGCAGGTTGACGGTGGCGCTGCCGCTTAGCTGCGTCTCGCTATCCAAAGTCACTGTCGCGTCAAAAGTAACGCTGCGCGTCGTGCCGGCCACGGTCAAATCGCCGCTGATAGCGAAACTGATGGTCTCGCCGATGGCGATGGTCTGCGCCGAGAAATCGCGCAGTTCGCGCGGCTCGAAGACGATAAACTCAAATTCGGCTTCCGCCGATCTGAGGATGCGGCCGCGCAAAGCCCGGTTGCGGAAGCTGTTGTCTGTCTCGAGCGTGCGCGCATTGATGAGGATAGTGCCGATGGATGAGGCGCTGGGATTCGCCAAATCCACCATAATGTTGCCGCCCACTTCTGTCGTAGCGCCGATGACAGTCGTGCGCTGCCCGCGCAGGTCTTCTTCTAGCGTAAAGCTGGCCTGGCTTTCGGCGGCGATGATGCTAAAGGCGACTGGCGCGCTAGGCGCTGGCTGCGCTTCTATGGCCGCGGCCACGCTGGCGTCCGCTACTTCCGCGACGGCGGCGGCGACCGCGTCAGCCAGCACTGTATTTGCCACCTCGACAATCGCTGTGCCGACCGCGTCAGCCATCGCGTCTTCGCTGGCTTCGAGTGTGGCCAGCGCGTCTTCGACCGACAAGCTCGCTTCGCCGCTGCCGCCCGTCACCCAGACATAAGCTAAAATGCCGGCCACGGCGCCGCCGGCCAGCGCGACCAGCACCAGTATCAAAACCAGCGCGGAGGGGATGCCCCGCCTGTTTGTATTTGTCATAACTATTTTCCTCGCCACTTCATCTTTAGCTGCCGCGCTATTGTAATGGAGAAAGCGGCGCTTTTGCAGGCAAATTCGTTCCAACCCCACAATGGCGATTCCTCCCCGAAGCTTAGGAGAGGGACTTTCCCTCAAGCGCGCCCATATTTTTCGGGGGTTTTCTCCCCTCCCCAAAGCTTTGGGGCGCGTAGACACTGCCCTACGGAAGGGGCCGGGGCTGGGCTTGAAAATGTGCTTGTGTATTGTTCTGGCTTAGTGTTGTGAATTTTTTGATTATGATTTTGATGCGATTTCCCTGGCGCCGCGCCCAGATTTTTCGCATTGCGCCGCCAAGCGTGCTACAATCTCGCCAGTGATGAATGATGAGAGAGGCGAGGAGAGGCGCATGGCTGTTTCAATCAGGTGGATAGGGCATTCAGCATATTCCTTAGATATCGATGGGCATAAAGTATTGATAGACCCTTTTGTCAGTGGCAACCCAGTGGCGAAAGCGGCGGCAAAAGACCTCGAGGCGGAAGTCATCCTGCTAACGCATGCCCATGGCGACCATGTTGGCGATTCGGTCGAGATTGCCAAGCGCACCGGCGCGCTGGTGGTCTGCAATTTTGAGATGGGCGACTGGTATTTAGCCCATGGCGTAAAAAATGTCTTTCAAGGCAACCCCGGCGGCAGTTTCCGCAACGACTGGCTGAGCGCGAAGTGGACGATCGCCTTTCATAGCTCGTCTTTTCCCGATGGCACCTATGGCGGGCAGCCCAACGGTTTTCTGATTCGCGGCGGCGGCGCCACGATTTATCACGCTGGCGATACCTGTCTCTTTGGCGATATGCGTTTGATTGGAGACGAAGGCATCGACCTGGCGCTGCTGCCCATCGGCGACTGTTTCACTATGGGCATCGACGATTCCATCAAAGCGATAAAACTGCTGAATCCGATCGCCGTTTCGCCTATGCACTACAATACCTTCCCGCCCATCGAGCAGGACGCGGCGGCCTGGGCGCAGCGCGTGGAAAACGAAACAGGGGCCCGAGCGATTGTGCTTGAACCAGACGACAGCTTTAGCCTATAACTCGTCTTCAGCGCGCAGGCGGCGGATGTAACCTTCAATTTCGGCATACGCGCTATCGCTGTATTCGTAGCCCAGCGCCGCGTTGAGTTCCAGCGACAGGCGGCGGAAAAGCGCAACTTGTCGCAGCAATGCCTGCCACAGCGCAGCCGCATCCCAGCCTGGCCAGAGCTGGGCGATGGCGGCGTAGTTTACCGCGTCGGTCCACTGTTCGATGCGCTTGCCGAGAAGCCAAGTATTGACAGCGCCGTCGCTCTGGGCGCGGGCGGTCCATTCCAGCAGGCGCAGCAGCATCTCTTTCATCGTCCAGTCGCGGAACTTCAGGACCCAGAATTCGCGGCGGCGGATGAACTGCGCCACATGAATCGCTTCGAACCAGAACTCGTTGATTGTGGCTTGGACGGCGGCGGCACTGGGGCTGGGCGGCGGCGGGAAGCGACGCGGCGAGGGCGGCAAAGCGCGGTACAGCCCATCTTTATCCAGCGCGACCCAATAGCCGCGCTGGTATTCTTCCGATAGTTCGCCGCTTTCCAGCAGTGGCCGCAGGCTGTCGAGGGCGATGAATTGAAAATCGACCTTGATGCCGCCGGCGAACCAGACCAGGCGATAAGGCGCGTCCGCCGCCAGCGGGAAGCGAATCCAGACCGGGCCCAGCCCGTCCAGCCAGCTATCGTCGGCGCTGTAGCGCTGGCGGTCGGTCGTGATGATTTGAGCGTCCAGGTCGGAAAATTCGTCGGTCGAGCCATCGCCGCGGGCTAAGGAGCCAGTGATGACGACAGCGCGGATAGGCTCCTCACGCCGCGCCCAGTCGATGATTTTCTCGAGATAAGGGTGTTCAATGCGCATCGTCTGTTTGCCCTTTTTTTTTCTGGGGACGAGATTTAATTTTAGCCACAGAAGTAAGTCCAAGTTAGCTATGCAAAAAATTGCGCCGCTGTTTCACTTTTCAACCCCAACCCCGGCCCCTCCCGTCTGTCAGTGTCTACGCGTCCCAAAGCTTTGGGGAGGGCAGAAAAACCCCGAAAATTATAGGCGCGCTTGCAAGAAAGCCACTCCCATAGAGCAGTGTTCATGCGACCGGCGGCCAGTGTCTAGCGACCAGTTTTTGTCACTTAGACCCCCTCCCCGAAGCTTCGGGGGGGGGGGGGCTGGGCTGGAGGTGGGGTTGAAAATGCCCCAGCCACCCCATTCCCCTTTAGCATAGCGCAAGCCATAGCGAATCGAGTATCGCGCCTTGTCCATCTATGCTAAGATGTGTCTAAGCTATCAGCCGCCATTCAAAACTGGAGAGACTGCATTTGCTCACCTTAGACTTTGCCCGGCATATCGTCGACCTGATGGAAGACCGCAAAGCGGAAGACATCCTGCTGCTAGACCTGCGCCCGGATAATATCATCGCCGATTTTTTCATTATTTGCAGCGGCGATAACGAGCGGCACCTGCGCGCTTTGACCGAAACTGTGCGCTACGAGATAAAGCAGAAATACCAAAAGCTGCCTTTCACCAACGAAGGCACGGCGCAAAATGGCTGGGTCGTTATGGACTATGGCGATGTGGTCGCCCATTTCTTCGCGCCCGATAAGCGCGCCTATTACGCTTTGGAAGAACTGTGGGACGCCGCTTCAAAAGTGATGCTGCGCATTCAATAGCCTAGCTCCCCCACACAAGCCAACAGAAAGAGAGAAAAGCGATGGAAGCGCTCTTCACTGCTGTTATCGAGCGGCTGGAAATTATGCACCAGCATTATTTTGCGCACCTGGCGGGTTTGTCGGTTGCAGAGCTGGATTGGTCGCCGGGACCAGAGATGAATTCGCTCTGCGTGCTGGCGGTCCATGTGACGGCGGCCGAACGTTTTTGGATTGGCGCCGCGATTGACCAGCCGATCTTGCGCGACCGCCCGGCGGAGTTTCGGGCGGCGAGTTATAAATTGGCGGCATTAAAAGCCCGTTTTACGGCGAACATCAACTTTTGTAAAGAGGCTTTCCCCAGCCAGCGCGCCAGCCGCCTCGGCGAGATTGTCGATATCAGCCTCTTCCGCGACCGGCCGCCGCAGCAATGCACGCGCGGCTGGGCCCTGCTGCATGCGGTAGACCACACGGCGGAGCATCTGGGGCATGCCGGCATGACGCGGCAGCTGCTCGAGCGGCGCGCCCTCAAGCCGCTTCGGCAAAAGCCTTGAAAGCCATCACAGTCTTGTGCAATTGCTGGCGCAGGTTGCCGCGTATAAATAGGCAGAGCAGGCGCATATAACCGCTGAAGCGAAATTCACTGTCGATGACCCAGCGCGTCGCATCGCCGGCGGCATAAAAGAAATTGTGGATAACATTGTGAACGCCCGGCGAATCATAGACGCCAGCGAGTTCATCGGGTATATCCCGCTTGAGCACTGTGAAGGTCATTTCGACATAGTTCTTGCCCATTTTATAGAGGAAGCGCGTTTGGCTGCCCGGCTGCCCCACTTCGTCGCTGAGATGCTCATAGCTGATTAAGCCTTCCTGCCAATGTTGCAGGTTTTCAAAGTCTTCAAAAAGTTCGATGACGCGGTCCCGCGGCACATTGATGACGGTTTCTGTTTGGATGCGCATGCTAGCTCCTGTATAAGCGGACAAGACTATTGTAGGGAATTTTGAGCCGGGCGCTTAGGTTTTTTCGCGCAGCTCTTGCAGCCGCTGCGCACCCATCCGCAGCAGCAAGACCAGCCCGAAGAGCGCGCTGAGCGTCAGCACGATGCAAGCCCCAGAAGGAATATCGAGATAGTATGAGACATAAAAGCCGACGATGCCGCTGATGATGCCAAAGAGGCAAGCGATGACGATCATCTGATGCAGGCGCTTCACCAGCAGGCGCGCCGTCGCCGCCGGCGTAATGAGCAGAGCCAGCATGAGCGCGATGCCCACCGCCTGCAAGCTGGCGACGATCGTTACCGCAATCAATATCAGCAGCAGAATATGCAAGAATCGCACCGGCAGCTTGAGACTGTGGGCTAAACTTAGGTCGAAGCTGACGATGAGAAATTCCTTGTAAAGCAGCAGGATGACCAGCAGCACAACTGCGCTTAAAGCGCCCATCGTGAGCAAGTCGCCGTGGTTGATGCCGTTGATGCTGCCAAAGAGGATATGCGTCAAGTCGGCGGTATAATTGGTTTGAGTGCTGACGATGGCAATGCCTAGCGCGAACATCGTAACAAAGACGATAGCGATGGCGCTGTCTTCTTTGAGTTCTTTGTTATGCGTCAGCCAGGCGATGACGATGGCGGACAGCACGCCAGCACCCAAGCCGCCGACAAAGAGATTGCTATGCACGATGCCGCCGCTGGCGGTGTAGGAGAGGGCGATGCCGGGCAGGATGGCATGCGACATAGCATCGCCAAAAAAGGCCATGCCCCGCACCACCACAAAACAGCCGACGACCGCGTTGACGCCGCCCACAATAATCAAAGCCAGCATAGCGCGCTGTATGAAAGCGTAATTGAGCGGTTCGGCTAAAAAGCTGCCTATGTCCATCCTATGCCACCCAATCCCTTAGTGCGGCGCTGCCTCGCGGAAGAGCAGCAAGTCATCGTCATCGCGGAAGACCGGCAGCGTTGCGCCAAAGGCCTCGTGCAGGTTCTGCTCTGTCAGCACATCGGCGGGCGCGCCAAAAGCTAATAACCGGCTTTTTAAGAGCAAGACCTTGTCGAAGTGCAGCGCGACATTTTCTATATGATGGGTCGAGAGCAAAATTGTGATGCCATGCCGCGTCAGAATATCCAGCGCCTCGATGATTTCTTGCTCGGCGTGCTGGTCTACGCCGGTAAAAGGCTCGTCCATGAGCAGCACGCGGGTATCCTGTGCCATCGCGCGGGCGACGAAGACGCGCCGCCGCTGCCCGCCGCTGAGCTCGCTGATTTGCCGTTTTGCCAAATCAGCGAGCCCTAGATGCTCCAGCAGGTCATAGACAATCGCGCGGTCGCTTTTGCTGGGCAGGCGAAACCAGCCAATATGCCGACTGCGCCCCATCATCACCACATCAAAAACGGAGACCGGGAAAGTCCAGTCTATATCGTTTTGCTGCGGCACATAGCCGACATAGCTGTGGCTGTCGTGGCAATCCAAGCCGTGAACCGAGATATGCCCGTTGTGAAAGGGCAGCAAACCGACAATGGCTTTGAAGAGCGTGCTTTTGCCGCCGCCATTTGGCCCAATCACCACTACCCGCTCGCCCGCTTCGACCTGAAAGCTGAGACTGGCTAAAGCCTGTAGCTGGCCTGAGTAAGTTATCGTCAGTTCTTCCACCAGCAGCGCTGGCGCCTTGTCTTCCTGCTGGCGCATATTGCCCAGTCTCCCGCGCTCTGCCTGGCTTAGCCCTTCAGCGCGTCCACTATAGTATTGAAATTGTAGCGCATATAATCGAGGTAGGTGGCGGCGGGGTCAGCGCTGGTTAAGGTGCCGGTATACAGGGTGAACAGTTGCGCGCCTATTTCTGCCGCAACCCTCTCTACCATATCCGCGCTGGCAGTCGTCTCGCCGAAGATTGCTGGCACCGCTTCCGCCTGGATAAGGTCAATCAAAGCGGCGACGTCGCGGGCGCTGGGTTCAGCCATTGTAGAGCCGCTCAGCAAGACCGTGCTGATAACCTCAAAATCGAAAGCTGTTGCCAGATAGCCCATCGAGTCGTGGTTTGTAATCAAGACCCGTCTTTCTAGCGGCAGCTCCGCCAGCAAGGGCGCGATGAAATCCGCTTCTAGGGCAGCCAGCTCTTTTGCATAAGCGTCCGCCGCCGCCGCATAAGCGGCCGCATTGTCCGCGTCTTGTTCGGAAAGCACATCCCGAATCAGCAGCGTCCAATAAATGACATTGTGCGGGTTCATCCAGACATGCGGGTCGCAAGCGCCGGCGTCGTGGTGATGGTCCGCGTCTGAATGGTCGTCGTGGCCGCCGCCACAGTCAATATCTACCAGTCTGCCTAGGCTGGTGCTGTGTCGGAGTTGGGCTGCTTCTTCACCGACGATGGCGGCAAATTCGGCGGCATGGGCATCGCAGCGCGCGCCCAGTTCAGCGGCGTGTTCGTCTTCGTCTTCGTGCGCGTCTTCGTCTTCGTCTTCGTGCGCGTCTTCGTCTTCGTGGGCATGGTCATCATCATGGTCGTCTTCGTGGGCATGGTCATCATCATGGTCGTCTTCGTGCGCGTGGTCATCATCGTGGTCTTCGTCGTGGGCATGTTCATCGTCATGGTCGTCTTCGTGCGCGTGTTCTTCTTCGTCGTGTTCGTCTTCGTGGGCATGCTCATCATCATGGTCGTCTTCGTGAGCGTGGTCATCGTCATGGTCGTCTTCGTGAGCGTGGTCATCGTCATGGTCGTCTTCGTGCGCGTGGTCATCGTCATGGTCGTCTTCGTGAGCGTGGTCATCGTCATGCTCGTCTTCGTGGGCATGGTCGTCTTCGTCGTGGTCGTCTTCGTGAGCATGTTCATCGTCATGTTGCGTCGCGCCGAATGGGATAATCTCGATACAAGCGGAGGCTTCGGTGATTTGCACGTTTTCGGCGGCGCCCTCAATCACTTGCAGCAGGGTTTCTTCAAAGCCAGCGCCATTGACAAAGATGACATCGGCCTCGGCCAGCGGCGTCAAATCGCGCGGGCTGGGCTGGAAACTGTGCGGGTCAGCCCCGACCGGTATCAGCGAGCTGAGTTCGATATGCTCGCCGCCGACATTATGAATGACATCGGCGAGAATGCTGTACGACGCTATGACTTTTAGCGGGGCGTCTTGCGCGACCGCACCGATATTGCCTAAGAGCAATCCGCTCAGAATTAGACAAAAGAACTTGATACGCTTAGCCATCGATCTTTCTTCCCTCGTTTATTGATACATTGTATCATTTATAGCCGCTGCGAGCGGCGGTGTCAAGCACTATTTTTGCGAATTACAAAGATACAAAGCCGTCTCATTTTTCTTCGCCTCAGTAGGACAAAGTAAATTTTGCAACTTTTTGCCTTCGTTTCAACCCCACGATGGCGATCCCGCCCCGAAGCTTCGGGTCGCGTAGACACTGACCTACGGGAGGGGCCGGGGGTGGAGTTGAAAAGTGAGGTGTAGCCGCAATTTTTTGCATAATTAACTTGGACTTACTTCTGTGGCTAAATTTCTCTTGCCTAGCCGCAGCCCAAGCTTGGACTAGCTAAGACAGCGATATTTTCCACTCGCGTCCAAAATCCTGTTAATTCGGCGCGGGCGCGGGTACACTGCCCCTATGACCGTATCGTCCACAGCCAAAGACCGCCCCTGGCTGATGCAGCGGCGGCGCTGGCTGCTACTGCTGATTATCGTTTTGACAGCCGGCGCGCTGGCGCTGACGCTAGCGCTTTTCCTGCGCGCGCTGCCCGCCGCGTTGCAGGCGGCCGAAACAGTGCCAGTCAGCCTCGAGTATGACGGCGCGATGCGCACTATCGAGACCAATGCCGCGACCGTCGGCGAATTGCTGGCGCAAGAGCGCATCGCGCCGCCGCCGAATAGCGCGATTTCACCGGCAGCGACAGCGCCGCTCCAGGCGGGCCTGCGCATCCGCATTCAATCGCCGCGCGCTGTCTTGCTGGTCGAAAATGGCGAAGAGCGCATTTTCGAGACCGTGCTAGAGAACCCCTGGCAGATTCTACAAAGCGCCGGCGTCACAGTAAGCAGCGCGGATAAAATTTGGGTCAACGGCGCGTTAGCCTACCTCAGCGCTTTGCCCGATTGGACGGTGCCGGCACAAGACATCAAAATCCGCCGCGCAGCCGAATTGACCATCCTGGACGATGGCAAAGCGTCAACGCTTATGACGACGGCGGAGACCGTCGGCGAGGCTCTCTTCGCCGCGGGCATCACGCTTTATCTGAGTGACGCAGTGAGTCCGCCGTTGGATAGCGCCATAAGCGAGGCGCTGACGATAGAGATTAAGCGGGCGCTGCCGCTCGAGCTGGTGGTGGATGGCGTCGTGATTGAAGCGCGCAGCAAAGCAGCGCGGGTGGCTGAGGCGCTGGACGAGCTGAATGCGCCGCTGTTTGGCTTGGATTATGTGCGGCCGCCCGGCGATACGCCGCTGCAGCCGAATATGACCATCGAGATTGTGCGCGTTACCGAAGAGATTCTGAGCGAAACAGAGACCATCGCCTACGAGACGCGCTTTCAAGCCGATGCCGCAATGCCGCTGGACCAGCGGGCAGTGTTGCAAGCGGGCAAAGCAGGCAGGCGGGAAATCCGCCAGCGGCTGCGCTATGAAAATGGCATCGAGGTCAGCCGCGAAGCCGGCGAGATAATCGAGCTGGAAGCGCCGCAAGACCAGATTATCGCTTATGGCACGCAGATTGAGACGCGCAGCATCAATACGCCGGCTGGGCCGCGCGAGTATTGGCGCGTGCTTTGCATGCTCGCCACCAGCTATCATCCAGGTTCAGTCGGCGGTAGCACGACCACCGCCATCGGCGCGACGCTGGCTAAAGGCATCGTCGCGGCCGACCCTAAGATTATTCCTTATCGCAGCCAGGTCTATGTGGCGGAGTATGGCATCGGCACGATGGCCGATACGGCCGGCTATCGCAGCTCGCCTTATTGGATTGACCTAGGCTATAGCGACGCCGACTGGCAGAACTGGCGGCGCTATGTGCCGGTCTATCTCTTGACGCCGCTGCCCGCCAATATCGATTATCTGCTGCCGACCTGGACCGCCAACCGCAGCTATCCGGGCAGCTGCAATTAGCTTTGCGCCGCCAGCGCCTGCGCGACTGTTCGAACTGGGGTGTATGGCTCTTGCCACAATTCGGGAAATGGTTTTTGCTCCGCGCCGCTATAATCGTCGAGGATGCGGCGGATTATCGGCGCGACCACTTCTGAGCCGTTGCGGGAGAGCGTCATCACGCCGGCGAAAGCCAGGGCCGGCTCTTCTTCTGGCTGCCAATAGGCGACGAACCAGGCATGCGGCGGCGCGCCTTCGCTGGTCTCTGCGGTGCCAGTCTTGCCGCAGACTTCATGCGCATAAGCCGCATCGCTAAAGACTGTATAAGCCGTGCCAAAGTCTTCATCTGTCGTAACCAGGCACATGCCTTCCCGCGCGATTTCCAGCGCTTCGCTTGTCAATGTATTGTTTTCGATAAGGTTGGCTGCCGCGACTGGCGTATTTTTGAGTTCGTAATCCGCCTCGCCGGGCAGGCCGATATGGCTGACGATATAGGGCTGCCAGAGGGTGCCGCCATTGGCGACGAGGGCGGTTAAGCGCGCCATCTGCAAGGCGCTCACGGTGATGCTGCCCTGGCCGATGGCATTGTTAATCGCGGCGGTGATTTCGGCTGGCGGCGCTACATCGCCGGCCGCTTCGATGACAGCTAAACCCTCTATGCCGGTCGGGGCGCCAAAACCTAGGGCTTCGGCGTATTCCGCTTGCAAATGCGCGCCTTTACCTTCATCAAACAGCAACACGCCCATGTCATAAAAGAAGGGATTGCAGGAGGCGGCTAAAGCCTGCGCCATCGTCACTTCGCCAGCAGGTTCAAAGTCGTCATGCGTAAAGCGCCAGTCATACCGTTTTGGTACCGAATCGCCATACTTGACGCCAGACCAGTCGAGTTCGCAATTAAAAGTCTTAGTGGCGTCCCAGACATTTTCTGTCGCTGCGGCCAGAGTAGTCACAATTTTGTAGACCGAGCCGGGCGTATGCTGCTCGGCCAGGGCTTTATTCCTGAAAGGGTTGCGCTGATCCGCTTGGATGCGCGGGATTAAAGCGGCGCTATCATACTCCGACCGCGGGTTGAAGATATGCGGGTCAAAGCTGGGATAGCTGGCTATAGCGCGGATGGCGCCGCTGTTCACATCCAGGGCGACGATAGCGCCGCCGCCCGTTATCCCGCCCCAATTGAAGAGCGCGTAATTCACCGCGTCAGCCAGAGCCTGCGCCGTGATTTGCTGCAAGCGACGGTCGAGGGTCAATGTTACCCGGCGTGGCGCGGCGCCGCCTTGGCCGGCTAGCTGGCGGATGACCGTGCCGCCATCGACGATGCGCAAATCCCGTTGCGGCTTGCCGGCTAAGACCTCTTCATAAGCGCTCTCAATGCCGGCGCGGCCGATCAAGGCGCTGTCAGAATAGCCGCGCGATTGCCAGTCGGCCAGATTTTCACGCGGTATTGCGCCGATATAGCCGACGACATGCGTCGCAATGCCATGCCCATAATAACTGCGGGCGCGGTATTCGCGGACTTTTCGGAAAGCGCCATTATTGTGGATGGCGCAATCCGCCGCCAGCCGCTCGCCATAAGCGGCGTACTGGTCGCTGTCGATTTCGGCAATGTGGAAAATGCTTTCGCCTAAATAATTGCCAAAGGTGCGTTGCAGCGAATTGAGCTGCTGCCGCGTAACTGTGGCGAGGGTCTGCAAGCAGCTTGCTTCGTTAGGCACATCGTCTTTGTTCATATACAAGCTGTAGACCAAGCCCTCTTCTTCGGCTAGCAGGTTGTTGTCCTTGTCATAGATATTCTCCCGCTGCGGGAAGTCAGGCACCTCAACCAGGCGCAGACCCGCCGCCAGGCCTTTGAGAATGTCCATAGAGGACCAGGCGACTTTCCAGCCGTCATCTTGCACCAAGCGCATGCGCCGCTCCGCGTCTGTGATTTCGCCAAATGTCGGCGATTTGATGTGGATGTCGTAATCGATGATGGCGGTTGTGCCTTGCTCATCGCTGCGCCGCACTGTGTAATCGACGCCAGCAAAGCGCAGGATGTCGTGATTGATGATGTACTTGTCGCGGAAGTTCTCCAGTGTTATCTGCGCGCGGCTTTGGCGGGCGATGAGCTGATACATGGCATCAAAGTCTTCTTGGTTCCAGCCATCCATGAAGGCGGCCAGCGTTGCTTCAGGTTCGGCGCTACTGTTCTGGCTGACAGGCGGCGCGGTCTCGACGGCGGGGCCGCTATTTGGCAGCAAGACAGCATCGCAGCCGCTGAGCAGCAGCGCCAGCAGGAGCAGGAAACACAGCTCTTTGAGTGGCATTGTCAATAAGCGCCGCTGCGCAAGAAGACGCGCGGGATGGTCAGCATGAGAATTTCGATGTCCATAGCGAGGGACCAGTTATCGATGTAATACATATCCAGTTCGCACATTTCGTCGAAGGGGATGTTGCTGCGGCCGCGGACCTGCCACCAGCCAGTGATGCCGGGCGTGATTTGCAGGCGGCGCGTATGCCGCGCTTCGTAGAGTTCGACTTCGCTGGGCGTCGGCGGGCGGGGCCCGACCAGGCTCATTTCCCCGCGCACGACATTGATGAAATTCGGCAATTCGTCGAGGCTGGTGCGGCGCAAGAATTTGCCGACGCGGGTGATGCGCGGGTCGTCGATGAATTTGGGGTGGCGCGGGTCTTCGCCGCTAGCCCGCAGCATGTCCTCGTGCAGCGCTTCGGCGTTTTCCACCATGCTGCGGAACTTCAGCATCTCGAAGGTTTTGCCATCCTTGCCCACCCGCAGCTGGCGAAACAAGACCGCGCCTTCGCCCTCGAGCTTCAGCGCCAGCGCCGCGAGTAGGCAAAGCGGCGCCCACAGCGGAAAACCCAGTATCACCAGGATGATGTCCAAGCCGCGCTTGAGGATTTGGTTAGCGCGGCTGAGGGGCCGCTGCGCGCCAATGCCCAGCAGCGGAATGCCATCGAGATTCTCCACCTGCACCTGGCGGATGTTCAAGAACATGATTTCTGGCACGATGCGCAGGTCGGCTTCAGTCTCGCGGCAAACTTGGGTCAGCTCTTGGATGCGGTCATAATGCGTCCAGCGGAAAGTGATGATGACGGTGTCTATCTGCTGGGCTTTGATTGTTTCGCTCAGCTGCGCGGTGCTGCCAAAGGCTTCGACGCGGCCCATGCCAGCCGCGCTGCGCTCTGCATTATCATCGAGGAAGCCGATGGGACGATAGCCCAGCTCGGGTCGGGCTAGCATAATGCCCAGCAGCGAGCGCCCCACTTCGCCCATGCCCACAATCAAGACGCGGCGAATGCCGATGCCCTGCTGCCGCAGATACGCCAGGGCCCAGCGTCGACTCAGCCGCGAGACCGCGCCCACCAGCACCGTCAGCGCCGCCGCGTATACCAGCATCAGGCGGCTGGTGCCTGGCGTCTGCAAGCTCTCAAACATCGCCAGCACGATGACAATAGAAACGGCTACGCTGCTGGCTATCAGATAGACTTCTTCCAGCCAGGCGCGGCCGATGAGATTGCGATATAAACCATTGCGCTGATAATTAATCAAGATGAGCAGAGAATAGACGGCGGCGAAGGGTATAAAGGGCGCGAAACCGCCGGCCAGCTGCGCCGAAGCGGGCCGGAATAGCTGCAAATCGTAACGCAAAATATAAGCGAGGCTAAAAGCCAGGAAAGCCAAACCCGCGTCCAGCAGCGGGAAGAGCCAACGCGGCTCAAGTGTCGGGCGCTCTGAAAGTGCGTGCTGGCTGTTCATATCGCGCGGCTGCTCAATTTGATAAAACTAGCCCGATAGGCTGGTTCATTTGCTTTCAAGGCGGGCTGCCCTTTCACTTTCGCCGAGCGCAAAATCCTGCTCGGCCAGGGCTTTGCGATAGCTAGCCCGCGTCAGCTCGGCGGTGCGCGCCCAGCTAAAAAGCTGCGCTCGCCGCAGGCCCTTTGCCCGCGCCGCCGCCCGCCCGTCACTGTCTTGCGCGACTTGCGCTAAAGCGGCGGTCCAAGCCTCTAGATCCGTCGGCGTCAGGCATTTGCCGGCTTCGCCCGCCACTTCTGGCAGGGATGATACCGCCGATGTAAGCGCCGGCGTCCCGCAAGCCATCGCTTCTAACACTGGCAAGCCAAAGCCCTCAAAGACCGAGGGATAGATAAAGGCTTCGGCGGCATTGTACCAAAATGGCAGGTCAGCGGTAGGCAAAAATCCGATATGCTTGACGCTGTCGCCTAGCCCATAGCGCTCGATAGCGGCGAAGACGGTGTCCGCACCCCAGCCAAGGCCGCCGCCCAAGAGCAGCGGCAGCCGTTCGCTCGGTCCCAGGCTGGCATAAGCTTGCAAGAGCAGGGGCAGGTTCTTGCGCGGTTCTAGCGTGCCAAGAAAGAGCCAAAAGCGCGCCGGCAAATTCTGGCGCTGGCGGAAGGCGTCGATTTGCGCCGGCGGCAGCGGGCGGAATAGGTCCCGGTCATAAGCCAGCGGCGTAACATCGATTTTGCGCGCTGGCACGCCGAGCAGGGCAGTCAGGTCGTCGGCTGTGCTTTGGCTGATGGCTAAGACGCGCCGCGCCCGCGCGCAGGTCAAAGCGGTCATAGTTCGCAAATAGAGCCGGCGCGCCGCGCTGAGCCGCGCCGGAAAACGCAGAAAACTCAAATCGTAGACGGTGACGACCATTGGCGTGGTCAAGAGCAGGGGGGCGGCGAAAGCCAGCGCGTGATAAAGGTCAAATTGCCGCAGCTGCCCGGGCTGCGCCGTCTGCTCCCATAAGATGCGGCGCAGCGGCGCTTGGGTGTCGATGCGAGCCCGCGTGATATGCAGGCCCGGGAAAGTCGCTTTGACGCCAGCGCCGACCAGCGCGGTGAACTGCCAAGCGGCCGGCGCTCCCTGCGGCAAGTGGCGCAGCAGGTTACTGATATAACCGTGAATGCCCGCCGAGCGGTAGCCGGCTTGATTCGAGAGCAAGTGCGCGTTCAATGCAATTCGCATAATATAAGTATAGCATAAGGCGAGACGTGGCGCGGGCAGCGGGCAATAAAGCGTATAGAAAGCACCGCCTTCAATTCTGTCTGCCCAATCTGCCCGCCGCCGCTTAGAATACGGAAAAACAATCTAGCTGTCCCAAGGCGCATGCAAAAGTCAATCCTCATCGCCAGTTTTTACAAATTCACGCCGCTGCCAGATTACCGCGCGCTGCGCCAGCCGCTGCTTGCTGTCTGCCGCGAGGCAGGTATTCGCGGCACTATCTTGCTAGCGAGCGAGGGCATCAATGCCACCATCGCCGGCGAGCGCGGCGCGGTGGCGCAAGTCTTGGCTTGGCTGCGCCGCGACCAGCGTTTTGCCGATTTGTCGGTCAAAGAATCTTTTCACGCTGTTATGCCATTTCAGCGCTTGAAAGTGCGCTTGAAGCGGGAGATTGTGGCATTAAAAGTTCCCGGCCTCGACCCCCGGCAAGCGGTTGGCGAATATGTCGAGCCAGCCGACTGGAATGCTTTGCTTGCCCAAGAGGATGTCATTGTGATTGACGCCCGCAATGACTATGAAGTGCGAATGGGCAGCTTCCCGCGGGCTCTGAATCCAGGCACAGCCGCCTTTCACGAATTGCCGCGCTATCTATCTGAAGAGCTGGATCCAGAGCGGCATAAGCGCGTCGCTATGTTCTGCACCGGCGGCATCCGCTGCGAAAAAGCCAGCGCGTACTTGCTGGAGCAAGGTTTTGAAACGGTTTATCAGCTGCGCGGCGGCATCCTAAACTATTTGCAGCGGGTGGACGCGGCGGAATCTCTGTGGCAAGGCGAGTGCTTTGTCTTTGATGAACGGGTGTCGCTTGACCATAACTTGGAAAAAGGCCACATTACTATTTGCGATGATTGCAAGGCGGTGGTGGCGCTAGCGGCGGGGCAATGCCCGCAGTGCGGCTCGGGCAATTTTCTTTGATGGCTTCGCTAGTCTGAGGTTCTTTGTCTCAGTAGGACAAAGTAGATTTTGCGACTTTTTGCCTTTGTTTCAACCCCACCCCCGGCCCTTCCCCGAAGCTTCGGGGAGGGGAGTCTAGCCTGCGAAAATTATAGACGCGCTTGAGGGATTTAGGGTGGGCTTGAAAAGTGAGTCGCAGTCGCAATTTTTTTGCATAATTAACTTGGACTTAGTTCTGCGGCAATTTTGTTTCTAGCCACCAATAATTAACGCGATATTTCCGTCAGCAGCTTTGTACATAATCGCCATATCCTGCCTCTACAGCAGCGCAAAGCTGTCGTATAATAGAGTCTATAGTGAACGGTTAAGGTCCCTCTGGATGCAAATTGGAATTATTTCAGATGTACATGCGGATTATGCCACGCTAGAGGATGTGCTCGATCGATTTGACCGCCATCATCAGGTAGACCAGGTTTTATGCGCCGGAGATTTGGTCGGGCGCGGCCCCGACCCCGACCGCGTAGTCGATTTGATACGCGCTCAGCGCATCCCAGTCGCCCGGGGCAATCACGATGAATGGGTGGTCAGCCTGCGGCAAGATAATCGGCAATATCTGCATAGCTTGCCCCTAGAGTGGCGGGGCGAGCTGGCCGGCAAGACAGTCTATATGTGCCACGGCAAGCCCGGCAACAATATGTGGGGCATGTACCGCGACCATCTGTCCAAGACCTATTTGAAGATGGTGCTGCATGCGCTGCAAGCCGATGTGCTTATCACCGGCCATACGCACATGCCGCTGCATCTCAAGACAAGCTGGGGCTGTCTGGTCAACCCGGGCTCGCTCTACACTTTCAAATGCACGCGCAGCTCGTCGCGTACTTATGGCGTGCTGTCTTTGCCCGATTTGAACTTCCGCATCTACGACGCGAATGGGCGCTGTGGCGAACCGCCGCTTAACATCGCCTAGCGCTGCGCTCGCCCAAAAGAGCGACCCATGCGCGTCTTGATGCTCTCTAAAGCCTGCATCGTTGGCATCTATCAGCCCAAGCTGGAAGCCATCGCCCGCCGGGGCATCGAGCTGACGGTGCTGACGCCGCCTAGCTGGCGCGACGAACGCGGCGAGCAGCGCCTCGAGCGCAGCTATACCGCCGGTTATGCCCTGCGGCCGCTGCCGATTCGCTTCAACGGCAATTTTCACCTGCATCATTATCCGACGCTGGGGCGGGAAGTACGGGCTTTTCAACCAGATATTTTGCATATCGACGAAGAGCCATACAACTTAGCGACTTGGCAGGCGCTGCGCCTGGCGCGGCGAGTCGGCGCGAAAGCGCTGTTTTTCACCTGGCAGAATATCCAGCGCCGCTACCCGCCGCCTTTTAGCTGGGGCGAAAGCTGGACGCTGCGGCGGGCGGATTATGCCCTGGCCGGCACAGACGCGGCGGCGGCTGTGCTGCGCGCCAAAGGTTATGCCGGCCCGCTAGCGGTTATCCCCCAATTTGGCACATCGGCGACGCTCTTTCGCCCGGCGGAAGCAGTCCCAGCGCGCCCTTTCACCATCGGCTATATTGGGCGTATCGTGCCAGAAAAAGGTATCGCCGTCTTGCTGCGGGCGGCGGCCCAGCTTGAGGGCGACTGGCGCTTGCGGCTGGTCGGCGGCGGCTCGGCGAAGGCGGAGATGCAAAGCCTGGTCGCTGCACTGGGCATCGGCGAGCGCGTCAGTTTCATTGGGCAGTTGCCATCGCTGGCTTTGCCGGCCGAGTATCATAAAATCGACGTCCTGGTCTTGCCTTCATTGACGCGGCCGAATTGGAAAGAGCAGTTTGGCCGCGTATTGGTGGAGGCTATGGCCAGTGGCCTGCCAGTCATCGGCAGCGACAGCGGCGCTATCCCCGGCGTGATTGGCGAAGCTGGGCGCATCGTGCCAGAAGGCGATGCTGTCGCCCTGGCCGCGGCCCTGCGCGCGCTGCGGGATCAGCCAGCCTTGCGCGAACGGCTGAGCGAAGCCGGCCGCGCCCGTTTCCTGGCGCATTTCACCCACGACAGCATTGCCGCCGCCACTGTGACAGTCTATCGTCAGCTTATGCAGGTCCCAGCCGGCGCAAACGGCGGATGAAGTCGACGCTCTCCAGCTTGCGCTCCAGCAAATAGACGATGTAAGCTAGCATCAAGCGCTCGACCTTTTCATGCTGGGCTAGGCTGAGGCGCAGGCTATCCACGCGGGCGTAAGTTGTCGCATTGCGCTGCAAATGCCGCAGCAGCTTCAAACTGTCCAAGTCCAGCTCGACCAGCCGCGCATTGAGCTGGCGCGCGCCCGCCCGGCTGACGACGCCACCTTCTTCATAGCTGAAGAACTGCGCCTCTGGCAGGAGCGCTTGCCGCGTGACGACGCATTCCTGCAATTCTGGGCGAAAGCCCACCAAGTCGAGCAGATGCAGTTCAAAAAAGCGCGTCGCCAGGCGCGGGTCGGCCGCCTCTGCCAGCCGCCGCAAAGTCTCATGCAGCAGCTGAAAAAGCGCCTCGCCTTCGTCTTCTTCGTCGGCGGTGAAGCGGTCCAGCAGCTCGGCGACATAATTGGCATACGCGCCGCGGGCCAGATCCTCACGCAAGCCGAGATAAGCGTCAATCAGCTCGGCCTGCGTCAAAATATCGAGATTGCGGCCTTTATAGATGAGGACATCGCTGCGGGCGAAGAGTTCCACATGCCCGCTGACTTTGGTGCTGGGTTTGCGCGCGCCTTTGGCGATAGCGCGGATTTTGCCCCGCTCGGGCGTGAAAAGCGTCAGTAGCCGGTCGGACTCGCCAAAATCGCGCCGGCTGAGGATGATGGCTTGGCTGCGGAATTGGCGTTGTCGCTTGGGCATAGGGGGAACTCAACTGCGCCGGCTGGATTTCAATTATACCTCACTCGCACCGCCGTTTATGCTTTATAATAGCGGCAGTCAAAGCAGGGGGAGCCTAAATGAGCCAAGCGGCAGAAATTGGATTAGAGCAATTCGGCGAGATCGCCCGCAATATCGAAGCGGAAGTGGGCAAGGTCATTGTCGGGCAGAGCGAAGTGCTGCGCAGCGCTATCATCTGTGTGCTGGCCGGCGGGCATGCGCTGCTGGAAGGGGTGCCGGGCTTGGGCAAGACTATGCTCGTGCGCACGCTGGGCGATGTGCTGGACCTCAAATTCTCGCGCCTGCAATTCACGCCTGACCTGATGCCAGCCGATATCGTCGGCACCGACATCTTGGAAGAGACAGAAGACGGCCGGCGGCGTTTTCGCTTTCAGGCGGGCCCTATCTTCGCTAATCTCGTGCTGGCCGACGAAATCAACCGCGCCACGCCCAAAACGCAATCCGCCATGCTCGAGGCTATGCAGGAAAAGACAGTCACCGTCGCCGGCCGCCGTTACGAGCTTGATATGCCTTTTTTTGTGCTGGCGACGCAGAATCCGCTGGAGATGGAAGGCACTTATCCGCTGCCCGAAGCCCAGCTCGACCGCTTTCTCTTCAAGGTCAATGTGCCATTTCCCGATGTGAAAGACCTGGTGCGCATCCTAGAACGCACGACTGGCGTCGAACAGCCACAGGCCGAAAAAGTCGCCGATGGCGCGCAGGTCATCGGCATGGGCAAGCTGGCGCTAAGCGCGCCCGTCCCGTCGCATGTCAGCGAATATGTGGCGCAGCTCATCGTCGCCACCCATCCCGAGAGTGAGCAAGCGCCGCCGCGGCTGCGGCAGTACGCTCGCTATGGCGCAAGCCCGCGCGGCGCCCAAGCCCTCATCGTAGGCGCGAAAATCAATGCCCTGCTGGAAGGGCGCAGCAATGTCGCTTTTGACGATGTGGCGACTGTCGCGCCAGCCGCCCTACGCCACCGCATCCTGCTCAACTTCGAAGGGCAGGCGGAAGGCCTGCGCGCCGACGACTTAATCGCCGATGTGCTGAAATCTGTGCCTAAGCTGGCGGGCTGAGTTTCGCCGCCGCGCGAAAAAACAGCCCGCCGATTTTGCGTCGGCAGGCTGCGCGCTTCGAGGCGGATAGACGCTCAAATTGCTTCTTAGTCGGCGCTGTCGGCATTCACCGTTTTGACCAGACCAGCGCCGGGCTTGAACTTGACCACCTTTTTCGCCGCAATCGGGATTTGCTCGCCGGTGCGGGGGTTGCGCCCCATGCGGGCGTCGCGCTGGTCGACCGTCCAAGCGCCAAAGCCAACCAGCGAGACGCGCTCGCCCTTGACCAAGGCCTCTGTGACAGAAGCGAAAAGCGCTTCTAAAGCGACGCCCGCATCCACCTTGCTCAGCCCAGATTTTGCCGAGATGGAATTGATCAATTCCTTTTTGTTCATTTCAACACTCCCTTACACAACTCCATGCTAGATTAATAGTATAGCAGCATTGCGCATTTCCACAGCTTGTGACGCTGCATTTCTGTAATTACCATAATATAACGGCGTTTTTAGCCGCGCCAATCTAAAAGGGTGGGGCCGCGCTGGCAATTCCCGGCCACAATTTTCCCCTTAGCCTGCGCCGCCAAAGGGATTGGTGGCGATGAAGTCTTCGACTTGGGCGCGGCTGGGCAGGGCGCTGCGCCCGCCGATGGCGCGGCAGTTCAATGCGCCGACAGCGGCGGCGAACTGCGCCATTCGCGGCAACTGCCAGTCGTCTTGCAAGAGCGCGACCATAAATGCGCCATGATAGGCATCGCCAGCGCCGGTCGTATCAACCACATCGACCGCATAGGCGGGGAAGGCTCGCGTCTGCCTGTTCCAGGCCGCGATAGCGCCGCGCTCGCCCAGCGTGACGATGGCGATGCGCGCGCCGAACTCATGCAAGGCGTAGATCGCGTCGGCTAGCGGCTGCCCCGGCCGCCAAGCGCGGACCCAGGCTTCTGGCACAATCGGCACATCGACATAAGGCAGCAGCGGCGCAATTTCGGCAAAAGGCCGCGACGGGTCCAGCACAACGGTCATGCCCGCTTCCTGCGCCCAGCGCGCCGCTTGCAATGTAACTTCGTTGATATTATCGATGAAGAGCAAACGGGCGCAGGTGATGTCTTCGCGTTGAATCTCTGTCGCGGCAATCGGGGGACCCGTCGGCAGGCGCGTCATGATGCTGCGCTCGCCCGTGGCTTCATCGACCAAGATGAGCGATACATGCGATTCGCTATTGGGCGCGACAAGCAGCTGCGAGACATCGACGCCTTCGGCCAGCAGGTCGCGGCGGATGAAGTCGCCGTGCTGGTCATCGCCGATGCGGGCGATGATTTTTGTTTTTGCGCCGAGCCGCGCCGCCGCCGCCAAAGCGCAGGAGGCTAAACCGCCCGGCTGCTGGCTGTAATTGAGCGCCCGCATATTTTCGTTGCGCTGCGGCAGGCGCGGCACGGTCATTATATGGTCGACGGTGCAGACGCCGATGCCGACAATGTCAAAGTCCGCGGTCATAGTTCGCTCTTTCTAGAATTAAGGCATAAAAACGGCGCATTCTCTGTGCCTCTGCGTCTCAGTAGGACAAACTAAATTTTGCAAATTTTTGCGTTCTTTTCAACCCCAGCCCGAAGCTTCGGGGCGCGTAGACACTGCCCTACGGGAGGGGTTGAAAAGTGAGGTGCAGTCGCAATTTTTTGCATAATTAACTTGAACCTACTTCTGCGGCAGCGCTTTCCTTAAAGCGAGCGGCGCAGCAATTCATACGTCGCGCCGCCGATGATGCCCAGCTGCAAGACGATAGCCGCGCCCAGCAAGGCAAGCTGCCCCAGAGCCGTACCCGGCCCATTGTCGCCGCTGATTGCGGGCGCGGCTCTGGTCGGGCTGGGCAGGACGGCAATGGCAATTGTGACGGCCGGCCTCGGTTGGCGAGTGGCGCCGGGGCTGACGGTGGCCCGAGGCGGAGCTGCCGTAGCGGTCGAGCGCGGGCTGGCGGCAGCAGAAATAGTAGCGGTCGGGCTGTTGGTCGCTTCTGCTGTCTCGGCTGTCGGCGTGAAGGTGCCAGCTTTGGGCGGCACCAAGACGACATCGCCCGGCTGCAAGAGCAGAATGTCCTCTTCAGTCATCTCGTTGATTTCCATGATATGCGGAATATCATCCCAGCTATAGCCATAAAAAAAAGCGATATCGCTGATGGTATGCCCGGTCTGCACTTCATGCTGGATATTGCCAACCTCGTCGATGCCCAGCACATAAGAAGGCTGGGCGGCTGAGCCGCCGCTGCCGCTGGCTTGTGGCAGCCGCCCGCTGGAATTGCCGAAGACCAAGACAAAAGCAGTCCCGGCGCCACTGGCGCTGCCGATGCCTATCTTGTCATAGTTTCGGCTGACCAAGCCAGCGTAATGCGGCGGCGAGTTCAGCCAAAAATTCCAGGCATCGCCCGGGCCGGCATCCGGCCCCATATAGATATTCTCGCTCACCCAGTTGGTCGGGAAGCCGGCATTTTGCGCCCGCGCCCGTGGCCCGCTGCCATTGGCTTGATAATGCGATACCGTCCCAGTAGTCGCCATCCAGCGGGCATGACTATTGGCGGCGGCGCTCAAGGCAGGGTGTAACGTATAAGCTGGCAAGCCCTGCGTCGCCCGCAGATTGTTCACGCGCGAAAGCAGATAGCTCACCGCATCCTGCGCCTGGACCGGCGCGAGCGCAAGCAGCAAACAATAAATCAGCGCCAAAATTTTTCCCCGCATAGGCGCATTTTAACAATGAAGCGCCGGCTAAAACAGCTTGCGTCAGCCAGCGATTGCCCGGCGCTGGGGCTGCTTGCCGCCAAGCAAGCCGCTATAATGGGCGCAGCGCTATAGAATAGGGAGAAAAGCGGATGCCGCAAGAAAGCGTCTATTATATCGATGGCGAATATGTGGCGGCGGGGCAGGCGACCCTGCCAGCGACGGATTTAGCGACCCTGCGCGGCTACGGCGTCTTCGATTTTACTCGCACCTATAACGGTCTGCCTTTTCAGCTGGGCGCGCATCTGCGGCGCTTGCAGACCTCAGCCGCGCTCATCGATTTGCGCTGCCCCTGGGATATCGAGACCCTGAGCGAAATCGTCATGGAGACGCTGCGCCGCAATAGCTTTGCTGAAGCGGGCATTAGCCTGTTCATCACCGGCGGCGACAGCCCAAATAATTTTATGCCCAGCGGCGCTTCCCGTTTGCTGGTTTTGGTCAATCCACTGCATGGGCTGCCCGCGACTGTCTATGCCCGCGGTGGCGCCGTCGTCACAGTCGCGCAGCAGCGCGACCTGCCGCAGGCTAAGACTATCAATTATATCCCGGGCATCCGCGCCCAAATGCAAGCGCAGCAGCGCAATCCGGCGGCCATTGACGCCATCTATTGCGCAGATGGCAAGGTCTTGGAAGGCACGCGCAGCAATACCTTCATCTTCAGCGACGGGCGCTGGATTACGCCGGCGCAAGGCGTCCTGCTGGGCATCACCCGCGCCCAAGTTATCAAACTGCTCGCAGCTGATGGCAGGCTCGAACTGCGCGACATCTCATTGGAAGAATATTATGCCGCTGAGGAGATTATCATCACTTCTAGCACCAAAGAGATTGTGCCAATCGTGATGGTCGATGATATGACCATCGGCGCGGGCGGCGTCGGCGAAAATAGCAAGCGGCTCATGCGCCAGTGGCGGGCGATGACGGCGGCTTATGTGGCGGCGGGCGTCGTTCTCTAGCGGCTCAGACGCGGAAGGCGGCCGGCGTCTTCGCCCGCAGCTCGTCTAAAGACGCGCCCGGCAGCAACTCGACCAGGCGCATCGCGCCGGCCTCAAAAGCGAAGACCGCCAGTTCGGTAATCAGCAAATCAACCGCGCCGACGGCGGTCAAGGGCAAGTTGCAGGCGGGCAGGATTTTAGGCGCGCCAGCCCGGCTCGTATGCGTCATCGTGATAATCAAGCGGCGGGCGCCGCTGGCTAGATCCATCGCGCCGCCCACGCCCAGCAGCGGTTTGCCCGGCATTGCCCAATTCGCCAGATTGCCCCGTTCGTCAACCTGCAAGCCGCCCATAATCGCCACATCAATATGCCCGCCGCGGATCATAGCGAAAGAATCGGCGCTGTCGAAATAGCTGCTGCCGGGCAGAGCCGTCACCGGCGCCTTGCCGGCATTGACCGGATAATCGAGCGCGCCGCCGCTAGCGGGCGCGGGCCCCACCCCTAGCATGCCATTTTCTGTATGCAGGATGATGCCATGCGCCGGTGTGATGAGATTGGCAACCAAGGTCGGGATGCCGACGCCCAGATTGACCACATCGCCCGCTTTTAATTCGGCTAAGGCGCGCTGGGCAATCTTCAGGCGCAGCGGGTCGCTATTGACGCCGCTAGCGCGGATGTCGGCGGAAGAGCCTAGCTCAGCCGCCGTCGTCTTAGCCTGCACCAGCGCATCAATATAATTGCCACTGGTATGGATCTGATTAGGCTCGAGCGCGCCCAGCGGCACAATTTCTTCCACTTGGGCGATGACCAAATCGGCGGCCGTCGCCATCGCTTTATTGAAGTTCTGCTCGGTCATGCGATAGACCAGATTGCCGGCGGTATCGGCGCGCCAGGCGCGGATGAGCGCGACATCGCCGCGCAAAGCTGGCACGAAGACATGGGGCCGTCCCTTAATTAGCTTGGTCGCGGCCGGCGGCGCCAGCGCCGTGCCAGCCGCGGTCGGCGTATAGAAGCCGCCGATGCCAGCGCCGCCGGCCCGGAGCGCCTCTGCTAATGAGCCTTGCGGCAGCAGTTCAAAATCAATCGCGCCGCGCTGCGCCGCCGCCACCGCTTCGGGATTGCTAGTGAAAAAAGAACCGATCGCCTTTCTTATCTGCCCATTGCGCAGCAAACGCCCGCCGCCCAAACCAGGCTCGCCGATATTGTTGGCGATATAAGTGAGGTCGCCCGTGTCAGTTTCCGCGAGGGCATGCAGCAGATGAACCGGTGTGCCAGTCATGCCAAAACCGCCGACCAACAAGACCGCGCCGGTCGGGATTAACCGGGCAGCCTCGCTCGCGCTCATTTGCGGCAGTTCTTTCATCAGCGCTCCGGCAGCATTTCAATCAAGGTCGCTTCGCCTTGCCCGACGCCGACGCAGAGCGTCGCTAAGCCATAGCGCATGCGCTGGCCCGCCTTGGCTCGCCGCCGCATCTCGTGCAGCAGCGTCGTCAAGATGCGCGCGCCAGAGCAGCCCAGCGGATGTCCCAGAGCGATAGCGCCGCCATTGACATTGGTGATGTCTTCCCGCAAACCCAGCTCGCGCATAACGGCGATAGCCTGCACAGCGAAGGCTTCGTTCAACTCAGCCAGGTCGATGTCGTCAATGCTGAGTCCCTGCCGCTTGAGCAGCTTTTTTGTCGCTGGCACGGGCCCTAAACCCATCACTTGCGGATTGACCCCGGCCACCGCGCTGCCCAGCCAGCGGGCTAGGGGCGGCCGCTTGAGCTGCCGCGCTTTTGCCGCCGACATCAAGACCAGCGCCGCCGCGCCGTCGTTCATGCCGCTGGAATTGCCGGCGGTAACAGCGCCATCAGCGCGGAAGGCCGGCCGCAGCCGCGCCAGTTTCTCGAGGCTGGTCGCTACTTCATAACCCGTCTCGGTCCGCCGATAAAAGGGATGCTCATCCGTATCGACGACGATGGGCGGGCCCTTGCGCTGCGGCAGCCTTACTGGCACAATCTCGCGCCGAAAATAGCCGCGGTTGATGGCGCGGATAGCCCGCGCCTGGCTGTCTAAGGCGAAGCGGTCTTGTTCTTCCCGCGTGATTTCGCCGCCGCGCAAGGCGCCGGCGCAGCTCTGCGCATAGATATTTTCAGCCGTCTCGCCCATAGCCTCCAGCGGGTACAGCGCGGCCAGCTTAGGGTTAGGGTAGCGCCAGCCCAGCGTCGTATCCCAAGCGGTAACATTGCCTGGAGGGCCAAAGCCAATCGGATTCTTCGGCAGCGAATAGGGCGCGCGGCTCATGCTTTCGACGCCGCCAGCGACGAAAACATCGCCTTCGCCCGCTTTGATAGCCCGCGCCGCTTGATTGACGGCGCTCAAGCCGCTGGCGCAGAGGCGATTGATAGTTAGGCCGGCGACTGTCTCGGGCAAGCCAGCCAAAAGCAGCGCCATGCGGGCGATATTGCGGTTGTCTTCCCCCGCTTGATTGGCGCAGCCCAAGTAGACTTCTTCGATGAGTTGCGGCGCGATGCCCGCCCGTTCGACCGCCGCGCTGATTACCAGAGCGGCTAGGTCATCGGGGCGGGTGGCAGCTAAGGCTCCGCGGATTTTGCCAATCGGGCTGCGCGCGGCGCTGACGATGACAACTTCGGTCGCCGCGCTCAAGGCCCTGCATCTCCCTGGCAATCCCCGCAAATGCCAAAAAACTCGAGCAGATGCCCCTTGATTTTGATATCGAGCCGGCCTTCGATGCTGCGCGTCAGCGCCTCCAAGCCACAATCGTCCAATTCAAAAAATCGTTTGCAATCAGTGCAGATGACATGGTGGTGATGTCCGCCCTGCATCAGCACATAAGTTGGCGTCAAGCTCGTGTCGATATAGGTAGGGCGGATGATGCCGAGCTGCGTGAAAAGGTCAAGCGTGCGGAAGACGCTGGCGCGCCCGATGGCGGGTTTGACGCAGGCAACTTTTTCCAGCAGATCGGCTGATGTGATATGCCCTTGCTCAGCTTCGAGGATGGCCAGCACAGTGAGCCGGGCCTGCGTCAGCCGATAGCCGGCGCGTTTCAGGCTTTGGATATGGGGACTTTGGCTCATGGGCTGGGTTTCTCTTTTGCTGATGTGCTTATTATACCCTCGAATTTTGAAATAATTAACCCGTCTCTGTGTCTTAGTAGAACAAAGTAAATTTTTGCAATGGCGGGACTTTTTTCAACTCCACCCCCGGCCCCTCCCCGAAGCTTCGGGGAGGGAAGTCTAACCTGGGAGCATGTACACATTGCCCGATGGGAGGGATTTTTCTGCAAGCCCCTCATAGTTTTTGGGGTTTTTCTCCCCTCCCCAAAGCTTTGGGGAGGGGAGACACTGCCCTACGGGAGGGGCTAGGGGTGGGGTTGAAAATTTTGCGTAATTAACTTGGACTTACTTCTGTGGCTAATTTCTCCCTCTTATACGGTCTATTCCCTTTGCGCTATAATGCCCTTTTTGGGAGCAAAACGCATGCGCGATGTGGTAGTCATCGGCGGCGGCTTGAGCGGCCTGTCGGCTTGTTATGAACTGGAAAAGCAAGGCATCCGCTACACCATCATCGAGGTGAAGCGGCGCTTTGGCGGCAGCATCCGCACGACGACAGAGCGCGGCTTTGTTATGGACGCGGGCGCTTTCGCTTTCCGCCCGCTCGCGGATGCGGCTCTGCTGCGTGAACTCAATTTGACGGAACAGGTCTGCCAAATTAGCCCGGAGAGCGCAATCTTGCGCCCAGGCAGCGAGGCGCTCTTGAAAGCGCTGGCGAGCAAGCTGCACGGCGGCCGGCTGCTGCGCATGGCCGTCAGTTCGATTGGCCGCTGGCGCGGGCGTTTCACGCTCTGTTTGGAAAATGGCGTGCTCTTTGACGCGGGCGCGGTCATTGTGGCGGCGCCTGCCCGCTATGCCGCCCGCATGCTCTATAACCTCGCGCCAGAAGCCGCCGCACGGCTGCAAGCCTACCAGTATGATACGCTGCTGCGCCTCTCGCTCGGCTATCGCAAAAGCGATTTGCCAGCGCAAATCGGCCGTTTCTACGATATGGCGCTGCCCTTCCTGCACTTGACTGACGCGGTTGGGCGCGTGCCTGATAGCGAACATTTGCTGCTGCAAGTGGCGCTGCGCTGCCCGCCCCAGCTCGCGCCTGCGTTTATCATCCGCGAGCTTACTGGTCATTTGGGCTGGAGCCAGGCGCCAATCGCCGCGCGCGTCGATTATTGGGCGGAGGCGGATCCGCTCTCTTGCTATGACGCCGCGCATAAGGAGAATATGACTTGGCTGCGGGCGGCGCTGCCGGCCGGCCTCAGCCTGATTGGCAGCGATTATTGCCTGGCAGCGCCGCAGCTGTGTGGCATCGCCCGGCTGGACGAGCGCATCGCTATGGGGCAGGCGGCGGCGCGGTCCGCCATCGCCTACCTGCAAGCGGCTAAAAGGCGCTGACGCGCGGGTTTTCAATCCCACTCCCGGCCCCCCTCTCGTAGGGCAGTGTCTCCGCGCCCCAAAGCTTTGGGGAGGGGAGAAAAACCCCCAAAAATTATAGGCGCGCTTGCACAGGAAAGCCCCTCCTGTAGGGCAGTGTTTATGCGACCGGCGGCCAGTGTCTAGTGACCAGTTTTTGTCGCTTAGACTCCCCTCCCCGAAGCTTCGGGGAGGGGCTGGGGGTGGGGTTGAAACGAAGGCAAAAAGTTGCATTATTTACTTTGCCCTACTTCTGGTCTTTGTGGCTAAATTTCTGTTTTCCCAGTCGCAGTATTAACTTGGACTTACTTCTGTGGCAATTATTAAAGAAGAGCCAAGAGTCGCTCGCCCAGCACGCCTATCTTGTCGCTATATACCCGCGCCAGCCAGCGTGTTATACTCTAGCTGAAGCCCGCATTGTCTAAGGATGGCTATGGCCTTCTTGGCGCCGGCGGCTTTTGCCGCGCTGGCAATCGCAATACCGATTCTGCTGCTCTATATGCTGCGCTTGCGCCGGCGCGAGGTGCTGATTTCCAGCACCTTCCTCTGGCGGCAGGTGGTGCAAGATACCGAAGCCAATAGCCCGTGGCAGCGGCTGCGGCGCAACCTGCTGCTCTTTTTGCAACTGCTGATTCTGCTGCTGCTCGTTTTAGCCCTGACGCGGCCATTTATCACCGTGCCAACCATCAGTGCTGGCAAAATCGCCTTGCTGCTTGACGCCTCAGCCAGCATGACGGCCACCGATGTGGCTGAAGGAACGCGCTTTGCGGCCGCCCGCGCGCAGGCGCGGCAAATCGTCAACAGTATGAACCCGCAAGATAGCATCTCGCTGATACGGGTAGCGGATGTCGCGGAAGCGCTGACGGCTTATACCGCCGACAAAAACGAACTGCGCCGCGCCCTCGATAGCATGAGCGTCAGCAATGGGCGGGCGGATTGGGATAGCGCGCTGACGCTGGCGGCGGCCGGCGCGGCTGGCGCCGAAAACTTCAGCATCGTGATGATTTCTGATGGCGGCATCGGCGACGCCGCCAGCCTGCCAGCCAATATCCCCCAGCCGATTTATGTGCCAATCGGCGCATCAGCCAGCAATGTCGCTATCACGGCGCTCGCTACCCGCGCTTTGGCTGGCGGCGCGCCCCAGCTCTTCGCCCAAGTTACAAATTATGGCGCTGAGGCTGTCGATATTTCTTTGGTCATCCGCCTGGATGATGTGCTGCGCCTCTCGCGCAGCGGCCGCATCCCGCCGCGCAGCCAACTGCCCATCCCCTTTGGCGAGCCAATCACCGAGCCATTTGAGACTTTGTCCGCGACTCTGACTTTTGATAGCGAAGCCGAAGACTTCCTCGCTTTGGATAACCGTGCCTGGACCGCCCGTAACGAAGGCAATACGCGGCGGCTGTATTATGTCTCGGCGGCCGGCAATCTCTTCCTGGAACAGGCTCTGCGCAGCTTGCCCGGCGTGCAGACCTTCCGCGGCAACCCCGAAAACAAGCGCCTGCCCGGCGAAACCTTTGACCTCTATGTCTTTGATGGCTGGCTGCCAAACAGCTTGCCGGCTGGCGATATGCTGCTGATAAATCCGCCCAATTCGACGGCGCTCTTCGCTGTCAGCGGCCTGCGAGAAGCGACCGACGCCATCGAAATCGCCAGCCGCGAATCGCCTATCACCGCCTTTGTCGACATCGACGAGATGAGCTTGCTGCAATATCGTGGCATCACGGCCGCTTGGGCTCAGCCATTGATACGGACGGCTGAAAGCCCAATCGCAGTGGCCGGCGAGGTCAACGGGCAGCAGGTAGCCATCCTGACTTTTGATTTGCGCGATTCCAATCTGCCGCTTTTAATTGCCTATCCCGTCTTGATGGCGAACTTGCTGGATTGGTTCTCGCCGGCGGATATTGTCTCGCTGCCCGATGGTTTGAGCGTCGGCGATGTGCTGCTGATTTCGCCGCCGCTGCTGGCCGATAGCCTGCGTATTACCCTGCCCGATGGCACGGCGCAGCTGCTGCCGGCTACGGGCCGCCCCATCGCTTTCACGGATACCGGGCAGCTAGGTTTATATCGGTTGGAAATCTTGCAGGCGGGCGAGGTGGCGCAAGCGCAAAGTTTCGCTGTGAATCTTTTTGCCACCGGCGAAAGCGATATCGAACCGGCACCGGCCGGGCAGCTGCAATTAGGCGGCGCGGCCACGGCGGCCGAGGCTGATGAGAAGTTAGGCTTGCAGGAGTTTTGGCTGCCCCTGGCTCTGGCCGCTTTGCTGCTACTGCTCATCGAGTGGTATGTCTATCATCGGCGGCTGCAAGCACCGACGCTGCTGCGGCCAGGGCCGCGCCGTTTCAGCTTTTGGCGGCTGGGTCGGCGAAGTTCTTCAACTTAATCACCGATTCTAAAGTTTTGCCCGCATCGGTATAGCAGATATTCTGCAAGTAGACCGTTTCGATATCCGTTAAGGTGGCGAAGTGTTCGATATGGTCGCGGGCGGCTAGGCGGCCGGTGACGACGGCCGGTTTGACCAGGGTTTGGTTGATGCCAGGCAAGACCGCCAGCCGCTGCCGAATCTGATAATGCGGGTCGATGTAAATTGACTCTGGCAGCGTGTCTTCGTCTTCAGGGGCCCGCTTTTTATTGTCGCTCTGTAGATAGGCGATATCGGCCAGCCAATCGCTTTCGATTTGCCCTTGTTCCAGGCGCGTTACCGTCGCCTGGGAGTCGCCGCTATAGGGGATTTTGCCGGGCAGCAAGTATTGACTTGGCGGCGCGGCGCGCAGGACCAGCGTGCCATAGACCTGGTGGCGGCGGCCCAGATAGTGGGCGGTATTCGCTTGCATATCGGGCAAAGAGACGAGTTGACTGGCCGGCGGCAGCGCTTGGTCTAGGCGCACGCCTAACTGGCTGACAAAAAGGGTAAATTCCCGCCGATAGACGGCGGCGGTCAGAACTTCGATTTGTGGCGCGCTTATGCTGCTCGCCGCGCCCAGCACACGGGCGTAGACCCGCGCCGCCTCATGCACGCGATAGCTCTGATAGCCGGGCAGGTGGCGGGCGTTCAAGCGGGATAAGCCATGCCACAAGGTCGAGGCGCTGCTGATAGGCCGAGCGCGCAGGGCCTGGTTGCGCGGCTGCCCCAGTTTCACCAGCCACACTTGCTGGGACTGCGCTGCGTCCCGGTCGTAGTCGGTGATAAGCAGAAGGCCATCGAGATTCACGATTTGATTGGCATAGCTCGCAGGCTTTGCCAGGATATTGGCAATCGTGGCTTGCATTTCCGAACTCGCGCTATAATTTTCCTTTATTATAGCAATTCGTTGCCCCGTCTGGCTCAGGCAAAAAATTTTTGCAGCCGTCGCGCCAGCGGCGCCCGATTGCATTGGCGCAATTCAAAGCTGTCGCAGTCATGAAATGCCATGAACTCTTCAAGCGCGCCGATTAAGCCGCGTATCAAAGCCGCCCGCAGTTTGATACCAGGCTCTAAGTGCAGGTTGTGCAAGATGAGCCGCTTTTGCTTGCGCTCGACTTTGGGGTCGATGCGCCCGACCAGCTCGCAGCCATGCAATATCGGCATCACATAATAGCCATAGACGCGCTTGGCTTTGGGCGTATAGACCTCGATGCGGTATTTGAAGTCCCAGAGCATTTCGTCGCGGTGGCGGTCCCAAAAGAGATTGTCAAAGGGCGAAAGGAAGACGGTCAGCTGCGGTTCGTGTTCGCCGGCTTGGATGCGCCGCAGACTGTCTAGGTCGGCGCGGTGCATATAAGCTGGCTCTTGCCAGCCCTCGACCGCGACGGGCAGAGCCTCACCCTGGCGCTGCATATCCGCCAGCATCGCAGCGGATGTCCGTTTAGCTTCGCGGTAATAATCGGCGACATGCTTGCTGGTGCCGATGCCGAGATGCCGCAGGCCACGCTCGATTGTCCAGCGCTGATACTCGGCTAAACTCTTGTCCAGCGTGAAGTTGTGCGGCGCCAGCACCCGCTCGGGCAGGTCATAATAGCGCTGAAACTTGACGCGATGGCTGACCATCAGCTCGCCGCGGTCGAAGAGGTATTCCAGCGCGATCTTCGCCGGCTTCCAGTTCCACCAGCCGCCAGCGTTTTGACGCGGGCTATCGAAGTCCTTAGAAGCCATTGGCCCGCGCTCGCGGATCGTCTCCAGCACTTGCGCGATGACGGCTGCGCTTTCAGCGCCTAATCTTTCGATATGCCACTTCGTCTCTTTGAGCTGCTTTTGCTGGATATAAGCGTTGAAATAAGGATAGTCGGCGCTGGGGATTTGGCTGGCGGCGTGGGCCCAGGTCTCAAAGAGAAAACCGCTGTCCAGCAAGTTGTCGAGGGCGGCGCGCTCATAGAGGCCAGCGCGGGCTAGCATAACGAGGTAATGGCTGCGGGCGACCACATTGATGGAATCGAGTTGCAGCAAGCCGATGCGCTCGACGATGCTTTTGAGCGTCGGCGGGGCGCTATTGGCTGGGCGCTGGTGCAAGCCTTGCTTATAAACAGCGAGACGCTTGACATCATCGCGGCTGACTGTGATGGTGCTGGACATGACGCGAGTGTAGCATAGGGTGGCTACAAATTGCGAGCACAATCAGCGCTAGCACTGTGCTATATTTATTTTATCGGACTATGCGGACGAGGCAGGGCGCGGTTATGTTCAAGCAAATCAGCATGACAAATTTTAAGTCTTGGCGGCAGACGGGCCCGGTGCGCCTCGCCCCATTGACCGGCTTCTTTGGCGAGAACAGCTCGGGCAAGAGCAGCTTATTACAGCTGCTGCTCTTGCTCAAGCAGACGGCAGAGTCAAATGACCGCAATTTAGTGCTGAAGACCGGCAGCCTGCAAGCGGGCTATGTGAATTTAGGCACGCCGCAGGAAATTATACATGGCACAGAGACAGCAATGTCCCTGTCTATGGTCTGGGATTTAGACTCCCCGCTGGCAATAAACAATGCGGGGGAAACTGTAAAGCTGGAAACCGTCGAATTTGAAACCAAGATACACGCTACCAGTGAGCGCATCTACGTCGATTGTCTGCGTTACCAAAGCGGCTCAGATTTTTCCGCCACCTTAAAGCGGCACCAAAATAATCAATACACGATTCGCGTATTCGTGCAGGGCCAAGAACCGCGTCGCCCCCAGAGTCGGCCGCGCGTTTATATGAAACCTGTTAAAATGTTATGGCTTTTCAAGTGAAGCAGTGCAATATTACCGCGATGCGGCTTACCTCAAGGATGTAGAATATGCCTTCGAATCGCAGTTCGAAAAACTCTATTATCTGGGGCCGCTGCGCGAATCTCCCAAACGTCAATACACTTGGAGCGGCGAACGTCCAGCAAGCGTTGGCTTAAAAGGCGAATTGGCTATACCCGCTTTTCTCGCTGGCAAAGGGCAGAAAGCCTATAGCGGGCTGAATAAAAGCAAAACAAATCGGCTTGATGCGCGCATCGCGCAATGGCTGGCCGAGCTAAATTTAGCCGCGTCTTTTGAAGTTACCCGCTTAACCAAAGGCAGCTCGCTGTATTCCGTGAAACTGCAACGGCAAGAGGAAAGCCCCGAAGTGCTTATAAGCGATATGGGCATCGGCGTTTCACAGGTCTTGCCGGTGCTGGTGCTTTGTTATTATGTGCCGGCAGGCGCGACAATCATTTTTGAACAGCCCGAATTGCATTTGCATCCAGCCGTGCAGGCTGGTTTAGCAGATGTCTTTGTCGATGTCATCAAGAAGCGTAAGGTGCAGATTTTGCTGGAAAGCCATAGTGAACATCTGCTGAGGCGCTTGCAGCGGCGGCTGGCGGAAGAAGAGCTAGACCAAGATGATCTTGCGCTGTATTTTTGCGAAAATTGCGGCGCTGAGTCCAAGCTGACGCCGCTCAAACTTGATATGTTTGGTGGCATCCACAATTGGCCGAAGGAATTTTTTGGAAGCATGGCCAGCGATGTCGTAGCGAGCTACGATGCTGGGCTGGAGCGCAAAAGAGAGAGAGAGAGCCAATGCCACATAAAATCATCGATACCAATGTTCCCCTCACTGCGACGGGAGCGAATGAGGTAGCCAGCGAAGCTTGCTGGCAAGAATGCGTCAGTTTTATTGGGCGCGTGCTCGAGGGCGAGATAGTGCCAGTAATTGACCCGGAAGACGATGTCTATCGTGAATATCGCCGTAACATGCACCCAGATCCCAATCCTGGAGCAGGTTTAGCAGACCAATTTTTAATGTATCTCATCACCAATCGTGGCAATGAAGAGCATGTCCGTGTTCTTGACTTGGCAAAAGACGATGAAGGCCGCTATGAAGATTATCCGGATAATGAAGGCAACTGGACTAGCGAAGACAGGCGCTGCAAACAATTTGACGAAGACGACAAAAAATGGGTGGCGCTAGCCGTCCGCTTCAAAAAGGACAGCCAGGCAGATGCGCCAATCGTAAATGCCGCGGACCGCTGCTGGACGGTCTTTGAGCCGCAGCTATCTTTGGCGGGCATTGTAGTAGAGTTTTTGTGTTGAGAAGCGGGCGGGTTCCAAGACAGCCTCATTCCAAGACCAACTGATGCGCGGGCGTGAAAAATTGCCGATATGTCAGCCAAGCCGCGATTAGACCGGTAAATGTCGCCGCGCCGACCAGCATATACATCACGATAATCTGCAACTGCACCGCCTCCAGCGGCGACGCGCCCGCCAGAATCATGCCCGTCATCGCGCCCGGCAGCTTAATCAAACCCACCGTCTTCGTCGTATCGATGATGGGTGTTAGCGCGCTTTTAATCGTGCGCTGGAACTGCGTCAGCGAAGCCTGCCGGCTCGTCGCGCCCAGCGCCAATTTGCCCTCGATAAGATCGCGCTGGTCGTAGAAGTCGCTGCTCAAGCGCGTGATGACCAGCGTCGCCGTGGTCATCGAATTGCCGATAACCATGCCGCCTATCGGGATGATGTCCTTGGGCAGAAACTCGAAGACGCCCAGCGCTACCAAGAGGCCGATGGTCAGCGCCGAGCCGATGCCGATAGACAGCAAAGAGATCCATTGCGCTTGCGGCGTTTTTTGAGCCCGTTTGGCGGTGGTGCGCCCGGCTGTCACAGTCATCACCAGCAAAATGGCAACCGTGAAAAGCGGGGCGTCCATCTCGAAGACGAGTTCTAAGACATAGCCAATGGCGATCAATTGGATGAAACTGCGGAAGGTAGCGATGACCAGGTCTTTCTCCAGGTCAGATTCCTGCCAGCGCGAGACAGCGGCGGCAATCAAGATGAAGGCGATCGACAGCAGCACGCGCTCGATGCCAAGCAGCCCCGCGAAAAAATCAGGCATAGCGCAGCCTCCTCTTTAGAGCGATAAAACGAGATTTTCAGCCCGTATTCTAACCGATGTTGCTGATAAGGCTTGAAATGAAGTTGAAAGTAGTTATGAGTAGGGGGAAGGCGGCTACCAGCGCAGGGTCGGATTTTTGAATGGCACCAGAGCCATAATCACCGCATGCGTATAATATGCCTCGCGGTCGATCACATCGTCGGTCAGCAAGCCAATCGCGCCACTGCTTTGTTTAGAGTTTTCGCGCCAGAAGATCAAATCATCGGCTTCGCCCAGCTCTAGGCCGGCCCGCAGCAAATCCGCCACTTCCTGCGGCAGATAGAAGACGGCGGTTTGCCCGCGTCCAACGCGCTTATCTTGCCCCAAGACATGCACCCAAGCGAAACAGCGCATACCGAGCGGGCTATCTTCGATGCCGCCTTCAATGCCCACCCAAAAGGCCGAATTTGGCACGGCGGCGCGGGCTTGGATAGCGCGATTGCTGGCGCCGCGCAGTGTTTCTTCGCTGCTTAGCGGCTGGTCTGGCACCCCAGATGGCACGGCTAAGCCGCGCGCGCGGAAAGCTCCCTGCGGAAACATGCGCTGGAAAGCCCGCAGCGCTGCCTGAATTTTGACCGGATTCTGCGACGCGACAGTGATATCTAGCACAGCTTTGCCCCAATAAACGCTCTTCTTATAACTCTAACAGAAGGCGCGCGGTTGCCATAGACCTTTGCCAAGCGGCCGCAAACTGATACACTAAGCGCGTAAGCCTGCCTAAGGAGATCTATGTGGGCGATACCCGCACTTTAATCCGCATTGCCAAAGCCGAGCCAGCCGACCTGGTGGACCTGTCTGATTTTATCAAGCCTTTTGTCGCCAGCGGCGATCTCTTGCCGCGCACATTTGATGAACTGGAAGACCTGCTGGATACCTCTTTCATCGCCCGTCTCGATGGCGCGATTGTCGGCTGCGCCGCGCTGGAAATCTATAGCAAAAAACTCTGCGAGATTCGCAGCCTGGCGGTCGCGCCGGCCGCGCAGGGCTTAGGCATCGGCAAGCAGTTGGTCGCTGCCTGCGTCGATTTGGCTTTGCAAGAAGGCGTTTATGAGATTATGGCGATTAGCACGGCGGAAGATTTTTTCAAATCCTGCGGCTTCGATTTTACCTTGCCCAACTTAAAAAAAGCCTTCTTCTTGCAAACCCGCGCTACGATGTGAAAGGCGAAGGCGCGTAACAATGCCGCCGATTCGGTCGATCCAGATTGAAGTGCTGACTCTCTTCCCCGCGATGCTCGCTGCCGTGATGTCCGAGAGCATGATGTGGAAGGCGCAAGAGCGCGGTTTTTTATCTTTCCGCAGCCACGACATCCGCGATTATGCCGAGAACAAACACCGCCAAGTAGATGATAGCCCCTATGGCGGCGGCGGCGGCATGCTGCTCAAGCCTGATGTGCTGGTGCGGGCGATTGAAGCGGTGAAGCCCGCCGCCGAAACGCCGGTAATTTTGCTGTCCCCGCAAGGTCGCCTGCTGACGCATCAAGTGGCTTTGGAGCTTTCCTATCTGCCACAGCTAGTTTTGGTCTGCGGGCGTTATGAAGGCGTGGACGAGCGGGTGCGGGCGCTGGCAATCAGCGATGAAATCAGCATCGGCGATTATGTGCTGACTGGCGGCGAGCTGGCGGCGCTGGTGCTGATTGACGCCGTAGCGCGGCAAATACCGGGCCTGCTCGGCGCGGAAGGCGCGCAAGAGCGCGATAGCCATGCCGATGGTTTGCTGGAGGGTCCGCATTATACCCGCCCGCCAGAGTTTCGCGGTTTGTCGGTACCGCCCATATTGACCAGCGGGCATCATGCGGAAGTGGCGCGCTGGCGGCGGCGACAGGCGCTCAAGCGCACCTGGCAGCGCCGTCCCGAACTGTTGGAACGCGCGCCTTTGAGCGACGCCGACCGCGCCTGGCTCGCGCAATTAAAAGCAGAAACGGGGGATTAGGCGATTTTGGGCAGTGCTGAATTAGCCACAGAAGCAAGCTCGAGTTTTATTGCGACTGGGAAAACAGAAGAAAATAGCCACAGAGACACTGCCCTACGGGAGGGGCCGGGGGTGGGCTTGAAACGAACACGTAAAATTTGCAGAATTTAGTTTGTCCTACTCAGAAGTAAGTCCAAGTTAATTATGCAAAAAGTGAGGCGCAATTATTCTGTTTTCTTAGTTGCGATAAATTTAGGCTTAGGCTTATCTATAATATCTGTGGTATTCAACACTGGCAGAAACCAATTCTAAGGTGAAAACGAAGGGCGACAGCAACTTATACCTTCTAAAACAACTCGCCGCCGAGCGCCAGGCAAAAGCCGCCGCTACTTGACCAAACCCGCCCGCCGCATATCAGACAGAATAAGCCGCTCCCAGGGTCTATCCGTCACCAGCGGGAAGTAATGCGCCCCGCGCCGTTGACAGTCCGCCCGTATCTCGTCGCGCCAAGCCTGCAAGCGCTGCTGATAGATGCCCAGCATCGCCCCATCAATCGTAACTTCCTGCTTGCTTTCCGTCTCTATATCAATCAGGCTGAGGTCGCCGACGACGGCCGGCTGCACTTCGGCTGGCGCCAGCACATGCACAAAAGCCACCTCATGCCCACGGCTGAGCAAGGCATTCAAACCAGCCAGATAAGCGCCGTCGCGAGAAAACATATCGCTGATAACCAGCGTCAAGCCGGGCCGGCGCGCCCGCAGCGCGTAATCGCTGAGCGCGGCATCTAAATCGGTGATGCCAGCGGCGGCGATAGATTGAATAAAGCGCAGCATAGCGATAGCTTGCCCCCGCCCGCGCGCGGGCCCAAAAGTCTCCGCCCGCTGGTCTTTGATAGCTGTCAGCGTCAGGCGGTCGCCGCTGGTCAACGAGACATAAGCCAAGCCCGCCAGAATCCGTTTGGCGTATAAAAGTTTTTGCTGCTCTGGCTCGCCAATGGGCGGGAAGTCCATGCTGGCGGAAGCGTCAAAAATGAGATGCACTGCCAAGTCTTCTTCATCTTCTAGCAGCTTGATATAAGGCCGTTCCAGGCGGGCATAGATATTCCAGTCGAGCTGGCGCAAATCATCGCCGGCGACATAGTTGCGATAATCGGCGAATTCGATGCTGGTGCCGCGTTTGACCGAGCGCCGATCGCCTTTGATAGCGCCGACGCGCACCTGGCGCGCCACCAGCATCAATGGCTCGAGGCGGCGACGGATCGCTTCTGGCAGCAAGGTGGCGGCTGGCTGCTCAGCCATCTTTAGCGACCTTCTCGCTCTTCGCGTCAGCTAAGTCATCTTCTTCATAGTCATCTTCTTCATAGTCATCTTCTTCATAGTCATCTTCTTCATAGTCATCTTCTTCATAGTCATCTTCTTCATAGTCATCTTCTTCATAGTCATCTTCTTCATAGTCGTCGCCTTCATAATCGTCGTCCTCGTAGTCTTCTTCTTCTTCGTAGTCGTCGCCTTCATAATCGTCTTCTTCGTAGTCATCGTCTTCAGCTTCATCATCTTCAAACTCGAACTCGAGCAGGGCGATATGCCGGCCACGGAACATCTCTTCGCGTTCGACGAAGCGCAATTTCTCGAAAAGTTTGCGCGCCGCTTCGTTTTCAGGCTTATAGCGGGCGATGACCATCTCGCTATTTTCAAAGCCATATATCATATCAATAAGCTGGTCGGCGACAGCGTAGGCAAGCCCTTGCCGCTGATGCGCGCCATTGATGGTCAGCCGCTCGATAATCCACTGCGTCGGATTCTCCGCATGGATGAGCATGACATAGCCGACCAGCTCTTCCTGCCACTGGACGCTATAAGTGGTTACGGCGGGATGTCGCGATTGCAAATAAGTGAGCAGCGGGTGCTTGGTAAAGCGCCACTGCTCGGGCTGGACGCGCACAAAGCGTAGCCGCCAAAAATCGCTTATAGATTTCAATTCTGTCAGCTTGACCGTTGGCATTGACAGCAAATCCTCCCCTATCAACTATAGGCCAGGGCGGCGCAGACAAGCTCAAGTGGGTGCTGCGCTTGATGGCCGGCATCGTCAATTTGGGCGCGGCAAGAAGTGCCGGGCGCGGCGATGAGAGCGCCTGGATTAGCGCGAATGGCGGGCAGCAGGCGGTCTTCGGCAATCTTCAGGCTCAAGTCTGGCTGTTCATAACCAAAGCTGCCGGCCATGCCACAGCAACCCGTATTCAGCTCGCTAACAGTCGCGCCCGGTATCGCCCGCAGCAGCTTGAGCGTAGCGGCCGTCCCCCATAGCGCTTTCTGATGACAATGCCCATGCAATAATATAGGCGGCAAATCCGTTTTCCAAGCGAGAGTCCCCGCCCGCTTGGTCAATTCCGCGGCGAAGAAGGCGGCGGCGCTCTGGCAGCGCCGCGCCAGCGACTTCGCGGCCGCTTGCAGGCTCGGCTCGACCAAACTGAGGTAGTCATCGGTGAAGGCGCTCAAACAGCTTGGCTCGAGGAAGAGATAAGGCGTTTCGCCAGCGTCTTGTTGCAAGCCCAGCACATTTGCCTGCGCCATCCCTTTCGCGCTATCGAGTAAGCCGCTGCTGATGGCTGGGCGGCCGCAGCAGGCTTGCCCAGGCAAGCGCCGCGTATTCAGCCGCAGGCCAAGCCGCTCAGCCAGTTTTATAGCCGCCCGCCCTAGCTCTGGCTGATTCCATTCGGTGAAAGTATCGATGATGAGAATGGCGTCGGGTGCGCTGTGCTGTGCATAGCGTTCGGCAGAAAAGCGGCGCGCGGCATATTTGGGCAAAGGCCGCTCGAGCGGCAGGCCCAGCAGAGCCGCGCCTAGCTTGCCCAGTGTATGCCCCATGACATAATTGCTCAAGCGCGGCAGCGCGCCCGCCAGCCGATTGACGCGGTGGATATTGCCAAAGAGGCGCGTCCTGCGGTCGAGGCCCTGGCGGTCATGCCAAGCCGCCAGAAATTCCGATTTTAGCTTAGCGACATCGACAGCCGAGGGGCATTCGCTGGCGCAGGCTTTACAGCCCAAACAGAGATCAAAAACCGCTTTCAGGGCAGGCTCGCCTAGGCCCTGTGGCAGCGCGCCGCTGATGGCCGCGCGCAGGGCATTAGCCCGGCCGCGGGTCGAATGCGCTTCATCGAGCGTCGCGTGATACGACGGGCACATCGTGCCGACCGCCTCTTTGCGGCAGACACCAGCGCCATTGCACATCTCCACCGCGCCGGCAAAACCATTATCCGCCGACCAATCGTAACGGCTATTTAGCTCTATCACTTTGTACTCGGGCGAATAACGCAGCAGTTCGGCGCTGTCCATTGGCGGGGCGTCGATGATTTTGCTCGGGTTCATCATATTCTGCGGGTCAAAGGCGCTCTTGACCGCGCGAAATGCGTCCGTTAGCTCTGGCCCAAAAAGCGCCTCGCTATATTCGCCGCGGGCAATGCCCTGCCCATGCTCCCCAGTGATAGCGCCTTGATATTTTTTGACCGTCTGCGCCACCGCATCGGCAATCCTGCGGTATTGCGCCCGCCCTTTGATTGTCTTGAGATTGATGAGCGGGCGAATGTGCAGGCAGCCGGCGCTGGCATGGGCATAGATGGCATAAGTCGTATCGTTATCGTAGATGATGCGCTCGACATCGGCAATATAATCCGCCAGGCTCTCGACCGGCACGGCGGCATCTTCGATGAAAGAAATAGGTTTGGCTTCGCTGCGTTCGCTCATCATCAAGCCCAAGCCTGCTTTGCGCACAGTCCAGACATCGTCTTGCTGGGCGGCGGTCGCGGCGATTGGCAGCGCGCCACGATAGCCAAGCCGACGCAGCTGCGCTTTTAAGTCTGCGATTTTAGCGTCGAGTTCGCGCTCCTCTCCGACGAATTCGACCAGCAAAATCGCGGCTGGGTCGCCCTCGACGAAAGTAAGGCGGTCTCGATAGCCGGCAGCGGCGCGGGTTTTATCGAGCAGGAATTTGTCCATCAATTCGATGGCGGCTGGTTCAAGCTCGAGGATGCGCGGCGTCGCTTCGAGCGCAGCGCGCAGGCTGTCAAAATGCACCAGAGCCAGGCGCTTGTTTTCTATCTTAGGCCGTTCGACCAGGCGCAGCTCGGCGCGCGTGACTGTCGCCAAAGTGCCTTCCGAGCCGCAGAGCAGCCAATTCAAATTCACTGCATCAGGGTCAATTTTGTCGAGGGCATAACCGGCCACCGTGCGCCAGGTCTTGGGATAGCGCGCTTTAATCAAAGGCGCGTGCTGCGCGACCAATTCGCCGACGGCGCGGCGGATGCGCTGCAAGCCGCTGGTGGCGGCATCCAGCCAGACAAGCTCGCCATCTGCCAGCACAACCTGTAACCGATTCACATGGTCGGCGGTCATGCCATAGCGGATGCTATGGGCGCCGGTGGCATTGTTGCCGATGATGCCGCCAATGGCGGCGCGCTCGGCACTGGCTGGGTCGGGCCCAAACATCAAATCGAGCGGCGCGATTTGCTGGTTGAGCAGGCCGAGGATCATGCCCGGCTCGACATCGACTGTGCGGGCTTCGGCGTTGACCGCGCGCACGCGCCGCATGTGGCGGGTGAAGTCCATGATGATGGCTTCGCCGACCGCTTGCCCGGCGAGGGCGCTGCCGCCGCCGCGCGGCAAAACCGGCGCGCCAAACTGCCGCGCCACCTCGTGAATGGCGACCACATCATCCGCCGCCCGCGGGAAAGTTACCGCCAGCGGCATAATCTGATAATTGCTGGCATCGGTGCTATAGAGAATGCGGCTCATGCGGTCGGCCGCGACAAAATCGCGCCCGATGGCGGCTTGCAGAGCCTGCTGCATTTCGTCGATTTGCATGGCTGGACTTTTCGCGCTTTTGCTATCGCCCTAGATTGTAACGGCTAGCAAGCGGGAATCACATAGGTCAGTTGAGGGAAAAGTAAATTAGCCACAAAAGTAAGTCCAAGTTAATTATGCAGAATTTTCACCCCCACCCCCGAAGCTTCGGGGAGGGGAGTCTAACCTGGGGGCCTGTAGGCATTGCCCGATGGGAGGGACTTTCTCTGCAAACGCGCCCATAGTTTTCGGGGTTTTCTCCCCTCCCCGAAGCTTCGGGGAGGGGCCGGGGGTGGGGTTGAAAAAAGTCTCTCCGTTGCAAAATTTAGTTTGTCTTACTTCTGTGGCTAATCCCCCACACACAGTTCATTCTTGCAGGCTGAGCAAAATCCAGTACACTAAAAACATCGTCCAGCGAATTAGCCAAGCAGAAAAATGAGCCTCGCCGCTTCAACCGCCAAAGATTCCCCAGCTCTCGCCAAGTATCTCTTGCGCGCGCCGCTGTATTTTTATCAACTCGGCTGGGGGCCGCTGATGGGCTGGATTCCCCTGCTCATTCTGACGACCAAAGGGCGCCAGAGCGGTCAGCCGCGCCATGTCATTGTCGAGTATCGGCGGCATGGCAGCAAATATTACATCGTCTCTGGCTGGGGGCAGGAGACCGATTGGTTTCGCAACATCGAAAAAGACAGCCGCGTAACCATTCAACATGGCAAGCATATCCTCGACGCGCGAGCGCAGCAGGTGGAAAACACCGCCGAAGCCCTGCGCGCGCTCTATATGTTCAGCCGCAATTCTTGGCTCTACGCGACGCTCTTCGCCCAGATGAACTCGGCGCAAGCCGCCGATTTAAGCACGTTGGCTGAAGTGGTCGAAGAGTTCACCGTGCTGCGCCTCGAGCCGACGGCAGAGGCGCCGGCCCTGCCGCCGATTGAAGAATTCAGCCAGCCCACGCAGCAGTTCGCGCTGTGCCTGGCGCTGCTCCTGGTTTTGCGCCTGCTCTTTGCCCTAGGCCGCGCCGTCTTAGTTGGCAAAGCAAAGCAGCCGCGGGACTAAATAAAGCGACTTCAGACATCAAATTCGACGCCCTGCGCCAGCGGCAAAGCGCCCGAATAATTGATGGTAGTGGTCTGGCGGCGCATATAACCCTTCCAAGCATCAGAGCCAGCTTCGCGGCCGCCGCCTGTCTCTTTTTCGCCGCCAAACGCGCCGCCGATTTCAGCCCCGCTCGTGCCGATGTTGACATTGGCAATGCCACAATCCGAACCAGCATGCGATAAAAACTGCTCTGAACTGGCCAGGTCGCGGGTAAAAATGGCGCTGGATAAGCCCTGCGGCACCGCGTTGTGCAGGGCTAAGGCTTCGTCAAGCGTCTCATACTCCATAACATACAGAATCGGCGCGAAGGTCTCTTCACAGACCAGCTTGGTTTGCTCTGGCATGCGAATGATGGTCGGCTCGACAAAATTCGCGCCCAAGGCGGGCAGCCGCCCGCCGCCCGTCAAGACCTGCCCGCCAGCGGCTTTCGCCCGTTCAATCGCCTGCGTCATCGCTTCGACCGCCGCCTGATTGATGAGCGGCCCCATCAGCACGCCCGCCGCCAGCGGGTCGCCGATTGGCACCGACTTATAGGCGCGGGTTAAACGTTGGCAGAGCGCGTCGACAATCGAACGCTGCACGATGAGGCGGCGCGTGGTCGTGCAGCGCTGCCCCGCCGTGCCAACTGCGCCAAAGACAATGGCGCGCGTCGCCAAATCGAGGTCGGCATCGGCGCTGACGATAATGCCATTGTTGCCGCCCAGCTCGAGGATGAAGCGCCCCAGCCGTTCCGCCACCTGGCGCGCCACATGCTTGCCCACTGGAATCGAACCCGTGAAGCTAATCAGTGGCAGGCGCGCATCCTTAATCATGCGCTCGCCGACGGTGTCATTCTCGCCGATGACCAGATTAAAGACGCCGGCAATGCCGTGTTTTGCCATAACGCGATTGCAGATATGCTGCACCGCAATCGCCGTCAGCGGCGTAGTGGGCGACGGTTTCCAAATCATCGTATTGCCACAGACAGCCGCAATCGCCGCGTTCCAAGCCCAGACAGCGACCGGGAAATTGAAAGCGGTGATGATGCCGATGGGCCCCAGCGGATGCCATTGCTCGTACATGCGATGCCCGGGCCGCTCCGAGTGCATGGTCATGCCATAGAGCTGGCGCGACAAACCGACGGCAAAATCGCAAATATCGATCATCTCTTGCACTTCGCCTAGGCTTTCGCTGCGAATCTTGCCATTTTCCAGCGTAACCAGCGCGCCCAGCGCTTCTTTATGCGCGCGCAGGGCATTGCCCAAATCGCGGACGACCGCGCCGCGGCCTGGCGCGGGCCACAGGCGCCAGGTTTCAAAAGCGGCCTGGGCCGCCTCGACAGCCGCGTTGTATGTCGGCGCCGTCGCTTGCCGCACAGTGGCGATAGTTTCGTTTGTGGTGGGATTGATAGCTGGCAAGTCCGCGCCCTTCGCGTCGGCCAGCCAGCCAGCCGCGCCACAAAAAGCGCCGGCATTGACCGTCTCAATCCCAAGTTCCTGCAATATCTCTTTCATGCTCATCACTCCCTTTTGCTTCTTTCAACCCGGCGGCTTCAGATAGAGCGGCATAACGCGCTCGGCGGGAAAACTATCCCGCTCGGCATTTTCACGCCAGCGCCGCCAAGCGATTTCCGCCAGATAGCCAGCGCGGCGCAGGCCGACCGCCGGCGCCGCCACCTCGATTTGCCCGCCTTTTGCCTGCGCCGCTTGGACCGCCTGCCAGCCGGCCGGCGAGACTTCGCCACAGATAAAAATGGGCTGCCCGTAAGCGGCCAAGAGCGCCGCCCAGTCGCTGATTTGCGGCGCTTGCCGCTCGCGCCAAGCGGCGGCGGCATAATGATACTCCGCCCAAATAACGCGCTGCCGCCCGGCCGAGACCGTCGCAATCAGCGGTCCGGGGCGCGGGTAGCCTTGCGCGGCGATTGTTTCTAGCGTCGTCACTGGCAGCAGCGGCAGGCGCTGGCCGGCGGCCAGGCCTTTTGCCAGAGCCACGCCTATGCGCGTGCCGGTGTAAGACCCGGGCCCTACAGAAACAGCCAGCGCCGTCAGGTCAGCCGCCTCCACTTCCACCTGCGCCAGCAGCTGCTGTATCAAGGGCGCGAGCAAAGCGCTATGCCGGCGGCCAGCCAGCAGCGTGCATTCCGCCAGCAGGTCATTGCCATCGTGCAGGGCGAGGCTCAAAATCTGTGTCGCTGTATCGATTGCCAGCAGCATAGGCTGTTTGCCCTTCCTCAGGCCGGCTGAGTCATACGCAACGCAGCCAGCAGCGCCACATAACGAGCGCCGCGGGCTTCAAAATGCAGTTCGCGCGCGTCCTCTGAATCTGTCAATTCAATATCAATCCACAGGCGCTCGGGCGGCAACTGGTTGAGAATGCGCTCGGGCCACTCAAAAATGACGCTGCCGGCGCCATCAAGAATATCGTCCAGCCCTAGCGTCTCCGCTTCCGCCGCGGCTTGGATGCGGTAGAGGTCGATGTGATAGAGGCGCTGGCGGTCGCGCGCGCGGCGATGCTCATGCACGAGGTTGTAGGTTGGGCTGGTCAAGGGCTGGCTTGCGCCCCAGCCCGTGCCGAGGCCGCGGCTGAAGACCGTCTTGCCCGCGCCGAGCTCGCCCGAGAGGCAGATGACATCGCCTGCTTTCAGATACCCGCCCAGGACCGCGCCCAGCGCTGTGGTGCGCTGCGCATTGTGGCTGCTGAGGCGCAGCTCAGCTTGGTCCGCGCTTGCTCTGCTCATTTCTGCTCGGCTCGCTTCTATCTTAGCTGGCATTATACCTGTTTGCGGGCGCGAATTTGAGCGACGATTCGCTTGAGTGCCGCGCCCAATCGGACTATACTCCTTTTATTGACAGGCCTGAAAGCGAGAAAAGAGCGGATGAATCGCAGCGAACGCAGCCGCGCTTTGAACGAGGCTCTGGGGCGGCTAGGCACGGTGGTAGAAACTGTGAAGACCTGCGTCGTCGTCGATGTCGATGGCTTCGCCATCGCCGCCTATCCGAGCCAGCGCGGCCAGCAAATAGACGGGGCTTTGAACGCGACGCGCCTGGCGGCGGTGGCGGCGGCTTTGGCTGGTACAGCCGAGCGCTCGCTCGACCGGCTGGGTCAAGGCGACATGGGCCGTCTGCTGCTGGAGAGCGACAGCGGCACCTTACTCAGCTGCCCGGCCGGCCCAGCGACGCTAGCGCTGCTCGTCGCGCCGGACGCGAGCCTGGGGCATGTGCTTTTCGCCGCTCAGAAAACCGCCGCCGAGATTGCCGCTATCTTCGCCCAAAACTGATGGGCCTAAGTTTCGTCAAACGCGGGGTGAAAGCGCGTATGCCCGCGCGCTACGCCTAGCAAGCGGACATCCAAGACCGCGACCATAAAATGCGCGTGCGGGCCGCCCGGCCGCACATACTCTGAAGTGAAACCCAGCGGCAAGGCAGGCTGAAAGCCAAAACGCGGATAATAGCTGGTATGGCCGACGAGGAAAAGCAGACCATAACCCGCTTCTTGCAAGGCCGTTAGGCCGGCGCCGATTAAAGCGCCGCCAATGCCCTGCTTTTGATAGGCCGGCGCTACCGCGATGGGACCCAGCGCGGGGAAGAAATGCGTCTGCCCAGCATCGCTAACGCTGAGCAGGCTATAGGCAGCCTGCCCGACGATCTCACCGTCTAGCTCGGCGACATGGGAGAGCAGCAGCGCGTCTTCAGCCCGCAGCCGATTGAGCAGCTCGGCTTCGGATTTCCGCCCGAAGGCCGCCTGCACGAGGGCATACAGGGCCTCGACATCGGCAGGGCTTTCGGAGCGGATGGTGAGTTTTGCAGTTTGCATTTTAGGGTAATGCACGCGATAAGCGCTCAGGTCCGCAGTGCCTCTAGCAAATTCCAGCACTTCGCGCGCCTTGCAATAGTCGCTGGCCCGCTTTGCTCATTGTATCTGCCTCTACAAGTTAAATTTCCAGGGCGAGCGCGTATGATACTATAGGCTTGTCAAATTCTCCACTAATTATTTACTGGTTCAAAAAATGGAAAGCGCAATGGAAACAGCCAAATACCTCTACCTGACCACCACCGGCCACCGCAGCGGCCAGCCGCACGAGATCGAAATCTGGTACATCGCCCATGCGGGCTGCTATTATCTCATCTCGGAAAAGCGCGAGGCAGCGCATTGGGTGCGGAATTTGCGGGCCCAGCCGGCTGTTCGCTTCCGCCTGGGCGATAGCTTCGGTGCTGGCGACAGCGCGGCGGCTAGCGCCTCAGTGCCAGAGTCGCCCGAGCTTATCGCCGCAGTCAAAGCAAAGATGCAGGCGAAGCACGGCTGGAGCAATGGGCTGGTCGTCGAGATTCGCCCGTTGTAAAAGCGGCTCAGTCAGCTAGAGCCAGCCAGCGCGCCGCCTCAGCGCCATCGCGCAGCCAGCCGCGGCTGCCATCGCCCAATTCGGTGCGCCACCAGCGCTCTTCCTCTCGACAAACGGGCCCGCCAACCAGCGTCAGTGCCGTGCCGGCCGGCGCGTCAAAGAGCTGGGTGGCGGCGGTCTCTGGCACAGCGTAGAGGGCATTGCTCGCCGCCGCGACATAAGCCCGCGCGCCCAGCCGCAAATCTGTCGCTGGCAAGCCTGGGCAGCTCGTATCAATCGTGAAGCGGCCCGCGTCCGCCGGCACGGCTTGACTCACCGCGAGGATGCCGGCGGCATAGTTGCCTTCTTCCGCGCTGCCCACCCAAACATCGTATAAGCCGGCCAGCGCGTACTCAAAAGCGATGCGGGCGGCGGCGCTGCAATGCCAAGCGCCATCCGCCCCGTTGATGAGCAGCAGCATATCGGCCGGGCTATGCAGCGAGAACCAGACATCGGCTAGGCTTTCGCTGAGCAAGACGCTGAAATCTGGCGCTTCCGCGACGAAGCCCTGGCAATCAGCCGCGCTGATATAATCCGCCACCTGATTGCGCCCGCCGCCGAGGATTTGCACCGTGAAGGGCGCTAGCCCAAAATCAGCGCCTAGCGTCGTCTCGCCATAGAGCGGCTCGCGCCCCGGGTCGGGGCCGGTGGCGGTTGTCGGCAAGGTCTCGGGGCCGGTCTCGCTGATGTAAAGCCTGCTTTCGTCATTGCTGTCGGCGGCATAACTGCCAATCCAAATTTGATAGGCGCCGGGCGGCGCATTGAAATAGACCAAAGCAGGATTCAAGCCGTTGGTATCGTCATTGCAAGACCAACTGCCATTGGGCAAATTGATAATCAGCGTCGTATCGGCTTGGCTGGCATTGAGGAAGGTAATGCGCTCGAAGGGCTCCTGCAATTCCACAACATAATCTGGCGCGCTGGCGGCGTAGCCCAGGCAATTCGGCCCGAGGCGCAGCGGCTTGACCGCGACATCGCCGCCGCTGAGCAAGTCGACTGTGAGCGGCGTCGGGCTGAAGCCGGGCGCTAGCGCCGCCCTGCCATAATGGGGGACGTCAGCCGGGTTCAGCTCTGTCTGCGCTTGCGCGCCTAAGCCGCCAAATTGGGTTGCGAGCCAGAAGAAAAATAATACGCTGGCAAGGCAGGCTGGTCTCATGCGCGCGTCCTTTTGTGCGAGCGGTCAATCGTGAATCAGCTGCCTTGATTATATACCCTTCCGCCAATTTGCTTTGCGGAAACTAATCACAGTTGCCCCAGGTACTCACCCAGTCCGCGCTGACCCAGCCAACTGCGCCATAATAATTCACTTGGAACCAGTCAGGCGTGCGCGCCCGCGCGGGCAAAGCGGTATTATAAGGGATGTAGTTTATGACCGCGCCAGCCGGCGCAGCGCGGAAATTGAGCAGATCTTTGGTCCGCACGCTACAGCCAGACAGAGTGCGCTGCTGCGCTAGGCTGCCGCTCGCCGGCCGGCTGGCGCCAGGCGGCGCAACATAAGCCGTTTCACAGTTGCCCCGGGTACTCACCCAGTCCGCGCTAAGCCAGCCGACTGTGCCATAGTAATTCACTTGGAACCAGTCAGGCGTGCGCGCCTGCGCCATCAAGGTAATATTGTAAGGGATGAGCAGAGTTATCAGCGCGCTATTGGGTCCATCGCGCAGGTAGATGATATCTTTGGTCGTCACACTGCAACCAGCGAGGGCAATCTGCTCGGAGGGTCGCAGCGCTAAGCCAGGCGCTTCGCCATAGGTAGTGGAAAGCCCAACCATTGGTCCACCCAGCCCGCCGCCGAAGGTAGCATGCAGCACCTTGCGTTCAAAATCGGGCCCCACCGCGATGGTTACATTGCCATCCGCCCAAACGCGCACCAATACCCGGCCATCAGCCGAGACCGCCACGGGCCCCTCGGCAATCGCATCCACTTGGGCTTGGTCGACTCTCAGCAAAAAGAAACCGCGCGAGCTAACCGGGTCGATGCCGTAGATTTCTACGATGGTCTTACCGCCGTCGCTATACCGGAAGACACAGGCGACTACGCCAATCGGAATCGCGTCGTAGCGCTGCGCCGATTCGCAGACCGATCGGGGCGTGGCGGTTGGCACAGGCTTATTGGTGGCGGTTGCAGTGGGGGTAGCGGTGGCGGTCGGCTCGGGCGTGTCGGTGGCAGTTGCAGTAGGCGTATTGGTGGCGGTTGGATCGGGTATATCGGTGGCGGTTGGATCGGGTATATCGGTGGCGGTTGGATCGGGTATATCGGTGGCGGTTGGATCGGGTATATCGGTGGCGGTTGGATCGGGTATATCGGTGGCGGTTGGATCGGGTATATCAGTGGCCGTTGGAGAGGGCGTATTGGTTGCCGTTGGAGAGGGCGTATTGGTTGCCGTTGGAGAGGGCGTATTGGTTGCCGTTGGAGAGGGCGTATTGGTTGCCGTTGGAGAGGGCGTATTGGTTGCCGTTGGAGAGGGCGTATTGGTTGCCGTTGGAGAGGGCGTATTGGTTGCCGTTGGAGAGGGCGTATTGGTTGCCGTTGGAGAGGGCGTATTGGTTGCCGTTGGATCGGCACAGGGACCTGTGCTGTTATTCGTGACATAATTGTTGGGGTCGTTGATGTCGCCGACTGTGCCATCATCCTTTAAGTTGCCCGACAATGTGAGGCAGCCGGTAAATGTAGTGCTAGGGCGAGATGCGGTCGGCCTTGCTCGACCGCCATAGATAGCGCCTATCGTGCCGCCGGTGTTGTTCCGGAAGATCGAATTCTGGATAGTAACATTGGCGGTTAAATCCACATAATAGGCGCTGGATATGGGGGAGTCGGCTGGCAAAGTATGGTTCTCCCAGATGACAGTGTCAAAAGTGGCGTTGTCGGTGTCATAGACCATGATAGGGCGTTGATTAGCGCGGAAGACGCTGTGGTTGATGTTTAGCGTACCATTCAGGTAACTGCGCATAGGATAGATGGGGCTGTTGATAGCGAAGACAGTGTTATTAACGGTGATATCGCCCGCGAAGCCTACGGCATAGTCGCCGCTGCTGCCGCTATAGCCGATGCTATTCCCATTGCCGTTGATTGTTACCGTGAAGGGGCTAGGAAAATAAAGCGGGCCACTTAACGAACAATCGGCGGTCAAAGTATAGGTAAGGTCATTCTGGTCAATTACCCCGCTGGCGGGCAAGCCACAAGCCGCTACGCTAGGATGCGGGTATTGCCGCGTAGACGAGCCGCCATTGCCAATCGTGCCACTGCATTCGCCCGTGGTCTCATCCGTTATGAGACCGCTGGTCTCGCTGTAAAGAAACTGCGGGAAGACGCCATCGCCCGTCAAGCAGCCTTTCAGGGTAACTCTGCCATAGGCGTCGGCCCCGGCCGTTGCGTATTTCAGCGCGCTGATAGCGGCATTGCCAGAAGTGCTGTTGCGCACGACGATGTTGTTAATGACGGCAGAGGCTTTGCCCCAGATATGCAGGGCGGTGGCGAATCGCTTGTGCGTATCATATGCGCCAACAGGATTTTCGACGAGAATATTGTTGAAATTGTGCGTGAGGCGCTGCCCGGCGTGGCTTTCCGTGTTCGCGCCGCGCACGACTATAGCGGCTAAATTAGAATTCTTGAAAGTAACATTTTCGATGGTGCTGCCGGGTGCGTCGGGGTCGGTGTTTGTATTGACGGAAATCCACACGACGCCATTTTCTATTAGGCCGCCGCCTTCGATGGTCACATTGTTCAAATTAAGTCTATTTTTTCCTTCGTGCACTTGGATAAAAGAATCGCCGTACCGGTCCGGTTGCGTGGGGTGTTCTATCTCGCTGGCGTCAATTGTATAGCCGCCGCCATTTATCGTCACCGCGACATTGCGGTTGTTGCCACCGCCGAGGACCAGCTTAGCGGCTTGCGTGCAATTAGCGGTGAGGGTATAGGTTACATCCTGATCGATGATGCCACCGGTCGGCAGACCACAAGCCGCAACTGGCGGATTGGGTAGAGGCGTTGAAGTTGCGGGGAGGGGGGACGGAGATGGCGACGGAGTCGGGGAGGGGGTTGGCGACGGCTACTGTGCCAGGGCTGGGGCAACCATGAACATGGCTAAAATAAATAGAAAAGCCAGATAAGTTAGACAAGAGTAATAAATAACTCTCATATTATTGATTTTCAAAAATATAGTAATATCTTTAAAACGTTAGTATATCGTGCTTTGCGCCTTTGTCAAACACTTTTAGAGCAGGGAAGCAGGGCAATCGCATCAAAATCGTGATTCGGCAAAATTCACAAAAATAAGCCAGAAAACTACGCAGCCACATTTTCAACCCCACCCCCAGTCCCTCCCAAAGCTTTGAGGAGGGGAGAAAAACCCCGAAAAATATGGCGGCGCTTGCATAAAAGTCCCCCGCTGAAAGCAGCGGCAACGCTTAATTTCAGCGAATACATAGTCGCTGGGCAGAAAATAGTTTAAGATACTTAAAACAAACTGAGCTGGCAAAGGCGGCGGGCTATGCAAAAGCGAATGATTGAGTTTATCCGCGCTTTGCGCGCGGCGGGCTTGCGCATTTCTTTGGCGGAAAGCCAGGACGCTATGTTTGGCATCGAACAGACTGGCTTGGGCGAGGTCGCGACTTTCAAAAATACACTGAAAGCCACCCTAGTGAAAGACCAGCGCCACCAGCCCGTCTTTGATTATTTCTTCCCGCTCTTTTTCTCCAATAACAAACCGCCGCTGCAAAATATCCTCGAGCAATTATCGGCAGAACAGCAAGAGCTGCTGCAAGAGGCGCTGCAATCGCTGATGGGCGATTTGCAAGCCCAGCGCGATTTATTGCAGCGTTTGCTGGAAGGGCGCAATTTTAGTGACGAAGAATTGCGGCAAATGGGCGCGGCGGCCGGCTTGCAACAAGGCGACGAAATGTACATGCGCCCTTGGTTCGAGCGGCGCATGAATCGGCAAGCGGGCTTGCCCCAGCTTGAACGGATGCTGGCCGACCTGCTAGAAGAATTAGCGGCGCTGGGCTTGGACGCAGAGGCTCTGGCCGAACTCGAAGCGCTGCTGCGGGAGAATATGCAAGGTTTGTCGCAGCAGATTTCGCAGCATGTCGGCGCTTCGCTAGCCGAGCAGATGGCGCAGCAGGAAAAGCGCGAGCGCCCCGACCTGCTCGATGTGCCATTGCAGCGGCTTAGCAGCGGCGATATGGACGATGTGCGCGAAGAAGTGCGGCGGCTGGCGGCGCGGCTGCGCACGCGGGCGGCGCTGCGGCAGAAACGGGCGAAATCTGGGCAATTCGACCCGCGCAAGACCATCCGCAAAAATATGCGCTATGGTGGCGTGCCGCTCGAGGTGCAATTCCGCCGGCGGCACAAAAAACCCAGTCTCATCCTCATCTGCGATTTAAGCACCTCTATGCGCTATGCGGTGGAGTTTCTGCTGACGCTGGTCTATGAACTTTCCGACCAAGTGCGGCGCACGCACAGTTTCATCTTCATTCACGATTTGGTCGATGTCAGCACGACGCTGGCGCAGCTGCCGCCACGCCAAGCCGTCGCCCATATCATGGCGGAGAACCCGCCCGGCTATTACAGCACCGACCTTGGCAACAGCCTGCACAGCTTCAAGCAGGCGCACATGCACCTGATAGACAGCCGCAGCACCGTTCTCTTTTTTGGCGATGGGCGCAACAACTACAATGACCCGCGCTTAGACATCGCGCAGGAGATGCAGCGCAAGGGGCGGCGGCTCATCTGGTTCTGTCCAGAGCCGCGCCGTCAATGGGGCAGCGGCGACAGCGATATGTGGGAATATAGCATGTATGCCGACAATGTCTTTATGGTGCGCAACCTGCGCCAACTGGCGGATTCGGTCGATCGTTTGCTGGCGGATGGCTCGTGAGAGAAGTGGGGATTTACGGGCTGGGCCGGGGCCTGGCTTAGGATTGCGGAGGCTAAAGAAGCCGCGGGCGTAATTATAACTGCCGGCATGCCAGTTGGAGTGGTGGCGTAGCTTGGCGCAGCGCCCGAGAAGCTGAGGCAAGCCACTAAGCAAAATAGCGTAATTTTGACCAATAGTTCCAAATTAATCGTGCAAGAGAAGGAAGTCGAAGTTTATATTGCGACTAGAAAAAAGAAATTTAGCCGCAAAGCAATTTTCTTGCTTAGCGCGCATTATTTTATTTGTCCTACTTCTGTGCCTCTGCGGCAAAAAATTTTGACGCGCACTCAGTCTTCGCTTTCCGACGCGTTCGCCCCTTCCTCTTCTTCATCAGCCGGCAAGCGCGGATCCCCTGGCGCCACCTCGAAGACCGCCTGCCAGGGCTGATAATGTGTGAAAGCCTGGTCGCGCTTGACCAGATTGCCCTCCGTATCATAGATATTGCGATAGACTCGGACATCCGCGCCATCAGCCGAATAATCGATTTGCCGAATCTGGCCTAGCGCCAGGTCATCGGCGGCGACGAATTTTTCTGGCGGCGCTGGCACAATATCGCGGATAATTGCGCTCTCTATCTGCGTCCGCCAATGGCGCGTGCTATAAAAACGAAACTGGAGCGCATTCTGCGTCGGCAGAAAATCGCTCTCAATTAAGAGATGATGCGGCGTATTATTTTTGAAGCGCAGGTCTACATCCGGCTGCCAGATTGCCGCGTCCAAGCCCGGGCCCGCGTTATTATATTCATAATAACCCACGCGATAGCCGTGGCTATTGCGCTCGGTGATGGCATAGCCGCCGCTGAAAGCCACCCGAAACAGCGTTGTGCTGACTTGGCAGATGCCGCCGCCGATGCCAGTGACCGTCGCGCCGCCCAAGATAACGCTGCCTTCGAGGAAGCCAGCTTCGGGCGTGATGTCGCCTAGATGATAATTGAAGGAGAATTCTTCGCCTGGGGCGACGATGATGCCCGCCAGCTTACCCGCGCCGAGGGCGATATTGCTGCGCCGATTTGGCAAAGACCCCCAAAAATAGGTCGTCGCTTCCGCCACCAATTCGCTGATGCCCAGCTCCGCCGCCGTAATATCGCTGGGAAAGCGCGGGCTTAACGACTCGAAGACTAGCGCAACCCGCCGATTCACCGGCTCGAAGACCGCCGCTTGCAAGCGGCGCATCGTCTCAGCTACATTGAGCTGACGGCCGCTGGCCGAGGGCGCGGTCGCGGTCAAAGTCTGGCTCGTTGGCTCAAAATCGAAACGGCCGTCGATGGCCGGGCTGGAGAGCGCTGGCGCAAGCGTACCGAGAAAGCGCGCGTAAGGGCTGAGATCGACGCTTACATCAAAGTGCAGGTCAGCGCCGGCGGCGTAGCGGGTAACTTGCAAGGCGGCGCGAATCTGCTCGAGCGTCAGCACCCAAGGCGGCAGCGGCTCGCCATTTGGCCGCGTGCCAACCAATTGCAGCGGCGCTGAAAGCGCTCGGCGCAGCAAATCAGCCGCTGCGTCCACATTGCCCGAGCGCGGCGCTTCTTCTTCAATCACAAGCTGAATTTCAGCATCGCCAGCTTGGGCTAAAACCGCCGCGGCCAGGCGCACTAGCGTCGCGGGGATATTAAGCCTGCGCCCGCTCAAACCTGGGCTGACAAGCACCTGCAAGCCATCGAGATGCAGAGAGGCATCCTGCCGCGGGCGGTCGATGGCAGCCGCCAGCCGCTCCAAATAGCCTATGGCAATCGCCTCGTCAAATTTCAGTTGCAGCGGCAGCGCCGCGCCATTGAACCAGGCTTGAGCCTGTTCTTGCAAGCTACGCCGTTCATCCGCCCCATGCCCGATAGCGAAGGCATTTTCCACCAGCGTCGCTGCGGGAAAGCTCAAACCGAGTTCGGCCGCTGTCGCTGTCCAAGCCTGCCCGCCATCGACGAAGGTATAGCGCGTTGTTTCCAGGGACTGATATTGCTCGGCCAGGGCGGCGCTGGCCTGGGCGCGAGTCATGCCGCCGACATCGATGCCAGCGACCTGCACGCCCGGCACAATGCGCTCGGCCAGGCTGGTCTGCGCCGCCAGCAGCGCGAAGGCCAGCAGCGGAGCCAGCAGGCAGAGACCGAGGAAGGTCAAAACGGCCAGCCGCAACAGCTTGACTAAGAGCGGCGCTCGTGGCGGCGGCTGGGAAACAGGTGCGGCGGACATCAAAGGCGTACTCAGGTTCAGGCGCGCAGGCTAACTTCGTGCTGCGGCATCGGTTTTGGCACATCGCCACAGGAAGTTTGGCGCGGGCTAGACAGGAGCGTGCGCACATCGGCGCTATAGCGCTGGCCGGCGGCATCGATGAAGTGAACGCGGCGCTGCCCGCCGTCGATTTCCGCCACTTGGGTCAACTGCAAGTCGGCGATGCGGTATAAGCGCGTCTCTTCGCGGATGGCGGCTTCGGCCGCGCCGGCGGCTAGATGCGCGTCTTCTGCCAGAGCCTGCCCCGTATAAGCGCCGCGCCCGCGATACTTATGCGCCAAAAGATAACCAGCGCGGTGATTCGTCACAATCGCTTCGACATCGGGCGGATCGACCTGGCCATAAACGATACCTTGCGGGAAGGCAATCATGGTCGCCGCCAGGCGATGCCCGCCGATATGCGTCGTCTGCCAGACAGTCTCAGCGCCAGCCTGGTCAACCAGCGCTTGATAGACCGGCGTGCCATACTGGGCGCAGCAGGGGTCGTGCCGCCCGTTGGTGCAGACGGTGTAGAGCGCGTCCACTTGCTCCATCGCGCGGCCTTTGATATGCGGCGCGCCCTCCCCCGTCAGGCTGGCGCTATCGAGGTCTAGCAAATCGGTGTAATCGTCTAACTCAGCATGATAGAGCTTGGGCTGCGCTTGATTCGTCTTGGCGATATAAAAATTTTTGCCGCTGGCACGGGGGCGGCGGATGAAAATAATTTTAGCCCGCGGCATGCTTTGCAGGTGTTGCAAGCAAGGCGCGAGCGCGCCCGCTTGCGCCGCCGTTTTGACGGCGTCACCGCCCCAGCTGCCGAATTCTGGCGGATTGCTTTGGATGAGGAAAAATGTATCGGCCGGTTTGAAGGTGCCGGCCAGAGCCTCGTCGGCCGCCCGTGACTCTTCGGCGCAAGTCATAGTCATTTGCATATTTTTCACCTTTCTTGCAACAAGTTCTTGCTTGAGTCTACCATATTAGCCTGCTTTCGTACCAGTTTGGCAGGCTGCGTTATAATTAAGAGGTTAAAAGCGTCGGGAGTGGCAATGCAGAAATTGAGTATGCGCAATCTCACGCTGAGGCGCGGCGGCCAGCCCGTCTTGCAGAACGTCTCGCTGGATGTAGCCGTCGGCGAATTGCTCGTCGTTATCGGCCCCAGCGGCAGCGGCAAAAGCTCCCTGCTGCGCTGCTGCAATCGCCTAAACGACATCGATACCGGCACAATCTTGCTCGATGGACAGTCGATTTACGCCCTGCCAGTAACCGAGCTGCGGCGCAAGGTCGGTATGATGTTCCAAAAGACAGCCGCTTTCGCCGGCACTGTCGCCGAAAATATCGCCTTTGGCGCTCGCTTGCAGGGCGAGACGGTCGCGCGGACCGACTTGCTCGCGCTGATGGAACAAGTTTCACTGGAAACAGAGCTGGCCGACAAACCAGCCGCTAGCCTCTCGGGCGGGCAAGAGCAGCGTCTGGCCATCGCCCGCGCTCTAGCTCTCAAGCCCTCGCTTCTGCTGCTTGATGAGCCGACATCGGCGTTGGACCCTATTGCCACCAACCGCGTCGAAGAATCGCTGCTGCGTTTGCGGGCGCAGTCAGATTTGACGATGATCTGGGTTTCGCATTCAATCGAACAGGCGCGTCGCATTGGCAGCCGCGTCCTGCTGCTCGATGCGGGGCGCGTCATCCGCGAAGATACGGTCGCGGCTATGCTCGACCCGCTGACGGGTGATAGGCGGGCGCTCGCCTTTGCGGAAGGCGATGAAGCTGGCTTGCAAAAAAGCGGCGCTTGAAATCGGGCGGTGATAAATTAGCCACAGAGGCACGCAGAGACCTTTTTGTGTCTTTGTGCTTGAGACCGAACTCCGTGTCTGTGGCTAATAAGTTCACAGCGCCACCAAGCCGCCATCCAGCACCAGCTGATGCCCGGTCACAAAAGACGCCGCATCGGAGCAGAGCCACAGCGCCGCCGCGCCAATTTCGCTGGCTAAGCCCAGCCGCCCCATCGGTATCGACCGCTCCATCAGCGTTGCCATCAGCGGATTCGCCGCCACCGCGCTCCGTACCATAGCCGTATCAGTATAGGCAGGGCAGACGGCGTTGACTCGGATGCCGCTTTTGGCATATTCGACCGCGGCTGACTTGGTAAGGCCGATGACGGCGTGCTTGCTGGCGGTGTAGGCGGCCGCTTTGGGCGCGCCAATCAAACCCGCGACTGAGGCGATATTGACAATCGAGCCGCCGCCTTGCTCCAGCATCTGCGCCAGCTCCGCTTGCATGCAATGCCAAACGCCGTACAGATTGACGCGCAGCACTTTCTCGAACATGGCCCCATCGGCTTCGTGCAGCCGGTGGTCGAATGAGCCGGCGATGCCCGCGTTGTTGACAGCCGCGTCCAGCCGCCCAAAAGCCGCCACCGTCGCTGTAACCATAGCCTGCACATCCGCCGCCTGACTCACATCGCAGGCGGTGAAAATTGCCCGGCCGCCCGCGTCGATGATGCGCTGCGCTGTCTCTTCGCCGCCAGCGCTATTGATGTCGGCGACGCAGACCGCCGCGCCCGCCTCGGCCAAGGCCAGCGCGCTCGCCCGCCCGATGCCGGCCGCCGCGCCAGTTACCAAAGCGACCTTGCCTTGCATTTGCCCTGTCTGTTCCATTTTTCCCCTCGCCAGTTTGCGCTTGCTTTTCCCTATAGTACACCAGCCCGCGCCCATACAGGAAGAAATTAGCCACCGAGGCATCGAGGCGCGGCCTGTGTATAGTATGTATGCCATTGCTACGCTATTCATCATTGCCAGCGCAATGCCTATGCTATAATTTTTTCGTGGGGCGAAACAGAAATTTAGGCACAGAGGCACAGAGTAGAGCAGTAGGTCAACCCCACCCCTGGCCCCTCCCGTAGGGCAGTGTCTACGCGCCCCAAAGCTTTGGGGAGGGGAGAAAACCTCCGAAAACTGTGGGGGTGCTTGCAGAAAAGCCGCTCCCACTGGGCAATGTGTACAGGCCCCGGGTTAGACTCCCCTCCCCGAAGCTTCGGGGAGGGGCCGGGGGTGGGGTTGAAACAAACGCAAAAACTTGCAGAATTTACTTTGTTCCACTTCTATGGTTATTTTTCAATAATATGAGCAGGAGGTAGCCCGATGATTGCGGATCCGATTTTGCTTAACGACTGGCATGCCGTGATGCCGCTGGCCCAGCTAGCGGATTCTAACAATGTGGCCGGCGCCCGCGTTTTAGGCGAAGACATCGTCATCTGGAAAGCGGGCGACCAAGTCCGCGCTTGGAAAGACCTCTGTGTGCATCGCGGCACCCGGCTCTCCTTAGGCGAAGTGCTGCCCGATGAGACCTTGCAATGCCCCTACCATGGCTGGATCTATGATAGCAGCGGGCAATGCGTCAAGATACCAGCCCATCCCGAACAGACGCCGCCGACAAAAGCGCGAGCCTTCACCTACCAGGCGACTGTCGCCTACGATATGGTTTGGGTCTGCTTGGGCGAGCCAGCTTATGCCATCCCGCCCTTTGAAGAATGGCAGGACGAATCCTATCGCAAGATACTCTGCGGCGCTTATGAATTTCAAGCGACGGGTCCCCGCATGGTCGAGAATTTCCTCGATGTCGCCCATTTTCCTTTTGTGCATGAGAATATCCTCGGCGTGCAGGAGCGGCCAGAAATCCCCGATTATGAAGTCATCACCGACGAGAACGGCATCACCGCTTCCGATATTCGCGTCTACCAGCCCAACCCCGATGGCTCGCATATCCCCAACTGGGTAACTTATACCTACAAAGTATATCGCCCGCTGGTGGCTTATTTTCGCAAAGAAGCGCGGGAGAAATTCGCCATTCTGCTGATGGTTACGCCGATTGAAGAACTGCGCTCTTTGATGTGGATGTGGATGGTGATGACACATGGCGACGGCAGCGACGAACTGATGCGCGCCTTCCAAGACGAAATCGCTATGCAAGACCTGCCTATCGTGCAATCCCAGCGGCCCGAGCTGCTGCCGCTGGATTTGCAGGCGGAGCTGCACCTGCGCAGCGACAAAACCGCCATCGCCTATCGCCGCTGGCTCAATGCCCTGGGCCTGAGTTTTGGCACCAGTTGAGCGCCAGCGGTGAAACCTGCGCTTTGCCTATTTTAGGCGAGAAGCGGTTTGCTTAGACTGGTCGCTTTCCGCTAATATGGCTAGTGATGGCAATCGTTCATCGTTTATCTTTCATTGTCCATTGTTCAAAGGGGAGCGCGCTATGACAGAGCGGCGGCAATCCATCGAAGCGGAACTGATTCGCTATCGCATCGAAAAGCGCATGCGCGGCCGGCGCGACCTGCTGCTGCATTTTCTAGCCGCGACCGGCATCGTCGCTTATGTGCTGCTCAACGGCCTGAACGCGCGTCTTGTGGAGGACACGGTTATTTGGGTCTTGCTGTGGAGCATCCCGCTGGCTCTGCATGGCCTGCGCTATTATTATCGCAGCGGCCGCGGCGCGGTCAAGCGCGCCGACGAAATCGAAGAGGCTATCGACGACCAAGGCGCGGCCCTGGACGAAGATGAGGCTCTGCTCATCGAAGAGCGAGTCAGCCAGCGCATCGCCGCCCGCCGCATCGTCGTTGCGCATCTGCTGGCTTCGCTGATGTTGGTGGCGACTTTAGGCGCGGTTGAATTCTTCGACTGGAATGGCCCTTATCAAACTGTCTATGTCGGCAGCATTGCCCAGATTTTGTCCATCGTTTTCGTGCTGCACGCCATGCGCTTTTTCTTAGTGCATGGCAAGACGGTGGCTGGGCGCGCGCTGAAAATTGAGGCTGAAGTCGAGCGCGAGTGGCATCTGGCTCGCCAGCGCAGCCAGGCGCGGCGCAGCGCTTATGAAAGCGCTGAAAGCGAAAGCGAAGCGCCTCTGTTTGAGCTGGGCGAAATACAAGGCAGGCGCATGCGCTTGACGGCGGAAGGCGAATTCGACGCCGCGTTTCTCGCCGACGAGCGCGAAACCCGGGAGGCGCGGCGATGAAAGCGAAGTCCAAGCCAGTCGCAAAATCCGACATCCGCGAGCGGGTGGAGAAGAAGTTCCGCGCCCGCGGCGCGCTTGTCCTTCACCTGTTGCTTGTCTTGGGCGGGGGCCTGCTCTTGCTCTACAACTTGCCCGAACTGTGGGATCTCAGGCGGGTACATACAGGTTTGCAAGACAGCATCTGGTTCTAAGGCTTGCTGTGCTTGGGCGGCGCGCTGCACTTCATCCATTATCATTACAAGCATGGGCGCGGGCGGGCTAAACATGAAGCGGAGACCGAGGCTTGGCTAACGCGGCAACTGCCGCCGGCCGCGGCCGACGAAGTCGAAGAACAAGAAGAGCTTATCCGCTTGCAGATGCGCAACAAGCTCAAAAGCCGCCGCCTGGCTTGGCAGCATCTCGCTATTTTCGCTAGCTTAATGAGCCTGATGTTTTTGCAGCAGCTAGTAGACAGTTCTGCTTACTTGATAAGGCAATGGTTTTACTGGCAAGGGCCTGTGAACATCTTGATTATCTGGGGCATTGGCTTGGCGGCGCATTTCCTGCGCGTCTATTCCGCTTATAGCCAGTTTGAGGCTAAGCGGCAAGCGAAGATTGAGGCTGAGGTTGCCCAGGAGCTGGAGCGGCGCGCCGCCCGCCTGCGCTCGAAGGCCGACAGCGACCGCGCCGCCGCCTATAGCGAAGAAGAGAACCGCGCTCAAAATGCCTATAGCAGCTGAGGAGCGCTAAGCCTGTGACAAAAGCGAAGTCTAAGCCAGTCGCAAAATCCGACATCCGCGAGCGGGTGGAGCGCAAGTTCCGCGCCCGCGGCGCGCTTGTCTTTCATCTGTTGCTTGTCTTGGGCGGGGGCATTTTCTTTCTCTATTTCAACTTCTGGGACTTTGCGCCTGACTTTTCTTCCTTGAGCCTGAGATTCTTCTATCTCCAAATGAGCCTGGCGCTATACGCTCCGCTCAGCGTGAGCGGCGCGCTGCACTTCATTCATTATTATTACAAGTATGGGCGCGGGCGAGCTAAACATGAAGCGGAGACCGAGGCTTGGCTGGCGCGGCAACTGCCGCCGGCCGCGGCCGACGAAGTCGAAGAACAAGAAGAGCTTATCCGTTTGCAGACGTGCAACAAGCTCAAAAGCCGCCGTCTGGCTTGGCAGCATCTCGCTATTTACAGCGGCATAATGGCATATATTTTTTTCGAAAAGCTTGTTTGGTCTTTTAATCCTTGGAGACCGCCAGCCTGGTCTTATTGGCAGGAATTCATCAATATCGCTGTTATCTGGGGCATTGGCTTGGCGGCGCATTTCCTGCGCACCTATTTCGCTTCTGGCAAGTTTGAGGCTAAGCGGCAAGCGAAGATTGAGGCTGAGGTCGCCCAGGAGCTGGGGCGGCGCGTCGCCCGCCTGCGCTCGAAGGCCGACAGCGACCGCGCTGCCGCCTATAGCGAAGAAGAGAACCGTGCTCAAAATGCTTATAGCAGCTGAGGAGCGCTAAGCCTGTGACAAAAGCGAAGTCTAAGCCAGCCGCAAAATCCGACATCCGCGAACGGGTGGAGCGCAAGTTCCGCGCCCGCGGCGCGCTTGTCTTTCACCTGTTGCTTGTCTTGGGCGGGGGCCTGCTCTTTCTGCACTTCAACCTCTGGGACTTTGTGCCTGACTTTTATTCCTTCGGCGGGAGATTCTTCGGTTTCCAAAATAGCCTGGCGCTATACGCTCTGCTCAGCGTGAGCGGCGCGCTGCACTTCATTCATTATTATTACAAGTATGGGCGCGGGCGAGCTAAACATGAAGCGGAGACCGAGGCTTGGCTGACGCGACAACTGCCGCAGGTCGTGCCTGATGAAATCGAAGAGCAAGAAGAGCTTATCCGTTTGCAGACGCGCAACAAACTCAAAAGCCGCCGTCTGGCTTGGCAGCATCTCGTTATTTACAGCGGCATAATGGCAATTTTTAGTCTTTGGACGCCGTTCTGGTTTACCTGGCAGGAATTCACCAATATCGCCGTTATCTGGGGCATTGGCTTGGCGGCGCATTTCCTGCGCGCCTATTTCGCTTCTAGCAAGTTTGAGGCTAAGCGGCAAGCGAAGATTGAGGCTGAGGTCGCCGGCGAGCTGGGGCGCCGCGTCGCCCGGCTAGCGGCAAAAACGGCGCGCGATAAGCCGGCGGAAAATGCGGGCCTGGCAGAATTGCCCGGCCCGGAGCGACAGCGCGCTGATAGCCACCCATTCTCTTAGACCGTTCTAATTTAATCTTGTGAATTGAGGCGCAGATGGTGTTACAATAGAAGAATGCAAAATCTGTCGCCGGCAAAATTGGAAGTTAAAATGGTGAGGGCATGATTCGCTTAAAACGGCGCAACACTGCCTGGCTGCTCACGATGGCGCTGCTGATTGGTTTCGCCTTGCTGGCGGCGCCAGTCTCCGCCGCCGTGCAATTGTCGCTCATCGGCGCATTGGTGGTCGCGGTGGTCGCGTCTATGATTGAGCTAGGGCCCGAGCGCGATACCCTGCTCGATGTCTTGCATCGGGCGCCGGTGCGCCGCCGCATCACCCCGCAGGCTCGAGAAGCGACGGAACGGGCCGCCGCCCGCGCCGGCTACTTCAACCGCAGCGGCATCGTCATGCTCGATATTGGTTTAATCGCTATGCAGACGGGCGTCGAAGGCTTAGCCATGCGGCGCACGCGCAATATCTCTAAAGATGACGATGGCGTCCGCCCCTTCATTACGCTGCATGTCATGCCCGAAGAAGCCGAACGCCAGGCTCTGATTCGCTACGAAATTTATAACCATCTGGGCGAAGAGCAGTATGTGCACGAGATGAAGACCTATTTGCGCGAAGGCGAGCTGAGCCTGCTGGCGGATCATCACTTGCCCCTAGCTGGCAATCGCGGCATCGATGGCAATGGCGATTGGGACCTGCGCGTCTTTGTGGATAACAGCTTGATTGGCATGCACAACCTGATGCTCTCGCCCTCGGTTACAGAACGGCGGCGGCGCTTGAGCGGTGAAGCGGAAGTTGATAGCGCGCGGCCGAGCCGCCAGCGCAACCTGGCTGATGCCGTCATCGTCGAAGAAGCTGAAGAGCCGCAGACGACGCAGCTCAAAGATTTGCTGCAAAAGCCAAACGCAGCGGGGCAGGGCGGCCGCGGGCGCCGCCGGCGATGAGGAGCCTTTTGCATGTCGGATAACCGCAACACCTGGTTCCTCGCCTTTATCCTACTGGCTTTGGGCGCGGTCGCTTTGCTGGGCAACAGCTTTCCTGTCATACTGGTGCTGCTGGGTTTGCTCTTCCTCGTGCGGCAGTTCGATAATGACAGCAGCAACTCCAACCTCAGCAGCAATGCGCAGAGTTATGACTATGGCTATGATTATGCGCATGAGGAAGAAGAAGAATACGACGATTATGAAATCTTTCATCAGCAGCCGGCCAGCGCCGAGCAGCGCGTCTATCGCCACGCTCTAGAATCCGTCAGCCGCGCCGGGCTAGACCCGGATGATGTGCAGGTGCTGGCGGTGGACATCGGTTTGTTGACCACAAAAGATGAAGGCGAGCCACAGATTTACCGCACCTGGTCTTTGCCCGACGACATCGACTACATCCAGCCTTTTGTGCAGCTGCGCGTGCCGACCGAAGCCAATGGCAATATCCGCTTCGAGATTTTTGACGCCCTTGGCGACCCGATCTATATCCACGAAGATAGTTTCAAGCTCGGGCGCGGGCGCAATTTTTTGACGCCCAATACGCGCATGCCGCTGCACGACCAGATGGAGCTTGATGGCAAGTGGACGCTGCGCATTATCGCTGATGGCGTCATCATCGCCGACCATCGCTTTGAATATGCCGAGACCACCAGCGCCAGCGCCAGCATCCGCCGCCACATCGGCGAAGATGGCGAAATCAATACCGAGATGCGCGCTGTCATGGCCGAGAACCGCGCCCCCAGAATGTCGCTGGATGACCTGCTGGCTTATCAAGACGACGAGAGCGAAGAAGAAAGCCGCCAGCGCTAGCCCCCGCGTTTGGACAAGACAAGCACATAGGCGCCGGCGGTGTTGTCGTCGCCGCGGCTGCCAAAAAAGCGGCGCGCGCGGATATAATAGGCGCCCGTCGCTGGCAAGGCATAATTGTTGATGAGCGCGTTTTGGCTGTTGCCGCCATCGTCATCGCTCTGCAAGACGGCTTGCGCCCCATCTAATAGCTCCAAATAGGCATCCAGATTGCCATCGACGCGCGTCATAGCAATCGAGATGACATCGCCCTGCCGCCCATAAAATGCGTAGAGGTCAGCTTCGTTGTCGGCGCTGATTTTGCCGCTGACGCTGGTGCCATAATTCAGATTGACCGTGCCAGGCGGCACATCGGCGAAGGGTTTGTCGGTGATATCGAGGCGCAGTTGGTATTCACCGAGCGTCTTGCCCGCTTCGCCTTCAAAGCGGGTGGCGATGATGTGATAAGCGCCTGTGGCTGGGATGCGAAAATCGGCGATGCGTGCGTCTTGATTGCCGGCGCTGTCATCATCTTCGACGAGCAAGTTGAAATCGCTGTCGCTTAACTTGACATAACTATCCAGGTCGCCGCTGGCGCGGGCTTGGCTGACGCTGATGATATCGCCCATTTCCGCCGCAAAAGTATAAAACCGTTCGTATTGCTGATGGTCGAGACGGGCGGTTTTGGTCTCGCCAAAGGCGATGGGTAGTGGCGCCAGGCGCGTGCTGCCCGTGCCGCTGTTCTCCGCCTCTTCGATGCTTAAGACGAAGCTGCCGGCGCTGTCATCATAGCGCGTCGCCACGATGATATAGGTGCCGCTGCGCTCGATGATGAGACCGTCGAGGCGGGCGTTGCGGGTGTCGAGGCCTTCGTCGTCGTTCTCGGCGATGACAAACCTGTCGCCATCGACCACCTGCAAAAATGGGTCCAACGCGCCCGAAGCCCGCGCCATCGCTATCGAAAGAATATCGCCTTGCTCGGCTTGAAAGGTGTAATAGACTTCTGGGTTGACATCGCTGATTTTGCCGATGACCGAATCGCCATAGCGCAAGGCGCTGCCCCGCTCGGATAGCACGCCTTTGCGCGTCATGCGCAATTCATAAGCGCCGGCCGTGCTGCCCAGCGCATAACCGAAGCGGCCGACGACAACATAATAGCGCCCCGTCTTTTCAATGACCAGGTCTTGGCTGCTGCCCCAGCCGGCGGCGGAATCATCGCGGTGCAAAGCCAGCCGCCCCAGCTCGTCAAAGATGCTCAAGACTGGGTCGAGGTCGCCGTCGGTCACTGTCAAGGCGAAGTGGATAAGCTCGCCGCGCAGGCCATCGACATAAAAGACGGCTCGCGGCTGCGTCGCGTCCAGCCGCCCGCTGACCAGGCCATCTTGCATAATGCGAGCCGCGGCCGTATCGGGCGCGGGCGGCTGCGCCAGCGCGGGCAGGCACAATAGAAATAAAAGAATATAACAGAAGTAGAACAAAGTAAATTTTGCAGCAGTGAGGCTTTTCAACCCCACCCCCGGCCCCTCCCCGAAGCTTCGGGCAGGGGAGTCTAACCTGGGGGGCGTATAGACATTGCCCAATGGCAGGGACTTTCTTGCAAGCAGGCACAATTTTCGGGGATTTTCTCCCCTCCCCAAAGCTTTGGGGCGCGTAGACACTGCCCTACGGGAGAGGCCGAGGTGGGGTTGAAAGTTGCGCATAATTAATTTGGACTTACTGAGCTTTCTCATCTGCTTCATTCTAGCATTAGCCGAGCAAACAGGCTTGCCCTGTATCAGATTATGCCCCGTGCTATAATGCCAGCGCTTTGAAGTCCTTTAGGGGAGACGAATTTGCAGCGGCTATGGCTTATGCTGCTTAGTCTGGCGCTGGCGGCCAGCTTGCAAGCGCAGACGAGCGCTGACCTCATCCATACCGTAGGCTCTGGCGAAACGCTCACCACGATCGCAAACGCTTATGGTTTGACCCTCGAGCGGCTGCTGAGCCTCAATGGTTTAGACCCAGAGGCTTATTTGCAGATTGGGCAGAAATTGCTGGTCAATCCCGCCGCTGAAGCCAGCGCTAGCCCGACTCCCACAGCCGCTGTGGCTGAAGCAAGCACGCCGGCCCCAGCGCCCATCATCGAGGCTGATGCGCCGCCGCGGGCGCCAGCCCAGCTTGACACCGCCCTCTGCGTCGCTGTCTATCAAGACGACAATCAAAATGGCCGACGCGACCCGGGCGAGCCATATCTCAAAGATGGCGAGATTCGCCTTCTGGACGCGGCGGCCGCCGAAGCGACGCGCTACCGCAGCGATGGCCTATCCGAGCCGCATTGCCTGCGCGGTTTGGCGCCGGGCCAGTATCAGCTTGAAGGCGTGGCTCCGCCTGGCTATGGCTTGACCAGCGCGGCGCGCCTGGACATCGACCTGCGCGCTGGCGGTCTGGTCCAGGTGGATTTTGGCGCTAAGCTAGGCTTAGCCGCCTTCGCGCTGCCGACAGCGCCGCCTGAGATTGCCGCCAATGCCCTAGAGCCAGACCTCATAAGCGAAATCAGCGGGCTGTTTGTCTTGGCTTTGGCCGCCCTTGTGCTGGTCAGTGGCTCGGCCCTGGCCCTTTTCCTGCGGCTGCGCTGATGCGACGCTGGCGCTTGCTCTGGTTTTGTCTGCTGCTCTTTGGGCCCGCGCTATCGGCCGAAGATACGGGACAAATCTGCTTGCAGGCTTATGCGGACGCTAATGAAAATGGCCGGCGCGACGCCGATGAAGCCAGCATCAGCCGCGGTGTCGGTGCGAGCCTGCTGGATGACCGCGGCTTCGTCATCGCCGTCCAGCTGCTGGCGGATGCGCCGTATGCCGCCCGCGGCTTGCTCTGCTTTGCTGACCTGCCGGCCGGCGCCTATCAGCTGCATTTGACCAGCAGCGAATTTGCCGTTACTGGACCCCAATCGGCTGCGGCGACAGTCGCGCCCGGTTTGCCGCCGCCGCGCCTCGATTTTGGCTTGCGGCCGCTCTTTGTCGAAGAGGCGGCCGTCAGCCCGGCCGCTACAATCGACAGCGTCGCCGCCCTGAGGCTGCTCTTCGCTCTGCTCGCCAGCGCCTTCGCTGTCAGCGGCATGACGGCTCTGGGAATTTTGATTTATGTTCTGGTCTTTTATCGCCAGCTGCGCCGCCAGCCGCCGCCAGCGGCCGGATAATTGGAAGTGGGTGAAAAAGCGATGCGAGATAATAAAGCGGTCGGTTTGTTTTTTGCGGCCGCAGACCTGGAACGGGCGCGGCAGAATCTCGAGCGCGAGCCAATCCGCAGCGCCGTCAAATTGCTCGAGCGGCCGCCGGCCGAACCGCTGGAAAGAGCCTATCTGCTGGCTCTGCGCTATCGCCTCTATGATGAGGTGGCGGCCGGCCAGACGGCACTGGACCTGCTGCGCGCTAGCGATTTTTTCCGGGATACCAGCGTCGACCTGCCGGCTATAAAGCGAGCGCTGGGCTGGCTATCAGTCTTAGCTCTGCTCGAGGCAGAAGCGGATTTGCTGGCAGCCCTCGAGGCAAAAATGCTGGCATTCGCTACCGTCGAGACAGCGGCTGACCCGCTGCGCGAACTCTGGCTCGGCGCTTTATTGCTGGCCGCCGCCCGCCTGCAAGCAAACGAAGCCAATTTCCAGCGCGCCGTCGCTATCTACCGCCAGGCAGTCGACCAGCGCATTCACCCCGAAGGCTATCTCAAAGGCATCGTCGACCGCGATGACGCTGAGCGAACTTACGCCGACCAGCTCGCCGGCACCTGCGCCCTGGTCTTGCTGGCGGAGCTGGCTGAGCCGGCGGGTCTAGACCTGTGGTCGTATAGCAACCGCGCTGTCAGCGTCAAAACCGCCGCGTCTTATACCTTCTACTATTATTTCTACCCTGAAAATTGGCGCTGGGGCCCAGGTTTAACCCGCGAGCGTACCCTGGCGCTGATGCGCCGCGAAGGCGCTTTTATGGAAATGCTCAATCGGCGGCATAAACTGCATGATATAGACGCTCTCTTCGCCGAGCAGCGGCCGCTCTTCTGCGTCTACGGCGGCGGCTTGACCACCTTGACGCATGGCTTAGCGCCGCCCAAAAAACAGCGCTGGCGCTTTTGGTAATTGACTCTTGACATAATTTTTAATCTAGGCTAAAAATATACTTAATATGACTAAAATATCTTTCGGGAGTCTAGCTTATGGGAGTCTGTCGCTGGCTTTTGCCGCTGCTCATATTGCTGGCCTGGCCGCTAGCGCCCATTCATAGCGCCGAAGAGACGCTTGATATTGTCGCTACCACCACCCAAGCGGCCGATCTGCTGCGCATCTTGAGCGAAGACATTGACGGCCTGCGCATCACCGCTTTGATGGGCGCTGGCGTCGACCCGCATCTCTATCAACCGACCGAATCCGACATCGCCGCTATGAATCAAGCTGAGATGCTTGTCTATAGCGGCTTGCACCTAGAAGGGCAGTTCGAGACTGTTTTCGCGGCTCTGGCCGAGCAGGGCATCACCGTTTACGCTTTGAGCGCGCCCGTCAAAGAGGCGGGTTTCATCGTCGGCGGCTTCGACCTGTCCGATAAGCTGATTGATGTGGATGACCCGCATTTTTGGTTCGACCCGCGAAATTGGCAAATCAGCGTCGCTGGCTTGGCTGAGGCGCTAGCCCAGCTTGACCCGGCCAACGCAGCCGCCTATCAGGCGCGGGCGACGGCTTATAGCGAGCAGCTGCAATTGCTCTATGACTGGGCGGCGGCTGGGCTAGGCTCCATCGCCGAAGGCCAGCGCTATCTCGTTACCTCGCACGATGCCTTTCAATATTTTGGCGCGGCTTTTGGCTGGCGCATGCAGGCGATCCAGGGCCTCAGCACCGAAGACGAAGCGGGCGTCGGCGATATTCAAGCGACCGTCGATTTTGTCGTCCAGCAGCGGATACCGGTTCTCTTTGTCGAGAGCAGCATCCCGCCCGATACTATCGAAGCGGTTATCGAGGCGGCGCGGGCTCAAGGCTGGACGGCGCGCCTCGGGCTGCGCGAGCTATTTAGCGATGCCATGGGCGAGCTGGATAGCTTTGGCGGTACTTATATCGGCATGCTCGCCCAAAACGCCCTGACGATTATGCAGTCTTATGAGTGTATGGGCTTGGCGCTGCAAATTCCGCCTTGGCCCGAAGACTTGCAGCCAGCGCCGCCTGAAGCTCTATGGCAGGCGGATTGCGCCGCCTGAGCCGGCGGACTGGGGGCAGAAAATTGCAGCGCAGCCAATACGCTTTAGCCATCGATGATTTGACCGTCGCCTATCAAGAAAAGCCGGCGATTTGGGATATTGACCTCGAAGTGCCGGCCGGCGTCTTGATGGGGGTAGTGGGTCCAAATGGCGCTGGCAAAAGCACGCTCATCAAAGCGGCGTTGAACCTCATCCCGCGGGCGGCGGGCAGCGTCGCCTTTTATGGCTTGCCTTATGAACGGGCGCGCTCCCTGGTCGGCTATGTGCCGCAGCGCGGCAGCGTCGATTGGGACTTCCCGACTTCCGTGCTGGATGTCGTTACGATGGGCCTCTATGGCAAGCTGGGCTGGTTTCGCCGCCCCGGCCAGGCGCAGCGCGCCCTGGCCATGCAGGCTCTAGAGCAGGTGGGTCTGGTCGATTTTGCCGCGCGGCAAATCAGCCAGCTCTCAGGCGGGCAGCAGCAGCGCACCTTTCTCGCCCGCGCCCTGGTGCAAGACGCGCAAATCTATTTTATGGACGAACCTTTCGCCGCCGTCGATGCCGTTACCGAAAAAGCCATCGTCAATATCTTGCGCGAGCTGAACAAGCGCGGCAAAACCGTGCTGGTCGTGCATCACGATTTGCAGACCGTCGCCGAATACTTCGATTGGCTGACGCTGCTGAATGTCGAGGTCATCGCCAGCGGGCCGACGGCTCAAGTCTTCAGCGCCGAGAACCTGCGGCGGACTTATGGCGGCCGCGTCGCCGGCCTGCCGGGCGGGCCACCGCTGGCCGAGGGCGCTTGAGCATGCCCGCGTCAGCAAGCGCCGCCGACCGCCGCGTCTGGCTGATTATCGCCAGCCTTGCCTTGCTGGGTCTGCTTTTCATCCCGCTCAGCCAGGCTCTGTTTAGCCTGCGCCTTACTTATACCGTGCGCGTGGTCGCTTTGGGCGGCGCGATATTGGGTTCGCTCAGCGGCCTGCTGGGTTGTTTTGCCGTGCTGCGCGGCGAGAGTCTGCTAGGCGACGCTCTGTCCCATGCGGCTCTGCCAGGCGTCGCCATCGCCTTTTTGCTTTTCGGCCGTCAGCTGAGCTGGCTCTTGATTGGCGCGGGTATTGCAAGCTGGCTTGGTTTGCGCTTTGCCGCCGCCCTCTTGAGCAGAACCCGCCTCAAGCAAGACAGCGCCCTCGGCATCGTGCTGGCGGCCTGGTTCGCCGCTGGCATCGCCCTGCTCACCTACATTCAATCCCTGCCCGATGCTAGCCAGGCTGGTCTCGATCATTTCATCTTTGGGCAAGCGGCCGCCATTACCGAGAGCGATGTCAACCTGATAAGCGCGGTCAGTTTTTTTGCGCTGCTCGTCGTCGCGCTCTTTTGGAAGGAGTTCAAGCTCGTAACTTTTGACCCCGAATTCGCCGGCGCCAATGGCTTCCGCAGTGGTCTTATCAATGCCCTGCTATCGACGCTGATTGTGCTGGCGATTGTGCTGGGTTTGCAGTTGGCAGGCGTGATATTGATGGTCGGCCTGCTCATCGCGCCGGCGATTGCCGCCCGCCAATGGACGCAGAAGCTCAACCAGATGGTGATATTGGCGGCGGTATTTGGCGCTTTTGCCGGCGGCGTGGGCGCAGTCATCAGCGCCCTCGACAGCGATATTCCCACCGGCCCGATGATTATTGTGGTCGCTTCTATCTTAGTGCTGCTCTCGCTGACGCTGGCGCCGGGCCGCGGTTTGCTCTGGCAGCGCCTGCGCCAGCGGGCGAACCGCCGCCGCTTCGCCGCTGCACTGCCCGCCGACTTAGACGAAGGCCGCCGCCCATGATGCCGCTGGAACGCTGGCTGATTGACATTCTGCTCACTTTTTTAACGCGGGAAGAGCTGAATGCTTTCTTCCGCTCGCCCCAGAATACCGCGGTGCTGGTCGGCGGTCTCATCGCCATCAGCGGCGCGCTGCTCGGCAGTTTTTTGCTGCTGCGCGGCCTCGCCTTGACCAGCGATGCCATCAGCCACACGGTGCTGCTGGGCATCGTGGTCGCTTTTTTGCTGATGACCGATGTTTTTGGGCTGCCAGGCGATACCGCTTCGCCCTGGCTGATTTTGGGCGCGTCTCTGGCGGGCGTCGGCACCGTGCTGCTGACGGAAATGCTTTATCGCTCGGGCTTGGTCAAGCAAGACGCGGCTCTGGGTCTCGCTTTCCCGCTGCTCTTCGCCATTGCTGTCATCCTGGTCTCACGCTATGTGGACGATGTACACCTCGATGAAGATGCCGTGCTGGTCGGCGAGATTGGCTTGGCTTGGGCGAATACCAACAGCCATTGCTTGGCGCAGTGTGAGACGGTGCAGGTGAGTCCCACCCACCAGGCGGCGAAAATGGCGCGCCAGTGCGTCAATTGCCGCGCCCTTAGCATCAGCCCCCGCGATGCCCGCGCCGAATTTGTCGAGCGCTGCGTCAACTGCGGCACCTACAGCCCAGCCCAGGCCTGGAGCGCGGGCCTGCTAGAGCAGGAGCCGCTGCTCGTCTTTTTCCCCAAGTCGATTACTGTCACCCTGCTGATGAGCCTGCTGACGCTGGCTTTCACGCTGCTATTTTATAAAGAGCTGAAGCTCAGCACATTTGACCCGGCTTTGGCGGCGGCGCTGGGCTTTCGCCCGGCCTGGCTGAACTATGCCCTGATGATTCTGGTGAGCTTGGTCGCGGTCGGCGCGTTTGACGCCGTCGGCTCAATTTTGGTCATCGCCTTTTTTATCATTCCGCCGGCTGCCGCCTATTTGCTGACCGATCGGCTGGCGGTCATGCTGCTGCTCAGCCCCTTGATTGGCGCGCTTGGCGCTTTCTGGGGTTACGATTTAGCCCGCGGGCAGCTCTTTGGCCTGGTGCCGCTGGGCGCTGGCATCGCCGCTCTCAACCGCATCTTTGGGTTAGACCTGCTGGAAGACTGGGATTCCTCAATTAGCGCGTCGATGGTCTTGATGATATTTTTCTTTTTCCTGCTGGCCTGGGTATTCTCGCCGCGCTACGGTCTTATCTCGACCGTGATTCGCCGCGCCCGGCGCCGCCGCCGTTTTGAAGACCAAGTCTTGCTGGCGCATATCCACAACCATCAGCATACTGCTCGCCATGCGGCCGAATTGCGCGTCTCGACGCTGCACGCGCATTTCCGCTGGACGCCGCGCAAGCTGGCGGCGGTCTTGGCGCGGCTGCGCGGCGGCGGTTTTGTCAAGGTCGTGGCCGGCAGCGCTGTCTTGAGCGAGCGCGGCGACCAGCATGTGCATGCCTTTCGCCAAGAAATGCTCGAGGCGCATAACATGCCGGATATCACGGACTAGGTCCCATGATTAGTTTGATTGCGACTGTGCTTAATGAAGGCGACAACATCCGCCAGCTTTTCGAGTCTATCAAGGTCCAGACGAGGCTGCCTGATGAAATTGTCATCGTCGATGGCGGCAGCCAGGATAACACTGTCGCGATTATAAAAAGCTATGCGACGGACCTGCCGCTGCGTCTCTTGGTCGAGCCGGGCTGCAACATCAGCCAGGGGCGCAACCGCGCGATTTGCGCCGCCCGCGGCGATATTATCGCCGTCACCGACGCCGGCCTGCGCTTGAGCGAGACTTGGCTAGCCGAGATTAGCGCCCCCTTGCTGAGGGATGCGGATTTGACTGTCGTAGGCGGTTTTTTTCAGGCCGACCCGCAGACCGCTTTTGAAGTGGCGCTGGGCGCGACCACCCTGCCGCTGGAGCGCGAAATCGATAGCGCGACCTTCTTGCCCAGCAGCCGCAGCATCGCCTTCCGCAAAGCGGCGGCCGAGAAAATCGGCTTATATCCCGAATGGTTAGATTTCTGTGAAGACTTGATTTTTGATTTGCGCCTGCGCCGTGTTGGTGGCGCTTTTGCCTTCGCGCCAGCGGCTCTGGTCTATTTCCGGCCACGGCGGAATCTGCGCCAATTTTATCGGCAATACTATTTATACGCCCGCGGCGATGGCAAAGCGCATCTCTGGCCCAAGCGGCATTTCATTCGTTATTTCACTTATCTGGTATTGCTGCCCGCTATCTTGCTGGCCGGCGCATTGATTCAGCCGCTGTTTTGGGTTTTATTCTTGCTGGGCGGCGCTTTCTATCTCTATCAGCCCTATCGCCGCCTGCCCACAGTCATAAGCCACGCGCCTGCTTCAGTGAAAAAATCGAAAAAATCGGCGGCGCTCTGGCTTTTTTGCCTCCTCATGCTGCCATTTCTGCGCTTTGTCGGCGATTTGGCTAAGATGCTCGGTTATCCGGCCGGCTGGCGCTGGCGCTTGGCGCAGCGGCCGCCCGATTGGCGCAAGCTGCCGCCGCGCGAAATTTGAGCGCAAAAAAAGTTGTTGACCGCGATTCTATGATTTTGCTATACTGAATTTAATAGCTGAGTATAGGATGTACTTTAACAATGGCGAAACAAATTGATAGTAGTGAATGGGTTGGTCTACGCCAAGCCGCAGAAATTTTGGGCGTTCATCCCGCCACCGTGCGCAACTGGGCAGATAACGGCAAACTGCCCTTTCGCCGCACCGCTGGCAAACACCGTCGTTTTAACCTCCGGGACTTGCGTAATTTAAGCTATTTCCAAGGCGATGCTGAAGCGCTGGAATTGCAGGTGATTATGCAGACTGTCTTGGGGCAAACGCGCATACAAATATGCAGCGGGCAACTGGAAAAGGCGTCCTGGTACGGCGCCTTGAACGAGGGCGTCAAGCAAAAGCTGCGCGAGCAAGGCCGCGAGGTGCTGGAGGCGATCCGCCGGTTTGTCGCCGCCGGCGCCTCCGATTCCGCGCTCAAAGCTGCCATCAAGCTAGGCACTGAGTATGGCAAGCTGCTGTTTGCCGATGGCCTGTCCTTGCAGCAGGCGATGCGCGGCTATTATTTTTTCAGCGACCTAGTCACGAACTCGATTTTGACCTGGTCGGAATTGGCCCTGCCCGACGGCTCCGCGAAATGGACGACGCTTTTGCGCCATGTCAATACTTTCACGCGCGCGCTCCAGCTTTCCATCGTCGCCTGCTATGAAGCGGACTGAGCTGGGCGCGGCAACCGCTGAGCTGCCATGGCTGGCGCTGAGCCTCTTGCCAAACATTGGCAGCCAGACGCGCGACAATTTAATGCGACATTTTGGGCAGGATCCCGTGGCCGTGTTGGCCGCGCCGCCGGCCGCTTTGCTAGACGTGCCTGGCATCGGCCGAACCCTAGCCCGCGAAATCGCTGCTATCGACCTCGGGCGCGTCGCGGCTAAACTCGCTGACTGGCGCCGGCAAGGCATCGACATCTTGACCTGCCGCGACCCGCAGTATCCCCAGCCACTGCGCGAAATTGCTGATGCGCCGGCGGCGCTGTTTGCCCGCGGCACGCTGCGTCCAGAACGGACAATCGCCATCGTCGGCACGCGCCAGCCCTCGCCCGCCGCCCGCTTCATCAGCCTAGAATTGGCGCGCAAGCTCGCCCGCGCCGGTTACACCATCGTCAGCGGCCTGGCTCTTGGCATCGATAGCGCCGCTCATGCTGGCGCGCTGGCGGCTCCGGGCCGCACCCTGGCGGTGCTGCTGGGCAGCGGCCTGCTCAATATCTATCCCGAGTCGAATCGCGCTTTGGCGCGGCGCATTCAAGCGGCTGGCGCACTGCTCAGCGAGACGCGGCCGCGCTGGCCCGTCAATGCGCAGCGCCTCGTCGCCCGCAATCGCATCATCAGCGGTTTGAGCGGCGCGGTGATTCTGGTCGAATCCCACATTGATGGCGGCGCGATGTACACCGCCCGTTTCGCCCGCGCCCAAGGCCGCCCGGTCTATACCTTTGACCTGCCGGCCAGCGGCAATCAATTCCTTATAAAACAGGGCGCACATGCGCTCAAACGCGATGCGCCGCTCGATTTTTTCCAGCCTCAGCCAAGTTTGTAATCGTTCTAAATAAATCCTTGACCTGCAAACATTTGTTCGTTAAACTATTTATACTGAACTAATACCCGGCCAAATCAGACAGGGGGCAGACTGATGAAAAATTTTTATACGCTATCCAAACGCCAGCAGCACATGATGCGCTTTTTGAGTTCTTATACGTTAGAGCATGGCTATCCGCCGACTATCCGCGAGATTGGCGAAGAGGTCAATATCGCCTCGACATCAGTGGTCAATTACAACTTAAATCGTTTGGTAGACGCCGGGTATATCAAGCGCGCGGGGCGGGTATCGCGGGGCTTGCGCATCATTGCCGATTTTCCCGGCATGACAGCGGCGCGCGTCGCTAGCGACCCTAGCTTGCGCCGCGTCATGCTCATCGGGCGCATTGCCGCCGGCGAGCCAATTTCTCTGCCCGAAGATATCGCCCACCATCTCGACGAAGACGACATCATCCGCGTCCCGCAGCAGCTGCTCGGCGGCTTTGACGAGAGCGAGGTCTCCGCGCTGACTGTGCGCGGCGATTCTATGATTGAGTCGATGATTCAAGATGGCGACATCGTCATCCTGCGTCAGCAGAACACAGCCGAAAATGGCGAGATGGTGGCGGTCTGGCTGCCCGAACAGAACGAAACCACGCTCAAGCATTTTTACCGCGAAGCCGATAGCATCCGCTTGCAGCCGGCCAACAGCGATTATGAGCCGATCTATGTGCAGCCGGCTAACTGTGAAATCAAAGGCAGAGTGCTTTCGGTGATGCGCAGCTTCCACTGAGCTAGGCGCGGTTTAGCGCAATTCTTGCCGCGCGCTGGCGCAGAGGTGGCGGCCGCCCGCCGCTAGCCAAGCCGCAAAAGTCGCGCTCTCTTCCTTGCCGGCGGCGGCGTCGCTATAGATGCCGACGCCCCAGCGGTAATAATCCCGCGTCTCTTGCGGCCAGTTTGCCGGCGCTTGCCCGATGACCGAAGCGCCGCCATTATAACAAGCCAGCGTCAAGCCGATGACGCCGCCGGCCGCGCTCTGGCATTGCTTGAGGAAGCTGGCGCTCCGTTTTGCGTTGGTGGCGGGGTCGAGCATGTTTTCGCCGTCGGCGAAGTGAAAAGGCATCACTTGAAATAAGCCCTGCGCGCCGGCGCCGCTAATCACAGTCGGATGCCCGCAAGATTCAATCTGCATCACTGTCGCCAGCAGATTTGGCTCCACATCATATTGCGCCGCCCAAGCGCCCAGTTCGCCTGCCCAATGCTGCACCGACGGCGCGAAAAAGTCGGCTAAGTCGGCGGCGGGCTGGCCGCGGACGAAGCGGGCAATATCGCCCCAGAAGGCGCTGGAAGCCAGCAGCAGCGCTAGAGCCAGCGGCAGCCACAGCGGCACATAATAGACCTCGCCGCGCTTGATGATTTTCGGCCCGCCGCGGAGCTGCGCCCAGCTCAAACGCAGGCCAGTGCCCAGCAGACGCCGCGCTCGGGCTAAATTTTGGCTCTGCCACAGTTTTCGCAATCCGCGCGCTAAGTCCTTCACCCGCTCACAATCCTCGTGTTTCAGTAAGTCCGAATTTTATTGCGACTGGGAAAACAGAAAATAGCCACAAGTAGGACAAAGTAAATTTCGCAAGTTTTCGCCTTCGTTTCAACCCCACCCCCGGCCCCTCCCCGAAGCTTCGGGGAGGGGAGAAAGAATAGCCACAGAGCCACGGAGATTTTTTCTTTGTGTTCTTTGCGGTTAAAAAAGAAAATTGCTACAAAGACACAGAAGTAAGGCGCTAAAATAAATACGATATACTTTTTTCTCTGTGCCTCTGTGTCTCTGTGGCTAAATTTCTGTTTCCCCCAGTCGCAATATTAACTTGGACTTACTGAGACACAGAGGCACAGAGAGGCTGATTTGCGCGCTGGCTGACTTTGGTATATTTTCAACACTTTATATGTTCTACTTCTGCCGCTTTCTTTCTACAATACGCGAAATTGCATTTTTGGGTAGCGATTTTGCCAGCGGCTTGAAATTGAGACACAGCGGGAGAGTATGAAAAAACTGCCATTGCTTGAGCGTTTGCGGGCCGGCCGGCCCCTTTTGGCGGATGGCGCTATGGGTACGCTGCTGCACCAAGAATCGCAGGCCCGCGCCGATGCCTGCTTTGACGCGATGAATGTGGAAGCGCCAGAGACAGTCCTGGCCATCCACCGCGCCTATATCGCCGCCGGTGCTGAATTGATTGAGACTAATACCTTTGGCGCTAACGGCTTCAAGCTAGCCAGCGCCGGCCGCGGGCAATATGTGGAACTTTATAATCGGCGCGGGGTGGAATTGGCGCGCCTGGCCAGCGCCGAAAGCGGGCGGTCCGATATTTATATCGCCGGCTCAGTCGGCCCGCTGGGCGTCGGCATCTACCCTTATGGTCGGCTTTCCCAAGAAGAAGCCCGCGCCGCCTATGCGGAGCAGCTGCGCGCCCTCATCGGCGCTGGTGTCGATGCCATCCAGTTCGAGACTTTCAGCGAGCATAAAGAGCTGCTGCTGGCGATTGCCGTCTTGCGCGACCTGGCGCCAGAGCTGCCTATCATCGCCCAAGCCACTTTTTATCACGAGAATTTGAGTTATGCCGGCTATCCGCCGGCGCGGGTGGCTAACGACCTGCGCAAAGCAGGCGCCGATGTTATCGGCGTCAATTGCGGCAGCGGCCCCGCTGGCATCGCCGAGGCTTTGCGCCAGATGGTTTATGCCGTGCCAGATGCCATTTTCGCCGTTATGCCAAATGCCGGCTTCCCTGAAGTAACTGGCGGGCGCATCCTCTACCCGGCGACGGCGGAATACTTCGCTGATTATGCCAGGACCTTCCTCAATATCGGCGCGACAATCATCGGCGGCTGCTGTGGCACGCACCCAGAGCATATCGCCGCTATGCGCGCCGCCCTCGACCAGCCAGCTGCCGCCGCGTTTGACCTGCATAGCCGGCCCAGCCGCCGCGATGAAGAAGCGTCTGCGCCCGATGCGCCGACCGAATTGGCCGAGCGTCTCAAGCGCGGCCAATTTACCGTCACAGTAGAGATGGCGCCGCTGCGCAGCTATCGCACCGATACGCTCTTGAAAGCGGCGCGGCGCTTGCGCGCGGCCGGCGTCGACCTCATCAATGTCGCCGATACCCCCGCCGCCCGCATGAAAATGAGCGCCTGGGCGGTGGCGCATTTGCTGCAATCTCAGCTCGGCATCGAGACTGTGCTGCACTTCCCGACGCGCGGGCGCAATATGCTGCGGGTGCAGGGCGACCTGCTGGCGTCGCATGCCTTGGGCTTGCGCAATCTCTTCGTCGTCATGGGCGACCCCACCCGCATCGGCGATTTCCCCGATGCCAGCGACCTCAACGATGTCGCGCCGTCGCGCCTCATCGAAGTCATCAAACAGGGCATGAATCAAGGCGTCGATATGGCTGGGCATAGCATCGGCAAACCGAGCAGCTTCACCGTCGGCTGCGCGCTGAATATGGGCGCGGAAGACCTCGACCGCGAAATCCGCATCCTGCGCAAGAAACTCAAAGCGGGCGCCGATTTTGCCCTCGGGCAAGCCCTCTTCGAGCCAGCGCGTATCCCGCGTTTCCAGCAGCGCTATGAAGAGCTGACCGGCGAAGCCTTTACGCTGCCGGTCTTGCTGGCGGTCATGCCCCTGCACAGCCAGCGGCAGGCTCTATTTTTGCATAACGAAGTGCCAGGTATTACTATTCCCACGGCGATTATCGAGCGCATCGCGGCCGCGGCAGACGCGCCAGCCGAAGGCATCCGCATCGCCCAGGAATTGCTAGACCAGATGGCCGGTTCGATTCAAGGCGCGTATATCATCCCCGGCGGCGATTATGACTTGGCGGCGGAAGTGGTCGCCTATCTCAAAAATTGAGCGGAGGTTTGACTTATGGCGCAGATTGAACTGAGAAATCTTACTGTGGTGGTGATCGATAGCGATTTTTACGCCCGCAATGCCATCAATGCCTATCTGGCTTGGGATCGGCGCACGCGGGTCATCGGCAAATACGCCCGCTTGCAGGAATTTTGGCAAGCCCGCGCCGACGAAAAACTGCGCGAAAGCCCGGCGGTTTTTGTCTTGGACGCCAACCAGCAGGGCGATGCCAGCCGCCTGCGCGCCGCCATCGAAGAACTGCGCCAGCGCTTTGCCGATGCTATAGTTATCTGCCTAGCCCCTTTTGCCGATTTGGACTTTTTGCATGCCGCTGTTGATGCGGGCGCAAAAGCCTATCTGCTCAAAGCCGATACGCGCCTGCATATCGCTTGGGCTATCTGCCACGCGCAGCGCCTAGCCGGCGACGATTTTCTGATTAGCGCGGCGGTGGTCAAAGAGGCGCGCAAGCTCTCGCAATGGCGTTTGCAGCGGGCGAAGCGGCTGGCTCGCCCGCGCGAATATGACGGCCTGACCGAGCGCATCCGCGAGGCGGTCATCCTCTACGCTATCGAGGGCATGTCACATAAGCTGGTCGCCAATGAGATGGGCATCAGCGTAGCGACGGTGCAGAGTTATGTCAAAGAAGCTTACCGAATTCTGCAAGACTATCATGATGATGAAGGCGATTATCCGCTGGATATGAACCAGCAGGAAATCGCCTTCATGCGCATTACCGCGCTGGATATTCCGCGAGCTTGACCGTCTCAGCTAGTCTGAGGCTTGGCCGGCGGCGAGTTGGCTTTGTCTCGCTTCTGCCGCTGCAAGCGCGTCGCCTCGGCTCGAGTCAACAGCACCGTCTCGTCGTTTTCGCTGTTAAGCGCCGCTGGCACCGGCACATGCTTGCCTTCAAAATAAGAGCGCAGCGCGCCGCTGAAAGATTTGATGGGCGCCGCATCGCCATATTGATGCCGCAAATCGAGCAGGTTGTCCATCAGCCACAGGAAGAGGTCGCCTTCGGTGCGCATCCTCTTTCTGCCTTTGACCAGTGCCAAAACTTGATGCTTGCGGATGAGCGCGACCGCCGGTTTATAGACCGTCTCGTACCAGTGGGCAGTTACTTCTTCGGTGCTTAAGGCATGGCCTTCGAGCTTTTCCATCACCCGCTCGTGCAAGAAAATATGCCCCATCAGCTCATGATAGCGCGATGGCACTGTCAGCTCGATAGACTCGTGGTCTGGCACCGCCCGCGACAAGCCTGTCTCGTCGAGAAAATTGGCGTAGGCTTCGGCCGATTGCAGCTCTTGGTCGCTCATACCCGGGCGTAGTGGCACTGTCGTCGGCAATTCTACGACATGAGCCTCGATGGTCTTGGCGCCCAGATGCCGCGCGACCGAAACGCGGTGATTGCCATCGCGCACAAAATAGGCATCGCCTACTTTGTATAGCTCAATCGGCGGCGGGCCTTCGAGGCTGTTCGCCAGGGCGTAGACTCGGCTCCAGCGCTCGCGCATATTGCTGTTCTTGGGCAGGAAAGTGGCGGTGAAATCCATATAGCGCCCGACGCTGCCCACGATGTTATCCAGCGGCACATCGCGCAAGCCTTCATAATGCTCTTCGTGCAGGTGCAGGCGGTGGCGCAGCTCGTCGAAATTCAGCAATTCGTTGTGCCGGCCCGTGAGATGGCCCAAGATCTCTTGCCAAAATACCTTGTTTTGAATCGACTGGAATTTGCTGCGCCCTTCGGTGTAATGTGTGTGGAAGGTCTGGTTCTCTTCCATAGCTGCCTCTTTCTCTTAGGCTGCGTTTAAGCAAGTTATGCTGAATACGGGTTTGCCGCGCTTGGGTTGCAAAGAACTCAAGAAAAGCCTGGCAATAAAGCGGTTTCTAATCCCACTATATCATTTTTGCGGCGGGCGCTAGAATCGGTGTTACAGTCAGGTAAAAAGTCGGGAAAGGACTGTGTCTTGCTGACTCAGAGACGCGCTAGAGTCGGACAATCTTACCAGAGCGCCTGGCTAGTAGGCGGGTATGGGCGATGAATCGAGAAACGCAAGAGCGCCTAAACGCGATTAACCGCGCCTTTTACCAGCGCGCCGCAGCCGACTTCGATGCGACGCGCCAGCGCGCTTGGGCAGGCTGGACGCCGCTTTTAGACCTGCTCGAATTGCCAATCACATCGGTCTTTGATATAGGCTGTGGCAATGGCCGCTTTGCCCTCTTTCTAGCGCAAAAGCAGGCCGCCAACTTTGCTTATTTTGGTCTGGACAGCAATGCTGCTTTGCTCGCCGCTGCCTGCCAGCAACTGGCAGCGCGCCCCCAGATCCAAGTGGAGCTGCGGGCGCAGGACCTCATCCTGGCTGGTTTGCCGCGGCAAAAGGCACAGCTAGTTGTCCTCTTTGGCCTTTTGCATCATGTACCTGGCTACGCGCAGCGGCGCAAGCTGCTGGCGGCGGCGGCGGATTGCGTCTTGCCGGGTGGCTATCTGGTATTTACTGCGTGGCGCTTTTATGAAGAAGACCGTTTCCGCCAGCGCATCCGCCCTTGGGCGGGCGATATTGCGGTGGAGAAAAACGATTTTTTGCTGGATTGGCGGCGCGGCCAGCGGGCGCTGCGCTATTGTCATTATATCGACGACGCCGAGCAAGCCCAGCTAATTACTGCGGCTGGCTTGCCAGTCCGCGCCGATTACCGCGCTGATGGCGCCAGCGGCCAGCTGAACCGCTATACTGTGCTGCAAAGAGAGGCGGAGCGGGCCTAAACCCGCTCCGCTTCCGCTAGAAATTTATCTAACCGCAATTGCCTTGCGCCAGCACATAGGGCGCGGTGGCATGCAGATTGTCGTTCTCGTTGGTCTCGATTACTTGGTTGTTAATATCCAGCGCCAGGTTGATATTGTGCGTCTCGTTGTAGTATTGCCACTGCGTCAAATGGCCATAGACGGTTTGCGACGCGCCAGCCGCCAATGCGCCGTAGGCAATTTGCGTGGTGGCTAAGCCTAAGCCATCCGGACGCGAATCGCGGACTTCAATCAAGCCGCCCGCTTCGGCGTTGCCCGTGCCATTGTTGCGCACAGTGACGGTGATTTCGTAAGCCTCGCCGCAGGTTGCCGGGTGCGGGTTAATCTCTACCGACGCGAAGATGAGGTTGGCGCCGGTGGCGGGCTGGATCGGCTGGGCCGGTTGCACGGGCGTCGGGACGGCGGTTGGCAGCGGGATGGGCGTCGGCGGCAGCGGCGGCGGATTGACGCGCGGCAGATTGTTCAGGTCGCCTTCGGAGCGCACGACAGTCGGCGAGATGAAGCCGCGCCGCCCGCTCGCCATCTCGATATAGAACCAGCCCGTATTGCGGCTGCTGATGCCGACAATATCGGCCGAAGTGCCTTCGAGCAAGTAGCCAATGACCGAATACGAGGTCGTATCACCGGCGCGCACATTGCTGTTATAAGTGGCGATGACGCGCGGCGTCGTACTCGGCTCTTCTGCCATTGGTTCTTCTTCTACCGCCATTGGCTCATCTTCTGCCGCCATCGGCTCATCTTCTGCCGCCATTGGCTCTTCTTCCGCTGCCATCGGCTCTTCCGCCATCATCAAGAATTCGGGCGGATTGTTCTCGACGCGGATTGGGCTGACGCGGAAATGCTCGGTCTCGCCTTCGGCGGTGTTAATCGTCAGGCGCAGCTCGTATAAGCCGTCCGGCAGCGTCACCGTATTCCAGGTGCCAAAGACATCATCTTCCACCGCTTCAATGCGCGGGAAGATGGCTGGCAGCCAGGGACGCTCTTCCGCCATTTCCATTTCCGATGTGCCTTCCATTTCCCCCGCTTCGTCTTCGTCCATCATCGCCATGCCGCCTAAAGCGAGCGCGCGGAACTCGACGAAGAAATTGCGCATGTTTTCTAAAGTGACTGTGCCGCGAACATCGACGCTATCGCGCACCACATACACCGGCGGCGGATAGCTGATATGCGCTGCGGGATTCACCAGGCTCATATCGTATGGCTCGATAGCTTCGGCGCTGTCTTGCCCGATTGCCAACGGTATCAACAGCAGCAGAACAAAAACTAGGATTGCGAGAAATTGACTGCCTTTCATCATTTTGCCTCCTAAAAAATAGACTGTAGTAGCACTTAGTGCAGACGCTCTGCTCTTATAATAAACGAAAACAATAATATGCGCAGGGCAGAGCAGGGCAGACTCCAGTTGCGCCAGCGGCGCTTTTAGCAAATGCGCAGAAAGACTCTACCATATTTAGAGCCATTGCTTTAGCCTTCGCCTGGCTGCTCGTGCCTTAAAGAAAACCAATTATACCTGCCTATGAGCCAAAAAGTCATCGTTCAGATTTGTAACCTGCACAAAACATACACCGAAGGCGAGCGCCAGCTGCGCGTGCTGGCTGGCGTCCAGCTCGATATTTATCCGGGCGAGTTTATCGCCTTGCTCGGCGCTAGCGGCAGCGGCAAAAGCACCCTGCTCAATCTCTTAAGCGGCATCGACCAAGCCGATTGCGGCCGCATCCTCATCGGCGGCGTCGACATCACGGCGCTCAATGACCGACAACAGACGCTCTTTCGCCGCGACAATATCGGCATCATCTTTCAATTTTTTAACCTGATACCAACTTTGACTGTGCTAGAGAATATCACCTTGCCGCGGGAGCTGGGCGGCGCGGCGCGCAAAACCGCCGCCGCCAACGCCCGCAGCTTGCTGGCGCAGGTGGGCTTAGCTGACCGCGCCGACTCTTTCCCGGATAAGCTCAGCGGGGGCGAGCGGCAGCGCGTCGCTATCGCCCGCGCCTTGCTGCACGAGCCAAAAATTGTGCTAGCTGATGAGCCAACTGGCAACCTCGATAACGAGACCGGCCGCGCGGTCTTACGCCTCTTGCTATGCCTCACGCGGGAAGCCGGCAAAACCTTGATTATGGCGACGCATAGCGCCGAAATCTCGCGGCAGGCCGACCGCGTCTGCCGCATCCGCGACGGGCATTTGCTGGTCGAGAGGCCGGGTCCGCAATAGTTCCTATTTCCGCAGCTGACCGTGTCGGCGGCTCGGGCAATGCGCTCTGTACATTTCGCACAAAATAGTGCTTTATTTCGAAAGATTTCGATAGAAGATTTGCGCGGGACAGGGTAAAATAGAGTTGTCACATTCCGGGCGAAAGGCTGCGACAATGGCTGACCCAGCGCAAGACAATAAAGTGAAAGCCATCCTCTCCGAATTGCGCGATGTCAATAAAGACCGGCGGCGGACAGCGGTCATGAAGCTCGGTATGCTGGGCGGCGACCAAGCCCTGCGCGCCCTCATTTATATCGTCGACAACAATCAAGAAGACCTCATTGTGCGCGGGCGGGCGGCTCTGATGCTAGGCAAGCTCAAAGACGAGCGCGCTGTGCTGCCGCTCATCCGCGCTTTAGAAGCGCCCGGTTTCCTCACGCCCTATCATGCGGCGCAAGCCCTCGGCAAAATTGGCGATCCCAGCGCCATTGAGGCTCTGCTCGATTTTGTTGATAACAGCCGCGATAAAACCCGCGCCGCCGCGCTGGAGGCTCTGCGGCAGCTCGGCTGCGAAACGGAAGCCCCCGCCGATTTAACATATAACGGCGAAACGCGCCCCGTTCGCTAACAGGAAAAATCCTCTGTATTTTTAACCCCACCGCCGGTCCCACCCGTAGGGTAGTGTCTACGCGCCCCAAAGCTTTGGGGAGGGGAGACCCCCAAAAAACTGTGGGTGCGCTTGCAGGAAAACCCCTCCCGTAGGGCAGTTTTTATGCGACCGGTGGCCAGTGTCTAGCGACCAGTTTTATCGCTTAGACTCCCCTCCCCGAAGCTTCGGGGAGGGGCCGGGGTGGGGTTGAACGAACGTAAAAAGTTGCAAAAATTTAGTTTGTCCTAGTTCTTGCCTCTGTGTCTGTTTTCTTTGCTTGGAGTTTGCGCGAGTCTAGCCAGATTGCTGCCCGACTGGCGCTGGACTCGCGGACGTCGGCGCGCCGGCTAGGGCTGTGCCGGTGATGCTGATGGGCGGCGCTGCCGTTTGGGTCAACTGCTGTTCTTGACAGGCTTGCTCAGCCTGCTGTTTTTTGCTCGTCAAAAGCTCGCGGCTGACAATCCAATAACTCGGCTGCAAGTTCAGCGCTGCCGCGTACTGCTCGATGGCCGGGCAAGGGTCGCCTTGGAAAAGCAGCGCGTCGGCATAATAACGCAGCGCGTCTTGCAATTCGCCTAGCACCTGCCCACTCATATAATTGCTTGAATCATAGTCATAGACGATGATGCTGAACAAGCGGATGGCTTCCGCCGGGTTGACCGTTTTATAACGCTGGCCATCCAAATATAGCTCGGCGATATAGCGTTCGTATTGCAGCTCGTCGATGCTGCCATAAACCTCGGCGCGTGTGCTAAGCACGATGGCTTCGGAGAGATTGCCGCTGCGGAAGAGCGCTTGGGCTTGAGCCTTTAATACGCCTAAATAGAGCCGGCGCACCGTCTCGCGCTGAAAATCGCTGTCGATGCTGATGATAGCGGCTAGCGTGTCGATAGCGGCTGGGTAATCGCTTAGGCTGATGCTGTCGCGCGCTTCCAGCAGCAGGGCCTCCAGGTCGTAGGCGAAAGCGGCAGCGCTGGCGGCTGTTGGCGGCAGCGCCGTGGTAGCGCTGATAGCAGCAGTTGGGCTGGTCGCTATTTGCGCGGCCTGCAGGGCGTAGGCGGTCGCAGTCGGCGCTAGGCGCAATAGGCAAGCGGGCGCTGGCGTCGCGGAGCGCAGGGCTTCGAGGCGGGTTTGAGCTAAAGGCAGATTGCCAGCGGCCAGGTCGGCTGGAATGCGGGCGCATTGCTGCTCTTGTTCGGCCGCGGCCGTGCCAGTGGCATTGGCGCGGGCGGTCGCTAAACCTGCGCCCCAGCCGGCATAAACCGCGCCGATGATAACCAAGCTCGCCAGCAGCAAGCAAAAAAGCGCGCCGCCGCTCCAAAGCAGGCAGTTAAAGCCGCAGCTGGGCTTTTTGATGCCGACGGACAGCCGCCCTGGCGGCGCCGGCCGCTTCGCGCCGCTATTTTCCGTCTTTGCCCCTTTGTTTTTGGGCATTTGCATCGCCGTCTCGTTTCAGAAGTAAGCTCAAGTTTTTGTTGCGACTAGGAAAAGAAAATAATTGCCACAGAAGTAAGTCCAAGTTAATTATGTGTCATTTTCAACCCCACCCCCGGCCCCTCCCCGAAGCTTCGGGGAGGGGAGTCTAAGCGACAAAAACTGGTCGCTAGACACTGGCCGCCGAGCGCATAAACACTGTCTTACGGGAGGGGCCAGGGTGGGGTTGAAACGAACACATAGAACTTGCCAAATTTGATTTGACCTACTGAGACACAGATAAGACGGTCAGAAACGGGCGTATTATAAAGCAGTTTAAGTTGGCTTTCTAGCCAATACTTGACGGGCGGGCGCGGCGCTGTTACACTCTCTGCTATGCAAATTTGTCGCCCGCAACACATGCTCATGCCCTCCGTTCAGCAGGACAGACGGCAGTTGCGGCCTGCTTAGGCGGCGCGAAGCGAAAACCCAAGACCGTCTGTCATCGGCAGGCGGTTTTTCTTTTATATTGTGATGAAGGACGGACCCAATGACAGCAGAATATATCCATGTATCGGTGGCTTGGCCTTATGCCAATGGCGACCTGCATATCGGCCACCTAGCCGGCGCTTACCTGCCAGCCGATATTTTCGCCCGCTATCATCGCCTGCGCGGCAACCAGGTGCTGATGGTCAGCGGCTCGGACAGCCATGGCACGCCCATCACAGTCGAGGCGGACAAGCGCGGTAGCAGCCCCTTAGAAGTCTTTGAGCATTATCATGAGCGCTTTTTGCGCACCCAGCAAAAAATCGGCATCAGCTACGACCTCTTCACCCACACCGACACCGAAAATCATCACCAAGTGGCTCAGGATATTTTCCTGCGCTTGCTCGAGCGCGGCTATCTCTATAAAGAAAAGCAGACCCTGCTCTATAGTGAGAGCGAGAATCGGTTTTTGCCCGATCGCTATGTAGAAGGCACTTGCTATATCTGCAAGTATCCGAGTGCGCGTGGCGACCAATGCGATAACTGCGGCAACCTGATGGATGCGACCCAGCTCATCGAGCCGCACAGCCGCAGCAACCCGACCGACAAGCTGGTGCGCCGCGAATCCGAACACTATTTTCTCGATCTCGGACAATTCGCGCAGCAAATCTTAGACTATTTCGCCGAACATGCGGCGCACTGGCGGCCGAATGTCAGCCGCTTCAGCCAAAATTTCGTCAAAGATGGCTTGCGCGGCCGGCCCATCACCCGCGACATCGACTGGGGCATCCGTGTGCCGCTCGAAGGCTGGGAAGACAAACGGCTCTATGTCTGGTTTGATGCGGTCATGGGTTATTTCACCGCCAGCATTGAATGGGCGAAGAACATTGGCCAGCCCGAAGCCTGGAAGCAGTGGTGGTACAACTCAGAGTCCAAGATTTACAACTTCATCGGCAAAGACAACATCCCCTTTCACACCATCATCTGGCCCGCCGAGCTGCTAGGCATCGATGGCATCTATAACGAAGACAGCGCCGTGCCGCTGCAACTGCCGTATGATGTGCCAGCCAACGAGTTTATGAACATCGAGGGGCAGCAGTTCTCGACTTCGCGCAACTGGGCCGTTTGGCTGCCCGATTTGCTCGAGCGCTATCAAGCCGATGCCGTGCGCTTTTATGTCGCCCGCACCTTTCCCGAACGGCAGGATAGCGATTTCTCTTGGGAAGGTTTTTTGGCGCGGGTCAATAATGAACTGCTGGCGGCTTGGGGCAATCTGGTTAATCGCATGCTCGGTTTCGCTTGGAAACGCTTTGATGGCGCTGTGCCAGCCTACGACGCCCTGACCGCCGCCGACGCAGCTATCATCGCCCGCGTTGACAGCGGCTTCGAGACGGTCGGCGCGCTGCTGGCCGGCGCCCGCTTCAAAGAGGCGCTGGAAGAGACGCTCGGCTTGGCACGGGCGGTCAATGGCTGGCTGGATGGGCGCGCGCCCTGGAAGATTATGCGCAGCGAGCCGGCCGATGCGGCGCGCTCGGTCTATACAGCCCTGCGCTGCATCGACAGCTTAAAAATTCTTTTCGCGCCCTTTACGCCTTTCAGCTCGCAGCAATTGCACGATATGCTCGGCTACGAAGGGCAGTTATTTGGCGATTTGCGCATCGAGAATTTCTCAGAAGAGCGGCGCGGGCATCTGGCGCTGGTCTATGATGGCAGTGCGGCGCTGGGCAAATGGCAGGCTAGCGCCTTGCAACCTGGACAAAAGCTGCGCCAGCCAAAGCCGCTCTTTGTCAAGCTGGAGCCAGAGATTGTCGAGCAAGAGCGGCAGTATCTGGGGCAGCCGCGCGTGGAGAAGCCGATAGTCTAGCGCGCCCTTTTTCGCCACGCGTCGCGCCTTATGCTATACTCTGCCTGGCTTAAGGGCGGGTAGAAGTAAAAGGCATAAAGCTGTCTGTTTTCTCTGCACCTCAGTAGGACAAAGTAAATTTTGCAAGTTTTTGCGTTCGTTTCAACCCCAGCCCCAGCCCCTCCCCGAAGCTTCGGGGAGTCTAAGCGACAAAAACTGGTTGCTAGACCCTGGCGGCCAGTCGCATAAACACTGCCCTACGGGAGGGGCCGGGGGTGGGGTTGAAAATGGTGCATAATTAACTTGGACTTACTTCTGTGTCTCTGTGGAAAAAAATCTGTCTAAAAACTTGCGCTCAAGAGTAGCTTATGGCCTGGCTCAAATCACATTTCAACACCCAGAAACCGATTATCGCTATGTGCCACCTGCGGGCTTTGCCTGGCGACCCCGGCTACGACCGCGCCAAAGGCCTAGACTGGGTCGTCGAAAGCGCTCGCGCCGACCTGCAGGCGCTGCAAGCCGGCGGCGTCGACGCCATTATGTTCTCCAACGAAGCCAGCTTGCCCTATCTCACCCAGGTCGAGCCGATTACTAGCGCCTGCATGGCGGCGGTCATCGCCGAGCTGCGCCCGGCCATCGACCGGCCCTTTGGCGTCAATGTGCTGTGGGACCCCAAAGCGTCGATTGATGTCGCGCTGGCGACGGGCGCTAGTTTTGTGCGCGAGATCTTCACCGGCGTGTATGCCAGCGATTATGGACTGTGGAATACCGATTGCGGCGCAGTCATCCGCCATCAGCATGCCATCGGCGGGGCGCATATCAAGCTGCTTTTTAATATCGTGCCAGAAGCGGCCGTCTATCTCGCGCGGCGCAGCATCACCGATATTGCCATATCGACCATCTTTGGCGCTCAGCCCGATGCCCTCTGCGTCTCTGGCTTGACCGCCGGCGCGGAAACCTCGCCGCAAACCCTGAAGCTGGTAAAAGAAGCGGCTTCAGCCACCCCTGTCTTCGCCAACACCGGCGTCAATAGCGGCAACCTCGCCGCGACACTGGCTATTGCCGATGGCACTGTCACCGGCACCGCTTTCAAACGGGCCGGGCATATCTGGAACGAAGTCGATGTCGAGCGGGTGCGCGATTTTATGCGCATCGCCAAGGCCGTCCGCGGGGATTGAAGCGATGGACTCGCGCTGGCAAGCGGTCGCCGATGTCCTGGTCAATTATTCGACGGCGGTGCAAGCGGGCGAGCGCGTCTTGATCGCTATGGGCGAAATTGAAAGTTTCCCCCTAGCGCAAGCGGTCTACGCCGCCTGCGTCAAAGCGGGCGCTTTGCCGCAAGTGCAATTTCAGTCGGAGAAGCTGCGCTACGCGCTACTGAAGTATGGTAATGCGGAGCAGCATAGCTGGCTGCCCGAGCTCGAAGCGCAGGGCATGGAATGGGCCGATGTCTATATCGGCTTGCGTGGCGCGAGTAGCCAGCAGATGCGCCATATCCCAGCCGCCGCGCTCGCCGCCAATCAAAGCGCCCAAGGCCAAATCTCGACCCTGCGCTGGCAGAAAACCCGCTGGTGCTTGGCCCGCGTGCCAAACGCGGCTATGGCGCAAGCGGCTGGACTTGAGCTCGAGACTCTGCTCGAGATGTTCTTCGCCGCCTGCTCCCTGGACTATGCCGCTCTCTCGATGCGCTGGCGGGCGCAAGCGGCGCGCTTGCAAGGCGTCGATACGGTGCGCATCGTCGCCGGCCCGGATACCGATTTGACTTTTTCTGTCGCTGGGCGTCAGTGGCGCGTCTTTGATGGCAAGATTAATCTGCCCGATGGCGAAATCTACACCGCGCCGCGCAATGACTCGCTCAATGGCCGCATCCACTTCGACTGGCCGGCCGTCTTTGGCGGCAAAGTCTTGCGCGATATTCGCCTGGAATGGGAAAAGGGCCAGCTCGTCCAGGCTAGCGCCGCCAGCAATGCGGACTATCTGCGGCAGATTCTGGCGACCGATGCCGGCGCCAGCCGCCTCGGAGAGTTTGCATTTGGTTTGAATCCGCTGGTAAATCGCTTTTCTGGCGATATACTCTTGGATGAGAAAATCGGCGGCACGGTTCACCTGGCTCTCGGCCGGGCTTATCCTGAATGCGGCGGCTGCAATCAGTCGCGCATTCACTGGGATTTGGTGAAGGACCTGCGCCAGTCTGGCGCGGTCTATGCCGATGGCCAGCCCGTCTTCGCGGCGGGCAAACTGTTGCTGTGAGCGAATAGAGCGAGTAGAAAGGAGGGCGGAGCGAAAAAAGCAAGCAAACCTTGACCGCAGACTTGTTCTTGATTTAAGGAGTCAACAAATGTTCAAAGAAAAATTAAGCAGGCGCGATTTTCTGCGTATGAGCGGCGCGGCTGGCTTAGCGCTGGCGGGCGCTGCGCCGCTGGGTAATCTCGCCCGCGTCGCCGCCCAAACCGACACCACCATCAATGTGCTGACGGTCGGCGACCCCTGGGACCTGGCTCTGCAAAGCGTCGTCGAGCAATTCACTGAGGCGACCGGCATCGGCGTCAACATCGAATCGCTGGGTTATACCGCCTTGCAAGCCCGCTTGGTCAATGCCTTCTTGACCCAAAGCGCGGATGCTGATGTCATCGCCGTCGACCAAATGTGGATTAGCCAATATGCCGACAATGGCTGGATTCGCTCGCTGGACGAATTCATCGCCGCCGATTCCGATTCTGCCATCGACGACTTTGTGCCAGAATGCCTCTACTCGCTCAGCACTTGGCGCAATCACATCTGGACCTTGCCCATCGCCTCTTATGCCCAAGGCATCATGTATCGCACCGACCTCTTTGAGGCGGCTGGCCTGGACCCGCTGCCGGCGTCGGTGGCGGATGCCGGTAACTGGACTTGGGCAGACTACTTCGGCATCCTCGAGCAAATCAATGGCATGGACCTGGATGGCACCAGCATGTATGGCACGACCGTCATCGGCGCGCAGCCAGTGCCGGTCGTACACATGTACAGCCAGCTTTCCGCCAGCTATGGCACGCGCTGGTTCACGCAATTTCCCGAAGCGCCGTGGGACTTCACGCCGACTATCAATAACGACGCCAATGTCGCCGCTCTCGCCGACTGGATTCGGCTTTATGGCTGGTCGCCGCCCGAGTCCATCAATTACCTCTGGTTTGATGCTGGCACGCGCTTCTCGCAAGGCGACATCGGCATGTTCTACCACTGGACGCCCTACTTCTATCTGGTCAACAACGAAGGCTATCTGACTGGCACGCCCTCGCCGGTGGTGGACAAGTTCGAGACGGCGGTGCTGCCGACGCTAACGGCCGGCGGCGACCAAGTGGTCAGCCTGGGCGGCTGGTCCTTGGGCATGCCCTCGACATCTGGGCAGCAAGACGCCGCCTGGCAGTTCATCAAATGGGCGACTGGCGCCGCCGCCCAGAAAGCTATGGGCGAGGTCAATGTCAAAGGCTATCAGTTCGCCGATTTCAGCCGCAAATCCAATTATGACGATGCCGATTTGAAAGCCATCTATCCTTTCCTGGATACGCAGCTCGAGATGATGAAGCTGGGCGATGGCAAGGTCGTGCGGCCGCCAGCGCCGATTTACACTTCGCTAGAAGGCGTCTATGGCTTGCAGATTAACCAAGCCATGACTGGCGCTGTCTCGCCCGAGCAAGCGCTATCCACGACGCAGACGCTCTTCCAAAACATCTTGAACGGCAACCAAATGATACCCTATGGCGTCGAGAGCTTTGATGACACCTTAGACAATACCAAAGCCCTCATCGCTAGCTTAGCGTCGATGTAAGCCGTTCATACAGTGTCAGCTGCGGGGCAAGCGGCCCTTCTCGTTTAGATAGGGGCCGCCTGCGGCTTGCGACGGGGAAGTAATTCAAAGTTAATTGTGCAAAATGTGAGGCGCGGTTTTCAACCCCACCCCCGGCCCCTCCCCGAAGCTTCGGGGAGGGGAGTCTAACCTGGGGTGTGTAGACATTATCCGATGGGAGGGACTTTCCCTCAAGCGCAGCCATAGTTTTCGGGGGTTTTCTCCCCGCTCCAAAGCTTTGGGGCGCGTAGACACTGTCTTACGAGAGGGGCCGGGAGTAGGGTTGAAGAAAGTCTCTCCGTTGCAAAATTTAGTTGGTTTTACTTCTGTGTCTCGGTGGCTAAATTTCTGTTTCTCCAGTCGCAATATAAACTTGGACTTACTTGAGATGGGCCGCGGCACATGAAACTGCGAAGACGACTGCCATACATCCTGCTCGCGCCGTCCGTTATCATCCTGCTGGCTTTAATCTTGTACCCGCTGGGTTTTGCCCTGCGCAACAGCTTTTGGTTCTGGAACTTGCAGACCAGTCCGACGCCGCTCTACTACTCTGGCTTGGACAATTATCGGATGGTCTTCCAGGTTACGCCCTTTGGCATCGCCTTAAAAAATACCCTCCTCTTGGCGGTTTTAGGCACCTTTGCGCAGTTCTGGTTTGGCATGGGCATCGCCTTGCTGCTGCATACCCATTTGCGCGGCTTAGGCTTGATGCGCGCTGCGTTGATTATGCCGACGACGCTGGCGCCGGTGGTGGCCGGTTTCCTCTTTCGTTATTTGCTGGAGCCAAAAGGCGGCATTTTGCCCTGGCTCTTGAGCGGCCTCGGCGTCCCTGTCCCGCCGCAAGGCTTTTTGGGCAACGCTGGCACAGCCCTATTCACCATCGGCCTCGTCGATACCTGGCAGTGGACGCCCTTTTTCGCTATCGTGCTGTACGCCGGTCTGCTGTCTATTGCCGAAGAAGTCAAAGAGGCGGCGCAAGTGGATGGCGCGTCGCCCTGGCGCATGTTCTGGTCGATTACTTTGCCGCTGCTGCGCCCAATCGCCGCTTTTTTGGTGATGATTCGTTTTATGCAGTTGTTCAACAGTTTCGATTTGGTCTATGTCTTGACCAATGGCGGACCAGGCACTGCCTCGCGCACGCTAAGTTTTAATTTGTATTTGCAAGGGCTGGTCAATTATAACATCGGCTTGACCGCCGCTATGACCTGGCTGGTCGTCATCATCGTCAGCGTCATTATCAATCTCTATCTATTTTTCGTCTTTCGCAAGCGGGAATGGTGAAGGCATGCGCTCGCTAGCCCGGCGACAACAAATTATCATTTACGCGCTGATGGCTCTGGTCATGGTCGTATTCTTGGGTCCGATTTTTTGGTTCATTTTGCTGGCTTTTCGCCATCCCAGCCAAGCCTATACCCTGCCGCCGCAGATTTTCGTCCCGCTCGATTTTGGCAATTTCAGCCACACTTTCGTCGAGCCGGGCAAGAACGCGCCCCAGCTCATCAACAGCGTCATCGTCAGCAGCGGCGCGACGCTGCTCAGCCTGCCCTTTGCGCTTTCAGCCGCTTATGCCCTGTCGCGCTTTGCCATGCGCGGCAAAGAATTCGTTTTGAACTGGTACATCAGCTTATTGATTGCGCCGCCGATTGTCTTCATCATCCCTTATTTTGTCTTGATGTCGCGCATCGGCTGGTCTGGCACCTATCAAGCGATGATTCTCACCCTGCAAACTTTGGCTATCCCTTTTTCAGTCTGGCTGCTGAAGAGCTTTATCGACGAGGTGCCGCTGGATTTGGAAGAGGCGGCTTGGGTCGATGGGGCGAATCGCTTCTCGGCTTTTTTCCGCATCATCATCCCGCTGGCTTTGCCGGGTATTATCGTTACTTCAATGTTCACCTTCGTTTTTAGCTGGAACAATGTGATTTTCCCGCTGGCGCTGAGCAAGCAAAGCACGACAACTTTGCCCGTCGGCACGATTAGTTTTTTCGCTTCGACCGGCGTCTACTGGGGACATATCGCGGCGACGGCGGTGATCGCTATGCTGCCGCCAATGATAATCTTTTTGCTTTTGGGCCGCTATGTCGTGCGCGGTCTCACCTTTGGCGCGGTGAAAGGCTAGCGCGCTGAGCCAGCCCGACATTTTGACAAAAGGAGTGAATATGAAAAAAGTTGGATTTGGCGTCATTGGCACCGGCATCGTCGGCGGCGCTTGGCATGCCCATGTCTATCATCATCTGCCCAATGCCGAGTTGGTCGCCCTTTGCGACCTGAACGAAGCACGGGCCCGCGAAGTCGCCGCTCGTTATGGCGAGCCGGCCGTCTACACCGATTACCGCGATTTGCTAGCCCGCGACGACATCGCCGCCGTCTCCATCGCGACACCCGATTTTGCCCATCGGGAAATCGCTGTAGCCGCAGCTGCGGCCGGCAAGCATATTCTGGTGGAAAAACCCCTGGCAACCACAATCGAAGATGGCGAAGCGATTTTGCAAGCGGTGGCCGCGGCTGGCGTCAAGCTGATGGTCGATTTTCACAATCGCGTCAATCCGGCTTTTGTCGCCACCCGGCAAGCGACGCAAAATGGCGAGCTAGGCGAGCTGCGCTATATCTATGCCCGCTTGAGCAATACGACGTTTGTGCCGACGCAGATGCTGCCTTGGGCCGGCAAAAGCTCGGCGCTCTGGTTCTTAGCCAGCCATACCTGCGATATGGCTTGCTGGCTGCTCGAGGACCGGCCAAAGCGCGTCTATGCCGTCAGCCGCTCGGGCCTCTTGCAAGCCCAAGGCATCGATACACAGGATTTTCATGTCGCCATCATCGAATTTGAGCGTGGCGCTGTCGTAACGCTGGAGAATAGCTGGATCTTGCCCGAAACCGAACCAAATGTCTTCAATCTCAAAATGGAAGTGCTGGGCAGCGACGGCGTCATGTATATCAATACATCGGACAACCGCACCGTCGAAAAATATACCCGCGCCGCTGCTAGCCTGCCCGATACGCTCGGCTTCACGCTGGATGCCGCTTCCGCCCGCCTCAGCGGCTTTGTGCTAGAAGCTATCGCCCGCTTTGTCGACGCTGTGGTCGACGACCAGCCCGTTTTAGCCACCGGCGCTGAAGCGGCTCTGGTCACCCGCGTCCTCACCGCCATTGAAGAGTCGGCGCGCAGCGGGCAGCCGGTCGCGCTGGACTAAAGGCTGCCAAGTGGATGACCGGCTGCTGCTTGGCATCGACATCGGCACCACCAGCTCCAAAGGGGTGCTAGCCAGGCTCGATGGCGCTATCGTCGCGGAACATACTGTGCCGCACGGTTTTGCTATGCCGCAGCCGGGCTGGGCTGAACAAGATGCAGATGCCATCTGGTGGCGAGATTTTTGCCTCATTTCCCGCGCCTTGATTCAGCAAAGCGATATCGCCGCCGCGCGCATCGCCGGCGTCGCTTGCAGCGCCATCGCGCCCACTATGCTGCCCCTGGATGAGAATTATCGGCCGCTGCGCCCGGCAATTCTTTATGGCATTGATACGCGAGCCAGCCAAGAAATCGCCGACTTAAACGTGATGCTTGGCGAAGAGGCTATCTTCGCCGGCAGTGGCCAGCTGCTCTCGGCGCAATCGGTCGGGCCCAAAGCGCTCTGGTATCGCCGGCATCAGCCCGCGCTTTTTCGCCGCACGCGCAAAATTGTTACCGCCGCGACCTATCTTGTCTTTCGCCTGACGGGCCGCTTCCTGGTCGATAATTATGTCGCGCCTTATTTCACGCCTTTTTTTGATACGCAAAAGCTCGCTTGGCGGCGGGATTGGGTGGAGCGCGTCTGCCCGCTCGAGTGGCTGCCAGAGACGCGCTGGTCGATTGAACAGGCAGGCGCGGTTACAGCTCAGGCCGCCCGTGAAACGGGCATCCCAGCCGGTACCCCAGTTGCCGTTGGCACGGCTGATGCCTTGGCTGAAGCGGTGGCCGCCGGCGCGGTCGAGACTGGCGATATGATGGTGATGTATGGCACGACGCTCTTTCTGATTCAAACGACGGCGCGCTATCGGCCGCACCGCGATCTCTGGGCGTCGGTGCATCTGCAACCGGGGGCGGCGATTTTGGCGGCGGGCATGTCCACCGCTGGCGCTTTGCTGCGCTGGTTCCGCGATGAATTGGCGGCGGCCGAACGCGAGCTTGCCGCGCAGACCGCCGACAATGCCTTCGCGCTTTTATCGCGGCAGGCGGCTGGCATCCGCCCTGGCAGCGACGGGCTGATAACCTTGCCCTATTTCAGTGGCGAGCGCACGCCAATCAACGACGCGCAGGCTCGCGGCTTGTTCTTTGGTTTGACGCTCAGCCACCAGCGCGCCCATCTTTATCGCAGTTGCCTGGAAGGCATCGCTTATGGTTTGCGCCATAATATCGAGGCGATGGCGGCGCTAGACCAGCAGCCGCGGCGCTTGCTGGCGATTGGCGGCGGCGTGAAAGATCCGCTATGGCTGCAAATTTGCAGCGATGTAACAGGTTTGCCGCAAGCGGTGCCGGCGCAAAGCATCGGCGCGGCTTATGGCAATGCCTATTTGGCCGGCCTGGCGGCGGGCATCTTCAGCGATTTGGGGCAACTGCGCCAGCGCTGGGTGAAGATTGACCGCTGGGTGCAGCCAAACCAAGCGCATCAGGCGCTTTACGATGAGTTGTATGGCATCTACCGCGCGCTCTACCGCGATACTCGTCAGCACATGGCGCGGCTGGCGGGGCTGAAATAGGCGTCGCTTCCTTTTCTCATTTGCTCCACCTCGCAAAACACAGCATAGACAGCGCCCTGCTTCTGCACGAGAATAAGCCTCTTGTCTGCCGCAGCGACAGAGGAACCTGCCATGCCACTTGACCGCAACATGTACGACTCGCACATGCACAGCCCGCTCTGCAAGCATGCCCGCGGCGAGCCGACCGCCTACGCCGCTGAAGCCGAGCGCAAAGGCCTGCGCGGCATTACCTTCACCTGCCACAGCCCCATGCCCTTCGGCTGGAATCCCAAAGTCCGCATGTCCAGCAAGCAGCTGCCGCAATATATCGATATGGTAGCGGCCGCCCGCGACCAGTTCGCCGGCCGCGTCGATGTCCGCCTCGGCTTAGAAAGCGATTACTTGCCGGGCATGGAAAGCTGGCTGGACGCGCTGCACCGCCGCGCCGATTTCAGCTATATCCTCGGCTCCGTGCATCCACAGACCGATGAATACAAGCAGCTCTACCTCGAAGGCGAGACGCGGCTGGAATACGAAAAAAGCTATTTTGAGAACTTAGCGAATGCCGCCGAAAGCGGCCTCTTCGATTGCCTCAGCCATCCTGACATCGTGAAAATCATACATCCAAAGCTCTACCGCGTGACAGACCATCTCGATACCATCCGCCGCGCCCTAGACCGCATCACCCGCGCCGGCACCGCTATGGAATTGAATACCAGCGGCTTGCACAAACCGTACCCGGAAATGAACCCGGGCGCGGAAATCCTAAAGGAGATGCGCTTGCGCGACATCCCCGTCGTACTTGGCTCGGATTCGCATGACGCCCACCGCGTCGGCGCTGATTTTGATAAAGCGCTGGCGCAGCTAGAAAAGGCTGGCTATGACAGCGTGAGCTATTTTCTCGGGCGCGAACGCTATGAATTGCGCATCAGCGAGGTCTTTTTAAGCCAGCCGCAGGCGCAACTGGTCTAAAGCGCTAGGCATACCAATCGTCGCGGTTGAGCGGCAGATGCGCGTTGGCGCCTTTGCCGTCGATGGCTTTATAGAGCAGGGCTTGGTGAATCGAATTATAGCCATATTCAAAAGCCCAGCGCGCGCCTGCCAGGTAAATGCGCCAGCGCCGATAGCCGATGGGGCCTAGCATCTCTAAAATCGTCTCTTCTTGGGCTTCATAGCGTTCCAGCCAATTTTTCAGCGTCAGCGCATAATGCTCGCGCAGGCTCTCCACATCGCGCACTTCAAAGCCCGCCTTCGCCGCCACATCCAAAACATAGGCGATATGCTGGCTATCGCCATCGGGGAAGATGTACTGCTGCACAAAAGAGTCTTTCGCTTCATACTGCGGCAAATGCGGCGCTAGGAAGAGCGTGATGCCGTGATTCAGGAAGACGCCGCCAGGCTTCAGCAGACGGTGCGCCTTCTCAAAATAGATGCCCAGATTCTCCCGCCCGACATGCTCGACCATGCCGATGCTGACGATTTTGTCGAAGAGCTGGCTCTCGTCAACATTGCGGTAATCTAGCAATTCGACGCGGCAGCGGTCGGCTAAGCCAGCGGCGGCGATGCGTTTGTTCGCCAGAGCCAGCTGCTTTTCGCTGAGTGTGATGCCAAGCGCTTCCACGCCATACTGTGCGGCCGCGTGCATAATGAGCGCGCCCCAGCCACAGCCAATATCTAGCAGGCGCTCGCCTTTTTGCAGGCGCAGCTTGCGGCAGATGTAATCCAGTTTGCGGCTCTGGGCGGCGTCGATGCTCTCGGCCGGGTCTTTGAAATAAGCGCAGGAATAAACCATCTTCTCATCCAGCCACAGTTGGTAAAACTCGTTGGAGACATCGTAGTGATACTGGATGGCTTGCATATCGCGGTTGACCGAGTGCTGCGCGCCAGACAGATGCGCGATTTGGTCGTTGCGGATGTTATCGCGCTGGGGCAGCATGAAGAGCTTGAGCAAGACGCGCAGCGGGTCTTTTGGTTTGCCGCCTTCCCAAAAATGGCGCGCTAAATCGATAGCCTCATACATATTGCCTTCGATCTCGAAGTCGCCAAACATATACGACTCGCCCAGCTTGCGCTCGGTGGGGCGGGGGAAGAACATACGGCGCAAGGCTGAGGGGCCATTAAGCAAGATAGTAAAGCGATGCGTCTCGGTGCCGGCTGGCTGCCACAGGCTGCCATCCCACAGGCGGACGGCAAAATCGCGGCCGGTATAATCGGCGAAGATCGCACCCAGCAATTCCAATGTACCCGTCACATGTTTATCGCTCGTCATCCCTTCAGCCATCGCTCACTCCTTTCTTCACAATGACAGCAGCCAATTTTGACGCGCTTCTTGCCTGATTATAGCAATATTCGCGCGGTCTTGGCAAAGCGCGCCACAGAAGCAGAACGCATAAACAGCCTGGTTTCTCTGCGCCTCTTTGATTCAATAGAACAAACTAAATTTTGCAAAATTTATGCCTTCGTTTCAACTCTACCTCCGATGCTTCGGGGGAGGGGTCGGGGGTGGGATTGGAACGAAAGCATAAAAACTTGGGCTGACTGCCGTTATAATGCGGGCATGTTGACAGCGCCAGAAAGTCCACTGCTGGTCGTCGCGGACAATCTCTTGGCTCGCGCTGGCTTGAGCGCCCTGCTAGAAGAGCGGGGCTGCACTGTGCTGGCGCGGGTAGATGGCCGCGACTTGCAGCGGCACATCGATGTCTATGCGCCGGCTGCGCTGGTCGTCGATTTAGGCTGGCAGCCAGATTCTATGCGCGAGCGTCTGCGCCAAATTGAAACTGACCTGCCGATTTTAGCCTTGCTGAGCGAGTACGAAAGCGACGCGGAAACAGAGTTTTTGAACTTGCTGCTAGAAACCTTGCTGGTCTTCCCGGCCTTTGCGCTGCTGCGGCGCGATAGCGAGCCTGCTACCATCGTCGCCGCCCTAGTCGCGCTGGCTAGCGGCTTGACCACGCTCGAGCCGCGTTTGGCTGGCTGGCTGGCTAGCCCGCTGCCTAGCCCCAGCACGGTCAGTCTTAATCCGCTGACGGCGCGCGAAAATGAGGTCTTGCAGCTTTTGGCCGGCGGCCTGACGAACAAGGCAATCGCCTTTGAGCTGGGCATCACCCAGCATACGGTCAAGTTTCATGTCAATGCGATTATGGGCAAGCTGGGCGCGCAAAGCCGCACCCAAGCGGTCGTGCGCGCCACCCAGCTCGGCCTGATTACGCTCTAAGCGACAGAGGAGGCGCATGAAAGTTTTAATCACAGGCGCGACCGGCTTTCTGGGGTCGCATATTTTGCGCCAGCTGCTCGCGGCGGGTTATGCTGCCCGCGTTCTCTACCGCTCGGAACAGAAACTGCGGGCCCTGGCCGATTTGCGTTTTGAGGCGGTGCAAGGCGACCTGGACGATATTGACGCGCTGGAGCGGGCTTGCGCTGGCTGCGAGCTGCTGTTTCATGTTGCAGCCAAAGCCGATTATTGGAAAGACGATGACCGCGCGGCGCTGTGGCGCATCAATGTTGCCGGCACGCGCAATCTGCTCGCCGCCGCCCAGGCCGCCGCTGTGCGCCGCGTCATCTTCACCAGCAGCGCCTCCGCGATTGGCATCCGCCCCGGCCGCGCCCTGGCTGATGAGACCGATACTTTTAATCTGCCGCCCGAGCGCTTTTATTATGCCTATACAAAATATGAAGCGGAGGCGGTGGTCGCGGAATTCGTCGCGCAGGGCTTGGATGTCGTCACGCTAAATCCCACGGTCATCATCGGCCCCGGCGACCTCAACGCGATTTCAGGCAGCTTTATTCTCGAGATGGCGCGCTATCAATGGCTGACGCCGATGTCTAGCGGTGGTTTGGCGGTCATCGATGTGCGCGATGTGGCGCGGGCGCATCTCGCGGCGATTGCCCGCGGGCAGCGCGGCGAACGCTACATCCTCAATACGGCAAACTTGAGCTACCGTGAATGGTTTCGGCTGCTTGCCGCCGCCTGCGCTGTGCGGCCGCCGCTATTTTCTATGCCCGATTGGCTGCTGGAACCGACAGCTCGCTTCATCGAAGGCCTGCGCGCGCTGGGCTTGCAGACGCCGATGGACGCCAATCAGACGCGGCTGGGCGGGGCCCATGTCTATTTTGATAGCGGCAAAGCGCGGCGCGCCCTGGGCCCGCCTCAAGTCGATATCGAAACGAGCCTGCGCGATACTTATGTCTGGTATCAGCAGGAAGGTTATATCAAAGACACTCTCTTGACGCGCCTGCTCAATGCGCTTTAGGCTGACAAGCGGCGCTGCCGCCGCTACAATAGCGTCCCAAACAGGGACAGAAAGGAAAGTCATGCGGGATAAAATCCTCGGCGGCTTATACGGGCAGGCTCTCGGCGATGCCTTCGCCATGCCCGCCCAGATCCACCCTGATGACACGGAGCGCTGTTTTGGCTGGCTGGCTAGCTGGCAGGCTGCGCCGCCCGACCATATTGTGCATGCCGGCTTGCCGGCCGGCCGCATCACCGACGATTCTGAGCAAGCCTTTTCGATCGCGCAGGCGGTCATTGAGGCTGGCGCGGTTACGCTGGCTGCCGTCGTGCATGGGCTGGTCGGCTGGTATGACCGCGTCGATGGCGATAATTCACCGTATGTCGGACCCAGCACGCGCCGCGGCTTGCAAGCCCTCAAAAGTGGCGCAGACCCGCGCACTTCTGGCTTATGGGGCGATACCAATGGCGCGCCCATGCGCATCGCGCCGATTGGCTTGCTGCATCCAGGCGATATCAAAGGTGCTGTCGCCGCTACGGTGACGACTTGCATGCCGACGCACTTCACGCAGCCGGCCGTTTCGGGCGCGGCGGCCGTCGCGAGCGCAGTGGCGGCGGCTATGGTCGACGGCGCGACCCTGGGCAAGGTCATCGATGCCGGCTTCCAAGGCGCGGAGCTGGGACGGCGACATGGACGGCGCTGGTTTGGCTGTTCCGTCGCCGATAAAATCGGGCGCGCCTTGGCGATCGCCCGCAGCGATAGCGACAAGCGCAAGCGCCTGCGCCACATCTATTATGAGATTGGCACGACGCTGAATGTGCCAGAGACTGTCGGCGCGGCTTTTGGCATCTTGGCGATGGCGGGGGGCGACCCCAAAGAGGCCGCGATTCTGGCAGCTAATCTCTCGGGCGATGCCGATACGATTGGCGCGATTGCTTGCGCTATCGCTGGCACTTTTGCCGGTTTCTCCACAATCCCGGCCGCAGACATCGCCGTCTTAGACCAGGATGCCGTCTTCCGCAGTTATGATGTGCCAGCCATCGCCGCTGGTTTGCAAGCCTTGATTCTGGCTAAGTCTGCCTGATGGCAAAGCGCCTGGTGACTGTCGGCGATTTGGTGGTCGATATTTTGCTGGATGCTGACCTGCCTGTTTTGGCCGGGCAGCATCAGACGGCGCGCCGCCTGGCCTTTGAGGCCGGCGGCGCTTGCACGACGATTCTAGCGGCGCGTCAGCTGGGGCTGGCGGTGGCTGCGCTCGGCACAGTCGGCGCGGATATGCCCGGCCGCTTTTTGCAGCGAATCTTGCGGGCGGCCGCCGTCGATACTTCCGCTTTGCAAATCCCGCCCGGCGGCACGACAACGACTGTGCTGGCGCTCACCGATAGCGCCCGCGGCGAGCATGTCTTCCTCGGGCAATATGGCAGGGGCCCAGAAATCAGCCTGAGTGAAGCCGCCCGCGCTTTGCTGGTGGCGGCGGACGCTGTCTTTTTCCCGGGTTATACGCTACTTGAAGCGCGCCTGGCGCCTCTGGTAACAGGCCTCTTCACTTTTTTAGAAGAGCGCCGGGCGCGGGTCTATTTTGATGTGGGGTCTTTTTTGGGCGATTTAGGGCGGGCAGAAATCGAGCGCGCTTTAGGCTTGACTGATGTGCTGCTTTTGACCGAAGCAGAAATTCCTTTTGTCGCCGCCGGCGCGACCGGCTTAACCGCTTGCCGCCGCCTCTTAGAGCGCTATCCCGCGCTGACGATTGCGCTGAAGCGGGGAGCGGCGGGCTGCCATATTCTGACGCGGGCTAGCGATATAGCCTGCCCGGGCTTCCCGGTCGATGTCCTTGATACAGTCGGCGCGGGCGATGCTTTTGCCGCCGCCTTCATCTGGGCGGATTTGCAGGGGTATTCGCTGGCGGACTGTGGCACAATCAGCAATGCGATGGGCGCGGCCAGCGCGCAAAGAGCCGGCGCCGGCCGCAATGTGCCCAGCCGCGCCGATGTTCAGCGCCTCTTAGATAAACAGGTAACAGGAATCCAATTATGCTAAAAACCCTCGAAATCGAAACGCCAGCCGGCGATGCGCTGGTGAATATCACGGCGGAATTGCGTGCGCTCGTCAGCGAGAGCGGGGTGCCGGCGGGCATCTGCGCCCTCGTTGTGCCGCATACCACCGCCGGCCTCACGCTCAACTCGGCGCTGGACTTAGCCACGCTCACCGATATTCTGGCGGAGATGAAACGGCTGGTGCCAACACGGGTAGATTTTGTCCATCAATACGATACCCCAGCCGATGCCGCCGCTCATATCAAAGCGGCTCTGGTCGGCCAGAGCCTGACGCTGGCAATTGAAGATGGGCAACTGCTGCTGGGCTGGTCGCAGAGTGTGCTGTTCTATGAATTTGATGGCCCGCGCCGCCGTCAAGTGCAGGTCAAAATCATCGCTGGTTGAAAAGCGAGAGCGTAAGCCCAAATTTCTATTGCGACTAGGGAAAAGAAGTTTAGCTACAGAAGTAAGTCCAAGTTAATTATGCACTATTTTCACCCCCAGCCCCGGCCCTCCCGTCGGGCAGTGTCTACACGCCCCGAAGCTGCGGGGAGGGATCGCCATCGTGGGGTTGAAACGAAGGCATAAAAGTTGCAAAATTTAGTTTGTCCTACTGAAACACAGAGGCACGGGGAAAAAGTTATAGAGTATCCTGCATTATTTTATTTGCGCTGCTTAGAAAAGCGGAGGAGTGGATAAATGCCGCGAAAAATTATCATTGATACTGACCCAGGCGTCGACGATACGATGGCGATATTTTTTGCGCTCTGCTCGCCAGAGCTGGAAGTCTTGGGCTTGACGACGATATTTGGCAATGTACATACCGCGCTCGCCACCCAAAATGCTCTGCGCTTGCTGGAGATTGCTGGGCGGGCCGATATTCCGGTGGCGGCCGGCGCCGCTAATCCGCTGACGCGGCCCTTTGACGGCCCAGTGCCAGCGGTGCATGGCCTGGATGGCCAAGGCGAGATTGACCTGCCCGAACCGACGGGGCAAGCGCTGGCTATGAGCGCGGCGCAGTTCATCATCGAGCAAGCGCGGGCCCAGCCGGGCGAAATCACGCTGGTCCCAATCGGGCCGCTAACGAATATCGCGCTGGCTCTGCGCCTGGAACCGCGCCTGGCCGACTGGGTGGCGGAAGTCGTTTTGATGGGCGGCAATGCCCTCGTGCCGGGCAATGCCAGCCCAGCCGGCGAAGCGAATATCCGCAATGACCCAGAAGCGGCCGATCTAGTCTTTGGCGCGGCTTGGCCGGTTACGATGGTCGGCTTGGATGTTACGCTGCGCGTCCACATGACAGCGGCGGACATCGCCGAGTACGCGACGCATGGCAACCCCATGTCGCAGCATATCAGCCGCGTCCTGCCGCATTACCGCAATTATTTCGAGACCAACTATGATGTTGCAGGCATCTTCGTGCACGATTCAAGCGCTATCGCCTACCTGCTGGAGCCAGCGCTGTTTAAGCTGCGGCGCTGGCCAATCCGCGTTGGCACGCAGGGTTTGGGCCGCGGCAAGACTTGGCCCGCCACCGGCCGGCGCATCTTGCCGCCTTGGCAAGGGCGGCCGCTGGTCAATGTCTGCGTTGGCGTCGATGGGCCAGCGGTTGTCGCGCTGGAAGCGGAGCGCCTGCGCCAGGCTCAATCGCGGTAAATCTGCTGCATGACGGCGAATTCGTTGAAGAGCAGCCACTCGCGCTGGATGAAGCCGTCTTCTATCTCGTATTGCGATATGCCCCACATATTGACGCGGCGGCCGCTGGGCGGGCCATAGATGCCGTTGCCGCGATGCGTGCCAACCAGGCTCCAGCGCAGCGCCACTTTATAACCCTCGCTGTCGTTGCCCATCCAATAGATGTCGTCGATTTGCGTCATTAAATCGGGGAACATCGCCAGTATTCTGAGAACGAAAGATTGGTATTCGCCGCGGCCATAAAAGGCGCGCCCGGTCGACCCACGGAAGAGCAGCGTCGGGGCATAAGCCAGTGTAACTTCGCGCAGGCTGCGCCGATTCCAGATATTGTGCCAGCTGCGGCGGATGAATTCTTCGACATCAAAACCGGTCGCCGGCGCCGCCAGATAATCGGGTTTGTCTTGCCCTTTGAGGCGCTCAACATCGCCAAAGCGGGCGTCCGCCGCGCCGCTGATGGGCATGCTATTGCCCAGCTTTCGCGCCATTTCCCGCAGGTCAAAACCCAGCTGATAGACTAAGTTCGCCGTATCGTAAATGACCCATTCTTGAAAAATCTCATTCTCCAGCGCGACGCAGTTGGCGATGCACCAGAGCGATATTTTTTTGCCCGTTGGCGGACCATAATTGCTGTAGCCGGTGTTATGCCCGGTGATGAGGCAGCGGTGCGAAGTATGGAAACCGACTTGGTCATCGCCCGCCCAAACAATCTCGTCGGCGAAGAGGCGAATATCGGGGAAGGCATTGATGGTATGCACCGTATCGGCGACGATTTTATCCCGCCCATACTGCAAGCCATAATCGTCATATACATTGGCGTTGTGGCGGTAGGTATCGTAGATATAGCCGATGTCTTTCTCTTCCCAGATGCGGTGAGTGATGCGCACGATATAGTCGATAATGTCCACATAGGTCTCTTCAAAGCCGCGCATGTTCTGGGTCCGTTCGCTGCCGGGGTGGCGCAGCAGGGTATCGGTGCCGCCTTTTGCCGCCAGCGAAATCGTATAATCGCCGGGCATCGTCAGCGCGGCTTTTTTGTCGGCCTTTTCCATAAACAATCTCCTTTTTAGACGCTGCTTATGCGGCGCAGTAAGTCCAAGTTAATTATGCAAAAAATGAGGCTTAGCCGCAATTTTCAACCCCAGCCCCGACCCCTCCCGTAGGGCAGTGTCTACGCGCCCCAAAGCTTTGGAGAGGGGAGGCTAACCTGCGAAAACTATAGACTTTTGAGGAAAAATCCCTCCCGTAGGGCAGTGTCTACGCGCCCCGAAGCTTCGGGCAGGGATCGCCAATCGTAGGCTTGAAAATTTTGCCTAATTAACTTGGGTTTATTTCTGCCGCAATGCGCATAAGCGCGGCGGCCGCGTCCGCTTTTGGCTTAGCCTTTGACCGCGCCAGCCGCCAAACCTTTGACCAAATGCTTTTGGAAAAACAGAATCACCACGATAATCGGTATCGTCGCCGAGACAGAAGCCGCCGCCGCCAGCGTCAGATGGGCTGGGTCTTCGCCGCCGGTGAAACGCGAAATCGCCACCGGCAGCGTCCAGTTCGATTGCGTCAAGACCCGCACCAGCAAGAACTCATTATAGGCTAAGAGCAGCGTGAATAGGGCGGTGGAGATGATGCCGGGCCAAGCGACTGGCACGATGACATGCAAAAAAGAGGTCAAACGATTCGCGCCATCGACCAGAGCCGATTCTTCCAGGTCTTTTGGCACTTCCATAAAAAAGCTGCGCAGCATCCAAATCGTAAACGGTTGATTCACCGCCACCAGCGCGATAACTACCAGCAGATGCGAATCGAGCAATCTTAAGAGCGAGCCGATCCAAAAATAGGGCAGCACAAAAGCCAGGCGCGGCAGCGCGCGGAAGGCCAGAGCCGCAATCAAAATCACCGCCGCCGCCAGGCCAACATAACGCGCCAAAGCATAACCCGCCAAACAGCCAATGCTGATTGAAATGAGAATCGTGAAAACGGTGACGATAATCGTATTGATGAAGTATTTGTAGAACTTCTGCATATAGACCAGTTGCGGTATCGCCCAGAGCAAGAGGCTATAGCCAATCAAGCAGCCAATGTAAATCCAAGTCGAGCTGATGGGAATGTAACGGGCGAAGAGCATCAGGCAGGTCAAAATGACGGCTGCCAGCAGGATGTAATAACCGACTAGAGAACCAGCTTCTGGCAGGGACCGAATCCAGACTTCTTGATAATTTTCCCAAGTCGGCTGGAAGATGAAGACAGGAGTGCGAGAAAATGCGTCTTTGAAGGTCTTGAAGGATTGCAGCGTCGTCCATAAGAAAGGCACGAGGCTATAGACCGCAAAAAGAATCAGCACACAATGCACGACGAGGCGGGCGGCCGGGCTTTTCACTTTATCCATATCAGCGCTCCGCAATCTGTTCTTTATACATGAGATAGAGGAAAGGCACTAGCACGACCATAATGCCAATCACTGTGAGAATGGACATCGCGTTCGCCTTGCCCAGCCGCTGCACTTGCAGCGCGGTGAGGAAGGTGTAGGTCATCACTGTATCAGCTTTGAATTGCGGATTCAGCTCCGACAAGACAAAGACGCTATCGAAGACGCGGTAGGAATCCATAATCGAGAAAAGCAGGATGAAGACAGTCAGCGAACTGACATAAGGGATGACGATATGGCGGATTTTTTGCAGGCGGGTGGCGCCGTCAATCGAAGCCGCTTCGATCATCTCCTGCGGCAGGGTCTGCAAGCCAGCGAAGTAGACGACGATGGTGAAAGGCGTTACATACCAGATGCCGAAGATGAGAATGAGCGTCTTGACTGAAGTTTCGTTGACGCGGAAGCGGGTGCCAGTTACTTGCTGGTAGATATAGGTCAGCAAGCCAGACGGTTCAAAGAGCTGCTTGAACATAATCGTGCCGACGATTGGCACGATGATAAATGGCAGCAAAAAGATGGAAAGATAAATGCCGCGGGCCCAACCCGAAACTTGATCGAGGAAAAGCGCGATGATGAAGCCGATAACCACCCAGCAAGGCACGACAATGGCGATATACAGCAAGGTAAAATTAAATGACTGCCAAAAGCGCGGGTCTTCCAGCACATCGATATAATTGCGCAAGCCGACGAACTCGGGCGCGGTGATATTGCGAAAGGTCATATATTGCAGACTCAGCCAGAAGGCCATCAGCAGCGGCACCACCATCAGCAGCAGCATGACCAGGATGCTGGGCGAGGCGAATGCGAAGAATGTGCGTTGTTTCATAAGCGGCAGTCCAAGTATTGTCTATTTTAAGCCTTGCCCCTCAAAATCTCGCCGAGCGAGAGTTGAGGGACAAGGAACTTGCGCTTAGGAAAAGCGCTGGCTAGCCTTCGATAAAGCCCTGGGCGGTCGCTTCTTCGATGTAATCAGCGGCAGCGGCGTCCAGCGCTTCTTGCGCCGTCATATCACCAGGCCATACCAGGGGCAGATACTGCTCCAGCTTGGCGATGGCGATGGTAACAGCCGGGTTGATGGCATAGTTGCCGATGCCTTCGGCAATCGTCTGATTCGCGGCCGGCAGGTAAGGCCCGCCATAGGCGCCGGCGGAGTTGCGGGTGGTGGAGCCGACAGCGGCGGCAGCTTGCTGGCTGGCGGCATCGACCGTTTCCATAATCACCTGGAAGATCAGGTCGGGGTCATTGGTGGTTGTGGCGGGGATGAAGTAGAAATCGAGCCAAGCGGAGCCGGCCCGTGGCCCGTCTTCAGTGACTCGCGGCGCGGGCGCATACGCGATGGCATCGCCCAGGTCAGTGCGCTCGGGGTCAGACATGGTAGCGGCGCGGCTAGCCCAAATCTTGGTCATCGGCAGGCCGCCATTGCCCATTGCCACTTGAATCTCGTTCAAGCCATAAGCGACGCCATCGGGGCCGACGCAGCGGTTGACGGTTTCAATCATCAAATCGACAGCGGCGATGCCTTCGTCGCCTTGGAAGATAGGCATATTGTTCTCATCGAGATAGTCGCCGCCCAATGCGCGCAGCAGCATGAAGAACTCCAGCTCCCAAGCGCGAGCGCGAGAAACATCCATGGCAAAAGCCAGCTCGTAATCCATGTTGTCCAGGCCGATGGCGTCGCAGACTTCGTGCAGTTCGGCATAAGTATCTGGCACTTCCCAGCCCATTTCGTCGAAGATGTCGGCGCGGTAGACCAGGTGCAGCGTATTGCCGACAATCGGCACGCCATAGATGTTGCCCTCATAAGTGCCGCTATCCCAATAGCCCTGCGGGATGTCGTCGAGGTTGTACTCGTCGCGGTACTTCTCAATCAGGTCGTTGAGCGGCATCACCCAGCCGGGCGCGCCCCACTCGGCGATTTGACCATTGGCGCCATGCAGAATGTCGAAGGGCGAATCGCCGCCGGTGGACAGACCTAGACGCACCTGCTCCTGCAGTGAAGAGGAATCCAGCAGGTTAGTATTGATGGTGAGATTTTCTACTTCGCTGCATGCTTCCATCTCAGCGGCGTAGAATTCGGTAATAGCGAAGGGCCAGCTAATCATATTGATTTGGACCGGCTCGGCCGGCGAATCTATATTGCAGCTCTCTCCGCTTTGGGCGAATGCGGGGATGCCAACCAGCAATCCCAGCAAAGACAATAGAATCAGTAACTTGCGCATACCTTACTCCTCGAATGCACTAAAACTTGCTTACACGGCAAAAAGGCGCGCTTGCGCTCAAGCGGGCGCCACCTTTTCTAAAATAAGGCGCGCCGCCTGTCTGGGGCCAGGCTTCACGCCGGTCGATTGGCGAGCCAGCATCTCGACTGGTAAAGTGCGCTGGAGCGCGGCGGTACCGTCATCCGCAATCAACTCCAGCAAATTTTCGACGGCCAGCTGGCCCATGGCTGGCAAGGGCTGGCGCGCGGTTGTCAAGGCGGGTTCGGTCAGGCCAGAAGCCAGCACGCCATCATAGCCGGCGATGGACAAATCCTGCGGGATGCGCAGCCCGGCTTTTTTCGCCAGCGCCAAGACTCGTATCGCCGCGGGGTCGGTGAAAAAGAGAATCGCCGTCGGTGGCGCGGGCAAAGACATAAAGGCGAAAAAAGACTTCTCGCCATAATCGGCGGCGCTAGAATCGGCTGCGATGACCAGGGCCGGGTCGTAGGCAATGCCAGCCGCGCGCAGCGCCGCCACATAGCCCTGGTGTCGGTCTTGGTCGGTTTCGTGAACTTCTGGCAGACGTTCGAAGCCGATGCGCCGATGCCCCAGCGCGATTAAGTGTTCGGTCAAGAGGCGAGCGCCTTGCACATGATCCGCCGCGACATAAGAGACAGCGGCGGCGGGCAGGCGGCGTGGCAAAAAGATATGCGGCATGCGCTCGGCGTGCATCAAGCGGGAAAGCGCGGCGGTCTCGTCCGACCCTGGCGGCCAGGCGACGATGATGCCATCGACTTCGCGCGAGCGGCAGAGCTTGGCGATGCGCTCGGCATTGCCCGCCATCGATGTATAAAGGATGAGATTGTAGGCGGCGTCTTCGGCAGCGGTGGCCATGCTGGGGATAAGCTCGGCTAGAAAATCGGCGACTCTGTGAATGGGGTAGTTGAGGACCAGGCCGATTTTGTCGGTGCGTTGGCGGCGCAGGTTGCGCGCGGCGGCCGATGGCTGATAGCCAACTTCTTGCGCGGCTCGCAGGACGCGCTCTTTGGTGCGCGGGGAAACATCGCCGCGGTCGTTCAGCGCTTTGGATACCGTCGAGCGCGAGAGGCCTAATTTATTGGCGAGGTCTTCAATCGTTACGGGCATGGCAAGCGGCGCTTTTTCCTGGCGGGCTAGAAAACTGCTGGAAGCGAAATCGATTTCGTATATTATCCGCAGTATAACATGGCGGCCTGCGCTTATGCAAGTGGCAGGAAAGAGGCGCAGGGCAATCGCATCAAATTGCGATAAGCTCAACCCCACGATGGCGCTCCCTCCCAAAGCTTTGGGGCGCGTAGACACCGCTCTACGGGAGGGGCCGGGGGTGGGGTTGAAAATGTGGCTGCGCAGTTTTTCTGGCTTAGTTTTGTGAATTTTGCCGAATGACGATTTTGATGCGATTGCCCTGGGAGAACGCCGCCTTTTTTGACAGCGCGCTTTCAAAGCGCTATGCTTGTTTGAATTGCAGATGCGCGTTTGAGTACGCGCTTCGTTGCCAGCTATAAAAATAAAGATAAAAGAAAGAGAAGAAGACCATGCCTTTGTTCGATTACCCCGACTTTTTGGAAAAATGGGAGCTGAAAATCAACCGCTACGCCGTGCAAAAAGCCGAATTCGGCGCGGACGGCGTAGCCGAAAAAATGGCTGAAATCGAAGCGCTGCTCAAGCAGAAAGTGGCGGAGCTGGACGCGCTGCCCGATGATGCCGCGCTGGCCAAAGCCGAACCCGATGACCTGGCGGGCATACTGGCTTTGCGGCCCGCGGGCCGCCGCCGTAGCTGGTCCACGCTTTCGGCGGACTACCGCGACCGCCTCGAAGGTTCGCTGCTCGGGCGCTGCGCCGGCTGCACCTTAGGCTCCATCGTCGAAGGTTGGGATGTGCAGCGCATGGAACAGTGGGCGGCCTACCTGGGCGACGAATACCCGCTGGTGGATTATTGGAGCCAGGCGGAACAGCCGCATCAACGAAAATACCAGACCAGCCTGCGCGAAGATTTTACGCCGTCCAAGATGGATGGCGTGCCAACCGATGACGATATTAACTATACGCTGCTTGGCCTTATGATTCTTGAGGAATATGGACTCGATTTCACCACCGATGATTTAGGCGCGGCTTGGGTGAAATACCTGCCTTTTGCTTTCACGGCCGAGGGCATCGCCCTCGACAATCTGCGCCAAGGGGTGCCGGCCCTGCAAGCGGCTGAGCTAGACAATCCCTGCGTGCAGTATATTGGCGCTGATATTCGGTCTGATCCTTGGGGTTATGCCGCGCCGGGCTATCCAGAGAAAGCGGCGGAATTCGCCTATCGCGATGCCTATGTCAGCCATCGGCGCAATGGCATCTATGCCGCCATGTATTTCTCGGCCGCGATTGCCGCCGCCTTCACCGTCTCCGACCCGGTGGAAGCGCTGCAAATCGGCCTGGAGGAGATTCCAGCCGATTGCATTCTGGCGCGCGAGATTCGCTGGGCGCTGGACAAAGCGCCATCGGTCTCAAATTATTTGGAAGCGGCCGCCCTCGTCGAAGAGCGTTATCCGCGTATGGCTAAAGCGCATTCTATCAACAATGCTGTGCTGACAGTCTGGGGTCTGACCGTCGGCGGCGAAGATTTTACGAAAGTCATCGGCGAGACGGTGGCTATGGGCCAAGACAATGATTGCACCGCCGCGACCGCCGGCAGCATCTTTGGCGCGGTTTATGGCAAGAGCGCTATTCCAAAGCATTGGTACAAGAATTTTAATAACAAAGTGCATAGCTTCTTGTATGGCCAGCCGCTCTTCGCCATTGACGACTTGCTCGACCGTTTTACCGCGCAGGCGCAGGCAGTCCTGGCGCAGTAGGGCGGCCGCATTCGCTCGGGATAGTTGCCGATGTCGGACTCTCTTTTGTTGCTCGATTCGCGTTACATCGCAGCCAGCGAAAACGCGCAATTGCAGCTGGGCGCTGTCAAAAAGTGCCAGGCCAATCCGCTCTTTGTCGAAGAGTATTTCGCTAAACCGCCCAAGCGTTGGGAAGCCCGCTTGGACAATGTCTACCCGACTGTCATGTACGATGAAGAAGATGGCTGCTACAAGTGCTGGTACAAGTCCTTCATTTATGACGCGGCATCGCAGAGTACAAGTCTCGAGCAGCGGCCAGAGCAAACATATTATGGGCGCGAACGCGAAGAAGGCCTGCTCTACGCCACATCGGCTGACGGCATCCATTGGCGCAAGCCTGCGCTCGGCATTATCGACTTTGAAGGTTCGAGCGCCAACAATCTCGTAATGCGGCGAAAAACGCACGGACTTCATGCTGGCGGCGTCTTCAAAGATATGCGCGAAACGGAGCCGGCGCGCCGCTACAAGTTCATCCACCGCAACCCGCGCGCGCAGCGCATGGCAGTCTGCTTCTCCGCCGATGGCCTCTATTGGTCGCAGCCGCAGCCCTGGGCCCAGCATGATGCCGTCGGCGACTGCCACAATAACGCGCTTTGGGCGCCAGAATTGCAGCGCTATGTCTGCATCACGCGCGGCTGGTCCGATGGCATCCGCACTGTGCTGCGCAGCGAAAGCGAAGACTTTTTGCATTGGACCGCGCCAGCCGAAATTATGCGTGGCGCAGGCGCTCACGATCAAATTTATTCAATGCCTATCTGTCAGTACGGCGCTCTCACCATTGGCTTGCCGTCTATTTTCCACAAGGGCGATCCCAAGGCCGCGGATTGGGACACGGTGGATACAGAATTGGCTGTCAGCGTCGATACAGTGAATTGGCAGCGGGTCTGCCCGGGTCAAGCCCTAATTCCGCGTGGCCCGGGCAGCTATCCAGACGGCGCTTACGATTGTGGCTGTATCTATGCCGCGGCCCCCTTGCTGCATGGCGACGAGATTCTCATTTATTATGGCGGCGGCAATGGCGGCCACAACGACTGGCGCGAAAGCTCCCTCAACCTCGCGACCTTGGGGCGTGATCGATTTGCCGGCTATGTGCCGCAAGATTCGCGCGCGCCGGCGACACTGCTTACTGCGCCGCTGAGATTGACTGGCGAGAAGTTGAGCATCAATGCCGAGCTGTTTGCTGGCGGGGCGATTCGCGCGAGCCTAATCGGCAGCGACGGCGCCGCCTTGACGGGCTTCGAATACGAGGACTGTCTGGCGGTCAAAAGCGGCGGATTGGCTTGCGAGCTAAGCTGGCGGGGGGAGAATCCGCTGCGCTATCGGGGCGAAACTCTGCGCCTGCTTTTCGAGCTGAATAAGGCGAAGCTGTACGCGGTAACGGGCCTGGAGCTGTGAGATCGCTTTCAATTCGGCCAGGCTAATCGTGCCAGCCGGCGGGTAGCTACCTGGGCAATCGCATCAAATTTACGGTTACGAGCGCCGGCGGAGCAAATAATGCGCGACGCGCTTCGGCGCGCTATCCAGCGGGTTGCGCCGCGCCACCTCTTGCAGCAAGTCGCAGCCACGCTGCGCCACTTGGTCTAAGGAATAATTGTCGAGCGTATAATTGCGGGCATTCGCGCCCATCTTTTCCATCGATGAGGGCTGCGCCAAAACTGTCTTAATAGCGGAGGCGATGCTGTCCGTGTCGGTATCGCAGAGATAGCCGGTAACTTCGTGTTGCAGCACATCCTGAATGCCAAATACATCGGTGCCGATAACGGGCAGGCCGCAAGCCATCGCTTCTATCAGCGCCCGCGGATGCCCCTCGCTTAGCGAAGACAGGACAAAGCACTTCGCTTGATTGATGATGACCGGCAACTCTTCGTTATCGATGCGCCCGAGCCAATGAATCCGCCCATCGAGATCGCCAAATTTATTTTTTAGATTCTCCGTTTCATTGTATTTCGAGCCAATTTCATGCGGCAGCGGCCCGCCAACTATGGCAATTGTCAAGCCTAGCCGTTTGACCGCCTCCAACAGCGCATCTACATTCTTGACATACGATAGCCGGCCGATATAAACCAAGTCAAACCGTTTTTCTTCTGGCATGGGGCGGAAGACAGCAGTATTTACAAAATTGGGCAGGATAGTGAGTTTGGCGGCCGCCGCCGGCATCCGTTGGATTATTACATCCGCCAGCGCCTGTGTGGCTGGCGTTACATGCGCTGCCATAGTTAGCCCTTGGCGCTCCCGACCTTCAAAATGCTTAATGAAGCCAGTGTCTTCTGGATGCGTTCGCCGCCGCGTGTCGGAAAGTATGTAATCCCATCGATAAATGAGCGGGGTTTGCCAAGCCCAAGCAATCCGCAGCGCCGCGATTATTGCGGACGCTTCCGCTGTTTGCACAACATCGGCTTTCAGCAGCTGCAGCGCATGCACTTGATGGATACGCCGCGCATAGACCTTGTCGGGCAAGCCCATCCAGTTGCATAGAATCTCTAGCCCCGGCAGGCGAGAAGAAAAGTCATACTCAGCGCGGCCGCCAAAGCTGACGATAGTTACCTGTATGCCGCGCTTCTGATATTCTCGTACAAGTGTCAGATCGCGGTCCAAGAGACCCTCTGCCGCAAACTTCTGGAGTGATTTTCCGGGCGCTAAAACATGCGCGAGTCTTATAGAGTTGGACATTCTGCCAAGTCCTTAATGTTAAGCCAGGCTTCTACTGTAGCCCGGTATGCCAGCTAGGTCCTGTCAAATTCGCCTTGCCTTATGCGTGCGTTATCTAAGAGGCCGCGTGAGCTGGCGTTATATGTATCGACTAAGCAAAGCGCTCGTTGATAAACTGCTCGAAAGGCTCGAGGGCTTGCGTCAAGCTGCGCCGGCCAAAACCAATGCGAAAATAATTGCCGTCGAACTGCATGATATTCGCCGGCAAGACCATCACCCCCTGCTCACGCGCGCAAGCCTCCGCAAAATCGAAGACCGGCAGCTCCGCTTTTAATTCCGCCAGGCTAATCGTGCCGGCCTGCGGATAGCTGACCCAAAACAAATCGGGATAGCGCTCAAAAAAACGGCGGCAGCGGGCGATGTTCTCTTGCACGATGCCCAAGCTGCGGGTAATCAGCGCCTGCCAGTTCTCCAGAGCAATCAGCGCTAAAATCTCGCTCGGGCTGCTGCCACAGATGGTCGTATAACTCTTCAGCTCTTGGAAGTCGCTGAGCATATCCCTGTCTTGCGTGATGAGCCAGCCGACGCGCAAACCCGGCAAGCCAAAGCACTTCGACAAGCCGCCCAAAACCACCGCCCGTTCATAGACCTCGCAGGCAGAGGGCAGGCGCGCCGCCGAGTCTGGCTCGAGAAAGCGATAGATTTCATCCGAAAAGAGGATGAGATTGTGCCGTAGCGCCAAGTCCACAATGCGGTCGAAGTCGGCGCGGCTGGGCAGAACGCCGGTGGGATTGTGCGGAAAATTGATGATGAGCATCTTGGTCTGCGGGCGAATCAGTTGCTCCAGCGCGTCCACCTCAAAAACCCAGCCGGTCTCTGTTTGCCGCGGTCGCCAAAAGCTCAAGTCGCAGCCGGTGGCGCGGCCAATCTCGTAGAGCGATTGAAAGCTGGGGAAGATGGACACCACATGGTCGCCGGCTTCCAGCAGGGTGTTCATCGCCAGGAAGATGCCTTCTTCTGGCACCGTTTCGATGACATCGGCGGCGTCGATGCCTTTGTGCAGACCAGCGATGGCGCGGCGCAGTTCGGGATGCCCCTGCGCTTCGGTATAACCCAGCCAGAGCGTCTCGAATTGCTGGCGGCGGGCTGGGCTGGCGTAGGTTAGCAGCTCAGCCAGTGTCAGCGGCTCGCAATCCGACGGGCTAATTTGATAGGGCGAGCTGAATTCGTATTTGCGGAAATATTGCTCGATTTCAAAGGGCGCATATTTCATTTTGGAAAACCTCGTGCGGAAAATTCTTGTCTCAAATTAGGCAGGCGCAATATCGATAAAAACGCCATCGTGGTCGCTCAATTCTATGCCATCAGCAGCGTAGCGGCTGATAAATTGCAGCGATTGCACCCGCAAATCGGGCGACATGGCGACATGGTCGATGAAGCGGCGCTTGAGGCCGGCGGTGGGAATCAGCCAACCTGCGAATGTCCGTTGCCGCTTTTGATTGACGGCGCTGTTTTTGTACGGATAGTTAAAAGGTGGAATCTGCAAGTTATAATCGCCCAGCAAGACGGTGCGATGCTGTTTCTTTGCGGGCGGCAAAATATCGCGCAGTCCGTCCAGATATTCGCCGGCGCCAGCCCAGACTTTCTTGCGCTGCGCGCCCCTTTTTTTCTCAACGCGGTAGTTGCGATAAGGGATGCACATGCCAATAATCGTCCACTGCGCGCCAGCGACTTCAGTTATGCCTTTGACAAAACGGCCAGGCGGCAACTGGGGCGCGCCCAGCCGGTCAATCTCGCTCCAGCCATAGCGACTCCAAAGCAGAACTTTGCGCGCGCCGCGTTCTTCGGGTCCCCCGACGCCCGAAAGCTCGCTTTTGATTGCGTGCTCGCTAGGCGGCGGCAGCATTTCCACTCTGGCTTCGGTCAAGCATATAACATCCGCGTCAAAACTGGCGATTAGCTGCCGCGCTTTCTCGAATTTATTATTTCGACTTTTCGGGCTGAGCCAGCCCGTGTTCCAATTGAGTAGGCGCATGCTGCGCGCTCCTTTATGCGCCAAAAGCCTACCAGGCTTCGGCCCGAAAATCTCGGTATTCGATAAGCTGGCTTAAGACATTTTCCAGCTCGTCGGGGCTGGCGCATTCGATGATGTCTTCCAAGTCAGGCTCAAGCAGCATGGTTTCGATTATATCAATCAGGTCGCTTTTTTCGCGGGCTAGCAGCGCTTCGCGCAAGGTCGGGCTTTTGTCAAAGCGTTCTGGCGCGCGCAGATAAACCAGCAGCATAGCCACAATATGCTTGCAATAGCCGCCCCAGTCATATTTGCAGCTACAAGCGGCCGCGGCGATTTTCGCATCGGCAAATGTTGCTTTGACGCGATAAGGCCAAGGATAGGAACCCTCACAGCACGCGCTAATTTCAGCGCCGCGCCACACAGTTTGCGAGATTGCCCCCGCCTGGTACAGCTTTTCACCGCGTTGAAAAACCTTGTCAAAAGCAAGCTGGCTAATCTCTTCCTGGCTGATTTCAAGCCGTTCAGGCATAAGCAGACCTTGGTTCTTTTACAGGCTGCGCCTCATTCACCAGGCTAGCGGCGCTTCATCGCGGAAGAAGCCGCCCGTTGGACCCTCGTCTGGCAGCGGCGCCGCCCAGACGAGACCGGCTGCGCCAGTTGCCGGCAAACTTCTTTGCCGATGCCTCGATTCGCCCCGCTGACCAATGCAATTTTTGCCATATCTGTCATTCTTTCTTGCTTGCCTAAATTTAGAGCAGCTCGCGTAGCATTGCCGCCATAATCGCCGCCCGCTCGGGCAGGGAAGAGATTTCGCCGTATTCCGTCACCGCATGCCCGCCATCGCCGACGATGCCCATGCCATCCAAAGTTGGCAGGCCCAGGGCGGCCGTCTTGTTACCATCGGAGCCGCCGCCGGTGCTGCCTTCTTCTAGGGCGATGCCCATAGCCGCAGCGCAGGCTTGCGCCCGTTTGAAGAGAGCCGCGATTTCTGGCGTCCGTTCCATGGGCGGCACGCCGACGCCACCCTCGACAATAAGTTTCGCTTCTGGGTGGTGCGCTTTTAAGCCCATAATCTGCTCGTGAATCGCTTGCTGATGGGCCCGCGTTGTCGCCCGCACATTAATCTCGACGCGGGCTTCGGCTGGCACGACATTCGCCCGCGTCCCGCCGCTGATGACGCCGACATTCGCCGTCGTGCCGATGGCATAATTTGTCATAGCCTGCACTGACAAGATTTGGTGCGCGATTTCTTCGATGGCATTGATGCCCCGCGCATGGTCGGCGCCAGAATGCGCCGCCCGGCCCTGCGCCGTGATGCTGTAGTGGCTGACGCCCTTGCGCTCCGTCTTGTATTTGCCATCTTGCGGCGGCTCGGTCACAAAAACGACATCATGGGCTAAAGCCTCTGTCGTGATTTCCTCAGTGGAATGGCGGCTGCCTGTCTCTTCATCTGAGTTCAGCAGGTAGGTAAGCGGTTTGCTCGGAAAGAGATTGAAAGCCCGCAAAGCCCGCAGGGCCCAGAGCGCAATGACGATGCCGCCTTTCATATCCATCGCGCCGACGCCATAGATGCGGTCGTCTTCGACGCGCGTCGGCCGACCGGCGACGGTGCCAAGATCCCAAACTGTGTCCATGTGGCTGAGAATGAGCAGGCCGCCCGCGCCCGGATTCCAGCGCGCCCGCAAGACATCGCCCACCTCGGCTTTGGGGATAATCTCCACCGCGCCGCCGAGCTGACGCAGCTCTTCGGCTAGAGCCTGACCTAATATGTCCACCGCCGCCTTGTTTGAAGTGGGCGATTCTAAGGCTATCAACCGTTTCAAATCCGCCAGCATGGTGGCTGTATTTTCGCGCAAATAGGCTAAAATTTGTCGATTTTCCGTCGCTGTCATGGGCTTTTCTTTCTTTGCCAAGTAATTATCGCAAGAGTATAGCACTTAGCGGCGGATTTGCTAAGAATAGGAAACAGCCACAGAAGTAAGCCTGAGTTAATTATGCACAATTTTCACCCCCCCCCCCCGAAGCTTCGGGGAGGGCCGGGGGTGAAACGAAGGCAAAAAGTTGCAAAATTACTTTGTCCTCCTGAGAAACCAAGTAGGGCAAATAAAATAATGCGCGATACAATATAAAATCGGCAGCAAATTTTCTCTGAGCCTCTGTGGCTATTTTCTCTTTTCGTTTATTTTGGCTTTTTAGCCTGCTCATTTACGGCTTCGGCTTTTTGCCCGCGGCGGCTGATGCCGAGCTGCCGCCGACTTTTCAGCCAGCGCCGCGGCCCATGCCCTCAGCCGTTCTGCTGGAAGACGGCCTGCGGCTCGAGCTCTATTTTCCCGCTTTGAAGCAAGGTGGCGTCGGGCTGCTGCGCTTGCGGGGCCCCGGCATAGAATCCGCCCAGTTCAGCTTCCGCGCCGAGCAGGGGAGCTTCTTTTATCTCGCCGAAGACGCTTGGTACGCGCTCATCGTCGTTGATATGGACGCCAGCCTACGCGACTATCAATTAACTGTGATGGCAGAGCGGGTAGATGGCCAGCGCGTCAGTTTCAAGCGCGCGCTGCGCATCGAAGCGGCAGGTTATATCAGCCAGACGATTGACCTGCCAGCCGAGCGCGCCGGCCTGGCTGAGCCAAATATCGAAGCGCTTGAGCTGGAGCAACTCACCGCCCTCAGCGCGGTGGGCAACTCTGAGCCGCTCTGGGACGCGGGCGGCTTCGCGCTGCCGCTGCTCAGCCCGCTAACTTCGCCCTTTGGCGCTTTCCGCCTTTTTAACGGCAGAGCGCAATCGCGGCACACCGGCTGGGACCAGCGAGCGGCTGTCGGCAGCCCCATACAGGCGATGGCGGCCGGGCAAGTTGTCTTCGCCGCTGGGCTGGCGCTGCGCGGCCAGTACGCGCTGATTGATCATGGCTACGGCATTTTTTCTGGTTATGCCCATCTTTCGGAGCTGACGGTGACGGCGGGGCAGGCGGTGGCGGCGGGGCAAATCATCGGGCTGAGCGGCAACAGCGGCCGCAGCAGCGCGCCGCACTTGCATTGGGAAATTCTGGTCCGTGGGCAGTGGGTCGATGGGCTAGCCTTGCTCGACCTGTGGCTGCCCGCCGCGAAAAACTTGGGCGCTTAATGCGCCAGCCAAGAATTGCCTTAGATAAGCAAAACAATGTATAATGCACGCAGAACTCGTGCGAAAGCGCTGCGCTTTGTTTGCGCTCACGCGGCCGAGGAGGCGATATGCAGCAGAATGATAAATTTCGCTTGGTGGTGCGGCGGGGCCCGCAAATCAATCAGGCTTTTGAAATCGGCAAAGACGAAACCACGCTGGGGCGCGATATCAGCAATGATATTGTCATCAATGATGGCGAAACCAGCCGCAAGCACCTGCGCCTGCTGCGCGATGGCGCTGCGCTATCGATGGAAGACCTCGGCTCGACCAATGGCACCTTCCACAATGGCAAGCGCATCGCTGGCATCACGCCGCTGCAAAATGGCGATATGATTAGCTTGGGCGAGACCGTCACCCTGGCGCTCGAGGTTTTCCGCGAACCAGAAGACGATACACCATCGGTAGCGGCTTTGCTGAGGCCGCCGGCGCCTGATTACCCGCCGCCGCAACCTGCCTATCCGCCGCCCACCGAATACGGTTTGCAAGGCGACTCGCCGCCGTCTCAAGACAAAGTTGGAGAAGCGGCTTACGCGCCCCAGCCAGCCAGCGAGCCTTACGCCCAAGCGCCGCCCAGCTACCTCGGGCCGCCCGCTTATGACGAAGCGCCCGCTGCGCCGACCGGCAACTATGATGGGCAAGCGCCGCCGCCCGGCTATGCAGCGCCACCGGCGCCGCCACAACAGAAATACCCCGGCTATGACTATGACCCTTATGCCGCGCGCGAAGAAGGCGGCGGCACTTCTCCCTGGTTGATTTTGGGCTGCTTTGTCTTTTTTGTGCTAGTCTTTGTCTGTTTCGCTGGCATTGCCTTGTTCTTTGTTGACACGCTCAACCTCTGGTGCGATATACCGCTGCTGAGGGATGTTGTCGACGCCTTGACGGCTACCTGTCTTGACAGTTAGCTGCTGAGCGCCATCTTTTTTGTTATAAAAAACAAATGCTTGACAAACATGTAAATAAAAGGTCGCCCTTAGCCGCGGGCTTGATGTTAGCCTGCGCAAAAAGCAAGCGAAGGAGCGACCTGTGTTCAATTGGCTCAGCAATTTTTTTAGCGCCAGCCGCCAGCGGCTGCGCCGCCGCCCGCCGCACATCGAAAGCGTGGCGGCGCAGCACCGCTACCCGCTCAGCCCGCCGCTGGATGCCCGTTCAGCCCGCGTCTATGAGCAATCGCCTTGGGTCTATATCGCCATCAACCGCATCGCCGAAGCCGGCGCTCTCGTGCCGCTGCGGGTCTTTCAGTTGGCGGGTGAGCAGCGCGTCGGCATCTCGAATCATCCGCTGGAGCGCCTGCTGGCCAATCCCAACCCGCAGACGAGCAAGTTTGAATTGTTTGAACAGACGCTGGGCGCATTGGAATTGCATGGCAATGCCTACTGGTTTTTAGCCGGCGACGCGCGCGGCTGCCCGCAAGAAATCTGGCTGCTGCGCCCCGACCGCCTGAGCATCGTGCCGCATCCGAGGCGGGTGGTGGCTGGCTATCTCTACGAGATTGACGGGCAGCGCATCCCGCTCGATGCGATTGAAGTAGTGCATTTTCGCCGCTGGCATCCCAATAATGATTTTTATGGTCTCTCGCCCTTGGCCGCCGCGCGGTCGGCGGTGCTTAGCGATCGGCACATGGCGGATTGGAATCGCCAGACCTTCGGGCAGGACAATGGCGTGCCAGCCGGCATCGTCAATATCCGCGATTTCATCTCCGATACAGATTTTGAGCGGCTCAAACGCGAGTGGCGCAATAATTATGGCGGCACGGCGCGCAAGACTGCCTTTCTGCGCGGCGGCGCGATGGAGTGGCAAAACATCGGCTTGAGCCACACTGACCTCGATTTTTTGCAGGGGCGTCAGGCTCAGCGCGATGAAATCCTCAATATCTTTGGCATCCCCGTCGGCCTCGTCAGCGAGAACGCCACCGAAGCCAATGCCAAAGTCGCCGAGCGCCTCTTCATCGAGCGCACGCTCTACCCCAAGCTAGTGCGCGTCGCCCAGAAAATCAGCCAAGAGCTGCTGCCTTTTTATGGCAATGACCTCGTTGCCGCATACGACGACATCCGCCCGACCGACACTGCGGCGCGTCTGGCGGAAATCCGCGCCGCCTATCCGCTGCTGAGCATCAACGAGCTGCGCGCGCAGTATTTTCAACTGCCGCCGGTGCCTTGGGGCGCGGGCGCTTTGGGCATGGATTTGCCAGCCAGTCCGCCTGAAGCGGCGAATAAAGCGGCGCTGGCTGAGCTGGCGCAGTGGGAACGGTTTGCGCTCAAGCGCTTGCATCAGCCGGCGGCCCGCTCTTTTGAGGTGAGCGCGGTGCCAGATGAATTGGCTTTTGAAGTAGCGGCGGGTTTGCTCTTCGCCAGCGCGGCCGGCGATAAAGAGGCGGTGAAGTCCGTTTTTGCGGCGGCGCGGGAACAGGTTTAGCTTGTGCCTGGCGCAGTGGAATAGCGGGGCAAACAAGCTCCGCTATTCCGTGTTGCGCTACTTGCTGCCGCAGCAGAAGGCATAAAGTTGTCTAATTTCTCAGTAGGACAAAGTAAATTTTGCAAGTTTTAGCCTTCGCTTCAAGCCCAGCCCCGGCCCCTCCCCGAAGCTTCGGGCAGGGGAGTCTAAGCGACAAAAACTGGTCGCTAGACACTGGCCGCCGGTCGCATAAACACTGCTCTAAGGGAGGGGCCGGGGCTGGGCTTGAAAATGGCGCATAATTAACTTGGACTTACTTCTGTGCCTCTGTGTCTCTGTGGCAAATATTCTTTTTCCTAGACAGTGCCCGTCAGAGGCCGGCGCGTTGACGCGCCTTTCAGCGCCGCTACATAATGCGATTGATGCCATCAAACGCGGCGGTCTTGTAGCACTCCGCCAGCGTCGGATAGTTGAAGACCGTATTGATGAAATAATCGACTGTGCTGCCAAAAGCCATCACCGTCTGCCCGATGTGAATCAGCTCGCTCGCGCCTTCGCCGATGATATGCACCCCTAGCAGCTTGTGATTTTCCCGATGAAAAATCAGCTTGAGCATGCCGATGGTGTCGCCGATGATTTGCCCGCGGGCGATTTCTTTGTAATAGGCTTTGCCCACTTCGTAGGGGATACCAGCCTGGGTCAACTCTTCTTCGTTGGCGCCGACGGTGGAGATTTCGGGGATGGCATAGATGCCATAAGGGAAAAGTTCGGGGATGCTCTGATGTTCCATGCCAAAGGCGTGGCTGGCCGCCATGCGCCCCTGTTCCATTGAAGTGGAAGCGAGGCTGGGGAAGCCAATCACATCGCCGACAGCATAGATATTTGGCACTTTAGTCTGGTAATGTTCGTTGACTTTGATGCGGCCGCGGTTATCCGTGCGCAAGCCAACATTTTCCAGCCCCAGATTGGCGGTGGCGCCGTGCCGGCCAATAGCGTAAAGCGCCATCTCGGTAACGATTTCTTTGCCGCTCTCCAGCGAGATTTTGACGCCGCGACCATAGCGTATCTTGCAATGTTCAATGCTGCGCACGCTCTCAGCCAGCCGCATGGTTACGCGCTGCTGCCGCATGTGATATACCAAGGCATCGACAATTTCGTGGTCGATAAAAGTTAGCAGCCGTTCGTTCTTTTCCACTAGCGTTACACGCACGCCGAGGGTGGCGAACATGCAGGCGTATTCGCAGCCGATGACGCCGCCGCCCACCACGGTCAAGGTTCGGGGCAAATGGTCTAGCTTGAGCAAGCCGTCGCTGGTGAAAATGGTCTCGCCATCAAAGGGGATATGTTCGGGTTTGGTGACCGTCGTGCCAACGGCAATCATGATGTTGCGTCCCGTCAGCTCGTCCTCGCCTTTTTTGTCAACAAAGTGCAGGTGAACTGTATGCGCATCGACAATAGTGGCGATGCCGGCATGCAGCTCGACGCCATTGCGCTGCAGCTGATGTTTGTTGATTTCGATCTCGTGGCGGATGACGTGGTCGGCGCGCATCAGCAAATCGTTCATGGTGATATGCTGTTTCACGGTGTAAGAAGCGCCGTAAATCGAGCGCTGGCGGAAGCCGGAGAGGTGCAAAATCGCTTCTCGCAGTGTTTTGGAGGGGATGGTGCCGGTATTGACTGATACGCCGCCAATCATTGTCTTCTTTTCGACGACGGCGACGCGCTTGCCCAGCTTCGCCGATTGAATGGCCGCGCGATGCCCGGCCGGGCCCGAACCGATGATGATAATATCATAGTCGTAGCGGCGCGGTTTCTCTGCTGGTTGGGGTTGGCTATTGGTGGACGGTCGATCTCGCAGAGCAACTTCGAGCATAATCTGCCTCGAGCATCACTTATTTTTACTCCCCTAGCATAGCGCAGAATGTCTGATACTGGCAAGTTTTCAGCGCTGCGACTCAAACTGGGGGGCTGGCTGTGGCGATGAAGAAAATGATAAAGAGAACAAAACTGCCGAGCAGCCCAAAAGAAAAAGCGGGTCTGAGCAAGACGGGCGCGCTCGGCGCGACGGCTTCTCGCTGCCGCTGGCGCAGCATCGCATCGGCGATTTGCTGGCTCAGCCAGCTTAGGCCGATGACAGTGACAAAGACAGCTAAGGCATAAGCCAGATTGTCTGCCATATTGACGCCATCGAAGTTGTAGAGGCCGCGTATGATAGGCGCGTTGAGCAGCATGGCCGCGCCAATAGCGAGAGCGCTGCCGCGCCAGGCAGGTTCTTGCTGACGGCGCAGGCCGCAATAATATGCCCAGAGGTCAATGCCCAGCAGCGGCAGCAAAGCGGCGAGCCAGGCGGCATATTGCATGCTGTCGGCCTGGAAAATTTGAATCATAGCATAGCGGATAGCCAATGCCAGCAGGCCGGCAGCGGTCGCGGCTCCAGCGCAGCGCAGCAGGCGCGTCGCGACAATGCCCGTCAGCGTCACGCAGGCGGTCAGATTCGCCGCCAGCAGCCACTCCGGCCGATAAAGCCCCAACCATTCAGGCTTGATGCCGGCTAGAGCCTGGTCCCAGTCAATGAGCATCAGTTGCAGCCAGACCAACAGGTTGCCGGCAAAAATCAGCAGTGGCAGCGCATCGCGGAAGTTTAGCTGGCTGAGACCGCGCCATTCGCGCAGGGGCAGCGTGGAGACATAGACGAAGGCGGCCAGCAGCAGCGTGAATATGAAACTGAGCAGCATAATGAGATGCGGCAAGCTCCAGGCCGTGAGGTCTTCGCCGAAGGTCCAGTGCCAAAATGGGTCAGAAGTAAGCGCGTAGAGCATGAAGGCGGCGTTCAAAATGAACAAGCCGATGAGCGGGTTGGCGCGGAAGCGCTGTTGAAAATTGCCTTTGAGCTGGCGGTTGAGATAGAGCAAAGCCCAAAAACCGACGCCGATGACGGTGCAGACGCCAAAATATATCAGCAGGTGCGGCCGCCAAAAAAAGTCTTCGCCAAAGGGAATGCCATAGCTGCGGTGCCAGAGTTCGTCCCAAAAAGCGCCGACAAAGATAGCCATAATGCCGCCCGTTTGCATGAGGGCGATGCGCTGGCGCAGCTGGCTCGGCAGGTTGTCAGGCTTGGGTTGGCTGAGCTTAGCCGCCAATGGGCGCAAGAATAAATGCCAAAAGAGCAGGGCAAAAGCGCCGCTCAAGAGGAAGAGGCCGAGCATCTGCGCCCAGAAGAGAACCGCGCGGTCGTCCCTGGGGATGCCGCCCCAGACGACAAAAGCGGCGAAGGTTGCGCTGCCAGCGCCAGCGGCGATAGTCCAGCTGCGGCGGTCTGACTTTTTACTTTGGGCTAGCATAAGTTTATCCTGGACTGCATTTGCTTGTTCTTAGTGTAGCATAGATGTGGCGTTTAGTTGTTCAGCAATTGGCTGAGGAAGGCTTTGGCGTCGGCGAAGGCTTTGCGCTCCCACATATTTTCTTCTTGCCACCACTTCATACCGACGGCTTCCCGCAAAGATTTTCGCCTGGAATCCTCGTTACTTGCGTTATTGGGGTCAAGAACTTTTCCCGATATAAATGTGCTCAGCTTGCCTTTAGACTTCCGCTGCTCAGCTATCGCTATTCCGGTTGACTCAACGCACTCAAAATACTTGTTAACACAATCGATAATCGGGTCTTGGCTTATCGCATCCAAGATAAGATCTTCCAATGTCCCTTTTCTGTTGAGCGCCGGTACGATAAGCAGGGTGATAGACGGTTTGCTATCCGACGGTTGCAACAGCATCTCAGAATAAGTAAATTGGTGACTAGCTGACTGGTTAGCTATGTCTATCGCATTCTTGACAGTTTCAAAGGCATCCGGTCCGAAGTCCCGGTCTAGCGCTATTCCAATTTTGGAAATAGCTTCGAAGCGCGGCAGTCGGCGCAACTCTCGCAATATGTTTCCCAAGTTGTCCTTGCCGTTGCAACTAATAACTTCAAGCGGCGCTCGGTTGGAATATCCTAGATATTGCCCCAGCGCGTAAAAGAAGGCTTTATCCTCATTGCCTTCCACGAGCAGTAATCTTGTTTTGCCTTCAGGAATCAACTGAGTCATCCGCGAACCTCATGATGAAAATTAAAAGCGGCCACTGCTTGCATATCCAAATCATTATAAGTTACCGCCTCAATCTCATCGCTGTCCTCATACCGGTCCAGGCGATGGTAGCGGAACTCATAAGGGTCATCGTCTTTGAAGGCTTCGTGCGCAGCTTCAATCATCTCCAGGCTGTGCGTCGTAGCGAAGACTTGGATGTTATGCTCGCGGGCCAGCTTGCCCAGCGTGTGCCAGACGCACTTCTGCGCCGAGTGATGAATTCCATTTTCAATTTCGTCGATGAAGAGATAGCTATTTGGCTCCGTCATCATCGTAACCATAAAATGCAGCGCGCGATTGAAACCCTCACCCATCAATTTGAGCGGGATGTATTCCGAGCCGGTCTGGGCCCAGAGCATAAGCTCGCCGTATGTGAGGATGCCGCGCAAATCACTTAACCGCGGATCTAATGCTTTAAGCGCCGCGATTAATTTTGTCAGTCCGCCATTTTTTACAACTGAACCAAATTTATCCAAAGCGCTATCTTTTTCAGGTCTTCCTTGAGCTGGGATAAATAATGACCGCATTCCTGTATCGGCTGAATTTAGGATATTCCCGTCTGAGTACAGGGCTGAAGAAAGCGGACTGACAGTATCGTATGAATACTTCATAACTATGGCGGCGTCAATTTCATTTGCTAGCCTAATAGCTTCTGGCTGCGGCGTCTGATAATTCGTCAGATGATTTACATAATCTTGCTTCAATTGATGTGCATTTTCTTTCAAATTAGGTTCGAAGATATAAAGAATCAAATATTCTTCGGCATTTTCTGCATGGATTTCTATAGCCAGCGACGCATCCAAATTATAAAAATAATGTCTCCAATACGTGGGCAAGTCTTGGTCAGGCTCATCAAGCCCGCGTATCTGTTTTTGCAGTTCGAGCAGTGTCTTTGGCTGCCGCGATCTTGTATGCAAATACATCGCCTCCAGCAGAGCTGTCTTGCCCGTATTATTCCGCCCGGCAATCAAATTCACCCGCCCCAAATCTTCAATCTGCAAATCACGGAAACAGCGAAAATTCTTTATCCGAAAAGATTTGTACATGCCGCACCACCTGGACTAAAGTGCCTCCACCCCTATTATACATCCGCCTTGCCCAAATTCAGTGCTACAATGTCGCTGCCCAAAGAGCTAAAGCCAGCCCGCCTATGACGACCATCCTCGCCATCGAAACATCTTGCGACGAGACCGCAGCCGCGGTCATCACTGACGGCGCGCTTATCCAGAGCAATGTCGTCGCCTCGCAGATTGACCTGCACGCCCAGTATGGCGGTGTCTTCCCCGAAGTCGCCTCGCGCGCGCATGCCGAAGCCATCAGCGCGGTTGTGGCGCGGGCTATGACCCAAGCGGGCCTTGACTATGGCGATCTGGACGCCCTCGCGGTTACGCAGGGGCCGGGCCTGGTTGGCTCGCTGCTGGTGGGCATTAACTTCGCCAAAGGGCTGGCTCTGGCGACTGGCAAAACCCTGCTTGGCATCAACCACTTGGAAGGGCATATTTATTCGCTTTGGCTCAGTCCAGCTTTCCGCGCCGCGGACTTCCCTATCTTGGCTCTAATTGTCTCGGGCGGGCATACGGAACTGCTGCTGATGCGCGGGCATGGCAAATATGAGCGCATCGGCGGCACGATCGACGACGCGGCCGGCGAAGCCTTTGATAAAGTTGGGCGCTTGCTGGGCTTGCCCTTCCCCGGCGGCCCCGCCATCGAGCGCGCCGCGCAGACGGGGGACAGGCGGGCTTACGCTTTTCCCCGCGCCAAGACGGCCGGCGCTTACGACTTGAGTTTTAGCGGCTTGAAGACGGCGGTTATGCGGGCGGTGACGGTGCCGCCCGCCGCGCGCGGCAAACGCAAACGCAGCGCTGAAAAGCGCGCTCAACTGCGGGCGGATGTCAATATCAGCGATGTCGCTGCCGCTTTTCAAGACGCAGCGACTGACGCCCTAGTGAAGAGCGCGGTGCAAGCAGCGCGGGACTTTGATGTGAATGCGCTATATCTCTCGGGCGGGGTGAGCGCCAACAAGCTGCTGCGGCGGAAGCTCGCGGCGGCGCTGTCAGTGCCGCTTTATTACCCGCCGCTTTTTCTGTGTACGGACAATGCCGCTATGATTGGCGCGGCGGCTTATTTCCGCTTCCGCGCCGGCCAGCGCAGCCCGCTCGATTTTGAAGCTCGCGCCAGCTGGCGCTTGTCTGAAGACATCTATGCCGAGTGAAGGATTGCGATTGCCCCTTTGCCGAGCCAGCCGCGCAAAATGCGCCATCCGCTTGTACAATGAGCAGTTGATTCGATCACTATAACAGGCAGCGCATGAAAGACTTAAAAATCGGCATCATTGGCGCTGGGGCGACCGGCTTAGCCGCCGCTTGGGATTTCGCCCGCGCCGGCCACCAAGTTACTATCTACGAAGCGGCTGACCGCGTCGGCGGTTTGGCGGCCGGCTTCAAAGACCCAAATTGGGATTGGACGCTGGAAAAATTCTATCACCACTGGTTCGCCAATGACAGTGACATCCTGGCTTTAGCGGAAGAGATGGGCCGCCGCGAGAACATCATCTTTCCCCGCCCCAAAACGAGCTATTGGCTGAATGGCGCGCCCGTGCGCAGCGAGATTTCACCGTCCGCGCTTTTCCTGCCACTCTCCCTCGTTTCGACCCTGCGCATGGGCCTCGCGGGTATGCTGATAAAACTGTCGCCCTGGTGGCAGCCCTTCGAGCGCGTTACCGCCGATGACTGGCTGCGCCGCTGGATGGGGCCCGAGGCTTATGAGAAATTCTTCAAGCCGCTCTTGATTGGCAAATTCGCCGAGCAGTATGACCAGGTGCCGATGTCATTTATGTGGGCGCGCATCGTCAAGCGCACGCTCAAGCTCGGCACTTATACCGGCGGCTTCCAGGCCTTTCTCGATGAATTGGCGCGGCAGTTGCGCGAGCTGGGCGTTAGGATACAGCTCGAGACCCGCGTCGAGCGCATCGACCAGCGAGCCGGCCGCCCAGCCCTGTGCAGCGGCGGCGAATGGCAGAGTTTTGACCGCCTGCTCAGCACGACCTCGCCCCAGCTCTTGCTGCGCCTGGCGCCTGAACTGGCGGATACGGCTTATGGGCGGCAGGTGGCGACTTTGAAGAGCATCGGCGGGCTGTGCGTCGTGCTAGCGCTCAAAAAGCCGCTGCTGCCCGATGATACCTACTGGCTCAACCTGCCGGCGACAACAGCCGACAAATCTAAATCCGACTTCCCTTTTTTAGCCCTAGTCGAGCATACCAATTATATTTCCCGCGAGCATTATGGTGGCGACCACATCATTTACTGCGGCGATTATGTGCCGCAGACGCACGAATATTTTCAACTCGAAGAAGAGCAATTGGTCGAGCGTTTTTTGCCGGCGCTGCGGCGCGTGAACCCGGCTTTTCAGCGCGACTGGCTGCGCAAATGGTGGGTCTGGCGCGCGCCCTACGCTCAGCCCGTGCCAACGCTGAACCACAGCCGCAATATCCCCGCCATCAAGACACCACTGCCCGGCCTGTATTGGGCGAGCATGTCGCAGGTCTATCCTTGGGACCGCGGGACGAATTATGCGGTGGAGATAGGCAGGCGCGCTGCCCGCCGCGCGCTGGCTGATTAAGGGTTGCGCTGGCAAAACTATGAATTTTGAATTGATATCGCCTTGACTCGTGCTATTGTCGCCATTTTGCAGTACACTAAGCATATAGAAAGCGAGGTTATTTTCTGCATGCCAGAAACGCAGGACAAAGCGCAAAATCTCATTGCCGATTTGCGGAAAATCGAAGAGCTGATTGACCAAGTTGACGCGGCACTGACCGAGCAGCGCGAGCTGCTGCTGCGCCGCCGGCTGGCTATGCCAGCCCCGGTTCTCGAGAGCTTCGAGCGGCTCAAGCAGGATTTCAAAAACTTAGAAAGCGATGTCCTAGAAGAACAGACCGAGCTGCGGCAGCTGCGCGCTTTAGCCGATATGTCCACCCGCATCACCACTTCGCTGGATGTTGATACCGTCCTGCACGAGACGATTGAACTTGTCATTGTGCTGACGCAGGCGGAGCGCGGTTATATCGTGCTGAAAAACACTGAGACCGGCGAATTGGAATTTCGCGTCAGTAAAGAGAGCGATCTGCTGGGGCCGGGACTGGCAACCGGCAACCGGCCGCAAATCAGCATGTCGGTCGTCAACGAAGTGATCGAGACCGGCAAACCGTTGGTGGCGGATAATGCCTTCAAAGACGAGCGCCTGGCCGGCAGTGAAAGCATCATCAATTTCACGCTGCGTTCGGTGCTTTGCGTGCCGCTGCAATATAAAGAAGAGACCATCGGCGTCGTCTATGTCGATAACCGCATGCTCTCTGGCATCTTCACCGAGCGCGAGCTGAACATGATGATGGCCTTTGCCAACACGGCCGCCGTCGCTATCAGCAATGCCCGCATGTATGCCCATGCCGAAGCCATACTGACCGAGATTACCCAAGTCAAAGAATTGATGGACAACATCTTCTCTTCCGTCGGCAGCGGCATCATCGCCATCGACTCGGAGGACTGCGTGCATACCTTCAACCGCGCCGCCGGGGAAATCCTCGATGTCTTGCCCGATAGCGCCGTTGGCAGCCAAGTCGAGCAGGTGATGACAAAAGCCGCGCTCCAGATTGGCGACCATCTAGCTTGGGTCAAAGAGCGCGATACTGATCACATGCTAGAATTGAGCGCGGAATTGCCCGGCCGCGGGCAAGTGGCTCTAGCCCTTTCGCTCTCGCCGCTCAAAGACAGCAACGATATCACCCAAGGTCTCACGATGGTCATGGATGATGTGACGCACCTGCATCAGCATGAAATAACTATCAATGCCATGAAGCGCATTCTGCCCGAGAGTATGGTGGACAAAATCAGCGAAATCGCCAATATCGAAATGGGCGGTTTGCGGCGCGAAGTTACCTGCCTCTTCGCCGATGTGCGCCCCTGGCTGACGCTGCCAGATGTCTCCGCCAGCGAAAAGCTGCGTATCCTCAATCAATATCAGGCCGTGGCCACCGCTTGCATCCACGAATGCGACGGCCTCATCGACAAATATATGGGCAATGAAGTGATGGCTCTCTTTAATACCCAGCTCAATCCCGAGCCGAATCATGCCCAGCAGGCTTTGGAATGCGCCCTTTTGATGCGCGACCGTTTCGTCGAGCTTTACCGCACCTTGGACATCGCGCCGGTGCCGCATTATTATATCATCGGCATGTTCACGGGCGTGGCGACGCTGGGCAATATCGGCAGCTTCGAACGGCGCGAGTTCACCGCCCTGGGCAACAGCATCAATACCGCCAAGCGCGTGCAGGAGAACGCCGCCCCCGGCACCATCACCATCACCGAGCAGACGCGGAAGCACATCCTCGACCGCAATAACGGCAATTTGAAGTATGAATTTCGCCCGCGCACGCCGATTTATGGCAAGGGGCTTTCGGCCGGCCTGCGGGCTTATGAGGTGCAGCGAAACCCATGATGAGGCAGCGACCTACACGAGCCGGCGGTTTCGGCACGCTGCAAAAGCAAATTCGTGAGCTGAAAAAGCGCGCCGACGAGATGAAAACCCGCCTGGAACAGCAGCAGCAGCTCCTGCGGCGGCGCGGCATCACGCTGCCCGCCAGCGCCATCGACGACGTCTGGGTCGTCCGCTCCAGCATCGATAAGCTCGGCGCCCAGCTCATCGACACCCACATGAAATTGCGGCAGCTGCGGCGCTTGGCGGAGACGACCGCCCTGGTCAATTCAGCCCAAGAAACCGCCCTCGTACTCAACGAAGTCATGGAAACCGTCATCCAACTGACGCAGGCGGAACGCGGCTATATCGTGCTGAAGAACCGCGATAGCGGCGAGTTGGAGTTCCAGGTAGCTCGCGGCTTGAGCGCCGAAGAGACCGCCGCTGGCGGCCGCATCGTCAGTTGGTCAGTCATCAATATGGTCGCCGAAAGCGGCGAGCCGCTGCTGACGGTCAATGCCGGCGCCGATGATAAAATCAGCCACAGCGAGAGCATTGTCGGCTTCAACCTCTTGAGCATTCTCGCCGTGCCTTTGAAAGTGCGCGACGAAGTCATCGGCGTCGCCTATTGCGATAACCGCATTATGGCAGGTCTCTTCAAAGAGAACGAACTGGATTTGCTCACCAGCTTTGGCCAGCAGGCCGCCGTCGCGATCGAAAATGCTCGCCTCTTCGAAGATATTCGCGCCCAACTGGCTTTGATAGAAGAGATGCAAGTGCGGCTGTCGAATATCTTTGCCTCCATCGGCTCTGGCGTCATTACCATTGATGGCGAGAATTATGTCATGGTCTGCAACGAGGCGGCTGAAGCCCTCACCGGCCGGCCAAACGCGGAGGTAGTTGGCTTGCCGCTGCGCGCGGCGCTGCCGCTTGTAACTGAGAATTTTTATGCGACCATCGAGCAAGTCCGCCAGGAGCAGAGCCAGCAGATCTGGGCGGAACGCTTCGAGCAGGGCGAGCGGCAGATGTATTGGCAAGTCGTGGCTAGCCCGCTGCGGCCGCTGCCGGGCGCGACCCAGGTCCAGCACGGCGTCGCCCTCGTCATCGAAGATTTGACCGAGCGCAAAGAACAAGAAGAACAGCGCCGCCTGCTCGGCACTTTTATCCCGGATGCCTTGCTAGAAAACATCGGCTCCATCAGCGAACTCGATACCAGCCCGGCCGAGCGCGTCATCACGGCGATGTTCGTCGATGGCCGCGGCTTCACCGCCTTTAGCGAATCTATGCAGCCAGAAGACCTTATGCGCATCGTCAATCGCTATCTCGGCGCGGCCAGCGAGGCGATTACCGCCTACGATGGCCTCGTCGGGCAATATCTCGGCGATGCGATAACCGCCTTTTGGAATACGCAGCTGAATCAGCAGGCAGACCATGCGCTGCAAGCGGTGCGGGCGGCTTTAGCTATTGTTGATGTCGTGCGGCGGCTGCATGAGATCGTCGACCAAGACCATCTCTTGCACTTCAGCATCGGCATCCACACCGGGCATTCTGTTTTGGGCATGGTCGGTGGCGCTAACCGCATCGAATTCACTGCCCTCGGCGAAGCGCCCAATGTCTGCAAATCGCTGCAAGAGAAAGCCGAGTCGGGCGAAATCCTCATCAGCGCCGCGACTTATGCTTTGGTCAAAGAGCAGATTGAGGCTGAGCCGCTGCCCCAAGCCGACGGGCAAGAGCCAATCTACCGCGTGCTTATCCGCCGGCCCGCTAGCAATGGCGCGCGCCCGGCTCTAGCCTAGAAGTGTGCGAGCCTAGGCTATGAAACCTGTACAGCCCAACCCGCTTTTCCTTGTTGGCATCATCATCGGCTTGGTGCTTGGCATCATCTTAGGCATCGGCGGCGGCAATGTCGCTCTGGGCATACCGACCGGCGCTTTGCTCGGCATCATCATCGGCTTGATGTTGAGCCGGGCCGGCAACGACCTGCCCTAAGCCCGCTGACCGCCCGCCTTTTTTCTGCTAGAATTAGGTAGCCTGTATCCGCTCGAGAGACCGCAGAAAGGCAGTTATGCAAGCGGCCCAGCCTCAGCCAAATCGGCGCAAGGTTATTGGCTTGGCCTTGGCGCTAGCCTTTTTTTTGGCAACAACAGGCTCGCAGGCAATCGGCGCGGGCTTGGATTACGCCCTGGTTCTAAGCGTCTTCGCCACCCGTTTTCTGGGCATTTTTGTCGAGGCGGTGCCTTTTCTGCTGCTCGGCTCCCTCACCTCAGGCCTCATCGAAACCTTTGTCAAATCGGATGATATTCTGCGTTTTCTGCCGCGCAATCGGCTGGGCGCGACGATTGGCGGCGCTTTCCTCGGGCTGGTTTTCCCGGTCTGCGAATGCGGCGTCGTGCCAGTAACGCGCCGCCTCTTCAGCAAGGGCTTGCCCATTTCTATGGGCATCGCTTTTTTGCTGGCGGCGCCTTTTATGAATCCCATCGTCTTCGCCAGCACCTACATCGCCTTTGGTTTTGGGCCCGTCTTCATCGGGCGCATCGTCATCACGATTCTGGTGGCAGTCATTGTCGGCTTGGTGATTGGCGGCTTAGCCACGCCCAGCGCCGTCTTGAAACCAATCGCGCTCGGCGCGCATGCTGAGCATTCGCATGACGAAGAATCGCCGGTCTCTCTGCGTCGCCGGCTGGCACAGTCTCTACTCATCGCCAGCGACGAATTCTTCGAGATGGGCCGCTTTCTCATCTTTGGCTCGGCTCTAGCCGCTTTGATGCAGACCCTCGTGCCGCAGGAGAGCTTGCTGGCGCTCGGCACTGGCTCGGTGCTGTCGGTGCTTTTTATGCAGATACTGGCTTATATCCTCAGCGTCTGCTCGACTGTGGACAGCTTTTTGGCTCTGGCTTTCGTCAATACTTTCACGACCGGCGCGATTGTTAGTTTTTTGAGTTTTGGCCCGATGGTCGATATCAAAAGCACCTTGATGTTCAGCGGCGTCTTCCGCCGGCGCATCGTCTTTTATCTCATTCTGCTGCCTTTTGTCTTGAACCTGCTGGCCGGCGTCGCGCTCAACGCGCTTTTAGCCTATTGACGCGGAGGAGCTGACCATGGCGCTTCACAAGCACAAGCAGCCGCAGAGCGCAGGCATTGACCCATTGGCTTGGGGCAAAACGCTCATTTTGCTGGGCTTAGGTCTCTATCTGACGCTGCTGATTGCGACTGGCAGCTTGAATTATTATATCAATCAACGTTTCGCCTGGCTGGTCTATGTCGGCGCGGCGATATTTTTCCTGCTGGCTTTGGTCAGCTTCTGGCAGAGCTGGCGCCGGCCGGCCGGGCATTATCATCAGAATTATGAAATAAGCTGGGATATTCTGCTCGTCGCGGCTTTTCCGCTGCTGCTGTCTCTATTGATTCCAGCGCGGGCTTTGGGCATCGAAGCGGTGAATGGCGGCGTCAGCTTGAACCCGGTTGGCCGCGCCAGCGCGGCCGCCTTCAACCGCAGCCCGCTGGACCGCAATATCCTCGATTGGCTGCGCGAATTTGAGCGGGCAGCGACGCCGGCCGCTTTTAATGGCCAACCCGTGGATGTCGTCGGCTTTGTCTATCGGGAGCCGCATTTCGACGCGGACAAATTCATGGTTGCCCGCTTCACGATGAGCTGCTGCGTCGCCGATGCTTTTCCTATCGGCCTGCCAGCGCAATTCGCGGCGGCGGCGGACTATGAAGCCGGCGTTTGGGTGCGTTTGCGCGGCCAGCTGCAAGCTGGAACTTTCGCTGACGAATTTTTTCCCATCGCGCTGGTCGAATCCATCGAGCGCGTCGAGCAGCCAGAGCAGCCCTATCTGTATCCCTAAATTGTGGAAAGGCGCAATGAAACCCGACAAGCTGGATTTCGCCGTTTTCTGTATCGTGCTGCTCTGTTTGGCGGGCGTCGCCATCGCCGCTTATATCGACGCGCCCAGCCGCCAGCCAAGTCGCGTCGCTTATCTCTATCCGGCGTCGGGCGCGCCGCAAAATGTCTGGCTAGCCGACATCGACGCGTCCAGCCAACCACAGCAGCTCACCTTCAGCGAAGCCGGCGTCTACGATTTTGACTTCAGCCCCGATGGGCGTTGGCTGGCTTATGCCGACCGCAGCGGCACCGGCACCATCACGCTGCGCCTATTGAATCTGCAAACGCGCCGCGTCATCGATGCTGTCGATTGCGTCGCTTTAGAGGCCTATTGCACTTCGCCCGTCTTCAGCCCTGATGGCGCGACGCTCGCTTATCAGCGCTCGGAAAAGAGCGGCGTCAGCTATGGCCTGTCGCGCATTTGGCTGGTCGATCTGGGCAGCCCGAGCTATGAGACCGCGCCGCTCATCGCCGATACGCAGGTGCTGGGCCACAGCGCTATATTTTCCGCCGATGGCAATACTGTCGCTTTCTTTTCCGGCGATACGACGCAGCCGGGCATCTTGATTTACGATTTTCTGCCCCGCGCCGCGGATGGCGTGCAGCTGCGCTTTATCCCGTCTTCAAATGGCACGATGGGCAGCATCTCGCCTGATGGCCAACGCATTATCTTCCCGGAGCTGGTGCGGCGCGGCAACCAGTTTTTTACCCACCTGCAAATTGCTGACTTAGCCAACAAAGAATTCGCCGCTTTTACTGACCCGCAAGGGCCCATAGATGACGCCAATGCCCGCTGGAGTCCCGATGGCCAGACTATCGCTTTAGCCCGCCGCTATACCGACGAGCGCTGGACGGTCGGCTATCAGCTGTATTTGCGGCAGTTCGCAGCCGAAACGGCGGAATTGACCCCGGTCGCGTATGACCAGCGCTATACGACGGCTTATTTTCGCTGGAATGCGGCCGGTGACAAGCTGATAACACAACGTTTGCCGCGCCTCAAGGAAGATGGTAGCAGCAACCCCGGCGCGCAGCCAGAAGTCTGGGTGCATGACCTCGAGCGCGGAACGAGCCGTAAAATCGTCGAAGATGCCTATCTGCCGCAGTGGGCGTCTTAGGCTTATGCGTATTGAACATCTTTCTTTGACAAATTTTCGCAACTATGCGCGGCTGGAATTTAGCTTGCCCGCCGACCGGCCCATCCTGCTTTACGGCGCTAATGCCCAGGGCAAAACCAGCGTGCTGGAAGCGATTTATTATCTTGCTACCTCCACCTCACCCTATACCACCAGCGACCGCCAGCTCATCCACTGGCGCACCGAAGGCGACCCAATCCCTTTCGCCCGCTTGTCCGCCGAGCTGGGCGGCCGCACCTATCATAAGCTGGATATTACGCTGATGCTGGATCTGAGCGGTGGAGCGCCGCGCTTCAAAAAATCCGTCAAGCTCAACAATGTCGAAAAGCGGGTGATGGATGTGGCAGGTTTGCTCAGTGTGGTGCTTTTTCTGCCGCAGGATTTGTCTTTGGTTGAAGGCTCGCCGGCTGACCGCCGCCGCTTTATGGATAGCACCTTGACCCAGGTAGACCGCGCCTATTTTTTGGCTCGCGGCGAGTATGAAAAGACGCTGCCCCAGCGCAACGCTCTGCTCAAGCGCATCGCCGAAAAGCGCGCCAGTCCCGCCGAATTGGAGTTTTGGGACGGGCAGCTGGCGGGCAGCGGCGCTGTCATTATCGCCGGGCGCCAGCGTTTCTTGCGCGAACTAGAGGTAAAAGCCCGCGATACCCACCATGCCTTGACGGGCGGCCGCGAGACCTTAAGCCTGCAATATCTGCCCAGCATCTTGCCCACCGCCGATAGCAACGGCGGGCAATTATCTTTTGCGGTGCCAGGCTTGGATTTGAACCGCCAGCTTTCGGCGCAAGAGATTGAACCGCAGTTCCTGGAACATCTGCTGGAGCGGCGGCGCGAGTCTATCGCCCGCGGCCTGACCGTGGCCGGGCCGCACCGGGACGAACTGCGCCTGCTCATCAATGGCCGCGACAGCGGTTTGTATGGCAGCCGCGGGCAAGCCCGCACCGCTGTCATGGCACTCAAGTTCGCCGAACTGGAGTGGATGCGCGACCAATTAGGGCAATATCCGCTCTTCTTGCTGGACGATGTAGCGGCGGAGTTGGACAGCCAGCGGCGGGGTTTCTTGCTCGAGCGCCTCGATGGCCAAGCGCAGACCTTGTTGACTAGCGCCGAGCTGGATATATTTGACGCCGCCTTCTTAGCCCGCGCCAAAATCTGCTATGTCGAGAATGGGCAGATTCAACTGCGCGACGCGGCAGTCTAGGGTACTATGCAAGGGCAGGGAAGGTTTGAGAGGGCAGACAATGGCAGAGATAGAATTCAGCACGCCGTCCGCAACTGAGATTAAATTTGTGTGGCGCTTTGCCGCCAGCCAGGAACGGCTCTGGGCTGTATGGACGCAGGCGCAGCATTTGCGGCATTGGTGGGGCCCGTCGGGCTGGAGCACGCCTGTCTGTGAGGTGGACTTCCGCCCGGGTGGTCGCTGGCGCTATTGCATGGAAGGCGAGATTGAGCCCGGCAATATCATGCGCTCTTGGGGCTTAGGCGTCTATGAGGAGATTGAGGTCCCAAATCGCTTTACTTATGTTGATACTTTCACCGATGAAGCCGGCAATCAACTGCCAGATTTGCCGCCGGGGCATATCTCCGTCGAATTCGCCGAAGACAATGGCGCGACCAGCGTAAGCAGCGTGACGCGCTATGCCACGCAAGCGCAGCGCGACTTCATCATCGATATGCAAGTAGAGGCGGGCATCCGCCAGACCCTGGACAAACTAGAGGCTTATTTAGCGACTTTGGATTAGGGTCTTTCTGGCCGGCTCTGGACATTGGCGCGGTGGACCGCGTCCGCGCCGCTAGCTAGCGCTTGCAGTGGCCGCAGCGACAGACTCACGGGCTGCGATTCGCCAGCGGGCAGCGCAGCCGGCAAATCCAGCGCCCGATAGGCGATGGGCGCGCCAGCTTCATCTTCCAGCCAGACAATCAAGCGGATGTCGGCCGCTGGCTGGTCGCCTTCGTTGATGAGCGTTGCCGAATAATGATATTGCTGCTCCGCTGGCTGGTAACGGCTTTGAGCCTCTATCAGGCGCAGGCGCGGACTAGCCGCCGGCGCGCTGCGGGCGCGGCCCAGCTCAAGCGCCAGCGCGGCCGCCTCCAGGCGAGCCGCTGGCACTTGCAAGCGATACGGCGCTGTTTCACCCGCTGGAATGCGCCACTGCTCCAGGCTAAATTCTCGCGGCCCTGGCGCTGTGCCATTGGCGGTCTGGAAGCTGGCTTTCAGGCTGATGTCGCTGATGGTTTCTTGTCCCCGGTTGTGAATGGTGCCGAGGCAGGTTATTTGTTGCGAAATTGTTTGATAGCAGCGCGGTGGCGAGATAGCGATACCGCTGGGGCGGGCGGTGGCCGGCAGGACTGTCGCCGCAAAAGCGGCTTCTTGGCCGACGCGTGTGACGAACTGCGGATTGTAGGTTGTCAGCGTCAGGGCGGGGAAGAATGTAGGCGGAAGGCTGGGACTTGGCCGGCGCGGCGCGCTGCAGGCGATAAACACAAGGAGCGTCGCCAAAACAGAAAAGAAGAGCAGCAGTTCAATGCGCATCGCGGCGGTTATTTCTCTTTTTCAATTTGCAATCCGTATTTTTAGTATAGCTGAATCGCAAAGGCGTGCCGCGTAAAACATCAGCAAATATCGCTCTGAAAATTCGCTCAACACAAAGCGGGCTAATTTCTCTGCGCCTCAGTAAGACAAACTAAATTTTGCAACTACAAGGCTTTTTCAACCCCACCCCCGGCCCCTCCCCGAAGCTTCGGGGAGGGGAGTCTAAGTGACAAAAACTGGTCGCTAGACACTGGCCGCCGGTCGCATAAACACTGCCCTACGGGAGGGACTCTTCTGCAAGCACCCCCATAGTTTTCGGGATTTTTCTCCCCTCCCCAAAGCTTTGGGGCGCGTAGACACTGCCCTACGGGAGGGGCCGGGGGTGGGGTCGAAAATGGCGCATAATTAACTTGGACTTACTTCTGTGTCTCTATGGCTAAATTTCTGCTTGGGACAATCCCGCCGCGCGCGACATTATAGTCACCCTTTTATAGAATATAAGTTCTATACTTAGGCGACTGTTTATATGCGCGAAAGGACGGGCTATGGCTTGGACTGACCCAAAAACCTGGTCGAGCGAACCGCTGACCTCGGTCGACCTCAATACCTATATGCGGGACAATCAAAACCATTTGAAAGACCGCTTGGATAGCGGCGTCGACAGCATTGTCAGCGCCGCCAACGAATACAGCACCACTTCTACCGAATTTGTCGATGTAAGCGCGAGCAAGCTCTCGCTAGCCTTGACAACCCATTGCGGCGCTGTGCTGCTGGGTTTCACTGGCACCGTGCAGGCGAAGATCAATCATGGCTCTGTCGCCTTCAATGTCGCGGTGGATGGCCTGGATTATGTCGCCGACGACGGCATCACCCGCTGCACCGTCAGCTTCAGCCACGATACGCGGCGGCATAAACCGGTGTCCTTTGTCATGCTCATCACTGGTTTGAGCGCCGGCGCCCATACCTTTCGGCTGCGCTGGAAAGTCTTTGGCGGCAATACCGCCTATATGGATGTGGTCAACCTGCACCCGCAATTTTGGGCTAAGGAGATTTGAAATATGCGCATCATCGAATCCCGCCTGGAAGCCACTGCAAGACGAGAGGAGGTCTGATGGATTTCGAGCAGGCATTTCAAATTTTAGTGCTGGCGGTGCTGGTGCTGGTCTATTGGTGGGCTTATCGCAGCTTCCCGCCCCACGAGACCGCCGAACTTATCGAGCGCCTCGGCGAAGTCAGCCAGCGCACCGAAAGCCGCTTGGATGACTTGCTGGTGGAAATCGCGCGCTTGCTCAACGAGCTGCGCCAGCCCGTCAGCGAAGAACCAGAGAGCGAGTCGCCGCTGGGCTAATTCAGTTTTTGTCGGCGTCGCTCTCGCTGTCGTAAGGGTTGCGTCCGAGATGGGTATCTTGGCGGATGGCTTGCTGCCACGGTTTTTTCGCCGCGCCGCGGTAGCCCATCTCGCGCAGCCGCTCTAGCTCCAGCCGCTCCAGCTCTGCGGCGACGGCGCTGAAGTCACTTTTGGGGATGGGGCGGTCGCGGCCATTTTCATCGCGGTAGACATAACCGACGCCGGCGCACCAATCGCAGTCTTCGGTCGCGCCGCTGAAGTCCTCAGCCTCGAACCAGCCAAAACCATCGCAAGACGCGCAGCGCAGGATTTTCATTTGCAATATCTTTCGCCTACTCTTGGCTTGCATCATCGGATAATGTTGCCTGCACACTAGACGGAGATTTTGGCGATTGAAACCATTTCTTGCCCTCTTTGTATGTAGTCCACTTGAGCTCATGCGCTACTTTTGCAAACATCCTAATGGCGTTATGCGCAAGTTGTCGGGCTTCACTGACCTGTGAATCAGAAACTGCTGTGTATATAAATTCATTATCTTCATTTTTTTCTCGACCATGTAATATCTGGCTACGGAGTTTGTAAAAATCCTTAAACGGTTCTGTTGTTAATTCGACCAGCTTATCCCATGAGGTTGTTTTTTTATCTCCTTTCATCGTGCCAAAATAATGACTTCCACTGTGCTTTATCAATGCTTCCAAATGTTTCACTATCGCATCGCCGGCTGATTCAGACGTCGGCAGAATGTGGTCGATGCAAACAACAAATTGGTAGAGAGCCATCCAATTTGTTGTTGCTGTTGTGCCAGCGTCGTACAGGGACAAAGCGCGCTGAACTCGCTCTGAGATCGAGTTTCCGGTATTTTGAAAGTGATAATTTATATCCTCCAATCCCAAGTAATCCAACGCGTTTTTGTCAAACTGTTCACCTATCCTTAGCCAAGGTTTGATAAATGCCGAACTGCCGCGATAGTTTGCTGATTTGTCCGCCGGATAAAAAATATAGCGATCACCTGTCTTCCATGACGAAACCCAATTAGCCTTATTTGTTTGAACTTCTTTTTTGCCTTTAATTTCTTTAGTCCACAAGTTGACAAATTTCAAAACCTGCAAGGCCCGTTCTACTTCGTCTTCAATTTGTTGGCATCTGCTCTCATCGTCCCCGGTTACCTGGATTTTAGGAATGGATATTTTCGTGCGTCTTCAGAAATGGAATTTGGCGCAATGCTATTTTCGGCCGCCTGCGCCAGTAAGGAGTTTGAGCCGCCAGAAAACAGGATGCTATTTTCAGCCGCCTGCGCCAGTAAGGAGTTTGATCTGCCAGAAAACAGGACAGAGTTAGCCAGCGGTATTTCGATTGAGGGGGCGCATTTTATGTTGTAGAGTGGAATGATTGCAACAGCCCTTGTTTTGTAATGCTGCTCTAGGGTTTCAAATATATTGCAACAAACTGTGTCAATGCTGTCTTCAGGAAGTGGAAATTTGCCAACTTTATTGATTTCGCCGTATATTGTCTGCCTTATAGTTTGCGCTTTGACCTTTGACTCGAAAATGTCATCCATCGACTTAAAAAGGCACGAATCCGCAGTACGAAGCGCTACAAGGTAGTGTGGCAAACCTGTTTCAGAGTCATACCAGTTTGGCGCTAGGTTGAATGGACGATAGTCACTTGGTACAGAGAGAGCTTCTTCAGGTTTGAACGGGTGAAGTTTTATTTGCGCCAGGTATTCTCGCAGCGCCTCGTAAGTTTTTTCTCGCTTTGACATCACTTTTCCATTCTCACATTAAATCGAGATTGATTCTTATCGAGTTCGCCAAAAAGATAAAGATTTTATGCGCGCGGCATCAGACGGCGCACGGCATACCAAGCTACCAGACCCGTCGCCACTGTGATGCCCGTGATCGTCCACCAGATGCTCAATAAACCCGCGCCCAGCAGTATAACCAGCACATAAAGTGCAATGGCCGGCAAGACAATCATGCGCGTCATGCTAATCGCCATTGGCAGCAGCGGGCGCTTGATACCGCGCAGCGCCGCGAAACCGATGAAACCCAGCGGCTTCGCCCACAGCGATAAGGCGCTGATGCGGATGTAGACCACGCCCGTTTCGATAATCGCCGGCTCCGCAGTGAAAATGCCAATCAGCTCGTAAGCGAAGACGAAGACGATGATGCCGCTGACTGTCATCAAAATCAGCCCATAGCGCAGGGCGGTATTGAAGGTCTGCCACATACGGTCGAAGCGGCGCGCGCCATTGTTCTGCGCCACCAGCACCAGCGTCGCCACATCCAAACCCACCAGCGGAATCCAAATCAGTCCGTCCAAGCGGCTGGCGATGCCATAAGCCGCCACCGCTTCTGTGCCAAAGCGGCTGATAAAATAAGTAACTACAAAAGTGCCAACCGAGACAGTGCTCAAATCGAGGGCTGGCGGCGCGCCTTGGCGGATGATTTGCCCGCTGCGCCGCAAATCTGGCAGCAGCATGTGCCACTGGAAGGCTTTGAAAAGCGGCGAGCGGCTCGCCCGCCAGCCCAGATAGACGCTGCCTAGCGCTTGCACCAGGGCGGTGGCGATGCCGACGCCGGCGATGCCCATAGCCGGCAGACCCCAGCCGCCATAGATGAACCAGGGATCGAGCAAGATGTTCAACAGAAAGCCCGCAATCAAAAAATTGCGGAAGGGGCGCGTCTCGCCCTGGGCCGAGAGGGCGGCGTGGAACATAAAGACCAGGTTGAAAAAAGTCGTCGCCTGGAAAATCGGCCGAATGTAACTCATATTGAAGCGCAAGCTAGGTCCAGTCGCGCCCATTATCTCAAAAAGTTGGGGCGCGATGGCGATGCCCGCGACCGCTACGACCAAGCTGAGCAGCACAGTCAGCGTCAGGCCCTGCGCCGCGATGTGGGCGGCTTCGCTGCGGTCGCCAGCGCCTAAGGCATTGCCAATCAAGGCGGAGGCGCCGGTGCCAAGCCCGCTGCCCAAGCCGATGATGATGAAATAAATCGGGAAAGATAAGGCCAGAGCTGCCAAAGCCTCTTTCGAGATTTCGCCGGCATAAAATGTATCGACCACTTGAAAGAGATTGTTGAAAAGCACGCCAATGCCAACGGGCAGGCCAATCTGGCGGATGAGGCGCGGGATGTTGCCGCTGATGAGCGGATTGCCGGCCCCGGTCATTCGGCGCGTATCGCTTTGTCGGCGCTTTTGCCGCTTGCCTGCGCCACTTCAAAAAGCTGCTGATAGCCGGCGGCATATTTAGCGGGCGAGAAGAAATCTTGCGCGAAGGCGCGGGCATTTTCGCCCATAGTCGCCACATCCGCCCGGTAGACTTCTTCTAGGGCGGCGGTCAAATCGGCTTCGTCGCCTGGCGCCACCAGCCAGCCATTTTCGCCGGGCTGAATCATATCGGGGATGCCGCCGACGCGGCTGCCTATCACTGGCAGCCCGAGCAGCATAGCCTCGACCACTACCCGCCCCAAACCTTCCGACAGCGAGGGCAAGACCATCACCCGCGCCGTAGCGAAATAGCCCGCCAGCTCTCGCTGCGAGACGGCGCCGACAAAATGCGTCCGCCCGTCGATGCCCAGCGCCTGCGCCTGCTTCTTTAGCGCGGCGGCATAATCCGCGTTCTCCGCATGTCCGACCAAATAGAGCTGCGCGCTCGGCTGCTCGAGCGCGGCAAAGGCAGTCAGCAGGTGATGCAGTCCCTTGCGCGGGATAAGCACACCGGCATAAACAATATCCTGCGCCGCTTCTACCGGCACGCGCCGCTCCAGCTTTTCAAAAACATCGGTATCGCTGAATGTCATAAAGCGGACTTGCGGCAAATGCGGCGCGTAATGCCGCGCCCGCTGGGCTGTCGAGGTGGAGATGACGCGCACGGCAGCGGCCTGGCGGAAGGCGAAGCGGGCCGCCGCCAGCATCAGCGCCCGATACAGCCATTTGAGCGGAATTTCCCGCTGCAAAAAGAGGTCTTGCTCGAAGTTATTGTGATTCTCGACAATCAGGCGCGGCCGTCGCGCCAAGAGCGTCGCCGCCGCGCCCAGCGCCCCTTCAAAGGGACTCTGCGCCACCAAGATGTCAGCCCGCCGCTGCAAGAGCAAAATCAACAAGAGCAGCGGCGCCAAGCTAAAAAAGCACAGATAGCGCAGGGGCGCTGTCGGTGGCTGTGGCAGCAAATAGAAATGTACATGTTCATGGAAAATCCGCGGCCGCAGACTTTCAGAAAAGCCGATGACGCGGATTTCATAGTCGGACAAAGCCGCTAGCAACTGCCACTTGCGGGCGGAGGTCGCATCCAGCGGCTGGCTGTAGCGGGCGCTGCTAATCCAGCAGACGGTTGTCTTCTTTGCGGGCATTGGCAAACAAGCAAGTCAAAGCTAACTACGCAAAAAATGAGGCGTAGCCGCGATTTTCAACCCCAGCCCCGGCCCCTCCCCAAAGCTTTGGGGAGGGGAGAAAACCGCGAAAACTGTGGGCGCGCTTGAGAAAAGTCCCTCCCTGAAGCTTCGGGGAGGGATCGCTAATCGCGGGGTTGAAACGAACGCACAAATTTGCAAAAGTTAGTTAGTCCTACTTAGATCGCTTAGCGCTGGTTTTATTTGCGCTTTTGACTTTCCTGGAAGACGATGACCTTCTTCTCGACGCCGCTCTCGTCCAGCTTCAGCAGACCCTCCAGCACGATGGAAACCGCGCCCATGACCAAGCCGCCCAAAATCGCGGTGAAGAGACCGCCATCAATAATCAGCCGCTCGCCCACCAGCGCATCGGTAATCAGCAGCATAACGCCATTGATGACGAAGATGAAAAGCCCGAGCGAGAAGATGACAGCCGGGCAGGTCAACAGAATCAGCGCTGGTTTCAATAGCGCGTTCACGATGCCAAAAATCAAGCCGATGCTGAGCAGGGTGCCGATGTCATTATTGGCGATATGGATATTCGGAATGAGCATGGCGGTCAGGGCGATGGCGATTGCGTTAATCAAGATGCGAATCAGAAATTCTTTCACTTCTTTGCCTCCAGGCGTGCTTTCTTCTTACTATACGCCTTTGACGCGCTGGCGGTTGCGCTAGGCGCTGCGCCCGCGCGAAATAAAGAATAGGAGTATCAGCAGTAGCAGCCCGCCGACCACAGCGCCAATGGCTAAGCTGGTATCGCGGGTCTCTGGGTCATCGGCGCTGGGCGCGTCAATCTCGGTGATAGTTACTGGAGTCAGGGTTGGCTGCGCCGTCGGCTCAGCGACAACTTCTTCGGTTGGCCTATCGGTTTCCGCTGGCAGAGACTCAGTTGGCTGCGCGGTCGGCGCTTCAGTGGTGGCAGTTTCAGCCGCCAGCGTCGCGTCGGCATCCTGCGTCGCGCGCAGAACGGCAGTCAAGCTGGATTCGGCGGCGGCCGTCTCAGTGCTATTTGGGGTGGCTGTGGGTGTATCTGTGTCGGTTGGGACGGGCGTGTCAGTTGGCAAAGGCGTATCTGTATCTGTGGGGGCGGGCGTGTCGGTATCGGTTGGGACGGGTGTGTCAGTTGGTACAGGCGTATCTGTATCTGTGGGGGCGGGCGTGTCGGTATCGGTTGGGACGGGTGTGTCCGTTGGTACAGGTGTATTCGTATCCGTTGGCACGGGTGTATCTGTTGGCACAGGTGTATCCGTTGGCACGGGTGTATCCGTTGGCACAGGTGTATTCGTATCCGTTGGGACGGGCGTGTCGGTTGGCACGGGTGTATCCGTTGGCACAGGTGTATCTGTGTCAGTTGGCACGGGCGTGTCAGTTGGCACAGGCGTATTTGTCGGGACGGGTGTGTCGGTTGGCACCGGTGTATTTGTGTTGGTCGGCAATGGGGTGTTTGTTGGCACGGGTGTATCTGTGGGGGCGTGTGTGTCGGTTGGAACAGGTGTATTTGTGCTGGTCTGCAATGGAGTGTTTGTTGGTACAGGTGTATCTGTGGGGGCGTGTGTGTCGGTTGGAACTGCCGTATATGTTGCTGTTGGCACAAGGGTATCGGTCGGCGCTGCCGTATATGTTGCCGTTGGCACAAGCGTATCGGTCGGGGCTGGCGTGTTAGTTGGCGCTGGTGTATCGGTCGGCGCGGCCGTATATGTTGCCGTTGGCGCCGGCGTATCAGTTGGCACAGCAGTATCGGTGGGCGCGGCCGTGCTTGTTGCCCTTGGGGCGGGTAGTTCGGTGGCGGCGGTGTCTTCGGTGGCGGTTAGCCCAAGTTCCGCCTCGGTTGTCGCGCTTGGCTCGACGGCTGGAGTCTCCGTTGGCGGAGCGGTAGCCGGCGGCTGGGGCGTCGCTGTTGGCGGCGGTGTAGATGTGGCTGTCGGAAACAGTTCCACCGTGAAAGGCAAAACGCTGGTTGTCGTCTGCCCGCTGGCGTTAGTAACAGAAACGACTGCCTCATGCTCCCCATCGCCCAGGGCCTCGGCCGGGATGGTAAAACGCTGCTCGTCGACGACTTGCGCCGGGCCGCCATCATAAGATACTTCGATGCGCGTGATTTCAGTTTGCCCGCCAGCGTCCACTTCTATCTCTTGCGCGCCGCTGATGATGGCCTCGACGGCGACGCCGGCCAGTTCAACCGTCGGCGGCAGGCTGGCAACCTCGAAGCTGATGGTCTCGACTGTCTCCGCTCCCGCCGCGTCGACGGCGCGGATGGCTAGCGTATTCCTGCCCGGCGGCAGGTCAGCCGCGTTCAAGGTGAAGTCTAGGCGGCCTTCAGAGACGACGCTGCCCACGGCTGGCTCCAGGCTGAGGCTGACGATAGGCGATTGACTGTGGGCGGTTACGCTGCCGCTGAGGCTGTCGCTGATGACGGTGTCTTGCGTCAAGCCGGCGATTTCTAGCCGCGGCGGCAATGTCTCCACCTCAAAGCTGCGCTCCACTGTTGTCGTTTCGCCACCGGCATTGGTGGCGCGGATGGTCAAGGTATGCTCTTCTTGCGGACGCAGCGAAAAAGGATCGAGGTCAAATTCATAAGGCGCTTCGGTGTCGGTCATGAGGACTTCGCCATCGACGATGAATTCGACCTGGGTGATTTCGGTTTGGCCGCCGGCCTCAACTGAAATGACTTCGGCTTCTTCAAGCTCAGCCTGCGTCGCCGGCGCAAAATCATCGCTGACGGTCGGCGGCAGGGCAGCGACCTCAAACTCCGTGCTAAGCCGGCCAATATCGCCTTCCACATCGCTGACGGTAATATCTAGCTGATGCTCGCCCGGCGTCTGCTCTTCTGGCACGATGGTATAGCTCTCTTCAGTGGAAACAACATCGCCATCAACAGCGTATTCGATGCTCTCAATATCTTGGTCGGCACGAATCTCGACTGTGATTTGGGTATCTTCCGCTAGGGCTTCGGCGAAGACTTCTTCTGGCAAATAGAGCAGGGGGATTGGAATGGGCGCGCGCAGGGTGGCGCCGCCCGACGATGTGAGGCCGGCGTCGGTGGTAACATTCAGCGTGAAATCGTAACGCTGGCCATCGGCGGGCAATTCGGCCTCGATGGTAACGATATATTGACTGCGGAAGAGAAAAGCCAGTTCCCTATAAATCGCGCCCAATTCGTCGGGGCTGGGCGAATTGTAGAAGGTCGCATTCGTCTCGCTGGCGACGGCTTCTAAAAAGCGCTGGTCGATGTGCCAGCCCAAGCCGACGGAATACACTGGCACGCCATTGACGGTGGCGGCGCGGATGCTCTGCTCGCGGCTGCGCTCGCTGACATTGCCATATTCCCCGCCATCGCTGAGGATGACGACAGCTTTGCGCGGCAGGGGCGCTTCCGTCGCGATTTCGATGCTGCGGAAGGTCGCGTCATAGAGCGCCGTCTTGCCGCCAAAAGCGAGCTGATCCAGCACATCTAATAGCAGGGCGCGGTCGGTGGTATAGCCGACGGCATACCGGACTTCGCTGCTAAAGACGACTAGGGCGACCGGGTCTTCTGGGCCGAGGGCATTGATATAGGCGCGGGCGGCCGCTTGCGCTTGGCGCAAGGGGCGGTCGGCCATGCTGCTGCTGGTATCGATGACCAGTACGCTGGCAAAAGCGAGATTATCATCAGTGATGTTCTGCACCGCTGTAATCTGCGCTAGGCCGGCCAAATCGCCGCCGATAGAAAAATTGCTGATGCCCAGCCCAGAGACAGGCTGCCCGCTCGCATCGAGGACGCTGGCATGAATCGCCACCTGCGACAGGTCGGTCGAATCGATGCCGATGATGTCGAGCGTGATGCCAGGCTCGGTTTGGGCGAATAAGCCGCTAGCGGCTAGCAGGCAAAGCAGAACGAAAAAGATTCTAAATGCGCGTTGCTTCAACTCGGGCGCTCCATAAACTCGCATAAGTGCTGATACCAGAGGGCGCAGCGCATTTCTTGTGCCAGCGTTGCTACCTTTCAGCAGACAATATAACAATTATATGAAAGGCTTTACAAAAATTGTAGTCGCAAAGATATTTGCCGCGCGATTTTTCTGGTCTCTGTAGGACAAATTAAATTTTGCAAATTTTAGCGTTGAAAATAGCGCATAATTAACTTGGACTTACTTCTGTGTTTCTGTGTCTCGGTGGCTAATATCCTGCGCCAGCGCCCGCCAATCGCAGGATATTAGCGCATTCCGTCGGCCTGTCAACGGGCGAACGATAGATTTTGTCTAGGCAAAGCGCGGCAACTAAGGCACAATGCCGCTCATCTAGCCAAAGCCGCAAGGATAGAAAAATGCGATTGATACAGAAAATGTGCCAGCTTTTTGCCCTAGCGATTTGCGCCAGCCTCTTCTCGCTAAGCGGGCTGGTCGCAGCGCAAGATAGCCCCGAAACGCTCTGTGAAGCGGCGCAGCCCGCCCCTTTGACGCCGATGCAATTTGAAGCGCCTGAAGCGGTGCTGGAAGCGGGTGTCGATTACCGCGCCATCTTCTGCACCACAGCCGGCGCCGTCTATGTTGACCTTTACGAAAAGCTCACGCCGCAGACAGTCAATAATTTTATCTTCTTGGCGCAGCAGGGCTATTATGACAGCACGACTTTTCATCGGGTCATCCCAGATTTCATGGCTCAAGGCGGCGACCCAACGGCGACAGGCAGCGGCGGCCCAGGCTATAAATTCGCCGATGAGCCAGTCGGTTTCCTCGTCTTTGACCGGCCCGGCTTGCTAGCCATGGCCAACGCCGGTCCAGGCACAAATGGCAGCCAATTTTTCATCACGACTGTGCCAACGCCGCATCTCAACCACCGGCATACCATCTTTGGCGATGTCTTGAGCGGGCAAGCCAATGTCGAAGCGATCCAAGAGCGGGACCCGGCCAGCGCCACCGGCCCCGGCGAAACTTTGCATACCGTGCTGATTATCAGCGACCCAACGCGCGTCGATAACAGCGCGCTAGAGCCGCTGCCGGCGGCAAGCCAAGATGAGGTCATAGCCGCTTTTGAAGCCTTTGCCGCCAGCATGCCGCCGTCGTTGCCAGTCAATGAAAGCGCCTCGGGCCTATTCAGCGCCGCCCAAATCGCCGAAAACATGCCGCCCGCTTTGCAAGAGGCTTACGCCGACTATGCCGAAACCTACGGGCATCAATACCGCTATCGCCTAGAGCTGGTCAATGGCGACTGCGAGTCGGCGATTTACTTCAGTGCGCTGGGCTATCAAGTTGATGTCTTTGAGACGGCTGAGGCGGCCGCCGCCGCGCTGGCCGACGAGGAGCTGGACGCGCTGCTGGCCGGTCAAGGTTTTGAGATGGAAGAGAGAGACCCCGCCAGCTACAGCAAAGCGCTGCCGACATGCGCTGGCGAGCCGGGCGCGCATTCGCTTATGCTCTACACTTATGGCCGTTTTTTAGTGTCGCTTGATGTGCTGGTGGCGGAAGCTGTATTAGAAGCTATGCGAGCGCAGACGGGCCTCGGCGACATAGCGGTGCTGCAAAACCTGGCTCTACAAATTGAGCCTGCTTTTAGCGCCATCTACTGGCCTGAGCTTCGCTAAAAATCCGCGCTTAGCCCTGGCGTCGCCTCAGATTCGCCAGGGCCGCGTCTCGCTCTGGATGCTGGCAGATTTCTAGCGCGTCGATAAAAAGCGGCACATCGTCATAGCGCGCCAAAGCCGCCAGCCGCAGCAGCCGCTCGCTCAAAGCGTTGTCCCGGGCCGCCGCCAGCATCACCAGGCCATAGCGCCGCAGGTCAAGATCGCGTGTCGCCAGGATAAGCTCTTCAAGCTGGTCATAGAGCGCGGCGATGCGCCCCTCAACGATGAAGTTGATGATTCCCAAACTGGCTGTCGGCTGGTCGATGGCACGGTATTGCTCAATCAGTTTTTTATATAAAGGCGGCGGAAAATCCGCTCCCAGCGCTTCCAGCGCTTTGCCGGTTAATTCGCCGCGGCCCGTCTGCGCCATGCGCAGGCCATCGCGCAGCAAGAATTGATAAATCGGCAAGCGCTGTTTTTCGCTGACCAGCACGGCTAGAGCTGTCAGCGCTGGCTCGCAATTGAAGACCGAAGTATGCGAATCGCCCAAGAAGCGGGTGGCATAGAGGCAGGCGAGGGCTGGGTCGATGGGCGCCAGGCCAGCCAGAGCCGCCGCCCGCAAATTCTGCGCCACATCGTCCACCGGCTGCAAATAATAAGTCTCGACGCCGAGCTGGTAGAGGTCAATATCGGCCGGATGCGCGATATGCACCAGCAAGCGCGTGAGACCCTCGCGCAAGATGCCCGCTTTATCGCGGCGGCTATCGGCATAATAGCTGAAGCATTTTTGGCGCAAGACGGGGCGGTGCCGCTCGTCTAGGCTAGCAATGACCGGCGCTGACTGCAAGACGCGCAGGACTTCGTCAAGCTGCTGGCGACTCTTCGTCTGCGCCAGCAGCTGCAAAGCCAGGTCGCGGCGCTCTGGGATTGCTGTCGCGTCTTGCAGCTGGCCGCGCAGTTCAGCTTGGCTTGCCATAATGCTCTGCGCCTCGGTGTCTCTGCGGCAATTTATTCTTAATCAATAGAAAATCTATATTCCCTTAACCAAACCGTTCACGCTGCGTGCTGCTTTGCATGTATCATTATAGTGTAGCTGAAATGAGAAAGAGGGCTTTATGGCATTGCGGGAAACCGTCAAAATCATTTTTGATATTATCCATGACCTGGCAAATGCGCCGCAGGGCATCAGCCGCAAAGAAATCGCGGCTAAGCACCGCATCGCCAGCAATACCGCTAGCAAGTACCTGCGCCTTATCGAAGATATGGGCATACCGCTCTACACCCAAGGGCAAAAATATCATGTTACCGAGAACTATTTTGTCAATCTCAGGCTGACCAGCGAAGAAGGCGAGTTCCTCTTCCTCGCTTTGGAGCGCGCGCTGACCACCCACAGCGCCCAATCGCAAATCGTACATTCTTTGATGCAGAAATTAGCGCGTAAATTGCAGCCGCATCTGGCCGGCGAACTGCAAGAACGGTTTCGCCGCCAGCAAAGCGACCTGCAAGCGGCGCGCAGCTTCACCGCGCTCGCCCAGGCCAAAAAGCAGGGCCGCGAAGCCTGGGTCGAGTATTATCCGCTGAATCGGGCGGAAGCGTCGCGCTGGCGCATCCGGCCTTATCGCTTTGTCAGCAACCCCCTGTCCGATGGTTTTTATGTGCTTTGCGATGGCAGCCGCAATGACGAGCCATACATCAGCCTCAGCCTGAAATTTGACCGCATCATGGCTGTTGAGCTGACGCAGCGCCACTTTCCGGTGGCTGAGCAAGCGCGCTTTCAGAGCCATTTTGGGCAGGCCTGGGGCGTCTGGAGCAGCCAGCGCGAGCCTGTCCTAATCCGCCTGCGCTTCGAGCCGCGCCATTATGACCGCCTGCTGGAAAGCGCCTGGCATCCCACGCAATCCATTCGTACTGATGCCGATGGCTATGTCATCTTCCAGGTCGAAGTGTCTGAGCCGCAGGAGATGGTGCCGTGGATCCGCAGTTGGGGTTCGGGCGTCGTGGTGGAAGAGCCGCCGGAGCTGCGCCAGCGCCTGATACGCAGCCTGCGCCGTCAAATGCGGCATTATGGCCTGACGCTGGCCAGCGAAGCCGCCGGCGAGACGCCGCTGTCGCTGCTGTGGGCGAAGTACGAAAGAAAAACCGGCGACTTCCACCTGCTACCTGCTCATCTATCATCTGCTGGATGTGGCGGCGGCGGCGGTCTGCCTCTGGGACCAAGCCCTGAGCGCGGCGCAGAAAACCTGGCTGCAAGCGACGCTCGGTTTAGAGGCAAAAGCGACGCGGCAAGTGCTGGCTCTGCTGGCGGGCCTGCACGACATCGGCAAAGCGACGCCCGCCTTTCAAAAGAAAGTGAAAGACCTGTATGCGCCGCTGCGCGCGGCGGGCTGGCACGAGCACTCGCATAATAGCGCCCATGGCACCTTGTCCGCCGTCATACTCAAGCGCTGGCTGCAGGACAAGGGCGCTAGCAGGATGCAGGCTAGCCAGTTGGCGGCGGTCATTGGCGGGCATCATGGCGATTGGATTAGCGCCACAGAAATGAAATATGCTCACGGCGGGCAGGAAAAATGGCAGGCTCTGCAAAATGAAATCTGCGCCGAGCTCGAAGAGCTTTTAGGCATCTGCGACTTCAGCAGCTTGCCCAAGGCAAGCCTCGACTTCAACACATTCGCCGCCTTTTTGTCTGGCTTTGTCTCTGTCTGTGATTGGATCGGCTCGGATAGCGATTTTTTCCAATTCGAAGAGCAACTGCTGGACTTGGAGACCTATTACCAGCGCAGTCTGGCACAGGCCCAGACCGCCTTGACTGAAAAGGGCTGGGGGCGCTGGCAAGCGGACGGAAGCGCGCCCGCCTTTGAGACTGTTTTTCCCTTCGCGCCCAATGACTTGCAGAGCGCCGGCATCGAAACATTGGGCGACCTGCCAGCGCCGCCGCGGCTCATCTTGGTCGAATATCCCACCGGCGGCGGCAAGACCGAACTCGCGCTGCATATCGCCGACCAGTTGCTCAACCGCTTTGGCTTGCGCGGGACCTACTTCGCTATGCCGACGCAGGCGACCAGCAATCAGATGTTTGACCGCGTCGCCGACTATCTGACAGAACGGTATAAAAATGAAAACATCAATCTGCAACTGATACATGGCGCGGCCGCCCAGCAATTACAGCAAATAAAAGCCCGCCCAGAGCGCGACGGCGATGAGAGCGGGCTGAACGCCGAAGCCTGGTTCCAAAACCGCAAGCGCGCCCTCCTAGCGCCTTATGGCGTCGGCACCATCGACCAGGCGATGTTGAGCGCCTTGCAAGTGAAGCATCATTTTGTGCGCCAATTCGGGCTGAGCCACAAAATTGTCGTCTTTGACGAAATCCACAGCTATGGCACTTATATGAATGTCATCATCGAGCGTTTGCTGCGCTGGCTGCAGGCTTTGCAGACGCCGCTGATTCTTCTCTCCGCCACTTTGTCGCGCCAGAACCGGGCTGATATTTTGCGGGCGGTTGGCGCAGGCGACGCCGCTGAAGATGCGCTGGCTATGCCCTATCCGCGTCTGACGGTCGTCGCGCATGATGGCCACGCCCAGGCTTATGCCTTGCCGCGGCCAGCGCCGCGCCGCGTGAAAATCGAGCGCATCGACGCAGACGATAGCAGCCTGCTAGACGCGCTTTTGCCACGCTATGAAAAAGGCGGCTGCATCGCGGTGGTCTGCAACACAGTCAACGAGTCCATCAAGCTAGCCCGCTGTCTGCGCGAGACTGAGGGCATCGCCGCAGCTGATGTGTGGCTCTTTCACGCCCGCTTTCCGCCAGCTTTGCGCGCCGAGATTGAACAGGATGTGCTTAACACGTTTGGCAAAGGTGGCGAACGGCCGGAGCGGGCTATCCTGGTCGCGACGCAAATTATCGAGCAAAGCCTCGACCTGGACTTCGATTTGATGGTCAGCCGAACCGCGCCGATTGACTTGTTGATTCAGCGCGTTGGTCGCTTGCATCGGCATCCGCGCTCGCGCCGGCCCGCTCACTTAGCCGAGCCGACCTTGCTCTTGCGCCGCTCCGAAATGGATGCGGGCGGCATTCCCGACTTCGGTGTCGACGAGCTGATTTACGAACGGCTCTTCTTGTTAAAAACCTGGCTTAAATTGCGCGAGATGACGGCGCTGACGACGCCGGCTGATGTCGATGCGCTGATAGATTTTGTCTATAGCAAAAACGGCGCTGGAGATGAGCTTGACGCTGATTACCGCGCGGCTTTGCGCAAGGCGGCTGAAGACCTGTCTTTGCATCAGACGAACAGCAAGTTTCGCGGCGGGCAGCATGTCATTGGCGGGCCCAGCGACGAGCTTTTGATTGGAAGATGGAGCGCCGGTCTGCCTGATGACGAAGAAAAGCATGTCGCCACCCGTGATATTCGCCCCGGCACCGATATTATCTGCCTGGTCGATGCAGAACTCGAGCAAATGAGTCAACGTCGGCCGAGCAAAGCCGACCTAGCGGCCTTATTGCAATATCGGGTTACGATTCGGCAAGTGAAGGTCAGGCTGGTTTTAGAAGACCTGCCAGAACATGACCCCTGGCGGCGCAAACCGCAACTGCGCTATGCGCGGCCGCGCGTTTTCACAGCCGGTCGCCACAAACTGCAAAATAGCCCGTATACTCTACATCTTACAAGTTACAAGACATTACGGGTTAGAAATTATTGAAGAGGAGGAATGATGAGCCTTTCATTCAACTTGCTGGAAGAAGCCTGGCTGCCTTGCATCACGGTTGACGGGGAATTTGTCGAAGTCAGTTTGCGCGGTTTATTCGCGCGGGCGCCGGGGCTGCGCGAGATTTCTTGCGCGACGGCGATTCAATCGGCGGCGGTTATGCCGCTGGCGTTGGCGATTTTGCACCGCGTCTTTGGACCTGAGGGTATGGGCGAGTGGCATACACTGTGGCAGGCAGGTGCTTTTGATATGGCACGGCTGGATGCCTATTTTGAGCAGTGGCGCGACCGTTTTGATTTGTTTCATCCCGAGCGGCCGTTTTATCAAGTCTCCGATGATCGAGTGAAACGCAAATCGATTTTATATCTTGCTGAAAAGATTCAAAATACCCATACGCTGTTCAACCATACAACAGAAGCGCAAGCTCCAAATTTGACTCCAGCGCAAGCGGCAAGGCGGCTATTGCAAGCACAAGCTTTTCGACTTCGTGGTGGCAGGAGTGGCGCTAAGACTCCCTATGATGTGGATAGCATCTATTCACGGGGCGTACTGTTTTTTGCTCAAGGCAGTAATCTTTTTCAAACATTGATGCTCAACCTTGTTCGGTATCCTGACGAAAGAATCTTGTCCACACCAGCGAAGGATAAGCCTTTTTGGGAACGGGACGATCCATGGCAAGGGCGAAAACCAGGTGCAAGCAAGGCGACGGTACTCACGCCGAGTGGATATCTCGATTATCTTACCTGGCAGACGAATCATGTTGAGTTGTTTTACGATAGCAGTGATGGTGTTGTAAAAATAAGCGATATAACAATAGTTCCAGTATCAAAACTCGCCGAAGGTGTGCGAAGTCCACAAAAACAGCATGAAAAAAGGGAAAAGAAGGGCGAAATAAGCTATTCGCCTTTGAGATTTCGTGAAGACAGGGCCTTGTGGCGTAATTATCACAGTTTGCTCCCACAGTCTGACGGTAAATCCCAACCCCCAGCAGTTATCGATTGGCTTTCTAATTTAACACTGGAACATCTCCCGGAAGATTTCCCCGTCCGCTTGCTGGCCACTGGCATGTTGGCAGATGAAGCCAAGCCGATTTTCTACCGCCGTGAGCTTATGCCGCTGCCGCTAGAACTGCTGCGCAATGCGGACTATGTCCGCAACATCGGGGAAGCCATCCAAAAAGCCGAAGCTTGCGCCGATAAACTGCGCAATGCCTTGCACCCGGCCTCGGTCAAAACTGGCAACCTAGGCGCCCACATCCGCGCCTTAGACCCGCAAATGGAAAACGACGCCACCGAGCGCCGCTTTGTGCAATTGCTGCGTATGCGGCGGGATACGCTCGAACCGCGCCTGCGCCAGCAAATCAGCATTTTGAAAGCCAAAGACATCCCAGTTAACTGGCATCAGCTTATGCGCGATGTTCGCCATTGGGATCATGAAAACCGCTTTGTCCAGCGCAATTGGGCAAGCGGCTTTTGGCGCATCAACCCAAGTGAATCCGACTCTCAATAAAGAAAGGAAGACAGAGAAATGATTATCGAATTGCATGCCATCCAAAGTTTCGCGCCGTCGAATCTCAACCGGGATGACACGGGCAACCCCAAAGAAGCGCTCTTTGGCGGTGTTCGGCGGGCGCGCATCTCGTCGCAATCGGCCAAACGCGCCATGCGCGTATCCGATATTTTCCAGCAAGCGGTCAAAGTGCCGACCGGCACCCGCACCAAAATGCTGGTGGAGTATGTCGTCAAGAGGCTAGAGCAGAACGGCTTGGACGCGGAATGGGCAACAAAGCATGTTCTCGCTATCGCGACGGATTTGTATGCCAAGATGGATAGAAAATCCGAGAACGAAACCAGCGTCTTGCTCTATATCAGCGATGATGAGATTGGCGCGATTAGCGACTTTCTCAAAGAGGCGCAGGCGAAGGAGACCGAACCTGACATCAAGGCGTTTAACAAGCGCATGCTAAAAGAGCTGGCCAACCGCACCTCCGCGCCTGATATTGCCTTGTTCGGCCGTATGCTGGCGGAAAAGCCCAAGCTCAATATCGATGCCGCCTGCCAAGTCGCCCACGCCATTTCGACGCACGAGGTCAACACGGCCGAGTTCGATTATTTCACCGCCGTTGACGATTTGAAAGCGACTTTAGCCGATGAAACGGAAGACGCCACCGGCGCTGGCATGCTCGGCTTGATCGCTTTTAATTCAGCCACCTATTACCGCTGCGCCCGCATCGACTGGGGGCAGTTGGTGAAGAATCTCGGCGGCGAGGTCGCGCTCGCCCGTAAGACGGTCGGCGCATTTATGCAGGCTTTTGCCCTGGTCGTGCCATCGGGCATGCAGAACTCCTTCATCAATAAGCATGCGCCTGATTTCTTGCTGGCAGCGGCGCGCCCGCGCAATGATGGGCAATCGCTGGCTAACGCTTTTGAGAAACCGGTGCGCCCCGCCCGCAGAGAAGGCGGCCATGCCGAGCCATCCATTCAAGCCTTGAGCGCTTATTGGGACCAGGTCGAAGGCGCGTTTCGCCTGGCGCAGCCTACGCTCGCCGTGCTGAATCCGCGGGCTTATGAATTGTCATCAGCCGAGTTAGCAGGCGCGCAAGTGCAGGACCTGTCGCAGTGGGTCGCGGCGATGACAGCGGCTCTGGACGAGGGCTGAGCGATGGCGACCTTGCTTTTGCGCATTAGCGCGCCCTTGCAATCTTGGGGTACGCAAAGCCACTTCAGCCATCGGGATACCGGGCGCGAGCCATCCAAAAGCGGCATCATCGGCTTGCTCTGCGCCGCGCTAGGCCGGCCGCGCCAAGCAGCCATTGACGATCTGCGGTCGCTGCGCATGGGCGTGCGCAGCGACCAGCCCGGCGCTATCCTGCGCGATTTCCATACCGCCGGCAACGATGGCTATTATAAGGTTGGCGGCGGCATAGCGCGCAAGAATCCGATCGTCTCCGAGCGCTACTATCTCTCCGATGCCAAATTTCTGGTGGGCTTAGAAGGCGAGCGCGCTTTGCTGGAAAATCTGCAAACCGCCTTAAAAGCGCCGCAGTGGTTTCTCTTTTTTGGGCGCAAAGCCTTCTTGCCAGCCGAGCGGGTGTGGCTGCCCGATGGCCTGCGCGAGGCTGATTTGCTGGCGGCTTTGTCAGCTTATCCATTTTTGGGTGCGCCCGCGAAACAAATGGACAAACGCTTGCGGCTCTTGCTAGAAGATGACAGCGGCGCCATCGTCTATAATGACCAGCCCATTTCTTTCAAGCCGCGGCGCTTCATCCCGCGCCGGCTGCGCGCCGCTTATGTGCCGAATCCGGCCTATCAGCAGGAGGACTAGCGATGTTTCTCTCGCAATTAGCTCTAAACCTGCGGCATCGCAGGGCGCAGCGCGATTTGAGCGACCGCTACGAATTGCACCGCAGCCTGCTGCGCGCTTTTCCTGCCCGCCTGCCCGCCGCAGAGCGCGTCTTGTACCGCGTCGAACAAACCAGGCGGCAGCCCTACGCGCTTATCCTGGTGCAATCGCAAACTTTGCCGGCTTGGGACCAGGCGGAGCGCTTGAATACCCCGGGCTATCTTGTCAAGCTACCGGCTTTGCGCCAGTTTGAGCCGCGCATCGAAAGCGGACTGCGGCTGCGCTTCCGCCTGCAAGCAAATCCGACATTCAAGCGGGCTGGCAAACGTTACGCCATCTACGGCGACGAGGCTCTGATGCGCTGGCTCCAGCGCAAAGGCGCAGCCCACGGCTTCGCGGTGGAGCCGCTGGATGTGCGCAGCGCCAAATTGGGCAAGCTGCATGGCAAAGGCCGCCAGCAGACCTGGCATGTCGTGCAATTTGATGGCTGGCTGCAAGTCCAGCAGCCCGAGGCCTTTAGCGCCGCGCTGCGCAGCGGCATCGGCAGCGCGAAGGCTTTTGGCTGTGGTTTGTTGTCTGTGCCGCATCCAGCTTGATGTTCTGCGGCGCGCCGCTCTACCTGGCGGGCGCGTTTTTCAGGCGCGGGGCGATTTTGCCCCGCCGTGCAAATTAACAATTTATATCTTTTCCCCACCATGTGGGGCTGAACTGGAGGGAGGTATCCATAATGAGCAAATCGAGCCGGTTTCCTAGCGGTTCTATTGGCAGGCCCTATAGCGATTTGCATATTCTGACCAAACTGCGCGACAGCCTCAGTTATGTCTATGCCGAGCGGGCGGTTGTCCAGCGCTATCGCAACGCCGTTGAGCTGGTGGATGAAAAAGGCAAGGTGGCGGTGCCAGTCGCATCGCTATCAGTGTTGCTGCTGGGGCCGGGGACGAGCATCACCCATGAAGCGGTCAAGCTGCTGGCGCAAAATGGCTGCTCTATCCTCTGGGTGGGTGAAGACGCGACGCGCTTTTATGCCCAAGGCACCGGCGAAACGCGCAAAGCGCAGCGGCTCATCAAGCAGGCGAGCTTGGTTTCCGACCCGCAGACGCGGCGGCGGGTGGCGCTCAAGATGTATGCGCAGCGCTTTGAAGAAGAATTAGAGCCAGATTTGAGCTTAGAGCAGATTCGCGGGCATGAAGGCGTGCGCGTGCGCAATACTTATCGGCTGATGAGTCGCTATTATGGCGTGAAGTGGCGCGGCCGGCGTTATGACCCGCGCAATATGCAAGCCGCCGATGCGATTAACAGCGCTTTGTCGATGGCCAACGCTTTGCTCTATGGCATTTGTCACGCGGCGATTGTCAGCGGCGGTTATTCGCCTGGTTTGGGTTTTATCCACAGCGGCAAGCAATTGTCATTTGTGCTGGACATCGCCGACTTGTATAAAACCGAGCTGTCGATACCGATTGCTTTTGAAACTGTCGCTTTAGGCACAGATGACTTGTACGCGCGGCTGCGGCGCCGCTGCCGGGAAGCCTTCAAAGAGACAAAGCTGCTGCGCCGCATTCTGCCGGATATTGACACGGTGCTGGAAATGGAAGAGGAGCCGGCGGATTACGACATAGATGGCGAGCCGCCGAGTTTCCCTTTGGAAGAGGTCGATTGGGACGCGCTTTTTGCGGAGGAAGAAGTATGGTCGTGATGATAATGGAAAATGTGCCGGTTGGTTTGCGCGGCGAGTTTTCGCGCTGGCTGATTGAGCCACATCCGGGCGTGTTTTTGGGGCATCTGACGGCGATGGTGCGCGATCGTTTGTGGGAGCGCGCCTGTGAAAATTGCCGGGAGGGCGGTATCATTCAAATGTGGACGACGAACAACGAACAGCGGTTTTCGGTGCGAAAATATGGCAGTACGCGGCGGGAGATAGTAGATATGGATGGCTTGCAGTTGGTGCGGCGGCCGCTGGCCGGCGAAGCCGACGAGGTTTGAGTTGGCGGCTGCCGCTGATGGGTATTGCGCCCTTCCGCAATAATTACGTTTTATTACGGAAGGGTCTTCCCCACAAGCGTGGGGGTGAACCGCAACCGCTCGCGCACTGAATTTGGCAGGCCCCGTCTTCCCCACAAGCGTGGGGGTGAACCGGCGGCGCTCACGCGGCTGTAAGTGCGGGGGAAGTCTTCCCCACAAGCGTGGGGGTGAACCGGTCGATGGCGCGAATCGCTTGCAGGTCTTCTGGTCTTCCCCACAAGCGTGGGGGTGAACCTTGGACGCGGGCTTAGAGATTCCGCCCATTGGCGTCTTCCCCACAAGCGTGGGGGTGAACCGTTCTGCCAACCATGCAAGTCCATCAGCAGCAGGTCTTCCCCACAAGCGTGGGGGTGAACCTCGTGTAGAGTGCATTGTTGCGCCCTTGCTCAAGTCTTCCCCACAAGCGTGGGGGTGAACCTTAACCCCAGCCACTGGCGAAATCAATTTCACCGTCTTCCCCACAAGCGTGGGGGTGAACCTGGCGGCGGCTATACAATTGACGCCAGCGAGAGTCTTCCCCACAAGCGTGGGGGTGAACCTGGGACGCGGACAGCGTTATGACGCTCAGCCATGTCTTCCCCACAAGCGTGGGGGTGAACCGCCCGCGCAGTTTTCGGGGGTTTTTCTCCCCTCGTCTTCCCCACAAGCGTGGGGGTGAACCGTCCTCGAGGCCGATGGCACTGCCGTCTCCGTCGTCTTCCCCACAAGCGTGGGGGTGAACCATATATTGGTTTCGAAAATTACGCCGAGATTATGTCTTCCCCACAAGCGTGGGGGTGAACCGCGGAATGGGCGAAGGTCTCATAATCCAAGTGCGTCTTCCCCACAAGCGTGGGGGTGAACCCCAATACGCCCTCTCCAACGGCAACCAATACGCGTCTTCCCCACAAGCGTGGGGGTGAACCGCGGAATGGGCGAAGGTCTCATAATCCAAGTGCGTCTTCCCCACAAGCGTGGGGGTGAACCCCAATACGCCCTCTCCAACGGCAACCAATACGCGTCTTCCCCACAAGCGTGGGGGTGAACCTCGCCGCCAGCCGCTCGGCGAACCAGGCGATTTGTCTTCCCCACAAGCGTGGGGGTGAACCTTAGGCTGGCCGCGCCCAGCCGCAGGATAGACAGTCTTCCCCACAAGCGTGGGGGTGAACCTCACGCGCTGACTGGCAGCAGGCGGACTTCTGTGTCTTCCCCACAAGCGTGGGGGTGAACCTCTGCCAGCGAAGCCGCTCGTTCTACGCCCAGGTCTTCCCCACAAGCGTGGGGGTGAACCTGACCCGCGCCAAAAGCTGGCTGCGCTTGCTGGGTCTTCCCCACAAGCGTGGGGGTGAACCTGGGTCTCTGATTTATCAAATGCCGGCGGCGGGGTCTTCCCCACAAGCGTGGGGGTGAACCGTAAGCGCGCTTGTTGGCGCCGTTATCTGAATTGTCTTCCCCACAAGCGTGGGGGTGAACCGCCGTCCGAGCCGCTGCCAAAATTCCTATCCGCGTCTTCCCCACAAGCGTGGGGGTGAACCGAGGGTGAACTGGTTGAAGACATCGGGACCCGCGTCTTCCCCACAAGCGTGGGGGTGAACCGCCTGCGGCGGCGAGAGGCTGGCCTGGGCCGCGGTCTTCCCCACAAGCGTGGGGGTGAACCGACGGCATCTGGCTCGAAACGGGCGAATTGTTGGTCTTCCCCACAAGCGTGGGGGTGAACCTTGACTGCGATTCAAAAGATGGAAATTCCAATAGTCTTCCCCACAAGCGTGGGGGTGAACCGTACGAACCCAGCACCTATATCGGCATCCGCATGTCTTCCCCACAAGCGTGGGGGTGAACCGTACGAACCCAGCACCTATATCGGCATCCGCATGTCTTCCCCACAAGCGTGGGGGTGAACCTAGACGGTGATACGATAGATGTGCTACTGGATGGTCTTCCCCACAAGCGTGGGGGTGAACCGCGCGCGCCAGAGATAGCGCGGGACTTGCTCGAGTCTTCCCCACAAGCGTGGGGGTGAACCGCATCGGCGGCAGCAGCACTGCGCCGATCTCGAGTCTTCCCCACAAGCGTGGGGGTGAACCGTTCCGCTGGGGCGCGGGCTGTTAATCCAGCCGGTCTTCCCCACAAGCGTGGGGGTGAACCCGGGCCGGGCAAATCTGGGACGCAGAGCAACACGTCTTCCCCACAAGCGTGGGGGTGAACCCGGGCCGGGCAAATCTGGGACGCAGAGCAACACGTCTTCCCCACAAGCGTGGGGGTGAACCATGACTTCACTGTAGTCTGGGCTAGTGGCGCTAAGTCTTCCCCACAAGCGTAGGGGTGAACCTCCCGGTATCGACTAGCCACTGCGCCAGCGGTAGTCTTCCCCACAAGCGTGGGGGTGAACCGCCGTCCGAGCCGCTGCCAAAATTCCTATCCGCGTCTTCCCCACAAGCGTGGGGGTGAACCGTCAAGGCTATGCGAAGGCTTCTGAAAAAGAAAGTCTTCCCCACAAGCGTGGGGGTGAACCCTGCGGTTGACCATTCGCCTTTCCCCACCGAGTGTCTTCCCCACAAGCGTGGGGGTGAACCTCATCGTCATTAGCGCGGCGGTGAAAATATGTAGTCTTCCCCACAAGCGTGGGGTTGAACCTTGCATAGCCGGGTGCGGACGACTGATGAAGATGTCTTCCCCACAAGCGTGGGGGTGAACCTTGCATAGCCGGGTGCGGACGACTGATGAAGATGTCTTCCCCACAAGCGTGGGGGTGAACCGCTATTGGGATGAAGTGGACTGCTAAAACTGTACAGAAAAAAAGCAGAATCTTAGGGGTGGTTGGACAGCCACTGTGCCTCGAATTCTGCCGGTGTTTGATAGTCTAGCGCGCTATGGATGCGCTCATATTGGTAGAAAGCGATGTAATCGGCGATGCCCTGCCGCGCCTCTGCCATCGATCGATACTCACTCACGTTGGTATCCTCTTCCTTGATGCTGCGTATCAGCCTTTCCGCCTGTCCATTCTCACTCGGTTTGCCCGCCGCTGTCATGCTGATTTGCACTCCCGCTTCTCGCAGCAGTTGCACATAACGTTTGGCGGTGTATTGCGAACCGCGGTCCGAATGGTGTATTTCTGGTGCCGGGTGCACCTGTAATGCCCGTTGTAGAGCACCCAAGGTCAAGTCCTGCCCCAAAGACCGACTGAGGTTCCAGTCGCGAAGTCCCCGTGTATAGGCATCCATCAGCACACAGAAATACAGGACTTTGTTCTTGGGCAAAGGCGCGCCTATCGTCGTCGACACCGATGAGCACCCATTCTATCGCCAAACTGAGAGCGGCTATGAGCTGGCGACCAGCCTCGACAAGTTAGCCCGACTGCGGCCGGCATTTCGCGCCGGTGGCAGCGTTACCGCCGGCAATTCTAGCGGCATGAACGACGGCGCGGCGGCGCTGGTCTTGCTGGTCGGCGGCTTTGGCATGACCGGCACGCCTACCCATTTGCTGCACGCGCTGGCGGAAACTGGCAGTTGCGAGCTCACTTATATCGCCAACAACATCGGCGAGCCGGGATTGGGCGGCGGGCGGCTGCTGCGCAATGGGCAGATAAAAAAGGCGATTGGCTCTTTTTTCACCAGCAACCCAGAAGCGGTGGCGGCGTCGCAGAGCGGCGCTATCGACTTTGAATTGCTGCCCCAAGGCTCGATGGCTGAAGCGATACGGGTTGGCGGCGCGGGCATCGGCGGCTTCTACACGCCGACTGCGGCTGGCACTGTGCTGACGCAGGCGGCTGAAACCAAGCGCATCAAAGGGGAGCTGCATGTCTTTGTGCCAGCTATCCGCGCCGATGTCGCTCTCATCCGCGCCTGGCGTGCCGACACGGCTGGCAATCTTGTCTATCGCCGCACCGAGCAAAACTTCAACAAGGCGATGGCAACTGCCGCCGACCTGGTCATCGCTGAGGCGGAAGAGATTGTCCCGCTCGGCGCGCTCGACCCGAATCAGATCCACACCAGCGGCAATTACGTCGATGTGCTGGTCGAAGCGCAGACGACAGCCGCCGAGCTTGGCTCCTCAGCAGATATTCGCGCCGGCCGCGGCAAGCGCGACCCGCTGCGCTTGACTATCGCCCAGCGCGCCCTCGCCGAACTGCAAACGGGCGATGTGGTCAATCTCGGCGTCGGTATCCCGACGCTCGTCGCCGACCTCATCCAGCCTGAGCATGGCATCATCCTGCATACGGAAAATGGCATGCTGGGGGTGGGACCGGCACCGCCGAGCGCTGGCGCGCTCGATTATCCAGTCAATGCCGGCAAGCAGCCAGTTACCGCTTTGCCCGGCAGCAGCTATTTTGACAGCGCCGACTCTTTCGCCATGATTCGTGGCGGGCATATTGACGTGGCGGTCATGGGCGGTTTGCAGGTTGACCAGCGCGGCAATCTGGCGAACTGGGCGGTGCCGGGCAAGCCGCTGCTCGGCGTGGGCGGCGCGATGGATTTGGCCAGCGGCGCGCGCCGTCTGATTATCACCATGACGCATACTAGCCGCACCGGCGCGCCCAAAATCGTCGCCGAATGCAGTTTGCCGCTGACCGCTGTCGGCGCGGTCGATTTGCTGATTACTGAGCTAGCTGTCTTCGCCTTTGAGACGGGCGAGATGCGCTTGCTGGAATTGATGCCCGGCGTTTCCCTAGACGAGCTGCGGGCGAAGACGAGCGCCGCCTTCCGCGCGTAATAGCCTAGTTTCTCGCTGCTTTCCCGCTTTTACTTAATCAGAAGCCAACACTTGCAGGATTTGTAGCAGCTTGACATCCCGCCACTTTTTGGCCGACTCCATATCCAGGCTGGCCACTGCGGCATTCATCTGCTCAACGCATATTTTTGCCCAGGCACGCTCGTTTTCTGGGTTGCGCGGGGGAGATTCAAGTTCAACGCGGGCTGGGATATCATCTTCTACCTCGTGAGAGAATTTCCCGTGGAGTAATGAATCCGCCAACCCACCTGGACCGGAAAGCATGCCCAACATAAAGGGTCCCATCAGCGCCAGGCGTAAACCGGGACCGGTTCTAAATGCGAGGTCGATTTCAGCCGCTGAGGCAACACCATTGCCCACCAACCAACGTGCCTCACGGTAGAGCACAGCTTGCATGTGGTTGACGATATGCCCCCTGCATTCTTTGCGCGCCACTACGGGCACCTTGCCTAACCGCGCCATAAAGTCGCGCGCTAGCGCCACTGTCTCAGCAGAGGTCGCTTCACCGGGTACAATCTCCACCAGCGGAATGATATGTGGCGGGTTATACGGATGCGCCACGACACAGCGTTCGGGATGCGCCGTCACCTTTTGAATCTCGGTCATCAGCATACCGCTTGTACTGGAAGCAAGCAGAGCCTCTGGGCGGGCGAGCTTGTCCAGCTCGCGGTATATTTCCCGCTTAATCCGATAGCGCTCTGGACCGGACTCTTGCACATAGTCCACAGCCTGCACCGCCTCAGCCAGGTCAGTTGTGGTGTTGATTCGAGCAAGGGCGGCTGCCACTTCCGCTTCAGCCATCAGCCCGGCTTCGACAAGGGTTGCATAGGTGCTCCGCAGCTCCGCGTCCGCCCATCTCAACGCAGCTTGCGACACATCATACAAGTTGACATGAATGCCGTGTCGCGCAAATACGGCAGCCCATGAGAAGCCAATCGTCCCTCCGCCGACACAAGCAGCACTTCGGATACTATCTGCGTTCATTCTTTCTCTCCTTAGAACAAGACAAAACCTTCGATGGTGGCATCGAATTCTCCGGTTGTGTTCATTTCAAATCCTTGCTCATTCACGCAGCCCAAGTGTTGGCAGAGGCGGCTGCTCTTTAGCTTTGTAGCGGTACTTGGGATTTGCCTTCTCTTTGGGACCGATAGTATTGCGCAGTACGCCAATCCCTTCCACCTCCAACTCGACCACATCGCCTGGTTGTAGGAAGCGCGCGTTTTCATAACCCATCAGTATCGCCTCACCAATCGAACCGCCTCCAACCGTACCACTGCCCAAGACATCGCCCGGAACAATGCGGCTGTCCCAAGAAGCACGCTCGACAAAATCTCCCCAGCTGTGATGCGGATTGCCACCATCGCCATCACTTAAGCAAACTTCGTCGTTGACCTTGGCAGTGCACTTGACCTGTAGCCTGCCATCACGCAGGTAGGGCATCATTTCGTCTGTCGTAACCAGCCAGGGACCGAGCGTCGTCGCGGCGTCTTTGCCCTTAGCCGGACCAAGCCCAACCGACATCTCGTCCATCTGTAAGTCGCGGCAGCTCCAGTCGTTGAAGATGCAGAAGCCAGCGATATAGTCTAAAGCATCAGCCGCGGCGATGTTGCTACCTTCACGCCCGATAATGCAGCCAAGCTCAAGCTCGTAGTCAAGTCGCTCTGTGGCTGAAGGATAAGGCACACGGTCTTCGGGACCGAAGACCCGCAGCGGATTGGAAAAATAAAAGATTGGCAGGCGATACCAGGCTTCTGCCAGGGTATGACTCCCTTGACCGGTGGCATGCGCCTCATAACTGAAGAAATCGCGTATGGTGGGCGGCTTTAACACCGGGGCGCGCAGCCGCACCCGAGCCAGCGGCACGTTAGGCACAGCGATACCCCGCGCCAGGGCTTCCCGCAAGCGATCAAGCGGCGCATCAGCAAGTTCGAGCAAGGCGCGAACGTCAGCCAAGGTTTGCTCGGCACCAAGCAGAGCACTTACATCGACTACCCGTTCCTCGCGTAGAACCCCACAACGCGGTCCGCTGCCTGTATCGTATGTCAGCAGTTTCATTTATGTCCAACCTTCCTCTAGCTTGCGCTTTTCTGCCGCAAGCCGCATCAGTCCAGTTTCTCAAGCGGCGCAGAGTCGCCAAATAGTAATTCGGGACCATTAGTGGGCGCAGTCCACCAAATCAGCACATCGGTCTCAGCCAATACCGCTGCTGTAAGACCGTGTTCTGGTTCATCGAGCGTTGCCTTGCGTACTATATAGCCCTGCATACGCAGATGACGGGCAAGGGCGGTGTGAATGTCTTCAGGGTAGATGCGGTGAACGCCTTCGGCCGCCTGGATGATTTTTTCTTCACTAAACCCTAAGTCCAGCAAAATGGACCTCACAGTCGCCCACTGTGCCGGACTCTCGTGGCGATACTCGTTCCATACCGTCACACGTAATGACGCTGACATTGGCTATGCTCTTCCACCACAACTTTCGCCAAATACGGCTTGTACTTCCCGCCGTAGTTCGTCGACACCACTCCAGAAATCCGGTGCCCAACCGTAGTTATCTACCAGATAGGCACCATGTAACATGATAGGTCCATTGAAGCCCGTATCACGCGCCATTGTTAAACAATGGCGAAATTCGTCGAGTTTCGGTGTTCCGTCTTCATTTGCTTCAGCCCAGGCATGAATCGAGGTCGCGCGGGGCAGCAACTTAGCCAAAGTATCGTACTTCTTGGAACCTTTGGCGTTGCCAAAATCGGCAACCAGCCCGTATTCTCGCTCAGAGAGTTCGAGAATTTGCAACAGGTCTTCAGCCACGTTGTTCATGAATCGATAGTTTTCGGTGGCTGGCTTCAGCCCACATTGCTCGGCATAATCAGCTAACTCGCGGAAGGCTTCGGCACTCAAACGGATGGTCTCCGCGTTAGGCTCGCTATCACCAGGAACATAGCGCACCCCGCTTGCCCCTAACTCATTGGCAATTTCTATCCAGCGCTTGGTCTGCTTGAGGCTGGTGCTGCGCTCTTCTCGGTCCGTGCTGGCGACTTCACCCGTGTCAATGAGCAACTGAAACAGCTCTACGTTCGACTCTTCGAAAGCAGACCGCAACTCCACCAGATAGCTGCGCTCGATACTGGGCACGTTATAAATAGAAAGGTCAAAGCTGTGGTACCCATGGGCGGCAACCTCGGCCGGCACCTCTAGCAGATTGATTGTGGGCGGTTCGACCTCGGTTTCAGGTGAAAGCTCCGGATTCGGTATCTCGACTACTTGTGTCCCGTCGGCATTCAATACATACAATGTGTAGCCCAGCGCCTTTCGCAGCGCTACTGTTGATAATGCTGCACTTGCCATTAGATGCCCCTCTATTTCATATTTCACTAGTCTAATTACAGTATCAACTTAAAAACGTATGCCAAATTTGAGCACTTCTTCAGGTTTATTCACGATGAGGTCCCAAACCGCCGGCCCTTCGTCCAGCGAAACGACGGGCTGGATTAAGCCAGGCGCAGTCAGCTTGCCTTGGCGCATCATGCTTACGATAGTATCGTAAGCGCGGTATTTATCCCAACGCGAATGGTCGCGCGGCTTATGACCCAAAAAACAGCCATGGGGAACAATCATCGTCAGGCGATTGTGGTGGAACTCCCGCCCTAGCCATAAGCCCCGCGCCTCGCCCTGGTAGACGCCAGCGGCACAGATTGTGCCTTCTACAAGCAAGCTCGATACCATGCAAGCCACAGTCTGCCGCCCGCTGAAAGCGCTCGGAAAGATTCGCCCCTGGCAGCAAAGTTTGATGCGCCGATAATTTCATAATATCCGCTTATTTATTCCTCAACTACCTTCGCGGCGCCGCCCAGCCCACCGCATTTGTGATGACTTGCTGGACTTCGGGCTGGTAATAGATTGGGTAGGTTTCGTGCCCTGGCGAGAAGAAGAAGATTTTCCCCCGGCCACGCTGAAAACAGCAGCCACTGCGGAAAACTTCGCCCCCGGGATACCAACTGATGAAGACAATCGTATCGGGGCTAGGGATGTCAAATGGCTCGCCATACATTTCTGTTTGGGGAATCACAAAGGATTTCCCCAAGCCTCGGGCAATGGGATGCTCGGGTTCAAGCACCCAAACCTGTTCCCGTTGCCCATCCACCCGCGGTGTTAGCGCACAGGAACGACCCATCAGCTTCCTAAAAACCTTGGAACCCGCTCCCCAATGCAGCGCGATAAAACCCATACCGTCGTCCACGATGCGTTTATAGACCCGCTCCGCAATCGCATCCTGCACCCGTTCGTGGGCGATGTGCCCCCACCAGAGCAGCACATCGGTCTCAGCTAGAACCGCTTCGCTCAAGCCATGCTCCAGTTCATCGAGAGTTGCGGTTCGCACGAAGAAACCTCGCTGGCTCAGATGACGGGCAATGACAGCGTGCATGCCCTCAGGGTAGATTTTCTGCACGCCCTCGGTTTCTTCTAGCGCGCTTTCTTCGCTATAGCCCGCGCTCATCCAAGCGCGCTTCACATAAGCCCAATGTATCGGATTCTCGTGATAAAACTCGTTCCATACGGTCACACGCAGGGCGGCTGCCATCTGGCTATTTCCCTCATCAATTGAAATGGACTGAAATTGACTCAAAAACGGACACCATATTTGACCACCTCTTCCGGGCGGTGCTTGATTAGTTGGAAGATCGCCGGGACTTCTTCCAAAGAGACCAGGGGGTCGATAAGCCCCGGAGCGGTTAGCTGGCCCTGCTTCATCTTGCTCACGATTGTGTCGAAGATGCGGAACTGGTCCCACAAGGGGTAGTCGGCCGGTTTATATTCCATCGCGCCGTTGCCCCGCGGAACAAGCATCGTCAGACTGTTCAGAAGAAATTCACGACCCAGCCACAAATCCGCCGCATTGCCTAGCATAACACCCGCCTGGCAGACCTTCCCGCCGTAGCGCGTGGCTCGAATGGCGGTATGCAGGGCCGCATACTGTCCGCTAATCTCAATGCTGACATCAACCCCCGTCCCGCCGGTCAACTCTTTGATTGCTAAAGCCGTATCCCCAGCATAAGGATCGAGCACATAATGCGCTCCAAAATTGCTGGCTAATTGGCGGCGTTTTGGCAGTGGATCCACAGCAAATATCTGTTCTGCCCCGCTCAATGCGGCAACGCGGACAGTTAACAAGCCGATAGCGCCCAGGCCGATAATAGCTACCGTGTCGCCAAAGCGGATGTTGGATTCGCGGATACTATTGAGGGCGACATAGGCTGGCTCGAAGCACAAGGCAAGCAGCGGGTCAAGCTCGCCCAATTCCCATATCAGCCAGGGTGCCGGCGCGAACTGGGGCCAGATAAAGTCTTGCGGACGATCCACACAAATAATATTTGTCTCACTCACATCCATGAAACCGAATACGCGATCGCCCACCTTCCAGTCCAGGACAGCCGTCCCCACTTCGATGATCGTGCCAACGCCGCTAGTGCCGACTCCAAGGGTGGGAACGGGGTCCGGCTCCGCCTCATCGCTTGGGAGGAAGAGACGTAAATCGGTCTCAAAACGCTGCCCTTGTCGGTTCCTGCCATCCATGATGCTGAGGGTCGTCCCATGTTTGCCCGAGGCGTATTCGGTCTGAACACGCAGCTCATTAGGTGCCAAAGGGCGCTCTTCATATTCCACGACAGCGACATCGTGTTCTTTGGTGAAAACAACTTTTCGCGGCATGTCTTTTCCCTCTGCCTTATCCCCGCACTGCACCAGCGGTGAGACCTTGGATGAACTGGCGCTGGAAGGCCACATATACCGCCGTAATCGGCAGCATGACGATGAGCGTGCCGGCCATGGACATGCTGTAATCCACGCCCCAGCGGGTGGTGAAGAACATCATGCCTGTCATGAGGGGGGCGGAGCTTGTCGGACTGCAAATAAATCAAGGGCAGCAGGAAAGCATTCCAAGAGCCCATGAAGTTAAAGACGACTAAGGCCGCTACAGCAGGCCCCGCCAACGGCAGCATCACCCGGCGGAATACGCCAAAGTCGTTGCAGCCATCGATCTTGGCCGCGTCCGTCAAATCGTAGGGCAATCCGGAGAAAAACGCGCGCATGAAGAAGATGCCGAAAGGCAGCGATATAGCGGTCTGCGGCAAAATCATCGCCCAATACGTGCCTAGTGCGCCGATGTCCCGCAAGATATAGAAGAGCGGAATCATAATCGCCGTGAAGGGGACCATCAGCCCAATCAAGAAGAAGTAAAAGATAAACGCCCTGCCCGGCATTTTGAGACGCGCCAAGCCATAACCTGCTAGACAAGACAAGCTGACGACCAGAATCACAATGGGAATGGTCGTTATCACGCTATTGATGAAGTAGCGGCCGAATTTACCCTGGTTCCAAGCTTGGGCAATATTTTCAAATCGCCAGTTTGGCGGGGGACCCAGCGGGTCTTGGGCAATCTCAAGGTTCGATTTGAGCGCAGTGAAGACCACCCAGGTAAAGGGCAACAGTACATAGAGCGCAAAGAGCATGAGCAGGCCGTACTGAAGGGCCTTGCCGAGCCAGTAACTCGTCGGCCGCCTAGGATTGACCGTAACTGCTGGCTGCGCCATGTCGCTAGTCTCCCCCTCGCTCCCGCAATGTGATGAAGATAAAAGAGGCAACCAGCGACACCAGCGCCATCACGATCGCCAGCGCCGAGCCATAGCCGACGTAGCTTTCGCGGAAGGCGGTGGTATAGGTGAAAGTAGCGATGACATGGGTCGCCCGACCGGGGCCACCCCGGGTCGTAATCCAAACGATGTCAAAAACATTGACACCCAGAATGAGCGTGAAGGTGGTAATCATTTTCAATACATGCCGCAGACCGGGAATGATGATGTACCATAAACGCTGGGCGCTATTAGCGCCATCGACCAGCGCAGCGTCGATTTGGTCCGTGTCGATATTTTGCAAGCCAGCCATGATGACGACAAAGCAAAAGCCAAAATAGCCCCAAACGCCGGCGAAAATCAAGGCCGGCAGCGCCACATAGGGGTCCCCTAACCAACCTTTTGCCAGAAATTTTAAGCCAAGAGATTTTAACGTCGTATTGATAGGACCGAACTGCGGATTGTAAATCCACTTCCAGATGATGCCGACGGCGACCGGCGCCAGTACCACCGGCAAAAAATAGACGGTGCGGAAGAAGACCATGCCGCGCACACCGCGCCAAAGCAACACACCCAAAAATAAGCCGATGGCGACGGGCAGCACCGTGCCTAGAACAACCCAGATGAAGTTGTGGCTCAGCCCTCCCCATAAGCGCGAGTCGGCGACGAGCTCCTGATAGTTCGCCAAACCGACGAACTCTTTGACCGGCTTCGCCCCATCCCATTTGGTGAGGCTGAGATAGATGGTATAGAAAAAAGGGTAGACGACGAAAAAGACGTATACAAGCAGTGCCGGCAAAACAAAAGCGTAGCCGGTCGCGTAATCACGCAGCTTCCTGCTGGCGAAGAATTGGCGAATGCTAGCAATCATTCCGCCCCACCGTTTTAACATCATTGATACTTATGGGGGTGACCAAGTGGCACCCCCATACACAGGTTAACCGAAGCTAGCCCGTGATATCGACGTGTCTGCCTTCCTCGACAGCCTTCTGCATCTCTGTTTCCATTTGTTCGGCAAATTCTTGGGCGGTCATCCTACCGGCTGGTACTTCACCCATACTTTCAAATACAAAAGTATTCCAATTGGCTGGCGTCAGCACATCAAGATGGTAAGCCAGTGGGCCGTCCCAAGTTGCGACCAAGTTGGTGAAATCCCGATAGACAGGCCGCATCTCGAAACCGCTATAGTCGACGCCGGCTTGAGCCGGGAGCGTACCCCCGTCAATCCAGAGTTGAATCGTATCCGCAGAGGCCAAATAATCCAGGAACCGTATAGTCTCCTCCGGGTTTTCGGTGTCGGCGACGACGAACCAGGCAGAACCCATCAAGTGAATCATGCCCTGTGGTCTGCCTTCGATGGGCGGCAAGAGCATGAAGCCGAACTCATCCGTAACCTCATCGGTGAAGAAGCCCATCGCCCAGGTACTCATCAGCATCATAGGCGCTTGACCGGCGTAGTGCATGTTGTTGCCATCCAGGAAACCGATTGCATAAGCGTCATCGTTATAACAGCCGGCGCCAACCATGTCAGTAGTGACAAGTTCGATTGAGGCGACAATATCAGGATCGGTCCAGGGATGCTCGCCGGAAATTGCCGCTGCGACTGTCTCGACTGGCACGTAGTTGGCGAGCACGTTGTACCAATTGTGCGCCAGTGGGAAGGCATGTGGGTCCCCCCAGCCTACTGCCATCGGCGTATCATAGCCGCGTTCACGGAATGTCCCGCACAATTCGAGCAGCCCGGCAAAAGTCGTCGGCGTCTCCAAGTCTTCCTCGGCGAAGATGCGCTTGTTCCAGTACAAACCCTGCGCCTCAAGTTCATGACCGACGCCATAGACATGACCGCCGAAGGTGGTCCAGGCGCGGGAAATGGAGATAAGACGTTCGTCCCAGTTGTTGGCTGTATAAGCCTCATCAAGTGGCAGGAGCAAGCCCGCATTAGCCAAAATGCCGGCATAAGCGGGTCCCGCATCGTAATAAATTAGGTCGGGACCTTCACCCGCCTCAATGGTGGTTTTAGCAATGTCACGCATGACATCGGTGTTATAGGTCTCGAGCAGGATTTCGATATCCGGATTCGCCTCTTCAAAGTTAGCGATGAGCTGCGCCATCGCCGCCTCTTGGGCTTCGTTGCCATAGACATGATCCCAATAGACGATTTGTACTGGGTCCTGGGCGTAGGCGCTGCCCAAAAGAGCGAATACCAGCACTAGGGCAAAAAGCCACAATACAGTTTTGTAATTCATCTTTACTTCTCCTCAAAAATATAGATGCGCTAAGCTTTCGAAAAGGCGCTTAGCAACTATATGAAGTCTACCCCCCCCCCCCCGCGCGCAAGGGGCAATCGCATCAAAATGAAAGAAGGGGGATAATTTGGCGAAAAGGGAGTCGCCACATGAAAAAAGTTGCGAGATTGAGTTTGGAAGAATGTTATGCGGATATGCCCGATCCGCGGGTGAAGGGGCGCTGCACACATAATCTGGTGGACATCATTATCATTACGGTCTGTGCGGTGGTTTGTGGCGCACAAAGTTGGGTTGGCGTTGAAACGGTCGGCAAAGCAAAAGAGGCGTGGTTTCGCCAGTATCTGAACTTAGAGTATGGCATACCCTCGCACGATACCTTCGGTTACGTCTTTGCCAGGCTCAAGCATGAGGAGTTCCAACTCCGATTTATACGCTGGGTTAGCTCAGTGTTTGAGGTCAGCGAAGGACAGGTGGTTGCGTTGGATGGCAAGACCCTGCGCGGAAGCCATGACCGCGCGCTGGGCAAGGATGCGATTCACATGATCAGCGCTTGGGCAAGTGAAAGCGGATTGGTTTTGGGTCAGCGGAAAGTAGACGACAAATCGAATGAAATAACGGCTATACCAGAGTTGCTGCGTCTTTTGGAGCTTGCCGGCTGCATTGTGACCATCGATGCGATGGGCTGTCAAACGGAGATTTCCCAGACAATACGGGACGAAGGAGCGGATTACATCCTACAGGTGAAGGGCAATCAGGGTAACTTAAAGCAAGACATAGCCGATTGCTTCAACTTTGGCGAAAAACAGAACTTCGAAAAGTGGAGTCTTCCCCACAAGCGTGGGGATGAACCTTTATGCGGGAAAATTTCATCCTTCCGCTAGGGGTCTTCCCCACAAGCGTGGGGGTGAACCTTTCTGAGAATACCCCCGGCAGGGAAATTGCGCGGCTTAGTCGCAGATTGGCGCGGCTGTGTTACACTCACAGACGTTGAGTCGGCAAACTGAGGCGACTATGCTGCCCATACGGCTGGAAATGCGCAATTTCCTCGCCTATCGCGCGCCCGACCCGATCATCTTCGAGGGCATTGACCTGGCCTGCCTGACCGGGCAGAACGGGGTCGGCAAATCTTCTATCTTGGACGCGCTGACCTGGGCGCTTTGGGGCCGGGCGCGAGCCAAACGCGACGAAGAACTTATCCACCTCGGGCAAAACGATATGCGCGTCGCGCTTGACTTCGAGCAAGAAGGCTTGCGCTATCGGGTTTTGCGGCGGCGGTCGCGCTCTGGGCGGGGGCGCCGCGGCGCTCTCGATTTGATGGTCTGGGCTGAAGATGACCTGCCGCGCATCATCAACGAAGATGGCATGCGGCGCACGCAAGAAAAAATTAACGCCATCCTGCACTTGGATTATGAGACCTTCGCCCATTCCGCTTTTTTGCAGCAAGGCCGCGCCGATGCCTTCACTCTGAAAACCGCCGCCGAGCGCAAGCGCATCCTCGCCGATATTCTCAGCCTCGAGCAATGGGCGGTCTATGAAGCGGCGGCAAAAGAGCGACTGCGCGCGCTGGCGACTCAGATTGACATCATCCAGCACGACATGCGCGGCATCGACGCCGAAATCGCCCGCGAGCCGCAGCTTCAAGCCGAACTGGCCGAGCTGTTGGCGAGGCTCGAAACCACCAACGAAAAGCTGCAACATGCCAGCGCCGAACACAGCCTGGTGGCGAATTCGGCGGCGGCTTTGCGCCGCGAGCAAGAAAACTTGCTCGAGCTGAAGCGCCTGATTAAAAGCCGCCGCGCCGATATGCAGGCGGCGCAAGCGGAAATCGCCCGGCAAGACAAAAAGATTGCTGAATATCAGCAAAGGCTAGCCCAAGAAGCCGAAATCGAAGCGGTCTATCAACAGCTTTTGACAGCCCGCTCCAACCAGAGCGCCATTGCCGAGCAGTTGGCGCAGATACAAGACCTAGACCGTCGCCGCCATCAACTGGAACGCGAACTGGCGGAAAAACGCGCCGAATTAAGCCGCGAAGCTGATGTCATCCGCGAGCGTATCCAAGGCTTAGCCCGGCTGGCCGCCGCCGCGGCCGAGACAGATTTGGCGGCTCTAGGAGAGGCCGTCGAAGAGCTGCAAGCACTCGAGACCCAGCGCGACGAAAGCGCCAAGGCAATCCAAAAGCTGAAACTGCGGCGCTCGCGTTTGCGGGCGCAACTGGAGACGCTAACGACTGAGGGCAAAGCGCTGAATGAAAGACTGGGTCGCTTGCAGCTGGCGGATGGCGCGAGCTGCCCGCTCTGCGGTCAAGCGCTGACGGCCAGCCAGCGCGATGCCATGCTGCTGCAACTGGAAGCCGAACGGGATGAAAAACGGCAGCAGTATCGCCAATGCCGTGACAAAATCCACGACATTGGCGCGAACAGCGAAACGCGGCAGCGAGAAATAGACGGTTGGGGGCTGCGCCTCAAAGACCTGCCAAAATTGCAGCGGCAGTTTGGCGCCGCGGCCGAGCAGAAGCGCAAAGCCGAAGAAGCCGCCGCCAGCCTGCACTTGCAGCGCCACCATCTGGCTCAGATTGAAACGCGGCTGCAAAGCGCGGATTATGGCTCTGAACTGCGGCGGCAACTGGCGCAAATCGCGCGCGAGCGCGAAGTCATCGGTTATAACCCCGTCTCGCATGACGACATCAAGACGCAGTTGCAATCTTTCGCCGTTTTTGATAAGCAGCATACGCTTTTAGAATTTGCCCGCATCAACCTGCCGGAGGCGGAAAAAATCCGCGCTGATACGGCGGCGCGCCAGGCAAACCTCAGCCAAGACCTAGCGCGAGCCGAAGACAAAATCCAGCGCAGCGAGAGCGAAATCACCGATTTAAGGGTCAAAGTGGAGCAGGAGCGGGAATGGCGCGCCAAACTCGAGCGCATACGCGGCGCAGCGCAGCGCCTGCGCGAAAGCAAAACCATCCGCGAGCAAGAGTTAAATGCCATCGCGGCCGGGCGAGCGAGAAAAAAGCGCCGGTCTGCGCGCCTGACGGCGACACAGCGCGAGCAAAGCCTCTTCAGGGAATTGCGGGCGGCCTTCGGCAAGAATGGCGTGCCAGCGATGATTATCGAGACAGCTATCCCCGAGCTGGAAGCTGAGGCTAACGAGATTTTGGCGCGCATGACCGACGGGCGCATGGCGCTGCGCTTCAGCACGCAGCGCGAACGCGCCAGCGGCGTTATGGCCGAGACCCTCGATATCGAAATCGCCGACGAATTGGGCGCTCGCGCTTATGAGCTGTATAGCGGTGGCGAAGCCTTCCGCATCAACTTCGCCATTCGCATCGCCCTCTCCAAGATGTTAGCGCGGCGGGCCGGCGCGAACCTGCGAGCGCTTTTTATTGACGAAGGTTTTGGCTCGCAAGATGCTGACGGCCGCGATAAGCTGGTCGAGGCTATCAACAAAATTCAGGCGGATTTTGACCTTATTTTAGTCATCACGCATATCGACGAGCTGCGCGATGCCTTCCCCGCCCATCTGCTGGTGGAAAAAACGGCGGAGGGCAGCATTGTCAGCTTGCAATAGCGATAGGAAAAGACAGATTAGGAGTTGAAAATGGACAAGCAGACCGGGCTTTTGACGCGCGCCCAAGTGAAAGCCTTCGTGGACCAGGGCTATCTTGGCCCCTTTACCGCGCTAAGCCCGGCGGAAATGGCGCAAGTGCGGCGCGAGATAGAAGAAAATGTCTTGCCGACGGATGGGCCGAATCTGCGTTCGCGCCTGCAATCGCGGCACATGGACCAGCCAGCGGTGTATGACCTGGCGACGCATCCCGCAATCATCGACCGCATCGCTTGCCTGCTGGGACCTAATCTCATCGTCTGGGCGACCAATTTTTGGCTCAAAGACCCAGGCGGAGCCGAAATTCCCTGGCATCAAGACATCAATTTCTGGCCGCTGGAACCGCCGTTGAACATCTCCGCCTGGATCGCCATTGACGAAGTTACGCGCGAGAATTCCTGCGTGAAGATTGTGCCTGGCTCGCATCGGCAGTCCCTGCCGCATATTAAAGCTGAGGCGGGTATGGCTTTTGGCAAGATGGCGGATATGGCCGGCGTCGATGTCAATGAAGTGATTGATATGGAATTGCGGCCGGGGCAGTTCTTCCTCTTTAGTGAACGACTGCTGCACCGCTCGAGCCAGAATATGTCAAAGAAGCGGCGTCTTGGCATGTCCATCCGCGTAACCTTGCCGATGGTGCATGTCTTTCAAGATAGCGGGCCCTTGCACCCAGGGCATACCGCGATTATCGCCAAAGGCGAAGACCTGATGGGTTTCAACCGCTATGCTGGCCGCCCAGCCGCTAGCTCTGCATAAAACATACCGCGCTCAAGGCAGCTTGCGCCGGCGCGCTTCTAGGGCTGCGCGTGAACGCTGCCGCAGCTTGGCGCGGAAATGTGCCGCTTCGATGGCGTTATACTTGCTGCGGATGATGCCGACGATTTCTTCGGTGCAAGCCTGGCAGAAGATATTTTCCGCGTCCGAAAACGCGGCGGGCGGCAGTTCCTGTTCGCAGCGCACGCACGGTCTCAGTTCCATCGAGGCAGCCCTTCCTTTTCATTAGCCAATTATTGTACACCAAGCGGCGGGCGAACAGGGCAATCGCATCAAAATAGATGTAGCAGTTGAAGCAAGAGATCGTTATCCATGATGGCGCGAAAGCGTTTTTGGCGCAAACTGCTTTTTGATTTATCTTGTTTCAGTAGATTTATAGCGATGGCCCGCAGGATAGCCATATTTTCCGCCCCTTCGCCCTGCCGTATGCGCGAATAGTCTTCGCCAAAGACGACATGCAAGACCCAATGGCAGCTATTTTCAGTAGACCAGTAACGATGTAATAGACTGTTTGCTTATACGTCTACTCTCCCTCTCGCCGTTCCCACTGATTCCGCAGCGTTACCACGATATGCTGTTTGGCTAATGCCCTGGATTGCCTGTGAAAAGAAAAGCGCATTCACCGGCGGCGCAAGGGCATCACCAAGAAATAAAAAGGGTCAGGCAAATCGCCTGACCCTGATTTGTTCTAGTGGACTGACTGGACTAGCAGTCCCCAGGATCGACAGTGCTGTCGTCTACCGGCCCGACATTGACCTTGTACTCTTGCTCGACCGTCGTGCCAGCGCCAGTACCGGTTACATACAAGCGCAGGATGTGCGCGCCGCTATTGCCAGCTTGCAGCGACATCGTCTCACCGCTGATGCTGCCATCCAGCTTGTTGCGCGCCCGCTCGCCCAAGTTGCCGCTGCGACATTCGCCAGCGCCAGCATGCCAGGTCTTGATGGTGGCGGACCAGCTCAAGCCGCTGCCCAGCTCTGACAGGTCGACGGTCTTGGTCTCGCCGTGCGCCATAGAAAACTCGATGAGGCCCGGCGCGGGTGTGTCGGTCGCCGTTGGCACAGGGGTGTCGGTCGCCGTTGGCACAGGCGTATCAGTCGGCACTGGGCTGGGTGTATTGGTCGCCGTTGGCACGGGGGTGTCTGTTGGGACTGGACTGGGTGTGTTGGTGGCAGTCGGCACAGGGGTGTCTGTTGGGACTGGACTGGGTGTGTTGGTGGCAGTAGGCACAGGGGTGTCTGTTGGGACTGGACTGGGTGTATTGGTCGCCGTTGGCACAGGGGTGTCTGTTGGGACTGGGCTGGGTGTATTGGTAGCGGTCGGCACAGGTGTATCAGTTGGGACTGGGCTGGGTGTATTGGTAGCGGTCGGCACAGGACTGGGTGTGTTGGTTGCAGTTGGCACAGGTGTATCAGTTGGGACTGGGCTGGGTGTGTTGGTTGCAGTTGGCAGGGCTGTATTGGTCGCAGTCAACGTGGCAGTCGGCAGCGGGCTCGGGGTATCAGTCGCAGTTGGAGTAGGGCTGCCAGCGCAGGTCCCAGGGTCGACAGTATCCTCGTCCACCGGTCCTACATTTATCTTGTACTCTTGCTCGACTGTCGTGCCATTTCCCGTACCAGTTACATACAAGCGCAGGATGTGCGCGCCGCTGCTGCCAGCTTGCAGCGACATCGTCTCACCGCTGATGCTGCCGTCCAGCTTGTTGCGCGCCCGCTCGCCCAAGTTGTCGCTGCGACATTCGCCAGCGCCAGTATGCCAGGTCTTGATGGTGGCGGACCAGCTTAAGCCGCTGTCCAGCTGCGACAGGTCGACGGTCTTGATCTCGCCATGCGCCATAGAAAACTCGATGGGGCCCGGCGCAGAGGTGGCGGTCAAAGTTGGCACAGGTGTATCAGTTGGCGTTGGACTTGGCGTATCGGTGGCAGTCGGTACAAGTGTGTTGCTTGCAGTCGGCTCAGGGATGCTAGTCGGCACTGGACTTGGCGTCGCGGTAGCGGTCGGTGTCGCGGTAGCGGTCGGCGTTGCAGTGGCGGTTTGCGTCCCGGGCACAGTCGGACTTATCTGGGCGGCGGGCAATTCAAAGGCGCCGATGTCGCAGGAGCTGCCTTGCGGTCGCGTCGTGCCAAGCTGGTCGGTGCTTAGGCAGTGATGTGCATCCGCCGCGTTGATGGCCGGACTGTTGCCTAAGAAGGGATAATAGCCCTGGTCATTGTTATAGGCGGCCAGCAGGGGATCGCCGCTCAAAGCCGCCTGGCAGCTACCGTCTGAAATGAAATTGCCTTCACTCTTATTCAATTGACCGACATGGTGGCAAGCCGCGTCAGTCCCATTGCCTTTTATCAGGCTGTTGCGCAGGTTCAAGGTACCAGATTCACGTTGGAGGCCAGTGCCATGGGCGGCCTCGCTGCTCACGATTGTCACATGCGTCAGACTGACTGTGCCGCTCTTTTGATAAATCGCTCCGCCCGTATTGTCGCTGAAGGTGCTGTTCTCAATATTCAACACGCTAGTGCCATTAGTGAAAATCGTGCCAGCTGTCTGAGCCGGCGAATTCGCGCTAAAGCTGCTCTGGCGGATCGTCACGGTCGCGTTGGCGCCCATGAAGATCGACCCGCCTGCATTGCCGCTGAATTTGCTCTTGTTAATCACCACTTCTTCATCATGCACCAGAAGGGCCGGTTTGCCGTTGCTGAGCGTCAGATAGTTGATAGTTAATGTAACGTTAGTGTCTGATACATTGTTCACCCGGAGCAGGTGTGAGCTGCCGTCGCCGGCCAGTGTATAGTTGTTGCCGCTGATGGTGATGTCACTGCTGATGTGTGGCGGGGTCGCGCTGAGGGTAACATCCGCCGTAAAGACGATGGTGTCGGCGCCGCTGCCGGCGATGCAAGAGCCGGTGGCAGTATCAGTGTTGGCGGCGCTGATGGCATCAGCCAGCGTGCAGCCGTTGCCTAAGGCAATATGGTCGGCCGGGATGGCTGTCGTCGTCGGCGTCGCGGTAGCGGTCGGCGACGGCGATGGCGAGGGTGTTATTTGCGCGACCGGCAACTCGAAGGCGCCGATGTCGCAATTGGCTGTGCCTACTGGCCGGGCGAAATCTTGCTGGTCGGTGTCCAGGCAGTGCCGGCGACCAGCGGCGTTGATGGCCGGACTGTTGCTTAACAATGGATAGTAGCCAGCGCTATGAAAGGCGCCCAGCAGGGGATCGCCACTGACCGCCGCCCCGCAGCTGCCGTCTGAGATTAGATTGCCCAATTTTTGCTCCAAGGAGACGGCAGCTGCAATATAGCAAGCTGCGTCAGTCCCATTGCCTTTTATCAGGCTGTTGCGCAGGTTCAAGGTACCAGATTCACTATGGAAGCCAGTGCCATGGGCCGCCTCGCTGCCCACGATTGTCACATGCGTCAGACTGACTGTGCCGCTCTTTTGATAAATCGCTCCGCCCGTATTGTCGCTGAAGGTGCTGTTCTAAATATTCAACACGCTAGTGCCATTAGTGAAAATCGTGCCAGCTGTTTGAGCCGGCGAATTCGCGCTGAAGCTGCTCTGGCGGATCGTCACGGTCGCGTTGGCGCCCATGAAGATCGCCCCGCCTGCATTGCCGCTGAATTTGCTCTTGTTAATCACCACTTTTTCATCATGCACCAGAAGGGCCGGTTTGCCGTTGCTCAGCGTCAGATAGTTGATAGTTAATGTAACGTCAGTGTCTGATACATCGTTCACCCGGGGCAGGTGTGAGCTGCCGTCGCCGGCCAGCGTATAGTTGTTGCCGCTGATGGTGATGTCGCTGCTGATGTGTGGCGGGGTCGCGCTGAGGGTAACATCCGCCGTGAAGACGATGGTGTCGGCGCCGCTGCCGGCGATGCAAGAGCCGGTGGCGGTATCAGTGTTGGCGGCGCTGATGGCATCAGCCAGCGTGCAGCCGTTGCCTAAGGTAATGGGCAGGTTGGGGCTTGGCGGCGCGGTCGGCGTCACACCCGGTGGCAGTGTGCTGGTGGCGGTCGGCGACGGCGACGGCGCTATTTGCGCGGCCGGCAACTCGAAGGCGCCTATGTCGCAATTGGCTGTGCCTACCGGCCGGGCGAAATCCCGCTGGTCGGTGTCCAGGCAGTGATGCCGGTTCGCGGCGTTGATGGCCGGACTGTTGCCTAACAAGGGATAATAGCCAGCGCTATGAAAGGCGCCCAGCAGGGGATCGCCACTGACCGCCGCCCCGCAGCTGCCGTCTGAGATCAGATTGCCCACATTCGCGCTTAAGGCGGCAGCGTAGCAAGCGGCGTGAGCCCCATTGCCTTTTATCAGGCTGTTGCGCAGCTTCAAAGCGCCAGCCTCGCGGTAGAGACCAGTGCCATGGGCCGCCTCGCTGCCCACGATTGTCACATGCGTCAGCGTCAAGGCCCCGCTCTTTTGATAAATCCCGCCCCCGGTATTGTCGCTGGCTGTGCTGTTGCTGATACTCAGCGTGCCGCTCTTTTGATAAATCGCCGCGCCGATTGTGCTAGCGGAATTGCCGCTGAAACTGCTGTCGCTAATCGTCAGCGCGCCTTCGCTGAATATCGCGCCGCCTTGGTTGCTAGCGGAATTGCCGCTGAAACTGCTGTCGCTTATCGTCACAGTTGCGCCAGACCCAACGAGCAGCGCCCCGCTGCTCCCCGAAGACGCATTGCTGCTGAATTTGCTATTGTTAATCGTTACGTTGCCGCTAGAGACGACAAGCGCAGTGGCGCCGTTCGTCAGCGTCAGATCATTGATAGCCACCCGGACCGTCGTGCCGGCTGCCTCGGCTACGGAGAGCAGGGAGGAGCTGCCAGCGCCAGTCAACGTGTAATTGTTGCCGGCGAAGGTGATGTCGCTGCTGATTGCCAAGGCATCCGCGCTGCTGAGGGTAACATCCGCCGTGAAGTAGATGGTGTCAGCGCCGTTGCCGGCGATGCAGGCGCCGGTGGCGGTATCGGTATTGGCGGCAGTGATGGCGTCCGCCAGGGTGCAGCCATTGCCTAAGACAATGTAGCCGGCTGGGATGGCTGTGGCGGTGGGCGTTTCCGTGGCGGTGGGTGTCTCTGTGGCGGTCGATGTTTCTGTGGCGGTGGGCGTCACAGTAGGCGTCTCGGTGGCGGTCGGCGTCTCGGTGACGGTCGGCGTCGCGGTCGCTGTTAGCTCAGCGGCTGACACTTCGAAAGCGCCGATGTCGCAGGCGCTGCCTTGCGATCGCGTCGTGCCAATCTGGTCGGTGCTCAGACAATGCGCTGAATCCGCGGCGTTGATAGCCGGGCTATCGCTCTGCAGCGAATAATAGCCATTGCTGTACGCGCCCAGCTTTGGATCGCCGCTCAAGGCCGGCGAGCAACTGCCGTCTGAAATCAAGTTGCCCACATTCTCAGTCACGGCGGGGGAACCAGAGTCGGAAAGTTCGCAAGCATCGCCAGTGTCGTTATCTTTTATCAGGCTGTTGCGCAGCTTTAAGACGCCGCTATAGAGATAGATGCCATTGCCCTGCGGGGCGCTATTGTCGGCGATTGTGACATGGGTGAGGGTCACGGTGCCAAAATAAGCGGCAATCGCCCCACCATCGCCAGTAGCGGAGTTGTTGCTGAGTGTGCTGTTGCTTATCGTCACGGTGCCCCAAGCGGAAATCGGCCCGAAAAGCTCAGCAGCGGCAATCGCCCCGCCATCGTTAGTAGCGGAGTTGTTGCTGAAACTGCTGTTGCTAATCGTGATGTCAGTGCTAACACCTGCAAGATAAGCATTGAGAGTGTAAATCGCCCCGCCGTCATAGTTAGCGGAATTGTTGCTGAAACTGCTGTTGCTTATCGTCAGCGCGCCCCAAATGTAAATCGCGCCCGCCGCTAGCGGAATTGTTGCTGAAACTGCTGTTGCTAATTGTGGTGCTGGTGCTCGAAGCGTAAATCGCCCCGCCGCCGCCGCCCCAGCTGGAGTGAGTGACGGAATTGTTGCTGAAACTGCTGTTGCTAATCGTCAGGCTGCCGACAGAATACCCAGCATAAATCGCCCCGCCGCTAGCGGAATTGCCGCTGAAACTGCTGTCGCTAATTGTTACGGTGCTCGAAGCGGAAATCGCCCCGCCTGAATTGCCGTTGAAACTGCTGTTGCTAATCGTCAGCGTGCCCTCCGCGGAAATCGCCCCGCCGCTAGCGGAATTGCCGCTGAAACTGCTGTCGCTAATTGTTACGGTGCTCGAAGCGGAAATCGCCCCGCCTGAATTGCCGCTGAAACTGCTGTTGCTAATCGTCACGCTGCCGTCATTAGCGTCAATCGCCCCGCCGGCGGTATCGTTTGTTTTGCCTTTGCCGTTCTTCAGCGTCAGATTGTTGATGGTTACGTTTATGGTACCCTCATAACTTCGAAGCCGGAAAAGTCGGTAACTGCCGGCGCCGTCAAGTGTATAGTTGTTGCCGCTAAAGGTGATGCTGCTGAAGATTACCGGCGTATTCGCGCTCAGAGTAACATTCGCCGTAAAAACGATGGTGTCGCTGCCACTGCCGGCTATGCAAGCGCCGGTTGCCTTATCCGTATTGGCAGCGGTGATGGCATCAGCCAGCGTGCAGCCATTGCCTAAGACAATGGAACCGGCGGGGATTGCTGTAGCGGTGGCTGTCTCAGTGGCTGTATTGGTCGCGGTCGGTGTATCGGTGGGTGTATCAGTCGCGGTGGCTGTCTCAGTGGCTGTGTTGGTCGCGGTGGCTGTCTCAGTGGCTGTGTTAGTCGCCGTGGGCGTATCAGTTGCGATAGGGGTTGATGTTGCGGGTGGAGGTGATGTCGCGGTGGGGAATGGGATAATCCACCAATCCGTCGGGGTTGGGGTCCGCTTGGTTTGGGCGGACGCCGAAAAGCTTAGGCAAATCACTAAGCAAAATATCGTAATTTTGAGAAATAGTTTATTGGACATTCAAGCCTCTTTCAATGTGTGTGCGTAACACGGTTAAATGAAAAAAATTGCCAGGAAAAGATAAGAAAGATCAATTTGTATATTTGTCTTGCACGAGCGTATTATTATTTGTTACCTTTAGTTTTGTTCTAGAATGCCTAAAATGGTTGAAATCACAATAAATAGTAGAGATTACCATATTTAAATTATTTTGCAAGGAATTCAAGAAAATTGATGAAATTGCAAGGAAAGTCGCATTCTATCGTGGAAAATCTTGCTTGCTAGAGTAAGGAAATGTTGAGATATGCTGGACAATCGAAAGCCATTGTTCACCATAATGGACAAGAACCAAACCAGTAAAACGCGGAAGCATTTTCGCGCCTGGCCCTTCCTGTGGGGCAGTGTCTGCGCGCCCGGTGGGCTGGGAGTTGATGCCGCGGTGGGGGATGGGATAATCCACCAATCCGTCGGGGTTGGGGTTCGCTTGGTTTGGGCGGACGCTGAAAAGCTTAGGCAAGCCGCTAAGCCAAATATGAGGAGCTGGAAAAATAGTTTATAAGGGCTGGAGAATTCCCCCCCCCCCCCCCCCCCCGTGAATATTTGTGTTAGTAGCGAAGGGGAACGGAAGGCGGTGGCCTGAAAAGCCTGGCGCTTTTCTCTGTTTACTGTGCGAAGCGATGTTTTTTCTTGTCATCTTCTTACTTTTTTATATGATTGATTCGGAAGGCCTACTCTATACTATTTTATTTACTTTTGCAAAAAATAAATTAAAAATCAAAAAAATCTCAATTCATACCACATTCTATCGCGGAAAATCTGGCTTGCTAGGGCAACGAAATATCGAGATCTGCTGGGAAATCGCATCGAAATCCATTATTCACCATAATAGACAGCAACCAAGCCAGCAAAACGCGGAAGCGTTTTCACCCTCGCCTCTTCCCGCAGAGCAGTGTCTACGCGCTCCGCAGCCTCGGGGCGGGATCGCCACTCCTGGGCTTGTTCCACTTCAATTTGATGCGATTGCCCTGCCAGACTCATATTTTCCGTACCAAGTTGCGCCTTTCTCTGCTAACATTACCCGCTGCAAATCCACAAAAACGCGAGAGAGAATGCCATGAGCCAAGCCTCAAAAGAAGTCCAGACCGGCGCCGAAGCGGTTGTCTGGGATTTATCTGTCTTCTACCAAAGTCTGTCCGACCCAAATATCGAAGCTGATATTGCGCGGCTGCAAGCCCTGGTCGACGACTTCCAAGCGCGCTGGCGCGGCAAAGTCGCAGCCATGTCCGCAGCCGACTTCCGCGCCGCTTATGAAATGATGGAAACTATCTATGACTTGCGCGGGCGGCTGGGCGCTTTTGCCTTCCTCAATTTCTCCACCGATACCGCTAACACAGACTATCAAGCGGCAGTAGCCCGCATGCAAGAGCTGGAAGCCAGCTTGAGCCAAAAGATGGTCTTCTTTGACCTGGAATGGAACGCCCTGGAGGACGCGGCCGCCGCCCGCATCCTAGCTGACCCCGTTCTCACCGATTATCGCTATTACCTGGAAGCGGAGCGGCGCTACCGACCGTATAACCTCAGCGAAGCCGAAGAGCAAATCATCATCGAAAAGCAGGTTACAGGCAGCGCCGCCTGGACGCGCTTCTTCACCCAGTTGACCAGCGCCTTCCGCTTCGATTGGCTTGGCGAGCAGGTCAATATGACCTTTGTGCTGAACAAGCTGCACGATACTGACCGCGATGTGCGCGAGATGGCTTGGCGCAAGCTGACCGATAAGCTGGGCGAAAAGTCTATGGAACTTACTTTTATCTTCAACACTCTCGCGCTGGACAAAGCCAATAGCGACCAGCGGCGCGGCTATGCAAGCTGGATTTCCGCCCGCAACCTCAGCAACAAAGCCAGCGACGAGGTCGTCGAAGCCTTAGTAGAGACGGTCACCGGCAATTATGACTTGGTGGCGCGGCATTATCGGCTGAAGCGCGGCCTGATGGGCTACGACGAACTTTATGATTATGACCGCTACGCTCCGCTGAATCTCAAAGAGAGCGAAGCCTTTTATGTCTGGGACGAGGCGCGGGAAATCGTCTTAAAAGCCTTCGACAACTTCAGCCCGCGCATGAAAGCGGTGGCGCAGAATTTCTTTGAGCATAACTGGATTCATGCGCCCGCCCTGCCCAATAAACGCGGCGGCGCTTTCGCCGCTTCCACAGTCGCCTCGGCGAATCCTTATATCTTCCTCAATTATTTGGGCGATACCCGCGATGTTACCACGCTGGCGCATGAACTTGGGCATGGCATTCACATGTATCTCTCAGGCAAAGAGAAAGGCCTCTTCGCCCTCTACACGCCGCTGACAACAGCCGAGATGGCATCGACTTTCGCTGAGATGCTGGTCTTCCAAGATTTGATGGCGGCTGAAGATGACGACGAGGTCAAGCTCTCGATGCTGACTGAAAAAATCGAAGATACCTTCGCCACAGTCTTCCGTCAGATTTCCATGAACCGCTTTGAAGACAAAATGCACCGTGCCCGCCGCGCTGAAGGCGAACTGACAGCCGAGCGCCTCAACGCGCTCTGGCTGGAGACGCAGCGCGCGATGTTTGGCGATAGCGTAACTATCACCGAAGAATACGGCCGCTGGTGGAGCTATGTGCCGCATTTCCTGCATACGCCCGGCTATGTCTACGCCTATTCTTTTGGCGAGCTGCTGGTGCTGGCGCTTTACAAGATTTATCAGGAAGAGGGCGAGAGCTTTGTGCCAAAATACCTAGACCTGCTAGCGGCTGGCGATTCGGATTATCCCGACCGCTTGCTGGCGGCTGTCGGCGTCGATATTAACGACCCAGGCTTTTGGCAGAAGGGCGTCGATGTTATCGAAGAGTGGGTGTCGCAGGCGGAAGCGCTGGCCGGCGCGCTCTATCCCCAGCTTTTCGCTTAGCAGGCAGTTGTGGACGGGCAGCTAACACTCAAAGCGGCGCTTGAGCGGCGAGCGGCTCTGCGGCAAGCGGGCAAGACGCTCGTCTTCACCAACGGGCATTTTGACCTACTGCATGTCGGGCATCTCGATTATTTAGAGAAAGCCCGCGCTTTGGGCGATGCGCTTTTTGTCGGTTTGAATGGTGACGCTTCGACCAGGCGCTTAAAAGGGCGCGGCCGCCCGCTGGTGCCAGCCAACGAGCGCGCCCGCCTTTTGGCGGCTTTGCGCCCCGTCGATGCGGTCATCATCTTTGAAGCCGATACGGCGGCGGACTTGCTGCGGGCTTTGCAGCCAGAAATCTATGCCAAAGGCGGCGATTACGCGCATAAAGCGCTGCCCGAGCGGCCAACCGTCGAGCAGTATGGCGGGCGCGTCGAACTCATCGACTATTTGCCCGGCCATAGCACCAGCGCGCTCATCGACCAGATTCGCGCGCTGTGAAGGAAATTCGCTTGGCTTGTATTTGGTTTAGGTCAAGCGGTTGTAGAACTCGACCACGAGCTGAATATCAACGGGCGTCTGCACTTCGCCTTCTTCAGGCGCACGGTCCAGCGTCACGCTGAAATTCTCTTTGTCCACCGTCATATAGGGCGGGAAATAAGCCGCTTGCTGCACCCATTCTTGGATGTGTACATTCTTTTTCATCTTGTCGCTGACTTCGACGACATCGCCCGGCCGAACCTGATAGGACGGCAGATTGACGCGCCGACCATTGACCTGGATATGCCCATGCCCGACGATTTGCCGCGCCGACCATATCGTCGCCCCCAAGCCGCTGCGATAGACGACATTGTCCAGCCGCCGTTCCAGCAGGCTCAACAAGTTGACGCCGGTTGGGCCCGACATCAGCGCCGCTTTTTTATAATAGTTGCGCATTTGCCGCTCGCGCACATTATAGATGAAAGCCAGTTTTTGCTTTTCGTCTAATTGGATGGCGTAGTTGCTGCGCCGCCCCGAGCGAAAAGACTTCTCGCGCCCGTGTTCGCCTGGTGGATAGGCGCGGTTTTCCAAAATGCGCGAATACTTAGGGCGAGGCACTAGCAGCTCGCCAAAACGGCGCTGTGGTTTTGCTTTTGGTCCGTGATATGAAGCCATATTTTACCGCTGTCTCTTTCACTCGGGGTGGCTGCCCCAAGACAAGTTTTTAGAATTGCCCAACAATATACCCGATTTTTCGGGTATTTCTAGGGCGAGTTTGTCTTTGTGTCTCTGTGCCTCAGTAGGGCAAAGTAAATTTGCAACTTTTTGCCTTCGTTTCAGCCCCACCCTAAATCCCTCCCCGAAGCTTCGGGGAGGGATCGCCATCGTGGGGTTGACTTGCACAATTTAACTTGTCTTGCCTCTGTGGCAATTCAGCCTAAGCCGGCATATTCTCCAGCCGCGTCAGCCAATAATGCACATCGAAGCGCTCGTCGCCGGTCAAGAAACGCCAGAGCTTGATGCGGTTGACAATCTCCAGCCGCCCCGACGCCGCCTCGAACCAAGGCTCGCGCCGGCTGAGAATATCCTGCACGCCGCCATCGCGCTGCCGCTGGTCGAAGATCTCTCGATTGGCGTAGTAGTCCGCGCCCAAATCGTCGGTATTCCACAGGCGCAGTTGCCGCACAGCCGGGTTCAGGCGCAGCTTGAACATATAGCGCCGGCGGTCCGTCTTGTTCTGCCGCCCGCAATGCCAGATGCCATGATGCAAGACCAAAATCGACCCCGCTTTGCAGACCATAGCGATTTGCCCGCGCATATTCTGATAGGCGGCGATGTCCATTTCGTTGACGCGGCGGAAGTGGCTGCCCGGCAGCAGCAGCGTGCCGCCCATTTCCAGCGGCACATCGTGGGGGAAATACATGATTTGAATATCAAAATGCGCCCGCAGGTCGATGATGGAATCGGCGTGCATGCCCTGGGCCCGCCCTTGATTCGGCTCGCGCACATGAATCGCGTCGTGGTCGAAGAGCGGGTCGGCGCCAACCAAGCTCTGTATCAGCCCTTGAATCTGCGGCAGGTCCAGCATTTTGCGGATGGCGCTGCCATGGTAGCACTGCGAGAGCGGGGTGCCAGCCGGCGCGCCTTTGATGCGTCCGCCGTCGATGTCGCGCATCATCGCCTCGTTGATCTCAGTTGGCACCAGCTCGTCAAAGCGCAGAAAGCCGCGCGCGACGAACTCCGCCATCTGGCTGGAAGTGAGTAGGTATTGCTTGTCAATCATGTGTCTATAGCCTCCAATTTTTCAAAGAGAAACCCATACTTCATAAATGAAGTGCTGTATTCTTCGCCCGGGTAGGGCGGAATCAGAATCGGCTGCTGGATGAGCCGCCAGCCATCGCGCAAGGCCGCTAAGCCTGTTTCATAAGGCGCTTCGTTATTGTCGCCGGTGGTGTGGGATTCTTGGCCGGTGCCATCATAGATCGCCCAGCCCAGCACACGGCTGTCCAGCGCCGATGTCGCGAGATAAAGCGTCAAAACTTTCTGTCGGATTGTATTTTTCATTTACTCCTCTTGCTGCACTTCGATTAGCACTTTGGTATCGGGCAGGTCTGAGCGTTCGCGGAAATAGCGGATGACCGCATCGCCGATGACGCGCGCTTTCGCGGCCATGGCTGCGCTCTTGACAGCCCAGCCCACCAGCGGAATCACGCCAACCACCTCAGCGATGAGGCCGCCGGCGATGGCGCTGCCCACCGCCCCCGAGAGAATCGAAACGAGGTGATCCATATCAAAGGCGTTGACCTGATAGGCGCTGGCGACTTGATGGATCATAGCCGTATCGGCGGCGGTCAGAAAAAAGGCGCTGCCTGGCAGCCAGCCTGTCAGCGCGGCGCCGGTCGTCCAATTCGCCACTAACTTGCGCGCTTCCCGGTCTGCGTCTTGCAGTGTCTTAGCCATTGCGCGTCTCCTATCCTAGACATCACTATGATACACTCTTCTACAACTTCTACGCAAAATGACGCGGTAAGTTCGCTAAATTCGGTTTTTTCATTGTAAAGCCAGCACAGAAGTAGGACAAAGTAAATTTTGCAAGTTTTTGCCTTCGTTTCAATCCCAGCCCCGGCCCTTCCCCGAAGCTTCGGGGAGGGGAGTCTAAGCGACAAAAACTGGGTGCGTGTAGACACTGGCCGCCGGTCGCGTAGACACTGCCCGACGGAAGGGGCTTTCCTGCAAGCTCGCACAGTTTTCGGGGTTTTCCTCCCCTCCCCAAAGCTTTGGGGAGGGGCCGGGGCTGGGCTTGACTCGCAAAATTTAACTTGCCCTACTTCTGCGCGCAAAGCCGGCCCAGGGTGACGATGCAATGAAAATTGTCCTGCTCAATGACCGTATCCCGCCTGAAGGCAAAGGCGGGGCGGAAGTGGTGGTCTGGCGCTTGGCGCAAGGACTGAAGGCGGCCGGGCATGATGTGCATGTTATCGCCACAACCGCTGGTCCCGCCTTTGAAGAAAGCCGCGCTGGCCTGCCGACCTACCATATTCAGACGGGCTACCCGGAGCGCTGGCGCGCCTGGTTCTCGCTCTGGAATCCGCAGACCGTTGGCGCTTTGCGGGCTTTGTTCGTCCGCTTGCAGCCCGATGTCGTCAACGCCCACAATGTGCATTTTTACCTCAGCTATCATGCGCTGAAGCTGGCGCGGGCAGCGGGCGCGGGCGTCGTCTTCAGCGCCCATGATGCCATGCCCTTCGCCTATGGCAAGCTGCGCCACTTTGCCCAGCCCGACCTAGGCGCTATGCAGTTGCCGGCCGCCTATCGCTTGCCCGCGCTCTATAACTTGCGCCAGAACCGCCTGCGGTATAATCCCGCGCGCAACCTGCTCATTCGGCGCTATTTGGCGGGCAGCGCGCATATCCGCACTGTGCCAAGCCGCGCTCTAGCCCAGGCCTGGGCCGCGAACAATATGCCGACCGTCGAAGTCGTGCATAATGGCGTCGACCTGGCGCAATGGCGACCGGTAGCTGCCGCACAGGTGGCTGACTTGCGCGCCAAGCTCGGGCTAGAGGGCAAGCGCGTTATGCTCTTTGCCGGCCGCCTGAGCGCCGACAAAGGTATGTGGCAGGCTTTAGCGGCACTGGACAAGCTGCGCCTGGCGGTGCCAGAGGCGCGTCTGCTGCTCTTGACCGCCCGCGCTATCGCGGAACAGCTGCCACCGGCCTTCGCCCACTTGCGCCCTTGGCTTTGCAGTGGCGGCTGGCTGAGCGGCGCTGAGCTGCGCGCCGCCTATCAACTGGCGGATGTCGTTACGGTGCCATCGGTCTATCTCGACCCTTTCCCGACAGTCAATTTAGAGGCGATGGCTCTGGCTCGGCCAGTGGTGGCGACCTGTTTTGGTGGCGCGGCGGAAGTCATCGCCGACCAGGAGACGGGCTTCATTGTTAATCCTTTCGACACCGACGAATTCGCCACTTGCTGGCAACGCCTGCTGCAAGACGCTGCCTTAGCTCGGACTATGGGGCAGCGGGGCCAAGCGCGCATCCGCCAGCATTTCTCGCTCGAGCGGCAAGTGCAAAAGCTGCTAGAGATTTATGAGCGGGCGCGACAAATGCAAAAAAGGAGCTATATGTTATGAAAATGCGGCGGTATCAAAATGCGGCGGACTTATACCGCGCGCAAAAGGCGCTTATGCGCTGGATCCAGCAAGCCGGACCTTGCAACTATTTGCATAAAGGCGATATTGGGCATGGGCTTTTTAATGGCTGTTATGGCTATGACCCGGCGCGGATGTTTCGCTATTGGCTTGATGCCGCCGACGAGCTAGTCGCCTTCGCCATTTTTTACCCGCATAAGCAGTTTTTCGATTTGCAAATCGCGCCGGCGCTGCATCAGACAGATAGGCACATCGAACTCTTCGACTTCTGCGAAAGCGAGACGCTAAAGCTAGCTGAAGAGCTGGGCAAGCCGCTCAAGCAGATTGATGTGGATGTGGATGATTGCGACGCGGCGCAGGGCGCGTTTATCACCGCGCGCGGCTACCAGCGCGCCACGCATAGTTTCACTTTGACGCGCCACGACTTACAGGCGCTGCCAAGCGCGGCGCTGCCAAGCGGCTTCCATTTCCACCAAGCGACGGCCGCCGATGCCGCCCAGCTCGCCGATGTGCATAATCACAGTTTCACCAATAAATGGGATGCCGAATCGTATGGCGCGGTGTTTCGCGCGCCGCATCTGGAGTATGAAGTGGTGGTCGTCGCGCCTGATGGCCGCTTCGCCGCTTTTACTAATCTGTGGGTGGATGAGGTCAATCGCTCTTTGCTTTTCGAGCCGGTCGGCACGCACAGCGACTTTCGCCGCCGCGGCCTCGGCAAGGCGCTGATGTCGCATGCGCTGCGCCGCATGCAGGCTGAGCGCGGCATCGAATGCGCTTATGTCATTCACGAGCCGCCAGCGAAAAACCCAGCCTCAAGCGCGCTCTATGCTTCGGTTGGCTTTAAGCCGCTCTACGACATCTACCAGTATAAGAAGACGCTTTAGATGCCCAGAGCGGCACCGCGCCGCCGCGCCCCATACATCGGTAGCTTCAGCGGTTTATCCGCCAGCAAATCGGCGATGCTATAGCCTTGAATCACCGGATATACACCCAGCGAGTCGCTGAAGGTCTCGGCGCTGCGCTGGTTTTCGACGGTGCCTAGCTGGTCGGCAAAGCAGACCAAAACGCCGGCGGTAACCTCGAATTTCTTGACCGTGGCATACAAGGCTTTGACGGCGTCTGGGCTTACCTTGCCGCCTTTGACCTGCACGATGGCATATTCGGCTTTGGCGCGCTTGAGGAAAAGCCCTTCTCGTAGGGCAGTGTTTATGCGGCCGTCGGCCAGTGTCTAGCGACCAGTTTTGTCGCTTAGACTCCTCTCCCCAAAGCTTCGGGGCGCGTAGACACTGCCCTACGGGAGGGGCCGGAGGTGGGCTTGAAAATGCCCCACTTCTTCCACTTTGTTACATTCGCCGAGTTTCTGCTACAATAAGCTCGCCTAGACCTAAACAGAGGAGCAGCGCGCAATGACCGTGCGGATTTACAATGTGTTGGGGCGCGAGAAACAGGCTTTCGAGCCTATTAACGCCGGGCGCGTCGGCATGTATGTCTGTGGCCCGACCGTCTACGAACACTCGCACCTCGGCCATGCCAAAACCTATGTGTCCTTCGATGTGGTCGTCCGCTACCTGCGCTACCGCGGCTACGACCTGCTCTATGTGCAGAACATCACCGATGTCGGGCATCTGCGCGCCAACGAAGAAGACCGCGTGCTGGTGCGCGCCGCCCAGCTCAATGCCAAACCCATGCAGATCGTCGAGACATATACCCGCAGCTATTTTGAAGATATGGACGCGCTCGGCGTCCTGCGTCCCGATATCTCGCCCAGAGCCAGCGGCCATGTGCCAGAGCAAATTGAAATGATTGAGACCCTTATCCGCAAGGGCCACGCTTATGTCGCCGCGGGCGATGTCTATTTTGATGTGCGCAGCGATGCCGATTATGGCAAACTCTCAAATCGGCGGCTGGAAGAGCAGCAGGCCGAATCCCGCGAGCTGGTCGGCGGCGACAAGCGGCATCCGGCCGATTTTGCCCTCTGGAAACGGGCTGAGCCAGAGCATATCCTGCGCTGGAATAGCCCCTGGGGCGTCGGTTTCCCTGGCTGGCACATCGAATGCTCGGCTATGGCTAAAAAATATCTCGGCGCCAATTTTGATATTCATGGCGGTGGCATCGATAATATCTATCCGCATAATGAAAACGAAATCGCCCAAAGCGAATGCGCCAATGAAGCCGGCTTCGCCAATTACTGGATGCTCACCGGCAGCCTCAATGTGCTGGATCCAGACGAAGGCATCCCCGTCAAGATGAGCAAATCGCTCGGCAATTACATCACCATCAAAGACGCTTTGCAGACTTACCGCCCGCAAGAGCTGCGCTATTTTATCCTGACCTCGCATTACAGCAATCCAGTGGTTTACAGCGAAGAGGCGCTGGTTTCGGCTAAAGCCGGCTGGGAACGGCTGATGAATGCCCGGCGGCTGCTGCGGCAACAGATGAACAGCGCGGCCGAAAGCGCGGCCGGCAATGGCTTCCAAGCCCGCTTAGACCGCGCCAAAGCCGAATTCCAAACTGTCATGGATGACGACTTCAACTCCCCGCGCGGCATCGCCGTCTTGCAAGACCTGAATCGCGATGTCAACAGCTTGCTCAATAGCGAGGCGGAAGTGGGCTTAGCCACGCTGTCCGCTATTGACACGACCTATACGGAACTGGGCGAAGAGGCTCTGGCTTTGCTGCCGGCGCTGGATAGCGGTGGCCCCGGCGATGGCCAGCGCGAAGCGGCTCTGATTGAAATGCTCATCCAAATGCGGGCCCAAGCCCGCGCCCAGCGCGATTATGCCCGCAGCGACGCCATCCGCGACCAGCTCGCCGCTCTCGGCATCGTGCTGGAAGACCGGGTCGATGGCACAATTTGGAAGTTGAACTGAGCCACCCATGGCGATAGAAGTAGGGCAAAGTAAATTTTGCAAGTTTTTGCCTTCGTTTCAACCCCACCCCCGGCCCCTCCCCGAAGCTTCGGGGAGGGGAGTCTAACCTGGGCGTGTAGACATTGCCCGATGGGAGGGGTCTGGGATGGAGTTAAAAAGTGATGCCTAGCCGAATTTTTTTGTATAGTTAACTTGGACTTACTGAGAGCAAAACAAGCCATGCCAGAATTTCTCTACGGACATTGGGCGGTTATCGAAGCCATGCGCGCCAAACGGCGTCAGCTGCATGCGCTGATGATCCACGAGCGCGCCGAAAAACGCGGTGCTATCGGCGATGTCTTGCAGATGGCCGAAGAGCTTAACCTGCCCATCCAGCGGGTGCAGCGGCGCATCCTCGACGACCTGGCGAATAATGGCAACCATCAAGGGCTGGCGCTGCGCGTCGGGCCTTATCCCTACTGCGACCTCGAAGATATTCTCGATACCGCCGCTCGCCGCGGCGAAAAACCGTTTATGCTCTTGCTCGACTTATTAAAAGACCCGCAGAATGTCGGTGCACTCATTCGCGTCGGCGACGCGGTTGGTCTGCACGGCATCGTCATTCAAGAGCGGCGCAGCGTCGCGGTTACGCCGGCCGTGGTCAATGCCTCCTCTGGCGCGGTCGAGCATACCCAAGTCGCCCAAGTTACTAATCTCGTCAGCGCCATGAAAGAATTAAAAGAGCAGGATGTCTGGCTGGTGGGCTTGGATGTGGGGCCCAATATCCCGCCGCTGGACAAAACCGACCTGAATATGTCTCTTGGCCTCGTCATGGGCAGCGAGGGCGAAGGCCTGCGGCGGCTGGTGCGCGATACCTGTGACCTGCTGCTGACCCTGCCCATGCGCGGCGAAGTCGGCAGTCTCAATGTGGCCACCGCCGGCGCCATCGCCCTCTATGCCGCCTGGAGCGCCCGCGGCTGGCAAGGCTGGGTCCACGCTTAATCTCTCGCCGCCGCCCGCTATTGCCCCCAGCCCTCGATTCCGCTAAGAAACTCGTTTGCCCAGATACGCAGTCTGTGCTAGCTTGGAGATAGAAGCAGCGGCGGATTAGGATTCCTGCATGCCGACATCAAGGCATTACGCGCAGTTGCGCCAGCGCATGGTCGAAGAGCAACTGGTAAAACGCGGCATAAAAAACCAGCGCGTCTTGGACGCGATGCGCGTCCTGCCGCGCCATCATTTTGTGCCAGAAGACTTCAAACAGCAGGCTTATCAAGACCGGCCCTTGCCCATTGGCGATGGGCAGACCATCTCGCAGCCCTACATCGTCGCCTTTATGTCCGAGCGCTTGCGCCTGCGCCGCCACCATACGGTGCTGGAAATTGGCACCGGCTCAGGCTATCAGACGGCGATTTTGTGCCACCTCGCCCATTATGTCTATAGCGTCGAGTGCGTCGCCTCTCTGGCCGATAAAGCGGGCAAGCGCATCGGCGATTTGGGCTATAACAATGTCGAGGTCTATGTCGGCGATGGCAGCCAAGGCCTGCCCGACCAAGCCCTCTTCGACCGCATAATGGTAACGGCGGCGGTGCCGCGCCTGCCCAATATGCTCTGCAATCAGCTCGACAAACGGGGCGGGCAGTTGATTTTGCCCATCGGCGACGAAGATTGGCAGGAACTCAAGTTGATTACGCGGCGCGGCGAACGCTTCACCGCCCGCAAGCTGCTGCGCTGCCGCTTCGTGCCGCTCATCGTCCGCTACGGCTTCGACAGCGACATCAACAGCCCGCATACAATGTATTAGCAATAAAACTCAGTAATCCAATGTTGATTATGCAAAAAGTGAGGCGCGATTTTCAACCCCACCCCCGGCCCCTCCCCAAAACTTTGGGGAGGGGAGAGAAACCGTGAAAACTATGTGTGCGCTTGAAGGAAATTCCCTCCCCGAAGCTTCGGGGAGGGATTTAGGGTGGGGTTGAAACAAACGCATAAGATTTGCAAAATTTAGTTTGTCCTACTTCTATGAATGAAGACCAAAGCAGCGGCGACCTGAACCTCGATTTGATTCAGATGGTGCAGCGAGCCCGCCTGCTGCATGACGCCAGCGCTCGCCCTTCAGACTATGACGCGGTCTATTGGATTGAGGCGAAGCGGGCTGTGTCTGGGGCGGAGTATCCAGCGCCGACGGCTAACGCGGGCGAATGGCGCGTCGCGCTGCATATCGACAGGGCTGACGCGCTGTGGCAGCGCGTCAAAAGCTTGACCGCCGCCGGCGCCCTCGGTTACAAATCTAAAATTTCGACTGGGCCAGCCGCTGGGCAGACCGACCGCGCCGCGCGGCTGCTCTGCCTGCGCACTTATGATGCCGCCGACCGCGCCGATGTCGAGCGGGTCAAGCAGGCACTGCTAGATATGGGCCTGCGCCCGCTCGAATATGTGCCGGACAAGTGAGCGCGAAGCCACTGTTTGCTCAGTAGAACAAATTAAATTTTTGCAAGTTCTATGCGTTCGTTTCAACCCCACCCCCAGCCCCTCCCGTAGGGCAGTGTCTACGCGCCCCAAAGCTTTGGGGAGGGGGCGGGGGTGAAAATACTCTAAATTCTACTTAGCCGCCGCCAGCGCCTGCTCCAGGTCTTCGATGATGTCGTCGATATGCTCGATGCCGACGCAGAGGCGAATCGTCTCGGGCGTTACGCCAGCCGATTCCTGCTCTTCTGGGGTCAACTGGCGGTGCGTTGTCGAAGCCGGGTGCGCCGCCAGCGACTTGGCATCGCCTATGTTCACCAGCCGCTTGAAAATCTTCAGCGCGTCATAGAACTTGACACCCGCGTCAAAGCCGCCTTTGATGCCGAAGGTCAGCAGCGCCGATGGCCGGCCGCCGATATATTTCTGCGCCAAGTCATAATAGGGCGAGCTTTCTAAACCGGGATAGCTGATCCACTCGACCTGGCTATGCCCTTCGAGGTGCTTTGCCACCGCCAGCGCATTATCCGTATGCCGCTCCATGCGCAGGGACAGGGTCTGCAAACCCTGCAAAACCAGGAAGCTGTTGAAAGGGCTGAGCGCGGAGCCGGTGTTGCGCAGGGCGACGACGCGGGCGCGGGCGATATAGGCGGCCGGGCCCATCGCTTCATTGAAGACGACGCCATGATAGCTCGGCTCTGGTTCGGCAAACATCGGGAAGCGGCCCGCATGTTCCGCCCAAGGGAAAATGCCGCCATCAACCAGGATGCCAGCGATAGTCGTGCCGTGGCCGCCCATGTATTTGGTCATCGAGTGCAGCACGATATCGCAGCCATATTCCACCGGCCGCGTCAGGGCCGGCGTCGGCACTGTGTTGTCCACGATAACCGGGATGCCGTGGGCGTGAGCCATATCAGCGATGGCTTCGAGGTCGGGAATGTTGCCGGCCGGGTTGCCAATCGATTCGCAATAGACGGCCGCCGTCTTGTCGTCGATATGCTTTGCCAGGCCGTCGGCGCTGTCGTCATCGGCGAAGCGCACATCGATGCCCAGCTTGGGCAGCATGTGGCGGAAGAGCGTATAGGTGCCGCCATAAAGCTGCGGCACAGTGACGATGTTATTGCCGGCCTCAGCGATATTGATGATGGCATAATGGATGGCGGCTTGCCCAGAAGCGAGCGCTAAAGAAGCGACGCCGCCTTCCATCTCCGCCACCCGCTGTTCTAACACCGCGTTGGTCGGGTTCATAATGCGCGTGTAGATATTGCCTGGCACCGCGAGATTGAATAAGTCCGCGCCATGCTGGGCATTATCAAATTCATAAGCGACGGTCTGATATATCGGTACCGCTACCGCGTGAGTAGTCGGCTCGCTCTCGTAGCCAGCGTGGATGGCCAGGGTTTCGAGTTTCATTCATCTGCTCCTTGTACTTAGCGTACAATAATAGTCCCAAGACTTTAGCGCATTTCTCGCGCCACTGCGAGATGGAAAATGCGCCAGTCCGCCGCGCTCAATTTCTCCGCCGCGCCCGCTCGAGGGTAACGATGACGACGCCATAAATCACCAGCGCGCCGCCAATGACCTGCGCGAGCGAGGGTATCTCGCCAAAGACAAAGAGCGCAATCACCGCGCTGACGACAACGCCAATTTGCAGCAGAATCGACAGAGCTGTCGCCGTGAAGAATTGCAGCGCCAGGTTCATAAACAAATGCCCCAGCACCTGCGCCAACACCGTGACAATAAGCGCCCAGAGATAGCCTGCCAGTGGATAGCCAAGCACCGGCGTCCCGCTGGCAAAGACAAAGACCGTGACGACCAGAGCCGCGCTGAAAAAGACCAGAAAACTATAGAGCAGCGGCGGCATCTGATTGTTCAACTGCCGCCCGATGAGCAGATAGACGCCAAAGCAAAGCGAGCCGCAGAGCGCCAAAGCGCCGCCAAAGAGCGGGTCGCTGCCTGCTTCAATCGCCGATAAGCCGCCGATGCCCACCAGTGCCACGCCCAGCAGCGTCAATATCAGGCTGACCCAAAAACGGCGCGAGAAGACGACGCCGAAGAGCAGAATCTCTGGCAGGACGATCCACATCGGCGTTGTGCGCCGCAGCAGGCTGGTCATCAAGACGCTGGTATGTTCCAGCGAGACAAAGAGCAACAGCAGGTTCAGCGCCAGCCAAAAGCCGGCGATGCCAGCCAGCAGCCATTGCCGCCGCCGCAGTTGGCGCAGCTCAGGCCGATAGCGCAGCCATATCAGTGGCAGCAAACCCAGCGAAACCAGCCACAGGCGAATCAATACAATCACCAGCGACGGCAGGCCTTCGCTTTGGGTGAGGCGGATGGCGATTGGCGTGACGCCAGCCGAAAAGATGAGCGTGAAAATAATCAGGGCTGCGCTCCTGTTTCGCATGTGCCGCCGCCTCGTTTGTGCATACTGCCAAGATGCTAACATAAGCGCCGCGCGGCGGCTAGTTTGACAGGGCAAAGGCGGGGCAGTACAATCCACTTTGTTGCATTAGTAAGTCTGTGCCGATATGTTTTTGGCGACAGACAGGAGAAAAGAGCTGTATGCCGCTGCAAAAGGATTTGCTGGCTTTGAAGCAGGAGCTAATCGAAGGAGCGGCGCAGGTGGCTGCCATCGGCTTGGTGCCATTGACGCAGGGCAACCTCAGCCTGCGCGATGCGCGCAGCGGGCATATTCTCATCACGCCGCATGATTATCCCTACGACCAACTGAAGCCCGAGGATGTCGTCGTGCTGGACTTGGCGGGCAATATCATCGACGGGCAGCGCGAGCCATCGCATGAAGCGCCGGTGCATTTAGCTGTCTACGAACGGCGCGCCGAAGCCCAAGCCATTGTGCATGCCGAGCCAATCTATACCAATGTCTTTGGCGTCTTGCATAAGCCGATTGCCCCTTTGCATGTCGGCACGCTGATTGATGTCGGCGGCGAGGTGCCGGTCATGCCTTTCGCGCCCAGCGGCTCGCGCGAGTTCGGCTATGCTATGCTCGAAGTGATGGGCGAGCGCAATGCCGTCGTCTGGGCGAATCACGGTATGCTGGCGATTGGCGCGAGCCTGCGCCAGGCTATCCGCTGCACTGTGATGGTCGAGATTGCGGCGCAGCTTTATCACAAGGCATTACTGCATGGCCAGCCGCATCTGATTCCGTCGCGTTACCACGATATGCTGCTCAGCTAAGTCCCTGGATTGCGCGCGAAAAAAGGGCATCACCAAGAAATAAAAAGGGTCAGGCAAATCGCCTGACCCTGATTTGTTCTAGTGGACTGACTGGACTAGCAGTCGCCAGGATCGACGGTGCTGTCGTCTACTGGCCCGACATTGACCTTGTACTCTTGCTCGACCGTCGTGCCAGCGCCAGTACCGGTTACATACAAGCGCAGGATGTGCGCGCCGCTATTGCCAGCTTGCAGCGACATCGTCTCACCGCTGATGCTGCCATCCAGCTTGTTGCGCGCCCGCTCGCCCAAGTTGCCGCTGCGGCATTCGCCAGCCCCAACATGCCAGGTCTTGATGGTGGCGGACCAGCTCAAGCCGCTGCCCAGCTCTGACAGGTCGACGGTCTTGGTCTCGCCGTGCGCCATAGAAAACTCGATGAGGCCCGGCGCGGGTGTGTCGGTCGCCGTTGGCACAGGGGTGTTGGTGGCAGTTGGCACAGGCGTATCAGTCGGCACTGGGCTGGGTGTATTGGTCGCCGTTGGCACGGGGGTGTCTGTTGGGACTGGACCGGGTGTGTTGGTGGCAGTCGGCACAGGGGTGTCTGTTGGGGCTGGACTGGGTGTGTTGGTGGCAGTCGGCACAGGGGTGTCTGTTGGGACTGGACTGGGTGTATTGGTGGCAGTCGGCACAGGGGTGTCTGTTGGGACTGGGCTGGGTGTATTGGTCGCCGTTGGCACAGGGGTGTCTGTTGGGACTGGGCTGGGTGTATTGGTTGCGGTCGGCACAGGACTGGGTGTGTTGGTTGCAGTTGGCACAGGCGTATCAGTTGGGACTGGGCTGGGTGTGTTGGTTGCAGTTGGCAGGGCTGTATTGGTCGCAGTCAACGTGGCAGTCGGCAGCGGGCTCGGGGTATCAGTCGCAGTTGGAGTAGGGCTGCCAGCGCAGGTCCCAGGGTCGACAGTATCCTCGTCCACCGGTCCTACATTTATCTTGTACTCTTGCTCGACCGTCGTGCCAGCACCAGTACCAGTTACATACAAGCGCAAGATATGCGCCCCACTGCTGCCAGCCTGCAGCGACATCGTCGCGCCGCTGATGCTGCCATCCAGCTTGTTGCGCGCCCGCTCGCCCAAGTTGCCGCTGCGGCATTCGCCAGCCCCAACATGCCAGGTCTTGATGGTGGCGGACCAGCTTAAGCCGCTGCCCAACTCGGACAAGTCGACGGTCTTGGTCTCGCCATGCGCCAGAGAAAACTCGATGGGGCCCGGCTCCGGCGTGTTGGTCGCGGTTGGCGCGGGCGTGTCAGTGGCAGTCGGCGCGGGTGTATCGGTTGCAGTTGGCTCAGGTGTATCGGTCGGGATTGGCATTGGTGTATCAGTGGCAACTGGCGTATTCGTTGACGGCGCGGTAGCAGTCGGACTTATCGGATCGTCCGGCACTTCGAATGCGCCGATGTCGCAACCGCTGCCCTGCGGACGAGTCGTGCCAAGCTGGTCGGCACCCAGACAGTGCGATGAATCCGCCACGTCAATAGCCGGACTATCGCTTTGCAGCGGATAGTAGCCACCGCTATGAAAGTCGCCCAGTTTAGGATCGCCACTGAAGGCCGGCGAGCAGCTGTTGTCTGAAATCAAGTTGCCCACATTCTGACCCACGACGCCGGCGGTGTAGCAAGCGGCGCCAGCCCCATTATCCTTAATCAGGCTGTTGCGCATATTTAAGGTGGTCGCAGAATTGAGATAGACGCCATTGCCCGCCGCGGCGCTATTGCCCGCGATTGTCACATGCGTCAGCGTCAGCATGCCGCCATCGCCCCATTGATATATCGCCCCGCCATCAGCAGTAGCCGAATTGCCGCTGAAACTGCTGTTGCTTATCGTCGAGAAGCCCAAAGCGTAAACCGCCCCGCCATAGTTCGTGGCCGAATTGCCGCTGAAACTGCTCTTGCTTATCGTCAGCGTGGTCGAAGCGTAAATCGCCCCGCCATAGCTGCCCTCATTGTTGCTGAACACGCTGTCGTTTAGCGTCATGCCGCTGCCTTCAGCGTAAATCGCCCCGCCAGAGTTACCCTCATTGTTGCTGAACACGCTGTCGCTAACCGTCACGCTGCTGCCGTCAATAGCGTAAATCGCCCCGCCGTAGCTGGCGTTGCCGTTGTTCAGAGTGAGATTATTAATCGTTACCGGCGCAGCGGAAATAACAAAAAGGCGGTAGCTGTCAGCGCCGTCGAGCGTATAGTCGTTGCCGCTAAAGGTGATCTCGCTGGTGATTTGCGGGGTGCTTCCGCTCAGAGTAACATTCGCCGTGAAGACGATGGTGTCGTTGCCGCTGCCGGCGATGCAAGAGCCGGTGGCGGTATCGCTATTGGCGGCGGTGATGGCGTCAGCCAACGTACAGCCATTGCCTAAGACAATCCAACCGCTGGGGAATGGCGTCGGGCTGGGTGTATGTGTAGGGGTGTTAGTGGGTGTGTTTGTGGGCGCAGTAGTCGGAATAAGGGGCGGGAGTGTGGGTGTATAAGTCGGAAGCCAGGGCGGGAATGGTGTAGCTGTTTTCGTAAGTCTGAGCGCTATGGCAGTAGGAGTAGAAGTGTTGGACTGGCTTAGGCTGAGGCCCGGGAAGCTGAGGAAGACCGCTAAGCCAACTAGTAGGACTTTGAGAAGTAGCTTATAGGAGCTGGGGAAACCCCGTGAACGTATGTACGAGTAGGGGAAGGATGCGGAAGGCGGCGGCCTGAAAAGCCTGGCGCTTTTCTCGGTTGCCTTTGCGAAGCGATGTTTTTACTTGTCATCTTCCTTGCCTTTCTATACGATTGATTCGGAAGACTTAACCTACACTATTACTATTTTATTTACTTTTGCATAGAATCAAAAAACTCAAAAATCGCGCTGCCGCACAGTCTATCACGGAAAAACTTCTCCGGCCCTCTTCGCCCATATTCATTAAATTTTGCTTGCCAGGCACACAAGCGCTAGACTAGACCTGAACTGGAGCGGAAATCGCTGTCGCTTTCAGCAATCGAGACAGCGAATTATCCGCCGCATAAAAATTGGCTGGGAGAAAGGAGAAATTTTCCTATCGAGCAGAAAAAAACAACATAATCTCGCTAGAAACAGTCTTTTAGAGGAGTGTAACCATGAATAGGAAAGTTTTGCTGGTGGCCGTTTTCTTGCTTTTGCTTTTGTTGAGCGTGCCCATCTTCGCCCAAGACGAGGTCGTCGTGCGCTTCCGCTCTTGGAGCCCGGTGATTGCCACCACCGAAGCCATGATTGAAGCCTTCAATGCCGATAATCCCGATATTCGCATCGAGCCGGATATCACCAACTATCCCGAATATCTCGTCGACTTGCAGACGATGGCGGCTGGCGGCGCTCTGCCGGACCTGATTGGCTTGGAGCCAGGCGCCTTGACCCAACAATACCGTAACCATCTCATGCCGCTGCAAGATTGCGCCGCCGCTACCTGGGGCGAAGACTGGCAAGACCAATTCTTCCCCGTCGGCATCGAGCAAGCCCGCCTCGGCAATCCCGAAGGCGATGACAATATCTATGGCTTGCCCGTGCTGACGCAGACCATCAATATGTGGTACACCGTGCCTATCTTTGAAGAAGCGGGCGTCGAGCCGCCCAGCACCTACGACGAACTGCTGGAACTGGCGCAGCTTTTCAACGCCCAGGGCATCGCCCCGGTGATGATTGGTGCTGGTGATGGCTGGATCCGCCGCGATGTCTATATGCAGCTCATCCACAACATCGCGCCCGGCTTAATCTACGAAGCCGAACTGGGCAATGCCAGCTTCACTGAAGAACCGTTTGTCGAGGCTATGACCTGGTGGAAGCGCTTCTTTGATGATGGCATCTTCCAAATGGGCGCTTTGGGCATGACGCATTACCCGGCCGCCGTCGAGCAGATCCAAGGCGGGCGCGCCGCTATGTTCCCGATGGGCGCTTGGTGGCAGCAGCAAGCCGCCAACCCCAATCCGCCGCCGCTGGACCAGAACCTAGCCGGCTATGCGCCATTCAAATTCCCCGATGTAACTGGCATGGGCGCGCCTGAAGACCTGCTGGGCGGCATCGATGTGATGCTCGGTGTTACGCGGGACTCGGCGAATCCGGACGCGGCTTGCAAGGTCATCACTGATTGGATTAGCGGCGCTGGCGCGCAGGCTCTGATTAATACCTATAACGACCTGCCGGCTTATATCGGCTTGGAGCCAGAGTCTTTTGGCTCGGATAATCAGCGCGCGGTTTGGGATCTGTTCACGAAGGACTGGCTGCCGACGGTGAAATACGCGCGGCAGCTGCGCAGCCCGGATGTGAAGCAGGCGCTGGAAGATGCGCTGGCGGGCGTCGCCGCCGGCGAAATGACACCCGCCGAAGGCATGCAGTTGGTGCAAGATGCCTGGTCTCCTCCAGAATAGACAATAAATCGCTTAGATTTCTTCCCCGCCTTGCCGCATAGTGGGGCAGGGCGGGGAATTTTATAGGCATCAATGTCGCGCAAATGGCTGATAGATAATCAGGGAATTTTTTTCATGGCGCCCGCCATGATCCTCTTCGTCGTCTTTGTGCTATATCCCATCTTCTATATCTTCGACGCTAGCCTCTACGACTGGGACGGCATCAACGACGCGCTCTATGTCGGCTTGCAGAATTATATCGATATGTTCACCGATGACCGCGCTTTTGCCCTGGCTATCCGCAATTCTTTTTATTGGACTTTTTTGACGATTTTCCCGCAGATGTTTCTCGGCTTCATTCTCGCCAGCCTTTTGACCTCGGGCCTGCCATTTCAAAATGTCTTCCGCATCATCTTTTTTATGCCGGCGATTATCTCGCCCGTGGTGCTAGGCATAATCTGGCAGCGCATTTACGCGCCTTTTGGCGGCTTGCTGGCCGATGTCGCTTGGGAGACAGGCGCCCGTTTCTTGATGCAGCCCTATCTCTCCGACCCAAAGATAGCGATTTTTTCGACTATCGCTGTCAATGTCTGGCAGTGGACTGGCTTTTCGATGCTGATGTATGTGGCAGGTTTGCAAGGCTTGCCGGGCGAAGTCTTGAGCGCGGCCGAGGTCGATGGCGCGGGCAGCTTGCAGCGCATCCGCTATATCGTGCTGCCGATGTTGCGCCATGTGCATCTGACGCTGATTCTGCTCGGCGTCATCGGCACGCTGCAAACCTTCGCCCTCGTCTTTATGCTGACGCGCGGCGGTCCCAACCACGCCACCGAGATGCTGCCCACCTATATCTTCCAAAAAGCCTTCACCCTGCAAAGCATGGGTTACGCTTCGGCGGTGGCGGTGGTCTTGCTGCTCATTGCCTTGAGCGCCAGCATCTTTCAAGTGCGCGTGCTTGGCGCGCGTTTCACTATCGCAAATTAGCGGGATGGGCGCGCTATGACACCTCTCAGACAAAGCACAAAGCCCCGTTTTCCGCGTAGCGCGGCTAAAGCCCTCGGTTTCATCTTTGTTACGCTGCTCGCGCTGATTTGGCTGATTCCGATTATTATGATGTTGGTTGTCTCTTTGATGCCGCCCGACCAGCGGGCGCCGCGTTTTGGCGGCTTGCTCATCAGCGGCGTCAGCCTGCAAAATTATGTGACCGTCTTCCTCGATGCGCCCATCGCCCAGCATTTTATCAACAGCTTCGCCGTAACGCTGCCGTCGGTCTTTTTCGTCGTCTTGATTAGCTCGTTGGCGGCTTATGCTTTAGCCCGGCTCAAATTCTTCGCCAAAGATATTTGGTTTTATCTGCTGATTATGACGCTCATGCTGCCGATACCGACGCTGGTGGTGCCGATTTTTCAAATCAATAAAGCGCTGGGTTTGAACGACACTTATCTCGGCTTGATTTTGCCGTATACCGCGCTTGGCGTGCCATTTGCCATCGTGATTCTGCGCAGCTTTTTTGCCGGCTTCCCGATTGAGATTGAAGAGGCGGCGCGCCTGGATGGCTGCACGCGCTTCGGCATCTACTGGCGCATTATGCTGCCCGTGAGCTGGCCCGCCGTCGCCGTCGTCATCATCTGGCAGTTTATGACTTCTTGGAACGAGTTTATCCTGGCTCTGGTGACGATGAATTCGGTGGAAGTGAAACCCTTGACCTTGGTGCCGCTGGTCTATAGCGGGCAGTTCATGATGCGGCCTGGGCCGATGTTTGCGATTTTGACGCTGATTACCATTCCTGTTATTGTTGTCTATTATTTGATGCAGCGCTTCATGGTCAGCGGTTTGACCGCGGGCGCAGTGCGAGGCTAGCGCTATGAGTTTGATGGGTATTGATGTTGGCACGACCGGCTGCAAGGTGGTCGCTTTTGCCGAGACGGGCGCAGTCCTAGCCCAAGCCAGCCGCGAATACCCTTTGCTCAGCCCGCAGCCAGGCTGGTACGAGCTGGACCCCAACCAAGTCTGGGACTATGTTTGCGACTGTCTGCGGGCGGTCAATGCCCAAATTCGCCAGGACCCAGCCACCGCCCTCGCCATCTCTTCGCAAGGCGAAGCGATGATTTTGCTAGATCGGGCCGGCCGCGCCCTGGCTAACAGCCCCATCAGCTCCGATATGCGCAATAGCAAACAGACCGCCGCGCTCGCAGCCGCCCTCGGCGCTGAGCGCATCTATGAAATCACCGGCCAGCCTATGGGCACGATTTATACCGTGCCTAAGCTGCTCTGGTGGCGCGAAAACGAGCCAGAACTCTTTGCGCAAAGCTGGAAGTTTCTCTGCTATGTCGATTTTGTCGCGCTGCGCCTGGGCGTCGAGCCAGTCATTGATTACAGCATGGCAGCCCGCACGCTGGCTTTTGATGTGAACAGCCTGGATTGGTCGGACGAGCTGCTGGCGGCGGGCGGCATCCGCCGCCAGCAAATGGCGGAAACGCAACCCAGCGGCACAGTCATCGGCGAAATCCCGCCCCAGCTGGCTAGCGAACTCGGCTTCAGCGGCGGGGTTAAAGTGGTGACCGGCGGTCACGACCAGCCCTGTGGCGCTTTGGGCGCTGGTGTTTTGGAACCAGGCCGCGCCATGCTTTCCATCGGCACGACCGAAGCCCTAGTCGCCGTTACCGACAAACCGCGCCTCGAGATGCTCGACTATCATGTTTCTTGCTATCCGCATGCCGCGCCCGATACTTTCATCGCCCTCAGCGGCAACCAGACGGGCGGGCGTTTGCTGCGCTGGTATCGCGACGAGCTGGCGGCGGCGGAACGAGCCGTCGCCGCCCAAGACCAGCGCGATGTCTATGATGTCATCGTCGAGCAAGTGGATGACGCGCCTGGCTCTTTGCTGCTGCTGCCCTATTTTGTCGGCAGCGGCACCCTCTTTGATGACCCCAGCGCCACGGGCGCTTTGATTGGCCTCTCTTTTGATAGCAAACGCAAAGACATCGTGCGGGCGATGCTAGAAGGTTTGACCTTTGAACAAGCCTTGAGCTTGCGCCGCTTGAATGAAATCGGCGTTGAGATACGGCAGCTGACGGCGGTGGGCGGCGGCGCCCGCTCCGCCCGCTGGATGCAGATAAAATCAGATATTACCAATCTGCCCGTTAGCATACTGCATACAACGGAAGCGGCGAGTCTGGGCGTGGCTATGCTGGCCGGCTGGGCGACAGGCGTCTATGCCAATCTCGCGGAAGCGGCTGCCCAGCTCATCAAGACGCGCCAGACCTTCTACCCAAACCAAGCTCGCGTCCCCCATTATCAGCGACAACTGAGCATTTTCGCCGATTTATACGCCGCCCTGCGCCCAATTTATCAGGCCATGGCCGAGACGGCTGACAGGGGCTAATTGCCGCGCTCTTCCAAGCGGCGGCGGCGCTCGGCTATCTGCGCCATCACATCGTCGTTAACTTCACCCTTGTCGGACTCGCGCTCTTGCAAACGCGAGATGTCGGGCTGCACCACATCAGCCGCGCTGATAAGCACATCGTGGTCTTTGAATTCGATGTCGCCTTTGGGGTTATGCTCGAGGGATTGTTTCACTTGGCGGGCTTTTTCTTCGCGGCTGGCCGTGTCTGGCGCGGCGGCACTGGCAGCGGGCGCGGCTTCGGCTTTAGCGCGGCGGGCGCGGAAGGGGCGGCGGCGATGCGGCTTAGACGGCTTTTCTTCGCTTTTCGCTGGCTCGACCGGTTTTGCTGGCTCCGCTTTTTCTTCGACTTCTTCGACTGGCTCGCGTTCTGGCTTGGCTGGCTTTTCCCCCAAGTCGCTCAGCATATCGGCGACTTGCATAGTCGTCTCGACGGCTTTTTTTCCGCGGCGGAAGCGGCGGAAGATGCCGCGCGTCTGCTCTTCGACTTCATCGACCGTTGGCGCTGGCGCGTCTCTCAGTGCCCAGCGATAAGCGGCATAAATGCCCGCGCCGATTATCAAAAACGGCAGCACCGCTTGTATCAGCTGGATGACGATATTCATCACCGCCAGCGCCGCGATTGTTACCAGCGCGATAATGACCAGCTTCAGCATCGTTTCTTTATTGAAGTCCATGCTATTTCGCTCCTAAAATGCCCGCCCGGCAGAATATAATATATTATACGCGATTTGCGCCATGCGACTGTATTTTTCCCTTTTGGCTTCGCGCTTATGCTATAAGTGCTTTATTGTCAAATTGCGCGCCTGCCGCGAGAAACAGGATTCGAATGCCCCCCAATTCTATCATCTCACATGCTTTTGTCTTGCCCGACCACGATTTTTACGACTGGCTAGCGGCGCTGCGCCCCTACCTTAACAAATTTGAGCGCGTGGCGGTGGTGCGCTCGCCAGGCGGCAACAACCTCAACCGCTTCCGCAATGTCAGCGCGGTTGACGCGCCGCGCACCTGGTGGCAGGACTCGGCTCTGCGGCATATCCGCCGCGTCTATCCGGGGGTGGTGCTGGTCGATGTCATTGATGCCCAAAGCCCAGCCGAGCTGGCGCCCATTTTGCAGCGCCGTATCAACGCCGACGATCGCTATGGCGAGCAAGACAGCGCGCCGCAGCATATCTTCCAGCGCTTCGTGCTGGAATGGCCCACCAGCGCCCGCCCGCTAGCCCTGCTGGCGCATTTTAACGCCGACCCAGAATTAGGCGATTTGCGCAGCGGCAGCGACATTTTCTGCGAAGAAGGCGCTGATATACTCTGCGCGGCAGCCGGCGAGGTGACTGCCCTGGGCAGCCGCCTTCAAATCGAATCGCTGGTCGATGGCCAACGCTATATTACGACCTATGACGGGGTGAAACTCGGCCGCGTCTCGCTGGGCGATAGCGTCGAGACCGGGCAGGTGATAGGGCAGGCGGCCGGCGACCGCCTGCGCCTGGTTGTGCAGAATCCGCCGAAAGGCGGCAGCCGCCTGCTGGGTTTAGAGAATGTCGTCAACCCGCGCGATTATATCTATATCGCGCAATTCCGCCTGCGCCCGACGGCGGATAACCTGCGCCTGCGCATGCTGCCCAGCCTCTATGCCCGCGTCCGCGCTATGGTGCATAGCTGGCACCTGCTGGAACCGCGCGAGCATCATGGCCGGGCGCTAGAACGGGTCGGCGTCCAGGGCAGTTGGATAAAAGTGCAGGCTAGAACCGGCGCTGAGGGTTATGTCGCCGCCTGGCACCTAAAAGCGACGACACTGACCGAAGGCCAAGAAGCTTTCCCTGGCCTCAACCCCGTCGGCGTCAACCTCGACCTGGCGCACCGGGGCGGCAAGCCGGCCCCGGCTCGCCTGGGCAAGCTGGGCTGGCTGCGCTTCAATTATGATGTCTCAGTTGGCCGCGGTTCAGAAGATATAAACGCTGCTTTGCAGCGCTACCTGCCGCATATCGCGGCTTACCGCGCCGCCGGCTATCGCATCCTCTTCACCGTCGGGCATCAGGTCTATGGCGAGGGCAAGAGCGAATTTTGGAACTGGGCCGGCATGACCAATGCCAAGTGGAAACTGCTGCGCGCCCGCTTTGCCGAGATGATGGGCAAGATTGCCGCGCAGTGGGCTGGACGCGGGCTGGTCTCCGCCTGGCAGATTTGGAACGAGCCAGATTCCAAAAGCGGCGTCGCCTCTGTGCGCATGTCGGCGCGCAACTATGGCGCTCTCTTCGCTGAAACGCAGCGCGCCATCCGCAGCGCCGATAGCGCGGTGCAGATTATCACCGCTGGTTTCAATAGCGGGCCCGGCAGCGGCAGTGTCTATGCTCGCCAGGCTCTAGAGGTCTTGCCGGCCGATATCGAGCCAGACGGCATCGCTTTCCACCCTTATGGCCGCGGCGCCAATGGCCACCCGCGCTATTCCGCCTTCGGGCATATTGATGAGTCGGTCTGGGCTTACAGCGCCGTCTTGCCCAGCAAGCCGCTCTGGATTACCGAATGGGGCGTGCTGGACCGGCCGCAGGATGACCCGGAGCAGATTGCCCGCTATGCGCTCGGTTTCATCCGCTACTTAAAACGACAGTATCCGGGCAAATTCGCCGCGCTGATTTGGTATGCCTGGGCCCAGGGCATGCACAATGGCTATGGCCTGGTCGATGGCGCTGGCAAGTCGCGCCCGCATCTCACTAAGGGTTTTCTCTCGGCTTGATGGGTGATTATTAGCCACAGAGGTGATTTTCAACCCCACCCCGGCCCCTCCCCAAAGCTTTGGGGGGTGGGGTTGAAACAAACGCGAAAACTTGCAAAATTTAGTTTGTCTTACTGAGACACAGAGAAATAAGACAGCTTTGTGTTCTTTGTGTCTTTGTGGTTCAGAAACAAAGCGGGAGTGCATGGGAGTCGAACCCACCATCGCCTGCTCTGCGCAACCGACCACCGGTTTTGAAGACCGGGGCATCCACCGGGACACATGCACCCCCGCCAGCATTATACCCCCGCGCCGCAGCGTAGTCTACACCGCGCTTCCTACCTTGTATCCTAAGCGCCTTTCTCGTTATCATTAAGCTCACAGCCCAAAAGCGAAAGGAAAGCGCTATGCCCGCTTATTTGCTCGTGCGCGCCCAGGTAAGCGATATGCAGCAATACCAGCAATATATGCAGCTCACGCCCGCCATTCTAGAAAAATACGGCGGCCGCTTTGTCATCCGCGGCGGCGAGAAAATCATTCTCGAAGGCCCGCCCGCGTCCGAGCGCATCGTCCTGGTCAAATTTGACAGTGTCGAAGCGGCGCGGCGCATGTACAATTCTCCCGAATATCAAGCGGCCATTAAACTGCGCGAAGGCGCGGCTGACGCCTCTTTTATTGTCATGCAAGGCGTCGAATAAAGCGCGATGAAAAAGCTGGTCCTCTTTGATATTGACGGCACCCTGCTCATCAGTCGCGGCATCGGCCGCGAAGCGAAACGCCGCGCCATGCTAGAGGTTTTTGGCACGACGGGCGACCTGGATGGGCATGCCTTTGGCGGCCAGACGGACTGGGGCATCCTGGCCGCTTTGCTCGCGCCGCATGGCATTAGCAGCGCCGCTATTGGCCGCGCCATGCCGGCCTACGAAGAAGTGATGGCGCGGCACATGCAAGAAATCCGCCCCAGTTATTGCGCTTCGGCCATCCCGCAGGCAATGGAAACGCTGCAGGCGCTGCGCCGCCGCCCAGACGCCCTCGTCGGCCTCGTTACTGGCAACACTTCAAAAACCGCCGCTATCAAGCTGGAGATGGCGGGTTATGACCCGGCCTGGTTTCCTGTGGGCGCTTTTGGCAACGAAGCCGCTGCTCGCGCCGATTTGACGCGCCTCGCCTTAGAGCGGACCCAAGCCTATCTTGGGCAGCGTCTCAAGGGCGATGCTGTCATCGTCATCGGCGATACGCCGGCCGATGTTGAAGCCGCCCGCGCCATCGACGCTATCGCCATCGCTGTCTGCACCGGTTACGAAACGCGGGAGAACCTGCAAGGCAGCCAGCCCGATTTCCTGCTCGCCGATTTGGGCGATTTTCTCGCGCTGCTGCTGGATTGAGGCTTAGAAGTTTGGCGGGAATTGCCGATGCAGATTCAGACGCCAAAAAAATATCGCGGGGTGCAGCGGCGCAGCATCATCGGCTGCCGCCGGCTGAGCTGCCTGCTCTTGCTGATTGCGCTCATCGGCGCTGGCATCGGCGTTTATCTCAATCAAGCGGTCTTCGCGCCGATTGTGCAAGAGGCTTTTGATGATGTGCTCGCCGAGCTTGAGGCTCGCGCGGCGACGATAGCCGCGCCGCCGCCAACCGCCACGCCCGACCCGAGCAATAAGCTCGTTGAAGCGCGTAATCTTTGGGCTGGCGGCGCGCTGCGCCGAGCGACCGATATCTACCAGGAAATCGCCGACTCCTTGCCTAACCAGATTGAACCTTTCGGCCGCATTGCCATCGGCTTAATCAACAGCAGCCGTTATGAAGAAGCGGTGCTATATGCCGAGCGGGCTATCAATGCCCAGCCCTATAGCGCTGAGGCTTGGGCGATAAGCGCTTGGGCTTTGGATTGGGCGGACCGGCCCACTGAGGCTTTGCCCCAGGCCTTGCGCGCGCTGGAACTCGAGCCTGAGAATAGCCGCGCCCAAGCCTATCTCGCCGAAATTTATTGCGCCCTCGGCCAACCCGAACGCGGCCTGGCTGAGGTGGCGGCGGCGCTGGAAAACAACCCCGACAGCGCCGAAGCCTATCGCGCCCGCGGCTTTATTAAGGATAGCTGCCAATATGACTATACTGGCGCCATTGAAGACTATCAAACAGCTTATGCCATGTCCGAGAATATGCCACTTTACGCAATCGATATTGCCATAGTCCAACTGCTAGCCTTGCGCGATTATGAAGCGGCCAGGGGCTATCTGCAAGACGCGCTGGAAGCCAATAGCGGCAATGCCCCGGCGCTTTTTTACTTGGGTCAAGTGCAATTTGCTGGCGACGGCAATTACCCCCGGGCCCAGCGCACCTTGCAAGAATGCGTCGACTTGAATTCCAACTACTACCCTTGCTATTATCAGCTTGGGCGCGCGCAGTTCAGCCTAAACTTGTTGGAAAATGCGGTCGAATCTTTCGAGAAAGCGATTGAACTGGGCAGCCAAAACCCACAGCACTATTACTGGGCCGGCGAGACACATAGACAGCTGAAAAATTGTCCTAGCGCGCTGGCATATCTTGAGCCGGGTTTGCGTCTTGCCATTCAAACTGATAGTCGCTTTCGCGCCGACATTGAAGCAGTCATCCCCAACTGCGACCCAAGTTTTGTCCCGCAGACGAGCGCAGCGGCCGACAGCGCCGGCACATGACTATGACTGCCGCCCGCACGCTGGTCATACTGCCCGCTTGGAACGAAGGGCGCAATATCGCCCAGACCTTACAGGGCATCCAAGCGCAGCTGCCCAGCGCTCAGCTTCTGGTCATCAGCGACGGCTCCACCGACGACACCGCCGTCCAGGCGCGAGCGGCCGGCGCCCAGGTCCTCGAGCTGCCCTTTAATGTCGGCATCGGCGCGGCGGTGCAAGCGGGTTTTCAATTCGCCGCCGCCAATGGCTATGACATCGTTTTGCGCAATGATGGCGATGGCCAGCACGACCCAGCCGCCAACGCTACGCTGCTGGCACAGCTAGAAGCTGATGCCGCCGATGTCGTGATTGGCTCGCGCTTCATCGATAGGCGAGGCGATTATGGCACGCCGCTGCTGCGGCGGCTGGGCAGCGCGATTCTGGCGCGCCTGCTCTCGGCGATTATTCGGCAGCGCGTTACCGACCCGACTTCAGGCTGCGCCGCGTTTAATCGCCGGGCGATTTTGCTTTTTGCCAGCGCCTACCCCCAGGACTATCCCGAACCAGAAGCCATCGTCATCGCCCATCGCAGCGGCTTGCGGCAAATCGAAGCGCCCGTCAAGATGCGCCCGCGCCAGCACGGTCTCTCCTCGATTACCGCCTGGCGCTCTGTCTATTATATGGTCAAAGTCATCCTGGCAATTTTGATTAACTTGCTGCGGCAATCGAATCAAGATTAGGTTTTGAAAAACCTGGCGCACCTGTGTATAATAGGGCTGCAAGTTTTGACATTTGCTTTAGTTAAGAGCAAGGGAGTAAGAAATGCGTCTCAAATTATTTTTTCTCGTGCTGGTTTTGCTGCTTAGCAGCATCTTCGGCAACTTCGCTATCGCGCAAGATGCGAGCGAAGTGACTATTTTGTATTGGCAAGCGGTTTCAATTTTGAATCCGTATCTCTCCGGTGGCACCAAAGACTTTGATGCCGCGGCTTTGATTGTCGAACCTCTAGCCAGTATCGCGCCCGACGGCACGCTCGTCCCCGATTTGGCTGAGTTCATCCCGACCTTAGAAAATGGCGGCGTCTCTGAAGATTTGACCACCATTACCTGGAAGCTCAAGGATGGTGTCGTCTGGTCTGATGGCAGCCCGCTGACTGTCGACGACCTCATCTTCACCTGGCAATACTGCGTCCACGAAGAGGGCGGCTGCTCGACCAAGCACTTCTACAATGATGTCGTCAGCATGGAAGACATCGGCGACAATCAGCTGAAGATTACCTTCGGCGTGCCGAAGCCCAATCCCTACGACCCATTCGTGTCGCAGTCGGCGCCTGTTCTGAACAAGGCGCAATTTGAGGACTGCATGGGCGCGCAGATGTCCGCTTGCACCGAGCAGAACTTCGCCCCCATCGGCACCGGCCCCTTCATGGTCGATGAATTCCGCCCCAACGATGTGGTAACTTATGTCGCTAACCCGAACTACCGCGAAGAGGGCAAGCCGCACTTCGACCGCGTCGTCTTCAAAGGCGGCGGCGATGCCGAATCGGCCGCCCGCGCCGTCTTGGAAACTGGTGAAGCCGACTATGCCTGGAACTTGCAGATTTCCCCCGCCGTCCTCAGCGCGATGGAAGCCTCGGGCAATGGCACGGTCGTCGTCGCTTTCTCCTCCAGCGTCGAGCGCCTGATTATCAACCAAACCGATGTCAACCCCGATAATCCCAATCGCTCGATCTACATGGAAGGCGACAACGCCCATCCCTTCCTGACCATCCCGGCGGTTACGCAAGCGCTGTCGCTGGCGATTGACCGCGACACCATCGCCGGCCAGCTCTATGGCGCTGGCGGCGCACCCGCCTGTAACATCGTCAATGGCCCGCCGGTCAATGTTTCCGAAACTTATCTCGGCTGCTCGCAGGATATCGCTGGCGCCAATGCCATCCTCGATGAAGCTGGCATCATGGATACCGATGGCGATGGCATCCGCGAAGCCGACGGCGTGCCGCTCAGCGTGCAGTATCAGACTTCGACTAATGCCGTGCGTCAAAACACCCAAGCTCTGATTAAGCAATGGTGGTCAGAAATCGGCGTTGAGACCGAGCTGCGCAATATCGATGCTGCGGTCTTCTTCGGCGGCGATCCTGCCAGTCCGGATACCTACCAGAAGTTCTACAGCGATATCGAGATGTTCACCAGCGGCACCAGCGGCCCCGATGCCGAGACCTTTATGGTACGCTGGGTTTGCGGTTCAGACCCCAACCCCGATAATGGCTGGCTGGGGCGCAATGTGCCGCGGCACTGCAACCCGGAATACGATGCGCTCTATGAAGTTTTGACGCAGACCGGCGGCGTGGAAGCGCGGGCGGAAATCGTCAAGCAGATGAATGACCTGCTCATCGAGAGCGGCGCGCTGATTCCGCTGGTCTTCCGCGGCAGCGTCTCCGCCCATGCCAATTCGCTGGCCGGCGTCAATATGAATGGCTGGGATTCCGAAATGTGGAATGTCCAAGATTGGCATCGCGCCGAATAGCCAAGCGGATTGCGCTCGGCTATGTAGCAAGCAGAAGGGGTGGCCAGTATGGCTGCCCCTTTTATTTTTGACCACGCCTAGGCATTTTTACCATTTGCAAAAAGCGCAAGTTTATCGGTATAATTGCGTTGCTGTATTTTAATCGAGTAAGTGTAGCTCTATGAGAGAGGAAACCCATGAAAACCGTTCGTTCGAAAATAATTCTTCTGTTGATCCTAGCTATGGCACTCTCGTCTTTTGGCGGGCTGAGCCTAGCCCAAAGTGAAGATACCGTGAACATCCTGTTTTGGCAGGCGGCATCTCACCTCAACCCCTATCTCGGCAATGGCACGAAGGAATTCGAAGCGGCCGCCTTGGTCTTGGAACCGCTGGCCCGCTATGACCCCGATGGCATTATGGTGCCTTGGCTAGTGGACGAGATTCCGACAGTTGCCAATGGCGGCATTTCCGAAGATTTGACCTCCATCACCTGGACGCTGAGCGAAGGCATCCTCTGGTCGGATGGCAGCCCCTTGACAGCCCACGATGTCGTCTTCAGTGGCGAGTTCTGCATGCACCCCGATACGGGCTGCACCGTGCTTGACCAGTTCGCCAATGTCGCCTCGATTGAGGCGGTGGATGACAGCACCGTGCGCATCACCTTTGATGTGGCAAAACCCTTCCCCTATGGGCCCTTTGTCGGCTACTTGACGCCGATTATTCAGAAGGCGCAGTTTGAAAGCTGCATCGGCACCGGCGCCCTGGAATGCCAAGAGAGCTTCGGCCCCATTGGCACCGGCCCCTATGTCGTCGAAGACTTCCGCACCAATGATGTCGTAACCTATACCGCCAACCCGAATTACCGCGTTGAAGGCCAGCCTGCTTTCGCTCGCGCTATCTTCAAGGGCGGCGGCGATGCCGAATCGGCTGCCCGCGCCGTTTTGGAAACGGGCGAAGCGGATTATGCCTGGAACTTGCAGATTTCCCCCGCCGTGCTGTCGGCGATGGAAGCGGCTGGGCAAGGCACCGTCATCGTTGGTTTCTCCACCAATGTCGAGCGCTTGATGCTGAACCACACCAACCCCGACCCGATGCTGGACGCGGATACGCGCTCGGTCTGGATGGCGGATGGCAGCAATGGGCATCCCTTCTTGCAAGTGCCGGCGATTTGGCAGGCTATGTCCAAAGCCATCAGCCGCGAAACCATCGCCACCCAGCTCTACGGCGCTGGCGGCGTGCCGACTTGCAATGTACTGCCAGGCCCGCCCATTTATGCATCCACCAACAACGACGACTGCCTGATGCAGGATATTGATGCCGCCAATGCCATGCTGGATGAAGCTGGCATCATGGATACCGACGGCGATGGCATCCGCGAATATGAAGGCACCCCGCTGATGGTCTCCTACCAGACTTCCACCAACGCCGTGCGCCAAAATACGCAGGCGCTGATTAAGCAATGGTGGTCGGAAATCGGCATCGAGACCGAGCTGCGCAATATCGACGCCGCGGTCTTCTTCGGCGGCGACATCGCCAGCCCCGATACCTACTCGAAGTTCTATACCGACATCGAGATGTACACCAATGGCTCGAGCGGCACCGACCCTGAGACCTATATGAGCAGTTGGCACACCAGCCAAATCACACATCCTGACAATAGCTGGAACGGCTCCAATGTGCCGCGCTGGTACAACGAAGACTATAATGTCTTGCTCGACCAGATGGCGCAGACGGCTGTTTTGGAAGAGCGGGCTGCCCTGGCCATTCAGATGAACGATATGCTGGTGCAGACGGGCGCCATGATCCCGCTGGTCTATCGCGGCAGCGTCTCGGCGCATCACAATAGCGTCAGCGGCGTCGCCATGAACGCCTGGGATTCTGAACTTTGGAATGTCGCAACCTGGACGCGCAACTAGCGCTGCCAGTATTTCTTGCCCCTCTCTTGTAATTAAGAGAGGGGCAGTTTTCTTAAATGACCGCAAGACCATAGAGAGCGCCGAGCAATGAAATCAGCTGAAAAACAAGACCCCTTGACCGGCAAAATCATCGACGCCGCCCTCGAAGTGCATCGTATCTTGGGGCCCGACCTGCTGGACAGTTTGTATTACAGAGAGGCTTTTTGCCTCGAGCTGGCCGAGCGCGACTTGCCCTACGAGCGCCAGAAAGCCTTTCAAGTCGACTACAAAGGCAAATATGTGGGCAATCTTTCGGCGGATATTGTTGTAGACAAGCGGGTGCTGGTTGAAGTAAAAGCGGTCAGTCAGCTTGCGCCGCTTCACCGCGCGCAGAGCCTGACCTATCTCAAGATTATGAAACTTAATCTCGGGCTGCTAATCAACTTCAACGCGCGCGTTCTCGAAGATAGCGGCATAGAGAGAATCGTAATCTAAGATTCTCTGCGCCTCTCTGCGCTCTATGGTTAAAAAATCAGCGAAAGGGTAGCGTCGTGGGAAAATATCTCATTCGCCGGCTTCTAACCGCCATACCGACCATACTTGTTATCAGTTTCATTCTTTTTGCGATTGTTGATTTATCGCCGAGCGATCCAACTGGCAACCTGCCGCTGACTATCCCGCCCGAGGTGCGGGCGAAGATCCGCGAAGCCCTCGGCGCGGACGATCCTTTCCATATCAAGTATGTGAAATGGCTGAACCAATTTTTCATTTCCGAACCGCTGAACCTCATCGAATCTGTCTTTGGCATCGAATTCCCGGGTTCAGAAGAGCGCGTGCGCGTCATCTCTTGGGCGACGCGGGGGCCCGTCATCGACATCATCGCCGAGCGCCTGCCGCAGACGCTCTGGGTCGTCGGCTCGTCTTATGTGCTAGGCGTCTTGATTGCGGTGCCGGTCGGCGTCTTCTCCGCCTATCGGCAGTATTCCATTTTTGACCAGGTTGGCACTTTCCTGATGATGGTCGGCTTCTCTGTGCCGACATTCTTCACCGGTTTGATGTTCATCATCATCTTCGCTGTCAATCTCAAATGGTTCCCATCGGTCTACGATACGACCCTGGTCGTGACGGATATGGAAACGCTGCAATTGCAGTTGCGGCAGATGATTATGCCGGTCACGGTGCTGACGCTGTATACAACAGCGCAGATGAGTCGCTATACCCGCGCCTCGACCTTAGAGAATCTGCACCAAGATTATGTGCGCACAGCCCGCTCCAAAGGCATCACCGAGCGCGTCGTAGTAACGCGGCATGTCGTGCGCAACAGCTTGATACCGGTGGTTACGCTGATTGCCCTGGGCATCCCGGGCATATTTGCCGGCGCTTTGATTACCGAGCAGATTTTCCGCATCAACGGCATCGGGCAATATCTCATTATCGCCATCCAAGGCGGTGATTTGCCCACAGTCCAGACAGTAACCTTTATCTTCGCTGTCTTGGTGGTGCTGTTTAATATCGTCGCCGATTTTCTATACGGCGTGCTTGATCCGCGCGTTACTTATACTTAGAAGGGACGAGATGAGCTTATGGCTGCAATGAGCAAGACCAAACCAAAAACGCTTGACGCGCCCGAACAAGTAGAAGCGCGCACTTTCATCGGCGATGCCTGGCGCCAGTTCCGCAAGCACCGCCTGGCTATGATTGCCGTCCTGGTGCTGGCTTTGATTATCCTCGGCGTGATTGTCGGGCCCGCCTTCTGGACACTCGACCCTGAATATATCGACATCGTCGACGCCTATCAGATTTCGTCGGCCGAGCATCCCTGGGGTACCGACAGCTTAGGCCGCGATACGCTAGCCCGCGTCTTGCAGGGCGGCCGCGTCTCTTTGATGATTGGCATCTCCGCGATGCTCGTTTCCATCACCATCGGCACGGTCATCGGCTTGCTCTCGGGCTACTTCCGCAGCTTGGATAATCCCTTGATGCGCATGACCGATATTTTTATCGCCTTGCCGCAGCTGCCGCTGCTGCTGGTGCTGATGATGCTCTTCCGCGAACCGCTAAAAGCCTCTTTTGGCGTCGAGGGCGGCGTCTTCATCTTGATGGTCTCCGTCATCGGCGGCTTGCAATGGATGCCGACCGCCCGCCTGGTGCGCGGCGAGGTGCTGACGGTGAAATCCCGCGAATTCATCACCGCCGCCACTGCCGTCGGCTCGCAAGACGGGCGCATCCTGAGCAGCCACATCCTGCCCAATGTGATGAGTCCGGTCATAGTCGCCGCGACCTTCAGCATCGCCAGCGCCATCATCACCGAATCGGCTTTGTCATTTCTGGGTTTGGGTTTCCCGCCCGATTTCCCGACTTGGGGCCGCCTGCTCTTTGACGCTAAAGATTATATGACGATTACCTGGACGCTGGTTTTCTGGCCCGGCTTGCTGATTTCGCTGACGGTGCTTTGCGTCAATTTCATCGGCGATGGCCTGCGCGACGCGCTGGATCCGCGCCTGCGCAAGTAGGTTCAGCCTATGCCTTATATCAAGCAAATCACGCTTGACCAAGCCACAGGCCTCGTCAAAAGAGAGCTGGAAAAAGCTGTCGCTCGCGCTGGCCGCGTCTGGAATATCGTACAGATTATGTCGCTCAATGGCCGTGTTATGAAAGCGGCCATGGAGTTCTATGGCGCGTCCATGTTCTCCGCTTCCCCTTTGTCGCGGCAGCAGCGTGAGATGCTCGCTACTGTCGTCAGCAAGGTCAATGGCTGCGTCTACTGAACGCAATCTCATGCGCATGACCTCCGGGCTGAGGTTACAGGATTTGCCGACGCCGAGAGCGCCGACGCTTTTGTGCATGCCATCGCCAGCGACTGGCGCCGCGCCGAGCTGACCGCGGCCGACCGCGCGCTCTGTGCCTATGCCGAAAAACTTACGCGGCAGCCAGCGGCTATGGGCGAAGCCGATGTGCAGGCACTGCGCGCCGCTGGCTGGCAGGACACCGCCATTCACGACGCCACGCAAATCATCGGCTTCTTCAATTACATCAACCGCGTCGCCGATGGCTTAGGCGTCGAGCGCGAGCAGTGTATCCCGCCCTGGGGCGAAGGCTAGGGCAGTTCGCGTATTCAGCAAGAATCGGAGTGTTTTTGCCGGCGCTTTCTTTTATGCTTCTCCTGTAGCATCTGGCAAGCAGGGTCAAAGGGGATAAAGATGAGCGTCGCGCGGAAAGAAAGAGCGGATTTGGTCGCGCGGGTTTGCGCCTGGCTGCAAGAGATTCAGCCGCGCGCGGCGAACCTGCAAGAATTAAGCGCCCGCTTTCACCTCAGCCCGTTTCATTTGCAGCGCGTCTTCAAAGGCGAGACCGGCATTTCGCCGCGTCAATATGCCGCCAGCCTGCGCCTGGAAGATTTCAAGTGCCAGCTGCGCCGCGGCCAGCGCATCACTGAAGCCATCAGCGCCGCCGGCTATAGCTCGTCGAGTCGCCTCTACGAACAGAGCGACGAAAAACTCGGCATGACCCCATCCGCTTATAAAAAACGTGGCGCTGGCATGACTATTTTTTATAGCGTCGCGCCCTGTCCGCTGGGGCAGGTCCTGCTCGGCGTAACGGAGCGCGGTATCTGCAAGCTCAGCCTTGGCGATTGCGCCGCGCCGCTGCTGGCTGATTTTGAAAGCGAATTCGCCCGCGCCGAGCGCGTCCGCGATGACTCAGGCTTAGGCTATTGGCTGGAGCAAATCCTCGCCTATCTCAAGGGCTGGCAACCGAATCTCGACTTGCCGCTGGACCTGCGCGCTACCGCTTTTCAGCTCAAGGTCTGGCAGCAGCTGCAAGCTATCCCCGTGGGCGAGACGCGCAGCTACAGCGAAATCGCCGCTGCTATCGGCCAACCGACGGCGAGTCGGGCGGTCGCTAATGCCTGCGCCAAAAACCCAGTCGCGCTGGTCATCCCTTGCCACCGCATCATCCGCCGCGATGGTGGCTTAGGCGGCTATCGCTGGGGCATCGAGCGCAAACGCGCCTTGCTCGACGGTGAGCGCAGTTTCAAAGACTCACCGCGCTAAGCGGCGGGCCTGAAAGCGAATCTGCTTGCGCTGATGATATTAAATATGCTGTATTATAAGTTTATAGAGGCTTGCGAAAACAAAGCGCATATAGCAAAATCGCCCAATTTCTCTGCGCCTCTGTGTCTCTGCGGCTATTTTTTCTATTTTCCTAGCCGCAATAAAAACTTAGTCTTACTGAGGAGGCGATGATGTCCATCCGTAATTTGCATGTCTTGATTGTAGTCTGTGTCATTTATGTCGCGGCACAGATGCTTGCCGATATTTCCGCCTTGCGCAACCTGACCGTCTTTGGCATAGACATCATCGCCTTTTCGCTGGTCTATCCCCTCACATTCACCTTGCGCGATATGGTGCATAAACTCGCCGGTCCCCATGTAGCCCGCACCTTAATCATCACTTCGGCTGTCATCTATCTGCTGGCCCAGGCTTTTTTCTGGCTCATTTCCCAAATGCAGCCAGCGATGACGCCCGAAGAAGAAATCGCCATCGGCACATTGCTGACTTCTGACTGGCGCGTCCTGATAGCGGCTGTCCTGGCGACTGTGCTAGCGCAACTGGCCGATACCGAGCTGTATAGCTATTGGATGAAGCGCTTTGGCGGCGAAAAACAGTGGGGCCGCGTGCTATTGAGCAATATCATCAGCATTCCCCTAGACCGCATATTGTTTCTCGTTTTGGGTTTCGCCGGCCTGATGACGACCGATGAGATGATTCAGGCTTTCATCGGCGCGACCATCGTGCGGCTTGTGATTGGTCTCGTCTCTATTCCCGGCATCTATCTGGTCGAAGAACATTCGGAAGACTGGGTCAAGCTGGCTAAGATTGTCAGCTAGCGGGCGGCGCTCTGCCAGGCTAAAGCGTCGGCGTTTGCCGCGCCCAAGTCCAACACGCTCACTGCGCCAGTCGCCAGCTCGACTTGCATAATGCGCGATTGGCCATCAACCGAGCGGGCAAAACTGACCGCCCGCCCATCGGGCCGCCATTTGGGTAGGCTGTCATAATGCGCCGTCAGGACCAGTGGCTTAACTGCGCCAGTCGCCAGCGTGTAGAGATAAATAGACGAAGCGCCATCCCGCCGCGAGGCGAAGACGATTTGCCGCCCATCAGGCGACCAAGCCGGGCTGCTATCAGGCGCTTGATGCGTCGTCAGCTGCCGCAGCGCGCCGCTGGGCAGGTGAATGCTATAGAGGTCCCAGCCACCGCCGCGATTCGAGCTGAAGACGAGGCTCTGGCTATCGGGCGACCAGGCGGGCTGCCGATCGCCGGCGCTGTTCGTCGTTATGCGCCGCGCCGCGCCGCCCGCCGCTGATACGATGTAGATGTTGTTATCGCCTTCCTGATTGCTGGCGAAAGCAATCCAAGCGCCATCGGGCGACCAAGCCGGTGCCTCCGCAATCGCCGTCGAATCTGTTAGCTTGCTCGTCGCGCCGCTGCTAAGCTCGTAGACGACGATGTCGCTGCCGACGCGCAGCAATTCCGTCAGCGCCAAGCGCGCGCCATCAGGCGAAAATGACGGCTCGACCAGGTTAAAATAGGGTAGTTGCTGTTTGAGATTGTGGCTGAGGTCATGGACGATGATGACTGGCAGCCCCCGTTCCAGTGTCATATAAGCGACGACTGTTGATGGGAAAACCGCCGCTAGCAGATAGCGCAGCAGGATTGCCAAGAGCGTGGTGCAGAAGACAAGCGCGCCGAGGCGGAGCAGGCTGCGGCGCATAGCGTCAAGCGGCCGCCGCTAGGAAATGCCGCCGCGTCAGGTATTGACTGATTTGCCTGGCGGCGATATTGGCTTCGACCGTCATATTATAAAAAGCGCCGCGGCCTTTATAAAAGACGCCAACAAGATATAGCCCAGGGTATCCAAGCACCTGTCGCCCATTGGGGTGCTGGCTGAGGTCGCGCAAGGGCCAGCCGCGCAGACCGTTCGGACCAATATCCCAATCGCAGCCCGGCGGCGGGTAATAAGTCGCCTGGCTGAATTGCATCTCGATATCGAGGTATCGATGCAAGACGGGCAGGTAGCCGGTCGCCATAATCACCGTGTCCAGCTCGAGATAATTGCCGTCCGCCAGCGTCGCGCCTTTGGTATCAAAAGCGATGGGGTTGCGCACGGGCAAGACCGCGCGCCGCTGCAAAGCCTGGAGCAGCTCAGGCCCGCGATAGCCGACGGCGCTGCCGCTGTTGGGCGGCGCTTCCCATTTGCTGAATTCGCCTAAATCGTATTTGAGGGCGCCCGTGCGGCGCTGGAGCCAAACGCAGAGCGAATCGGGCAAATAGGAGCCTAGCAGCATCCAGGCATGGCGCGGCAAGCCATAAGGATAGCGCGGGCGCAGATCGACGCCGGTGCGAATGGCTAGCCAAGCCGCGCCGCCCGCCGCCACAGCGCCCGCCGCCACCGCAATATCGGTGCCGCTCGGGCCATTGCCCACCACCAGCGTGCGCTTGCCCTGCACCTGTTTTGGATGGCGGAAATCCCGCGCGTGCATAATCTCGCCCGTGAAGCCATCCATGCCAGCAATCTGGGGCAGCTGAGGATTATCAAAAACGCCGGTCGCCGGGATGACAGCGCGGTAAGTTTCGCGGCCGGCGCTGCTGTCTACCTGCCACAGGCCATCGGCTCGTGGCCCCACTCGATAGACTTCGATGCCCTTTTCGATGGGCAGCTTTTTCTCGTTCACCCACTTGACCAAGTAGCGATAATACTGCTTGGCGGTGGGGAAAATGCCCCAATGCAGCGGGAAGCGCTGCCCCGGCAATTCGCTGAAAAAGCGCGATGTATTCAGGCGCAGCGAGGGATAGAGGCTGTTCCAAGTCGGCGCGATTTGCTGGCTGCGCTCGATGATGCGGTATTCGATGCCCGCCTGTTCCAGCGCGTAGGCTGCATTAATGCCAGCCGGGCCGGCGCCAATGACCAGCACATCTGCCGTTGGCATCAGGCCCCCGGCGCATTGGCCAGGGCGGTGGCCGTGCCGCGAATATAATAATAGAGCCGAGTCGGCGCGGCTTCATGCGTCGCGGCGAAATTCTGCGCGTCTTCCGTACTGCGCGGCTGCACATGCTCCAGCGTCTCGCGGATGAGACCATCAATCCACAGCGCTTGAAAGGTCGCTTCTTCGTTGTACTCCACGACGGGGAAAGCCACCAGCCCGGCGCTTATCGCGGCGATTGCCAGGCTGAACATCACGATAGCGACTAAAGCGATAAAAACCAGCGCGCGGCGGTTCGCCCGCCGCAAATCGCCCGGCGTCATCGCTGCCGGTGTCAGATGCCGCAAGAGCTTGCTGCGCTGATAGCCGGCGCTAAAGTCTAGCGGCAGCGCCTTTTCCAGCGCTGGCGGCAGGGCGACGCGCTCCGTCAGCAGCGGCAGGATAGGCCGCCCAGCGCGCTGGGCATTTTTTATCTCAGCCTGCACGGCTGGGTCGGCGTTGGCGGCCCGCGAGACCAATACAATCAGAAGCGGCCCCGGCACCGACGCGCCGCTCTTGCCCAAGTCGGCGCGGATTTCTTCCGCCAGCTGCGCGTTTTCAGGGGAATAAGTGATGTGGATCATCGACGCGGACATCCTCTATTAGGCTGTGTTTGTGAAAAAAGACGCGACCATTTTGGCATATCTGCGGCGCGTCTTCTAGGTTCACTTTATTTTCAACCCCAGCCCCAGCCCCTCCGGTAGGTCAGTGTCTACGCGACCCGAAACTTCGGGGTGGGGTTGAATCGAAGGCAAAAACTTACAAAATTTAGTTTGTCCCTACACCTGTGGCTAATTTTTTATTTTAGTCGCCGAGCCAGCGCGCGAGATTGACGGATTGCGCGGCGGCCAAAGCCGCTGGGTCGCCAATCGGCAGCCAAAAAGGCGAATCCACCACCGCCACTGTATGGTCCCGCGCCGCCGCTGTAACATAATCACTGATTTCATATTCGCCGCGGGTCGATTTCTCAGGCGCATATTCAAAAATCGCTGTGGTGAATTTGTAGGCGCCGACATTGCAAGGCGCTGGCGCAATATAAGTCCCGCGCGGCGGCTTCTCGTCGATGCGGCGGAAGCTGCCATCAGCCGCCCGCACTATCACGCCAAAACGCTCGTAATCGGCGCGCAGCATCGACAAAATGCCAAACTCCCGCTGGCTCAGTTCGCGCAGAGCGGCGCGGCTGTAAAGGTCATCGCCATTGATGACGAGGAAATCGCGGCTTTGCAAATGCGGGCGGCAGCACTGCAAAGCATGTCCAGTGCCGAGCGGCGCCGGCAACTGCTCGACCAAGCGGTAGTCGGCGAAGAGGCGCTGCCCCGCCATATATGCGGCAATCTGCTCTTTCAGGTAATTGACGACAATCAGCAGGCGGTCGACCAGGCCTTGCAGGCTCAGCAAGGACCATTCGAGGATAGGCCGATTTTGCAGCGGCAGCAGGGGCTTGGGCTTTTGCAGTGTCAGCGGGCGCATGCGCCGGCCTTTGCCGCCAGCCAGGATGATGCCGTCCATCGCTGGCTCTAGCAAGCTGGGCGCTCAGCGCATTTCATTATAATAGGCGCTGTCGCCGTCATCATCTTCGGCGAATTCGCCTTCGCGGAATGAAGGGATGATGGTGTCGTCTTCGCCGTAGAGGCCGCGGTAGTTATCGATATCGTCATCGTCCAGGTCATAGCCTTCGTCATCCAGGTCATCGTCATCCAGGTCGATGTCAATATAATCTTCCAGCAAGCTATCGACATCGTCCAGCAATTCTTCGACTTCGCCCTCGTCCAGCGTGTCGGCGAGCGTATCGGCTTCGTCCAAGCCCTCCAGCGAGACCAGCTCTGGCTCTTCCAGTTGGGCGAGCAGGTCGACGGGCGCTTCCATCAGCGGGAAGGGCGGGGCGAGCGGCATATCAAAAGCGTCGATGTCTGCTAGATCTTCATTTTCTTCCAGCGCTTCCTGCGATGGCTCGCCAAGTTCGTCGAGCGCATCGAGCTTGCTGCGATTTGCTGGCAGCAGCAAATCGAGCAGCGTGGGTGGCAGCACGTTTTCTGGCTCCGGGCGGGGCTCACTTTGATTTGACGAGTTTGCAAACATTCTGCGCCAGACTCCCTCAGATTTCTTGCGCCAAGGTTTCTTCCACTATAGCGCAAAAATAAGAATGTAACCGCAAATCGGCGGTTAATTCGGGATGAAAGGCGGTTGCTAGCAGATGCGCCTGCCGCACAGCGACAATGCGCTCGTCGGCCAGCCGTGCTAGCACCTGCACTGTTTCATCGACGGCGGTAACGACAGGCGCGCGGATGAATACGGCGGGGAAGGGCGCGCCCGCTAGCCCAGCGATTTCCAGCGCTGTTTCAAAGCTGTCGATTTGCCGCCCAAATGCGTTGCGGTCGACTGTGATATCCAGCGCGCCCAGAATCGACTGGTCGGCGATGCCGATGTCTTTCGCCAAAAATATCAGGCCGGCGCAGGTACCCCAGGTCGGTTTGGCGGCGGCGAATTGCCGCAGCGGTTCAACCAGACCATAAGCGGTCGCCAGCTTGCCGATGGTGGTGCTTTCGCCGCCCGGGATAATCAAGCCGTCTAAATCCGCCAACTGTTGCGGCAGGCGCACTTCCACCGCCTCAACATCCAGCTGCCGCAGCATTTTCACATGTTCTATGAATGCGCCTTGCAAGGCCAGCACGCCAATTTTCATCGCGTATATCCAATCGTGTCAAAACAGAAAATAGCCACAGAAGTAAGTCCAAGTTAATTATGCAAAATTTGATACGCGGTTTTCAAGCCCACGATGGCAATCCCTCCCCAAAGCTGCGGGGCGCGTAGACACTGCCCTACGGGAGGGGCCGGGGGTGGGGCAGGGCAATCGCATCAAAATCGTGATTCAGCAAAATTCACAAAACTAAGCTGGAAAAACTACGCAGCCACATTTTCAACCCCACCCCTGGCCCCTCCCCAAAGCTTTGGGGAGGGGAGAAAGACCCCAAAAACTTTGGGGGCGCGTGCGGGAAAAGTCCCTCCCGAAGCTGCGGGGCGCGTAGACACTGCCCTACGGGAGGGTCGCCATCGTGGGCTTGGTCTTATCGCAATTTGATGCGATTTCCCTGGCTGGGGTTGAAAATTGTGCATAATTAACTTGGGCTGACTTCTGTGGCTATTTTTCCTATTTCGCTTGACGCGGTTTTGCGCTACACTAACTTCACTGCGAAAGCCGCCCGTGGAGGCCTGCGATGGCAAATACCGCCCGCCAGTGGTTCTATTCGACGCCCGAGCCGCGCCCTTATTATATCGAAGAGCGCGTCAACCATAGCCTGTGGAACAACCGCTTGCAAAATGTTTTTATGAGCTGCACCCAAGCCCAAGCGCCCATCAAAATGGAAGGCAGCCTCGATGGCATGCCTATGTATTTTGAATTTGTGCCCGGCGGCTATTTTACCCTGCGCCTGGCCGAAGAGCGCCGCGATGTCGTCGGCACCATCCGCCAAGTCCTGCTCGGCTTAAGACCGACTTTCACTTACCAAGATAGCGATGGCATGTTCGTCGTCGAGTGGCATACCGATGGCGGCGCAGCCCGCTGGAAAACGATCCAAGGCAATCCAGCCTTTCAAGGCCTGCGCCGCATGAAACAAAAAGCATAAAAACGAGGGCTGGCTTATGGCAAAGCGCCGCCGCAAGAAACCAAATATCTCAAATGACCTGCTGGAACAAGCGCGGCAAGGCGTCGTCAATCAAGGCGCGGCCGACGCCGTGCCAAAGGCGACTGTGGCTAAATCAGCCGCGGCCCCGGCCGCCAAACCGCGCCGCCGCCGTACTCTGCAAGCGGCCCAGCTCGAGCGGCGCAAAGACCAAGGCGCGCTCGCGGCCGACTATGTGGCTGACCTGCTGGCGAATCCCACCAAAGTTGTTACTGAAGAAGACCTGCGCGCCGATTATGGCTTTGTCATCAAAGACCTGCGCAATATGGGCATCTTGGCGGCGGGCTTGTTCATCGCCTTGATTACAGTCTCCTTGCTCTTGCTTTGATTGCGCCATGCCCTGGTCCGCGCTGCAAGTCTGCCTGCGCCGCATCGCCGCTCCCCTGCGCCAGCTCACTACTTTCTATGCTCTGCTGCTAGCCTGCTTTACGCTGGCTCGTTTGCTGCGTCTCGGCGGTCTGCCCCTGCTTGACCTAGCGCATACCTTCGCGCCCTACTTATATATGCCGCTGCTGCTCAGCTTCCCGCTGTCGATTATCGTCACGCGGCCCGGCGCGCTGCCCATGGCGCGGGCGCGCAAACGCCTCGCCCGGCCAGAAAAATCAGCTCAGCCATTCAAGTCAGCGCCGCCGCGCTGGCCCGTTCTGCTGCAAATCTGCCTCATCGCCATCGCTTTATACTGGTTCGCCCGGCCAGCCATATACCGGCCAGTCGCCCCGCCCACCGGCGAGACCTTTAGCGTCGTCACATTTAATGTGCAAGGCGAGAATGCAGAGTTGAAGACAGCGACGGACTGGCTGCTGCAAGCCGCGCCCGACCTGATTGTCTTGCAAGAGACGGCTGAAGGGTATGACGCGCGTTTGGCGCCGCTTTATGCCGCTTATGCCCACGAAGACCACATCGAAGGCAGCGTGCGCGTCTTCTCGCGCTATCGCATCCTCGAGCGGGAAATTCTCAGCATCGAAGACGAGCCAGGCCGAGAAGCGCTGCGCCTGCTGCTAGACCAAGACGGGCGGCCGCTAGCCGTCTATGCCGTGCATTTCACCTTGCCGCTGCGGCCCCGCGCCACCGCCGCGCCCGCCGCCGATATCGGCCCAGAAGCGCTGCTGCGCTATGACGAGCGCCGCCGCAATGCCCAAATCCGCCGGCTGCTTACATTATTAAAAGAGGAAAGCGCGTCCTATATCGTCGCCGGCGATTTTAATATGAGCGACGCCTCGCTGATTTATGCCGAGATTGCCGCGCTGCTGGGCGATGTCTGGCGCGCCGCCGGCAATGGCGCCGGGCGCAGCTGGCCCGTCGCCGCAGAGATCGGCCTGCCCCGCGTGATTCGCCCCTTCCTGCGCATCGATTATATTTGGCACAGCGCCGCTCTGCGCCCGACCGCCGCCAGCCTCGGCCCAGCCATCGGCTCCGACCATCTGCCGGTCAGCGCGGTCTTTGAATGGCGAACCAGCTAATGCGTCGTCGCCCATTTTCTTCTATACTGTAACTATGGACGCGAGCCTGCAATTCATCCCGATAATGATCGTCGGTTTTGCCGCCGCCCTCTGCCTGACGCCCTTGACGCGGCAAATCGCGCTGCGCCTCGGCATCACCGCCGCGCCCAACAAGCGCAATATCCACAGCCGCCAGGTGCCGCTTATGGGTGGGGCGGCGATTTATGCCGCCTTCACCGTCTCCGTTCTGCTGTTCAGCCCGCCCGACCATCTGCGGGAATTAGGCGCGATTGTGGCTGGCGCCAGCCTGCTAGCCTTCATCGGCTATCTGGACGACCGCCGCCACCTCAGCCCGCGCCTGCGCCTGCTGGTGATGATGCTGGCCGCCCTGATTGCCATTGCCGCCAAGATCCAAATTCAGCTCTTCAATACGCCCTTCATCGATATTCCGCTCACGCTCTTTTGGATCGTGGCGCTGATAAACGCGGTCAACTGGATCGACAATATGGATGGGCTGGCGGCTGGCACTTCGGCTATCACAGCCGGCTTTTTTCTGCTCATCGCTTTGACGCAGGGGCAGGCTCTTGTCAGCATGCTGGCAGCGGCCCTCTTTGGCAGCGCCATCGGCTTTCTCATCTACAACTTCAACCCGTCCAGCACTTTTATGGGCGATATGGGCGCGTATACGCTGGGTTTTGTGCTGGCAATCCTGGCGATAAAGCTCAAATTCGCCAGCCAGCCGCTGAATGTTACCTGGATGGTGCCGGTCTTCGTTTTGGCTCTGCCTATTCTCGATATTAACCTGGCCATTTTCACCCGCCTGCTGGAGCGCCGGCCGCTGATGCTAGCCGCCAAAGACCACATCTCGCACCGCATCCTCGCCCTGGGCTTGACGCAGCGGCAGACGCTGGCTCTGCTCTATTTGTTCTCGCTCGTCTATGGCGCGGGCGCATTTGTCATCAGCCAGGCGCCGGTCGGGCAGGCTCTGCTGCTTGGCGGCGGCGGTCTGCTGCTGCTGGCTCTGCTTTTTGGCTTGCTCGTCGCCCTGCGCTGGCGCCAGCGCAAGTCAAGCCCGCCCGCAGCCTAGCCAAGCCCGCCCGCAGCCAGGCCAATCCCACCCGCAGCCAGGCCAATCCCACCCGCAGCCAGGCCAACCCCACCCCCGGCCCCTCCCCAAAGCTTTGGGGAGGGGAGAAAAACCCCGAAAATTATGGGGAGTTTGAGGGAAAGTTCCTCTCGTAGGTCAGTGTCTACGCAACCCGAGCGAGGCTAGACTCCCCTCCCCGAAGCTTCGGGGAGGGGCCGGGGGTGGGGTTAATGACAGGGAAATCGCATCACAATCATAATCAGCAAAATTCACAAAACTAAGCCAGAAAAACCCCACCCGCAGCCTAGCCAACCCCACCCGCAGCCAGGCCAACCCCACCCCCGGCCCCTCCCCAAAGCTTTGGGGAGGGGAGAAAAACCCCGAAAATTGCGCGAGCTTGAAGGAAAGTCCTGCCCTACGGGAGGAGCCGGGGGTGGGCTTGACGATGACCTGCAAAATTTGCTTTGTTCTACTTCTGTGGCTATTTTTCCCCTACACTTTCCCCCGAACTCTGCCATAATGCTGGCATGCTATGCCACCCGGCGGAATTGACTTGAGCCATGCCGCGAATCGCTATCTCCCAAACTATGCTGGTCGATTATAGCCAGGACCGCTGGCGCTTGATTGAAATAAAAGACCCGACGACGCCCAGCCTCATCGTCGAAGCGAAAAAAGGCGCACCCTTCCGCTATAATGGCCACTTCGGCCGCAGCCGCGATTTGCCCGAAAACGGCGAAATCCTCGGCGCTGACCTGCGCCAGGTCGTCCTCGGCTGGTCAGAGACGGCGCAAGCCTGGCAACTCGGCTTGACCCTGTCGCCAGAAATTTCGCTAACCCGCGCCAGCCGCTGGTTCGAGCTGCTGCGCATCAGCCAGGCCGAGTCTACGCTTGACGAAGAGGCGACGACACAGCTCGGCCAAGCCTTGGCGCAAGTTCTCGCGCTTCCATTCATCGCCGCCGCGACCAGCGAAGAAGAGCCTGAACCAGAACCAGAGCCTGCCCCCCTGGCTGACTTGCCGCTGACTCTCGGCCGCTGGCGCTTGCATATAGCTGAGGCCGAGACACGGGCTATAGAAAAAGCCGAGCCTAGCGCGCTGCGGCTCAGCCGCGGGCCAGGCTGGCGCCGCCATCAGCAGTGGCAGCTCGCCAAATACGCGCTCTTAGCCGCCATCTATCTTTGGGTTGCTGGCGCCACGCTGACCAGCGATTTGGGTTTGCCCAATGCCGGCACGCTCATCGGCTCCTTGACCGACGCGCTGGGTTTATCGGCGATTGAGGGCTTCCCCCCCAATGACAGATTGCTGCCCTATTTGGGTCTGGCGGTGGCGGCTTTGCTGGTTTTGGCTCTGCTGCGCCGCGCCTGGCTCAACCTGCGTGTCGCGCATACTTTTCTCATCGACCCGATTGACCAGAGTATTAGCGCTTGGCGCGGCCGGCGGCAACTTTGGAAAATCTCCGCTGACGCTTTGCAAGCCGTCTATGTCAGTGAAGTTATCAAGTTTGGCGGCGGCCGGCTGGGGCCTTTTTCCCGCCGCCAACGGCTGATAGTTCAGCATGGCGAGATTAACTTGCAGCTGCGCGACGGCAATTTTAGACCCTTGATTATCGAGGGTGAAAAGGTCTTGACGCCGCTGCGGCCGGCCGCCGAGCTGCAAGCTGAGAAAGACCGCGCCCTCGGCATCAGCCCGCTTGAGCCAGCCGACGCGACCACCGCCCTGCAAGCCGTCGCCACCCATATCGCCCATAGCCTCGGCGCTTTGCCCCTCTGGTACGACCGGCGCGATAGGTAGCGCTTTTTCCACTTGGGAGCTGCGAATGAAACCCAAAGTCATCGTCGACCCGCATTTTCGCAAAATGGACGAATTTTTTTCGCCCTCAGATAAGCGCCGCTTGTACGACTTAGCCGATGTGATTTGGGGCAAGGACGAGCGCATGCCAAGGGCAGATTTCTTGCGCGCGCTGCCAACGGCCGAGGTCATCATCTGCGCCGGTTGGCAGTATGGCGCGGTTTTGCCGCAGGCGCGCCAGCTCAAAGCGATTATGACCGTCTCGGGCGCTTTTCCGCTCAAGCTGGATTACGAAGCCTGCTACCAGCGCCAGATTCGCGTCTTGAGCGCCGCGCCCGGTTTCGCGCGGCAGGTGGCGGAGTTTTGCTTAGGCTTAGCCATCGCGTCCGCCCGCGAAATCGCCTATGGCGATCGGCTTATGCGCCGCGGTGCCGAAGACTATCTCTGGCAGGGCAATGTCGGCACCTTTATGCTCTACGACCAGCCTGTCGGCATCATCGGCTATGGCAGCATCGCCCGCGCCCTGCATGCCCTTTTGCAGCCCTTCGGCGTAAGCCTCTCAGTCTATGACCCTTGGATCGGCGAAGGCTATCTGCGGCGGCAAGGCCTGCAGCCGCTGCCGCTCGCCGAATTGATGGCTAGCTCGCGCTTTATCTTTGTCTTGGCGACGCCCACAGTCGAAAACCGCGCCATGCTGACGCGGGAGCTGCTGGAACAGGTGCCAGCCAATGCTGTCTTTGTGCTTGCCAGCCGTGCTCATGTCGTCGACTTCGACGCGCTGACCGAGCTGGTCTTGGCGGGGCGTTTCAAGCTGGCTACCGATGTCTTCCCGACCGAACCGCTAGAAGCCGACCATCCGATTCGGATGGCGGAGGGCGCATTGCTCTCGGCACACCGTGCGGGTTCTGTCAAAGAGGGCCTGTACGACCTGGGCGAAATGGTGGTCGATGACCTCGAGATGGTGCTGCGCGGGCTGCCGCCGCGCCGCTTGCAGCTAGCTGAACCTGAACTGAGCCGCCGCTATGCCAGCAATCGGGCGAAAGCCGGCGCGAAGTAGAATTTTGAGCGCAAGAGCAAACGCTGTATATTAGCTGTTTGAACCACAAAGACACAAAGAACACAAAGTCGCCTAATTTCTCGACGCCTCTGTGCCTCTGTGGCTATTATTCTTTTAATCGGTGATATAAGTCCCCGGCCCACGCGAGGAAAACCCATACCAGGCGAATTTTACGATTCAAATGGGCTAACTTCCCCCGGCCGACACGAGGAAAAACCATGCCCCCAGCCAAGAAACTCATCGAAGTCGCCCTACCCCTAGACGCCATCAACGCCGCCAGCGCCCGCGAGAAATCCATCCGCCATGGCCACCCCTCCACCCTGCATCTCTGGTGGTCGCGCAAGCCCCTCGCCACCACCCGCGCCGTCATCTTCAGCTCCCTCGTCGATGACCCAGACGACGACAAGGCCAGCCGCGAATTCGTCGCCGCTTGCAATGACCTGCCGGCCGGCGAAAACACCGCCGCCAAGGACAGCCCGCGCATGCGCCTCTTCGACTTTATCGAGCGCCTGGTCAAATGGGAGAACACCACCAACGAAGAAATCATGGGACAGGCGCGGGAACTCATCCGCCTGGCGACAGGCGATAATCCGCCGCCCCTGCTCGACCCTTTCGCGGGCGGCGGCAGCGTCCCGCTAGAAGCCCAGCGCCTTGGCCTCGAAGCCCATGCCAGCGACCTCAACCCAGTGGCGGTGATGATAAACAAGGCGATGATTGAGATACCGCCGCTCTTCGCCGATATGCCGCCGATAAATCCCACGGACCGCCAGCAGTTAGGTGGCTGGCAGGGCGCGGCCGGTTTAGCCGCCGATGTGCGTTATTACGGCGAATGGATGCGCGAGCGCGCTTTTGAGCGCATTGGGCATTTGTATCCCAAGCACAAGGGCGAAACGGTCATCGCCTGGCTCTGGGCGCGCACGGTCATCAGCCCCAACCCGGCGGTGAATGCGCCGGTGCCATTAGCCAGCTCGTTTATATTGAGCAAGAAAAAGGGCCGCGAATGCTGGGCGCAGCCGATTATTGAGGGCAAGACGGTGCGCTTTGAGGTGCGGGCGGGTCTGCCGCCAAAGGGTGAAGATGGCACAATGATACGCAGCAAAGGGGCGCGCTGCATCATATCGGGCGAACCAATACCGTTTGACTACATCCGCGCCGAAGGCAAAGCCGGCAGGCTTGGTTCGCAGTTGATAGCGATTGTTACCGAAGGCAAGCGCAGGCGCAATTATTACAGCCCTGACGCTGAGAGTGCTGAGCCTGCCTGGAAACCTGTGGGCAGATTGCCCGAACAAGCGCTTGGATTTCGTACGCAACTGTACGGCATGGATGAATACCACAAACTTTTTACACCACGCCAATTAACAGCGCTAACCACATTTAGCGATTTGATAGCCGAAGTGCAGGAAAAAGCGACTCAGGATGCCTTGCGGGCTGGTTTGCCCGCCGTAAATGTAGACCCGAAAAATTTTTTTGGGCGCTCGCATTGGCTCTTGAGCCAATGCGAGCGCCGCTCACGCTTATAGCGAAGCCGTGAGCGTATATTTTAACTTTTCTGTCAGCAAAGCGGCTGACTACTGGTGCAATCTTTGTAGTTGGAACCTGGCGCGCGAACAGATGAGAAATCTGTTCGCGCGCCAGGCGATTCCGATGGTTTGGGATTATGCTGAAGGCAATCCTCTCTCAGACTCCACTGGCAACTGGATGGCGCATATAAATTGGGTTTGGAAAGTTGTTGCGCGTTTGCCCAGCCGCAGGGCGGGCTTTGCTAGGCAAGCAGACGCGGCGCAAATCACAACAGGAGCGATAACGCTTTCCACCGACCCGCCATATTATGACAATATCGGTTATGCGGACTTATCTGACTTCTTTTATGTCTGGTTGCGGCGCAATCTGCGCGATATTTATCCCGCTGTTTTTTCCACAATGCTTGTTCCAAAAGTGCAGGAACTGATTGCCTCAAAACATCGGCACGGCAACAAAGATGAAGCGAAGGAATTTTTTGAGTCAGGTATGCTCGAGACATTCACCAATATCCGCCGTTTTGTGCAGGAAGACTTGCCGCTGACGGTCTATTACGCTTTTAAGCAGCAAGACGCCGGTTTTCTCAGAGGCAGTGCTCAAGGCGAAGTCGCTAGCACCGGCTGGGAAACAATGCTAACCAGTCTGGTCGAGTCAGGTTTTAGCATTGTTGGTACTTGGCCCATGCGTACAGAGCGCAAAGGGCGGACAAACGCTATTAGCACTAACTCACTAGCCTCTTCAATTGTGCTCGTCTGCCGGCCGCGGCCAGCCGATGCCCGCGCCACATCCCTGCGCCGCTTCAGAAACGAACTGCGGGCTGAACTGCCAGCTGCCATCGCCAATATGCAATCAGGCAGCATCGCTCCCGTCGACCTCGCCCAAGCCAGCATCGGCCCCGGCATGGCAATCTATTCCCGCTATCGCCAAGTCCTCGAAGCCGATGGCCGCCCGCTGACCGTGCGCGATGCCCTCGTCCTCATCAACGAAGCGCTGGATAAAACCCTAGCCGAGCAAGATGCCAGTCTCGATAGTGAAACGCGCTTCGCCATTGGCTGGTTCGCCCAGTTTCGCTACACGGCCGGCGCGTTTGGCGAAGCCGATGTGCTAGCCCGCGCCCGCAATACCAGCGTGCAGAGCGTGGTTCTGGCGGGCGTCGCCACTGCCGCCGGCGGCCAGGTGCAGCTTATCCACTGGCGCGATTATCCTGAAGATTACAATCCGCAAGAAGACGCGCGGCCGACAGTCTGGGAAGGCGCGCATCATCTCATCAAGCGCTTGCGCAGTGATGGCGAAGTGGCGGCAGCGGCGCTCTATAATCAGCTGCCCAGCGACATCGCCGGCGAAGCGCAGAACCTGGCTTACCGACTCTATGGCATCTGCGAGCGCCAGGCCTGGGCTGAGCAGGCTTTGGATTATAATGCTTTGGGCAGTTCCTGGTCAGAGATTACGCGCCTGGCGGCGCAAAACCGCCAGCAAGCGACGCAGGGCGAAATGTTTTAAGGGCTGTTCTCTGCGCCTCAGTAAGTCCAAGTTAATATTGCGACTGGGGTAAACAGAAATTTAGCGACAGAGACACAGAAGCAGAACAAACTAAATTTTTGCAGGTTTTTACGTTCGTTTCAACCCCACCCCCGGTCCCTCCCGGCGGGCAGTGTCTATGCGACCGGTGGCCAGTGTCTACAGTCTCCTAGTTTTTGCGCTTAGACTCCCCTCCCCAAGGCTTCTGGAAGGGGAGAAAAACCCAGAGAAATATGGGCGCGCTTGCAGGGGAAGTTCCTCCCGGCGGGCAGTGTCTATGCGACCGGTGGCCAGTGTCTACAGTCTCCTAGTTTTTGCGCTTAGACTCCCCTCCCCAAAGCTTTGGGGCGCGTAGACACTGCCCTACGGGAGGGGCCGGGGATGGGGTTGAAAACCGCACTTCTGTGGCAATTTTCTTCTAATCAGCCATGCCGTGCATCGTCTCGTCATGCAGATGCTCGACCACCGCTTGCAGCGCTTCTTCATCGCTAGCGCCTTCGTTCTTGCAGCGGCGGTAGACTTCTAACTGCCGATCCGAACTCGTGCCGCGCTGCAATATCTTCTCGACTGTCTTTAGCTCTTCCCGCGAACCCAGCTCGTCCACCACATCGTCGATGACTTCCAGCAGTTCATAAGTGAGGAAGCGCATCGGCACCGCTTCGCGCTTGCCATAATCGACCAGTTTGCCATCCAAGCCAAAGCGCGCCGCCCGCCACTTGTTCTCGGCGATAAGCTGGTTCGGGTAAATCCGCCAGCTCAGGTTTTGATTGCGCAGCTTGATGAGCTTGGCGACCAGGGCTTGGACCAGCGCGGCGATAGCCACCGCTTCGTCCACCGTCGTGCAGATGTCGCAGATGCGGATTTCCAGCGTGCCAAAATCTTCGTGCGGGCGGGCGTCCCACCATATCTTGGTGTAATCGGCTTTGCCGTCTTTCCGCCCCTTGCCCAAAGCGCCGACCTGGCCAAAGGTCTCGATGAGATGTTCGTATTCGCTGAAGGAGCTGAAGATGGGCGAAATGCCTGTGCGCGGCAGATTCTCGAAAATGATGCTGCGGTAGCTCTTCAGCCCGGTCGGATGCCCGTGCCAAAAGGGCGAGCTGGTGGAAAGCGCCAAGAGATGCGGCAGGAAATAGCGCAGTTGATTCTGTATATCAATCAGCAAATCCAGTTGCTCTGGCGTCGTGCCGATGCCGATATGCACATGCATGCCAAAAATCAACATCTGCCGCGCCACTTCTTGCATGTATTCCATGAGGTCTTGATAGCGCTCGCCGACATTAGGTTTTTGTTCTTCCCAGCGAGCGAAAGGGTGGGTGCTGGCGGCGACGATGCGATAGCCATGATTCTCGGCGACTCTGTTCACCTCGCGGCGTAAGCGCAGCAACTCCAGCCGCACTTCCTGCACATTGCGGCAGACATTGCTGCCAATCTCAATTTGTGATTGCATCAACTCAGGTTTGACCTGCTCGCCAATCTTGCGCAAGCCTTCGTCATGCAATAACTGCTGCACCACCGCCGCCAGCTTGCCGGTGGTCGGGTCAATCAGCTGATATTCTTCTTCAATCCCAAGCGTTAATGGCGCTGAATACATGAATACCTCTCCAAGCTCGTCAAATGACTTGTAGGCGATAATACCACAATTTGAGCGGCACTCAAAACAATGCTGTTTTAACTTCAGGGCAATCGCATCAAATTGAAATAGAATCAACCCCACCCCGGCCCCGCCCGTAGGGCAGTGTCTACGCGCCCCAAAGCTTTGGGGAGGGGAGAAAAACCATAAAAACTGTGCGAGCTTGAGGGGCTTGGTTGCCAGAGAGTTGGATTCGGCGGTTTCGGGGAGAGACCTGGCCTCAAGCGCGCCCAGTTTTCCCATACTAGACTCCCCTCCCCGAAGCTTCGGGGAGGGGCCGGGGGTGGGGTTGAAAATTTTGCATAATTAACTTGGACTTACTTCTGCGGCTAAATTTCTGTTTCCCAGCTGCGTTAAGCCGCCGCTCAATGCAGGGGCCAAGCCCGCACTTCACAGCGCTCGGCCCAGGCCGCGTACATGCCGCTCATCTCTTGCACGCGCGCCGTCTCGCCAGCGCTGAGGTCGTGCAGCTCGGTGCGGTCTTCTATCATATTGTACAATTCCCAATCGCCTGGATGTTTGCTGACCAGCTTCCAGTCGCCCAGCCGCAGCGCGCGGTTGCCCTCATGCTCCCAAAAGAGCGGCTTTTCCCGCCGCCAAGCCGGGTTCGTCAGCGCCGGCAAAAAACTCTCGCCTTCGGCTGGCTGGATTGCTTTGCCATTATATTCGCCGGGGTAGACGGCGCCCGCCAACTCGGCGCAGGTCGGCAGCACATCGATGAATTGAACTGGGCTGTGGTTGATGGCGGGCCCCTGGACCCGCGCGGGATAATGCAAGATGCCAGGCGAAGAAATGCCGCCTTCATGCACCCAATGCTTATACAGGCGGAAGGGCGCATTGGAAGCATTCGCCCAGGGCAAATCGTAACTCATATAGGTATCGGCTGGGCCGGGGCGCAAGCCGATGTGATTGCCGATTCGCACCGGCCGGCCATCTGGCAAATCCGCAATCTGGCGCTTGACATGCCCGTCTTCCGCCAAAAACTCGGCGCAGCCGCCATTGTCGGAAAGGAAGAGTATCAGCGTATCGTCGGTGATGCCAAGCGTGTCCAGCTTGGCGATGATGCGCCCAATGCCCTGATCCAGGCGGTCAATCATGGCAGCATAGGTCGCCATGCGCAGAGCCTGCCATTCGCTATGGGCTTCATCAGCCCAGGCAGGCGCAGCGGCATCGCGCGGGGAAATCTGCCAGACCGGGTCGAGCAGGCCCAGGCTGTTGAGCTGCTCGTGTCGGTGCTGGCGCAGCCTATCCCAACCGGCGCGGTAAGCGCCTTCGTATTTGGCGATGTCTTCTGGCAAGGCATGCAAAGGCCAATGCGGCGCGGTGTAAGCCACATGCAAAAAGAAAGGCGCCGCCGCGCTCTGCGCGTCTTCAATCATCGCCACCGCTTTGTCGCTGATGGCGTCGGTGTAATAAAAATCAGCCGGGTACTCGGTGATGAATGCGCCATCTTCGGTCAGCGCGCGCGGATAAAAAAAGCTGCCCGCGCCGACCAGCGTGCCATAGAAGCGGTCGAAGCCGCGCTGCTGGGGTGTCGGATAACCGGGCGCGCCAGGCTGCCAGCCCGCTGGCTCTAGTCCCATAAGCTCGCCGCCAACATGCCATTTGCCCGACATCATGGTTTGATAACCAGCGCCGCGCAGCACTTCGGCGATGGTTACGGCATCATCACGCAGATAGCCTTGATAAGCCCGCGTGCCTCTGTCCCGCACCATGTGGCCGACGCCCGCCTGCTGCGGGTGCAGCCCGGTCAGCAACGCCGCCCGCGACGGGCAGCAGCGGGCGAAACTATACATCTGGGAAAAACGGAGACCGTTTGCCGCCAGCCGATCGAGATTCGGCGTGGCTATCTCCGCGCCATAGCAGCCAATATCAGAAAAACCCATATCGTCCGCTAGTATAAGAATGATATTCGGCCGCCGCATAATGTCCTCCATATTTAGCTAGGGTGCTTGTTCTCCGCTTGAAAGGCGCGGGCTTGCGCCAAAGTTGGCAGGGCGGGTATCGCGCCTTTTTGTCGGCAGGTCAATGCGCCGACCGCGTTGGCAAAATCAAGAATGGCCGGCAGCTCTGCCTGATAATCCTCGCCCTCTTGCAAAATGCCGACCAGCAGCGCCGCCACAAAGGCGTCGCCCGCGCCCGTCGTATCCACTGCCTGGACCGGGTAGCCGGGCTGAGCGATTTTGCTGCCATCTTTCAAATGCAGCACCGCGCCTTTCGCGCCATAAGTGACGCAAATCATTTGCAGGCTCTCGCGCCAGAGCGGCGCCACATCAGCGCTGTCGGTCAAAAAATGCAGCTCTTCTTCGCTGATTTTGAGCAAGTGCGCATATTCTAAGCCCGCTAGCATGCCGGCTTTGGCCGCCGCCGCGCTCGGCCAGAGCGGCAAGCGCAGGTTAGGGTCGTAAGACAGCATTTTGCCGCCGGCCCGCGCCTGCTCCAGCGCCAGCCGCAGGGCGGAAGCGGCTGGCTCATGAATTAGCGTGATGCTGCCATAATGAAAAACGGCATAAGCGTCGATGACGGCACTATCGACATTCTCTGCTGTCATCAGCATATCGGCCGAAGGATGGCGATAGAACATAAAACTGCGGTCGCCATCGGCCGTATTCGAGACGAAGGCCAGAGCGGTGCGCGCCGCTTTGGAGTAGGTCAAGCCCGCGATGTTCACATTCTCCGCCGCCAGCACGCCGGCCAAGTGCCGGCCAAAAGGGTCATCGCCCACTTGGCCCATGAAGGCGCTGGCATAACCCAAACGGGCGACCGCCGCCGCCACATTCGCCGGCGCGCCGCCCGGCGCTTTGACAAAACCGGAAGCGTCGCCCACTGTCACGCCCATTTCCAGCGCGACAAAATCAATCAATAGCTCGCCGAAGCATAAAACAGACATAGGTTTTTTCTTTCAGGCGCAGGCAGCGGCGCGGGCGACAAAATCTTGGATGAAACCGCCGCGATCGCTGGCGACCAGCGCGCCAAATATGATATGAATCTCCAGCTTGCCCAGCACTTCCAAGAGCTGCGACATCTGCTGCTCCACAACCATCATCATATCGTCCCAGTCAACATCTTCCGGCAAATTGGCTTGCCGCAAATCACGCATGCTATCGAGGTAGTCCAACGCTGGATCGATATCGGTAAAAATGAGCTCGCAGGGCAGGTCGTGGCGGACGACAGCATAAAAATGCTGCGACAAAATGCGCGTGCCGTTCTCCAAAGCAAAGGATTCGCAGGGCAGGGCTGGCGGCTGGGCCCGCGCCCCGCCTTCGCCGAGCAGCATGATGGCGCGGCGCAGCAACACTTGCAGCTCGGGCAAGGTATGCAGGCTATCGGTGCTAGCCAGCATTCTGCCGGCCGGTTTCAGCACCCGTTTTATCTCCGCCAGCGCGCCATCGATGTCTTTGAGGTGATAGAGCATGTGATTCGCCATGACAACATCGAAGCTGTCGGCGGCGTAAGGCAGCTCCATGGCATCGCCTAGGGTCAGGCAGGCGCCGTCGCTGGGGTGCATTTGCAGCAGATAAGGCGAAAAATCCAGCGCATAATAGCGGATGCCCGGCTGCTTTTCGAGCAGGCGGGCGTAGTGGCGGCCGGTGCCAGCGCCGATATCGAGGATGACCTCATCGCCCGTCCAGTTGAGAGTGTCCAGCGTCCAGCATGCAAAATCAACGCGCGGCACAGCATAGTTCGCATGTGTCTCTTCGTGTATGCGCAAGTTGCGGTCGGTCGCAAAATAGCGCCGAATCGCCTCAGCTTGCTCTGTGGACATCTGCATCCAGCCGGCTAGGTGCGGGTCAGTGTAATTTAACTATACAAGCAATTTTGCCCAGCGTAAAGATTCTGTCATTGCGTGCGCGGTGGGTCTTTGCCAGAAAACGCTGGGACCTGGAATGTCCAGCCAATGAGAGGCGCAGCAAGTCCAGTTTTATTGTGGCTGAGGATATGGAGTTATTGCGACAGAGGCACGGAAGTAGGACAAAGTAAATTTTGCAAGTTTTTGCTTTTGTTTCAAGCCCAGCCCCGGCCCCTCCCGTAGGGCAGTGTCTACGCGCCCCAAAGCTTCGGGGAGGGATCGCCATCGTGGGCTTGAAAATGGCGCACAATTAACTTGGACTTGCTGAGACACAGAGAGATTAGACGACTTTATGTGTTTTACTGAAACGCATTATTGGCTAGCGGCCTGCTGCATCCGCCGAAAACGCGGCGCTTCACCCGGCACCGGCGAGTTGATGAAAGCGCCGCGCTCTATCACAGCCGCGCGCCCGCCAAGTTCCTCGATGCGTCGCTGCTGGTCAGATTTTGCCTGCCGATCGACCGCTTCTGGATCAAGAATCTGCCGCAGCTGCTTTTCATACCCGGCCAGCAGGCGCTTGACGCTATCAGTGGGATGCTGCGCCAGGTCATTAAGTTCGGCGGGGTCGGCTGACAAATCAAAGAGTTGCGCCGGCGCGCCGACATGATAGATATATTTATAGCGCCGCTCGCGCAGCATATAATAGGCATTGCGCGAGCCGATGGCGTGGTATTCGGCGAAGACAGCACGGTCTTCAGTGGCGGCGGCAGCAAGTGGCCATAAAGAGCGGCCAGGACGCGGCGGAGCCTCTTCTTCTACCGGACAGCCCAGCGCCTCTAATATCGTCGGATAGCAATCGACGAGCGAGATGGGCGTATCGACCACCTTGCTCGCCGGCACATCGGGCCCAGCCAGGATGAAAGGAATGGCGGCCGCTTCTTCGTACATAGTGAATTTGCCAAAGATGCCGCGCGCGCCGAGCTGCTCGCCGTGGTCGGAAGTGTAGATGATGCGCGTCTTCTCGGTCAAGTTGGCCGCGTCCAAAGCAGCCAGCACCTGCCCAATCTGCGCATCGAGAAAGGTGCAGATGCCATAATAAGCGGCATGCAAACGGCGGATGGTCGCCTCGTCAAAGGGCTGGTCATAACCAAAAAAACGGCGCATATAGGCATAAGCGGGGTGCTGGGGCCAGTCTGCTTTTGCCCATTGCGGCGGCAGCGCGATGTCTGCCTGGCGATAGAGCTGATAGGTCGCGGGCGGCGCGAAGAAAGGCGGATGCGGCGTCACAAATGACAAAAAGAGCGCCCAAGGCTGTGCATCATTCGCCCGGTCGCGCAGCCAGCGGATGGCATTGTCGCGGTTGCGGACATCGTATTGCTGATAGGTCGAAGCGCCCGCACCTGCTTCCTCGATGCCACTGCGCGAGTTGCGCCTGAGCGAGCCATCGCGGATGCCACTGGCCGGGTCGCCAAGTCCAGCGACAACATGCAATGGCTCGATTTCTTGCGTGAAGCCATTGTCGTCGGCAGCGCTGCGGAAGTGCAGCTTGCCGATAGAATCGACGCGATAGCCATTATCTCTGAGGCGATGCGCCCAGCTGGGCGCGCGGCCATCGTAAGGCAAGCCATTGTCCCAACAGCCAATTTGATGCACATAGCGACCGGTGGCCAGGGCGGCGCGGGCTGGCACACAGATGGCGCAGTTAGTATAGGCATTGCTGAAGCGGGTGCCGCGTGCGGCAAGCCGATCGAGATGCGGCGTTTCCACGAGCGGATGGCCCGCGCAGCCCATAGCCGCCGCCTGATGCTGGTCTGAGAGGATAAATAGCAAGTTTGCCGGTTGCATGGTTGCCCTCGCGTTAAAGAAACGGACAGGCTCAATAGTAGCGCGGCTTAACCAAAAAGGGTGAGAGTGCCGCGCATTTCCATTGGCATGGTGAAAATTTGCCAGGCGAGAATCATCAGCATTAGAAAGAGCAGGGCCCAGGGCAGCAGACCTAGCAAAGCCCGGCGGCGATAGAGCCGCAGCGCGGCCAGCTGCGCCAGCCGCAGACTCCAGAAAAAGCCACCCAGCAGCACCAGCAGCTGAATGAGGCCGATAAGGTTCTCATCAAGGCGGAAGCTCCAGCTTTGCCAAGCGCCGCTGCCGCCCAAGAACTCTTGCAGCACTGGCACAATCAAGCCCGGGACGACTAGGAAATGAAAGCTGTAATGGGCGAACCAGATGCCAAAGCCAAGCGGCACAAAGGCAGGCGCGAAGGCGGCGACTGTATCGCGTAAAGAATCGCGTTTTTGCGCCGCGGCCAGGCGCCGGCTCAAACCAGCGGCTAGACAGGCCAGAGCAAGCGGCAGCAGCAAATTGCCGCTGCCAAAAATCAATAATAAGACAAGAAATTCGCTGCTGAGGCTCAGTTGCGTAGCCAGCGTCTCTTGCAGGGCATAATAGGGCGGCACCATGCCAAAGGCATTAGAAATGCCCATAAAGCAGAGCGCGATGACAAGCAGCGAGATATGCCAAGACCGCGGCCAAGTGTCTGGCCGGCGCAGTTCTACGCCGGGCGCGCGCGTGAATAGGCTGGCGTTGTCGTGCGGGCAAGCGCGCACGCAATCCAGGCACATCGTGCAATCGAGGTTGCTGCGCAGCTGGGGCGCGAACAATTCTGTGCCACAGCCGAGCGCGCCGCTCGGCCCGTGCCTAATTTCTTTGCGCTGCGCCGCAGCGCCAGCGCCGGTCGGGATTTCGTCAATCCGTATGACAGTTTGCGGGGCATAGCTGCCGTTGACGCATTCTTTGCCGACGCAAGTGGCGCAGACGCTAGGCGATTTGACGGCGATGCGCGTTGGCGATAGCGTGGAATAGACCATATTAAAAGAGCCGAGCGGGCAGACATATTTGCAAAAAGCGGATTCGCGGAAGACCGCCTCCAAGACAAATGAAGCGAGAAAATAGGCGACGATGAGCCAAGCGGTCAGAGCCGGGCTAGCCCACAGGTCGAGGTATTCATAAAAGAAGAAGAGCGCGAACAAGCTGAATAGAGCCAGCCATTTGTTGCGCAAGCGCTGGGGGAAGCGTCGCCCACTGCGAGACAGCCGCTTCGCCAAACTGCGCGGCAGCGTAAAGGGGCAGCCCATACAGAACAAGTTGCCCGCCAGCAGCAGAGCCAGCACCACCAAGCCGCGATAATGCACCCAAGGCGCCACAGTCGCCAGATTGCGCGCGGCGCTTTGCGGGCCGACGAAACCATCGATTATCAAGGCTAAAGCGGCGAGGGTCAGCGGCGCTTGCAAAGCCAGCCGGCCATAGCGATGGCGCAGCAATCGGCCTAGCAGCGGCAGCCGCAGCACATCCAAACCTAAGAGTGGCTGCTCGACACTTCGACTCATCGCCGCGCCCCCTAGACCGCGCTGCCGCTCAAAAGCGTATAGCCGACAAAGACCGCATAGAGCAATAGTAAGACCCAGCCTTCGCGGCGGCTCAAGTCGCGCTCCCGCTCGAGAAAGGCAAAAAGCACAACCGTCGTGCCAACCAGAATGCCAATGGACATCCAAAGATTCTGGCTGTCAACGCTGATGCCGGCCACGCCGTGCGCTACTAGGGCGACTGTCCAGGGCAGAGCCAAGCCGACCAGCAGGTCGAATGTATTGGAGCCGACGGCATTAGCCAGTGCCATGCCGCCGCGGCCATCGCGGGCTACATCCACCGACGATATCAAATCGGGCGCTGAGGTGCCGGCCGCCAGCAGCGTCAAAGCGACAATCACCGGCGGGATGCCGATGCCAGCCGAAAAAACGATGGTCGCTTCCACCAGCGCATAGCTCAGCCCGACAATCAAAAGCACTGAAACGGCGAAAGCCCAGAGGAAATTCTGCTGCGGCGGGCCTGTGATAGGCCGCAGCAGCTTGACAAGCAAGCCCTCGAATTGATGCCAGCCGGCGATTTTGGCTTTTGTGTGCGCGGCTGGCGCGGCCGGGCGACTCTTGCCGCTGGTCGGACTCTTGAAAGTAACAAGCACAATGACATAAAGCGCATAACCGGCCAAGCCAAGCAAGGCTTCACTCAGAGAGACCTGGCCATCGTAAAAAACCAAGCCAAGATAGCCGATTGCCAGCAAATAATAAAAGATATCGCGGCGCACGGCGAAGATATGAATGCGCAAGCCGCCAGCGACCACCGCCGACAAGCCCGTGATGACCAAGATATTGAAGACGGCTGAGCCGACAATCGTGCCAATGCCAACATCGCTATGCGCGCCACTGCCGGCAAAAAGAGCGATGAGGGCAATCGAAAGCTCGGGCGCGGAAGAGCCAATCGCCATCAGCGACGCGCCCGCGACTTCGTCCGACAGTTTCAAGCGGCGAGAGATTTCATCCAAGCTGGGGATAAAAAAATGCTCGGTCAATACTGCCAGCGTCAGCACCGCCGCCAGTATCAGCGCCAAACTGCCCAAGACTTCCATATATGCGCGCCCTCTGCCCTTGCAAATGCGCAATTCCTGCGACTATTATGATTATAGCATTAGCCAGAAACCAGGCGCTATGAAGGAGATGACATGCGTATCGACGACATCAAATTGCTGTTTGCCTATAATGAATGGGCAAACGAGCGCATATTGGACGCGGCGGAGAAAGCGGCACCAGAGCAGTTGACGATGTCCAACAACCTAGGCTGGGGCAATTTGCAGGGCGCGCTGCTGCATATCCTTGATGCCGAGTATGGCTGGCGGCACCATTTGACGGAGAAGAAAGAGGTGGCTTGGCTCGAAGCGAGCGACTTCGCTGATGTGGCGGCTATCCGCGCCCGCTGGGCGGAAGAGAACGCGGCGCTCTGGCGCTATTTGCACAGCTTGAGCGAAGCGGATGTCAACGGCTTATTCACTTATGAAGTCAAGGGCGAGACGCGGCAGCGCACCTTATGGCATTTCCTGGTCCATGTGGTGAATCATGGCACGCAGCATCGCAGCGAATGCGCCGCTCTCTTGACGGGCTTTGGGCATTCGCCGGGCGATATGGACTTTCTGCTTTTTGTTCGCCAGCACGCGGCGGGCAGCGCATGACAGTCGACGATATTAAGCTGCTCTTCGAATATAATGACTGGGCGACCGAGCGCGTCTTCGACAGCGCCGGGCAGGTCGCGCCCGAGCAACTTATGGCGCCGAGTGATTTTGGCTGGGGCAGCTGCTTAGGCACGCTGCTGCACATCGTCGAAGCCCAGTTCGCCTGGCGCAAAATGCTGACGGAAGGCGCTTTTACTGAGTTTCTGGCGCTGGCGGATTTCCCTGATTTGGCGGCGGTGCGGGCGCGCTGGCAGCGGGAGAAGCGGGCTTGGCGCGACTATCTGCGGGGCTTGGACGATGAGGGGCTGGATGCGACCTTTGAATATGCGACGGAGTTCGGCCAGCGGCGTCGCGTCGTCTGGCATTGTCTGCTGCATGTGGTGAATCACGGCAGCCAGCATCGCAGCGAGTGCGCGGCTATGTTGACCGAGCTGGGGCATTCGCCGGGCAATTTGGATCTGGGAGTGTTTCTGGAATTGTGGTGAGGGTTGAAGGCTAAGGGACTAAGCCCAATAAGCTATAATACTGCTGCTTGGTCGTCGCATTTTCCATAATATCTTCGACAGTGAACCAATAATTCACACTGAATTTATTGGAGTCGATATCGCGTTTTGCTTGGTCGGACAAGGATATAGCTGACAGGATGAGAATGGTAATCGCGCCTGGACTTTCTTCTTTTGCGCGCCGCAAACTTTTGATAGACGCGCCGACTCGTTCAAGTACGCCGGCAACATCTATTCCGCCTTTGATTTCAACCGCGGCCTGTATCCTGGCCGCCGAATAAATCAAAATATCAGGCTCGGAACCCAGGCGCACAGTTCTGCCGTCAATCAGAGGCAACTCCACAACTCTCGGTTTTATATCCACCGCCTTATCAGGCTCGAGCAAGCCAATTCGGTATAACTGAGACAAAAGATCTTGCCTGATTAAAGTTTCAACAAAGTCGCCTTTGCGATTTTGCCAGGACCCTTGCGCTTGAGAACCGGCCGCCATGCCGCGCCACAAATCAAATTCGCGCTGGTCAATGCTAGGGTCGCTGTCAATGAGAGCGCTAGTGATAAGATTTAGCCGCTGAGCAATCCGTAGCGCTTCGTTGGGCTTGGGCAGCTTCTTGCCTTGCTCCGGCTTTTGCCAAATCAGAATGCTTTTACGCAACGCTTCCCGCCCGTATTTTCCCATTTGCTGGCTGCTGTTGCCTTTACGCTGCGGCAAAACATAAATCTTCTCGGCTCTAAAACCAAAGATGGTGGCGATATCTGTCATCAATAGATCGACGGGTATAATTTCGCCGCTATAGCGCACATTATCATTGACGATGGCGACGCGGGCGCCAGCTTTGCACACGCGAAAGAGTTCAAAAGTTACATAAGCCAGTTCGATAAAATACCCTTCCACCATCGAAATGATACCGCTGTTATTGACTTCGCCCCGCCGATTTCGCAGCCGCAGCGCCGCCAATATTTCTTGAAAAGCCTTATGGCGCTCGAGTGTGCTTAAGATATATTCAAAATCGGCGCCTCGGCCAATCTGTGTATAAAACTGGCGCAAATGTTCAATCTTTGACCTGTTTTCTACAGTGCAGCTCAGCAATCGTTGTCGCAAATCGAGCAATCCAGTTTGATCAACGCCTAAGAAAGCTAACTCGAGGGCATAAGTTCTGGTGTAGTCATAACGATTGCAATACGGTGGCGAAGTGATGACGGCATCAAAGAGATTCGCGGCAGTCTCTGGCAAGACTTCCAGGACAGTGCCCTGAACCAGCGTCTGCTCGCCCAATATTGGGCTGGGTCTGCTCGTTTGCGTAATATCAAAAATGATGAGGTCGAGCGCTTGCAAGAGCGCGGCGCGAATGGGCAAGATTTTGCGTTTGTGGAAGACCTTGACCGGTTTCTTGCCTTCCGCGATGCGCTTAGCGTTGCGGTTTTGTACTTTTTTCGAACGGCCGTCCCAACGCAAAAACTGGCCATCTTTGCTAGTAAAGCTAATGTCTTCCAGAACCGATAGCAAGGCAAATTTGAGCAAGGCTTTAACTTCTTCCGCCAGGCATAAACCGGCGAATTGCTCGGCATACCACATCAGCTGCATCTCTTGCTCAGCCGCAAATGCGCCGCGCGTTATCGGCAAATGCGGGAAAGGGCGCTGGGATTGTCCAGGCGACGTCGCTTTGACCCATTCGCGGACGGCTCGCAATTCCGCCATATCATATTTGCCCAGCCGCGATTTGACCTTTCATACAATATCGCCAATGGGCATCACTTCGATGCCAGTGGCGCTAAGGCCGAATTCGCGGGCAACCAGCAATGTAGTCGATACCCCAGCAAAGGGGTCAAGAATGCGCTGGGGCGCTTGCAAAGCAAATTCTTGAATCAGTTTCTCTACGAGCTGCGCCGAGAAGCCTTCTTTGTACTTAAACCAGCGGTGTAGCCGGGCGGATTTATTCGCTTGATAGCTTACGATTTGGCGGGTAAAGCGCTCGGTAGGCAAAAGCAAAGATTGATACTTCCGCTCCAGCGCAACGCGCGCCGCCGAAGAAGTTACATTGTCGGTTCTATAAATCGCCCGCAGCTTATCGCCAATCGCAGGATAGCTGTTTAACAAAGATAACTGCTTGATACTCTTTAGCCTTTGCCTAAGATAGCGCCTCCAACTTAGTATAACCTAAGAAGCCATAAACATAGACAGCCGCAATAAAGACTTAGGCTTACCCACCCAATATACGCCACACACCTAAACTAGAGCAGGCTAGCTAAGGCGCAAAAACCGCCAGCGGCATGTGGAAAGAGACGACCCAGTTGGGCGCATCGACAATTTCGCTGATTTTCAAATCGCCAGCGACGCTGCACAGGATATAAGCCTGGCTGCGGTTCATCGGGTAATTGGCGCAGAGCCAGTCAATCATATAACGAACGGCATTTTTGGCATTTTGCATCAGGTCGGGCCCGTGCGCGGTCGTGATATGATAACCTTTGCGATCGAGCAGACTCTGCGGGCTGGGGCGGCGCAGTTGTACTTCTTGCAGGCGCAGGTCTTTGCGCAGGCCGATGCGCATGGTCAGCGTCATCGGCGCTTCGATGCCGGTCACGCAGACCTCGCCCTGCCCCTGCGCCGCGTGGCAATCGCCCGTCGCAAACAAAGCGCCTTCGACTAAAACCGGCAGCCAAATCGTCGCGCCGATGGTCATATCGCGCACATCGAGATTGCCGCCGTTAGCCCGCGGCGGTATCGTGCTTAGCCGACCTGGCTCTTTTGGCGCCACACCCACTACCCCAGGATGCGGTTCGAAAGGCACTTGAATATAATCGAGTTCGGTGGAAAAGCAGGTGTCGCCGGTCAGCCGCCAGTGGTGCAGATAGGCGAAGTCAAAGTCTTCTGGCAGCAGGCCAATGCCCGCCCGATGCGCCGACCAGCCCCAGCCCTTGTGCCGCATATCCAGAATTTCAATTTCCAGCGCATCGCCGGGCATCGCAGTTTTGACAAAGACCGAGCCATTGAGCGCATGCACTTTGGAGCGATCGGCTTGCAGGTAGTCGTCTACAGTCCAGTCGGGCGTAATTTGCCCATTGGGTTCGGCGCAGTCAAAGACGACGATGTCGCCCGGCTCGATTTCCAAGCGCGGCTCGACCGAGTTGTCCCAAAATGGCTGAGTAACGCTGTCATCTAAATAATGTTCGCGCATCTTCTTCCTCTTTTAGCTTTTCAGCCGGCACTTTCCCAGAGATAAAGCAGAGTGTAGCACTTGAATATAAGCTGCTGCCATTATGAAGCGCAAAGCCGCAGGGCAATCGCATCAAATTGCGATAAAACCAACCCCACGATTGGCAATCCATCCCCGAAGCTTCAGGTCGCGTAGACACTGACCTACGGGAGGGACTTTCCCTCAAGCGCGTCCATAATTTTCGGGGTTTTTCTCCCCTCCCTAAAGCTTTGGGAGGGGCTGGGGCTGGGGTTGAAAATGAGGCCAGGCCTGGTCTCAGCAATAAACCGCCGGGCGCATATCGCGGAAGCGGGCAAAGCGTGGTAATATGCTAGTGTCCTGGACTTATGGAACTGGGGATATGCGCGTACTCGTCATCTCGGACATTCACGCCAATTACACGGCTTTTGAGGCGGTGCTGGAGCATAGCGCCGGCGAATGGGATTTTGTCTGGTGCTTGGGCGATGTGGTGGGTTATGGGCCCGACCCCAACGAATGCGTCGAGCAATTGAAGGCTCTGCCACAGCTATGTTTGGCGGGCAACCACGACTGGGCGGCGCTGAATCGGCTGGACGCCCGCACATTTAACCCCGACGCCCGCCGCGCGGTGGAATGGACGCGCGAGACCTTGACGGCGGAAAATACCCGCTTTCTGGAGGCGCTGCCGGTTACTTTTGTCATCGGCGAGTACACCCTCGTGCATGCCAGCCCGCGCGAGCCGATTTGGGAATATATCCTAGAGCCGATGATTGCCACCTTGAACTTCCTGCATTTTGAGACGCCCTATTGCTTAGTCGGGCATACGCATCAGCCGGTGATATATACGATGGCGGAGGACGAAGACAACGCGCAATCGAGTTTGCCGCGCTACAATCAGCCGCGTGCGCTCAATGGCCAACGGCAGATAATCAACCCGGGCAGCATCGGGCAGCCGCGGGACCAAAACCCGAAAGCGGCTTATGGCTTGCTCGATATGCAGAGCGGCCACTTCGAACATCGGCGCATCCCTTACGACATCAAGGCGGTGCAGCGGCGTATGCTGAAATATAACCTGCCCGAGCGGCTCATCACGCGGCTCGAGCATGGTTTATAAGCGCGTTTGCCGATGCCACGCGAACTCAGCAACAAGATGCGGGCTTATATGGCGGAAATCTATCGCCTGATAGACCGCCGGCTGCAAAGCGCCGATTTTGTCAGCAGCTCCCAGCTCGCGGATGCGCTGTTTATTAGCCCGCCGGCGGTGAACCGCATGGTCAACAGATTGAGCGAGCAGGGTCTGCTTTTGCACCGACGCTATCAAGGCATCGCCATCACCGAAAAAGGGCAGACGGTGGCCCTCAAACAGATTCGCTATCAACGTATTGCCGAGGTCTTCCTGGTGCAAGTTATGGGTATCAACTGGCTGACTGTCGATGAAGAGGCGCAGCGGCTAAGCGATGGCTTGAGCGAGGCAGTCGTACAGCGCATGTACGAGATGACGGGCCGGCCGGCCACCTGTCCGCATGGCGAGCCGATACCAGACGCGAGCGGCAGTCTGCCGCCACAGAACGATGTTTTCCTCGCCCAGGTGAGCGCGGGCGCTAAGATACGGATTAGCCGCCTCATCACGCGGGAAAGCGAACGGTTGCAGTACATCGAGGCTCTGGGGCTGATGCCGAATCAAGTCTGCCAGGTCATCCATGTCGCGCCGTTTGAAGGGCCGATGCAGCTCAAGCTGGGGCGGGAATTCCGCATCATCGGCAACAGCCTCGCCCGTTTGATTCGAGTCGAAGTGCTAGAACTCCCCCATAAAGCGCAAAGGCAGAAATCGGTCTAGTTTCGCTGTGGCTCATTAGAACAAACTAAATTTTGCAACTTTTATGTCTTCGTTCCAACTCCAACCCCACCCCCGGCCCCTCCCCGAAGCTTCGGGGAGGGGAGTCTAACTTGGGGGACTGTAGACATTGATCGGTGGGAGGGACTTTTCCTCAAACTCCCCATAATTTTCGGGGTTTTTCTCCCCTCCCCAAAGCTTTGGGGCGCGTAGACACTGCCCTACGGGAGGGGCCGGAGTTGAAAATTGCGCAACACCCTGCTTTCCAAATTTATTGAACATAAGTTCTAATTTTGTGTTAGAATAAGGCTGCGTTATTTTCTCTGTCCACTGAAAGAGCGAAAGGCATGCGCGATGAAATACCGCGATAACCGCAGCCACCGTATTTTCCACTTCATCTGTCGTTACCTTAGAGAGTATGGCTTCCCGCCGACCTTAGTTGAGATTGCCAAAAACGAAGGTTTCAAGTCCAATTCCGGCGTTTTGCGCCATTTAGACAAGCTGGAGAAATGGGGCTGGATCGAGCGCTACCACGGCAATGCGCGCAGCATCCGCATCTTGCGCCGCTGTGATGAAGCCGCTAATCCAGATAATGCGAGTTCTTCTCGCCGATACTTTCGGCGGCGATAATCACGCCGCTGTGCGGCAGAACATAATATTGATAGAGAGCGCCAGTCGTAAATTGCCGCGCCAGCGTCGAGTCTAGCAATTTATAAGTCTGCAATTCGACGCGCAGGCTGTGATAGAGCGGATGCGCCCGCAGGGTATAGCGGCTGGTTCGGCCTTTGACGATGCGCACCGCTTCCGCCTCGCGGTCCAGCGTGAGCTGCTGCACGAAGCGGTTGAAGTCGGCGCTGAGGTAGAGCATGCTGCCGACGACCAGCACTTCGATGCCGAGCGCGGCGGGCAGCAGGATGACGCGGGTAAAAGACAGCAAGACGACGGCGACGGTGATAACGCCGGCTAGGCCGATCGCGCGCCGCACCAGCCAAGCCATCTGCGCCTGGCAAGCGTCAGTTTGCTCTTGTAGCGTGGCCAGCTGGGCCGCGCTCAAGAGACCGAGGCGATTATTCTTCAAATCTGCGGTTGAGGCCGCGATGATTTGCTGGCTCACGCGGCGCATGCTAACTCCTGCATAGCTCTTGGCGAGCGTCTCTAGCAGAAGTGTAGCAGGAAACTGCCGCTTGCTCAAATCGCGGCGCCGTATTCCCACAGATAGAGGGCTAGCTGCGCCCGGCTATAGGTATAGGCCTGGGCTTCAACTTCTTGCAGCAGGGCGGGCGGGATATGCTGCCAGAGCAGAAGCTGCATCTGAGTGAAGTCATCTAGGGTAGCGCGCAGCTCGGCTGGCGGGCGGCCCAAGCGCTGGCCAAAGATTTCCAGCGTTTGGCTGAAGCCGCCGGGGGCGATTTGCCGCGCCACCAAATCGCGCCAGTTGCGCAGGGTCGCGTCAGGCAAAAAAGGCAGCCAGTCTTGCGGCTGGCATTGGGCTAGGCTAGCCGCCTGCCAATTTTCGAGCTGCTTTTCATCGCGCTCGTCCATAAAGCTGAGGATGAGGTGCAGGGCGAAGAATTTGTCATGCGAACCAGCGCCGTACCAGTCGCGCCGCCAAAAATGCGGCCGCGCCATGCGCAGCTCCCAGACTTCGTCGGTGGCTAGGTGCGCCACATAGCCGGCGAGAAAGGCTAGCTGGGCTTCGTCTTGGGCGGCAGTCAAGCTCGGGTATTCGCGCAGCATGCGCCGCCAGGGGCACTCATCGATGGGCTGGTTGAGGGAGTAGAAATGCGTTACTTCGCGTCTGAGGCCATTGACGCGGCGGGCATCGGCGACGATGCTGCCAAGCTGGAAGGCGGGCCGCTGCCGCCGCAGCAGCGCGCGACCCTGTGGCGCAAGCTGCGCGTCCGCCAGCAGGTTTTGGGCGATTCTGAGGTGGGAGAACGGTGTTGGCATAGGCTGATTGTAGAGGGATTTTCTGTAGCTGACGAGGGATTAGCTCATTCTTTTGCGGCGCTGGCACTGTCTAACCTGCGGGACTCGGGTGGCGTTTCCGATGATTTGTCCGCTCGCAAAGTTAATCGCTGCCATTCTTTAGTATAATTGATTTTCGCGGCGCTGTCGATATGGGACGCGGCATTGCCGCCAGCCTCACTCTCGCCGCAGCGCGGCCGCCGGCTTGAGCCGCCCCAGCCGCAAAGCCGGGTAAAAACCGGCCAGCAAAGCCGCCAGCAGCGCCACTAGCAGCGCTTCGCCAAATTGCGCCGGCTGCAGCGTGAATTGCATCGTCCAGCCGAAGGAGCGCAGGTTAATCACATAGGTCAAGACGAGCGACATCGCCAGGCCAATGGGCAAAGCCAGCAAACCCGCCACCAGCCCCATCAAAGCAGTTTGAATCATGGCGTAGGCGGTTAATTGGCGAGCCGTCATGCCGGTCGCGCGCATCACGCCATACTCCCGCCCTTGCTCCAGCTGCAAAGCCAGCAGCGCCGACAGGATGCCAATGAAAGCCACCAGCGTGGTCAGCAGGCGCAGGGCGACGGTGATAGCGAAAGTGCGGTCAAAAACCTCGAGCGCGCCCGCCCGCAAGCTGGCGTTATCCTGCACCAGCAAATCATACTGTGCCAAGTCCCGCCGCAGGGCGGCGATGACAGAATCAATATCCGCCTCGGCATCGGTGAAGATGCCCAATGAGCTGATGAAAGGGTCATTGAAATAGCGGTCGTAGACGGCGCGGGCTATATAGACCGTGCCTTGGTCGGTGCTGTAATCGAAGTAGACGCCGAAGACCTCGAAACTTTGGGGACCGCTTTCGGTTTGCAGGGTGATGCGATTATGCGTCGCGTCCAGGCCACGGCGAAAGGCAAAAGATTCGCTGACCATCAGGCGGCCGCCATCCAGCGCCGCTTGATGCCCCGCCGCCGGCGCCGTCGTCCATTTGAAGCGCCGCTTGTCGCCGGCGATGTCGAAGTCGCTAGCCAGCAGATTGACCGGCGGCAGGTCGGGATAGTCTGGCGCGCTGACAGTAACATGCCGCGCCGCTGAAACGGCTTTCACCCCCGGCACCGCGCTGGCCAGCGCTTTTACCCCACGCGGCACATCGACGCTGGCATTGTTCGAGGCGAAGAGCGGCGGCGAAACATAGACCTGCGCGCCCAGCGAGTTCGCCAGCCAATCGGCGACGGTGGCGCGAAAGCTGCCAATCATCAAGCTGACGCCGATGATAACGCTGACAGCGATGGTCAAGGCGGCTACGGCCACAGCTGTGCGGCTCAACGAACGGATGATAGCCCGCGCCGCCAGCCGGCCGAGGACGCCAAAAAGCGCCGCGGCCGGCGCGCTCAACAGGCGCATCGCCAGCAGCAGAACCAGCGGCGTGAACAAAGCGCCGCCGACAGTGATGCAAAAAAGCGCGGCGAAGCTCAACCAGAGGCTGTCAGGCGCGCCCAGCAGCAGCAAACCCAACAAATTCAGCGCGACGGCCGCGAGTGTGAGCAGCGGCAGCAGGCGGCGCGCGCCCGCCTCTTCGCTGGAACGTTTCATGACGCCGGCCGGCGCGGTGCGCGTGGCTGCCCAAGAGGGCAGGGCCGCCGCCAGCAGGCTCGCGCCAAAGCCAATCAGCGCGCCTTTGAGCAAGACCAGCGGCGGCACCGTGATGCGCTGCACATTGATGCTGAAATAGAGATCGCTGATGGTCTGCGAGACGAGGGCAACCGCGCCGCGGCCGAAGATGATGCCAAGAGCCAGACCCAGCGCTGTGCCGAGCGCGCCCAGAAGGCAGGCTTCCAGCAAGATGAAACGGAAGATTTGCCCGCGCGTCGTGCCAAGCGCGCGCATAATACCCAGCGTGCCGCGCCGCTGCACTACGCTGAAACTCACCGTGTTGTATATAAGGAAGAGCGCGACCACCAGCGCCAGCAGACTCATAGCCTGCAAGTTCAGCTCGAAGGCGGCAATCATTTGATCCAGCGCGTTCTCTTCTTTGACCGGCACCAGGCGCTGGCCGGGCGGCAGAGCCGCCGCCAGCGCCGGCAAGTCCGCCGCGTCCAGGATGAGGTCGATGCGGCTGAGGCGGCCCGGCAGGCCGAGCAGCTCCTGCGCGGTGGCGATATCGCTGATGATGAGGTCATCGAGGGCTTGCTGGCTGGCGGCATTGGCCGGCTGCAAGAGGCCGACGACGCGGGCTTCGCTGAAGCTGCCGCCGGCGCTGATTTGCAGACTGTCTTCTGGCGCCAAGCCAAGACGATCGGCCAAGGCTTCGCTGATGACAACCGCGCCTGGCTCGGCGATAAGGCGCGTCAGCGCAGCATAATCGACCGCCGCTTCGCCAGCCGCGCCCGTCAAATAGGCGCGGAAAGGCGGCTCGGCAAAGGGGTCGACGCCCAGCAAGCGCAGAGCCTGCTCGCTGCCGGCGACGCGCACAAATTCCGTCAGCACCGGCGCGCTGTCTTTGATGCCTAGCTCGAGGCGCAGGCGCGTATATAAAGCCGAGTCAAAACCATTCGGCCCGCCGACGATTTGATGGCTGGCGCGGCCGATGAGGCTTTCGCTGCTCAAGCTGAAGGCGCGGCTGGCGGAGGCATTGGCAATGTCGATGGCAATGACCAAAGCAACGCCCAGCGCCACTCCCAGCGCAAAGAGCGCGCTTTGCCAGCGGCGGCGGCTGATGTAGCGCAAGGCGAGACGGAAAATGATTGGCAAAGCAGCCGCGTTCTGGCGCGCCTATAGACCGAACATCGCTTTGAAAGATTGCAAGCGCCGCAGATAGTCGGCCAGCGTCTCGCCATGGGGATAGATGGCTAGCTCGGTCGCGCCGAGGGCTTGCCAGCCAGCCACATAATCTTGCCAGTCGCTTTCAGGCACGCGCTCGGTAACGAGCCGCGTATGCAGGCCGACTTGGGCGCGACGGCCGCAGTCGTCAGCATAGCGCCAGAATTTCTCGCAGAAGGGCGCGGCGGCGGCCGGGCTGCCCGCCTGTGCCACCCAGCCAGCGCTGAGGCGGGCGGCGCGCCGCAAAACAACATCCGCCGTGCCGCCAATCCAGATGGGGATGGGCTGCTGGGGCGGCAAGGGATTGATGCCAGCGTCATCGATTGTATCGAATTGGCCGCGGATATTGACCAGCTCCTGCGTCCACAGCGCGCGCAAGATGTCGATCTGTTCTTCGACGCGGCGGCCGCGGGTCTTAAAATCCATGCCCAGCGAAGTGTATTCCACGGCGTTCCAGCCGATGCCGATGCCCAGCCGCAAGCGCCCGCCCGAGAGCAAATCGACCTGAGCCGCCTGCTTGGCGACTAGAGCCGTCTGCCGCTGAGGCAAGATAAGCACGCCTGTCATGAAGCCGATGGTTTTGGTCAAGCCCGCCAGCCAAGCGAAGAGCGTGAATGGCTCGTGAAACATATCTTTATAGGTATAAGGCCGGCCTGTCTGCCAGCCGGGCCGGTCGGGATTTGCGCCCAGCACATGGTCATAAGCCAGCAGGTGGTGATAGCCCAGGTCCTCGGCTGCCTGCGCGAAATCGCGCAGCACGAGCGGATCCGCGCCTAATTGCGTTTGGGGGAAGACAACACCGATTTTCATTTGCTCGCCTCACTTTCTTAGTAAGTCCAAAGCGGCAGATATTGAGCGCCTTTATTTTAGTGCATTGAGAAAAAAATAAAACCACAAAGACGCAAAGAACACAAAGCCGTCCGATTTCTCAGTAAGTCCAAGTTAATTATGCGCCATTTTCAACCCCACCCCCGGCCCCTCCCCAAAGCTTTGGGGAGGGGAGAAAAACCCCGAAAACTATGGGCGCGCTTGCAGAAAAGCCCCTCCCATCGGGCAATGTGTACAGGCCCCCAGGTTAGACTCCCCTCCCCCGAAGTTTCGGGACGCGTAGACACTGCCCTACGGGAGGGGCTGGGGGTAGGGTTGAAAATACGGCAGAGATTTCCCCGCCAGCGCATTTCGTGTTAGTATGCGCGATATGGCGAGGCGCAGAGAAAGCCTGAAACATGCCCGATGTCTCGGTGGTGATTGTCAATTATAACACCCGCGCATTGCTGCGGAACTGCCTGCTGTCCCTGCGCCAGAGCAGCGGGCTGACGCTGGAAATCATCGTCGTCGATAACGCTTCCACTGATGGCAGCGCCAGCCTGGTAGAAACCGACTTCCCGGAAGTCTCGCTTTTGGCACAGACGGAAAACACCTGGTATTGCGGCGGCAACAACATCGGCATCGCCGCGGCCAGCGCCGAGTATGTCTTGCTCTTGAATCCCGATACCGAAGTGGCGCCGGACGCCATCGCGCTGATGTATGACTATCTGCGGGCTAACCCGGCTTATGTTGGGGCGACGGCGCAACTACGCTACCCCGATGGCGCGATCCAGCGCACCTGTTCGGAAATCCCGGACTATCGCCAGTTGCTCTTGAGCTATACGGTGCTGGGCTGGCTCTGGCCAGCTTGGCAGGCGCGGCTGAAGGACGCGCTCTTTTATGGCGCTTGGGACCGGCGGAGCGACCGCGATGTGGCGGTCGTGCCTGGCTCTTGCACTCTGATGCGGCGGGCCGATTGCTGGCTGGATGAAGATTTTCTCTTGTACTTCCCCGAAGATAGTTTGGCGCGGCGCTTAGGGCGGAAAATGCGCTTTGTGGCGGCGGCGAAAATCAAGCATCACGAGAAGTCGGCGACGGGCAATTTTTTCGCCACCCGGATCTTTTTTCGCGATATGCTGGTCTATTGTCAAAAACAGGACGGCCGGCTGGCGGCGCTTTTGCTCTGGGCTTTGAGCCGGCCGGTCTTATGGGCGATGTGGCTCAAAAACACTCGCTTCAAATCGGATTCGCCGCGCCCAATCGCTTGACACAGCCAGCTAAAAAAACAGCATACTAGAATCAAGGAAAGGGAGAACTTCAAAGTACATAGGAGCTTGTGATGGTCAGTGTCTACACGCGCTCAGCTTCCCAAGCTAGACTCCCCTCCCCGAAGCTTCGGGGCTGGGGTTGATGACAAGGCAATCGCATCAAAATCGTAATTCAGCAAAATTCACAAAACCTAAGTCAGAAAAACCCCAGTCTCAGCCTAGCCGCCCCCAGCCAAGCCAACCCCACCCCCGGCCCCTCCCCAAAGCTTTGGGGAGGGGAGAAAACTCCCAAAAACTGCGCGAGCTTGCAGGAAAGTCCCGTCTGTCTGTCAGTGTCTACACGCGCCCAGTCCCCCAGACTAGACTCCCCTCCCCGAAGCTTCGGGGAGGGGCCGGGGGTGGGGTTGACTAGGCCGGGGGTGGGCTTGATGACAGGGCAATCGTATCAAAATCGTAATTCAGCAAAATTCACAAAACTAAGTCAGAAAAACTCCAGTCTCAGCCTAGCCGCCTCCAGCCAGGCCAACCCCACCCCCAGCCCCTCCCCAAAGCTTTGGGGAGGGGAGAAAAGCCCCGAAAATTATGGGGAGTTTGAGGGAAAGTCCTGGGTGGCGGTCAGTGTCTACAGTCCCCCAGACTAGACTCCCCTCCCCGAAGCTTCGGGGAGGGGCCGGGGGTGGGGTTGACTAGGCCGGGGCTGGGGTTGGCTAGACTGAGACTGAAGATTAAGATTAGACCCTGCGAAAGGAGCAATTCTATGACTGACAGTAATTCTTCTGAATTACAGGGGCGCATTGTTCGATACACCGACCGCGCCATTTACCGCGACCTGAAAGAACGCGCCCGCTACATGCGCCAGAATCCCACAGAAGCAGAACAGATCCTTTGGCAGCGGCTGCGACATCGCCGCATTAAAGGCTATCGTTTCCGGCGACAGCATCCGATTGTCCGTTACATCGTCGATTTCTATTGCGCTGAGGCAAAGCTGGTTATCGAAGTGGATGGGTCGATTCATAGCGAGCCTGGTCATGCTGAGTATGATGCAGAGCGGCAGAAATTTCTGGAACATCTGGGACTGCGCGTATTACGCTTCCTCAATGCTGAAGTAATGCTTAAAACTGATGCTGTGATTGCCGTGATTGCAGCAGCGCTAAATTGAGATTTTGCAACTTTTCAACCCCACCTCCAGCCTAGCCGCCCCCAGCCAAGCCAAGCCCACCCGCAGCCAAGCCAACCCCACCTCCAGCCAAGCCAACCCCACCCCCGGCCCCTCCCCAAAGCTTTGGGGAGGGGAGAAAACCCCCAAAAACTGCGCGAGCTTGCAGGAAAGTCATAGGCGGCGGTCATTGTCTACGCGACCCGAGCGAGGCTAGGACTCCCCTCCCCGAAGCATCGGGGAGGGGTCGGGGGTGGGGTTGGGGTTGACCGGGCCGGGGCTGGGGTTGATGACAGGGCAATCGCATCAAAATCGTAATTCAGCAAAATTCACAAAATTAAGTCAGAAAAACCCCAGTCTCAGCCTAGCCGCCCCCAGCCAAGCCAACCCCGCCCTCAGCCAACCCCACCCCCAGCCCCTCCCGTAGGGCAGTGTCTACGCGCCCCAAAGCTTTGGGGAGGGGAGAAAAACCCCGAAAATTATGGGGAGTTTGAGGGAAAGTCCTAGGTGGCGGTGAGTGTCTACAGTCTCCCAGACTAGACTCCCCTCCCCAAAGCTTTGGGGAGGGGAGAAAACCCCCAAAAACTGCGCGAGCTTGCAGGAAAGTCCCGTCTGTCTGTCAGTGTCTACAGTCCCCCAGACTAGACTCCCCTCCCCGAAGCTTCGGGGAGGGGCCGGGGGTGGGGTTGATGACAGGGCAATCGCATCAAAATCGTAATTCAGCAAAATTCACAAAACCTAAGTCAGAAAAACTCCAGTCTCAGTCTAGCCGCCCCCAGCCAAGCCAAGCCGCCTCCAGCCAAGCCAAGCCACCCCCAGCCAGGCCAACCCCACCCCCGGCCCCTCCCCAAAGCTTTGGGGAGGGGAGAAAACTCCCCAAAAAATGCGCGAGCTTGCAGGAAAGTCATAGGCGGCGGTCAGTGTCTACAGTCCCCAGACTAGACTCCCCTCCCCGAAGCTTCGGGGAGGGGCCGGGGGTGGGGTTGACCTGGCCGGGGCTGGGCTTGACCAGGCTGGGCTTGAAACTTGGCTTGAAACTGAGAAAATACCTTTACAAACCCCAGCAATTCTGCTATATTCACCTCTTGACGCATTAAGGCAAAAAAATTTGACCAGCAAGACAGCCAAAAACCTGCTAAAATCCATTTTACATGTTTCTAAGGCAAAATGTTGCGCGCATTCCAATACTGTTGTACGATGCCTTTCGTATGGCTTCAATCGAACGCATTTTATTGAGCGGAAAGGAGAAAGCAATTATAGAATCGATATTGTGTGTTTCTCAAAATCAGTGTACAATCGTTATCCGCGTAGTGTTCTATACAGGAAGGACAAGAAAATGAATCGAAGTGTACGAATTTTGGCCCTGCTGGTCTTCGGCTTGATGATACTGCTTTCTGTATCTTCAGTCTTTGCTCAACGTGCGGGCGCTCCAACGATCAACGGTGAGGATGGGATGTTAAGCTGGACTCAGCATCCTTCCGCTACCAACCCTGGCAATATAGTGGGTTATTATGTTGTGGTACGACAGCGAGGGGATGCCAATCCGAATCAACCTGGTAACCAGAATTACCCACCGCACTATTATCATGCTGACTTCACTGCAACAACAAATGATGTTGGCATGATGTATTATGTAACATATCTTTCAAGCGCGCAGCTATCAGTGGCCGACACGGCCTACGCTATCGACATCTCAGCATACGGCGCAGATGGGATGGTGCTTGATGATGGAGATGCGCGTACAGTAAGAACGACTTACAATACCAGCGCTAGCTCTGATGGTTGTGTTGATTGCCACGGTCCCGCGCCGCTTTCAGGTGCTGCTGTGCCTGCAGGCTTAGCGGTTAGCGAAGACGGAGGCAAGCTAACCTGGGTAGCGTCCGCGGGCGCAGCGGGCTATCAGGTATTGGTAAAGCAGGCTGGTGTAGACGGAGCTCATGGTAGAGCCTTTGATGTGGGCAATGTAACCGAGTTTATGTTAGGGCCAAACCAAGTCTCTGCAGCCGGCGATTATGTTCTCCGTGTTCTTGCTTACGACGAAAACGGGAGTGTATCTGGAAGCGCAGCTGCAGTTAGGCATGAATATGCAGAAGGGTCTTTGCCAATGCCGATGCCGATGACACCAGACCCCGGTGATGGCGGCAACATGGGCGGTGGCGGTGGTGGCGGCAGCAGCGCGCCAGCCGCGGCCGCTACGCCCAAACCAGCCGTCCACACTTGCCGCCACCTGCCCAGCAACATCATCGTGACCGTCTCTGATGTTGGGCCCCAGTGCCAGGTCGTCTCTGGCGGCGGCATCGGCAATGCTGCCGTGCTAGCCGGTGGCGTCATCGCCGCAGTCGATGTCTGGAGCTATATCGGCCACGGCGTCGAGGTCTGCATTATGGGCAGCGGCACGATGACCTTCTTGGATGCCGCGGGCCAACCGCGCATGCCCGAAACTCTGGCTTCTTACATGGCGGGCCCTTATACCTGCTCCTTCGAGACGCGGGAAGGCACCTTCGTCCTCCAGCCCTAAGCGAGCGCGCTGGTCAGCCGGCTACGGCTGACCAGACCTACAACCGAATAACGATCTGCGAAGGCGGGGCGAATGCCCCGCCTTTTTTTGTCAATCCCGGCTCCGGCCTAGCCAACCCCAGCCCCGGCCTAGCCAACCCCACCCCCGGCCCCTCCCCAAAGCTTTGGGGAGGGGAGAAAACCCCCAAAAACTGCGCGAGCTTGCAGGAAAGTCATAGGTGCATTGTCTACACGCGCCCAGTTTCCCAGGCTAGACTCCCCTCCCCGATGCTTCGGGGAGGGGCCGGGGGTGGGGTTGAGTAGAAAAGCCCCGCCCGCCTGTCAGTGTCTACAGTCCCCCAAGCTAGACTCCCCTCCCCAAAGCTTTGGGGAGGGGCCGGGGGTGGGGTTGAAAATAGAAAAGCCCCGCCCGCCTGTCAGTAGGTTAGACTCCCCTCCCCGAAGCTTCGGGCAGGGGCTGGGGGTGGGGTTGAAAATGGCAATTTAATTTGCCCAAATTAACTTTCTTTTATTTTCTTTTTTTCCACTTTTTGCCCTCTTTTTTTCAAGCGCGTCTAAAAGCCTTCTCCTATAATGCCCGCATGGGATTTTCAACCAGAAAGGATTTTGATGCGTATTTCACCAAACCCGTACCGAATCGCCTTCCGTTTAGTGTTCTATACAGAAAGGACAAGAAAATGAATCGAAGTGCAAGACTTTTAGTCCTGTTGGCGTTTGGCTTGCTGCTGCTGCTGTCTGTATCGCTAGCCGCCGCCCAGGCGGATAGTCCTGGTGATCTGCTAGCTTCGCCAAATTCTGACACCGATATCGACTGGCAACCAGATGACGGTCCGCCGGACCAAGATACAGACGGCTTTGTCACATTGACCTTGAATCTAGCTGACTATAGGTCGACATCTGACTATGATGAATCACTGGTCGATGGCTATTATGTGTCCTATGAGTATATAATCCCTGGTGGCGTCCAGAGCATAGGCTTCGTTGACGCAGGCGCGCCGGCGGACAGCACATCGGACATCTCTTTCAGATTTAACAACGCGCAGCTTCTGCCAAGCCAGCCATCAGGCCAAAGTATGCGTTTCCGCTTTAGGGCCATACCATACGGCGGCGCTAACAGGCAGCCGCTCGGGGTTTCACGAGGGAGTGTTCTTTCGAACTATGCTACAGTAGCAGCTGCCACCGTTGGCACACCCGCCAATCCAACAGTCAACGCGACGACTTCGGATGGCGCGACGACTGTAACGGTAAGCTGGGATGTAGTAACAGGCGCGACCGGGTATCAACTGTTCGTGCAGAATAACGATATGGATGCGAATGGCGTTGCCTATCATCCAGATCCTATCCCTATAAGCGTGTCTGGGACTTCTGTGAATGTGACCAGCTATTTGTATATGCCAGGCACTTCAAGCTATACTTTCCAAGTCGCTGCCGTAGACGCTAACGGCCTTGGAGCGAAGTCGGATGCGGTAAATTACCCAGCAGCAGACCCCGACCCTGCGCCCGCAACCGGTGCCTCTGGTACTGAGTTAGCTCCGCCAGATAACACTCGCGCTGACGTAGACTCAGCTTTGGGGTCTCCGATCGTGACGCATGACGAAAACACCGGCTTGACCACAGTGTCCTGGAATCCCTATACAGCTTCCCCTCTAGACGGCTATTATGTGATCTATAAGCACATAATACTTGGTGGTCAGGGAGATACCCAGGGCACAGGCATCGCTGACGCCGGTATGGCGACGACTATTACTTTGAACCCCAGGCAGCTAAGCCATCCAGACAGCGAAGGTCGTTACCGCTTTGACGTCAGACCATACAGCGGGAATGCCAGGCGACCACTCGCGCGGTCAGCGGCGGGGCATCTTGGGCGGAATGCGGATGAACCTTATACAGTGCCAGATGATTTCGCCGCCCTTGACGCGCCGCAAAATGTAATGGCCGACGCAAAAACGAAGATGATAAGCTGGGATGCGGTGGAAGGCGCGACTGGTTATACACTGTACATGCGGCGGGCAGATATGATAGACCCTGCTGGGGATCCTGCAGATAAAGATAACTACATTCATCCGCACCTCATCCCTATAAACGTGACGGGGACTTCTGTGGATGTGTCTATGTATGTAGTCGCGCCAACAGAAGAGGGCGCTACTTCAAACTATAACTTCAGAGTCTTTGCCGTAGGCGAAAACGGTATTGGAATGACATCAAAAGGGGTATCAATGTCATTCTCGGCAGGTGACAGCGGCAGCGGCGATAAGGGCGACAGCGGCGGCGGCGATAAGGGCGACAGCGGCGGCAGCTCCAAATCAGACGCGCCACCGCCCACGCCCAAACCGCCAGTGAACACCTGCACCCAGCTGCCCAGCAACATCCGCGTTGCGCCGGCTGTTGGCGGCCCGCAGTGCACCCAGGTTGCCGGCGGCAGCATCGGCAATCCCTCAGTGCTGGCGGCTGGCGTCATTGACGCGGTCGATGTCTGGAGCCATATCCCCGGCAGCGGCGTTGAAGTCTGCATCCAAGGCGGCGGTCGCTTGACCTTCCTCGATGCGCTCACTTCGCCGCGCGCGGTGAGCAGCCTGTCTGCCTATACCGTTAATGGCTTCACCTGCGCCGTTATCTCTGGGCCCGGCACGGTCGTGCTTCAGCCCTAAGCGTACCAGCCTGATTAGGCTGGCAAGTTCAATCGCATAGCAGTGAAGGCGGGGTGAATGCCCCGCCTTTTTTTGGGTCAAGCCCAGCCCCGGCCCCTCCCATTGGTCGCGTAGACACTGACCTGCGGGAGGGGCTTTCCTTCAAACTCGCACAGTTTTCGTGGTTTTTTCTCCCCTCCCCAAAGCTTTGGGGAGGGGCCGGGGGTGGGGTTGACCCAGACCCGAGAGTGGGCTTGACCCAGCCCCGAGAGTGGGCTTGGCCTAGGCCGGGGGTGGGCTTGACCCAGCCCGAGAGTGGGCTTGACCCAGCCCGAGGGTGGGGTTATACCCCCTCACCCCAGCTTTCCCAATAGGTGAGTTCGCTGGCGGGGATGCGCTTGGCTTTTTGGAAGGTCTCGCCCGTAAAATAGGCGACGGGCAGCAGAGCCGCCGTCGTAACATCAGCCGGGATGCCTAGAATCGCGTTGCATTCTTTTTCGTAGCTCAGGTGCAGCGTCGTCCAAGCCGCGCCGATGCCCCGCGCCCGCAGCGCCAGCATCAGCGACCAAGCCGCCGGGATAATCGAGCCGTACAAACCGGCATTGGCCGCGGCGCTGCCAGCGGCGGGCCGCCCCTGCACGCAAGGGAAGATCATCATCGGCGCCTCGCCCATGTGGTCGGCGAGATACTGCGCCGAGCGAATGACCCGTTTCATTTGCGCCGATGGTTCATGGCCGGCTGAGCCGCGCGCCACCTGACGGCTATAGGCGTACCAAGCCTGCTTATAATACTCGCCGATTTGCGCCTTCTTCTCCGCGTCTGTAACAATCAGCCATTTCCAGCCCTGCTGGTTGCTGCCAGTCGGCGCTTGAATGGCGATTTCGAGGCAGCGCATGACCGTCTCGCGCTCGACCGGGCGTGTCAAATCCAGCCGCTGGCGTACGCTGCGCGTCGTCTGCAAAATATAATCGACCGAAGCTAAATCGTAATTCATCTGCTTGTCCTTTCTAGATTATGGCTCAATTTCCGCTGGTAAATGCTCCGCCAGCCAATGCAGAATCAAGCGGCTGACGCTGGCATAATCGCTATCGAAGAGGCGCGTGCCATGCGCCCGCCCAGCGTATAGCCGCGCGCTGACCGCGCCTTGGGCTTGGCTAAAAAGCTGCCGCACGCTATCGGCGCTGTAGGCATCGCCCTGCGCCGCGACCAGCAGCGCCGTCAAGCCGTCCGCCAGCGCCGCCTCTGGCTGGAGACCGCGATAATCCAGCCCGGGCGAAAGGGCAATCGCGCCCTGGCAAACTTCTAGCTGCGCGCAGCTCAAGAGCGCGACATTGGCGCCGATGCTCGCGCCCAGCAGCGCCAGGCCGCTTTCGGGCAGCTGCCCTTCAGCTTCCAGCCAAGCGACCCAGGCTGGCAAATCGGCGACTGCCTTGTCCCAGTCGCGGCTGCCCTCAGAGTCGCCATGCCCGCGCATGTCGATGTTGAGCAGGGCAAAGCCAGCCGCCTGCAAATCGGGAATCAGCAGGTCGTAGGCGCTGCGCTGGCTGTTGAGCATGTGCAGGGCGATGAGGACGGGCGCGCCGTCGGTGGCGGCGGGGTAAAAATCGGCGGCGAGCTGAATGCCATCGACGCTTTGCCGGCTGATGGTCTCGGGTGGCGCTTGCGCGCCCGCGCTGAGGGTGAGGGTATAAAGCAGGGCGAGGGAAGTGAATAATTTGGCGAGTGACATGAGTTTTGACTCTTAACTTTGTTTATCAGATTTTGTAAGCAATTTGAACTTTATACATTTTTTCTCTGTGCCTCTGTGTCTCAGTAGACAAACTAAATTTTGCAGGTTTTTGCCTTCGTTTCAACCCCACCCCCGGCCCCTCCCCGAAGCTTCGGGGAGGGGAGTCTAACCTGGGGGTCTGTACACATTGCCTGCTGGGAGGGACTTTTCTGCAAGCGCCCCATAGTTTTTGGCTTTTTCTCCCCTCCCCAAAGCTTTGGGGAGGGGCCGGGGGTGGGATTGAAAGTTGTGCATAATTAACTTGGACTTACTTCTGGCTAATGCCTTTGTATGCAACCTAATGTGATAGAGGCTATTTCCGCCCCAGCCGCCGCAGCAGAGCCAGCGCAAACAGCAGCAGCAGACCGATGAAGACCAACTTCTTAGCCGGCGCCGGCGCGGCCGGCGGTGGGCTGTTGGAGATGATGCGGAGTATATGCGGCGCGTCTTTGTCGCTGTGCCGATAGAGGACCCGCTGCCGCTCCCGCAATATCTCGTATTCGCCAGCGCTCACTTCTACCCGATAGCCTTCAGGAAAGGCGCTGTTCGGCAAAAAAATCTCGGTCGGCTCAGTTACGCGGCTGTCAGGGCGGAAACGAAAAGTGAAGAGGCCGCGCTCAGCCTCAAAGCGCATGCTCAGCGGCTCGCCAGCCACCTTGCGCGCATAGGGCCGCACAATGGCCGACAAGGCTCGGCCGCCCGAATCGATGTCGGCTGGGTCGCTCTGCTGGTCGCGGCTGAAGATGGACAGGTCTTCGCCATTCCATATATCGCCATGCCGGTTGCTGTTATCAGGACTGTAATTCCAAATCGTATAATTCAATAAATGGTCGTCGAGGGCGCGGAAATGATAATCCAGCGCCTTGGCTTGGGCTGAGAAGTCGCCGCTACGATAAGCGTAAGCGTCGTTCATATCAAAAGGGATGCCGAACTCGCCGATGACGATTGGCGCCGCGCCTAGGGCCGACTCAGCAAATTCGCGGAATTGTCCCAAGCGCTGCCTGAGATAGCGGCGCATGGCTTTTTCGCCGATGATGGGCCGCCAACTGCCAAAATCGAGATTGAACTGCGGGTGAAAGCGGCGCGTGAAGAGCGTCGTGCCGTCATAAAAATGCGGCGCATAGACCAGCTTGTCGGGTTTCTTGGCGGCGTCATAGCGGGGCGGCGGCGCGAACGGTTCGGCTTCGACGAAGATATGCGCCGCTGGCATAACGGACTGGATGCCGGCCGCAAAACGCTCGGTGAAGGGTTTGAGGAAATCCTGCGTGAAATCGACGCCGGCAAAATGCGCTGGCCGCAGTAGGCGCGGCTTGTCAGCGGCATCTAGCTCCCATATTCCATGCGCCCGCCAGACATCATCCCGGCCCTCTTGCCATACCGTCGCGCCCTGCGGGTCGATTGTTACTGTGCGCGTTTGCCCCGGCAGCCGGTCGACCAGCGGCCGGCCATAATCGAGACAGTCTTGGGCGAAACCATTGGCGAGGAAGATCGCCTGGGCCGGCGTCGGCATCAGACCCAGCTTGAAGAGCAGATGCTCGTGGCTGCGCAAATCTGGCACCCCAAGCAAACCACAATGTGGCTCGTTCATTGTGCCAAAGCCGAGCAGGTTGGGCAAATGGCCGATGCGCCGCGCCAACTGCTGATAAGCCCCGATATAGCGCTCCTGCAAATACGGCTCAATGTTCTGCCCGTCGACTTGCAGCTGGGGCGCAAAAGCGGCGCCGCCAAAGAATAGCGTGAACATCGTGAAAGTGGCGAAGCGATAATAATTGTTCGCCCACATCAATTGCGGGAAATCCTCAGGCTGCCGCTGATGCAGCAGAGCCGCGCCCGTCTCTGGGAAGCGGCTGATGTCTAGGCCGACGGCCTCAAAAGTCCAGGCGGGCGCGCCATCGCCGCCCGAAAAACGACTCCAGACATCCTGGTGCGGGTCGATGAAAAACTGGATGTCGTAAGCCTGCGCCTTCTCCAGCAGGGCCGTCAAATACTCGAGATAGTCTTCGTCGTACAGGCCTGGCCCAGCGTGTTCTAGCGCTTCCCAAGTTACGATAAAGCGCAGAAAATCTAAGCCCCAGTGCGTGAGGCGCTCAAAATGCTCGTCGGCTTCGTCCAATGGGAAAGGCCGCCCGACAAAAGAGACCTGGCGGCTTTCGTCCAGGCTCTCGGGCAAGTGGGTGGCGCCGGGCGGCTGAGTTGGGATTTTGCTGCTGCCGCTCAGGTTGACGCCATGCAAGATGCGCTTGCGCCCCGTCTCGTCCACAAACCAGCGGCCTTCCGCTTTGATGGGCATAGCTCTTCCTCGTCCTTTGCCAATCTGCTGGCATTATAGCATAGTCGCTGGCGGCATCGCTTAGACGGCCGGCCAGGGGCGATTTGGGCCCGGGCCCGGCAGCGGGAAAAGCCCGCTCTCTAGCAGGCGCTCGCCGCGCTGCTTGAGCATGCTCAGCTCCATACCCGAAAGCAGGTCCCGCATCGCCCGCGTGTAGCTATCTGTGTCATCCGCCAGTCGGGCGCAGAAGCGCTCTAAATCGCGCAAAATCGGCGACGGCAGCGGCAGCCCCCTAAAATCCCAAATCACCGTGCGCAGCTTCGCGCTGGCATTGAAGGTCAAGCCGTGGTCGATGCCCCAAAGATGCGCATCTTCATCGACCAGACAATGCCCGCCTTTGCGGTCGGCATTGTTGGCGAGGGCGTCAAAAACCGCCATGCGCTGCAGCTGCGCCAGCAGCCGTTCTTTGTCCAGCGTGAAGTAATGCTCTTCCGGGTTGTGGTCGATGAAGAGCTGCACCGAGCCGATGCCGCGCGTGCCATCGCGCAGGACTGTCGGCGGCACCAGGTCCCAGCCCAGCGCTTTTGAAGTCAAATAGGCGGCGGTCTCGCGGTTGCAGAGCGTGCCATCGGGAAAATCCCAGAGCGGGCGCTCGCCTTGACGCGGTTTATAAATCGCCAGCAGGCGGTTGTCCTCACGCCGGATGTTGACCAGAAATGTATAGTTGGAACCCCAGCGCATCAAGCCAACTTCTTCATCCATCGCGCCAGTTTTGATCGTGCGGAGGGCTTCAGCCAAAGGAATGCAGACAGGCTCATCGATGGCGCGGGCGGTGTGTACGCGGGTGACGCTCATGCGGCTGACCTAAGAAGCTTGTACTGACGAGCCTAATTTTAGCCTGTTGGCAAGCGGCAAGGCAATACAGCGGGCGAACTCAAGTCCAGAAAAAGATGATGCGGCCATTCTGTTTGGCATCGGGCCGGCCGGATTTCACTGTATCCAGCGCGTGCAGGCTCAAGGCGCGCATCTGCTCTCGCGTGCACCACATGCGCACAACCTGCGGCCGCGATTCGCCCGGCTGGCTCTCAAACAAGTTAAAGACCGTCTCGTCTTCTTCTGGCTCGGCGAGCGCATCATCATCATCCGCGAAGTCTGGCTCTTGCGGCAGCAATTCTTGGGCGACCAAGATAATTTTGTTGTCGCCGGCGTCATAAGCTAAGCCCATCTGCGCGATGCGGAAGAGCGGCTCAATCGGCTCGCGCAGTTCCATATCCAGCTCGCTGAAGTCAGCTTCGGTGCGCGTATGCTCGTGCGCGTCAATATCGTCCAGCATATCGGTGATAGCGGAAGAGAGGGCGTGTGCCTGCTCTTTTTCAATCGTGAACGAGACAATGCGATTGTCTTGGCCCGCTTGCAGGTGGAAGATGCGTTTGCCTTTGGGCCCAATGGTGCCAATGGTCACAAAATCGACCGGGTTCAGTTCAATGATATTTGCCATCTTCTGCCTCCACCCAAGTATACGCTTAGCGTTCTGTTTCCGCGGGCTTAGCTTGCTTTTTATTTTTCTCTAGTTCCAACACATGGGCAATATCGTTCATGCCCAAAATGAAAGGCCGGCTATGCCCGAGCTGTAAGGTGCTGATGGAGGCTGGCGAAATCACGATGCGCTGGAAGACATCCAGGTGCATGCCCAAATAATGCGCCAGAGCCATCTTAATCAAGTCGGCATGGAAGACCAGCGCGATGAGCTGATTTGGGTGTTTTTGCGCCAGAGCCTCGATGGCGTTCACGATGCGCGTCTGCACGCCGCGCATCGTCTCGCCATTGGGGAAGCGGGCCCGCGACGGATATTCCTGCACCACCGCCCACATCTTGCGCCCTTGCAATTCGCGTATGGTCTTGCCTTGCCAATCGCCATAGCGCACCTCGCCGATGGCGGCCTGGGCTTCCACTTGTAGCTGCGGGTGATGCTCGGCGATGGCGGCGGCGGTTTCCATTGTGCGCTCGATGGGGCTGGCGTAAATATGCTCCAGCGGCAGCTGCGCCAGGCGCTGCCCTAAGGCAGCCGCCTGTGCCCGCCCCTCGTCGTTGAGATGCACGCCGGGCGTCCAGCCCGCCAGCGCCCCTTTCTGTACGAAGTCGTTCACCGCATGTCGAATCAGCAGAATGGTTGTCATAGTATATTTTCAGAAGCTGAAGTAGGTTTGCCAAATCATAGCATACTTGGGGGCAAGAAGGTAGACGAGCGGGCGGCTTAGCGCAAAATCTCGGGTAAAATAAATCTCCAGCTCGTAGCGCAGCCGGCCATTGCCAACTGACCGGAGCAATGACAGCGAGAGACTTAGTTATGTTTAGGTATTCTAAAATCTAATTTGCGGATTAGGCCAAAGGTGTTGAGACAAGGAATGCCTAACAAGCGACAAACTAGAGGGATCTTTCTCTTTGCTGGCTTTGTTTGGATTTGCTGCACAGCTTCTAGTGTTACAACACAGCTGTTGCCGCGGCCTGCCAAAGCGTAGGCAACTAAAAAAGCGTCTGGGTCTTGCCTCTTCGCGGCAATCTCTTCAATTGCCTGGTTCTGCTGGTCAAGGCCATAACCTTAAGTCAAGATGCGCATTGCCCTTGCGATCGGCGGTTCGCTCTGGCAGATGGCGGAAATCCTCGCCTCGATTGCTTTTAATGGGCGGTTCGCTCAAATAAAATATCAATAGCGGTTGAAAATATTTTTGTGACATCTTATGCAGTTGCGCCCGCGTTGGTTCTTTAGCGCCTTTTTCCAGCGCCTCGAGTTTCTCGCTGGCTGTGCTCTTTTTGGAGTCTCTAAAGCCCAAGCTTGCGGGCCGCTTCGTCAACGCTCAAAGCCGCTGTCTGGCGCGCCCAAATGAGGATTGCAGGATTTACCGCCACCATAGCGTTCACCTTACATACTTCTCTAAATTATAATCTGGGGCCGCCTAGCTGCCAATCTTGTATATCCAAGCTAAGTGAAGTCCACCTGCCGCGTGTATGACATAGGAAAGGCAAAACGCGCTAAAGCAGAGGAGTCTAATGAAATTCGCCATCAATTATTCGCCGCAAGCCGAAAAGCTATGGCGGCAAGGCAAGATTCAAGTCGATCTTTTCAAATGCCCCGACTGGCCCGATTTAGTCGCGCAGGTCAGCCAAATGCACCAGGTCTATGTGCATTGCGCTTTATACGCCGGCCGCGGCTTGATGGATAAAGTCGATCTTGACCAGTTGCAGCATTGGCTGGATAGCACCGATACGCTGGTTATCAATACCCATCTCGCCGCCCTAAAATCAGACTTCCCGCCCGGCCGCCTCAGCGCGGAAGTCGTCATCGAACGGGCTGTCAGCGATCTAGAAATTCTCGGTCAACGCTTCGGCATGGAGCGCGTCATTATGGAAAATGTCCCCTATCCTGAGCGTGGGCATTATGGCGAGCTGGTGGCGGAAGTGGTGGAGCCAGCGGTCATCTCAGAAGTCCAGCGGCGGACTGGCTGCGGTTTCTTGCTTGATGTCGCCCATGCCATCCGCGCCTGTGAAGGCACGGGCCGCGCCGATGTCAAAGCCTATCTGGAAGCGCTGCCGGTGCAGTCCCTGCGCGAATTGCATATCGTCGGCATCACGCCAGAGGAAAACGAACTCGGCTTCCGCCGCGACCACTTCCCGATGACCGAGGCCGATTGGCAGATGGCCGAATGGGTCGTCGAGCAGATTCGGGCGGGCAACTGGCGGCAGCCGGATACCCTGGCCTTTGAGTACGGCGGCATCGGCGAGAGGTTCGCCTGGCGCAGCGAAGCGGCGGTCATCGCCGCGCAAGCGCCGCGCCTTTATCAACTGGCGCAGTCGGTCTAGCGCCGCCGCGCCTCGACAAAATCAATCGCCGTCAAGAGCGTCTGCAAACCCAGCTCCCGCTCGCCTGTCAGATGCAAGCGAAGCGCCCGCCGCTGATGCGCTTGCAGCGTCCGCAAATCGCCCGCCGCTTGCGCCGCGAAGAGCGTGCCAAAGCTAAAATCGCCGCCCGGTATCGCCAAATCAGGCGCGGCAGCCGCCGTCAATTGCCAAAACACGCCATTATTGCCGCCGCCTTTGTGATACTGCCCGGTGCTATGCAGGTAGCGCGGGCCATAACCGACTGTCACCGCCCGCTTCGTTACATGGCGCAGGCGGCGCTGTATCTGCTCGAGCAGCCGTTCTTCGGCGGGGTTTGGCGTAAAATAGACCAAGAAAGCGAAATAATCGCCGGCCTGCGTGCCAGCTATCTGCGCCGCGATGACCTGGGTTACATCGCTGCCAGCGAAGCCATGCTGCCGGCAAAGCTCGCGCAGCGGCGCCAGCGTAACTTCATCGGCATAGAGTTCCAGCCCAGCGCCTGTCATCAGCGGCGCGGCGGCCGGCAAGCGCCTCCGCTCTTGAAAGACCTGCAACAAGGCATTGGTGGCTTCTTTCGCTTCAGTTACATTTGGCTCGTCGAAGGGATTCACCCCCAGCAGCTTGCCCGCGATGGCGGTGGCGTATTGCCAGCGGAAAAATTCGCCGGCGATAGCAAAACGATCTGGCAGGCGGATAGTCAAGCGCGGATGGCCGGCTTCCCGCAGTGCCCGCACCGCCGAGTCTTTTTCCGCTACATCGGCATCGTTATCGACGCGCAGATAAATGAAAAGCCGGTCTGAAGCGTAATCGTGCGGCAGGCCAACCGTCGCGCCGACTACCGGCAGCACGCCTTTGCCCTCTTTGCCCAGGCTCTCCGCCAGCAGCTGTTCCGCCCAGTTGCCGAAGCTGCGCAGCGATTGCGAAGTGTAAATCGTAACTTTGTCGCGCCCGGCCAGGGTCAGCGCGCCAATCACCGCGCCGAGCAGCAAGCCGGGGTGATACTGCGCTGGGATGCTTTCGCGGCTGGCGTCCAGCAGGGTATCGGCGCTAGCCCACAGGCGCGGCAAATCCAGCCCGATGACGGCGGCTGGCACCAGGCCAAAATAACTGAGCGCGCTGTAGCGCCCGCCAATATCGGCGGGATTGATGAAGGTATCACGGACACCAGCTTCTTCTGCAATCCGCTCTAAGCGCGAGCCGGCATCGGTGATGACGATGAATTGCTCGCCGTTCTTGCCCGTCTTTTCCCAAAAATAATGGTCGAGGGCCAGCGTCTCGATGGTATTGCCCGATTTGCTGGCGACGATGAAGAGTGTTTTATCTAGCCCAATCGCGTTTTCGACCTGGCGGATGCGCGCCGGGTCAGTGCTATCTAAGACAATCAGGCTGGGGAAATCGGGTTGCGGGCCAAAGGTATCGGCTAAGACTTCTGGCGCCAGCGAACTGCCGCCCATGCCCAGCAGCACAACATGCCGAAAGCGCCCGCCGCGCACAGATTCTTGCAGCCGCGCCAGCCGCTCGCGGTCGATTGTCTGGTCAAACTCGAGCCAGCCCAGCCGATTGACGATTTTTTCGATGGTGGCCGCGTGGGTCTTCCACAAGCTGCCGTCTTTGTTCCAGAGGCGCGCATTGGCATGCTGCGCGTCTAATCCCGCGATGGCTTCATCGACCGCGCCATGATAAATGCCCAGCGCTAGTTTCGCCCGTTCGATGACGCCGCTGCGCAGCAAGGCGCGCTTGGCGGCCACCTGGGCTATCAGGGTCTCGAAGGACTCGATAAAAGCGTCGACGCCGTCATCTTGCAAGCGGGCTGTAACCTGGTCGAGGTCGACGCCGACTTCCGCCAGGCGGTCTAGCGTTTCTGTCGGCGGCAGGAAGTTAGCGACATCCCGCGTCAAAGTTTCGGCGACTTGGCCATGGTCTTTGAAAGCCGCCAGCGTCTTGGGCGGCAAGGTGTTGACGGTCTGCTGGCCGATGAGATTATCGACATAGAGCGTATCGGAGTAGGCGGGATTTTTTGTGCCAGTCGAAGCCCACAAGGGCCGCTGCGCCTGCGCCCCAGCCGCCCGCAAGGCGGCAAACCGTTGACCTTCAAAGATGTGCTGGAAAGAGCGATAAGCCAGCTTGGCGTTGGCAATCGCCGTCTGCCCGAGCAGCTTGCTATTGGCGGCGATGCGCGCGGTATCCTGCCGCAGCTGCGCCGCGCGGATATTGTTCTCCAAAATCTGATCGACCATCACATCAATGCGACTGAGGAAGAAGCTGGCGACCGATGCCACCCGCGTAACATCTTCGCCGGCGGCTAAGCGCCGCTCAAGCCCGCGGATGAAGGCTTCCGCCACCTGCTCATAATTATTGATGGCGAAAATCAAGGTTACATTGACATTGATGCCAGCGGCAATGCTGTCTTCAATGGCGGGGAGGCCCTCCGGTGTGGCTGGTATTTTTATCATCAGGTTTGGCCGGCCGACCGTCGCAAAAAGGCGCTTAGCCTCAGCGATGGTGCCGGGCGTATCACGGGCTAAGAGCGGCGATACTTCTAAGCTGACATAGCCATCGCCGCCATCGGTGCGCTCATAGAGCGGGCGGAAGAGGTCGGTCGCGTTTTGAATGTCTTCTATCGCCAGCGCTTCGTAAATATCCTGGGCTTCGAGGTCGAGCATGGTCATGATAGCGGCGTCATAAGTGTCGGAATCGCCGATGGCTTTTTGAAAAATCGACGGGTTGGAAGTAACGCCTAGCACACCTTCTTCGTCGATGCGGCGCTGCAAGTCGCCATTCTGCAAATCTTGACGGTGAATATAGTCGAGCCAGGCGCTCTGCCCGAATTTTTGCATCTCCAGCAGGGGGTTGCTCATGCGCTTGCCTTCTTTTCTCTATTCGCGGGCGCGAGTTTAGACAATTCTAGCAGGCTTGCCTGTGCCTGGCTAGACTGTGGGGTTTTCAACCCCACCCCCGGCCCCTCCCGTAGGGCAGTGTCTACGCGCCCCAAAGCTTTGGGGAGGGGAGTCTAGCCTGCGAAAACTATAGACAGGCTTGAGGAAAAGTCCCTCCCCGAAGCTTCGAGGAGGGATCGCCAATCGTGGGGTTGAAAATAGTGCATAATTAACTTGGACTTACTTCTGTGGCTAAATTTTCCCTAGTGGCGCATCAGCCGCCTTGACGCTCCATCTGCCGAATCGACAAATGCAAGAGCAGAGCCGTCACCGCCAGATAGCTCAGCGTCAGCAGCACCCAGGGCGACAAAATCGGAATCGTCGCGCCAGTGCTCGAGAGCGTTACCCGCATCGTCAGCAACTGCTGATGGTCAATGAGCATGCGCTGCGAGTGCAAGGTCGCCAAAATTGGGTTAAAGCTGGTCGCAAGCATATCGAGATAAATCACCGCTGTTTCGACGGTCGGGTTGCCGCTGACATTGGCGGCGACATTGTTAATCACATTGCCATAGGCGTTCTGGAACAAGACCGCCGCCACCGCCGGCAGACCCACCGTGATGGCGATAGCCACCGTGTAGACGCGAATCGTCGCCGCTAGCGTGCGCTCGGTAATCGACGAGAAGAACATGCCAAATGCGCCCAGCGCGATGGCGGAGACCAGCAGCGCTATTAGCGCCAAGAGCATCTCCGCTTCGCTGACGCCGCCAAAGAGAAAGGCGATGCTCTGCAAAGGAATCGCCGAAAGCAGCAGCAGCACAATATAACCCAGAGCCGATTGCATCTTGCCGATGACAAAAGTGGCTTTGCTAATCAATGTCGTTTGCAGCAGGTCATAGGTCTTGCGCTCGCGCTCGTTGGTGATGGCGCCGGCGGTCAGCGCTGGCACGATGAAGATAATCAGCATCAGCTCGATGAAAAGCACGCCGATAAAGAGCTGCCGCCCCAGCTCGCCGGTTACGACCACACCGCCGCTCGGCACTCGCAGCAGATAGAGCAGCAGCGTGAAAAAGCTCATCAAGGTTAGGAATATCGTGATGATGGCGAAGCCGCGCAAGCCGCGCATGCGCCCGCGCAATTCTTTCACCATCACCGGGTTGAGGCGGAAAGCGCCCAAATCGCGCGTTGTTAGCATGCCAACCAGCAGCAGCGGCGCGATCGCCAGCAGGGCCGGCAAAAAGCCAAAAGCGACCAGAGCTGCCAGATTGAGCGCGGTCAACAGCCAAGCCATGAAGACCGTCCACAATTCCTGAGCCAAAATGACGACTGAAAGCAAAAGCAGCAGCGCCATATTCGCCAGGCTGCCGGAGATAAGCAAGAGGACAGCCGCGTCAGCATCAATGACAAAGCGGCTGAGCAGCGCCTCTTGCAGCGCGCCGAAGAGGGCGCTATCGGTGTTGCCGGCATGGATGGCCGCGCCCAGGGTCAGCAGGGCGACCAGCAAATTGAGCAGGGCGCCCCAAAGCAGAATGTGCGAACAGCGCCGCAGCCGCCGCTCACGCGGGCTTAGCAATTCGGGCGGGATGCCTTGCCAGGCACCGGTCGGCACATTTGCGCCAAAGAGGCTGACAATCAGCCGGCGCAGGTTGTTTAACGTATCGCGCATGGGTGATTTTTTACCTGTCTACGCTGCTAGCATACCGCGAAGACGCCTCTTTTTGCCAGTGTCAAGTCGCTGGCGGAAATTAGCCACAGAGACACAGAGGCGCAGGGTTGAAACGAAGGCATAAAATTTGCAAAATTTAGTTTGTCCTACTTCTGTGGCAAAATTTCTCTTAGAGCAAAGCCCCCCGCCGCCGCGCCAATTCGGCGATGACCTGCCTATCGGCTTTGCCAAAACTGTAAACCCCGAGCTGCCGCTCGTGTGTCCAAGCCCAATCCAGCGCTTGCAAGGCCTGTGGCTCGGCATAAGGCGGCAGCGCCCCCAGATAACGACAGTCAAAAGCATGCAGCGTGATTTTGAAATGCGTGAAACCATGCTTGACCACAGTGAAAAGCGCGCCCACTTCGACCTCTATCGCCAGCTCTTCGCGCAGCTCGCGCTTGAGGCAGTCGGGCAGGCTCTCGCCCGCTTCGCATTTGCCGCCCGGGAATTCCCACAAGCCGCCTAGCAAACCCTCCAGCGGCCGCCGCGCAATCAACAGCCGGCCAGCCTCATCGCGGATTAAACCCGCCGCCACATCATAATGCGGTAGCGGCGCTCGTTTGCTTCGCACTGGGCGTTGATGTTGGCTGCCAGCGGCGAAAGCGCGGCAATGCCCCTGCAGCGGGCAGACGGAACAGCGTGGCTTCTGTGGCTGGCATATTTTCTGCCCCAGCTCCATCAGCGCTTGATTGTATTCGCCGGCCGCTTGCGCGGGCAGCCAGTCAGCGGCGATGCGCCAGAGCTTTTTTTGCGTCGCGCTTTGGCGGATGTCCGCCTCGAGATCGAGCAGGCGGCTAAAAATGCGAATGCCATTGGCATCAAGGGCCGGCGCCGCCTCGCCGAAGGCGATGCTAGCGATGGTGCCGGCGGTGTAAGGGCCAATGCCTGGCAGGTTCCGCAGCGCGGCGGCATCGCTGGGCAGGCGGCCGCCATATTCAGCGACAAGCAGACGAGCGGCGCGGTGCAGATTGCGGGCGCGGCTATAATAACCCAAACCTTCCCAGAGCTTCAGCACATCAGCCAGCGGCGCGGCCGCTAGCGCTTCGATTGTGGGATAGGCGCGCAAAAAGCGCTGGTAGTAGGGGATGACCACTGCCACCTGCGTCTGTTGCAGCATGACTTCCGAGAGCCAGACTTGATAGGGGCTAGGCTCTTGGCGCCAGGGCAACTCGGCGCGGTTGGCGCGAAACCAGCGCAGCAGCGGCTCGACAAAAGGCGCTGGCATCTTTCAGAATCTTTAGAGCAGGGCCAGAGCCTGCTGATAGACTTGCAGCGCCGCCTCGAGCTGCCCCTGCCGCAGCAGGGCATCGCCCAAGACGCGGTGCGCGGCCGAATTTTCTTGATATTCCGCCCGCGCGATTAAAGCGCGCATATCGCCGACTACCCATTCTAGCCCGGCTTGACTGTGCAGCAGAGCTTCATAATCCAGGAGCGCGGCCGGCAAATCATTGGCGGCGACTTTGCCCCGCGCCGAGTTAAGCGCTGCTGCCAGCCCAGGCGGCGGCTTGGCTGACGGCGCGGTCGGCGCTGACGGCGGGGGCGGGCTATCCGCGCTGATGGCGTTCAGCTTTTCCGCGTACCAGCGTTCCAAGTCGCTGGCCTGCGCTTGCGGCAAGAAGGCTTGCAGCAGGCTATCGCTGAGGGCTATGGTAGTTGACGCGGGCGGCGCGCTCTCTTCAAACGCTGGCTCTGGCACGGCGGCCGGCGGATTGAAAGCGGCGCTCTCTGCCAGCGTTGGCTCTGGCGCTGGCGGCGGCGCACTCTCTTCCAGCACTGGTTCTAGTGTTGCGGCCGGCGGATTGAAAGCTGCGCTCTCTTCAAGCGCTGGTTCTAGTGTTGCGGCCGGTGGGTTGAAAGCCGCGCTCTCTGCCAGCGTTGGTTCGGGCGCGGGCGGCGGACTTGGCGGCGGCGCGCTCTCTTCAAACGCTGGGTCTGGCGCTGGCGGCGCACTCTCTTCCAGCACTGGTTCTAGCGTTGCGGCCGGCGGATTGAAAGCGGCGCTCTCTTCCAGCGTTGGTTCGGGCGCTGGCGGCGCACTCTCTTCCAGCACTGGTTCTAGTGTTGCGGCCGGTGGGTTGAAAGCCGCGCTCTCTGCCAGCGTTGGTTCGGGCGCGGGCGGCGGCGCACTCTCTTCCAGCACTGGTTCTAGCGTTGCGGGCGGCGCACTCTCTTCCAGCACTGGTTCTAGCGTTGCGGGCGGCGGACTTGGCGGCGGCGCACTCTCTGCCAGTGTCGGTTCTGGCGCTGCCGGCGGCGGACTTGGCGGCGGCGCACTCTCTTCTAGCGTCGGTTTTGGCGCTGGCGGCGGCGCGCTCTCTGCCAGCGTTGGTTCGGGCGCTAGCGGTGGACTTGGCGGCGGCGCACTCTCTTCCAGCGTTGGTTCGGGCGCTGGCGGCGGCGCACTCTCTGCCAGCGTTGGTTCGGGCGCTGGCGGCGCACTCTCTTCAAAGGCTGGCTCTGGCGCCAGCGACTGCGTACTGAATTCGTCGGCTTCGCGCTCGGGCAAATGCAATAGGGTTTCGAAGAAACCCAAGGAATCGCTCAACTGCCCCGAATAGAGGCTTTCGTCGGCCGGGTCATCAAAGCGCTCAGCATCTTCATCGACCGCATAAAACTCGTCGACAAAATCTTCATCGTCCAGGTACTCCGCTTGCATCTGGCGGGCGGCATCGCTGACCTCGCTGGCTAGGCTGTCCAGCCAATCCAGCGGGTCTAGGTCGGCTTCATCATAGGGCAGTTCGCTCTGGGGGCTGGGCGCGCTTTCCGCTGTGTCCGGGGTAGCGCTTTCAGGCGCGCCGTCGGCGGCGAAAAAGCGCGGGTCAAGCGGCGCGTCTTCCGCCGCCGCCAGCTCTTCTTCCAGCGCCAGGCCCGCCGCCGGCGTTGGGCCCGCCGAATTTTCCAGCCAATCGATCCAGTTTTCGTCGGACATGACTTCCGCCGCCGGCGTGTCGGCGGCAGTTTCGGTGGACGGCTGGTCTGGCTGATTGCCCAGCTGTTCCAGCCACTCAATCAATTCGGCTTGCGACATCGAATCGTAATCGGGCAAATCTGAGCCGGCAAAATCGCGCGAGTCTTTCATTTGTTAAAACTTCTGGCAAGAGAAACACATTATACAGGCGAGCGGCCGCCGCGGCGGCCGGGCTCGTCGCTATCAAAATCATCGCCGAGGTCTTCATATCTCAGCCAGGCTGGGCTGTCATCGCTGGCGTCGCCGGACGCCGGCGCGACCAGCTCGTCACCCAAATTCATATCGGCGATGCCTAAAGGGTCTTCGGCCGCGTCCAGCGTGACCGGCGGCGGCTGGTCGGTCGCGCTATCAAATTCAAAATTGTCATCGTCAATGCCTAGCTCGGCGAAGCCGTCACTGTCTTCATCTAAGGTGATGGCGATTGTTTGCTCGGTCGGCGATTCCAAATCAAAATAATCGTCCCATTCCAGCCCAGCAAAGCTGAGCTGCTGCGTGTCTTCGTCCAGGTTGATAATATCCATCTTGTCGGTGGGCGTATCAAAACTGAAATAATCATCAAAGGTCAGGTCATCCAGGTTTAATGCCTCGATATCGAGGCTGTGCGCCGTCGCGCCGGCCACCACTTCCCCGCCCTGCAAGAGCGCCAGCCAAGCCGGTGGCTCGCTGAAGCGGAAATAGAGCGCATCGCCCAGCGCCTCGGGCGGCACTGCCTGCATCTCGCCGGTTTCTTCGTCGACAATATCGCTGACCCAAGCGAATTCTTGACCGCTCCCCGCTGTTGGCTGGGCGTATTCGTTCGGGTCGTCGGTGGCGGTGTCATCGGCGCGGTCCAAGCCCGGCGCCACCACATTCAGCCAATCGGGCGCAGCATCGCTGTCGGCTTCTTCGACAAAATCGGCTAACTGGTCTGGGTCTTCTAAACCCCAGCTTTCATCATCGATCGCCTCGGCCGTCGGCAAGCTATCGGCAGACTGCTCAAGCGCGGCCGGCTCATCGCTGAGCAAATCGACATAAGGGTCTTCATCATCGGCTTCGTCGGCCAGTTCAGCCTGCCAGCTATCGATTAAAGCGGCATCGCGCTGCTCGTCGCTTTCCGTCTCAAAGAGCGACGGACCGGGCGTTTCGTCGGTTTCGGTCTCGTCTTCAGGCTCAGCCTCAGGCTCCGGTTTCAGCCAATCTTCGATATCGCTCAGATGCAGCGGCTCGGTGTCACTGGCGTCGTCGAGCAAGGACTGCAATTGTTCATCATCGCCAAAGAGGTCAAATTCGCCGCTCTCAACCGCTTCGGCTGTTGGCTCGGCTTCGTCGGGCTGCGCGTCAAGGGTTTCGCGCATGGCGCTGCGCAGCCAAGGCGCGCCGCCCACTTCATCGTCTTCCTGCTGCAAGACCCACTCGCGGTCAAACTCATCGAGATATTCCAGCGAGTCCTCTGCTTGATTCGCGCCGCCCTGCTGAATTTCCGCCAGCCAGTCGCCTTCTTCATCGCTAGAATCCAACTGCTCCAGCAGGTCGGTCAGCTCATCATCGAGGGCGCTGCCAGGTTCTTCCGAGTTGAGGAAGGCTGCATCGTCATCTTCGACTTCTGCCGCGTCTTCACTTTCTTCTGCTTCATCTAGTTCGCTCAATTGCGTGGCGAACGCGCCGAGGCCTTCGAAGTCGTCCATATTGTCATCGTCGGCAAAATCTATCTCATCCAGGAGCGTATCGACTTCTGCGGCGCTGTCGACGCTGTCATTGCTTTCCACCGCTATTGGCTCTGTATCATCAAACAAGCCTCTCTGTTCCATTTCTGCCAGCACCTGCTCGGATTCGTCTGGCAAGTCGCGGGTTTCGGCTACGGCTTCGCCCGTTACCAGCTCGCTGAAGAGCTGCTCAATTTGCGCGGCGGAAAGCAGGCCGGGCAAGTCAGCGGTGGCATCGGCCTCAGCCGGGGCGCTGCTTTCCAGGCCAAAGAGCGCGTCTAAGCCGCCTGTTTCCGCATTCTCGGCATCAGCGCCGCGCAAGCGCTCCAGCCATTCAGGATTGACGATGATCTGCTCTTGCTGGGGCAGGTTGCTATAATCCAGCTCTTCTAGGGTCGGCAGATTCGCGCTGGGCGCTCCCGTCGCCAGTTGATGCGCGAGGGCCGGGTCTAGCTCTTCGATGCGCCTGAGGTAGCTCTGCGCGTCCGTCGGGCGCTGCTCGGACAGCCACAGCTCGGTCATGATGCGGTTAGCTTCAAGCGCGTAGGGCAGCTTCTGCAATATATCGGTGGCGGTTTCCGCCGCTTCCATGCGCTGCCCATCCAGCCAGAGCGCCCGTGCCCGCAGCAGTTGCAAGTCGATGCGTTCGGGGTTGCGTTCCAGCGCGCTATCCAATGTCTCCAGGGCTGTGGGCAGAGAATTGTTGCGGATATGCTGTTGGGCGAGGGCGCTGGCGGTCAGCTGCAAGCGCTCGATTTCTTCCTTATGCAGGGCGCGGTGCAAGGCGCGCAGCAGGCTGATAGTCGGCCGGTCATTTGGCCGTTGGTCTAGGGCGCGTTCGGCGTGCCAGAGCGCGCGCTCGAGCTCGTTCAGCTGCTGATAAGATTGGGCCAGCAGGGAATGCGTCTCGAAGTCATTGGGTTGCGCGCCGAGCGAGCGCCGCAGCAAGCCCGCCGCCTCGTTCCAGAGCCCGCTGGCAAAAAGGGCGCGGCTCAACTGCTGATAAGCGCGCAGGTTCTTGGGGCTGGTCTTGAGGATATGCCGCGCATGCGCGAGCGCTTCAGCATAGTGTCCGGCTTGCAAAAGCGCTTCGATTTTATTCTGATAAGCGTCGAGGCTGATTTCCGCCATCGTTTTCTCACTTGCAATAGAAAATTTACCATATTATAGCATAGTCGCTGGCTTAAGATTTGGCAACGCGCGCCTTTATGCCTCAGCAAGCCCGAGTTTATAGTGCGGCTGGGGGAAAGATAAAAGCCACAGAGACACAGAAATAGAACAAACTAAATTTTGCAACTTTTTGCCTTCGTTTCAACCCCACCCCCGGCCCCTCCCCGAAGCTTCGGGGAGGGGAGTCTAACCTAGGGGTCTGTACACATTGCCCGATGGGAGGGACTTTTCTGCAAACGCCCCCATAATTTTCGAGGTTTTTCTCCCCTCCCCAAAGCTTTGGGGCGCGTAGACACTGCCCTACGGGAGAGGCCGGGGTGGGGTTTAAAATCGCGTTTTATTTTTTCTGCCCAGCTAGCGATATGCGGCGATGCCATCGGCGAAGTCGGCCGGATTATTATCCCGCAGGGCATAGAGCGCCTGAATCAGCGCATAGTTTTTGTGATAAAAATGCGCTCGCTGCCAGTGCGCGCCTAAAGCTGGATAACAGGCAATGACGCGGCGGGCGAAGTCCGGCCCGTAACTGGCGAGCAGCGCGCCTAAATCCTGGGCTGGATCGCCCAGCCCGCAAAAGCTGAAATCGATGATGCCGCTGATGCGCCCCTGCGCATAGAGAATGTTGCCCGTGCCAAAATCGCCATGGATCAGGCATTCGTCAAAGCGCCATAAAGCCGCGTCAGCCAGCGCAGCCTAAAAATCGCGGCTGATTGCCCGCCGCGCAGCAGCGCGCATGTGCGGGAAAAGCTGCCGCTGAATCGCGCTATAAATGCCCGTCCATTCCTGCCGCGCTGTTTCTGCGCTTGGCTTCAGCTCAAGCCGCTCGGTGGGCATAGAGTGCAGGCGTCGCAGAAAATGCGCCAAATCGCGCGCTAGCTGTTCGACGATAGTTTTTCAGCCCGCAGTGCGGCGAACTTGTCGCGCAATAAAGGCGCGCCTGGCAGCATTTTATAAGCCATAAAAAGCAGTTGCGCGCTGGCGGCTGGGTCGTAAGCGCTGTGCTGTGGCTTGGGGATGGCGAGCGGCAGTTTGCCTTGCAAGCGGGGCAGCAAGTCAAGCTCATGCGCCAGCTCAGCGGCGGCTGGCGGGCTTTTCGGGAAACGGAAAATCCAGGCGTCGTTGATGCAGAGCACGGTGTTGAACTGGCCGCCTGGCAGCTGGCGCGCCTCCACGACGCGGAAATCCGGCAAATGCCGCTCGATGAGGGCGAGTTGGTGGCTTAGTGCAGCTGTATTCATCGGAAATTTAACGATTTGGCCGGGGGCAGCCGTCCTAAAGTGTGTGTTGGATCAAATAGCGTTCTAAGAATAAGGCCCCAAGAAGCGTTCGCCGTCAAAATGGATCAAGTGGTCGGGCGCGTCTGCAATCCAAACCTCGCTTTCCCAAGATATATCCGCCAAATACTTCGTCATTGCCTGGCGCGATTCAAATGCTGTGACAAAAATCAAGCCCGCGCCGCTGTTGGCGAATATCTGCTTGAGTTCGTTTTGCCGTTTTTGATCAATGTGACCGTGGCTGGTTACCGCTTCTATCAGAATGAGCCAGTTGTCGCTTTTTTGATAGACGATTACATCGGGGCTTTTCCCGTGTCTATCTAAGCGAATGCCCAGTTCTTCAAAACGGCTTATTTGCCTATCACTGGGTTTTTTACCGGCATCGTCCAGATAAAGAACTTCGCCGCCCTTGGCAAATCGGGGGCAGAACTCTTCAACAATGCGCTTGATAAGCGCATTCTGCCCGCCGACGCTAAGTTGTATTAAGCTCTTGTCTGGCAATGTAACGGGTATCTGTTTTATTGTGCGGTTTCTTACTCCGTGAATCGTCATAGCAAGGTAGCGGAAGACATAATATAGACATAAACATTATACTACAGTTCGACATCAAGTTTGCTATGGCCACTCTCGCTGCTAAAATTTGACCCGATTTCAACAGCTCTTATCTCAAACATTGCGCTTTTTAGATTTTTTCGGTATTTTTATTATGTATAATGTGTTTTCGCATTAGACCATAGTCAGGAATTCGCATGTCCCAGCCACCCAAGCCCACTATCCTCTTCACAAACGACGATGGCGTCGCCTCGCCCGGCTTGTGGGCGGCGGTGGCGGCTTTCAAAGATGTCGGCAAGTTGCTAGTTGTCGCCCCGCGCGAACAGCAATCGGGCATGGGGCGCAGCATGCCGCATTATAGCGAAGGGCGCATCTTCCCCTATACAGTCCCGATTGATGACGCCAACTGCCGCGCTTACGCTGTTGATGGCACCCCAGCCCAAGCAGTGCAGCATGGTGTGCTGGAATTGGCGACAGAAAAACCAGCGTTGGTTGTGGCTGGCATTAACTACGGCGAAAACACCGGCAGCGGCGTTACGATTTCTGGCACCGTCGGCGCGGCTTTAGAAGGCGCTTGCCTCGATATCCCTTCCATCGCCGTCAGCCAGCAGACGACTACCGACCTGCACCTGAGCCATTCCAAAGCGGTCGATTTCGCGCCCGCCGCAAAGTTTACGCAGCAAATAGGCAGCTGGCTCATCGCGCACTCCGCGCTGCCAGACGATGTCGATGTGCTGAAAATTGATGTGCCTTGGGGCGCAACCGAAGCCACCGAATGGCGCTTGACCCGCCTGTCGCGGCGGCGCGTCTATTGGCCCACCCGCCCCGAGCGGGTTGCCCTGCACGATACCGGCAAGCTCGGCTATCAATATAATAGCGACCCGACAGCGGCCGAACCCGATAGCGATGTCTATGCCCTGCTGAATGACAAGGTGATTTCCGTCACGCCTATCAGCCTCGATATGACCTCGCGCACAGATATGTTCCGCTTGGGTCAGATTATGCGGGGCGAGCGGGCTTACGGCCGCTAAGCTGCGCCTCAGGCGGAAGCCAAAACCGCTGCCACCTCGCGCTCCCAGGTTCCAGCGACAGTGACGCCGTGCTCGTTCAAACCGCCGCTAGCGGCTGCTCCGGTCAGATAAGGCCGCTTGTCTAGCGGGAAGCCGCCCTGAGCCGTCGCGTCCATTGCGCCGTTGATGAAATGCAAAGCCACGCCCGCCCGTTCTTTCTCGGTCGTATTGCCTAATGTGCAATGCGCCACGCCATAAGCGAAAAAGGCGGCGCCGCCGGCCGGCAGCTCAATCGCTATAGCCGCGTCTTCGGGCGGATAGCAGCGGATATGGTGGTCGCTATACGGGTCGCGGCTATGCGGATAGGCGACGCGGAAGCTGCCCGGGATAACATGGATGGTGCCATTCTCGACCGTCGCTGCATGCACCGCCGTCCACATCGCCGTGCCTTTCAGCGGGTCTTCAATGCGAAAATAGGCATTGTCTTGATGCCAGTTTGTGCCAGCGCCCTGTTTGCCCGGCTTGAGGAAAACCTGGTCGAGGTGCAGGACGACTGGATCGCCGATGAGCTGCTGGACGGCGGTGATGGCTTTTTCGGCGAAGGGCATGGCGCGGTAAAAACTGCTGTGCGGGAACATCGGGCAGAGCTGCAAGTTGACCTGGTCGGTGGCGGGTGTTTTGCCATCGCCAGCCGTCGCCACATTGCGCAGCAAGCCGACTGCTTTCAGGCGCTCCAGCTCTTTTTGCATAGCCTGCGTCTCGCGCCCCGACCAAAAATCTTCTTTAGCAACCCAGCCCTCGCTGGGGAATTGCTCGACTTCGCTTGCTGTGAACATCGCGCTGCCTTTCCTCTGCTGCGGATTTTTTTGTATTGTACTTGTTGAAGCACGTATTGCGACTAGGAAAAAGGATATTGCCACAGAAGTAAGTCCAAGTTAATAATGCAAAAATTTGCAAAATTTACTTTGTCCTACCGAGCCACAGAGAAATTCCCTTCGCGCCGCTGCGATTGCGCGCTGGCTGTGGTACATTAGGCTCTGACACTAAGCAGGAGCAGCCCAATGTACAATCCAAAAGACCACCTCAAACGACTCGTCGAAACCCATGCCCCCAGCGGCTACGAAGCGCCCGTCGCCGAACTTTTGCGCGCAGACTGGGCGGAGCTGGTCGACGAATTCGATAGCGACCGCCTCGGCAGCTTGATTGGCATCAAGCGCGCCAGCCTGCCCGCCAAGCCCCGCCGCAAAATCATGCTCGCCGCCCACATGGACGAGATTGCCCTGATGGTGCGCCAGATTGAAGATGACTTCCTCTATGTACACCGCGTCAGCGGCATCGACCCGCGCGTTATGCTGGCGCAGCCGGTGCTGGTGCATGGCGCGCGGGTATTGCCTGGCGTCGTCGCAACGAAGCCGCCGCACATGCTGACCGCCGCCGAAAGGCGCGAATACCCGCCGATTGATGCCCTCGTCGTGGATGTGGGCTTGCCCGCCGCCGAAGTAGAAAAAATTGTGCGCATCGGCGACCTGGTTACAATGGACGCGCCGCTGCTAGAGCTGCAAGGGCGCAAAGTCGCGGCTAAGGCTATGGACGACCGCGCCTGCATCGCCGTCATCACCGTCTGCCTGCATATACTGCGCACGCTGGAGCATAGCTGGGATGTTTATGCCGCGGCGACTGTGCAAGAAGAGGTGGGCTTGCGCGGCGCGACCACCGCCGCCAACTATATCGCGCCCGATTGCGCCATTGCCCTCGATGTTGGCTTTGCCGAGCAGCCTGGCCTGACGCTAGGCGCGGGCAAGCTGGGCGGCGGGCCCCAGCTCGGCATCGGCGCCAACTTCCATCCCAAAATGGTCGCCCGCTTGCAAGAAGTCGCCGCTTATTACGACATCAGTTGGCAAGCCGATATTATGCCGGCCCGCAGCGGCACCGATGCCTGGGCGATTCAGGTCTCGCGCACGGGCGTGCCCACCGCGCTTTTGAGCATCCCCCTGCGCAATATGCACTCGCCAGTGGAGACGCTGGACCTCAAAGATATAGAGCGCTGCGGTAGGCTGCTGGCGCATTTTATCAACGCCCTGGACGAGGACTTTATGGACTATCTGTCGTTGCGGCCGGGGGCAGCAGAACAAGTCTAGCTGAACCGCTGCCGCGCCCGGCCTTATGCTTAGGCAGATTATTCAGGGTATTAACGATACAGCCGCTTTGCTTCTTGGAACAGGCGCTTTAAGTCTGCCAGCAGCTTGCGTGCGTCCCCGCCGCGCATAAGATAGTCGCGGATGGGCGCGCCGGCTTGGTCTTGAAAATGCAGATAGCCCGGAAAGCGCGGGCGCAGATAGGCGCGGTCTAAAGCGGGCAGGGTGTTGCGGAAATAATCGCGGGTACGGCGATTTACTTCCGCATCGAGCCAAGCCGCCCGATGCCCCGGCTGCCCGCCATTTTCAAAGAAGACCGTGCGCTGTATCGCCGGGCTGGCACTGAACATCGCATAATCACGGGCGATTTCTGGCGCTTGGCAGGCGCTTGAAATGGCTAAGCCGGTGCCGCCCAAAGTTGACTGGCAGCGGCCATGCCCCTCAATCGCCACCATATCATCGAAGAGCAAGATATTTTCTGAATAACCGGCCCGCGAATAATTGGAATAGCCATAAGCAAAGGGGCAATAGACAAAGTCGTCGCGCCGCGAAAGGGCTTCGTAGACCGCGATGGGATTAAAAGCAAAAATCTCGCGCGGGCAGAGGCTAGCCAGTTCTCGCAGTTGCTCCAGCGCTTGCAAGCTCAGCGCATCGGAGACGGCCCATTCGTCATCGACAAAAGGCGCTTCGCCTTGAGTGGCGCAGAGCATATAAAAGTTCATCAAAGTGTCGATGGGGATGCCGGGCATGATGACCCGCCCTTTACGCGCCAGCGCAAGCAGGTCGCTCCAAGTTTGCGGCTGCTGCAATTCATAGCGCTCGAGCAAGTCGGGGCGGAAGGCGGCCACCGGCGTCGCCGCGTCAATGGCCAAGGCGCACTGATTGCCGTCAAAGATATAGCTCGGATGCGAATGGCCGACCGAGTTCGCCGCCTGGTCTTGCAAGAAAGCGGCTGGGATGATTTCTTGCAAAGGCAGCAGCGCTTGACTGTGAGCGGCATAGCCAGCCCAAGGGTGGTCGATGACGAGCAGGTCATAGCGCTCCGCTAAGCCCTGAATTGGCGCATCGGCAAATTCTTGCAGCGAGCGCTTTTCCCAAATAATTTCGACATCGGGATAGATTTCGCTGAAGCGCTGCGCCGTCGCCACCACCGATACAAAACCCCGCGAATGATTCCAGGTGATGCCGCGCAAAATTGTCTTTTCCGCCATCTTTTATCTCCTTATGTCTAGAGTCGCGCCCTCAAAGCGCGCCCGCTTATTTTACTTGCAAAATGTGATTTTGTATGCAAAATATAGAGACAGAGTAGGAGTCTGTCAACTTTGACCGGCGCAGTGTATAGGGAAAACGATGATTAAAACGAGCTATTTTGAAGACTATGAAATTGGTTTTAGCCGCGAGACCTTTGGCCGCACCATCACCGAAGCCGATATTGTGCTGCATGCTGGGCAAACGGGCGATTTCTTCCCCCACCACATGGATGCCGAATGGGTCAAAACCCAGGAGTTCAAGCGGCGCATCGCCCATGGCACGCTGATTCTGAGCGTCGGCATCGGCATGACCGCCACCGAGATTAACCCGGTCGCTTTCTCTTATGGTTATGACCGCATCCGTTTCATCCGCCCGGTTTTCATCGGCGATACGATTACGGTGAAAGCGACGATTACGGAAAAGCGCGATTATGCCAAACGGGCTGAACTCGGTTATGTGGTGGAACAGGTCGAAGTCTTTAATCAAGAAGGTAAAATCGTGCTGGCTTGCCAGCATCTCTATCTTGTGCAGCGCAAGCCGGCCGCGGCGGACGGCGCTTAGCATGGCTGAGCCGAATTATAGCGTGCCAGCTTTGGAAAAAGGCTTGGCTGTGCTGGAACTGCTGGCGCAAGCCTCTGAGCCGCTGTCGCTCTCGCAAATCTCTGAATTGACGCGCAACAGCGCCAGCCAGCTCTTCCGCACGATGAGCTGTCTGGTCGATAGTGGTTATGTCGGCAAAGACGACAGCTCGGGCCGCTATGCGCTGACGCTGAAGCTCTTTGAGCTGGCCAATCGCCATTCGCCCTTGAAACACCTGCTGCATGTGGCGCAGCTGCCGATGCAAGAACTGGCTTGGTCGATACGCGAATCCTGCCACATCAGCATCATGCAGCATCGGCAGCTATTGGTCGTCGGCCAGGTGGAAAGCCCAGAGAAAGTACAAATTACGGTGTCGGTCGGCGCGTCTTTCCCGCTGGTGTCGACTGTCTCGGGGCGTTTGCTGCTGGCGGCGCTGGACGCGGCCAGCCTCAAGGCTCTGCTAGCCGAAGACGCGGATTATCAAAGCCTGACCGCGGCCGAGCGGGCCCTATTTTGGCAGCGCATCGAAGAGATCCAGCGCAGCGGCATCTCGGTGGCGCTGGATGAATCTTATATCGGCTTGCAAGATACGGCGGTGCTGGTGGGCAATCCTGATGTCGGCGTAACCGCCGCGATTGCGGTTACCCAGCTCACAGCCAGCCGCACCGGCAGCGACCCGCAAGAAGTGATTGACGCCCTGCTGCATTGCGCGCGGCAAATCAATCAGCGGGCTGGGCTGAGTTATGTCGGCCAGCAACCGGCGCTGGTCTCGTATTAAGTAGGCTCAAGCTAATTACGCGAAAAAGTGAGGTGTAGCCACGATTTTCACCCCCGGCCCCTCCCGTAGGGCAGTGTCTACGCACCCCAAAGCTTTGGGGAGGGGAGAAAAACCCGAAAACTATGGGGAGTTTGAGGGAAAGTCCCTCAGCGAAGCTTCTGGGAGGGGAGAAAAACCCGAAAACTATGCGGGCGTGTGAAGGAAAGCTCCCGTAGGGCAGTGTCTACACGCTCCCAGGTTAGACTCCCCTCCCCAAAGCTTTGGGGAGGGGCCGGGGGTGGGGTTGAAAAAGCCAGCAAGCGCAGAAAGCAGTCTTATTTCTCTGTGCCTCTGTGACTACTTTCTTTTTTTCCTTGTCGCAACATAAATTTAGGCTTGCTTAGAAATGAAAGAGGATGGAAAAATGCCAAATTTTGATTTTCGCCAGACGGCGATTCTGCCCCAAACACCCCGCCCCATCGTCAGCATCGGCTTAGGCGGCATTGTGCATGACGCGCATTACCCAGCCTACAAAATCGCCGGCTTCGAGGTGGTCGGCGGCTTCGATATTGATGCCGAGCGCGCCGCGCTAATGCAAGCCAAGTTTGGCATCCCGCGCCTCTATGCTTCGCTGGCTGAGGCGATTGAGCAGGCGCCCGCCAATGCTGTCTTTGATATTGCCGTGCCAGGCAATGCGATTGTTGATATTCTGCGCCAGCTGCCGGCCGGCCGCGCCACCCTCATCCAAAAGCCGATGGGCGATGACCTGGCAGAAGCCCGCGCCATCCTGCAAGTCTGCCGCGAGCGCGAATTGGTGGCCGCCATCAATTTTCAACTGCGTTTCGCGCCCTTCATTATCGCCGCCCGCGACATGATCGAGCAGGGTCTATTAGGCGAGCTTTACGATATGGAAGTGCGCATGCAGGTCAATACGCCCTGGCACCTGTGGCAATTTCTCTTCCCGCTGCCCCGCGTCGAGATTCTCTACCACAGCATCCACTATATCGATTTAGTGCGTTCGTTCTGTGGCACGCCGCACTCCGTCTATGCCAAGACGCTGAGCCACCCGACCGCGCCCGACCTGCATGGCGGCACGCGCTCCATGATTATCCTGGATTATGGCGCTAATCCGCGCGTCAATGTGATGACCAACCACAGCCACGCTTATGGCGCGGAAAAGCAGCAATCTTATATCAAATTTGAAGGCAGCCGCGGCGCGATCCAAATCCGCGCTGGCTTGAATATGAATTATCCCGTCGGCATGCCCGACCGCTTTGAGTACATCTTGCTGGAAGAGGGCGCGGCTTCAGGCTGGCAGCGCCTAGAGATAAGCGGCTCTTGGTTCCCCGAAGCCTTTATTGGCACGATGGCTAGCCTGATGCGCTATGCCGATGGCGAGACTGATGCCTTGCCCACTTCAGTCGAAGATGCGATTTTGACGATGGCGACAGTCGAAGCCGCCTATAGCTCTAGCGCGCAGGGTGGCGAGCCGCTGCCGGCTGTCTAGCCGCGGCGCTTACAAGCCGAGCTGATAAAAGGCATTCGCCGTCCCGCCGAGGATGGCGCTTTTTTCCGCCGCCGAAAGGTCGGCCAGGCATTTCTTGGTCTCAGCCCAGACTTTAGCATAATCGCCGGCCAGCACAGCCACCGGCCAATCGCTGCCGAACATCAGCCGCTGCGCGCCAAACTGCTCTAGCGCATAATCAATCAGCGGCTTGATGTCTTCGTAGGTCCAATTCTCAAAATCGGGCGTGACCGTATTCAAGCCAGAGATTTTGGCGAAGACATTGGGACTTTGGGCGGCGGCGGCGAATTGCTCGCGCCAAACAGCGCGGTCGGCCTCGTCCAGCGGCGGCTTCGCCAAGTGGTCGATGACCATCTTCAAGTTTGGCACTTTTTCCGCCAGCGTTGGCACATGTTTGAGGTGGTTGGGGAAAACAGCGACGACATCGAAGGTCAAGCCATAATCCGCCAAGATTTGCAGGCCTTCGATGACCTGTTTTTGCAGCACCCAATCGGGATTGCTCTCTTCATGAATCAGGTGGCGCATGCCTTTGAAATAGGGGTTTTGGCGGTATTCTGCGAGCTTTCTGCCAGCTTCGGCCGGGTCATGCAATGGCACCCAGCCGACAACGCCGGCCACCCAATCATGATCGGCGGCGATGTTTAGCATAGAATCGCTATCGGCATAAGAATCCATCGATTGCACGATGACGGTTTTCTCGACGCCGGCGGCGGCCAGCTGCGGTTCCAGCTCGGCGGGCGTGAAAGTGCGGTATATGGGGCCATAGGCTGGCACCAGCCAGGGATAGGCGACTTCGTCTAAATTCCAAAAATGCTGATGGGTATCTACCGTTAACATATATGCCTCCAAAACTTGGCTTGCCATATTTGACAGAATGCACTTTACTGACTATATTTTACGGATAAAAAGTGTTTTTGCAAGCAAAATGCGTAGGCGGCGCTTTTAAGCCAAAATCTATACAGGAGAGTTGGCAAGCATGAAACCATTGGCAGGTTTATTGGTCTTGGACTTCAGCATTTTTCTTTCGGGCCCGTCGGCGGCTCTGCGCCTGGCCGATTTAGGCGCCCGCGTCATCAAAGTCGAGCGGCCCGATGGCGGCGACCTCTGCCGCCAGCTCTATATTTCGGAACTAGAACTGGATGGGGAAAGCACGCTCTTTCATTCTATCAACCGCAATAAAGAGAGCTTCGCCGCCAATTTGAAAAAGCCGGTTGACCTAGCCCGCGTCAAAGAATTGATAAAAGAAGCGGATGTCATCGTGCAGAATTTTCGCCCGGGCGTTATGACGCGGCTGGGCTTGGATTATGCCGCTGTGCAGGCTCTCAACCCCCGCGTCGTCTATGGCGAAATCACCGGCTATGGCAATGAAGGCCCCTGGGTCTACAAGCCGGGGCAAGACCTGCTGCTGCAATCGATATCGGGCCTGGTCTGGCTCAATGGCGATGCCGACCGGCCGCCGACACCTTTTGGCTTAGCCGTCGTCGACCTCTTCGCCGGCGCCCATCTGGTGCAGGGCATCCTGGCTTGCCTGGTGCGGCGCGGCATCACGGGCGCGGGCGGGCTGGTGCAAGTCAGCCTGCTCGAATCGATTCTCGATTTTCAATTTGAAGTTTTGACCACCTACATCAATGATGGCGGCAAGCTGCCCCAGCGCAGTGCCATCAACAATGCCCACGCCTACCTCGCCGCGCCTTATGGCATTTATCAAACCGCCGACGGTTTCTTGGCTCTGGCTATGGGTTCAATCCCGGTGCTGGGCGAGCTTTTAACTTGCCCGCCGCTGCTGGCTTATAGCGATTCGGCGACTTGGTTCAGCCAGCGCGACGAAATCAAAGCGATACTGGTCGAGCATCTCAAAACCCAGTCAACGCGGCACTGGCTCAGCTTGCTGGAGCCGCGCGATATTTGGTGTGCCGATGTGCTGACCTGGGACGGCCTCTTGCAGCACGATGGCTTCAAGGTGCTGGATATGATCCAAGAAGTCGCCCGCGATGAGACAGTCAAGCTGGATACCCTGCGCTGCCCGATACGGATTGATGGCGCAATCTTAAAAAGCCCCAAAGGCGCGCCGCGCATCGGCGAAGATACCCAGCGTATCCTGTCCGAATTTTCGATTAAAAATTAAGGAGTTTCCTAATGCGAGCCAAACCCGAAAATACGCCGGTAGAGCTGCACAAAGATTTGCCCGTCTTCAACACCGAGACCTGGATGTACGAAGATTTTGAGCTGGGTCTCAAAATCCGCTCTATCCGCCGCACGCTGGCTGAAGGCGAGTGCATGATTTTTAATGCCATCGTGCTGGATATGCACCCTTATGTCGCCGATGAAATTTTTGCCCGCGACGAAGGCATCTTTGACAAGCGGCTGGTGGCCGGCTCGATGGTCTTCAGCATCGGCTTAGGTTTGATGGCGCATAACAATGTGCATACTTTCAGCTATGGTTATGACCGGCTGCGTTTCATCAAACCAGTTTTCATCGGCGATACCATCTATACTGTGCGCACGCATTTGAGCAAAGAGCCAAAATACGCCGAGATGGGTTTGGTCAAGGTCAGCTATGAAGTCTACAAAAACGAAGGTGTGCTGGCTTTGTATTGCGAGCATTTGCAGACGGTAAAATACCGTCATCCAGAAAATTTCAAGAAGCAAACGGGTTAGTGAGAGCGAGAAAGAGAGGCGCGACATGCAGCGATTTGGGCAGGTCATCGGCATCCGGGCGGAGCATGCGGCGGAGTACATCCGCCTGCACGCGGCTGTTTGGCCCGATGTGTTGAGAAAAATCGAAGAATGCAATATCCGCAATTATTCAATTTACCGCTATGGCGATTTTCTCTTCGCCTATTTTGAATACCACGGCAGCGACTTCGAGGGCGATATGGCGGCGATGGCGGCGGATAAAGCTACCCAAGAATGGTGGGACCTCTGCATGCCGATGCAGAAACCGGTCGAAGACCGGGCTGAAGGCGAATGGTGGAAGACCATCGAAGAAGTCTTCCATACCGATTAGCTAGACGAGAGCGCTACAGTATCTTCACCGTCGCCTGGTCGATAAAATCACAATCCCATTCGATGCCAGTGCCGGCGCTCTTGGGCGGATGCGCATAGCCGGTCGCGTCAATTTGAATCGGATTCTTGATGCCGAGTTTCATTAAGGAGCTTGGAATCAAGGCTTCGAAGAATTCGCAATTCGAGATGGCGCAGCAGCAATGCAGATTGACGATTTCTAGGGCCGGGTAGATGGCGGTATGGATTTCGCAGCGCATGCCAAAGGCTTCAGCCAGGTGCGCGGTCTTCATCACGGCGGTAACGCCGCCTTTCCAGGAGACATCGCTGCGCACAATATCAACCACGCCGCTGGCGATGCACTCTGCCGTCGCATAGTGCGAGCCGACCAAGACTTCCGTGCCGCAGATAGGAATGTCTAAGTCTCGCGTCAGCTTGCGCAAATTGTGAAAATCCACATCGTAGAGCGGCTCTTCAAACCAGTAATAATCTAGCTTTTCTAATTCCCGCCCCATGCGCAGGGCTTCTTCATAATAGGTATGCGCCGTCACCGGGTCGGCCATCAGCTTAAAATGCGGGTCGTCGCCGACCGCTTCGCGGCAGAGGCGGTAGGCTTGCAGCGCTGCGTGATAATCGCTGGGCGGGTGCAGCTTGTAGCCGTGGAAGCCCTGCGCTTTGAATTGGCTTGCTTGCTCGGCATAGTCTTCCGGGCTATCTAAAAACAGCGAGCTAACATAAGTCGGCGCTTTTTCGCGGTAAGCCCCCAGCAGCTTATACAGCGGCATATCCGCCAGTTTGCCGGCGATATCCCAGAGCGCGATGTCAAAAGGCCCATAAGAATAAATCGGCGTCAGATGCCAGACGCGGTCATAACGGCGAAAATCGAACCAGTGCTTTTCCCGCGCTAACGGGTCTTTGCCCAAGAAAAACGGTTTGAGTGACTGCGCCGCGACCGCCCCGGCCATCTCCGCGCCCATGCCAGCAAAACCCATGCTGATGCCGTCTATGCCCGCATCGGTCTTGAGCGTGATTATCAAGAAGTGCAGGTCAGATTTTTGTGTGTCGCGCAATTCAGTGGCTGACATCACCTCTTCTTCGTGCTGGCAGAGGCGAATCTCAATGTCAGTAATTTTCACCCGCTTTAGCCTTTCACCGCGCCGAAGGTCAAACCGCTGACCAAGTTGCGCTGCACCAAAATGACAAAGATGACAGCTGGCACCATCATAATCACGCTCATAGCCGCCATGCCGCGCCAATCCACCGTGAACTGTTCGGTAAAAGCGAAGAGCCCGGGCGGGAAGGTCTTGGCGGCATTGTTGCGCGCCAAGACGCTGACAATTTGAAATTCGTTCCAAGCGGCTAAAAAGGCGAAAATCGCCGCCGTCGCCAAGCCCGGCAGCGACAGCGGCAGCTCGATGCGCCAAAAAGCCGACCAATAGCCGCAGCCATCGATATAAGCCGATTCGGTCAATTCTTTGGGTATCTGGCGGAAAAAACCGTCCATCAGCCAGGCGGTGAAAGGGATGTTGACCGCCACATAGACAAAAGCTAAACCCAAGATATTGTTGGTCAAGCCGACGCGGTTAAAGAGCAAAAATAGCGGCAGGCTCAAAGCCACGCCCGGCACAGCCCGCGAGAGCATAATGCCCAAAAACAGGCCCGTATGAAAGCGGAAGCGAAAGCGGGCGAAAGCATAGCCGGCTAAAGTGCCTAGCGAGACGGCGATGACTGTGCTGGTGCCAGCGGCGATGAGCGAATTTTTTAAGTAAGCCTCCACCGCCACCCGCTGCTGCACCTCTGGATTCAAGCCAAACATATTGGCGTAGGCTTCCAGCGTCAAGCGGCGCGGCAGCCAAACGGGCGGAAAAGTATTGATTTCGATATTAGGCCGAAAAGCTGTCATGACGATCCAAAAGGCGGGCAGAGCCAGCAGCAGCAAAACAATCCAAGCGACGGCGTTCCAGAGCATATCGTTGCGGCGGCGGTTGGGACCAACGCTGCGCGTAATCATTGCACGATCCTCGCTTTGACAAGCTGGCGGAAGAAATAGAGCGTGAAAAAGACCGAAAGCAGCACAGTAATCCAGGACATGGCGCTGCCCAAGCCAAACTTGGTGTCTTCAATGGCCAGGCGCGTGATATAAGTCCAGAGCATCTCGGTGCGGCGGGCGGGGCCGCCATCGGTCATAATGCGCACAATATCGAAAGCCCGCGCGATATCTAGCGACATAATCGTCAAGGCGATATAAGAAAAAGGCGCCAAGAGCGGGAAGGTGATGAAGCGGAATTTCTGCCAGCCAGAAGCGCCATCAACTTCCGCCGCTTCGAAGGTCTCGGTGGGCAAGGACAGGGTGCCAGCCAAAAGAATAATCGTCAGCACCGGGATATTCATCCAAATTGAGGCGATGATAATCGTAATCATGCCCAGCGGCACATCGACCAGCCAGGCAATCTGGCCCTGTTCCTGGATCAAGCCGACGCTGATGAGAAAATTATTCACCAAGCCCACATTGGCATTGAAGAACCAGCGGAACTGCATGCCGACCAAAATCGGCGCGAACATCATCGGCACCATCAACAGCGTGCGCAGCAGGCTCTGCCCCATCGTAACGCGGGCTAATAGCTGCGACAGAGCTAAAGACAGCACATAGCTCAAATTGACCGACACCGCCAAAAAAATAATCGTATTCCACAGCGAGCGCCAGAAAATCTCGTCATTCAGCAATTTTTGATAATTGCGCAGAGCTCGGCCCAGCTGAAAATTCAAGCTGTTGGGGCGCAGCAGCTCGTAAGGCGTGAAGCTGACATATAAGGAATAGAACAAGGGAAAGGCGATGACCAGCAAAATCACCAAGACGGCGGGCAAAATCAAGATGAAAGGGAAGACGCCGGCGTCAATGCGGCTTATTTGAATGGCGGGCGCGTCTCTGTCGGCGTCGCGTTTGCTTTTGGCCTGCTTGGCATTCTTGAGTTTCATTGGAATTACCGGCGGACTGGCTTTTAAAAACGTTTTAGGAAAAGAATTTAGCCACAGAAGTAGGACAAAGTAAATAATGCAACTTTTTGCCTTCGTTTCAGCCCCACCCCCGGCCCCTCCCTGAAGCTTCGGGCAGGGGAGTCTAACCTGGGGCCTGTACACATTGCTCGATGGGAGGGGCCGGGGGTGGGATTGAAAATGGTGCATAATTAACTTGGGCTTACTGTGCCACAGAGACACAGAGGACACAAAGATTTTTCTCTGTGTCTCTGTGGCGATTACTGTCCTCCGCGCTTAAAACCCGTTCATAGGGTTAAGGCGACCAGCGCTTAATAGTAGCCGCTATCCGCCATTAGCTCGCGGGTGGCTGCGGCGGCCGCGTCCAAACCTTCTTGCGCGCTCACATCGCCGAGGATGATAGCCTGCAACTGCGGGTAGAAGAGGTTGGAGAACGGAATCCATTCGGCAATCAAAGGCGGCGTCTTGAAGTCTTCACTGACTTGGATGCGCGCTAGTTCCAGCCGCTCGCGGTCGAGTGGATTCTCGGCGTCAGCGGCGTCGGCGATGATGCGGTCCCAGACATCGTCCCGCACCGGCAAGAAGCCCAGTGTCGCTTCTTCATAAGCGACGCGCTCGGAAGTCAGGAAACGGATTAGCTCAGCGCCTGCCTCTGGATTCGGCGCGGTGGCCGGGATGGAGAAGGCATGCGCGCCGGCCCAGCCCGACGGCCGGACATTGTCGCCGCCGATGGACAAGCCCGTGAAGCCGCGAGCTAAACCAAAGTTGTTCGCTACCGCGCAGGAATCCGCATCTTGGAAGTAGGCATACCAGCCATACCATTCCAGCTTGACCGCGACATCGTTATTGCAGAAGTTCTGCGCCACGCCATCCCAGAGCAGCTCGGGCGTATCGGCCGGGATGATGCTGTCCTGATACCAGCCGGCAATCAATTCGGCGACGGCAACGCCGATTTCGCTGTTGAAGGTCGGCTCGTAATTCTCGTCGAACAGAGCGCCGCCGCTGGCGAAGAGCATCTCGTAGAAGCGGCCCGTCAGCGCTTCTTCTTTGCCGGCCAGCGTATAACCAAAGGTGCTGTGGCCATTCTCAACGAAGAAGCGGGCTTGCTGGTCAATCTCTTCCAATGTGCTAGGCACGGCCAATTCTTCGCCCGTCGCTTCCATATAGGCAGCGGCGATAGCTTCGTCTTCGTACAGGTCTTTGCGGTAATGAATCGGGCTGATGTCGGCATGGCGCGGCACCAGATAGAGGTTGCCGTCAATCGTCGCCGCATCAAGAATCGCCGGGCTGAAAGCTGCCAGCTCTTCAGCGCTGAAGAAATCTTGCAGCGGCAGCAGGAAGGGCGTATATTGGGCGACGAAGCTGGTATGGTCCCAAGCCACATCATAATCGGCCGCGCCGGTGGCGAAATCGACCTTGAGTTTTTGGTCGATGGCAAAGCCATCGAGCAGGGCGATGATTTCGACAGTCGCGCCCGTCGCCTCTTCAAAGGTGGCGATGGATTGGTACATCACCTCGTACTGGCCGCCGCCGATAGCCGCCATCTTGATGTTGATGCCAGACAAATCTTTGTCTAAGCCGGCGTACTGCGGCTCGTCCTGCGCGCTGATGAAGCCAACGCTCAAGAGCGCCAGCGCGAGCATAAGCAGAAAAAGTTTGCGTAACATAATTGGTCTCTCCCTTAATTCGCTAGACCTGCAAATGGATACTTGAAATAGATACCACTGGAATCTGTCAGGCTGGCACACTCCTTTCATCCCCACTGAGCCGTAGCAAAAAATGCCATTACCCCGCCAGCGCGAAATAATGTATTCTCTTGACCAGGCAAACGGGCAAGTTTTGCCGCAAGTATAGCGCATTTTACCTATAAAACAAGTTTTTGTAAGCAAAAACCAAGCTCAGGGGAGTTCTATGAAATCTGTTACCATCACGGCGGTCGAAACGCATGACATGCGCTTTGCGCTGGCGGCGGGCGCCGGCGCCGATGCTGTGCATGCCAATCCGCAGTATTCTTATGCCGTCACGCAGCTCAAAACCGACGCCAAGCTCAGCGGCATTGGCTTAGCGTTCACATTAGGCGGCGGCAATGATTTGGTCTGCCACGCCAGCCAAGCGCTGAGCGGCATTCTCGTCGGCCGGCCGATCGAAACACTGATGCAGGACTTCGCCACTGTCTACCAGCGCATCCTCGATCATCCGCAGTATCGCTGGCTGGGCCCGCATAAAGGCGTCGTGCAGCTGGCGCTCTCGTCCATTGTCAACGCCTGCTTTGATTTGTGGGCAAAAGCTCGCGGCCTGCCGCTCTGGGCTTTGCTGCTGGAACTCGAACCCGCCACCCTGCTGAACACAGTGTACTTAGGCTATCTGGAAGACGCGCTGAGCTATGCCGAAGCCCTAGCCCTGCTAGAGACTGAAGCGGCGCAGCGGCCCGCCCGCCGCAGCATCGTCGAGCGCGGCTACCCCGGCTACGATACTTCCATCGGCTGGTTCGATTATTCTGATGACACCATCAAAGAGAACATCGTCAAATCGATGGGGCGCGGCTTCGACGCGCTCAAGCTCAAAGTTGGCTCGCGCGAAGCCCAGCGCGATATCAGGCGGGCGCAGCTGGTGCGGCAAGTGGCGGGCGAAAAAGCCCGCATTATGCTCGATGTCAACCAGCAGTGGAGCTTGCAGCAGGCGATTCGAATGAGCTACGCCCTGCAAGATATGAATCCCTACTGGATTGAAGAGCCGACCCATCCCGATGATATTCAAGCGCATCGCACGCTGGCGCAGGCGATTTATCCGATCAAGCTGGCGCTGGGCGAGCATGTGCCGAATCAGGTCATCTTCAAGAATTATTTGCAAGCGGGGGCGGCGGGTTTCTTGCAGCCGGATTGCGTCCGCCTCGGCGGCGTCAGCGAGTTCATCGCCGTCAGCCTGCTAGCGCGCAAGTTCAATGTGCCGGTTGTGCCGCATGTCGGCGATATGGGGCAGATTCACCAGCATCTGGTGCTGTTTAATCATATCGCTTTGGGCCACCCGGTCATCTTTCTCGAATACATCCCGCACCTGCGGCCGCATTTCCAGCAGCCGGCGCGGGTAGAAGATGGCGTCTATCATAGCCCGCAAGCGCCTGGCAGCAGCAGCGACTTAAAAGCGCTGCCCGCCTAGCGGACAGTAAGCTCAAGTTTGACTTCGTTTCAACCCCACCCCCGGCCCCTCCCGTAGGGCAGTGTCTACGCGCCCCGAAGCTTCGGGGAGGGGAGTCTAAGCGACAAAAACTGGTCGCTAGACCTGGCCGCCGGTCGCATAAACACTGCCCTTACGGGAGGGACTTTCCCTCAAACTCCCTATAATTTTCGGGGGTTTTCTCCCCTCCCCAAAGCTTTGGGGCGCGTAGACACTGCCCTACGGGAGGGGCCGGGAGTGGGGTTGAAGATTGTGCATAATTAACTTGACTTTCTTCTGCGACTAATTTCTTCAACAAGCACCGTCCCGAGCGCGTAGATATTTGCGCTTAGCCGCTTCTTGGGTAAAATCTAATCGTGTATCTGATGAAAGGGAAACCTCGATGCGAATTAAAAGACTCACTACAGTAATTTTTGCCATGCTGCTTCTGCTCGGCGCCAGCTTCGGCGCGCAGGCGCAGGACGCAACCATTTCTTTCTTGACGCCGCCCTGGGGCGTGCCGCCCAGCGAAGAGGCGCTCAATGCCTTTATGGAAGACAGCGGCATCACCGTCGAAATTCAATCGGTGCAGATGGCTGATCTCTATAGCCGCGTGCAAGTCTCGGCCGCGGCCGGGCAAGCGCCCGCCGATGTCATCTTCATCACCGAAGAAGGCCCATCCAATGTCGTCGCCACCGGCAATATGCTGCCGCTCAACGATTTTATCGATATGGGCGACTTGGACATCGACGACTTTGAAAAGCTGGACTTCTGGACTGTCGATGGCGATGTCTATGCTATCCCGACTTATTTGCAGTTGGTGATGATGGATTATAACAGCGACCGTCTGGCTCAAGCTGGTTTTGACGCGCCGCCCACGACCTGGGCTGAGCTGCACGACCAGGCTAAAGCCATCAAAGAGGCGGGCATCGACGAATACCCCATCGCCTTTGGCGCGATTCATTGGTCTTGGTGGCTGATGGCTTTGAGCATGGGCGACCCGATGTTTGATGAAGACCTCAACCCCGTCTTCGCCGACGAAGACAGCCAAGGGCGCGCGGCTATGGCTATGCTCAAGGCTTTCTTCGACGAAGAGCTTATCAGCCCCGAGATTTTGGCGGGCAGCATCAACCAGCACGCGCTGTTTTGGAGCGGCGTCGGCACTTTCCATCAAGGCTGGCAAGGCTCGGTCGTGCCCGGCAACAACCCCGAAAGATCAATGCAAGCGCCGCATGTCGAATATATGGTCCTGCCAGAAGTCGGCAATACCTGGAGCTTCCCGGCTGGCATCGGCATCTCGGTCGATAGCGAAAATCCAGAAGCGGCTTGGGAATTCGTCAAGTGGTATGCCGGCGAAGGCAATATGACCGACATCTGGAATGCCTTTGGTCTGTATCCCTCGCGCATGTCGCTCAGCAGCGCGCTGAACGACGCGGGCGAAATCCAAGGCTATGACGAGATTGTCGCCCAGAGCATGCACACGAACGAGCTGCCGCGTTTCGCGCTCTGGTGGGGCCCCTGGGCTGCCTCCGTGAGCGAGCATATCTTGGAAGCCATGCAAACTGGCATGGCAGCCGATGATGTCATCGACGCGCTCGCCGAAGAATGGAACGAGCTCAGAGACGAGTACGAGTAGAAACTCCGCTCACTTTGCCTATTTGCCTTCTCGCTCATTTTTTTGAGCGAGAAGGCACTATTTTGCAAACCTCTTAGAAAGCCCCAGCGATGCGCCGCCGTTTCTCTTCAGTCTTCTCAGCCGATTCGACCTATCTCGTCGTCATGCTCACGCCGATTGTGCTGCTCATCGCGCTGTTTATCTATTACCCCGCCGTCGATACCTTCGGGCAGAGCCTCACCAACCGCAACCTGCGCACGCGCCGCCCGCCCAAACAAATCGGCCTCGAAAATTATAGCAAGCTCTTTCAAGACGATGAATTTTGGGAAGTTACCGCGCGCAGCTTCCGCGTCGTCGTCATTACGCTGCCTTTAGAAATGGCGGTCGCCTTTGGCATCGCTATGCTGCTCAACCAGCGTTTCCCGGGCCGCGGCCTTATGCGCACGCTGACAATCTTGCCCTGGATGCTGCCGCCGGTGGTCAATGGCTTTTTATGGGGCTGGCTGCTCAATGGCGAATATGGCGCGCTCAATGGCTTTCTCTATCAACTCGGCTTGATTGGCGAATATCAATACTGGCTGCGCGCCCCCGAAAGCCAAATCTTCTGGGTCACAGTCGTGCAGACCTGGACACGCTATGCCTTCCCGACTATCATCCTGCTCGCGGGCTTGCAGGGCATCCCCGATGACCTCTACGACGCGGCGAAAGTGGATGGCGCCAATGCCCTCGACCGCGTGCGCCACATCACCTTCCCGCTGCTGCTGCCGTCTTTTGGCATTGCCCTGGTCGTCGAGTTTATCGCCGCTTTCCAAATCTTCGATGTCGTTTGGACCTTGACCGCTGGCGGCTCGGCTGGCGGCGCGATGAATCCCTTCACCAAAACACTCATGCTCTACAATTATGAGCTGGTCTTCCGCGATTTGCGCGTGGGCTTGGGCGCGGCTCTGTCTTATATCATCCTGGTCATGTCCCTGGCGGTCGGTTTGATTTTTGTCTGGCGCGTCTACAATCAAGGGGTGCAGGAACAATGAAACTAGGCTTGCGCGGGCGCGAGCGACTGCGCTTGGGCATCATTTACGTGCTCTGCGCCATCGTGCTGCTCTGGGCGCTGGCGCCAATTTATTGGGTCGCCGTCAGCAGTGTCTCCACCCGCGAGCAGCTCTATGCCCGGCCCTACAAAATCTGGTTGCCCAACCCGCCGACGCTCGAATCTTATCACACCATCTTCACCCAAGGCGCGAAATTCCGCGATGGCGGCTTTTCGCCCACCGCCCACTTGATGAGTTCGGGCCTGCGCAACAGCGTCATCATCAGCGTCGTGTCGGCTGGTCTGGTCACGCTGCTGGCGACGGGTGCTGGTTATGCCTTCGCCCGCATGGAGTTCGTCGGCAAACGGCTCATCTTTTTGCTGGTTATGCTGCTGCTGCCTTTGCCGATTTGGGTGTCTTTAATCGCGCTCTTTTTTATTATGTCCCAGCTCGAGCTGGTTGATACTCTGCTTGGATTAGTATTGATTTTTGTGACGCTGCTGCTGCCGCTGTCGCTGTGGATGATGACAACTTTCATCCGCGACATCCCGCAAGAGATTCAAGACGCGGCGCGGGTCGATGGCGCTGACCGCTGGCGGCTGGTCTTCAGCATCATTTTGCCGCTAGCCCGGCCGGGTATGGTGGCGGTCTTTTTGGTCTGCATGCTCTCCACCTGGAACAATTTTCTCATCCCGCTCATCTTCAGCCGCAGCGACGATTCGCAGCCGCTCACCGTCGTGCTGACGCTTTTTATCGGGCAGTACGAGGTGGCTTGGGAAGATATGTCGGCCGCGGCTATGGTAACGATGCTGCCGCCTTTTTTGATGGCGCTCTTCTTCCAGCGTTATCTCGTGCGTGGCTTGACGATGGGCGCGGTCAAGTGATTTTTCTGCTAAAGAAGGGATAGCCAATGAACATTGAAGCCACAATCGCCTCCATGACGATTGCCGAGAAAGTCGGGCAGATGTTTATGCTCGCCTTTGCCGGCGACCAGTTGCACGAAGCCCGCATCTTGATGCAAGACCATCTGGTCGGCGGCGCTTATATCAGCGACGAAAATGTGCCGACGGCCAGCGCCGCCGTCAAGCTCTGCAATCAACTGCAAGCCTTCGCCCGCAGCACCAGGCTCGGCATCCCGCTGCTGCTGGGCGCTGACCAAGAAGGCACCTGGTCGGTGATGACAGCCGAAAGCGCGATGGGGCCCGGCAATATGGCTCTAGGCGCGACCGACGACCCCGGCCAAGCCTATAATATGTACCGCGTCATCGCGCGGGAATTGGCAGCGGTTGGCTTGAATGTCGTATTAGGTCCCGCCGCCGATTGCAATTCCAACCCCGATAACTCGATTGTCGGCATGCGCTCTTTTGGCGAAGCGCCAAAACTGGTTGCCGATATGACCGTCGCCGCTGTCCGCGGCGTGCAGGAAAATGGCGGTGTCGCCACGCTAAAGCATTTCCCCGGGCATGGCGATACCCGCCTGGATAGCCACCGCGGCCTGCCCACAGTCGACCGCTCGCGGGCTGAACTGCGGCGTATCGATTTGCACCCGTTTGCCGCTGGCATCAAAGCCGGCGCAAAAATCGTGATGACTTCGCATATCATCTTCAGCGCTCTCGACCCAGCCAAGCCCGCCACCCTGTCCCCCATTATTCTCGGCGATTTGCTGCGCGGCGAACTCGGCTTTGACGGTCTCATCGTCTCCGACAGCATGAATATGCACTCCATGAGACGCAATTATGCGCCAGCGGACGCGGTGATACAGGGTTTTCAAGCCGGTGTCGATCTGATGATGCTCGCCGAAGAGCATTACGACCACGATGCCAGCCAATACCTGGCTAATCAGCAGGCTTTAATCCGCGCTGTGATTCAAGCGGTGGAAGAGGGCAAGCTCAGTCTGGCGCGGGTGGACGACGCTGTGGGGCGCATCCTGCATTTGAAAAAAGACGCCGGCTTTTCGACGGCGCCGCTGTCAGAAGATGTCGCGCTGGTCGGCAGCGATAGAAACCGTTTTTATGAGACCCAGGCGGCGCAGCTAGCCGTGAGCGCGCTGCGCGACAGACATAATCTGTTGCCGCTGGCTCCGGGCCGGCCTATCACGATCGTCAATACGACCGAGCGCTCCGCCTACACCGTCTTGACGCAAACGCGCGGCATTGGACCCAATCAAGCGCTGGCTGCCTTTGATGTCTTCGCCGCCGCCATGCAAGCCGAGCGCCCTGATATACGGATTATCGCAGCCGAAGATTTCGCCCTAGACGCGCTACCGGCGGAGGCGCTCATCATCGCCGTTACCGAGAATTATACCCTGCCTGGCATGGACTTCGACCAGCGGCGGCAGGCGGCCATCGTCAATGCGCTGCACGAAGCCGCCGGTCAGCGTCTCATCGTGGTCGCGCTGCGCGACCCTTATGAGCTGGCGCATTTCCCCGCTATCGATACCTATGTCTGCGCTTTTAGCTTCCGCCCTTGCGCGGCGCGGGCGGCGGCCGATGTCTTGCTAGGGCGGGTGAAGGCTTATGGGCGCAGCCCGGTCAGCGTGCCTGGCACTGAGCTGCGGGCTTAGCCAGCGCTTTGCTATGTCCCAATCTGAGGCTAAAGCGCCGCGTGCAAGCCGCTGGCGCGCCCTGCTTGCCCTGCTGCTGACGCTCGCTGTCGGCGCGGTCATCATCGTCGCTATGACCTGGTGGGTCATTGGCTCAGCGCCGCGGGCGCAAGCTGTGGCCGTCGCCGCTGGCATCACTATCGCCGAATTCGCCGCACTGCCCGATGACGACGCCTACCCAGCCGCGCTGGCGCTTGACGCCGCTGGCACGGTCTATACCGGCAGCTATCAGACAGGCGCGCTCTGGTCGATTAGCCCGGCCGGCCTAGTCAGTGAAATTCCCGAGAGCCGGGCGCGCATCGGCTCGGTTACGGGCTTGACGGCGACGCCCGCCGGCGGGCTGCTGATTCTGGACCGGGTAACAGCTTTGGACGCGCAAGGCGCGATAATTTGGCTGTACGCTGATGCGACGCTCGAGTCCATCGTCAAGATACCGGCCGACCCGACCATCGGCCTCAGGCTGCCCGACGACATCGCGGTCGACGGCGCGGGCAATATCTATATCAGCGACCGCGACCCAGCCCGCGTTTGGCGCTATAGTAGCGCCGGGCAGAATCTAGGCATCTTTTGGCAGCCGCCGGCTGGCAGCAAAGCCGCGCCGACGGGCCTCGCCTACGATGCCGCGCGCCAGGCTTTGCTTATCACTGACAGCGCCGCCGATGCCGTCTACCGGGTCCCAGTGAACGCGGGCGACCTGAGCCAGACCCTCGCCGCCACCGAAACGCTGTACGCCGATGAAGCCCGCAATGGTTATGGCTTCGATGGCATCACAGTCGCGCCGACGGGCGAAATCTATATAGCCCTGCTGGCTTGGAATCGGGTGGCGCAGTTAAAAGATGGCGCGCTCTTGATGCTCGCCCGCGATTTTCGCGGCGCCAGCGACCTCGCCTATGACCCAGCCCGCGCGCGCCTCTATGTTAGCAACTGGAATCAATTCAGTCTCGGCTTTGGCACGCGGCCGCAGCTGCCCTTCGCCCTGGATATGATTGCGCTCGCGCCGGCGGAATAAAGGCGCATACGCGCAAATAACCGCCGCTTGCCCTGCGCCGCTCGCAGCGCGCTTGACCGGCCTGCCCAAGTCAGGTATTCTCAAGCGAGACTAAGCGCTCGAGGCCGCAATGCGACAAAAGCAACTCTACGAGAGCAGCCAGCCCACTTTGATAAGCCCCTATGCTCCGGCCGACAGGCAGCCGCGCTGGCGCCGCCGGCTCTTGGGCTGGTTTTGCCTCTTTGCCGCTGTCTGCCTGCTCGGCGCGGCCGCTTTTCTGCTGATAAGCGCGCCGTCGGTCAGCACTGCCAGCGCTTTTCCCGCTAGCCCGGTTAATAGGGACGCAGACGCGCCCAGCCCAGCGGCCAGCTCTGATGCAAACCCGGTGGCTCAGCCAAGCGCCGTCGACTCTGGGGCCGGACCCGCGCTGCAATCCTCGCTGAGCGCGGCGCAAATCTTGGCTCTGCTGGCGACGCCACCCGCGCCTATGACAGAGGATACCGCCACCAGCTTGCGTTACGACCCTTTCACTATCATCTCAGCCCGCGCCCGCAGCAAGATGCTCAACTACACTGCCCAGCGTGGCGACACGATTGACGCCATCGCCAAGCGCTATGGGCTTAGCAATGAGTCCATCGCCTGGTGCAACAATTTGAAGCAGTTTTTACAGCCGGGCGATGTGCTGCGCATCCCGCCAGAAGATGGCGCTTGCCACACTGTGCTGCGCGCGCAGCGGCTAGACATCAGCGCCATCACCGAAAAATATAAAATCGACGACCCTTACCTCATCATTGACTCGCCGGCCAACGACTTGGGCGACATCTCGCCCGAGACGCTCTTGCCCAGCAATACCAGGCTCTTTATTCCCGGCGGCGAGGGCGCCCCCATTACTTGGAACGCGCCGGTGCAGGAAGACAGCGCCGGCAATGTCGTCGCCTTTGACCCGGGTAGCATCTTCAGCTGTGGCAGCCGCTTTGGCGGCGGCACTGAGTGGCGTAATCCGCTGCCGGGCGGCACTTTTGTACGCGGCTTCTTTCCTGGGCATGAGGGCATAGATGTTGCCGCGGCCCCTGGCGCGCCGATTTACGCCGCCAACAGCGGGCCAATTCTCTATGCCGGCTGGAACAACTGGGGTTATGGCAACACCGTTGTTATCGGCCACGGGCCATTTTCGACGCTCTACGGACACATGAGCAGCATTGCCGCGCACTGTGGGCAGACTGTCAACGCCGGGCAGGTTATCGGCTATGTCGGCAGCACGGGTCGCTCCTCGGGCCCGCATCTGCACTTCGAGGTGCGCTATCGCAATGAGCCGCGATACCCGGACTCACTCGGCATCAGTTGGTAGAGAACTGTTGCTCGTCAAATTGCAGACAGGCAGAGGGATATGAGCCACTTTACGACGCGAGAAGAGGCTTGGCAGGCTTTGCATGACGACGTGGACGCGCCGCGCCGCGCCGCCGCCATCGTCTATTTGGGGCAGCAGCGCTATGCGCCGGCTCTGCCACGCTTGAGCCAGCTCATCCGCGAAGCCGACCCCGGCACGCGCTATCTGGCGGCTCAGGCTCTGGGGCAGCTCGGCGATGAAGCGGAAGCCGCCTTGCCGACCCTGTTGCTGGCTTTGCGCGCCGATGATATGTTCTTGCGCATGGCAGTCACCGGCGCTTTGATTAAAATTGGCTATCCGGCTGTGCCGGGCCTGACCAATGCCCTCTTCGACCCGAATCGCGCCGTCAAGCGCGCCGCTTGCAAAGCCCTCGGCAAGATTGGCAGCGAGCGCGCTGTGCCAGCCCTGCGCAATGCCTTGCAAGACCGCAATGCCGGCGTGCGCAAGCTCGCCCGCGAAGCAATTGACCGCATCGAGCGACCGTCGTCGGCCGGCGCCGCCCTCGAATAAAAACAGCGCTCAAGCGAAGTCAAAGCGGGCGCCGCCATGCTCGACGCCATGCCAAGCCAAGGCCGTCGCGATGACCGTATCATCGTGGGCGCCGGCGGGCGCGCCATAGCGATAGCCGCCGCCCGGCAGGCGCTCCAGCGCGAAGCTGGCTAGCTCCGCCAATAGCACTGGGTCATCCAGCAAAGTCAAATAACCGCGCTCAATCGCCAGAGCCAGCGCTTCAATCAAAGGCGATTTGCTTTTGGAAGTGGTGAGGAAGCTGCGCATGGGCAAGCCCTCGGCTTGCAAAGCCTCGATATTGGGCGCGCCGAAGCTGTTGGCTTCAGCCCAAATCACCTGCGGCTGCCAGCGTTCAGCCAGAGCCTGCAAGCGTCCGCGCTGCAAAGCCCAGCCGGTTTGATTAAAACGGTCCAGCGCCACCATCTGGCGCGCCGTGGCGTCGATGATGACGATGACGGTGTAATCGTGGTTGCGCCCCCAATCGACGCCGGCGACATAGACATGGCCGGCTTCTGGCGCGCTGGGCTGGCTGCCTGGCCTTAGGGCCGCCCGCAGGCCGCGGAAGACCTGCCCGCCATCGTCATTGAATTGCGCTTCATATTCGCTCTGCCAGATATGCGCTGGCGTCTGCCGCCGAATGCTGGCTAGCTCCGCCGCGTCGATGAGCGGATTGCTGCCCGTCGTAAAATGGAAGGCTTGCCAGTCGCTTTCGGCGCTGTCCAGGCCGATGCGGAAGATGTCCCAAAACCAGTTTCGGCCAAAAGGCGTGCTGAGGAAGAGAGCGCGGCCGCGGGTCGTCGCCAGCATCGGGCGCAGGACTTCTTGCCAGACGCGCCGCTCCATATAAGCGGCTTCGTCCAGTATAGCCAGGTCTAAACCTTCGCCGCGCAGATTGTCGGGTTGATGGGCGCTGCGGGCTGCGATCATGCCACCGCCGCGGCAATCAATCCGCCGCTCGCTCTCGCGGATGGCGATGCCAGCCAGCCCTGTCACGCTCGCTTTCAAATCCCGCCAGACTTGGCTCGCCATCAGATAGGTCGGCGCTAGCCACCAGCCGCGTTTGCCCCGCGCCAACGCAGTCTCTAGCAGCGCCATTTTGCCCAGCTCGGTCTTGCCCCAGCGCCGGCCGCAAGCGACCACCTTGAAACGCGCGCGGCTCTCCAGCACTAGCGCCTGCCCAGGGTGGGGCATCTTGAACCTGACCGTCATAAAAGTATTCGAATCGGATGACTTGCTCTTCGCCTTCATCAATTTCGCTTGTCGCCTCCTCCAGTTTCAAAGCCTGATTGACCAGGCTGCCTAAGGCGGTCGCCAGTTGATTCAGCGGCGCCTTTGCCAGCCTCTCGGTGTCCATCTGCGCCAAAATCGCTTGACTGCGCTCGAGCAGGGCTAGCTGCAAATCGGCGCTGAGCCGCTCGCGCCGCCGCCGCTGCCGCTGATTGTATTGCTGGCGCAAGGTCGCTTCTTGGCGCTGCCAGACGCGTAGCGTGCGCGCCGGTATCTCCAGCGCATCGCTGGCTAGGGCTGTGTCGCCATCGTGCCGCTCGATGAGATTGAGCGCTTCAATCTTTTTGTCTAAGCAATAGCGCCGCGCCATCTGCAAAATTGCCTCCCGCTAAAATTGCCAGTAGAAGACAGAAGAGATTCCCACGCTCGCCCTCCGGCTGCTAACGGGAACGGCGCTGCAATCCGTCCGCGCATGGGAATCTCTTCTCATCTCTTTCAGCATAGAATATATGTTCCAGTATTTCGCGCGAATTTGTTCGCAGGTTAGCGCTTTCTAATGTTTTGCCGCCACTGAAATTTTTGCGCGGGCGCGTCTATCGAGCGCTATGCTATCCAGTGCTATAATGGAGGCACTTATCTTAGGCAGGGCTAGGGCAATGAGCCGCCGCTATCCAGAAAAAATCGTCATCGGTTTGACGGGCAATATCGCTGTGGGCAAGAGTCGCGTGCGCCAGATCTTGGCGGAGCTGGGCGCAGCGACAATCGATGCTGACCGCGTCGCCCATCAAGTGATGCGCCCCGGCGCGCCCGCTTATGCTCCCATCGTCGCCGCTTTTGGTCCTGGCATCCTCGCGGCGGATGGGCAGATTTCGCGCCCGGCTTTGGGCAAAATCGTTTTTGCCGAGCCAGCCCAATTGAAAAAGCTGGAGGCAATCACGCATCCAGCCGTCCGCCAAGAGATCGATCTAAGGCTGCGCGCGGCGCCAGAGACTGTGGTCGTCATCGAAGCGATTAAACTGCTCGAAGGCGATTTGAAGAACGCGGTCGATACTGTCTGGGTGGTGGATGCGGCGCCAGTGACCCAGTTGCGCCGCTTAATGACGCAGCGCGGCTTGTCGGAAAGCGGCGCGCGGCAGCGCATCGCCGCTCAAAACAGCCAAGCCGACAAGCTGGCGCAGGCGGATGTGATTATCCAAAACGACGGCGATATCGCTGCCACTCTCGCCCAGGTCCAGCAGCAGTGGCAGGCTCTGCTGGCTGCCCATAAGCGCAATGAACGGCTGCCCCAAGCCTGTGCTATACTCTAGCGCTATGTTGGCTGGCACAGACGAAGCCGAATCGAGGACATAATTTGATGAAACTGACGGACTTGACCATCGGCGAAGCGCTAGAAAAGCTGCGCGCTGGCGAATGCAGCGCGCTGGAATTGACCGAAGCCCATCTCAGGAGAATTGAAGCGCTAGACCCGCAGATTCGCGCTTATCTCACGGTCACGCCCGCGCTAGCGCGGCAGCAGGCTCAGGCCGCCGATGAAGCCCGCCGCGCCGGCGCCGAACGCCCGCTGCTGGGCATCCCCATCGCGCTGAAAGATGTGCTGTCTACCAAAGGCATCGAGACCACCTGCGGCTCCAAGATTCTGCAGGGCTATCAGCCTCTCTTTGACGCCACTGCCGTCGCCAAGCTCTATGAAGCAGGCGCGGTGCTGCTCGGCAAGCTCAATATGGACGAATTCGCTATGGGTTCGTCGACTGAAAATAGTGGTTTTTTCCCGACGCGCAATCCTTGGAATTGTGAGTATGTGCCTGGCGGCAGCAGCGGCGGCAGCGCGGCGGCAGTGGCGGCGAATATGGCTATGGCTAGTCTCGGCTCCGATACGGGCGGCAGCATCCGCCAGCCGGCCGCTTTCTGTGGCTTGAGCGCGCTGAAACCGAGTTATGGCCGCGTCTCGCGTTATGGCTTAATCGCCTATGGTTCTTCTTTTGACCAGACGGGCCCTTTCGCCCGCAATGTAGAAGATGTCGCCCGTCTGCTGGGCGTCATCGCCGGGTATGACAGGCTGGATTCGACGAGCATGCCCAAACCCGTGCCTGATTATCTGGCGGGGCTGGCGGGCGATATTCGCGGCTTGAAAATCGGCTTGCCGGTCGAGTATTTCGCCGAGGGCTTGCAGCCAGCGGTCGAAGCGGCTGTGCGCGCGGCGGTGGAACAATTAGAGGCTCTGGGCGCGCAGGCGCAGCCCTTGAGCTTCCGCCACGCCGAGTATTGCTTGCCCGCCTATTACATCATCGCCATGGCCGAAGCCAGCGCCAACCTCGCCCGCTATGATGGCTTGCGCTTTGGCGCGCGCGTCGATGGCGCCGATTTGATTGACAGCTATAAGAAGACGCGCGGCGCTGGTTTTGGCGATGAGGTCAAGCGCCGCATCATGCTCGGCACCTATACCTTGTCCGCTGGTTATTATGATGCCTATTACGGCAAGGCTCAGGCCGCGCGCACGCTGATTCGGCGCGACTTCGACGAGATATTCCAGCAGGTTGATGTTCTAATCGCGCCCGTAACACCGACCACCGCCTTCAAATTCGGCGAGGTCATGGACGACCCGCTGCGCATGATTTTGGCCGATGTCTTGACGATTTCGGCGAACTTAGCTGGGCTATGCGGCTTGAGTCTGCCCTGTGGTTTTGACGAAAAGGGCTTGCCGATTGGCTTGCAGATACTCGGCGCGCCTTTCACCGAAGAGCGAGTCTTGCGCTTGGGTTATGCCTATCAGCAAGCGACCGATTGGCACCTGCGTTCGCCAGCGCTGGCTTTTTGAGCGTAGACACAGCGGCTAATTTCTCCGTGTCTCTGTGCCTCTGTGGCTATTATCAAAACGAGCGCAGCGGCGGCTGAGGACAATGGCATGTGCGGAATCTGCGGCTTCATCCATTTTGAGGGCCAGCCGGTCAAAGCCGAGTCGCTGCGGGCGATGAACAATATGCTGCGCCATCGCGGGCCCGATGAAGCCGGCTATCACATCGACGGCAATGTCGGCTTAGCCATGCGCCGCTTGAAAATCATCGATATCGGCGGCAGCCAGCAGCCCTTAACAAACGAAGACGGCGCGCTACAGCTCATCTTCAACGGCGAAATTTATAATTACCGCGCGCTGCGCCAGTCTCTCGCCGCCCGCGGGCATCGCTTTAAGACCGCCGGCGATGGCGAGACCATCATCCATCTCTACGAAGACTATGGCGCGGCCGCCCCCCAGCATCTGCGCGGCATGTTCGCCTTCGCCCTGTGGGATGCGCGCCAGGGCCGGCTGCTGCTAGCCCGCGATCGGCTGGGGCAAAAACCACTCTATTATTATCAGGACCAGCATATCTTTGCCTTCGCCAGCGAGATTAAGGCTCTGCTGGCGCTGTCGGCCGTGCCGCGCCGCTCGCGCTTTGACAGCGAGCCAGGCACGCTAGCCGATTATTTGAGCTTCGGTTATGTGCCGGCGCCGGCGACGGCTTTTGCTGGCATTTATATGCTGGAACCAGCCAGAACGCTGCAAATTGACCTGGCGGGCGCGGCGCAAAAACAGACTTACTGGCAGCTAGGCAATCTCGCCCCGCCAAAGCCGGCCGCCAAAGCCGCCGAATATCAAGCGCAGCTGCGCGCCGAGCTTGACGAAGCGGTCAAGCTGCGCTTGATAAGCGATGTGCCGCTGGGCGTTTTTTTGAGCGGCGGCTTGGATAGCAGCCTGATTGTCGCTTTGATGCGCCGCCACAGCAATGCCGCCATCAAGACTTTTAGCATCGGCTTCGCCGGCGATGATAGCTTCGACGAAAGCCCCTGGGCGGAGCAGGTCGCGCGGCAGCTTGGCACAGAGCATCACAGTTTCCGCGTCGAGCCAACGGCGCTGCGGCTGCTGCCTGATTTGGTCTGGCATCACGACCAGCCCTTCGCCGATAGCAGCGCTATCCCCACCTATCTGGTCAGCAAATTAACGCGGGCGCATGTCACAGTCGCTTTGACTGGCGATGGCGGCGACGAGCTTTTTGCTGGCTATGAGCGCTTTTATGCGGCGGCGCTGTTTCGCAAATTAGGCTTTTTGCCGCGCTTTTTATGCAGCTGGCTGGCGGGCTGGCTGGCGCGCTTGCCCGAAGGCACCGCCTATTACGACCCACTCAAGCGGGCGCGCCGATTTTTGCATGCGGCCGGCCGGCCCTTGCCTGAGGCTTATTTTGACCTGCTGCGAGTCTTCAGCTCAGAGCAGTTGGCGGCGCTCGGCGTGAAAAGCGTCGCCAGCTTGTCGCCTTATCTCGACGCAGCCCAGCCACATCCAGTCGCCGCCCTGCTCGAAGCGAATCTGCATTCCTACCTGCCCGACGACCTGCTCATCAAAACAGACCGCTGCACGATGCAAGCCTCTTTAGAAGCCCGCGCCCCCTTCCTCGACCATCAATTGGCGGAATATGCCGCTGGCATCCCCTTCAACCTCAAGCTCAAAGGCGCGACAACAAAACATATCCTGAAAGAAACGGCGCGTGGTTTGCTGCCAGAAGCCATTATCCACCGGCCAAAGCATGGCTTTGGCATTCCGCTAGGCGCCTGGCTGCGGCAGGAGATGGGGCCGACGCGCGACATCTTGCTCAGCCGGCGGGCGCGTGAACGCGGGCTTTTGCCGCCCACGGCGCTCGAGCGCTTGATTGATGAGCATGAGTCAGGCAGGCGCGACCATAATCGGCAGCTTTGGGCTCTGCTGACGCTGGAAGAATGGCAGCGGCAGTTTCTTGACGCGCCAAAAATCGCGCCGCCAAGCGCATGCTAAGGGATTTGTATCAAGCCGGCTTCGAATGCGGCGATGACTAAATTGGCGACGCCGACAAGCAGTGACAGAATGAAAGCGATAGCCACCGCGATGCCAGCCAGCTTGGTATATTTTCGGTCTTGCTCGTTGATGCGCTTGTTTGTGTCATCAATCTTGGAGCTGAGCTCGCGGGTCTGCTGCTGCATATTGCCGTTGATGGCTTCAAATTTCTCGTTGACACCGTCGAATTTCGCATTGACAGTATCAAATTTTGCGTTGACATCGTCGAATTTCTTATTCATGTCATCGTTCATGTGATCGAATTTACGGTTGATTTCTCGCAGCAGCTCAGCATTGGCTTGCAGGACTAGCTCTTTGGTGGCGAGGGAATCCAGCTTGCCTTCGAGATGGGAAATGCGCCGCTCGTGGTCGGTGAGCATGTCTGATTGTTCCATATTTCTCTCCAGCCCGCCTATGGCACTTGAATCAAGCCGGCTTCGAATGCGGCGATGACTAAATTGGCGACGCCGACAAGCAGCGACAGAATGAAAGCGATAGCCACCGCGATGCCAGCCAGCTTGGTATATTTTCGGTCTTGCTCGTTGATGCGCTTGTTTGCGTCATCAATCTTGGAGCTGAGCTCGCGGGTCTGCTGCTGCATATTGCCGTTGACGGCTTCAAATTTTTCGTTGACACCATCAAATTTCGCATTGACAGTATCAAATTTCGTGTTGATACCATCAAATTTATGGTTCATTTCTCTAAGCAGCTCAGCATTGGCTTGCAGGACTAGCTCTTTGGTGGCGAGGGAATCCAGCTTGCCTTCGAGATGGGAAATGCGCCGTTCGTGGTCGGTGAGCATGTCTGATTGTTCCATATTTCTCTCCAGCCCGCCTATGGCACTTGAATCAAGCCGGCTTCGAATGCGGCGATGACTAAATTGGCGATGCCGACAAGCAGCGACAGAATGAAAGCGATAGCGACGGCGATGCCAGCCAGCTTGGTATATTTTCGGTCTTGCTCGTTGATGCGCTTGTTTGTGTCATCAATCTTGGAGCTGAGCTCGCGGGTTTGCTGCTGCATATTGCCGTTGACAGCTTCAAATTTTTCGTTGACAGTATCGAATTTCGTGTTGATTTCTCGCAGCAGCTCAGCATTGGCTTGCAGGACTAGCTCTTTGGTGGCGAGCAAATCCAGCTTGCCTTCGAGATGAGAAATGCGCCGCTCGTGGTCGGTGAGCATGTCTGATTGTTCCATATTTCTCTCCAGCCCGCCTATGGCACTTGAATCAAGCCGGCTTCGAATGCGGCGATGACTAAATTGGCGATGCCGACAAGCAGCGACAGAATGAAAGCGATAGCGACGGCGATGCCAGCCAGCTTGGTATATTTTCGGTCTTGCTCGTTGATGCGCTTGTTTGTGTCATCAATCTTGGAGCTGAGCTCGTGGGTCTGCTGCTGCATATTGCCGTTGATGGCTTCAAATTTCGCATTGACAGTATCAAATTTCGTGTTGATACCATCAAATTTATGGTTCATTTCTCTAAGCAGCTCAGCATTGGCTTGCAGGACTAGCTCTTTGGTGGCGAGGGAATCCAGCTTGCCTTCGAGATGGGAAATGCGCCGTTCGTGGTCGGTGAGCATGTCTGATTGTTCCATATCTGCCTCCGCGTAGGCTATTTCAATCAGTATAGCAGGAAGACAGTCACCGCACAAGTGCCATAAATCGACGGGAAAATCTCATAAAATCACATAAATTATATACAAATCTGCCTTAGGCCCTGTCTGGCAGTGGCCAAGCGGCGCTGCCAGGCCGCGGCGCGATTTGGCGGAATCGGCGCGCAACCCACCGCTTCCAATGTGAAAGAGGCGGCTGCCGCGCCGAAGCAGCCCGCCAGCGCAATATCCCGCGCCTGACACCAACCGACTAGGAAACCGCCGCAATAACTATTGCCCGCGCCCGTCTGGTCAATAACTTCCTCTACCTCTACGGCCGGAATATGATAAGCGACCCGCTCTCCCTGTCGCGCGACGAGCGACCCCGCTTCACCCATGCGCAGCGCCACTAGCGGCGCGCCATCCGCCAAGAGCTGGCGCAACAGCGCGACTTCATCGCTGATGCCATACATCGTCTGCGCTTCTAGCAAGTTTGGCGAGACAATATCGGCGAAGGCCAAGCCGCGCAAAAAACGCTCGCGCTCGCCGCTGAGCATGAAGGCGCGTATCGGCTCCCAGAGCAAGACGGCGCCGGGAAAACGACGCCGCCAGCTTTCAACATACTGTGGCCCGCGCAAGAGGGTGAGTCCGCGCACTGCGTCAGCGGGGATAGCGACGCTCTCGGCCAGGGGCTGGATCATGAATGGCTCGACGACATCGACGCGGAAAATCTCGTTGCGCCGGCCATCCCATTCAAAAATTTGCCAGCCGCGCACCTGCGGATGCGCCGACCAGAGCAGGCCGGCCGTATCAAAATCGGCTTCGAGGCGCCGGCGAATTTCCGCCGGCAAATCTTCGCCAACCAGGGCTAGCAGGCCCGGGCGCTGCCCAGCGAAGGCCATGCCATAAGCCGCGTGCGTGCCGCCGCCGCCCAGCACAGCCATGCTCGTGCGCCCATCGGGATAAACAATGTCATCGATAATGACGCTGCCGACAGCGATGAACTCTGGCGCGGGCATGGTTTAGCGCCTTAGTTCGCTAAGGATATGGCTATCGTAGATTTGGCTGGCTCCATCCGCCCAATCGACTGTGCGCCCGCCTTTGAAATCGCGGAAATAAGGCACGCCAATGGCGGCGGCGCGGGCCGCGGCGAAGAGCTCGCCTGGGATGCTGTAGACAATCGACGCATAACGCTCTGGCACCGCCTGCGGAATCGGCAGCAGGGTATCGACATAGCGTTGAATTTCGGTCGCGTCTTTGGTCGAAACCAGCGCCAGCGGCCGGCCGATGCTTTGCGCCGCCCGCGCCACTTCTGCCATGCGGTCGGCATCAAAACCGTTTGCCGACAGCAGGATGGTTGGGATGGCTGGCTCGGCGGCAAAATATTGCAGATGAGACCATTCTTCCGTTTCCTGCGCCAGCGCAGGGTCGCCGCTCGCTTCCAGCAATTTCGCCGCGCTGAACATCGCCACGCCATAAAGCGGGCCCGCGCCGACAAATTCAAAGAGCGGCGCCGCTTGCCAACGCTCTACGAGCGCATCAACCAGCTGCTCGCAGGCTTGGATGGTCTCTTCAATAATATCGGCTAAGCCGACGATGAGCGCGCGCTCGGCTGCGGCCGCGCGGGAAGTCAGCGCGCCGCGCACCTCAGCAATGCGCAGCGCCGCTTGCAGCAGCGCAATCTGTGAGGCGAGGTAGGAGCGGATGCCTGGCACGACCATGCCGCGCATCGCATCGGGCAGGGATGGCACAGCCGTCTGGAAAACTTTCTCGGCTGCGCGCGCCAGTGGCCCGCGCGGATTGCCGGTCAGCGCTACAGTGACCGCGCCTGCTTGCCGCGCCAGCGTCAGCGCCTCAACAGTGCGGCTGACGATGCCCGAAACCGAGACGCAGATGACGAGATTGGTCTTGGGTCCGGTCTGGGGCAAATAGCCAGCGGTGTAGCGGCTGAAAGGCAGCGAGCTTAGCGCTTGCGTCGGGATGCCCGTCAGTTGGTGGAAGGCCAGCTCAGCGCCGACGGGCGCATGGTGGCTGTCGCCGCAGCCGACGAGGTAAATGCGCTTGACAGAAGTGCAAGTTTCAAAATCGAAGGCTTGGCGGGCGGAAGCGTCGAAAGGCTCGGCGATGGCCCGTACGAGCGTGGGCAGGGTGCGGATCTGTTGGTGCATGGGCGAGCGGTCGCTCATGGGTATGTCCTTTTTTGTCTAGGCTCAAACTGGCACAAATGTAGCGCAGATTTGGCGCAAAGTCTAAAACAAAGTCGTTTTTCTCAGTAAACGGAAGTTTGATGTGGCGAAGGAAAGAAATTAGCTACAGAGACACAGAAGTAGAACAAACTAAGTTTTGTAACGGAGAGACTTTTTTCAACCCCACGATGGCGATCCCTCCCCGAAGCTTCGGGTCGCGTAGACACTGCCCTAAGGGAGGGGCCGGGGCTGGGGTTGAAAATGTGGCTGCATATCACAAATCTCTTGCATAATTAACTTGGACTTACTGAAACTACTGCTTTGTGTTCTTTGTGTCTTTGTGGTTCATATTTAACGCGCAAACCGACGCCCCTACTCCACAATAGTAAAGAGTGTCCCCGCGCCGCGGCCATAGACCTCGGGGAAATAGAGTTCCTGCGCTGTTGGCGGCATCACATTGTAAGCGCCAGCGATAGCGGGACGAATCGTATAGACATATTCATAGACGCCGCGCGGCAGATAGCTGGCATAAATCACCGCCTTCTCGTCCCGAAATTCAATATGGTCAAAAAACCACCAACCCCAGCCCTCTTCCTGCGGGTCGATGCGCTGGCCCTGTGGCCTGACGCCGAGCTGCGGGCTAGTCGCCAAATCTGGATTGATTGCCTCAGCCCCAGCCGGGAAGAAATCCTCAATCACCACATAGCGCAAAGTATTCGGCGCGACGATGCCCAGACGTACTTGCACCGTATCCCCAACCGCCGCCCCGTCTATAGCCGTCGCTGTCTCGTCTTCGAGCAAGGTATAACTGCGGGAAATCTCGAGACCGCGGCTGAAGGCGTCGATTTGGCTCACCGGCAAATCGAGATTCAGATGCGCCGTGTAATAGAGCGCGCCAGGGCCAGCGTCGCGCTGAATTTCAACCAGGTTCGTCTCGCGCTGGATCAACTGCGCCACCTCGACTGTCAGTTCTGCCGGCGCCAGCGCAGTATCGGGCAAAGCCACATCGCTATATAGCGGCTCTTCATTGACGGTCACGCTATAAGCATAATTGGGATTGAGCTCGTCGCTCAAAAACAGCCAATCCGTCAAAGCGATGATAGCCCAGGTATTTTCTTGCCGCGACGGCCAATGCCCGCGGGCATCGCGCACGCTGACCAGATGCCGCACGATATTCGGCAGCAGCTCGCTCTCGGGGTAAATCTTCAGCAGGGCCCGCAAGACCAAAGCCGTCGAGCGAATATCGGAAGACCAATTCCAGCGGTCTTGATAGCTCTCTTCAAATAAGGTGCCGCTGGCGCGGGTGATGGCTTTATTGAGCATTTGCTGCGCCAGGCCCTCCAGCCGCAAACGATCGGCAGGATTGATTGTGTATAGAGCCTGAGCCAGAAAGGCGGCCGCGTCGAGATTGAGGCGCTCGCGGCTTTCAAAGAGCGTCGTGCTGCGGGCAACATCGGGCACGCCCGCTTGCGCCAAGACATAGAGCAAAAAAGCCTGCCGATTCAAATGCCGCGGCGTAGTTTCCGGCGATGGCGTGATGAGGCGCTGGGCGATATAGCGCTGAGCCCGCCGCAAGACAGCCGCATCGACCGGGTAACCGGCCCGCTGCGCCTCAGCTAACCCTAGCAGGGCATAAGCGCTGGTTAGGACCTCAGCCCGCGGATAAGAACACCAGCTCCAGCCGCCGCCTGCCAGCTGCCGCGCATAAAGCTGCTGCAAGCCCGCCGAGACCAGCTCGTCTAATTTCACCTCGAGTTCCGGCCGCGCCAGGTCCAGCTCTGCCAGCGCGCGGTAAGCGACGATATTAGGCAAAAAGCGATTGACTATCGTCGTCGTGCATTCACGAAAGCGCGCCGTCTCCGTCTCGAGATAAGCCAGACTCTCTTGCATCACCCCAGCCAGTGAGGCTTCGAGGCGGATATCGAGCTGGCCGGCCGCTACATCATAAGCCCGCGGCAGCAGCAGAGCTTCGACGCGCGCGCCGCCGGTGCGCAACGTCCCGGCTGTGCCAACGGTCTCTGGCACTGTGTAGCGATAAACTGGCAGCCGCCCGTCAAAATCGGCGCTGACGGGCGAGATACTGGCGTCGCTATAGGCAGTATCCACGCTGCGCACGACGAAGAAGGGCGCGACGGAAGGCACATCGGCCACTTCGACCAGCCAAGTTACGCGCTGCCGCCCGCCGGCGGGTATCGACACCGGCTGCGTCAGCGCCGCCTCGTCCAGGGACCGCAAGCCAGTGACATTTTCCAGCGAAACCTGCGCCGAAATGTCTTTGCCCGTATTGTTGTTGATGACAGCCGCCAACTGCGCCACATCGCCGACGATGAAGAAGCGCGGCGTCACCGGGCGAATCAGCAGCGGGCGTGTGCTGAGCAGGTCAAACGTGTTTTCGCCGACCAGCAAGCGCCCGGCCCGGCCTTCGGTCCAAGCGCGGGCATCCAGCCGCCAAGTTGTCAAATTATCGGGCAGGCGCGCTTCAAAGGTCGCTTGGCCAGCGGCGTCCGTCACTAGGCTCGGATTCCAATAGGGCGTATCGATGAATTCGCCGCGCAGGTCGATGATGCCCGCATCGAAGACGCCGCCGCCGCCGCCTTTGCGCTCAGAAAGATTCGCCGTAACGGCGTCAGCATTCATGACCGGCGCGCTGGAAGTGCGCACGGACAATTCTTGCGGACCATAAAAACTCTCCAGCAGCGGCCGGCTATTGCGCTCCGCCAATGACAGCGCCGCCACATCAGTCAAGCCCAGGCCAACTTCCGCCACCACTGGCTCGCCCGCAAAATCGGTTACGCGCAACTGATAGGTGACGGTCTCTTGTGGCGCGGCGCTCTCGCGGTCAGCCTCAATTTCGATATTAAGCGCCTTCCGCTCGGTATCGACTTGCAGCTGCGTCATGCCGACGCGCCAGTCGGCGATGGGATTATGCGCGTCGACGGCTTTGAAGAGGAAGACATTGACAAAGATATTCGGCGCGTGCTGGGGCAGAATCTCAAATTCATAGATATGCGAATTGCTATCCAAACTGATATGCTCGACGCTAAGCACATCGCCGCGCTCGAGGCTGACGAGGGCTTCGGCTCGGCCGGGCCAGGGCGAAGTTATCAGAACCTGCGCCCGCTCGCCGACGCTATAGTCGGACTGCGCCGGCACCACTTCGACTGTCTTGTTGTTCGCCTGCCGCCACGAGACAAAGGAGCTGCCCCAAACCCAAGCATAAGTCGCGCTGCGCACTGTGTTGCCTGCCGCATCCTGGGCCGAGACGATTATTTTATAGTTGCCGCCATTCGGCGCTTGATAGACAAAGTCCGATTTGCCCTGGCTATCGGTCGTCACAGCGCCGCTAGTTATCGGAATCTCTTCAAAATCCCAGGTCCAGGCAGTGCGGCCGCTGCTAGGGTCTTGTTCTTGCACGCTGACCCAGCGGCGTTCCAGCACCTGTACATCGATGGGCTGATTCGCTATGGGCTGGCTCTGCCAATCGACGGCGATGAGCTTGATGCGGTTGTCTTCGCCAGCGCGACTGACATAATTTTCGGCGCGGGCGCCCAGATAAAACAGACCTTGATGCACAATCAAGCTGGAGCTGCCATAGATAGTCTGCCCGGCTTCATCGCGGATGGCGGCTTCGACGCGCCAGCGCTGGCTGCGCGGCGCGTCGCCCAAATCGCCTAACAATTCAAATTGCGCCTGGCCGGCGGCATCTGTCCTCAAGTGGCCTTCGCTGACGACGCTGTCGACGCCAGCATACTCGTGCGGTGGGGCGTAGCTATCATAATCGCCAAAATCGTAGAGGCCGGCGCCAGCATAATCAAAGACATAAGGCGCGGAAAAAATCGTATATTCGGCTTCAGCCTCAGACACGGGCCCGCCAAAAAAATACTTGCCGGCCAGCGTGAAGCGGCTTGACGCGCCTTGCGCGATTTGCGGCTGCTCGGTCGAAAGCGTTACCTGATATTCAGGCAGGCGATACTCCGCCACCAAAAAGCCGACGCCGTCGGACTCGACATAATACTCGTCTTCCGTTGGCAGCTCGACCGAAATTTGATAAGCGCCGAGCGATGCGGCCGGCGCGATATCAAAGCTGTCATTAAAACTGCCAAAATCGCTCAGAGGCAAATCGCGTTGATAGACGATTTCGCCGCGGGCATCGCGGATTGTTACTGGCACGGTCTCAAGTGGCGGCGGCATATAAACAACATCGTCCTTGCTGCGCAGTAGACCGCGGAAATAGACCGGCTGCCCCGTGCGATAAACCGGGCGGTCGGTATAGAGATAACTTTGGAACGCGCGCGGGAAAAAAGAAAATTCATAACCGAACTGCCAAGGCTCGGTGCCATTTGACCAGTTGGAATAACCGACGCCAAACTGCTCGGCGCTAGCCAGCACAGCCACGAAGCCGCTGTATAAATCGCGGGTATAAGGAATATCGACCTGGGCGATGCCGCGCTCATCCGTCAGGCCACTGCCGAGCAGTCGCGCGTCTTTGCCGTATATCCGTATGTTTTCGCCGCTGAGGGCTGCGCCAGAAGCGACATCCACCGCCCAGACGGTCAAGCGGTCGGTCGTCTGCTTGACTGTCAGCACGGCCGTCGCGACATTGAGGAAATGCCGCGTCCGCTCGTAATGGCGTTCCAGGCCGGGCGATTCCAATTCGAGGAAATAGAGACCCGGATCCAGCCTGTCCTTGCCATCATCAGCCAACTCCAGCAGCTCGTAGCGGGTCGTATTTTCTGGCGTATCGGAATCGATGCGCCAGCTTTTTAATAAGTCATCGGCGGAGGGCCGATAGCGATAGGCGGCGGCGTATTGCTCGTCGTCGGTCAGTTGGCCGACAAAATCCAGCAGCGGCACGCGGTAGAGGGCTAAATCGACCTGGCTCAGGCCGCGGTGATAGATATAGAGTTGGGTCGGCGCGCGGTCGGCCGCGTAGAAACCGACCTCGCCAGGCACATTCATGCCCAGCGCTGGCGGGCGGGCCGCCGTCGTATAGCTGAAAGTCAGCGCTTCGCTGATGGCATTGCCATAGATGTCTTGCATGCCGGGCGCAATGCGCACGGTATAGGTCGTCGAAGGCCGCGCGTCAAAAGAGACGGTGTAGCGATTGCTCCAATCGCTGTAGAATGCTCGCGGCTCAAAGGCGGGCGCCGGCTCGATCGTGATTCTGTCGGCTAATGTTTCGATATTCATGGGCGAGGCGAAAAAGAGCGAAAAGCTGCCGCCATGCTGCACAACCGCCTTATTCGCCGGCTCGGTCGCTTTAATCGCCGGCGGCGGCACAGTCGTATAGCGCCAGCTTGGCGCGCCGCTTTGATTGCTAAATTTCAGCGTCGGGATGAGCGCGGCATCGAAGCTGGCTTCGTATACGGTATCCAGCTCGAGGCGCAGCGCGGGACTAAAGGCGAAGCCCAGCCCATCCGCCGCCCATTCAAATGCGCCCGCGACCGGGCCGCCCTCGTCAGCGGGCAAAGCGCGCAAAGAGAAAGCGCGCTCGACGAGCTCGGGCGCCAGCGCTTGATTAAAACGGACTTGAATCTTAGGCTCGAGGCTCAGATTGCCGCTGCCCAGCGGCGGTTCGACAGCCAGGACGGCCGGCGCGGCTGTTTGGAAGGTCCATGAATATGCCGCTGGCAGGCTGGCGCCATCCACCGCTGTCAGCGCAGCGGCAATTGTCGCCCTATAGACTGTATCGCTTTGCAGCAGCTGGGCTGGCCTAAAAACATAAACGGCGCTATTGACCCACTCGCCTTGCCCGGCGGTCTCTGGGTTGAGCTGTAGTGGCTGGGGCAAGGTCGCCGAGTCGCTGTACAGAGCCAGCGGCACGATGGGGCGGTCAAAAATGACCGTGATAGCCGAATCGACCGGCGCCTGCCCGCCATCCGCGCTGGGGAAGGCTTCAGCTACTTCGAGATAGCCGACGGTATGAAAAGTCTGGCGGTAGGCTTCGAGCAAAGGTGCGCCGTCTTTGGCGGCCAGCGGCGGGTTCAGCGTGAAGCTATAAGTGGTATCGCGTTCGTAGGCGCTGGCGGGGCTGAAGGTCAAGCTATATTCGTCGCAGCTTAGCAAGCCCGGTATCGCTGGCGACCAGCTCAGAGCCGCTTCGACGGCGGCGCAATCCACCCGCCGATTGAAAAAGAAAGTGATGGCTGCGTCCAAAGCCAGCGGGCTGGCAGGCGCTGGACTCACTTCAATGACTTGCAGCCGGGAGCTAGGCGCGCTCTGAGCCCTGGGATGCGCTAGACCGGCGAGCAGAAAAATAGCGCTAAAAAGAAAAAATATAAAAAGAGTTTGTCGGCGCATTGGTCCCGCTCCGCGATTATCTGCCAGCTCAAGTAGAAATAATTATAATAGCAATCGGCGCGACGGCGGCGCGCATTGGCGGGCGATTGCCCTATGCCGACGCGGTCTCGCTGCTGATGCGGGCGAAAGCCTGCTGCGCCCGCTCCTGTACATCGCCAGGGGCGAAGAGCCGCTCAAATTCGACGCGGGCAAAAGCCAGGTCTTCGTCGCTGGTATCGCTGGCAAGAAAAACGCGCTGGCCATAATCGACGAGTTCTTGCAGCAGCCAGTCATAGCGGTAATAAGCTATGCCGACGCGGTCAAGCGCGCCGGAGCCATAACCGGCGCGGAAAGCGGCTTCCGCCTCCGCCGCGTGGCCATTGCCAAAGAAGAACATCAAATCGCGTTCTTTAGGCGCGAGCAAGGTCTCGTCCCAGTCGACGATTTGAATCGCGCCCTGTCTGTCGATGATGATATTCGCCCTATGAATATCGGCGTGGCAAAGCACAAACTGCGGTGAGCGGCTGTCGAAATGCAGTCCCAAATTGATGTAGCGGCGGCGGGCGGTGTCGATGTCTCGCGTTTTCGCCTGCCAAATCCGCGCCACCGCCGCCGCCACCTCGCTGGCGTATTGCCCGCGCTTGATGACGCGCTCCACCTCATCGAGAGCCAGCAGCCAGTTCGAGCCGAGAGCTTCGCGCGGCATATTCGGCAATCGCCGCGCGTCGATGGGGCAATCGTGAATGGCGCGCATAATTTCGCCCCAAGCCCGCCATTGCGCCGCCGTCAGCGGCATATCCCAAGCCGATTCGCCATCGACAAAAGGATAGAGCATGAGCCTATAGTCGCTGTCGGCGATAATGGCGCAGAGCTGGCGCTGGGCCGTCGGCAAAGGCGCGACGACATTGGCGATGCCGACGCTGCGCAAATAGTGTGGCACGCGCAGCGACGCGGGCTTGGGCGGCCCCTTGCGCAGCTTGAGAAAATACTTGCCCGCGCGCGTCGCGACACGATAAGACCAGGCGCGGGCGTCATTGCCTACGGGCAGAAATTCCAGCGCGGACACTGAAATGCCATAAACCGCTTCGAGGCAGGCTTGGATTTTTTCGTCGGCGAGATGGGGTTTTGTTAGCATAAAGCAACCAGAATAGTTAGCCACAGAGGTACAGAAAAAGCGCAAAAAAATGCAAATTTATGCGTTCGTTTCAACCCCAGCCCCGGCCCCTCCCGTAGGGCAGTGTCTACGCGCCCCAAAGCTTTGGGGAGGGGAGAAAACCCCCGAAAAACTATGCGGGTGCTTGCAGGAAAGTCCCTGCCCGAAGCTTCGGGCAGGGCTCGCCATCGTGGGGTTGGTCTTATCGCAATTTGATGCGATTGCCCTGCCCGCAAAACAGCAGCATTAGAAAAAAAGGTCATTTTATGTTATACATAAGATAAGCGCATTTTAGCATCCTTCGGCTGAGGTGAGAGGCGCAATGTGATGAGCGTGTTGCAAAGCCGTGTCCTGCTGCTCAATGGCAGCACTTGGGAACCGCTTTCCGTCATCACTGTGCCACGGGCTATGAATCTGCTGCTGGCCGGCAAGGCTATAGCCGTAGAAATGACGGGGCAATACCTGAACACAGTCCGCAGAAAATTTGAAGTGCCGTCGGTCATTGCCTTGCGCTCTTATGTCAATGTGCCGCGCCGCCAATCGCATTGGAGCCGCAAAGGCGTGCTGGTGCGCGACAATTATACCTGTATCTATTGTGGCCGGGCTTTGGGCAATCTCGCCAAAGGCAAGGTCTTGAGCAAGCGCGATTTCACCATCGACCACATTATCCCGCGCTCTAAAGGCGGCAAAGACACTTGGTCGAATACGGCTTGCGCCTGCGCCCGCTGCAACCACCGCAAAGGCAATCGCCTGCACAATGTAGCCGGCATGCGCCTGCTCTGGGAGCCTAAGACGCCGCGCACGAGCTACCTCGTCATCGCCCTCGGCTCGGGACCGGAAGTCTGGAAACAGTACATCGAGATTTAGCGGCCGCAAGTTCTCGGCGGCTAGAGCAGAGCCAGGCTCATTTCTAACGTTTGCCGCAAGAGCGTCAACCCTAACAAGGCGAGGAAAACGGCGCAGGCTAAATTGATATAACGGAAGAGGCGCTGGCTGAGCAAGCGGCGGCCGAACTCCACCACCGCCGCGAAGAAAAAACACCAGCAGACCTGGGCAATCATGAAGCCGGCGAAAAAGACCAGCAAATGAATCGGCTGCGGATCGAGAAAACCAATGCCGATAATCGTGCCGCTCATGCCGACCCAAAAGGTGATATTCTGCGGGTTAGACAAGGAGAGCATAGCGCCGGCGACTAAGTGATTGCCTTTGGTTTCGCCGGCGGTGGCGAATACGACATCGCCGCGCGCGGCTTGCCATGCCTCCCAAGCAAAGCGCAAGAGCAAGACGCAGCCAAAAAGCCCCAAAGCCAAAGTTACAATACGATTCTGGAAAAGCAGCGACGCGCCCAAGAGCGCGATTATCGCCCAGACGCCATCGCCCAAGAGCGAGCCTAATTCGACATGCAAGGCGGCGGTGAAGCCATGGCGGATGCCGCGGCGCAGAGCCTCGAAGGCAATGACGCCCGGCTGAACGGCGAAGGCGATGGACATAGCAAAAGCGGAAATAAAAAGCGCTTCCAAGGGGCGAAGCTCCAGCGCGGGTGAATAGGTGGATAATAGCCGAATCATAGCCGAGACCGCGCCCAGAGAAACCGCAGTATGCGCCAAGACTTGCGCCAATCTCTTGTACAGATATGACAAAGGGGGCAAGTTCGTTCTCAGTAAGCCCAAGTTAATTGTGCAAAAAGTGAGGCGTAGCCGCAGTTTTCAACCCCACCCCCGGCCCCTCCCCAAAGCTTTGGGGAGGGGAGAAAACCCCGAAAACTATGGGGAGTTTGAGGGAAAGTCCCTCCCGTAGGGCAGTGTTTATGCGACCGGCGGCCAGTGTCTAGCGACCAGTTTTTATCGCTTAGACTCCCCTCCCCGAAGCTTCGGGGAGGGGCCGGGGGTGGGGTTGAAACGAACGCATAAAACTTGCACAATTTAATTTGTCTTACTTCTGTGGCTCTGTGGCTAAATTCTACTGCCACTCAAGCAGGAGAGCGGCGATGCAGGCGGCTTGACGCGGCAAGCTGCTGATGATGACATGCTCGTGCGGGGCATGCGCGCCATCGCCATGCGCGCCCAAGCCATCCAGCGTCGGTATGCCCATAGCGGCGGTGAAGTTGCCATCCGAGCCGCCGCCGCTGCCCCCTTCATAGAGCGTAATGCCGTGGGCTTGGCTGATAGCCGCCGCCCGCTCGAAGAGGCCGGGCCGCCGTTCCATCGGCGGGCGCTGGGCTTGGCGCCGGCAAGTTACTTTAGCGCCCGGCATCTTGGGATACAGTCCAGTCAGGGCTGTATGCAGCTCGCGCATCGCCGCCAGCGTCAGAACGCGGGTATCGATATGCGCCTTGACGCGGGCGGGGATGACATTGCCCGCCGAGCCGCCTTCGACCAAAGTTAGCGAGACCGATGTGCCATATTTCAAATCGTTGAGCTGGTTGATTTCTAGGGCTTGGCGGGCAAATTCGATAATGGCGTTGATGCCTTCTTGCGGCGCGATGCCGGCATGTGCCGCCCGCCCTTCGATAATCAATTCGTATTTGCCGCCGCCCTTGCGCCAGGTCTTCAGCGTGCCTTCTTTGGTGGCTGGCTCCAGCACCAGCGCTAAGCCGCAATCGGCCGCCTGCGCTTTAATCAGCGCTTCGCTCTGCGGGCTGCCAATCTCTTCGTCAGTCGTAAAAAGAAAGTGGATTGGGCGGTCGGGCAGCTGCCCGCGCTCTTGCAGGCCGCGGATGGCTTCTAGGGCAATCACGACGCCCGCTTTCATGTCCAGCGCGCCTGGGCCATAATAGCGCCCGTCTTCCAGCTTGATAGGCATTTTTGCCAGCGTGCCGCTGGCGTGCACAGTATCGAGGTGTGCCAAGAAGAGGAAAGGCGGGCCAGGCGCGGCCACATTCCATTTCGCCAGCAGAAAATCGCCGACCTGGCTTTGGGCATAGCACTGCACTGAGTCCGCGCCGCGGGCGGTCAAGGTCTCGGCGACAAAATCGACTAGGGCATCGACCTGCGCTTTGTCGCGGGTGAAAGATTCGCGCTGGACCAGCTCAGTCAAAAAGGCGAGCATACTGTCTTGGCGCTTTTGGAAAAAGTCTAAAAGCTCTGGCATTTTGGTCTTCCTTTATTCTTGGACCTGCAGCTGGCGGATGAACCAATCAGTCAGTTGATTTGCCAGCTCGGGCTGGGCGCTGAGCAGTCCCGCGCCCTGGCCGGCGGCGACTTGGAAAAAATGCGTTTCGCCCCTCGCTGCTGCCGCCAGCGCGCTGGCTGTATTAAAAGCCTCGCTGTCCGCTTGGCTGGCAGCCAGCCAGAGCGGGCGCGGCCCCAGCGACGGCAGCATATTGAGCAAGGTGGCGCGGGCCCGCGGGCTTAATAAAGCCAGCGCGTCGCAGAGCGAATTGACAGCGCAGCCGATGGCGGCAATGTCGGCCGCTGGCGCAGCGCCCAAGATGCCGATGCGACTCGCATCGACCCCCGGCAGCGCAATCAGCGATTGCAGCATAATCTCGACCTGGCTCGCCTCTACCCGCGCATCCGTTTCTAGCAGCAGCACGACAAAGCCAGCTTCTGCCAGGCGCGCTGGCAAAGCGCCAAAAGCGGCTCTATCCGCGCCCAAAAGCAAGAGGGCCGGTTGCAAAGTTGGACTGAGCTGGAAGAGTTCGCCTGATAGGACTGTCTCAGCAGCGAGCGGGACGCTGACACCGTAGGGCGAATCGCCAGCGCGCAGCGGCGGCAGGGCCGCGCCGACCGGGAAAGAAGCGTAACTGGGGCTGGTCTCGCCGATGTGGCGCGTTTCTCGGGCGTAGAGTTCGGCCGAGGTCAAGATTTCTACGGTTGGCTGGGGCAGCGGGCTGGGAAATGGAGAGGCGGTGGGCGGCGCGGTCGGGTTGAGCGCAGCCAGCGGAAAATCGCAGCCCGCCAGCGCGAGCAGCGCGGCAATTAAGACTGTAAAAAGCGCCCGCTTAGGTCCCTGGGGCATGCGAATCCCCGCGGGCTTGCACGATGAGGCGCTCGCTGTCGGCAGTGAAAGGCGCGCCATTGGTATCGCCATAGACGGCCGCCAGCGCAAAGCCGCAGCGCTGCAAGAGCAGGCGCAATTCTGGCAAGAAAAAATAGCGCAGTTGATGCGGCGCCAGCAGCCGTCTCACCTGCCCATCGCCGTCAATCTCGTCATAAACCCAGTCCACATAGATGACCTGCTCGGCGCGGTCGAGATAGCTGAGCGATTGCAGCATAATCATGTGGCCCGTTTCTGGGTCGAGGAAGTTGCGCTCGAAGCTAAGCGTATCGCTGTCTTCTGAGGCGAAGGCGGGTCCCGCATTGGGCAGGTCAATCACCAGCAGGCCGTCATCCGCCAGGCAACGGCGCAATTGGCTGAGCAGCGCGATTTGCTCCGCTTGCGTTTTGAAGTGCATCAGGGCATTGAAGGTCAGCAGGATTAAGCGAAACTGGCGGGAAAACTCGTGCTGGCGGGCATCGGCTTCGACGATGGTGATTTTCTCGCGCAGATGCGGCAGCAGGTCCAGCTTGCGCTCGAAGATGTCTAGCATGGCGCGGTCTTGGTCGATGCCGTGAACCTGATAATTCTCCTGCGCCAGATGCAGCAGCACGCGGCCAGTGCCGCAGCCGACATCCAAAATATCGCCTGGATATTCAGCGGCGAGCCGGCTGTACATCAGCAGGTCGTCGACTTTGTCGCCAGTCTCGGCGTCATAATAGCGGGCGACAGCGGTATAAAAAGCGGACATAGCCTTAATTGAGATTTTGCAGGATGCCGGCCGCGCCCATGCCACCGCCGATGCACATCGTCACCAAGCCATAGTTGCTGCCGCGCCGTTTCATCTCGTTGATGATTTGCACGGTGAGTTTGGCGCCGGTGCAGCCGAGCGGATGGCCTAAGGCGATAGCGCCGCCATTCACATTCACCAGCTCGGGCTTCATCTCCAGCTCGCGCATGACCGCCAGCGCCTGGGCGGCGAAGGCTTCGTTAAGCTCGATGAGGTCGATGTCGTCCAGGTCCAGGCCAGCGCGGGCTAAGGCTTTTGGCACCGCTTTGATGGGCCCGACGCCCATGATTTCGGGGCGGACGCCAGCGACGGCGAAGCCGACAAAGCGAGCCATCGGTTGCAAGCCGAGGCGCTCGGCGCGCTCGCGCTCCATCACAATGACGGCGGCCGCGCCATCGCTCAAGGGGCTAGAATTGCCGGCCGTCACGCTGCCACCCGCTTTGAAAGCGGGCTTGAGCTGGGCTAGTGCTTCCAGGCTCGTTTCGCGGCGCAGATGCTCATCCTGGTCCAGCCGCTTTTGCACGGTCGTCGGCTGGTTCGCCGCGCCGACGATGGTCTCTTCCCAGGCAAAAGGCACAATCTCTTGGGCGAAAAGGCCGGCGTCGGTGGCGGCGGCTGCTTTTTGATGGCTGCTCAAAGCGAAAGCGTCCATAGCGGCGCGGCTGACGCCAAATTCGCTGGCGACGCGCTCGGCCGTCAAGCCCATGCTCATATAGACATTTGGCGCATTCGCTGCCAGGTGCGGGTTGGGGCTGAGGTGGTGGCCGGTCATCGGCACGGCGGACATCGATTCAGCGCCGCCGGCAATGACCACATCAGCTTGGTCGGCGATGATGCTGTTGGCGGCCAGGGCGATGGTCTGCAAGCCGCTGGAGCAAAAGCGATTGACGGTCTGCCCGGGTATGTCCACTGGCAGGCCGGCGCGCAAGGCGATGACGCGGGCGAAGTTCATGCCCTGCGCGCCTTCTGGCATGGCACAGCCGATGATGACATCGTCGATGTCTTCTGGCGCGAGCTTGTCGGCGGTTTTACGCATCAAATCGCTGATGACCGCGGCCGCCATATCGTCCGAGCGGGCGTTTTTGCTATTGCCGCGGCCGGCTTTGCCGACGGCGGTGCGAGCGGCGGCGACGATGACTGCTTGGCGCATTTTCTTTGCCCTTCTACTTCATTTTCTTTCTGTGAAAGGAAACCTGATTAATAGCCACAGAAGTAAGTCCAAGTTAATTATGCAAAATGTGAGGCGCAATTTTCAACCCCATCCGCGTCCCCTCCCGTAGGGCAGTGTCTACGCGCCCCAAAGCTTTGGGGAGGGAAGAAAAACCCTGAAAACTGTGCGAGCTTGCAGGAAAGCCCCTCCCATCGGGCAATGCGTACAGGCCCCAGGTTAGACTCCCCTCCCCGAAGCTTCGGGGAGGGGCCGGGGGTGGGGTTGAAACGAACGCAAAAACTCGCAAAATTTAATTTGTCCTGCTTATTCAATTGCGCAGGGGTTTGTTCGTTCGCAGCATGTGAAAGATACGGGCTTGCGTCTCGCTTTCCATAAGCAAGCTCAAGAAAGCCTCGCGCTCCAGGTTGAACAGGTATTGTGGCTGCACCCATTGCGGCTCGGCTAAAGCCGCGCCGGTCAGGATATATGCCAGCTTGCGGGCGATGAGGGCGTCGTGCTGGCTGGCATAGCCGGCTTCTACGAAATCCGCGATCGCCAAGAGCAAAGCGGCATAGGCATCGCGCCCGGCGGCGTAGACTGGCTCGGCCGGTCGTGGCTCATAAGTCTCGCTCAAGGCTAAAGCCAAAGCCTTAGCCTCGCCCAGCAAGTGGGCGCGGTTCATCACAATTTTGTCCGCTTCGGTCAAGAAGCCGAGCGTCCGCGCTTCTTTGGCGCTGCCGCTGACCTTGGCGGTGGCGATGTTCTCGAAGGCTTTTTGCAAGCCGGCCAGAACACCGTCCGAGCCGAGGCGGGCTAATGGATTCACCAGCCGCCGCAGCAGCTCTTTGCAGCCGCCGCCTGTCGGCACTAAGCCGACGCCCACCTCAACCAGGCCGATATACAGCTCGATATGGGCGACGATAGCCGCGCCCGCCATCACCAGCTCAGCGCCACTGCCCAAGGCCATGCCATAGGCCGCGATGACAACCGGCTTTGGCGCGGTATGCAAAGACTGCGACAAGCGCTGCAAACTTATGAGACCCTGCTCGACGCCGCTGATGCCAGCCACGAGATTGGCTGGGTCGAGGCTAGCGCCGATGGAAAAGCGCTCGTCGTCATCGCCGATAATCAGCGCTTTATATTTGGGCCGCTCCAGCAAATTCAGAGCCATCCAGCCCGACTCCAGCAAATCGGGCGAGAGCATGTTCTGTTTAGTCGTGAATTCCCAGAGCAGCACGCCATCGCCCATATTGTAGATTTTGCCAAAGCCGTCGCGGTAGAGAGCCGCGCCGCTGGCGCTCAAATCCGCCACCGTGATTTCCCGCGGGTCTTTCTCCAATGGCAGGTAAGCCTGCTCTTGCGGGCTGTAATAGCCGATGACCTTGCCGCCGGCGTCGCGCTGATAGAAATTGGCCTGGCCGGCCGCCAGCATATCTTTCACCCAAGCGGCGACCGGGTAGCCGTCGGCCTCAAAGCGCTCGACCGTCTCGGCGACGCCGATGGCGTCCCAAATTTCAAAGGGCCCCATTTTGTGGGCAAAACCCCATTTTTGCGCATTGTCCACATTGACGATCGTATCGGTAATTTCTGGCACGCGGTTGGAGGCATAAGCCAGCAAAAAGGCATGCAGATGATAGAGATAGCGCCCGGCGCGGTCGTCGGCATTGATAAGCAGGCGGATGCGCTCGCCCAGCGGCTCGACTTTGCGGTGTTGCCCGACGCTATCGAAGCGTGGCTTGGTCGGCGGTTCATATTCCAGCGTTTGCAAATTGAGAGCCCAGAGTTCTTTTTTATCGCCGTCGCGCCGCATGTGATAAAAACCGCGGCCGGTCTTGCGCCCCAGCCAGCCACGCTCCAGCAGCTCGTTGGAGAGGGCGGCGTTTTTCTGGTGCCGCAGCAGCTCGCGGGCGGGGTCGTCGGGGATGGCCTCATAGAGATTGCGGGCGACGCCGACGGCAATATCAAAGCCGACCAGGTCGTTCAGATTAAAAGTGGCGGTCTTGGGCCGGCCGATGAGCGGGCCCGTCAGCGCATCGACCTCTTCGACTGTATAGTCATTATCCAGGGCGTAATTCATCGCCTGCATGCCCGACATAGACATAAAGCGATTGCCGATGAAGTTGGGCGTGTCTTTGCAAAGCACAGTGCCTTTGCCCAAAACATCCGTGCCAAAGCGCAACATAAAGTCGACGATGGCGCTATCGGTGCCGGCATGCGGGATAATCTCTAGCAGGCGCAGGTAGCGCGGCGGGTTAAAAAAATGCGTGCCGAGGAAGCGGCGGGTAAATCTTGGCGGCAAGCCAGCCGCGATGCTGCTGATAGGCAGGCCCGAGGTATTGCTGCTGACGATGGCTCTGGATTTGACGCGGCGCGCCAGCTGCGCCATCAAGTCCCGTTTGATGTCTAAATTTTCCACCACCGCTTCGATGACCCAGTCAGCGCTGCGGATTTGCGCCAGGTCGTCTTCGATATTGCCGATTTGGATATGCGCCAAGTCGTCGGGGCTATAGAGCCGTGGCGGCCGGGCTTTGCCCAGCGCTTTCAGATTGGCAGCAACGATTTGATTGCGGACTTTTGGGCCGTCGGCCGGTTTGCTGCCCGGCGGCGGAATATCGAGCAGGAGCGTCTCGATGCCGACGCCGGCCAGCAGCGCGGCGATGCCGCTGCCCATTGTGCCAGAGCCGATAACCGCTGCTTTCTTGATGCTGAGACGCATCTGCTAGCCGCCTTTCACTCGCCTAAAATTCTACTTCGTCTTCCGTGCCAAATTCGTCTAAGGATTGCTCGTCAAATTCCAGTATCTGAATCTCTTTGCGACGGATGCCAATATTGTGTTCGATGAGGTGGTTGAGCAGGGTCTCGCCATCGATAAGGGTAATCGGCGGAGCGTTTTTCAAAAATGCCACGTCTTGCGCGCCTTTAGAGAAACCGCCAGTAGTGATAATCGTGCCGCGCACAGCATCGAAGTAATACAGTGCGCCGCGCAACTGGTCTAGGACTGTGCGCGAGATATTGCCCTGCTGGCGCTTGACTTGGATGACTTCGTGCACGCGGCTGATGCCGACTTGCATCTCCGCGACTACATCGACGCCTTTGTCATTGCTCGCTTTGGTTACTTCAACAGCGTCATAACCCATTTCTTCGAGCAGCAGTTTAATAAGATGCTCGAATTTATAGGGGTTCATCTTTCGCAGATAGCGGGCAAGCTGCTGGCGCGCCGCGTCATGACTATCTTTCACCGTCCGCGCTAAACTATTGTCATAAGCCGGGGCCAAAGCCGTCTGACTTGCCTGGCGTGTGCTTAAATAGCTAAGCCCGGCATCGGTCACTGTATAAGTATGCCCTTGCATGAGGATGAATTCGCGCTGGCGGAGATTCGCCAGGCGGTAACGCAGCGTTGATTTGATAATGCTGTCCGATTGTATCCTGGTATATGTCAAACAAAAAACACGGAATTCCTGCCAGAAATCTTTGACTTTGGCCGGGTGGCGTTCCGCGATTGCCTTGAGAATGACAAACATGCCTTCATATTCATCTATTTCGCGCATGGTGTCTTTGTCATTGTTGACGAAGCGCCTGCCCCTCTCCGTGAGCTGAAAAACATCATCAGAAGTGTCTAGCAAGTCGTGATTATCACATAAGCCTTTGCAGCCATCGATGTAGCGCGGATTGACCAAGCCTTCCGATTCGCGCCAGATACGCAGAGCCAGCGCGCGGCTCTCGCTCGTCAGCCGTTCGGGAATCCATTTTTCCGGCTCTTTCCAGTTGGTCGTTTCTTGCGGCGAGCCTTTATGCGCTTGAATCTCGCCCCACATCACCTTGTACTGCGAAGCGCTCGCGCCGTGCAGGATTTGCAAGAAGCGCCGAGCGCCATCGTAAGCCGGGAAAAAACCGGTCAAAGACCGCTTGGACATATTCTACCTCTTAGACCGCTAAACTTGCAGCGACGCCAGGAACATATCCGCCATCACGGCCGATACTTCTTCGCCGGTGAGCCGGCCGCCTTCCTTAAACCAGACGCCCACCCAGTTATGCGCGCCGAGTATCGCTTTGGTGACGATGGCCGTGTCGACCGGGCGAAACTCGCCGGCTTCGATGCCGGCGCATAGCACATCCCGAAACAGGCTCTCAAAGTAGTCGCGGCGGGCAAAAAAGCGGTTGCGCCGCGCCGCAAACTCAGCCGCCACCGCGTCTCCGCCATTTTTGCCGCTGCCCTGCACCTTGAGCAAGACGCGGATTTCAAAGACCATAGCCGCGCCCACCGCCACATTGCCAGCCACGCTGACGACATGCGAGCGAATCATCGCGCAGAGTTTCTCGGCATAAGACATATCCGATGCGACGATGCGCTCCAGCTTAGCGATGGTCAGGTCTAAGCCAAGTTCCAAGACATTCAGCAGCAAAAAATCTTTATTGCGCAAATGGTGATAGAGGCTGGCGGCGGTGAGATTCACTTGGGCGGCGATGTCGTTCATGGTGGTCGCTTCGTAGCCGTTGCGGTGCAGCACTTTCGCCGCCGCCCACAAAATATCTTTGCGGTCTACTGATTGGTCAGCCGGTTTGCGTGCCAAAGCGCTGCTCCTTTCACCGCTAGGCGTCTGAGACTTATTTGAATAGGAAGGCTATTATACGGCAGGCGCTGGCGGGATTCAACAGTTCTTTTCGCCGCAGAATTGCATAGCGAATTTTGCGAGTCAAGCCCAGCCCAGGCCCCTCCCGTAGGTGGGGTTGAAAATGGTGCATAATTAACTTGGACTTACTTCTGCGGCTAAATTTCCTCCCCCAGTCGCAATAGCAAACTCGGCTTTACTCCTGCCTAAGCCAAGTGTAGCAATCCTAAGCGAAGGCACTATAATGAGCGCGGTTGGTTTGTCAGCTGGGAAGGCAGCATGCGACAAGGGCGCTGGGCCACATTCGACCTCATCTTCTTCGATTGCGACAGCACCCTGTCGACGATTGAAGGCATTGACGAGCTGGCGCGGCTGAAAGGCAAAGAGGCGCGCGTCGGCTTATTGACCAACAAGGCTATGGACGGCGAGCTGGATCTGGCGGATGTCTATGGCAAGCGCTTAAAGGCCATCCGACCGACGCGAGCCCAGCTCAAAGCCGTGGCAGAGCGCTATTGGCAAACGACTGTCGAAGACGCGCCGGCTGTCATCGCCGCGCTGCAATTCTTGGGCAAGCAGGTCTTCATCATCAGCGGCGGCTTGATTGACGCGGTGCGCGGCTTCGGGCGGCGGCTCGGCGTCGCCGCGGCGCAAATCCGCGCCGTGGAACTCGAATACAATGAACTCTCGGGGCAGTGGTGGCGCTATCACGAGCCGCAGGCGCAGCAAGCGCAGACCTACCTCGATTACAATGAAGGACCGCTGACAGTGTCCAGCGGCAAAGCGGCGATTATTCAAGATTTAGCTGGCTCCAAACCGGGCAGGCGGCTGATGATTGGCGATGGCGCTTCAGATTTGGCGGCGAAGCCGATGGTCGATCTTTTTATCGGCTATGGCGGCGTGGTAAGCCGGCCGGCTGTGCAAGCCGAAGCCGATATTTTTCTCAGTTCGGCTTCGCTAGCGGCTCTGCTGCCACTGGCCGGCGGGCGGCGCGGCTGGCACAGCGTCCGCAGTACGGCGCATCAAGCGGTCTATGAAAAAGGCATCCGGCTAGCCCTAAGCGCCGTCGCCCTCAGCTTCCGCCAGGCTGAGCTGCGCGCGCAATTTGTTCAGGAATTCGAGGGACTCATTTAAGTATGCAATACGAGGCGATTATCTTTGATATGGACGGCTTGCTGGTCGATTCGGAACCAGTTTGGCACGCGGTCGAAGTCGAGCTTATCGAAAGCTGCGGCTATGTCTATTCCGAGGCGGTGCGCGAGCTGGGCATCGGCATGCGGGTGGACGAATTCGCCGCCATCCTGCAAGCCCATTATCCAAAATTAGGCGACTCGCCGGCGGCTATCGAAGCGGCGATTACTGGGCGCATGCTGGAGCTGCCGCCCGAGCGCATCAAAGCGCGGCCGGGCGCTGATGCGCTGCTGCGCTATGTGGCGCAGCGCAATATCCCGCGGGCTATCGCCTCCAGCTCGACGCAAGCCATCATCGAGCATTTTGTGCGGCTGCTGGGCTGGGACCAGCTCATCCCGCAGCGTTATTCCGCGCAATTTGTGGCGCGCGGCAAACCAGCGCCCGACATCTATTTGCATGCCGCCGCCAAAATCGGCTACCGGCCGGAGCGCTGCCTGGCTTTGGAAGATAGCCGGGCTGGCACCCAAGCCGCCTTAGCCGCCGGCATGACCTGCTACACCGTGCCAGACCTGTCGCATTCGGCGCTGGCCGATTTTGCGGATATTAACGATAAGCTCTACGGCAGCTTGCACGAGGTCTTAGAAGAGTTCCAGAGCCAGGAGAGTTTCGCTTGAGCGAGCTTGTCGTCGTCGCGACTGACCTGACGGCTGAGAGCATCGCCCTGTTTGAAGCGCAGGGCGCTTTCCGCGTTAGCGTTGTGCCGCCCAAGACAGCCAATGTGCGGGCGGCCCTGGCCGATGCCAGCGCCATCATCACCCGCTCGGACTTCACGCTGGACGCGCCGCTGCTGGAGCATGCGCCGCATTTGCGCCTGATTGCGCGCATGTCGGCCGGTTTGACCGGCATCGATATCGACTACGCCACCGAACGCGGCATTCTAGTGATGAACACGCCCGGCGTCAGCGCCATCGCCGCGGCCGAGCATACCTTGCTGCTGATGCTGGCTCTGAGTCGCAATTTGCCGGCTGTGCATGAGAGCCTGCGCGAGGGCTGGTGGCTTTTTGACCGGCAGCAGCAAGTCGGTCGGCAGCTGCATGGCAAGACCGTCGGCATCGTCGGTTTGGGGCGCGTTGGGCAGCGGGTGGCGCATCTCTGCCTGGCACATGGCATGACCGCGCTGGCTTACGACCCCTACATCCGCGAAGAGCAGGTGAATGACAAGCGCGTTACGCTGGTCGGTCTGGCTGAATTGCTGGGCGCGGCGGATTATGTCAGCTTGCATGTGCCGGCGACGCGAGAAACAATCGACTTTTTTGACGCGGCGACGCTGAGCCTGATGAAGCGTAGCGCGTATTTCATCAACACCGCGCATGGTGGCATCATCCGCGAAGCGTTGCTGGCCGACGCGCTCAAGCAAGGCAAACTTGGCGGCGTGGCGCTGGATGTCTGGAACGAAGAGCCGCCTTTTAATAGCCCGCTCATCGGCTTGGACAAAGTGATCCATAGCCCGCACATCGGCGACAACACCGTCGAAGCGCGGCAAGACCTGTCGCTGCAAATCGCGCGGCAGGTCATCGACGCGCTGAGCGACCGCGACTACCGCAATGTGGTGAATATGCCGCTGCTGCCGGGCATCCAATACGCCGAGATTCGCCCCTATATGCAGCTGGCGGAGAGCATCGGCGCGCTGCAACACATCTTGGCGCGCCGCCCCATCCGCCGCATCGCCATCGAGATTATCGGCGAAGATATGAACGGTTTAATCAAACCGATGACGGTGGGCATCCTCAAAGGCTTGCTCAGCCCGATACTGGGGGCGCAGGTCGGCTTCGTCAACGCGCCGCTGCTGGCGGCGGAGCGCGGCTGGAAAATCACCCAGGCGAAGGGCATCAAAATCAGCGAATACCGCAATGTCATCACCTGCCAAATCACGCTGGAGGGCGGTGAAGAAATCAGCATCGCCGGCGCTCTGCTCGATCGACAGCAGCCGTATATCCTGCAAATCAACGATTATCGCATCCATTTTGAACCGCGCGGGCAGCTCTTGATTATGGGCAGTTATGACCGGCCGGGCGTGATTGGGCAGGTCGGCACTTTGATGGCGCAAAACGGCATCAATATCGCCAGTTGGCATACTGGCCGCGCTGAGCCAGGCGGCAATACGCTGACTGTGCTTAATTTTGATGAGCCGCTGCCCGAAAGCCTGCTGGAGACTCTGCGGCGGCAAGACTTCGTCCGCCATGTGCATCAGCTGCATATCGGGAAGTAGCCACATTTCCAACTCCGCCCCTGGCCCCTGCCGTAGGGTAGTGTCTACGCGCCCCGCAGCTTCGGGGAGGGGAGTCTAACCTGCGAAAACTGCGGAGTTTCCTTTGTGTGCTTTGTGTCTTTGTGGTTGAAAAAAAAGAAAATTGCCCCGAAGACTATAGACCTGGGTCAGCTAAAACAAGGCGCGAGACGCCATAATTTTTCTCTGCGCTTCAGTGTCGCTGCGGAAAATTCCAATTCAGGAAATTGGCAAAAAAAGCCCTTGACGGGAGGGGACAAGGGTGGCAAACTAAAAGACCCTGCGGCGAGAATGTCGTGGGGAGTGCAGCTTGAAAAGCGAATAAAAAACGCGAAGGTAATACCAAGAAAGCGCGTGCCAAGAGAGCCGGAGATTCCGTACATTGGGTACGGAAAGCGAGTAAGGGTACACAGAGGATGCCTAGGCATCTCGTGCCGAAGAAGGGCGTGTTATACTGCGAAAAGCTTCGATGAGGTGTATAAGACCGAGACAGTCGAAGGTGCCCGAATGGGGAAACCCGGCGGGGATAAAACCGCGTCATCGCTGAAAAGCGAGGGGAACCGTCCGAACTGAAACATCTAAGTAGGACGAGGAAAAGAGAGGATTCCGCGAGTAGTGGCGAGCGAAAGCGGAGAAGCCCAAACCGTATGTTACGACATGCGGGGTTGTAGGACTCGGGTAGAGCGATGCGAGCTGAAGGGGAAGGATCTGGGAAGGTCGGCCGGAGAGGGTGAGAGCCCCGTAGCCGCAGGCGAGCAAAGCGAACGAGGATCCTGAGTACCACGATAGACGCTAAAATTGTGGGAAGCAGGTGGGCCCACCCACCAAGGCTAAATACACGAGATGAGCGATAGAGAAGAAGTACCGTGAGGGAAAGGTGAAAAGGACCCCGGCGAGGGGAGTGAAAGAGAATCTGAAACTGTGTACTTACAACCGGTCGGAGGTATGGTGCGATGGCATCATATTGACGGCGTGCCTTTAGGAGAATGAGCCAGCGAGTTAATGTGCGTGGCAAGCATAAGCTGTAGACAAGCGAAAGCGAAGGGAAACCGAGTCTGAAGAGGGCGACAAAGTGGCGCATATTAGACACGAAACCAGGCGAGCTAACCATGGTCAGGACGAAAGTACGGTAAAGCGTAGCGGAGGTCCGCACCCACCGATGTTACAAAATCGGGGGAGGAATTGTGGTTAGGGGTGAAATGCCAAACGAGCGTGGAGATAGCTTGTTCTCCCCGAAATAGCTTTAGGGCTAGCGTTGCGTGATGGGTCAAGGAGGTAGAGCACTGACTGGGCTAGGGGGCGTAGAGCTTACTGAACCCAAGCAAACTGCGAATGCCTTGATGCCAAGCGCGGCAGTTGGGCTGCTTGAGATGAGTTAAGCAGTCGAGAGGGAAAGAACCCAGACCCTCGTCTAAGGTCCCGGAGTGTATGCTAAGTGTAAAACGAGGTGATAGTGTGAAGACAGCTAGGAGGTTGGCTTAGAAGCAGCCATCCTTTAAAGAGTGCGTAATAGCTCACTAGTCAAACGCGATTGCGCGGATAATGTAACGGGTCTAAAGCATACTACCGAAGACAGGGATAACAATAAGTTATGGTAGGGGAGCGTTCTAATGGCGGAGAAGGCGAGCTGAGAGGGTCGCTGGAGCGATTAGGAGAGAGAATGCTGGCATGAGTAGCGAGAAATAAGTGAGAATCTTATTCGCCGGAAGTCTAAGGTTTCCGACGGAAGGTCAGTCCGCGTCGGGTTAGTCGGGCCTAAGCCGAGGCTGAAAAGCGTAGGCGATGGACAACGGGTTAATATTCCCGTACCGGCTAGTGGAGAGAAAGCGGTAGCTTGAGGGAAGGACAGCCTCTGAGTGGATTGAGGTGGCAAGCGGGGAGAGCCCGTGAAGCCGTGCCGATAAGGCAGGAAGTGTCCATAGCCTTGGGACAAGAAAAGCCGCTTTGTTTGTTGAAGCTAGCCGTCCGTACCGCAAACCGACACAGGTAGACGAGTAGAGAATACGAAGGCGAACGGGAGAACCTCTGCTAAGGAATTAGGCAAAATGGATCCGTAACTTAGGGAGAAGGATCGCCTGAGAGATCAGGTTGCAGTGAAAAGGCTCTGCCGACTGTTTATCAAAAACACAGGTCTCTGCAAAAGCGAAAGCTGAGGTATAGGGGCTGACGCCTGCCCAGTGCCGGAAGGTTAAGTGGAGTTGTGAGAGCGATGAAATGAAGCCCCGGTGAACGGCGGCCGTAACTATAACGGTCCTAAGGTAGCGAAATTCCTTGTCGGGTAAGTTCCGACCCGCACGAAAGGCGTAACGAGTGGAGCACTGTCTCAGCAGGGGGCCCGGCGAAATTGAAGTATGCGTAAAAATGCGTATTACCCGCAGCAGGACAAAAAGACCCCGTGGAGCTTAACTGTAGCTTGCCATTGCGTTAGGGCCTTAGTTGTGCAGGATAGCTGGGAGACGAGGAAGCGTGCGCGTCAGTGTGCGTGGAGTCAATGTTGAGATACCAGCCTGGTGAGGCTTTGGCTCTAACCTGAGTTAAAGAGACTAGGGACAGTGGCAGGTGGGCAGTTTGACTGGGGCGGTCGCCTCCGAAAGAGTAACGGAGGCGCCCAAAGGTTGGCTCAGATGGAATGGAAACCCATCGTTGAGTGTAAAGGCAGAAGCCAGCTTGACTGCGAGACAGACAAGTCGAGCAGAGACGAAAGTCGGGCTTAGTGATCCTACGGCACAGAGTGGAATGGCCGTAGCATACCGGATAAAAGCTACCCCGGGGATAACAGGCTAGTCTTGCCCAAGAGTTCAAATCGACGGCAAGGCTCGGCACCTCGATGTCGGCTCATCGCATCCTGGGGCTGAATAGGGTCCCAAGGGTTGGGCTGTTCGCCCATTAAAGCGGTACGTGAGCTGGGTTCAGACCGTCGTGAGACAGGTCGGTCTCTATCCGCTGTGGGCGTAGGGAATTTGAGAGGGGATGCCCCTAGTACGAGAGGACCGGGGTGGACGAAGCGCTCGTGAGTCAGTTGTCGCGCCGGCGGCATAGCTGAGTAGCGACCTTCGGAGCGGATAACCGCTGAAAGCATCTAAGTGGGAAGTCGGCCTCAAGAAGAGATTCCCCATTGGCAAGAAAGACCAAGTAAGACCGCTGGGAGACTACCAGTTAGATAGGCGGGGGGTGTAAGCGCAGTAATGCGTGGAGCTGACCCGTACTAATGGTCGAGGGCTTTCCGTACTTAATGTGCGGAGTGTCTGGGACTTTTGGCGCGCAAGTGAGTGAGTAGTGGTAAGAGCTGGAGCGTTTTTTATTCGGCTGCCGTAAAGAGGGCAGAGCAGAGGAGAGTTGGTGGCTAGAGCCGCGGGGGAACACCCGGGACCATGCCGAACGCGGAAGTTAAGCCCGCGAGCGCAGATGGTACTGCATTGGGGACGATGTGGGAGAGTATGCCGCCGCCAACCCTTTTCTGCTCTGCCCTCTGCTGTTTTCTTCTTTAGTTAGAAGAAACCCAAGCGACTAAATTAGTCCCAATCGCGCTGGTCGATGACTTTGCGGGCTTGGGGGTCAAGTCCATCGGGGGGCAAAAAATTGACCGCGTCAACCCGCAGGCGCGCCGCCGCCTGCGCTAGGGCGCGCAGCTGCTCGTCTAAGCCAGCGGCGGCAGCGCCAGCTTGCAGCGCCACATTCAGCGTTAGCACATCTCGATTGCCCGCCCGCGTGATGACCGCCTGCATATCTTTAATCTCGGGGAATTGCATCACAGCATAAGCCAGTTGATTCGGATGCAGGAACATGCCGCGCACCTTGACCGCATCGCCGCTGCGTCCATATATGCCTAAGAGCTGCTGGACGCCGTCTGGCGACTCTGGCGCCAGCGCGCCCAAATCGCCCGTGCCAAAGCGAAGCAGCGGATAAGCCTGGTTAAATGTCGTCGCGACGATTTCGCCAATCTCCCCCGCCGGCAAGGGCCGGCCGGTTTCTGGGTCGCAGATTTGCAAGTACAAGCTCGGCAAGACGCGGAAACCGGGCTGCCCAGCGCGGCTGTAGCCGATGAAACCCAAATCCGCCGTGCCATAAGCCGAGGTCGTTTTGAGGCCATAATCGCCTTCGAAGCGCGCTTGCTGGCTCGGCGTATACGGTTCCGCCGAGAACAGTGCCTTGCGTAGCGGCAGCGCGCCCGCGCCGAAGCCCATCTCAGCCGCTTTGTCCAGCAGGGTCATCAGATAGCTCGGCTGGCCGACAAAACCAGTCGCGCCCAAGTCCAGCATCAGTTTAATCTGCAAGTCGGTATTGCCTGGGCCGGAGGGGATGACCGTAGCGCCGCAAGCGCGCAGTGCCTCATCCAGCAGCAAGCCAGCCGGCGTCAAATGGTACATAAAAGTATTAAGCACGCGGTCGCCGCGCCCAAGTCCAATCGACTTGAAAGGCAGCAACTGCGCCTCGGGGTCGGCGGGTGGCGGCTGCGGGTCATAGATCGGCCCGGGCGAAATGTAGATGCGCGGCAGGTCGGCGGGGTCAAGCGTGAGCAAGCCACCAAAAGGCGGATTCTGCCGCTGCAGCGCCACCAGCGCGTCTTTGCGCAGCACGGGTATTTTAGCCAGATCGGCCGCGCCTTGAATATCGGCTGGCTTAAGCCCCGCCGCGTCTAGCAGCTGGCGCGCCGCCTGCGCCTGCGCATAAGCATGCTGCACTAAATCACGAATACGGCTGTCTGTCTCTGTCATTGTCTCTGCCTTTGCCTGCCCGCGCCCGGCTAACCCAGCCAGCGCTTGCGCCGCTTATAATGCTTTACTTCGCGGTAATTCTTGCGCCCGCCCGCTTGATTCAGCCCCAGATAAAATTCTTTGATGTCTTCATTTTCCCGCAGTTGCGCCGCTGGCCCATCCAGCACGATGCGCCCGTTTTCCATCACATAGGCATAATCCGCCAGTTCCAGCGCGGCGCGGGCATTCTGCTCGACAATCAGCACCGAGACATTTTCTTGACGGTTAATCTCATGGATAATCTCAAAAATTTCATGCACGAGCAGCGGCGCTAAACCGAGCGATGGCTCATCCAGCATCAGAATTTTTGGGTGCGCCATCAGCGCCCGGCCGATAACCAGCATCTGCCCCTCGCCGCCCGAGAGATAGCCGCTGACCCGTTTTGATAGCTTGCTGAGCTGGGGGAAATAATGATAGACGCGCTGCAAATCGGCGCGGATATTGCGCCCGCCTTGATAGACCATGCCGCCAACGCGCAAATTTTCTTCGACAGTCAAATGACGAAAGAGCAGCCGGCCTTCGATGACCTGCACCAAACCTTTGCGCACGACATCTTCCGCGCTCAAGCCATCGAGGCGCTCGCCACCCCAAAAGATCTGCCCGCGCGTAACTTCGCCTAACTCGGCGCGCAACAAACCGCTGATAGCTTTTAAGGTGGTGGATTTGCCCGCGCCATTCGGCCCCAGCAGCGACACAACCTGGCCCGGCGGTACCTCTAGCGTGATGCCGCGCAGCACCAGGATAACACTGTTATAGACGACCTCGATATTATTGACCGAGAGCGTGTCAATCGCGGTCGGAGCGCTGGGTATCTTTTCTGCGAGTGCCATATTCAAAGCAAAATGAGAGGCGGGCCCTTGCCCGCCTCCTAAATCAAGCTATTGACCGCGCAGCTGCGGCGCGGGGGTAAAATCGGTCAGCGGTACCACAACCGGCACAAAGATCTGCCCGCCAGAGCCATCAGGATTAGGCAGCAGCAGCGCGTCTCCTGGCCCCGTCGCCACGCCCGACATATCGGCATTGGCGTACTTCATCACGGCAATGCGATTCAAAGCGGCGTCGCGCATGCCGTCGGCGTAATTGAGCGACATCAAGCCGCCTAGCACCTCATAATCCAGGTTGCTGACAATCTCGCGGATGTCGGCGCCGGTTACGGCGGCTAAGCTGCCGGCCGCGTTGGCGGCACGGATATAGGTTTCGACTACCAAATCAATCGTTCCCCAGGTCGCCAGGTAAGCGATGTTCTGCTCGAGTGCGCTGCGCTCATTCACCGCGAATTGCTGGGCGACGAATTGCACAGCGGGGTGATCGCGCTCGGTCCACCAGCGGAAGGGCATCGAACCATACATGCCATCGACGGACGGCAAACCGTTAGCCTTGAGAGCGCGCTGCCCCAAAAGGCCCACGCTGGTATCCATGACCCAATTGACGCCCGCCAGCGCAATCTGGTCTTCCATGCCCAAGTCCACCAACGTGCTAGCCACCAAAGCTGGCCCCGTCGCCAGCGTGCTTGTATAGATGATATTCGCGCCGGCATCGATGGCGTTCTGCACCTGGGTCAAGATATCGGTGTCGGTCGGCAAGAAAATCTGCGCTTCTTCCAGCACTTCGACGCCCTGCTCGGCGCAGTAGGCGCGGGCGGCTGGCTCGGTGCCGGCCAAACCAAAAGCGCCCGGCCAAGTTACGAAGCCGATGACAGGCTCGGGGAACATCGCCGCGTTCGCGCCAACGAATTCGCAGAAAGCGCCGAACTGGTTGATGTACAGCGGATTGGTGGCGAAAAGCCAGCCCGGCGTCATGCCATCTTCGCCATAGAGACTCTCGGTCGACCCGGCCGAAATGATGGAGACGACCTCATCCGCCGCCAGCTGCTCGCGCAGCAATTCGCCATCGTTGGAGCTATAAAGCACGAGCAGGTCAAGGTCGTCGGCATATTCGCTGGTGAAGCGGTCATAGACGCTCTGCGTCGTTTCTAGGTTGCCGCCAGTGTCTTCGTAGACCTGCTCCAACTGCGCGCCGCAGAGGCCACCGTGGCTGTTCCAGTAAGTGACTGTGTCGGTAACGGCGGAGACAATCGGCTGGGTGATGAAAGCGTAAGCGCCGCTCAAATCGCCAAAATGAAAGATGCGCAACGTCTCGCCGCTCAAATCCACTTCGCATTCGGTCAGGTCCGATGGGTAGTCCATCATCTCCTGCGCCCAGCTTGGCAATATGCCAAGCGTCAGCAGCATAAAAATGAGACATAATTTTTTCATGCGATTCGCTCCCTTTTTTGATATATCTCGCAGCTTCGCTAGCCGCTTATGTATAGATTATGCCACAAGTCGCTTATATGCAACTAATAAGAATAAGGGCGAATCTTCCAGGCGACCTTGAAGACCTCCCAGCGATGGGCGATGCCGCGCGGCTCCAATACGAGAAAGATGATGAGCGCGCCGCCAAAGAGAATGGGGTTGATGGCGCTGGTGATATTGACGACATCGATGAAGGGGAAAATCTGGGGCAGGAATTCTGAAAGCAGGGGCCGGGCCATCGGAATGAGCGTCTCTTGCAAGAGGCGAATGAAAGCGACGCCGAAGAGCGCGCCCAGCGGGAAACCAGCCCCGCCGATAATCAGCATAGCCAGCATCTCAATCGAAATATCCAGTTGAAACATATCCAGCGAGAGGCTGTTGCGCTCATAAGCCAGCAGGCAGCCGGCAATGCCAGCATAGACCGCGCTCAAGAAAAAGGCGCGCAGCTTATAAGTGAAGACATTGATGCCCAATAGTTCCGCCGCCAGGTCATTATCGCGCACCGAGATGAAAGCGCGACCCGTGCGGGTGCGCAGGGTATTGCGGGCTAAAAACATCAGCAGCACTGCCAGCGGCACGATAATATAATACATTGCCAGGTCGGTGGCGAAGCTCAGCGCTTTGCTGCGGCGCAGGACGGCGCTGGCCTCTTCTCCGTTCTCGGCTTGGGTAGCCTGGATGGCGACGCGGTACTCGCCCGCTTTGCTGGCGATATAGGCTAGGCGGCTTATATTGCCGGCGGCGTCTTCCGTCACGGTCACATTCACCGCGCCGAAGGGCACAATTTCGCCGCTCGGGTCCAGGATTTCGATCTTAGGGTAGGGGCCAGTGACGGCGTCGAAAGCCACTTCTATCACATCGACGAAGTAGGCATCGCCCGCTTGAAAAACCAGCGGACTGCCCTCGCTCAGGCTGTCTTCGGCATACGGGCGGAAGGGGCCAATCATCGGCGGCGGCACATTCAAGGGGCGGACGCCGCCGGTCAAGTCTTCGAGCGGATAGCGCAGCACCCAAGGAATGATGAATTGCGCGGCTAAAGTCGCCATCGCCAGATAAAAACCTTTGACCCGCAGCGATGGCAAACCAAAGAGCAAGCCAATGCAGCCCGTTAGCAGGGCGCAGGTTGGCAGCGCCGTCCAAAAGCTGAAACCCAATTCCCGCGCCAAAATCGCTGCGCCATAAGCGCCGATAGCCATAAAAGCGGCATGCCCCAAAGAAATCTGCCCGGTATAGCCAACCAGGATGTTTAAGCCCTGCACGGCGATGACAAAGATAGAAATGCGCGCGATTAAGCCGATGTACTGGTCGCCTACCAAGTTCAGGCTCAGCGGGCCCGAAACCGACAGCATGGGCAGCAGCAGCAGAGCCAGGAAAGCCAGATTCTTCCAGAGCTTGTCCCGCCGCGTGCGGTCAATTGCCATATCTTCTTCGTAGCTGGTATCAAAGACGCCGGCTGGGTTGATATGCGCCATAGGCTTTTTCCGTCCCGCTCACTAAATGCGCTCGATGCGCTTTTCGCCAAACAAACCATCCGGCCGAATCACCAGCACCAGCATCAAAACGGCATAGGGCGCTAGGTTCGTACCGAGCTGCTCTGAGGAGTTAATCAAGGTGCCAAACTGCTCGACGATGCCGATGATGATGCCGCCAATCAGCGCGCCCGCAACCGACTCCAAACCGCCCAGCAATACCGCCGGGAAGACGCGCAGCGCGACAAAACTGATGTTGAGGGACAGGCCAACTGCGCCGCCTTGCAAGACGCCGGCGACGCTCGCTAGCACCGCCGCCACCGCCCAGGTAATCGCCAATATCACGCGGACGCGCAAGCCAACCGACTGCGCCAGCTGCTGGTCTTCCGATGTCGCCCGCATAGCCAAACCGATGCTGGTATAGCGGAAGAAGAGGATGAAGGCGGCGAAGGCGATAAGCGCCAAGACAAAGGCGATAATCAGCTCGACGCGGATAATCGCAGTGCCATCCAGTACCTCTTTGAAGGCATCCAGTCGCAGCGGCTTGAAACGGGTCTGTGTCTGCGGATCGACGAAGATGGGCAGATTCAGCTCGACTGTGCCCCAGGCCAGCTGCGTTACCCCGTGCAGCACTTCCGCCACCGCCAGCGTCATCAAAATCACAGTGAAAAGCGGCTGTCCAATCAAGGGGCGAATAGTAAAACGCTCGACCGCCAAGCCAGTCAAAATCGCGCCGGCCGCCGCCCCAAGGACTGCCCGCAGCCACTGCCAGTCGCTGCCGCCGCTGGTCAGCAGCGCGGTCAAAACCACCGTGCCGCCGATAGTTATGAGCAGATTGCGCGGCTGGCGCAGGCTGCGCACGCTGACCGTCGTCATCGCCATCAGCATGGTGGCGGCGGACAAGAACCCAGCGCCGAGCAGGGAAATCTCGCTGACGGTGAAAAAGCTCCAGAATATCATGCCGCCCAAGACCATCAGCCAGCCGTGGGCGAAGTTAAAAACGCCAGAGGCTTTGTTGATGACGACGATGCCCAAACCCACCAAGCCATAAACGCCGCCGACCAGCAGGCCAGAAATCAATGTCTGCACGATGCGCGCCGCTTTTTTGCCCGCTAGCTGGTCAGCCAAAAACAAGAGCAGGGCTAGCGTCAGAGCCGCGTACAGGGCCCAAGTCCATTGCTTCTTATATTGATTGATAAAATGAGGCACTTTTTCTCTCTTCTGCTGGTTTAGACATCGGCGATGCGCAGTTCGGTCTCGATGGTGGCGCTGCGGCCATCGCGGTATTTCACTTCTGCCCGCACCTGAGCCTGGCGCCGCCCGCTATAAATCGCTTGCAGCAAATCGCTATATTTCTCTTGCAAAGCGCCGCGCCGCAGTTTGCGCGTCCGCGTCAGCTCGGCTTCGTCGGCGTCAAACTCCTTATGCAGAATCACAAAACGCTTGACCTGGGAATAAGGCGGCAGCGACTCGTTCACCAAAGCCAGCTCACGCTGAATAGTGGCATAAACTTCTTCGCGCTGCGACAGGTCAACATAGGTCGTGAAGGCGATGCCATTTTTCTCAGCCCAGCGCGAGACATTCTGAAAGTCAATCACGATAATGGCCGCTATGAATTCCAAGCCTTCGCCGCCCAGTGTCAGCATGTCCTGCACATAGGGGCTGAACTTGACGCGCCCTTCGATGTATTGGCGGCTGAATTTCTCGCCGCTGGGCAGAGCAATCAGGTCTTTCACCCGCTCCAGATAAATCAGATGCCCGCTTTTTTCGTCCATATAGCCGGCATCGCCGGTATAGTACCAGCCTTCATCATCCAGAGCCTCGCCCGTCTTCGCTGGCTGCTTGTAATAACCCTTGAAACGGGCTTTGGTGCGCAGCAGAATTTCTTGATTTTCGGCAATCTTCACCTCGACGCCGGGTATGACTACGCCGACGGTCTCGAAGCGCACATCGCCGCGCAGGTGCAAAGTGCCAAAACTTTCGGTCGAGCCATAGAACTGCCGCAATTCGATGCCGATGGCGCGGAAAAAGCGGATGATGTCCAGGCTGAGCATCGAGCCGGCTGTCAGCACATTGCGGGCCCGCGTCAAACCCAGCTTGTCGCGCAATGGCTCGAAGATGGCGTATTCGCCCAGCCAGCGCAAAAAGCGCAGCGGCAGCCCAATCGGCTCTTGGCGGTCTTCCAAGTCAATCGCGCCATAAGCGATCGGCATAAACAAGCGGTAAAGCTGCCGATTGAGCCAACTGCTATCGCGGACGCGGAACTGTACGCTGCGCGCCAGATTCTCCCAGACGCGGCTGGGGAAGAGCAAACCCGCTGGCGCGATTTCCCGCATATCCGTCGGCACTGTTTCTGGTCCCTCGGGGAAGTTCACCTGCATGCCAGTGAGCAGGTGCGGCGTGAAGCCGAAGGCTTGCTCGGCTAGCCAAGCCATCGGGCTGAAAGACAGCCAATTATCCGACTGGCGCGAATCGACATAGTCGCCATTCATCGCCTGCCCATAGACGAGTTGATGATGCGAGATTTCGGCGAATTTGGGCAGGCTGCTCGTGCCTGATGTCATGCTCAGGATGATGGTATCCAGCGGTTTTGTGCTGCGGGCTAGCCTCTCAAAAGTATCGGCTTGCGTCGCCCGCCGCGCCGCGCCCAAAGTCTGCACCGCTTCAAAGCTGGCTAGCCAATCATCGTCATAAGACCACAAGCCGCGCTCTTCCCAATAAATGACTTTGAGAATCTGCGGGCTGTTCGCTTTTAACGCCAGCATTTTATCGACCTGTTCTTGGTCTTGGGCGCAGACGATGCTGGCATCGGTGGCTTGGATGACATACTGAATATCCCGGGGGCTGGCATCGCTGAAGACGCAGCAGGTCTTGCAATGCAGAGCATGGGCGGCGATTTGCGCCCAGTACATCTCTGGGTTGTTCTCGCCGATGATGAGCAGGGTGGCCTCTGGCTCGAGACCCAAGTCCAGCAAACCGAGGGCAAAATTCACGACCTGGACATAGACCTCATTCCAGGTATATTCCTGCCAGATGCCATAGCGTTTTTTGCGCTGGGCGACTCTGTCGCCCAGTTCGGCGACGCGCCGCAGGAAGGCTTTTGCCAGTGTATCTTCGGCTGGCGGAATCGGCGGTATGTCTCGCTGGATGCGCGAGCTGAAAATCTTGCCCGGCGTCGCAGCGCGATAGGGGATAGGCGGCTTGCCCACTAGCGTCATCTCAATGCGTCCCTTCGCCTAGGTAAGCATTGATGACGGCTTCGTTTTGGCTGATTTGCTCGGGGCTGCCTTCGCCGATTTTGACGCCAAAATCGATGACGGCGATGTGGTGTGAAATATCCATGACCAAGCCAATGTCGTGTTCGATGAGCATGATAGTCGTGCCTTGCCGCTCGTGAATATCGAGGATGAAACGGGCCATATCTTCTTTCTCTTCGACATTCATGCCGGCCATCGGTTCGTCTAGCAGCAGCAGCGTCGGCTCGAGCGCCAGGGCCCGGCCCAATTCGACGCGCTTGCGCAAGCCATAACTCAAAGTGCCGACGATGGCCTTGCGGATATGCTCCATTTCAAGGAAGTCGATAAGCTCTTCGACGCGCCGCCGATGGGCGATTTCTTCTCGTTGCGCCGCGCCCCAGAATAAAGCACCGGCCAGCATGCCCGTCTTCATGTGGATATGCCGCGCCGCCATCAAATTGTCCAGCACGGTCGCGTTTGTATAGAGCGCGATGTTTTGAAATGTGCGGGAAATGCCCAGCCGGGCCCGTTTATAGGGCGGAATGGGCATGATGTCCTGGCCATCAAAGAGGATACGGCCCTGCTGCGGGTTATAAAAGCCATTGATGCTATTAATCAGGCTGGTCTTACCGGCGCCATTCGGGCCAATCACGGCAAAAATCTCGCCCGCTTGGACGCGAAAATCGACGCTGTCCAAGGCCTTGATGCCGCCAAAACTCAGCGAGACATTCTCGACATGCAGCTTGACCGGCATGTGCGCTCCCGCCACCGCTTCTCACTAATACTTGTTTAAGATAACAGACTATGCCTGTTGGGGCAAATGAACCTGGCTTTGGCATGGCGAATGGCGCGGTTAAGGTTTAGGCACAGAAGTGAGTCCAAGTTAATTATGCGCCATTTCAACCTCACGATGGCGATGCCTGCCCGAAGCTTCGGGGCGCGTAGACACTGCCCTACGAGAGGGACTTTTCCTCAAACTCCCTATAATTTTCGCGGTTTTTCTCCCCTCCCCGAAGCTTCGGGGAGGGGCCGGGGGTGGGGTTGAAACGAACACAAAACTCGCAAAATTCACTTTGTTCTACTTCTGTGTCTCTGTGGCTAATTTCTTCCTGCGCCACTTCCCTCTAAGCCAACATACTAGCGGCGGGCGGCAGGCGCTATAATGTCTTGCTGGGCATAAAGCCAAAAGGAGACAAAATGGCAGCGAAACTTGCGCCGCCGCGCGCGCTGGCTCTCGTGGGCATGCCAGGCGCTGGCAAGACCATCTGCGCCGCTGAGCTGGCGCGCCGCGGTTTTTTCACCCTGCGTTTTGGCGCAGTTGTGGTTGATGAAGTGCGGCGGCGCGGCTGGTCCGTCAACCCGACGAATGAGCGCATCGCGCGCGAAGAGCTGCGCGCCGAACACGGCATGGCGGCGATGGCGGTCATCTCTTTGCCTAAGCTGCAAGCGGCTTTAGCTAGCGGGCGCAATATCATTATCGACGGCTTGTATAGCTTCAGCGAATACAAGCTGCTCCAGGCCGAGCTTGGCGCGCCGCTCTTGCTCGTTGCGATTGTCGCGGCGCGCCACTTGCGCTATCAGCGCTTAGCCGCGCGCCCTGTCCGCCCTTTGACTGCCGCAGAAGCGCAAGAACGGGACCTGCGTGAAATAGAGCGCCTGGAAAAAGGCGGGCCCATCGCTATGGCAGATTACACCCTGCTCAACGACGCTGCGCCGGCGGCGCTCTTGCAAGGGCTGGTGGCTTTGCTGGATGCTTTGGATTTCGCGCCTTGAGACGGGCAATAAGCGCTGTGCGCGAGAAAACGCTTGCTAAGTGTAATTGACCTGTTTATAGTTATGTCTAGTGCAAGCTGTTGCGGCTGATTGAGAGTAGCATGACAGCGACCGAATCCATGCAGGAATACTTGGCGGAAGCCTACCGTATCGCTTGCTATCAGCCCGATAATCCCTTCGTTTCCACATCGGCTTTAGCTGAAGAACTTAATGTCTCCGCGCCAGCGGTTACGCGCATGGTGCGGCGCCTGAAGCGAGCCGGCTACTTGCAGCATGAACCCTATCGCGGCATCCGCCTCACCAAAGCTGGCGAACGCGAGGCTCTGGCCAATATACGGCGACATCGCTTGGTGGAGTGTTTCCTGGTCAATGTGATGGGTTTTGGCTGGCACGAAGTGCATGACGACGCCGATGACCTGGGCCTGGTGGTCAGCGATCTGCTGGTGAATAAGATGGAGACAATGTGCGGCTATCCCAAGCGCTGCCCGCATGGCGAGCCAATCCCCAGCGCGGATGGCCGCATGCCGCAAGTCATCGATTATCCGCTCTCTGAGGTCGAGATCGGCCGCGATTATGTCATCAGCCGCGTGCATAGCCACGATGCGCATAAATTGCGCTACTTCAGCGAATTGCGCCTGGAGCCGGGCCAGCGCTTTCGTTTAGCCAGGCGCGCGCCCTTCAAAGGGCCCCTGCAATTGCAAGTTGATAAAAAGACGCATTTCCTAGGCCACGAGCTGGCCGGCACCTTGCGCGTTTGCAGCGAAGCCGAATATCGCCTGGTCTAATGCCAGCTAAAATCTCCGCTCTTCACATTTCTCGCCTATCCTGCGCTAGCAACAATTTCCGATAAACAGCGACGAAGGCGCAATATGGTCACGGACTGGCAGCGCAAACGCGATAGCTTTGACCATCGGCTTGTGCCGGCGCTCGTCCGCGAATTGTGGCGCGGCGCGCCAGCGTCGCTGCGCTTGGTCGGGCAGGCTTATAATATCGTCTATCGCTTCGAGGCGGACGGGCGTGGCTATTACTTGCGTATTTGCCACCCCGTTTTGCATCCGCTGCCAAAAGCGCGGCAAGTGATGGACTTTTTGCGCTTTCTGGCGGCGGAAAATGTGCCAGTCGGCGTCCCCGTGCCATCGGTAAATGGCGCGTATATCGAGCTGCTGCCGGGCGCTTATTATGCCGCGGCGCAACGGGAAGCGCCCGGCCAAGAAATGACGCGGCATCTGCTTGAGCTTTCGGTCTACGAAGGCTGGGGCCGGTCTCTCGGTTTGCTGCACACCGCTTCAAGGCGGTATAAGCCCAACCCAGACATCCCTTACCAGTTTCCGACTGTGCAGCGCTTTTGGCGCAATATCGCGCCCGCCATTCGCGCCGCCGCGCCGCTTTTGCCGCGCATTTACCAAGAGCTAAGCGCCTATATGCACAGCCTGCCGCGGCAGGATTATGGTTTGATTCACGGCGATTACCGGCCGGGCAATGTGATATGGGATGGTGCGACGGCGCGCGCGGTCGACTTCGACGAGCCGAATTATCATTGGTATATCGCCGATGTCGCGCGGGCTTTGCTGGAACTCGCGGGGCGGCCGCTGGCCGCAAGGCGGGGGTATCGTGAGGCCTTCATGCGCGGCTATTTAAGCGCGCATCAGATTGATGCCTGGTGGGTGACGCAGTTGCCGATGTTTATGCAGCATCGGGCGCTGCTGATGTATGGCTGGGATTTGCAAGAAGGCAGCAGCGGGCGCGATGCGCTGGCCTGGGCGCTGGAAAGGGTAGGGTGGTAATTCGGATTTCAACAGATTCGAAAACAATGATAAACTGATACTGTAAGTGTTTCACAATATACGAGGTTCAACATGCCTGTGAACTACAGAAGCTATGTACAGACAGAAGAAGTACAGATTGAGGGCGATTATCCTGAAGAAACCGTTGATGTTAAACAATACTCTGTCACTAGCTATGGGGTAGATTACGATGTTGATGGGATTGTAAAGCGGTTGAGGCGGGGGGATATTGAGATTCCAGAATTCCAGCGCAACTTTGTATGGTCTTTGAGGAGGTCTTCGCGATTTATCGAGTCTTTGTTAATGGGCCTCCCGGTGCCTGGCATTTTTTTGTATAGGGAAAGAGGGTCACAGAAACTGCGTGTCATCGATGGGCAGCAACGTTTGATGTCGCTACAATTCTACTATGAGGGAAAGTTCAAGGATCTGAAAAATGGCTTTGCTTTGATGGGGCTAAAATCAAGATTCAATGGACTTGAATACAAGAATTTACTCGATGAAGACAGACGCCGACTAGACGATTCAGTAATTCATGCCTCAATCATACAGCAAGAAGCTCCAGATGATAATGGTTCGAGCCAGTTCGCCATTTTTGACCGTCTGAACACCAACTCGACCCCACTTTCTTCACAAGAAATAAGATCTGCAATCTATTGCGGGGCATTTAACGACTTGTTGGGTAAATTAAACAACAATGCTGATTGGCGTGAATTGTTTGGCAAACAGAACTCAAGAAAACGTGATCAGGAATTAATATTGCGTTTTTTGGCGCTGTATTTTGAAGACAAGCAATATCGCCCACCTATGAAAGAGTTTTTGAACGATGTAATGCGGAACAATCGAAATATGGAACAGTATGCGGAGAGAGACATTCAAAATCTGTTCGCGACTACTGTGTACACGATTTTCAATGAACTAGGGAATAAGGCTTTTAAGCCTGAGAGAGCCGTTAATGCTGCGTTATTGGACTCGCTTATGGTAGGTATTGCTCGTCGCCTTCAGTCCGGCCCCATCGGTTCAGACATTAGACGTGAATATGAGCGGTTACTCAAAAATGAGGCCTTTCGAGCAGCTATCTATGCAGGCACTGCTCAGGCAGAAAATGTCCGGACAAGGATTCGTCTGGCAACAGAGGCATTTGAGTCTGTGGAGTAACCGATGCACAACACAATTATTGAAAACCAGAACGCGCTTCAGCGCCTTTTCGCACAGGGAATGGAGCTCCAAAGAAATGATGAAATTGACGTCGAAGTCAAATCAGGATTTGTATCATATCTGTGCATACGGACTTATGTATATGTAGAATCCTCTGTTCAGATAATCCTTAGAGAATATGTAAAAGGGGTAACTGACGATGACTTTATAACAAACTATATTAACAAACAGCTACGAAAGCACCCAGCTCTCAAACGAAGCGAGTTGCTAAAACTTGTCGGTAACTTTAGCGAAGAGTGGAAAATTAAACTCAGAGACAGCACGAAAGGCAGGCTAGGCGAGTCATTGGATAGTATTGTGAATAATAGAAACATTATTGCGCACGGAGACGATGTAACTATTTCATTCGCATGGCTACAAAATTATTTTATAGATGTGCAAACAATCATCGAACTAGTCTATCAAATATGTTATCCAGCCACTCAAGAACTGGCAACCGCTTAAAGTCTCTTTTTAGCTCACCCCCGCCCATACATCCGACCCCCAAACTCGGCTGACAGCGCATCATCCAACGCATCCGCATATTCCGCCAAGCGCCGAATAATCGCCTCCGCCTCCGCCGCGTCCAGACCCGCCAGCTGCCGCTCGTGGAAGACATACACCACATCTTCATGCAGCCCCAGCGCCGCATGCGTCAACTGCAAATTAAGCTCCAGCAGCCGCCGATACAACGCCAGCAAATGGCTCGGCGGCAAGTGCATTATCGGCGATAGCACTTGCAAATACCCCGCTTCTTCTGGGCTGAGATAAACCTCGATGAGCGCCGAGCCGCGCTGAAAATGCCAGCCATAACCGCTTTCCACCGGCAGGCGCGCCGCCGCCGGCTCCACGCCAATCGCCGCTAATATCGCTTCCACCGCCCGCAGCGACGGGTCTAAGGAGTTGGCCGGCTCTTCAGGTTTTTGCGCGCCGCGTCCAAAAAAACGCCCCATGCTCTACCTCTCTAGCTGTTCGCCTGTGTTTGCCCGCAGCGCAGACAGCGCCCGGCATATTCGCCGACCCGCGCGCCGCAATGCCCGCAAGGGCGGCTTTTATTCTCGCCATACAGCGCCCGCAATTTCTCGGGCTGCGGCGCGTTGTCCGCCCGTTCATCAGCTGGCAATAGCGCGCCGCAGGTCTCGCAGTGGCGGCCGCCATAGAGCGGGGCCTGCGCCCGGCCACCGCAGGGCGGGCAATAAACCGTCTGTGGCATGAGCTTAAAATCGCGCTGATAGGCCGCCGCCAGCGCCAAGATATGCGCCAGCTTGAGGCCATACGCGCCGCCAGCGGCGTCGACATTGCGCGTCAAAATGCCGCGCAGTTGCCCCTGCCCATCATACAGTGGATTGCCACCGGCGTCGGGCATTTGCGCCAGAGAAAAAGTTGTGCCTAGCCACTGCCGTGCCAGCCCCCGCTTGACCGGCGCGAGGTCGCCGCGCTGCCGCCCGCCCGGGTAGGCGAGCGCAAAAATTACCTGGCTTTCTGCCAGCAGCGCCGGCGGAGCGGCATTGGGCTGGCGCGCCAGCCTTATAGGCGCTTCAATCAAAGCTAGGTCCCAGGCCGGGTAGCGGCGCTGCACCGCGCCGGCCATTTCTGGCAGTCCAGCAATGGCGAGCCTTAGGCTTCTGACGCTGCCGATGGCATAGCTTGTCGTCGCTAGCAAAGCGCCGCCCACGCTATTATCGACGAAGATACCGCTGGCGCGGCCATTGAGGCCGCCGACGATGCCGACGACGCGCGGCGTCTCTGGCAACTGTGGCGCCGGCCGTTTTGCTTGCAGCGCAGGCAGGTCGGGCAGTTCTGGCCGGGCGGTCAGCAGCTGATTCAAAGCCTGGCGCAGTTGCGCATTCTGCGGCGCGCATTCCACTGCCTGCTGCAAACAGTGAATTTTATAATCGCGCTCTGGCCGCGTTTCGGCCAGCCAGGCATAAGCCGCCGCCCGTGCCGTATCATCTAGCTCGGGGCCGTCTAATAAACGCTGCAAAATGCCCGCCGCCGCTTCGACTTCGCCAGCTTGCAGCATTCGAATCGCGCCTTGCAATTCTGCCTGCGCTTTACCCACTGCCATCCGCTATAAAAAACTCCAAACTGCTTAGCGTCATTTTAGCCCCGTTTCGCCGCTGGCGCTTACATGCGGGCGCGGGCTATGCTAAGTTTTATAGCAAGCGCAAGGAGGAGAGAAAAATGGAAATCGAAGGCAAACTGGCGGCGATGAGTTTGAGCTTGCCGCCGCCGATTCAAGCCCCCGCCGGCATCAAGCTGCCGTTTGCTTTTGTGCGGCTTCACGGCGGCTTAGCTTATGTCTCAGGGCATGGGCCACAGAATCCCGACGGCTCAGTGGCGGGCCCGTTTGGCAAGGTCGGCATCGATGTCAGCGTCGAGCAAGGTTACGCGGCGGCGCAGGCGGTCGCGTTGTCTATGCTGGGCAGCCTGAAACGGGCGCTCGGGGATTTAGACCGCGTGAGCGCCTGGCTGCGGCTGCACGGTATGGTCAACTGCGGGCCCGATTTTGCCCAGCAGCCCGCCGTTATCAATGGCTGTTCCGATTTGATTTTAGCGCTTTATGGGCCAGAGCGCGGCGCTCATGCTCGTTCGGCCGTTGGCATGGCAGCGCTGCCCTTCAATATGCCGGTTGAGATTGAGGCGCTGGTCGCCATCGATTAAGTCAAGCCCGCTCCAGTAAGAGGTTCAGCTGGGCATCGACCCGCGCCTGCCAGCCGGGCGGCAAATAAGTGGTGCTATCCATTTGGAAGACCAACGCCTCGCCCCTGAAATGCGCGCCCGCGCCCAGCTGCGCCCGCTCGAAGAGCTGGATAGCGCCGCCTAGCGGAGAGGCTTTTTCGCCCAGTGGCTCAGCTGGCTGCGGCACAAGCACAGCCGCCTCAAACTGAGGTTTATCAATGATGCCCTTGCCATTGACGCGCAGATTGACGATTTCGACGGCGCGCCAGCGCATCGCATGCCCGTAAGCCTGCTCGTGCGCCGCGTGAAAGTCCTCAATCGCGGCCGCGCTGAAGGGGATAGCCAGCTCATAAGCCTGGCCTTCATAGCGCATATCCAGCGTAATTGCGAAGTCCATCGCTGCGCGGTCAATGCCTTCCTGCTGCAATTCACGCTGCGCGCGGGCTTGCAAAGCGCGGGCTTGCTCCTGCAAGGCGGCGACGCTCGCCGCGGACGCGCGCTGCATAACCGACTGGCTATAATCGACGGCGACATCGGCGATAAGCAAACCCAAAGCGCAAAGCACGCCCGGCGCTGGCGGCACCAAGACGCGCGGAATATCCAGCCGCGCCGCCGCTTCGCAGGCATGCAGCGGACCCGCCCCGCCAAAAGCGACTAAAGTAAAATCGCGCGGGTCATGCCCGCGGGCGATTGAGACGCGGCGGATGGCGCGGTCGATGTTTACAGTGGCGATATCGACGACGCCCTTTGCCGTGTCGGTCACAGTAAAGCCGATTTGCCGCGCCAAGCTGGCCAAGGCGCGCTGGCCGGCCGCCAAGTCTAGGTCTAGCGCACCACCCAAGAAACGTTTGGCATCCAGCCGGCCGAGGATTGCATTGGCATCGCTCAGCGTTGTCTGCGCGCCACCCAAGCCATAGACGGCCGGGCCCGGATTGGCGCCGGCCGATTCTGGTCCGACGCGCAATGCGCCGCCGGCGTCCACCCGCGCAATCGAGCCACCGCCCGCGCCAATCGTCTCGATGTCCAGCATGCGCAGGCGAAAGGGTAAGCCATCGATAGCGGATTCTGGCCGGGGCTGCGGCTGCCCAGCGATGAGGGCTACATCGGTCGATGTGCCGCCCATATCCAATGTGATGATTTTGTCGAAGCCGGCTGTCTGTGCTAGATGAAAAGCGCCGATGACGCCCGCCGCCGGGCCACTGAGCGCTGTCTGAATAGCTTGTTGGCGCACGCGACCGGCGCGCATCACGCCGCCATCGGATTTCATGATGCGCAGCGAAGTCGTCGCTGGCAGCGCCGCTTCCAGCCGACCAATATAACGAGACACGACCGGGCGCACAGTTGCTTCCAGCGCGACAGTGCTGGCTCGCTCATACTCGCGGAATTCGGGCAAGACTTCTGACGACAGCACAATCTGCCAGTCTTCACGCAAGAGACCGCGCTCTAAGATGCGCTGCTTGACCTGCCGCTCATGCGCCGCGTTCACATAGCTGAAAAGCAGGCAGACGGCAATCGCTTCGACGTCGTCTGCGGCGATTTTATCTAGTATCACATCCAGCGCCGCCATATCTAGCGGCTCTAGCGTTTCGCCGCGAAAATCGAGGCGCTCTGTCACTTCATAGCAGCGTTCGCGCGGGATGAGCGGCGGCCTGATGCGCGGATGCATCGCGTAGAGCGTCGGCCGGTCTTGCCGCCCGATAAAAAGCAGATCACGGAAACCCGCCGTCGTGATTAAAGCGGCGCGGGCCCCCTTGCGTTCCAGGATAGCGTTCGTGGCTACAGTCGAGCCATGCGCGATTTGTTCTAGCGCGGCGCGGCCGGCCGGCGCCAGCGCTTCTAGTCCAGCCAGCATGGACTGCTCGGGCTGCTGCGGGCTGCTCAAGAGCTTATGAATTTTGAGCTGCCCGCCCTCAATCAGGGCTAAATCGGTGAAAGTGCCGCCAATATCCACTCCCGCTCGCATGTCTTCTAGCTACTCCAATCACAAATGAATTGCCCGCGGCAATCATAACAGTCCAAGACACAATACAGAATTGCCGCTCTAAGGAATCGTTTATGCAGCTCTGTTGCCTTTCTTATGCCGCGCTTTTATTTCTTTTACATAGCCGCTGTATTCTATAAACATCATCCGATAAAAGAATGTCTGAGCAAAGGAGACCGAAAATGTTAGTCCGTACCCGCAATCCCTATTTCCGTCTGTTTGACGAGCTGCTGCACGATACCCGCCCTTGGCTGGGCAGCCGCAACGAATTCGCCAACGCCGCCTTCAGCCTGGCCGTCGATGTTGAAGAAAACGATGAAGCCTACATCGTGCAAGCGAACCTGCCCGGCATCAAGGGCGACGCCATCAGCGTCAACATGCACGAAGATGTGCTGACCATCAGCGCCGAGACCGCCGCCGAGCAGCGGGACGAGAACAGCCGCATGCTCATCCGCGAGCGCCGCTTTGGCAAGTTCAGCCGCAGCCTGCGCTTCTCCGACAGCGTCAATGGCGACGCCATCGAGGCTAGCTTCGACGATGGCGTCCTGCGCATCAGCCTGCCCAAAGCGGAGCAGGTCAAGCCGCGCCAGATTCCCGTCAGCGTCAGCAGCAGCTAGGTCAAGCGACGGCAAGAGAGAAGAGCGGTAGACAGGGTCTGCCGCTCTTTTCGCGTCTAATCACCCCAGCCGCCGCCGCCCGGCGTCTCGATAATCACCCGATCGCCGGCCGCGAGCGTGGCGCTATATTTGCCGCTGACGACCTGGGCCTGGCCGCCGCGAATGACCGTATTAAGGCCGCATTTGCCTGGCGCGCCGCCATTGACACCATAAGGCGGCCGCCGCCGTCGCTCCGAATTGATGGTGATGGTCGCTGGCACCAGCATTTCATACTCGCGCAAAATGCCATCGCCGCCGCGCTGCCGGCCAGCGCCACCGCTGCCAACGCGCAGATGATAACGCCGTACCCGCAGCGGCAAGCTGTATTCCAAAGCCTCAACCGGTGTGTTCAGCGTGTTTGACATGTGACAATGCCGCCCCGAGAGGCCGGGACCGCGCCGCGAAGCGCCATGCCCGCCGCCCAAAGTTTCGTAATAGACAAATTGCGTCTCGCCGGCGAAGCCGCCGACAGTGAAATTGTTCATCGTGCCTTGCGAGGCGGCCGGGATAACTTGGGGCAGAGCCTGGGCTAGCGCACCCAGCACAGTATCCACGATGCGCTGGCTGGTTTCTGTATTGCCCAAAACCACCGCCGCCGGAAAGCGCGGGTTCAAAACGCTGCCTTCCTCTGTGATAACCTGCACCGGCTGAAAACAGCCGTGATTCACCGGAATCTCTTCATCCGCCAACAGGCGGGCGCAATACCAAGTTGCCGAGCGCACGATAGCCGGCACCGCGTTCACATTGCCCAAGACCTGCGCCGCGCTGCCAGTGAAAGCGACTGTCATTTTTGACCCGCGCACTTCGAGGTGGACCTGAATCGGAATGTCAAACTCGGCTTGCCCATCGCCTTCCAGCGCGTCTTGATAGCGATATACGCCATCAGGGATAGCGGCGATGACGGCTTCGGTCAAACGGCGGGAATAAGCGAGCAGGGCGGCCGCGTGTTCGGCTGCGCTTTCGCTGCCATGCGCAATCAGCATATCGTGCAAGCGGCTCTCGCCGACGCGATGCGCCGCCAGCTGCGCTTCGATATCGCCCAGCCGTTCTTCTGGGTTGCGGCTGTTGGCGATAATCAAGGCCAGCGCGCCGTCGTTCATCCAGCCGCTCAGCCGCAGTTTCAGCGGCGGGATGATGATGCCTTCTTGATAAAGTTCTGTGCTTAGCGGCGATGAGCCGGGCGTCATGCCCCCAACATCGGCGTGATGCGCGCGGCTGGCGACAAAATAATGCAGGTCGCCGCCAGCAAAAACGGGCGATATCATGGTGATGTCGGGCAGGTGCGTGCCGCCGCGATACGGGTCGTTCAGCACTACCACATCGCCGGGAAAGAACTCGTCGAAGTCGGCCAGGGCCGCCGCGACTGAGGCTGGCATGCTGCCCAGATGCACCGGGATATGCGCCGCTTGCGCGATCATGCGCGCCTGCGCATCGAAGACGGCGCAGCTAAAATCCAGCCGCTCGCGGATATTCGGGCTGAAGCTGGCGCGCTGCAGAGCCAGCCCCATCTCTTCAGCCACAGCCGCGAAGAGATTTTTGAAGACTTCCAAGCTAATCGCGTCAACTGCCATCCGCTTGCCTTTCACTGCCGTATGCGTCGGGCGAAAATAACACAAATTCCGCCTGCTGCAAAGCTCTGGCAAGATGGGGCAGGGCAATCGCATCAAAATCGTGATTCGGCAAAATTCACAAAACTAAGCCAGAAAAACTACGCAGCCACATTTTCAACCCCACCCCGGCCCCTCCCCAAAGCTTTGGGGAGGGGAGAAAACCCCTGAAAACTGTGCGATCTTGCAGGAAAGCCCCTCCTATCGAGCAATGGCTACAGTCCCCAGGTTAGACTCCCCTCCCCGAAGCTTCGGGGAGGGGCCGGGGGTGGGGTTGGAAAAACTTGCAGAATTTAGTTTGTTCTATTTCTGTATCTCTGTTCTATTTTCTTTTTCCCCAGTCGCAATATAAACTTGAGCTTACTGAGACGGCATCTAGGCGGCAACTATTGAAGAAAGCGCTGCTCTTCGCCAATGGCAGAATCACACCGGGACCGCTGCTCCAGCGCGTTTTAGCTGAGGCTGGCGATTTCGCCCACATCATCTGCGCTGATGGCGGCGCCCGCCAGGCCCAAGCCCTAGGCCTGCTGCCGCGCTGCATCATCGGCGATCTGGATTCCCTGTCCCCAGCCGAAGTTGCCGCCTTTCGCGCGGCCGGCGTCGAGATTCGGCAATACAGCGCCGAAAAAGATGAAACTGACCTCGAACTTGCTTTGCGGCATTGCCGCGCTCTTGGCGTCGACCGCATCACCATCCTCGGCGCTTTAGGCGGCCGCATCGACCAGACCCTAGCCAACATCTTCTTGCTGGCTTTACCGGCCCTCGCGGCTATTGACATCGAAATCGTCGATGGCGGGCAGCGCCTGCGCCTCATGCGGCCGGGAAGGCATCAGCTGCTGGGCGCGCCTGGTGATACCATTTCACTCATATCGCTGGGTGCGGCCGCGGCTGGCATCAGCACGAAGAATCTCAAATATGCCCTGCACGCCGAGAGCCTGCAATTCGGACCCGCCCGCGGCCTCAGCAATGTGATGTTGGCGGAGCGCGCCGAAATCACTTTTGAACGCGGCTTGCTGCTGCTCGCGCATACTTGCGGCCGCGCCTGATGGAGAATTTCACCGTCATCAAGCGCGATGCCTGGGGCAAAGAGACGCTGCGCTACCGCGGCCGCTTGCGCGAGCGCGATGCGGATTTTGTCTGCATTGATGCCATCTTCGCTTTGCCTGAGCGCGATTTGGGGTATATCCATTTGCGCCCGGGCGACCGCTTCCGCGAGTGGTTCTATGCTGGGCGCTATTTTAATATCTTTCGCGTGGCCGATGTGGCGTCGGGCGCGCTCAAGGGCTGGTACTGCAATATCACCCGCCCGCCCAACATCAGCGCCAGGCAGGTGGTGGCCGACGATTTATGTCTCGATCTTTTTGTCTATCCCGATGGGCGCAGGCTACTGCTGGACGAAGCGGAATTCGCGGCTTTAGGCTTGCCACCGCCCGAAATAGAAGCGGCTTGGCGGGCAGTGGCGGCGCTTGAGACTATGGTCAAAAACCGCCAGCCGCCCTTCGCTGAAATCGCGCGGGTCCAGCCCTCATAGCGCGGGCATCATTCTAAATCGGGGCGGATGACCAGCACTGGCACCTTCAGGTCGTGCATGACTTTGTTGGCGACGCTGCCAAAAACCAAGCGCACCAAACCCGAGTGACCGTGCGTTGTCATCACCACCAAATCGGCATCTTCGTCCGAAACATATTCGATGATGTGCTGTGAGACGCCGACCGCGTCGATGATGTGCAAGCGGCAGCTCACATTCTCCGCCCGTATTTCGTTGCGCAGGCCAAGCAGATGCTGCTTTATCTCTTCGCGGATGCGGTTCGCCAGTTCATATTCGCCGGCAATCGCCAGCGAATCGACAAATTCGTGCATGGGCGGCGTGAAGATGTGCAGCAAAATTACTTCGCCGTCAGAGATGCGCGCGAAATCGACCGCGTAGGGAATCGCTCGCTCGCTCCAGGCGGAACCATCGGTCGGCACGACAATCTTTTTGAAGGGGCGATGTTGAAACATGAGAACCTCGCTCTCTAGCAAATCAATCTAGCCTAGTATAGCATAGATTAAATAGTATTATGCAAGCCTGCGGCAAATGCGCGCTTAATCCAATAGCGACGAGTTCAAAGACCAGTAATGGCTCAAACCGAGCAAAAGAACCTATCTCTCGGACATAACTTAAAAATTGCGCTTTTTCATCTCGGTTCGGGCATGGCCGATGTCTTGACGACCGGTGTCTGGAATCGAATCATGGTGGTCGACCTGGGTTTCAGCGCCGCTTTTGTCGGCTTGCTAACGGGCTTGCGCTACTTCTTAGCGCCGCTGGGCATCATCGCCGGGCGCTATTCCGATACGCATGCTATCGGCGGCTATCGGCGGCTGTTTTGGATTTGGCTGGGCCGGGCGATGATGGCTCTCAGCACAGTCGCCCTGGGTTTTAGCACTGCCGAGCTGGTGCAGCGCGCCGCCACCGCGACTGAGGGCGGCACGCCCGCCACGCTTTGGCTGGCTCTGGTGCTTTCTTTTCTCTTTTTCAGTTTGGGCAGCGCCATCTCTGGCAGCACCTTTTTGGCTTTGATTTATGACCGCGCGCCAGAAGAGCAGCGCGGGCGCGCCGTCGGCTTGGTCTGGACCTTCCTGCTCATCGGTTTCACAATCGGCGGCATTTTCTTCAGCGTGCTGCTGCCCAGCGATAGCAGCGCTATTGAGCAAATTATACAAAGCAGCATAGTGATGGAGAGTGGGATACCCGTAAAAATGCTGAGAGAGGGCAGACTAAGTGCTGGAGATATTGGCTTCAGCGCCCAATCTGTGCTGGTGATGTTTTTGCTTGCGGCGGCTGTGTTTTCCCTGCTTTGGTTCTTCTCGCTCTTGGGCGAAGAACGGCGCGTCGGCAAATTGCTCACCGCCAGCGCCCAAGATAGTGGAAGCCGCCTGCGTGCCGATTTGGCCCTGGTTTGGCGCAGCCCCCCGCTGCGCTATTTCCTCTTTTATTTGACGCTGTCTATGGCCTTCGCCTTCTTGCAAGATAATGTGCTAGAACCATTCGCCGGCGAAGTCTTTGGCATGGAAGCCTCTACGACGAACCGCTTCGCGGCTTATTGGGGTGGCATGGCCATCCTGGCTTCTTTTGCCGTATTATTTCTTTCGCGCCGGTATGCCCGCTTCACGCATAGTAATGTGTCTCAAGCAGGCGTCATTTTGCTGCTGGCCGCGTATGGCATATTCGCCGTCTCAGATTTGGCGGAGATTCGCCCCCTGGTTCGGCCGGGTTTGATCTTTCTTGGCATCGGCTTAGGCGTGTGGAATATCGGCACTTTGGGTTTGATGATGGATATGAGTCCGACTGGCCGGGCTGGCACTTTTCTTGGCTTTTGGACCTTCTGCGTCACTTTGGCGCGGGGCGCGGGCGTCGCCGGCGGTGGTATCATCCTCGACGGGGCGCGGGGCCTCTCGGGCGCTGCTCCGGCCGCTTATGGCACGGTCTTCTGCTGCGGTTTTGTCGGCCTATTGCTGGCTTGGCTCGCCCTGTGTCAAGTGCGCCTGGCCGATTATCATACCGAGCTCAGCCCAGACGAAGAACTGGCGGCGGTCTTCGCGCACTCGCTGGAATAGCAGCGCTTATTTTCTCAGTAATACAAACTAAAATTTGCAACTACGAGGTTTTTTCCAACCCCACCCCCTCCCGTAGGTCAGTGTCTACGCGACCCGAAGCTTCGGGGAGGCATCGCCAATCGTGGGGTTAAAAATGGTGCATAATTAACTTGGACTTACTTCTCTGGCAGCAAAGCCTCGACATCGGTATAGCCCATAATGTTGACGCCGGCGTCGACATAAATCACCTCGCCGGTGATGCGGCGGGCATAATCTGAGGCGAGGAAGAGCGCCAAATCGCCCACATCTTCTTGGCTGACCAGCTCTTTCAGGGGCGAAGTCGCCTCGGCGAATTTCAGCAAATCGCGGAAACCGGCGATACCGCCGGCCGAGAGCGTCTTGATGGCGCCGGCGCTGATGGCATTGACGCGAATCTGGCTGCGCCCCAAATCCGCCGCCAAATACATCGTGATGGCTTCCAGGGCCGCTTTGGCAATCGCCATAGCATTATAATTCGGGATGACCGCCCGCGAAGCGCCGTAGGTAAGGCTCATGATGCTGCCGCCATCTTTCATCAGCGGCTCGGCGCGGCGGCTCATTTCGATGAGGCTGACCGCGCTGATGTCGATGGCGCTGAGCAGAGCCTCGCGCCGCATATCGACGAAGCGCCCGCTGAGCGCGCTGCGCTCGGCAAAAGCCACCGAATGCACCAGCACATCCAGCTTGCCGTATTTTTTCTCGACGGCGGCAAAAACGGCATCCATCTGCGCCGCGTTTGAGACATCCGCTTGCAGTATTAACTCGCAGCCAATCGATTCGGCCAGCGGGCGGACGCGCCGCTCCAGCCGTTCCATCGCATAACTCAAGACGATGGTAGCGCCCTCGCGCTCTAAGGCGCGGGCGATGCCCCAGCCAATTGAGTTCTTGTTGGCGACGCCAAATATCAGCGCGATTTTGCCATCTAATAAAGCCATGCCCACTCTCTCCTTCTCTTGCGCGGTCACGCGCCGCAAGCGCTTTCCCCGCATCATAGCCTAGTACGCGGCAGCCTGTAAAGCGCCGACCGCGCTGGCTGGTCTTTCTTTTTCTCTGTGTCTCTGTGTTTCAGTAAACCCAAGTTTATATTGCGACTGGGGGAAACAGAAATGTAGCTACAGAAGTAGAACAAAGTAAATTTTGCAAGTTTTTCGTTTGTTTCAACCCCACCCCCGGCCCCTCCCCGAAGCTTCGGGGAGGGGAGTCTGACCTGAAGCCTGTACACATTGCCCCAGGGGGACTTTTTTGCAAGCGTCCCCTAGTTTTCGCAGGCTAGACTCCCCTCCCCGAAGCTTCGGGGAGGGGCCGGGGGTGGGGTTGAAACGAAGGCAAAAACTTGCAAAATTTAGTTTGCCCTACTTCTGTGCCTCCGTGGCTAAATCTTTTCAAAGCCCTGAAGCTGGAGCGCGATCGCCAACCGTGAGCTTGAAAATCCCGCCGCGACCTGCTAAGCTGAAAATATCGTCCGCCATACAGGGAAACGCAATGGCTGAAACCGAACGCATCGTCGTCACTGTGGCCATCGATTTCGCCGATGAGATTATCGCCGAGCTGCGCGATGTCTCGCCGCGCCTGCAAGTCGAGCGGCATTTCCCGCTGGTCCCGCCCGATGTTATTGCCCGCACCGAAATCCTCTATACCACCGGCTATTATCCCGAGCCAGAGCAAGCGCCCAAACTGCGCTGGATTCAAATGAATTCCGCCGGCATGAATCACGCGCTGGGCAACCGCATCGTGCAGGCGGAAGACATTATCGTAACTTCCACCAGCGGCATTCACGCCACCAATATGGCGCACTACTGCCTGATGATGATGCTCATGTTCAATTATCGCATGCGGCTGGCTTTAGACCTGCAAGGCAAAGCCGAGTGGCCCGCCGACGCTTCGGCTGCCTTCATTCCGGTGGATATGGAACGGCAGTCGGTCGGCATCATCGGTTATGGCAGCATCGGCCGCGAATTAGCCCGTCTCTGCGCCACGCTGAATATGACTGTGCTAGCCGCCAAGCGCGATTTGGGCAATACGGCGCAGTTCAAAGCCTATGTGCTGCCCGACACCGGCGACCCCACTGGCGACATCCCCGACCGTATCTACCCGGCCGCCACCGTCGCTTCAATGGCAAAAGATTGCGATTATCTGGTGCTGACTGTGCCGCACACTGCCGCTACCGAGCAACTCATCGACGAAGATGTCTTCGAAGCGATGAAACCGACGGCGGTGCTTATCAATGTTTCGCGCGGCGCCGTCGTCGATGAGAAGGCGCTGATTACGGCGCTGTCTTCGGGCAAGATTGCCGGCGCTGCTCTGGATGTCTTTGAAGAAGAACCCCTGCCTACTACCAGCCCGCTCTGGAATCTTGACAATGTGATTATTACGCCGCATATCGCGGGCTACACCCGCGATTATCATGGCAAAGCGGCGCGGGTCTTCAAAGAGAATCTCCAGCGCTACTTGGCGAATCGCCCGCTGCTCAATCAGCTTGACCGCGCCAAAGGCTATTAGCGCTCAAGTGCGCAGCTCGGCCTTCAACCGCCGGCGCGCCGCGCCGATAATCTTCTTGCGAATCCGCGCCGCGTTTTTCGCCGTCAAGGTGCGATTCTCGTCCTGATAGGTTAGGGCGTAAGCCAGGCTCTTTTTGCCTGGCGGTATCGGCTCGCCCAGATAGACATCAAAGAGCGTAACATCTTTGAGCAAGCGCCCGCCCGCCTGTCGAATCACCGCTTCTACTTCGCTCGCCGTAACAGTCGCGCTCACGACGAAGGCAATATCTTCCAGCACGGCTGGCGTCGTCGGCAGCGGCGCGATCTTATGCAGGCTTTGCTGCTGCTGGATTAAAGGCGCGACTTCGATTTCGCCATATATCACTTTCGCTTCTGTCAGCTTGAAACGGGCGGCGACTTGGGGGTGAATCTCGCCGAAGCTGCCGATGCGCGCGCCGCCGATATGCAAATCCGCCGAGCGCCCAGGGTGCAGGCTGCTATGGTGGCCGCGCGTATAGCTGAAGTCGCTGATGTGCAGCGTGTGCAGCAGGTTCTGCAAGACCGCTTTGAGGTCGAAGAAATCCATGTCTGGTCCCGCGGCTTCGCTCTGCCACCAGAGCGGCGCCCGCGGGCCTGTCAGCAGCAGACCCAGGCGCAGCGGCTCGGCTGGCAGCAAGTCGCCAGTGCCTAAGTAGACCTTGCCCAGCTCAAAGAGCTGCTGCGCTTTGTGATAGCGCGCGTTATTGACCGCGTTTTCTAATAAATTAATCATCAGCGTCTGCCGCAAGACATTGCGCTCGCTAGCCGCTGGGTTGGCGATTTCCACATATTGCGCCGCTGGCCAGGCCGACTGCGCGCCCGCTGGCACTAGCTGCGCTTCGCTTGCGCGGCTGGTGAAGCGATAATTGATGACTTCATACAAACCCTGCCCGACCAAGCTATCGCGGATGCGCTCTTGGATGAGCAAAGGAGTGTTCTGGCTTTGGGGCGGCATCTCATCCGCCATAATTGTATCGGGAATCTGGTCGTAGCCGATGACGCGGGCAATCTCTTCCAGCAAATCCGCTTGCCCGACAATCGGGTCGGCATTGATATCGAGGCGATGGTCGGGCGCGATAGCGCGGATGACATCGCCCCGAATTTCGACCTCGAATTCGAGCCGCCGCAAGACATCCGCCGCTTGCTCGAGCGAGACTTCCATACCCAACAAGCGCTTGACGCGCGCGATTGGCAGGTCAACGGCGACGGTCGCTGGCGGCAGCGGATAGGCATCCAGCAGGCCTCGGGCGACGGTGCCGCCGCCTAACTGCCGCATCAGCTCGATACCGCGCTGGCAGCCCAAAGGCGCTTGCGATGGATGCACGCCGCGGCTGAAGCGGGCGGAAGCTTCGGTGTGAATGCGCTGCTCGCGGATGGTCTTGCGGATGTTGATGTTATTCCAAGCCGCCGCTTCCAATAGCACATTGCGCGTCGTCGCGCTGATTTCGGTTTCGCCGCCGCCGATGACGCCGCCAAGGCTCAAAGCGCCGGCCGTGTCGGCCACCAAAATTGTCTCCGCGCCCAAGTCTCGCCGAACATCGTCTAACGTCTCTAACTGCTCGGCGGGGAAGGGCAGGCGCGTGATAATAGTCGGCCTGCCGCCAGCGCGGGCGACCAGCTTGTCATAATCAAAAGCGTGCAGCGGCTGCCCCAGTTCAAAGGTGAGATAATTTGTAACATCGACGATATTGTTGCGCGGGCGCTGCCCAATCAATTTCAGGCGGTGCTGCAACCAAAATGGCGACGGTCTTACTTGGGTATCGCGCAGCAGGGTCAAGGTGAAGCGCGGGTTGAGTGCCGGCTCCTGAATCTCAATGTTGACCTGGTCCTCGATGCCGGGGCCTTCGGCTAGAAAGTCATAAGATGGGTAGCGCATCTCGACATCGAGCAGGGCGGCGACTTCGCGGGCGACGCCCACTATGCTGAAGCAGCGCGCCAGATTCGGCGTGAACTCGATATCCAGCAGCACATCGCCCAGCACATCCGCCAGCGGCATACCCAGCGTAAAGCGCGCTTCATGCTCCATGATGATGATGCCTTCATGCTCATCAGAAATGCCTAATTCTTTCTCCGAGCAGACCATGCTTTTATTGTAGATGCCGCGCAGCTCGCGGCCTTTGAGCGTCATCTTGCGCTGCTTGGCGCTGTGGCCATCCCAAACTACCGCCCCTTCTTTGGCGAAAGCGCAATAAATGGGCGGGTCTATCTCGCCTTGGTCTTTGTAGCCGAAGAGATTTGGCGCGCCTGTAACGCACTGTTCCAGTTCAGCGGCGCCATAATCGACCAGAGCCAGCACGAGGCGGTCGGCATTGGGATGCGCTTTCACCTCGACAATCCGGCCTAGCACCAGCTTGTCTCGCTGCCAAACCAAATGCTCGGAGCGCGGCATGCGCACATTTGGCACGGTCTGCTGCGGCAAGCCGATATAGCGCAGCTGCGTCACTTCTAAACCGGCGACAGTCAGCCGTTCCGCTAGCAGTTCGACTGGGATGTCGATATCGACATATTCTTTTAGCCAGGATAATGGCACTAACATTGCCTAGATGTCCTTTCGCTTGTTATCGCCGGCGCTCGCTAGAATTGCTGCAAGAAGCGCAGGTCGTTACCCCAAAAATAGCGAATATCTTGTATGCCGTGCTTCAGCATCGTAATCCGTTCCGGCCCCATGCCAAAGGCAAAGCCGCTCCAGACACTCGGGTCATAGCCGCCATTGCGCAGCACAGTCGGATGCACCATGCCGCTGCCAGCAATCTCGAGCCAGCCGGTATATTTGCAGACGCGACAACCCGCGCCATCGCATAAGAAACACTCGACATCAACTTCCATGCTCGGCTCGGTGAAGGGGAAATAGGAGGCGCGGTAACGCACTTTGGCTGTCGGGCTGTACATGCGCTTGACGAATTCGGCGATTGTGCCTTTGAGGTCGCTCATGCGGATATTGCGCCCGACCGCCAGCCCTTCCACCTGCGTGAACTGAATCTCGCTGCGCGCCGTTATCTGTTCTTGGCGATAGCACATGCCGGGCAAGATGACGCGGATGGGTTTGCTGCCGTCCGCGCCCAGTTCGCGCATCGCGCGGATTTGCCCGGGCGAGGTATGGGTGCGCAAAAGCACCTTGCTATCGGTGGTATAAAAGGTATCTTGCATATCGCGCGCTGGATGATGCGGCGGCAGATTGAGCAGGGTGAAGTTGAAGTCGTCTTCTTCGACATCGCGGCTGTTATAGACCTGAAAACCCATATCCGCCCAAATCGTTTGGAACTCGCGGTGGGTGCGCGTCGAGGGGTGCAGGCCGCCGCGCCGCCGCGGCGCTGCCGGCAAGCTGATGTCAATCTCGCCCTCTTCCAAATCGCGGGCTAACCCTTGACTCTGTATCAGCCTATCGCGCTCTTCAAAAGCGGCTTTGAGTTCATTTTGCAGCGCGTTGACCTGTTTGCCAAAGGCGGCGCGCTCTGCTTGTGGCAAGCGGCCGATTGTGCCAAAGAGCTGGCTGACTGTGCCGCGCCGGCCCAGGTATTGGCTGCGCCACTGGCTTAGAGCAGCGCTCTCGGTGATGTCGGCTAAAGCCGCTAAGGCCGCCGCCCGCAGCTCGTCGATGGAAGGTGTCATTTTGCCTCTCCTTTGCGCATCTTTCTTTTGACGCCTCAAAAAAAACGCCCTCAGCCCCACTAGGGACGAGAGCGTAAAAGTTCCCGCGGTACCACCCTGTTTCAGCGCCGGCTGGCGGCGCTGCACTTTGAAGCCCATTCACGCCGGGCCGGCGGAGCAGACTACTCTGGCTAGGCCATTTCACCCCTCAGCTCGGAAGGGAATTCCGCCACTGCCGCTGCGGGCGCTCTCAGTCTAGGGCGCTCGCTCCCTGTTTTGGCAGGCATCAGCCAATGCGCTGGCGGACTGTCTTCGTCATCGCCTTTGATATAGTATTTCGCTGTAAGCCGCTGGCGCGGCAAATCGCTGCCAGCGCTAGGCTGTATTATAGCCAAAGCCGCGGCCTTTTCAAGCCGCGCTTTTAGGTCCGCGAAGTATATTCTCCCTTGACGATCCATTTATAGGTCGTCAGTTCTTCCAGCGCCATCGGGCCCCGCGCATGCAATTTTTGCGTGCTGATAGCCACTTCCGCGCCTAAGCCCATCGCGCTGCCATCGGTAAAACGGGTGCTGGCATTCCAATAGACCGCCGCCGAATCGACCTGGTTCAGAAAACGCTCGGCGTGTTCAGCGGTCTCGGTCAAGATGCTGTCGGAATGCTGCGTGCCGTGGCAGGCGATATGCGCAATCGCCTCGTCCACATCGGCCACCACTTTCAAATTGAGCGTCAGGTTGTACCATTCGGTGTCGAAGTCCTCTTCGGTCGCAGGTCGTACTCGCGCATCGCCGCCGACAATGTCATAAGCTCGCGCTCCTGCATGGAACTCGACGCCGGCCGCGCCCAAATTCTCAACCACCTGCGGCAGCAGCTTCGCCGCCACCGCTTCATGCACCAGCAAGGTTTCCATCGAATTGCAGACGGCCGGGCGTTGCGTCTTGGCATTGTGCAGCACGGGCAGGGCTTTGTCTAAACGCGCGCTCTGGTCGACAAAAATATGGCAGACGCCAATGCCGCCCGTGATGACTGGGATGCTGCTGTTCTCGCGGCAGAAAGTATGCAGACCGTTGCCGCCGCGCGGGATAATCATATCGATATATTCATAGAGCCGCAGCATCTCGCGCACATAGCGGCGGTCGGGACTGTTGATGTATTGCACGGCGGCGCTGGGGAAATTGTGCCGCGCCAGCGCCCCTTGCAAAACCTCGGTCAGTTGGCGGTTGCTGTGCAAGACATCCGAGCCGCCGCGCAAGATGACGGCATTGCTCGTTTTCAGCGCTAAAATCGAAATATCGACTGTCACATTGGGGCGGGATTCATAAATCGTGCCTAAAACGCCCAGCGGCGTGCGCCGCTTGATGAGCTGCAAGCCATTGGCTAAGCGGCTGTCGAGCAAGACTTCGCCAACTGGGTCGGGCAATTCGGCGACTTTGCGCACATCGGCGATGATGCCCGCCATGCGCCGTTCCAGGGCGATGCGGTCGCGGATCCAAATCGGGTCGATGCCATTGGCCGCCGCCAAATCCAAATCGCGCTGATTGGCGGCTAAGATAGCGGGGCTTTCTTCTTCTAGGGCGGTGGCAATCGCCTCGATAAGCGCATTCTTCTCGGTTGTCGATTTTTGCGCTAGGGCGGCGGCGGCGGCGCGGGCCCGCTCGCCCATCTGCCGCAGGTCGATGGCTTCGGCAATCATTTCCATTTTTTCGCTTCCTGTTGTTTAGTCTACAGCTAACATTTACTATAGCCACGCCTAAAATGCAACAGTGTCTCTCAAAAGCGGCGGCGCATTTTCCCTCGCGGGCTTTTTTCGGTATTATTTAAGCGCTCGTCAAGCAAGCTAGTGGAGTGATATCGATGCTTTTCTCGCGTTTGGACGCCAAGCATATCGTAAATTGGAGCCTCATCTTTTCGCTGCTGCTTTGCGCCGCCATCATTGCCATGGGCGGCGCTTTGAGCCAATTTGAAGTTATTCCGCTGCCAGAGGCTGGCTTGGTCTATGAGTGGCAGTTGCTGAACCCAACAGGCTGGGGCCAGTTGACGGCTTGGCTGGGTTTTGCCCTGCATCAGCTGCTTATCTGGGGCACCATCTATTACGCGCAAAAACATTATGGCAAGCGCGACTATCGCAAGACTTTGCGCCCGGTCAATGTCTGGGCTCTGGGAATCAATTTTGTTTTTATCATCCTGCATTATTTCCAGACGCTTTTCTTTTATGACGCGATTGCCCAAGACCTGCCCAGTTGGACGGCGCAATTTGCCGTCGCCTTGATGCTTATCGTCATTCTGGGCATAGAAAACCAGCGGCGCGGTTTATTCTTTGGCAAGAAAGTCAAATTCCGCCGCGCCTTCACCGATGGCCTGCGCAAATATCATGGCTACTTTTTCAGCTTCGCCGTTATCTATACTTTCTGGTTTCACCCGATGATTGCGACTTGGGGCATTTGATTGGCTTTATTCATGTCCTGCTGGTGATGGCTCAAGGCTCTTTGATGTTCATGCGCGTCCACTTGAACAAGCGCTGGATGTTTTTGCTGGAGATATTGGTGCTGCCGCATGCGGCGCAGGTCGCGCTTAATCAAGGCAATGGCCTTTGGCCTATGTTCTTCTTTGGCTTCGCGGCGATTTTCCTGCTGACGCAAATGCACGGCTTGGGTCTTAAACCCTAGCTGCAGCAAGTCTTCTACAGCTCTTTTTTGCTCTTGGTGCTGTATGTCTATGTGGTCCTGCGCGAACCGTGGCAAGTGAACGAGGTCATCCGCATTCCCGCGATTGAGTATTTGGTTTTGTTCATCATGTATGGTATCTATTTGGCGGGGGCTTGGCTTAGCAGCCGCTTTTCTTTTTTGACAGGCCCTAAAACAAGCGCGGGGGATTAACGGCGCTGCGGCGGAAAGAGCTGGCGCAATTCCAGCGTAAAGCCGGGCAAGACATCGTCGCCGCTGAGCTGGCCTTTGTGGCCGATGAATTCGATTGTGATTTCTCCGTCTTGCGCCAAGCGGCAGACTTCGACCGCTTTTTGAGCGGGTAGCACCAGCCAGACTAACCGCGAGCCATTGCGCAGATAGATAGCCGCTTTTTCGCGCAGTTCGGCTAGCGTATTACTAGGCGAAGCGATTTCCACAGCCAGGTCGGGCATCAAGCCGGTGAAAGTTTGTGGAAAGGGCGGCGCTAGGCGGTCTTTGCTAACGAAGGCGACATCGGGGGCGAGCAAGGTGCTGTGGTCATCGGCAGGGTAAAAGCCGCCTTCACTGCCGACAGTGCCAGCATCTGTTTCAGAACAATATTCGTCCAAGAAACGGCCAATTTTTACCGCGAGGGTTGCGTGATGCCAATTCACCGGCGCCATCGTGATAAGCTCTCCATTGATTAACTCAAAGCGTTCATCTTTGTATTCCGGCTGCCGCTGCAAGCGCCAAATATCGTCGATTGTCAGCGGGCGGTCTTTTACTTTTAGCATATCGGTTTTCTCCTCGTCGCGTCTACAAAAAAATTTTTATTAGGGAAAGAGCGCACGCAGTTCCAGCGTAAAGCCGGGCAAGATATCGTCGCCGCTGAGCTTGCCGGCGCTGCCAACAAATTCGATTGTAATTTGCCCATGGGCGGTCAAGCGGCAGACTTCGACCGCTTTTTGAGCCGGCAGCACCAGCCAGACTAACCGCGAGCCATTGCGCAGATAGATAGTGGCTTTGCGCCGCAGTTCGGCGCGGGTATTGCTAGGCGAAGCGATTTCCACAGCCAGGTCGGGCATCAAGCCGGTGAAAGTTTGTGGAAAGGGTGGCGCTAGGCGGTCTTTGCTAACGAAGGCGACATCGGGGGCGAGCAAGGTGCTGTGGTCATCGGCAGGGTAAAAGCCGCCTTCACTGCCGACAGTGCCAGCATCTGTTTCAGAACAATATTCGTCCAAGAAACGGCCAATTTTTACCGCGAGGGTTGCGTGATGCCAATTCACCGGCGCCATCGTGATAAGCTCTCCATTGATTAACTCAAAGCGTTCATCTTTGTATTCGGGCTGCCGCTGCAATTGGCATACATCATCGATTGTCAGCGGGCGGTCTTTTACTTTCAGCATATCGGTTTTCTCCTGGGCCTGTCTACAAAAAAAGTTTTTATTAGGGAAAGAGCGCACGCAGTTCCAGCGTAAAGCCGGGCAAGACATCATCGCCGCTGAGCTGGCCTTTGCGGCCGATGAATTCGATTGTGATTTCTCCGTCTTGCGCCAAGCGGCAGACTTCGACCGCTTTTTGAGCGGGTAGCACCAGCCAGACTAACCGCGAGCCATTGCGCAGATAGATAGCCGCTTTTTCGCGCAGTTCGGCTAGCGTATTGCTAGGCGAAGCGATTTCCACAGCCAGGTCGGGCATGAAGCCGATAAATGTTTCGGCTCGAGGGTCTTGTTGCCGACCTTTGCGAATGTAAGAGACATCGGGGGCGAGCAAGGTGCTGCGGTCTTTAGCTGGGTAAAAGCCGCGCTCAGTCCCGACTGTCCCGGCCTCCGTTTCCAGAGTGTAAGCCTTTATGAAATATGCGATATCGACCGCCAGAATCCCGTGTAGATTATTCACCGGCGACATAGTGATAAGCTCTCCGTTGATTAACTCAAAGCGTTCATCTTTGTATTCGAGCCGCTGCTGCAAGCGGCATACATCATCAATTGTCAGCGGGCGGTCTATCACTTCCATAGCGTCTCACTCTCATCTTGCCTATATAAAGTCTAACACCGTTCTTGGCGGATTGGCCGTCTATTGCGCCGGCCTCAAAGCAGAACCAAGTTATTGCGATGCAGCACAGCATCGCCATAGCTGTAGCCAAGCGCGCTCACAATCTCATGCGATTTAAGACCGCAGATTTTCTGCAAGTCGGCGCTGCTATAATTGCTCAAGCCATGCGCGATTGGCTGCTCCGTCGGCGAAAGCACGGCGATGGTCGCGCCGCGCTCAAATTCGCCGCGCACCTCGCGCATACCCACCGGCAACAAGCTAGCGCCGCCTTTCAACAGCACCCTAGCCGCCCCCGCGTCCACCACCAGCGCGCCTTGCGCCCGGTCAGTCAATAGCCAGCGTTTGCGGCTTTCCGAGCGGCTATGCGCTGCTTCGATATGCGTGCCAATCTTCTCGCCCGCTACTAGACGGCGGACAATATCATTTTCGCTGCCGCTGGCGATGATGGTCTTGATGCCGCTGCGGCTGGCGATTTGCGCCGCTTGAATCTTTGTTACCATGCCGCCGGTGCCTTGGCTGCTGCCCGCGCCGCCAGCCAGCGCAAAATGCGCCTCCGAAATCTGGCTAATATCTTCTATCAGCGCGGCAGCCGGGTTCTTGCGCGGGTCATCAGTGAAGATGCCCGGCTGGTCGGTCAAGATAATCAGCAAGTCGGCATCCAGCACGCTTGCCACCAGCGCCGAGAGATTGTCATTATCGCCCACCCGAATCTCTTCGGTGGCGATCGTGTCGTTCTCGTTGATTATGGGGATGATTTTCTGTTCGATGAGCGTATCGAGCGTGTCACGGGCATTCAGATAGCGGCCGCGGTGGCTCAGGTCGTCGCGCGTGAGCAGAATCTGAGCGACGGTGAGGTCAAAGATATCGAAGAGGTCTTGATAGACTCGAATCAAATGGCCTTGGCCGATGGCGCTCAGCATCTGTTTGGCTGGCACCGATTTGCCCAAATCGGGGAAGTTGAGCTGTTCACGGCCGACGGTCTGCGCGCCCGATGTTACGACGATCAGCTCGTAGCCACCCGCATGCAAAGCCGCGACCTGCTGCACCAATTCCAGTATGCGTTGTCGATTCAGCCGCGCGCTGCCTTTTGTCAGCACGCTCGTGCCCAATTTGAGTACGATTCGCCGCATTCACTTTCCTTTCCGTATGCACTCAGTTCCTATGTGTAACTTGCAGCGCATAGCCCAGGCGCCGCGCCGCCCGCCGCAGCAAATCCGCCGCGTTCTCTAGCGCGTCTTCTAAGGGCATCGGCTTTTCGACGATGGAAAATGCCGCTTGTAAGCCCGCCGCATGCAAGAGGCGCTCCTCTTCATCCCGCAAATCCAAACCGCCGACAAGCGCAATCGTCGGCACCCCATACTCGCGCGCCAGCTTCGCCACGCCCAAAGGGCCTTTGCCGCCGAGCGTCTGCGCGTCGATTTGCCCTTCGCCCGTGATGACCAGCGCGCAGTCGGCCAGCTTGTCGCGAAAGTGGCTGCGCGCCAAAATCAAATCGATGCCCGAGACGATCTCGCAAGGCAGAAAAGCCATCAACCCGGCGGCGAATGCCCCCGCCGCGCCGCCGCCTTCGACCTGGCGCAGGTCTAGTCCGCGCTGTTCAAAAAGCGTCGTGAAGCAGTGATCTAAGTTGCGCTCCAGCAATTCGACCATAGCCGCATCAGCGCCTTTCTGCGGGCTAAAGACGTGGGCTGCCCCCCGTTCGCCTAAGACGGGATTATCCACATCGGAAGCGATAGTGATTTGCGCCGCCTGCCAGCGCGGGTCCAGGCGCGCCGCGTCAAAAACCGCGATAGCGCCCAAATCGCCCCCGCCAATCCCATTTGGCGCAAGCTCCCGCCCATCGGCCGCCAGCAGGCGCAAGCCCAGCGCTTGCAGGCAGCCCATAGCGCCATCGACCGTCGCGCTGCCGCCTAAGCCGATGATGATGCGCCGCGCCCCCCGTTCCAGCGCGTCCGCCAAGAGCTGCCCGCTGCCATAGCTGCTGGCCCGCAGCGGATTCAGTTCGGCCGGCGACAGCAACTCTAAACCAGAAGCCAGAGCCATCTCGATAATGGCGGTTTCGCCCTCATCGAGCAAGCCGTACTCGGCCTGTATCGGGCGGCCTAGCGGGTCCAGCGCTGGCACAGCGACGCGCTGCCCGCCCAGCGCTAGAAAAGCCTCTAATGTGCCATTGCCACCATCAGCAACCGGCAGTCCCTCGATAGCCGCGGCCAAACCTGATTGTCGCAAGCCAAGCTGAATCGCGGCGCAGGCTTCGGCCGCTGTCAAGCTATTTTTGAACGCGCCCGCCGCCACCAAAATTTTCACGCGCCGCTCCTATTTTTGCTCATTGCCCGCCGCTATTGTCATTGGCAAATCGACTGCCGGCAACTATCATATTGCTGTTCTGGCACAGCTACCACTGAGCCAATTATAGCGCAGATTAGTTGCCCGTAGCGGCAGGGAGCGGCAAGCGATGACAGGCATGGACAGCGAAACGGCGCTGAGCGCAATCGAGAGCGGCGGCATTGTGGCCGGCATGCGCGGCGCGTTTCCGCCGGCGGTGGCGCTAGCGGTCAGCGAAGTTTTAATGGGCGAGGGCATCACTGTCTTCGAGCTGATGATGAATTCAGAGCAGCCGCTGGCGGCTTTGAAGGCGCTGAAAGCGGAATATGGCGCGGATGCTTGCGTCGGCATGGGGACTGTGCTGGATGTGGCGGCGGCCCAGGCCGCCCTGGATGCCGGCGCGGATTTTGTGGTTTCGCCCGCGTTTCAGCCCGCTGTAGTGGCGGCGGTGATGGGGCGGGGCATTCTGGTTGGGCCGGGCGTGGCGACGCCCTCCGAAGCGGTGGCGGCTTGGGATATGGGCGTCAAGCTTTTGAAGCTCTTTCCGATTGGCGCTTTGGGCATCGACTATTTTGAGGCGATTTATGGTCCGCTCAAGCACATGCGTTTTATGTGCAATGGGGCGATGGACGCGCAGAACGCGCGCGCTTTCTTGCAAGCGGGGGCGGTGGCTTGCGGCATGGGCGGCTGGCTGGTGGGCGATGGGACTTGGGCGAAGTCGCGTCTGCGCAGCCGGGCGCGGGTGCTGGTGAATGCAGTGCGCTCGGCGCGGGAAGGGGATATGCTATAATTAGAGAAATCATAGGAGACAGGCGAATGAACAAAGAAATCTCGCAGACAGATTTTGTACTGGACTTCTTCAAAGCGCGGCCAATGTATGCCTTGCATTATGACGACTGGACAGATGAACTCCCCAGCCAATACAAGCAGCTTACTGGTCGCAAAGCTTATCATTTTCGCAGCGTCGTCCGCCGGCTGGCAGGGCAAGCTCGTGAAAATTAGGAGCGGGGTCTATCTGTATGACCCAGGTTATGTGTACAAGCCAGCCGCGCCGCGCTTTACTGAGGCGCAGAAGCGCAAAATCCGCGCGCGAGATGAATATCGCTGTCTAGCTTGCGGACGCGGACATGCGGAAGGTGAAATGTTGTATGTCAATTTTTTCTATCCCGACGCGGAGGATAGAGCGCAAATTGATAATGGCGGGACTTTTTGCAATCGGCATCGGCTGGATAGGAAAACTCTAGCAGCTGAAGACAGGAAGCTCATGAGTGGCGCGACTTTTTGTACAGACTGTCGGCCAAGAAAAAATAGCGAGGTATCTGTGCTATAATTTAGCCAACTGCGATTAAGGATTCCAACTCATGCTAATAAACATCGCTGAACCTATCCAGAGCTTTGAACACATCCAAATATCGAAAGACTGGGCATTTAGCGAGGCAAAACGGGCTGATACAACTTACATCACGCATGGCTATCACCGCTATCCCGCCAAGTTTATACCCCAGCTCGCCAGGCGGCTGATAGAGCGTTATTCTGAACCGAGCGATATGGTTCTCGACCCTTTTTGTGGCTGTGGCACAACGCTTGTTGAATCAGCAGTTGCAAAGCGATATTCCTATGGTTCGGACATTAACCCGATTGCCGTAATGATTACGAAGGCAAAGACGCAATATCTCGATCCAATTGCGCTTGTGCTTGCCCACAAACAGATACAGTCCAATTTTCTGTCCACGCCAGCCACGCCGCCCGAGAATGAAAGAATAGCCTATTGGTTCAAAGAGCCGCAGCTGACAGACTTATCGAAACTGCTGAATTCAATAAATAAATTGACTGAAGCGGATTTGCGCTTATTCTTTCTCTGCGCCTTTTCCAATATCCTAAAAAATTGCTCAATTTGGCACCAAAAAAGCAACAAGCCGACGCGGGATTTCAAGAAAAAAATCCCAGATGTTATGCAGACATTCAAACGCCAATTTCGGATGATGCTGAAAGGCAATTCCGCGTTTCGCGCGCTGATGGCAGGCCGCGCTTGTTCAGCGACAGCGGAACACCGGGATTCGAGGTGGCTGCCTTTAGAAAATGAATCAGTCGACCTGGTTGTAACATCGCCGCCCTATGTAACCTCCTATGAATATGGCGATTTGCACCAGCTTTCTATGTTGTGGCTGGAAGGCTTAACTGACTTGAGAAAATTTCGGAGGAAATTTATCGGCTCGTCTTTGCAAAGAATTGACTCCGATATCGAAAACTTTCAAACGCTTACGCATAGTTCTATTGCGGCAAGTATCGGCAGAAAACTGCAAGGACAAAACGGAAAGACTGCCTCAAGTGTGGTGAATTACTTCAAATCCATGTATGAAATATGGCTAGAACTTCACAGAGTTCTTCGCATAGGCAGCAAGGTTTGTATTGTCATCGGCAATACAACTCTCAAAGGCACTAAAATTAGCAATGCAGAGGTATTTGCCGAACAAATGCAAGGCTTAGGGTTTGCGTTGATTGATGTGATAAAGCGCGAAATTCCATCTAAAAATTTGCCCTCGACTCGAGACAAGGCAACCGGCAGATTCGCCAAAACTTCAGCGTCCGACGCGCTTGCTTATCCGACCGAATTGATTCTAGTGCTTGAAAAATGCCGCTAAACAAAGAGGAATTCCAAGCAAAGGATTTTATTCCTCTTTACATCGAGCTATGTCAGCAGTTAGGCGCATCGGGTTACGAATTAATACCCAGATTGTTAGAAATTGCTGAAAAAGAACATGCAGCTAGACTTAAACCAGGCAAGGACAGGGGACAATCCTGGCGTCCAATAAAAGGGGCGGGACTTGAAAAGATAATTGCGTATATTCTAAGACAAGAACTTGAAGTGCTAAACTTGGAACTTCTTAGTCTACGCGATGTTGGTGACACGCTGAAAATAGATTTTGGCGAGTATGGGAAACACCACCCTGATGTAGATATGGCTGTCTGCCAGGGAAATAGACAGCGGATTCTCGCTATACTTTCAATTAAATCTTCATTACGAGAGCGAATAACGCAAACTGCTTATTGGCGCTATAAGCTCAACAATTCCCCTAAGACAAGTCATATAAAAGTTTTTCTGGTAACGCCAAATAGCGACAATATTCTGCGAAATGACAAGGAGCCAAAAAAGCCGCGCGCGATTGTAGAAGCTGATATTGACGCAACATACATTGTGCATCTGCCAGGCATAACTATTGAAGATTATTTCTATGCCGGCAAAACATCGAGAATCCGCTTGGTAGACGATTTGGCAAATGAGCTGGCGAAGCTAGCGCTTGCATGACCAGTTGCTATACATTTCCCCATGACCCCCACCCCAAAACATCGCCCGCCACCCAAAACCCGCAGCAGCGGCTGCTGGCACATCACCTGCGCTACTCTCTTCATCGCCACTGCCCTCAGCCTCATCGCCATTATGCTGCCGCCCATTAGCCTAGCCGACCGCCTGCTCGCCCTCACTTACAGCCCGCTCACCCTTGATAGCCCCACCCTCGCCTTCGCCGAGCTGCGCGTCAGCCTGCCAGCCGCCGCCAGCCCGACCGATTTCGCCCTGCGCCTGGCGCGCCTCGACCCAGCCGAATCCGACCTATCTGAGCAGCCCGCTTGGCTGGGCGCCGCCCAGAGCGCGCTGCCACCCGCCCTCACACTGCAAAGCGCGCTCTACTTGCTCGAAGCCCGCGGCAGCGCGCCCACCCGCCTGCACATCGAACTGAATACGCCCGGTGCCGACAGGCTCTCGCTCTATGGCTGGGATGGGGGCGCCTGGCGCTTTATCCCTGCCCGCGCCGGCGCCGACTTCCTGCCGCTGGCCGTCGCCGCTTTTAAGCCCGCCGCGCCCGCGCCGCTTGTCCTCGTCACGCAGGAAGTGGCGCAAGACCTCGATAGCGAAATCACTGACTTGGCGACCATCCTCAGCCCGGCCGGTCTGGTCCCGACCGCATCAGGCAGCCTGATGGGCAGCCTAGCGCCCGGCGGCAGCGCCAATGCGGACTATCTCTTTATGCCGCTGATTCGCAATTTTGCCGAGCCTGGGGCTATCGATAGCGGCACCGTCGCCGCGCTGCTCAGCAATCCGCCGCTGCGCGCCGCTCATATCAAGCAGATTAGCGACCTGACAAGTTTTAATCAATTCGCCGGCGTCTTTATCGATTATCGCGGTTTAAGCGCCGCGCTGCGCGCGCCTTTCGCCCAATTTATTAGCGAGCTGGCTGATAGCTTGCGCGAGCAAGGTTTGCGCTTGGGCGTCGTCATTCCGGCCGAATTTGACGGGGATGGCTGGCAAGCCCCCGCTCATGATTGGGCGGCTATCGGCGCGGCTGTCGATTATTTTCAACTGCGCCCGCTTATCAAGCCGCCCGCTTTTGCGCCTGATGCGCCAGGTTCCGTCGACGACTTGCTGGCTTATGCGACGGGCTTGGTTGAGCCAGGGAAAATCCTGCTCGGTCTGAGCGCTAGCTCCGTCCGTGAAGTCGCTGGCGCTTGGCAGCCCATTGGCTGGCACGAAGCCTTTGCCGGCCTCGGCGATGTTCAGCTCAAGGCGGCCTTCAGCGATGCTGGCACTATCGAACCGGGGGCGGAGATACGCGCCCGGCTGGAAGGCCCGCCAGCCCGGCTCGGTTATGATGACAGCAGCCACATCAGCACGCTGGATTACCTCGCCGCCGATGGCGCTATGCTGGCACGGATTTGGCTGACGGACGCCGCGGCCCTGCGCTATCGGCTGGAGCGCGGCCGGCCTTATGCCATTGGCGGCATCGCTTTCGATGACCTGCTAGCTGGCGGGCGCAATGACCGCCTGCCAGCAGTTATCCGTGATTTCAAAACCGGGCAGCCAGCCAGCGTCCCGGCGTCTAAGAGTCAGTTCAGCGCGCGCTGGACTATCGATGGCGCGGACGGTCCGCGCGACCAAGTCTTCACCAGCCTCGAGGCTGAGCTAGCCCTGACGCTCGCAGCACCTGATGGCAACTATGCGCTGAATTGGTCGGTTGTCAATGCCGCTGGCGAAGGGAGCGCGCGGCGCGGCGCGGCTATCCCGCTCTTCCGTCCGACCGCGACGCCGACGCCCAGCCCGACGCCGCGCCCGGTCGTCGCGCCCGCGCTGGGCGCGCCCAGCGTCAATTATGGTGCGGGCCCGCCGCCGCCCGGCAGCATCAGTATCGAAATCGGCGGTCATGTAACCAGCGCCGGCAGCGCCCGCGCCCTGCAAGCCATGCGCAGCGCCGGCATGACCTGGATGAAAAAGCAAGAACGGTTCACTTGGGACAACCCGCCCGATGTCGCCCCTGTGATTAGCAGCGCCCACAGCAACGGCTTCAAGATTCTCATTGGCACGGTCGGCAATCCGGCCGAGCTAGCGCGCGGCGGTGAAGCCTATATCAATGCCTATGCCGATTGGCTCCAGCGCATCGCCGGGCAAGGCGCTGACGCTATCGAAGTGTGGAATGAACCGAATCTCGACCGTGAGTGGCCCCGCGGCCAAATCAGCGGCAGCGCTTACGCGGGCATGCTGGCGGCCGCCTATCAAAAAATCAAACAGGTGAATCCAGGCACTATGGTCATTAGCGCGGCGCCCGCCCCAACCGGCGTCGCTCATATCCCCGACCAGGTGATGCCGGATAATCAATGGCTGCGGCAAATGGTCGAGGGCGGCGGCTTGAATTATCTCGATTGCGTCGGCGCGCATTATAACGAAGGCATCATCCCGCCCAGCCAAACTAGCGGCGACCCGCGCGGCGATAATTATTATACGCGCTATTTTTATGGCATGCTCAATGGCTACATCAGCATCACTCGCCGGCCTATCTGCTTTACCGAATTGGGTTATTTGACTGCCGATGGCCTGCCGCCGCTGTCGGACTATTTTAGTTGGGCGCAGGGTGTAACAGTCCAGCAGCAAGCGGCTTGGCTGGCGCAGGCGGCCGCTCTGGCTTCACAGAGCGGGCAGGTGCGCCTATTCATCGTCTGGAATGTGGATTTCACCCATTATGGCGCCGACCCGCAGGCCGGTTACGCTATGCTGCGCCCGGATGGCTCCTGCCCCGCTTGCGCCGCCCTCGCCGCCGCCCGCTAGCCACTCGCACTCCCCTAATCGGCTAAACTGGTGTAGCATCTGTGGCTAAGCGCGCCCTCTGGCAGGAGCTGGCATGGTAACAAAGACAGTACATAAAGCGATCCGCGCCTTCGTCATCATCTGGATTGGCCTCACGCTCATCGTCGGCTTAGCCACCTTTCTCGCTATTTATTTCACCTACAATCCTGAAGAGCTGGACTTAGGCGCGAACAATCCGCTGCCGCTGCCGTCGCTGGCGGCGGGTGAGGCAGAGGCCGAGATCCTGGTCGTCCTGCCCAGCGCCATGCCCCAGCCGACCTTTACTCCCACCAGCCCCCCGCCCGAGCCAACAATGCCGCTCTATATCGAAGGCGGCACGCAAGAGCCAGCCGCCAGCCCAACGCCTAGCCCGACGCCCAGTCCTAGCCCCATGCCAGTCGAAGATAAGACCTATCAAGTTGGCATTCAAGTGCAGCAATCCCTCGACTTCAATCCTGAGAATCAGGATGGCTTTTATAGTTCAGTGGCCTCAGTGCCGCCGCAGGGACTTAATCTGCGCTGGGTGAAACAGCAAGTGCGCTGGGAATTGATGGAGCCGACCGCCGGCGAAATAGACTGGAGCGTGCTTGACTTCATCATGCCCAGCGCCCGCAAATTTGATATCAAAATGATGCTGTCCATCGTTACCGCGCCCGCTTGGGCCCGCGAAGCCGATGTCCTCCTAGAAAAGCATGGTCCCCCCGCCGAGCCACAGACTTACGCCAATTTTGTCAGCGAAATCGTCAGACGCTATCCCGGCCAGATTCACGCCATCGAAGTCTGGAACGAGCAGAATATCGACCGTGAATGGACCTCGACCGAAGGGCTGAGCGCGGCAAATTATGTCAATCTGCTGCGCATCACTTATGAGGCGGTCAAAGCCATCGACCCTGGCATCATCATCATCAGCGGCGCGCTGGCGCCCACCGGCATCAACGATGGCATCGGCGCTTATGATGATTTTGTCTTTATGGACCAGTTGATAGACGCGGGCATGCTGGACTGGACGGATTGCGTCGGCGCGCATCACAATGGCTATAATGTCAGCCCCGATTATCGCTATGACGAAATCCCCGATGACCCAAGCGCCGTCTTCCGTGGCCCATTCGAAAATCCGCACCATAGCTGGAGCTTCCGCAGCACCTTAGAAGGCTATGTCAACCGCATCCGCGCCGCTGAGTCGGATACAAAGCTCTGCGTGACGGAGTTTGGCTGGCCGTCGTCGGAAAACTTGGGCGGGGCCCGGCAAGATTTTGAGTTTTCCCTCGATAACAGTCTGGCCGAACAAGCCGAATGGATTCCCAAAGCGATGACCAATATGGAAGACTGGGGTTTTGTCTGGCTAGCCTTCATCTGGAATTTCAATTATGGTCCACAGGCCGGCTATGACATCAACAATGACAATGTCGCTTATTCTTTGATTGGCCCAGGTTTCACCTTCCGCCCGGCTTATGCCGCGATTCAGAGTTGGCAGCAAGAGTATCTGGCCCGCCTGGAAGCCTAATATGCCGGCCATCTTTCGTCAAAAGCGCCGCGCCGCTCTGCTTTTGCTTGCCTTGTTGGTCCTGCTCGTCGCTGGCGCTTTTGCCTTTTGGCAGCGCGCCCAGCCGCCGCCCGACCCTTTCAAAGCCAGCGCGATTGTCAACGCGCCTTTCCCCTCGCTGACCTATGGCTTGCAGGCTTTCGTGTGGTGGGACAATGGCGAAGCCGGCACGCATCTGGATTGGGTGCGCCTGCTGTCTTTCAGCCATGTCAAGCAGACCTTTGCCTGGCGCGATGTGGAACCACAGCCGGGCCGCTGGGATTGGGAGCAGGCTGACCGCATCTTGGCTGAGGTCGAGCGCCGCGGCTTGCGCCTCATCGTGCGGCTGGGGCAGGCGCCAGCCTGGGCCCGGCCAGCGGCGCAGCGCCAGGCAGCCGACGCCCCGCCCGCCGATATGGCGCGCTGGCAAGCCTATTGCGCCGCCATCGCCCAGCGCTTCAAAGGCCGCATCGCCGCCTATCAAATTTGGAATGAGCCGAATCTCAGCCGCGAATGGGGCAATCAAGCGCCTGACCCGGCCGGCTATGTCGAATTGCTCGCCGCTTGCAGCGCCGAGATTCGCGCCGCCGACCCAGCCGCCATCCTCATCTCCGCCGGTTTAGCGCCGACCGGCACTAACGACGACAGCGCCTGGCCTGATGATGTCTTTCTCGACCACATGTATCGCAACGGTTTTCAAGCGCATATCGATGTGGTCGGCGTGCACGCGCCTGGCTATGCCGCGCCTGAAATTGGGCCCGATGATGAAGCGGCGCTGCACCGCTGGTTCACCTTTCGCCGCGTCGAAGACCTGCGCAAAATTATGCTGGCCCATGGCGACGCAGCGCGGCAAATGGCGATTCTGGAATTCGGCTATACCACCGACCAGCGCAATCCCGACTATCGCTGGTTCGCCGTCAGCGAGGCGCAGCAAGCCGATTTCATCGAACGCGCCTATGAATACGCCATCGCCAACTGGCGCCCCTGGGTCGGTCTGATGGTCTTGATTTATTTGCCCGACACCGCCTGGCAGCAGACGGATGAGGAGTATTGGTGGGCTATCGTCGACGCGCAGACGGGCGCACCGCGGGAGGCTTTTTTCCGCGTGGCGAATATGCGCAAGGTCTGCGACGACATTGTGATTCCCGAACGCGCTCCCGACAGCCAGGCCGCCTTAGGCCAAGTGCAAGCGCCCATCTGCCCTGAACTTGAGTAAAATTCAGTGAGGCAAAGGAAACAATGCAGGATAAGCAAGAAATTTTCTCTGTGTCTCAGTAAATTCAAGTTACTATTGCGACTAGGGAAACAGAAATTTAGCCACAGAGCCACAGAGACCAGAGGCACAGAGAAGAAGTATATCGTATCGCGTCTTATTTTAGCTGCCCTACTTCTGCGCCTTTGTGGCAATTTTCTTTTTAAGCACAAGGGACACAAAGGAAAAATCTCAGTAGGACATAGTAAATTTTGCAACTGTGAGGCTTTACTCAACCCCACCCCCGGCCCCTCCCGTAGGGCAGTGTCTACGCGCTCCGAAGCTTCAGGGAGGGGAGTCCAAGCGACAAAAACTGGTCGCTAGACACTGGCCGCCGGTCGCATAAACACTGCTCTACGGGAGGGGCCAGGGGTGAGGTTGAAAATGGTGCATAATTAACTTGGACTTACTTCTAAGACTATACCCGCGCAATTAGCGCTGATTTGATGTTATACTTGCGAGCATTATGCAAAATCACTCGGCGCTGTTTAATTTTATCAAGGTGCAGACTATGCTGACGAGCCGCTTGAGTTATTTTATCGTCCTGCTTATCTTACTGCTGGCTGCTTTCTTCCGCACCGCCGACCTCAGCAACCTGCCGCAAGGTTTCAGCGAAGACGAAATCATCAATATCCGCTTGGTAGACAATGTAGGCCAAGGCGATATCTATGTTTTCTATCCGCAAGGCGCGGGCCGCGAAGGCGCTTACCATGTTTTTGTCGCCTTTGTTACCGCCTTTGTCGGTGAAGGCACAGTCGGCTTTCGCGTCTTTTCGCTTTGGCTGAGCGTGCTTTCCATCGCCATTATTTATACGCTGGGCAACCATCTTTTTAATCCCGTCGTCGGCATCCTCGCCGCCGGTTTAGTCACTGTCAATATGAGCAGCATCTTGCTGGCCCGCGCCGTCTCCAGCGATGCGACTGTGCTTTTTTTGGTCTCGGCGATCATGCTGGCCCTGGCGCGCTCTTTGCCGGTCTATCGGCGCACACGGGCCGTCAGCTCAAACATCGTCTCTTTCGCCGCCCTAGGCGCGCTGCTCGGCATCAGCTTCTATCTGCACCCATCGAGTCCCTTCATCGTGCTGGGCGCTATGCTCTATATCGCCCATCTGCTCTACATCCGCAACGCGATGTTTCGCCAGCGCCGCAGCTACACCGGTTTTGCCATCCTGCTCTTGCTCATTATCAGCATGCCCTATCTCATCGCTTCTATCAACCGGCCAGAATACGCCGCCTGGCAGCGCATCTTAGCGCAATATAACGACCTGCCCCTGCATATCATCACCGATGGCCTGCTATCCATCGTGCATGCGGGCGACCTAAATCCGCTGCGCAACTTGCCGGGGCGGCCGCTGGTCGATGCCTTCAGCGGCTTGCTCATGTTCTTTGGCCTCATCGTCTGCTATCGAACGCGGCATCGCCCGCGTTTTATGCTCATGCTCATCATGTTTTTTCTGGCTCTGCCCGCCGCGCTCATTGTGCCAAACAGCCCAAACTTCGCCCGCATGAGCGTCATCCTGCCCCAGCTTGCCATTTTCTTTGGCATCGGCTTTTATTGGTTGCTGCGCCTGCCCATCTTTAGCGATGCGGTCTTCCGCCGGCTGGCCCTGCTGGGATTGCTCGCCTTGCTAGCGGTGAATATCGTCTGGACCTGGCAAGATCTCTTTACCGATTGGCGGCACAACGAAGCTGTCATGCCTTTGGTCAATGGCGAGCTGGGGCAGATTGCGCATTATCTCGATGAGGTCGGCGACGATATGCCGGTCGTCTTCTGCAATGCGGCCTGGGCCAGCCAGCAGCCAGAATCAGCTCTCACCGTTACTGAAAAAACCCGGCTGATGATGAATCGCCCGCAATTTGTCTATCGAGAGGCGGATTGCGTCAACAGCCTGTTGCTGACGAATGGCGGCGCTAGGCAGCGCATCGTCTTTTTTGACGCCGCCGCCCGTGACAGTGTGCATCCCTATTTGCAAGAATGGCTAGCTCAAGGCGAAGTGCAGAGCGGCGACCTGCCGCGGGACAGCGTCATCCTCTTAGAATCGACGCAGCTCTTAGCCGACCGCGCCGGCGCGCTCACCACCACCGCGCCCGTCTCCTACGCGCCAGAAGTGGCTGAGCTAGCGGCGATTGCGCCGCCCATCCGCTTCGGCGGCAACTTGACTTTTCTCGGCTACGAACCTAATGTCAAGCGCAGCTTTCTACCGGGCGATACCGTCGAAGTCATCACCTATTGGCGGGTGGAAGGTGAGCTGCCGCCCGATTTGACGCTCTTCACGCACCTGCTCTCCGACCCCACCAGCCATACCGCCAGCCGCGATGTCATCTATGTTAATCCGCGCTTGCTGCGCGACCGCGATGTCTTCATCCAAATCACGCAGATTCCCCTGCATGCAGAGGTGCTGACGGGCGAGCATTTTTTATCTGTCGGCGCGTATCGACAGGCGACGGAAGAGCAAGAGCGCCTGCCGGTGCTGGCTCAGGACCAGACCCGCGGCGACCGTATCTTCTTATATCCGATTGAGGTGCTGCCCCCGCCGCCAGCCGACGAAGGCGGTGGTTGATGTTCGAGCTGGTTTTCTTAGGCACTTCGGCTTCGGCGCCGTCGATTTATCGTGGCTTGCCGGCAATGGCCCTGCTGGCCGGCGAACAGCGCTTCCTCGTCGATTGCGGCGAAGGCACGCAGCGCCAGATTCTGCGCAGCGGCATCGGCTTCAAGCGCCTCAACCGCATCTTTCTCACCCATGCCCATCTGGATCATATTTTGGGTTTGGGCGGTTTGCTCTCTACTTATGGGCGTTGGGAAGCGCTAGAAGAAATCTATATCTGGGGCGGCTTGCCCGCGATTGAGCGGGTGCAGGCTCTGGTCTATCAAGTTATCTTTCGCCGTGAAAGCCCGCCAGTACCGATTTATTTCAACCGTGTTCTACCGGGCAAGACTCTGTTCAAAGGGCGCAAATTCTCCGTGCGCGCTTTCCCGGTTTTTCACCGCGGCCGCGAATGCTACGGTTATATTTTTGAAGAAGATGAGCGGCGGCCTTTTTTGGCGGAAAAGGCGGCTGCCCTCGGCGTGCCAGCGGGGCCCGAACGCAAGCAACTTGTCACCGGCCAGTCTATCGTCTTGTCAAATGGCCGGGTTGTCCATCCCGATGAGGTCTTAGGCGAGGCGATAAAAGGCGCCAAAGTGGTGATTACCGGCGACATCGGGCGCACGGATAACATCCACGAGTTCGTGCGCGATGCCGATGCCCTCGTCATCGAATCAACCTATCTTGATGTCGACGCCGATATTGCGGGTCAGGTCGGGCATATCACGGCGCGGGCAGCGGCGGAACTAGCCCGCGAATGCAATGTCAAATTCCTTTTTTTGACCCATGTCTCGCGCCGCTACCGTGAATTTGAAGTTATCAAAGAGGCGCGCAGATATTTTCCCAATTCTTATGTCGCGCGCGACCTCGACCATTTTGCCGTCTTCCGCGACCGACTGCCACAGAAAATTGAAGCGCAAGCGGTCAACGGCGGCGATACAGGTTAAGGAGAGGTATAAAAATGGCGACAGATTTGGCGCAGCGCCTAAGCGACTATGTTAGCGAGCTATTCGTGCGCGAGGACGAAGTTTTGCGCTATGTGCGGCAGCAGACGGCGGCGCATGGCTTGCCGCTTATCAATTTGCAGCCGGCGGAAGGCCGCTTGCTGCAATTGCTGGTCATGCTCTCGGGGGCGGAGCGGGCTATCGAAATTGGCACCCTGGCCGGCTACAGCGGCATCTGGCTCGCTCGCGGCCTGCCGGCGGCGGGCAAGCTGCTCACCATCGAGCATAGCAGCGTGCATGCGGAAATCGCGCGTAGGCACTTCGAGCGGGCTGGCCTGACCGAGAAAGTTACAGTGCTGCAAGGCGATGGCATGCAGCTGCTGCGCAAGCTGGCGGGGCAGGGTCCTTACGACCTGCTTTTCATTGACGCGGACAAGGTCAACTACCCCAATTATCTGGAATGGGCGGCGGCGAATCTGCGGCGGGGCGGCCTAGTACTGGCGCATAATGCCTTTTACGGCGGCGGCGCTCTCAACCCGCAAAGCGAAGATGACTATGGCATCATCAACTTCAACCGCGCTTTGGCGGCTCAGCCAGCCTTTGAAAGCACTATCATCGAAATCGGCGATGGCCTCGCGCTGGGCATAAAAACGCGCTGAGCGCAAGCAGCGCTAGCTGATGCCATCGAGGGCTATCATGCCTTCGCCATAGACTCGCCCGGCTTCAATCACGACGGGCGCTTGACTATCGACCGTGCCAATGAGGTCATAGGTCGTCGCGCCAGTGATGCGCACCGGCACAATCTCGCCGACCGGCAGCTCGCCCTCAACTAGCACATAACCATCGATTTCGGGCGCGTCGCGGTAACTGCGGCCGAGGCTGATAATGTCGCCTGTGTCTCGGCCGGTCTCGTCTTCGCCACGACCACAGCCTTCCACCAGAATATCCAGCGTCTGCCCGACAAATGCCTGATTCTTGCGCAAGCTGATGCCGCTCTGCAATTCCATCAGCCGCTCATAGCGCTCTGTTTTGATAGCGTCATCGACTTGATTTGGCAGGGTGGCGCTGGGCGTGCCAGGTTCATAGCTATATTGAAAAGTGCCGACGCGGTCAAATTGCAAATCAGCGACCAGCTTTAGCAGTCCTTCGAATTCCGCGTCGGTTTCCCCGGGATAGCCGACGATGAAAGTGCTGCGCACCGCCAAATTTGGCATTAAGTCCCGCAGCTTGCCGATGGTCTCGTAGACCCATTCCACTTTTGCCGGCCGCCGCATGCGCTTGAGCGTCTCGCGGTGGCCATGCTGCAAGGGAATATCGAGATAAGGCAGGACCTGTTCGTGTCGCGCCATCGTCTCTATTAAACGCGGCGTCACATAGCCAGGATAGGCATACATGACGCGCAGCCAGGGGATGGCCGGTGCCGCCGCCACAATCGCATCGAGCAGTTGGGCTAAGCCATCCTTCATGCCAAAGTCATAGCCATAATCGGTGCTGTCCTGGGCGATGAGCATGACTTCTTTGACACCCAGTTCTTGCAGACGCAGCGCTTCGGCGACGATGGTTTCCAGCGGCCGGCTTACGGCGGTGCCTTTGATGCGGGGGATGGCGCAGAAGGCGCAAGGCCGGCGGCAGCCATCGGCTATCTTGAGATAGGCGGAAGCGCCTTGCTGGCTGGCGCGCAGCACGCCCCGCTCATCGCTGCCGACGACTTGGGCTTCGCCCGGCAGGTGATAAAGCGGCGTCGGGCGGCGGCGCGCGCGCAGTCGCGTAATCAGGTCGAAGATGTCCATCCAGCGCCGCGTGCCAATTAAGCCATCCAAGCCTGGCACCTCTTGCGCTAGGGCCGCGCCATAACGCTGCGACAGGCAGCCGGCCGCAATCAGCATTTGGCCGGCGCGCTTGCTCTCCGCCAGTTCGCGCAGAGCCTCAATCGATTTTGCTTTAGCCGCATTGATGAAACCGCAAGTATTGACGATTAGCACCTCAGCCGCCGCTGGGTCGCCGCAGCCCGCGCAGCCCCGCCCGCTCTAAGAGTTGCGCCATGCTCTCGCTGTCGACGGTGTTCTTGGCGCAACCCAAGCTGAGCAGAAAATATCTATCTTTGCGTTTTTGTCGGCCGTTTTTTCTTCGTTTTGCCATCACATTATCTTTTCCGAGCAAGCTCAAGTTTTTATTGCGATTAGGAAAATAGGGAAATTGCCACAGAGACACAAAGGCACAGAGAAATTAGGCTGATTTGACTGTTTTCTGGCTCTGTCATGGTCTCTAGTCCTGCATATTTTCTATTTGTCTGGCACAGGCATAGCGCACGCTATCAAGCGCTTGGTTTTGTCGGTGGCAAACCCACCTGCGTCACCCGTGGCGGCAGCACGGCGGTCGGCTTAGCCGTAGCGGCGCTGGTCGGCGTCGCGCTGGGCAAGGGCGGATTTGTTGGCGTCGGCGTCGCGCTGGGCAGTGGTGTTGCGCTGGGCGCTGGGCTGGCGGTCGCTGTTGCGGTTGGCGCTGTGCTTGGCGTTGCAGTCGGGCTGGCTGGCGCTTCAACGATAGGCGCTGGCTCTGTGGCTGGCGCTACAGTTGGACTGGCTGGCGCTTCAACGATGGACGCTGCCTCTAGCGTCGCTGTTGCTACCGGTCCTAAAATAACGCTTAGGTCATCCACCGTAAAGCGAATATCGACCCGTTGACCGCGCGCGCCGATTTCGCCCTGCTGCTGCCCATTCCAGATAATATCAAGCGCCAGCGCGTTCGCCGCGATCACAGTGATTTCGTTCTCGGCGGTTTCTTCCAGCAGGGTACCGGGCGGGGCGATGCTCGCATAGACTTCGCGTCCGTCCACCTGCAGAGAGAGCCAACTGCGCTGCTTGAGCAGCAGGCTGACGGATACCCCGCTGCCAGTGTAGACCGCGCGATTGCTCGGCGGTGCGGCGGCGTCGACCGCCACAGTCGAGGTTGGCAAGGAAATCTCTATGGCGAGCGTTGGCGGGAAGGTGGCACTGGGCGGTGGCGCGCTTTCGCCGCTTTCGCCGCTTTGTCCGTTTTCGCCGCTGTCTGAGTTGATGAGCTCCAGCGTTACAAAGGCGATAATCGCCAGCGCAATGGCGGAAAAGATGAGCAGCAAAAGCAGGCGCAGGCAGCCACGGCAACCCGCCGAACGCCTGTCGGCCAGGTCAATCTCTTGCAGGGGCGCTGGGCCGGTCTCGCGGGTGGGGGCAGGCTCTTTGACGCGGCGGCGGCGGCGCGAACGGCCTTTTGTCTGCGCCGAGCGCATCTGGTCAAAGAGCAGCAGCGTATGCTCTTCGTCCATATCGAGCAGGCGCGCATAGATGCGCAGCATGCCGCGCACCTGAATTTCAGGCAAGCCCTCAATCTCAAATTCGCCCGCTTCAAAGCTCTCAAGTATCGTTTGATGAATCCGCAGACGAGCGACCGCGTCGGCAATCTCGATTTCTTTGGCTTGGCGCGCTTCCGCCAAGCTTTGACCGAGTGAATAGGCGTCCATCCGCTGCGCTGGCCTTCAATCAAATAATGCAAATAATAAAAAACCCCGTTCGTTCAGTATAGCTACTGTAACAACGGGGTTGAATAAAATGCTGCTGAGCGTGGCTAGGGTGCTAGCTAGGCTGGTACCGCTGCGGCAGTGTCTTCTGCTGTGTCCTCTGTTGCTTCCGCCGCTTCCGCCACTTCCGCTGTTTCCGCCGGCGCGGCGTCTGATGTCTGATAGCTGAAGCCTTCCCGCATAATCTCTTCGGCGCTGACCATCTCGCCTCGTTCGCGGGCAGCCAAAAATTCATGCAATTCGTCTTCTGGCACAATCGTGATAGTCAGCGTCGGCGAGATTTCGTTGCCCAAGCGGACTGGCACATGATGCGTGCCGACCTCGCGCAGAGCCTGCTGGCTGATGCGCCGCCGATTGATATCGACGCCTGTTTTTTGGTCTAGCGCATCGGCGATTTCCTGCGTCGTCACCGAGCCGAAGAGCTTGCCGGTCGAGGCGGCGCGCCGCCCGAAAATCAGCTCGACGCCGTCAATTTGTCGCGCCAAGTCGTTGAGCATGTCGTTGTATTGCGCCTTGCGCGCTTCGACATTCTTGCGCACCGCTTCCGTCTGGCGCAGGGCAGATTCGGTAGCCCGCACCGCCATCTTGCGCGGGATCAAATAATTGCGCGCGAAACCATCCGCCACCTTCACGACCTCGCCCGCGACCCCGTGCTTGTATAAATCTTGCAGTAAAATGACTTGCATCGTTCTTCCTCACATCGCTCAAACTGCTGCCCGCAGTGCGCTTTCTATTGACTAAACCCGTATATTATAAGGATGTTGGCGGCGCTGCCAAGTGGCAATCCAAAAATTTTAAGCGCAGGGGCAATTATGAGCCAGAACCAGGCTCTAAGTAATCGCCAGATAATTGAAAAAGCGGTGATTGTGCTGCTCGGCTTTTTGGCGAGCGGCCTTTTGGGTTTCTTGCGCATCGGCGTTGTGGTAACGCAGTTTGGCGCCGGCGACGTGCTTGATGCCTTCAGCATCGCGCAGCAACTGCCAGAGACTGTCTTTGTGCTGGTGGCGGGCGGCGCGCTTGGCTCTTCTTTTATCCCCATCTACGCCCGTCTGCGCGAAAGCGATGCAAAGCAGGCTTGGCGCCTGGCTAGCGCCGTGATGAGCCTGTCGGCTGCTGCCGCCGCGCTCTTTGGCTTGCTGGTCGCCCTGTTTGCGCCCCAGGTCGTCGAACTGATTTTTTTCTTCAGTCCCCCGCTCGAAGCAGGGCAACTGGCCGCGCTAGCCCGCCCGGAACAGCGGCAGCTCATCGTAGATATGGTGCGCCTGATGATGTTGACGCCCGTCATCTTCAGCGTTAGCGGGCTGGTCATGGGCATTTTGCAATCGCATGCGCTATTTTTGCTGCCGGCCATCGCTATCAGCATGAACAATATCGGTCTCATCTTTGGCGCGCTGGTCATCGCGCCGCTGCTGCCGCCGCATCCCACTATCGGCCAGGTCGGCGCTTTGAATGTGATGGGCTTAGCGTATGGCGCGGTCTTGAGCGCGGTCTTGCATTTGCTGGTGCAGCTGCCGGGCTTGTTCCAGATTCGCGCGCGCCTGCGCATTTTGCTGTCGCCGCGCGTCCCCGGCCTTTTTGATGTGCTGCGCATGATGCTGCCACGCGTCTTTGGTTTGGCGGTGGTGCAGGTCAATTTTTATGTCAATATCTTTTTCACCCGCCACATGGTCGAGGGCAGCTATAGCGCTTTGCGCTACGCTTTTATGCTCACTTTTTTCGCCCTCGGCATGATAGGGCAGAGCGTCGGCGCGGCCGTCTTTCCCAGTTTGGCGGCGCTGCGCGCGGCGGGCGATTATGCCGGCTTTAGCGACCGTTTAGCGCGGGCCCTGCGCAATGTACTTTTTCTGTCTTTTCCCGCGTCCGCGCTGATAATTGTCTTGGGCGAGCCGCTGGTCAGCGTCTTGCAGCGCGGGCAATGCACCGCCGACTGCACGGCGGCTGTGGCCTGGGCTTTGAGCTTTTATGCCATCGGCATTGCTGGTTTTGCTTTGCTGGAGGTCTTGTCACGGGCATTTTACGCCCTAGAAGACACCAAGACGCCGGTCATGGCTGGCGTCGGCGCGATGCTGGGCAATATCGCGCTCAGCGCGCTCTTCGTGCGGCTCATCGGCGACCCAGCCAGCTTAGCCCGTGGCCCTTTCGCTGGTTTGGCTCTGGCAAACGCGCTCACCACCCTCGTCGAGGCTCTGGTCTTGTGGTGGCTTTTGCGGCGGCGCTTGTATAATTTGAGTGGCCAGCGCGGCTTGCATGACCGCGCCATCCTGCGCAGCGCGGGCGGCAGCCTGCTGCTATCGTTGCTGATGGCGCTGGCGCTCTGGCTTCTGGCGCGCAGCCTGCCGCTGAGCGGTTTGCCGCTGGCGCTGCTGGGCGGCCTACTGGGCGCGCTGCTATTTTTTGGCGGCGGCTATGTCTTTGGTCTCAGCGAGGCGCGGGCCCTGCTAGAACCGCTGCTGCGCCGCCTGAAACGCTAGCATATTCACAAAGGAAGAAAAAATGGAAAAGCAACTCGCCGGCAAAGTGGCTGTCATCACCGGCGCTGGGCGCGGCATCGGCCGCGGGCTGGCTATCGGCTTCGCGGCGCAGGGCGCGCAGGTCCTCTGCGCCGCCCGGACCCAAGCCCAAATCGACGACACCGTCCGCGTCATCACTGAAGCCGGCGGCGCAGCCAGCGCCGTTCGCTGTGATGTGACTGCCGCCGCTGAGGTGCAGCAGCTCTACGCCGAAGCGCGGGCCCGTTATGGGCGGCTCGATATTGTCATCGCCAACGCCGGCGGCAATTTCGCCCGCCAAACGCTGGCAGACAGCGATAGCGCCGCTTGGGAATTGACCGTGCGCGTCAACCTGCTTGGCCTCTATTACACTTGCAAATACGCCATCCCCGATTTGAAGCGGCAAGGCGGGCATATCATCGTCATTGGTTCGGGTTTGGGGCATCGCGTCGGCGATGCGACGCATTCGGCTTACAGCGCTTCCAAAGCCGGCGCTTGGATGCTGACGCGGGCTTTAGCCCAAGAATTGCGCGCTGGCGGCATCTGCGTCAACGAACTCATTCCTGGCTTGGTGCAGACGGATATTTTAGGGGACGCGCCGCGCCCAGTCGATTCGCCGCTCAATGCCGAGTGGCTCAAGCAGCCGGCCGATGTGCTGCCGCTGGCGCTGTTTTTGGCGACGCAGCCGCTCACGGGCCCGACGGGCCAAAGCTTCAGCCTGATGCGCCGCGACTCGCAGTAGCTATTTTTTCACCCTAGCGAAAAGCGCTTTGAGATAAGCCGCTTCGGGAAAACCAATCGGATGATCCAGCGCATGCGCCGTCTTCTGCAAAATCTCCAGCTTGTAACCCGCGACGGCCGCCGAGCGCGTTACTAATTCAAAGAACATCTCAGGCTTCATGCGGCTGGAGCAGGAGGCCATGACCAAAATGCCATCACTCGCCAGCAAGCGCAGCGCCATTTCCACCAGCCGTCGATAGGCTAGCACCGCGTTACGCATATTGGCGCGGCTATTTGCAAAAGCCGGTGGGTCGACGACAATCAAGTTAAATTTGCGCCTAGCTTGCAGCAGCTGTTGCAAACCGGCAAAAGCGTCTGCCGCCAGCACATCGACCTGTTTCATAGCAAAGCCGTTATTCTCGACATTGATTTTTAAGGCTTCAAGCGCGGGTTCGCTAATATCCAGCGCCGTAACCGAGCGCGCGCCACCGGCCAGGGCATAGACCGTGAAGCCGCCCGTGTAGCAAAAGACATCCAAAACGCGCTGCCCTTGTGCCAGCTCCCGCACTTTCTGCCGATTGTCGCGTTGGTCAAAGAAGAAACCTGTTTTATGCCCCTTTATCACATCCGCTTCAAAGAGCAGGCCATTTTCCACAAATTGCGCCTGGCTAGCCGGGTTCTCGCCGCTGAGCTGCTGCCCATCGCGCAAGCCATAGAGCGTCGCGATATTCAGCCGATCCGATTGCAGCGAGCGGCTCAAGCGCAGGACAAGCCCGTCAAAGACGATCGCCTCGCGCAAAGCGGCGACTAGCTCGGCTAAATGCGGCAGCCAAGCGCTGGTATAGAGTTTGAGCGCCAGCGTCTCGCCATAGCGGTCGATGACCAGGGCCGGGAAACCATCGCTCTCGCCATAGACCAGGCGATAGCCCGTCGTTTCGGCTTGGATGAGCGGCTGCCGTTTTGCTTGGGCGGCACGCAGCTTGTCCACAAAAAAAGCGCGGTTGATAGGCAGCGGCGTCAAAGACTGCAAGATTTTGATGCGAATCGGCGAGAGCGGGTCGTACAAACCGACGGCTAAGAATTTGTTCTTCTGCCTATCGTAAATGACGGCTAAATCGCCGGCATTGCCCAAGTGGCTCTGCTTGAGGATGGCGTCTTCAAAGACCCAGGGATGCCCTTGCCGCAGGGCCCGCTCCGCCGCCGCTTTGACGCGCACGGAGATATTTTTCTCCGCCGCGGTTGGCAGCTGGCTAAAATCAAACACCGCCGCTTACTCCACCACTCCAGCGTCGTCCACCTGTTGGATTTTGAGCCGGGCCTCTTCCAGCAGCTTTTGACAATGGGCGGAGAGTTGCTGCCCTTGGGCATAGAGGGCTACTGATTCTTCCAGCGTGAGTTCGCCGCTTTCCAAGCGTCTTACCAGCCCTTCTAATTGCTCATAAGCCGCTTCGTAGCTCAAATTCTCGTAGTCTACGCTTTTCTCTCGCATCAGTCCTCGACCCTAACTCGGATTTCATCTTTGGCTAATTGTAATCGCAAGCGCTGATTTTTTCTGACTTGTAGTGCCGAGCGGATGATGTTGCCATAGTCATCGCGGACGAGGGCATAACCCCGCGCCAGAATATGCTGCGGGTTGGCCGCCTCCAGCGCTTTTGTCGCGCTGGCCAGCCGCTCGTCCAGGCGCAGTATTTGTAGATGCGCCGCCCGTTCCAGCCGCCCCTGCCAAGCGGCTACACTGTCTTGCGCCGCCTCTATCGTCTGGCGCGGGCTGACATAGCGCAGCGCATTTTGCCGACTTAGCAAATCGCGTTCTTTTTCGCCGATGGCGCTGTCAAAAAGGCTGATGAGCCGCGTTTGCAGCCGATCTAATCCTTGCCGCAGGTCATCTTGATTCGGACTTGCCAGTTCAGCGGCGGCGGAAGGCGTCGGCGCGCGCAAATCCGCCACAAAATCGACGATGGTGAAGTCAATATCGTGGCCAATGCCGCTGATGACGGGGATGTCGCTGTCCGCCACCGCCCGCGCCACCATCTCATTATTGAAGCACCACAGGTCTTCCAGCGAGCCACCGCCGCGGGCGATGATGATGACATCGACATTCGTATAGCGGATGAGGCGCCGCAGCGCTTGCATAATCTGGGGCGGCGCGTCGGCGCCTTGCACTAGAGTCGGGCTTAAAATGACCGGCGCCAGCGGAAAACGGCGGCGCAGCACATTCTGTATATCCTGCCAGGCGGCCGCGCTGGGCGAAGTTACGACGCCGATTTGCTGCGGGAACGGGGGAATTGCCTGCTTGTGCGCCTTATCAAACAAACCTTCGGCGGCGAGCTTGACTTTTAGCGCTTCGAACTGGGCATACAAATCGCCGATGCCGCCGACCGCTTGCATTTTGTCGGCGTAGAGCTGGTATTCGCCGCGGGCGTCATAGACGCTGACGCGGCCATGCACTTGTATCTCGTCGCCTGTCCGCACATCGATGCGCACGCGCCCCGCCTGCGAGCGGAACATGACACAGCGCAACTGGGACTTGGCATCTTTAATTGTGAAATACCAGTGGCCCGAGCGGGCTTTGGTCAAGTTCGAGACTTCGCCCTGCACCCAGACATCCTTTAGCTCTGTATCGGTCTCAAAGAGCCGGCGGATATGGCGCGTAATCTCTCCTACGGTGAAATTTCGCATGGCAATCTCAAGAAATCCCGTTGTGGCAAGCTGTTTAGACAGCTACAATTATCTCAGATTTTCTTAGCATATTCTATTGAATAATCAAGAAATTTGGGAAAACAGTGAGGATAGACGATGGCATTTCTCAATGAGGCAGAGCGCACGGCTCTGCTCAATGACTTAAAAGGCATGAAATTCAACCGCGCCAAGTTCAAGCTGCTGCGCCTGGACCCTAAAGGCAGGCTGGTCTACTACCGCAATGTGCAGCAAGCGGGCGAATGGCACAGCAAATTTGTCCTCGAGAGTCTCGGCGTTGCTGTAACGCTGGTCGAGGTCAATCATGCGCAGAACAACCAGCCGCGCAACGAGCAGCGCTTTGAATTTGTCAATATCATTGTCGAGCCGACGCCAGAGAATCGCAGCTAATGTTTGTGCGCGGCGTGCTGCTGCACTGGATTATGCTCGTGGTAAATACCCTGCCGGTGCATCAACTGGTGCAGGCGGGTATGCGCCGCCAAGACCGTCGCCCGAATCTTCTTGAATTGCTGGGCGGCTGGCCGCGGCGCTAAAGTATCGATGAAGGCGATAGCGCCTTCAATCTGTTCCAGCACGGCTACGGCATCCGCTTGCTTGAAGGGGCGCGCACCCGCCACCCGTACTTGCACGCAACTGCTGTGCGCCGCGATTTCGCCTGCTTGCCCGGTATGGCTGCCGCGCACGCGCAAGGCGACCCAAGTGGATTCGGCGATGGCAACTTCGCAGCTGCCGCTGGCCGCTAGCGCGCCGCCGTTCTCTATCTCTTCGACGGCGAAACCGCCGACCACCACTTCAACCTTGTCGATGGGCAGCGCGGCCGATTCGACGCGCCAACTGACAGACACCGTGCCGCCGCCCGCTGGCAAGTCAAGCTGGGCGCCGGGCGGCAGTCCTTCCACCGCCAGCTCTAAGAGCGGCCCCACCGTGACAAAAGTATTGCCTGCTTTGACGCTGGTCATCCAATTCTCATAAGTGAAGTCACGCTCGCCCAAATGCGCGTAAGTGCGGATGCCGCCTAAGAGCGAGGCGGCGCTCATTTTGTCCGAGCCGCCAACAATCGGTATCTGATAACCGAGATTGAGATAGCGATACCAATCCAGCAAGCCATAAGGCGTAATCTGGGCATTAAAAGGGTTGAAGGTCATCATCTCGATGGCATGCACCAGACCCAGCACAATGTCGGCGGCCCGCTCGGCCTGGGGGTTGGGCGCATGCGGCAAGACCACCAAACCATTCTGATCGATGCAGCGCTGCGCCCAGTCCGCCAGGCTCACTTCCAAAGCGTCACCGATGGCCGATTCTGAGGGGCCGCCGCTGCAAAGCGGCTGTATCATCGCGCCAGAATAGCCGAGCAGGGAAATATGCCCGAGGACCTGCATGCGGTTTTCTGTGCCGACGCGCACCAGGAACTCGCCATCGCCGCCAAAATCCCGCGCGCCAAAGGTGCTGCGGCCATCAAAATCGCTGACATTGCTATACATCTCGCCCCATTGGCTGGCCAGCAAATTGACGACATTGACGCCTTCGGCCGCGCCTTCCAGCCAGGCTGTCTGCGGGCTGAGGAAATGCACATGGGTGTCAGCCGAGACCCAGCCGCGGGCGCTCCAATCCAGCACCGTGTCCAAAGTGAAAGTGATTTCGGTTGTTTCCGCGCTCACTTGGAAGCTGCTGCGGATGGGTTTCATCTCGTAGCCGCGCGTGATTTCGACGAAGACCTCGCCCAGCGGCGCTTCCAATTCGCAGCTGCCTTGAATATAGGCATATTGATTCAAGCGATTGACGAACTCGCCATAATTGTCTTCGAACCAGTTGCCATTGACGCGCCGATGGTTGCCGCGCGGCGGCAGGTATTCGCCGTGCGCGCCATGAAAATGAATGCGCGCGGCCAGAGGCCGGCCACTTGAATCGACAACATTGACCTGCACAAGCTGTCGCGCCGGCGCTACTTCGACCGCGCCCCCGTCAAGCTGGTCCAGGGCATAGACCAGCCGCTCGCCATCGGCCTGTTGCAGATAGAGTTTGGCTTGCGGGTGGGCGGCGTATTCGATGATGACTTCGCGTTGCGAGCGCTGCGGCTGTGCGTTTGTCGCCCCGCTGAACCACAGGTCGCGGTCATAATCCAGTTTAGCCCGCGCCGAAATGACCTGCCCGAGGTCGATGCCGCTGCCTTCCAATTCGCCGATGGCATTCAAATGCAGGTCTTCGGGCAGGCGCAGAGCCAGTTTGCGCCGCGTCCAGGCTCGCAGTGGATGCGCTTTTACTTGCGTCGCGCTGATGCCAAAAATGAGGGCCCGCTCCTCTTTAGCGACGCAGCGAATTTCACAGATAGCTTTGTCGGGCTGGGGATTGGGCAGAGCATAAAGCCAGATATGCTCGGCATAGGCATCGCGGCCGCTCTCATGCCGCGTTTCCCCGCCACCATAATCGGGTATGCGCGACCATTCAAAATAGGCCGTCTCCGACATGCTGGGGCGAATCGTATCGCGCTGATGTGGCACAGCGGCGAAGGCGCTGGCGCCCCATTCGATATGTGGCTGCTGGATGGCAAAGCGGCGGCGAATTGGTATGGTGGCCGCGCTGCCATCGCTATAGCGCAGTTCATATTCCGCGACCAAATCGCCGATGTCATTGCCTGGCGTCGCGCCGACTCGGTGCTGCCGGCCGGCATAATCGGCGAGGTCGGCGGGCAGCGTCAGCGGCCGGTCTTCGACGATATGGGCGAAGACGAGATAGCTGGCAAGAATATCGTCGGTGGCGATGCTGACTGTCTTATCCGCCAGCAGGATGGCATTAGGCTGATTTTCCGCGCCAAAGGCAAAGGGGATGCCGCGGTAGGCGCGGCGGCCAAAAGCATCGTCTTCACGCAGCCGCAGCTGCGCGTCCAGCGTCGCCCGATCGCAATTAAAAGCGCTATCGAGCGCTAGGGCGGTAAATAAATCGGAGGAAAAATCACCAAAAGATATGGCAGCGGACGGTCGCATCATCACTCTCCAGCAGTTTGCTTTGCTGAAGTGTAACCCTGCCCCTAGTCCATCACAAGCGCGAAGTCGACGCCGCCCAGTATCTGCCCGTTGACCTGTATCTCGAGCCGCTGCTGCCCGGGGTAATATCTGCGCGAAGAAATCGGGCGAATGGGCTGCGCTTTTTCGATGCGCGCGCTTTCGCCGGCTGGCAAGTTTAATGTCTTCAGCTTGAAGACTTTGGGCGCGGTCTTGCCATTGGCTTTGACGAAATGCAGCACATAATCAACCATCAGCTTCTGCGCGCGGTCGCTGCCGCTGCGCAGCTCAAAAGAGAAGCGCAGCGCCTCGCCAAATTGCAGCGTCGTCGACTCCAGCTTAAGGCCGCGCAATTCGACCTGGGCTAGCCCATAACCCAAGATGGCTAAAGCGCGCCGATCGCCTTGCTTGAGCAAGCCGCGCAGCGCGTGCTTAATCAGCCAGCGCCGGCCGGCCCCCGCGTCAAGCTGCCAGCTTGCCAACCGCTCCAGCGCGATTTCTGGGTGGTCTTTGCTGATGTCATTGAGATGGTTCGCCACCGAACGGCGCACATAAAGCGATTCGTCATCTTTCAGCATTTCCAGCAATTCTAGCGTCGGCGTCGGGTCAGCGATGAACTGCGTCAGTTGCGGCGCCCAGGGCAGGCGCGGCCGGCTGCCTTCGCTGACCAAGCGTCGCGTATGTTCGTCTTCAGCGTGCGCCCAAAGTTTCAAGCAGGCAAAGGTCTCGGCAGGATACCGCAGAATAAAAGGGCGAATCGCAAATTCGCAAGAAGAGACGCGCGTGATAATCGGCATGGCCGCCAGCGATTCTGTTGGATGGTCCAAGCCGTAGCGCTCAACAAATGTCGGGATGGCTTGCAAGCGCAGGCCTGCGTTGTCAATTTTTTCGAAACCGCGCTCGGCGTCCAGAATCGCCAGCAATATGTGCAAAGCCTGCACATAATCCGATGGCAAGAATTGGCGCAAATTTTCCGCAATGAGCTTTGTGCGCGCTTTCAGCTCGAGGGCCGATAGCTGCCCGTCAATTGCGGCGACGAACTCATCTTGGGGGAAGGGCGGATGCACCGTGGCGATGCGCTGGGCAATCTGCTCGACCAGCCGCCGGTCAAGCATATCTTTAAGCAGGGGGTATTCCGCCATAGCGCCTCATTAGAAAAGGCGGCGGGCTGCCACCGGGCAGCCCGCCGGCCGCGGTGTAAAACTTTACGCAGCGCTCTTAGCCCTGCTCCGAATCCGCGGCATTCTGCCAAAAGGCGACGCGGTTGCCCGTCGGGTCGAGAAAGAGACCCAAAGAGCCAAAGCCAGGAATGTCCTGGCGCGGCAGCAGCACTGTGCCGCCCAATTCGCTGACTCGCGCCATATCCGCGTCCAGGTCGTCGCTGCCAAAATAGAGCAGCACATCGCCGGGTTTGATGTCGTCGCTCAGCGGCGCCAGCGCGGCCGCCATGCTCTCGCCTAGATTTAATATTGTGTAGTTGAATTCTTCTCCCATGTCTGGCATGGGGATGTCCATCGACCCCCAGCCCAGCAGAGCGCCGTAAAAGGCTTTGGATTCGGCGGCATCGTGGGAGGGAATCTCGATATGAACGATTTGACGCATTGTTCATTTTCCTTTGTCTATTTTGAAATTGCTTGCGTATGGCAAGGCGCAAGATTAGAGTCTACCGCGCCTTTTGTCAAGCGCAGCTTAGGTCGTCTATGCAATTCTAATGCTACTTTTCTGCCGCTCTCGCGTATATTATTACGATAGCTAAGAAGGCCAATAATCCGTTCAGACCGCAATATGAGGTGAGCAGATGCGCGTGATTGTGCATACGGGCAAAGGTGGAGTGGGCAAGACCAGCATCTCGGCGGCGACTGCCCTGCGCTGCGCCGAGCTGGGTTTGAAGACGATTGTGATAAGCACCGACACGGCGCACAGCCTCGGCGACGCTCTGGATGTCGAAGTTGGACCTGAACCAACGCAAATCGCGGAAAATCTTTGGGCCCAGGAACTGGATACCCGCTATTCCATGCAAAAATACTGGGGCAGAATCCAAGAATATCTGGGCAGCTTTTTCAACCGGGAAGGCATCGCCAAGGTCAATGCCGCCGAAGTTACTATCATCCCGGGCTTGGAAGAAGGCGCGCAGCTGCTTTGGATCAGCGAGTATTTTCAGACGGGCGAATATGATGTGCTAATCGTGGATGCCGCGCCGACGGCCGAAACCATCCGCCTGCTCAGCCTGCCCGATGTAACGCGCTGGTGGGTCGAGCGTTTGATGCGCATTGCCCGCGGGATAGATAGCGTCATCCGCCCGGTGCAAAAGCTGCTATCGCGCGGCAAGAAAAATGAAGCTGGCATCGACATCGCCGAAAATGCCTGGGATCAGGTGCAGTTGCTTTTTGATACGCTCGATGGCGTGCGCGAATTGCTCACGGATCCGGAGTATTCCAGCATCCGTCTGGTGGTCAATCCCGAGCGCATGGTCATCCGCGAGACACAGCGCACCTATACTTACCTCAATCTCTACGATTACGCCACGGACGCCATCTTAGTCAACCGCGTTTTGCCAGACGAGGTGCAAGACCCTTTCTTTGATGTCTGGAAACGGCGCCAGGCAAAAAATATCGATTTTGTGCGCGAGGCTTTTGGCAGCTTGCCGCTCTTGCAAGCGCCGCTTTTTGGCGAAGAAGTCGGCGGCTTAGACATGCTGCGCCGCCTCGCCAATGAACTCTATGGCGAGCGCAACCCGGCCGAGCGCCTGTTTGACGGCGTCGTGCATAAGCTCGAACAGGTCGATGGCGCTAAAAGCTGGCTTTTGCGCGTGCCAATCGGCTTTGCTCGCAAAGAGCAGCTCGATCTATACCGCTCGCGCGACGAAATCACGCTTAGTGTGGGACCCTATCGCCGCAATATCGTGCTGCCCAGCGAGCTGCAAGACCTAGAAATCACCAGCGCCCGCTTCGAAGACAAATTCCTCAACATCCGCTTTGGCGAGCGCGCCTCCTAAACATTCGTTTCGAAGAACGCGCCGCCTAAGCCGGCGGCGCAGTGAGTCTCTGCAAGCCCTAGGATTTCCTTGGGGCTTTTTATTGCGCCTGTTTGATGTCGTCGATGTCGCGCTGGATGTCATCGACCTTCGTCGACAGCGTATTCGTGTCGCCGCGCAGCATATTTAGCTCACCGCGGATGGCATGGTGATGCCCATTGGCATCGTCGGCTTTCGCTTCGACGGTTTCGATATTCGCATTGAGTTCTTGCCGCGCCGCATCGATTTTTGCGTCGACCTTTTCAATGTTGGCATTTAGCTCTTTGCGCGTATCGTCAATTTTCGCGTCGAGCTTCGCTTCGACTTTTTTGATATTCACATTTAGCTCTTTGCGCGTATCGTCAATTTTCGCGTCGAGCTTCGCTTCGACTTTTTTGATATTCACATTTAACTCTTTGCGCGTATCGTCAATTTTCGCGTCGAGCTTCGCGTCGACGTTTTCGATTTTGGCGTTGAGTTCTTGCCGGGTCGCATCGATTTTGGCGTCGACTTTTTCGATACGCGTATTGAGTTCTTTGCGGGTGTCGTCGATTTTTTTATCGACTCTTTCGATATTGGCATTCAGCTCTTTCTGCACGGCGCCGATTTTTTTATCGACTCTTTCGATATTGGCATTCAGCTCTTTGCGGGTGTCGTCGACTTTTTTATCGACGCTAGCAATGCCTTTGCGCATGTTAGCATTGCGTCGATCAAGCCAAGCAGCGCCCGCGGCTATCGCAATAAAGATAGCGGCGGCATGCGCAATACTACCTAGATCAATTTGCATCGTAATAATCCCCCTTCAGCGACAGTCTTTCGCCTAGCCGATAAATACAGCATACTCGACAAATTTTGATTTGTCAAGTATGCACAAAGTATTTCGTTATATTTCGACATAGGGTGGGCAGGCACGAGAGCCTGCCCTTTTTGACTTGCTGGGGGGAAACGCTGTCCGGCTCAGTCTTCCACTTCGACGCGGATTCTGCTGCCGCTGCCGGCGCGGCTGCCGTCGTCTTCGTCCTCAGACGCGAGATTGGCGTGGGCCTGCCGCTCTTGTTCGGCTGTCCGCTGCGCGTCGGGGTCTTCCATCTCGCTCGCTTTTTTGATCTCGTCGATGGCGGCGTCAATCAAGACGCGAAAGCCGGTAGCAAATTCATTGCCAGCCGCTTGCGTATGTTCGCGGAAGCCTGGCGGCAAGAGCGATTCCATCGCCTTGCCAAATTCTTCCAAACCACGGCGCTGATGATAAATGAATTGCTCGAGCGGCGTCTTGACCTCGTCGGGGGCCGCCTCCTGCTGGGGCTTTGCCTCTTCATTCATCGGTTTCTCTCCTCATCCGCCTGCATTCCTACCTTATCATTTTATACGACTGAAGCGGCGGAGGGTTGCGCCCGGCGCCAAAAGTCTCAGTCGGCCGGCTGCGCCAACTCTTCAAGTAGCGCTAAGTCTTGCCGCAGGCCGCGCGAACGCCAATAAAAACTGAAAATCAGCGCGCCTAAAATGACAAAAGTAACCGCCAGCCCCAAAGCCAGATATGGCGAATTATCCGGCGTGATGAAGAAACCTAATACAGTCCGATTCCAGGCATCGGCCAAGATTTGCAAAGCGGCTAAATCGCTGCCCGCGCCCGTTTGCAGGGCGATATAGCTATCATTGCCGAAGACCATACCCATTGCAGCGAGTTCCGCATCACCATAGGTCAGCCAGTCGCCGCTGGGCAAAGTGACGGTTCCGGCGGCCGGCAAGCCGCTCAAGCTGGCGCCCGCGAGCGTCTCGAGAGCGACGGCGATTTCCGCGGTCGCCTCAGCTGCTGTGTCATCCGCCTGCGCTAGCGTCAGCATGACCGCGCGCGTTGCCGGGTCGCTTTCGACGAAACTGATGACGACGGCCTGATCGCCCGCCTGCCGCGCCATCACCGACGCGGTCGTCGCCGCGTCAATCTCATAGACCAGTGTATGCCAAGTGCCATCAGCTAGGTTGACCTTGCCGCTGTAGACAGGGGGCGGGGCGGCCGCGCCGAGCAGAGCGGCTAAATCCGCGGCGGCGGCGGCGGCGGGCGCGCTTTCCGCTACTAGCGCCGTGCGGATTATCGCCCGAGACTGCGCTTGCTCAAACTGGGCGATATGCGCCGTACTCTGATCGTCCCAGCCAATGATGATTGGCGCATTAAAAGCCGGCGATTGAAAATAAGGCACTTCCTCTTGCTCTTCATCTTGCGCGAAGGCGCTGGCTGCTAGCAATAACAGCAGTAGCGCCAACCAGATGCTCGTTCGTCTCATCGGTTTCTACTCGCTCAATATGCGGATTTTTAATTGATTTACGGTTTCCAGCCGCCGCTCGAGCCGATACCGGTGCCACATCAGCGTCAGCGGCATCAGCGTCAGCCAGAGCAGCAAGCTCGGCGCCAGCGCCAGCACGACGCCGCTGGTCGCTTCAAAGCTGCCTTGCGCGTTCTGGGGGCTGGCGCCGATGATGACCGGGTGAATCGTCTCCGGCACGATGCGGATGATAAAAAGCGTGATTAAGACGCTGACGAAGGCGAAGATGCCATAAACCGACATAAAAGCGCGTTTGCGCTGCGGGTCTTCTATACCAGCCCGCAGCAGCAGATAAGCGGCATAAGTCAAGCACATGACCGCGGCTGAAGTCAAACGCGCATCATCGTTCCACCAAGTATTCCAAATCGGTCGCGCCCAAATCGAACCTGTCAAGAGATTGATGAGCGCGAAAGCTAAGCCGACTTCCACACCGGCCAGGGCAATCTTGTCCCAATGCGCGCTGCGGCGCCAGAGGTAGATGATGCCGCCAACCACAGTCGCGCCGAAGGCGGTGAAAGCGCCAAAAAAGGCCGGCATGTGAATATAAAAGATGCGCTGAACCTCTCCCTGTTGAATATCGGTGCCGGCTACAAAAAGCCCTAGCACAAGCGTCCCGGCAAAACCCAGCGCGGTTAGAACCGTGAGCAGGCGCAGCAAAGGTGGCTGCGGCCTATCTTCGATTTGAAAGTCGCTTGGCAGATTTTTCATGTCCCCACCTATAAACTGAGCGCGAAGCAAAACTATCAGCGGCATACTATCATTATTGCCCGCTTCTTTTTAGTGGCAGTATGGAAGTAGAGCGGTCACTCTTCCAAGACATATTCATAAAGCAGCAAGCACAAAACCAGATAGATTATAATAATCGCCGCCAGCATTTGCAGCGAATTGAGCCACTCATTCGCTGGCGCGGCGCTCAAGATGCCTTTGGTGGCAGCGACGGCCGTCAGCAAGAAGGGCAGAGCCACCGGCAGCAGCGCAATCGGCAGCAAGGCTTCGCGGGCCCGTGTCTGGACTGTCATTGTCGCCAAGAGCGTGCCAACTGTGGAAAAGCCAAAGATGCCCAGCACGGTCGTGAGTACCGACCAAGGGTCCAGCATATTCTGGTTAAATAGGACCGTCATCAGTGGCAGCAGCACCAAAGCGACGATGAGGGTGAAGAGGAAATTGCCGACCAGCTTGCCGGTGAAGATGGCGGCGCAGCCCACCGGCGCCAGCAGCAAAGCGTCAAGATTGCCCTGCTCATGTTCTTGCGCCAAGCTGCGATTGAAACCCAGCGTGCTAGCGAAAATCAGCGTAACCCAAAGCACGCCGCTGACTGCTTCGGCGCGAGCGACGCGGTCCAGCTCCAGGGCGAAGTTGAAGACCAAAATGCTCAGCAAGGCAAAAAGCGCCATGACGCTCAACAGCTCGCGCGAGCGCATTTCGGCGCGCAAATCCTTGCTGACGATAGCCAAAACGGCGGTGCTGAAACTTGTCTTCATGCCGGCAATGGTGCAGTCGCTTGACGGTATAGCGCGGTCATGTCGCTCAAATTGTCGGTTGTGATGGGCCCATCAAAGCCGATTTTCCCCCGCGACAGGATGAGGGCGCGGCTGGCTAAAGTTGGCAGCCGCGTCAGTTGATGCGTACTCATGATAATTGTGCGCCCTTCTTGCAGAGCGACCCGCAGCAAGGCTTCGAGCAAGGCGCTGGCCGCTTGGTCAAGCCCGCTGCTCGGCTCATCTAAAAGCAGCAGGGCCGGCTGTGGCAGCAGAGCGCGGGCGATGCTCAAGCGCTGCCGTAGGCCGCGCGAGAAATTGCGCGTCAGGCTATCGGCGCGTTTCTGCAAGTCTAAGGCTTGCAGCAATTCCGCGCTGCGCCTTGCGCGCTCCGCCGCCCCCAGCCCATAGAGCTTGCCATAAAAATCCAGATTTTCCCGCGCGGTCAGATTGGCATAGAGCAGGGGCTGATGCGCCACCAAGCCAATCTGCGCCCGCGCCGCCATCGCTTCCTGCGGCATCTGCCAGCCGCCAATATAAATCGCGCCCCGACTCGGCTTGCTCAAACCGCTGAGCAAACGCAGCAAGGTAGACTTGCCGCTGCCATTCGCGCCGAGCAGCAAGACGAACTCGCCGCGGGCCACAGTGAAATCCAGCCCGCGCAAGACTGGCAGCAAAGCATAATTCTTGTGCAAGTCTTCGACCTCGATAATTGGACGCACCGCGCTCATCAGCTTTCTGCTTCCATCAATTCGGCGAGCTTCGCTTTGACTACGCGCCGCTGCTGATGCCATAGATCATGATTCAGCTGCCCTTGCTCATGTGCTTCATCCAAACGCGCCAATTCCTTCACCAGCGCTTCAATCTGCCCGGCCGGGTTCTGCCGCCGCCGCGTCCAGCGCCAGCCGGCCAAGGAAATAGCCGCTAAGGCTGTGCCGCCCAGCAAGAGCGCGGGAAAAACATCGCTGGTAACAAGGGCGCTGTTAGCGCTGCTCGGACTGAAAGGCGCGCCGCTTATCAAAAAGCTGAGGCGAGGCGCCCGCTCCATTTTGAGCGCGCCAGCATAAACGCGCAAATTGTCGGCCGGCGCCTCTTCAACCAGGCGCAAGAAATCGCTGTCTATAGTCAGCGCGCCAGCTAGCGTGATGCGCACTTCCGCGTCAAGCGCATTATTAAATGCCTGCTCGAATTGCAGCTCATTCGCATAAGGCAAAAAATACTCGAGCCAGCTTTGCTGCGCCGTCCCCGGCAGCACCGGCTGCGTATCCAGCAGAGAATTCGGCAGCGGCGCCATATCTTCAATCAGTACATAGCGCCCGCTGTCGTCGCCGCTCAGGACGCGCGCGCCGCTGGGGAACTGCAAGAGCAGCACGGCTTCGCGGCCGTCATCGAAGCCGCGGCCGCTGGTGTACATGCGGTCGGAAGCATTGCGGTGGCTGATGCGCTGCGAGACCAGAAAACCGGCGCCTAAATCCGCCAGCTTGATTGGCTCAATGAAAAGCTCGATATGCGCGACGCTGATGACAGCCGGATCATGCGTCGCGTCGTATAGCATAAGCGCCGGCCTGGCTTCGACTAAGTTTTCCGCCGGCAAGACCTGGCTGAACAGGCGCTGCCCATAGACCGCGCCGACTGTATAAGTGAAAGCGGCGCTTAGCGGGATGCCTTCAAAAGTGAAAGTCAAATCTTCCGCGATGGTTGTCTCGGCCAAGGCAAAACCTATTTCGCTATTGCCATATTGCAGCTGCACAACCGTGTCGGCTGGCACGTTAGCGCCGGCGCTGCCATGCTGCAAGCGCCCGCTAAAATCAACCAGCGGCACGGCGGGCGCGGCTGTATCGCCGGCTTGCAGGGAGCGCATACGGGCATAAGCGGCGGCGGCGGCCCGGTCCGCATCTGTCAGCGCCGCGTCAAAAAATGTCGCATTTAATTGCGCGCCATATTCTAAATCGCTGAGAATCGGCGGGATGGCGGCCGGCAAGGCGCAGTCAGCGCAGCCCTGCCACAGCCGCTCGCCCGCCGCCAGCAGGGCCTCATCGTACTGGAGCGTATAGGCATAGAGCGCTACATCCCAGCGTTCTTGCGTGCTGAGGGCATTTTCCCAAGGCGGCATCAAGTTGGCTATATTGCCTTTTGTAATAATCTCGTACCATTCCAGCGGCGACTTCGCCGCGGCCACAGCGCCGTCAGTCATGTCTATTGGCGGCGGGATGCTGCCATTGGCTACCAATGTACCTTGACCGGCGCCGCTCTCGCCGTGGCATTCAACGCAGCGCTCGGCGAAGATGCGCCCGCCGTTCTCGATATTCGGCTGCCAAGCGCCGCTGGCGCTGGCGGCGGGCCTGACGGTCGGCGGCGGGAGGGTGGCGCTGATGACTGGCTCGCCGGCTAAACCGCTGCAAGCCGCCAAACATAGCGCTAGCAAGAGCCAAGCCCAGCGCATATTAGGCGCTTTCTTCGCCAGCGCGATAGGCGGCGACAGCCGCTTCAATCGCGCGGTCGATACGCTCGGCATCGGCTTCTCCCTGAAACAGACTCGGTTCTCGCTCAAGCGCGTCTTGCACGCGCAGCAGCCGAATGCCGCGCTGTGCCCAGACTTCTCGCTCCGTCTTATAATCGTCTTGATTAATTTTGCCAGTGGCGAAGTCCTCGTCCAAATCGCGCATATTGGTCAAGACACGCTCATAATAGACGCGCAGGCGGTCGCGCTGCAATTCTAAGCTGTCAGCGGCGGCCGTGTCGCGTGGCGGCCGCAAGAGCGGCCGCGCCACAATCGCCAGCGCGAGCAAGCTCAAAATCAGCGCGATGAAGAGTCCCAGCGCAGTCATAGCGATTCCGCCAGCAGCTTTTCAATTTCGCCGCGCAGATGGTCGTAAGTAACGCTGCCGATATAGACAGCGCGGATATTGCCTTTTTTATCGATGAGGTAACTCTCTGGCGGCGCTTCGACACGGTATTGATTGGCGACCCACTGCCCGGTATCTTCACCATTGGGATAGCTGAGGCTGAACTCGGCGATGAAATCCAGCGCTTTTTGCCGCGCGCTTTCCAGCATATTCACGCCAATCACGCTGAAACCGGCTGCGCCATACTCGCTGTGCAGGGCTTGCAAATCAGGCGCTTCGGCGCGGCAGGGCGGGCACCAGCTAGCCCAAAAATTGACCAGCAGCACTTGGCCGCGATAGTCAGAGAGCTGAAAGGCATCGCCGCTGAAAAGCGGCAACTGAAAATCTGGCGCGGGGCCGCTGGTGGGACGGCCGCGATTGCGCTGCGCCAACTGCAAGCCCAAGACGAGCGCCGCAAAAATCACCGCCGCCAGCAAAGCCAGCCCGCCGGGGCTGAGCCGCTGGCGCTTCGGCTGGGCTAGGGCTAAAAATTCCAGTCCCTCGATTTCTTCTCTTTCGCTCATGGCATCTGACGCCTCTCTGGCCGGGCAAGCTCAAGCCCGCGCCCGCAGGTCGTCTTCCAAGCGCTGGCGGTAGGCGGCCTCGGACAGTTCGCCCTGGGCGGCGCCGTCGGCGGCTGGGCGCAGCTTAGGCTGGCGGCTGAAGCGCCGAAATGTGCGAGCGCCCAGCCCGAGCGCAAAAATAGTCGCCAGCAGCGGCAGCAGCAGCGTCACGGCGCGCAGCAGCGGCGTCTGCGGCAAGCCGACCACATGATCGCCAAAGCGCTCGACGAAGCTGTCGATAATCTGCTGCGCATCCCGCCCGGCCGCCAGCTGCTGCCGAATCTCTTCTTTCCATTCGAGGCAAGCGGTGGTCTGGCATTCATCCAGCGGGATATTCTCGCAGACGGGGCAATACAGGCGCTCCGCGACTTCGATGACCGCCGTATCGTTTACATCCTGCGCGCTTAGGCAGAGGCCGCCGAGCAGCAGCATAGCGAGACAGAGCAGCCAGCGGCTCATTTCCGCGCTGTCCTTTGCGGCAGCGCTTTGGGATAGACCGCAATGACTGTGCCGATAATCAGCAAGATGCCACCCCACCAGACCAGATTCACCAGCGGATTGATATATATGCGGAAGCTCGCCTGCGCTTCGTCGCCAGATAGCAGCAGCACATAGAAGTCGTTTTCTAAGGTGCTATGGGCGCCGGCGATTGTCATCGGCTGCTGCGGATAGAAATCGATGCGCGGGCGGGGACGGGCGATTTCTCGTCCCCCGCGCAGCACTGTCACTTCGGCAATCTGCATCTGCCGTCCATCTTCCGCCAGCGCCCGTGTAAAACCATCGTAGCGCAGCGCATAATCTTGCACGGCGACCGTTTCGCCGGCGGCTAAGGTATGCTGCACCTCGGTTTGGAAAACTGTGCTGGCGATGATGCCAATGCCGATGACTGTCACGCCGAGATGCACGATATAGCCGCCGTAGCGCCGCTGGTTGCGTCGAAACAGCGCGCCAATCGCCGACAGCCAGCCTTCGCCTAGACGGCGGCGGCGCGCCGCCGCCCCGCGGTAGATTTCGTAGAGCGCCACATAGCCGGCAAAGAGCGCGACGCCATAACCTAAGACCGCCACCACCAGGCTCAGGCCGCTGGCGACGAGCGCCAGCGCGCTTAGCGCGGCGGCGAGCAGCGGCACTTTGATGGCTTCGCCCAGCCGCCCAAGCGAGGTCGCGCCCCAAGCTGTCAGCGGCGCCACTCCCATCAAGATATACATGGCGATGAAGAGCGGCACGACGAAAAATTCGAAGGTCTCCGCGCCGATGGTTAGTTTAGTACCCAGCAGCAGCTCGGAGGCGATTGGCAAAGCGAAGCTGCCCCAAAAAATCGCCACAAACAGCGCCAGAAAAACGACATTGTTCAATACAAACATCGATTCGCGGCTAAGCATATTGGCGAATTGCTGCTCATCGCGCAGCTCGCCGCCGCTCCAGCGCCATAGCAGCGATGCCAGGCCGACGACTGTCACAGCCGCCCAAAACGCCAGCATCGGGAAGCCGACTTCGCTGCGAGCGAAGCTATGCACGCTATCGATGACGCCGCTGCGGGTGGCGAAGGTGCCAAACATCACCGCCGAAAATGTGGCTATGACCAAGAGCATATTCCAGAGCTTGAGCATGCCGCGCTTTTCTTGAATCATGACGCTATGGATAAAAGCGGTGCCCATCAGCCAGGGTAGGAAAGCGGCATTTTCGACTGGGTCCCAGCCCCAATAGCCGCCCCAGCCCAAAACATCATAAGCCCAGCGCCCGCCGAGGATCAAACCTAAGCTGAGGAAGATCCAGGCAATCAGGGACCAGCGCCGCGTCGCTTTGATCCAGCCGGTCGATAAATCGCCTGAAGCCAGCGCCGCCATCGCAAAAGCGAAAGGCACAGTGAAACCGACATAACCCAGATAGAGCAGCGGCGGATGAATGGCCATGCCAAAATGCCGCAGCAAGGGATTCAAGCCCTCAGCGCCCGCTTGCAGGCTGGCCGCCGATGGCGCCACCGCCCCCGGCGGAATCAGCGCCGTCGAGACGACCTGCTGGTCTGGCGGGGCATCTGGCAAGAGCCACCAGCGCTCAAAAGGATTTTCCAAAAAGAGCGACAAGCCAAGAAAGAAGGCTAAGGTCGCCATCATATAAGCAGTGGCATAAGGCATCAGCCGCCGCTCGCGCCGCCAGTTGAGCGCGATTGCGCCAACGGTGAAGAGGCTCATCAGCAGGCACCAGAAGAGGATGGAGCCGCGCTGCGCCCCCCATAGTGCCGTGAAACGATAGAGCAGCGGTGTCTGCGGGTCGCTTACGCTATAGACATAGCTCAGCTGATATTGCTGGCTCAAAAGCGCGATGACCAGCATGGCTGTCGCCAGCAGGGTGGCGGGCAAGGTCAAGAGGGCGGCATTGCGCCCGCTGTGCTGCCAGGCGGCGCTGCGCTGGCGCGCGCCTAATAAAGAGGCGAATAGCGCGTAAAGCGCTGACAGAAAGGCGATGGTCAGCGCGGCCAGGCCGATTTCCGCCAACATTATTGATGTTCCGGGATATGGCGCAGGGCGGCGGGCGCGTTGCTCTCTTCAAAGCGGCTGGGGCATTTCAGCAGCAGCTCGGTGGCTTGGAAAATGCCATCGGGGCGCAAAGCGCCGGTGAGGATGGCTTGCGCTTCGTGTTGCAGCAGGTCGGGCTTAGCCGTGTCTTCGACCAGCACCTCGAGGCGCAGCGCCGTCTCGTCTTGCAGAGCCGCATGCAAAGTAGCGGCTAAATTGTCAGATGTGCTGGGGATATGCGCAATCTCGAAGCGGATGATCCCTCGCTCGCTATCGTATTCGATGGTCTCGCCATCAACCGCGCCGGTAATGCGCGCCATGCGCTCCGCGTAGGCGGCGTCGGTCAGCAGATCTTCGACGGTGATGAAATAGCGCTTGCCCTGTAAAGTGCCAGAGACCAGCATATATAGCACCGCCAGCAAGATGATGCTACCGGCTGTGATGAACTTGACGCGCTCCGACCGCTTAGGTTTTGCTTGATTTTTTGGTTTTTCCCAACTGACCTGCGCCATACCCGCCTCAGTTGCATTTTAGTCTCATGCGCTCATTATAGCGCAGTTATAGCTTTTGTCATGATAGGCTTTCGCTCGGCTCGCGCGGGTCCAGCAGAGCCAGCAAACCCATCACACCGACATTGCAAAAGAGCAGCGGCGCCAGCAGGGGCGAGCCGCGCAAAAAGCGTTCGACCACAATTTTCCCGCTGGCGGTCAAGCTCGCTTCGCTATGCAGGACAAAACCGACAAGACCGACCGCGATTAAGAGCAGCATGGCGACAGTATGCACCATGATGTCGCCAGTGTTGGGCTGTTTCACAATGCCCAAAAAGAGACAGGAAGTGAAGCCAAAGAGAGCGGCCGCCACCGGCAGCCAGACCCAAGCGTTGTCAAAGCGGAAGCGGGCATGGTCAAGCACGCTGCTTATCAAAGTCGCTAGGATAAAGAGCGCGCAGAGCAGCATATAAGCCCGCGTCTTGCTATAGGGCATCTGCACCGCCCGCCTATCCGTCAGGCGCAGCCGGCCGCTATCAGGCGGGCTTTCGACCCAAGCCGCACTGATGCCGAGCGCGCCGATTAAAATGAAAAACAGGGGACCAATGATTGGTGGCGCCCAAATAAAAGTGTCGAGGGCTTCAAAGCTGATGAGGCCGCTGTCTAGCAAGACCGTGCGCTGCAGGTGCAAATAGGCGCCTAGCAAGCCGACCGCGATGCTGAGCAGAAAGACCAGATTGGCCAGCGCCGCCGCCAGCGGCCGCTGGCGCCAGGCCAGCCCGCCCGCCACCAGCAAAATGCCGCCCGCCGCCAAAGCAAAAATAATCGGTATCCATTCATTCGGCTTGATAGAGCCAGAGATGCTGTGCGCCAAATAGATGTCGACGCCGATGAAAATCTGGTTCAAAGCCGCCAGCAGCAAAAATAACTGGTCGCGGCTCAAGGGCAGGCGGCGCTGCCGCCAGCGCGGGGCAAGCTCGGCTAAAAGGTACACGTTAGCCCTCGTCAAGCAGCCCGGCTTCTGCTAGCAGTTCATGCACAATGGCTTCGAGTTCGACTTGGTCGCGCAGAATCTCGTAAGCGCCGTGCCATTGCACATAATCGGGCCCGCCCATCCAAGCGCCAAATTTCGCCGTCCGTCCCCAGTGATGCCACAAATCGAAGTGGACAAAATCGATGGGCTGGTCGAAGGGCGCATCGGTCAGCAGGCCAGCCTCGCGGGCGGGCGCAATCGTGTCGTTGCTGATTTGCACGCGGCGATTGATTTCTTCGACCAAAGCATCGGCATCGATATAAAACTGTTCGATAAAAGCGCGGTTGTGGCATTCGGTGCAGACTAACTGCATGCGCGTCATATTCTCTTGCCAAGCGGGGCGGCGCGCGCTTTGCGGCGCGAACAAGTACCAAGTCAGGCGCTCGCCGACATCGTGCGTCGTGCTGGCGCCGCCGAAGCCGCTGATGTGGCAGGTGGCGCAGGTCGGCGCTGGGAAGTTCTGCACGGTCAGCGTGCCTGGCTCGGCGTCCCAATTCCAATTGTGACCATCGGTCAGATAGGCGATGCCGTGGAAAGATTCGATATAAATTTCGTATTGCGGATGGTCGGGCCCGATGTGACAGTGGTTGCAGGTCTCGGGCTTGCGCGCTTGCTCGAGGCTGAACTCGTGCCGCAGGTGGCATTCTTGGCATTGCCCGACGGAGCCATCGGCGGCCGGCGCGCCAATATCGTGGCAGCCAGCGCAGGCAAATTTTGTTATCGCCGGTCCTTCGATTTCGAACAGGGCATTGCGCATGCGGTCGGGGTTAAAAGTCCCCTCTGGAATCGATTCATAGAGCGCGATATGTTCGTCGCTCAAGCCGTCCGCGCCCCACATAGCGATGTAAGCGGGCAAGCCATGCCGACTCTGGTTGAACTGGTCTGCTTGTTCTTGGTGGCAGGTGGCGCATTTTGCCGTTGTTGGCACTGTCAAGATATGGCTGCCGTGATGTTCCTGGCTGCCGGGATAGCCGGCGGCTACTTCGTGGCAATTCTGGCAGGTTACATTGGCGGCCGCCATTGTGCTGCGGCTGTACTGTTCGATGATGCCGGGCGTTGTGCGCTGGTGGCAGGTTACACAGGCATTGCTGCTATCCAGCGCCACTGACTGCGCAGCGCCCGCTTCATCACCGACCACGCTGCGCCCAAGCGCGGCGATAATAAATGCCAGCGCCGGCACAATGATGACGACTAATATGCCGAGTATTATTAAGCGCGCCGACCCCAAAAAGCTTGAAGAATTGCTCGTCTCTGCCATAAACAATCCTCCCCTCAATCCAATAGAAAGCGAAGACGATTTTATTTAGAATAACACAAATTTAAGGCGGGCCGCTCGATTTTGCTCGGAGGAGTTTAAGCTACTTATATATGCCCAAAATCTAGCCGGGCGGCTCAGCTCTCATCGTCGTCTTCGCCCGTCGACTGGCTCCAGCGCACGATAAAGACGCCGAGCATGGCGGCGATGCCCAAAAACATAACCAGCATCACCAGACCGGCCGGCTCAGATGACACCTCGGCATCTTGGGCGAAGACAGCGCCAACCTGCCACAGCAGCAGCGCTAGCGTAAAGCCAATTCTTTTTATTCGTCGCAACGGTGAGAAGTTCATCATCCGCCCTCCAGATTCGGCTTTGTTTCTCGGCTAATTCACTTTTGATTGTAACGGTAAATGCACTTGATAAAAAGCCCTTAGGCTTGCAACTGTAGAATGTCATAGATGGTAAAAGCGAGCAGCAAAATCAAAGCCGTCGCCGCCACCAGCAGATAGCGCCAGCGATGCCTATAGCCAATCGCCCAAAAGCGGCGCAGGCTAAAAAATATCGACACGGCGGCGATACAGTTAATCAGCAGCAGAAGCGGCACGGCCGCGTCCGCCGCGACGCCTAAGAGCGGCAGCAAAAAAGGCAGCAGGGCATATTGCAAGGTGCAACGCAGGCCAGAAAAAAGCAGCGATAGCGTCAGCGCGTTTTCCGCGCCCCGCGCCGCGCCCGCGGCCGGCTGAGCGGCCTGGCCCGGCTCCGCTTTAAGCAGCAGCAAGCGGCTCATCATATTGTCGGCGCGATTTGCGTACACCATCAGCCTCAGTAAATCCAAGTTAATTATGCAAAATTTGATGCGCGATTTCCAACCCCGCGATTGGCGATCCCTCCCCGAAGCTTCGGGGCGCGTAGACACTACCCTACGGGAGGGGCTGGGGTTGAAACGAAGGCAAAAAGTTGCAAATTTACTTTGTCCTACTTCTGTTTCCCTAGCACAGCACAGTCTAGCGGCCGCGGGCGGCGAATTCCAGCTTCAGTCGGCGGGCAAGAGTTGGTCTTGGCTTTCCAAAAAAGCCACCACATCCGCGAGCTGCTGCGGCGTCAACTGCCGGCCATAGAACTCGGGCATCATGCTTGCGTAATTCGGCGTGATATAGTCCATAGGCCGCAGGATGCTCTCCACCAAAAACTGCCGCTCGCTATAGTCGGCGAACGGCGGCGCGGCCAGCCGAATTTCGTTGACGCGCGTCCAGGTGCCGGCGGTCAAGGGCGCGATGGTTTCGTTTTCGTGGCAGCCGGCGCAGCCCAGAGCCGTGCCGCCCAAAGCCTGCTCCAAGCCATTATAAAGCAACTGCCCATTCAGCGGGTCGCCATAGAGCGTGTCCAATTCGGCCAGGCTGGCCGCGACATCATCGCCGACTGACTGGGCGCTAATCAAATCGTCCAGCGAGGCGAATTCTAGCGCGCGCTCCAGCATGCCGTCTATCTCGACGGCATTTGGCATATAACCGCAGCGCAGAGCCAGAGCTTCGTAAAGCGCGCCTAAGCGGAACATATTCGCCAGGGCCAGCTCGCTATCAGCCGCGAAGTCCAGCGTGAGATATTGGGCTAGCGTAGTTTGCTGCCGCGTCAGTTCTTCCGCTGTACAGCCAGCCGGCGCGCTATCCTGCGCCGCGCTCACCAGCAGCCATGCCAGCAATGCCAGCAAGACGGGAAGTAGAATGCCGAGTTTTCGCATCGCAAGTCCTTTTGCCATCGCGCAGCGCGGCGCGACCGGGCGAGAAATGAAAAAGCCCCCGAGATCGAGGGCTTATCGCTATTTCACTGTGAGACCCTGCTCTTGCGTCAGCAAGAAGGCGACCACATCGGCCAAATTCTCATCGGTCATCTGCTTGACGCCGAAATTCGTCGGCATCAAACCAGCGCTATAGCCATCGACCACATAATCGCCCGGCCGCACGATGCTCTCTATCAGGTATTGTTCGACTGTGTAGCCCGCGAATTGCGGCAGCGTCAGGCGCTCGGTCTGTATGCGGCTGATGGTGCCAACTGTATCGGGCGCGGAAGCGCCGTTGCGGTGGCAATCGGTACAGCCATACTCGGCATCGTAAAGCTCTTCGCCGCTAGCCTCGCTGCCGATGATTTCATTCTCAGCCCAGCGCGCTAGGATACCCAAAACATTGTCGCCGGCCGGTGCGGGCGGCGCGTCAGTTGGCAGCGAGCCATCGGCTAGGGGCTTGCCATACTGCGCCACGGCGATGAAATCTTCGGTTGTCCAAGCCTCGCCCTTGTCCCAGTTGAGGATGTAAGCGGCCAGGTCTTCGATTTGGTCTTGCCGCAGGGGGCCACCAGCTGTCTGCGACCAAGCCGCCATGCCGGTGCTATTGGGGTAGACGCTGGCGCTGCCCGGCCGGCCATGAATCAAGGTCGTTACGACATAGCCGTGCAGGTCGCCGGCCCAGCCTACCTGAGCCAGCCGCGTGCCATTGTTATTGAAGAAAACCTCGATTTCGTTGTCGCCGGTCGTCTCTATATCGACGACGCTCTCCCAGAGCGGGAAAAGCCCATTGTCCACCGCCGTGTCGAGCGTATCAAGAATCGTGCTGCGTTCGGCGACGGCAGCGGCGATCCGCTCTTGCTGTTCGGCGGTCTGCGCCTCAAGCTCCGCCAGCGCGGCGACGATTTCATCCTGTCGCTCTTCCGCTGGCGGATTATCTTCATCGGTCAGTTCCGTCAGCAGCTGCTCGGTGTCGTCGGTCAAGCGCACTAGGGCCCGATTGGCATTGGTGATAGCGGCGGTCTGCTCGCCCACCGGGTCAAAGCCAAAGAGGTGGGGATTGTTCAAGCCGGGCGCGCGATTGCCCGCGCCATAACCTTCTTCGCCATGGCATTCGGCGCAGAGCGAGGCAAAAAGCTCAGCGCCGCGCTCGATTGAGCGGCCGGTATGCTGCTGCACAAAGGCTTGCATGCGCGGCTCTTCGTTGATTGCCACCCACATCACCAAGATCATCATGCCGACGAACATCGTAATGCCCATCAGAATGCGACTTTCGACTGACCGTATCACTAAAAGATTCATGGAGCTTCCCTGTATCTGATGCCTTTAGTTCGGCGCGGCAGCGCCTGCCTAATCGAAATAGGCCGCTGATTCGTGAATGAAAAGATGGTCGCTATAGATGCGGCGCACGGGTCGCTGATTGCCCTCGGCGTCGGTTTCATAGACGAAGATCGGGTTGCCGTCATCATCCTTGTCAACTTCGCCGCCTTTAATCAGGACGCTATCCCAGCTTACGATCCAGTCCAGGCGCTTCAAGCCCGCTTGATTATCCGTGATGACCAACGCGCCCCAGACATTGGGCAGCTCGGTCGGTACCTCGTGCAGATGATGCTCAAATTCTTCCATGACCTGCTGCAATTTTGGCGCTTCGTCGGCCGGGATGGCGCGGAAACGCAGCGGCAATTGATTCGCGCTCAAATGCTGGTCTTTTAATTCTTGCAGCATCTGGTCAAACTGCCCATTAGCCATCACTTCCGCATTGAACTGCGCCATCATTTCGCTGGCCGCCATTTCGTCCGCATGGGCGATTTGCTCGGTCGTATAAGCGCCGACAATCATCTGGTCGAAAGGAATGGTGCGGCCGATGCCGACCTTGCTATGTGCCGGCTCGAATGTCAGCTCGTGCACGATTTCGGTTTCGGCTGAGGTCTTGACGGCGAACTTCGCCAAACCCATATAACTCAAGATGGTGGTGGCGGAGATGAGCAGCATCGCCAGCGTCAGCATAAAGCGGCGGTGGGCATAGCGGCGGCTGGGCGTAACATCCATATAGGGCAGCATAGCCAAACCGCCGAGGGCGATGCTGGGGAAGGCGACGCCCCAGAAGAACTTGTCGCCCAATTTCAACGCGCCTTGAATCCAGAGGAAGTACCAAGGCGCGGTTGTGCCTAAGGGCGTAACTTGCGGGTCGGCGTGATTCTCCAGCGGCGCGTGATAAAACCAGATACATAGCACGGTGATGATGAAGGTGGTCGCGCCCAGCCACATCATTTCGTTAGTCAAGACATCGGGGATGAAATAGACGCGCTTATCCAATGGCACGCGCTTGGCGCTGTCTTCGCCGATGTTTTCTTTTTGCGGTGGCAAGCTATGCCCATGGATGACAACTTTGTAATAATGCACGCCGGTGAAGACAAAGAGCAGGGCGGGCAGAGCCAAGACATGCAAGAGATAAAAGCGTAGCAAGCCATTCGCGCCTAGCTCGGGCGCGCCGCGCAGCAGCAGGTTGACCTGCTCGCCGACGACGGGCGTCGCTTCGGCCATGGATGCGCCAATCGTAACCGCCCACAGCGAAAGCTGATCCCAGGGCAGCAGATAGCCGGAAAAACTCAAGAAGCCAGTAATCACCAGCAGCAGCAAGCCCGTGAACCAGGTGAATTGCCGGGGCTTTTTATAACTGCCGGTGATCCAAGTTCGCATCATGTGCATGGCGACGACGGCGACCATGAACTCCGCGCCCAGGCGGTGCATATCGCGCATGAGCTGGCCCAGCGGCACATTCTCCAAAATCGTCAGCATATCGCCGTAGGCGATTTCTGGCGCGGGCGTGTACCAGAGCATGAGCAGGATGCCGGTGATGGTCTCGAAGAAGACAAAGTAAGTCGAAAGCCAGCCCAGCCTGAAGCTGGGGTACATGCCGGTCACATCGCGGTTGAAGTAGGAGGGGCGCATGTGCAGCCAGAAGCCATCGGCATGCGGCGTCAAGCGCGGGTTGGGGCGGCGGCTGGCGGTTTCGCCGCGCAGCGCCTCGCGGATGTCTTGCACATTCAGGCCAGCGGTCAGGCGTTCGATGGAATCGTCGATACCCTCGAAGACCGCTTTTTTGAAGCCCTTTTCCTTCACATCATCGAGGAAGGAGGGGAAGGGGAGGATGCTCATAGAATCTCCTCGTCTCAGTTCACTCTAGCCGGGCGGGTCAATGCAGCGCTCCAATGATGCGCGCGCCAGTGTCGATTTGGATACTTGTAATCTGCCGATTCAGGTCAAGCGGGATTGCGCCGCCATCGGTGGGCGTCGCCACAACGGTGCCATCGGCGTAAGTGACGGTGGCGATGAAGCGGTCTAGGTTGCGCGGCGCGGGCCCTTCGATCCACTGCCCGCTCAGTTGGAACTTGGAGCCGTGGCAGGGGCATTCGAAGCGGTTGTTCGTCGGCACCCACTTGGGCAGGCAGCCGAGGTGCGTGCAAACGCCATAGAGGGCGCGCAAGCCTTCTTCCGTCAGCGTCACATGGAAGCGGCCGGCCGGCACGGAGGTCGGCGCGGCGCCGACGCCGGGCAGCTCTTCTGGGTTAAAGGCGAAGGTGCCGCCGAATTCGCCTTCTTTGAAGCGCGGGAAAGCGAACCAGATAAGCCCGGCTGAGGCTTGGCCCAGCAGCAGGGCCATGGAGGCGCCCCAGATATAAAACAGGAATTCGCGCCGGCTAGGCGCTGCGACCTGCACGCTGGGCGCCGCGGCGCGGCGGGCGACGGCAGCGCGCATCGCAGTTGGACTTGTGCTTTCTGCGGTTGCCATTCTCTATCGTCATCCTTCCATTTCCAACAGACCTGCCAGGTAAAACCGTTATGCTTGGGCGGCTCATGCAGAGCCGATTTCTAAGTTAGTTAAATATATCACAATCGCTTATGGCTAGACAAGTATAAAACGGCTTCGATTCACGGTAAAATAGCGCAAATGCTTTTGCAAGGCAAATAATGGCGAGAGGCGAAGATGGCGCAGGTTACGATTCAGGCAAATGACAAATTGCTGGCGCAATATTATAGCACGATGAAAGAGCTGCGAGCGCAACAGGTTCGGCATGAAGGCGGCACTCGCCGCGCCTTCAGCGCACTGCTGGACGGCCTGGCAAGACACCGCCGCCTCACCCTGGTCGAAGAGCGGCCCACCCAATCCAAATACGGCAGCAGCATCCGCCCCGATGGCACGCTCATCGACCAATGGCAGCGCCCCTTCGCCTTTTGGGAAGCCAAAGACAGCCAAGACAACCTCGATGCCGAAATCAGCAACAAAATAGACAACGGCTATCCGCTGAGCAATATCATCTTTGAAGATACGCGCACCGCTGTTCTTTTTCAAGACAATCAAGAAGCGCGCCGCAGCGCCATCAAAGACAAAAGCAATTTTGCCCAGCTGCTCAGCCAATACCTCAGCTACAAAGCGCAGTCCTTCGATAATTTTAATGAAGCGGTGCAGAATTATGGCGAGCAAATCCGCGAAGTCGCCACCCAGCTCAAAGACAAAATCGACGCCGCCCACCAAGGCAACCCCAACTTCCAGCAGCAATTCGCCGAATTTATGCAGCTCTGCCGCAGCGCGCTCAATCCCAATATCAGTGTCGAAGTCGTCGACGAAATGCTCATCCAGCACCTGATGACCGAGCGCATCATCCGCCGCGTCTTTGATGTTGAACACTTCACCCAGAGCAATATCATCGCCGCCAAAGTCGAGCAGGTCATCGACGCGCTCACCAGCCAATTTTTCAAGCTCAGCGACTTCTATGGCGGCGCGCTCAACGAGTTTCACAAGGCGATCGAAGCCGCCGCTGACCCAATGGACTTTTATGACAAGCAGAACTTCATCAATACCGTCTACGAGCGCTTCTTCCAGGGTTATAGCGTCGAAATCGCTGATACGCATGGTATTGTCTATACACCGCAGGAAATCGTCGATTTTATGTGCGCCGCCGTCGAAGAGGCGCTGGACCGCGAGTTCGGCAAAAAGCTGGGCGATGAAGGCGTCGTCATTATCGACCCAGCCACTGGCACCGGCAATTTTGTCGTCAATCTTTTGCGCCGCACCTATCAGCGCAATTTCCGCGCCTTTGAGGACTTTTATGCCGAGCGCCTCTTCGCCAACGAAGTCATGCTGATGCCCTATTACATCGCCTCGCTCAATATCGAGCGCGAATATTATGAACTCACCGGCAAGCGCAAAGCCTTTCCGGGCCTCTGCTTTGTGGATACGCTGGACCTAGCCCGCAATCGTCAGCTGACATTCTTGACTGAAGCGAATACCGAGCGCGTCGAGCGGCAGAAAAAAGCTGACATCAATGTCATCATCGGCAACCCGCCGTATAATGTCGGGCAAATCAACGAGAATGATAATAACAAGAACCGCAAGTATGATGTTATCGACAAGCGTATCCGCGAAACTTATTCAAAAGACTCCAAAGCGACGAATAAGAATGTGCTTAGCGATGCCTATGTGAAGTTTTTTCGCTGGGCGGTTGAAAGGTTGGGCGATCGGCCGGGCATTATTTGTTATGTGACAAATAACAGCTTTGTTGATGCCTACGCCTTTGATGGTTTTCGCAAACATCTACTGCAAGATTTTGACAAGGTCTATCACCTCGATTTGGGCGGCAATTTGCGCAAGGCTAAGGTGGGCGAGAAAGTGAGTAATGTTTTTGACATAACGGTCAGCGTCGGCATCACATTGGCGATACGCAATTCCAGCGATTGACACATAATGGATTTCCACCCTTTTCCGCTAAAATAGCTTTATAGCAATGCGACAAGGAGCAATATGGCAAGGCAAATAGCAACTCAACCAGAATCTGTCGAGGCAATATTGCCAACCTTGGCGATCAAAACGGATATCGAAAAGCTGAAAGGCGATTTGACTTGGCGCATCGTTATCGCTATGCTTATTCCAAGCGCTATCTTCGCTGTTGTAGTGGCGATATTCGCACCAGTTATTCTAAGTTGATAAGGTGGTCGAAGAACAGGCAGAAATATGGTAACACAAACGATGCCGAAACAAACTCAAGTGGAACTTTTGCAGCGAGGCGGAGTATAGATTTGCCCGAAAAACGTAAAGGGCGCATCTACTATTTCCGCGTGCCTGATGATTGGACAAAAGAAGAAAAGCTGGACTTTTTAGCTGAGCAAGCTGACTCTGTCTCAGCGACAAGGCACATCTCAACCGTAGCAGACTTTCTTGGGAAAATCTAGTTCCAAATCGCAAGCATACTTGGCTCCTTTCCGAGACCGAAGCTGAATTTGAGGCATTTCTCCCCATCGGCAGCAAAGAGGCAAAACGCGCTAAGCCTGGCTCAGCCGAAACTATTTTCAAAACCTATTGTCGTGGTGTTGTGACTTGCCGGGATATGTGGGTTTATGACTTCACATATAATTCTTTGACCGAAAGAATGTGTAAGTTTATTGAAGACTACAATGCCGAGGTCGATCGCTACAAACGCCAATCACCTAAACCAACCGTAGACCAGTTTGTCAATTACAACTTGCTCAAATGGGATGAAACGCTAAAGAACCATCTGAAAAGAGGAAATTATGGCAAATTTGAATTGTGTAGGCTGCGAAATTCTATCTACCGACCATATACTAAAAAAGTTCTATATTTTGATTGGATGTTTAATAGCAGAATTTATTTGCAAAACTACTTCTTCCCAAACAGGCAATCCGAAACAGAAAATCGAGTTATCTGCTGCACAGGCGTTGCTTATCGCTCACCATCAATTTCTGCATTAATTGTTGACACTATTCCTAACTTGAGTATCTGCTCCGCAGTTGACAGCCACCAATGTTTCCCCTTCTACACATACGACGCAGACGGCAAAAACCGCCGCGAGAACATCACCGATTGGGCCCTCGCCCAATTCCAGCGCCACTACGACGACCAGACCATCAGCAAGTGGCAGATCTTCTATTATGTCTATGCTTTGCTGCACCACCCGGCCTACCGCGAACGCTATGCCCTGGACCTCAAGCGCAATTTGCCGCGCTTGCCTTTCGCGCTTGCCTTTCGCGCCTGACTTCGGCGCCTTCGCCGATGCCGGCGCCAAGCTCGCCGACCTGCACCTTAAATTATGAGTCGGTCGAGCCTTACAAACTTGAGTGGCGGCCGACGCGCCAGCCGGTCAATTACCGCGTGGAAAAGATGTCGCCCAAGAAAAAGCGCGTCTCCGAGCCGGGCGGTTATAAGGTCTACAGCAGCCTAAAATACAATGACAGCTTGACTCTGGACGGCATCCCCGAGCGGGCTTTCGCCTATCGTCTGGGCAACCGCTCGGCGCTGGATTTGCTGGTGGACCAGTACCGCGTCAAGACGGACAAGCGCAGCGGCATCAGCCATGACCCGAATGGTTATAGCAGAGACGAGAAATACATCGTCAAGCTTATCGAGCGGGTTATCAATGTGAGCTTGCGGACGGTGGATATTGTCGAGAGGCTAGCGGGGCTGGAATTTCGTGAGGGAGTTTGAGCTTAGCCTAATGAAAATAGCCGCAGAGGCACAGAGACACAGAAGTAAAACCAACTAAATTTTGCAACGTAGAGGCTTTTTTCAACCCCACCCCCGGCCCCTCCCCGAAGCTTCGGGGAGGGGAGTCTAAGCGACAAAAACTGGTCGCTAGACACTGGCCGCCGGTCGTATAAACACTGCCCTAAAGGAGGGGCTTTCCTGCAAGCGCGCCTATAATTTGCGGGGTTTTTCTCCCCTCCCCAAAGCTTTGGGGAGGGGCCGGGGGTGGGGTTGAAACGAAGGCAAAAAGTTGCAAAATTTACTTTGTCCTACTGAGAAATAAGACAGCTTTGTGTTTTTTGTGTCTTTGTGGTTGAAAAGGCGCTCCGCGCCCCTAGCGTCTGGGGCTAGGTTGACCAAAGGCGCTTGTTCAGCACTCCCCCAAAATCCCATTTTGACAAATCATTTATATTCATTTAATATTGTGGAAAATATCACAATACCCTACATAAAGCACTTTGTCTGGTTTTCTAGGCTTAGGCGTCGCTAGGCGCAAAGGAGGTGCAGCAGTCAAAATATCGATGCAGCGCAATTTCAGTGTGAGAATGTTTATTCGCAGAAAGGAACTATCATGAACAGAAAAGAAATGTCTCGCCGCGCTTTTCTCAAGCTCGCTGCGGCCACCAGTTCTGGCGCGGCTCTCGCTGGTCTGGGCCCCTTCCGCCATATCGCCGGCGCCCAAGACACCGTCGAGCTGACCTTCGGCCGGCACTGGGAAGCGGCTTTCCGCCCGCGCCAAGCCGAATATGACGAAGGCTTTATGGAGCGCCACCCAGAAATTTCCATCAATATCACCTACAACACCTGGGCCGACCACAACAATGTCGTGCCAGTTTGGGCGGCGGCTGGCACCTTGCCCGACATCATCTATGTCCACGGTAGCCGCGTCGCCCCTTGGGCCCACGAAGGCATCATCATCGACATCCACGACCTGGCAAGCCCAGACGAAGAATTTAATGTCGATGGCATCTGGGAAGAATCCCTGCGCCTCTACCGCGTCAATGGCCGGCTGCATGCCATCCCCTACGACCATGGCCCGCTGATCCTCGGCTATAACGTCGATATGTTCGACGCCGCCGGTATGGATTATCCGACCGAAGACTGGACGATGGACGACCTGCGCGCCGCTGCCATAGAACTCAGCAAGCCCGATGAATTCCAATGGGGCTGGAGCGGCGAGCTGGACCTCGGCAATGGCGGCTCCGGCTTCTTCCTCGGCGCTTGGGGCGGCGCGACCATGAACGAAGAAGAAACCGAGATGATCCTCGATACGCCCGAAGCCCGCGAAGCGCTCAACTTCTGGTACAGCCTGCTGCACGAAGACCATGCTGGTCCCAGCGCGACCGAAGCCGAAGGTTTTGGCGACAATCCTTGGCAGAATGGCCGCTGCGCCATGGCCGTCGTGCCGACTTGGGAGACGCCCAGCCTGCGCGCCTTCGCCAGCTTTAACTGGGATGTCGCGCCGACGCCCATGGGCGCTGATGGCACGCGCAAGACCGGCGCTTTCGGCAGCGGCTATGGCATCACGCCCACCAGCGGCCAGCCCGATGTCGCCTGGTCCTACCTGCGCGAATACCTCTCGGTTGAGGGCATGATCTTTATGTGGGGCCTGTCTGGGCGTGGTTCGCCAGCCCGGCCGGAAGCGCTGGAAGTCTGGTTCACTTCCGACCCCGCGCCGCCGAACGCGCACTATTATCGGGACGCGATGTTCGATTATGCGGTAACGGGCCCGCCCTTCCAGACGCTGGCCGCCGCCCAAGTCAGCGATGTCCTCGGCAGCCAGGCGGAATTGCTGCGCCTGGGCGAGGCATCGGTAGACGAGGCGATTGCCACCATCATGACAGAAGGCACGGAAGCGCTCGAAGCCGTCGCGATGGACGATATGTAAATTCTTGCTGTCCGCTCGGGCAGCCTTTTCTTGGAGGGAGGCAAAGCGCCTCCCTCCGCCGCCTAATTCGCAGAATCAGTCAGGTAGCATAGGATGTTGCGGCAATTCTTGAAACCCATCTCGCCCAGCGCCCGGCGCGAAGAGCGCATTTTTTATCTCTTTATCTTGCCATGGCTCATCGGCTTTGTCGTTTTCAACGCGGGGCCTATCCTCGGCATGCTCGGCTTGAGCTTCACCGACTGGCGCATCTCTTTTGACAATCTCGGTTTTGTCGGCTTAGAAAATTATGGCAAGCTATTTTCCGACGACACCTTTTGGGTATCCGTCGGCAACACCCTCTACATTATGGTGGGGCGGGTGGCTCTGGGGACATTCTTCGCCCTCTTTTTGGCAATTCTGCTGAATCAAAAAGTGCCGGGCATTCCCTTCTTCCGCGCCGTGTATTATCTGCCCTCAGTTACGGCCGGCGTTGCCGTCGCCCTGGTCTGGATTTGGATTTTTAATCCGCAGGTCGGCATACTCAATCACACCCTGCGTATATTGGGCATCAAAGGCCCCACCTGGATCCATAGCACCGTCTGGGTGAAACCATCGCTCATTATCATGAGCTTGTTCACCGTCGGGCCGAATATGATTATCCTGCTCGCTGGTTTGCAAGGCATCCCCAAAGAACTCTACGAAGCCGCCGAAATTGACGGCGCTGGCACTTGGAACAAGTTCCGCAGCGTAACCGTGCCCATGCTCTCGCCGGTGCTTTTCTTTGTCATCATCATTTCGATTGTTGGCTCTTTCCAAAATTTCACCGAAATCCGCGTGATGACCCAAGGCGGTCCCGGCGAATCGAGCAATGTGCTGGTCTGGTATTTGTTCGAGAATGCTTTTGTCTATTCCGAGATGGGCGTGGCGGCGGCCGTCGCCTGGGCAATTTTTGTTCTCCTAATGGCGCTGACGGCTTTCCAATTCCGCGTCGGCCGGCGCTGGGTATATTACGAAGCCTAAGAGGCGCAAGAGACATTCCATGAATAGGACCACACCGACTAGGACAAAACGGCAAGCGCGCAAAAAGAAGGATGTCGCCTGGCATCGCTCGATTCAAGGCAGGCGCGCCATTGGCATTTTTGTGCTTTTTGCCTTGCTCATCCCGCTTGGCATTCTCTTCGTCGTGCCTTTCATCGTCATGCTCTCGACCGCCTTGAAGACCAAACCGCAGATTTTTCAATTCCCGCCTAATCTGATTCCTGACCCGATCCAATGGCAGAATTTCCCCGATGGCTGGTATGGCTACGGTTATATTGACTTCACCCTATGCACCTTGAATTCGGTGAAGATTACGCTGAATAACATCATCGGCAATTTGGTTTCCTGCACCTTAGCCGCTTATGCCTTCGCCCGTTTGAAAGCCCGCGGCAAAAACTTCTTCTTCGCCCTGGTGCTGGCGACGATGCTGCTGCCGACCGAAGCCCTGCTGGTGCCGCAATATGTGCTGTTTAATCTGCTGGGCTGGAACAATACCCATCTGCCCTTGATGGTGCCGCCTTGGTTTGGTTGGCCTTTCTTTATTTTCCTGCTGCGGCAATTCTTTTTGACCATCCCCGAAGAGCTGGTGGACGCGGCGAAGATTGACGGCGCTGGCCACGGGCGCATCCTGCTGCAAATCTTCATCCCGCTGTCCAAACCCGCTCTCGCTACTCTGGCCATCTTTGCTTTCATCGGCAACTGGAACAATTTCTTTGGTCCCCTGCTCTATCTGCGCACGCCCGAAATCCAGACCTTGCCCGTCTGCCTGGTGCAATATCAAGGCGCTTATGGCAATACGGACTGGAATCTGATGATGGCGGTTGCCACTATCACCGTCATCCCGGTCTTGATTATCTTCATCTTTGGCCAGCGCTATTTTGTTGAAGGCATCGCCACCTCAGGCGTCAAACGCTAAATTGACATGCGCCGGCTTAGCTTTGCGGCTATCAGTTGTATTATCTTAGCGCTTTGCCTAGGCGGCGCGGGCGCAATCGGCAAGCTCGATCCATTCGTCGATGTCAGCGAAAGCGCCGGTATCACCGCGACGCACCGCGGCCACTGGGAACTGTTTGAGGATGACTTCGCGACCGGTTATCTTGGCATTGGCCAGGCTTGGGGCGATTATGACCGTGATGGCTGGCTCGACCTCTATGTTACCGGCAATAAAGACCCAGATATTCTTTATCGCAACGATGGCGCGGGAGGCTTCACTATCTCGCCGCTAAGCCCGCAAGTCGCCCAGCCTGAAACCCATAGCGGCGGCGCTGTCTGGGCTGATTATGACAACGACGGCTGGCTCGACCTCTATGTGCTGAATCACGGCGCGAATACGCTCTTTCATAACGAGGCTGGCACTGGCTTCCGCGATGCGACGGCGCAAGCGGGCGTCGGCGATATTGGCAAAGGCACCACCGCCACCTGGGGCGATTATGATGGCGATAGCTACCTCGACCTCTATGTGGTGAATTGGTCTTGCTTCCCCGAATGCGGCGACCCAAATATCAGCCGCGAACACGATGCCGCCCGCGATACGCTCTATCACAATCAGGGCGATGGCAGTTTTCTTGATGTGAGCCACTTGCTGGATTATGACTTGCTGCTCGGCTCTGGCTTCAGCGCCAGCTTCACCGATTACGACAACGATGGCGACCCCGATATTTATGTCGTCAACGACCAGTTCAAGAATATGCTGGGCAATATCCTCTGGCGCAACGATGGGCCCGGCTGCGGCGGCTGGTGCTGGACGGAAACTTCCATTGAAGCTGGCGCCCGCACCTTCATCCATGGCATGGGTTTAGCGGTCGGCGATTATGACAATGACCTCGACCTGGATTTTTATTTCTCGGATATGGTCAATGGCATGGTGCTGCTGCAAAATCAAGGCGATGGCAGCTTTGACGATGTGGCTAGCCAAGCAGGCGTCGTCGTCGGCCCCAGCAGCGCCGTCGGCTGGGGCACCGTCTTCTTCGATTATGACAACGATAGCTGGCTCGACCTCTTCTTGACCGCCACCGAGTTTGTGCAGTTCGATGTCTTTTCTGGCCCCGAAGGTATGATGTTTGAATACCGCGATTTTCTCTTCAAGAATCGCGGCGATGGCAGCTTCGAAGATGTTACGCCGCAGCGCTGGTTAGAAGAGCTGCGGCCCAGCATGGGTCTCGCCTATGCCGATTATGATAAAGATGGCTTGCTCGATTTTGTGCTGGGCAACTGGAATCGCGGTTATTCCCTCTATCGCAACACTGGCGCCGCCGCCCAGTCCAACAATTGGATTAGCGTGCGCCTGCAAGGCGGCGGCGCGATTAACCGCGACGCCGTCGGCAGCCGCGTCTATATTCACACTGACGATGGGCGGACGCTGCTGCAAGAAGTCAAGTGCGGCTCGAGCCTGGGCGCGGGCAACGACCTGGCGCTGCACTTTGGCTTGGGCGCAGCCACCAGCATCAGCGAGCTGCGCATCCGCTGGCCCAATGGAGCGGAAGAAACGCTGGCCGATGTTGCGGTCAATCAATTTTTGACTGTCAGCTATGCCGGCTAGCTGGCTCAGTCCTCTTTCAAATACAGCTTAATCACTGGCACTTCCGTCGGTGGCTGTACGACGGGCAACTGCAAGCGGACTGTATTCTGCGCGTCCACATTGAAAGGCACTTCGCTGCCATCGTGCAGGAATTCGGCATATTGCAGCCGCTCGCCCAGGTCATCGATATACAGATGCTTGAAAGGGTAGGCGAAGATATGCGCGTAGAGCAGGTTGCCCTTTTGCGTCAGGCGGCAATCTTGCGGCGCGGGCTGGGCGCTGGCGGTGCAGCCATAAATCGCCTCGCTGTGCTGCGCCATCAAATCCCGATAGACGTCCAGAGCCTTGACCGCTCGCGCGTCAAACCGGCCCAGCGCGGTCGGGCCTACATTCATCAGCAAATTGCCGCCGGTCGCGACGGTGTTCACCAGCATGCGAATCAGCTGGCCGGGGCTTTTCCAAGTCATATCGTCGCGGTAATACCCCCAAGAACCGCTGAAAGTTTGGCAGGTCTCCCAGACCACCGGCTCTCCCTCAACATGCACCCATTCGCGCGGCTGCACCTGTTCGGGCGTATAAATATCCGCCGCTGACGGCAAATCGAGGCGATTGTTGATAATGATATTAGGTTGTAACTCGCGGCTCAGCGCTTCCAAGCCGGCGCTATCCCAGTCAGCCCGGCCTTTTCCATCTGCGCCCGGATAAGAAAAATCGTACCAGATAATGTCGATTTCTCCGAAATCACTCAAGAGCTCGCGCACTTGATTCTTCATATATTGCCGATAGCGGCTCATATCGCGCCCTTGATTCAAGCGCTCGCGCTCGGGGTGATTGCGCAGGGCGTGGATGCGGTCAACCGTGAAATCGGGGTGATGCCAGTCAATCAGCGAATAATAAAAGCCGATTTTTAGACCCCGCGCCCGAAAGGCTTTTACCACCGCTTGCAGAAGGTCTTTGCCGTAAGGGGTATTGGTAACTTTGTAATCGGTGTACTGGCTATCCCACAGGCAAAAGCCATCATGGTGCTTGGAGGTGATGAACATATATTTCATGCCGGCCTGGGCCGCCAGGTCAGCCCAAATTTCTGGCGCGAAGCGGGTTGGATTAAAATGGCGGAAATAGGGCGCGTACTGCGCGTCGGTCATCTCTTCGCGCTGCTTCACCCACTCGTGTCGCGCCGCCAGCGCGTATATGCCCCAGTGGATGAACATGCCAAAGCGAGCTTGCGTGAACCAGTCTGTCTGGCCTTTTGTTGGTTTTGGCTGGTACATTGTCTCTGCCTTTCTCTGTTTTCTTATGCTTTTTTATATTTTTCTATAGCTAGCCCGAGTTCGCGGGCTAGGCTTTGCAGGTCCTGCCAGACGGCCGCGGGCAGGGGGATGCCGGCGGCGCTGCGCGTGGCATAAGCCCGCGCTTCTGGCTCGCCTGGCACTAGCACTTCCTCAAAGCCAGCTGCTGGTTTCACCGCTTTGACGCGCCGCTTGAGCGCGTCGCTGTGCGCGGCAAAATCGGTCGCTTCATCAAAAGCCGCCGGCGCCAAAGCCAAGAGCAAGGTCGGATTGCCATAATGAAACTCGGGCGAAGTGATAGGGCGATGCCCGGCCAGCAAGGTCGGGATAAGCTCCATCATCAGGGCTAGACCCGAGCCTTTATGCGCGCCCATAGCCAGCAAGACCGCGCCGTCGTCTAAGAGGCTGGCATCGGTTGTCGGGTGGCCATGCTTGTCTAGCAGCAAGCCCGGCGGCGTCGGTTCGCCTTTAGCCTGTGCCAAGACCACCTTGCCATGCGCCAAGCCAGCCGTGGCAAAATCCAGCAGCAGCGCGCTGCCATTGGCGCTTGGCACGGCGAAGGACATCGGATTTGTGCCAAAGACGCGCTCGCGCCCGCCATAAGGCGCGACCCAGCCGCGGTACATTGTGCCGCTGGTGAAGCCGATGCCGATGAGACCGGCGGCGGCAATCAGCTGCGTATATTCGCCGAGTCGCCCGATATGCGTCGTCTGCCCGAGCGAGACAGCGCCGATGCCAAATTGCTCGCCCAATTCGATGGCGACTTTTGCCGCATAGCGCGCGCCAATCTGCCCAAAACCATAAGCGCCCCTTACCATCGCCGTAGCGCCAAAGCGCTTTTTGAGGCGCGGGCGCGCCGCCGGCTGGATCATATCCGTCCGAATCATCGTGGCATATTGCTTCACCCGCAAGACGCCATGCGAGTCGTGACCTAAAAGATTGGTCAGCACCAGCGATTCGGCGACGGCGCTGGCGATGTCGGCGGGCGTCCCCAATGCGGCGAGGATGTCGCGGCTCAAGCGCCTGAGCGGCGTGGCCTGAATGGTGAAGGTCATAGAATGGGCGCCTAGCCAGCCGCAGGCGCGCCGGCCGGCTGCCCAGCCCGCAGAACTGGCTCGGCGCGATTCCACAAATGGCTGCCGTCTTTGGACATAATTGGCTCGGGCGAATACTGCGCCAGATAGCTGCGCCGATAAGTGTCGGTCGTATTAGCGCCGCTGCGGTGGAAGGTGCGGCTGCTGAAGACGACGATGCTGCCGGCTGGCACAATCGCCGGCTCGCCTGGATCCGTCCCATGATAGCCGACCTTGTCATTCGTCCGAGCTTCGACGGTATGGTCAATAATCTCGTCGGTCGAATTGCGGCCATCGCGCTGGTAGGGCAGGATGTAGACCGTGCCATTCTCAATGCTCATATCATCCAAGGCGCACCAGCAAGACAGATAGGCGCGATGATAATGCCCGACATAACCCGAATCCTGGTGCCAGGCGAACTTAGAATCGGTGTCGGCCGCTTTGACCACATACTGTTCATTGAAGAGGTAAGCCTCATCGCCGAGGGTGGCGCGGCAAATCTCCGCCATCAAGTCGCTAAAGAGAAATTCGGTCATAATCGGGCTGCTGGCGCTGCGGTTGCTGATGAAGTAGCGCTTTTTATAATGCGTGATGCCTTGCGTTTTGATGCCTTTCGCCTCCATCTCGCGGTCATAGTCAGCGATATGGCGCATGCACTCGGCGCGCAGCGCGGCGAGTACCTGCGGCGGGATGACGGCTTCTAAAATGAAATAACCCTCGCGCTGATATTGTTTGGCCTGCTCGGCGGTTACCACTGACATATTGTTCGCTCCTCCTTTAAATTTTGGTTTATTATACGCGGCTGCCTGTTTATGTACATTGCCTGCGGCGCTGGCGCGGCAAAATCACTGCCGTTATTCGCGGGCAACTGCGCTAAAATGGAATTGTACACCGATTGCGGCAAAGGAGTAGCGTAATGCGCAAAAGGCCGAATATCGTTTTACTGCTCACCGATGACCATGGCGCTTGGGCGAATGGCTCTTATGGCAATAAGGAAGTGCAGACGCCGACGCTCGATGCGCTGGCGGCTAGCGGCACGCGCTTCCGCCAGGCTTGGACGCCGACGCCTGTTTGCTCGCCAGCCCGCGCCTGCCTCTTGACCGGCCAGACGGCGTCGCAGGTGGGCATCCACGACTGGCTGCAAGAGGCTCTGCCCGATGTCGGCGAGCGTGATTGGCTGGGCGATACGCAGACGCTTTTTTCTTATATGACGGCGGCCGGTTATCACTGCGGTCTGAGCGGCAAATGGCATTTGGGGCAATCACACTTGCCGCCGGCCGGCGCACAGTATCATTTTGGCCTGCCTGGCTGGCAGGGCGCGCATAATACGCCTTATACGTATGTGCGCAATGGCGAGCGCATCAGGCTGGCCGGCAACAAATCGCGCCACATCACCGACCACGCGCTTGACTTTCTTGATACTGTGCCAGCCGATAAGCCTTTCTTTTTGAACATCGGCTACATCGCCACGCATTCGCCTTATGAGCAAGGCACCCATGACCCGCAGCAGACCGCCCGCTATCAAGATTGCGCCTTTGACGAGATTCCAGCCTATCAGCCGCATGCTTGGGTCAAGAACGAAGGCGGTCCCAACGCGCTCGGCGCGCAGCAGCTGCGGGACCGCTACATCGGCTATTATGCCGCTGTTACAGAGATTGATGAGAACATTGCCCGCCTGGTGGCCGATTTAGAAGCGCGGAGCCTGTGGCAAGATACGATACTCATTTATACCTCGGATCATGGCTGCGCCATCGGGCATCAGGGTTTCTTTGGCAAGGGCAACAGCACGCGTCCGCTCAATATGTACGATATTTCTTTGCAAGTGCCACTCATCATTGCCGGTGCCGGCATTGCGCCCCAGACGCGGGCGGAATATGTTGACCATTACGATACTTTTCATACCATCTGCGCTTTAGCCGATATCGAATTGCCCGCCGATGAGACCTATGCTGGCGCTTCATACACGCATCTTCTGGGCGGTGCCGCGCCGTCTGGCTCAGTCTGGGACAATACGCGCTATGGCGAATATGGCGACCTGCGCATGATACGCGACGAGCGCTGGAAGCTGGTCTGGCGTTACCCCGAGGGACCGCATGAACTCTTTGATTTGCGGGCGGATCCAGGCGAGCGGCGCGATGTCTATGCGCAATATCCAAGAATCGCCGCGCAATACAAAGCGCGGCTGGACGCTTTTTATGCCGAGCATACTGTGGCTGAGCTATCGGGCTGGCGGGTGAAAGCCTTGCCCTTGCACAACGATGGCAACGAAGCCTGGCGCGATGGCCGGCGCGAAGCCCGCGGCCTGCAAGTCTATTAGGGCTGTGGCCGCTCTAAAGCAACAGCCAGCGCGATGCCATCGTCAAAACCGTATTTCTCCAGCTCGACTAGCACGCGCCCGCCCATCGGCATGACAAAGGCCAGCGGCAAATGCTCTGGCACGCCCATCGTGCTATAGGACATCACTTCCATGCCATCGACGGTCGCTGTAACAAAGAGGTCCGCCACATCCCCATAGCGCTTATGCAGATTGAGAATCAGCAGCTCGTCCGCTACGGCGTCAAAGACGACCAGCTCGCGGATTGTTTTGTCGTTGAGCGTTACGATAAGCTCGTCCTCAGCCAGCAAACGGGCGGGATTGCGGGCGACGGTGAGGCGGCCGGTACCGCTGGCATTTTCATCAAAGGCGGCCAGCGCCAAGATATAAGTTCCCGCTTCGGCGAAAGCCAGGTTTTTTAGCTCGGCGGCGAAACCAGCGCCGCCGTCATCATCAAAGGCGTATTCGCTGCCATTTGGCGCAACGACTTGCAGCAGCGTATCCAGCCCGCTGTCCAGCGTAACGGTCAAGCTATCGCCGGCCGCCACTGGCAGGGCGAAGTAGAGCGCTGGCGCGCTGGCAGCGAGGCTGAAATTCACCGGCTGGTCAAAGGCGATATCGTTGATGCGCGGGCTTTCAATTGTCGCCCGAAACTCGCCCGTCTCCGCGCCCTGCGCCATCATCAGCGGCGCTCCCCGCACTTCGAGCTGGTAGGTGCCGCTGTCAGGCAAGAGCAGCGGGCCAATGAGCGCGTCTTTTTGGCCGCGGCTGTCGTCATTGAAGGCGAGTTCTTGCCCGGCGCTGTCCTTGAGCGAGGCGGCCGGGTCAAAGTCCGTCGACGAGACGCGGATGAGCGCGTACTGCCCGGCGCGGCCTTGGAAGGCGATTTGGGCGCGCCCGGCTTGCAGCCTGCCTTCAAAGACCTCAACAGCGCCCGGCGCGCTGGCGCTGGCGCTGGCTTCTGCGACGCTGCCTAGCGCGACTGTCGGCTGGTCGCTGGCCGGGCTGGGGCTGTCAGTTACGCTTGCGCGCACGGCCGCGGCGGCCGCCGTGACTTCAAAGTCCGTAGCCGCCAGCAAATCGGCGCCATCAGCGCTGTAGATTTCGGCCCGATAGCGGCCGACCGCGTCTTCAGCCGTGCTGGAAATCGTCAAGTTAAAACGGCCGGCGGCATCCGCCAGGCGCTGGCGGCTATATTCTTGAGCGCCGGCCGGGTCGAGTAGAATCAGCCGAAAGGCTTGCTCCGCCGCCAAGCCGCTTATACTAATCACATACTCGCTGCCGCTGGGCGCGCTCGGTGGTTCCACTGCAACTTGCGCGGTCGCCGGCGCCAGGCTATCGCCGATGCTCAGGTCGGCGCTAGCCCGTTTCTCGCCATCGACAAAAATATCGACCGTGTAGAGACCGTCAGCCAAATTCGGCGGGCTGGCAAAACTGAGCGTCGCGCTGCCATCGCTGCTAGCCCGCGCCGAAACAGTGTCAATCAGCACGGCAGCGGCGTTTGTGATTTGGGCGGTTACGCCAGCGAAACCGTTTAAGCCGCTGACCGCAATGAGGGCGCTCGCGCCCGCTTCTATGGAGTTGGGCTGAACTTGCGCCCTTACAGCCCGCGCTGCCGGCGCTTCGATGGTGAAGGCGCCGTCGGCGGCTAGCGCGCCGGCGCTGTCATAGACAGTTATGCTATGCGGCCCCGGCGTCGCGCCTTCGACGGCAAAAATCTCAATCTCGATGCGGCCGGCGCTGCCGCTGTTGTGCTGGCGGCGATAGACGGTTTGCGCCGTCTCGCTGGCCGTGATTTCTACTGTGTAATCCGCCTCTGGCAGCAGCGCGGCAATGCGCACAGTCTGCACGCTGCCAAATGGCGCTGTTGCCGGGCTGACGGTCACTTGGGGCTGGCTGGCCTCGGCACTGGCGTGCATTGCCGCGGCGGTCAGCTCAAAATTGGCGCTGGCGATGACCGCGCCGCCCTGCCGCACTTGCACGGTATAAATGCCCGGCGCATCGCCGGCGGTGCTGCTAATTGGGTAGGCGATGTGGCCTGCGGCATCGCTTGTTTCATCACTTTGGAAGACGACTTCGCCGGCGAAGACAATCTCAACTGTGTAGTTAGCCCGCGCCGCTAAGCCGCTAATCTCGATACTAAATATCGCTTTTTCTACTTCGCCGGCGGGCGGGCTGATACTCACAGTCGGCGCGGCTTGCGCCAAAGCGGGTAGGGCAAGCGCGCCGAGCAGCAGGCTCAAGCAGAGCAGCGCGACAATCCGAAACTGCATATATTTTCCCTTTTCTAGCATAGATGTATTGTAGCTAAATATAGCGACGCTGGCATTATTCTAGACGACTCTGCTGCAAAGCGCATTTCGCGCCAAGCCAGGCTTATTCTTTTTGCCGCAGACGCTATAATAAACGGTATGCACGAGACCAAAAGAAACAGCGGCGCGGCAGACAACTGGGGCATCATCGGCCATGAATGGGCGGTAGATTTCTTGCGACGCAGTCTGATTTATGGGCGTCAACGGCATGCCTATTTATTCGTTGGCAGCGCATCTCTAGGCAAGATGACGCTAGCGCAGACCTTCGCTATGGCTCTCAACTGTGAAGATGCGCAGGTGGCGCGGCGGCCCTGCCGCCAATGCCGCGCCTGTCAGGCCATTAGCCGCGGCCAAGACCCGGATTTGATTCTAGTGCAGCAGCCCGCCGGCGCGCCGCTGAAAATCGGCGCGGTGCGGGAAGTCAGCCGCCTGCTAGCCCTCAAACCGTATGCCGCCCGCTATCGCATTGCCATTTTTGATAACTTCGATGCCGGTTATAAGCAATCTGACAGGATAGCGCCGCCGGCTCAGGACGCGCTCTTGAAGACGCTGGAAGAACCTGTTTCCTACGCCGTTTTGATTTTGCTGGCTAGCGCGCTGGAGCGCGTCTTGCCGACCATCCGCAGTCGAGCGCAGACCTTGCAGCTGCGCCCAGCGCCGCAGCAGCGTATCAAAGCGCAGTTGCTCGCCCGCGGCTGCGCCGAAAACCAAGCCGACCTCATCGCCCGCTTGAGCGGCGGCCGCGTCGGCTGGGCTCTGGCCGCTCTGGAAGATGAGAGTCCGCTGGAATTTCGGGCGCAGATGCTCGACCGCTTGCGCGATGTGGTGAAGGGGACGCGGCTGCTGCGCCTGAAAGCGGCCGCTGAAGTGAGCCAGCGCGCCGCCAAAGACAAAGCCATGCTGCGCGCTATCTTGGAATGCTGGCAGAGCTATTGGCGCGACCTGCTGCTGCAATGTTATGCCAGCCCGGTCAAACCGTGCAATATCGACCGCCACGAAGAAATCCGTGCTTTAGCCGGGCGCCTGGACCCGGCGCAAGCCCGTGTCGCTCTGCAAGCGACCAGCCAAGCAATGCGCGCCCTGGATACCAATGCTAATACGCGCCTGCTCTTGGATGCGCTCTTCCTCGACTATCCGCTTTTATAAACCTGAATCGCTTACTCGATGGGAATCCAGTTCGAGGGCTTTTTTGCCGCTTCCAGTTCGGCTAAGACGGCATCTGGCACCAATATGATTTTGCCGAAGCGCGGCTTACGCTCCAGCTTGCGATGCGCCTGTCTGGCTTGGCTCAAAGGCAGCACTTCGTCAATCAAGGTTTGATATTTGCCTTCGGCTAAGGCTTGTAATAGCGCCGCCACGGCCTGGGGCGGGAGGCTGCCATAAGCGCCGCTGATGCTGAGGTTCTTGAGATAAAGCGCTAGCGCATCCAGCTTGACCTGTGGCCGGCGCGCGGCGCTGGCGATGACTAGCCGCCCGCCATAAGCCAGCATATCGAGCGACTGCTCCAGGTCGAGCTGGTTGCTGCAATGCAAAACGAGGTCAGCGCCGCTTTCTTCCGTCGCCACTTGGACTTGGCGCACCAGGTCATCGCTGGCGTCTTCCAGCACCACATGCGCGCCGATTTTCTGAAAATCGGCGGCGAATTGCGCCGCGCCAATAGCGATGACTTTGGCGCCGCGGGCGCTGGCAATCTGCACGGCCGCCGCGCCCACGCTGCCCGCCGCGCCGCGGATGACCACCGCCTCCGCTTTTTGTAGCTTGCCCTTTTCGACCAAAGCTAAAAAAGCGCTGGCGAAAGACGCGCCTGCCGCCACCGCCGCTTGATAATCGAGCTGGGCTGGCAGGCGGATGAGCTTCTCGGCTGGCACGGCGCAATATTCGGCATAGCCGCCATCGATGGCACAGCCCAGCGGCTCGAAACAGGCATAGACCCGCTCGCCGATTTGCCAGCCAGCCGCAGCCGCGTCAGCGCCGATTTCTACGATTTCGCCAGCCAGGTCTGCGCCTAGGATATGCGGCAGCGGCTTGCGGATGATGAGGCGGCCGCTGCGCAAGAGCAAATCGCCTGGGTTGACCGATGTGGCATGAATCCTAATCAGTGCGGCGTCCGCGCCGATTTGCGGGCGCGGCTTTTGTATATGTTTGAGGGCGCGCGGCTTGCCGATATTTTCTATGATGACAGCGCGCATGTTCCCGCTGGTGCCTGCCATAAATCTCTCTCGTTTTTTGGGACCTACTTCTGCGCTCCGAGCGCCATTCTTGCCTGCAAGTCTAGCGCAAGCCTTATTGGCTGTAAACGGCTATGCTTTGCCGAAGCGCTTGGCGTTGCGGGCGCGGGCTTTGGCGATTTCGGCCGCGCGATTGCGAGGCGGGGCGCTTGTTTGCAGCGCATCGAGCAGAGCCGCTGTCGCTTGCGCGATGTCGGCGACGGCTTGCTGGAAGGCGGCTTCGTTGTTGGCGGAAGGCTTGCGATAGCCACTGACCTTGCGCACATATTGCAAAGCGGCCGCTTCGATGTCGGCGGGGCGGCTCGGCGGGTCATAATTGAAGAGCGGTTTGATATTGCGGCACATTGCGCTTTTCCTTTCGCTCAGCTCGCATAGCCATTCGGATGGCGGCGATGCCAGTTCCAGGCGCTGCGGATGATGGTCTCCAGGTCATTATAGACCGTTTCCCAGCCCAGCTCGCGCCCGATTTTGTCGCTATCCGCGACTAAGATGGGCAGGTCGCCGGCGCGGCGCGGTGCCTCAAGCGTTGGGATGGCATGCCCGGTAACTTTGCGCGCCGCCTCAATCACTTCCAGCACGGAATAGCCGCTGCCGCTGCCCAGGTTATAGACGCGGCTTTCGCCATCGGCTAGCGCTTCCAGCGCCAAGATATGCGCCCGCGCCAAATCCAGCACATGCACATAATCGCGGATGCAGGTGCCATCGGGCGTCGCATAATCCGCGCCATAAATCTGAATCGCTTCGCGCTGCCCCAAAGCGACTTGCAGCACCAGCGGTATCAGGTGCGATTCTGGCTCGTGAGCCTCGCCGATATGCCCGTCTGGATGCGCGCCGCAGGCATTAAAATAGCGCAGGCAGCAGTATTTGATGCCATAGAGTTCATCCATCCAAGCTAGCAAGCGCTCCGCCATATATTTTGTTTCGCCATAGACGCTGCCGGGCAGCAGCGCTTCGTGTTCGTCGATGGGAATGCGCGCCGGTTTGCCAAAGAGATTGGCGGTGGAAGACAGGATGAAACGGCTGACGCCGCGCTGGCTGGCTTGCTCGAGCAAGTTGATGATAGTGTAGAAGTTGTCGCGCAGGTACATAAAAGGCTGGCGCATGCTCTCGCCGACTAGAATCTGGGACGCGAAGTGCATAATGCCATCAAACTGATGCGCCTCAAACAGGGCGGCTAGAGCCGCGCGGTCATGCAAATCGCCGACGACCAGCGCCGCGTCGGGGTGTACCGCCGCCCGATGCCCCTTGCTCAGGTTGTCATAGACCACCACCTGATAGCGGCGGTCAATCAGCAGCTGCACGACATGGCTGCCGATATAGCCGGCGCCGCCCGTCACCAAGACCTTCATACGCGCTCCTTTCCGCTTGCCGATTATAGCTTGTCAGCGGCAGCGGTCAAAGAGGCGCGCGCAAGCCTATATTGTGGCGGGCATATACCTGTGGTTTAATCACAGATAAATTGAAACGGGCAAACGATGACGGACGAAGGCCAGAACCAGCGCGAATGGACAGAGGCGGAGCGAACGGCGCTGCGCAAGCTGCTGCGCATGGCTCTGATTCTGCTGCTAGCCATCATAATCGCTGGCGTCATCGCCGCCTTTTTGAGTTCCGCTTTGGGGACATTATAAATGAACGGCGAAGAAATTAGCTTGATTGTTGATGCGCCGAACGAGCGGCTGGACAAGTTCTTGCTGAGGCATTTGCCCGATTTTTCGCGGACGCAAGTGCAGGCTCTCATTCGCGGCGGGCATGTGCTGGTGGATGGCGCGCCGCAAAAGACGGGTTACAAGTGCAAAGGCGGCGAAGATGTTTTTGTCCGCATCCCGCCGCGCCCCGCCGCTGTCATCGAGCCAGAAGATATTCCGCTGGCTATTATCTATGAAGATGCCGACCTGGTGGTGCTGAACAAAGCGGCGGGCATGGTCGTGCAGCCCGGGCTGGGCAATAAAAGCGGCACGCTGGTCAATGCTCTGCTCGCTCGCTACCCCGATATGGCGGCGATGCTGGATGACCCAGAGATGGGCCAGCGCCTCGGCCTGGCACATCGGCTGGACCGCGGCACCAGTGGCCTGCTGGTCGCCGCGCGCAACAAGCCGAGCCTGCTGGCGCTAATGCAGCAATTTCAAGAGCGCCGCGTCGACAAGTGGTATCTGGCGCTCTTGGAGAAGCGGCCGCATTCCAATGTCGGCGTGGTGGACGCGCCTATCGCCCGCGACCCGCGCCAGCGCCAACGGATGTGGGTGCAACGGGCCGGCAAAAGCGCCCAGACCGAGTTCACGCTGCTCGATGATGATTTTCAAGGCGACCGCGCTTTGGTGCGGCTCAAGCTCTTGACGGGGCGCACGCATCAAATTCGCGTCCACATGGCTTTTATCGGCTGCCCAGTGGTGGGCGATACGGTTTATGGCTGGCGCAAGCAGCGCATCAAGCTCAAGCGGCAGTTTTTGCATGCGCAGGAATTGGCTTTTGCCCATCCGACGACGGGCGAGCGGCTGCATTTTGTGGCGGAGTTGCCGGTGGGCTTGCGCGATTTGCTGGCGAAGTTAAGAATGTGAACTTGGCTGGAGCGCGATGAGTTTATAGGGATTTAGCCCTTTGCGCGCAAGCGAGCAAGTAATTCGCTGTTTTTGAATACCTCTCTGATGGGCAATTCTTCTTTGGTATCTGGGTGGATGAATATCCAGAAAAGCCAGCCGATAGACTGGCGAGCGTCTGGGTTAATCGATTTCCTGGCCTTGTCCGCCGCCTTTGCATGATTTGTTTCTTCGCTTTCAAAGCGAAAGTTTATACGGTTAAGATCGCTCAACTTCTCGCGCAATAAGAGCGTGCCTTCAAAGCGCTGTCCCTTGTATTCAGCAAAAACTGGCAGTTCAGGCAACGGTGGGACAGGCGGCGGTGGCGGGGTCTCTTTATTTAGCTCAACTTCATCTTTTTTGGGCGCTGGTTCAACTTCGGGCAAGTGGCTAGCAATTTCTTGCTGGACTAAATCGCCCCAGGCTTCTTTGGTGAGCTTGGTAAAGTGTTGTATCTGCGCATCATACAGCGACCCTGAATATACTTGACTGGCGAAGTGCTTGACAAAGTTTTTGGATGGCCCCTGCAATTCCTCTTGCAAAAGCCGCAAAATCTCCGCTTTCTGCGCTGTTGCCACAATTCGCTCAGGGTCAAAGCTGTCTTTTGTGAATCCCTGCAAGTTTTCGACTAACTTCTTATCAAGACTGAGCATGTCAATAGTAAGAAAGGGCTTTTTATCCATGATGTTTTTCTTTTGCATATCCGTATAAAAGCGATATTAGATGCCATTTGTCAGCAGGCCAAATCGCACATCGGTCGCGCCAAAATAATCATGCAGTTGCCGCCAGTAATTATCATTTAAGCGGCGGTTCGCTGCCTTCGCTTCGATAAGCAGGATAGGCTCGCCGCTGCGCATAATGGCAAAGTCGACGCTTTCACCGCCGCTGTCCCGCGGGTCAGCGACATATTCCAAACGAACTTCTGTTGGGTCGCTCGTGTCGTAGCCCAGCGCCCGAATAAATCGAAGAATGGAGACCTGCTTGGTCGTTTCTTCGTTTGTTAACAAATCTCGCCGCGCGTTTATTTGCTCGGAAATGCTGTGCAAAGCATCAAACAAAGTCATCCTGTTTTTCCATCCACTAGAAGCGAATATGCGCCAGAATACAACAGCCTTATCCCTCAAGCAAGCGCAGAACCAGCGCCGCGTCCGTCCGCAGATCAGAAATTTTGCGCTCTTCGCCATCCTGAGGGTCGCGCAATTTCCAGAAGCTCCAGCCATTTGGAGCATTTTTTAGACGCGGGTTTACGGTGTTGATTGCGCGTAACGCGGCTGGAGAGATACTCGATACCTCCCCACGAAATCGAATTTTTGATTTTTTTGGCGTCTCCGCGTTTAGCAGCAGCGTGGCTTGCAGGGGATTTCCCTTATAATTGGCAAATATGGGGATTCCCTTAGCCGCATCAAGTTCAAAGAGGCGCGCTGGCGGTTCGACAATTTCTGGTTCAGGTTCAGGCTCTTTTTCTTGACTTGGCACAGTCTCCTGCTCGTGCCGCGCCAAGCGCCGCGCAATCTCGCGGTCCACCAAATCATTCCAAGCCCGCTTGACGATGGGCCGGTATTCTTGAATCACCTTTTGAAAGACCGACCCCGCATGGACCTGCTTGGCAAAATGCCTGACAAAATCATCTGAGGGCTGGTTTAGCTCTGCTTCCAAGCGCTTGCTAATTTTGATATTGCGCACAGTGCGCTCTGGGTCATAGCGGGCTTGCGTAAAGCCGCCCAGCAATTGCACCGTCGCCATATTGAGCTTGCGCATATCCAGGCTGAGAAAAGGCTCTTTGTCCATAATGTGGTTCTTAGACATATCCGTATAAAAGCGATATTCGAGGCCATTGGTCAAAATGCCAAATTCGACATCCAGCGCGACAAAATAATTATGCAGCTGCTTCCAGTGTTTATCATTCAAGGCGATTTCGGCTGACTTGACCTCAATCAAGATGATTAGGTTTGCCAGCGCGCTTAATCGCATAATCCACTTTCTCATGCCCGCTTATGTTCGCGTCCGCCCCATACTCAGGTTCCACTTCTTCCAGGTTGGTCGTATCATAGCCGAGGGCGCGGATAAATGGCCGCACCGAGACCATCTTGGTCGCCGCTTCCGATGTCATCAGATGCCGCTGCATATCTATGTCATCGGAAATTTTGCTCAAAGCATCAAACAGATTCATGACATTTTTCCTGCCAATAGACGCCAATATGCGCCGAAGTTTAACACAAAATTAAATCCCACCAAAACACCCTAAATATGCTATACTCACTGCCATGCAAATTACTGCCGACCGTCCCACCGCCTTTCACCTGATGACCAAGCCTCGCGGCGCCATCTGCAACCTCGATTGCAAATACTGCTATTTCCTCTCCAAAGAGAAGCTCTATCCCAATAGCAAGTTCCGCATGTCCGAGACTTTGCTCGAAGAATACACCCGCCAATACATCGAGGCGCAGCAGGTGAGCGAGATAAATTTCGCCTGGCAAGGTGGCGAGCCGACCTTGATGGGCTTAGATTTTTTCCGCCAAGCGGTGCGCTATCAACAGAAGCACAAGCGCCCCGGCATGCGCATCACCAACGCCCTGCAAACCAATGGCGTTACCCTCGATGATGACTGGTGCCAGTTCTTCGCCCGCAACGATTTTCTCATTGGCCTCAGCCTGGACGGGCCCCAGGATGTACACGACTTCTACCGCGTCGACAAAGGCGGCCAGCCCACCTTCCAGCGCGTGATGAAGGGCTTGCGCCTGCTGCAAAAGCATAAGGCCGAGTTCAACATTTTGACGACAGTGCATGCCGCCAACGAAGGGCAGGGCAAGCGCGTCTACCAATTCCTGCGCGACGAAATCGGCACGCAATTCATGCAATTCATCCCCATCGTCGAGCGCGATAATGACACCGGCTATCAAGAAGGCGACAAAGTTACCGAGCGCTCCATCAGCGCCGTCGGCTATGGGCAGTTTCTCATCGATATGTATGAAGAATGGGTGCGGCAGGATGTCGGGCGCGTCTTCGTGCAGATATTTGATATTGCGCTGGCCGCTTGGACGGGCGCGCCGCCTGGCCTCTGCGTCTTTGATGAGACCTGCGGCCTGGCTATGGCTATGGAACACAATGGCGATGTCTATTCCTGCGATCATTATGTCGAGCCTGCTTATAGGCTCGGCAATATCAAGGATATTCCGCTGAGCGAAATCGTGGTGCTGGACAAGCAGCGGGCCTTTGGCCAGGCTAAGCGCGATACGCTGCCGCAATATTGCTTGGATTGCGAGGTGCGCTTTGTCTGCAACGGCGGCTGCCCCAAGAATCGCTTTATCAAAACGCCGACCGGCGAAGCGGGCTTGAATTATCTTTGCGCTGGCTATCGTGCTTTCTTTAACCATGTGCGGCCGACCATGCAATTTATGGCGCAGGAGCTGGCCGGGCGGCGTCCGCCAGCCAATGTGATGCTGCAAATGGCGCGCTATGATGCTGAATTGGAACGGGCTTTTGCTCGGGCCGGGCGCAATGACCCTTGCCCCTGCGGCAGCGGCAAGAAATTCAAGCGCTGCCATGGCCGCCGCGCTTAGGCTCTATGCCGGCGTCAAAATTGCTAGTAGAATGAAAGCCGAGTAATTCAAATTTAATTATGCAAAAAAGGGCGGCGCAATTTTTCAACCTCACCCCCGCCCCTCCCGTAGGGCAGTGTCTACGCGCCCCAAAGCTTCGGAGAGAGAGCGCCAATCGTGGGCTTGAAACGAAGACATAAAACTTGCAGAATTTAGTTTGCTCTACTCGGCAAGCGCAATATATAGGAAAAGCAGAATGTCTAAACAAGTCATCTCAACCCAAGAGGCGCCGGCCGCCGTCGGCGCTTACTCGCAAGGCATCATCGCCAACGGTTTTATCTTCACCGCCGGGCAGATTCCGCTCATCCCCGGCACAAAGACCCTGCGCGAAGGCGGCGTGCAAGCGCAGACGCGGCAATCGCTGCAAAATATCAAAGCTATCTTAGAAGCAGCTGGCAGCAGCCTCGACCAGGTTGTCAAGACCACCGTCTTTTTAGCCGACATCAATGACTTCGCCGAATTCAACGCCGTCTATAGCGAATTTTTCCCGCAAAATCCGCCGGCCCGCTCGACAGTCCAGGCGGGCGGCTTGCCCGTCGGCGCTCTGGTCGAGATTGAAGCGGTGGCGTTGCTGCCAGCCTAAGCTACGCAGCGCCCGCGCTTTCTGTTACACTGCAAGCCGCGAGCGAAAACCTAGAGAAATTTGAGGCAAGAAGCAAGATGATTGATGTCAATCAACTGCGCAAAGGCACAACCTTTACGCAAAATAGCAACCTCTACCGCGTGCTGGAATACCGCCATCATAAACCCGGCCGCGGCAAAGCCACCATCCGCGTCACCGTGCGCGACCTGCGCAGCGGCGCCACCTTCGAGATGACCTTCAACTCAGGCGAGCGCGTTGAAGACATCCGTGTCGAGGCGAACAAGGTCGAATATCTGTATGCCGATGAAGACTTCGTCACCTTTATGAACACCGAAACCTACGAGCAGCCCCAGCTCAACCGCGCCATCTTCGGCGACGACCTCAAATACATCAAAGACAGCATGGAAATCAAACTGCTGAGCTATGCGGGCGAGATTATCGATTATGAGCTGCCCAAGACGATGGAATACAAAGTGATTGAAGTGGAAGCGGCCATCGCTGGTGACACGGCAAATAGCCCGACCAAGAAAATCAAGCTGGAAAGCGGCTTTGAAGTCAGCGCGCCTATGTTCATCAATGTCGGCGATGTGGTCAAAGTCAATATCGAAGAAAGGGCTTATGTAACCCGTGTCAGCAAATAGGCTTAATCGGGCGACAGTCCTGGCACGATAACCCAAAACAGCAGATAGACATCCAGCGCCGCCAGGCTGAGCGGCGTCAGCGCCGTCAGCCAGCGCGCGCCGCGCCAGCGGCCCAAGAGAATCTCCCGCCAATAATCGCTGCCATAAACCAGCAGGAAAGTGATCGGAATCAGAGCCGGGAAAAGATAGCGCCCCTGCCACTGCACAAATTCCAGGTTGTAATAGGCAAATTGCAAGAGAACCAGCAGCGGCACCGTCAAGAGCAGCAGCCAAACCGCTGATGGAAGTGAAGATCGGCGGCTAGCGAGCCAGGCGCCGGCCAGCCCGGCCAGCGTGAATAAAGCGAAGCCGCGATAGAGCCAGCCGCCTAGTACACCATCCAGCGGCAGAGCCATCCAGCCAAACTGCCCCCAAAAACTCTTGAAGGTCCTTTGCAGCAGCCCGCTCAAATATGCCATCCCGCCCTCTTGGGCGATGTAATCGGCGCTGCGCGGCTGGTCGGCAACGACCCGGTCATGCGCGCCTAGACCGAAAAAATCGACGCCGCCGTAGACGCTTATATTGCGCAGCCACCACAAGCCGCCGATAAGCAGCGCGACTAGCAGGAAAACGCTAAATGCCCGCGCCAAATCCTCGCCCGCGCCGCCGTCAGCCCGCCACCGCAGCCAAATTGTCAGCAGGGCTAAGGGCGCCAAAAAATAGATGGTGAGCTTGGTCAGCAGCGCCAGCCCGACAATCAGCCCCAGCTGCCAGAGCCGCCCAGCGCCCGTCTGGTAATAGCGCAGCAGCCAGAGCAGAGCCAGTGCCACCAGCAATTCCGCCAGCGCGTCGTTGTTGACTGCGCTGAGCATGCTGATATGCTGGGGCAAAAAAGCGACCAAAGCCATGAGCCCCAGCGCAATCTGGGGCTGCGCCGGCGCAAGGCGGCGGCCGATGGCATAGCTTAGTGCGACACCACCAGCCCCCAGCAAGACGGAGAAGAGCCGCAGCGCGGTCAAGTTTTCGGGCTGGAGCTTATAAACGAGCGCCGCCAGCAAATAATACAGCGGCGGGTGATGGTCTTCGTATTGAATCGTTTCGATATTAGCGAGATAGTCTGCGGCAAACTTGTGTGTTGTCAGCTGCGCCAGGTAAGCGCTGTCCCAATCGCCGGTTTCTATACGCGGGCAGCAGCCAGTCTCCGCCACCTGCCGAATATAGTTGTAATGCGCCGGCTCATCAGGCGCTTGCCAAGCCGGGGTGTATATAGCGAAGAGCGCGCCGACTAGCAAATAAGCAAGCAAGATGGCGCAGAAAAATAGCTTTTCCCTAGCGGAAGCGGGCATAGCGCGGCTCGGCTGACGATTTCTTGATACCGCTTATGATGGCATAAAATGCACAATTTGCCAGCGCTAGCGCCCAGCGCCGCCGCAATTCTGCGCTATACTAAATCAATCTTGCAGCGCATTTCGAGGCAGCTATGGGCAAAAATGGCTTCAAAGTCGTATCTATCGGCGGTGGTTTGGGCGCAGTGCAGGTCATGCGCGGCTTGCAGCGCCACACGCAGCATTTAACTGGCATCATCGCCGTAACTGATACGGGCCGCAGCACCGGCATCGTGCGTGAATTTGCCCAAATCCCAGCGCCTGGCGATATTCGCAATGCCCTAGCCACCCTCGCGCTCAGCGAAGATTCGCTCTTGACGCGGGTGATGCAGCATCGCATCGTTGCGCCCGGCGATCCTAAGCTCGATGGCATGGCTTTTGGCAATCTCTTCATCGCCGCCCTGACCCAGATGTCGGACAGCTTCGTTTTAGCCATCGAGCAGATAAGCGACTTCTTGGATGTGCAGGCGAATATCTACCCGGTCACGGAAGAGAATACGCATATCTGCGCCGAGCTGATGGATGGCACGATTGTCGAGCAAGAATTGAATGTGCGGCAATTAGACAAAGCGGCGATTAAGCGCATCTTTGTGCAAAATCCTGAAGCGAATGTTTATGCCCCTTGCATCGACGCCCTGCGTGAAGCCGACCTCATCACCATCGGGCCCGGCAGCCTCTTCACGACTGTCATCGCCTGCCTCGCTTTCAAAGAGATTTCCCAAGCCATCCGCGATTCTAAGGCGCTCAAGGTCTATGTCTGCAATACGACGACGCAGCCGGGTCAAACCGATGATTATTCGCTGTCCGACCATGTGCAGCAGGTCGTTTCCTACTTGGGTCTTGGCATCTTGGATTATGTCGTGCTGAACGCGTCGCCGCCCAGCGCGGACCTGCTAGAGCTGTATGCCCGTGAGCGGGTGAATGTGCTGCTGCCGACGCCGCAGGAAATCCACAAAATCAAGACTATGAATGTCAAGCCCGTGCTGGCGGATGTGGCTGATACGCAGTCGGGCAAGCGGGCTCTCTGGCAAAAGCAAGATACCATCCGCCACAACCCCGATTTGATTGCGGCGACGCTCTTGGACTTGCTGGCTGAAACGAAAATCTAAGGATTTTTTTCTGCAAGCTGCGGTAACTGAAAGTCCCCGTTAGAGTCGCTGCTTTCTAGCAGTCCCTCTACCTTGGCAAACTTGCGCCCCATTACCCGTTCTCGGGTTGTTGTCAGTACCGTGTAAGCCTTTTGCGATGATTCGATGGCGCGACCGAGCTTGTCCATTTGCCCGGTGTACTTATCCCATTCGCGGCGGATGTCATTGACCTCTTTGACAATCTCACGCGAGCGAATTTCAATGTTGAAGTTTTGCGAAGCCTGCCAAATGACCGCCAGCACGACATACAGGGTCAAGGGCGAGCATAAGATGACTTTCTGTTGCAAAGCCGTATCGATAATGCTGTGGTCTTGTTCGTGGATGAAGCGGTAAACCTGTTCGTTTGGAATGAATATCAGCACACAGTTAATCGTTTCCGCGCTGATATAGCCGCGCTTTTGAATCTCTGCAACACGCGAATTCACATCGCGCAAAAATTTGTCGCTAAAGCTGCGCCGCTCCGTTTCGTTTTGCGCTTCTGTATAGCGCAAATAATTATCCAGCGGAAATTTGACATCCATGTTGAGCGTCATCCGATTTGGCAGGGCAAAGGTATAATCGGGGCGCGAATTGTCTTCTGTGGTCAACTGCCTATGAAAATTGATGCCTTCGGTGAAGCCGAGGTGACCAAGAATCGCTTCCACAATCCGCTCGCCCCACTGGCCGCGCGCCTGGTTATCAGCTAAGGCTTTTTGCAGCGCAGAAGTGGTTTGCGTTAAACTTTGCAGCTGTTGTCCCAGCGCGCCGTACTGCGCCTTGCGGTCAGTTTGCAATTCTTGCACCAACTGCTCCACCTTGCCCAGTTTCACATCCAAAGTATTTAGCCGCTGGTCGATGAGTTCTTTTTTGCCTTCCAGTTCCTGGCTGTGTTCTTTCGTCTGAGCCTCAGCTTTTTCCGTCAGTTGATTCAAAAAGTTTTGGTTGGATACGCGCAAATTTTCGGTGGATTTGTCTAGCGCTTGGTTGACTTTGTTTTGGTTCTTGTCCAGCTCGGCTGGCACGGTCTTCAATACCTCCGCCATCTGTTGCAGCTGCTGGTCGATGAGCTTTTTCTTCGCTTCGAGTTCGGCGATATGCGCCTTCGTCTGATTGTCAGAGCGCTCTTGCAACTGCGTCAGGTGCGCTATGTTCGCTTTTTCGAGGCTCTTAGTCGATTTCTCAATAATCTGGCTCACATTTTGCTGGTTCTTGTCCAGCTCGCTTGGCACGGTCTTCAATGTCTCCGCCATCTGCTGCAGCTGCTGGTCGATGAGCTTTTTCTTCGCTTCGAGTTCGGCGATATGCGCCTTCGTCTGCGCTTCCGATTTTTCATTCAGCTGATTGAGAAAATCTTGATTGGACTGCCGCAGGCTCTGCGCCGATTGCTGCAAAACTTCCGAGACCCTGCCTTGATTGTTTTCTAGCTGGTTTGGCACTTCTTTTAAGGTCGCGTTTATTTGCTGCAATTGCTGGTCGATAAGCTCTTTTTTGTTGTCCAAGTCGCTGCTCTGCTGCTGCATCTTGGTGCGTATAGTCTGCATATTGGTCTGGTTCCGGCGGGCAATGACATAACCGCCCAGCAAGCCTAAAGCCACGCCCAGCACTACACTCAGACCGTCTAAATTAGCCAAAAACGCTAGAACATCCATCGGACTCTCCTAATTTTTTCCGTTTCCAAGATTACGAGATATTGCGAAGACGGTCAAGACACATTGCACAGCGCAAGCCCGTCTTTGCGCTCTATAGCGCTTATGCTATAATATGCGCGCTGGCTTGCTAGGGAGAAAGGCTATTCAGTGACTTCTCTTGTTTTGACTGTGAGAGAAACTTTGCGCTATCGCGGCGCCATCGGGCAGTGGAGCTGGGTCTTGCATCGCTTGACCGGCGTTGGCGTCGTGCTTTTCCTGGCGCTGCATGTCGTCGATACTTCTTGGGCGGTGTTTTATCCTGATCGCTATGTCAAGGCGATTGCCGCCTATCAATCGCCGATTTTTACTATCGGCGAATTTGGCTTGGTCTTCGCGGTGGTCTACCACGCTTTTAATGGCTTGCGCATCATCATCTTTGATTATAAGCCGGCTTTATGGCGCTATCAGGCGCGGGCGGCGGTTGCCGTGCTAATTCTCACTGTCGCGCTGCTGGCGCCGGTCTTCGTCGGCATGCTGGGCCATGTGGTCGATTTTTATGTGGCTGAAAATGCTATCGCCGGCGACAAATTTATGGATGTCATCGTCTTCTCGATTTTAGAGCAGTTGCCCTTTATCGCTGGTTTTGTTGGCGTCTTGGCGGCGGCGATTGTGCTGGCGGCGCTCTATAGCGTCATCCGCGGCAGCGAAGCGGCCGGCCGAGCGCCGCAGGCCAGCCCAGTCGAGCGCTTCTGGTGGGCTTTCATGCGGGTGAGCGGCTTGCTCATCCTGCCGCTGGTCTTCGGGCATTTAGCCTTGATGCATGTGGTGCAAGGCGTCTTTGACATCACCGCCGCGCAGGGAGTCGTCGGCACGCTGCAAAGCAATGGCACTATCGGCGTCGTGCCAAGCGCGGTCGAGTTTGTCTTTCATCGCTGGTCTTATGCCGCCGGCGGCGTCTTTGTCTGGCGCGTCTATGATTTGTTCTTGCTAGTGCTGGTGGTTCTGCACGGCTTCAATGGCCTGCGCTATGTCTTGACCGATTATACCAGCAGCAATTCTTTCGCCCGGCGCACATCGGTCGCTTTCTGCACGGTGACGGCGGCGGTCTTGCTGGCGGTGGGCGCGGCGGCCCTCTTTGTGCCGCTGGATGCAAAAATCATCGAAGAAGCCATGCACGCTACGGCCGAGGTCTATGAGCTGCGCGGGGAAGAAGTGCCAGAACCGCTGGCGGCTTTTCTCGAAAATAACTAAGCAGCGCCGCAACAGCCGCTAAATTTAATTTGTCCTACTCAGGAGCAGGCAATAGATGCAAATTCATAAACACGATGCGATTATTATAGGCGCGGGCGGCGCTGGCTTGATGGCGGCGCTCTATGCCAGCAAAGGCGCCGCCGATGTCGCGGTGGTCAGCAAGCTCTATCCGACGCGCAGCCACACCGGCGCGGCGCAAGGCGGCATTGGCGCCGCCCTCGGCAACCTCGACGAAGACCAACCCATCTACCATACCTACGATACCATCAAGGGCGGCGACTATTTGACCGACCAAGCCGCCGCTAAAATCCTCGCCGAGAACGCCGTCGAAGCCGTTATCGAACTGGAACACATGGGGCTGCCCTTTGACCGCACTTCGGCCAAGCGCATCAGCCAACGGCGTTTTGGCGGGCATACGCGCAACTTCGGCGAAGAACTGGTGCGCCGCGCCTGCCACGCCGCCGACCGCACGGGCCACATGATCTTGCAAACCCTCTATCAGCAGTGCATCAAAAACGAAGTCAATTTTTTCGACGAATTCCAGGTCGTCGACCTCATCGTCGCCGATGGCGCGGTGGCCGGCGTCGTCGCCATCGAGCTAGGCAGCGGCGAATTTCATATCTTTCACGGCAAAGCCAGCTTTTTTGCTACAGGCGGTTGGGGCCGCTGCTGGTCGGTTACCAGCAATGCCCATGCGCTGACGGGCGATGGCGCGGCGATTGCCCTGCGCCGCGGCCTGCCGCTGCAAGATATGGAGTTCTTCCAATTTCACCCCACCGGCATCTACCGTATGGGCATTCTCATCACCGAAGGCGTGCGCGGCGAAGGCGGCGTGCTGATAAATAGCCAGGGCGAGCGCTTTATGGAACGCTACGCGCCCAGCGCCAAAGACCTCGCCAGCCGCGATGTCGTCAGCCGCGCCATCTACCTCGAGACCCGCGCCGGCCGCAGCATCAAGAATCGCGGTTATGTGCATCTCGATGTGCGGCCGCAGACGGTCAACCGTTATTTCGCTGAAGAAGGGCGCAAGAAAGAAGACTTTATCGACCATGGCTATATCGAGCGCAAACTGCCCGATATTCTTGATTTTTGCCGCACCTACCTGGGCGTCGACCCGGTCAAAGAACCGATGCCGGTGCAGCCGACAGCGCATTATGCTATGGGCGGCATCCCGACCAATGTTGATGCCGAAGTCGTCATCGATGCCGCTGGCACAGTGCTGCCCGGCTTGTTCGCCGCTGGCGAGACCGCTTGCGTCAGCGTGCATGGCGCGAATCGACTCGGCACCAATTCCCTAGTCGATTTGGTCGTTTTTGGGCGACGCGGCGGTATGCGGGTCGCGGAATACGCCCGCGGCGCGGACTGGGCGCCACTGCCCAAAGACGCAGGCGCGGAAATCGAAGCCGAGTTCGAGCGCATCCGCAACGGCAGCGGCAAATCGCGCCCGGGTGCGCTGCGCGCCAAAATGCAGCAGACAATGATGGACAATGTGGGCGTCTTCCGCACCCAAGAGACCTTGCAGCAAGGCATCGACGACCTGGCTGAATTGCGCGAACGCTTTTATGCCGACCTGCATATAGACGATAAATCGCGCGTTTTTAATACCGATTTGATGGAAGCCTGGGAACTTGGCTGCCTGCTCGACCTGGCGGATGTAACCGCCCGCGCCGCCAGCGAACGCAAAGAAAGCCGCGGCGCGCATAGCCGCGAAGATTATCAAAAACGCGACGATGAGAACTGGCTGGCGCATTCCCTCGTCCACCAGACCGACGACTGGCGGCAGCCGACTTTCAGCATCAATTTTGATAAAGAAGTCGATCTTTCGCTGTGGCAGGCGGAGATTGCGGACGGCGTGCCAGAAGAGCAACAGAAATTCCGCCCGAAAGAACGGGTCTATTAAGCAGCGCCACTTGAACCACTTGGATTGAGGCAAGGTATCATGGAAGTAACTTTTAGAATCAGACGGCAGAACCCAGAGCTGCCGGGCAAAGAAAAACCCTATTGGCAGGAGTTCACCCTAGAAAATGTGGACCCGACCGACCGCGTGCTAGAGATGCTGCACCGCATCAAGTGGGAGCAGGATGGCTCGCTGTCTTTGCGCCGCTCTTGCGCGCATGGCGTCTGCGGCTCGGATGCCATGCGCATCAATGGTCTCAACCGCCTGGCTTGCAAGATTCTCGTGCGCGATGTCGGCGAGCGCATTCAAGTGGAGCCGATTTTGGGCTTGCCGGTCATCAAAGACCTCATCGTCGATATGGAGCCTTTTTTCGACCATTACAAACAGGTCATGCCCTACTTCGTCAATGACAGTCCGCTGCCGGCCGATGGCCGCGAACGCTTGCAGACTCAAGCTGACCGCGAGCTTTTTGACGACAGCACGAAGTGCATCCTCTGCGCCTGCTGCACGACCGCTTGCCCCAGCTTTTGGGCGAATGAGCAGTATGTTGGTCCGGCCGCCATCGTGCAGGCGCATCGCTTTGTCTTTGACACCCGCGACCAAGCTAGCCAAGAGCGGCTGGCCAGTCTCGGCGAACCAAATGGAGTTTGGCGCTGCCGCACGATTTTTAACTGCACGCCCGCTTGCCCGCGGGACATCGAAGTTACCAAAGCGATTGGCGAGGTCAAGCTGGCTATCCGCAAAGGCAAGCCCGACGGCATCATCCAGCCGCATCAGATTGGCTAGAAATCCGCAGATTTTCCTGATACGCTATCTTGACAGCGCTTTTCCGCTGTACTACAATGGCGCCCGTTGCTAATCGCGGGAAAACGAACCTTGCGGGCGCTGCCCGCCTATAGTATTATGCTCTGCCTACCGCCACCATAGCTCAATTGGCAGAGCACCTGTTTTGTAAACAGGTTGTTCTGGGTTCGAGTCCCAGTGGTGGCTCTGGCTTAACAGCCAAATAAGAGGGGTCGGTGCCCGAGTGGCTAAAGGGGGCGGACTGTAAATTCGCTGGCGAGAGCCTACACTGGTTCGAATCCAGTCCGGCCCACTTTTATTGCCTCCGTAGCTCAGGGGTAGAGCGCTCCCTTGGTAAGGGCGAGGTCATGAGTTCAAATCTCATCGGAGGCTCTTGTCAGGCGCGGTTTTCAACCCCACCCCCGCCTCTCCCCAAAGCTTTGGGCAGGGGATAAAATCGCCAAAACTATGGGCGCGTTTGCGGACTTAGGGTGGGGTTGAAACGAAGGCATAGAACTTGCAAAATTTAAATCGTCCGACTGGGAAGGGCGAGAGGTGAAGGAAAATGGCAAAAAGAGGACAGCGCATCGTCGTCAGAATGCGCAGCACGGAAAGCGGACACATGTACATCACCGAAAAGAACCGCCGCAATACCCAAGGCCGCCTCGAACTGCGCAAGTTTGATCCTTATTTGCGCCGACATGTCATCTACCGCGAAACCAAGTAGATTTACACCGCGTATTGGTGTATAATAGCTGGCAGGACGCGCGGATAGCATAGGGGTATAGCTCAGTTGGTAGAGCGACGGTCTCCAAAACCGTAGGTCGAGAGTTCGAGTCTTTCTGCCCCTGTATAAGCCGATGAACACCGTCCTCTGTGGCGGTGTTTATCTATCAGGCTCGGCGGCCGAGCCGCAATGAAGATGAGGAGCATTTGCAATGGCGGCAGAAGAAGCACGGGAACAGCAGGGTCAAGGCGCGGTAACGCAAAAAAAAGGCAAGGCGACGCCAGGCAGGCGCGCCCGCCGCAAAGTCAAAACCAGCCAGAGCGAGCCGCAAGGCAATGCCGTGACGCGCCCGCTCTATAGGACGGTCGATTACTTCGTCAATGTGCGCTCGGAAATGAACAAAGTCGCTTGGCCCAGCCGCGAAGATACCCGCCGCTTGACCATCCTTTGCATCAATGTAACGATTGCTTCGGCTATTTTTTTGGGGCTGCTGGCGGTGGTTTGGTCGGAATTTATGCGTCTCGGCTTAAATCCGGGCAATGCCTGGATGCTGCTGGCGGTCATCGCGGCTATGCTGGCTGGCGCTTTTTATATGATCCGCCGCGGCTCTATTTAGCCAGTTAGACGAAAATTCTGATGAGCGAACAAGCGAAGACCCAACAGCAATTCACCGATTATGACCCGGCGCCTGTCTACCTCGATGAGGCGGAGGACGATGTCGCTGGCTTGAATATCTCTCTCGACGAGGCTGAAGCCGAAATTGAAGACCCAGAACGGCTCTGGTACTTCGTCCACTGCTACTCGGGTTATGAAAAGAAAGTCGAGTATGCCCTGCGCCAGCGCATCGAAACTATGAGCATGCAAGATAAAATCTATGATGTCATCATCCCCACCGAAGACGAAATCGAAGTCAAAGACGGCAAGCGTCGCACCGTCGAAAGGCGCGTCTTCCCCGGCTATGTGATGATACAAATGAAGCTGGACGAAGATTCTTGGTATGTCGTGCGCAATACGCCCGGCGTTACCGGCTTCGTCGGCAGCGGCAACGACCCCACGCCCCTGCGCTCAGAAGAAGTCAAGCGCATCATGGACCGCATGGATTCTGAAGACAAGGTGGTCAAGGTCGATTACAAGATTGGCGAGCGCGTGCGCATCGTCGGCGGCCCTTTCAACGATTTTCCCGGCACCGTCGCTTCCCTCGATTCTGGGCGGGAAAAAGTGCGCGTGATGGTGGATTTCTTCGGGCGCGAAACCGCCGTCGTGCTCAGCTTTATGGAAGTGGAGCGCATGTAGCGCGCTCGTATGAGCTTGATATTGAGCGAGGACAGAAATGGCAAAGAAAATTAAGGCAATGGTCAAATTGCAAATCCCGGCGGGCAAGGCAAACCCGGCGCCGCCGATTGGGCCGGCTTTAGCCCAGCACGGCATCAACCTGATGCAGTTCTGCAAAGAATACAATGGCCGCACTTCCAGCCGCATGGGCGAGATTGTGCCGGCGGAAATCACCGTCTTCAGCGATGGCTCTTTCAAATTTATCTTGAAAAGCCCGCCGACTGCTTTCTTAATCAAAAAAGCGGCCGGCATCGCCAAAGCCGCCTCTAACCCAGCCACCGAAACGGCCGCCGTCTTAAAGCGCGACCAAGTGCGGGAAATCGCCCAAGTCAAAATGAAAGACATGAACGCCATCGATATTGAAGGCGCGATGCGCCAAGTCGAAGGCACCGCCCGCCAGATGGGCGTCAAAATCACTGATTAACGCTAGAAATTGTGGGAGGGCCCTGCGCCCGTTCACCACGAGGAGAGAAAATGGGAAAGCGATATAAAAACGCGCGGCAAAGCTACGACAAGCAGAAGAATTATCCGCTGGAAGAAGCCTTAACTATCGTCAAGAACAATGCCACCGCGAAGTTTGACGAGACGATAGAAATACATTTCCGCCTCGGCATCGACCCGCGCCATAGCGATCAGCAGGTGCGCACGACGGTCATGCTGCCCCATGGCACCGGGCGCTCGGTGCGCATTTTAGCCTTTGTCGATGCGCAGCATGAAGAAGCGACCCTGGCCGCCGGCGCCGACATCATCGGCACGGATGAGGTCATCGGCAAGATTCGCAACGAAGGCTGGCTAGAATTTGACGCGACCATCGCCATACCGCCAATGATGCGCAAGGTGGGGCAGATTGCTCGCATCCTGGGCCCGCGCGGTTTGATGCCAAACCCCAAAGCTGGCACAGTCGTGCAGCCTGACGATATTCCGCGCGTCATCGGCGAATTGAAAGCCGGGCGCGTCGAATTCCGCAATGACCGCACCGGCAATCTGCATCTGCCCGTCGGCAAAGCCAGCTTCTCGCAAGAGCAGTTGCTAGGCAATCTGGAAGTGGTGCTGGCTGCGGTACGCAACGTCAAACCCGACGCGCAAAAAGGCCCTTACATCCGCCGCGTTACTTTGACCTCGACGATGGGGCCTGGCGTGCGCGTCGATAGCATCAACTAGCGCTTCAGCCGCTCAAAATACTGCTTGCGGAACTTGGCGACCTTGGGCGCGATGACATAAGCGCAATAACCCGCGTAGGGATTGTTGACAAAATAATTCTGGTGATAATCCTCAGCCACCCAAAAGGTGCTGGCTTGGCTTACCTCCGTCACGAATTTATTGCGGTATAAACCGGCCGCTTCCAGCCGCTTGATGGTCGCTTCGGCGATGCGCTTCTGCTCGTCAGTGTGATGCCAAATGCCCGAACGATACTGCGGACCGCGGTCATTGCCCTGCCGATTCAATGTCGTCGGGTCGTGAATCGTGAAGAAGATATTCAGAATATCTTCATAGCTGATGACTGTGTTGTCAAAACTAACATTGACCACTTCGGCATGCCCGGTCCTCTTGCTACAGACTTGCTCATAGGTCGGGTTAGCGATATGCCCGCCCATATAGCCCGAGATTGCCGATTGCACGCCGCTTAACTGGTTGTAGACCGCCTCAACGCACCAAAAGCAGCCGCCGCCTAAAGTTGCGATTTCTTGGCTCATGATTTTTCCTTTTTACTATTGCCTGCTCTTGCTTTTAAGTATGCTGGCTAAATCTTGCCGATGTTTTACGGGGGTATAAAGCGTGCGTTAGAATTCAGGCTCGCCCGGCTGGCTAGCGGCGAAAATGTCGGTCAAACGCGCCCATTCTGCCAGCGTCAAGGTCTCGGCGCGGCGCTGCGGGTCGATGGCGGCGGCTTCGAGCAGGTTTCTAGCCGCCGCCGCTTTGATGCGCAAGCCCCCGGCCAGCGCATTCTTGAGCTGCTTGCGCTTCATGCTAAAGCCCGCCCGCGCCACGCGGAAGAACAATTCGGTCGATGGCACAGCGACTGGCCGCGCGGTATGCCGGTCGATGCGCAAGACGGCACTGTGAATCTTCGGGCGGGGCCAAAAGACGGCTGGGCTGAACTTGCTGATGATGCGCGGGATGCCATAAAATTGCGCCGCCACCGCCAGCAGGTTCAGCGCGCCTGTCTTGCCGATGATGCGCTCTGCCACTTCGTATTGCATCGTCAATACCAGGCGCTGCGGCGGCTGGCGCGCTTCAAAAAAATGCCAGAGTATCGCGCTGCTGATATAATAGGGCGCGTTTGCCACCACGACATACTCCTGCCGGCCCAGCAGGCTGTCGATGTCCGTCTTGAGAATATCACTGAAGACGAGGTAGACATTGGCGCTTTCTTCAAAGCGCTCTTCGAGCAGGGGCTGTAAACGCTGATCAAGTTCAATCGAATAGACTTGCCCGGCGCTTGCCGCCAGCAAGTCTGTGAGCGCGCCGGTGCCGCTGCCGACTTCTACGACTGTCTCAGCGCCAGTCAACTCGGCGGCAGCGACAATTTTGCCCAGCGCTTGAGGGTCGTGCATGAAGTTCTGCCCCAAGCTCTTTTTGGGCAGCACATTGTAACTATCGAGCAGCGCCTTAGGGCTGAGCGGCATCTTCCTACCTTTGAGCGATTATTTTATGGAGCCAGTTGACCACATCAGCCCGCTTTTGAGTAGGGTAAGCGTCTCTGTCTTGGCTAACTGAGTAAAAGTCCAAGTGTGTATTAGAACTAAAAGAAATGAGGCGGCTTTGTGTTCTTTGTGGTTCATAAAGACCATACATTTCTGCTAGAATCGAAGCGCAGGGATAACGATTACGAGGCTGGCTATGATATTGCTCGAACCCCAATACATTCCTATTTTGATTTTTGTGCTGCGCGTGAGCAACAATGTCATCGGCACCTTGCGCTTGATTCTGGTCTCTCGCGGGCGGCGGGCTTGGGGCTTTGCTTTAGCCGCTTTGGAGTCGCTGCTCTTCGCCTACACCGCCGGGCAGGTCATCACCGATTTAGAGAACCTGCCTAAGCTGGCGGCTTATGTCTTAGGTTTCGCCGTCGGCGGCTTTGTTGGCATGCAAGTGGAGAATCGCTTTGTCAGAGCCTACGAAAGCGTGACGGTTATCGCTTCCCGCGAAATTTCGCATGCAATGGCTTTGGCTTTGCGGGCGGCGGGGCATGGCGTAACCGAGATTATAGGTGAGGGCGCGCATGGCGAAGTGGAAGAATTGCACATCATCACCCACCGCCGCGACCTAACCGATGTGCTGCGCATTGTGCATGGCATTAAAGAAGATGTTTTTGTGACGGTGGAGCATTCGGAATTCATCCGCAACGGCTGGATCCGCGCCCACCGCCGCTGAGCGCGTTATTCTTCCGCCAGCGCCAAATCGACAAAATAAGTCGGCGTGGCCAGCAAGCGATGGATAGGGCATTTGCTGGCGATATCGCGCAGCCGCCGCCTTTGCTTGTCATCGAGATTGCCCTCGAAGACCAGCGCCTCCCGCACCTCATGCACATAGAGCGAGTCGCCGGCATGCGCCGGGTAAGCCGCGCCGCGGAAGCGCTCATAATCCAGCAGGACTTCGACGCTTTGTAGGTCCCAGCCTTTGCGTTCGGCGTACATCTTGCAGGTAATCGCCATGCAAGAGCCGAGCGCGCCGAGCATCATTTCGCCCGGCGTCGGCGCGTTGTCCGTGCCGCCATCTTCCAGCGGTTCATCCCCATGCCATTCATGTTGCCGCACTGTCACAGTCGTCTGAAAGCCGGCCCCTAGGCTAATCTTGACGGGCATAATCGCCTCCTCTATAGACCGTAACCGCTGGGCGGGATTGCCAGCAGATAGAGAATCGACAAGCTGGCGATTAGGAGCGGCAGCAAAAGCACCACCGCCAGGATGGGCTTTTCATCGCGCAGGTGCATATAAAACCAGATGACCAAGCTGGATTTGATAATTGCGATGACGAGCAGCACAAAGGCTTTGATGGCTTGCAGGCCGGCGGCGGCGCTGGGCAGATCGTGAATCGCAGCTTTGAGCCCTTCCGCGCTCAGCACCTCAATCACGGTCAGCACCGCCAAGCCGATGAAGACCACGGTGTAGATGCCGCCTTCGACGGTGATTTCGCGCCCGCGCAGGCGCACCGTATTGCTATGATGCCCGTTGTCATGCGAGCTTGTTTCAGCCATTTTGCCCTCCTAAACGAGGTAAATCAAAGTGAACAGCATAATCCAGACGACATCGACAAAATGCCAATATAAACCAAACATCTCGATGCCGATGGGGTTATGGTCGTAGCGGCCTTTGGCGCCGCGCCGCAGCACTTCCAACGCCCAAATCACGCCGACAAAAACATGGGCGCCATGGAAGAAAGTCGGGGCATAAAAGCGCATGCCTAGCGTACTCCATTCCGAAGCCGTGTCGAAGCCCAGCACGATGCCCAGATGCGCCAGCTCGCTATATTCAATGTACTGCCCGATGAGGAAGACCGTGCCGCCCAAGGCCGTCGCCCCAATCCAGCGCAGCATGCCCTGGCGATTGCCTTGCTGCATCGCGCGCAAGCCCATCACCATAAAATAGCTGCTGGCCAGCAGCACAAAAGTGTTAGCGGTAACCAGCCCGACGCCGAGCTGGTCGTGCGCCTGCGCCACCACCGCCGGCTCGTTGATGCGCAAAAGCACATAGCCGACAATCATTATCGAAAAAATCACAATCTCGGAAGCCAGGTACAACCAGACGCCGAGCTTCATATTGTTGTTATGCTCTTCTTCGCTGATGTGGCTGTGCTCGTCGGCGACTGTCGCTAGCTGATTCGCGGTCAATTCTGCCATGCTCGCTCTCTCACTCTATTTCTGATAACCGATAGCCCGCGGGATAGCGCGGATGACATTGGCGACGCCGCCGGCAATTTTGCCCGCCTCGCGGATAGGCACAATCTGCGTCCGTTGGCCATCGGTTGGCTCGCTTGCTGTAACTTCACGCACCCCGCGATGCGCCAGATAGAAGAAGACAGCGATGACCCCGGTCGCCAGCGCCAAAGAGACAAAAAGCACCAAGATAAAACCCAGCAGCACGGTTAATTGACTCGTGCCTTCGATCGTCTGGTTGGCGAAATGATCGGGCGGCAAGACCAGCCCCAGTATATCCTGTATCGGGATGACAAAATCGCCAAAACCATTAGCCGCCACATCGGCGTTGGCTTCGGTGGCGGTCTGCAAGCGGAAGCCATGCGGCAGCAGCGCGCCCGTGAAAAGCACAATGGTCGTAACCACAGCGATTGTCAGCACGAAGAAAAGCTGGCCGGCGTAAAATGCCATCATCTGCCACAGACAAGACACGGACATCAGCAAAGCGCCCAGCGTGCCTGGGATGCCAGCGACTGTGATGAGCAGGATGCGCCAGCCCAGAAAGAGCAGCGGCAGCCAAATCAAAAACCATACGACATTCACGACCCAGTTGACCAAAAAGAAGCTCACGGTCAAATAGGGGAAAGCCCACGGTTTTGGACTATCGCTGATGAGCTGCCAAGCCAAATCCCAGAGCCGCTTGCCGGCGCGGAAGACGGGCCCAGAAGTGCGTAAGGCAAATTCGCTTTCTGGCGCTGCCTCTTCATGTTCGTCGGCGTGGTGGTCGCCGTGTTCGCTCATTTTTGGGTCAAAAGCGCCGACGCCCCACATAAATGTGCCCATCGAGACAAAGGCGGCTAGAATCAAGCCGACCTGCGCGCCTTCGCTGGTCTCGGCATTCATCCAAACAGGCTCCATGTCCTGCACAACACGCAAGCCGTAGACAAGCGCCAGCGAGGCGATGAAACCTACAATCATCGCCGGTATTGCCCGTGAGAGTCCTGGTTTATCCATTGTGTCTCGCTACTCCCTAGCCCTAATTAGCGAATCCAATACAGCACGACATAAAACAGCAGCCAAGCCACAGTGACAAAATACCAAAGCTTCGACGTGCCTTCCACCGCCCAAGAATCCTGCGCGCTGCCGCTATACAGCCCGGCTGCGCCCTGGCGATAGACGCGCAGCATCACCGCCAAAATCGCCAGCGCGTGGATGAAATGAAAGCCTGTCATCAAGCGCAGGGTAATGCCATATTGCGTCGCCAGCGCCGCGGCTGAAACTGTGACAAATTCATAGGCGATAAGCGCCATAAAAAGCAAACCCAAAACCAGCGCCAGCCGCCATTGCCCTAGAAAGGTGGCGGTCTTGCCCTCTTGCAGCGCTTGCCAAGCCCGCCGCAGGAGCAAAGCGCTGAGCAATAAAGCCAGGGTCGCGGCGCTCGGCAAAAGCGGGTCGAAGGGCGCGACGCCGGCCGGCGGCCACTGCGCATAGCTGAAACGCAGCTGCCAGTTGACCACGACCAGCGCCAAGAAAGCCATAATCCAGCTGGCCTGGAAAATCGTCATGCCGAGACGATTATTCTTCAGGCGCATCTCCGCGTCGCGCGCGCTGAGTTTGGCTTTGCGGTCAACATAGCTGCTCATGATTAGCCTGCTACATTCTTCTCTCTGGCTGGCGGCCTAATGGCTGTCGCGCCCGGCCGCGTCCCTACTGTTGAATGCTGTGTCCACCGCCGCAACATAAGCGGCGGCCGCCTCTGTGCCATAACCATAAGGGTCTTCAAAAGGAATCGGGTCATCGGCGAAATTGGTCGGCGGCGGCGGCGATGTGGTCGCCCATTCCAAAGTCAAAGCGCGCCAGGGATTGGCGCCGGCAACCGGGCCATGATTGTAAGAACGGATGGCATTGTAAATCACGATGAAAGTAGAAAAGCCCAAGACAAAGGCTGAAATGCCGATAAGTTGATTCCAAGCGGTGAAGCTCGGGTCATAGACCGCGACACGCCGCGGCATGCCCAGCATGCCAACAATGTGCATCGGGAAGAAAGTGAAGAGAAAACCAAAATAGGTGAATACAAAGTGGATCTGCCCCAGTCGCTCGTTCATCATCCGTCCCGTAATCTTGGGGAACCAGTGATAGAGCGCGGCGTAGATAGCGAAGACGCTGCCGCCAAATAGAACAAAGTGGAAATGGCTGACGACGAAATAGGTATCGTGCACATGAATATCGAAGGGCAGGGCGGCTAGCATAACGCCCGTGATGCCGCCGATGACGAAAAGCGACAAAAAGCCGAGCGCGAAGAGCATGGCGCTGGTGAAGCGAATCTTGCCACCCCAAATTGTGCCTAGCCAACTGAACATCTTGATGCCCGTCGGCACGGCGATAATCATCGTCGTAATCATAAAAGGAATGCGCAGCTCGGGCTGCAAGCTGGTGAACATGTGGTGCGCCCATACGGTAAAGCCGACAAAAGCGATGCCCATGCTCGACAAACCGACCATGCGATAGCCAAAGACAGGCTTGCGGCTGTGAATGGACAGCACTTCCGACAGCACGCCCATACCGGGCAGCACCATGATATAGACAGCTGGGTGGCTGTAGAACCAGAAGATATTCTGCCAGAGCAGCACATCGCCGCCGCCTGAGGCGTCAAAGAAGGTCGTGCCGGCCACCCGGTCCAGCAGCAGCAGGGTCAAAGCACCAGCCAGGAAGGGCGTTGCCATCACGGCGATGATGCTGGTGGCTAAGACCGCCCAGCAGAGCAGCGGCATGCGCCAGAGCGTCATCTCTGGCGGCCGCATATTGAGTATTGTTACGATGAAATTGATGGATCCGAGAATAGAAGAAATGCCGAGCAGATGCGCGCCTAGGGCCCAGAGCGTCTGCCCATCGCCGCTGAAAAGTGTGGACAACGGCGGATAAGCCGTCCAGCCGGCTTCGGCTGGATTGACAAAATAACCGAGCAGCATAACGATCGCCGCCGGCGGGATGAGCCAAAAGGCAAAGGCATTCAGCCAGGGGAAAGCCATATCTTTAGCGCCGAGTTGCAGCGGCACGACATAATTGCCAAAGGCCGCCCACATCGGGATGATGAAGAGGAAAATCATCACCGTGCCGTGCATGGTGAAGAGGCTGTTGTAAGCCGAGCCTGAGACCATCAGGTCCAGTTCTGGCGTCAGCAGCTCGAGGCGGATGCCCATGGCCATGGCGCCGCCGACGATGAAAAAGAGGAATGCCGCCAAGCCATATTGCACGCCGATGATTTTATGATCGACGCTCCAGCGCAGGTACTCGCTCAATGCCGGGCGGCGTACCGCTTCAATTTCTTGACTTTGACCTTGCCCCCCCAAAGGGACAGCGATTGTTGCCATTGTTGCGCCTTCTCCCAGTTATCTGATTACAGTATGACAAACGTATCTAACGCTCGCCCGCGCTTTACGCGGATTCATCGCTTTCTTCATTGTTTTCTTCATTTTCTTGGTTTTCTTCACCGTTCGCGGCCGCGTCATCGCCTTGCCCGAAGTTAATATCCACATCCAGCCCATAGACCGTCTTAATCGCCTCGGGGATGGCGGTGGTTTGATTTTCATTGTCGCAATCGCTTTGCTCGCCCTGCGTGCAGAGGAAGGCGACGATGGCATATAGCTCTTCCGCGCTCATTTTATTGGCGTCCGTTTGGTCGGGCCCAAAGACGGCCATCTGCTCGGTATAGCCAGGCACGACGAAAGCCTGCGCGTTCCAGACGGAAGTGGCGATGTATTCTTCGGCCGATTGCCCAGCCACGCGCTCGCCAGCGCGGTCGGCGATGCCGTTCATAGACGGGCCCGTGCTGCTGGTCCAGTCTAGGCTGTCCAGCGTATGGCAGCTATTGCAGATGTATTGCTGGATGATGATTTCGCCGCGCAAGACGGGGTCGGCCGGCGGGTTGAGAATGGCGTGGATGGCAGGTTCATAAAATTGCTCGAGGAATTGGCTTTCGTCTTCATAGACGACGACAGTGCCGCGCATACGCCCGTGGCCATCGCCACAAAGCTCGGCGCAGACGATGGGATATTCGGCCGGGTAACTAGCGCCTTCGACCAGTACGGGCGTGAAGCGCAGCTCGGTGGGGCGGCCGCCGGTGGCCGGGTTGCCGGGCAGCAAATCTTGCTTGACACGCATGGCTGGCACCCAATACGAGTGGATGACATCCTGCGTGCGCAATTCCAGCTCGATATTCTGCCCCAGATAGGTATGCAGCGTATCGCCGCTGTTGATGACGATAGGCGCGCCATTGGCATCGAGCCGGTCGGTCTCGTAAGTATGCGTCCAGGCATAGCGCGCGCCGTTCACTTTAATGGCGATTTCCGCGCCATTAACCATATTGACGGCCGCTTTGGGCGCTGAATTCTGGTTCCAGACATTAAAACTTATGACAGCCAGGTAGACGACGACTAAGGCGGGAATAATCGTCCAAACGATCTCGAGCAGCGGGTTGCCATGATAGGTAGGCCCATCCGAGCGGTCGCCAGGGCGAGCGCGGAAGAAAATCACCGAAATCAGCAGCATGCCTTGAATGAGGAAAAAAACGACGCCGCCGATAATCACCAGGATATAGAAGAGTTCGTCGACGCTCTTGGATTCCGCCGAGGCCTGGGCCGGCAAGATGCGCGGCACAAAGGTCGTGAACCAACTGATGCCGAGCACGCTGACCATCAAGAAGACCGCCGCCACTACCACTGCGGCTGGGCTTATCGATGGGATGTTGGAGCGATTATTTTCCATAGCAGATGTCCACCTAGATTCACGGCGGCGAAATAGGATTTGCTCGCGCCAAATCCCCCGCCTCGACACTGGCAAGCGCCTGTTACCGCGCCACTAAAACCTTGCTTGTACAATTTATCACAATTCTAGCGAAAAGCGGAAATGATTTCAAGACAAGTTCAGCGCGGGAGCGCAGAAACTTGTGGCGAATTAGCGTCATTATCGCTTGACTGGGCTGTTTTCGCTTGAGCCGCCGCCGCCATTTGCGGTATTATGATTGCTAGCGCTGTAAATGGCGGATTGCGGAGCGCGCCATGAAGTTGGCCGGCAGTGAAAAAGACCAGGCATATACGGCTTTATTTGACCTCGTTTTTAACATCTCGCTTTTTGGCTTGGCGCTTGTTCTAGCAATGTGGTCATTCTTTGCGCTGCAAGAAATTTTGCTGACCCTCGGCGCTTACGCCATTTTGCATGCGGTGGATGACTCAGTGCGGGGCAATTATACACTAATAACGCTGCGGAATTTTTGGCTGCTGGGGGCTGGCGCTTTTATGGTCGGTTTTATCATCTTTTGCCTAGATTATATTTTTAAGCATTGGCGGCGCCGGCGCGCACGCCGCCTCTTCCTGCGCATTTTGGTGGTGGAGGTCTGTATCATTGGCTTGAGTGTGTTGGTGGCTGGGTAGTTGGACGAGCGGTTTCTAATGATAGAAGGCAGGCAAAAGTTCATCTCGCTTGCGGAAGCGAGCCGTTGGGCATCGGCGCGTTACGAGCGCGCTATTAGCAAATCAAACATCTCTTACCTCATTACTTATGGGCGGATTCGCAGTGTCAGCCGCAATGGTGGCATCCTGGTCGACCGGGACGAGCTTAAAACTTATTACGATGAGGAAATGGCGCGGCAAAAGGACTCGCTTTCGCAGCTCGAGCGAGCTGTCAATCACCGCCTAGCTTTTGATGAATACAGTGAAAAAGAACGCACCAAGCATGTACACCGCCTGCACCCCTACAAAGGCAAATTCATCCCCCAACTGGTGGAGTATTTTTTGGATGCGAACACTGATGCCTTCAAAACCGCCGCTTATTTCCAACCCGGCGACATTGTGCTTGACCCCTTCTGCGGCAGCGGCACAACGCTGGTGCAGGCGGCGGAATTGGGTTTGCACGCCATCGGCATTGATGTCTCAGCCTTTAATACGCTGATTTCCAATACAAAACTGCGCCGCCAGGACTTGCTGGCGCTGGTGCAGCAGGCTCGCCGCTTAACCAGCAAGCTGCTGCGCTTTACTGATGAAAATGGCCTGCGGGAATTTGATACAGAATTATCGCAGGCTCTGGCTGAATTCAATGCGATGCACTTCCCCTCGCCCGATTTTAAGCGGCGCGCGCGCCAAAAGGACTTCAATGCGACTGCCTACGGGGAAGAAAAAGCCAGCCTCTTCCTGTCCGTCTTTCAAGCGCTGGCCGAGAAATACGCCGTCAATCTCGGCAACGCTGGCGCATCTTTTCTCGACAAATGGTATGTGCCGTCTATCCGCGCCGAAGTTGAATATCTAGCGGTTTTGCTGAGGGGGATAGACGATGTCGAGATGCGCAATACGCTCTTGGTAATTTTGTCCCGCACGATTCGCTCGGCCAGAGCGACTAAGCATCTGGATTTAGCGACCTTGAAAGAACCAGTCAAAACGACATATTATTGCCGCAAGCATCTGAAAATCTGCAAGCCGCTTTTTACCTTGAGTGGTTGGTGGCGGCGCTATACAGACGATGCGGTGCGCCGCTTCGCTGAATTTGACAAGCTGCGCCAGGGCGGCTTTCAAGTGGCTCTAGCTGGCGATGCGCGCTCTCTAGCGCTTGCCGAAACTTTAGAAGCGGCTCAGCCCGATTTTGCCGATTTGCTGCGCGCGCAAAAAATCAGCGGCATATTCAGCAGTCCGCCTTATGTCGGCATGATCGATTATCACGAGCAGCACGCTTATGCTTATGAGTTATTGGGCATTGAGAGGCGGGACGAGGCGGAAATAGGCCCGCTGTTTAGGGGCAAGAGCAAAAAAGCGCGCGCTTCTTATGTAGCAGGCATCGCGGCTGCGCTGCGGCATTGCCGTCCCTTCTTGCGTGACGACTTCCATGTATTTTTGGTGGCGAATGACAAATTTGGTCTTTACGGCGAAATTGCCGAGCGGGCAAATATGCGCATCGTCAATAGATTTGAAAGACCTGTTCTCAGGCGCTCCGAGTTCGATCGCTCGGCTTATTTTGAAACAATTTTTCACCTAAAAGCCTTGTGAATGTCTTTACTATAGGGAAGAAAAAGTGCCGGCTATTTCGGATATAACTCGTTCAAAAATCATTGCAACGCTCGAAGTTTTTATTGAGAATCTTGTCGAGCGCAATCGCGACCGCGCCATTGAAACTATGAATAGTCCAGCGCAATATCTGGCGCTGGCAGATAAAGCTGGCGACTTAAAGCCTTTTCATGCCGCCATCGTATCTGCTGAAGTCTTGCGCATAAGCGCTTTTGAGCGTGGCTTAGTAACCAGTTTAGGAACCAGCCTTGAAGAATGCGCTAGATTAATCGCATTAGAGCATCATCTTGACGCGCAGCGCGGCTATAGCCTGCGTGCAGCGGTTAGCTCAGCTGCGCTGGCGGAGATCGAAAGACAAATTGCCCAATTTGAACACTCCGCTAAAGCGCCGCCTAGTTTTTCTGAAATGCTTGCCAGAGTGTTGCTGGCTAACGAGAACGGCGAATTTGAGCTGCGGGACATCATTGCTGATTTGTACATATTAGGAAACGATGGAGTTGAGTATTACTTTGAAATGAAATCGCCTAAGCCGAACAAAGATCAATGTTTTCAAATGACGCGGCGCATCTTGCTAACACATGTTTTGCGCAATCTTCCGCGCCCCAATATCAGAAGTTACTTCGCGCTAGCATACAACCCTTACGGCAACACAAGGGCAGACTATAAATGGTCTATCACGCGGAATTATATGCCATTTGATGATGCTGTGCTAATTGGCGAAGAATTTTGGAATATAGTTGGCGGCCCTACTGCTTATGAAGAGCTGCTCAAGATTTATCAATATGTCGGCCGGGCCAAACGAAAATACATCATAGACGCTTTGGCCTTCGATTTTTGAATATGCTTTAGTCCGGGCGGAAGAAATAATACTCCAATATATCGCGCGTCAGGGGCGCGGCGACGGCTGAGCCTTCGCCCGCATTCTCCACCAGCGTCACAATCGCAATCTGCGGCGTCTTGGCCGGCGCATAAGCGATGAACCAGCTATGCGGCGCATTGTCTTCGCCTGGCACCTGCGCCGTGCCAGTCTTCGCGCAGACCCCCACATCCAACAAGGGCGAGCCATAGAATTGTCCCGTTGCCGTGCCGCCATAAGACCCGACCACATCGCACATACCGCGCTGCACGATGGCGAGATTCGCCGAGTCTATCTGCGTATCGCGCATGACATCGCGCTGGGCGATTTGGCTGCGTTGGTCGAGGATGCCCCGCTCGCGCGCCAGCTGTGGGCGCAGCAAATAACCGCCATTGGCGATAGCGGCGTACATGCGCAGCATTTGCAGCGGCGAGACCTGCACCTCGCCTTGCCCAATCGATAGGTTGACCGCATGCGCGTAAGACCAGGGCAAGCCCGTATAAGCAGTGATGTTCTCTGGATTGGGGATATTGCCGGCAACTTCGGGTATGACATCGATGCCGGTCAACTGGCCCAAGCCCATTACCTCGCGGGCAAATGTGGGCAGCAGCCAAGGATCCCGCGCGTTGAGGCGAAAACCTAGCTCATAAAAGAAAGGATTGCAGCTATGCGTGATACCGCTCTGCACCGACATCAGGCCATGCCCGCTGCGCAGCCAGTCGTAACGTATGTCATTGCCATAAGCCCAGCTGCCGGTGCAGTTGTAACGGGTAGCCTCGTCATAGACGCCGCTTTCCAGTCCGGCCAGAGCCGTCAGCCCTTTCATCACTGAGCCAGTTACATAAACGCCTTGAGTCACTCGATTGAGCAGGGGTAGCCGCTCGTCTTCGACCAGGACCTCTAGCCCGGCCAGCGCAGCCTCGCGTCCGATGGTGGGGAAGGGCGTGAGCATATTGTTGTCATAAGTGGGATAGCTGACCAGCGCTAGGATTTCCCCATTGTTGACATCCATAATAGCGACCGCCGCGCCTGGCGACTCTTCGGCCCAGGGCGCAGCGGCATAAGCGCTTTCCAGCCGGCGGATGATGGCCGCCTGCAAGTCGGCATCGATTGTCAGCCAGATGCTCTCGGGGATTTGTGAACTGACTTCGCTGAGGACGCGAATGCGCGCGCCATCCGCGCCGACTAGCGACAGCCGCCCGCCGGGGCGGCCGCCTAAAATGTCGTTCAGGCTCGCTTCGATGCCGCCCTTGCCGATGATGGTCTCGGCATTAAAACCGACCGCTTCCAATGCTGGAATCTGCTCGCTATCTGGGTAGCCGACATGCCCGATAACATGGGGCATGAGCTTGCCTTGGGCATAGTGGCGCGTCGGCTGCTGGCGGAAATCGGCGGCGCAGACAGCTTTGATGCGGTCGTTATATTTGATGAATGGCTCTGGCTCCAAGATGCCGACATCGACGATCCAATCGGGCCCCGAGCGCACTTCAAAGAGATCGACAATGTCGGCTAGCGGCCGGTCTAGCGTCTCGGCCAGGCTGCGATAGCAGGCGGCCCGCTCGGGGATGTGCCGGTTATCCACCAGCACGCGCACCACCCGGCCATTTTGGTCGGCCAGCGCTAAGCCATTGCGATCGTAGATATTGGCGCGGCTAGGCACCTGCGCCTCGAATACGAGACCGGCGCCTTGGCCCATCTCGGCGAAGATATTGGCTGGCGACCAGGCGACGCGCCACTCGCCCAGGCCGCTATCGAAGACCAGATGCAGCAGGCGGCGCGGGTCGTTGAACTCGCCGAGGCTGCGCGTATGAAAGGTCATGCTGTATTGGAAGGCAAGCACGGTCCCATCGCCGCTGATGGCTTGCGGCTGATATTCCAGGCGCTCCAGCGTCATCCTGCGTTGGGCATTTTCGTAGAGGGCCTGGAATTCATCGAGCGGGCTAAGCTCGCGGTTGCGGAAGCTGAGCAGGCCGTGCATGGCGGCAAAATCGCCGGCGACCCAGGCATCGAGGAATTGGCGGGCGATGGCGCTGGCGGCTTCCAAATCGGCCGCGGCGCTGGCAGTGGGCGCGCTGGTGAGGGCTGGCGCGGCGGCTTGCTGGGCTTGGCAGCCGCTGAATATGAGCGTAGCGATGAGGCAGAACAAGCTAAATTGGCGCACGAAGACCTGCTGTTGCTGGGCGAATCCAATTCTCCATTATAGCGCATTTCTGGTCTTGGGCGAGGCAAGCGCATTGGAAAAAACACCCAGCCCCAAGCCGCAACCCAGCGGACTGAGACTTTAGTATATTTGCGTATTTTTATACTTTATACAATCAAAAGAATAAATAATTGCACATAATATATCCCAATGCCTTGACAAGTCAATTTCTTTCCTGTTTTACTGAAACTAAGGCGAAAAGAAGGAGACTATTTGAGCGGATTTCAAGCCAGCGCAGTTCCTCAATTTGTCCATTTACTTCTAGGTCGCTACAGGAGGAAATTTCTATGAAAGGCATGATTTTTTTGGTTCTGGCGCTGATGCTGCTGGTGGGCGCGGCACGGGGGCAGAGTCTGACGGCAAGAGAAGATAGCAGCGCTGCGAGTTCTTTGTCTCCCGGCGCGCCAGGCGCAATCAGATATGGGTGTTCCGTTTTCGCGGACCACCAGGGCGACTATACGCTCTATTATCAAACTTCGCTGCCTGGGGGCGCAATTGATCGTATTTGGTGGGCTGCTGGACAGCTGGCCTCAGGTTATAGATCACACTGGTTTGTCAGCGCTGGCGGCCGTCGAATCGCGCTGCAAATTTTGCGCAAGGCCGGCGGCATCGTAGTGCAAAACTCTTGTGGCTTTGAAAATCCGGTAGGCTTTGCTTATGCTGTGAGAATAACATAGTCAGCGAAAGCAGAAAGCCTTCGCCAACTGGCGAAGGCTTTTTATATTGTAGAAGCGCTGATTTTGAGATGAAAATACACATAAAGAGCATTTGTAGCTGGCGACACAAACCCCTATACTCCACTTACCCTTACCCCAGCTTCCGCAGACGATACCAGCTCGCCGGTATGCCGCCCATCGCCACATCGTCCCCCTGCTGCTGCCAATGCAACTCCAGCAACCCGGCAAAGAGCCGCGCCACCTGCCGCCCCGTCCAGCCCACTGTCGATTCTGGCCGCGGATGGCTGGCGTAGAGCATAAACAGCCCGCCCGCTTTCAAGCGCTCGGCGATGCCACGGGCATAAGCCGCGTTCGCCGTTTTATCGATGCTATGCCCGCAGCCGATGTCGATGATGAGGTCATAAGGCGGGCGCAGACCCGGCAGCACCTCCAGCCGCGTCGCGTCGCCGCAAAAAAGCCGATATGACGCGGGCGGAAAAGCCGCTAGTTTCGCCTGCGCCAGCTCGATGGCTCGCGGCACGAAGTCGACGCCATCCGCTTGCCAGCCCGCTTGCAGCAAGTCGCGCAGGACTGTGCCGGTGCCACAGCCCAAATCTAAAGCCCGGCCCGCTGGCGCTTCAGCCAGAATCTCGCAGATTTCTGGCGGCGTGATGCCGCTATCCCAAGGCATGTCGCCGCTGGCATAGCGCGCGCTGAACAGCTGGTGGCGGTCGGCTGGCATATTTTCGCTCATGTAATTGGCACCATGTGGATGACGGTGACGCCGGCGCCGCCTTCTTTTTGCAAGCCCTGGGTTACCTTGCTGACCAGGACATGTTCATTGAGGTAAAGGCGCACCGCCTGGCGCAGCCGCCCAGTGCCTTTGCCATGCACAATCTTGCCAAAAGGCAGACCAGCATTATAGGCGGCGTTGACATAGCCGTCGAGGATTTCCAGAGCCTCTTGGACCCGCTTGCCGCGGATATCGATTTCCATGCCCGGCGAGGCGGCGGGCGGCGGCGGAATATCGACAGGTTCGTATTGCCGCACATGACCGCGTTCGGCGGCGCGGATTTCGCTGCGCTTGCGCTTGCGCATGTCGCCATATTTCGCCCGCACCCGCAATGCGCCGACCTGCACCTGCGCCGCTTTTTCCGTCAGCTCGACGATGACCCCCTCAGCATTCAGCGTATCGAGGAAGACCGTATCGCCGATGCGCGGCTGCCAATCGACATCGTCGAGGAACTGCACCTCTTCAGCCTCATCCAGCGGCGCCTGTGTCCAGCTTGCCATCTTGTCAGCCGCCGCTTTCAGCGCGTTTATTGCCTCAGCCGACATGCCAGCCGAGCGCAGTTCATTGCGCATCTTGCGCAGTTGCTTGTTAAAATCCGCCAGGTCCGCTTCGGCATGGCGGCGGGCGGCGCGGATGACATCGCGGCGTTCGTCTTCGATTTGGTCGAGACGGGCTTGCAATGCGTCGCGCTCTGTTACAAGCTGCTCGTGTAAGCGGTCAATCTCGCTCTGTTGCCCGCGGATTTCGGCGCGAGTCCGTTGAATCTCATCGAGCAGGTCGTCGGCTTCCAATTCCGCTGTGGCTACCATGCCGCGGGCGTCGCTGATAATCGCTGGCTCCAGCCCCAAGCGCTCGGCAATCGCCAGCGCATTCGAGCGGCCGGGCAAGCCCAGGATCAGGCGATAAGTCGGCTGCAGCGTTTCTAGGTCAAATTCGACGCTGGCATTGCGCACGCCCGGCGTCTCCACGCCATAGACTTTTAATTCGGGATGGTGGGTTGTTACCAGCGTGGTAACGCCGCGATTCTTGAGGCGATTAAGCAAGGCCCGCGCTAAAGCCGAGCCTTCGGCTGGGTCGGTGCCAGCGCCGACTTCATCCAAAATCACCAGCGAGCGCTGGTCGGCCCGCGCCAGGATGTCAATGATATTTGTCATGTGGCCCGAAAATGTGGATAGCGACTGCTCGATGCTCTGCTCGTCGCCGATATCGGCATAGATGCCGCGAAATACCGAAAGCTGCGCCGCTTCGGCCGGGATATGCAAGCCGCATTGCGCCATCAAAACCATCAAGCCGGCGGTTTTGAGGGCGACGGTCTTGCCACCCGTATTTGGTCCCGTGACGACCAAGACCCAGGTGTCATCATCAAAGCTGATGTCCAGCGGCACAACATGGCCCTTGAGCAGCGGATGCCGCGCCGCTTTGAGGTAGACTGTCGTGCCTGGGTGCGGCGCGCTCGGCTGAATGGCGCGCATCTGCGGCTGAGCGCAGTTGTTTTTAATGGCATAGCGCGCTTTGGCGAAGGTCAAATCCAGATAGCCGAGCAGCTGCACCGCGCGCAGGATGCGCTCGCTTTGGCTGGCGACTTCGGCCGTCAAATCCGCCAGAATGCGGCGAATCTCTTTTTCTTCTTCGATTTGCAGCTCGCGCCATTTGTTATTGAGCTCGACCGTTTCTAGCGGCTCAATAAAAATAGTCGCGCCACTGGCGGAAGAATCGTGCATGATGCCTTTCAGCTTGCCTTTATGCTCCGCCTTGAGCGGCACGACATAGCGCCCGTGGCGCATTGTTACGATGGCTTCTTGCAATTTATCTTGATTGGCTTTGCTGCTGACGATGCGATTGAGCTTGCTCTGTAAGCGTTCGAAGGCGAGCTTAAGGTCGCGGCGGATGATAGCCAGGCGCGCGCTGGCGGTGTCTTTGATTTCGCCGTTGTCGTCGACAGTCCACTCGATGCTGTGTTGCAGCGCGGCGCATTCTTCCAGTTCGTTCGCCAATTCCGCCAGCAGCGGAAAAGAAGCGGTCATGCGCCCCAGACTGCGCTTCAGGGTGGAGCCGCGCCGCAAGGTATAGCGAATATCGAGCAGTACGCTCGGCTCGATGATGACGCCGCGCTGCGCCCGTATGACTGGCTCGCGCACATCGCGGGCGCCGCGCAGCGTAATGTTAGAATGCTCTTCGAGCAAGACGACCGCTTCGGCGGTCTCGCGCTGCCAGAGCTGCACCTCTTCCAACTCGGTGGAGGGGTAAAGCTCGCTGGCGAATTCCGCGCCAGCGCCAAAGGTGGTATGCCCAGCTAGCTCTTGCAGAATTTTATGCAATTCGAGGGTTACGATGGTTTTTTCGCTAATCATGGTTTTTGGCGGCTGCCTGCTTGTCTTTGCTTAGGCGGGCGGTCATTGTAATGGTTGGCGGTGGCGCTGTCAATCAGCAGGCTAAAGTGTCGGGGCTTAAACTAGCTCAAGCTCGTCCAGCAAGAGGATTTTAACTTCGCGCACGCGCTTCATGTCCTTGTCATTTGTGAGCAGGGCATCGCAGCCCATATCGATGGCTACCGCAGCCGTGCAATTCGGTTAAGCTCCGCTGCGGTGGCGGCCAGCAGTTGGATAAGCATCAACAGCAATCGCTTACGCTCTTCTGGACTAAGCGCGCTGGCCTTAGCCTAAACTTCTTCCAGCGTCATTGTTCTTTTCCCTCAACAGCTTAGCCCAAGTATCACGCTTTTTCCGGCCATTGCTCAGCGAATTCAGCGAGGGCGCGGCGCTGCCCCGCCGTCAGATGCACAAAAGGCCGCGCCGCTTTGATCTGGCGCAGAGCCGCCGCCGGCGATAAGCCCGTCGATATCAGATAGGCGGCTGTCAAGGTCGGCGCGCGCCCCACCCCGACGCCGCAATGAATATACACCTTGCCGCCGCTTTCGATTTCCGCCCGCACAAAGGCGACGCCGCGCTGCAAATCAAGCAGCGTCGGCGCGGTATTGTCGATTGTTGGCAGGTGCAGATGCTGCGGACCGCCGATACCCCGCGCCACATCGTTATGATGCGCCTCGCGCAGATTAACGATGGCGCTGATGCCGTAGGCGCGCATGGCCGCGTAGCCGCGCGGATAATGCTGCCCGCCCAAGAGCAGCTGCGGACTGACCGCGCTCAGCCGCCACAGCGGCCCGCCCGTCAGCCGGCGATAAAGCTGGTCGATAAAACGCAGGGCGATGGGACGCGGTCCGGTGCGCAGCAGGCTGCGCATACGGATAAGCTGGCTGGTTGGCTGGCGGTGCATGCCCGCATTGTAGCACAGCCAAAGCCGCCCCTATTGTGGTAAAATGAAATTTAGTTTAGCCATAAGGAAGGAAGAGCCAATGAGCATCATCGCGCAACTGGCGCAGTATGCCGCGCCGGTAACGCGTCAACCGTATATCCTGCGCGTCCGCCGCAACCACGGCTTGGAACATGCCACTATCCATATCTTGAGCCAGCAGCGCTACTATCTTTCTGGGCGCAGCAATAGCAGCGGTTTCACGCTTTATGGCGAAGCGCCGACCGAGCAGGTCGAGAGCGCGGTACGGGCCGCCCTGCAGCGCATGAAAGCCGGCGAACACAGCCTGGCTATTCATCCCAACTGCGGCACGAATCTGGTAACAACTAGCTTTTTGGCGACGGCTTTAGCCTTTTTGGGTTTTGCCGGACGCGGCTGGCGCAAAAGCTGGAAGCGCTTTCCGACGATGGTCAACCTGATGATGGCGGTTGTCTTTCTCTCGACGCCGCTGGGGCTGAGCTTGCAGCGCCACTTCACCACCGAAGGCGATTTGGGCGAACTGGAGCTGGTGAGCGTCAGCCGCGGGACGCTGACGCTGCCTTTTAGCCAAAGAAAAATCACGCTGCACCGCGTGCGGACGCGGCAGGACTAGCCGCTTATGAGCGCGCCGCCGACATTCTACATTTTTCATGGCGAAGACCTGCTCAGCCGCCGGCAGGCTCTAGCCCGCATGCGGGCGCAGATGGGCGATAATGGCGACCTCAACCGTTCCGAATTTGACGGCACGCAGACGCCGGTGCCAGAAGTATTAGCGGCGGTGAAATCTTATCCTTTTCTGGCGGATAAGCGGCTGGTCATCGTTACCGGACTGATTCGGCATATCACGCGCAGAGGGGCGGGACAAGCCGGCAAAACCGCCACCGACCGCTTGCTGGACGAATTGCCGCGCCTGCCCGCTTATGCGCGGCTGGCGCTGGTGGAAAATGAGACGCTGCCCGCCGGCAACCGCCTGCTCAAAGCCGCCCAAAAAATGCCGAACGGCTATGTTCGCGTCTTCCCCAAACCCAGAAACCTGAGCCGCTGGCTGACGACGCGGGCAAAAAATGAATATGCCGCCGAAATCAGCCCTCAAGCGGCTGACGCGATTGCCGCCGTCGCCGGCGATGATTTGCTGCGCGCCGATAACGAGCTGTACAAGCTGGTCGCTTATGTGGATGGCCAGCGCCCCATCGACGAGCAGGATGTCGCCGCTTTGACGCCCTATGTGCCAGAGGCGAATGTCTTTGAGCTGGTGGATGCGCTGGCGACTGGCAATGGCGCGCGGGCTTTGGAGTTGATGCAGCAGTCCCTGCGCAATGACCCGCGCGACCCGGGCTTCCGCTTATATGCGCTGATTGTGCGGCAATTCCGCCTGCTACTGATGACGCGCGACCACCTCGATCGAGGCGGCGGCGCCAGCCCCGATGCGATCGCCCAAGCGGTGGGCGCGCGGCCTTTCGCGGCGCGCAAGCTGGCGGTGCAAGCATGGCGCTTCAGCAGCGAAGAATTGACCGTGATACTCAAGCGCTTGCAGCGCTATGACCAAGAGATGAAAACAGGGCGCATTGCGCCGCGCCTGGTCTTGGACTTGCTGGTGACGAACCTAGCCCGCGACTGAAAGCGCGCTGGGCGCGATGATAGGAGTAGGACAAACTGAATTTTGCAAGTTTTAGCGTTGGTTTCAACCCTACCCCCGGCCCCTCCCCGAAGCTTCGGGGAGGGGAGTCTAACCTGGGCGGCGTGTAGACATTGCTCGATGGCAGGGACTTTCCTGCAAACTGGCACAGTTTTCAGGGTTTTTCTCCCCTCCCCCAAAGCTTTGGGTCGCGTAGACACTGACTTACGGGAGGGGCGGGGAGTGGGGTTGAAATGGTGCAAAATTAACTTGGGCTTACGCCTGTGGCAATTTTATTTTCCTAGACACAATAAAAAAACGGGCTATTTATCTAAAGAAGGAGACGGGCAATGAGCCAAGAAGAGGCAATGCAAATGGAAGAGCAAGAGGCGAGCGGCGATGCCGCGCCGGTGGATACCAAAGAGCTTATCGACAGTCTGCTGCGCTGGCGCGATGAAGCGACCGACACGCTCGAGCAGCTGCCCGCCGACGCTTTCCAGCGGCTGATTCTGCGCGTCTTAGCCAAAGACGGCGTCAGCCAAATTGATGTGAGCAATAGCAAGGATACGATTGAGGGCATCGGCGTCTTTGGCGGCGGCGGCTTTTTGTCCTTTCGGGTGGCTTTCCGCTGCATCCGTGGTGGCGGGCGCATTAGCTCGGCCGAGGTCGAAGATTTTCGGCGTGGCGTGGTGCTGGGGCGTTCGGACAAAGGTTTGCTGATTACAACCGGCAAATTCACGCAAGAAGCGGCGCTTAAAGCGGCTAGCGACCGCGCGCCCGAGATTCGGCTGATTGATGGCGCGGCGCTGATAGACAAGCTGAAAGAATTGCAGCTGGGCTTGCGGGTGGAGCGCGTCGTGGTCGAGCGCGTCCTCATCGACGCGCAGTGGTTTCGGGATGTCTAGCGATGGCTGAGGTATCAATTCCAGCTATTGAATATATGATGTCCCCAACACTGTTGGCATTGCATAATTTGGGTGGTTCAGGAACAAACGATGATATTTATTCTGAAGTTGTCGAAATCCTGAATTTGACGCCTGAGCAAGAGGCAGTCATGCACATTTCGGCGAAATCCCCCATGACTGAAATTAAGTATCGACTATTGTGGGCAAGAACACGGTTAAAGCAAGCAGGCTACATCGACAATCCGCGTCGCGCTTTCTGGGAATTGACCGAGAAAGGCTGGAATACAAATGCTTTAGATTTAACTACGGCGAGAAACGAATTCGCAACGAAGAGCAAGAGCCAACTTGTAGAATCCAGAGGTGAAAATATGAAAACAGATTTTTTGCCACCGTTTCAAGCAATGATAAACCCTACGCTGGAAGCCTTGCGTGAATTAGGTGATGTGTGCAAAAAAGCCGACATTGGCCCTATTGTCGCAAACAAAATGCAACTGGCGGATGAACAGGTTTAACTGCGTTATAGCGGCGGTGCGCGTGTGTATGAAAGCAGATTGAACAGCGTAAGGGTGTACCTGGTACGCGAAGGCCTCATAACACAGCCGCAAGTTGGATATTGGCAACTCACCGAGAAAGGCTGGAACACTACAGAAGTGCATATCGAAAGCCTGCCAGCGCGCCGGCGCAAAAGACGCAAAAAATCAGTGCAAGCGCAGGAAAACGCGCTGGCTCAGGAAAAACTGATCAGCCTGGACGAACTTTTAGAAAGCGCCGCCCAATGGGAAAACGAACTGCAAGACATATTTTACCAGTGGCCGCCCGATGCCTTTGAACGTTTTTTCGCCCGCCTCTTCCGTTCCGAAGGCATTGACAAAGTTGAAGTCATCAATACCAGCGGCGCGGACGAGATTGAAGGCATGATGTCCAGCAGCGGCTTCTTGACTTTCCGCATCGCCTTCAAGTTTATTCGCGGCGACAAACTCATTAGCGCGCGTGAAGTGGACGACTTCCGCCGCTCAATCCGAGCGAGCCGGGCGCACAAAGGTTTATTGATTACGACCGGCAATTTCACCAGCGAAGCGCTGCGGGACGCGACGCGCGAATATGCGCCAGAAGTGGAACTCTACGACAAGAAAAAATTTATTGACAAACTCAAAGAGCTGGGCATCGGCATCCGCAGCGAAATCGTGCGCGTCGAGCGCGTCGTCATCGATACGCAATGGTTTCGGGATGTCTAGCGATGGCTGAGGTATCGCTTCCAGCTATTGAATATATGATGTCCCCAACACTGTTGGCATTGCATAATTTGGGTGGTTCAGGAACGAATGATGATATTTATTCTGAAGTTGTCGAAATCCTGAATTTGACGCCTGAGCAAGAGGCAGTCATGCACAACCCGGACAAAGATAGCCGGACTGAAATTAAGTATCGGCTATTTTGGGCAAGGACACGGCTGAAGCAAGCGGGCTACATCGACAATCCGCGCCGCGCTTTCTGGGAATTGACCGAAAAAGGCTGGAACACTACAGAAGTGCATATCGAAAGCCCGCCAGCCCGCCGGCGCAAAAGACGCAAAAAATCAGCGGCGACTTCAGCGCAAGCGCAGGAAAACGCGCTGGCTCAGGAAACACTCATCAGCCTGGATGAGCTTGTAGAAAGCGCCAAGCCCTGGAAAGACGAACTGCAAGACATCCTCTACCGACTGTCGCCGGAAAAATTTGAAAGTTTTTTGCGCATCGTCTTAGGCGCGGAAAGCAATAACCGCGTCGAAATCATCTCCAATGACGGTGTCATGCTCGAAGGCAAAATGACAAGCGGCGGTTTCATCGCCACCAATATATGGTTTCATTTTTACCGCGCGGGCAATCCCATCTTGGCGTCGGCTGTGGATGACTTGCGCCGCGCCGTCCTGATGAATCGCGCCGACAGGGGTTTGCTCATCACTTTAGGCAAAGCCACCCAAGAAGCGCAGCGACAGGCTGACAACAGCCGCACACCCGTCATCCAGCTCATGCACGGCGATTTGCTCATCGGCCGCCTGAAAGAGCTAGGCATCGGCCTCGGCCGCGAAATCCTGCGCGTCGAGCGCGTCGTCATCAAGCGCGATTTCTTCGATAATCTCTAAGCCGCAGTCACTTCAAGCGCCAGGCCAGACCCGCCACCAGCAGCAACACTTCATCGGCGGCCGTCGCAATGCGCTGGTTCGCCCGCCCCAGCATATCCCGATAGACATTGCCCAGCCGCGTCGGCGGCGCCACCCCCATACCCACTTCGTTGCTAATGATTAGCCAAGTCGCGCTGGAGCTAGCTTGCAAAGCCAGCAGCCGCTCAACCTCGTCTAAGATGGCGGCGTTCGCGTCCGCCTGCCCGGTCGCTGCGGGCAGCCCGAGCAGGATATTGCTCGTCAATAGCGTGAGGCAGTCGAGCAGCAGCGTATCATAAGTCGAAGGCGCAAGCGGCGATGCGCTGGGCGGTCGCCTGCGGCGCTTCCAGGGTTTGCCAGGCAGCGGGCCGGCTGGCGCGGTGTTGGGCGATGCGCTCTTGCATATCCGCGTCTTTGCCTTCCGCGGTGGCGACAAAAAGCACGGGCCCGCCGCGTTCGCGGGCCCAGTTTTCGGCATAACGGCTCTTGCCGCTGCGCGCACCGCCCAGCAGAAAAATTAGCCGCTTAGCCATAAATCAGCCCCAGCGCCAGCAAGCAGAGCAGCTCGCAGACTTCGCAGAGCGCGCCATAGACATCGCCCGTCAGGCCGCCGCCGAGACGGCGCGCCGCCCACTGTCCAAAAAAGACCGTGAAGCAAAAGACAAAGAGCCAAAGCACGGTGATTTCCGCTTTTGTCAGCAAGATGATAACGGTGGCAGAAGCGATGAGCAGCTGCCGCCAGCCTAGTCCCTGGCGGAAGTATGCGCCCAAGCTATCAGCGTCGCCGCTATAGGGAAAATGATAAGCAGCCCAGACCATCGCCCAGCGCCCTAGCACCGGCGGCAAAGGCAGCCAGTGCGACGACACCGCTTGCAGAGCCATCCACTTGCCCAGCAGCAGCAAAACCAAGCCTACAACCGCCCATACGCCGGTCCGCGGGTCTTGCATAATGCGCCGGCGCGCGTTTGGCGCACCGCTGGCTAGCAAACCATCGCAGCTATCGCCGAAGCCGTCCAAGTGCAAACCGCCAGTTATGCCGACCCAAAACAGCAAAACCAGAAAAGCAGTCAAGCCAGAATCAAAGGGGGAATGCCTGGCGATAGCGGCTAAAGCCGCGCCAATGCACAAGCCAACCAGCGGAAACCAGGCAAAAGACTGACCAGGCTGGCGTTCTGGCGGGCTGCCCAGCGGCAAGATGGTCAAAAATGAAAAGGCGGCGCGTATATTTGCGAGCATTGTATGGCTTTTCAGCTTAGTAAGCGCAAGTTTTTATTGGGCTGGGAAAAAATTAGCCCAGAGGCACAGAAGTAGAACCAACTAAATTTTGCAACGGAGAGACTTTTTTCAACCCCACCCCCGGCCCCTCCCCGAAGCTTCGGGGAGGGGAGTCTAACCTGGTGGGCGTGTAGACATTGCCCGATGGGAGGGACTTTTCTGCAAGCGCCCCTATAGTTTTTGGGGTTTTTCTCCCCTCCCCAAAGCTTTGGGGAGGGCTTGGAAATGTGGCTACACCGTTGGCTGGCTGTGTCATATTCTCATTACTTTCTTTGCCTAAAACGATTATAGTATGCCTAACTGAAAGCGGGCCGGCAAAAAGGAGAGCAGCAATGCCCACAGTCATCTCTCTGCTGCGCGGCATCAATGTCGGCGGCCACAAGCGTATCAAAATGGCGGAGCTGCGCCAGCTCTATAGCGCTTTGGGCTTGCAAGCTGTACGCAGCGTCTTGCAGAGCGGCAATGTCGTCTTCCAAACCCAAGAGACTGACCTCGCCCGCCTCAAAGAGCGGCTCGAGGCCGGCATTCGGCAAAGCTACGGTTTTGAGGCGCAGGTCATACTCAGGCGCGCGGCTGACTTCAAAGCGGCTTTGGCGCGCCAGCCCTTTGACACGGCGCAGCTAGCGGAAACGCGCAAAATCGCGCTCGTGTTTCTCTCTGGCCAGTCCGAGCCAAACGCGCTAGCCGACCTGCGGGCGAACAATCCCGGGCGCGAAGTCATTCATTCGGCGGGCAGCGAGTTGTATATCTTCTACCGTGATGGCATGGCCCGCTCAAAATTGGATAACAAGCGCATCGAAAGTGCGCTCGGTCTAAGCGCGACGGCGCGCAACTGGAATACCTGCCAGCGCCTCTTGAAATTGCTGGCGGAAGTTGAGGCTCAGTCCAGTTGAGCGACAAAACCGCGGGCATTATCTCGCAGCTTAGCCCAATCGCGGTCGGCAACAGCGGCATTGTTAATCAGCGACGAGCCGACGCCCAAAGCAAACGCGCCATAGTCTAATAACTCGCGCATATTATCGACGCTGATGCCGCCGGTGGGCATCAAACGCAGATGTGGCAGCGGCGCCAGCACATCTTTGATATAGCGCCGCCCCAGATGATTCGCCGGGAAGACCTTGACGACGCTTGCCCCCCAGTCCCAAGCCTGCTGAATCTCGGTCGGCGTGAAAGCGCCGGGCATGGCCGGCAGATCTGAGGCTAGGCAAGCTTCGATGACTTCCCGCTTGCAGACGGGTGAGACGACAAACTGCGCCCCCGCCGCGGCCACGGCTTGCACCTGCGCGGCGCTGATGACCGAGCCAGCGCCGATAAGCGTGTTTTCACCGGCCAGGACCCGCATTTCGGCGATGGTGGCGACGGCGGCCGGGTTGGTCAAGGTGAACTCGATAATGCGGATGCCGCCATCAAGCAGCGCCTGCGTCAGCTCGGCCGCGATTGACAAATCATCCAGCCGCACGATTGCGACCAGCTTATGCCGCCCCAAAAATTCAAGCACATCCATTTCAGCTTTTCCTCCGCTTGTCAATTTTACACTTGCTTAGCACTCTTTTTACAAGATTTGCAATATTTTTCTAGCCGCGTCCCGTAGAATGATTTTTAACCAATCAGGGTTCACTTAGCAAATATCTCAAAGGAGAGAGAAAATGTCCCGTAAATCATTGACCACAGTGGCGCTGCTCATCGGCCTGCTGGTATCGGCGGCATTTGCCGTCAGCGCCCACGATAGTGGCTACGGCAAGGGCTTTGCCGCCAACAGTATCATGCAAGAAGCGACTGGCTTGGATGCCGCCGGCTTAAAAGAGGCACTGCAGGCTGGCTCGACGGTGGCGCAGCTCATCGAGGCTAATGGCGGCGATGTGGCGACTGTCAGCGCCGCGCTGGTGGCGCAGGCTAGCGCCCGCCTCACTGAAATGAAAGAGGCTAGCCTCGCCGAATTGCCGAGCCTCATTACCGAGCAGCTCAACCGCAGCTGGCAGAAGACATTCTTTCGCCGCCAGCCCCGCCACTTCGCTAGGTTTGGCGGCGGCGCGCTGCTGCAAGAGGCGACCGGTTTGGATGCCGCTGCCTTAAAAGAGGCGCTGCAGGCTGGCTCGACAGTGGCGCAGCTCATCGAGGCTAATGGCGGCGATGTGGAGACTGTCAGCGCTGACTTGCTGGCACAAGCGACGGCTACCATCAATGACCTCGCCAGCGACAAAATCGACGGCCTAGAAGAGGCGATCACAGACAAGCTCAATGCCAGCTATAGCGACGCTGGGCGGCGGCGCGGCAAGTTTGGGCGGCGGCCCGGCCGCATGCCTAAGGCATTCGGCTGATATACGCGAGCCACTTTTAAGCTCTGGCGTAGGCGTAACCCGTCTGCGCCTTTTTATTTTTCCGCCGCTGGGTCGAAGTTTGGATTCATCGGCGTCCAGAGCGGATATTCCGCCCACTTCTCGCGCGCTTCGTAACGCGGACGCAAGGCGATGATGCGCCCGCCTGTTATGCTGATATAAATCCAGCCCGGCGGCCCCACCGCTACTGCTAACGGCTGCTGCGGATAAAAGCCCCAGCCTTGCTCGTTGATGTGTATGTAGCGCTCCCAGAATAGGCCCTCGCCCTGATACGGCAGGTAAGCCTGCCGGCCACTGGCATAGCGATAGGGCATTAAAATCGTCGCGCCTAGCGGCTTATCTTCATCGTCGAAGTTGAGCATAATCACTTTATAGCCGACAAAATCGACTTGGCTGGGGTCGCCGCTAAGCACGACGATGAGCGTGTCTTTGGTGCCGGGCAGGCTGTCATGCGGGTAGGCGGCTAAGCTGCTGGGCGTCGCGCCACTGCCAAAGCGCATAACAGGCGGGACGCTCTGCTCGCAGTCAACGCTGTCCGCTGGCTCGATGGCGCTATTGCGCTGCCCCGCACCTAAACAATAAGGAAAACCATACCAACCCCCAGCCTGCACCCGATTCAGCTCGTCCAGCGCGTTGCGCTGTGCTTGGCGCGGCGCGCTATCCAGCGTCCAGAGCTGCCCGCGAAAAAATGACAGATCGGCCGGCTGGCGAAAGCCACTGGCGACAATCTGCCTATCGCCGCCAGCCAGGTTCATGCTTAGGATTGCGCCGCGGCCTGGCTCTTCGGCGACACAGTTATCACAAGGCGCGCCGATGGCGACATAGAGCCGCTCCGTGCCCGCTTCAAGCACGCCGATGGCGAGGCCGCCCGTCCAAAAACCAGTGCCGCTGGGCAGGTCATCCACCAGCGTTTCGACTGCGCCATTTGCCGCAATGCGATAGATATGGCGCTCGCCAGCCACATATAAAAATCCCACGTGATAGGCTAGACCATTGGGCCGGGTCAAGCCGCTGGCAAAAACTTCCAGGCCAGACGCATCGGGCAAACCATCGTCATCAGAATCACGGATGACCATGACCTGCCCGCTGAGCGGGCGCGTCGCATACAGCGCCCCATCTGGCGCGACCGCCAGCGCGGTAAAAGCATACGGTTCTATTTCCGGCACCTGCACGACATCTTCCGGACACCAGCGCCGATTGTCGGCGAATAATTCGCCAATGATGACTGTCGGGCGGGCGCTGCAGCGCGGCAGGTCTTGGGCTTGGCTATTGAGCGCAGCGCCTGCCAATAAAAAGAGCAGCGTCAATAGCGCAGCGACAGGCATGTCAAGCCCCCGTCCATCTTGACGAACTCGCTCATATCCAGGGCGATGACGCGCTCGCAATGCTGCCGCGCCGCTTGATAGGCCGTCGGGCAGCCCGCCGCCACGAAGACCGTATCGTTCACGGGCAAGACATCGGCCGCAAAACCTTCCGCCGGCGGCAAGCTAATGACCTGGGCCCAAGATAGGTCAAAATCGGTTTGCAAGACCGGGTCATGGATTAAGACGCCGGGCGCTAATTCCGTCAAGCCGCTTTTGAGATGCAAGACGCCGCTAAATGGCACCGCCTCGACGCGGATGTCGCTTTGCGCGGTTTGCAGGGCTGCCCGCAGCGCGGCAAAACCGGCGCGATTTGTGCGCTGGGAAATGCCGACCAAAACGCGGTCGGCGCAAAATAGCACATCCCCGCCATCGATGCGGGCGGCGGCCGGCGGTTCGACGAGGCGCAGGTCCGTCAAATGCGGCTTGAGCGATTCGCCTTCGCCGCGGCGCGCCTCAGCGCCCGAGCGGCAGTGAAAAGCGATATCGTGGAAAATCACAAAAGGGTCTTCGACAAAATGCCCGTCGGGAAAGCGCTCATCCGCTGGCAAGACGGTGACCGTCAAACCGCAGTCGCGCAATGCCTGTATGTAGTTTTCGTATTGCTGCCGGGCTTTGGCATAATCAGGTTTGCCGAGATGCGCCGCGCTAGTGATGCCAGCGGCGAAGTTAGGCGCTGGCCGGCGCATCAGCGCGTGGCGGAATGGCGGTAATAAGTGGGGCATAAGCGCCTCGTTAGAGCCAGTGGAACAATCCTAGTGTAACGGAAAACACGCTAGAATATAGTAGGGATAAGCTAAAAAATGCGAAGCGCAGGTCGTGGTGAAGCCGGTGAATACGCGCGATGGTCTTGATTTTACGCGCTGCTCCGAAGATATTACGCTGTTTACTCTGAATGTAATCGCTTGAAGGCAGCAAGCATTATCATCAAGTTACAATAATTTAGCTATCAGCTGGCGTATTTCTGCGCGGCTAATATCAATTGTTTCTGTTTTGGAATAAATAGCAATGAGATATACGACATCCGCCAGTTTCATATAATAAATGACACGGAAACCACCACTTTTACCACGCCGTGCCGAAGGATTAGGCAGGCGCGTCTTGTAGACAGTATAAGCAACTCCCGTAATTATATTGCCAGGTCGCTGCCCGTTTCGCAACTCAATCAGTAGCTTCTCAATTTCAGATTCTACTAATGGATACTTACGTTTGAGAGTTTTGGCTTGCTTACGAAATGAGTCATGGATTCTAATAGATGTCGGCATCAGTGTTCGCGTTTGAGCTCAGCTTCGGGGCCGAGTCTTATCCAATACCTTCAGGGTGGCTCGCTTCCTGCTGTCTATCTCTTCGCACTCTTGCGCAGACTCGCCTTTAAGCTCGGCCAAAAATTCAAAAGCATCTTCGCCTGGGTCGCCCGCGAAAATATCCCTAAAAGCCTGTTCGATATCGGCTAGCAACTCTTCTTTAGTCGGTTCTCGGTGCGCTAGCTCTTCAATCTCAGCCGCTTGGCGCTTTTTTGCTATACGGGGGACAGTATCCATTTGAAGCCTTCTTTTTCTGCTTAAACAGATGGCAAGACATTTCTCTTCTAGCATAGCAAAAAAACGCTCTATTATGCAAGCGACGTAAGTCCAAGTTAATTATGCAAAAATGAGGCTAGCCGCATTTTCAACCCCACCCCCGCCCCTCCCGTAGAGCAGTGTTTATGCGACCGGCGGCCAGTGTCTAGCGACCAGTTTTTGTCGCTTAGACTCCCCTCCCCGAAGCTTCGGGGAGGGGCCGGGGGTGGGGTTGAGACAAGGCATAAAACCTGCAAAATTTAGTTTGTCCTACTTCTGTGGCTATCCCCCAATCACAAGAAAAACTAGCCTGCGCCAGGTCTGGAGAAGTCCGCGTTTATATTTTGCCGCTTCGCCGCTAGAATAGACTGAGGCAAAGGGGCGGAACGCAAATCGTGTTAAAAGACCGCAAATACGATTTTGATGTGCAGGCGCACCGCGAGCGGCTTATTCCGCTGCTCAAAGTCATTTTGGCTGCGCCGCGCCGCCTCAGCCCGCGTGAGCATCAACAGTTGATGCGACGGCATCCCAAACCGGATGGCGCGGGCTTCTATAGCCTGGCGAATCTGGTGGATGGCTGGCGCGCTTTTGCCGGGCAAGACGGCTTGCCAGACTATGACGAAAGCCTGCTATACAAGCTGCGGCGCAAGCCCGTGCGCACTATGTCGGGCGTTACGCCTTTGACCCTGCTGACCAAACCTTTCCCTTGCCCAGGCACCTGCATCTTCTGCCCTAGCGATGTGCGCATGCCCAAGAGCTATCTGGCCGATGAACCCGGCGCCCAGCGCGCCGAAAAGAACGCTTTCGACCCCTATTTGCAGACCTATATGCGTTTGCAGACCTATCACAACCTAGGGCATTCCACTGCCAAAATCGAAATCATCATCCTTGGCGGCACCTGGTCTTTCTATCCCGAGACCTACCAAATTTGGTTCGTCAAGCGCATTTTTGACGCGCTGCACGATTTTGGGCAAGGCCGAGACCGCCGCGCCCAAGTTAGAGCCGCCTTGCGCGAAAAATCACAATTCAATGGCGGGCCTATCAGCAATGTGCGGCTGCAGGGCGCGGCGCTGACAGCAACTTACAATCAGACGGTGCAGAACATCTATGCCGCGGAGATGCAACGGTCGCGGGCCGTCGCCCAAGAGATTGCCAGCGGCGCGCAGCCGCGCAGCGCCGTCGATGAATACGCGACCTGGGCCGAATTGGAAGCGGCGCAGCGTCAAAACGAAAATGCCGCCTGCCGCGCCGTCGGCCTGGTCATCGAGACGCGCCCCGACCACATCAGCGCCGCTGAAGTCATCCGCGTTCGGCGGCTGGGCGCGACAAAAGTGCAAATCGGCATCCAAAGTTTGAATGATCGCGTCTTGGCGCTGAACAAACGCGGGCATGATGTGGCGGCGACGCGGCGCGCCCTGCGCCTGCTGCGCCAGGCGGGTTTCAAAATCCACGCCCACTGGATGCCCAACCTCTATGGCGCATCGCCCAAAGCCGACCAAGCGGATTATGCGCTGCTCTTCGATGACCCAGCGTTTCGCCCGGACGAGCTGAAGATTTATCCTTGTTCGCTCATCGAAAGCGCCGAACTCATGCAGCAGTATCAGGCGGGCGAATGGCGGCCTTATACGCAGGCTGAGCTGCTCGAATTGCTGGTACACTGCTTCAAGCAGACGCCAGAGTACTGCCGCTTGACGCGGGTCATCCGCGATATCCCTGGCACCGACATCGTCGATGGCAACAAGGTGACGAACTTCCGCCAGTTGGTCGAGCGGGAGCTGGAGCGCCAGGGCCAGCGCAGCGTTGACATCCGCGCGCGGGAAATTCGCAAGAAGCGCGTCGCCAGCGCCGACTTGCAGCTGGATTCTCTGCGCTATAGCTCCAGCATTGGCGAAGAAATTTTCCTGCAATATGTTACGGCCGAGCGCGACATCGCCGCTTTCTTGCGCCTGTCTCTGCCGGACCTGGGCGCAGCGCCGCTGCTGGAAGAATTGCGCGGCTGCGCCATGATCCGCGAAGTGCATGTCTATGGTTTAGCCTTGGGCTTGGGCGCGACGCAGACCGGGCGAGCCCAGCACGCCGGCTTAGGCAGCCGCTTGATTGAAGAAGCCGTTAGGCTGGCCAGCGCCGCCGGCTATCAGCGACTGGCAGTCATCTCCGCCATTGGCACCCGCGCCTATTACCGCAAACGCGGCTTCGCCGATGGCGACTTGTATCAGATTCGCAATCTCTAAGCACAGGCGGCGCAAAATCTGGCGCTTCCGCTAAAATTAACTGTTGCGCGCAGGCCGCGCTGTCTGCCCCTGTCCAGCTACCCGAGAGCCGCGATGAGAACGCTCGATGCCCTGCAAGGTCCTAACAACCGCAATCAGAGCTTGCGCCTGCTGATGCTGCTGATAATCCTCGGCACATTTCCCTGTTACGCTTTTGCCATCTTTATTATAGGCAGCGCCCCGCTGGACTTGCCGGCGGCGCAGGCAACCGAGACGGCGACTGAGGCTGCGACTTTTACGCCGCTCGGCGCTGACCTCAACCTGCCAACAGCCACGACTGCGCCGCCCGTCTTGCCGACGCATACGCCACTGAGCCAGCCGCGGCCAGCCACGCCGGTGCAGTTTGTGCCGCCGACGCCGATTCCCGTGCCGACAAACACGGCGCAGGTTTCTATCAGCCCGTCGCCGACGCTATTGCCCAGCGCCACCCCAAGCATTGCCGATGCCGATGGCGATACTGTGGCGGATGCGGCTGACGATTGCCCGACGGAATTTGGCTATGCCGATAACGCTGGCTGTCCTTATCCCGATGACCCGGACCGCGATGGCTGGCGCGGCGACGCCGATTTTTGCCCGAATGAGTATGCGCCCGACAACCCGCGCGGCTGCCGCGATTTTGACGACGATGGCCTGGATAGCGCGCAGGACGACTGCCCGCAGGTGGCTGGTCCGGCATCGAATCGGGGCTGCCCGCTAGAGAATAGCGCCGGCGGCTAACTTAAAAGCAGTCTCATTTCTCAGTGAGTCCAAGTTAATTATGCAAAATTTGATGTGGGGTTGAATCGAAGGCAAAACTTGCAAAATTTACTTTGTTCTACGTCTATGTCTCTGTGGCAATTATCCTGTTTCCCAGTCGCAATACGAATTTGAGCTTACTTCTGCGCCTCTTTGACGATTCTTCACTCGAAAGCGGGCGCTATATCCGCTACAATAGCGGGCAAATCTAAGAGAATTCTGAGGATAGAACGATGACGGTTATGCAAAAAGCGCAGGAGATGCAGGCGCAATTAGTCGCTTGGCGGCGTGATATTCACATGCACCCAGAGCTAGGCTTCGAAGAGCAGCGCACTTCGCGCCTGGTCGCCGAAGCCCTGCGGCAGATGGGTATCGAGGTCGAAGTCGGCGTGGCGGAAACGGGCGTGGTCGCCCGTATCGGCGAAGGCCGGCCAGCCGTCGGCATCCGCGCCGATATGGATGCCCTGCCCATCCAAGAAGCCAACGATGTGCCATATAAGTCGCAGACGCCCGGTCTCATGCACGCCTGCGGCCACGACGCCCATACTTCGATGCTGCTCGGCGTGGCGCAGCTGCTCAATGAGCTGCCCGAGCGGCCAGCGGGCGAAATCCGCCTGCTGTTCCAGCCCAGCGAAGAGCGCTGGCGGCCCGAAGATGGGCATAGCGGCGGCAGCCTGATGGTGGAGCAGAAAGCGCTGGATGACTTGGACGCGGTCATCGCCTGCCATGTTACCAGTGGCGCGCCGATGGGGCGGGTAGATGTAACTGATGGTTTTGCGCTGGCGGCGCCCGATTCTTTTGAAGCGAAAATCGTCGGCGAAGGCACGCATGGCGCCGCGCCGCATGTTGGCTTGGACCCGATTTGGCTGCAAGCGCAGGTGGTCAATGCCCTGCAAGCCATTCGCGGCCGCCGCCGCAATCCCACCGAACGCTCGGTGGTCTCCATCGGCTCGATCCATGCGGGTATCGCGCCTAATGTCATCCCCAACGAAGTGCTTATGACCGGCACCATCCGCACCTTTGAGCAAGAGGCGCGGGAAGAAATCCATCGCTTGGTGGAAGAGGCTTTTGCCCTGACGCGGCATTTTGGCGGCGATTATGAATTGAACATCTCAACCGGTTATCCCGCGCTGTATAACGACCCGGGGGTTGCCGCCTTGATACGCGAAGTCGGGCGGGATTTTCTGGGCGCGGCGCAAGCGGGCGAGGGCGAGCCAATTATGGCGGGCGAGGATTTTGCTTATATGACGCAAAAAGCGCCCGGCGCGATGCTGCGCCTAGGCGCTAAACTTGACTCGTTGAATCGGCCGCACCACAGTCCCATCTTCGATATTCACGAGGGCTGCCTGCCCATCGGCGTCGGTGTTATGGCCGAGAGCGCGCTGCGCTTGCTGCGGCAGCACGGCGGCTAAGTAGGACAAGCTAAATTTTGCAAATTTTACGTGTTCGTTTCAACCCCACCCCTGGCCCCTCCCGTAGGTCAGTGTCTACGCGCCCCGAAGCTTCGGGGAGGGAGCGCCATCGTGGGGTTGAAAACCGCACCTCACATTTTTGCATAATTAACTTGGGCTTACTTAGGACGCTCACTTAGCCGCCTTTTTGCTGCACAATCTGAAGCAGGTTGCCGCAGGTATCATTAAATATCGCCATGACCGCCGGCCCAATATCGGTGGGGGGCAGGGTGAATTCGACGCCCAGCCCGGCCAGCCGCTCGTGCTCGGCCTGGGCATCGTCGACATAAAAAATGATCGCGGCGAGGCCTTGCTCAAAACAGGCTTTCTGAAAGGTGCTGGCGATCGGAGTCCCGTTGGGTTCGAGCAATAACTCCGTGCCATCGGGCTGTTCGGGCGAGACGACGGTCAGCCAGCTATTGCCATCGCCCAGCGGGAAGTTGTTTTTGAGTTGAAAGCCTAGCGTTTCGGTATAGAATTTCAGCGCTTTGTCTTGGTCATCGACAAAGACGCTGGTGACGCCTATTCTCATTTTCTACGCTCCGTTTCCTTTTAGACTGAGTCTATTATAGCATTTCGCTTTTGCGCCGCTGGATTTCGCGCTGGTAAAATGCGAGCAAGTCGGCATCATGGCACGCGGGCGCGGCCGGGCCTGCGTCCAAAAATTTTGGCCCGCGCCCGCCGCCGCATCCGAGCGAAAGCCGTCGACATCAAAGTCTTGCAAACTCCTAATAGCATTGCCAAGCCGCTTTTTTGCTGTATAATCTGAAGCAGATTGCCGCAGGTATCATTAAATATCGCCATGACCGTCGGCCCAATATCGGTGGGGGGCAGGGTGAATTCGACGCACAGCCCGGCCAGCCGCTCGTGCTCGGCCTGGGCATCGTCGACATAAAAAATGATCGCGGGGAGGCCTTGCTCAAAACAGGCTTGCTGAAAGGCGCTGGCGATCGGATTCCCGTTGAGTTCGAGCAATAACTCCGTGCCATCGGGCTGTTCGGGCGAGACGACGGTCAGCCAGCTATTGCCATCGCCCAGCGGGAAGTTGTTTTTGAGTTGAAAGCCTAGCGTTTCGGTATAGAATTTCAGCGCTTTGTCTTGGTCGTCGACAAAGACGCTAGTGACGCCTGTCCTCATTTTATACGCTCTGTTTCCTTTGACACTGAGTCAATTATAGCATTTCGCTTTTGCGCCGCTGGATTTCGCGCTGGTAAAATGCGAGCAAGTCGGCATCTTGCCGCTCGTCCCAGACCATCGGCACGCGGCAGGCATCGAGCGTATTGCCGCGCGTGCTGATTGGCTGGCGCAGGCCAACCTCCGTGCCATACAAGATGACAGGCGGGTTGGACAGGCGCATCTGCGTCGCTACCGCCCGCTTGAGTTTCTCATTGTCGTTCTCGGCGATATGCGAAAAACGATCCATATCGTGGTTGTCAATAAAGCTGGGCAGCAGGAAGTCCGCGTCAAAATAGCGGCGGTGGCTGGCGATGAAGGCCCGCATGCGCTGCTCGTCCCAGCTTTGCCAAGCGAAGGTCTGGCGCAGGGCTTCGTTCAGCGAAAAATCGAGGCAGCCATCCAGCCGCCCGCTGTACATGCGCAGGTAAGTCGGGGTATCGATGATTTCGCCTAGCAGCAAGCAATCGGACTTGATGGCGCGCAGGCGCGGCCGGGCCTGCGTCCAAAAATTTGGGCCCGCGCCCGCCGCCACATCCAAGCGAAAGCCATCGACATCAAAGTCTTGCAAGCTCTTGATAGCATTGCCAATCATCCAGTCGCGGGCGACGGGGGTTTCGAGATTGATTTTTGGCATGGTCTTCACATTAAAAAAGCTGCGATAGCCGTGGCGATAGCGCGCGTCAAATGTGAACCAGTCGCGGTAGGGGCTGTCCTCGTTTTGCAGCGCGTCGAGGAAGATAGGGTGTTCGTTGGAGAGGTGGTTGGCGACCAAATCGAGCAAGACGCGGATGCCGCGCGTATGCGCGCCTTCGACCACCGCCCGCAGAGCCGCCGCGCCGCCCAAGCGCGGCTCCACTCGCTCATAATCGGCGACATCATAGCCATGATTGCTGGGGCTAGCCCAAGTCGGGCTGAGCCAGAGACAGTTGATACCGAGCTGCGCCAAATAATCCAGCTTGTCGCGCACTCCCCAGAGCGTGCCACCACAGATGCCTTTCAGGTCGCTAGTTTGCTGCCAAGCGCCGCCATCGCCCGGGTAAAAACGGTCGAGGAAGATATGATAGATGATGGCGCTTTTAGCCCATTCTGGCGGCACGATACGGTCAACATGGTAGCAGAACAGCGGCGGCTTAGCGGGCGGCGGGCTGGGTGTGAAGACGGCGTCGGCTGCGATGCTGCCAAAAAATTGCATGGTCGCGTGCTGCACGCGCTCTTCGGCCAGCGGGTAATCGGCATACATTAGGGCGCCAGTGTCCGTCCAGCCGCGAATGTAATAAGTTACCAGCGTGCCATCGGCTTGCGCCGGCAGCTCGGCTTGCCAGTGGCTGATGTAATCCCAGACCAACGTATCCCATTCGGTGCGGACGCGGCGGAATTCGACGGTCTGCGCACTGTCGTTCTCTTGCCGCGGATCCGAGCCGTCGGTGGTGAAATGCAGGGCTGCCCGCTCGATGGCCGGGGCGCTTGTACTGCGCAGATGCACAGTGACAGTTTCGCCGGGCGCCGGGTCTAGCGGGCTGATTCGATGCTGGTGCTGGAGGCCAGCGCGGTCGGCGCGGTGATTGCTCAGCTTGAGTTCATCGCTAATCAGCTTGCCAAAGGTAAAGTCCATTTTTCCTCCTGGTTATATGCTTTCTAAGGCAGCAGAAATTTAGCCACAGAGTTACAGAAGTAGAACAAAGTAAATTTTGCAAGTTTTTGCCTTCGATTCAACCCTACCCCCGGCCCCTCCCGTAGGACAGTGTCTACGCGCCCCAAAGATTTGGGGAGGGGAGAAAAACTCCCGAAAACTATGGATGCGCTTGGAGGAAAGTCCCTCCCGTAGGTCAGTGTCTACGCGACCCGAAGCTTCGGGGAGGGATTTACGGTGGGGTTGAAAATGCGGCTACGCCTCATTTTGTTGCATAATTAACTTGGACTTACTTCTGTGGCTAAATTTCTTTTCTCTTAGTTGCAATACAAACTTGGGCTTACTTTCGCGCTTCAGCGGCCTATTTATGATTCCGCCGGTATCGCTAAATATGCTATAATCGAGGCTAAATGCAAGTTCTAAATTGGCAGAAGCGCAAGATGAAGCAGATCTGGCACAGGACAAGCAAGCTTGAACGGCTGGCCGTTTTGCTGGTCTTGGGCGGACCACTCCTGTTCGCGGCCGGCCCAGGCCCGCTGTCATGGGCTCTGGCTCTGCTAGGCCTGGCCCTGTTGCTCTGGCTCAGCTTGGACCGCGAGCCGCCGCCAGACAACGATGTGGCCGAAGCGGCCGCCGACGCCGCCAAGCAAGCCGAAGACTTGGCCGAGCGCGTCGCCATCCAATATGAAAGGGACAGCGCCCCGCCCGACGACTTGACGCGCCTCAGCGGCATCGGCGGCGTCTTCCAAACGCTGCTGAACGAAGCGGGCATCTCCACTTATGCGCAGCTCGCCGCTACAAGCGTGGCTGAGCTGGAAGCGATATTCGCCGCGGCGAATCGACGCCGGCCCAGGCGGCTGGCGACCTGGCCGCGGCAGGCGCAGTTCGCCGCTGATGGCGATTGGCCGGGCTTGCAGGCTTATCTGGCTGCGCTCTAAGCCGCCGAATTCGCGGACTGCTGCGGCAGCGGCGATGAGTTGAGCAATTTATGCCTTTAGTTGCAAAAATCATCCGGCGCCGGCGGCGGCGCAAACATCGGCGGCAACGCGCCTCAGGCCGCAGCGCATTCTGGAACAGCCTGCTCTTTATCATTCCCGGCCTGCTGCTCTTGCTGCCACTGCTGTCGGCTTTTGGCTTGGCCTTTTGGCTTTATGGTCAAGCGGCGCGCCACTTGCCAACGCCGCAAGAATCGGTCTTGCTCGACGCTGGCGGCGACCAGACCCGCTTTTATGACCGCACCGGCAATAGCGAGATTTACGCGCTGGCCGATGGCCTCAGCGCGGCGCGGCGATGGCTGCCGTTGGCGGATTTGCCGCCCTATTTTGTCGAGGCCGCTTTGCTGGCGCAAGAGACGGCCTATTCGGCGCAGGCCGGCTCTTTTGACGCGCTGGCGACGCTGCTGCAATTATGGCGCTATATCGCTGGCTTACCGCTGGAAAGCCCTGACAGTATCACGAGCCACCTGGCGCGCGAGACCCTGCTGCCGCTAGCCAGAGACAGCGGCTTGGATGCGCGCCTGCTGGAAATCGTTTTTGTTGCCGAGAGCAAGCGCCTCTATTCGGCGGAAGAATTGCTGGAATGGCGGCTGAATAGCGCCTATTATGGACGCGCTGCCTTTGGCCTGAGCGCGGCGGCGCAGGTCTATTTTGGCAAAGAGGCCGAAGCTCTTTCTCTGGCCGAAGCGGCCTTGCTGGCCGCCTTGCTCGATGCGCCCGCACCCACCGCCACCGACAGCGATTTGCGCGCGCGCGCGACGGCCCTGCTGTCGGCTATGCAAGCGGCGAATTTGATTGACGGAGCGCGATATGAAGCGGCCGTGGCGGCGGACTTAGACATTCGCTCGCCAGCGCTAGCGCCGGCGGCGAGCGCGCCATCTTTCGTCGAATATGCGCGCCAGCAGGCGCAAAACCTGTTGGCGCAGCAAGGCTTAGCCAGCGCCAACTTGCTAGCCCGCGGTGGGCTGCGCATCACCACAACGCTGGATATGGACTTGCAGGCGCAAGCGGAATGCCTCTTGCATGGGCATTTGCGGCGCTTGCAGGGCCAGGCTGTAGCCTCAGATTGCGCGCCCGCGCTCAGCGCGGCGGCGAGCGACCTGTCGTCGCCGCCGGATAGCGGCGCGCTAGCCTTGATTGATGTCAACAACGGGCAAATTTTGAGCCTGGTCGGTCCAGCGGCAGTTGCGGGCCCGCAGCCAGCGCTGTTGCTGCAACCGTTTGTCTATGTCGATGCTTTCGCGCGTCGCGACTATACGCCAGCCTCAATGGTCTTTGACCTGCCGCGAGCCTATCCGACGGCCGATACGACCTATCGCCCGGCGAACCCGGCTGGCCGTTATCATGGACCGCTGAGCCTACGCGCGGCGCTGGCGGCCGGGCTGCTGCCGCCTGCCGTCGAAATCGCCAGCGAAGTGGGCATGGCCTCAATCATCCGTGTGGCGCAGACCTTGGGTTTCAATAGCTTGAGCGGGCAGGAGGCCGGGCTGGACTTGCTGGAAGGCGGCGGCGCTGTCTCGGCGCTGGACGCGGCTTATGCCTACACTGTCTTCGCCTCCTTGGGGCAGTTGCGCGGCCTGCCGACCGCGCCGTTGGCGGTCGGTCTGCGCGGCCGCGACCCAGTGGCTGTGCTTAAAATCGAAGACGCCGCCGGGCAGGTCTTATGGTCTTTTGCAGGCGCCAGCGCAAACCAGAGCGCAGTCGTCGAGCCGAGCCTGGCCTATATCCTGAACGATATTTTGTCCGACAGCGCCGCCCGTGAAGCAGTCTTGGGGCAGGCGGACGCGGTCTTGCAATTGGATAGGCCTGCCGCCGTCATTGACGGTTTGAGTGCCGACCAGCGCGATGCCTGGACACTGGGCTACACGGCGGACTTGGCGCTGGCGGTGCAGCTGGGGCGGCAAGACGCCGCGCCGCTCAGCTTGGGCGCTTATGAACGGGTTGGCACAGCGCCGATATGGCGCGCGCTGCTGGACTATGCCGGACAGCACTTGAACTTGCCGCCGCGGCCTTGGCTAGCGCCGCCCGATATCGAAGAGTACCTGGTCTGCGAGATTTCTGGCGCGCTGCCAGCCAAGCCCGACCATTGCCCGACGCGGCGCGAGATTGTGCCGCGTGGCGCGCAATTGCCGCCCGATACATTCTGGCAGACGGTGGAAATCAATAGCGCGACCGGTTTGCTGGCGACGGTCAATACGCCGGCCAACCTACGCCAGGCAAAATCTTATTTTCTGCCGCCGGCGGATGTTATGGATTGGTGGCTAGACAATGGCAAGCCGCTGTCGCCGACCAGTTTTAGTGCGGAAGGCGCGGCGGCAACGCAAGCCGTCCAGTTGACGGCGCCGGCCGATTATGCCTATCTGGGGGCGACTGTGGAAATCGCCGGGCGCATCAACCAAGCCGGCGCTGAAAGCTGGCTGCTAGAATATGGCGCGGGCGTCGACCCAGAGCGCTGGCTTGCCATCGGCGAGCGGCAGCCAGCGGCAGCCAATGGCGAAATTGCCGCGACTTGGCTGACGGCTTTGCTCAGCGATATTCATACCTTGCGCTTGACCGTAACCTTTGCCGATGGCAGCAGCGAGAGCGATAGCAAGCGGCTGACCTTCGATAATACGCCGCCGGCGGTCAAGCTCAGCACGGATACCGACGCGGGTAGCTATGCGACGGGGCAGGCGCTTTCCCTGCTGGCGGAGGCGACTGATAATCTGGTGATTGAGCGGGTCGAGTTTTATCGGGATGATACGCTGCTCGGCGTCGATTATGAGTGGCCTTATGGGTATGCCTATACAATTGAGGGCGCGGGCGATTTGCGCTTGCGGGCCCTGGCTTATGATCAAGTTGGCAACCGCGCCGCCGCTGCGCTGGAGCTGACGGTTGAGGGCTGACGCGGCAATGCGCGCGTCAGGCCAAAGCCTCAACATAAGAAAAACATATAACTTTTAGCAATCCCCCGCCTTATCTGCCAATTCTATTGACACATAGCCCAGCACATGCTAATTTAGGGCGAATGTTTTAGCACTCAAGCGACGAGAGTGCTAAAAGCAGTCTAAATATCCATAGTTCAAGAGGGAGTAAAAAATGGCTATAACTATCCGCCCGCTTGGTGACCGTGTCTTGGTCGAACCCATCGAGTCTGAAGAGACCTTCGCCGGTGGTGCTTTTGTCTTGCCGGAAACCGCCAAAGAAAAGCCGCAGCAAGGTCTCATCCGCGCCGCCGGCCCCGGCAAATACGACGAAGAAGGCGAAAAGCGCATCCCCATGGATGTGCAAGAAGGCGACCGCGTGCTTTTCGCCAAGTACGCCGGCACCGAAGTCAAGCTCGATGGCATCAAAATGCTCATCATGAAAGAATCCGACATCCTCGGCATCGTCGAAGCCTAAGGGCTTGGGCAATGCGAGGCCTATTCAGCTACCCCGCTTAGGGATTTAATTCAGGAGGAATCCATGGCAAAGCAACTCGTATTTAGGGAAGATGCCCGCCGCAAACTGCAAGCTGGCGTGGATAAAGTTGCCAACGCAGTTAGCACGACCCTTGGCCCCAAAGGCCGCAATGTCGCGCTGGACAAAAAATTTGGCGCGCCGACCGTGACCCACGATGGCGTCACCGTCGCCAAAGAAATCGAATTGGAAGACCCGTATGAAAATATGGGCGCCCAGCTGTTGAAAGAAGCCGCGACCAAGACCAATGACATCGCCGGCGATGGCACCACCACCGCCACCGTCTTGGCGCAGGCCATCGTCAGCGAAGGGCTGAAGAATGTCGCCGCCGGTGCTAACCCCATGCTGCTCAAGCGCGGCATCTTGCACGCGGCGGATATTGTCGCCCGCAACATCCTCGACCAATCCACCCCCATCGAGACCAAAGAAGAAATCGCCAATGTCGCCAGCGTCTCGGCGCAGGATATGGAAATTGGCAATCTCATCGCCGAAGTTATGGACAAGGTCGGCAAAGATGGCGTCGTCACCGTCGAAGAGAGCCGCGGCTTGGAATTCGAGACCGAGTATGTCGAAGGCATGCAATTTGACCGCGGTTACATCAGCCCCTACTTCGTCACGAACAGCGAGACGATGGAATCTAGCATCGAAGAACCTTATATCCTGATTCATGACAAGAAGGTCAGCGCGGCGCAGGACATCATCCCGATTTTGGAAAAACTGCACCAGATTGGCAAGCGCGAGCTGGTCATCATCGCCGAAGATGTAGACGGCGAGGCTCTGGCGACTATGGTCGTGAACAAACTGCGCGGCGCAATCAATGTGCTGGCGGTGAAAGCGCCCGGTTTTGGCGACCGCCGCAAGGCTATGCTGCGCGACATCGCCGTTTTGACCGGCGGCACCGTCATCAGCGAAGAGACTGGCCGCAAGCTGGACAGCGTCTCCGTGCAGGATTTGGGGCGGGCAGCGAAGGTCGCCAGCACCAAAGACGATACTGTCATCGTTGATGGCGCGGGCGAAGAAAGCTCTATCGCCGGCCGCATCGAAGAAATCCGCCGTGAAATCGACAATAGCACCAGCGATTATGACCGTGAGAAGCTGCAAGAGCGTCTGGCTAAGCTCAGCGGCGGCGTCGCTGTCATCCGCGTTGGCGCAGCCACCGAAACCGAGCTGAAGGAAAAGAAGCACCGCGTCGAAGATGCTTTGAGCGCGACCCGCGCTGCCGTTGAAGAGGGCATCGTGCCGGGCGGCGGCGTCGCCTTGATTAACGCCGTCAGCTCGCTCGATGGCGTCAGCCTCGATGTCAGCGATGAGAACACGGGCCTTGTCATCATGCGCCGCGCGCTGGAAATGCCGATGCGCAAAATTGCCGCCAACGCGGGCGAAGATGGCGCGGTCATCATCCAGAATGTACGGCGCGCCCAAGCCGACAGCACCAACCATCGCGTCGGTTTCAATGTGATGAATGGCGAATATGGCGATATGATTGAAGCGGGCATTCCCGATCCGGCGAAGGTAACGCGCGGCGCGATCGAGAACTCGGCTTCGATTGCCGCGATGATTCTGACCACCGAAGCGCTGATTACGGATGTGCCGGAAGAGACGCCTCCGCCGATGCCTGGCGGTGGCATGGACGGCATGGGTGGTATGGGCGGCATGATGTAAGCTGGCCGCTGCCACAAATTGCGAAGCAAACAAAGGGACTGTCCCAGTGGCAGTCCCTTTTTTGTTTTTGATATACTATCGGATATAGACCAGCGAGGAAATACATGCCAGCCCTTACGATACCGGCCATCAAAATAGCAGCCGGAGATTTTCTCAAAGCGCTAAGCCTTCGTGGCATAGATTCGCTGTTTGGTTTAACAGATGGCAAGGCGGTAGGTACATTTGTGGAGCGAGAGTTCCATGCGTATTTGCGAAAGACTTATGAATATGTAGCGGGCAGTGCGGCGCGGGGTATCGATTTTCCGCAACTGGGCGTCGATTTGAAAGTTACTTCATATAGACAACCCCAATCGTCGTCGCCTTTTCGCTCTGCGGAACAAAAGATTTATGGCTTGGGCTATCATCTCATAGTCTTTGTCTATGACAAACGCGATGATATTGAGGCAGAGCTGTCATATCTACATTTTGTAGACGCTATATTTATAGAGGACATTAGAACGGCTGACTATCAAACAACAAAAGGCATTGTTACCCTGCTGAATAATGGCGCAAATGTGGATGACATCGACGCTTACCTGCAAGATAGGAACTTGCCGCTTGATGACATTGGGCGGCGACATCTGGCGACTAAGATCGTTGATGAGCCGCCTCGGCAAGGCTATGTGACGGTCTCGAATGCGCTGCAATGGCGTTTGCAATACAGCCGCTCACTCTCCTTAGCGAGAAAAGTCGCCGGCGTGGAGAATCTGTTGTGAGCCGACAAAAGCTCTTGGGCGACTATCAGACACCGCTACCTCTTGCGCGGCAAATCGCCCGCCAGCTATTTGCGGGCAATGCAAATTGGGAGCGGGTTTTGGAGCCGACTTGTGGCTTGGGCAACTTCATCCGCGCCTGCCTTGAGGTTTCTAGCGAGATAAAAGAAATAATAGGCTTAGATATTCAAGAGCGCTATGTAGAGCGCGCGCGCAAAATCCAGTCGCAGAATATAAAAATATCAATTTTTCATGAAAACATATTTGATGTCGATTTAGCTTCAACGCTGCAATGGACAAAAAAATCACCGCTTTTGATAATCGGCAATCCCCCGTGGGTGACCAATTCGGCGCAAGGCCGTATGAATGGGCGCAATCTGCCCCAGAAGTCCAATTCGCAAAACTTGTCAGGCTTAGACGCGCTGACCGGGAAATCCAATTTTGATATTGCCGATTCGATATGGCTCAAGCTGCTGCAGGACTTTATTTCAGAACCTGTTACGATTGCGCTGCTATGCAAAACATCGGTTGCCCGCAAGGTGGCCTGGCATGCTTTTCAAGCCAAACTGCCAGTTGAGGAGATGTCGCTCTATCGCATCAACGCGAGGAAGTGCTTTGGCGTCGCCGTTGAGGCCGGCTTGTTCCTGGTCAAAATGAATCAGGGCGGGGCGCCGTCTTACGCTGTAAATGTCTTCGACTCCTTAAATTGTGTTCTGCCAGCCAGAACAATGGGTTTTATCAATGAGCAAATGATTGCCGATACAAGCCGGTATCAGAAGGTCAGTTATCTTGAAGGAAAATGCGCGTTTGAGTGGCGTCAAGGTCTAAAACATGACGCTAGCGCTGTGATGGAGCTTACAGCGCAAAACGGCAAGTTCCAAAACGGCTACGGCGCCAGCGTCGATATTGAAACTGCTTACATTTATCCCTTGATTAAAAGCTCAGATCTGCGCTCTGTCACGGAGAATTTTGCGCCGCGCAAATATGTGATACTGCCACAACGCCAATTATATCAAGATACAGCCCAACTTAGGCAATCCGCGCCTAAACTTTGGGCTTATCTCAATGACTATGGCGAGCAGTTAGACGCCAGGAAATCGTCAATATACCAAAACAAACCACGGTTTTCTGTGTTTGGCATCGGCGAATATTCTTTTGCCAGATACAAAATTGTCGTCTCGGGCTTCTATTTGCCGGCAAAATTTGCCCTGCTCTGCAATCAAAATGAAAAGGTCTTTCTGGCTGACGATACCTGTTACTTCTTATCCTTCGATGAAGCCTGGCAGGCTTTTATAGTCAGCGCGCTTTTGAAGCAGCCAGCGGTTGAGGAATTTGTGGCTAGCATCGTCTTTGCGGATGCCAAACGGCCTATAACAAAGCAGCTTCTAAGCCGCATTGATTTTAGAGCCATCTATGATTCTTCGAATCACTTGGCTGTGATTAACTTGGCCAGAGAATTGGCGAAAAGCTACGCGGCAAAAGTAACTATCCCTGAAGACGGGCGCGTTGTCGCATCGCTGTTTGGGCGGCAATTGCAGCTACTTTGAGGCGCTGGCTATAGGCGCAATTTTCCAAACAAGCCCCAGCGCATTCCAGCCGGGGCTTGTTTTATCCGCTGCGCCGCCTCAGACAGGCGCCTCTAGCTCATCGGCGACTTCGTCTTCTTCGATGCGGCGCAAGCCCAGTGCGCCGTCTTCGTCCGCTTCGACGCGCACGATGCTCGCCAGGCCAAATTCGCCCGAGAGGATGCCGTCCGAGAGCCGATCTTCCACTTCGTTTTGGATTAAGCGACGCAGCGGCCGCGCGCCAAATTCGGGGTTATAGCCATTCTCCGCCAGCCATTCCAGCGCGCCATCGTCCGCTTCCAGCGTGATGGCATGCTCTAGCAGGCGCTCGCGCACCTTGTTCAGCTCCAAATCAACAATTTGCTTGATTTCGCCGCGGCTGAGCGAACGGAAGATGATGGTGGCATCGACGCGGTTGAGAAACTCCGGGCGGAAGAGGCGTTGCAGCTTCTCGGTAACATTACGGCTCATGTCTTCGTAGGCTTCTTCGTCGCGTTTTTCGCTGTCAAAATCCACCTTGAAACCCAGCCCGGAATTCGGCTTTATCATCTCCGCGCCGACATTGCTGGTCATCACAATCATCGCATTGCGGAAATCGACGCGCCGCCCGCGGGCATCCGTCAGCGTGCCTTCTTCCATCACCTGCAAGAGCATGTTGAAAGCCTCTGGATGCGCCTTTTCCACTTCGTCAAAGACGACGATGCTATAGGGGCGGCGGCGCACAGCCTCGGTCAACTGGCCGGCATCTTCATAACCGACATAGCCGGGCGGGGCGCCCACTAAACGGGCCACCGAATGCCGTTCCATGAACTCGCTCATATCCAGTTGTATCAGCGCCTCTTCGCTGCCGAAGAGGAATTCGGCCAGCGCCTTGGTCAATTCGGTTTTGCCGACGCCGGTGGGCCCGAGGAACATAAAGGAGCCGATGGGGCGGCGCGGGTCTTTTAAGCCGGCGCGGGCGCGGCGCACCGCTTTACTGATGGAGACGATGGCTTCGTGCTGCCCGACGATGCGCTCGTGCAGCTTGTCTTCCATCTCCATCAGCCGCTCGCTCTCTTCATTGGCGATGCGCGTAACTGGGATGCCCGTCCACATCGCGGTTACTTCAGAAATATCTTCGCCAACCAAGCGCGGCTGGCCCGTCTCTTTGTTCCAGTTGAAGCGGATGTCCGCCAGCGTCGCCTCCAGCGCTTCGCGGCGGCTTTGCAGCGTCTGCACTGTCTGCGCTTCGCCATCGACTTCCGCCGCTTCTATCTCTTCGTGCAGGTCTTCCAGCTCGTCCGTGATGCGGCGCACGGAGGCCGCTTCTGGGCCTTTATACATGCGCAGGCGGGCGGCGGCTTCGTCAATCAGGTCGATGGCTTTATCCGGCAAAAAGCGGTCGGGGATATAGCGGGCGGATAAGTTCGCGGCGGTTTCGATGGCGTCATCGGTAATTTCCACATTATGATGATCTTGATACGGGTATTTGATGCCTTGCAGAATCTCAATAGTTTCTTCGATTGTCGGTTCCGCCACCATAATCGGCTGAAAGCGGCGTTCGAGGGCGGCATCGCTTTCGATGTGCTTGCGGTATTCGTCTAGGGTGGTCGCGCCGATACATTGCAATTCGCCGCGCGCCAGCGCTGGCTTGAGGATGTTCGCCGCGTCGACGCTGCTGCCGGCTGAGCCAGCGCCAACCAGCATGTGAACTTCGTCGATGAAGAGGATGGTATTGGAAGACTTGAGCTCTTCGATGACGCGCTTGAGCCGTTCTTCAAACTGGCCGCGGTACATCGTGCCAGCCACCAGCGAACCGACATCCAACTGCAAGACCCGTTTGCGCAGCAGCGGTTTGGGCGTATCGCCTTCGACGATGCGCTGCGCCAAGCCTTCGACGATAGCTGTCTTGCCCACGCCAGGCTCGCCAATCAAGGCGGGGTTATTCTTGCGGCGGCGGCTCAGCACTTGAATCACCCGCTCGATTTCCATTTCGCGGCCGACGACTGGGTCCAGCTTGCCAGTTTCCGCCAGGCTGGTCAAATCAGTGGCTAGTTGATCGACCAGCGGCGTGCCGTCTTTGCGCGAGCGTTGGCTATGCCCGCGGTGAGGCGTTCGCTGCGCTGGCTGCACTGGGCTTTCTTGCAAGACCTTGCTGGTCTGGCGGCGCACTTCTTCTGGGCTGACGCCCAGGCGCCGCAGCACATCCAGCGCGATGCCTTCTTGCTGCCGCACCAAGCCCAGCAGCAGATGCTCGGTGCCGATATAATGATGCCCCATGCGGCGGGCTTCATCGACGGCTAATTCCAGCACTTTCTTCGTGCCGGGCGATAAATCGAGCTGCGAACTGCGCCCGCGGTCGCCCGCTGTCGAGAGTCGACGCACCAGTTCTTCGACGCGGCGCAGGTCTAAACCCAAATCGCGCAGGACGCGCCCGGCGACGCCGCCTTCTTCGCGCATCAAACCGAGCAGCAGATGTTCCGTGCCAATCTGATGATGCTGCAAGCGTTCCGCCTGTTCCTGCGCCAAGCTCAATACACGCCGCGCTCGCTGTGTGAAGCGTTCCATTTTATTTGGCACGGTTCATCCTCCATCTCAATAGCCCATTAGCAAGCCAATTTCTTGCGTCCAAAGTATTATACTTGCGGATTTTAGTATATTAGTGGCTGTCATCGCAAGAATCAATCATTGGGGATTGCAGAATATAAAGAAACATTTTTGTAGGTTTCTGTATATTATCAGTTATAGAAGTCTGTCTCAGTAGAACAAATAAAGCAATGAGCATAAGACAAGCCAGCCAGCGCGTAAATCAGTCTAATTTCTCTGCGCCCCTATGTCTCAGTAGGACAAACTAAATTTTGCAACTTTTATGTCTTCGTTTCAACCCCACCCCCGGCTCCTCCCCGAAGCTTCGGGGCGCGTAGACACTGCCCTACGGGAGGGGCCGGGGGTGAAAATGGTGCATTATTAACTTGGATTTACTTCTCTTAATAAAGAAAATAAAAAAAGGCATCCAGAAAGGATGCCTCGCTTTTAGCCTTAAATGCTCGGCTTAGGCGTCGCTATCCGCCTCAGCGTCTGTCGGCGGCAAGGTCGCTGAATCTTGAATCGCCATTTCCCAATCCAAATCCAGATATTCGGTGGAATTCACCGATTTTAAGCTCAAGCCCAAGCGCCGTTCTCGAATGTCAATTTTGACGATGCGCAGGGCGAGTTCTTGACCGCGCTGCACCACTTCTTTTGGATGGTCGATGCGCTGCGTGGAAAGCTCGGAGATGTGGATGAGACCTTCGACGGCGTCATTATCGACCAAGCGGGCAAAAGCGCCAAACTTCGTCAGCTTGGTGATGCGCCCGCGCACCAGTTGCCCGCGGCGCAGCGAAGTCGCAACTTCGTCCCAGGGGTCGCTCAGGACGCGGCGTCGGCTCAAGCCAATCCGCCGCGCTTTTGGATCGACGCTGATAACCTCGACCTCGACTTCGTCGCCGACGCTCAGCACTTGGCGCGGGTGAGAGATATGCCCCCAGGCTAGCTCTGAGAGGTGAATCAGGCCTTCGCCGCCGCCAATATCTACAAAAGCGCCGAAGTTCTCTAGGCTGACGACTCGCCCTTTGCGGATTTCGCCGAGGCGCAATTCGGCGATGAGCGCTTGCTTGCGCCGCTGGCGCACTTCGCGGATAGCGGCGCGCTCGGACAGGATAAGCCGATTGCGCTTGCGCTCGACTTCCATGACCTTGACGCCGATAGGCTGATTGACCATTGGGCCATAGCGTTCTTCGGGCGTATTGCCACTCATGCTGCGGACGCGGTCCTCCGCCAGTTGGCTCTGCGGCACAAAGCCGCGCAGCCGGCCGAAGCGCACGATGAGACCGCCTTTGTTATAACCGCCGATGAGTGCTTCGTAGACTTCTTTGGATTTGGCGAAAGCGTCGGCATTGCGCCAATCGCGCTCTTCCAGCGCATGGTTGATGGACAAGATGGTGCGCCCGCGATTATTGCGCGGATTGACCACATAGACATCGACCTCGGCGCCGACGGTCAAAGATTCCAGCGTCTTGCGCGTCATCAGTTCCAGCTCGCGCCCGGGCACGATGCCCGTGGCGCCATCGCCCAGGTCGACGGTGACGGCCGTTGGCGTGGTTTCGCTGATGACGCCCTGATAGATCTGGCCGCGCCGGAATTTGGCTTGGCTTTTGGGCGGGACGCTCTTGGCGGCTTTTTCAGCCGGTGGAGCGGCTGCCTGCTCGTCCAGCTCCGCGACTGGCTCTGTCGCTTCTGCTGGCGGGGCGGCTGCCTGCTTGTCCAGCTCGGCGACTGGCTCTTTCGTTTCTGCTGGCGGTAACGTGGCTGGCGAAGTAGCCACTAGCAACTCTTCCTTCGCGCCTCGTTCTTCTGCGCTCATGGCAATTTCCATTTCTTGCTCGATAGGTAGCACAATTATAGCCATTGCGCGCATTTAGTCAAAGGACAAAATTGCCGCAGTCAGAGGAATTCGCAAAACAAAGTGCATTGTCTGGAATGGCTATGGAGATTTGCCGCAGAGTCTTTCTATCTCTGCGGCAAATTGGCGCGGCTAGGACCTAAAATCCCGCCGGCCCAAGTCCTCTTGGTGCTGGCGCGGCGCGTTTGGATAGGGATTGAACTCGTCGTCATCGTCGGTCTGCGAGAGGAAATCGGCGAAGTCTTCTTCTTCGTACTGCGCGTCATAATAATCTCGCGCCGGGTAGTCATTGTCGTCGTAGAAGTCGTCAGGTCTTTCCGCGCTGTTTTCGGCCCTGGCGGCATAATCGCTCTGCTGATCCGGATGGCACGTGAAATTGAGCTGCTCGTCTACTTCATCGATAACAACGAGGTCGCCGGCGTTAAAATCACCCGCCAGCAGTTGCATGCTCAGCGGGTTTTCAATATAGCGCTGAATGGCGCGGCGCAGCGGCCGAGCGCCAAATTGCGGGTCATAACCTTTCTTAGCCAGCCAATGGCGCGCCGACTCGGTCAAATGGATTGCCAGGCTAGATTCTTCCAGGCGCTGCGCCAGCTCCCGCAGTTGCAAGTCCACCATCTGCTCGACCGCGCGCAGCGTCAGCGGCTCGAAGATGATGACTTCGTCGATGCGATTGAGAAACTCGGGGCGGAAAGTATCGCGCATGGCATTTTCAATTTTGCGCTGGTCGGAGACAGCATCGTCATCAGCCGGCAAGAAACCCAAAGCGCCGCCTTTTTTGGCGAATTCGGTGCCGAGATTGCTGGTCATTATCAGCACGGTGTTGCGGAAATCGACTGTATGCCCTTGCCCGTCGGTCATGCGCCCGTCTTCCAAGACTTGCAGCAGCGCGCTCCAGACATCGGGATGCGCTTTTTCAATCTCGTCAAAAAGCACAACCCGGTAGGGCCGGCGGCGGATGGCTTCCGTCAGTTGACCGCTCGCTTCATAGCCGACATAGCCGGGCGGCGCGCCAAAAAGCCGACTGACGGTATGCTTTTCTCGGTATTCGCTCATATCGACGCGCACCAGATTGTCTTCGTCATCAAAGAGGAATTCGGCCAGTGTCTTCGCCAATTCGGTTTTGCCGACGCCGCTGGAGCCAAGAAAGATGAAAGAGCCGATGGGGCGCTTGGGGTCTTTTAAGCCGCTGCGGGCGCGGCGGATGGCATCGGAGAGCACCGCTACCGCTTTCTCTTGCCCGATGACGCGGGCGCTGAGCGCCTCTTCCATGCGCAGCAGCTTTTCCGATTCGGTCTCGAGCATGCTTTGCACCGGGATGCCCGTCCACTGTTGCACAACTTGAGCCACATTGTCTGCCGTAACGAGTTCGTCCAAGGTATTTTCTTGCCGCCAGCGCTGATGCTCCGTGTCGTATTCTCTTTCAAGCTGGATGCGCTGCATCTTGCAATCAGCTGCGCGCTCATAATCGCGGGACAGACCGGCCGCTTGCTCTTCCAAAGCCAGTTGATCGATGGCTTCGCGCATGCTTTTTAGGTCCGGCGGCATCGAAAAGAGCGCGACGCGCAGCTTCGCCGCCGCTTCGTCAAGCAGGTCAATGGCCTTGTCGGGCAATTTGCGCTCCGTCAGATAGCGAGCGGATAGGCGGGCAGCGGCTTCGATGGCGTCGTCGGCGATATTGACATTGTGGTGCGCTTCGTAACGGTCGCGCAGACCATAGAGCATCTCGATGGTATCTTCGATATTAGGCTCTTCCACAAAAATCGGCGCGAAGCGGCGATCGAGGGCGCTGTCTTTTTCGATATGCTGCCGATATTCGTCCATTGTCGTGGCGCCGACGGTCTGCAATTCGCCGCGAGCCAGCGCCGGTTTCATCATATTGCCGGCATCCAAGGCGCCGGCCGCCGCCCCCGCGCCAACAACCTGATGCAGCTCGTCGATGAAGAGGATAATTTCGCCTTGCGAGCGTTGTATCTCTTCGATGGTGCCTTTGAGTCGCTCTTCGAATTCGCCGCGAAAACGGCTGCCGGCCAGCATGGCGCTCAAATCCAAATTAAGCACGCGCTTGCCCAAAAGCAAATCTGGCACATCGTTGCTGGCGATCTTCTGCGCCAGGCCTTCGACGATGGCGGTTTTGCCCACGCCTGCTTCGCCAATGAGGACTGGGTTGTTTTTTGTGCGGCGGCTTAGCACTTGGATGACGCGCAGGATTTCCGCTTCGCGGCCGATGACGGGGTCGAGTTTGCCTTCTTGCGCCAGGCGCGTCATATCGCGGCTATATTTTTCCAGCATGCGATAGCGGCTTTCCGCCTGCGGGTCTGTAACGCGCTGCCCGCCGCGGATGTCTTTGATGGCATCGGAAACGCGGTCGCGCGCAATGCCATATTCCAGCATGGTTTTGGCCAAGGGTGTGCCGCGCTCGCCCAGCAGGGCGAGAAAGATATGCTCGGTGCTGATATATTCATCGCGCAGGCGGTTGGCTTCTTCGTTGGCGCGGTCGATGGCGCTTTTCAAGCGCGGCGTGATGAAGACTTGATTGGTGCCTTGGCCATAGATGGTGGCGGTGCGCGGGCTATTGCGCAGGATGTCGTCGACGCGGGAGCGCAGGGCGCTGATATCGACGGACAAGCGCTCGAGTATCTGCGCGACGACGCTGTCTTTTTGTTCCAGTAAGGCGAGCAAGAGATGTTCGGCGTCCACTTGCGAGTGCCCGTAACGGCTGAGGATCTCGTAGGCGCGGCCGGCGGCGTTTTGGGCGCGTTCAGTAAAGCGGTCGAATCGGATCATAGGTTTTTCCCTCATACAGCTCGTATGCAGCGCGGCTTAAACTATCGTTTATTGTACTGTCGAGCCAGTTTTTCGCTTAGCGTTTTGTATAGCATAGTGGATGCCTATTAGAATTGCGTTGGCATAAAGCAAGAGTTGTGTATATCTGCGGGACTTTCGCATCACGGCAGCCGATAGCCAATGCACAAGACAATGGCCGATGCAACTTCATAAAGTAAAGGCTTAGATGTAATTTTCCCCAATCGTCTTTCAAAGCGATCTACTGAAATGGATTTGAATTGAAATGTATTGGCAAAAGAATCGTGGTTTAAGCCATTCGTGGAGTTAGCGCGTATTTCAACCATCCAAAATAGTCTTTGAAACTGTGGTTTTCCAGTCGTAATCGGTACAACCATGCGCAAGGAAGAACGCCCGGCCTTTCTCACGCTCATGACAAGAGCTGGGCGTATTTTACGGATCTCCTGCCCCACCGTTGGGTCAAAGTTTATAGTCCAGATTTCGCCACGCTTTGGATCGACAACAGGCATACTCAAAATTCTTCCTCGCCATAGGCTTCAAAAATTTCAAACTCCATGTCTTGCGCCCATTCGTACATCTGCGACATCCAGCGCTCGCGTTCTGCCTCTTCCATCTCGAGCAGCTCCGTAGCGCTAGGATATTCGCTTTTTGGCAGCGGTTTTATGTCGCTTACAGCATCGTCTAGGTTAAAAAGCTCAAGTCTTTCTGGCGAAACCAGGCCCTCTCCAAACGCACGCTGAATCATCTGCTGGAGTTGCAGCGGCTCTTCATCGTTGGTGTAGGCCACCGGCTCGCATTTGCGCCAGCCGTTTTGGCGCAACTCAGACTTCAGCTCCCGGTACTGAGACTGGTTGATGATTTCCAGCTCATAAGCTCGCCGAACCCAGGCCGCCAGGCTTAGCCCATATTTGCGCTTGAGTGTCTTTAGCTCAGGCCAGTCAAGCTGGCTGCGGCTATTGCCTAGTTCCGCATAAGCGTGCTTGGCCGGCACTAACAAGGCGGCCGCAAAACGAAAGGCGAGGGCTTCGCTTTCTTTCGCAGAAACCCCTTGCGTGTCCATCACCAGATGGCCAAGCTCGTGCGCGAGGGTCAGGCGCTGTCGATCTGAAGGGAAGACCGTGTTAAGCACAGTGACAGGCCGATGCTCGCAATATCCCGAAAGCCCGTCAAACAATTTTGTTTCATCTTGCCAGCCAATAACAATGACATCCCGGTCTTCGGCAGTTTGCACCAAGTTATCTAAAGGTCTATCGCCCACATCCCACTGGTTTCGCAGCGTCTGCGCAGCTTCTTCGGCGTCTTCAGCGGTGGCAACTTTTATCGCTGGCAGCCTATGCTGCCGATTTGGATACAGCAATTCCCGCAATTCAATTTGAAGTTCAGCAATATCTCTCGCATAAAGTTTTATTTTAGTTTGTTCTTTGATAGGCAGACGGCTGTGGCGCCGGAAGGCTAACCATTGAATCTCTTTTGTACTCTGATGCGTAAAATAGGTGCTTGGCACATCAAGCGCGCTGCTCGCCAAAAGCAAAAAAGCCGCTGACGGATAGCTCTTTTCATTTTCATATTTGGAAATCGCCTGTTTGCTAATCGCCAATCCCATATTGCCGAGCTCGTCGGCCAGCTGCTGCTGCGTCAAGCCAGCTAACAGCCGCGCTTGTTTGATACGCGCTCCAATCATATCGTCCCTCCTCACTCTTGTTGACAAGTCTACTATTTTTTGGCAAAAAATCAACAGGCCCGCCCAGTTCAAACCAGGCTCAGATAGACCTGCTCTAAATCGGCCGCCACTTTTTCCCATGTGTATTTCTCAGCCACAAGCTGCCGCGCCGCCGCTGCCATCGCGCGCCGCCGCTCGGCATCGGGCAGCAGGACGCGCAGCTTCTCAGCGAAGGCCCAGGCGCTAGGCTCGACCACATAACCAGCGCCCGCCGCTTCCACTTCGTCTAAGTGGCAGCCGGGCGAGAGCAGGGCCGGCAGTCCGGCCGCCAGCGCTTCCAAAACGGCGATTGGCTGCCCTTCGCCATTGGCGGGCAGAGCAAAAATGTCGCAGGCTTGCAGTGCTTGCAGCCGTGCCGCGCCACTCAAATAACCAGTGAAAACGATGCGCCGATCGCCGGCCGCCAGCGTGAACAATGTTCCTAGCATGCCCTCGTCCGGCCCGACGATGAGTAAGCGCGAGTTCTCCACCGCCGCCGCGCGAAAGGCTTTGACTAGCACATCCGCGCCTTTGCGCGCGTGCAGCCGCCCCATAAATAGCACAGTCGGCGCTGTGCCTAAGCCATAGTCGGCGCGGAAGGCGTCAACTGGCGGCTCGGTGGCGAACTCCTCTAAGCGAACGCCATTGGGGATGACGCTGAAACCCGGCGCCCGCTTAATGCCCAAAGCCGCCCACAGCGCCTTGACCTCCGCCAGTTCGCTCGCGGTCAAGGCGATGACATGCTTGACGCGGCGGGCGCTGCCAGCGCCAAACAGCCGGTCCCAAGCCGCTTTTAACCGTCCGCGCCCGCTGGCAAGATTGAGCGTGCCATGCGGCGAAAGCAGCACTGGTTTGCCTAGTTTCTGCGCCAGTGGCAGGACCAGCAAGTTCTCAAGCGTGCGGAATTCATGCGCGTGCAGCACATCGACCGTTGGCAGGATTGACGCGGCCGCTTGTCGCAGACCGCGCGGGCTAGACAGGTTGAGCCGGCCACGCAGCCACGGCGAAACATTGGCGCAGCGCCAAACGCGCAGCCCATCCAACGTTTCTTCGTGCGGGCCCGCATAGCGCTCTTGCTGGTCGAAGGCGTCCGTCGTCAAGACGGTTACTTCATGCCCGCGGGCCGCCAGCGCCGTCGCCATGCCTTCGACCGCGCGCGGAACGCCGCCAAAGGCATAAGCAGGCTTGTAATAGGGGCTTAGGTGCAGAATGCGCATGGGCTTCACCAGTTCAATTTGACATCCCGTTTCCAATAGCGCTGCAAGCTGGCGCCGCCGGGGATGGCGGCGGCCAGGCGATAGAGCAGGTCCCAGTCTTCCGCGCTCAGCACCCGCCCAATCAAGATGCCAAGCAGGTAGACAACCAGCCCGCCCAAGAGTGGCCAGACGACAAACTGCTCTTTTAAGGCCAGCAGCGTCAGCGCTGTCGGCAGGCCTATAAGCAGCAAGCGTAGACCGCTGAGAGCGATGCGGCGCAGCTGCCAGCCGCGGGCTTGAAAATTGCGCAGCAGCAGCGCCACCACCAGCAGCTCGCCGCTGATGGACGCGATGACCGCGCCGCGCGGGTCGCGCCAGCTGAAAAGCAGGCCGGCGGTTAAGATCACATTCAGCACCAAGCTGCCAGCCCGAATCAGCAGCAGCGTCCGCTGCCGATTTTGTATCAGCAAAGCTTTGCTGAAGACATTGCCAAAGATAGTGATAGCGGTATACCAAATCAACAGGCGCAGGATGCCGGCGGAGGGCGCGAACTCTGGATTCAACAGCGGCAGCAGCTCGTCAGCCAGGATGCTGACGCTCAGCGCTAGGGGCAGACCAACGATGAGCATATACAGTGCCAATTTTTCTATCATAAAGCCGAAGAAGGCATTGCGCCCGTCGTCGTAATAGCGCGCCAGCAGCGGATATACCGCTACTAGCACCGTCGTGCTTAATAGTTCAATCGCGCCAAAATTGATGACAAAAGCTAGCGTCAGGTAGCCAGTCACGGTTTCGCCCAAGATGCCAGTTGTCAGCAGCTTGTCGGCGTGGTTGTAGGCTAAGGTCAAAACAGCCGCTAAAGCCAGCGGCGCGCTATTGATGATGAGGGGCCGGGCAATGTCGCGGTCGAGCGGAAATTCTGGGCGGATGCCGGCGCGCAAATTAAAAAGGGTGAGGACGCTGGAGCGCAATATGCCAGAAATGAGGGCTGCGCCATAGACCCCGAGCAACCCCCAGCCTAGCATCAGGGCTAGCAGGGCTAAGCCGATGCGCAGGCCGATATGCGCAATCTCGACCACAGAGGTCTTGACCATTTCTTCCTGCGCCAGCAGCAGGTCGTAGCTCATATTTCCAAAGAGGTCGATGAAGAGGTTGAGACCAGCCAAAGCGGTAAAGGCCCGCACTGTCTCGCTATAGCCGATGGCGGCCGCGCCAGTCATACCGACATAAGCCAGCAGGGCTAAAGGCGTCTGCGTGAAGAGCATGGCTGTCCAGTATTTGCCGGCCGTCGCTCTGGCTTGCGCGACATCGCGGATGACAATCAAACCCATGCCAAAGCTGGCGACCGAGGCGGTGATGACCATCAAAGCGCCGACCGTGCCATAGATGCCATATTCAGTCGCTCCGAGCCAGCCGGTCAGCACAATCTGCCACAGAAAGAGCGCGCCTTTGCTGATGATGCTGGCGACGGCCAGCGCGCTGACATTGCGCGCGGCGCGTTTGGCGTCGCGGCCAGAAAGCCGGGCAGTTTCGGTCATTTTCTCAAAATCAGCCATTGGGGTTTAGGCAAAATCTAGCCGAATCGCGCCAAGAAACACAGGGGCAATCGCGGCTGGCTCTATAACTGCGCACGCTCCTTCGCTATGATTAGCTGGCGGGCAAATCAGGCAAAGCCAATAGAAAGATACAATAATGAGCATAAGACAAAGCCAGCCAGCGCGCAAAGCCGTCTCATTTCTTTGTGCCTCTGTAGGACAAAGTAAATTTTGCAGATTTTATGTGTTCGTTTCAACCCCACCCCCGGCCCCTCCCCGAAGCTTCGGGGAGGGGAGTCTAAGCGACAAAAACTGGTCGCTAGACGCTGGCCGCCGGTCACATAAACACTGCCCTACGGAAGAGGCTTTCCCGCAAGCGCGCCTATAATTTTCGGGGGGTTCTCCCCTCCCCAAAGCTTTGGGGAGGGGCCGGGGGTGGGGTTGAAAATGGTGCATAATTAACTTGGACTTACTTCTGTGCCTGATTTTCTCTTTCCTAGCTGCAATATAAACTTGGGTTGACAGCCAATGGACTCACTCGACTCGATGCACGCAGCAATACGCTATATTTTTCGCACGCGGCGGCGCTTGCACGGAGCGCCGCGCGGTCTCGACGAATATACACGCGACATCAGCTTAACGCGCACTCTGCTTGAAGCGGCGCAGCTGCCGGCGCTCAAGCGCGAGTATGCCGTCGTAACAGGCAGCCGCGGCAAAGGCTCGGTCACAGTGATGATGGCGAAGCTGCTCGAGGCGTTCGGGCAGCGCGTCGGCATGCTCACTAGCCCGCACCTGCGTCATTGGAACGAGCGCATCCGCGTCGATGGGCGCATGATTCCAGCGGCGGATTTCTTGCGCATCCTGCGCGATTTGCGCCCAGCCATTGACGGCATCACCGCCGCGCTCAGCGGGCAACAATATATTAGCCCGCAAGGCATCTTCCTGGCGATTGCTTTGCGCTATTTTGATGAGCAAGCCGTAGACAGCGCGGTGCTAGAAGTGGGGCGGGGCGGCCGCTTTGACGACATCGCCGTCGTGCCAAACAAGCTGGCGGTCTTCACGCCGATTATGCTGGAACATACGGCGCTGCTGGGCGCGAGCCTGGAACGGATTGCTTGGCATAAAGCCGGCATCATCAAGCCGGATAGCAGTGCCATCAGCCTGCTGCAAGCGCCCGCCGTCCGCGCTGCGCTCGAAAGCGAAGCCGCCGCCCAAAATGCCCGCTTGACCTGCCTCGCGCCGGCCCAGTTGGCGCGCTGGACTGCCGATTCGCCCAGCGGTCAACGCATTCACTTGCCACCGTATGGCGAACTGGCGCTGCCCCTGCTCGGGCGCTATCAAATCGAAAACGCGACTTTAGCCATCCGCGCCGTTGAGCGCATGCCGGCTTTTGCCACAGCTGAGCCAGCAGCAGCGATTCGCCGGGGCTTGGCGGCGGTGAAATGGCCTGGGCGCGTACAAAAACTGGCGGACAAACCGGCCATCTTCGTCGATGGCGCGATTACGGTGCCGTCGACGCAGTCTTTCATCGACAGTCTCGGCGGGCGGCTGCGCGAGCCGGTTGTCGCGATCGTCGGCATCCCGCGCGACCGCGATTATGCCGCCGTCTATCGTTTGCTGGCGGCCGTCAGCCAAACGCTCATCATCACCGAGACCGATATTAACCCCAGCACGCGCTTTCCCGCGCCAGCAGCGGCTTTGCAAGCCGCCCGCGGCTTAGGCGCAAAAGCGCAGTACGCGCCTAATTTGCCGCGCGCCCTCGAAATTGCGCGGGCACAGGCCGGGCAAACTGGCACAATTTTGCTGGCTGTCTCGCTTATGCTAGTTGGCGAGTGCATGCTGCTTTGGGATGTAGATACGACGGCGATTTAGCCGGCCGGGTGTAGAATCTTGACAGGACGAACGGGGTAAACGATGCCAGAGTCGGACAATCTTTACGACAGCACACGCGGCGCTTGGGAGGACATTTGGGACAGCGCTTCGATTGAAGTGGAATTGCAGGCGGTGGGCTACCAGCGTGCCCAGGCGACGCTGCGCGCCTATTTGCCTTATTTGGCAAAAGAAGATCTGCATCTGGAAGCGGGCAGCGGCTTGAGCGCGGTTGTCATCACCCTGCGCGGGCTGGGCTACGCTGTCCATGGCCTGGATTATGCTCTCAATGCCTTAGTAGAGTCGCGGCGCTATGACCCAGCTTTGCCGCTGGCGGCCGGCGATGTACACCGCTTGCCCTACCGCGATAACTGCTTTGGCAGCTATCTCTCCTTTGGCGTCTTAGAGCATTTTGCCCATGGCATGCAGCCAGCCCTGCGCGAAGCCTATCGGGTGCTGCGGCCGGGCGGCGTCCTCGTCTTGACGATTCCTTATCCGAACCTGGTCTATCGCTTGGTGCAGTGGCGGCGCAAGTTCAATGGCGCCGGCGCGCTGACCAACGAAGACTTTTATGAAAGCGTCTACAACCGCTGCCAGCTGGCTGACAATGTAGCCGCCGCTGGCTTCGAGCTGCTCGAAGCCCAAGCCACCAGCCACGCTTTTACGCTCTGGGGCTTGGGCGGCCTGTTTCGCAAGCCCGGTTATTATCAAACGAATCGCTTGGCTGAGACGCTGGGCGCGCTGCTGAAACGTCTCTTGCCTTGGCCCTTCAATTTCTCTACGCTCATCATCGCCCGCAAATGATTGACAAAGGCCAGGCTTTTCTGTAGGCTTAACCTGCTTTATTTTTTGGAGAATTGATATGAATCACCCAAAACAGACGCAAGAGAGCATGGCGGCGCGCGTTATGCGCTTCGACCAGCTCAAGCATAAGGGCATTCCTATTATGTTCATCGATAGCATGCTGCCCGGGCATCATCGTATGAACTATGCCGTCATCGGTGACACGGCGGCGGAAAACCCCGATTACAGCATCCAGCGCGCTATCACCGAGCCGCACCGTTATCAAATCGGCATGGCTTGGGCACCGCCTGGCTGCGGTCCCGCCTGGCATACGCACGATTATGTCGAATCATTTTTTATCCTCACGGGACCCTGGACCTTTTATTGGGGCAATGAAGACGACCCGGAAAAAGCCGAAGGCGAGTTTGTCTTGAACGAATGGGATATGATTTCCCTGCCGCCAGGCATGTACCGCCGCTTTGAGTATAGCGGCGATGCCATCGGCTGGTTCTTCGCCGTGCTGGAGTCGCATAAAGTCTACGAAGGCAAAGACCCTTACTGGTCGCCGCAGGTTGAAGCGCGGGCGCGGGCTAATGGCTATGAGGCGGACGCCCAGGGCAAGATGCTGCACCCGCCCGATTACGCCGCGCAAAAGGCGCAGCAAAATACCTTTCTGCTAAATACATTCCGCGAGTTGGCCGGTGTCGACTTAAAAGACTTCCGGCCGCCGCGCTAGGGATAGGCAAAAAATATGAAAACCAGCAGCGAACGCATTTTGACCACGCATGTCGGCAGCATGCCGCGGCCGCAATATGTCGTCGACCAGCTTTTTGCCCAAGACCAGGGCCAGGCTTATGACCAAGACGAGTTCGACCGCGTGATGCGGCGGGCGGTGCGCGAGGTCGTAGCCAAGCAAGTGGCGGCCGGCGTCGATGTCGTTAGCGATGGCGAGATGAGCAAAATCAGCTACGCCACTTATATCCGCCATCGTTTCACCGGCTTTGAAATTGCCGAGGTGCCGCGGGCAACGCCCAAAGACCTGGACGATTTCCCCGCTTACAAGCAGCGCCTAGCCGATGCTGGCGGCACACCCAAATACCATCGCCCAGTAGTGCGGCAGGCCATCGCCATCAAAGACCTCAGCCCGCTCGAAAAAGACATCGCCAACCTGCTGGCGGCAAAAGAAGCGGCCGGCGCCACCGAAGCCTTTATGAACGCCGCCTCGCCCGGCGTCATCGCCGTCTTCCAGCCCAACGAATACTATCCCAATGACGAACAGTACCTGCAAGCGCTGGCTGAAGTGATGAAAGTAGAATACGAGAAAATCACCCAAGCCGGTTTGCTATTGCAGGTCGACTGCCCCGATTTGGCGATGGGGCGGCATATCCGCTTCCGCGATGAAGATACAGCCACTTTCAAAAAAGCGGCACAAGCCCAGGTCGAGGCTCTGAATTATGCCCTAGAAAATGTGCCAGCCGAGCGCGTCCGCATGCACCTCTGCTGGGGCAATTACGAAGGGCCGCATCATCACGATGTTGACCTGCGCGAAATCATCGATATTGTGCTATCTGCCAAGCCGCAGGCGGTCCAGTTTGAAGGCGCGAACCCGCGCCATCAGCACGAATGGCGCATCTGGGCTGAGGCGAATATCCCCGCCGACAAGATTCTGATTCCCGGCACCCTCGATACCACCACCAATTTTATTGAGCATCCAGCCCTCGTAGCCGAGCGCATCGAGCGCTTCAGCAATATCGTCGGCAAAGAGCGCGTTATCGCTGGCACCGACTGCGGTTTTGGCACTTTCGCCGGCTTCGGCGCGGTGCATCCCGATATCGCTTATGCCAAGCTACGGTCCCTGGCTGAAGGCGCGCGCCTGGCCAGCGAAACATTGTGGAACTAGAGCAGATAGGAAACGAGCGAAAAATCAATGGCAATCCGATATATCAAAAAAGGCAAGACCGTCGCGCAAAAAGCCGACGCCGATGCCAAAGTGCAAGCGACTGTGCGTGGCATCCTGGCGGATATTCAAGCGCGCAAAGACGCCGCGGTGCGCGAATTATCCCAGAAATTCGACAACTGGAATCCGGCCGATTTTAAGCTCTCCGCCGCGCAAATTCAGCGGATTATCGCTAGTTTGCCCGCGCAAGCCGTCGCCGATATTGAATTCGCCCAGGCCCAGGTGCGCAACTTCGCCCAAGCCCAGCGCGCCGCCTTGCAAGACATCGAAGTAGAGACCTTGCCCGGCGTGGTTTTGGGGCATAAAAATATCCCCGTCAATCGCGTCGGCTGTTATGTGCCGGGCGGGCGCTACCCAATGGTGGCTTCAGCCCACATGAGCGTGGTAACGGCGAAGACGGCCGGCGTCGAGCGTATCATCGCTTGCACGCCGCCTATCAAAGGCGAGCTGCCCGCGGCGACTATCGCGGCTATGCACTTAGGCGGCGCTGACGAAATTTATATCCTCGGCGGTGTGCAGGCATTGGCTTCAATGGCTTATGGCGCGCTGGGCATCGAACCAGTAGACATGATTGTTGGCCCAGGCAATGCCTATGTGGCTGAGGCGAAACGGCAGCTTTTCGGCTTGGTGGGCATCGACTTGCTGGCCGGTCCGACTGAAGTGCTGGTCGTCGCTGACGACACGGCTGACGCCGAAATGTGCGCGGTTGACCTGCTGGGGCAAGCGGAGCATGGACCGACTTCGCCCGCCGTGCTATTGACAACCAGCCGCGCGCTCGCCGAGAGCATCGAAGCGGAAATTGGCCGTCAATTAGAGAGCCTGCCGACGGCGGATTTAGCCGGCGTCGCCTGGCGCGATTATGGCGAGGTCATCCTGGTCGATACGGCCGTGGAGATGGTACAGGTCGCGGATGAGATTGCCAGCGAACATGTGCAGATTTTGACGCGAGACCCAGAATATTTTTTGCGTAATATGCGCAATTATGGCGCGCTCTTCTTGGGCGCGGAGACGAATGTCGCTTATGGCGATAAGGTCATCGGCACCAACCATACCTTGCCGACCAAAAAAGCCGCGCGCTATACCGGCGGCCTCTGGGTGGGCAAGTTCATCAAGACAGTTACATACCAGCGCATCACCGAAGAGGCTAGCCTACTCGTCGGCGAATATGGCAGCCGCCTCTGCGACCTGGAAGGTTTTATGGGGCATAAGGAGCAGTGCGATCTGCGTCTGCGGCGCTATGGCCAGGGCGGTTTATTGTCTCAATATAGCGAAACAGAAAAATAGCCACAGAACCACAGAGGCACAGAAGTAGGACAAAGTAAATTTTGCAATTTTTTGCCTTCGTTTCAACCCCACCCCTGGCCCCTCTCCGAAGCTTCGGGGAGGGGAGTCTAACCTGGGGGGACTGTAGACATTGCCCGATGGGAGGGGCTTTCCTGCAAGCTCGCACAGTTTTCAGGGTTTTTCTCACCTCCCCAAAGCTTTGGGGCGCGTAGACACTGCCCTACGGGAGGGGCCGGGGTGGGGTTGAAAAGTGAAACGGCGGCGCAATTTTTTGCATAATTAACTTGGGCTTACTGAGACACAGAGAAATGCAGGGCAATCGTGGGGTTGAAAACGCGGAAAAAACGATTTTCCTCATTGCATAAGCAAATCTTCGGCGGTGTTTGGCAGCAATTGCTGTCTGGCTTGCTCAAGCGCTTCCTGCAACTCGACGGCCAATTCTTCGGCGCTGGGCACGGGAAAGATAGATTTTTCTGGCCTGCCAAAGCCCTCAGCCACAAATTCCATTCCTTCTATGAGACCTTGGCGGATGTCCGCGCCCACTTCCGCTTGCTGTTCATAATAATAGGCTAAGGTGGCGTAGACTTGCGCCAGTGTCAGGTCATAATCCGAGGCAATTTGCGCGGGACTGCGCTTGGCGAATTTCAGCGCTGAAATGACATCCAAAACCCGCAAACCTGTGCCCACAATGCAAGGCCGCCCGCGCCGTATTTCAGGATTGCGATAGATTAGGTCGAGGCATCGACCTTATTCATCTCTCTCCCCTGCCTATTCCTCAGCGTCCCTGTCTTTTTTCCGCTCTTCGATGACAAATGTGCGGGCCATCTTGTCGTGCCAGGTCTGCTCATAATCGTCGACGATCGCCCACAGATAACCCAGCAGAAAAATTTGGCTCACAGTGTAGCCAAAGACATTGCGCAGCAGCGCGTCCCATAGTGTGAAGCGGCGCCGATTTGCCTTGATGACGCGGATGCGCAAAAACATCTTGCCCAGCGTCTGCCCATTGAACCAGGTCATCAGCGCGACATTGTAGCAAGCGCTGATGAGCAGATTCATCACAATCATATCCGATTGCAGCTGCTCAAAAGCCGCCACCACCGTATCTTCGTCAACGCTGGCTAGCGCGTCATAGAGCGGCGCGATGGCATCGTTGGCTATCATCAGCGCCACGGTGAAGAGGGAAATAATAAAGGCGTCAATGATGAAAGCGGCAAAGCGCTTTGTGATGCCCGCCAGCTTGATGCTCGGCGCGGCGCTGTCTTTCTCTTTATCTTTGTCTTTATCTTTTGGCTGGCTGGCTTCGCGCGGCTGCATATCCGCCAGCTCCGCCAGCGCTGCCTGATGCTGCGGGTCCAGCTCCACCGCTTTTTGCAAGTATTCGACCCGCTGCCCGTGATTCAGCGCCGCTTGCGCCGCCAGATAATAGGCGGCGGCGCTGGGCTTTTCCGCGAGTTCCGCCTGAGCCAAAGCCCGCGCCTCATCCATGCGGAAGGCGTCGAGCGCCGCTTGAATTTTTGTCAATCTGTCGTCCATGTCGTCCAGGTCATCCTTCCCGCTGCTTGAAAGCCCTAAGCCTATCATACCTGATTTTGCCGCGCTTGTGTTATGATACGGGCATTATGAACGAGCTGCGGCAGCAAATTGGCGCGAGCAAAGCCGGGCGGCGCTTCATCGCCCAGCTGCGCTACTATAACGCAGGCGATTTCCGCCGCCTGCGCGGTTTCATGCGCAGCGCGTATTATGACTTGATACTGATGCAGAACCCGCTCGAGCGCCGTCTGCTCGATTTGAAGGCGACGCGCCGCTTGCATGGCAGGTTGAAAGTCGCCGCGGTCGAAAGCGCTGAAGATTACGCGATACAGCTCATAATGATTGGCGAAAAGGGCGGCAAACGCCTGCGCCTAGGCTTGACTGTCAATGAAAGCTATCCGCATCAAATCACGCATTATTCGCTGCAAGCCCTGCCGGAAAAAGCCGCCGAAAGCTGAGGTGCTTTATGCCTGCCGATACTCGGGCCCCCGTGCTGTCCCGCCTTAATATCAATTGCGCGCTCGCGACTCGCATTTTGACCGGCTTCATCCGGGACAGCATCAGCAAAGCTGGTATGACGCGGGCGGTGATTGGCCTGTCTGGCGGCATCGACTCGGCAGTCTCGGCCTATCTTGCCGCTCGCGCTTTGGGCGCGGAGAATGTGCTGGCTCTGCGTCTGCCCTACAAGACTTCGTCCGCCGCCAGCCTCAGCGATGCCGAAGCGGTCATCGAAGACCTGAGCCTGCCGCATTTGACCGTGCCAATCAGCGAAATGGCTGATGCGCTCATCGCCCGTTTCCCCGATATGAATCGGCTGCGCCAAGGCAATATCATGGCGCGCATGCGCATGCTAACGCTCTATGACCAGTCGGCGGCTTGGGGCGGCTTGGTCATGGGCACGAGCAATAAAACAGAATTCCTGCTCGGTTACAGCACTATCTATGGCGATAGCGGCGTCGCCTTGCACCCCATTGCCGACCTCTATAAATATCAGGTGCGGCAGTTGGCGCGCTATCTGGCTGTGCCGCGCGCCATCATCGACAAGCCGCCCTCAGCCGATTTATGGATCGGGCAGACCGACGAAGAGGAACTCGGCTTTACGTATGACCAAGCCGACCAAGCGCTATTCCTGCTGGTTGATGAGCGCTACACGGTCGACGAAGTGGCGGCTGAAGGTTTTGACCGGGACTTTGTGGTGCAGATATGGGAGCGCGTCAAAGCCAATCATTATAAGCGCACCATGCCCAATATCGCTAAGCTCAGCAAGCGCAGCATTGGGCATGATTTTCTTTATTTGCGCGATTATACCGGGCGCGCCGGGCGGGTCTGAACGTTACATGCCGTTCACTTTGGTCGGCTGAATCTTGTAGATGACGCGCTGCTCTTTGCCTTTGCCGCCGGGGTTAAAGGCATAATAGTCGTCGTTGCCGGCATAGATGCCAGAGAGCTTGTTGATATGGGCGAGAGCGGCGGCCGTTTCGTCAAAGGCGACGACTTCGCCCCGAATCTCCGCCCAGTGAAAAGCGTTTTCGGGGTCCAGCGCCAGCACCGTCACTTTTGGGTTAGCCCGCACATTTTTATCTTTGCGCCGGCCAACAGCCGAGTTTATCCATATCTGGTCGCCTTCTAGGCTAGCCCAAACGGGCGTAACTTGTGGCTGGCCATCGGGATTGCTGGTGGCAAAAGCGACGACGATCGGCCGTTCGAGCAGGTCTCGCAGCTCTTGAGGTATGCTTGCGGACATTGTATTTTCTCCTTCGTCCTTCATCCTGCTGGTTTGCGGGCATTATAGCCACAGTTTTCAGATTGCATTAGTGTCATCATCGGGGCTGAGCAAATCCGCCGCCGGCAAGTTTTTTTCTTTTGTAGTGGCAGCTTCTTCATGACCTTCGTCTATTGGGGCTGCTGCTGGCATATCCGCCTGCTCGGCCAGCCGCGGCGGATGGCACATTTCAAGCAGCAGTTGCGCCATATCTTCGTAGAGCCTGGCTTTGAATTCGCGGGAGCTTTCGCCAGGATATTGGCCGTTGAGCGTGAAAGTAAAATGCTCTGGCAGGCGCGCGCCAACCTGGCCCATTTCTGGCTCCCAGCGGTCGATGAGATGCCAGCTTTCGCTGCGGTATTGATATAGCTCGAAGAGGACGCGCGCGGTGTCGCTAGCGCCTTCGAGCCGGATATCCAGCGCGATTGGCAGTATCATATTCTGCTTTTCGCCGGCCGCGATGGCATATTTGCTTATTCGCTTAGCGATGGGCAGGACTTTTTGGCGCAGTTTCGCCTTCTCCAGCGCCGGCGCGTCGCGCGCAATCTTATTCAGCTGCGCGATAATTTTCTGCGGCATCAACGCTTCGCTGCGGCTGATGCGCCCATAGATGTCGTATTGTATGCTGCGCATGGCTTTGATTTGCCAGCCACCCAGCGCCAGTCCGTCTTTATCCAGCAGGCGCTTGATGACCGTAACCTGGTCGGGCGCGGCTGGCGCGCTGATGCTGCTGTTTTGCGCGTGCAGCTGCCAGCTCTGCCGCCGCCCTAAAGCCGAGTTCGGGTCGTACCAATTATTGACGGCGTAGGGCGGCTGCCAGGGCCTGAACTTAGGCGGCCGGCGAAAAACGAGCAGCAAAATCAAGCGCAGCAGCCACAGGCAAAATAGAGCCAGAGCCAGCAGGCCGGCGCCCCGCAGCAGAGTGCCGCTGTCATAAAGAGTGTCATTCACTTGCAGCCCGTCAGCCTGAAAATTGATGCCCAAGTTCACCAGCGGAATGAAGAGGTCATAAGCCGGCGGCGCATTGTCCGACGCTGCTGGCGCGCTGCCAGCCGCCGCAGCTGGCTTGTTTATAAAAAGCAGTTGCGCATTATTGCGGGCGATGCGGCTGCCAGCCAATTCATACTCGTCAATGCCCGCTTCAAAGGAGAAAGAAGTGCCTTCAGTTGGCAGTTGCGCCAGGGGCAGCCTGATCGTAAATTGCTCGGCGGCGCCGGCCGCCAAGCTAGGCAAAGCCTGCCGCACCTCGAAGCGGCCCGTCTCGTACTCAGCGACAACGATTTCGGACTCAGCGCTGGCGTCCCCGCCTTGGTTGCGGACCGTGAAACGCACAATCGCCTTGTCCTGGGTATATTCGACATCGGGCGGCGAGATGACATAATCGCGCGGTTCCGCTTGGGCGGCGCTGCCCAAGCTGACGCAAAATATGCAAAAAAGAACTATCCACCGTCGCATAGCCTGAAGCCCGCTCGCCGCTGCCCGTCTCCGGGCAATTACCATAATCCGATTTATTCTACTATAATGTCGAAAAGCTGGTTTTCTCAGACAGCCCGATTTCTGCGACTGAGCGGGATAGCGATGTATATTTTTATGAACCACAAAGACACAAAGAACACAAAGTCGTCTGATTTCTCAGTAGGACAAAGTAAATTTTGCGGCTTTATGTCTTCGTTTCAATCCCACCCCCAAAGCTTTGGGGAGGGGAGAAAGCTCCCGAAAATTATGGGGAGTTTGAGGGAAAGTCCCTCTCGGCGGGCAGTGTCTATGCGACCGGTGGCCAGTGTCTACACGCCCAGTTTTTGAGGTTAGACTCCCCTCCCCGAAGCTTCGGGGAGGGGCCGGGGGTGGGGTTGAAAATAGTCTTTCCGTTGCAAAATTTAGTTGGTTTTACTTCTGCGACTGAGCGGGATAGCGATGTATATTTTTATGAACCACAAAGACACAAAGAACACAAAGTCGTCTGATTTCTCAGTAGGACAAAGTAAATTTTGCGGCTTTATGTCTTCGTTTCAACCCCAGCCCGGCCCCTCCCCGAAGCTTCGGGGAGGGGCCGGGCTGGGGTTGAAAATAGTCTTTCCGTTGCAAAATTTAGTTGGTCTTACTTCTGTGGCGATTCATGAATAGGCCCACTGACTCACAAATAGACGCGCTGATTGACGCGCTGGCACAGGCCGAGCTGGCGCCTGACGCTTTTAACGAATACGCGCCGGGCGCTGCGGACAACGCGCTGCGGCGGGCGAACCTGCGCCTCTATTTGCAGGCTATGGCGCAGCGCCAGCCCAAGACCCTGCTCGTGCTGGAAGCGCCCGGCTATCGCGGCTGCCGTTTGACCGGCGTGCCCGTTACCAGTCGCAAGATTCTGCTGGAAGGCTTGCCGAGCTTGCAGCTCTTCGGCCGGGGCGCAGGCTTCCGCGATGTCGCCGATGTCGGTTTCGAGCGAGTCTACGGCGAGCAGTCGGCTACCATCCTCTGGGGCGCTTTAGTGGATTTGGGCGCGCTGCCTTTTATCTGGAACAGCTTTCCTTTTCATCCGCATAAAGCGGGGCAGCCGCTCAGCAACCGCCGGCCGCGGGCTGCCGAGATTGCGCTGGGCGTGCGTTTCCTGCGCCGCTTGCTGGCTGATTGGCACTTCGAGCGGATAGTGGCGGTGGGCAATGTCGCGCATGCGACGCTGCAAGCCGAGGGCTTCGATTGCAGAAAGCTGCGCCATCCAGCTCAGGGCGGCAAGCGGCAATTTGTCGCTGGCTTAAGCGCTCTCTTCGCTGACCGCAGCTGACGCAGCTGGCGCTGGCTCTGCGGCCTTCTCGTCGCTGGCGGGCATTGGTTCGGCGGTTTTCTCGTCGCTGGCGGGCGGAGGCGTGCTGCCACCCGCTTCTTCATAGACATCAGCGAAGAGCAGTTGCACCGCATCCGCTGGCAGGCGTTGCAGTTCTTTGCCGGCTTCTTGCCCGACAGGCGACATCAGCGCCGCCCGCTGCTGCTCGGGCGAGTCAAAATAAAGCTCGAGAATGCGGTAGAATTCTGGGCTGCCTTGCGGGCTGCCGGTGATATGCGCCACCTGACGCCGCTGGATATGCGGCATGCGCTCGACCAAAGCCAAAAAATCTTGATAGACAGTCTCAAAAGTTTCTGGCTCTTCTGGCTGACGAAACAGGATAATAAATTTAATCATAGCGCGGTCATTCGTTTGCGCTGGCACTGATAATACGATACGAGACAAGCGGGCGATATGCAAGCGTGTAACTGTTAGCCCGCTGTGGTAAATTCTAGGCAACAGTAGCTTAGGAAAAATCTGATGCCCCAGCTAAATGAAATCGCCCGCCTGCCCGACCGCGCCGATAACTGCGCTATCGCCATCCGCGACTTGCCGGATGGCACCGCCGTGCGGCGTGGCCAGGCTGAATTCAGCCTCTCGCACACGGTTTTGGAAGGACATCGCTTCGCCATCCGCCCAATAGCGGCCGGCGCGGAGCTGACATCTTGGCAGCAGCGCTTTGGCATCGCCCAGCGCGCGATTGCCGCCGGCGAGTATGTCATGAACGAAGGCGCGCGAGTGGAATTGGAGCGGCGCAATCTCGATTTTGCTTTGCCAGCCCAGTCTAATTTCGATAATCATATCAGCCCTTTTGAATTCGACGAAAAGAATTTCAGCGCCACGCCGCCGCTGCCCGCCCACAGCGCCCCGCGCTATTTTGAAGGGTATGCCCGGCCTGGCGGCCGCGGCGTCGGCACGCGCAACATGATCGTCGTCTTAGGCACATCATCGCTGGTGGCTGGCTTCGCCCGCACTTTGACGCAGCTGACAGCCGGACTGGCCGATGAATATAAAAATGTGGATGGCATCGTGCCAATCGCGCATACCGAAGGCGGCCACCGCGCGCCTAACAACCGCGCCCTGCTTTTGCGCACGCTGGCCGGCTTTATGACCCACCCCAATGTCGGCGCGGTCGTCGCTTTGGATTATGCTGATTATGGCAATGGCGCGCTGACGAATGCCGACTTGCGCGCCTACCTGCGGGCGCAAGGCTATCCGCTGGAATATGTGCCGCACCGCTTCTATTCGCTCTCGACTCGCTTTGAAGACAATGTCGCCTGGTTCAAGGATTTGCTGGCGGAGTGGCTGCCGCTGGTCAATAGCTTCGAGCGCCGCCCGCAGCCGGTGAGCGCGCTGAAAATCGCATTGCAATGCGGCGGCTCGGATGCTTTTTCTGGCATCAGCGGCAACCCGCTGGCGGCTTGGGTGGCTAAAGAAGTTATCCGCTATGGCGGCGCGGCTAACCTAGCCGAAACCGACGAGCTTATCGGCGCTGAGTCTTATGTGCTGGACAAAGTGGAAAACATCGAGACGGCGCGCAAATTCCTCGCCACTATCGAGCGCTTCAAAGAATGGGTCGGCTGGCATGGGCAGACAGCCGAAGGCAACCCCTCGGGCGGTAACAAATTCCGCGGGCTGTATAATATCTATTTGAAGTCGCTAGGCGCGGCCGCCAAGCGCCATCCCGCTGTGCCGCTGCATGCCGTCATCGAATACAGCCAGCCCATGACCAGCGGCGGTTTCTATTTTATGGATAGCCCCGGCAATGACCTGGAGAGCATCGCCGGGCAGGTGGCAAGCGGCTGCAATATGATATTCTTCGTCACCGGCAATGGCTCTATCACCAATTTTCCTTTTGTGCCGACCATCAAAATTGTTACCACCAGCGCCCGCTATGACTTGCTGCGCTACGATATGGATGTGAACGCCGGCGCTTACCTCGATGGCCAGCCGCTGGCTGAGCTGGGCGCGCAAACCCTCGACCTGACAATCGATGTGGCGGGCGGCCAGCGCTCGGTCGGCGAGCAAGCTGGGCATCATCAAGTGCAGATTTGGCGCGACTGGCAGCAGACCCGGCCGGTCAATGTCGCCCTGCTGGAAAGCCGCGTCTTCAGCGGTCAGCCTATTGCCATTGAGGCCGCTGCGCCACCGCCAAAGTTAGAGCTGCCGGTCTATGCGACCGAGCGCGGGCTGACAACCGAGCAGGTGGGCTTGCTGCTGCCGACTAGCCTCTGCTCGGGTCAAATCGCTCGCATGACAACCGACAGCCTCAACGCGGCGGGCGGCGGACCGGGCAATGGCTTGACGCGCTTTGTAACCCTCGTGCATACGGAAGGCTGCGGCGGCACCGTCGTGCCAGAATATAAAGAGACCTTACTGAGCTATTTGCAGCATCCAAAAGTGCGGCATGCGCTGCTGCTCGAGCATGGCTGCGAAATCACGCATAACAGCTATTTCCGTCAGTTGATGGCGCAGCGCGGCTTGAACCCGGCCGATTATGGCTGGGCTAGCATTCAGCTCGATGGCGGCATCAGGGCGGTGATGGCTAAGATGCAGCGTTGGTTCCGCGCGCGCTTGCAGGGTGATAGCCTGCCGCCGCGCCGCCAGGCGGGCCTGGAAGCTCTGCGCATTGGCTTGTTGACGCAAGGCAGTCCGCCCGCTTATGTGGCGCGGGGCTTGGCGGCGCTCTGCCAGTTCATCGTCGCCGGCGGCGGCACGGTCGTCCTCTCGGATAAAGATGCTTTGCTGGAAACTGCCTTCGCCGCCCAGCTCAATTTAGCCGATGAAACGGCCGCCTCGCTGGCCTATGGGCAAGTGGCGGCGCAAGCTGGTTTTCACATTATGGCTAACCCGCGCCGCCACTGGAGCGAGACACTGACCGGGCTGGGCGCTAGCGGCGTCGAAATCATGCTCGCTTATGTCGCTGGTTATCCATTGGCTGGGCATCCGCTGGTGCCAGTCTTGCAAGTGAGCGACCGCGCGGCGGCGGCTGACCTCGACCTGGCGCTGATGGAGAATGAGGATGTGGCGGCGGCTTTGCTGCATCTGCTCGGCGACACATTGCGCGGGCAGCATCAAGCGCGCCATCAGCGCACTGGGGCGCAGGACTTCCAAGTTACGCGCGGCTTGCTGGGCGTTTCTTTCTAAACGGCTAGCCGCGGCGCAGCGCCAGCTCGCGCCAAAAAGCGACAATCCGTTCAATCAATATCGCGTCAGTAACATACGTCGCGTCAAATTCCACCACATTCGCCACTTCGCGGATGCGCCACTCGCGCTGCAATTCGCCGATAGCCCGCGAACGCTCGGCTGGGTCTTGGTAGCGCGCGCCCAGTGTCAAGTGGATGCGCCGCAAAATGGAATCGAGCGAGGCGACCAAGCAGACGATGACGCCATGGCGCTGCAATTCCGCCAACTGCCCGCCATTGAGCAAAGTGCTGCCAGCGACGCGGATGAGCGCCTGGCGGTGCAGGGCGACCTCTTGCATAATCTCGGTTTCGATGGCTTTCAAGCGCCGCTGCCCATAGAGGGCGCGCATATTTTCGCTGCTTTCGCCTAAGCGCTCTTCGATGAGCCGCTCGACATCGATGAACTGCAAGCCCAAGCGCAGAGCCAGCTGCCGCGAAATTCGCGGTCGATTCGGTTCGATATAGCCGGTGACGATAAGATTAAGCTCGCCATAAAGCGGCAGTTCACTGTCCACCGTTGCGCCAGCCAGGATACCAATCGTCGAGGATCGGCGGCAGCTCCGCCAGCGAATGCACGCTGCGATGCGGCGGGGCCAGCTTGCCTCTAGCCAGAGCGCCAGGCACGATGCGCCGCACGGCTCGCAGGCCGGCCGCTTGCGCGCCGGCGATGTCCGCTATCGGGTTATCGCCGATGAAGACGGTCTCGGCAGGCGCGCAGCCCAAGCACTCCAGCGCCGCTTCAAAGATGCGCCGATGTGGTTTGAGGTAGCCGACATCGGCGGCGGAAAAGCGACAAGCGGGGAAATACTCGATGAGACCGTGGGCCCGCAGCTCGACATCGCGCAAGACCATCGGCTGCGAGGCATTGGTGACGATGCCTAATTTGATGCCCCGCGCCCGCAGCATTTCTAGCATGGGCGGCACATCGGGGAAGACGACGGTGCCTGGCACCGCGCCCCAGCTGTAGGCTTGCAGCAGAGCCGTCTCGTCTAGGGCGGCGGTGTCGACGCCGGCCGCTTTTAAGCTAGCTAGCAAGAGTTGCGGCAGGCGCGGCGCGCGCAAGCTGACGCGGGCTTCCCCCCAAGCGCGGCTCGTGCGCCGCCAAAAATCGTCGCTGAGCTGGTCAATGTCGAGTGTTAGCCCATCAATTTTTTGCTTGAGATAGGCTTCGATGCTGGCGAGGCGCTCGGCTTCGAGGGCGCGCCAACTGAGTTGCACGCCGCTCCAGTCGATTAAAGTATCGTCAAAGTCGAAGAGGACGCCTTTGAGTTGTGTAGGCATAGCGCTTTAGTTTCTAGCGCGTTTGGCGGCGCGCTTGGCTCTGCGTTCCAGCGCTTTGCGGCGCCGTTCTTCGCGTTTTGCCTCGTCTTCCGTCCAGGGGGTGGGGCCAGCGGCGGCAGGCGCGGCCGCTGGGGCGGCGGCTTTGGGTGGGGCCGGCGGCTCGGCTTTCGGGGGCGCTGGTTTGGGCGGCGGCGGAGCGACGGGGGCGGGCAGAGCCGCGCCGCTCTCCAGAGCCTTGATGGCCGCGGCTGCTTTGTCTTCATAGACAGTATAATAATCGGCGGCGTTGACGGCGTCCTGCATGCGCCAGGTCAGCGCGGTCGCTGCCAAGCCGCTTTCCAGGCTGTCATGCCGCGGCTGCCAGCCGCAGCGCTGTAAAGTGGCCCGCGCTTGCCAGCCAGGTTCCGTTTGAATTTGCGGCAGCTCAATCGCAGTCGCCCGACTGAGCAGCGTATCGCGGGCTGTCTTCTGGCGCAGCCGGGCGAGCAGGCCGTCATTGGCAAAGCGCGGCTGGCTCAAGCCGAGGGCGGCGGCGAGGGCGGCGGCGAATTCATTGGGTGTCTGCGGCGCGGCGCTGGCGGCATAGAGCAGCTCGCTGCCGCTCATTCCGTCTTCTGCTTCGACTTCGGCTCCCAGCAGGGCGAGGATTGCGCTAGCCAGGTCGTCTTCGTGGATCCAGGCGGCGGGCTGCTCGCCGGCCGGCAATGTCTTTGAGTTTTTGATGGCCGCGGCCAGCGCGGCCGTGGCCGGGCTATTGCCGCCATAGATATAACCAGCGCGGATGACAAAAGTATGCACGCCGCGAATCAGGGCGGCGGCTTCGGCCGCCAGCAAGGGCGCGAAGTCGCTCTGATGGCGCTCTTGTCCCCCTTCGATAGCGCTCAAATAAGCGAAACTGAGCGAGACGGCGCGCTTGATGCCATGCTGCGCCGCTGCGCTGAAGACGGCATCGGCACTGCTGGCTATATCAGCGGCATCGGCGGCGCTGGCTATCTGCGGGTTGCCGCCAGCCAGCTGCGGCGCGGCATGCACCAGAGCCTCGGCCTTGGCAAACTGCAAGGCGCTGAGGACTTCGCTGGCGCGGCTCAGGTCAGGGTAGACCGGCAGGGCGCCTAACTGGCGAATGGCCAAAGCGCCCGCGGCTTCCGTTGCCGTCGCGACGACTGTATGCCCTGCTTGCCGCAGCGCTTTCACCGTTGCCAAGCCAGCGCTGCGCGCGCCGCCAGTAACCAATACATTCATGCTTTTTTTGGAGTCCGACATCTTCTGTCTCTTGGGCTGCCTCTTCACTCTGCGCCATAGTATGCCACAAAATCCTTAAAAGCGGCACACTTTTTTCTGCTATAATGCGAGCAGCGATATTTTGGAGTGGGCTATTATGCCGCGCAAGCGCAAACGCAGAGGCCGCCGCCTCAGCATTTATAAGGTCTTTGGCCTGCATTGTCTCTTGTTTTTCGTCGTTATCATTGCGGTAAATTTGCTCAGTCAGCAATTTTTTTATACGTCGCAGACTATTTCTGGTTATGGCGATTCCTTTACTATAAATATTAACCCGCTTAGGTTCATCACCTTGTCTTGGATTCCGCTACTCTATTTGCACTTGGCTTATGTCATTCTCATCACCATAGACCGCCTGCTGCGCCGCCTCTTCGCGGAAGAGTCTGTAGAAGAAGAGCGGCTGGCTGACCAGCTTTTGCAGGAAGTGGCGGATTTGCGCCTAGCCCTGCAGCAGCGGGCGGCTGCTGACAGCAGCGCGCCTGGTCGAACAGCCGGCCGCCGAAATCGACGCCCGCGCTCCAGGCGAGCTGGAGCGTATAGCGCGGCGCTAGTTGCCAGGCTATGCCACTGGCATAGCCTCAGCCTGATAAGCCGAGCGATATAGGAAGAAGATATGCCGCGCAAACGCAAACGCAGAAGCCGCCGCCTCAGCATGTACAAAGTCTTCGGCTTGCATGTTTTTCTTTTCGTTCTTTTTTTGCTTGCACTGCGTATTTTTTATGGCGAGCCAGTGGACGGGGGTATCGATATAACTGGCGCGCCTTTTGCATTGGTTGAAGTGCTTACCCTCTGGTATATGCTGATGTTCCTGCATCTGGGCTATGTCATACTCATGACGCTGGACCGCGTGATGCGCCGCTTTTCGAGGGCGGAGGCGGCCGATGACGAGCGGCTGGCTGACCAGCTTTTGCAAGAAGTGGCGGATTTGCGCGCCGCCTGGCAGCAGCAGGCGGCCGCTGAAAGCAGCGCGCGCCTAGTCGAGAAACCTGGCCCGGCAAGCGGCAACTTAGAAGCGCTGACCCAAGACGAGCTGGAGCGCGCCGCGCGGCTTTAGTGATACAGGAGACAATATGCTAAAAAGACGGTTTGAGCGCCTGTACCAATTTTTGACCAGCCGCCGCCTATTTTATTGGCATGTGGCTTTGCACATCGCCGCGCTGTTCCATCTTTGGAACAGTTTTAATATAAGCGCGCGCTGGAATAGCAGCAGCGGCAATATTCCCTTGAGCACAGTTCAGGAATATGTGGCGGGGACTTTTGCCAACCATCTCATGCTCTTGCAGCTGCTCTTGCTGCATTTGGGCATTTTGCTCTTGGCGCAACTCTGGCGGCGTCGCCGTCAAAGCGCCGCTCGCCAGGGTCAATTTTCGACGGGTGAAAAGCTGGCGCTGGCTTTGGAAGAAGTGCGGGACCTGCGGGCGGCGCTGAACCTGGCTGACGGCGAAACTGCATCGCTGTATGAGGCAGGCGCCGCGCTCCGCCAGGCTCAAGCGTCCGAGCGTGCGCGTGCAAACCGCCAGCGTTGAACCCGGCTGCCTCTATGCAATTTCTCTGCGCCTCAGTAGGACAAACTAAACTTTGCAAATTTAGTCTTCGTTTCAACCCCACCCCTGGTCCCTCCCGTAGGGCAGTGTCTACGCGCCCCAAAGCTTCGGGGAGAGGAGTCTAACCTGGAGATCTGTACACATTGCTCGATGGGAGGGGCTTTTCTGCAAGCACCGCCATATTTTTCGGGGTTTTTCTCCCCTCCCCAAAGCTTTGGGGAGGGGCCGGGGGTGGGGTTGAAAATGGTGCATAATTAACTTGAACTTACTGAGAAATAAGGCTGCTTTGAGTTCTTTCTGCCTTTCTGCTTGATTTTGCCTCAGCCTCTTGACAGCCGCATTTTTACGCGCTATGCTAGTCTCATTCGTGGGCCTGTAGCTCAGTCGGGAGAGCGCCACAATGGCATTGTGGAAGTCAGGGGTTCGAGTCCCCTCAGGTCCACTCCAGTTGCGAGCCACATTTATTCGCAGGTGAAAGGCGGTCTCGTGGCAAAGCGCAAACGCAATCTTTGGGAAGAATTGCTGGCCGCCGGGCGGCGCATGCTTAAAGAAGTGGACGACTTCTTGGCGGCGAGCGGGCCCAAAGCCCAGCCGCCGCGCAAACCGGCCCGCGTGCCAGTGCCAATCGACAAGCGCCAAAAACGCTAAATGGCGCAAATATGCCGAGCGCAAAAGCGCAGTTCATTATGAACTGCGCTTTTTTTCTGCCAATTTCTTGCATTGGCGCGCTTTTGCTGGCATATTTTCTGGGTATGAGATTGTCGCTGAAGGGCTAGATAGGGAGAGAAAACGATGCCAAAGTACGCGATTTTTGATGGGCATAACGACACTTTATTGCGCTTTCACCAAAATGACGATGTGAACTACACTGATTTTTTTCAGGAGATGGACGGCGGGCATATCGACCTGGTGCGGGCGCGCCGTGGCGGTTTTGCCGGTGGCTTCTTTGCTATATGGGCGCCCAACCCAGAAAAGCGCATCGACCCTGACAATATGCCGTCTTTGCAAGAACCGTATGCGCCGCCTGAAGTGGATTACACTTCGGCGCAGCGCGTCGCCCAAAGCATGATGGCGGATTTGTTCAGGCTGGAAGCGGCCTCGGACGGGCAGGTCAAGGTTGTGCGCAGCGCGGACGAATTGCAGGCTTGCATTGACAGCGGCGTCTTCGCGGCGATTTTGCATATCGAAGGCGCGGAGTCGATCGACGCCGATTTGAACGCGCTGGAAGTTTTTTATCGCGCTGGCTTGCGCTCGCTAGGCATCGTCTGGAGCCGCCCGACAATCTTCGGGCATGGCGTGCCAATCGCCTTCCCCTCATCGCCCGATACCGGCCCCGGCTTGACGGAAGCCGGCAAACGGCTGGTCAAGCGCTGCAACGAACTCGGCATCTTGATTGACCTGTCGCATCTTAATGAAAAAGGCTTTTGGGATGTGGCGGCATTGAGCGACGCGCCCCTGGTCGCCACCCACTCCAATGTGCATGCCCTCTGCCCCATATCGCGCAATCTCACTGACGCCCAACTGGATGCCATCAAAGCCTCCGATGGCATGGTCGGTTTGAACTTCGCCACCGGCTTTCTCAATGAAAATGGCTATTGGGGCAGCGATACGCCGCTGGAAGTGATGGTGCGGCATCTGGATTATCTGGTGGAGCGGCTGGGCGAGACGCGCGTCGGCTTCGGCTCGGATTATGATGGCGCGGGCGTGCCAGAGGGCGTGGCTGATGTTTCTAAGCTGCCCAATCTGATAGCGGCGCTGCAAGGGGCTGGCTATGACGATAGCTTGCTGCAAAAGCTGACGCATCAAAATTGGCTGCGTGTCCTGCGCCAGACTTGGAAAGACTGAGTCAGACTAGTCTGCCCTTTACAGGTCGCGCCAGTTATGCTATCTTAAGGATGTGTCCGCGAAGCGCTAGGCTGAGTTCAAATGGAAGTGAAGACGATTTTGGGTTTTGGGGTGGCCCGCTCTTTCCTTACTTAGCCACATTTGCCCGCGCCTGGACTAACTTTCCCTATTTTTGCATTGATTCTATACAGCCTGTCTCGTTGTCTAGCGAGACGGGCGTTTTGGCTTGCGCCTAGACTACCAAAAGCATTCAGAGAAGGAGAGGACTGATGAGGGAGGCTTATCAGCCACAGGAAATCGAAGTGAAATGGCAGCGGAAATGGGAAGATACACAGCTCTACCGCGCCCAAGTGGATTGGGACAAACCCAAGCACTATGCTCTGACTATGCTGCCCTATCCGTCGGGCGATTTGCATATTGGCCACTGGTTCGCTATGACGCCATCGGATGCCCGCGCCCGCTGGATGCGCATGCGCGGCTACAATGTGCTTTTCCCTATGGGCTTCGACGCTTTTGGCCTGCCGGCCGAACAGGCGGCTATCACGCGCAATATCCATCCTTGGCAATGGACTTACAAAAATATCGAGAGCATGCGCGAGCAAATGCGCAGCATGGGCGCGATGTTCGATTGGCAGCGCGAGGCGATTTCTTGCACCCCTGAATACTACAAGTGGTCGGAGTGGTTCTTCAAGAAATTCTATGAGCATGGCATTGCCTATCGCGGTTCGGCGCTGGTGAATTGGTCGGAGACGCTGCAAACTGTGCTAGCGAACGAGCAGGTCATCGATGGCAAGGACGAGCGCACCGGGCAGCCTGTCGTGCAAAAGCTGATGGAGCAATGGTTCTTTGCCATCACCAAGTACGCCGATGAGCTGCTGAACTTCGCGCCGCTGGATTGGCCCGAATCAATCAAGATTATGCAGACCAACTGGATCGGCCGCAGCGAAGGCGCGCGCGCGACTTTCCACACCGCCATCGGTCAGCATCCGATTGAAATCTACACCACCCGGCCCGATACGCTCTGGGGCGCGACCTTTATGGTGCTGGCGCCCGAGCATGACCTGGTACAAAAAATTACGACCGCCGAGCAGCGGGCGGCCGTCGAAGCCTATATCGAGCGCACGGCGCTGGAGACGGAAATTGAGCGTCTGGCGGCGCAGCGGGAAAAAACAGGCGTCTTCACCGGCGCTTATGCCATCAACCCGGTCAATGACGAGCGGATTCCGATCTGGATTGCGGATTATGTCATGATTACTTATGGCACGGGCGCGATTATGGCTGTGCCAGCCCACGACCAGCGCGACTTTGAATTTGCCCGCGCCCACAACCTGCCGATTAAAGTGGTGATTCAGCCGAAGGACCTGACCGAAGCGCTGACAGAGGAAACGATGACGGCCGCTTATGACGGGCCCGGGGTTATGGTCAACTCCCCCCCGATGGATGGCAGCGTCAGCACTTACGCCAAAGGCCGCCAGAATCCAGCCATCAACCGCGTCATCGATTGGCTAGAAGCGGAAGGTAAAGGCCAGGAAGCGGTCAACTATCGCCTGCGCGATTGGCTCATCAGCCGCCAGCGTTATTGGGGCAGCCCCATCCCGATGATGTATGATGGCGATGCGGTCATCCCCGTGGCCGATGAAGCGCTACCGGTCGAGCTGCCAGAAGATGTTGATTTTCTGCCGACCGGCCGCAGCCCGCTGACCTATCACGAGCCATTCTTCAAAGTGAATGAAACTGTCAGGCGCGAGACTGATACCTTAGATACCTTTATGTGTTCATCTTGGTATCAACTGCGCTATTTGTCGCCGCATTGCGACAGCGCGCCTTTTGACGCCGAAGAGGCGGCGTATTGGCTGCCGGTGGATGTCTACACCGGCGGCGCTGAGCATGCGGTTATGCACCTACTATATACGCGCTTCTTCACCAAGGTCCTGCGCGATATCGGCGTATTTGACGCGACGGCGGCGGCTATGCGCCGCCAAGGGCGCGACCCCGCGGGCGCTTTTGACGAACCGATGACCGTGCTGCGCAATCAAGGGCAAGTGCTGGGCGCTGAGCGCCAGGGCGATTTTGTCTTGTGCAGCGGCAAGCGCGTCGGCAACCGGCTGCTGGCTGACCGCGTCGAAGTAACAGATTGGAATCAAGTCCCGGCCGGCTTTGATGGCTATGTTGGCGAAATTTGGTATCGCACCGAAAATACCCTGCGCGTCGATATGGCGGATGTGAAGCAAGTGGTGGAAATCTTGCCCGAGGCCGAAATCATCATTCCGAGCATCCCCGGCGTCAACAGAGTCGACCAACTGCGGCATCGTTTGGAAATCCAGCGCATGTCCAAGAGCAGGGGCAATGTGGTCAACCCTGATGAGCTGGTCGAAAAATACGGCGCTGATGTCGTGCGCTGCTATCTGATGTTCAACTTCGACTGGCAGAAGGGCGGCCCCTGGAACGAGAACAATATCAAAGGGCCGCAGGGCTGGCTGCAAGATGTCTGGGAGATTGCCATCGCTGGCCCGCCGGCTGTGGCTGGCGATGCCGCTGCCGAGCGCGATATCGAGCGCAAGCTGCATCAGACCATCGCCGTCATCAACCGCGGCTTGGCTGATTTCAGCTTTAACACCGCCATCGCCGAGCAGATGAAGTTCAAGAATTACTTGAAGGCGGCTTTGCGCGCCGGCAAAATCGGCGCGGAAATGTGGCAAGAAGTGCTGAGCCAACTGCTACGCTTGCTAGCGCCTTTTGCGCCGCATATCGCCGAAGAGCTCTGGGCGCGGCTGGGCTGGCAATACAGCGTGCATACGCAATCTTGGCCCGAATACGACGCACAGAAAGCGCGCGAAGAAATGGTCGATTTGGTGGTGCTTATCAATGGCAAGCCGCGTGAGACAATCACCGTGGCCGTGGATATCGCCCGCGAAGAAGCGCAGCAGCTTGCCTTAGCGAGTGGCGCAGCGCAGCGCAGCCTGGCGGGCCGGCCGGCGAAGCGCGCTATCTTTATCCCCGGCCGCAATGGCAGCGACCCCAAGGTCAATATCGTGGTCTAGCAGCTGGCGGGCGGCGAGCGCCAAGCAAAATTTGCATTCCCGCCCGCTTTGCGCTACGCTAGGCACGTCAGCATATATAAGTTGCTCTACAGGAGAGTGTTACCATGCAAGATGGAATAATGGACATCGTCGTAACCTACTGCGCCACTTGAAACCACACCCCTATTGCCGTCAGTTTGACGGACGAAATTTTGAAAGAGCGCGAAATCGAGTGTTTCGTCAAGAGTTGGGAATTGATACCGGCCACCGGCGGCGTCTTTGATGTCACGGTCAATGGCGAGTTGATTTTCTCTAAGCAGGCCGTCGGCCGCCATGCCGAGCCGGGCGAAGTCCGCGCTGGCATCGTGCAGGCTCTAGCGGCGCTGCGCTCGCCGGTGCCGGCCTAAGCCGCCCAGGGGCGACACGCTTGACAGCGCGGCGCCAACTTCAATAACCCGCCCGCCAAGGCCGCTGGCGGGTTATTTTTTTATTTTCGCGACGCGCCTTGACAGCCTCAGCCTTTTATTATAAACTGAGTTTGTTGTGAGCAACTGTCTAAAGGCTAGATAAGGAGAGAAAGCCCAAATGAAGCGTTTTATCCTAATTGCAGTGCTAATGGTAGCTGTGCTCGTGTTTGGCACGAGCCTGGTCGCCGCGCAAGACGGTCATATCGTCGAGCGCATTATGGAGCGTGGCGAGCTGATCTGCGGCGTCAACTCGGTTCTGCCCGGTTTCGGCACGCAGAATGACGCCGGCGAATTTGAAGGTTTTGATGTGGATATCTGCCGCGCTGTCGCCGCCGCTATCCTCGGCGATGCCAACGCCATCGCCTTCCGCCCCTTGGCCGCTGCCGAGCGCCCCACCGCGCTGGCTAGTGGCGAAATTGATATGCTGAGCCGCAACACCACCTGGACGCTCAGCCGTGATACCGAATGGGGCGCCACCTTCGGCCCCACCACCTTCTACGATGGTCAAGGTATCATGGTCAAGGTTGACTTTGGTGTTACCTCGCTCGCCGAATTGGGCGAAGAGAGCGTCGTCATGTGCGTTACCGCCGGTACGACCACCGAGCTGAACATCACTGACCAGCGCGACCGCCTGAGTGCCGACTGGGAATTGAGCACCTTCCCCGATTTTGACGCGATTATGGATGCCTACGAAGCTGGCGCTTGCGATGCTTTCACCAGCGATGTCAGCAGCCTTGTCTCGCGCAAAGCCACTTCGGCTGATCCAGCTTCCCACTTGATTCTGCCCGAAGTCATCAGCAAGGAGCCTCTTGGTCCCGTCAGCCCGCAGAGTGATGCGCAATTTGCCGACATCATCCGCTGGACCGTCTGGGGTCTGGTTACTGCCGAAGAGTTTGGCATCAACAGCATGAACATCGGCGACTTCATGGATAGCGAAGATGCTGGCGTTGGCCGTCTGCTCGGCTTGGGCGACAATCTGGCTGGCGATTACCTCGGCATCAACGACGAGTTCATGGTCGATGTGATTACCCAGTTGGGCAACTATGCCGAAATTTTTGACCGCCATTTGGGCCCGGATACCATCTTCGGCTTGAACCGCGGTGTCAACGCGCTTTGGACGGATGGCGGCTTGCTCTATGCCTCGCCTTTCCGTTAAACCTAAACGGCCATAGCACCTAGAAACAGACAGGGTGTGTCATCGTCAAGATGGCGCACCCTGTTTTATTTTGTAGAGAAATAGCCACAAAGACACAGAGCTAAGTCCAAGTTAATTATGCAAAAAATTGCGACTATGCCTCACTTTTCAACCCCACCCCCGGCCCCTCCCGTAGGGCAGTGTCTACGCGCACCAAAGCTTTGGGGAGGGGAGGAAAACCCCGAAAACTATGAGCATGCTTGCAGAAAAGTCCCTCCCCGTTTGCCTTAGGAAAATTTGGCAAGTTTTAATGTTTTGCATACAATAGACTAGGATAGAAGCGAGACAGACCGCCGGCGAGAATATGCGCGCCGGCGAGCCGGATGCACAGGGAGCTGCCTATGGCGACATACAGCGAAAACAGGGGACAGAGCAATCTGCTGCCGGCCTTCTTCCGCGACGGCCGCATCCTGCAAGGCATCGCACAATTAATTTTTGTCGTCATCGTCGTGTTTACCATGAACGACTTAGGCACCCGCATCAACACCGCGCTAGAGGCGACCAATCAAGAACCGAATTTTGAATTTTTGCAGAACCGCGCCGGCTTCGGCATCGCCGATTCTGGCGATTATAGCTCTAGCGACCGCTACATTGACGCCTTCCGCGCTGGTTTCGTAAATACCCTGCGCGTTGTCTTGATTGGCTTGGTCGCGACGACTGTGCTAGGCATTCTTGTCGGCATCTTGCTTTTGAGCCGCAATTTCCTGCTGCGCTCCATATCCCGCGCCTATGTTGAAGTCTTGCGCAACACGCCCATCCTGATGCAAATCATTGCCTGGTATTACATCGGCATGTTTGCTTTGCCGCAGCAGCAGGCTGCGATCGCCTTCCCGCAAGAGGGCATCCGCAGTCTGCCTTTGCTGCAATACGCCCTGTCGCTCTTCATCGTTATTGTCATCTGGCAATACAGCGGCACGCTGCGCCGGCCGACTTGGCGGGCGGGGCTGCGCCAGGCGAGCATCGCCATTGTACTTATCGTGAATTTGTTTGGCATTAATCTGGTGGGTTCTGGCACGCCAGTGGAATTCCAGCCGGCTATCTACATCAGCATCAAAGGCGTCGCGCTCTTTGAATTGATACCCTCGTCCCTCTTTGGCGTTTGGATGGTCTTTGTTGTTATTGGCGCGGTGGTGGCCATCATGCTTTGGCGTTATTTTGGTTTCGTTATCGAGACGACGGGCCGCCCCATCCCCCGGACGGGTTATGTGCTGGTGGCGCTCATTGGCTTCACGCTGTTGGGCTGGCTCATTATCGGCATGCGGCCCACGCCAGCGGAAATCGCCGTCTACGATGAAACGGACGAAGAATTTGTCTCCTTGCCATATAACGAAGCCTTTGAATCGGGCCTGCTCACAATCGAGCAAGAACTGGAATATACGCGGCAGCCGCTGCTTTATCGCCCGCCAAAGCTGGATCGCCGCGGGCGCAATATCGAAACGGGCATAGAGATTTTACCACCCTATCTCGCGGTACTCATTGGTTTGGTGATTTACACTTCCGCTTTTATTGCGGAGATTGTGCGGGCGGGCATCCAGGCGGTGCCAAAAGGCCAGCTCGAGGCTTCGCGGGCTCTCGGTCTGTCGCAAGGCGAGATGCTGCGCCGCATTGTGCTGCCCCAGGCTCTGCGCGTCATCATACCGCCGCTAGGCAATCAATATCTCAATCTGTCTAAAAATTCTAGCCTGGCAATCGCCGTCTCTTATACCGATATCTACCGAGTGACGGATACAATTATCAATCAGTCCGGGCAATCTATCCCCGGCATTTTGATGATTTTGGTCGCTTATCTATTCATTAGTCTGTGCATCTCGCTGATGATGAATTTAGTCAATCAACGTTTTCAATTGGTGACGAGGTAGCTCTGCGATGAGGGAAATCATGCCGGTCGACCCTAGTAAAACGCTCATCAATCATGACGATGAGCCGGCGCAGCCGCCGCCGCGGCTGGAAGTTGGCTTAGCTGGCTGGCTGCGGCAGAACCTCTTTGGATCGTCCATCGATGTCGTCATTACCCTGCTGACATCTTTGTTGATTTTAGCCTTTGTAATTAGCTTCTTTGACTGGGCGATTCGCTCCGCCAACTGGTTCACCATCATCAACAACCAACGTCTGTTTATGGTGCTGTCTTTCGAGCCTTTATTTGAGTGGCGCTTGGCTTTGGTTGTCTTGCTTTCGGCGCTTTTGACAGGCATGAGCCTAGCCGCCTGGGCCCGCTATTCCGCCGCTCTTTTGGCTAAGCTGACGCTAGCCGCGCTGGTGCCGCTGATTTTTCTGCCGCCGATTATCGAAGCGGCTATACAGCAGCCGGCCTCCTTTTTTACAGCCGGCAATGTGCAGGTGGTTGATCGCGCTAGCGAATTGACGCCGCAGAAGAATCTGGCTTTCATCGCAGAGGCAGGCGAGACGGTATCGATTCGCCTAGCGCTGGCAGAGACCGTCGATCTCGAAACCTTGAGCAATCTCGCCGGTTTTTCTGACCGCGCCACTAACGCGCTGGCGAACGCCGCCCGCAATCGGCTTGAGCAGCGCGTCAAGACTGGCGCGACCTTTGACCAGATGCTCGCTGGCGAGTTGACCGAAGATTTGGAAGAGCGCAAACGGCTCGAAATTCGCACTTTCGTGCGCACGAATGATATGCTGACGGCGACACACGACTATGTAAGCCAGATTGACGAGGCTGTAACCGCTGCTGATGGCTCTGTTGCCGAGCTGCGCTTTTGGCTGGGGCGGCTGGAAAGCGCCGCCCGCGCTTTAGACCCGCCGGCCGAGGCTATCTTGGAAGCGCTGCAAGCCGTCGAAGAAGCCGCGCTTAACTTGTCGATGACGGACACTGTGCCACAAGATTTGCAGCCCGCCATCAACAATCTCACTGCGATAACGCTGGCCAGCGAACAGCTCGAAGACTTGGGCGAGACGCTGGTCTACCAACTCAGCGAAGACTTTATTGGCCTGCCCGATCAAAGCGATGAAGATGAAGAACTGATTAACCCACTGGCGCGGGAAGCCGCTTTCCTGCGCGATATGTTTGTCCGCTTGCTGACGCCGCCTTCCGTGCTTGATAGCTATAGGCTGGGGCAGACGCCGATGACAGTGGCGATTCGCGACGCCGGCACCACAGAAATTCTGGCGGAAAGCACTCTGCAAAGCGCGGCTGAAGCGCTGGTTTACGCTATTCCGCAAGATGGCTGGTACATCTTGAGCAAAGACGCTATGGAAGGCGAAGAAGGTACTGCTATTCTCTCAGTTGACGGCGTCTACCCCATATTGGAGCGCACGCTGAGCGCGACAGAATCGCGTTTTGTCCGCTTGACCGATAATGACCTGGTTTTATCCGAGAGCCGGCCGCGCATTGATGGTAGCTCGGTCGAATACGCGGCGTTGATTGACAACCAGTTTCGCGGTCTGCGCAGTTTGCAAAATTATCTCATCCACTTCATCCCGCCTTTCTTCGAGCAGGTGATGGCTTTGCTGCTGCCTTTTGTAGTGGCTGTGGCTTGGGGTTATCTGCTGGGGCGGGCGCTGGCGCATCTGCAAGGCGAGAATAGCCATTTTAATAGCCGCGAGAGCAAAACGAAAGTCTTGCTAATTGGCTCGGCGCCTCTGTTGCCGCTGCTCTTTTATTTTCTGTTTTTGGATAGTGGCGCAATCAGCGGCATTCTTGGGCTAGTTTTGCAGCTCGCAACCGTGCTGGTGGCGATCGAGCTGGCGCGGCGCATCGAAGCCTGGCTCAATCAGACGAATCAAGGCGAAGACAGTGAAGGCTCCTTAAATCGCCTGATGCTCTATGGCTGGGGCATCTTCCCCCTTGTCATGTATGTCTTTGTATCGGGCATTGGCGGCTTGTCAGGCGCGGCTCTGGGCAGCGCCATCGGCGGCCTGCTCTGGCTGCTCTGCATGTATTTTATCGGCATCCAATACCGCGGCCCGCTAGGCTATATCTTGCTAGTTGGCGGCTTTTTCCTGCAAATTTCTCAGTCTCATATTATCAATGTCGTTTGGACTGGCTGGAGCAACGCGGCCATCGAATCCATCTTTATTTGGCTGGCGCTGGCTATTGTTGGCATCCTGGCGGGCATAGGCGGCCAGCGATATAAAAACAGCCTGGATATGAACAGCAAGCGCTATGGTTTTCTGCTGGCTTGCATCGCTTTCCTCTTCATTTTTATCGATAAAAACATAGCCGCCGCCGATGATGCGGGCTTGCTCGCGGCTGTCGCCCTCTTGTTCTGGCTAGGCTGGATGTTCTTCAGCGGCGCGCTGCGTTGGAACTCAACGCGCATCATCGTTGGCTTGCTGCTCTTGACCTTCTTGTGGATGCAAAGCTGGATCGACATTGACCGCTGGTCGATTGTCTATTTTACGCTTTGGCTTGGCGCTGGCGCGCTGGCTTTCAAACGGGGCGAGGGCGCGCAAGGCGAGTTGCAGTCGGAGAAAGCCGCTGTTTTTGGCGCGGCTTTGCTGCGGCGTTTCTCGCAGCAGAATGTGAGCGCGGCGATAGCGGCGCTGTGGCTGGCGGCGCTCATCTTGATTCCCAGCTTTGTCAGCGGTTTGGAGACGGGCGGTATCTTGCAAGCGCCGGCCGCCGATTTGATGCCCGTCTCAGATAAATCGCTCTGGGGCGGCTTGCTGCTGACGATGCAGTTAACCATCCTGGGCATTGGCGCTTCCTTCCCCATCGGCATCGCTTTGGCTTTGGGGCGGCGCAGCAACCTGCCAGTTGTGAAATATGTCTGTATCACCTACATCGAAATCGCCCGCGGCGTGCCGCTGATTACGGTGCTGTTTTTTGCCTTTTTGCTGGTACCGCTGATTGATCCGAGTCTGGCGACCATCGAAATCCAGGTGCGCGCTTGGGTAGCTATCACGATGTTTAGCGCCGCTTATTTAGCGGAGAATGTGCGGGGCGGCTTGCAATCGCTCGACCGCGGGCAGACAGAAGCCGCGCAAGCCATCGGGTTATCCGGCTGGCATACAACTTTGTATATCTTGCTGCCGCAGGCTTTGCGCGCCGTTATCCCGGCTTTGGTCGGGCAATTTATCTCTATCTTCAAGGATACCTCGCTCGTCTCTCTGATTGGCGGGATGGCGGAAATCACGGGCGTCGCCTCGCGCGTAGTCGCGCAATCAGAGTTTTTGCAGCGGCGGGAAGAAACTTTTCTTTATGTGGCTATCATTTATTTTGTCTTCAGCTATATCATGTCCTACATTAGCCGAAGGATTGAAGCCACAGGTTCTGGTGTGGTGCGGGCACAGCAGCTATAGCGCCACTGGGGAAATGGATTCGCGGAGGGTCTAATGGAAAATGCAAAAAAGCAAGTCATGGCGGGCGACGAGCCTATCATCATCTGTCGTGATATGAACAAGTGGTTCGGCGATTTTCATGTCCTGCGCAATGTCTCGCTTGAGGTCATGCCGCAAGAGGTGCTGGTCATTATTGGCCCCTCTGGCTCGGGCAAATCGACTTTCATCCGCTGCATCAATCGCTTGGAAGAGCATCAAGATGGCACGATTGTCGTCGATGGCATCGAGCTGAGCCACGATGTGCAGAATATCGCCGAGATTCGCCGCGAGACGGGCATGGTTTTCCAGCAGTTCAATCTCTTCCCGCATCTGACGGTGATAGACAATATCACGCTGGCGCCGATGAAGGTGCGGCATTGGGCCCGCGACAAAGCTGAGCAGCGGGCGATGGAATTGCTGGAGCGCGTCGGCATCCCCGAGCAGGCTTATAAATATCCGGGGCAGCTCTCTGGCGGACAGCAGCAGCGCGTCGCCATCGCGCGGGCTTTGGCCATGGAGCCAAAAATCATGCTCTTTGACGAGCCAACCTCGGCGCTAGATCCAGAGATGATTAAAGAAGTGCTGGATGTCATGCAAGAATTAGCGCGGACTGGCATGACCATGCTTGTCGTCACGCATGAGATGGGTTTCGCGCGGGAAGTTGCCGACCGCATTATCTTTATGGATATGGGGCGCATCGTCGAGCAAGGCCCGCCCGAGAATTTCTTCAGCCCCGACATCGTGCATCATCCGCGCACGCAAGAATTTCTCGATCAGATTTTGTAATGCGCAGGCGCGGCTAGCTCGCTTGATTCAAGGCGGCGACATCGCGCAGCTCCGTTTCGGGATAAAAAGCCGCCCAGGCAAACCAAAAATGCGCCGCGGCCGGCAGCTGCCGCAACTTGCTGCCCTTCAATGGACCGGCAATCGCCTCGCCAAAGATATTCCAGAGGCTGCCGGTCTCTTCGTCTTGTATGCCCGCCGCTTCTTGGCAGAAGGTCAAAACTTCTCCTCCCTCAAGCTGGCGGCTATACATCAGCGCCATGCCGACAGCGCGCGAAGTGTCAATCTCGGCCGTGTCCAAAGCGCTCACTGCGCCCGCCTGCCAAAAGACAACGATGTCTTCGCCCGCGATTTTGTCATTCAGGACCTGATGCTGCTCTAATTCGGAGAAGGCATAAGCAACCGCTTGCCCAGCGACCAAGCCGGCTAGCGCCCGCTCCGTCGGCCGCAGCCGCGCATCCAGCTGGCCGCGAAACAAAAAAGGGCTAGCGCTGCTATCATAACCCGGATATGGATTCTGCCCGTACTTGTCCAGGGGCCCGCGCAGTATCTCGCCCTGGGGATAGCGTTCGCGGAAGACGCCAAAACTTATCAGCTGCGACGCAATCATATTTAATTGATAGCCGCTGTAAGCGCCGACGATAGCTTCGCCAGTCAATTGCTGCCACCAAGATTCCGTGATGTCGTCCCACATAATCAGGTCGCTATAGCGCAAATTGCCCGATACGCCAAAGCGCAGCGCAGCGCCATCGACGCGGCGGTCAAAGACCACAGCGCTGTTGCAGAGCGGACAGAAGGTTATGGCAATCGGTATGTCGGCCAGCACATCGTTCACAATTTCGTGGCGTATCAAGACTTCCAGCGGGTAGCCGCGGGCTTCGCCTTTGATTTTGACCGCGATTAGGGGCGAATGCGTCGCCAAATGCTTTACCGAGCGTACCGGCTGGAATTGCGGCGCGTCGATGGGCGGGATGCCATCGCGCGGCACGCCGCCAGAAATGACTTCGGCCATATCGATGGTGGACTTGTCAAAATCTGTCCGCCAGCCGCCGCGCTTGTCTGCCAGCCGCTGCCCCAGCGCAATGAGAATGATGATGATGCAGGCGCTTGCGCTAAGGCAGAAAATCTCTTTGAGACGCGCCCCGCGCTTTGTCTTTGGCGCTTTTCTAGCCGCCGCTGAACCGCTTGTCATTGTCATATCAGGCGGCGTCTTACTGCAAACCATAGACCGCGGTCTCGGGCTGGAAAGCCGCCCAAGCAAACCAAAAATGCGGGAAGGCATTAACCCATTGCAGCTGGCGGCCAGCTAGCGCACCCGCGATGGCTTCGCCATAAGCGTTCCAAGTCGAGCCGGTGTTTTCATCTTGAAAACTGCCATCCGCCTGCAAGACAAAATGCAGCAGCTCGCCATCGAGCGTCGCTTCATACATGCCAGCTGTGCCGATGTCTTGCGCATTATCGATGACGGCATCGCCCAGCGCGCTGGCGACGCCACTCTGGAAGAAAATCACAATCGGCTTTTCGCCCAAGACATCGTTAAGCGCTTTTTCTTGCCGCAGGATGTCAAACGGGTAAGCCTTTGCCGCGCCATCAACCAGCGCTGCCAAGACATGGTCCACCGGCGAGGGCAGGCGCGGGTCGATAGGCCCATCAAAGAGGAAAGGCCGCCCAGGCTGGCTGTCATAATTGCGATAAGGATTGATGCCATATTGCCGATTGTAGCCGGTCGCGCGGGACATAACCGCGCCTTCTGGATAGCGCTGGGCGAAGCTGCCAAAGCTGATGACCTGCGATGGCACGATGTTCAAAAGAGCGCCAGCATATTGCCCGACCAAGGCCTCGCCTGTCAGCTGCTGCCACCAAGTTTCGCTCTGCCGGTCGTACATGATGAGGTCGCTGTTGCGCAGCAAGCCACTGACGCCAAAGTCTAATACTGCGCCATCCACGCGGCGGTCGAAAGTGATGGCGCTGTTGCAGAGCGGGCAGAATGTTACCGCAATCGGCTGCCCGGCGATTTCATCGTTGGCGATTTCGTGCCACATCAAGACCGCCAGCGGATAAGCCCGCGCTTGTCCGTCGATTTCCAAGGCGATAACCGGCGAACGCTCGCTCAGCCAGGTAGACGCGTCGGCGATGGATTCTAGCGCCGGATCATTCACAGCCGGGATGCCGTCTTTTACAGGATGACCCACGCGAATTTCGGCGAAATCGACTTGGCTCTGGCAAAAATCTGTTGTCCAGTTGGCGGTGTTCAAGTTGCGCGGGCGGCAGTTTGTCTCGCTCTGCGCTTGACTTGGCGCGGCATACACCAAGAAAAACCCCGCCGCGAATAGGACAAGGCTTACCAGCAAGGCGCTGCGCTGCATTTTAATAGCATGGCGCATTTAGATTCCTTTCAATCGCATTTCAGTAGGACAAATTAAATTTTGCAAGTTTTTGCGTTCGTTTCAACCCCACCCCCGGCCCCTCCCCAAAGCTTTGGGGAGGGGAGAAAAACCCCGAAAACTATGGGGGCGCGTGTGGGAAAGTCCCTCCTCGAAGCTTCGGGGAGGGATCGCCATCGTGGGGTTGAAAATTGCGCATCAAATTCTGCATAATTAACTTAGATTTACTTACGCTAGTTTAAGGTGCGCTTCTTACAGCGAAGTTACAAGTAGCGCATGATAATACATTGCGCGGCATCATAGAATGATGGCATCCTTTCAATTTGCCGCGCTTTTGACTTATACTAAGGTGGAGGCTGTTCATAATATGGGCTAGGGCAAGTGGCCTTGCCAGCCTGATTTCAAATGTTACCGCTGTCGGCGCGCTTTGATGCCCGCCGTCATACTCAGTAGGACAAACTAAATTTTGCAGGTTTTATGCCTTCGTTTCAAGCTCACGATTGGCGATCGCTCCCCGAAGCTTCGGCGAGGGACTTTGCTGCAAGCACACCCATAATTTTCGGGGTTTTTCTCCCCTCCCCAAAGCTTTTTTTGGGGGGGGGGAAGTGAGGTGTGGCTGCAATTGTTTGCATAATTAACTTGGACTTACTTCTCCTAGCGCGAGGCGCATAGAATGGCAAAAAAGCGCAGCAGCTATATCTGCTCCAATTGCGGCAAGCGCAGTCCGCGCAAGTTCGGGCGCTGCCCGCAATGCCGCGAATTCGACACCATGCGCGAGCATATCGAGCCGGCTAGGCCCACTGCCAAGCAGCGCCGCGGGCCCGTGAATGCCAGCCCGCAAGCGCCGCAGCCCCTGCCACAGATTGAAATCGGCGGCGAAGAGCGCATCCAAGTGCCAATCGCCGAGTTCAGCCGCGTCTTGGGCGGCGGCCTCGTGCCAGGCAGCCTCGTCCTGCTCGGCGGCGAACCGGGCATCGGCAAATCTACCCTGGTGCTAGAACTCTCCGCGCAGCTGGCGAATAGCGGCAGCCGCGTCCTTTATGTCAGCGGCGAAGAAAGCGCGCGGCAAATCAAAATGCGGGCGGACCGCCTCGGGCTAGCCGCACCTGAATTATACCTGCTCGCCGAGACCGACTTGGAAAACATCGTCGGGCAAGCCAAAGCGCTGGCTCCGCTGCTGCTCGTCATCGATTCGATTCAGACGACCAATGCCGCTTATTTGGATTCGTCGCCGGGCTTGGTGGCGCAGGTGCGGGAATGCGCGACGCAGCTGCACGCGCTGGCAAAATCAACTGGCAGCAGCATCCTGCTTATCGGGCATGTTACCAAAGAAGGCAACATCGCCGGCCCGCGCACGCTGGAACATATCGTCGATGCCGTGCTGTACCTCGAGGGCGACCCTTTTCAACATTATCGCTTGTTGCGCGGGGTGAAGAACCGCTATGGCGCGACGAGCGAAGTCGGCGTTTTTGAGATGCGCGGCAGCGGCCTGACGCAGGTGGAGAACCCGTCGGCCGCTTTCCTGGAAGAGCGAGTCGTCAATGCCTCAGGCTCCGCCATCGCCATCACAATGGAAGGCACCCGGCCTTTGCTGGTCGAGCTGCAAGCGCTGACCAGTCCGTCAGCTTTTAGCAATCCGCGGCGCACCGCCAACGGCGTCGACCAGAATCGCCTGCTGCTTATCAGCGCGGTCTTGAGCAAGCGCTTGGGCTTGAAATTGTGGCAGCAGGATATTTTCGCCAATGTCATCGGTGGTTTGAAGATTTCTGAGCCTGCCTCAGATTTGGCACTGGCTCTGGCGATTGCCTCGAGTTATTACGATGTGCCGCTGCCGGCGGATTTAGCGATTGTCGGCGAAGTGGGGCTGAGCGGCGAGCTGCGCCGCGTCTGGCAGCTAAGCGCAAGGCTGAACGAGGCGCGCAAAATCGGCTTCAAGCGCGCCCTGGCGCCAAAGCTGCGGCGCGGCGCTGACGCCATCCCAACCGGCCTGCAGCTCATTGAAGCGCGCAGCCTCTCCGAAGCCTTGCGCGTCGCCTTGCCCGCTACTTGATTTTAAGGATACTTGCGGTTGAGCAGACGGGCGTAGGGGATGGTCTCGCGCACATGGCTCAGCCCGCAGACCCAAGCGACAGTCCGCTCGATGCCGATGCCGAAGCCAGCGTGCGGCACGGTGCCAAACTTGCGCAGGTCCAGATACCATTCATAAGCCGCCCGTCCTAAGCCCATCTTGTCGATATTCGCCGCGAGCAAATCCAAATCGTGGATGCGCTCGCTGCCACCGATAATTTCGCCATAACCCTCAGGCGCTAGCAAATCCACGCTGCGGCAGACTTCTGGGCGGCCGGCCACCGGACTCATATAAAAGGCTTTCACCGCTGTCGGATAGTGATAGACAAAGACGGGTTTGTCGAACATTTCCGCCAGCGCCGTCTCATGCGGGCTACCAAAATCTTCGCCCCATTCGATGGCTAGCTCAGTCCGCTTTTCCGCGTCATCCAGACGCGATTGCAGTTCTTGCAAGCGGGCGACGGCATCATCGTAACTGATGCGGGCGAACGGCGCTTGGATGGCTTCGAGTTTGCCAGTGTCGCGCTCGATGATTTTTAGCTCAGGCTGATGTTTCTCCAGCACCTGCGCCACCACATAAGCCACCATGTTCTCTTCAATGTCCATCAGTTCTTCGAGGCTGCAAAAGGCAATTTCTGGCTCAAGCATCCAAAACTCGATGAGATGGCGGCGCGTCTTTGATTTTTCGGCGCGGAAAGTGGGTCCGAAGCAATAGACCTTGCCAAAAGCCATAATGTTGGCTTCGTTATAGAGCTGCCCGGTCTGGGCTAAATAGGCTGTTTCGCCAAAATAATCGACATCGAAGAGCGTGGTGGTCTCTTCGCCGGCGGCCGGCGTGATAATCGGCGTATCGACTAGCAGAAAACCTTGGCTATCCAGCCAATCGCGCAAGGCGCGAATGATGGTTGCGCGGATGCGCAGAATGGCCCATTGCCGATTGCTGCGCACCCAAAGATGGCGGTGGTTCATCAAGAACTCGGTGCCATGTTCTTTGGGGCTGATGGGATAGTTTTGGGCTTGCTGCACGAGTTCCAGCTTTCGAATGCCAATCTCGAAGCCGCCGGGGAAGCCGGGCGCGCGCCTATCCGCCCGCACCGTGCCGCTGATGATGACGGAAGATTCTTGATTCAAGCTGCGGGCGATTTCAAATTCGGCTGGCTCCATCTCCCGCTTGAAAGCGACGCATTGCGCCTGCCCGCTGCCATCGCGCAGCAGGATGAATTGCAGGCGGCCTTTGCCCGTCCGACTATAGACCCAGCCGCGCAGCGTAACCTCTTGCCCGTCGTATTGCGCAATATCTTTGATTTGAATGACTGTCGCCACAAGCTCGCCCTTTTCTGACCGTTTATCTGCCACATCTCTAGCGGCATTATAGCACAAGCGGACGGCGCTTGGCGCGCCTAAACCGCAATCACCTCGCCGACGGCGGCGCGCAGCAGCCGGTCCCATACCGCCAGCCCCAGCCCGTCTTTCTCGGGCGCGCGGGCTAAAATCACTTCGACACCTGCCTGGTCCAGAGTGCGCAAAGCGGCGAAGAGGCGCAGGGCAGCGGCCTCGGCATCTGCGCCTAAGCGCTCAATCTTGACATTCAGCCCGGCGAAGGCGGCGGCATCGGCGTCGCTGAGCAGCAGGCCGACGCCCTGATGGCGGGCGATTTCCCGGCGCATAGCGGCGAAGACAGCCGCATCGTCTGCGCCTTGAAAGAGCAGGACGCGGGCTGTTGGCGAATAATGCCGCAGCATGCTGCCCGGCGCGCTGGCCGGCCCATCATCGGCGAGGAAATGCGGCGCAAATCGCACATCGGGCAAGACTTCGCGCAAGGCTTCTAGCGTTATGCCGCCGGGCCGCAAGACGCGCGGCGGCCCATAAAGCAGGGAGACGATGGTCGACTCGACGCCGATGGCAGTTGGGCCGGCGTCCAGAATCACAGCTGGCGCACCGGCCAAATCTTGCAAGACATGCTGAGCCCTAGTCGGGCTGGGGCGGGAAAAGCGATTGGCGCTAGGCGCGGCGATGGGCAAAGCCGCCGCTCGTAGCAAAGTTAGAGCCACCGCATGAGCGGGCAGGCGCACAGCGACTGTGTCCAAGCCGGCCGTCAGATTGGCCGGCAGAGCTGGATTGCGTTTCAGCACGATTGTCAGCGCGCCGGGCCAAAAGCGCTCTGCCAGCGTTTTTGCCGCAGGCGGGATTTCGCGGGCTATCGTCGCCAGCTGCGCCATATTTGCGATATGCACGATGAGCGGGTCGTTGGCTGGGCGGCCTTTGGCGCGGAAAATAGCGTCCACCGCCGCCGCGTCCCAGGCATTCGCGCCCAAGCCATAGACCGTCTCGGTCGGGAAAGCGACCAGCTCGCCAGCGCGCAGCGCCGCCGCCGCCACCGCAATCGCGGCTGCCGCCGGCGCTTTTGCATCTACCCGCAAATAGACTGTCCGCTTCTGATTGCCCACTGAAATTTGTTCTTTTGGCTGGGTTTATTTGTCTCGCGCTGCATTGTACCAGGCTCGCGGCCGCTCGGCGCTGGCGCAAATTTCTGGTAGCGCTATTCCTGGACTATAATACAGCTATGGCAAAGGAGTGAAAGGCGCGGGACATGACAATCTTGGTGACAGGCGCGGCCGGTTATTTAGGCAATCAAACGGTGAAAAAACTGGCGGCTATGGGGCGGCCCGCGCGGGCGCTGGTGCGGCAGCGCGCCAAAGCCGCCATCCGCTTGAAAACGGTAGCCGACGAAATCGAAATCGCCGAAGGCGATGTTACGCAGCCCGCCAGCTTGACCGCCGCCATGCGCGGTGTCGACGCGGTGATTCACTATGTCGCCATCGCTATGGAGAAGGGCGGGCAGACCTACGAAGCGGTCAATTTTCAAGGCACAGTCAATGTGGTGAAAGCGGCTGAAGCGGCCGGCGTCAGGCGCTTCATCAATATGAGCCAGAATGGCGCCGCTGCCGATTTGCCTTATCGCTTTCTCGCCAGCAAAGGCCGAGCCCAGGAATATGTCGCCGCCTCAAATTTGCAGTGGACGGCTCTACGCCCGTCGGCGATTTTTGGTCCGCAAGACGAGTTCTTCAATAGCTTCGCCCGGCTGCTGCGCGTAACGCCGCTTATCTTCCCGTTGATTGACGGCGGCAAAGCGCAGTTCCAGCCCGTTTCTGTGCATGATGTGGTGGAAGCGGCCCTGCGCTGCCTGGATGATGACAGCAGCATCGGCGCGGAACTGTCACTGGGCGGGCCCGAGGTCTTGAGTTTGGGCGAAATTGAGCGCCGCGTCATCGCCGCTCTGGATACCTGGCGTTTGCTGGTGCCAGTGCCAGTCGCGGTATTGCGCCCAGTCGTCAGGCTGATGCAGGCTCTGCTGCCCGGTTCGCCCGTCAGCACCAGCTTGCTGGAATTGCTAGCAGTGCCAAACACCGTGCCAGAGAATGCTCTGGTCGATCATTTTGGCATCGAGCCGACCCCCTTTGCCGGCGAGCATATCGCCTACCTGAAGGACAATACTTTTAATGACACATTGGCGAAATTCTTGTTTAATGCCACGGTGAATTGAGGCTCAGCAATTCTTCATAGATTTTGCTGTGTTCTTCAGCCATCACTTTGGGCGAGAAGAGATATTGCGCCCGCAGCCTGGCGTTAGCGCCGAAGCGCAGGCGCATTTCGGCATCGCGCAGCAGCTCCAAGACCCGCTCCGCCAGCGCCGCGTCATCGCCAGGGTCGACTAAGAAGCCTGTTTGGCCATCTAGCACCGTCTCGGTGGGTCCGCCGAAGCGCGTGCTGACCACCGGCCGGCCGCAGGCCATCGCTTCCACAACCGCTATGCCAAAGCTCTCGAAATCCGACGGGCAGACGAAGACATCGCCGGCGGCATAGACCGTTTCGACATCGTGGCGGAAGCCGATATAATGCAAGCGCTCGCGCAAGAGCGGCTTGGATTTGGCATGGGCTAGCACCTGATCCCGATAGCGCTTATCCGCCGCCACGCCAAAGACATCGTCGCCGGCGATGATGAACTGCGTCTCGGGCAATTCTGCCAGCACCCGCTCCGCCATCCACTGGAAAATGTGATGCCCTTTGACCTGCTGAAAGCGCGCGACCATCACCACAACCAGGTCGCTTTTGGCGATGCCCAGCTCGCGCCGCAGCGCCCCGCCATCCAGCCCCGGCCGAAAGCGCTCCGTATTCAGGCCGGGATAGATGACCGGCAGCCGCTCTTCTGGCATAAAAGGCGGGTCGCCCAAAAAACCCCAGCTAATCACGAGGGAGCGCGACATGGCTGAGGGCATGCTGCGGAAAAAGTTGCGCTGCCACCGTCTGGGTTTGAACCACCAGCCCCAAACCACCCAGGTCAGCGGCAAGCCGAGGCTCTGCGCCGCCGGCGCCATCAAAGGCAGCGTGTGATAATCGCTCTGTATCAAGTCAATTTTTTGCGCTTGCAGCAGCGCCCGAAAGCGCTTCACGACTGGGAAGCGCGCCCAAAGCGCCGGCACAAACCAAGTTGACGCGCCGCGATAGGGGATAATATGCGCCTGCCAGCCAGCGGCGCGCCAACGCTCGCATAGCTGGCCGGCGGCGGGCAGTAATAAGTGCGGCTCGAAGCGCGTTCTGTCTAAAGCCTCAACCAAGGTCAGCAGGTCGGTTTCGCCGCCGCCCAAGCCGGTGTACCAAGAGGTGAAGAGAATGCGCTTAGGTTTCATATCGCTCACTCGCATAAAGGCAGGACGAGATAGTCTTCGCGTTCGGCGCAAGTTAAGGAGCGCGGCCGGCGCGTCGCTTCGATGCGGGCTAGGAAGTCGGCCGGGTCTTCGCTTTGCCACAGCCGATAGAGGCCGGCGGCATCCCGCGTCAGCGCCCGCCGATTATCGCCGCTAAGCTGAAAATCTACAATCGGCGCTGGCTGGCTAAAGCGCACTTCGAGCATCGCCGTTGGCGCATGCCAAAAGCTGAGCGCCCGCCCAGCGGCGACGACCAGCAAATTTTCTGCCGGCCGGTACTGCAATTTGCTGATGGACTGCGCGGCCAGAGGCAGCTGATAGACGGTGGCACCGCTAGCCGTCTCGATGATTTGCGCGCTGCCATCGGCTAGAGCCAGTGCCAGAAATTGCCCGTCGGCCGTTAATGCACCCGCGACGACATCGACGAATGTCTGGCGCCGCGCACTGTCATCAGCCAGCGCAGTCACGGTCAAACCGGCCAGCCCGTTTTCCAACTGCGCAAAAAAAACAAGGGAATCGCCAGCCGCGCTGAAGGCCGCTTGCAGCTCAAGAGCGCTGACGCCGCCCAAAGGATAAGTGGCTAGAGCCTCTGCGCTCTCTACTTCCCAAAGCAGAGCACGTTCGGCCTGCAAGCTCAAGAAGCGCTGACCGTCAGGCGCAAAAATGACTTCAGCCGGCGCGGCGGCCGGCAATCGCTGCGGCTCCTCGCTGCCCTGGCGCAGCAGCCAGAGCGCGTCCGAAGCCGTCGCGACCAAGAGAGTTTGCACGTCAGGCGCCAGGTAGAGCGCTCGGGTGTCTTCCCAGTTGGCTTGCCAGCGCTGGCTTTCCGCGCCTGTTTCCAGCGCGCGCAGGCGCACGGTTTCGCCGTCATAATGGGCGAAGTGCGGGCCGGCCAGGGCAATCAGACCCGGCGGCAGTTCCAGCTTGGTTTCTTGCGTCGCCGTATCGCGCAGGCTGATGCCACTGTCTTCGATGACGAGCAAGGTCTCTCCGCTGGGGCTGAGACTGGCGCCGGGCAAGGCCGCAGGCGCCACTGTTGCGACTGTGCCGCTGTCGGCTTCGGCCAGGGCCCGCCGCAGCAGGCGATAAGCCGGCTTTGGCGTGTCCAGCCTGTCTTTCGCGGCCCAGGCTAAGGCTAGAGCCAGGTCAGCATCGCCGCTGACTAGAGCCGCGTCGCCTGCCTCAATCAGCTGGCGGGCATCGGCCGCCTGCGCCAGTTCATAGACATCGGTGGCCCGGGCCTGGGTCGCTTGCAGCTGCGCCGCAGATTGTGCGGTTGCGCTGGCGCGGGCGGCTTGCGTCGCTGTGAGCGCGCCTGCCTGCGCCGTCTGGCTGACGGCGGCGGCGATGCTGGCGCTGGTGGCGGCTAGGGCATCGACTGTGCCTAGCGCGCTGCTATTGATGGCGGTGGCAGCGGCGGCTGTCAAGGCGAGCGGCGTCTGGGCGGCGCTGGTTTGCGCGGCCCGTGCTTGTGTATCGGTCAGGCCAGCGAGGGCCGCTCGCAGCAAGAGGAAACCCAGCCCGAGCAAGCCCAGCGCCGTCAGCGCAATGATGGGCCTGCGAGCCAATGAGATATTGCGCGCTGGTTTTTGACGGCGGCTGCGGTGAATGTATTCCACCAGCAAAGGAGACACTTTCATGCCCAGCGCCGCGCCCGCCGCCAGCCAGTCCCGCGCCGCCGCCACCTGCTCGGGTGGCAAGAGTAGCTCGGGACTGCGGTCGCGCTGCTGCCAGGCATCAGCCGCGACCAGCAGCTCGGTATGCAGTTTTGTCGCCGGGTCAAGGCGCAGCTGCTGGCGCAGCAGCTCAATTTGACTTAGCAGGTCGTCCTGCTCGCGGAAAAAAACATAAGCGTTCTCGGCGATAGCAGGATGTACTTCCACCGCGATATCGTCGTCGAGTATCAGCGTCAGCAGGGTTTTGCTGTTTCTAACGGCGTATTGGATCAGTTCATTGCAGAGTTGGCTTTCGGCTGAGGCGGGCGAAAGCACGATGCCCACCGTGTAGGCGCGCAAAAGATTTGCTTTGAGCGGCGCGCTATCAAGGCTCTGGCTAGGCGCGAGCGCGTCAAAATGGCAGTTGATGCCCGATGCCTGCATTTGCGCGGCGGCCCGCCCCAAGAATGCGCCATCGTCCGGGTGATAGATAAAATAAAGGTCGTAGAAAGAGCCAAGGTCGCGCACGGTCACATATCAGCTTGAGTCAAATTCTGTCTGCATTGACTATAGCATAGATGCGCGCTGGGCAAATCACTAGCGTTATAGAGCCTAGAGCGGCGCAAAAAAGAAAACCGCCAGCCTCGGCCAGCGGTCTTCCTGCTACGGTTGTTTTTTTACTTGCAATATTTTACTTGCAAGGGCAAAACTTAGCCCGCTTGATGCGTGATACGGCCTTCCAGCTCGACGTTTAGCGGACTGTTGGCGGCGATATAATCCGCCACGACCTGATCTAGGGGCCGGCCTTGGTCATAAGCGTTCATGGCATTGGTCTCGAAGATGGAGAAGCCATCGCCGCCGCCGCGCACATAGTCATTGCTAGCGATGTGGTAAATAGCCTCTGGGTCAAGCTCCTGGTAAGCGCCATCTTGCAAGACCGAAACGCTGACGATGCGGCTGCCCGGTTCTTGCGTCGCGTCATAGACATAGCGCAGGCCGCCAACTTGCAAAAAGCGTCCCGACGCGCCGTCGACCATCGGATTGTTGTTCTCGTCGACTTCGACGCGGCTGACGCCGTTTTCCAGCGCGGCTAGCACATCGGCGCCGGTCAAATCGAAGGTGCTGATGAGATTGCCAAAAGGCAGCACATTCAAGACCTCGCCCAGCGTAACTTCGCCCTCGTCGATATCGGCGCGGATGCCGCCACCATTTTGCAGCACAATATCAGCGCCGGTGTCTTCTAAGACGGCGTCAGTAATGACATTGCCCAGCAGGCATTCTTGAATGCGGCAGAGGCGCGGGCTAGTGCCAGTCAGCGCGACGGCGGTTTCGCCAACGGGCTGCGCTTGCAGCGCGGCAATCGGCTCCGCCAAGCCCGCGATGAGGTCGCTGATGTCTGGGTCGGGGCTGATATAACGGCTGAGCAGGATAGCATCGCCATCCCAATCGCTCAGCAAGCCGTCGGCGTCAAATTCCACATCCAGCCGCCCCAGATAGACCGTCTTGGTGCTGGCCTGCACGACCAGCACTGGCTCGCCGCTGGCGCTTTCCAGCACAGTCGGATATTCGCCGCGGGCGCCGCTGTAGCTATTGCTGAGGAAGGTATTGGTATGCCCGCCGACGACGACATCGACGCCGCTGACGCTCTGCGCCACTTCTACATCGGCGCCATAGCCAATATGCGTTACCAAGATGATTTTGTTAACACCTTGCATCGTCAGCATATCGACATGCTGCTGCGTGATATCGACCAAGTTATAGTGGAAGACTAGCTCGTCGCTGGGCTTAGCCAGGATTTCAGTTTCAGGCGTGGTCAAACCGATGATGCCGATTTGCTCGCCGCCGACTTCGAGGATGACCGATGGCTCAACCAAGCCAGCCAGCAGCGGGTCTTCGCTGAAGTCGATATTGGCGCTGAGGGCGGGGAAGTTCAGCCCTTGGACAAAATTGGCTAGCACTTCGCTGCCATCGTCAAATTCGTGATTGCCGAGGGCCATCGCGTCATAGCCGATAGCATTCATAATCTGCACGCTATCCTGCCCGCGATATTGCACATGGAAGAGCGTGCCAGTGAAGCGGTCGCCGCCATCCAAGAGCAGGTGATGATCAACTTCGGCGCGGATTTGCTTGACGACCGTTGCCTGCCGCGCCGCCATCGCCATTGCGCTGCGGCTCGTGGTGGCCATGCACATCGTTTGTATGCATGATAGTGAGGGAATAGCTCTCGTCTTGGGCGCTGACCGCGCCAATCAGGAGCAAGAGCAGGGCGAAAAGTAAAACGAACTTGCCTTTCATGAGTTTCCTCCGTTAATAAGCCGTATATGCTGCGCCGATGCGCCCCTAGGCGCATTTACGCTGCCGCCGACTAAGGGCGATTAAGCTCAAATTAGATTTTACCAGCATTCTCGAGAATGCCAACAACCTGGCACCAGGCAGGTTCGGGCAAAGGGTTGCGATAGAGCCGCATGCCCAGCTTTTTCATCGTATTTTGCGAAGCTAGGTTGTCGTAAGCTGTGGTGGCAACAACCTGGCGCGCGCCAAAGACTTGAAAGAGAAAATCAATCAGCGCGCCGCCCGCTTCAGTCGCATAACCCTGCCGCCGATATTCGGGCAAAATGCCCCAAAACAAGCCAATCTCCGGGCTGAGCAAGCTGTCGCTCGCTGCGCCTTTCAGCGCGCCCCAGGGCAAAACCGTCGGCACGATGCCGACCGAGCCAATAAATTGCCCGTCTGCTTTTAATACGATGGCATAATCGGCATAGGGCGGCTGCTTGAGCTGCGCCAGTTCGCGGTAGCTGTCGATTGTCCAGCGCAGCCAGCTGTTAGCCTTAGCCTCCTCTTCCTGCAAGCCAAAGACGCGCCGCCGAAAATCGAGGCAGGCTGGCAAATCGCCGGCTGTAAAATGGCGAATGCGCAGGCGGGCGCTTTGCAATTCGAGCTGGTCTATCATCGTGGCTCAACTGCGCAGGTAGGACGCGCCATTGACATCGATAATCGTGCCGGTGCTGAATTCCGCGCCCTCAGACGCGAGGAAGAGCGCCGCATAGGCGACTTCTGCCGGCTTGGCGACGCGGTTGAGCGGCGATTGCCGGCGGATTTCGTCGCCGGCCGGCTCAGCCAGCCGTTCGGCCGCCATATCCGTCTCGACGAAGCCAGGCGCGACTGTGCCGACGAAAATTTGGTGCGGCGCCAAGAGCTTCGCCAAAGACTGCCCCAGGCTGTTCAGGCCGGCTTTGCTCGCGCCATAGGCGGGCGCGGTTGGCTCGCCGCGGAAGCTGCCGCGCGACGAGATATTGACGATGCGCCCACCGCCGCTTTCCATCATATAGCGGGCGGCGCAATAACTGGCGTTGGCGGCGCCGGTGAGATTCACGGCTAAAATCTTGGAGAAATATGCCACCCATTCTTCGTAACTCACTTCCGTGAGCAGGCGCTCTTCGTGGATGCCGGCGTTGTTGACGAGGATGTCGATGCGCCCATAGCGCTCGACAACTGTGTCTACCAGGCGCTTGACGGCGGCTGGATCGGCAATATCCGCCTGCACCATGATATGCCCAGCGCCGGCCAGGCTCGCTTGCGTGGCGCGGGCGGCGGCGAGATTGCTCTTGTAGTGTATGGCGACTTTTGCGCCGCGCTCAGCCAAGCCGCTGGCGATGGCCTGCCCGATGCCGCGCGACGCGCCGGTGACCAAAGCAATTTTGTCATCAAATCTCATGGGAAACGCTTTCTCAGTAGGCTCAAATTTGTATTGCGACTAGGAAAAAAGAATATTTGCCACAGGAGTAGGACAAAGTAAATTTTGCAAATTTATGCGTTCTTTTCAACCCCACCTTAAATCCCTCCCCGAAGCTTCGGGGCGCGTAGACACTGCCCTACGGGAGGGGCGGGGCTGGGGTTGAAATAAGGCGGCTTTGTCTTAGGCTCATTCTTATACGGTTGCGTGTCTAAAGCTGTGGCGGATTGTAAGCGGGCGCGGCCAATGCGAAAAGACGTTAGTCCGCCCCGGCCATTTTTTGGATGAGCGCGAGGGTCATGCGCACGTCGCCGGCGGCGGTATGCGCGCCGGCGGTGGGTAGCCCTTCTCGCTTGGCGGCATCAGTGAGCTTATGCCAGATATAACTCCGGCCATTGGGCCGGCGCTTGCCATTGAAGCGAGCGTATTGTTGCATGGCGCAGTGTCGTTTGCCGGCGCGCAGCGGCGGCAGGCCATAAGCCCTGGCGCTTTGCTCCAGCATGCGCCAATCAAATTCCATGTTGTAGGCGACTAGCGCTTGCCCGGCTAAGCGCGTGGATAGCTTAATGTAGATGTCTTTGAAGCTGGGCGCGTCCGCCAGGTCTTCCGCAGAAATTCCGTGAATCGCCTCAGCGGCCGGGTGCATAGAGACGGTTGGCTTGATGAGTTGCTGCATGACAAGCGCGCCGCCTTTGTCGACGATGGCAATCTGCACGATTTCGTCAGCGGGCCCTAAGCCGGTGGTCTCGGTGTCTAGCACATAAAAATCCCGCCTGAGCAAGTTCTGCGCCCATTGAATTGCTTGTCGGCGATGCGCCGGATGGTAATGTCGCGTCAAGATCTTATATGCCTCAGCTCCTATGCTATCAGTATAACATTGATTTTTCCTAGTTACTTGCAATCTTGGCCGGCTTGTGTTAGGCTAAGCGCTATCGTTGGTCGAGTAAAGGAGGTGATAAGACATGTCAGGTGATAAGGGGGCTACCCTCTAATCGATTCACACCTCTAAGGGGAACTTCCATTAGGGGGTGAACCCGAAACCGCTAGACTGTGATTTTGACAGTCGAGAGACCGTAGACTAATCCTCTGCGGTCTCTTTTTTGTGCGAATTTTCCTCTAATGTTAGAAAATACTCCCCCCGCAAAATGGCATACCAATGCGCGTCTTTGTACTGCTCGCGGTGCAAGAGATAGCCGCGGCGCAGACCCTCGTAGCGCATATTCGCTTTTTGCATCACCCGCCCCGACGCCGCATTGTGGACAAAATGCCCCGCTTCGATGCGGTTGAGCTGCAATTGCTCGAAGCCAAATTGAATCAGCAAGCGCAGCGCCGCCGTCGCCAAGCCCCGATTCCAGAAAGCTTTGCCAATCCAATAGCCCACTTCCGCTCGATGATGCGCGGCAATTGGGTGGATGCCCATGCAACCGGCGAATTTTCCTGTCGCTTTATCGATGATGGCAAATGTAAAATCTTCATCAGCCTGCCATTTTTCCTGCGCCTTTTGCACGAATTCTTGAGCCGCTTCGGGCGGATAAGGGTGGGGGACAAAGGTGTTTTTCGGGATCTCGGGCGCGCGCACATGCTTGAGGATTTCGGCGCGGTCGGCGTCTTGCAGCGGCCGCAGGCGGACTAAGTTATCTTCCAGAATCTGCTCTTGCATAGTTAATTCTCCAAGCGCGCCGCCGCGCAATCGATGACGAGGCGCTCTTCGGCTGGGCGACTTTCTAGCGTCAGCGTCAGCTCCAGCGTGCTTTTGCCGCGGATGACAAGCAGCTCGACCGTATCGCCCGGCCGGCTGTTTTGCACGAGATAGGTTGCCAGCCCGTCTAAATCGGCGAAATGATAGCCGTTGATGGCGATGATGATGTCGCCGCCAACGCAGACCGCTTCGCCGCGCAGGTCAATTAGGGTATCGCCGCCGCGCAAGCCCGCCCGCTGCGCCGGCGAGCCTTCGCTGACGCCGCGCAGCAAGACGCCGCGCTCCACCGGCAAATCGAGGGCTTCGCTCAAACCTGCTAGGCCATAACCGCCATCTTCGCGCATGACCGAAATGCCCAGCCAAGCGTATTCGACGCGCCCGCGCTCGATGAGCTCGGGGATGACGCGGCGCATCGTATCGGCTGGCACGGCAAAGCCAATGCCTTGAAAACTGCCATTGTCGCTGCGCATGGCGGTGGCGATGCCGATGACCAAGCCTTGGGCATCGAGCAAGGGTCCCCCAGAATTGCCCGGGTTGATGGTGGCGTCAATTTGGATGATGGCTGGATTGCCAACGCCAGGCAGGCCGCCGGCCGCGTTCAGTTCGGCGGCCGGCAGGGTGCGACCCAGCCCGCTGATAATGCCGGCTGTCATCGAGCTATTCAAGCCGAAGGGATTGCCAATGGCGATGACAGGCTGTCCCACTTGCAGCGGCGCCGACGCGCCGATACGCAAGGGGCGCAGACGCTCAGGCTGCGTCGCCACTTTTAAGACCGCCAGGTCACTGAAGCTATCGAAGCCGAGCAACTGCGCTTCCAGAACATAGGCTTTGCCCAGCGTCACTTGAATCGCGTCAACATCGGCGACCAGATGCGCGTTGCTGATGATATGCCCCTGCTGGTCATAAACAAAGCCAGAGCCGCGCCGCGTCTCGCTGGCGCTGCCATCTTCGGCAAAAATGACCGCTTCGATATTCACTACCGCCGGGCTGGCGCTTTGATAAATCTCGCTGAGGGGCCGCTCGAGGCTGTTGGCTTGGCTGCTCGGCGGCGCAAGCGTCGGGGCAGGCTGGTTTGCGGCGGCGTCAGCGCTTTCAAAGTTCAGCGCGCTGCAAGCCGACAGCAAAAGCATCAGCGCGAGAAACAGACAAGCAGGCCTTGTCATGTTGCTTGCAGGCTATCGCGTAGGGCTTGCGCCAGTTTGCGCTGCTCGTCGTCGAGCTTCGCTGGCACGGTAATCACAATCCGCGCATAGAGGTCGCCAAAGGCGGCGGCGCGGCGCAGCTTGGGCATGCCTTTGCCGCTCAAGCGCAGCTTTTGACCGCTCTGCGTGCCTGGGCGAATCTTCAAGCGCAGCGGGCGGGTCAAGGTTGGCGCTTCGACCTCGCCGCCCAGCATGGCGGTAAGCGCGTCGACTTTCACATCGACATGGAGGTCATCGCCTTGACGCTGGAAAAGCGGGTCATCGCTGACTTCGACGATGAGATAAAGATGCCCGGCTGGGCCGCCGTTGACGCCCGGTTGCCCTTCGCCGGCCAGGCGCACTTTGCTGCCGGTCGTTGCGCCGCGCGGTATCTGCACGGTGAGGCCACGGCCGTCTTTTGTGACGATGCGCTCGGTGCCGTCGTAGGCTTCGCGCAAGCTGATGCTTACCCGCTGTTCGATGTCGCGGCCTGGACGTGGATAGGGGGACTGGCGGTGGAAGCCGCCCGCCGCCCGCTGTCTGCCAAAAAAGCTGTCAAAAATATCCGAGACATCGGTGAACTCGACCTGGCCGCCGCCGAATGGCTGCCCGCCATTAAAATTGCCGCTGAAATTTTGCTGCCGCTGCCAATTTGCGCCGAGGCGGTTATAAGCCGCCCGTTTTTCTTCGTCTCTCAGCACCTCATAAGCCTCGTTGACTTCTTTGAAGCGGGCTTCGGCGCTGGGATTATCCGGGTTGGCATCAGGGTGATATTGCTTGGCTTTTTGGCGAAAAGCTTTTTTGATGTCCTCTTGCTTGGCGTTGCGGTTTACGCCCAGCACATCATAATAATTTCTGCTCATAGGATTGTTCCACAGAGGTTCTAACGCGCATCTTGATGAACGCGCTTGCATTTATTGTACGGCTTAGGGGCCTGCTGGTCAATTCAATGTTGCTACTAGCATAAGGCAAGTTTGTTAGAATAGTGTTAGGAATAGCATAATCGGCGAGCAATCGATATTCTGTGCTATGATAAGCGCACTACGCGCCAAATATTGAGGCGGTCGAATGAACAAACGCAGAGATTCCGCCGGACCCTCCCAGCCGGTGGAAGATTTCCTCAAGGCGATCTATACCTTGCAGCGCGAGACCGAGCGCGTCTCCACCAATGCCTTAGCCGAAGTCTTGCGGGTTAGCCCGCCAGCGGTAACGGACATGGCGCAGCGCCTGGTCGAAGAAGGCACGGTCGACTATCGCAAATACCGCGGCGTGCGCCTGACAGCGGAAGGCGAGCGCGTCGCCTTGAAAATGCTGCGGCGGCATCGCTTGATTGAGGCTTATTTAGTGCAGGATTTGGGCTATCAGCTGCACGAAGTGCATGACGAAGCGGAGGCGCTGGAGCATACGGTATCCGACCGCTTTATCGAGGCGATCTCGCGCAAGCTGGGCCACCCGCGCTATGACCCGCACGGCGACCCGATTCCCAATCTCGATGGCAGCATGCCGCAGCGCGATTTGCAGCCGCTATCAGAGTTGGCTTTGCATCAGCCCGCCCGCATCCGCCGCTTTATGATGCACGACCCGGCTATGCTGCAAAATACGCAGGAGCGCGGCCTGATGCTGGGCCGAACGCTGGAAGTCGTCGAGCGCGACCCATTTGAGGGGCCCATCAAAGTGCGCTTGCAATCAGAAAGCACGCAGACTATCGGCTTCAAGATGGCATCGGCTATCCTGGTTGAATATTTTGATCCTTTGTGTTAATATCCCTGACTGTTTTCCAATTGAATAATGATGGAGACATTGCGAATCGCCTAAGAATAAAGGCTTTTCCTCAGTCGGCTTCAGCCGGCCTGTATCAGCGTTAAACCTGGCTTTAATGCCCCAGCGTTAAATTGCGCCAAAGTATGAAGCCTGGGCGCTGTCTCCTCGCGCAAAGACAAGTGAACTGTGAGCTTAGCAAAGAGAATACGGACGAAGTATATCGATCGGCGCGTGCGCGCTATCCTCTTGACAGACGATGGCGCGTTGCTTTTGATAAAGCGCGTCAAACCGAATAAGACCGCGCCCTATTGGGTCGCGCCTGGCGGCGGCGTCGAAAGCAGCGACCCTAGCCTTATCGCCGCGCTGGAACGCGAACTCTATGAAGAATTGGGCGCCCGCGCCACCGTGCTAGAAACCGCCTTTGTTTTGGAGCATCAAAAAGCGGGCAAACAGCTAGAAGAGCATTTTTTCCTCTGCCGGCTGCATGGCTACGACCTCAGCGCGCGCTATGGGCCAGAATTCGAGGACCCAAGCCGTGGCGAGTATATCCCGGAGGCGGTGCCGCTGGCGGCTTATACTCTACGCCAGATCGACTTCAAGACACCTGAGCTGCGCGACTGGCTCTTGCGGCGGCTAGAGTATTTACGCGGTCTGCGATTGGAACTGGTCTTAGAATTTCCCTAAATTTCCTAAAAATTCCTTCCCAAATCTCAAAGCAATATCGCTAATTATCTGCCATATATGCCCTATACTGCTAAAAATCATACATATATTTACATAATTCCGCATAATTGTGCAAATGTTCTATTTCCTATTGACTCAGCCTATTCTTTGGTGTATAGTGCATATACGCTGAACTTGGCTGTATCGCATAATATTAGCCTGCTAAGGCCTTCTCATAATGACCGAGTCCGCCGTTTTGCTTATCGAAGAAGATCCGGCGCTTTGCGAAGCTATACGCGCTTATCTCGCTGGTTTCAACTATACTGTCCACGCTTATGCGGAGGCGGCCGTCGCCCTAGCCAGGCTGCCCGAATTTGGCCTGCCGCGCTTTGCCCTCATTAGCATGACGCCGGCCGGCGCCCTCAGCAGCTTAGAAGCGGCGCGGCAGCTCAAAGACATCGCCGACCTGCCACTGCTTTTTTTCTATCCCGCCGACAGCGCTAGCATCGACATCGAAGAGCTGAGGCGCTATGCTGATGACTTCCTGGTCAAACCCTTCGCCTTGCCCGAGTTGGACGCACGCTTGCGCATTGTGCTGGCGCGCCGGCCAAAGCTCGAGCTGGCCGGCGAATCCCTGATGCAAGTGGATGACAATATGAGCGTCGATTTTGCGCACAGTCTGGTTACTATCGCTGGCCGCGCGGTTCGGCTGACGCCGACGGAAGTGCTGCTGCTGCATACGCTGCTGCACCAAGCGCCGCGCGTCGTCAATAACCAGACCTTGCTAGCCCGCGCTTGGAACGCGGAAAAAGTTCGGGAAGATACGCTGCGCGTTCACATGCACCGCTTGCGCCGCAAACTCGAAAGCGATTCGCAGCAGCGGAATTATATCTACACCGAGCGCGGCGTCGGTTATCGCTTCGCCAAGCGCCCGCTCAGCTTGCAGGAAGCAGATGCTGCCAAAGAATCAGCAACTGCGGCCGACTAGAGCAGGGCGAGAATTGTCGCATTTGCGCCGCTGCATTATGATGTAGCCAGCAGCCAATACAGGAGGGCTGAGCATGCGCATCAAAATCGGCTTGGCGCAGATTTACCCAAAACTCGGCGATTTGCAGCATAACCTCGCGCTGCACCTCGATACCATCCAGCGCGCCCGCGCCGAGCAGGTTGACCTGCTTGTTTTCCCCGAACTATCGATGACGGGTTATCAGGTGCAGGACCTGGTGCCAGAAGTGGCGCTGGCAGCTGACGCGACCGACCCTGTCTTTGCCGAATTGCTGGCGGCTAGCGCCGATATCGACATCGTATTTGGCTTCGTGCATGAAGACGCGCGGCGCCGCTTTTATATCGCCAATGCCTATCTAGCGGGCGGCGCCACTTTGCATATCCACCACAAGCTCTACTTGCCCACCTACGCGATGTTTGACGAATCGCGCTATTTCGCCCGCGGCAACCGCGTGCGCGCCTTCGATAGCCGCTTCGGCCGCCTGGGCATGCTCATCTGCGAGGATTTTTGGCATGTCTCGCCGGCCTACCTGCTCTGGCTGGATGGCGCGGATATATTGATTCTTAATAGCTCCAGCCCGTCGCGCGGTTTGAACGCGAGCGAGCGTCTGGGTGGCACCCGCTGGGTCGAGCTGGTGAATCAGGCTTATGGTAGTATGTTCACCGCCTATATTTTGCATTGCAATCGGGTGGGTTATGAAGATGGCAAGAATTTCTGGGGCGGCTCGTCGGTTGTCGACCCTGATGGCGAGTTTATGACCGGCGGCTTATATTTTGACGAGGCCCTGATAACGCAGGAGATTGATTTGAATCAGCTGCATCGGACGCGGGCGCGCTTGCCGCTGCTGCGCGATGAGCGGCCGGGTCTGCTGCGGCGGGAGCTGGGCCGGATTTTGAATGAGAATTTGGGTTAGACGATGGAAATTGAAAACGAAATTCCAGAAATCAAATGCGAGTCTGCTAAAGATTTCCTTCGAGAATTGGATGAAACCCATTCGCGTTGGCGAGACAGCACCTGGATTTATCGAGGGCAGAATGACGCAAGCTGGCTTTTGCACCCGCACGCAATGCGAAGTTGCTTTATCACTAACTTTGTTGAATCCAATCTTGAGCAATATCTTGACAGGAGTTTGCTTGACGGGAACGGTAAAACTTATTGGAGTGATAAGCCGGATGATCTTTATAGACGGCATGTGAAATTGGTACTGCACATCGTTATAGAGAGAGAAATTGTGCAAGCTTTTAAGGATCTTGCCGATCGAGTGATACTGGACATTCCAATAGATCGATTTGCTATGATTGCGGATGACCATGATCGCCCTACACTACGCGACACGATCGTGAAACAGATAAATAGCGATGGTGTTGGGCATCGCCCGTCAACAGTGGCTTATGCTTTGGCTCAACATCACGGTGTGCCAACTCGACTTCTGGATTGGACTTACCGCCCCTTATACGCAGCGTTTTTCGCCGCTCACACAGTAGAGTCGCCTTCAAAGACAGTTGCGCGCATAGTTGTTTTGGCCTTCAAGCTAAGTAGTCTAAACAATACAGAGCTGCGTGTAGTAACACATTTGCGAAGTCAAATCGGTTTTCTTCAATCACAAGATGGCATATTTTTGTATGATGGCGAAGCCGACAAAAAGTATATGGATTATGGGAAATGGCAGCCGTTTGAGTTTGAATTAGCGAAAACTGGCAGCGTTTATAAACTGACCTTGCCATACTCAGAGCGGCGCGAATTGCTCAAACTGCTGCGACTAAAGCGAATTTCAAAGCCCTTTCTTATGCCATCATTCGACAATGTGGCTGAAGAAATAATGGAAAAGCGAATCGACTGGCAAAGCATCAATTTTGGATAGATCGTAAACGCGCCTGCATCCTAAAACTGGCTATCTCCGCAACCCCATCCAGCCCACTCGCGTAGACGGATTAGGCGCAGCCGCCAAAACCCCCAATATTTGGGAGGTCAAAGGCGGCGCTATGATGTGCTATAATCGTAAGCGAATAAGAAGTTCAAAAAAACGCAAGCAAAGCGCTGTAAAGGAGCAGACATGAATTTCGGCGGATTGTTAGGTATTATCGCGATTCTCGCTTTTGGCGTGGGCATCTTAGGTGTCGCCTTCGCCTTCACCCTAGCCTCGCAGGGGCGGTCGGCGCGCGGCGGCACGCTACTCGCGCTGGTAGGTTTTGTGGGGGGCATCGTACTATTTATCGTCAGCTCGGGTATTTTGATTGTGCAGCCCGCGCGGGCGGCCGTCATCGTCAATGTCTTGAGCGGTGAATTGGAAGACCCGGCCCGGTCCCCCGGCACCTCTATCATCATCCCCGGTTTGCAAGAGTACATCATCTATCAGACCGACCAGCGAGAATACACTATGTCGGGCATCAGCAGCGAAGGGCGGCTGCAAGGCAATGACGCCGTCGAAGCGCTGACAGTCGACGGTCAAGAAGTGCGGCTGGATATCACCGTCCTCTATCGCATCGACCGAGAAGATGTCAACCAGATTCACCTGAATTGGCAGAACCGCTACGAATCGGATTTCATCCGCCCGACAGTGCGGGCCGTCGCCCGCGATGTCGTCTCGCAATTCCAGGCCGAAGCGATCTATGGCTTGGAACGCGAAGCTCTTGGCGGCCGCATTTCCGAGCTGGTATCCCAACGCATGAAAAGCGAAGGCTTGACGCTGACCTCGCTGCTGGTGCGGCAGATTGACTTCAATGATGCTTTCGCCCAGTCCATCGAAGAAAAGCAGATTGAAGAGCAGAAATTGCAGCGGGCGCGCACCGAAGCCGAGCGCGTCCAGACCGAAGCTAGCGGTCGCGCCGATGCCCTCGAACAAGAGGCGCGCGGTCGCGCCAATGCGCGCAAGATTGAAGCCCAAGCCGAAGCGGAAGCGCTGCGCGTCATCAGCGACCAAATCGCCGCTAATCCGAACCTCATCCAGTATCTCTATGTCGCTAACCTGTCGGATAATGTCTCCTTCGCCCTCTTGCCATCGGATGCGCCCTTCATCTTCAGTGTGGATGACTTCACTGAGCTAGGCGCGGACTTCGAAGCGCCGACAGCCGCACTGGTTACTGAGGGCTAAACCCGCCTTCAGTCCGGCGCATAAAAGCAAAGGCGCTCTGCTTTCAGAGCGCCTTTTTTCTTCTTCAAACTCTCGCCTGATTTGAGCTTGCTTCTGCGGCCAGGCCTTAAAGATCAACATCCATAACTTCAAGCACGGTGTCAATCGGCGTGAAGATCGTCGCCCGCCGCGACCCAGCGAAGAGCAGGCCGACGGCCTTCAGGCTGTCTTTTTCGATGATTAAAGCGCCTGAATCGCCACCTTGACTCATCGGGGTGCAGATGACCTGCCCGGTGAAGCGGGCTTGCAAAGCTTCGCCATAAGCCACATCGACCGTCGCATTCATCAGCGTGACGGTGCCTTCGGTATAGCCGGTGGTGCGCCCATGCTTGCGGATTTCCATGCCAATCTGAGCTGCTTTGGTGCCATTTGGCCGGCCAATATCGGCGATGGTCTGTTGGAAGAGCATCGGATTGTTGGGCCGGGCGAGGGCGGCGTCAACTTTGTTCGGGTAGATGAGCGGTGCTTCGCTCTGCGCTTGCGGCGCTGGCATGCTGGTTAAACGTTTTGACGAGCCGCTGAAGCGGCCCAGCAAGTTGCCGACTGTGACAAAAAGCTCGACAATATCACAGCCGCCGGCCGGGAAAAGCGGTGGCACGATGGGCGCAGGCGCCAGGCTCGGGTCCTGATAGAAACGCAGTTGCTCGAAGCGGTGCAATTGCGCCACCGTATCTTCCGGGCGCGCGCCATGGTCAGTTGGCCCAGGCTGCAAAATGACATCGCCGATTTCGGCTTCGTTGCTATTCGCCAGAACATGATTGTTCGAGAGCAGCAGCGGCTCGCCCGTGCTGCGGTCGAAGACGACCGCGCCCAGGGTGCCGGCGGTAACTTTGTAATGCCCGATGCTGACGCCGGCCGGGATATTGGGCCGGAAACGGTCGCGCGGGTTGACCAATGCCTCCAGCTTGCCGATTTCGACCACATCCGTGCGCGCGCCATTGACATCGCGCGGGATAAGCTCTTCCGCGCTCAGAGCCTCGATGGGCTTTTTTTGCTCGACCAGCACCGCCATCGCCAACTGGTCGGTAACTTGCTCTTTATAATTTCGAAAGCCGATTGCGACGCCTACCACGCCGCGCCGCCGCAGCAAATCCGCCTGTGAAATGTGCTGCGCTTCCAGCAATTGCCGAAACAAATCCATCGACATTCTGTGTCAACCTCGCCGTCGCTTGTACAATGCTGCCCGCATTATACAGCCTATGAGAAATTCGGGATAATGTGGCTCAGCGGGCAATAGATTTGAGGCCGCTGCCGGTGAAGGCGAGAATCAGTTCGGCCGATGCGCCGATACGGCGGCGAATCTCTGGCAGGGCGGCGGCGGGCACGGCGCTGGTCGTCTCGAGCATGATGCCCTGCCTTTGTAGCCGCTTTTGCGCCGCCAGTATCGCCTCATCTTCTACGCGCAGAGCGAAGCCATCGCTGTCGTAGAGCGCTTGCAGAATCTGCTGGCCGCGGACGGGCGCTCCAATCAAGATGCCGTCGGCGACGCTCTGGCCGGCCGGCAGCGTGGGTGGCTCTGGCAAGCGCGCTTGCCAGCCCTGCACAATCGGGTCGACGGCGGCCGCTTGCACGGCAATCATGCGCGGCATTCGCTGGATGCAGCCGGCCTGTTGCAGCGCTTTGAAACCGCGATACAGTCCGAGAAACAGGCCGCCATGGCCGACGGGTAGAGCCACTGCCGCCGGCGCGCGCTCGCCCAGTTGCTCCCAGATTTCCCAAGCCGCAGTCTGCTGCCCCAAGACAAAATAGGGATGCCAGGCATGGCTGGCATAAACACTTTTTTCGGCCGCGGCATAGATCTCCGCCGGCAAATCATGCGCTTCGATGATGGCGCCGCCAAAAGCGCGAATCAGTTTTTTCTTGCTGGCCACAGCCGTCGCGGCCGGCACAAAAATCGTCGCTTTCAAGCCCGCCAGCCCAGCGAAAGCAGCCAACGACGCGCCGGCATTGCCCGAAGAATTGTCGATGACTTCCGTTGCGCCGCCCGCTGCCAAGTGATTGAGCATGGTCGCGTTGCCGCGGTCTTTGAAAGAGCCGGTCGGATTGAGATATTCCAGCTTGGCATAAAAACCGTGTCCGGCCAGCGTCAGCGGCCGCAGCGGTGTCAAGCCTTCGCCGAGGCTAAAGCGCCGTGCTACTGGCAGCATCGCGGCATAGCGCCACAGCGAGAATTCGCTCGTTTCTATGGCCGCCGCGTCGAAAGGTGGCAAATTCACCAGGTCCAGCGCGCCACCGCATTTGACGCAGCGCCAAGCCAGCGGGCCCGCATCCGCGCCACAAACGCTACACTGTATCGTTGCTATCGTTGCCATCAGCAGTTCCTGTTTTTTGGCGCGTTGCCCATTTTTATGCGATTCTAAGACAATTCGCCTAGACTGGCTATACTTAAGGCCGGGGCAGGCTTGATATTTGCCCCGCGCCTGCTACACTGAGATTGATTATGAACCTGCACGACAAATATGAACGGCCTCTGCGCGACTTGCGGATTTCTGTAACTGACCGCTGCAATTTCCGCTGTCCTTACTGCATGCCGGCCGCCGTCTTCGGTGAGCGCTATCAGTTTCTGCCTAAGCCGCAACTGCTGACCTTCGAAGAAATCGCCCGCTTGACTCGCATCATCGTCCGTTTGGGCGCGGTCAAAATCCGCTTGACGGGTGGCGAACCGCTGCTGCGGCAGGATATTGAGCGGCTGGTGGCCCTGCTCAGCGCCATTGAGGGCGTCGAAGACTTGGCGATGACGACCAACGCCTATTTGCTGCCGCAAAAGATCGACGCGCTCAAAGCGGCGGGTCTCAAGCGCTTGACCATCAGCCTCGATACGCTGGATGACGCTGTATTCCGCCTGATGAATGGCGAGCGCTCTGGCGTGGACAAGGTTCTGGCGGGCATCGCCGCGGCCGAAGCGGCCGGCTATCGGCCGCTGAAAATTAACGCGGTGGCGCAGCGCGGCGTCAACGACCATACGCTGGTGGATTTAGCCCGTTTCTTCAAAGACCGCGGGCATATCCTGCGCATTATCGAATACATGGATGTGGGCAATAAAAATGGCTGGAAGATGGACGAAGTGCTGCCGTCCAGCGAGATTGTCGCTCGCATCCATGCCGAGCTGCCGCTGGAGCCAGTCGCTGGCAATTATTATGGCGAAGTGGCGCGACGCTACCGCTATGTCGATGGCGCGGGCGAAATCGGCCTGATTAGCTCGGTAACTCAGCCCTTCTGCGGCTCTTGCACGCGCCTGCGCCTCTCGCCAGAGGGGCAAATTTTCACCTGTCTCTTCGCGACGCAGGGCTTGAGCCTGCGCGATCCGCTGCGCGCTGGCGCCAGCGACGCCGAGCTTGAAGCGATTATCCGTGGCCGCTGGAGCAAACGCAGCGACCGCTACTCAGAAATCCGCAGCTCGCTCACGGAAGAAACGCGGGACCGCCGCAAAAAAGTCGAGATGTACCACATCGGCGGTTAGGAATAATTGCTTCTGCGTCTCAGTAGAACAAAGTAAATTTTGCATAATTAACTTGGACTTACTTCTGTGCCCCTGTGGCTAAATTCTGTTTTCCTAACTTGCCAGCAGCCGCACTGCTGTGGTATTGTCGCGGGCATAGTTTTAGCGAATGAGCGAATTTAAGCAACGAGGCGGAAATGAGCAATTCTGACTTTGACCTGACTGGGCAAACAGCTTTGATTACGGGGGCGGGGCGGGGCATCGGCTTGGCGACCGCGCGGCGCCTGGCCGCCGCTGGCGCCGATATTATCATCGCCGAATACATTGCCGAAAATGGGCAGCAGGCCGCGGCGGAAATCGAGGCGATGGGGCGCAAGTCCCTCTTCATAGAAGTTGATGTGCGCCAGTCGGCTAGCGTCAACCGCATGGCGGAAATTGCGCTGGCCGCCTTCCCCGAAATTGACATCTTGGTCTGCAATGCCGGCATCGCCCAGGCCGTAGCCGCCGAAGATTGTAGCGACGAAGATTGGCTCAATATGATGGCGGTCAATCTCAACGGCGTCTTCTGGTGCTGCCGGGCGCTTGGGCGGCACATGCTGGAACGCGGCCGCGGCGCTATCGTCAATACCGCGTCTATGTCTGGCATGATTTCAAATACGCCGCAACCCCAAGCGCATTATAACGCCGCCAAAGCTGGCGTCATCCTGCTGACAAAATCGCTGGCCGGCGAATGGGCTGACCGCGGTGTGCGGGTGAATTGCGTTTCGCCTGGCTACATCGGGACGGATATGACGGCTGAGGGTTTGAGCAATGCGGACTGGAAAGCGACTTGGCTGGCGATGACGCCGCAAGGGCGCGTCGGCCAGCCAGAAGATGTCGCGGCCGCTATCTATTATTTAGCCTCCCCAGCCGCGAAGTACACCACCGGCACCAATCTGGTCGTCGATGGCGGTTATACTTCTTGGTAAATATCACAGCGACTAAGATGGGCCGGGGCAGGGCGAACTGTCGTTGATTAAAAGCACTGTATCGTGGCGCACCCATCCCCGCAGTTCCGAATCGTCTTCTTTCACTTGGATATAATACCAGGCCGGGCCATTCGGCCGACGCTCTTCATGGTCGACCTTTATCACATCCATCACGGTGCCGGCTGGTAGGCTGCTCACATGGGTCGCATTCACCGTAGGCCGCGCCCGCAAATTTATCGACCGCTGATTCGTGACGATGACGGTGCAAAGCACACGCGGCGTCGGCGTCACTGTCGGTGTATCTGTCGCCGTCGGCGTATTGCTGGGGGTGAAGGTCGCCGTTGGCGTATGCGTTGCCGTTGCCGTATTGCTGGGGGTGAAGGTCGCCGTTGCTGTATGGGTTGCGGTTCGTGTATTGCTGGGGGTGAAGGTCGCCGTTGGCAGTGCTGTGTTGGTGGGAGTATTTGTTGGCGTCGCCGTCGGGGTATGCGTCGGAAATAAAATCGCCTCAATCTGCGGCCGGGCGGTATAAGCCAAGCCGCTGCCGATAGCGCCTAATATAATCAAAATAATCAGCGTCGCCAGGCGGCGGCGGTTGCGTCGCCGGCTGATAACGCTTTCAATGCGCGTGATATCGCCGCGCCTGCCCAAGATGCGGAAGGGATCTTCCCGCAGCGTATCGAGCCAGGTCTGCGCTTCGCGGGTATTGCGCTCTTGCAAAGCCTCGTCAGCCCGTTCCAGATAACGGCTGAAAAGCTCGTTGACTGTGTTGCGAAAGCGATCGTCGCGCGCGTAATCGCCGACCATATCCGCCAGCAGCTGCCGCGCTTGCATCAATTCGGCATCAAGATTCTGCGAGACGAGGGCTTGCGCCCGCCGGATGGATTGCTGCGCCCGTATGCTGTCCGCTTGCAGATTGCGCCCCCGCATCAGCATCTCGGTCATGTTTCTGTCGCTCGGTTCAAGCTCCAGCCCCAGTTCCAGCAGCTTGACCGCCGCGTTCATCAGCAGGATGCGCTCGTCGAGCGTCGTCGCGTCACTGGCATGATTCAGTGACATCTGCGCTTGGTCTTGCACTTGGCTGCGCAGGCCGGCGATTTTGTTGTCCAATTCCTGCTGCGCCTGCGCCAGGCGCTGGCTATTCGGCAGCAGCTGCCGCGTCTGTGACAGCAGCTTGCGCAGGTTGGCGACCTGCGTAACTTGGTCTTCCAGCGTGCCGCCGATGGTATTCATGCTGACGGAAATTTGGTCATAATCGCGCTGGATGCGGCGGATCGTCTCCAGGCGCTCTTCGGTTTGCGGGTCATTTGGCACGACGCGCAAAGCGCCTTCATAGCGGCGCAGAGCCTCCGACCAGTTGTCATTCGCCAGCAGCCGATCGCCATCGGAGAGCAATTCCCGCGCCAGAGCCAAATCTTGTATATCCAGCAGAGCCTGTTCGACATCTTTCCAGGTCAATATGCCATCGCGCTCCGCCAGTTCCCGCGCTTCGCGGTACAAGCCAGAAGCCTGCTCATAATTGCCCGCCCGCACGAGGGAATTGGCCCGGTTATAAGCGACGCGGGCTTCAAAAGGAATGCGATGGTCTGGCACGATGCCGCGGATCAGATTGTCTTCAGATTTCTCGCGGTATTCCAAAGCGGTGGCATTGTTAGCCTGCAAAGCCAAAATGCGATTAGCTACATCAATCGTTTGTTGGTATTCGCCGGAATAATAAGTCTCGCTGAGGCGCGTCAGCAGATCGTCCAGCGAGGCGCTGCGCGGCAGCGCGGCTTCTTCTGGCGCGGCTGGGGGCTGTGGCCTGGTCGAGCTGGGCCTAGGGGCGCTTTGCGCTGGCGCTGGCCTGTCTACCGCTTGCTCTGTTTCGCTGGGCGGCGGCCGCACATTGTGCCGCTCGAACAGCTCCTGCACTCGCCGGCGGGCTTGGGCATTGTGGGCGCCAGCTTGCTGCAAAAGACTGATGACATCGGCGCTGTTGGCATCCATACGCAGAGCGTCGGCTAGGATGTCGATGGCTTCGTCGATATCGTCTTCGTCGCCGGCGATTTCAATGCGAATGCGGGCCCGCCGCAGCAGGCCGCGCAGAGCGGCGGGATCGCGCGGGGCAGGCTCGCTCCGGCGCAGGCTTTGGCTGCCGGCAATTTCTTCGAAGAGAGCCTGCGCTTTTTGCTCCAGTGGCGTGTTTTTGGCTTCGGTCAGCAAGTCGCGCGCTTCTTGCGCGACTTCGTTCAGAGTCTGCTGGTCGGTTGCGCTGCGCGCGCGGCGCTGGAGTTCTTCGATTGCCCTTTGCAATTCCTGCATGTGGCATCCCTAATATCAAGAGCGCCCCCGCGGGCGGTCTTAGCCTTGAATCAAGACAAACCTTACCAGTTTGCCGCTTCTATGCTAGAGTTAGCTGAGACCGATTCCATCTGCGAACAATCGATTATGGCATCATTTCAGAAAATCAGACCGCGATACAAACTGATCTTATTCTATAATATCAAAAGCGATAAACAAGACCAATACTATCGCTATATGCTCAGCAGCTTCGTGCCAGCGATTCAGGAATTGGGCGTGTATATGCACATGGTCTGGCATGTCGCTTATGGCGATTACCCCATGCGCAAGATAGAATTTGTTACCGAAAGCGCCGAGTCCCTGCGCCAGCTCTTCTTCAGCGAAGAATGGCGCGAGCTGGAAGGCAAGCTGCTCGACTATGTGGACGACTATACGCGCAAAGTCGTCGATTATCGCACGGGCTTCCAGCTTTAAGCCGCCGCCCGGCCTAGCGGGAAGACATATCGCCAGCGAGTTTGAACGGCACTCAAGATGGACCCAATCGATTTGCTGCCCCTGTTGCAAGGGCAGCCAGAAATTATCCAGCGCCTCGTCATCGATCTTTTTCCCTTCGCGGCCGCGGCCGTTTTGATATTGCTGCTGCGCTGGCTGCTGACGGCAATTTTTCTGCGCCCTTTGCGCCGTATCGTGCGTCGCAGCGAAAGCCAGCTCGACGACACCTTGCTCGAAGCCAGCTTGTCGCCGCTGCGCGTCGCGGTGATGGGTTTTTCGCTGCTCTTCGTCACGCTGCTTTTCAAATTTGACGCGCAAGTCGTGCAAATCGCGCAGACTATCGGACGCTCGCTCTTGATTGGCGCAATTTTTTACGCGATTATCCGCTTCTTCGAAGTGATTTCGCTGCAACCGACTGTCTTCTATCGCCTCACTGGCTTGACGATACCCGAGCGCCTGCTGCCTTTTTTGAACACGGTCGTCAGGTATCTTATCATCGCCTTAGGCGCGATTTTTATTTTGCAGGAGCTGAGTTTTGATGTCGCCGCCTTGATTGCCTCGCTGGGCGTCGTCGGCATCGGCATCTCGCTGGCTTCACAGGATACCGTCAGCAATATGTTCGGTTTTGCCGCTATCGTCTCTGATAATCCTTTCAAAGTCGGCGATTTTATCAAGACGCCCACGGTCACTGGCATCGTGGAATCGGTTGGCGTCCGTTCGACGCGCGTGCGCCAGCTTGACCAAGCCCTCGTTACCGTGCCAAACAACCTATTGACCAATGCCGTCGTGCTGAATTGGTCGCGCTTACAAAAGCGCCGCGTCAGCATCACTTTGAACTTCACTTATAGCGCCAGCGCCGACCAGTTGCGGGCGGTGGTGGCGGAAATCCGCGATTTGCTGCAAAAGACAGAGGATGTCGCCGCCGATTCGGTCATCGTGCATTTTGTCGATTTCAGCGATAGCTCGCTGGATGTGCTGGTGGTCTTTCAAGTTTTGCTAGCGGATTGGCGCCAGTTCACAGCCTTAAAAGAATCTATCTATCTCGAAATTATGGGCATTGTCGAGCGGCTTGGTCTCAGCTTTGCCTTCCCCAGCCAATCGGTCTATATCGAATCGACGCCGGCTGAGGCGCAGCGGCTACCCGAACTGGAAGCGGCGGCTGACGCCGCGGCGGAAAGCCATGACGGCTAACTCGGGCGCATTGATGGCGGCGCTGCGTTTTGGCGAAGCCGATTTGCAGGCGAATCGGCAGGGCCAGCTCAGCCCAGCGCAAGCGGCGCGTCTGAAAAAAATGCGCCAGCGCCAAAGCCTGCTCGCCGCCGCCCTTTTTGCCTTTTTTGTCATCGGCGCGACCATCTTGCTCTATGCCGGCCAGCGCGGCAATAACCTGATTTTGAGCGGCGCTGGCGCCCTCTTGATTCTTGTCAATGCGATTCTCGTCGGCCGCATGGGCCGCGCTTGGATGCGCATCAGCGGCGATTTACGCCTTGGCGCGGTGCAGGCACTGGCCGGCGATGTGCAGCGCGTCCTGCGCCGCGGGCGCCAAGGCGATAGCTACCTGCTGCGCATTGCCTGCCAGTGCCTGCCAGTGAACAAGCAGGTCTTTCTGGGCTTTCAGCATAACGCGCCCTATCGCATCTATCGCAGCCGCCATGCCGGTTTGCTGCTCTCCGCCGAAGCCATCGGCCAGCCGCGAAAAATTACTGAGGAAGGCCGGCCTTGAGGACTTTTCGCCAGCCGCGCTGGCTAGCACTGCTCTGCTATCTTTTTGTCGCGCTGTATCTGACAGCGCCGATTCATAAAGAGCTGTCGGAGCGCTTTTTGGGCGGCGCGGCGGGCGATGCCTACGAAATGGCGCGTCATGTCTGGTGGTTCAAGACGGCTCTGCAAAGTGGCGCCGACATTTTCCAGCACGCGCTCTTTGCTTATCCGACTGGTTTCCCAGCCTTGCAGCTTTGGTCCAATCCGCTGCAATTTTTCCCGATGTGGCTTTTCGCCTTCGTATTGCCGCTGGCGGCGGCTTACAATAGCGGCATCTTGCTTTCGCTGACGCTCAATGGCTGGGCGATGTACTTGCTGGCACGGCGGCGGCTGGCGACGGCGCAGCCTTTTCCCGCCTTCATCGCCGGTTTGGTTTATATGGCTTTCCCGCTTATGCAAGGCCATCTCTTTGAAGGCCATGCTGGCTTGCTGGCGCAATGGCCCCTGCCGCTCTTCATCATCTGCCTCTTTGACTATGTGGATTATGGCGGCAAGCGCCGCTTTCTGGGCGCAGTGCTCTTCTTTTTGCTGGCGGCTATGGGGCATACATTGCAAGTCATCTATGCCCTAGCGCCGCTGACGGCACTGTTCTTTCTGGCGCGGCTCTATCATCGAGATTATCTGGGCGCGGCGCGGCTTGTTAATGTGACTCTGCTGGGCAGTTTGCTGCTGCTGCTTTTTCTATCGCCGATATGGACAGAAACTTTGAACCAGCCCGGTTTGACAGTCGTCGGCGGTTACAGCCGCTACAGCATCGACTTGCTCGGCCTCATAAGCCCATCCTTCGCCAATCCATTTTGGGCGGACATCGCCGCGCATTCGACGCAGGTCCTAGGCCAGAACATCGGCGAAGGCGCGAGCTATATTGGTATTATTGGCGGCTTTTTAGCTCTGCTGGGCATCGTCAATTGGCGGGCTGGTCGCTGGTGGCTGCTGGTCGCGGCGGTGGCTTGGCTGCTGGCTCTGGGTCCGGTGCTGAAAGCCTATGACCAGGTTTTGACCGCCACCATCGCTGGTTACGATGCGGTGATGCCTTTGCCTTATGCCTTTTTTATTGATTTGCCGCTCTTCGAGCTGGCGCGGGCGCCTGGGCGATTTATGTTTCTCTTCGTCGCTATGTTCGCTATGCTCGCTGGCGCAGGGGCGGCGGCGCTCGGCGCCAGCCGCTTGCTTCGCCGGCGTCATCGCTATCTGCAAGTCGCATTGGCGCTTTTGCTCTGTCTGCTGCTGCTGGAAGATTATCGGCTCTTTGCCGCTTTCCCCAGCGTGCCGGTGGAAATCCCAGCGGAAATTGCCGAGCTAGGGTCGCGCGGCGATATCCGCGCTGTCTACAATGTGCCGTATGACCACCTGCCCACGGCCAAAGAAGCGATGTACTTGCAGACGGCGCATGGCAAGCCGCTCATCGCTGGGCAAGATACGCGCGTCTCTCCCGTCGATCCAGCGCGGCTCGCGCTGCTGGCGCAATTTGACCACGCGCTGCTGATTGAAGCAGGTGCCGATGCCGTCATTGTGCATAAAACCGGCGCCGTGCAGCAAGGGCAGGCTAGCCTTTTGCGGCGCGCCGCCCTGGCTCTGGGCGAGCCAGAGTATGAAGATGAGCGTTTCGCCCTGTTCAAGACGCCTTTTACCCGCGCTCAGACGCCGCTGCGCGTAGCCAGCAAAATGGAGGGACAAAGCCATGTCAGTTACATTTATAAAGGGCAGCCCGGCTGGCTGGAATTCAGCGCGACGCTGGAAGCGGTCAACCGCCGTGTCAACTTGTCGCTGAACGATGTGCTGCTAGAAAAGTTGACGCTCAAGCGCAAGATTCCCTTGACGCTGCCGCTGCCGATAGCCGAGCGCGGCTACCACAGCTTGCGCATCGCCCTCGATCCGCCTTGCCCCGAGCGCATCGATACCAGCTTGCTGCAATGCCAGGACGTTACAATCGAGGATGTCAACATTCGCGGCCTATCCGATGGCGCGATTTATGACCCCATCCGCATCGAAGATGGCATCGTGCTGGCGGGCTATTTCTTGCCAGAAGAGTTCACGGACGAGGTTGACATCCGCTTTTGGTGGCGCTTTGAAGCCGCCCGCTCGCGCAATGATCGGCGCTTTGTGCATGTCTTGGATGCGCGCGGCTTGCCGGTCTCGGCTTTGCAAGTCGACCAGTCCTTAGGCGAGATTAGCGCCGGCAACGATCGGACAGAGACGGTGCGGCTCGACCTGCGCGGCTTGGCGGCCGGCGAGTATCAGGTCTTGACGGGCTGGTACGCGCTGCCAGACGCGGTGCGCTATGATGTGCTGACGAATGTCGCCGGCGCGCAGAATGATACTGTTGTTTTAGGCACAATCCGGGTGCGCGGCTAATCATAGTCCCGGCTATTTTTGGTTCTGGCGAAGTCGCGGCTTTCGCGCTGCATAATTTCGCGCCGCCGCTGTCAATGGCTCAATAATAATGCCCGTCGAGGCCTTGACCAGCGACATCCATAGCTTTTTGTTTGTCCCTTTTTTGTCTGCGCTCAGCGCGCAGGCGGTTGAGACGCAGCGCTTCGTCTGGGTTTTGGCGGGCTGCGGCGATAGCCTTGCGCCGCGCATACATGCGCAAGCCGATGGCCGTGCCGACAATCGCGCCGATGATGACGCCAGCGTCTACTCCTTCGAGCATCTGCTCGGCGGGGGAGGTGAGAAGCCCGGCGACAGCGCCAATCGCCGCACCGAGCAAGAGGTAGGTTATAGGCTGTTTTTCATGTCTTCCTCCTTTGGCGGACAGAACTATTTCGCATTTGAAGCTGTCCTTGCGACCGATTTAATTTCAGCGGTAATTTCTCGTTTTGCGATCTCGGTTACCTGTTGAATGATTGTATTTACACATGCTTTTCTTACCTGAACTTTGTCGGCGTTTTGGTATGTGCTTACGATTGTATCTGCGGTTGATTCAATGCGTTTGTCAAGAATTGCCTGCATGCAAACTTGCGCGATCGCTTCTACGCGGGCGTTGTTTGCGTTCGAGCTGGGTGATTTAATCGCCGCTTTGCTTGCTTTAGCGATATCGCTTATGGCCGCTTTTGCCGGGCTGCTTGCGTCGTTGCATAATGCAACTTGTGATTTGTTTATACTATTTAGGTGCGCGCTAATGCTCGCATTATCTTTTGCTTCGCCCTTTGCAATCTCGATTTCAGTTTCAATCTCACCGATCAATGCACCAATGCAATCAAGCGCGGCTTCATTTATTTCGATATGGTAATTGATACGGGACTTCCTGAAGGTATCGTGTATCAAAGCTTCAGTTCGTTCTCTTGTAATTTTGCGTGAAACGGTGTCACTTAATCGAGATTGGGGCTGGGGCAGGTTTCTTGTATCGGCGCTCGGACTCGCGCTAGGCAAGCCAGACATATCCACATCGAGTTTTCTGCTAAAGTAACCATATTTCTTAATTATTTTCTTGATTTGGACAATCGCTTTTTTAATGACTTTTGTCGCGGATTCAATTGCGTTGAGAATAGCCTTTCGGCTGGTAGCATCATTTTCATTTGAGTGCGTTTGGAAGGCCTCATCAACTACCTGTATGGCGTTATTTATGGCGTTAATCACATTTTGAATTTCATCATTATAGGCCTTGGATTTCTCGTCTGTGAACGCTGTTTCGATTGCGGAAAACGTTTCTCGGCAAATCGCGAATGTCTCTTCGATCGACACCTTTTCACGCCGATTTCGCTGTATCGATGGCCTCGCCCAACGGATTTTTTCTTTGACTATCTCATCGTCTATAATGTTCTCCACCAATTCCATAAGCTCACTCATGGCTTGGAAAGCCTTATCGCTCGTTTGAATGATAGAGTCTTCGCTTATTACCGCTGGTGTAGCGGGTTTAGCTGCGGGCTTAATATCCCGAGTAGTTTGGGTTTTCCTTACCTCTTTGACCTGCCTGACTTTGCGTTTGCTTAACCTCTGGATGGCATTTTCTGTTTCTAGCGGCGCTTCATAGGTTATAGGCGCATTATCTAAAACGGTTTCTTGTGGCGTATCGGGTTTATTCGGGGTATCGATTGCGTCGCGCAGTGTTCTAAACGAGTCGTCAATTCCTTTCACCGCAGTCTTAATATCTTGAATGACTTCAGAGCTGCTGCGCGTATCCGCTTTGTCATTCGTGCTTGGCTCAGGAGGTGAGTCGATGAGGGTGGTTGGAGAATCGACCATCTCCGCATTTAGAGTAGGAGGAATTAATCCCGACTTCCCGTTTTGCTTGCGCTTGCGCAAAGCACGTAGGAATGCGCTGCCTGTACCAATGATTGCGCCGAATAGAGCCAAGACAATGAGTCGCTTCATGATTTGCCTCCATTAGCAGTCAAAGCCTTATTAGGCCCGGTCAATGTAGCCAGCAGCATCCGCTTCTGCTGCATTAGCTGGCAGATTGTCACTTGCCAGCAGAAAAGCGCCCAGCAGCGCGCCGACAATCGCGCCCAGGGCCGCGCCCGCGCCAAAATCCGCGCCGCCGATCGCCGCTACAATCGCGCCCAAGACCGCCAGCCCGCTGGCTGCCAGCAAGCCATTCTTGAGCGCCGCGCCACCCCGAAATGTATCAATCGCAGCGCCGAGCAATATGCCACCGATAGCGCCGACAGCGGTATTGGGGCCGCCGACGATAGCGACATAATTGCTGATAAAACGGGCGATGTTCGCGTTCTCGATGGCGGCGATGTTTTGCATGAGCCAGGCATCCGCACCTAGGGCTGGGCCGCCGAGCGCGCCTAAGGCTGCGCCTAGCAGGGCGGCGAGACCAGTGTAAACGCGGGTGTCTGCACTGCCGAAGCCCGCGCCCAGCAAGCCGATGATGCCGCCGGCCAAGCCAGCCGCCCCCAGCGCGGCAAACAGGTCGCCGCCCTGGACGACGCTGCCAACTGCACCCAGCGCTAAGCCGCCGAGCGCGCCGAGCAAGGTGGTGCGGCCGATGTCGATGAGCGCGCGGCCAATGGGCGATGCGGCACTGGCGGTTCCTGTGAGCTGGGCGGGGGTGTCGATGGAATAATTGCTGGTGCTCCACTGTGACTTATCCGGCGCGGGCGCGTCTTTCGCGGCTGGCGCGAACCTTGCCGATTTTTTGAGCATAAAAAATAAGATGATGCCAAAGGCGAGCAAAGAAAAATGAGAATGTCGGGCGGGATTTCTCGACTGAATAAGGCAGTGAATTCTTGCCAGCGCGCTTCGATGGCGGGCCGATTCTCACGCAAGCCAAGGCCGAGAATACCCGTTAGCAGCGCTGCGCCGCTGCCGACTGCCCAGACAGCGCTTTCGGATTTGCCGGTTTCTCGCGCGACAAGTTGTACGATGAAGCTCAGCAGCTTGAGTATCAGCCACAAGACAAGGCAGCTGACGGTAAATGCGACTACGCCGCTGCCTGCGTTTTCGGCAAAATTGCTAAGGCCATCAACAAAATTTTCCACTGCCGCGACAGCGTCCTCAACAAAATTGTATACTGCTGTGAAGATGCCACTCAGGACTGAGATGAGCACCAGCAAGCCAAGACAGCCGATGCAGCCGCCGACACTTTCAGCGCAGGTATTATCCGCTGGTTGTTTTGCCATTAAAAGTTCTTCTTCCTATACTCTTCTCTGGCTGCTTTCTCGGAGTCAGAGACGCTTGCCTTAGGCATCAACTTCCTTTTCTCGCGTCGAGCTGCTGGAACGTTTGGCGCTGGCTGGGGCAATAGGTTCTGTTTCAAATGAACTGCTGCTATAGCTGCTATAACTGCTCCTGCTGTTGGGCCAAAGAGCGCCAAGAATCGCGCCGAGCATACCACCGAGCGCCGCCCCAGCGCCGGCATCCGCGCCGCCGATTGCCGCTACAATTGCGCCCAAAATGGACAGGCCTATTGCGCCCATCCCAGCGTTAATTCCAGCGTCGCCACTGCGAAAGGTATCAATGATTAAAGCAAGCAAAGTGCCAACAACTGCGCCAATAGCGGTGGCGGCGCCGCCTACAGCCGCGACGCGACATAATTATTCAGAAAACTGACGACGCTTTCATTCTCTATCGTCGCTATGCTTTCCAGCGCAAGAGCCTCTAGCTCTAATGCTTGCCCTCCAAGCGCTCCAAACGCTGCGCCAAAAAGCGCGCCAATGCCTGCACTCGCCCAAGCGCTACCTTCAAAAGCGTCGCGGCCTTCAAAGAGGCCCCCAACACCTAAGCTGACCGCGCCAATGATAGCGCCGGCTAAGGCGGCGGCAAGCAAAGCCGCTATAATATCTTCTCCGCGCAAGACGCCACCCGCCGCGCCTACCACCGCGCCACAGATTGCTCCCATAATGACGCCCATAACAGCGCAAACAAACATGTTTCCTATGCGTTTCATTTCGTCTCCTTATCCGCTGACTCTGAAAGCTTTGTTAATATTTTAACCAAATTCAGCCGCCTATCAAAATACTCGCCAGCCCATCAACAGGCGCGGCAGCCATCGCACCAATACACATTGCCGCGGATGTGGCACCTTTTCACAAAGCCCATAGACCGCGCCGGCGCCAACTGCAAACAGCTCGGGCAGCAGGCTAACTGCCCGCCCGAGCGCAATACCCGCCGCATTTTGTAGTGCGGCAGGTTGCCTTTGCGCTGGTTGCATTCCCGGTGGGTGAAAGCCAAGTTATAGATTTTCCAACTGCCCGCCATCGAGCGCGGGATGATGTGGTCAAAGCTGACATTGCCGAGCGTCAGCTCGCCGAATTCGCAATCCAGCAGCCCGGCGCAGAGATCGCATTGCAAGGGGTCTTTCGCTACATACTTCAAATACAATTCTTGCGGGCTGAGCAGCCAGCGCTTTTTAATGTGGCAGAGATGGCAGAAGGCGCAGGTTCTGTGCCAGCGCCGGGTAAAAAACTCGCGCGAGACCAGCATTTCGCAACTTTCGCATTCCTTCAAAGTCCTTATTATCATAGCAAGCTCCGTACAAACTATTCTCCTTAGGCTTGCGCCTGACGCGCCGCTGGCATCAGGCGGGTAATCTTATTGTAATTGCATAAAGGGCTGGCGGACTCCAATCTCTAGGGCTTTTTGCCCGCTTCCGCCGAATTTATGCGGGGCGGGTCTAGGCGAGGGGGAGCGCCCAGACCCGCTAGCGCATTTCTTGCTTGGCGGCTGTGCTATATCGAGATGCCTTATTTGCTGCAAGCCGCTGTCAATTGCGCGGCGCTCAATTTGAACCACTCGCGCCCGGCGCCAGTGTTCGGAAGATTCTGGCTGGCATAGGTCGTATGTAACAAGCTCTCCAGCGCCCGCATATTGCTTGTCGGTATTATGCAAGCATATTTCAGCTTGCTGCCAACCGTCCGCTCTACTTGTGCCAGGCGGGCGGCGGGATTCGTGGTCAGCCCGATTTTCTGGGCAGAATTCGCTACATCTTCCATCACATAAACATATCCGCTAGGGGCTGTCGTCTTAGGCAAGGACTGATAGAAGCGCGCAAACAAAGCATTCCTAGCTGAGGCGGCTGCGCCGCCAACGGACTTTGCGGCTGAATTCACCGTGTTTCTGACGCTGTTTATTGCGGGACCAGCCAGGTCGTCAATCGCGCCGCCAACGGATTTAGTCGCTGAATTCACTGTGTTTTTTATGCTGTTTATTGCGGGACCAGCCAGGTCGTCAATCGCGCCGCCAACGGACTTTGCGGCTGAATTCGCTGTGTTTTTGACGCTGTTTATTGCGGGACCAGCTAGATCGTCAATGGCGCTTACCACAGGCTTTGCGGTTGAATTCACTGAGTTTCTGATGCTGTTTATTGCGGGACCAGCTAGGTCGTCGACCGCGCCTAATACTGGCTTTGCCGCGCTATTTACGCCCTTTATTGCCGGCCCCGCAACACTCAAGACTCCACCAAATACGCCGCCGACAAGAGCGCCTTCTGCCGCTCCATTGACTGCGGCTTGCGCCGCGCTCTCAACTACTGCCTGATTGATGGCGCCATGTTCTTGCATACCTGAGATTGCGCTGCAGCCGCCGCTGAATAGAGCGCCTACCGCTATTGCTCCAAGTAATGCTTGTATCACGATCATTTCCTCCTTATAGATTTTTACGCTACTTATTAGCTATAGTTTCAGTTTAGCGCGCTGGCTTTGGTAGCAATTCCCTAATTTCTAGGGGTATTTGCCCGCTTTTGTCGAACTGCCGCTAGCGTATTTCTTTCTTGCCGGCCGTGCTATACTGGCGCGGAATGTCCTATTGTAGAGCCTGTTCAATAACTGGTATCCGCGTCATCTACATAGTAATTGTAATTTCACGATACCTGATGTATTCCGAAATTCTAATTTCCCGCACTTTCCTCTGTTCGCCGTTACAGCAAAATCGATTGCCAAGGATATTCACATATCCCGCATCCAGCCCCATCAGCGCCGTCCCCGCAGCTATTTCGCGGCCGGTGTGGTGGCGGATAGCGCCTTTGACCTTGACCTTCCGCCCTCTTGACAGCTTCTGGTTGTATTGTTCTGGTGCTGTTTCTACAGATACCCAATAGGCCGGCGCTTCTTGCAGTCGGCTACAGCAAGCGTCCTGCACGACAATGAATTCACATACCAGCCGGCCGCTGGCAGAGCGTTGCAGTCTTGGCTCGCTGCCCAAATAACCTTCTACAATAACTTGATTCTGAAACATTTCTTTTCCTTTCATATTCGCTATAGTTTCAGTTTAGCGGCCTGACTCTGGCGGCAACCCCCTAATTTCTGGGGGTATTTGCCCACTTTTGCCGAAACTTGACCCATAAAGGGGCAGGCCTGAGTGTAGGAGGGGACACCCAGACCCACTTGCACATATTATCCATACGGCTGTGCCAGGCCGACACGAGATGTCAAATTTTGTGGTTGCTTCGGGAATTTCCATGCACTCAGTTTAATCTGAGCGCAGACGGGAAAATCCCCTAAAGATTGGGGGGATTGCGCGCTAGATATCCGCCAGCAGAGCTTCGACCCGCGCTAGACGCTGCTCGACGCGGTGATGCGCCAGCGCATGCGCCCGCGCCGCCGCCGCGATGCGCTGCCTTTCCGCATCGCGCGCCAGGTAATAGCGCGCTTTTTCTTGCAAGTCGGCGCTATCGCGGTATGTAACCAGATGCTCGCCGATGGTGAACCATTCGCTTATGCCGGGCGGATCATCGACAATTTGAAGTTGCGGGCATTTTGGGATCATCCTACCCGATTTTCTTATAGCTGGGCTATATGACGATAATGTCGATGCTGATATGTAGTTCAACAACTACATTCAGTGCGAACATTAAAAATGTTCTAATAAAGTATTCTTTATTCATCCTTTAATACACCTCCTTTCGGAAAACTTGTGATTTACTACTTTAACAGCGTGAAAAAGGTGATGTAGGATGATCCCAAAATGCCGCAACTCGATATTCTGATAGTGGTGTGGGTCTGGGCTGATAATCCAGCCAAACCCACTCGCACATTTTCACCCTTACGGTTGCCCGTATCGACACGGAATGACCTGCTTTATCTATATGCTTAGTTGTTTGCCCGTGTCGCTTGGCTGATGATGTAAGCAATGGTTGCTCTCATACGCTGCGTCTGACTGACAAGAATAGAATCGCCGGGAGCTAACATGCCCGTTTTCAGGAAAATACATTCTTCAGAGGCAACATCGAAATCTGCTTCTCGCAACCAGTCTGCCAACTCGTGCCACGGTCGATTAAGTGCACTCCACTGATAAAAGCAGCTGGACATTAATTGCAAGACGGTGACAGTGTAAGACACGAACGAAGCTCGATTTTTGGAGACGAAGTCCTCTTCGATATCAGTCGAACATAGCACTTCGTATTCTTGGCGAGCCCTTGGCAGGAACTCATCAGCCCATTTAATGCCGGTGTATATCAATTCTTCATAGTGCTCCTCAACCTCACGAATACGATCACGGCTTTTGCGGCTACCAAAGCCGTATTTCAGTTCTTTGAGGCATCTGGCGAGTTGGCTTATCGAGAGCAAGTTATTGCTAGATCGAACTGGTGTCGTGCGTTCCATTTCGATCTTATCCGCCAGAAATTTGCTTCGCCTATTTTCTACAATATCAACCGCAGCGCGATTAAATGGGTCGCGTTCGTCAAAACGAGTCTTGGTGGTCTGATCTATCGGACGGGTCCTTGCCAGGTCGGCAAACATTTGGCGTAATTTCTTTGTATCTGCTTCTTCATAAAGCACAACGGAGATTGCCATGTTGTTGAGGCGTTGAAATTTGCGTTCCAATTTCTTTAGCTTCCTGTGTGAACCATTTTTGGCTGCATTAGTTTTCTCCTCCGCAATTTCTTGACGAAGTCGCTCCCGTACAGACTGAATAGCCATACGTCTGTGCTGCCCGTCAAGTATTCGAATGCTGCTAGTTCCACCATCTAGCGAGATGCGTATATATCCTAACCGATCCGATGGTTGCCCATTATTTTCAGGGTAGGGTTCAAACTCGACGTAAGTTGGATCGATGCCTAACAGAATGGCACCTAGTACCCAATCTTCGCGTTCATACATGTATTCGGCAATCTTCTTTGAATGAGTAGCGTTGAATCGACGATTTGCTCGCTCAATGCGGTCGGGATTCACGAAGTTGGGAACATTGCTGTCCAACATCCCCAAATTCATAAAAAGTGAATAAGCAACACGCCCACCTTGCTGATAACGCTGGACGTCAAATTCGAGAACTTGCTGTCTATTTCGGCGTACAGTAACCATTTCGGTCTCCTTTGATTTATCTTACAACAGCATTATAAAAGAGGATAAGAAGTTATGCAATAGACAATTTTGAAATTATCTCCTAAATAATGTGCCAAAAAATATTAAACCATAGATTAGTCGGTTATGAAAGGGCTTTCTTTAGATTAATCTGTTATTCTGGGGCTTATAAATCCGCCAGCAGAGCCTCGACGCGCGCTAGACGCTGCTCGACGCGGTGATGCGCCAGCGCATGCGCCCGCGCCGCCGCCGCGATGCGCTGCCTTTCCGCCGCGCGCGCCAGGTAATAGCGCGCTTTTTCTTGCAAGTCGGCGCTATCGCGGTATGTAACCAGATGCTCGCCGATGGTGAACCATTCGCTTATGCCTGGCCGGTCATCGACAATTTGAAAAACGCCTAGAGCCGCGCTCTCAAACAGGCGCATATTGCCGCCATAGCGCATAAAATTGCCGTGCGGGTTGACGCTGATTTTCACCGACGACAGCACTTGCAGCATGCGCTCGCCGAGCGCGCGGCCGCGATAATAAGGCCGCAGCGAGGCGGGCGCCTCATGCACGCTCCAGATGCCCAGGTCAAAATCGCGCAGGCTCTCCAGCGCTGCCACCCGCTCGCTATAGAGCTGGTCTGGCACTAGCGTGCCAACAAAACCAATATCGCAGAGGTACTCATCAGGCACGGCGGTGATGGGCTGGGGATAGTGCAAGGCTGGGTCAACGCCGACATAAGGCAGGCATTCTACCCGCAGCGCGCCTAGCTCGCGCCATTGCATGCCATGATAATAATCGTTGACCAGCACCAGGTCATAGAGGCGAGCGGCGGCCCGCTCGTTGGCATGGGAAAAGACGATGGGCGAAACGCCGCTGACATAGACGATTTTGCAGTTATGTTCGTCTTTGAGGCGGGCTAGTGTGCTGGGCAGGATGACACGGTTATCGCCCGACAGCCAGATAATATCGGGCTGAAAGCGGGCTGCCTGTTCCAGCAGCAGTTGATTGCGGCGCTGCCAATCGGGGTGCAGTTGCGGTGGCAGGCGGCGCAAGAAAGCGGCGATGGCTTTGCCGGGGGATAGACCGCTGCGATGCACGGCATTGCTCAGGCGGGCGATGTCCCGCGGACCATAACCGGGTAGGTTGCGCCAAAAGACCGCCAGCGTATAACCCGCCGCTCGCAGGGCTTCTTCCCAAGCCCGCTGCTGCATGCTGCGCGGGAAGAGCGGCGGCGGCGCGGCCGGCGCGCTTTGCATTTCCCGCAGCAATTCCGCTGGATGGTGCAGCGCGGCGACGAACAAGAGGCGCGCGCCCGTCTTTCTCGCCGCCGCCGAGCGGCGCTGTGGGGCGGGCCGCTCTTTTTCAGCCATGCGGGGCTTGCTTAGTAATTCTAAAGTTAATTATGCAAAAGATTGGTGATACGCAGCGCATTTTCAACCCCACCCCCGGCCCCTCCCCAAAGCTTTGGGGAGGGGAGAAAAACCCCGAAAACTATGGGCGTGCTTGCAGAAAAGTCCCTCCCCGAAGCTTCGGGGAGGGATTTAGGGTGGGGTTGAAACGAAAGCATGAGACCTGCAAAATCTAGTTTGCCCTACTTCCGGTCAGACCGCGCTCAAATCGAGCAGGCGCAGCGGTTTCTCAATCAAGTCGCGCAAATGATTCATGAAAGCCGCGCCTTCCGCGCCATTGCTGACGCGATGATCGACGCTCAATGTCATATTCATGCGCGTGCCGACGCCTAAGCTGCCATCTTCCAGCACGATTGGCACCCGCTGCGCCGAGGACACAGCCAGGATGCCGGCTTCGGGCGCGCTGATGATGGCGGAAAAATCTTTGATGTTAAAAGGCCCTAGGTTGCTGATAGTGAAGGTGGCGCCGCGGATATCGTCGGGTTTGATGCGGCCGCTGCGAGCCCGCTCGTACATGGCTTTGTTATTCACCGCCATCTCGCTCAAGCGGACTGTATCCGCATCGTGGCAGACGACATTGACCAAGCCATTATCGGGCAGGGCGACGGCGATGCCGATATTGACGCGCTCGTGGCGCAGGAAACGGTCGCCATAATAATGCGTATTTAGATTGGGGAATTGTCGCAGCGTCAGCGCCAGTGCCTTGATGAGCATATCGTTGACGCTGATTTTGAGGCCGCGCTCGGCCAGGGCGCGGTTGATTTCCGCCCGCAGCGCCAGCAAGGGCGCCACATCGACCTCGATGGTAACATAAAAATGCGGCGTATTGCTTTTGCTGCGCACGGTGCCATCGGCGATGGCGCGGCGCATGCGCGAAAGCGGGATGCTCTGCACATCTTCTGTCGGCAGCTTGCCCCAGGTCGGCTGGCCGACGCTGGTCGGCGGGGCGGCTGGCTGGGGCAGCAGCGTTGGCGCTGGCGGCGTCGCAGCTAGCTGCTCCACATCGGCTTTGACGATGCGCCCGCCAGGGCCGCTGCCGGATACGCGGCTCAAGTCGATGCCTTTCTCGGCGGCGATGCGCCGCGCCAAAGGCGACGCTTTGATGCGCCCGTCGGCGGTCATCGTTTGTCCATTCGGCGCGCTGGCGGCCGGCGCCGCTTTTGTCTCGCTGGCCGGTGGGGGCGCTGCTGCGCTAGTAGTTTCTTGAGCCGCCCTTTCGCCGGCCGCGCCGATGAGCGCTATCACCGTGCCTTCGTCCAGTTCATCGCCCGGTTCGGCGCGCAATTCTAGCAACTGCCCGCCGCTGCCAGCTTCAACTTCCACCGTCGCTTTATCCGCTTCGAATTCGGCGATAATATCACCGGCGCTGACCATATCGCCGACATCTTTCAGCCAATTAATCAGCAAGCCATCCATCGTGAGTTTGACTTCGTGCGCCATTTATAATATCTCCTTGACCGCTGCCAGGACTTTTTGCGCGTTGGGCAGCGCCAGCAATTCAATCTCTTTTGAATAGGGCAGCGGCACATCTTCCGCCGCCACCCGCTTGATGGGCGCGTCCATATAATCGAACATATTCTCTTGCAAGAGGGCGGCAATCTCACTGCCAAAACTATACATCGGCAGAGATTCTTCCACAATCACACAGCGATTCGTCTTCTTGAAGCTGCTGTAGACCAAGTCCATATCCAGCGGGCGCAGCCAGCGCAAATCGACCACTTCGGCTTCGACGCCATCGCGGGCTAGCGCGCGCGCCGCTTGCAGCGCCCAATCGACGCCGCGGGCATAAGCCACCAGCGTAACATCCGTGCCTTCCCGTTTGATATCGCCCTGGCCAATGGGAATGAGAAAATCCCGCGTATCATCGGCGGGCATTGGGCCCGGCTTAGGATAGAGGGCGATGCTTTCGGTGAAAAGCACCGGGTTGTCGTCGCGGATGGAGGCTTTTAGCATGCCGTAGGCGTCCATCGAATTTGAGGGGCAGCCGACATAGATGCCGGGGAAATGCGCGAAGATTGGCTCGGGCGCATGCGAATGCGAAGCCGTCGCTTGATTGCCCCAGCCGCTCGCCGCCCGGTAGACCAGCGGCGCTTTGAACATGCCATCAAAGAAATAGCGCACTTTCGCCGCGTGATTGGCAATCGCGTCCAGCGCCAAGAAAGCGAAGTTGATGGTCATGAATTCGGCCACGGGCCGCAAGCCAGCCAGGGCCGCGCCGACGGCTAAGCCGCCAATCGCCATTTCGCTTATCGGCGTATCGCGCACGCGCCGCTCGCCAAATTCTTCCAAAAAACCGCGCGTAACCCGATGCGTGCCTTGCCAATAAGCCACCTCTTCGCCCATAACGAAGACAGTCTCGTCGCGCTGCATTTCTTCGCGCAGCGCCCTGCGGATCGCTTCCCGCATCGCCACATTTCTCGCTGCCATTGTCCCTGCCTTATTCGCTGAATTTTCCCAGATAATTGTTTTGTTTTAATCAATGCCGGCGCCGACGCTGCGCGCCGTTTTATGCACCAAATCCGAGCTGACATAGATATTGGACATCAGCTCTTGATAGCTCGTGGGCAAGGCGCTGGCTTCGGCGAAGGCCACCGCTTCCGCTACGATGCTTTTGGCATCGGCGACATAGCCGGCTAAAATCGCGCCCACATCGGCATATTGGCTTTCGATATGCGCGCGCAGAATTTCGATTGGCTCGCGCTTTTCCATCCACTCGCGCAGCTCCGCCGACATATCGGCGCGGGCGTCGTATTGCTTGTCGGAAACGCCATGCCCGCGATAGCGATAGGTGATATGCTCAATGACCGCGGGCCCGTTCTCGCGCGCATAAGCGACGGCGTCGCTGGCGACGGCATACACTTCCAGCGCGTCCTGCGCATCGACCCGGCCAAAGCTCTTGATGCCATAAGCCTCCGCTTTGCGGTGCAGCTCGGTCTGCCCGCTGGCGCGCTCGACCTCCGTGCCCATGCCATAGCCGTTGTTTTCGATGATCCAAATCACCGGCAGTTTCCAAATCGCGCTCATATTCAGCGCTTCGTGGAAGTAGCCGTTGTTCGTCGCGCCATCGCCGACATAAGTCATGGTTACATCGTCTTTGCCGCTGTAACGCGCTTCGAGGGCGATGCCGGCCGCCAGGGGCAGATGCCCGCCCACAATGGCATAGCCGCCCCAAAAATTATGCGCCGCCGACGCCAGGTGCATCGAACCACCTTTGCCGCCACTGCTGCCGGTCTTCTTGCCCATCATCTCCGCCATAACCGCCTTTGGGTCCATGCCCAAGATGAGGGCGATGCCGTGGTCGCGGTAGGCGGTGATAACATGGTCAGTCCGCCGCAGCGCCGCCATCGAGCCGACGCCGCTGGCTTCGTGCCCGCTGTAGAGATGCAAATAGACGCCAGTAATTCGTTTCTCTTCATAGAGCTGGTGGCAGGCTTCTTCAAATTCGCGGATAAGCACCATCTGCCGATACCAATCGAGCAGCATCGCTTTTGTTGGTGATGCCATATAGTCCCTTTCAGTCGTAATACGCGCAGTCCGTATAAGTCGGCAAGTATACCATAAAAAGGCGCAATTTTTGTATTCTCGCTTTTGCGCGCTTGACAGAATGCGCAATCCTGCGTATAGATCAGGTGTGCGATTTAGATTGCCGCGCTCTTTTAGCGCGCCGACGAGAGAACCAGCATGCGCCAAATGCCCTTAGCCCCTCAGTTTGATGCAAACGCTATGCGGGCGAAACCGTTTGTCAAATGGGTCGGCGGCAAGCGCAGCTTGCTGCCCCAGCTCTTAGACCGCCTGCCAGCGGCCTTCAATAATTATTACGAACCGTTCTTAGGCGGGGGCGCGCTTTTCTTCGCTTTGCGCAGTAATATTACGAACAATTACGGGGGGGAGGGGTAGATCTCATCTCAGTGATATTAACCCCGATCTCATCACCGCTTGGCAGGTCATCCGCGATGACATCGGGCCCCTCATCGCTCGGCTCAAGCAGCATGCGGCGCAGCACAGCCACGAATATTATTATGCTCTGCGCCAGCAGCACCAGCTGGCTGACCCCATCGAGCGCGCCGCCCGCCTAATTTACCTCAATAAAACCTGTTACAACGGCCTGTGGCGCGTCAACAGCAAGGGCGAGTTCAATGTGCCGCTGGGGCGCTACAAAAACCCATCGATTTGCCAGGAAACAGTCCTGCGCGCCTGCCACGCTGCCTTGCAAGGCGTAAATATTCACCGCCGCGATTTTCGTGAACTGAGCGCCGGCGCCGCTGACTTTGTCTATTTCGACCCGCCTTATCAGCCACTCGATAAGACTTCTTTTACCCGCTATGCCAAAGATGGTTTTGGCGCGGGCGAGCAAGAAGCCTTGCGCGACCTTTGCCTAAAACTGCATAGCCAAGGCGCGAAGGTCTTGCTCTCCAACAGCGACGCTTCGGCGGCGCTCTATCAGCATCCGGTTTTTCGCATCGAAATCGTCAAAGCGCGGCGCGCTATCAATTCCAACCCTAAGAAACGCGGCGCTGTTAAAGAACTCCTAATCAGGAATTATTAGGAGCGGCTGTGGCGGAGTCTCAAGGCGGTAAAGCGAATTTAACTGGCAAAAGTTTTGAAAGATTTATAGAAGCGCAACTGCTTGAATGCGGCTATCAATTTGTTGACAAAAAAGATTTTGTCGATTCGATGCGCGGGCAGCCAATCTATTCTAGGGAAGTGAACATTGGCAGAACGATTTATGATACGGCGCTAAAATGCGATTTTCTGGTCTATCATCCACAAAAATGGCCCAGGGGCCTCGTAATCGAGGCAAAATGGCAGCAAGTCGGCGGCTCAGTGGATGAGAAATATCCTTATCTGGTGCTGAATATCAAACAATCCCCGCACAAAACCATTCTCTTATTGGATGGCGGGGGCTATAGAGCGGGCGCGGAAAAATGGGTGCGTTTGCAGATAGATGAAGAATTGCTGCATGTCTTTAACTCCGAGCAATTTTTAACCTGGATTAGCCAAGGCAATCTTTGACGCGTCCTTGCAACAGAAAAAAATCTCAGTAAGTCCAAGTTAATTATGCAAAATTTGATGTGTGATTTTTAACCCCACCCCCGGCCCCTCCCCAAAGCTTTGGGGAGGGGAGAAAAACCCTGAAAACTGCGCGAGCTTGCAGGAAAGTCTCTCCCATCGGGCAATGTCTACAGACCCCCAGGTTAGACTCCCCTCCCCGAAGCTTCGGGGAGGGGCCGGGGGTGGGGTTGAAACAACGCATAAGACCTGCAAAATTTAATTTGTCCTACTTCTGCGCCTCTGGTCTCTGTTGCTATTTTCCTATCACTCCTCGGTTTCAGCGCTTAGAAAACCGGCCAGCACAACCACCACCATCGCGCCCAGTGCGCCTACCAAGATGCCGCCAATAAAGGGCAGCTTGACCAAACCAGTGATGCCAAAGAGCGTTACCAGCAGCGAGCCTAAGAAACCGCCAGCCATGCCCAGCAGAATATTGCCCAGCAAACCATAACCCTTGCCCTGCAAGAGCTTGCCCGCCAAATAGCCGCTCGCGCCCCACATCGCCAAAGAAATCAGCAATCCAATCAATTTGCCCAGCAGCCCCGGCAAGAGCAGCAGAGCCAGCACAATCACCAACGCGATGGCAATGCCTATATTCTTGTTCATCGCAAAAGCCTCCATCAATTCCTTCACTTCTATTATACGCGAGTCTGCGGGCTAGGTTGCTCTTGGGCGGTTTTCCCCTGTGTCTCGGCAGCTCTAATTTCTGCCTGCCCCGGAAAAATATTTTTGTCGCAATTTGCCGCCGCATACAGTATCATAATATAACAAGTCAGCCGAGTAACGCTTAGGAAAACGAGCGTATGAGTGTGGTAACGCAAAATCCCGCCCTGGCCCTGGATGCCGAGAATTTTATCAACCGCGAACTCAGCACGATTGACTTCCAAAAGCGCGTGCTGGAGCTGGCGGAAGACAGCTCGACGCCGCTGCTGGAGCGGGTGAAATTCATCGCCATCGTTGGCAATAACCTCGATGAATTTTATATGGTGCGGGTGGGCGCTTATTTTCAAAAGCTGCTGATTAACAACCCCAGTACGCGCCCCGATGGCACCAGGCCGACGCAGCTGCTGCGCCGCATTCACGACGAAGTTTCCGATGTGATTGCGCGGCAGCGCGCCCTGCGCCGCGAAGTCTTTGACCTGCTAGCCAGCGAAGGGCTGCATTTTATCAGCACCGACCAGCTCAGCGAGAGCGAACGCGAAGCTATCGCCTATTATTTTCGGGCTGAGGTCTTCCCGCTGTTAACGCCGCTGGCAGTAGATCATGCTCGGCCTTTTCCTTTCATCTCCAACTTGAGTCTCAATCTCGGCGTCTATTTGCAGCGCGATAATGGCAATTTAGCCAGCGGCATCGATTTTGCCCGCGTCAAGGTGCCGGTTGATATTCTGCCGCGTCTCGTCCACCTCGAAGCCGCGCTGACACGTTACACCGGCCTCGAGCATGATGGCTACCGCTTTTTGTGGTTGGAAGACATCATCGCCGATTATCTTTCCACCCTTTTCCCGGGCATGCGCATCCGCGAAGCCTTCCCCTTCCGCATCATCCGCAACGCCGATATCGATTACGAACACGAGCAGGAAGAAGACCTGCTGAATGTGAAGTCCATCATCGAGCAGAGCGTGCGCGAGCGGCGCTTTGGCTCAGTCGTGCGCTTGAGCGTGCCAGCCGGCATCAGCCGGCGCATGCTCAACCGGCTGACGAGTTCGCTGGAAGTGCCATCGAACCGCGAAGTCTTCCGCATTAACGGCAAGCTCGGCTCAGCCGACCTTTTTGGCTTGCTGCAAGTTGACCGGCCCGATTTGAAAGACCCAGCCTATGTGCCGCGCCTAGCCCAGCCCTTCGCCGGCTCGACGGATTATTTTGAGGTCATCCGCAAGCAAGATGTCATCGTGCATCATCCTTACGACTCTTTTGCGCCGGTCGAAGATTTTTTCAAGCGAGCCGCGCGCGACCCCGATGTGCTGGCGATAAAGTCGACGCTTTACCGCGTCGGCGCGAATTCGCCAGTGGTCAATGCCCTGCTTGATGCCCGCGATAATGACAAGCAAGTTACTGTTTTGGTGGAGCTTAAAGCCCGCTTTGACGAAGAGAACAACCTGGAATGGGTAACGACTTTGGAAGAGAAAGGTGTGCATGTCATCTATGGCGTCGAAGAATTGCCGGTCAAGACCCACGCAAAAATCTCGCTGGTCGTGCGCCGCGAGCGCGATGGCCTGCGGCGCTATGTGCATCTCGGCACCGGCAATTATAATGCCAGCACCGCCCGCCTCTATGCCGATATTGGTTTGTTCACCTGCAATGAGCAGATTGCCGATGACGCTTCGCGCCTCTTCAACCGCTTGACCGGCTACGCGCCCGAGACGTTGTATAACCATCTGCTGGTCGCGCCGGAATACCTGCAAAATACTTTGCTCGCCTTGATTGACAACGAGATTGAAGCCGCCCGCCGTGGCGCGGACGCCCGGCTCATCTTCAAAATGAACCAGCTAGAAGAAGAGAGCATGATCCAAAAGCTCTACCAAGCCTCGCAGGCTGGCATCAAAATCGACCTGATTGTGCGCGGCTTGTGCTGCTTGCGCCCCGGCCTGCCTGGCTTGAGCGAGAATATCACGGTCAAAAGCATCGTCGGCCGCTACCTCGAACACAGCCGCATCTATTATTTCCGCAACGCGCCCGAGCATCAGCGGCTGTATATGGGCAGCGCCGATTTGATGCGCCGCAATCTGCTCAATCGGGTGGAAGTTGTCTTCCCGGTGCTAGACCCGCGCATTCAGTGGCGCGCCCTGCGCATCTTGCAGACCGACCTGTGCGATGTGAAGAACTCCTGGATTCTGCGCAGCGATTGCAATTACGAACGGCTCTGGGATAAAAAAGACATGACGGCCTTTGATTCCCATGCCGCTTTTATGCAGGATAGCTTCGGCCTCTGCGAAACGCCAGCTTAGAAGAGCGCGGCGGGGCGACTCAGCGAGCCGCCCCAGCCAGTGTTAGCGGAAGCGGTATTGCACGGTATAGGTCAGTGTTGCTTCCGCGCCCGGCGCCACTTCGAGGCGGAACTCGATAGTTGAGCTGTTTAACTTCTCGAAGGGGGCAGAGCTTTCGAGTATCTGCCAGTCGCTCCAGCGATAGAGCCGCTCTGGCACGCGGATTTCCACAGTTTCGCTGTCTTTGCGGTTGCGCAGCTTGATTTCAAAGCTCTCTTGCGCGACATTGCGCGATACCGTCGTATAATCGGTTTGCGTCCGCTCGCCGACCAGGTCAAAGGCTTTGCCCAGCAGAATCTGCACCGTCTCGCCTTCTGGCGTATGGTCGATGCGGTTCTCGCCAATCAGCAAGCCAGCGCCATCCACATCCGCTTGATAGACGCGCATGCGGCCGGCCGGCAAATCCGCGCCTAAGCCGCTCTCTTCGCCCGTGCTGAATTCGAGGTAGGTCAAGACATCGCCGCCCGGCGAGCCATAACCCTCGGCATAATCAATCTGCGAATAATAGGCGCCAAATTGGGGCGAGCCATCGAAGACATAAAAGCTGCTCGCCGCGATGCCCGCGCCGCTGACGAACTCAATCTGCTTCGTCTCATTGTCTTTGATGGAGACAGGGCGAGCGATTTCGTAGAGCTGGTATTCAAATAGCTCGCGCTGCGCCACCGCCGCGCTTTCGTCTTCCATCATATCCATTGCCATCATGCGCATCTCGGCGGCGACCGGCTGTGGCTGAATGCGATTGAGATCGCCCGCGACCAGTTTCAGCTGCGCTTCATTGAAGGCGCGGCCGCTGCGATTGTCCAGCGTTACCCAGCCTTTCAAATCCAGAGCCGTCTCGCCGCTGTTCAAGAGCAGGTTATAATCGGCCGTCCAATTCATGCCGCCAGCCAGATAGGTCAGCTCCACATCTTGCGCGCCGGCGCTGGCGCTGCGCAATAGCCATTGCAGGGTCGGGCGCGTGATTAAGGCTTCGGGCAGGGCGGGGAAGCGAATATCGCGGGCGCTGCTCAAGCGGATGACGACGACCTCGCCGGCGCCGGTGCGCAAAATCGCTTCGCCGCCGCGGCCGCTGAGCAAAGCGCCGCTGTAGACCGTGCCATCGGCCGCTGTGATGTGTATCTCTTCATCGAGGTAGCGTGTCAGCAAAGCCTCAGAATTCACCAGGTCATAGATATAATTCTGCTCCAGCACGACCGTGCCGGCAGGGTCGCTCAAGGATTGAAAACTGACCGAAGTGGGGTCAATCGTCGCGGCGACATCCTGGAAATCGACGCTGTTGAAGCCCGCGTCCAGCGTGAGGCTGCGCTGGTCGCGGATGAGCGCTGTGCCTTCATTGTAGACAGTGACGGCGATGTGATTCGACTGCGCGCCGACCGATAACAGGCTGCTCATAAAAAGCGCCCCGAGCAAAATCAGACTGCGGATTGGCATCGTATTCTCCTCAAATGTCTATCGTTTGCGAATGGGAATTGACATTGATGGTATAGCGGCCGGGCGCAAAACTGCCTTCCAGTTGAATCTGCCCTTGGTAGGGGCGCAGGATCATCGGGCAGAAAATATCGGCTGGCACTTCGCGGTAGACCTCGATATTGATGGTCTGGTCCTGCCGCGCTTGCTCTACCAGCACCGGATAATCGCAGCCGTCGGGATGCTCGCCCGCCACTTCTAGGCTGATTTGTGGCGGCGCCGATTCCAGCACATTGACCTCGACGCTATGGATATTCGTTAAAACTTTGTCTTTCACAGCTTGTCCTTCCAACTCTTGCGTAGCTCGTGATTCAAATAACGCAGTTGCGGTCAATTCGGTTGCGGCGCGCGCGCGGCTCCGCTCAAGTTGCCTGAGGGCAAGCAAGCCCAGCAAAGCTATAAAGAGCAGCAGCAGGCTCAGCCGCGTCTGATTTTTCTTCGTATCTTTTTTCATGGCACTTCTTCCCATTCGCCATCAACAAGCCGCCAGACTTGCGGCTCGGCGTCGGTTTCCTCCCATTCGGTCGGGTGCGGCAGCAGAGCCAAGTAGCATGTGCCGCCGCCAGCGGCAAAGGGCGTTTTTAGCGTATCGAGGAAAGCGGTGCGGCCGCTTTTGGGCGCGGCTGCAATCAGCGCTTTGCTCGCCGCCGCGCCCGCATTCAGCCGATTGATAGCATAAAGCGCCGGCCGCCAATCTTGGGAGAAATCGACCTCAATCTGCCACAGCGTCGCCGCGATATAGACAAATTCTTCGGCGCGGCGGCCGCCACTCGCGCCAGCCGCAACGCGGCACAGGCAAATCTCGTGCAGCAGTTTTTCCGCCCCAAAATCGGCAGCATTGCCCCGCCCATAGCCCGAGAAGACGCGCGTCTCTTCGCCGCTGTAGGCGCGCTGCAAGCGGGCTGCCAGCAGCTTGATAAAGGCGCGCTCGCGGGCCCGTGCCAAAGCTGTCGCCGATGTCCCCAGCACGAAGGCTTTGAGCGCCGCCCGATAGCTGTCACAGATAATGCCGCTGATGTCCATAGACCTATTATACTGGCCGCGTCAAACAGTCGGCAGGCAATGTTTGTCACACAGTAACAAAATGCTGTTAAAATCGTATATGAAACTAGAGGACAAGCGCGGAACTGACAGCATGCGAAGCCTGGCGCCAAAATTATATGCAGATTTGCCGCTCCGCGAAGGGCCGGCCGGTTATATCTGCGTCTTGCGCGATATCGATACCAACCGCTACCGCATCGACAGCGCAGAAGACCTGCGCGCTTTTGTCGCGGCCGCTCTCGCCGAAACGAAGCGCGCGTATGGCATCGAGTTGATTGCCCTGCTCGAGACGGAAGACATCGCCGCCGCCGCCGCTATCTTGTACGAGCAGCATCACGCGACCTTGAGCGGCGACTGGCTGCACTTGGACAAATACCAGTTGGAAGAATTGCGCGGCTCTATACTCCAGATTAACGCGCAGCCTAGCTGCTATATTAGCGGGCGTAGGGCGGAAAAAGCGGCCCCCGTGCCCAGCCAGCCAGCGCGCCCGGCTTCGCCGCGCCGCTATCATAAGCGGGCCTCTGTGCCGGTCAGCCAGCGCCTGGCGCGAGGCAGTTCCCTGGCTGAGGAGCGTTACGGTACCAGCTCATTGCGCCGCTATCAAGCGGCTGCGGCTTCAGAAGCGTCGCCGCCCGAACCAGCTTCGCTGCGCGGCGCGCTTGGCAACCGAGCTAGCGAAATTTGGCTCGAGTATCCCGGATATTGCTTAGCCCTAATTGTTTTGATCGGCCTGTTCTGTGTCTTTGCGATTAAAGATGAGAGTTACGGCAGCATGTATGCAAGCAGCAGTTCTTCTAGCCGCAGCGCAGCGACGAGGGCTGTGCAAGCGCGCGACAGTGGCGCGCCAACTCCCAAAATGTATATCTTCGCCAGCAAAAGCCCTGTGCGCTATTGCCCGCGAACTAGCTGCGGAGAAATTGGCAATCTTGTCCCTGGCGCTAGAAAAACCCCAATCGAAGAGGTCGTCGGCGAAGAGGTTGATGGCAGCGACTTGTGGCTTAAAATCAGTTTTCGCGGCAACATCGGCTATGTTCATAGCAGCTCTTCGACCTCTCGTTGAAGACCCTAGGCGATTTTGCCATAATCGCCTTATTTGCTATGATTCTATGCGTATGAAGAGCGGAGCGTAAGCCCTTGGTCGATTGGAAACTGAAGAGCATCCCACCCAGTCAATTCGCCGCCCAGCGCGCCCAGCGCCGGCCGGCCGGCTATGTCTGCTTGATTCTGGATGTCGATTATCACCGCTATCAAATCCTCCGCCTGCAAGACCCAAAAGACCTGAGCGAGCGCCAGGCCTTTGAAACGGAAGTCGTGCTCGTATTTCAGACGAAAAAGGCGGCCGCTTTTGAGCGCTACCTGCTAGAAGAGTATGCTGGCGGAGAGGGACAAGGCGGTTGGTTCGACCTGGACGCTGGGCAGTTGCGGCGCATCAAAGACTTGGCGCGGCCCGCCGCGGCCAAACCGCCTGCCACAAGTCAGCGGTCCGCCGCCCGCTCGGCCAAACCTCCCGCCACAAGTCAGCAGCCCGTCCCCCGCTCGGCCAAACCTCCGCCCGCCACAAGTCAGCAGTCCGTCACCCGCTCGGCCAAACCCCCGCCCGCCGCAAGTCAGCAGTCCGCCACCCGCCCGCCCGCATCGTCATTTGCCCGTTCGCCGCAATCGGCATTTCTCCTGGCTCACTGGCTGCATCATCTTTCTTATAATTGGCAGCGCCGTCTCGCTGTATATGGACGACAGCGGGACTGCTAGGCGGCGCGCGGCGCGCACGCTGCCGCAGCCAACGGCGACGCCCATTGCGCTGGCTCAGCCCGTTTTATCTGTTGCCCACAGAGGTCAAAATAGTATCCGCTTTAAGTGGAGAACTGTGCCAGGCGCGCAAGAGTATCAATACCGCTACGCCGTCAATGGCGGCGCTTATTCTGACTGGCGTACGGTGTTTAGTCGCAGCAATACCATTTCTAAATTGACAGCCGGTGACCAAATAACATTCCAGTTACGCGCTAAGCAGGGCGACAATCTATCGTCAGCCGCGCATTTGACAGTCCGTCTGCTGCCTCAACCCGAGCTAAGGGTTGGCGCGACTAACTACACATCCATCCGCTTTGACTGGCATTATATGCCGGGCGGAACACAGTATCAGTATCGCTATGCGGTCAATGGCGGCGCGTATTCTGATTGGCGGACTGTGTCTCGGCGCAGCGTCACTGTGCCTAAATTGACAGCCGGCGACCAAGTAACATTCCGGTTACGCGCCCAGCGGGGCGACAATCTTTCGCCAATCGCAGAGCTGACCGCCCGCACGCTGCCTAAGCCAACGGCAGTGCCAAGCGATACACCTGCGCCTACGGCGATATCGACCGACAGGCCCGCGCCAACTGCGACGCGCATTGTTCTGGCTCAGCCCGAAGTCCTAGTTGGCTGGGCTCGCCAAACATCTATCGGATTCTACTGGGACACAGTGCCGGGCGCAGAACAGTACCAATATCGCTACGCTATCAATAACGGGCCTTATACGGATTGGCGGACTGTGTCTGGCTTAGCCGCGACTGTCTCCGGCTTGTCGCCTCGTGATGGTTTGGCTTTTCAAGTGCGGGCAAAGCAGGGCGAAAATCTGTCCACATTCGCGCATTTGACGACGCGCGCCTTATCCGCGCCGACCGCGACGCTCGTTGTTCTGGCTAAGCCTGAGCTAAGAGTTGGCGCGACCAATCACACATCCATCCGCTTCAACTGGGACTCTGTGCCAGGCGCGGCAAACTATCAGTATCGCTATGCAGTCAATGGCGGCGCGTATTCTGATTGGCGGACTGTGTCTCGGCGCGCTACGGCTGTCTCCAACTTGTCGCCTAGTGATAGCGTGGATTTCCAGTTGCGGGCTAAGCAGGGCGAAAAATTATCAGCATTCGCGCATCGGACAGCGCGCGCGCTGCCCAAGCCGACAGATATGCCTACCCCGACGGCGCTGCCAACTGACACTCCTGTGCCGACGGCGACACCAACTGACACACCCGCGCCTACAGCGACGCCTATTGTTCTGGCAAAGCCCGAGCTAAGAGTTGGCACGACCGACCAAACACATATCCAATTTATCTGGAGCGTTGTGCCAGGCGCAAGTCAGTATCAGTATCGTTACTCTGTCAATATGCGAGTTTATTCTGCTTGGACTGTGTCTCGGCGTACTGTTACCATTCTTGACTTGACCGCCGGCGACCAAGTGAAATTCCAAGTACGCGCTCAACAGGGCGAAATTCTCTCGCCCATCGCCGTCTTGACAGCCCGAACATTGCCCGAGCCAACTGCCACAAGCCCAACCCTAATCATCGACACCCGCGATAATGCCACTGGCGTCAATGTGCGGGCTTGCCCAGAGACTTCCTGCGCCATCCTCGGCGGCTTGAAACCAGGCGACGAAATCCAGCCTCTCGCCACCGTCGAAGGTGAAGCGGTCTATGGCAGCGCGGCCTGGATCCAGTTTAGGCACGGCGATAAAATCGCCTATGTGCATAGCGAGCTTGTCGCGGCGAAGAACTAAAAGCTAGACATCAAGCGTCAAACTGATAGGGCAGTGGTCGCTGCCCATAACATCGGCGTGGATTTCCGCTGTTACCAGTTTGTCGAGCAGGTCATTCGAGATGAAAAAATAATCGATGCGCCAGCCGACATTCCTCTCGCGGGCGCCGCTGCGCAGCGACCACCAAGAGTAGGCGCCTGTTTGCTCTGGGTTCAGATGCCGATAGCTATCGATATAACCCTTGTTCACCACCTTGTCTAGCCAAGCCCGCTCCTCGCGCAAAAATCCTGAATATTTGGAATTTGGCTTGGGATGCGTCAGGTCGATTTCATTATGCGCCGTGTTGATGTCGCCGCAAAAGACGACCGACTTGCCCGCCTTCCGCAAGCCATTGGCATAATCGAGAAAAGCCTCTTTGTATTCCATTTTATAGCGCAGCCGCTCCTTATTCTTTTTGCCATTGGGCAGGTAGGTGCTCATCAACGTGAAAGCGCCATAATCGGCGATGATGGTGCGGCCTTCGCTGTCGAATTTCTCGATGCCCAGGCCAATCTTGACATCTAGCGGCTCGGTCTTGCTGAACAAGCCGACCCCGCTGTAACCCTTGCGCTCGGCGCTAGCCCAGCAAGTATGGTAGCCTTCGGGCTGCCGCAGTTTGGCGGTTAGCTGTTCGGGCTGGGCTTTGGTTTCTTGCACGGTCAAGACATCGGGCTGGGCGCTGTGCAGCCATTCGAGGAAGCCTTTGCGCTGCGCCGCGCGGATGCCGTTCACATTCCAGGAGTAGAGTTTCATTTTTTATCCTTGTTCTTTGGGCGGATATGCGGTCATTATAGTCTAGCTGCGGGAGCGGGCAACTGGCCTGGCGCGCAATGCGGGCAAGCGCCCGCCTCTGTGTTTCAGTAAGTCCAAGTTAATAATGCAAAAAATAAGACGCTATTTTCAACCTCCCGGCCCCTCCCGTAGGGCAGTGTCTACGCGCCCCAAAGCTTTGAGGAGGGTAGAAAAACCCAGAAAACTATGGGCGCGCTTGCAGAAAAGCCTCCCCATCGGGCAATGTGTACACGCTCCCCAGGTTAGACTCCCCTCCCCGAAGCTTCGGGGAGGGGCCGGGGGTGGGGTTGAAACGAAGGCAAAAACTTGCAAAATTTAGTTTGTCCTACTTCTATGGTTACAATCATTGCTGATTCAAAAGACGAGGAAGAGAGCATGCTTAAAATCAACGAAGCCCGCCTGCTGAGCGACTTGCAAGAATTGGCGCAAATCGGCGCGACGGCGAATGGCGGCTTGAACCGCCCGGCCTTAAGCCCAGCCGATATCGCAGCCCGACAATGGTATCAGCGCAAGATTGCTGAAGCCGGTCTCGAGTACGCTATCGACGGCGCTGGCAATCAATCGGCGATTCTGCATAGCGAGCCGCCCAGCGCCAAACGGATTCTCGCCGGCTCGCACTTGGACAGCGTGCCAAATGGCGGGCGCTACGATGGCGCATTGGGCTTGCTGGTGGCTTTTGAGGCTTTGCGCACGCTGAAAGACAATGGTATCACTCCCGCCTACACGCTGGAAGCGGTGAATTTCACCGACGAAGAAAGCGCCATTATGGGTTTGCTCGGCAGCCGCGCCGTCGCCGGCCAGCTTTCGGCGGCAGACTTCAGCCGCAGCAAGCTGCCCGCCGCCGAGCTAGAGCGCCGCTTTGCCGCCGCCGGCATCACGCAGGCATCCATGCTCGCGGCGCGGCGCGCTGATGTGCTGGCTTGGGTGGAGCTGCATATCGAGCAAGGCACGCGGCTAGAAACGGCCGGCATCGACATCGGTGTGGTCAATGCCATTGTGGGCATTCGGGCGCTGCAAGTCAGTTTTATTGGCGAAGCGGCGCATGCTGGCACCAAGCCTATGCGCCAGCGCCGCGACGCGCTCTGGGGCGCCGCCCAGTTTGTCCTGCGCGCCCGCCAGCTTGTCCTGGAAAAGTATCAACCGGGCGTTTGTAATGTCGGCATCATTCAAGCCAAGCCGGGCGCTTTTAATATCGTGCCAGCCGAGGTGAGCTTCGCCCTGGAGTTTCGCCATGGTTCAACCGCCGAACTCGATGCCATGCAAGCTGCTCTGATTGACTTGCTCGAGCGCTGCGCCGCCGATTTTGATTTAGGCTTGCAATACGAAGCGACGCCGCCAGTGGCGCCGGCGCAGATGAGCGAAGCGGTGATGACGGCGATTGAACGGGCGGCCCAGGGCCTCGGGCTATCGCAGCGGCGCATGTTGAGCTTCGCCGGGCATGATACGCAAAGCTTGGCGAGCATCGCGCCGGCCGCGATGTACTTCGTGCCATCGGTCGGCGGCATCAGCCACAATCCGCAAGAATACACGAGCGACGCCGACTGCCTCAAAGGCGCTAACCTGATGCTGCATACGCTGCTCGAGCTGCTCGCAGCGGCGCCGACGCTGGTTTAGGCGCCGGTCGGCACCCAGATATTTTTGACCTGAATCGCCTCGCGCAAAAATTCAGCGCCAGCGCCTTGCTGCGGGTCTTGCCAATCGCGCTCTATGCCATAATTGACCCAGGTGCGCTTGATATTGTAAGCGGAGCGGGCTTCCACCTGACGGCTGCCCTCGGCGTCGCCAAAATACCAGAGGCTGTCCACATCGTCATGTTCAACCAGCGTCTTGACCAGATGGTCCCGCGCCCCAGTAACGATGTTGACCACGCCGGCCGGCAGGTCCGAAGTATCGAAGACTTGGTAGAGGTCGGTGGCGCTGAGCGGGTAGAGCGGCGACGGGATGCAGACGACCGTGTTGCCGCGGGCGATGGCTGGCGCCACCAGCGATGCAAAAGCGAGCAGGGCGGGCGCGTCGGGGCAGGCGATGCCGATGACGCCGACTGGCTCGTGAATGGCGGCGACTAAGCCGCGCAGGGTCGTCTCTTGCACTGCGCCGCCGCTTTTATCGGCGCCGGCCGCCCAATGGAAAAAGCGCTCGATCGTCGCTTCGACTTCGGCCCGGGCCCCGGCTAGGGGCGCGTCGGTCATTGCGGCGATGCGCTCGGCGAATTCTGGCGCCCGCGCCGACAGATTCTCGCCGATGTAATATAAAATCTGCGCCCGATTATGCGGCGAATAATAAGCCCAGTTTTTCGCTTTGTGGGCCGCTTCGACGGCATTGCGAATATCTTTGCGGTTGCCATCGCCCACTTGCCCGACCAGCACTCCCGCCGACGACAGCACGGGTCGGGTGTAATTGCCATCGGGTCTTTTCTGCGCGCCGCCGATGTAGAGCTTAGCCGTGCGGTCCAGGGTGGCGGCGCGGCGCTCGCCCGTCAGGCCTAGGGGCGCTGGCGGCACATGCGCCGCCCAATCCGCGGCTGGCTCGCCTAACTGTGGGCGGGCCCGCGGCTGCCAGCGCGGCCGCAGATAGGCAAAGAGACCTTCTTTGCCGCCCTCGCGGCCATAACCGCTCTCACGGTAGCCGCCAAAACCAGCCGCCGCGTCAAACAGGTTTGTGCTGTTGATCCAGATACTGCCCGCTTTGACCTGCCGCGCCGTTTCCAGCGCCAGGCTGATATTCTCGCTCCAGATGGAGGCGGCCAAGCCATAGCGCGTATTATTCGCCAGCTCGACGGCTTCGCTGGGTCGGCGGAAGCGCATCGCCACCAAGACGGGCCCAAAGATTTCTTCTTGCGCGGCGGCGGCGGAGGCTTCTAGGTTTGTCAAAAGCGTCGGCGGATAAAAACAGCCCGTCGCTGGCAAATCCACTGGCGGCTGAAATACATCAGCGCCGTCGCTGAGGCCGCGCTGCACCCAGCTATCGATTGTCGCATACTGCGCCGGGTCGATGACCGCGCCGATGTCGATGCCTTTGTCCAGCGCGTCTCCCAGCCGCAGGCGGGCCATGCGCCGCTTCAGCTTGGCGATGAAAGACTCGGCGATATTCTCTTGCACCAACAAACGCGAGCCAGCGCAGCAGACCTGCCCTTGATTAAAAAATATCGCATCGGCCAGCCCCTCAATCGCGCCATCGAGGTCAGCGTCATCATAGACGATGAAGGGCGATTTGCCGCCCAATTCCAGCGTGAGTTTGATGCCTGTGCCAGCGGTGGCACGGCGAATGCTGCGCCCGACCGCAGTTGAGCCGGTGAAGGCGATTTTGTCCAGGTCTGTCTGCGCCACCAGCGCCGCCCCTGCGGCATCGCCGCCAGTTACGATATTGACGACGCCGGCCGGCAAGCCTGCTTCGGCGATGATTTCGGCGAAGAGCAGAGCGGACAGCGGCGTATATGGCGCTGGTTTGATGACGACGGTATTGCCCATAGCCAGGGCTGGCGCGATTTTCCAAGCCAGCATCAGCAGCGGAAAGTTCCAGGGGATGACCTGGCCGACGACGCCTAGCGGCTGATAATCGCGCAGCTCGCTATCCATCAGCTGGGCCCAGCCGGCGTGATAATAAAAATGGCGCGCCACCAGGGGAATATCAATATCGCGGGCTTCACGGATGGGTTTGCCATTGTCCAGGCTCTCCACCACCGCCAGCAAGCGGGCATGCTTTTGTATGTTGCGGGCGATGGCATAGAGCTGGCGCGCGCGCTGCTGCGGGCGCAAAGCCGACCAGCTCGCATAAGCGCGGCGGGCGGCGCTGACGGCGGCAGCGATGTCGGCGGCGCTGGCATCAGCGACTTGGGCTAGAGGCTCGGCGCGGGCGGGGTTGGACACGGGCAGATAGCCGCCCTTGGCCGGCGCAACCCACTGATTATCAATAAACAGCTCGAATTGGCGCTGGTGGGATTCTAGCCAAGCGACTGCGGCCGCATCGGATTCAGGCGCGGGGCCGTAGGGCATAGTATGGAAGAGTTCAGCTATTTGGGGCATGGGCGACTGTCCTTCTGGCTGTGATTTCGCTGCCCATATTGTAACAGACGACGCGCCGCTTGCTTGTCAAATCACTGAGGCATTGCCAGGTTTATGGCGGGTCAGCGACGACCAGCCGGCTATGCACATAACCTATATTCTCGCCATGCTCAATCTCGGCCCACTCTGTGCCAAAGTCATCATATTGCCCGCCTTCGACCAGCGCCAGCACCAGAATTTCGCTGCCATGCGGCAAGCCGCCCAAGATCCTGCAATTCAATCCTGGGCAAGAGCGCACATTCACATTCGGCGAAGAGCGCGCATGAATGTACATCAGGCGGCTTGACGGCGTCGCTGTGGCTGTTGGACTGGCTCTGTGCGTTGCTGTTGGGCGTCGCGTTGGCCGGCGCGTCGCTATCGGTGTATTGCTCGCCCTTCGCGTTGGTCGGCGCGACGCGGTTGGCTTAAGCGTCGCAGTATGCCTTGGCGTGAGCATATCGGTCGGCGCAACCGTATCAGTCGGCGTAACTGTATCTGTTGGGGTATGTGTCTCAGTCGCTGTAGGCGTCAGCGTTTCCGTTGAGGTAGATGTTGCTGTTACTGTATCCGTTTTAGTCGCCGTCGGTGTAGCTGTGTCGGTTGGCTTAGGCAGCGTGTGTGCTATCAAATGCGCGGCTGAAGATAGATCGTCGCCGCGCTTTGCCCGCACTTGAAAAGCCACCCGATCGCCAGGCGACAAGCCGAAAACAGTCGCGGCTAACCCAGTCACAGTCCGCCAGCGCGTATAAGACTTGTTGTTGACAGAATAACGATACTGATACTGTTCTGCGCCTGGGACTGCGTCCCAGTTGAATCCGAGAGATGTTCGGCCGGTCCTGCCAACTATGAGCTCGGGCTGGGCAAGAACAATGCGCGTCGCAGTTGGCATAGGTGTATCGGTTGGCGGCGCTGTGGGTTTGTCCGTCGCCGTATGCGTGGGTGTATCTGTTTTAGTCGCTGTGGGCTTGTCCGTCGCCGTATGCGTGGGTGTATCTGTTTTAGTTGCTGTGGGCTTGTCCGTCGCTGTATGCGTGGGCGTATCCGTTTTAGTCGCTGTGGGCTTGTCCGTCGCCGTATGCGTGGGGGTATCCGTTTTAGTCGCTGTGGGCTTGTCCGTCGCTGTATGCGTGGGTGTATCTGTTTTAGTCGCCGTTGGCTTGTCGGTCGCCGTATCTGTTGCTGTGGGAGGCTCAGTTTTAGTCGCTGTCGGCTGAGGCTCTACCAGCGCGCTATGCACGTAACCTGTCTCGCCCTCGAACTCGATTTGCAGCCACTGCCGGCCAAAACATCTGCCCGCCGCATCGCAATATTCGTCGCCTTCGACTGTTCTTAGGGCTAAGACCTCAGTGCCGGCCGGCAAACGGTCTATGGGCATGCAAGAAAATCGGGGGCAAGAGCGGACATTAGCTTGGGTATCAATGCGCATAGCGGTATATGTTGCCGTTGCTGCGACGGTCGGAGAGGTGGTATAGGTCACTGTCGCTGTATCCGTTTCTGTTGCGCTGGGAGTATAAGACGAAGTTGCTGTTGCTGTGTGCGTCGCAGTATGTGTGGGTGTATCTGTTTTAGTCGCTGTTGCTGTGTGCGTCGCTGTATGCGTGGGTGTATCCGTTTTAGTCGCTGTGGGCTTGTCCGTCGCCGTATCTGTTGCTGTGGGAGGCTCAGTTTTAGTCGCCGGCGGCGTAGCTGTGTCGGTCGGCTTAGGCAGCGTGCGCGCCCTCAAATGCGCGACTGAAGCTAGATCGTCGCCGCGCTTTGCCCGCACTTGAAAAGCCACTCGATCGCCAGGCGATAAGTTGAAGACAGTCGTGGCTAACCCAGTCACAGTCTGCCAGCGCGTATAAGACTTGTTGTTGACAGAATAACGATACTGATACTGTTCTGCGCCTGGCACTGCGTCCCAGTTGAATCTGAGAGATGTTCGGCTGGTCCTGCCAACTATGAGCTCGGGCTGGGCCAGAACAATGCGCGTCGCAGTTGGCATAGGTATATCGGTTGGCGGCGCTGTGGGCTTGTCCGTCGCCGTATGCGTGGGTGTATCCGTTTTAGTCGCTGTCATTGTTGCCGTCGCTGTGCTAGGTGCCAGCCCGACGACCCCCACAAGCGTCTGCGCCAGCGGCAACTGCTGCAATGTTTGCGCCAGCGAATCTTCAATCTCTTGAGCAGCCTTAGAATAATAGATCGGTATAGCGTAGAGCAGAGCGCCGCCGCCGATTATCAGCAAAAACATAAGTTTGAAGAGGCCGCGCAGCCAGCTTCGCTTTTTGGGCTTGACCTCCACCTCTACAATGAGATCGCCAAATTCGCCTTCTTGCCCCAGCACCGGCATGCCTGCACCTGGAATCGGCAGCTTGTCGCCTGTTTTTGTGCCGGCCGGCACTTTCAGATTCGCTGTTGCGCCAGCGATGGTCGGCACAAAAACAGCGCCGCCTCTCTTAGCCGTGCGCTGGTCGATGGTAATGTTAGTGTAGAGATTTTCCTTGACCGCCAGCTCTACAATGAGATCGCCAAATTCGCCTTCTTGCCCCAGCACTGGCATACCTGCGCCTGGAATCAGCAGCTCGTCGCCTGTTTTGCTGCCTGGTGGCACTGAGACGCTTGCTGTGCTTGTCAGAGTTGGCGCTTCGATGCTGCCGCCCTTGTGCGCGATGTCCCAGTCGACGCTGAACTCGGTATAAAGATCATCGCCGACGCGCCTGAATTGCGCGTCTTCATCAACGCGGATTGCGATGATTAAATCACCATTTTCGCCGCCATTTTCACCCGGTTCGCCAGCGCCGGCTATGGGTATCGTTTTGCCGTCGGGAGTGCCGGCTGGGATCTCCACCTCGGCCGCGCCTATTTTGCGCGTGAGACCGGTGAAGGCTTCTTGCAGGCTGATGGTGATGGTCTCGTGAACATCCGCGCCCTTGATAGGCGCGGGTTTTTTGACGCGAATGGTAACAATCAAATTGCCGTTTGCGCCGCCATGCTGACCTGCTTTGCCCGCGCCTGCTACTCGCTTTTTGTCACCATCTTTTGTGCCTGCTGGAATTTGTACTGACACAGAACGCCCATCAACACGCAGGCTGCGCGTCAAGCCGCCTTGCGCTTCGGCCCATTCGATAGTGATACTTCTGTAAATATTTGCGCCCTTGATAGGCGCAGGTTTTTTGAAGCGAACGGTAACAATCAAATCGCCATTTGCGCCGCCATGCTGGCCCGGTTTGCCAGCGCCTGCTATGGGTATCGTTTTGCCGTCGGGAGTGCCGGCTGGAATAGAAACTGAGACTCTGCGCCTATTAACGCGCACAGTCCGTGTCAAACCGTCTTGCGCTTCCGCCCATTTGATGGTGACAGTTTTGCGAATATCCGCGCCCTTAATCGGCTCTGGTTTTACATTTACGGTAACAATCAAATCGCCACTTGCGCCGCCATGCTGGCCCGGTTTGCCAGCGCCAGCTATAGGTATCGTTTTGCCGTCAGGAGTGCCTGCTGGAATAGAAACTGGGACACTGCGCCCATTCACGCGCACAGTCCGTGTCAAACCGTCTTGCGCTTCCGCCCATTTGACGGTGACAGTTTTGCGAATATCCGTGCCCTTGATAGGCGCGGGTTTTTTGACGCGAATGGTAACAATCAAATCGCCATTTGCGCCGCCATGCTGGCCCGGTTTGCCAGCGCCTTCTACTCGCTTTTTGTCACCATCTTTTGTGCCTGCTGGAATTGTACTGACACAGAACGCCCATCAACACGCAGGCTGCGCGTCAAGCCGCCTTGCGCTTCGGCCCATTCGATAGTGATGCTTCTGTAAATATTTGCGCCCTTGATAGGCGCAGGTTTTTTGAAGCGAACGGTAACAATCAAATCGCCATTTTTGCCGCCAAATTCGCCCGGCTCGCCAGCGCCAGGCAGGGGCAGCGTATCGCCGTCGGTAATGCCGGCTGGAATCTCCACCTCGGCCGCGCCTATTTTGCGCGTGAGACCGGTGAAGGCTTCTTGCAGGCTGATGGTGATGGTCTCGTGAACATCCGCGCCGTCTTTTGGTGGCGGGGAATCGACCGTAAACCGAAGCACGAGGTCGCCAAATTCGCCGGGGCGATTGCGCACGGGCATGCCTTTGCCCGCCAGAGGCAGAGTATCGCCTGAGCTTGTGCCTGGCGTCACGTTCACTTTTTCGGTGCCAGTCAGCGTCGGCACTTCAATCTCGTCACCGACCAGCGCGACCATCCAGGGAATAGTAACAGTTGCTATTAAATTATCGCCGTCCCGCCTGAATCGCGGATGCTCTTCAACAAGAACGGTGACAAACAAATCGCCATTTTTGCCGCCAAATTCGCCCGGCTCGCCCGCGCCAGGCAGGGGCAGCGTATCGCCGTCGGGAATGCCGGCTGGAATCTCCACCTCGGCCGCGCCTATTTTGCGCGTGAGACCCGGTGAAGGCTTCTTGCAGGCTGATGGTGATGGTCTCGTGAACATCCGCGCCGTCTCTTGGCGGCGGCGCAGTGACCGTAAGCCGCACGATGAGATCGCCAAAATCTCCCAGCCGCTTCTGCGAGGGCATGCCGGCGCCGGCAATCGACAGCTGCGTGCCCGTTTGGCTACCAGGCGGAACGAGTAATTTTTTAGCGCCGGTAATTGTTGGCACATCGACTTCAGCGCCGACGAAGGCGCTGCGCCAGTCGACGGGGACATCGACCTCGAGGTTATCGCCCGTGCGCTTGAATTGCGCATGCTCTTCAACGCGAACGGTAACAATCAAATTGCCCGGTTTGCCGCCATGCTGGCCTGGCTTGCCAGCGCCGGCTATTGGCACGCGCATGCCAGTATCCGCGCCGCGGGGAATACGGTCGGCGATATTGCGCCCCTGCAGCCAGATAGCGCGCCGCAAACCGAAATAGGCCTCTTCCAGCGTAATGTTGACCGTCTCGTGAATATCCGCGCCCTTGATAGGCGCGGGTTTTTTGACGCGAACGGTAACAATCAAGTCGCCATTTGCGCCGCCATGCTGGCCTGGCTCGCCCTCGCCTGTTATGGGTATCGTTTTGCCGTCGGGAGTGCCTGCTAGAATTTTTACTGAGACAGAACGCCCATCAACACGCAGGCTGCGCGTCAAACCGTCTTGCGCTTCGGCCCATTCGATAGTAATACTTCTGTAAATATTTGCGCCCTTGATAGGCGCGGGTTTTTTGACGCGAACTGTGACAATCAAATCGCCATTTGCGCCGCCATGCTGGCCTGGCTCACCCTCGCCTGTTATGGGTATCGTTTTGCCGTCGGGAGTGCCTGCTAGAATTTTTACTGAGACAGAACGCCCATCAACACGCAGGCTGCGCGTCAAACCGTCTTGCGCTTCGGCCCATTCGATAGTGATACTTCTGTAAATATTTGCGCCCTTGATAGGCGCGGGTTTTTTGACGCGAAAGGTAACAATCAAATCGCCATTTGCGCCGCCATGCTGGCCTGGGTTGCCAGCGCCAGTTATGGGTATCGTTTCACCGTCGACAGTGCCGGCTGGAATAGGAACTGGAACACTGCGCCCATCAACGCTTACAGTCTTCGTCAAGCCGACTTGCGCTTCCGTCCATTTGATGGTTGCTTTTCTGCGAATATTTGAGCCCTTGCGTGGCGCTGGGGTGGATTTTCTCCCGCCTTTTTTCCTACCTTTTTTCCTGCTTCTATTGGGGTTGGCTTCCTGCGCTCTTTGATACGCGTCGTTAACCGCTTGCATAATTTCTGTCGCGCAGGGCAACTGGCAGCGGTCGGGGTGGTACTGCCTTTGCAAATTGCGCCAAGCTGTCTGAATTTCTTGCCAGCTTGCGGTCGGACTGACACCAAGTATTTCGTGCCAAGCGGCGCCGGGTCTTACTCCAAGCACTTTGTACCATTCGACAGGCGCCGGCTGTACATTTACGGTAACAATCAAATCGCCATTTGCGCCACCATGCTGGCCTGGATTGCCAGCGCCAGACACGGTTATCTTTTCGCCGTCGGGAGTGCCGGCTGGAACAGGAACTCGGATGCTGCGCCCATCAACGCTTACAGTCCGCGTCAAGCCGATTTGCGCTTCCGCCCATTTGACGGTGACGGACTTTTGAATATCCGCGCCCTTGATAGGCTGATGCTGCACTTGTGGCGCAGGTTTTACTTTTACGGTGACAATCAAATCGCCATTCGAGCCGCCATGCTGGCCTGGGTTGCCAGCGCCAGACACGGTTATCTTTTCGCCGTCGGGAGTGCCGGCTGGAATAGGAACTCGGATGCTGCGCCCATCAACACGCAGGCTGCGCGTCAAGCCGACTTGTGCTTCCGCCCATTTGATGGTTGCATTTCTGCGAATATTTGTGCCCTGGAGTGGCGCTGGGGTGCGCTTTCTCCTGCCTTTTTTCCTACCCTTTTTCCGAGATCTATTAGATTTGGTTCTCTTCGCTTCTTTATAAGCGTTGTAAGCGCCTTTAGCTTCTGTCTTCGCTGTTTCGTAAGCGTCGTTAACCGCTTGCATAATTTCTGTCGCGCAGGCCAGCTTGCAGCGGTCGGGGTGGTACTTAAGGGTCAGCTCTTTGCGGGCTGCCTCAATTTCTTCCCAGTTTGCCGCGTGCCTGACGCCCAGCACTTCATACCAAGCGGCACCGGGCCCCACCCCAAGCTCTTCGTGCCAAGTTGCCATAGATATAAGTTAATCCTCTAGTCAAACGGGGAAACAATACCGCAGATTGCCCCTTTCTTGCAACAGGGCAGTATAACGCAATATTGCCAACACTTGCACCTCTGCCCAGAATATTTCCCCGCTTGACCGCAAGCGACACTAGCCTAAGCGCCGAATCTCTGCTACCTTAGTCCCTAATAAAACCAGCCAGTGACAGGAGCCAGCCAATGCCCAAGCGATATGACCGCCCGCCCAAAATGCAAATTGACCCAAAGAAGACCTACCGCGCCTGCATGCAAACCAGCAAAGGCGCGATAAATATCGAGCTTTTTGCCGACCGCGCGCCTATCACTGTCAATAATTTTGTCTGCCTCGCCCGCGATGGCTTTTATGACGGCGTCATTTTTCACCGCGTTTTGGACGGCTTCATGGCACAGGGCGGCGACCCCACGGGCAGCGGCCGCGGCGGCCCCGGCTATCGCTGGGATGACGAGCCAGCCGCTTTGCGCATCCCGCACGACGCGCCTGGCACGCTCAGCATGGCAAATGCCGGCCCCAATACCAATGGCTCGCAATTTTTTATCACCTTTGTGCCGACGCCGCATCTCAATGGCCGCCACGCTGTCTTTGGCCGCGTCGCCGATGCCGCTAGCCTGACCGTGCTGAATTCTTTGCAGCGCATCGACCCGCAGCGCCCTAACCGTTCGATACAGGCTGACCGCATTACCGCACTCACGATAGAAGAAAATTAGACGGGCAGAGATAATTGTGGCGCGTTCACACGGTTGTGATAGCATAAAATAATATCGTTTTCCGTTTTCTATGTCTCGAGGCGGCGCAGGCACATTGAAGACTGGGTAAATATCATGCTGCGCAATCCGCGCAACCAAAATAGAAGAACGCGTAGCCAAGTGGCGCCGGGCGCAGACCAACCAGCCGGCGCCGGCCGCGGCATGCTGCTGGCCGCCCTGCTGATGTGTTGTATCGGCTGGGGCGGGTTGGCTTATCTGGTCGCCTCAACGCGGCCGCGCATTGGTGGCGAGGTCTGGCTCTTTTTTATCCTGCTGCAAATCGCGGTAACCGGCAGTGCCATCCCGCTGCTCTATGTTATCAGCCAGCGCTTCGCCGCCGCGCCCGCGCCGGTGACCGGCATCATCGTGCGCCGCAGCATCTGGATCGGCTTCATCGCCGTGCTTTGCGCCTGGCTCATGATCCCGCGCTATCTCTCGCTGCCCATCGTCTTCATCCTGATTTTGCTCTTCCTGGTCATCGAAATCTTCCTGCGCAACCGCGAGCTGGCGAATGAACGCTAAACAGGCGCGCTTGCGCCGCTTGCCCTCTGTCGATTCTCTACTTGCCCGCAGCGCCGACCTCATCCAAAGCTACTCCCGCGAACTGGTCGTCGAGGCGGCGCGGGCGACGCTGGCGGCCGCGCGGCAGGCTATCTTGCAGTCAGACGAAGGCGAAACTAGCGAAGTCAGCGAGGCCGGCTGGCTCGAGCGCATCGCCGAGCGCCTGCGCCAGCAGCATCAGCCGAGCCTGCGCCCGGTCATCAATGCCACCGGCGTCATCATCCACACCAATTTAGGCCGGGCGCTGCTGTCACAGTCTGCCCAAGCCGCCTTGCAAGCGGCCGCGGGCGCTTATAACACGCTCGAATTCGACCTCGAGACGGGCAAACGCAGTCGCCGCCTGCGACATGCCAGGGACATCTTGCGCAAGTTAACCGGCGCTGAAGATGCTCTGGTCGTCAACAACAATGCCGCCGCCTTGATTATCATTCTGAGCGCGCTGGCGACCGGGCGCGAGGTTATCATCTCGCGCGGGCAACTCGTCGAAATTGGCGGCGGCTTCCGCATTCCAGCCATTATGCAGCAGAGCGGCGCTCAGCTCGTCGAAGTTGGCACGACGAATCGCAGTCGCATCGGTGATTATGCCGCCGCCGTGACCGAGCGCGCGGCTATGCTCTTGCGCGTGCATGCCTCGAACTTCAAACAAATCGGCTTTGTTGAGAGCGTGCCGTTGGCTGAAATGACCGCGCTGGCGCGCCAGCAGGGCCTGCTGACGGTCGATGATTTGGGCAGTGGCACTTTGATTGATACCGCGCAGTTTGGTTTGCCGCCCGAACCGACGATCCAGCAGAGCATCGCCGCCGATGTCGATTTGCTGTGCTTCAGCGGCGATAAGCTGCTTGGCGGGCCCCAAGCAGGCATCATCATCGGTAAAGCGGCGGCGGTGGCGCGGCTCAAACAGCATCCATTAGCCCGCGCCTTGCGCGTCGATAAATTGACCTATGCCGCTTTAATCGCCACGCTGGAGCATTATCGGCGGGATGAGGCGCTGGACTGCATCCCCGTCTGGCAGATGATTTCCCGCCCGCTAGAAGCCATCCAGGCGACGGTGGCTCAGTGGGCTAACAGCGTCGGCGGCACGGTCTGCGCCGGCGAATCGACAGTCGGCGGCGGCAGCTTGCCCGGCGCCACTTTGCCAACCGCGCTGCTGGCTTTAGAAACGGCCGCCCCCGATAGCCTGCTAGCCCGCTTGCGGGCGGCTCAGTCGCCGGTCATCGCCCGCATTGCGGCCGGGCGCGTCTTGCTGGACCCGCGCACGGTCCTGCCCGCGCAAGAAAGCGACCTGCTGGCTGCGCTAAAATCTCTTATCTAGCCTCGCCTGGAGCGAGCGAATATGCGAAGGAAAAAACTGTGAAATCCGATATCGACTCTTTGATGCGCCAGCGCGAGCTTGACGCGCTCATCATCAGCGGCGGCGAAGAATTCAACAGCGCCCGCTATTATTTGAGCAATGGCGCTCACATCACCCATGGCACCATCTTCAAGCTGCCAGACGAACCGGCTCTGCTGGTCTGCAACCGTATGGAATTGGAAGAAGCGCAGAAAAGCGACCTCACTGTGATGACCGCCGCTGAACTCGGTTATTATAAGTTGTATGAAGAGTGCGAGGGCGATGGCATTCGGGCGACCGCGCTTTTTTGGCGCGCCATCTTGGAGCGACTGGGCTTGCGCGGCGGGCGCATCGGCCTTTATGGCGCTTGGCAGATAAACAAGACCATCGCCCTCTACAACTTGCTGCAGGCAGAGCTGCCGCAATTTGAATTTGTCGCCGAGCCAAAAGCCACTCTCATCGAAGCGGCTATGCTGACCAAAGATAGCGCCGAAATCCGCCGCCTAAAATCAGTGGCGCAGCGCACGAACGCGGTCCTGCAAGTCGCCTGGGATTATATTGCCGGGCTGCGGCACGCTGGCGAGTTTCTGCTTGATGATAGCGGCCGCCGCGTGACAATCGGCGCTGTCAAAGGCTTCGTGCGGCGCGAATTGATGGCCCGTGGGCTTGAAGACACCAATATGATTTTCGCGCAAGGCCGCGATGCTGGCTTCCCACATAGCCGCGGCGAGGCGGATATGCCGCTGCAAGTGGGCAAAACCATCGTCTTTGACCTCTTCCCGCGCGAGTTGGGCGGTGGCTATCATCATGATGTAACCCGCACCTGGTGTATCGGCTATGCGCCGCCTGAGGCGGAAGCGCTTTACGCGACAGTGATGCAAGCCTTTGATATTGCGATTGAAACTTATGGTCTGGGCAAACCAACACACCTGATGCAAGAGGCGGTGCTGGATTATTTTGAAGGGCAGGGGCATCAGACCGCCCGCAGCCACCCCGAAACGATGCAGGGCTATATGCACAGCTTAGGCCATGGCGTCGGCATCGATATTCACGAAGGGCCCTCCATCAGCCACCTGCGGCGTGATGATGTGCTGCAAATCGGAAACGTCTTGACGATTGAGCCAGGTCTGTATTATCCTGAGCGCGGCTGTGGCGTACGGGTGGAAGATATGTTTATCGTCAATGAAAATGGCGAACTCGTCTCTTTGACATCTTTTCGCAAGGATTTAGTCATACCGTTAAATGATTCAGAATCAGTCTGACAAAAAGGCGATATGTATAGAGTAGACAGAACAGCGCAAATTCGGGTAGCGATTATCGGTTCGGGCCCATCGGGCTTTTATGCCGCCGACCATCTCTTGAAACAGACCGAGCCGCTGATTTATGTCGATATGTACGAGCGCCTGCCGACGCCATTTGGTTTGGTGCGCGGCGGCGTCGCCCCCGACCACGAAAAAATCAAATCCGTCACCAAGCTCTATACCCGCATCGCGGGCCACGAGCGCCTGAACTTTTTTGGCAATGTCGAATTTGGCCGGGACATCTGCCTGGCTGACCTCAGACAGCATTATCACGGTATCATCTATGCCGTCGGCGCGCAGACCGATAAAAAGCTCGGCATCCCCGGCGAAGACCTGCCCAACAGCTATGCCGCCACCGAGTTCGTCGGCTGGTACAATGGGCATCCCGATTACCGCGACTATAACTTCGACCTACGCGGCATCAAGCGGGTGGCGGTGATTGGCGTGGGCAATGTCGCTATGGATGTCGCCCGCATTCTCGCCCGCACGCCGGCGGAACTCTATGAAACTGACATCGCTGATTATGCGCTGGAAGCTCTGCGCGCTAGCGATGTCGAAGAGATTGTTGTGCTTGGCCGGCGCGGTCCCGCGCAAGCCGCCTTCACTAACCCGGAAATCAAAGAATTGGGCGAGCTGGCCGATGCCGATATTGTGGTCGATTGCGAAGACGCCTCGCTGGACCCTTTGAGTTCGGCGCAACTAAAGAAGAACCGCGACCGCGCCGCGATTCGCAATGTCAAGATTCTGCAAGCCTATGTTGAGCGCGGGCTGCTGGGCAAATCGCGCCGTATCATCATGCGCTTTCTCGCGTCGCCGGTCGAGATTATTGGCAGGCGCAGAGTCGAGGCGATGAAGATTGTCAAAAACGAACTTTACCTCGACGAGCGCGGTTCGCTGCGCCCGCGGGCGACTGATGAATGCGAAGTGCTGCCGCTGGATATGGTCTTTCGCTCGGTGGGTTATCGCGGCGTCGCCTTGCCAGATCTGCCATTTTATGACCGCTGGGGCATCATCCCCAACGACAGCGGCCGCGTTTTGATACAACATGGCGGTAAAAAGACCCTGACGGGCAATTATGTCGTCGGCTGGATTAAGCGCGGCCCGAGCGGCATCATCGGCACCAACAAACCTGACGCCGTCGAATCGGTCAAATGCTTCTTAGAAGACCTGCGCGCCGGTCAAGTCTTGCAGCCGCGCGATACCCGCGCCCAGTCCATCTTGCGGCTGGTGCAAGCGCGCCAGCCCGCCTTTGTCAGCTTTGCCGAATGGCAAATCTTGGATGAGATTGAATTGCAGCGCGGCGCTGAATGTGGCCGCAGCCGCGTCAAATTCACGACCGTCGAAGATATGCTCGCCGCGCTGGGCAAATTGCCAGAGCCAGCGGGCTTGGTCAAGTGAAGAGATTCAAGCGAATCCGCCGCAAGAATTCGAACTTCGTTATAACCTGGTTTATTTTCGGTTAGAATGCTTGCATTTGCCGGCGCGAGCGAATAATGTCCAGCTAGGAAACTAATTTTATTAAAAACAAATTTATTCCATCCTCCACGCCCCGCTCCCCGCGGGGCGTTTGCGTTTCTTTGTGCCTCAGTAGAACAAACTAAATTTTGCAACTTTTTGCCTTCGTTTCACCCCCCTCAATTTTTGCATACTTAACTTGGACTGACTTCCGTGGCTAATTTTTTCCCGCCTCCCAGAACAAGAGTCTCTTCAAAAACTTGCCCCGATGCGCTAAGCTCTGGGTCTTAGTCCAGCAAAAAGTGAGGAGCGCCAATGGACGCAAAAGATATAATCTTAGGTCATATACAAGACAATGACGAAGAGCTGAGCTATATCGCCAAAGAAATCTGGGACCAGCCGCAGGTGGCTTTGCAGGAAGAGTTCGCCGCCCAACTCTTGGCGCAGAAGCTGGCCGCGGCTGGTTTTGCCATTAGCTGGGGCGCTGGCGGCATGCCCACCGCCTTCATCGCCGAATGGGGCAGTGGCGCGCCTATCATCGGCTTCCTCGGCGAATACGATGCCTTGCCCGGCCTGTCGCAAGAACTTTCCAGCGAGAAGAAACCCATCGCGGCCGGCGGCCCCGGCCACGGCTGCGGGCATAATCTCTTTGGCACGGCTTGCATGGCTTCGGTTATCGCCCTCAAAACGGCGATGCAGCAACAGAACATCGGCGGCACGATTCGCTTTTATGGCTGCCCAGCCGAAGAGACTCTTGTCGGCAAAACCTTCATGGCACGCGATGGCGTCTTTGACGATTTGGACGCGGCCATTAGCTGGCACCCCGGCGATACAAATATCAGCTGGAATGGCTCATCGCTGGCGATGAATTCTTTTAAGGTCAATTTTTATGGCGTGGCAGCCCACGCTGGCGGTTCGCCCTGGCTGGGGCGCAGCGCCCTCGATGGCCTGATGCTGATGGATGTTGGCGTGAATTATATGCGCGAGCATGTGCCGCCCGAGTCGCGCATTCATAGCGTCGTCACCAGCGGCGGGCAAGCGCCAAATGTCGTGCCAGCCTTCGCCCAAATCTGGTACTTTGTGCGCGCCCCCCAGCGCGAACAGGTCGAAGAGATGTACCGCTGGATGCAGGATATTGCCCGCGGCGCCGCGCTGATGTCTGGCACGCGGCATGAAATCGAATTCATCACCGGCTGTTACGACTTGCTGCCAAACACAGTCATGTCCGACTTGCTCTATGAGAAAATGGCGCAAGTGGATGATATGCGCTTCAGCGAACAGGAACGGCAATTCGCCCGCGAATTGCAGGCGACTTTCCCAGAAGGTTCGGTGCAGCGCGGCTTTGAGTGGATGCAGCGCTCGACCAGCGCCGCGCTCGACCGCGCCGCTATGGATGACCCGCTATGGCAGGCTGTCTACCCGCATTCGCCGACGCCGCCGCTCATGGGTGGCTCGACCGAAGTTGCCGATGTCAGTTGGATCACGCCGACCGGGCAAATCACGACGACTTGCTGGCCCCTAGGCACGCCTGGGCATAGCTGGCAGACGGTGGCTTCGTCGGGTTCGAGCATTGGCGCTAAGGGTATGCTTTTCGCGGCGAAGTCTATGGCTCTGGCTGGGCTAGATTTGCTGACCAAGCCGACGCTGCTGGCGGCCGCCCAAGCTGAATTCGAGCGTGCCCGCGGCGACAAAACTTATGTCAGCCCCTTGCCGCCAGAAGCTAAGCCGCAGTAGCCAGGGCCATGAAGCTCGAAACCGTCTCGCAGGGCGTCGTCGCCGGCAGCATCCCGCTCTTTGCCGGGCATCCCGCGCCTGACCTGCTGCCCATCGCTGGCATCCAGCGCACGCTCGAAGCCGCTTGGCCCCGGCGCAATGTCGCCCGCTTGTTTAATTATGGCGATGAGCCGGGCAATGCGCAGTTGCTCGAATTCTTGCGGGAACGGCTGAACCGCGAAGAGAGACTCGGCATCGACCGTGAAAACCTGATGATTGTTGGCGGCTCGACCTGGGCGGTCAACATGATCGCCGCGCAGCTCACTGTCGCTGGCGATGCCGTGCTGGTAGACGCGCCCTCCTATCGCGACGCCTTGCATATCTTTCGTGATTATCAGCTGGAGCTGCATGCTGTGCCGATAGATGGCGGCGGCGCTAGCGTCGCTGAGATGGAAAAGGTATTGCGCGCGCTGGCAGCGGAAGGGCGCGCGCCAAAATTCTATTATGTCGTGCCAAATTTTCAGAATCCCACTGGCATCACTATGCCAGAGGCGCGCCGCCACGCTATCCTGGACTTGAGCCGCCGCTACGGTTTCACCATCGTCGAAGATGATGTCTACTTCGATATTCGCTTTGGCGTGACGCTGCCGCCGAGTTTCTACGCTTTAGGCGGCGGCGAAAATGTCCTGCGCATCGGCAGCTTTTCTAAGACGCTAGCGCCTGGCCTGCGTCTGGGCTGGCTGATTGCAAAGCCGGCGCGCATCGCCGCCTTTGTGCATAGTGGCATGCTGCGAATGGGCGGCGGCGCTAATCCTTTCACGGCGGCTGTCGTCGCCGATTATTGCCGCAGCGGCCAATGGGAAAAGCATGTGGCTTGGCTGCGCGGGCAGTATAAAGCGCGGCGCGATGTCGCTCTGGCGGAGCTGGAAGAGACTATGCCGGCGGCGGTGCAGTGGACGCAGCCTGATGGCGGTTATTTCATCTGGTTGACTTTGCCGCGTTCGCTCCAGGTAGCGGCGCTGGCGCAGCGGGCGCAGCAGCGCAATGTTTATTTCGCGCCGGGGCCTGATTTCTTCGTCGAGCCAGCCGCTGGCGCGCAGCATCTGCGGCTTTCCTATAGCTTTTTGCCTTTAGCCGACCTGCGCGCTGGCATCAAAATCCTGGCTGAGCTTATTGGGAAACTGCTGGACTAAGTAAAAGAAAAACCCGCTTTAGCGGGCTTTCACAAAAACAGGGAAGAAAGGACTCGAACCTTTAACCTTGTGCTCCAAAGGCACCTGCTCTGCCGATTGAGCTACTTCCCTATATTCCTTCATCATAGCAAAAGCGCCGCAAATCTCAAGTGCGAGATTGTCTTTTAGGCATTGCCATCAGGCTGCCGCACGCCGACTGCCTCGTCCAGCGGCACCACAAAAGCCACGCCATGCCTCGGCTGCATCAAATCGCCCATCACCGCGCGCGCCTCGTCCAAGAGCGTCGGCACCAACTCTTTTGGCACAACCGAGAGCAGAACATGATTCGTATGCTCCATCTCGCGCAGCACATAAGCCATCAAGCTGTGCATCGAGCTGGCGATATGCAGCGGCACTTCGATTGCGTTGCTGGCAATTTTCTGCTGCAAGCTATACAGCCCGACGCTTTTGATGATGGTAACGCCGGGCGCGCCCGCCTCTTGCCAACGGGTGGCGACATCAAAGCCATTTTCGATATTCGATGTAATCAAAATAATCAGTTTCATGTTTGCTTTCCTCTGGCGGCGGCGGCAAGCACCGGGTTGCTGCCGTCGCTTTCTCGTTTGCTTTGGAATACCAAGCGCACTAGCGGCGGCGTGAAGACCGTCGTCAGCAGGATGACCATAAAGAGCGCGGCATAAAGTTCGCTGCCGCTATCCAGGATGCCGCTGGTCAAACCGATGGAGATGATAATCAAGCCGACTTCGCCGCGCGACACCATGCAGACACCCACCCGCAGCGACTCGCGCATATCAAAGCCGCCCATCAGCGCGCCAAAACCAGCGCCCAAAACCTTGCTTAGCACCGCCATCAACAGCAATACCAGCATAAAGGGGAGGGCATCCAGCGGGAAAGCGCTGAGGTCAGTCTCTAAACCGACATCGACAAAAAATATCGGCACCAAGAAGACATAAGCCAAGTGGCTGGTTGTCTGTTCGATTTCCTGTTTCATGCCGTTCTCTGTCAACTTGCTCAAGCCGACGCCGGCGATGAATGCGCCCGTAATCGCCGCCACGCCGCCTATATACTCCGCCGCCCAGCCGAAGAGCAGGGCGCTAATCAAAGCGAAAATCGGAATGCCATAAGCCTGCGCCAGCGGTGGCTTGCGCGAAATCCAGCGCAGCAGCTCTGGCAGCACATGCCAAGCCAACAAGAAAGCCACTACGATATAACCCGCCATTTGCACGACAATAATGAGCATTTGGCTCAAATCGGCATCGCCTTCGGCTGTGTTCGCGCCTGCCAGCACTAAAGTCAAGGACACAGCTAAAATCGCCAGCACATCGTCAATCAAGGCCGTGGCGAGCAGGGCATTGCCCTCTTTGGTGCGCAGGTAGCCTAGTTCCAGCAGGACCTGCGCCGAGATGCTGACGGAAGTGGCGGCTAAGGTTACGCCAGCGAAGAGTGCCGGCAGCCAGTCATAACCGGCCGGCAGCGCCACCACCAGCGTGAAAGCCACCGGCGCTACCACACCCAAGACGCCGGCGAAGACCGCTACTTTGCCCACCTTCGCCAACTCGCTGAGGTGTACTTCCAAGCCGATATTGAACATCAGCAGCAGCACGCCCAGCTCGGCGAATTCTTTGATGCTATGCTGCAAGTCGACGCCCTGCAAGATGCCCCAGTGCAGCATATCTAGCACGGTTGGTCCCAGCAGGAGGCCGACGATGAGCTGTCCCAACACGCGGGGCTGGTGCAAGCGGCGGGCGATAGCGCCGCCGATGCGCGAGGCGAGCAGGATGATGCCCAAAGCGAACATCAAGGGGATAAAAGGGTTGACCCCGGCCGCTGCGTCTGTGCCGGCGGCGAAGACCGAGCCAGAACCCCAGAAGAGCCAGGCGCAGGCTAAAGCTGGGACGAGCAGACGTCGAGCATAAGACTTGCTAAAAAGTTTCAAATCCGCCCACCTTTCCCTCGCGTTAGTCTGTCTGCCATTATAGCAGAATAGCTCAAGTTTTTATTGCGATTAGGGAAGAGAAATTTAGCCACAGAAGTAAGTCCAAGTTAATTATGCACCATTTTCAACCCCCACCCCCGGTCCCTCCCGTAGGGCAGTGTCTACGCGCCCCAAAGCTTTGGGGCGGGGAGAAAAACCCTGAAAACTGCGCGAGCTTGCAGGAAAGTCTCTCCCATCGGGCAATGTGTACAGCCCCCAGGTTAGACTCCCCTCCCCGAAGCTTCGGGGAGGGGCCGGGGGTGGGGTTGAAAATAGTCTCTCCGTTGCAAAATTTAGCTTGCTCTACTGAGAAATTGGACTAATTCACGCGCCATTACCCAAAACGGGCGACATCCACCGCGCCGGCGGCTACCCCATTAAGCAGCTTGTCTACGGCGCGCTCCACCGTCGCCGCGCCCATAGCCAAACCATGCCCGGTGAAACCAACCGCGAAACCGACGCGCGCTTTGCCCGGCAAGCAGCCCACCAGCGGCAAGCCATCACAGCTAAAACCCATGATTCCGCTCCAGCGCTGCGCGATTGGCGCTGTTACATCCGGGAAATATTTTGCCAAATACTTGTCCAGATAAGCGCTGACATTTGGATTGAGGCGGTCTTCGGTAGTATCGTTCTCTTCGGCGCGATAATGCTGGCGTCCGCCACCCAGCAGAAAACGCCCGTCAAATGTGCAGCGGTAATACATATAGCCATAATCGCTATAACCACAGCTGGCTATCGGCGCATGCTCCAGCGGCTCGGTAACGAGGCATTGCGCCCGATTCGGCACCACCTTGCCGACAAAATAGGGGTCAATCAGCGGCGAATAGGCATTGGTGCAGAGCATGACATATTGCGCTTTGAAGATGAAGCGGCGCGTATAGACGCGCACAAAATTATCGGCCTGTTCCAGCCGATAAAGCTCGTTATTGCTGATTAACTCAGCGCCGCTCTGGGCTATGATGGATTTTGTCAGCAAATAGGGCTGCACGCCCGCGTCCAGCGGCTGCTCGATGGCGGCGTGATACCCTCGCCCGAGCGGGTCGCCGCTATAATACTCCATGTCAATTTTATCGGCGTCTAAGGCGCGGGCGGCCAGTTCCAGCTCCTTCGCCTCAGTGGGGCTTTCCGCCAGCAGCAGCGACCCGCAGTTATCCAGCGGCACGGTAAAGGGACTGCTTCCGATGAAGTCGCGCCAGATAGACATGCTGCGCTGCGAAATCTGCCACATCTCCCGCGCCACCGCATGCCCATAGCGTTCGATGGCGCGGTGATAATAGGTATCCAAGCCGCTAATCATGAAGCCGGCGTTGCGCCCGCTGGCGCCGAGGGCGACATCGCGGGCGTCGGTGATGACGACATCGCGCTGATGCGCCTGTTTGGCGAGGTAGGCGGCGGTGCCGCCCGCGAGGCCCGCGCCAACGACTAGGAAGTCGATCTCGCGTTCGGTTTGTTCGGCGCGCTGCCAATGTGAAACGGTCATCGTGTTTAGCTTTCGCTTGCTAGGCCGGGTTTATTGAAGGCTGTCTTAATTGCCCAATCTTATTCTTGAGCCTGTGGCTGCCGGAGATGAAGTGGACTAGGATTAAAATAGGATTTCGTCATTAGTCCACACCATTCCTATTTTGTCAGTTGTGCCGAGATATGCAAGTTCGCCGTTTATCAGACAGTGAAATTCATAGCTTGTGGAAAACAGCCTTATGCCCACAATCCTCAACTCTGATGTGCACTCGTTAATATGAGAATAGTCAAATTCTTTTATTTGTGATTTACCGCTTATATCGTCCGTGATTTTGACATCAATTTGAAACGGTCCACGGTCACTCTCTTCTTGGGGCAAGTTGAATTTAAGTACAATATCCCCATCATTTTGAATTTCCACTTCTTTAATGTACAGCCACCGATTTAAGAAAACAAGCGGCCTCAATCTTATCTTATTTTTCCACTTCTTCCACAATTGAGGCGATATGAGACTTTGTAATGTCTCGTAGTCTGCTATAGAACGACAGTAAATGTATTTGAGATGTTCTAATGAGACTTCAGTGGGGTAAGCTACCTCTGCCATTCTACGTTTTTTGTACAGTTTGTTTTCGTCGTCTTCTGAATAGTTGTTATTCCCGTAGATCTGCTTAAATGGAAGTTTGATAAATTCTTCCGCTGTTCTAAACCTATCCGCATCTCTACTCGAAAGATTACCGTCGCTAAAGATTGTGCCGCGTAAAGTAACTATCTCTCTAATGTCAAAGAGAAAATACACCGGAACTGGACAATGACCGTTATCGGCTAGTTTCTCTCGGGTTTTGAATCCCTCTTTTAGAATTGTAGTAGCATTTAGTGGCCTGAAGTAGAATCTCACAAAATCTGATAAATCATTGTCTGCTCGACTGTTAAGTTCTTTCCAGCTCTTCGAATTAACAAAGTTTATTTTTCGATGCTTTACTTCGTCGTAGGAGAATAGTGAACCGGTCTGAAGTATCTTAGCGGCATTTCTGATATCGGTTACATGGAACAAATAATCTGCTAGCTTGCTATATTCCAATCGTTGCTTCAATTCACCAAGAAAGTCAATCATTTTTTGCGCATTGGGTTTTTTGTAGCTTGGTCTATATAGATGAATATAAGTGTTAATCGGCAAGGAACTGAGATATTTTTTCATCAGTGGTTTTACTTGGCTTTCCCAGTCCAAGCCGCCATTTTCGCAGCCCAGCATGGGAAAGGAAATGGATTTGATCCCCCTCGCTTTATAATTAGCCACAAATTTTTTTAACCCAGCTTCAATATATTCAATTCTTGACCTGCCGCCCCAATGCCTTTTGGTTGGAAAACTCAGTATCCACCTATCAGGCGCTTTATATATCCATAGCTTGCCAATATCCAGTATATGGCTATCGCAATAATCCTTATACTGCTTGAACATCTCCGGATACCGACGTTTGAACTCTTTGGCGATTCCCTTGCCCATTACCCCAACAGTGTTCACCGCATTGACCAATACTTGCGCATCGCTCTCAAATAGGCTGTCATCTCGATAGTATATTGGCATAATCGTTCTCCATAAGCACGTCTAAGTAGGTCAAACTAAATTTTGCAGGTTTTATGCGTTCTTTTCAAACCTACCCTAAATCCCTCCTCGAAGCTTCGAGGAGGGGCTTTCCTTCACGCGACCTCATAGTTTTCGGGGTTTTTCTCCCCTCCCCAAAGCTTTGGGGAGGGGCCGGGGGTGGGGTTGAAAAGCAAGGTGTATCTGCAATTTTTTGCACAATTAACTTGAACTTATTTCTGTGCCTCTGTGTCTCTGTGGCTATTTTTCCATCTTACTAATCGTAACAAAACTTTAGCCATAAGCCAAAGCCGGCAGAGCCAGCGATACCCAGACCCGATTGCCCCGCTGAAAATAGCGATCCACCCCCGTGCGGGCTAGCAGCTCCGTGCCATCCGCCAGTGCCAGACCCAGCCGCTGATAATGCCCATAAAACTCCCGCCAAAGCACCGTCGCCGCGATGCCCCGCCCATCAAAGCTGACCGCCAGCGCCTCCGGGCGAATCATCAACTTCACCGTCCCAGTCTTAGGCTGGAAGAGCTTGACCTCGCCTAAGCGGCTGTCGGCTGTCATGCCATGCGCCGTCGCCGGCAAAAAATTCGCCTCGCCGATGAAGCGCGCCACTTGCATATTAACTGGGCGATTATAGATGGCATGCGGCGGCGCCACTTGCAGCAGCTGGCCGGCAAATATCACCGCGATGGCATCCGACAGGCTCAGGGCTTCTTGCTGGTCGTGCGTGACGAAGACGGCGGTGGTTTCGGTCTCGCGCAAGATGCGGCGCACATCGGCCCGCACCTGCGCGCGCAAGCCCGTATCGAGATTGGAAAATGGCTCATCCAGCAGCAGAATATCGGGATTGGGCGCCAAAGCCCGCGCCAGAGCTACCCGCTGCTGTTGCCCGCCAGAAAGCTCGTGCGGCATGCGCTCGGCGAAGTCCGCCAAACCTACTAAGTCCAGCATGCGCTGGACTTGCTGGCGCTTTTTGCCGCGCCGACCCAAACCAAAAGCGATATTCTCCGCCACATTGACATGGGGGAAGAGGGCGTAATCCTGGAAAACCATACCGACGCGGCGCTGCTCTGGTGGCTGAAAATGCGACTCGTCCGCGACAATGCGGCTGCCGATTTGAATGCGCCCGCTCGATGGCTTCTCGAAGCCAGCCAGCAAACGCAGCATCGTCGTTTTGCCGCTGCCGCTTGGACCCAGCAGGGTCAAGAACTCGCCTGGTTTTACCCTGAGCGACACATTCTCGACGGCCGCGGCCTCGTCTTCGAAGATTTTAGTCAGATTTTCGGTTTGCAGCGCGTATTGCGCCAAATCGGCTGTCATCTACAGGTCTTCCCGCCGCAGGATGATAAAAAGCGCCAGGGCCGCCGCCAAAATCAAGACCAAGCCGGGCCGGGCGATGGACGAGAGAAAGGCTTCGTCGTAGGCGCTCCAGATCCGCGTTGAGAAACTGCGAAAGCCGATGGGGCGCAGGATGAGTGTAATCGGCAGCTCTTTCATCACATTCAGGAAGACCAGCGCTAAGCCAGCCAGGATGCCGCCACGGGCTAGCGGCAAGGTGATGCGCGCCAGCGCCGCCCAGTGCGACAGACCCAGGCTGCGCGCCGCTTCTTCAAAGCGCGGGTTGATTTGGGCAAAGCCGCTTTCCGTCGCGCCAATGCTATAAGGTAAATAGCGAATCGCATAGCCTATAATCAGCAGCGGCAAAGTCTGATACAAACTTAACAGATGCTGGGAGGCGAAGTAGACCAGAGCCAGCGCGATGACGATGCCCGGCAGCGCGTTGCCCGCGTAAGCCAGGCGGACCAGCCAGCGGTTAAAACGGGTCGATGTCCGCATGGCCAGCAAAGCCAGCGGAAAAGCCGCCAGCGTTACCAGCAAGGCGGTAACTGCGCTGACGCCGACAGTATTGCCTAGCAGCTCGGACATTGGTATGCGGATTGGGTCAGTCAGTGTATGCCCGACCAGCCATTTGAGCAGAACCAGTAGCGGAATGGCGACGCCGACAAAGACGACGGCGGCGCAAAACAGCAGCGCCGGGTAGCGCCAGCGGCCTAATGGCACCGTCAGCAAATCACGGGCTGCGCCCGTGCCAATGCGATAATGCCGCCCGTTATGCTGCAAACGGGCTTGCAAGACGAGCAGCAGCAGCGTCAAAGCAATCAAGACCCAGGCCAGCACCGAGGCCTTGTCCATACGGAAGGAATCGGTTTGGATGAAGATGGCACGGGTGAAGGCGTTGAAGTGCATCACCGCCACCGCGCCAAAATCGCTCAGGCAATACAAAGCCGTCATCAGCATGCCAGCCGACAGCGCCGGCCGCAGTTGCGGCAGCGTGATTTGGCGGAAGACCTGCCAGCGACCCAAGCCCAGACTCTGCCCGGCTTCTTCCAAGCTGCGGTCGCAATGCAAGAGCGCCGCCCGCACCGGCAGCACAATATAAGGAAAGGTGACGAAGGTCAAAGTCAAGGTCGCGCCAGCGAAACCTTTGATGCCCGGTAGGCGCTCGACGCCAAAGGGCTCGAGCAAAGATTGCAAAATGCCTTTAGGGCCAAAGGCTTCGCTATAAGTAACGGCGGTCAAATAGGAGGGGATGACCATGGCCGCCAAGCCCAAGACGAGCCAAAGGCGCCGCCCGGGCAAATCGCAGCGGCCTGTCAGCCAGGCGAAAGGCAGGGCGACCGCCGTCGCGCAGGCCGTCGTCACGAGTGTCAAAGCGAGACTGTTGCCGATGATGAGCAGGGTGCGCGCCCGCAGCAGATAGTCGAGGCCCTCTTGCCCGGCGCTGACCGCGCCAATCGCCAGATACAGCACCGGTATCATCACCACCGCCACCACCGCCAGGCTGACGCCCTGCGCCAGTTGCCGATTGCCGACCTGCCAATGTGGCAACAGGCGCTGATTTTTCCCGCGCAGCCGCGGTGGGATGATACTCGGTACTTGCATAAACTACCTTATGCCTGACAGCGTAGCCTAGTCTAAGGCGCCGCTTTCTTCGATCATTTCCAGCGTGCCTTGCAGGTCGGCGAGGTCGGACAGGTCAATCTCTGGCGCTTCAATTTCTTTCAGGGCCGGCAAGTCCACCGACGGCTCGACTGTCTCGACCAGCGGATATTCGTAGGTCTGCTCGGCGAAGTATTCTTGCGCCGCATCGCTGAGCAAATAGTCAACCAGGGTCAGAGCCAATTCTGGCTGGTCGCTGCTGTTCAGGATAGCCGCGCCCGCCACATTAATCAGCGAGCCGACATCGCCGCCCGGGAAGAAATGCAAGCTCGTTGTCAGATCGTCGTCTTCGGCCAAAAAGCGGAACAGGTAATAGTGATTGACCAGGCCGACGACGACTTCGCCATCGATGACCGCTTGCACGATGGGCGTGTTTTTGGGGTAGGCTTGAACACCGTTGGCGACCATGTCTTCCAGCCAGCTTGCCGCTTCTTCTTCGCCCAATAGCACGCGCATGGCCGTAACATTGGCGACGAAAGAGGCATTGGTTGGCGCCCAGCCGACCAGCCCCTGCCAGTCTTCGCCGGTCAAATCCAGAATCGATTCTGGCAGTTCCATTTCCAATTCTTCCAGCATTTCTGGGTTGTAGACCAGGACGCGAGCGCGGCCGCTAAGCCCGACCCAAAGCCCAGCGGGGGAAACAAAAGCGTCGACGACGCGCTCAAGGGTCTCTTCGGGCAATTTCGCCAGCATTTCGGCCGCGGCTAAAGCGCCCAAAGCGCCGCCGTCCTGCGCGATGAAAACATCTGCCGGGCTGTTCTCGCCTTCGGTCAAGATTTGGTTGGCAACCGCGCTCGTGCCGCCATAAAGCACAGCGACTTCGATGCCCGTATCTTCGCTGAATTGCTCCAGCAGCGGGCCTATCAAGCTTTCGTTGCGGCCGGAGTAGATGGTAAGCGCACCTTCTTCATCGGCTAGGGCGGGCGACACGATGAAAACGAGCATCATCAGTGCCAGGCTAAAAACTGCAAAACGTTGTGTGGACATTTTACGCTCCTTGCGTATGGCGCGCATCTTATAGTAAGATACGCATGAATAGATGAGGTCAAGTAGGCTGGGAATGGGCGCTGAAACCTTCTCCGCCCGCTTGACCTCTTCGTTTTAGCATAGAGGCTAAGTGCCTGTCCACGCATTTGGTAAAGTTTATTTTTGCCCTGCCAGCGAGTCGAACTTGTCGCCTGTTTCGTGCAAGATTTAATTGCGGGGAGCAAAAAGTTGCGCGTGGTTAAATTTTGACGGCAGTCGCCGCGCGAATTTTTGGCTCTGCCTAGACAAAGTCCGTCATTGGCAATAAAGTTAAAAAGCGTAAAGCCTTATTGCGGAGTTTAAGCATGTCCAATTGGTGGGGGTCGCGCAAGAATGTCTCTGCCCGCCTCGTGTGGGAAGTCGAGGCTATGAAAGCCGCCTTCGGCAATACCTTTCGGCTGGTCGTGCCGCCTTTTGGCGGCTTGCTCTATTGGCAGGGCCGAGTCGAGATTAACATGAGCATCCTGGATTCGCCCTATCACAGCCTAAAAATTGTCTATCCCAAAGAATATCCCAATCGCCCCGCCGAAGCCTATTGCATCAAACCGCGCATCTACAGTGAAAAACACCAATACGAAGATGGACAGCTTTGCCTCTTCAATCCTAAAGATGGCGAGCAGTATGGCTGGAATCCTTCCAAATCCACCGCGGTGACTGTCGGCGGCTGGGCGATCCAATGGCTCTATGCCTATTACACCTGGCGCTCCACTGGCAAGTGGCCGGGCATCGAAGAGCGCATCAAAGCCAGCAGCCCCTTGCCCCGCCGCAGGAGACGATGAAATGCGAGCAGGCGATGAGCCAGATTACCTCAAACTCATACAACTGGAATTCGAACATATCCGCAAACGCTTGCGAGGCTTAGCGATGATTTCACGCGGCATTGTGCCAAAGCTCGTCCTGTCCGAGCGCGCTGTCCAGCGCATGCTTTCGGCGGCCGGCCAATTCATGGAGGACGAAACGGGCGAAGCCATGGTCGGTTTCATCGTCGAAGACGACAGCCCCGAAGGCCTGCCGACGATCTATGTGCTGGATACGATTTCGCCCGATGAGACCGCCGTACGCCGCTCGCACACTTTTCAGCAAGGCGATACTTTGCAGGACGAAATTATCTGGTGGCTGCAAGAAAATTGGCATTTTTATCGAGAGCAGCAGCGCGGCACGGCCAACCTGCCGGCCCGTTTTGATGTGCCGCTGCGCTATTTAGGCGATTGGCATAAACAGCCCGGCTCCATGATCCAGCCCAGCCACGGCGACTTGATGACGGCGCTCTCTTGGCTGGACGATGAGGAGCTGCGCATGGATTCCCTGCTGGTGCCGATTGTGACGGTGGGGCATGCGCCGGTGCTGGGCGGGGCGACTACTGAGGTCAATTACATCACTGTGCCGATGCAATACGGCGGCGATATGCGCGTCGATTGGTGGTATATCCACCGCGATGTGCGCGTCTTCCAGCCGGTGCACCCCAAACTTGTGCCGGCGGAGAGCTTGCCGCCGATGATGAAGTATGGCTGGCACCTGGTCAATGCCGACCGCTTGACCAGCGAAACGCTAGCTCTGGTCGATGATGGCCTGTTGGTACGCACACTCTTTTATGAATGTGATGGGCAGGTGCCGCTGGAGTATTGCTTCTTCACGATTCGGCAAGGCGCGCGCTCTTTTACGCTCTTTGTGACTCAACACGATTATCCGCGCAGCGCGCCAGTCGCCTATCAGGCCCCCCTCATAAATGGTCTGGACCTAATGGACCCCTTCGATACTTTCCAAAAGCTATGGCAGGTCGCGGAAAGAATTGTTGACCCGCCCGACTGGCGTTGGCAGGAAAACAAATATCTCGTCGATTATCTCGAAGCGATTGAAATTGACATGGGTTTGCGCCAGCCAAGAAAAGTGACAGTGCCGGTCTATGACCAAGACGAGATTACCTTGCTCAATGACGGCGACGCGGCGCCGGCCGCCAGCATAGACAAGATGGTGGCTGACGCTGGGCGCGGCGCGCCGGCCGAGGTCGCAGAAGACAAGCCAGCGGAAGAGGCGGACTAATATGAGCGAACTGTGGCAACGGGTAGAGCGGCTCATCGGCGCGGAAAATCTCGATTGGCTGGCCGAGAAAAAAGTTGGCATCGTCGGCTTGGGTTCGGGCGGCGGTTTTGTCGCGCTCAGCTTGGCGATGAGCGGCGTCGGCAATTTTGCGCTGGTTGATAATGACAATCTCGAAAGCGGCAATGTAACGCGCCATGTGGCTGACCGCCGCTATCTGGGGCAGAACAAAGCCGCCGCCGTCGCCGATTTAATCCACCACCGCAATCCCGCTGCCCAAATCGACGCGCGGGCCGGCCTCATCGAAGAGCATTGGGATTGCCTGGACGACATCGATATTCTGGTCGTTGCCGTCGATACCGAGCAGGTGAAATACGCCATCAACGAAAAATGCTTGGAAAAGCGGCTCAGCGCCTCTTATGCTGGCGTCTATGAGCGCGGCGAGGGCGGCGACCATGTCATCATCAAACCGTTCGACGGCCCTTGCTACGCCTGCTGGTCAGAGGCGACGCGCGAGGGCGTCAAAATTTCGATGGAGCCGGGTGGCGCGCTTGATTATGGCATGATTGGCGCGGCCGGCACCCTGGCGGCGGAGCCGGCGCTCTGGGTCAATGTAACAAAAGTCGCCGGCATCCAGACCGACCTCATTATCAACGAGCTGCTGCGCGGCACCAGCGCCCACGCCGCTATGCCCGCCAATACGCTCATTGTTACCAACGGCTATATGGACATCATCGAAGGGCAGGAGAGCGACCCGCACACTGGCCTCTGGATTCAGATCGCCCGCGACCCAGATTGCCTCGTCTGTGGCGAGCGGCTGAAGCAGGGCGTCAGCCTGCTAGCGCGGGAAGACGAAGGCGAGATCTCTTTGGCAGACCTGGCGGCTTCGGGCTTGACCACCGATATTGTCTTCGAAGAAGAAGAAAATTAAGCCGCGTCGATGCCCTCAGCCCAGTCGCGCAGAATCTCTTGCAGGGCCCGCCGCTGTCGCAAGCGCTCTTCGGGTTTGTACGGCGCTTGATAGAGCAGGGCCGCGCCCGCTGTCGGCGGGCCGCCGGCATCTTCATAATAGAGTCTGAAGTCGCTTTGGATAGCGACGCGATAGATGCCCGCGTCATAGATAGGCGCGCGATAGGGTAGTTGGCGCTGGCCCAGGCTGAGCATCATCGCGCTGTCCTGATAATGCGCCCAGAGGCCGAGCAGGCGCAGCGTCCGATAGCCGTGATAGCCCTTGCGCTGATACCAGAGCGCTACGCCGGCCCAAGCGGCCGCGCGCAGCAATTTTGGCCCATAGCAGATGATATGCTCATAGTCGCGCTGCGTCAGCGCGGCGAAAGCGTCAAAGGCATTCAGCAGCTCGAGGGCTTGCGCGTGCGGGCTGGGCGCTTGCCGCTTTTGCCGCTTTTCGCCGAAATGCGGGCGCTGGGCGATGCGCTTGAGGATGTCTTCATAACGGTCTTCGTTGTCTTGCGCGGGCATTGTGGGCGCTGCTTTTCCTGGCCGGCCAGGCTACTTAAGCCTGGTCGCGGCGGAAGAGCCGGCGCACTCGCTCGAATCGGCCGGGGTTGTCTGCTTTGCTTTCGAGGGCGAATCTTTCCCGCAGGCTAGCGAATACGCCAGTCTTTTCGCCAAATATGGCATTGGCATTTTCCATGATTTGTTGGTGCAGGCTCTCAATTTTTTCGATTGGGTTTGAATCGCCGGGCCAATGTTCGTCGAGAATTTCTCGCTCAACTTTGACGATTGTTATTAGCCAATAGCCGATTAGGCCTAGGGCGGTAACATCGTCCGTCAGGCCCAGCACGCCGACCAGCGCTTCGGGGATTAAATCGAAGGGGTTGATGGCATACGCAGTGACGGCTAGAAGCCGCGCTTTCACTGAGGCGGATATGCGCGAGTCTTGCAAAAGCCGCGTTATAAGCATAAATAGGTCGGGCAAGACGAATATGGTATCGGCGACCGCCGAACCATCGGGCTTCTCAAAGCGCTCATGAATTTTCTGGCGCCATTTTTCATACCAATTATCCGCGTCTTGCACTTGGGTTATGCGTTGATAGATGTTCTCAGGCATATTTTCGCTTTGGGCCTGCGCGCCTAACTGGTTTTTCCATAATTCTTCTGGCCCGCCAATAGCGATTGGGCGGATTCTTGTCCATATCTCATCGCTAAAGAGCGTGCTGTGATTGGCAGTGATGCTCGCATAAAGTTGCTCAATAGCTTTATCGGGGTCTTCACTGCCGACCCAATATTTGCGCAATGCGGCGGCGCTTATGCGCTTGTTGCTTATGATCCAATAGAGCGTGAAAGTTAGCACAGTGGCATCGTCAATCAGACCGTGCACGCCTTCATCAGCTTCCGAAATTAAGTCAACAGGTCTTATTACATAATTCAAGGCCGTCATTAAAGCAGGCTTTACTTCCTGCGGCACGGCTTTGTCCCCAATGAGCGCCGCAACCAGCATGAGCTGGTCAATCAAAGTTGAGACAAGCGCGGCTTCTTGTGAATCGCTGTTGTGTTGCAGCCATTCTTCTATCGTCGCCGACCATTTCTGCCACCAGTCTTCCGCCATTGATTCGATGACCGTTGGCTTGCCTTTTTCTTTTTGAGGTTCACGCCGCGTCTCTTGCAGAAATGCTGCTAGGTGATTGCAAAAGAGCCTAGCTTCATCGCCGGTGGGCTCATAGTTCTTATGCACGCACTTGTTTCTTATGTTGTTGATTGTATAGAGATTCGCTTTATTAAATTGAGAAAACCGATAACTGAAGGCCGCGACCAGCTCGTCGAAAACATCGATTTCACAATAGAAGGTTATCCATTGGCCTAATGTTAGCTCTCTATGCTGATTGCGGGTCTTGGTAAACTCGTCGTATTTTCCTTTCAGATATTTTTGATGCTCATAGTCCTTTTTAATGAGCTCGTCTCTTAATTCAGTCCAGAGCGCTTGCATCAAGAATTCGATACCGCCACTTGCCGATTCGACAGCGTTGCGATAATGGCCATCCTCAATAAGCGCCTGCGCTTCTTCTAAGCGGCTAATATAATTGGGCTTGCGCTTCACCATCTCAAACACTCGCACACCTCACAAATGAAACTCCTGGATGCAAAGACATTGACATATTAACACATCAGAACAAGCACAATCAACGCTGCCCTCAGGCCAGCCAGGGCAATCGCATCAAAATCATAATCAGCAAAATTCACAAACTAAGCCAGAAAAACTAAGTAGCCACATTTTCAACCCCACCCCCGGCCCCTCCCGTAGGGCAGTGTCTACACGACCCAAAGCTTTGGGGAGGGGAGAAAACCCCGAAAATTATGGGGAGTTTGAGGGAAAGCCCCGCCCGGCGGGTAGTGTCTACACGCGCCCAGTTTTCCCAGGCTAGACTCCCCTCCCCGAAGCTTCGGGGAGGGGCCGGGGGTGGGGTTGGTCTTATCGCAATTTGATGCGATTGCCCTGCCGGCCCCTCCCGTAGGGCAGTGTCTACGCGCCCCAAAGCTTTGGGGAGGGGAGAAAACCCCGAAAATTATAGGGAGTTTGAGGGAAAGCCCCGCCCGGCGGGTAGTGTCTACACGCGCCTAGTTTTCCCAGGCTAGACTCCCCTCCCCGATGCTTCGGGGAGGGGCCGGGGGTGGGGTTGGTCTTATCGCAATTTGATGCGATTGCCCTACCGGCCCCTCCCGTAGGGCAGTGTCTACGCGCCCCGAAGCGTCGGGGAGGGATCGTCAATCGTGGGGTTGATTCTGCCTCAATTTGCTGCGCTTGCCCCGCTCAGCCCAGCGCCACCTTCGCCAGCTCGACGCCATCGCGCAGTTGCTTTTCATAAGATACAAAGGTCCGATGCACCTGCATGCCCACGCGCTCGTAGAGCGCTACCGCATTTGTCAAGCTCTCGCCATCCACTTCCAGGCCAACCGTCTGCCGTCCACGCTGCCAGTAGGCGGCGAAGCTGTGATATAGCAGCGCTTGCGCCAGACCGCGCCGCCGAAATTCCCGCCGCACGCCCACAACATCGATATAACCAATATCAGGATTGCGCGAGTCCTGCGTCAGCCCGATTAAGCAGCCAGCGACGGTGCCTGTCGCCGTCTCAACCGCCAGCAGCACCAGCTCAGGGTCAAAATACGGGTGATTATTTAGCCAATAGCGAAAATCCGCCAAATCTTTCTCAAAGGACTGCTCGATATTGCCAAAATGGTCGGAGAAGCTATCGCGCACCACCTCAACTAATAGCGGCAAATCTTCTTCTTGGCGATAAGGGCGCAACTCCATGCCTGCCGGCCAGGCTGGCCGCGCCGGCGCTGCGCGCATTGTGATGCGCATCTCATAAAAGAAGCGCAAGGGTTTGAATCCGGCTGCGGCGAGCGCCTGCTCGGCCAAGGCATGGCCTTTATAAGCGCCGCTGCGCAGGCTGACGCGGGCCTCGGGCGGGCAGCGCCCGATGACCGCGCGCCCTTTTTCTTCCGCCCAGCGCAGCAGTTCGGCGCCTAGGCCGCAGGCCTGAAAATCGGGATGCAAGCCCCAATCAATCCAGGGGCGCGCCGGTATCTCCTGCGTCGCCCAAAACAGCACATAACCGGCCAGGCGCCCGCCGGGCGTGAATATGCCGATTGAAGAATTCGCTAAATCGAAGTTTGGCTCCTGCCATTCTAGCAAGGCACTCTCTGGCTGAAAGCGCTCATGCGCGCCGATATAGACGGAAATGGCGCTGGCGGTCTCGCTATAAGCGGCGGCATCGTCTAGCGTAAGCGGGCGGCGGCTAAAACCTGGCGCTGTCATTGGGCTGTCTTCCTCTCTTTATGCTTTGGCTGTGCTTGGCTGGCGGATTATAAAGGAAAAACTCTTGCTTAACAGCCCGCGCCTTTTGCGGTATGATGACGGCGTTTTGACCGCAGGCAGAGAGCAGGCCCTGAATGAACAAAACGACAAAAACTTTTACCTATATCATCGGCATTATTATGACCATCGCTATGGTCGGCAGTTTAATCCTGCCGATGCTCACGAGTAACATTGGGCAGACGGATGTTTTGGCGGGAACGCCAGCTCCAACACCGCTGCCCGAGCCGACGCTGCCCCCGCCACCGGATACCGCCGCCATCGACTTCGGCAGCCGCCACCTGCATGCCTCCGGGCTATTCACTTTCAGCGCGCCGACTGGCTGGCTGCCGGCCACCAGCAGCAACACCGCCGACGAGCTGCGCGCTGGTCTGAGCAACAACGAGCTGCTCAGCGCGATTGAAGTGCGCATCAACAAGAATCATGCGGGCTTGGCCGATGCCGCCGCGCTCAGCGAATTCTTCGATAAAAATTGGCTGGCCTATAGCTGGGCGGGTTATACCGGCTGGGATGAAACGGCTCGCCGCATCTTAGACGAGGGCAGCGTGCGCATCGACTTCAACATCAGCCGTGGCCGCTCGCGGCTGATCGCCCGTCAAGAATCCTGGTTCAACAATAACGATATCTATAGCGCACGCGTCGTCATGGCCGAGAACGCGGCCCAGGAACTCAAGTTTCTCTTAAAAGGCGTCGCCGATAGCGTGCGCTGGCTGCCCATTTACGCTGACCCGCCTTTTGATTGGAATGCCTACTTCGATAACAAAGACAAGCACATGCTGCGTTACCCGGCCAACTGGCAGGTAACGGATGCGCAGGCGGGTCTGCCAGCCACTATCGAAGGCGATGGAGTTACGCTGGTCGTCAGCACCTTTGATGTCGCGCTGGCCAACGAAGCAGAGGCCCTTGCCTGGCTGGAGAATTGGCGCAGCGGCCTCGAAGTGCGCGCGGTCGAAGCGCTTGAAGTGGCGGAGGCGGCCGGCTTCAAAGCCGCCTATCGGCTGGTGACGCTCGATGGCGCGGTCCAGAGCGGACTGGCGATTATGCTGCATGGCACGGACAATCGCCTGCATGTCGCTAATCTGCGCGTCAACGACTTGGATGAGAATCTGCTCGCGCCGCCGGCCGACGAAGAAGCCGGCGCAAATCTTTGGCGCGCTGTGATTGACAGCTTCCGCCTCTTGCCCGAGCTGGAAGTTAGCCAGCAATAATTGCGCCCGTGCCGGCCACGGGCTTTGGGTGCGGGCTATGCCACAGCTGCAAGAAATCTCAAAAAACTTGTGGGCGCTGAATGCCGAAACAGTGGATTATGCGGTGCGCGCGGTCATTGTCATTGGCGAGAAAAAGGCTGTCGTCTGGGATAGCTTGACACAGCCGGCCGATATGGCGGCGCTGGCTGAGCTGCTGGGCGAGAAACCATTTCATCTCATCTATAGTCACGGCGATTGGGATCATGTCTGGGGGACGGCTGGGCTAGCGCGGCCGCCGCTCACCATCTGCGCCCATGCCGAGTGCCGGTGGCGCTTCGCCAACGATGTGCCACGCACCCTGCGCCAGCAGCAACTGGCGGAGCCAGGCAAATGGGACAGCGTGCAGCTCATCCCACCCAACCTCAGCTTCAGCTCGCGCCTGACTTTCGACTTAGGCGGCCTCACGCTTGAGCTGCATCACCTGCCCGGGCATACCAGCGACAGCATCGTCGGCTGGCTGCCTGAGTGGGGCATTTTCCTCGGCGGCGATGCGATTGAGACGCCGCTGCCGGTGGTCAACAGCGCCCGCCTGCTGCCTGGTTGGCTGCGGGCTTTAGAAGGCTGGGCTGAGCGAGCCGAGCTCAAACAGGCGCTGCCGGCCCACGGCAGTCTGCTGGGCCGCGACAGTCTCGATCAAACGGTTGCCTATCTACGCGCTCTGTTGGGCGACAAGAATTTTGACCTGCCGCCGCAGCTCGATGATTTCTACCGCGAGACGCAGCAAAGCAATCTCAAAGTTGTCGCCGAGGGTCTCGAACTGCATGCTTGAGCCTGCCGCTACACTGGAAGAGAAAAAAGAAAGGCTGCCCGACTTGCTCGTGCCGGGCTTAGCGCTGGTTTTTTGTGGCACGGCCGCCAGTGAAGCATCAGCCCGGGCCGGCGCCTATTACGCCAATCCGAGCAACGCATTTTGGCGCGCTCTGCATAAGACTGGCCTAACGCCGCGCCTCTTCGCGCCGGCGGACTTCCACGACTTGCTCACGCTGAAGATTGGGCTGACAGATTTGGCGAAATTTGCCGCGGGTGCCGACCGCCAGTTGCGGCGCGCCGACTTTGACGCGGCGGCGCTTAGCGAAAAAATCCGCCGCTTCCAGCCGCAGATTTTGGCTTTCACAAGTAAGACGGCTTGGCGCATCTGGCAGGGCGGCAAAGCGGGCTGCCCAGTTTCTTATGGCTGGCAGGCGGGCCAGTTAGGCGCGACCCGCTTCTTTGTGCTGCCGTCGCCCTCTGGCGCGGCGCGCGGTTATTGGCAGCTGGCGCCCTGGCAAGAGCTGGCGGCGGCCTATCAGCATTTGCGTGCGGCGGCCTGATACAATGCGCGTCTATCGCAGCGCTAGAATGCGCGCCTTGAATATCGACTTTGCGCCGCCGCGGCCAGGCGATGCCGGTTATGATTTGTTCGCCATTGACGATTATCAAGCCGCGCCAGGCCAGCGCCTGCTGGTGGCGACTGGCTTGCATCTCGAAATTCCGCCCGGCCATGTCGGCTTGGTCAAAGACCGTTCCAGCGTGGCGGCGGCCGGCCTGCACTGTCTCGCTGGCGTCATCGACAGCGCCTACCGCGGCGAGCTAAAAATCTTGCTCGTCAATCTCGGCAGCGAAAGCTATGTGATTCAGGCTGGGGCAAAAATCGCGCAGTTGCTTGTTTTGCCGGTGTATACAGCGCCAGTGCAATATGCCGCCGCGCTGTCCGAGCTATCGACGACGGAGCGCGGCGCGGGCGGTTTTGGCTCGACCGGCGATTGAATGCCGCTCAAGCCAGCAATGAGCCGCCGCCATCCACCACCAGCACTTGCCCGACGATAAAATCGGCCGCCTCTGAACAGAGGAAAAGCGCCGCGCTGGCGATGTCCTGCGGCTGGCCAGCGTGCTTGAGCAGCGTCTGGCTGGGCGCGACCGCTGGCATATCATCTTCTTGGATGTTGCCAGCGGCGATGGCATTGACGCGGATGCCCCGCGGCGCCAATTCTCGCGCGGCTTGCCGCGTCAGGCCAACGATGCCCGCCTTGCTGGTGATATAGCCCAGGCCAGCTGGCAGCGCCGCCTGCAAGGCCAATGTCGCCGTCAAGTTGATGATGCGCCCGCCGCCTTCATCTGCCATCACCCGCCCGCCAAGCTGCAAGCAAAAAAACGCGCCGCTGATATTTACCTCAAGCTGGCGCCGCCAATGCCATTCGTCAATCGTGAGCAGCGGCTCAGCCTGGAAGACGCCGGCCGCGTTGACCAGAATATGAATTCGGCCAAAGGCGTCCCGCGTCTCTTCGATCATGTTCGCCACTTGAAAGCGGTTGGAAACATCAGCCTGCAATGGGCAGGCCCGGCCGCCGCGACGCTGGATGGCTTCGGCGACGCTTTCAGCCCGCTCGATATTAAGATCGCTGACCGCCACCGCCGCGCCACTGGTGGCCAGTGCCAGAGCAATCGCTTGCCCACAGCCAGCGCCGGCGCCTGTTACTAGGGCAGTTTGCCCGCTTAGGTCAACTGTGAAATTGGACACGGCACGAGCATCACCCGCTACACAATAGCGCAAGCCTATCAGCTAAAAAGGAATGTCTTCAACGGTGTCGGGCGGGCCGGCCGGGTAATTCGAGGCGTACTCAGCGCCTTGACCTGCGGGCATCTTGCCGCGCTCTTGGCTTTGCCAACTGTCGCTTGGCATCTTGCCGCTGCTTTGCTGATTGCCATTGCCGCGTTGATAGCCGCCGTCGCGATTGCTGCTGTTGATGAAGCGCATCTGACGGGCAGTAAATTCTAGCGTGGCGGCCGCTTCGCCGCTGTTATTCAGGTAGGCACGCGTCTTCACCGTGCCAATAAACAGCGCTTGTCGCCCTTTTGACAAATAATTACTGCAAGTTTCCGCAAGCCGGCCCCAGGCGGATACCCGGTACCAAGTTGTCCTTTCTTGCGCTTCGCCCGTTTGCCGATTCGTCCAGCTTTCTTTAACTGATACACGGAAGCTACATACTCCTTGGCCGCTTTGCAAATCAGGATCGTCGCCAAGCGTGCCAACGATGATTTTTTGCTGCCATTGCTCCTGGCCATCGCTGACAATCAAGACTTCGCGCGCCCGTATTTCTAGCGAGGCGGCGGGCTGTCCATTGCGGCCGGTATAGGCGCTGGCTTGTACAGTGCCAGCGACGAGAATTTGCTGGCCTTTGTATAGGCTCTCGTTGAGTCTTTCCGCTTCCTCGCCCCAAACCGCCACGCGATACCAAGTGGTGTGGTCATTCCACTGGCCAGAATCGCGGTCGCGCCGGCGCTCGTTCACGGCAACGTTAAAATTGCAGACAGAATTGCCATTCTGAAAATAACGCAGTTCCGGGTCTCTACCCAGATTGCCAACGATAACTGTTTGTTGCCAAGACATGTCAATTTGCTCCCAAGTCTATCTCTTGCTTCAGCTTTTCCAGCCCTTCCAACAAGCTGCGCCGGACGATGGCTGGGTCGCCCTTGCCACGCATCTCACCCATTATTTTACCAAAAAGCGCGTTTAGCACTTTCGTATTGCCGGCTAAAAATCGTTTTACCAGCGCCTCGTTTTCGCTTAGCACCTTATCGACCTTTTCGCCGATAAGCGCCGGGTCAGAGATTTGCGCCAGCCCCTTGGCGTCCACAATGGCGCGGGCGCTTTTGCCGGTCGCCCACATTTCTGGCAAGACTTTTTTGCGCGCCGTGCTTTGATTAATTGTGCCACTCTGCACCAGCCGCAATAAGCCGGCAAAATTGCCAGCGGATATTGGCAGCTTGTCGATCGCTTCCCGTTCGATTTCTTGCGCGTTCATCAAACGGAAGAGGTCGGTGCTTAGCCAATTTGCGGCTAATTTGGCGTCGATGCCGCTCTCGACCACAGCCAGAAAATACTCTGCCACTTTGCGCTCGGCCGTCAGCACGCCGGCGTCGTATTGGCTCAAGCCCAATTCTTCGACAAAGCGCCGCTGTAGCTGGTCGGGCAGGGCGGGCAGCTTCGCTTCGATTTCCGCTACCCACTCGCGGCTGACTTCAACGATGGGCAGATCAGGTTCGGGGAAATAGCGATATTCATCAGCCCGTTCTTTATAGCGCTGCACGACGATTTTCTGCGCCGCTTCATCCCAGCCGAGCGTCGCTGGCTTGACCAGGCTGCCAGTCCGATAGAGCTTTATCTGCCGTTTGACTTCGTAGTCAATCGCTTTCGCCATATTGCGGATGCTATTGAGATTCTTGATTTCCGTGCGCTCGCGCAACTCTGTATCGCTTTCGTGCAGCACGCTGACATTCGCCTCGAAGCGCAGGATGCCTTTGGACATATCGCCATTGTTGACGCCCAGATAGCGCAGGATGGAGCGCAGCTTGCGCGCGTAGGCTTCCACTTCAGCGATGCTGCGCATATCTGGCTCGGAGACGATTTCCAGCAGCGGCACGCCCGCCCGATTGTAATCGACCAGGCTGCCGCCTAGGCTATGCGTCAGCTTGCCGGTGTCTTCTTCCATGTGGGCGCGGCGCACGCGGATACGCTTGCTGGCGCCGTCTTCTAGTTCAATCGTGATATAGCCATTGATAGCCAGCGGGCGGTCGTATTGGCTGATTTGATAACCCTTGGGCAGGTCGGGATAGAAGTAGTTCTTGCGCGCGAACTGGTTCAGCGGTGGGATTTCGCAGTTCAGGGCTAAGCCGACCATGATGCCATATTCCATCGCTTTCATATTGATGACGGGCAGCGTGCCTGGCATGCCCAGCGAGAGGGCATCCACCGCCGTATTTGGCGCCGCTTCCACGCTGTCGACGACCGGGCAGTCGCTAAACATCTTGCTCTTTGTTTCCAGCTCGGCATGGACTTCCAAGCCGATTACCGTTGTCCATTCCTTCATCCAGGCCCTGCCTATGCAAATTCGCTAAGTATTCTTACTATAGCACAAAAGTTCAATTTGGCAAAGATATATTTCCTGCCAATTCTGAATGCAAATACAAAATCTGCTATTATGAGTATAACAGCACTCTAGGATTCCCAAGGAGCAAGGGAAAGCAAGATGGCCACATTAGTCGCCGAGAGGCTCTGGACAGCGCAGGAGTATTTCCATTGGGAAAGGCAGCAGGAACGCAAACACGAACTGCATAAAAACCGTATCTATGCCATGGCTGGCGTCAGCCGCTGGCATAACGAAATCAACGGAAATCTTGTTGCTTTCTTCTTCACACGATTCCGCGAGAAACAGTGTCGCGCCTATTTTAATGATCTGCGCCTGGCGGTGGACTGGCAAAGCACCTACACCTATCCTGATTTAGTCGTCGTCTGTGGCCGGCCGCTCTTCCTGCCCGGTGTCAAGCCTGACACGCTGACAAACCCGACGCTGATATTCGAGATACTTTCGCCCAGCACCGAGTATATTGACCGCAACTTCAAGCTGGAGAGCTACTTGCGGCTGGAGTCGCTGCAAGGTTATTTCCTGGTAGCGCAAGACGCGCCGCAAATCGAGGCTTACATCTGCGCTGATGACGGTGGCTGGCGGCAAGAACTTGTCGTCGGTCTAGAAGCGACGCTCTGGCTTGACATGCTCGGCTGCGCCATCCCGCTCGCCGGAATCTACGCTGGACTTGAATTCGATTAAAGACATAGAAGAGTCGGACAAAGGAGAAGCAAGATGGCTACATTAGTCGCCGAGAGGCTCTGGACAGCGCAGGAGTATTTCCATTGGGAAAGGCAGCAGGAACGCAAACACGAACTGCATAAAAACCGCATCTATGCGATGGCGGGCGTCAGCCATCGGCATAACGAAATTGGCTTAAATTTGGCTTTTTCATTTAGAACGCGGTTTCAGAAAAAACGGTGCCGTGCTTATGCCAGCGATATTCGCCTGGCAGTGCAGCGACAAGAAACCTACACCTATCCTGATTTAGTCGTCGTCTGCGGCCGGCCGCTCTTCCTGCCCGCCGTCAAACCCGACACGCTGACAAACCCGACGCTGATATTCTAGATTCTATCGCCCAGCACCGAGTATATTGACCGCAACTTCAAGCTGGAGAGCTACTTGCGACTGGAGTCGCTGCAAGGTTATTTCTTGGTGGCGCAAGACGCGTCGCAAATCGAGGCTTACATCCGCTTTGATGACGGCTGGCGGCAAGAGTTTGTCGCCGGCCTAGAAGCGACGCTGTGGCTGGAAATACTCGGCTGCGCCATTCCGCTCGCTGAAATCTACGATGGACTTGAATTCGATTAAAGGCATAGAAGAGTCAGACAAAGGAGAGCAAGATGGCTACATTAGTCGCCGAAAGGCTCTGGACAGCGCAAGAGTATTTTCGTTGGGAATGGCAGCAGGAATGCAAACACGAGTTGCATAAAAATCGCATCTATGCGATGGCTGGCGTCAGCCGCGCCCACAGCTTGGTCACAATCAACCTGAGCGCCGCCTTGCTGCCTCATCTGCGCCGCCAGCGCTGCGAAGGTTACATTGCTGATATGCGCGTGCAAATAAAATGGGACAAAACCTATACCTATCCCGATTTGACAGTCGTTTGCGGCCGGCCGCTCTTCCTGCCCGCCGTCAAGCCTGACACGCTGACAAACCCGACGCTGATATTCGAGATTCTATCACCCGGCACCGAGTATATTGACCGCAACTTTAAGTTGGAGAGCTATCTGCGCCTGGAGTCGCTGCGAGGCTATTTCTTGGTGGCGCAAGACGCGCCGCAAATCGAGGCTTACATCCGCTTTGATGAAGGCTGGCGGCAAGAACTTGTCGTCGGCCTAGAAGCGACGCTCTGGCTTGACAGGCTCGGTTGCGCCATCCCGCTCGCCGAAATCTACGATGGACTTGAATTCGATTAAAGGCATAGAAGAGTCGGACAAAGGAGGGCAAGATGGCTAGATTAGTCGCCGAAAGGCTCTGGACAGCGCAAGAGTATTTCCGTTGGGAAAGACAGCAGGAATGCAAACACGAACTGCATAAAAATCGCATCTATGCGATGGCTGGCGCAAGCTGGTGGCATAATCTGGTCAAAACCAAACTGTCCACCGCTTTGGACTTACGACTGCTTGGCAAAAGCTGCGCAGTGTGTACTTCAGATATGCGGGTGCAAGTAAAATGGCACAAGACCTATACCTATCCCGATTTGACAGTCGTTTGCGGCCGGCCGCTCTTCCTGCCCGCCGTCAAACCCGACACGCTGACAAACCCGACGCTGATATTCGAGATTCTATCGCCCAGCACTGAGTATATTGACCGCAACTTTAAGCTGGAGAGCTACTTGCGGCTGGAGTCGCTGCAAGGTTATTTCTTGGTGGCGCAAGACGCGCCGCAAATCGAGGCTTACATCCGCTTTGATGACGGCTGGCGGCAGGAATTTGTCGCCAGCTTAGAAGCGACGCTCTGGCTTGACATGCTCGGTTGCGCCATTCCGCTCGCCGAAATCTACGCTGGACTTGAATTCGATTAAAGGAATAGAAGAGTCGGACAAAGGAGAGCAAGATGGCTACATTAGTCGCCGAAAGGCTCTGGACAGCGCAAGAGTATTTTCATTGGGAAGGACAGCAGGAACGCAAACACGAACTGCACAAAAACCGCATCTATGCGATGGCTGGTGTTAGCCGCGCCCACAGCTTGGTGTCAGTCAATTTGACTCGCCTGCTAAGTTCCCAGTTGCGCCGCAAACCGTGTGAAGTTTACTCTTCTGATATGCGCGTGAAAATAAAATGGGACAAGACCTATACCTATCCCGATTTGACAGTCGCTTGTGGCCGGCCGCTCTTACTGCCCGCCGTCAAACCCGACAAGCTGACAAACCCGACGCTGATATTCGAGATTCTATCGCCCAGCACCGAGTATATTGACCGCAACTTCAAGCTGGAAAGCTATCTGCGCCTGGAGTCACTGCAAGGCTATTTCCTGGTAGCGCAAGACGCGCCGCAAATCGAGGCTTACATCCGCGCCGATGACGGCTGGCGGCAAGAACTTGTTGTCGGCTTAGAAGCGACGCTCTGGCTTGACATGCTCGGCTGCGCCATCCCGCTCGCCGAAATCTATGAACGGCTCGAATTCTGAGTTTTAGGCGAAGACTTTTTCTCTTTGCCCCCAGCCGCGCAGCGCCAAAAAGCGGTCTAAGCGGTCAAGCGCTTCTAAGATATTCTCTTCGCTGGTGGCATAGCTGGCGCGGACAAAACCGCGCCCACTGGCGCCAAAGGCGCTGCCGGGGATGAGCGCCAGCCGCGCTTCTTGCAGCAATTCTTCGCAGAAGGTTTCATCATCCAGGCCCGTCGCGGCGATGCTGGGAAAAGCGTAGAAAGCGCCGCGCGGCTCAAAGCAGGGCAAACCGAGCCGATTGAAACTATCGACAATGAGCCGTCGCCGGCGGTCGTAATTTTGCCGCATATATTCGACATCGGCTTCGCCATAGCGCAGCGCCGCCACCGCCGCCGCTTGGCCCATCGTCGGCGCGGACATAATGAGATACTGATGCACTTTGTACATCGCTTTGGTAAAGGGCGCTGGCGCGCTGACATAACCTATGCGCCAGCCTGTCATCGCATAAGACTTGCTCATGCCGCTCAAGACGATTGTGCGCTCGAACATATTGGGCAAGGTGGCAAAATTGATGTGTTCGATGCCATAGACCAGCCGCTCATAAATCTCGTCGGAAATAACCACCAAGTCATATTTCTCGGCGATAGCGGCGACTTGCAGCATGTGCTGCCGCGTCAAGACGGCACCGGTGGGATTGCTCGGATAGCTGAGCAGAATCGCTTTAGTCCGCCGGGTAATGCGCGCTTCGAGCGCCGCGCCGGTAACTTGAAAGTCATCCAGCACCGATGTTGGCACCATAACGGGGATGCCGCCGGCCGTCTCCACCAGCGCCGGATTCGCCACGAAGCAAGGCTCGACTACCAGCACTTCATCGCCAGGATCCAAGATGACCTTGAGCGCGAGATACAGAGCCTCGCTGACGCCCACTGTGACCAGCACTTCGTCCGCCGGCGCATAGCGCAGCCCGTAGCGTCGCTCGATATGCGCCGCAATCGCTGTCCGCAATTCCAGCGTGCCGGCATTGGAAGTGTAACCCGTCTGCCCGGCGCGTAGGCTTTGCAAGCCCGCCTCAACAATCTGGGGCGGCGTCGCAAAATTTGGCTCGCCGATGCCAAGCGTAATTACATCTTGCATTGTCGCCGCGATATCAAAATAACGGCGGATGCCAGACGGGCGCAGGTTTTGCACGGTCTGTGAAAGATAGCGACTCATCAAAACCATCTCCTCCTGAAGTGGAACGGCATAATTATATCACAAGCGCGGGCTAATTCCATTGCGCAGTCACTTTTAATTGTCACGGCTTTTTTCCTACATTATGTAGGAAAGTTCTGTTATGAGAGTGCTTTTGGCGCTTTTTCTTAAAACATATTGTCGCATTCTTGAAGAAGTGGCTGGCGGCCTTTTGGGGCGGCGCATAGGCATTGGCGGATAGTGAGACACAGTTTTCAACCCCACCCTCAGCCTTGGGGAGGGGCCGGGGGTGGGGTTGAAACAAGGCATAAAACTTGCAAAATTTAATTGTTCTACTTCTGCGCCTCTGGTCTCTGTGGCTAAATTTCTGTTTCCCAGTCGCAATACGAACTTGGGCTTACTTCCGCGATTGCCGTAACTTTTTTGCCTATTTTGCGTAATACATAGTAGAGTTGCTTGCCAGGCAAGCGCAACTGTATCGCTTGATTCGGCATTAAGAAAGAAACTTGGCAAAACCCGCGTCTATCGTCTAAACTATGAACGTATCGTCAGCGCCGAATTTTCTTATCGTGTCTCATTGAAGGGCGAGCGATTGACGAGATTGCGTCACGACAGAGGTAGGGGAATGAGCAGAGATAGAATGAATCCCAATGATAATCTGGACGGAAACCCGGAAAATGCGTCTGGCGGCATGGGCGATCGCCTAGAGCGTTTGGGCGGCGAGCCAGCGCCAGCCATCACGCCGGAAGAATTTGAGCGCTTGCAGAAAGCCGGGCAGGTGCATATCGATTCGCGCGGGCGCGTGCGCACGGCACGGCGCAGCGGCGCGGAAGCCGGCGTTTCCCTGCGCAAACGGCGCGCCTGGTACGGCATAGCCTAGGCTGTTTTCACCTTCACTATCCGCGCCAATGACAAATTTGATTAGCTTTGACCATGTCCGTCAGGCCCTGGCTTTGACGGATTTTGACGCTGCGGCTGCCCGGCAACGTATGGCGCCCGTGCCGCGTGGCTGGCAAAAACGCAGCGCCCCGCCCAGCCGCGCCGCTGTGCTGCTTATGCTATTTCAGGCCGAAACCGAAGGTTTGAGCGCTGTCTTGACCCGGCGCAATCCGCATCTTCGGGGTCACAGCGGGCAGGTCAGCTTCCCTGGCGGTCGCCAAGATGCGCAAGACGCCAGCTTGACCGCCACTGCCCTGCGCGAAACCTGCGAAGAAATCGGCATTTGCGACGAAGGCCTCAGCCTGCTCGGCCAGCTGCCGCAATTTTATATCCCCGTGTCCCATTACGATGTTTTTCCCATCGTCGCCAGCTACGCTGGCCGGCCTATGTTTAGGGCTAATCCGGCGGAGGTCGCCGAGATTTTTAGCGTCGCCCTAGCGGATTTGCTCGACCCGCGCTTCAAATGCGTCGAGCAGCGCGTCATCCGCGGTTTTGCCGCCCGCGTGCCGTATTACGCCATCAAAGGGCATAAGGTCTGGGGCGCGACTGCCATTCTGCTTAGCGAACTCGAAGAGCGGCTGCGGCAAGTCTTGCCGTCAGCCGCTCGGCCGGAATTGGAGTAGCCAGCAATGGATTGGTTTCCCGCCGCTGTCATTTCTGCCTTAGGTCTGTCCGCACAAGCTCTCGTTTTCCAACGTTTGCAGAAACATTATGCCATCAATACTTTTATGACTTATGCCTGGCTGGGCGCGACAGCGGCTCTGGCCTTGCTATTCCTGCGCCCAGCCGACCTGCCAATCATCGCCCGCAATTTTTTGCCGCTGGCTCTATCTGGCGCGGCTAGCATGGCCGGCAATTACGCTTATAATCGCGCCATCCGCCTGCAAGGCAATATCGGCTATGTCGAAGCGATTATGTCCTGGCGCTTGATTCTCACTTATGTCTATTCTTTGCTGATGCTAGGCGCGGTCTTTGATCCGCTGCGGCTCGGCGGCATGTTCTTGATTATCGCCGGCGTGCTGGCTGTCTCTGGCGCTTGGCGCATGAAACTGGCGGACATCAAACTCGCTTGGTTGAGCTGGGCGCTCGTCGGGGGGCTGTCTTTTGGGCTGCTGTCGATTTTTGTGCGCTTTGCCAATGATGATGGCCTCAGCGGCGAGGTCTCGTTGATAATCGTGCTATTGGTGGCGGGGCTGGGCTTTTTGGGCGGCGCCCTGCGCGAGGGCGCGTCCTTGAAAATCCGCCTGGTCCACAGCCACCTTATACTCGCCGTGATACTCTGCGCTGTGCTGGGCAATGCCGCGCTCTTCGTCGCGTATGCCAAATCACCCAATCTCGCCTATGCCATCGCCATCGACAACTCCCGCATCATCATTCTCTACTTGGTTGGCTTGGCTATGTTTAGCCAGAGCTGGTCGCGGGCGAAAGCTTTTGGCATCGCTTTGACCTTCGGCGGCATAATGCTGCTGGCTTGAGGTCCGCCCCTTCTCTGCGCCTCTGTGGCTATTTTCCCTAGCCCCGCCAGCTGATTATATCGCGCATCTCAGCTTGTCGATTGTTTTAATGCTTGCTATGCTAAACAAAACACATTGCATGCGCGCGTCAGCGAAAAATGGACAGCCTCCCCATCAGCCTTCATATATTAGCCGCCGGCACCGGCGCGGTTGAAGCCAGCGGCGAATTGAGCGCGCTGCTCATTTATATCGCCATCGCGCTGGTCATCTCTTTCCTGTGTTCGATTTGGGAAGCGGCTATGCTCTCCACGCCCGTTTCGCATATCGAATTGCTGGTCCAGCAAGGCAATCAAGCCGGCCGCATCATGCAAGGCCTGCGGCAGAATGTGGAACACCCCATCGCCGCCATCCTGACGCTGAATACCATCGCCCATACAGTCGGCGCGGCTGGCGCTGGCGCCGAAGCCAACGCTATCTTCGGAGAAGAATTCTTTGGCATCATTACCGCCGTTTTAACCTTGCTGATTCTGGTGCTTTCCGAGATTATTCCCAAAACGCTCGGCGCGGTCTACGCCAAGCCGCTGACGCCGTTCACGGCTCATTCACTGCGCATATTGCTCTGGTTCTTTAAGCCGGCTGTCATCATCTTTGAATTTGTGACGCGCTCGCTGCGCCCCAGCGAAGAGACGCCGACCGTAACCCGCTCGGAATTGCAGGTCATGGCCCGCATCAGCGCCCAAGAAGGCGGCATACAAGAACGCGAAAACCGCATCGTCGCCAACCTGCTGCAACTGGCCGATGTGCAGGTCGAGAAGATTATGACGCCGCGCACCGTCGTGCTGATGTTCCACGAAGCGCAGACTGTCGGCGAAATCGTGGCGCTGCACCCGGTCCTGCCATTTTCCCGCATCCCGGTCTTTGGCGAATCGGCCGATGATGTGAAGGGCTATGTGCTGCGCCACGAGATTTATAAGCAAGCGGCTGCCGATGCCCATGATGTCAAGCTCAGCGCCATCGCCCGGCCGCTGGATGTCGTGCCAGAGACAAATTCAGTCGCGCAGGTGCTGGACGAATTCATCGTCCAGCAAGACCATATCTTCCTCGTGATTGACGAATACGGCGGCACGGCCGGCCTCATCACGCTCGAAGATACAGTCGAGACCTTGCTGGGCATCGAAATCCTCGATGAATCTGACCGCGTGGCTGACCTGCGGCAGTTGGCGCGCCGCCGCTATCAAGGCCAATTCGACCTGCTGGCGGGCGGGCAAAGCCAAACAAGCGGCCCGCCAGCGGAAACGGACTAGCGCTTTGCCGCGCCCATGAAAACAGCGAAAGAAATTCGCCTGCCTTTGCCGGCTTACGCTTACCGCTTTGATTTGCTCTTAGAATTTGCCCGCCGCATCGCCTTTCCCGCCCGCATGCGCGTAGAAGGCGATTGCCTTTGGCGCTATACCGCCGGGCAACTGCTCTGTTATCGACGTGTTGACAACAGCATCCTCGTCAGTGGTGTCGGACTGAACGACGAGAATCAGGCGCTCGTCGAGCGGGCGTCGCGGCATGTACTAGGCTTGGAACGCGATCTCAGCGCATTTTATACTTTTGCCCGCGCCGACGCGCAGCTCTGGTCGGTGGTTGCGCCGCTGGTTGGCTTGCCAATTTTCTGTACCGAGACTGTCTTCGAGGCTTTGATTACGCTCATAATCGAGCAGCACATCACTTGGAAAACGGCTTTGCGCGCGCAAAGCCGTTTGCTGCAAATCTTCGATGATGGCGCGCCAGTGGGGCCGGGCCGCGTCTACGGTTTTCCCGCGCCGGCCGTTTTAGCCCGCGCCGCGCCCTCAGACCTCATAAGCCTGAAGATTACCAATCGGCGCATTGCGCTTATCCTTGACATCGCGGCGGTGGTGGCCCGCGGCGAGCTAGATTTGGAAGCCTGCCGCTGCCTTAGTCCAAGCGCGGCTTATGCGCGGTTAATCAGCATTAAGGGCGTCGGACCTTGGACTGCGGGCAATGTTATCGGCCGAGCAATGGGGCAATATCCCTATGTCGGCGACAACGATGTCGCCTTGCAGGCGGCGTTGCGGCAGTATTTCTTTGACGGCGTCGGGACCAAAAGCGCGCGGCAAACCCGCGAAACGTTAGGCGCTTGTGGGCAATATGCCGGCTTGGCGGCGCATTTTACGCTGCTGCGCTGGGTCCTGGACCGTTACCCGCCCGTCTCGGACTGACAGGCTTAGGGCGGCGGGGGCTGCGTCGGCTGGGCATTGGCCGGCGCTGTGTTTGGCGGCGCGGCTGGCACATCGACGCCCAGAGTAGCTGGATTCAACTCCGACGAGCCGCTGGCAGCCGCGCCAGGCTGCTCTTCGACGCAGCGGAAGCCAATCCAAAGTCTGAAGTCATCAAAGTCCTGGGCGGATTGACGATGCACCGAGCGGCTGAAAAATGGCACGGTGTCGAATGAGCCGCCGCGCAGCACTTTTTCAACGCCGCTCGGCGGCCCAGTGGGATTGACCACGGGGCGTCCTTGATTTACTCGGTCTTGATAATGTGCTTCGCCGTACCAATCCTCCACCCATTCCGCGACATTGCCGGCCATATCATAGACACCGTAGGCGCTGATGCCCAGGGTATAGCTGCCGACGCGCACCGCGCCAAAATTGCTGTCTTGCGGGCGGCTGGTCTTAGCCTGGGCATTGTCCCAGTTGACACCCCAGGGATAGATGCGGCCATCATCAGCGCGGGCAGCCCGCTCCCATTCCGCTTCTGTGGGCAGACGCCGGCCGGCAGCTTCGCAATAAGCCCGCGCGCCATACCAAGTTACGCCGTAGACCGGGTGCTGCAACAGGCCCGGGGCGACACTGTAATGCAGGCCGTCGAAGATAATGGGCGCGAGCTCGTTTTCGTTCTGCGTTTGGATGCAGGCAAAACCATCGCAGCCATTGTGATGCGTATCCGCCCCGTAGTAATTCAGAAAGACAAGATACTGCTCAAAAGTAACTTCCGTGATTTCCATAGAAAAAGAATCGACCGTAACCTCGTGAGCGGGGAAAGAGTCATAAGCCATAGACGCTTCACAGGTGCCGTTATCGCGCGATGTGCATTCATTGACCGCTTGCGTTACCTCGTCTGGCGTCGTGCCCATAATGAAGCTGCCGCCGGGGATCGACACTGTCAAGCTGCGGATGGACCTAAGCGCATCAGGAATCGCGCTGGTTGGCACCGCCGTCGGCAAGGGCAGTGGCGTTGGCACGGCCGGCGTCAGGGCAGGCTGCTGCACTTGCACCGAGACGCCTTCGCCTGGCGGCGCGGCGGAGTCTGGCGTTGCCGTAACCACGATGACTTGCGGCATAGGCGTTGGCGGTGGCTGGTTCGGGTCTTCCGTCGCCGTGATGATCATGTGCACGACCGTCTCATAGACCAGCGGCTCGGGCGTCGGCAGGAAATAAGCCGGCAAGCTGCCTTCCACTAAAAAGCCGAACATGATGAGCAAGCCGCAAAACAGACCTGGGATGAAACCAATTAAGGCCCATTGCCAGCCGGCGCTGCGCTGGCGCCTGCCGCCGATCTGTCTATAGGTCATGCCTTCGCTCCTTCATGCTTGTCGGCGCGGCGCCCGCGCCCGTTACTTTACAATAATAGCGCAAACGCGCCGATTGCGTTAGGCAGAGGATTCGGGCATAGCCTATACGGTGGTTTGGCCGTTACCAACCCCACCCCCGGCCCCTCCCCGAAGCTTCGGGGAGGGATTTAGGGTGGGCTTGAAACGAAGGCATAAAACCTGCAAAATTTAGTTTGTCTTACTTCTGCGCCTCTGCCCCTAATTTCTTTTTTCCCAGCCATAATACAAATTTGTGCTTGCTTCTATGACCGCTTTGCTTGACAAGGCGCGGCGCAGAGTTTAGCCTTTAGGCAAGCATGACTTGCGAGGAACTGCCAGCGTGACTCGAATCAGTATCCGGCCGGCCCGCGCGCCGCGCCGCGCCGCCGACGGCCTGCGGCCCGTGAACCTGCGCGCCGACCTGCGCCCGCTCGCCGACTTGATTGAACTTGTCTTCGCCGATTCAATGGATAGCAGCGGCCGCTCCGCCATCCGTGAAATGCGTTACCTCAGCCACATGGGCTATGGGCTGAAGCTGATTTCTCGTTTGAACGACTTGGCCTTGGGCATCAGTCTCGGCTTCGTCTATGTGCAGGATGGCCAGCTCGTCGGCAATATCTCTATCTATCCGGCGAATTATCCTAAAGAACTGGGCGAGACTTGGATTTTGGCGAATGTCGCCGTGCATCCGCAGTATCAGCGGCGCGGCATCGCCCAGCAGCTGCTGGCGGCCAGCCTGGAGATGCTTAAAAAACGCGGCGCGGCGCGGGCTATCTTGCAGGTCAATTATGATAACGCGGCGGCGCTGCGGCTCTATGAAAGGCATGGTTTTCATTATGAAAACGCCTGGCGTATCTGGCGGCGCAGCGGCTTTTTCCGCTCGCCGCGAGCCAGCCAGCGCGGCTGGCCCATCGCGCGTCCGCGGCGGTCAGACTGGCGGGCCGAATTTGCCCTGGCCCAGGCCGCTCGGCCAAATAGCCGCGGCGGCCTCGGCTGGCTCAAGCCGCTGCACAAAGCCGCTTTTTATCGGCCGCTGTGGCAGCAAGCGCTGAGCTGGCTCTCGCTCAATAGCAATCAGCGGCTGATTATTCGTGGCCAGGGCGGCGACATCCTAGCCGCCTGCTGGCTGGAGAGCGCCGTCAGCTTCGGCAATCTGCGCGCCTGGATTTTTACCTCGCCCCAGGTCGATGCCCAACCGTATGCCGAAACTCTGCTCGACTATGTGCTTAGCCGCTACGAGCGCTCGACCATCGTCTTCGAGCAGCCGCGGGCAGACGAAGCCGTGAATGATTTACTCAAGCGCCACCAGTTCAAAGTCAAGCGCGAGCTTTGGCACATGCGGCTTGATTTTTGATTCAGGCTTCGGCTGGCTCGCGCTTGTCGGCGCGCAGGCGGGCGGGCAGCCGGTCTAAGTTGCCCATGGGCAGGTCGTCGGCTGGCGCGGCCGGCGCGAGCAGTTTGCGCGGCAGGCGGGGCGGCCGGTTGCGGTCTTGATTTTGCGCCTGGCGTATCGCGCCATCATGCAAGTCAATTTCAGCGGCGCTGGCTGCGACCGGCTGCGGCGCGGTCTCCAGATATTCGTCTAGAATTTGCCGCTGCTGCTGGGCATCGTATTGGGCGCGGCGCTGAGCTTTTTTATGCTGCCTGCCTGAAATCTCCTGCTGGATCGCCTGCGGGTTCGCCACCCGCTGGAACATCTTAGGCTCGTCCGCGCCGACCAGGGACATGCGCACATCGCCATAGCGCAGCAAGGCAGCGAAGATGCCGCTGGAGACCGACTCCACATTGTCAATGCGCTCGACCAAAATTTGGTCACGCAGGTTTTGCAAAAAGAAGGGCCGCTTGCGCACCAGCGTAATCGTATCATCGGAGATGATGTACAAGTCGTTGCGCCAATCCCAGTCCTGCCAATAATAAGCGAGCGCGCCAATCAAGAAAGCCAGCATGCCCGCGGCAAAACTGAGCGGGCGCAAGTCTGTGCTGACCAGCGTGAATGTCAGCAGCAGGCCAAGCAGCCCGGCAATGATAATCAAGAGCGGGATAGCGGTATGCTGGACCCAGACGCTGCTATGCTTGCGATAGACAATATCGCCATTGCTCATCTCGATGCGCGAGCTGAGATAGCCATTGGTGCCGCGCAGCGGTCGCGGCGGCGTGTCAGCCACCTGGGCTGCGCTTGCTTCGGCCTCTGCGCCAGCCTGCCCGCGCTGCAATTCCGCCCGCACCATTTTGTGATGCCGCTGCGCCTGCCGCTGCTCAAAATATTGCCGGTCTTCGATGATGAGCTTTTGGAATTGTTCTGGCCGCGGCATGAAGGGCAATTCCAGATTGCCCTGGGCGCCGGCGGTTTTGACAATCACCGTGCCATAGCGCAGAAAGCGGGCGAAAGGGTCATAAGGCGGCAGCTCAAAATTGATTTCATGCGCGCTCTCTAGGCTGACCTGGGTGATTTGCCGATGCAGGGTCAGGATGGTGCGATTGACGCGGATGATGCGCTGGTCGGTAACGATGACGGAATCGTTGCGCCATTCCAGATATAAATAGACCAGCGCGGCGCCGGGCAGGGCGATGGACAAAGCCAGCAAACCGGCTGAGAGCGCTGGCGTCGCCAGCGCAACCGCGCCCAGCCACAGCGCCGGCATTAACAGCAGGGGCAGCCAGGCGCTGCGCAGAAAAGACCACCAATGCCGCTGCGTCTGCAAGAGGATTTCTTCGTCGGCGCGCTGCTCGGCAAAACGTGGGTTGATTGGCGGCGGATAATCCGGCTGCATAGCTAAGACAAGGCTCGTTATATTCTGGCGTTTTTATCAGTATAGCATTGCGGCGAAAAAGCAATATCGAATCAATTCTCGATATTTCCTCAAACCGTGTTATACTGGTGGCAGTTCAGGCAGAGAAAGGAATCACCGATGCCTCCTATCTTAGCGGTAGCCCTGGGACCATTCGAACTGATTGTAATTTTAGCGATAGTCATTCTGCTCTTTGGCGTGGGCCGGGTTTCGCGCATTGGCGGCGAGCTTGGCTCGGCGGTAGCCAACTTCCGCAAAGGTTTGCAGGAAGGCGCGAAAGAGAACAATGACGAGCAGGAACAGACAGAAACGGCTTAAGACAAGTTGTTTTCGGCTAGTTTCAAGGCTTCTTCAATCAGCTGCTCGCCGCTGAGGGGCTGCCGGTGCGGCAGTCCAGCGGGCAGCTTTAAGTTGTAGAGCAGCAGCTCGCGGTTGTAACGCTCCACCTGCTCGCGGTAGTCGGCCTGGTAGGTCTGCCAGCGCTTTTTGCATTGCGCTTGGACTGTGGGCTTGCTGCGCGTCGCTTTTAATTCCCGCTGATAGCGCGCCGCCCGCGTCTTAATCCGCTGGCGCAGTTTCTCTTCTTGTGCCGCCAGCGCTTTGCCCGCTGTGATCCACTCGGGCAGTACCCCTTGCTCTCGCATGATTTTGAAGGCCAGGCGCCATTCGCTGGGCGTATTGCTGTTTTCGGCCGCCGGCAATTTTTCGCCAGCGCCAGGCAAATGCGAGACATCGCCATCGCCGATGGCTTCGCTCACTAACTCGTCGACGATGCGCTGCCATTTTCTCATTCTTTAAGTCCTCGAGCGCCTTATTCAGCCGGCGCAGCGGCCGGAGCGCCGGGGATGCGCAAGGTCTGCAAGATGTTCCCCTGCGCGTCGCTCAGCGTTAGCTCTTCGCCCGCTTGCCAGACGCTCTCTTCTTTGCCCCAGAAGCGGGCATCGGCGGTGCTGGTGCCGCTGCGCGTGTATAGCACAATCTCGACCTGCGGGAAGAGCAAAGTCTCGACGAAAGTAAAGCTGTTGCCATCGCTATCGGCCAGAGTCCAGCCGCTTATGTTGACGCGGTCGCCGAGGTTGCGCAGGCGGATGCTTTCCGCAGTGATGTCGCCCAGCCCTTCAGTAGCGCTGATTTCAAAAGTGGCGCTGACCGGTGTGCCGGTGGACGCGGGCGCGGGCGTGGCTGCGGCGCTGGTCTGCACTGGCACGAGTGGCGCGCCATCAATCAAGCAGCCTTCCAGCGGCACCACCAGGCGATCGCCCACTTGCAGGTTCGTCGCCGCGGCTAGGGTCAAATCGTTCGCTTCTAAAATCGCATCGAAGTCGACGCCATAGCGCAGAGCTACGCCAAAGGGCGTATCGCCGCTGACGAGGGTGTGGTGTATGCAATTCGGCGTGGTGATGATCTGCCCGCCAGCCGGCGCGGTTGGCGGACTGCTGAGGCTGACATCCTGCGCGCCCAAGTCGGCCGGTTCAATGGCGCTGTCAGCGCCAGCGGCTTCGGCGACAATATCGGCCGGCAAATCTACCTGCGCCGCCCCAGCCGGCGCGGGCGTCGTCAACTTTGCCGGCAGCGGCGTCGCGGTGATGATGTACTCGACTGTGATAATCACGGGAATGGCATCTTCGTCGCTGTCGTTATAAAACAGGCTCATGCCAAAATAGCCGCCCGCGACGGCGACTAGAAATATCAAAAACAGAAAAATCACTGGCGGCAGGATGTTCAGGCGCCGCTGTGGACGCTGCCTTTGGATCATTTGCTTTCCTAGCTGCGAAGCCTTGTCTCGCAAATACTAACACATGCAAGGCAAGCTGACAATGCGCCGCGAAGTGAATGTATGTATTGCGCCGCTATTAAGCTACAATCAGCTGGGATTTTGCTGGGCAAGGGCAGGCGGATGAAAATCTTGTTGGCTAGCGCGGAAGCGCTGCCATTTGCCAAAGTAGGCGGGCTGGCCGATGTGCTAGGTTCGCTGCCGGCCGCGCTGCGCCACCGCGGCCTGGACGCCCGCGTCATCATGCCTGGCTACGGCTTCATCGAGCATGACAAATATGGCATAGAACCGCTCTTTAGCTTCAGCTTTGGGCACCGCCTGGGCCCTAGCGAAGTCAAGCTCTTCGGCGCTGAATACGGCGGCACGCCTGTCTATTTTCTGCAATCGCCGCCCTGGTTTGGCGCGGAGAGCGCGGTCTATGGCGCTTGGGATTGGGATATGCAGCGCTTCATCTATCTCAATCAGGCTCTGCTGGCGGCTTTGCCCGAGCTGGGCGCCCGCTTCAACTGGCGGCCCGATCTGCTGCATGTCAACGATTGGCACACGGCTCTGCTGCCTTTTTTGCTGCGACCGCATAAGCACAGCTTGCCCGTCCCAGCAACGGTACTTAGCATTCACAATATCGCCTATCAGGGCAATCATGCTGGCGGCTTTTTGTGGAACGCCGGCATCCCGGCGCGGGAGCATCCCGCTCTGCTCGAGCATGGTTTGACGGACAATCTGCTCGGCATCGGCATCGCCTATAGCGATATGCTTGCCACCGTCAGCCCGCGCTATGCGGCAGAAATCCAGCATGCCTATGCCGGCTATGAATTGGCGCCGCTGATTAGCCAGCGCAGCGCCAACCTGCGCGGTATCTTGAATGGCTTGGATACCGCGCTTTGGAATCCGGCGACGGCGGCTGGCCTGCGCGAGAATTTTAATGTAGAGAACCATTTATATAAACGGCCGCTTAACAAAAGCCATCTACAATCTTTAGCCGGTTTGCCGGCCAGTCGGGCGGTGCCACTGGTCGGCATTGTCAGCCGGCTGGCGGCGCAGAAGGGTTTTGATATTGCGCTGCCGGCTTTGCGCAATATCTTAGGCGCACGCGCCCTGCAGCTCGTCGTGCTTGGCACGGGCGAGCCTGAGCTAGAAACCGCTTTTTGGCAACTGGAGCAGGACTTTAGCGACAAAGTAAAAACTTTTTTGCAATTTGATGGCGCGCTGGCGCAAAAAATCTATGCCGGCTGCGATATCTTCTTGATGCCCAGCCATTTTGAACCTTGCGGCATGGGCCAGCTGATGGCTCTGCGCTATGGCGCGCTGCCGCTGGTCCGTGAAACTGGCGGCTTAGCCGACACGGTCAGCAATTATGACAATGCTGGCGGCGCTAGCGGCACCGGCTTCGTCTTCCAATGGCAAGAAGCGGCGGCGGTGGAAGGCACCTTGAACTGGGCGCTGGATGTCTATCAAACACAGCCAGATGCCTGGCGGCGCATGCAGGAGCGCGGCATGGCGCTGGACTTCAGTTGGCGCAAGAGTGCCGGCGAATATAGCGCGCTCTATGAAGCGGCCCGCAAAAAAGCGCGGGCGAGCCGCTTCGTTCACTAAAAGCGTTCGCGCAAGAGAGGCGGAGAGTAGACAGTGAAGATAAAGGCGGTCATTCTGGCGGGCGGCAAAGGCACGCGCTTAGGCGTCTTGACAATCAAGCGCGCCAAACCAGCGGTGCCTTTTGGCGGCAAATACCGCATCATCGATTTTGCGCTGAGCAACTGCGTCAACTCCAATATCTTCGATGTCTTGGTTTTGACGCAATATCGCCCGCATAGCCTCAATGACCATATCGGCAAGGGCCGTCCCTGGGATTTAGACCGCTCTTTCACCGGCGGCGTGCGCCTGCTGCAACCGTATCAGGGCAGCTTCGATACCGATTGGTATGCTGGCACCGCCGATGCCGTCACCCAGAATCTCAATTTTCTGCGCCAAGGCCGGCCCGAATTTGTGCTTATTCTCTCTGGCGACCATATCTACGAGATGGATTATGACATGCTGCTGCAATACCATCGGGATAAAGGCGCGGCCGCGACTGTCTGCACCATCCGCGTGCCGCTGGATGAAGCCAGCCGCTTTGGCATCGTCGATACCGATGCCGACTATCGCGTTACCGATTTCATCGAAAAACCCGCCAACCCACCAGGCAATCTAGCGAATATGGGCGTCTATGTCTTTGATTACCCCGCGCTCGAGCGCATTCTGCTGGAAGACCAGCGCGACCCCAGCTCTGAGCATGACTTTGGCAAGAATATCCTGCCCAAGATGGTCGCGCGGAAGATGAAGATATACGCTTATCCCTATGGCGGTTATTGGATTGATGTTGGCACTATCGACGCCTATTGGGAAGCGCACATGGACCTGCTTTCCAGCCCGCCATCATTGAACCTGAACGACCGCACTTGGGTCATCCATACCCGCAGCGAAGAGCGGCCACCGGTGCGCATCGGCGCCGACGCGCGCATCGTCGACAGCATGATTACCGATGGCTCGGTGATTGGCGCTGGCGCGGTGATTGAGCGCTCGATTCTGTCGCCGGGCGTTTTTATTGGGCCGGGCGCGGTCATCCGCGAGTCCGTCATCTTGAACGATGCCTATATTGAAGCGGGCGCCTGCATCGAACGGGCCCTGGTGGACAAAATCGCGGTCATCGGCAAGAATGCGCGCGTCGGCGCTTGCCAAGACCTAGGCGATTTGAAAATCACTAGCATCGGCAAGAACGCGCGCGTCCCGCCCGAATTCCGTATCGGCGCTGGCGCGCTAATCGGCGCGGACTGCGCCCAGTCCGACTTCGCCGATTTTGCCGCTATGACCGTGCCGGCTGGCCGGCAAGTTGGCTGGAAAGGGGCGGCTGGGACTTAGTTAAGTAAGCCCAAGTTAATTATGCAAACTGCGAGGCGCAATTTTCAACCTCACCCCAGCCACTGCCCTACGGGAGGGGCCGGGGGTGGGGTTGAAACGAAGGCATAAAACCTGCAAAATTTACTTTGTCTGACTGAGAAATCTTAGGCTTACGGAAATAAAAAGGAGACAAGAAAATGGCAAAAATCAAAGTAGGCGTGCAGCTGCACCCGCAGCATGTCAGTTACCAGACTTATGCCGCCGCGGTCAAAGCGACCGAAGGGCTGGGCGTGGATTCGATCTGGAATTGGGATCATTTCTTCCCGCTTTATGGCGGTGACAGCGGCAATAACAATCACTTCGAAGGCTGGACTTTGCTGACCGCTATCGCCATGCTCACTTCAACCGTGGAGATTGGCACTTTGGTCACCTGCAACAGCTACCGCAACCCGGCGCTTTTGACGCAGATGGCGAACACAGTTGACCATATCAGCGACTGTCGCTTGATTTTGGGCATCGGCGCGGGCTGGTTCGAGAAAGACTATGCTGAGTTCGGTTATGAATTTGGCACGGCCGGCAGTCGCCTGCGCGACTTGGGCGAGTCCCTGCCGATTATCAAGCGGCGCATGCAGGCGGAACTGCCGCCAGCCGTCCGCAACCCGATTCCGATTATGATTGGCGGCGGCGGCGAAAAAGTTACGCTGAAGCTGACGGCGCAATATGCCGACCTCTGGAATGGCTTTGGCCCGCCAGATATATATGCGCATAAATGCCGCGTTCTCGATGATTGGTGCGCCGCCGTCGGCCGAGACCCAGCGGCAGTCGAGCGCACTGTTTCTTTGAACCCGGCGCGGGATATTCCCGACAATCTCGACGCCTATGCCGAAATCGGCGCGACGCACTTCATTATGATGTCGCCGGTGCCGCCTGATTACAGCAAGGTCGAGGCTCTGGTCGCCTGGCGCGACCGCGTCAACGCTTAGGCGAGTTGGTTTTCAAGCTCACGATTGGCGAGCCTCCCCCGAAGCTTCGAGGCGTGTAGACACTGCCCTATGGGGCGGACTTCCCTGTAAGCCCCCCATAGTTTTTGCGGTTTTTCTCCCCTCCCCAAAGCTTTGGGGCGCGTAGACACTGCCCTACGGGAGGGGCCGGGGGGAATTTATCCTATTTCTGTGTCTCTGTGGCAATTGTTGAGCATCGCTTTATCAGGCTCAGACCTCAACCACAGAATTGTCGCCCCAGAAGGGATTTGGCACATAATTATCGGCGGCCCAATCGTTGTGCCATTCGCTGTCATCGATGAGATAGCGGAATTGGTGGCGGCTGTCATTGGGCAGGTCGACCGTCGTTTTGAAGCGCCCGTCTTTGAGCGGCTGCATCAAGGTGGCGCTTTCGCTCCATTCATTGAAATCGCCGACCAGGGCGACCTTTTCCGCTTTGAGCTCCCGCGCCGTGTAGAATGTAACTTTGCAGATGGGCTTGCTTTTCAAGTATCGTTTCTTCAGCATTTGTCCTCCTAATGCTGGTGTGAACATCAAGATAAGGGCAATTAAGTCCGCTATCTTACCATAAGCGAAAGAGCGCTAGAAGTGGAATAGCCGCTTTCGCCAGCGTCTAAGCCCGCGATTGCATTAGAAAATCATTATTTTTTCTAAGTAAGTCCAAGCTAGTTATGCAAAAAATTGCGGCTACACCTCACTTTTCAAGCCCACCCCCGGCCCCTCCCGTAGGTCAGTGTCTACGCGACCCGAAGCTTCGGGGCGGGATGCCATCGTGGGCTTGAAAATAGCGCCTCATTTTGTTGCATAATTAACTTGGACTTACTTCTGTGGCAATATACTTGCTGTGGCATCGCCGCCAAAAATCGCTAGAATGGGCGCTTCGCCAAGTCGAGCCTTTCACTTTATGCTAGGGAGAAAATAGAATATGGTACAACCCGTTGCCCGCATCAATGTAAGCCCAAAACTGCCGCCGCCGCTCAGCCGCTTGCATGAACTGACCTACAACCTGCGCTGGACCTGGGATCACGAAGCCATCGCTTTGTTTCGCCGCCTGGATCCAGAGCTATGGCAAGAGACGAATCACAATCCCGAATGGACGCTCGGGCGGCTGTGCCAGACGCGCTTGAACGACCTCGCGCATGACACTTCTTTCATGGCGCATTATGCCCGCGTTTGCCGCTCTTTTGATAAATACATGCAGGCTGAGGACACTTGGTTCGCCCGGCGCTATGGGCATTTGGAAGTCCCGCCAGTCATCGCCTATTTCTCGATGGAATTCGGCTTGACCGAATGCCTGCAAAACTATTCAGGCGGCTTAGGCGTATTGAGCGGCGACCACCTCAAGAGCGCCAGCGATATGGGCATTCCGCTGGTTGGCGTCGGCATTTTGTATCAAGAGGGCTATTTTCAGCAATATCTCAATGCCGATGGCTTCCAGCAGGAGTCCTATCCGCTCAATGACTATGGCAACTTGCCGCTGAAGCTGCAAAGAGATGCGGCGGGCCAGGTCATCAAGATTGCGGTGCCGCTGCCCGGCCGCCAGCTTTACGCCCAGATTTGGCAGGTGCAGGTGGGCCGCGTTTCGCTCTACCTGCTGGATACGAATATCGCTGACAATCAGCGCGCAGAAGACCGCAACTTGACCGACCGCCTCTATGGCGGCGACCGCCGCACGCGCATCCGTCAAGAAATCCTTATGGGCATCGGCGGGATACGGCTCTTGCGCGCCTTGGGCATCGAAGCCGATATCTTCCACATGAACGAAGGCCACTCCGCCTTTTTGCTCTTAGAGCGCATCCGCAATTATATGCAGACCGATGGTTTGACTTTCGCGCAAGCCAAAGCCTTGACGGCCGCCAGCAGCGTCTTCACTGTGCATACGCCGGTGCCAGCCGGCTTGGAGCGCTTTGGCTTCGATTTGATTGACGAGCATTTCACGGATTTGATGCCTGAGCTAGGTTTGTCCCGCGATGAATTTCTCGACCTAGGCCGCGAAAATATGGGGCATTACGAGCTTTTTTCTATGTCGGTGATGGCTCTAAAGCTCTCTTCTGGCACTAATGGCGTGGCGCAGTTGCATGGCGCCGTCTCGCGCGATATGTGGCAATGGGTCTATCCCAATGTGCCAGTTCACGAAGTGCCGATACGCGCCATCACCAATGGCGTGCATGTGCAAACCTGGGTCAGTCAAGAGATGGCGCAGCTCTTTGACCGCTATTTGGACCCGGCCTGGCGCTCTCAAGAATCGCGGCCAGAAGTCTGGCAAGGCTTAATGAACATCCCCGACGCCGAGCTGTGGCGCACCCATGTCCGCCGCCGCGAGCGCTTGGTCGCTTTCACCCGCGACCGCTTGCGCTGGCAGTTGCGGCGGCGCGGCCTTTCTCAAAGCGCAATTGACGCAGCGGACGAAGTGCTAAATCCTGATGCGTTGACCATCGGCTTTGCTCGCCGTTTCGCCACCTATAAGCGCGCTACTTTGCTCTTTTACGATTTAGACCGCCTGCGCAAATTGGTGACGGATGCCGACCGACCGGTGCAGTTCATCTTCGCCGGCAAAGCGCATCCGCACGATAACGAAGGCAAAGAGTTCATCCGCGCCATCGTCAATGTCGCCCGCGATAGCGACTTCCGCAATGCCATCGTCTTCCTGGAAAATTACGATATGAATATCGCCCGCTATATGGTGCAGGGCGTCGATGTCTGGCTGAACAATCCGCGCCGCCCCAAAGAAGCCAGCGGCACCAGCGGCATGAAGGTCATCTACAACGGCGGTCTGAATTGCAGCGTGCTTGATGGCTGGTGGGCGGAAGCCTATAGCCAGGACATCGGCTGGGCGATTGGCCAGGGCGAAGAATACCCGGAGCCGCAATGGGCGCATCAGGATTATATCGAGAGTCAAGCGCTCTATAATGTCTTGGAGCAGGATATTCTGCCGCTGTTTTATCGGCAATCGCGGGCTGGTTTGCCTCGCGATTGGATCCGCCGCGTCAAGCGCAGCATGCTGCGGCTAGCGCCCTTTTTTAATACGCAGCGCATGGTACAAGAGTATAGCGAGCAATTTTACCTGCCGCGCTTTGCCGTCAGCCAGGCTATGCGCGCGGCGGATTTTGCGCCGACCGCCGCCTTTGTCGATTGGCAGCAGCGGCTCGACCAGGCTTGGCACGCCGCCCGCGTGCTGGATGTCAATATCCGCGATGGCGCTGTGGAGATTGGCAGCCGCGTCGATATTCGGGCTCGCGTTCTACTGGGGCAGCTCGAACCAGCAGCGGTGAAAGTGCAGCTCTATGCAGGACCCTTGGATGCGGCGGGCAATATCCGCGACGGGCAGGCGGTCGATATGCGCCTGCAAGGCAGCGAAGGTTCTGGCATCTATAGTTACAGCGCCACCTACGAATATCGCCGGACCGGGCATGTGGGCTTTTCGGTGCGCATCTTGCCGCATCACGAATATCTGCATACGGCGTTCTTGCCCAATAAAATCGTCTGGGCTTAGCCGGGCTGGTCTTCGGCGGCGAGCAGCTTGTAATAGAAGGCACAGGTATCGAGCTGGAGATTGCTGCTGCGGGCATAAGCCGGGACATCGCCAAAATGGCAGTAGCCCAAGCTGCGGTAGAGCTTTTCGGCTGGGTCGCCTTTTCGCACATCCAAGACGAGCAGGCTGCGCTGCGCCGCGCGCGCAGCCATCTCCAGCCTGGTCATCAAGCGCCGGCCTAAGCCGCGTCGGCGGAAAGCCGGGTCTACAATCAGTTTTTGCACTTCCGCCCGATGGTTGCCATTCAAGCGTGGCTCAAGCGCTAATTGCGCCGAAGCGACTAGCTGCGCCGCGTAAAACGCGGCTAGCAAGATCTTATCGCCGGCGGCGACTTGGGCTGCCACCGTTTGCCAATAGCTGTCAGCGGCCGCGGCGGGCATTGGCGCCAGCCAGCCGATTGACGCGCCGAGATTGACCGACTGCTGCAAGATGGCGCTGAGCTCGGCGGAATGCGCGCTAACCTGCGCCGCTGTTAGTTCTCGGATTTGGCATTCCATATCATCGCTTCGCCTCCCTGCTTGCTAATATCATAATCAAATGCGGGGAAATTGCCACAGAAGCAGGTCAAACTAAATTTTGCAAATTTATGCCTTAGTTTCAACCCCACCCCCGGCCCCGCATTGACCAGCGCCGCCGCATCCACTACAATAGCCGCAGCGCCTAAGTGAATGAGACTATTGCTATGCAATACTATATCTGGACTCTCGGCTGTCAAATGAATGTCGCCGATTCGCAGCTGCTGGCATCTGAATTGGAAAAACTGGGGCATCGCTCAGCCCAGCGCGGCGATGATGCCGACATCCTCGTCGTCAATACCTGCGTTGTGCGCCAAAGCGCCGAAGACAAAGGCTTGGGCCGGCTCCAGCTGCTGCGCAAAGTCAAAGAAGCGCGGCCCGACAAGGTCATCGGTGTCATGGGCTGTATGGTCGGCGTGCGCGACCCGCTGTGGCTGCGCCAGCGCCTACCCTATGTCGATGTCTTCATGCCGCCCTCCCAGCCCGGGCCGCTCGTTAGCTTTCTCGAGCAGCGGCTGGACGAAGCGGCAATGCGCGAGCGGGAAGCGCAGGCGCGGCAGCGGCGCGATGCCCTGCAAGATGGCGAGCTTGTCTTGCCCTTGCACGAGCGCGGCCAATTAGTCAGCGCCCATGTGCCAGTGGTCTATGGCTGCTCGCATGCCTGCACCTTCTGCATTATCCCCTTCCGCCGCGGCATCGAGCGCAGCCGGCGCGTCGGCGAAATTGTAGCCCATGTGCGCAGTTTGGCGGCGCAAGGCCTAAAAGAAGTTACGCTGCTCGGGCAGATTGTCGATCGTTATGGCAAGGACATCCCCGATGGGCCCGATTTAGCCGATTTGCTGCGCATCGTCCATGATGTCGCCGAAGAAGTTGGCATCGAGCGCATCCGCTTTTTGACCAGCCACCCCAACTGGATGACTGACAAGTTGCTGCGCGCCGTCGCCGAGCTGCCGCGAGTCATGCCGCATATCGAAGTGCCAATTCAAGCGGGCGATGATACTGTGCTGGCGAATATGCGGCGCGGCTACACCGCCGATCAATACCGCAAGCTGGTGGCGAAGATACGCAAAATCATCCCCCAGGTCGCGATTCATACCGACATCATCGTCGGTTTCCCGGGTGAGACCCACGCGCAATTCATGCAGACCTATAAAATCTTACAAGAGTTGAAATTGGACAAGGCGCATTTAGCCCGCTATAGCCCGCGCCCGCAGACTGTCAGCGCGCGGCGCATGCCCGATGATGTGCCAGAAGCCGAAAAACGGGCGCGCCACCGTATGCTGGAAGAGCTGCAAGCCCGCGTCTTGGCGGAGATTAACGCGGATTATCTTGGGCAGCGAGTCGAGGTGCTGGTCGAAGGGGCTTACAAAGGCCGCTGGCGTGCCCGCAGCCCCCAGAACAAGCTGGTCTTCTTTGAAGCTGAGGGCGATTGGCAGGGCAAGCTGGTAGAGGTCGAAATCACCTGGACCGGCCCTTGGAGCATGCAAGCCCGCCTGCCGCAAGCGCAACGCCAGCCCGAACCGCTGCTTGTCGTCGCCAGTTGATGGCTGCCTATTTGTCCAGCGCCGCCCACGCGGGCTTCGGGCGCTTTTTGCTCGCCTGCTTCTGCTTGAGTCTAGCCGCCTGTAATTTGCAAATCGGGCCCGCTAGCGCGCCATCAGCCACCGCCCAGCCTGATGGGCCGCCGACCATTCAAATCGAATCGCCCAATTCTGGCGATGAATTTGTCATCGGCGAAGAAATCTTGGTCTCGGTGCTGGCGGCGGACGAGATTGGCGTCAACCGCGTGCAGCTTTTTGTCGATAATCAGATTGTGCGCACGGTATCTTCCGAATCGCTGCAAGGCGATTTGACCATGCAAGCTATCCTCAATTATGTGCCGCAGCGGCCCAATCTCGGCACGATTACCCTGCGCGCCCTGGCTTATCGCGGCGCCGTCGTCAGCGCGCCGGTCGAGATTGCCGTCGTCGTGCGCGAATCGCCGGCCCAGGTCCGCGCCACGCCTGCTTCGCAAGCCAATGTGCCTTTCATCCCTGACGATGGCCTCTGCCGCGCCTTGGTCAATGTCGCTTTGAACTTCCGCGCCGGCCCCAGCACCAGTTATCAAATCATCACTGTGCTGAGCAGCGGCACGCTGGCGCCCATCAGCGGGCGCAACAGCGCCTACAGCTGGTGGCGCTTGAATGTCAATAACCAGTTGGGCTGGGTCAGCGGCGACTTCACGACCGAATACGGCGATTGCAGCCAAGTGCCGGTGGTCGCCGATTGAGGCGCATCGCATTTGTCGCGCCGCCCGCCTATGCTAAAATCATTAGTATCGTCTGTCGAAGGCAAGCACCGGGAGAAATAGCATGGCCCTGGACCTCAAGCGGCTAATGCTCATCACGCGCGATGTACAGTTCGCCATTGGCCTCAAGCGGGCCCTTGAAGGGCTGGGCGAATATAGCGTGACGGCCGTCGCGGCCGAGCGCAACGCCATCGACGAACTGCGCGAAGAGCCGCCGCAGCTCGTCCTGCTGGATACGGTTAATCTGGCGGTTTCGCCGGCGATTATGATTGAGATGATACGGTCGCGGCAGAGCGAAGTGGCTATTGTGCTGGCGCCAGACAATCCCGATACGCAAGTCCTCGCCCATGCCTATCAGCTGCAAGCCGTCGTTGATATTCCCGCTTCCGCCCGTTCTCTGCTGCCCATTTTTGAAAGCGCCCTGCGCGAGCTTGTCCGAGACCGGCCGCCAGCGCCGCCGCCCGGCCTCGAAGGCGATACCACGCCGATTGAAGCGCTAGTGGACGATTTTCTGGAAGATGAGTCGACCGCCAGTTATACCCATCGGCGCTTGCAAGCCTCCTATGAATTGCTGAATCCGCCGCCAGAAAGCGACGCTGCCCCAGAATCCATCGAAGTCTTAATCCCGCCTGAAGCGGAAACGGATACCATCCGCTATCGCTATGTGCAGCCCGAAGAAATGGAGACGCCGCCTGGCTGGCGCTGGGGCGGCGCGGACCTGGGCGAAACGCCGCTCGCGGCGGATGAGGAACTGGAAACTTTGCGCGATTTGGCGCAATCGCTGGCGGAGGAGCGCCCAGCCGCCGACTACGACGACTATCTCACCGCGCCCGCGCCGCCTGATGCCGAAGTTGACCTAGAGAACTCCGCCGAGTTTCAGCAGCTGCTCAATACGCTCTTGGACGAAAGCACGACGCTGGAAGATTTGAGCCTGGAGTCGCTTTTTGATACGACGCGGGAGCTGCCCAGCGAGCTAGGCGCGGATGTGGGGCCGGCTTGGGTGCGGGCGGCTGAAAGGTTCATCCGCGAGCCAGAATTCCTGCGCGCGCATCTGCCGCCGGTGGACGTGCCGCCCAGCGCCGGCGCGACCACCGCGCCTCGGCCGCAAGCGGCTGAGACCGCCGCCGAGGCCGCGCGCGCGGCTGAGACCCTTCCGCCCCCCAGCTCCGAATCGGAGACTATTCCAGCCGCCGACTCTCTGCCAGCGGCCGAGACGATACCGTCGGCTGCGGCAGAAACCGAGACGCCACCGGCCGCCGCGCCAGCACCGGAGCCAGCGCCAAATAACCCGCCGCCCGCCGCCGGCCTGCCGCTATCCAGCCAGGCCGACGACCCTTTCCTGGCGCAGCTGGCGGTAAGGATGACGCAGACGATGACCGACCTGGCGGCCACGGCGACGCTTTTGACCCGAGCCAACCGCATTGTCGCCTTTTCTGGCGAGATGTCGCTGGCAGACCTGCGCGCCCTGCGCGGCTACATCCAGGACGACTGGACCGCCCAGCGCGACCATTCCCGCATCCGTTTTATCAAGCTGCCGGCTGGCGCCGATTATATGCTCTATTCCCGCGGCACCGTCGCCGGCTTCACTTTGACTATGATTTTTGCCGGGGACAAGCAGCTGCGCGAGATTCGCCGCCAAGCCGACCGTATGCTCAACGCGCTGGCAAATGTGCCGGCCGCCGCGCCGGCCAGCCCAGCAGCAGATGCGCCGCCCGCCGCCGCGGACAGTCCAGCAACAGCGGCTGCGCCGGCCGCAGACAGCCACCAGCCTTTCGCTTTTGTTTGGCTGCTGGCGGATGCGACGCGGCGGCTGCCAAAAAATGTGGCACAGCAACTGGTCTTCTGGCTGGAAGTGCAGCTCAATAAATTGAATTGGAAAATACACCGCTTAGATGTGCATCAAGATTTTATTTCGCTCTATGCCGATGTGCCAGGCGAAACCACGCCCGAAACGCTCATCCATACTGTCATGGAAAATTCGCGTCAAATCGCCTGCGCGGAAGACGTGACCCTGCCCAAAAAGCTTTGGGCTGACGCGTATTTGGTCTTGCAGCCGGGGCGGGAAATGAGCGAGCGCGAGTTGCAGCGCTTTCTGCAATTTGCCCGCGGCTGAACGGCGGGGCGAATCTGTCTGTAAGTTTAGGAGCGCGGCCTTTATACTCGGCGCAGGCTTGAGTGTATAGGGCGCGAAGACATAATTATGCCAGAGCGACCAGTGCTTTATTTGATTGACGGACATGCGCTAGCCTACCGCAGTTATTTTGCTTTGCAGCGCGGCGGCTTCACCACCACAAGCGGCGAAAATACCAGCGCCGTCTATGGCTTCAGCCGCACCCTGCTCGATGTCTACGAGCATCACCAGCCCCAGTACCTCGCCGTTACATTCGACGAAGGTTTGAGCGCGCGCGAAGAAATCTATCCCGAATACAAAGCCACCCGTGAAAAAATGCCCGAAGACCTAGCGCTCCAATTCGACCGCATCCGCGAATTGGTCGCCGCTTTTAATATCCCGCAGCTGACTATGCCCAATATGGAAGCTGACGACATTCTAGGCACGATTAGCCAGCAAGCGGTAGCTCAGGGCCTGGATGTGCATATCGCCACGGGCGACCGCGATATTTTGCAGCTGCTGGGTCCGCATGTGCGTGTGCAGCTGCCGCAGCGCGGCGGCGAAGATGTCGTCTATGATGTGGCGGCTTTCCGCGCCAAATATAAGCTCGAGCCGGAGCAGCTCATCGACTTCAAAGCTTTGATGGGCGATAGCTCGGACAATATCCCCGGCGTCGCTGGCATCGGCGAAAAAACGGCGTCCAAGCTGCTGCAAGAATACCAAAACCTCGAAGAAATCTATGACAATTTAGACAGCATCGGCACCCGCGCCCGCAACCGCCTGATTGCCGGCAAAGAGATGGCCTTTCTCAGCCGCAAGCTGGCGACGATTATGCGCGATTTGGACATCACGCTAGACCTGCAAGCCTGCCTCGGGCAAGATTTTACCCTGAAAGCCGTCGACGATGTTTTTGCCGAGCTGGAATTCGGCTCCTTGCGCGAGCGGCTGCACCGCGTCTATAGGCATTTGCGGGGCGAAGACACTGAGACTGGCATTGTCAATGCCCAGGAAAAAGTCAAGACGGTGATTGTGCGCGACGAGGCGGCTCTAGCTGATTTGGTCGCCGAGCTGGATGCCGCCAGCCGCATCGCCTTTGATACCGAAACCACCAGCCTAGACCAGATGTCGGCTGAGCTGGTCGGCATTTCCCTGGCTGTCGATGGCGAGTGCGGTTTTTATCTGCCCGTTGGCCATCGCGCCGTCGACGCCGATGGGCAAGCCAATATGTTCGCCCAACCCGTTGGCGATCAACTGCCGCTAGAAAAAGTCATCGCTGCTTTGCGCGGGCCGCTGGAAAACCCGGCCATCGCCAAAACCGCGCATAACGCCGTCTACGATTGCATGATTTTGCAGCGCTACGGCATCGATGTCGCGCCCATCAGCTTTGATACCATGCTGGCGGAGTGGGTGTATAACCCCATCAGCAAGTTCATGGGCTTAAAGGCACTGGTCGGACAGCGGCTTAATGAGCAGATGACAGAAATTGTCGAATTATTGGGCAAGGGCAAAAAGCAGAAATCGATGGATCTGGTGGAGATTAAGGCGGTCGCGCCTTACGCCGCCGCCGACGCCGCCATGACCTGGCGCCTGGTCAAGCCATTAAAAAAAGAATTGCAAGACGCTGGGCTGGAAAAGCTTTATAACGAGCTCGAGCTGCCGCTCATTCCTATCATCATCAGCATGCAGCGTACCGGCGTCAGCCTCGATGTGGACTATCTGCACGATATGAGCGACCGCCTCGCCGCCAGCCTGGCTGAGCTGCAAGACACCATCTTCGATTATGGTCAAATTGGCCCGTTCAATATCAATAGCCCCAAACAGCTCAATACAGTGCTTTTTGAAAAGCTAGAGCTGCCAGTCGAGGGCTTGAAAAAGACAAAACTCGGCTATTCGACAGACGCGACCACCCTCGACAAGCTGAAATCCGAGCACGAAATCATCAATTGCATCATCGACTTCCGCGAGCTAAGCAAGCTCAAAAGCACTTATGTCGATGCGCTGCCAGAGCTGGTCAATCAGCGCACGGGCCGCCTGCACACCAGTTATAACCAAGCTGGCTCGGCGACGGGGCGCTTCAGCAGCAGCAATCCCAATTTGCAGAACATCCCCATCCGCACGGAGTTGGGCCGCGAAGTGCGGCGGGCTTTTGTCGCGCCGCCCGGTTATGTCCTGCTGGCTGTCGATTATAACCAGATTGAACTGCGCGTTATGGCGCATATCAGCCAGGACGAAACGCTGATAGATGCCTTCCAGCGCGGGCTGGATATTCATCAGGCGACGGCGGCAGCCGTCTATGGTATCGAACCTGAAGCGGTAACTTATGAACAGCGCAATTTTGCCAAGCGGGTGAATTTCGGTCTGATGTATGGCATGGGCGCTTTCCGCCTAGCCCGCGATAGCGACTTGACGCTGGCGGAAGCCGAGCAGTTTATCAAAACTTACTTTGAGCGCATGCCCGGCGTCGAACGCTATATCGAAGATACCAAAGAATATGTCTGGCAGCATGGTTATACCAAGACGCTCTATGGCCGGCGGCGCATTTACCCAGCCATCAAGGCTAAAGGCAACCGCCGCAGCACCGCCGCCGAAGAACGAGCCGCCATCAATATGCCGATTCAAGGCACCGCCGCCGATATTCTCAAGCAATCTATGATTAACCTCTACGAGCGGCTGAGCTGCGAGTCTTATGAGGCGGCTATGATTTTGCAGGTGCATGATGAGCTGGTGCTGGAAGTGAAAGAAGCGGCTCTGCCGGCCGTGCAAGCCCTGGTGGTGGAAACGATGGAAGCCGCCTTGCCCGATGGGCAGCCACTCTGTGTGCCGCTGAAAGCCAATGCCAGCTATGGGCCTAATTGGCTCGATATGACTGCGCTGGACTGAAGGCGCGCGTCCGTTGATTTCCGACGATTTCCGATGAATTCCGAAAGTAGTGGGTGAAGATGAAACATTTTCTTGATTTAGCAAGCTGCTCCAGCGCGGAATTGCAAGACTTGATTGCCCTGGCCCTGCGCCTGAAGGCGGAATGGCGCGCCGGTGGCAATGAACCCGTCTTGCAAGGCAAGACCCTCGGCATGATTTTCCAAAAACCGTCGCTGCGCACCCGCGTTTCTTTTGAAATGGGCATGAAGCACCTGGGCGGCGGCGCTATCATGCTTGGGCCACAAGAGATTGGTCTAGGCACGCGCGAGAGCGTGCCGGATGTGGCGCGGGTGCTGTCTAGCTATGTCGATGGCATCATGGCCCGCGTGTATGAGCATAGCGATGTGCTGCAACTGGCGCAGTATTCCCGCGTGCCAGTCATCAATGGCTTGAGCGACGATTATCACCCCTGCCAAGCCCTGGCGGACATTTTCACGATTCACGAACATTTTGGCGGCTTGAACGGCTTGAAGCTGGCTTTCGTCGGCGATGGCAACAATGTCGCGGCGTCGGTGGCTTTAGCCTGCGCCCATTTTGGCATCAATTTCAGCATCGCCACGCCCGAAGGTTACGAGATGAAAGCGCCTATCCGCGAACAGGCGCATGCAGTTGCCGAGCGCAATGGCACGCAGCTGGAGCTGCACAGCCGGCCGCAATTAGCCTTGGCCGAAGCCGATGTGGTCTATACCGACACTTGGATCAGCATGGGGCAGGAAGCGGAAGCGGCCGAGCGCATCGGCGAATTCTACGCTTATCAGGTCAACGCGGACTTGCTGCGCTGGGCGAAACCGAGCGCTATCGTGATGCACTGCCTGCCGGCCCACCGCGGTCAAGAGATTAGCGATGCCGTCATGGATGGGCCCCAATCCAAAATCTTCGCCCAGGCCGAAAATCGCTTGCACGCGCAAAAGGCAATTCTTGTCCGCCTGCTGGCCTAAGCTACGATTGCCCTCTGCCCGGCGCAGTTCGCTTTTGCCGCGCGGTGTGATTAGACTGACAATGCTATAATAGAAGCGCTGAAATAAGACGCGGCGGCGTCTAGCGGTGGCTGGCTGGCGCGCCTATCTGCCCAGCCGCGACTAAGAAATTTTATTGTTAGAAGGCAAATCGTGGAACAAATCCTGCTCATTCTGGAAAGCCTCCAGCCAAACGACCTTATCGATATTGGCATCGTAACCTTGCTCTTTTATGGCATTACTTTGATGTTCCGCGGCACCCAGGCTATGGCTCTATTTCGCGGCATCGCGCTCGTTGTCATTGGCTTGGTCTTGGTCGCGGCGGTCTTGCGTTTGAGCGCTTTGTACTGGCTTTTGGAAACAGGTTTGGGGGCTTTGGCCATTGCTATCCCGGTCATCTTTCAGCCAGAAATACGCCGTGTGCTGGAACGCTTGGGCCGCGGTTCTATTTTGGGCTTGCGCTTGGCGCCGCAAGAAATTCGCGTCTCTGTGATTGAAGAGATCTGCGCCGCGGCCGAAAAGCTATCGGAGCGGCGGCATGGCGCTTTAGTTGTCTTGAAGCGCAATAGCAGCTTGCAAGAATATATCCGCACCGGCATTCGGCTGGATAGCATCGTAACCGCGGATTTGCTGGCGACTGTCTTTTGGCCGCACACAGAATTACATGATGGCGCGGTCATCATCGACAGCAATGGGCGGGCGGCCGCTGCCTCTTGCGTCTTGCCTATTACCGCCAGCCGCAACCTGCCCAATCCCAATTTAGGCACGCGGCATCGGGCGGCCGTCGGCATTAGCGAGATTGGCGACGCCCTCTGTGTAATTGTCTCGGAAGAGACGGGCCGCGTTTCTGTTACGAATAGCGGGCGCATGATCCTGGATTTGGATACCCAGCGCTTGCGGCTTATCCTGAATGCCTATTACGGGCCCCGGGAAGAGCCAGCAGTGTCGCTGAGAGCGCGCCTGCGCGAATTGGGGCAGGAATTCCGCATGTATTGGCAAACCCGCCGGCGGCAGGTGCAATCATGATTCGGCGCATCGCCGACTCGCCGACCACCGGCAACCTGCTTTGGCTGGTCGTCTGTTTGCTCTTGGCGGTCGGCGTTTGGTTCATCGCCACGAACGCGGGCGGCAACTTCGAACCAAGGGCTTTCCCGCTGCGGCCAATCATTTTCAAAGAGAGCGACGCGGTTGCCTTAATAAGCAGCTCGGCAAATACCGCGCGCGTAACGGTGCAAGGCGCGCAGGAAACAGTGCGGCTGCTGACAAATTCGGATATTGAAGTATTTGCCGCGCTGGCACATTTGCCGCCTGGCACGCATACGGTGCCGCTCGAGGTCAGGCTGCCGGCGGATGGTTCGCCGCGGCTCGTTTCTCGGGTGCAACCGGCCGAAATCACCGTGGAACTCGAAAGCCGCGTATCACAAGAAGCAGAGGTGAAAATTGACATTAGCAAACCGCCGCCTATCGGTTACCGCCACGATGACCCAGAGCCAGATATTAAAAAAGTTTTGCTGAGTGGCGCGGCGAGCCGCGTCGCGCAAGTCCAGGCCGCCCGCGGTGAATTGGACCTTTCGACCAGCCGCAATTCCATCGAAATTGAACTGCGCCTCGACCCGGTTGACGCGGCTGGCAACCGCGTCCTAGATGTCAATTTGGAGCCGCAAACCGTTATGGCGTCGGTCAATATCAGCCGCCGCGCTGATGTCAAGCCGGTCACCGTCCGGCCTGACACTGGGTCCATTGACTTGCGCGAAGATTATTCGGTTACGGGTTATACCGTGGTGCCAGAGACACTCTACATTTCTGGCGCGCCGGCACAACTGGCGCTGGTCGGGGATACGCTGCTCACGGAAGCTATTACACTGGAAGAAATTCGGCTGGAGAATCCCGCCGAAGAATTTGTCATGACTGTGCTGGTGCCGCTGCCGGCCGAGGAGCTGGCTGTTTTGGGCGGCAGCAATGTCGTCACTGTGACCATAGAAATCTCGCAGGATTATGACTCGCGTCAATTTGATAATATCAAGGTCGGGCATTTTGGACTGGTTGATGACTTCACTGTTTCGATTGTGCCAAAGACCGTTTCCGCCATTGTCACGGGGCCGGTTGTTTTGGTCGAAGCGCTGACGGCGGAAGACATCAAGGTCAATGTCGATCTGGAAGGAAAGGCTCTGGGCGTCTACGATCTGTCACCGACGGTTTTTATCAATCAGAGTGACTTGAGCGCGGATAATGTATCCGTGTCGCCAATGGTCTTGAATGTAGAAATCACCTCGCCCGCAGTGGCGCAAACAGCCACGCCGGCGGCTGAGCAATAGGAGCGTAAGCGCGCATGGCCCGAAAACCGATTGTCGCCCTGGTCGGGCGGCCCAATGTCGGTAAAAGCACGCTTTTCAACCGCCTGGTCGGCGAGCGCCGCGCTGTCACCCACGACATCCCCGGCACGACGCGGGACCGGCTGCATGGCGAATCCTTCTGGAACGGGCTGACCTTTCAAGTCGTCGATACGGGCGGCATCGAAATATATCAACCCGCCGGCGCCCGCGATGAATCGCCGCTGGCGGAAGGCAGCGCCGACTTCGTGCGCGAAATTATCGAGCAGGCGCTCATCGCTATCGCCGATGCCGATGTCATCATTCTGGTCACCGATGCCCAGAGTGGCGTAACCGCCGCCGATGAAGCGATCGCCGAGATACTGCGCCGCTCCGACAAGCCGATTGTGGTCGCCGCCAACAAAATCGACAACCAGCGCCAGGCGGCGGAAGTCTACGATTTTTACCTGCTCGGTTTGGAGCAGGTCTTTGGCATCAGCGCCATTCATGGCCTGGGCGTCGGCGACCTGCTGGATGAAGTCGCGCGGGTCCTCGGCGCAATCGCGGCGGCCAACGAAGACGATGAAGAGGACGAGCAGCTAAAAATTGCCATTGTCGGGCGGCCGAACGCTGGCAAAAGCACATTGCTCAACAAATTAATCGGCTATGACCGCGCTATTGTCAGCGAGGTCGCTGGCACGACGCGCGATGCCATTGATACGGACATCACTTTTTTTGGTGAGAAAATCACGCTAATCGACACGGCTGGCATCCGCCGCCGCGGTCGCATCCAGGTGGGTGTCGAGAAATTCAGCGTCATTCGCGCCATGAAGGCCATCGGCCGCGCCGATGTCGCCTTGCTGGTCATCGATGCGCAAATCGGCGTTACAGAGCAGGACGAGCATATCGCGGGTTATATCATCGACGAATACAAGAGCCTGGTCATCGTCATAAACAAATGGGACGCCATCGAAAAAGACGCTTTCACTATGACCACCTTCATCGACAATATCCGCGACCGGCTGCATTTTGTCCGCTATGCGCCCATCATATTTATCAGCGCTTTGGATGGGCAGCGCATCCATCAAGCGCTGGAAGTGGCGCATCGGGTTTGGGAGGCGCGCTTCTTCCGTCTGCCGACGGCGGAGGTCAACCGCCTCATGCGCGAGGCAATCACCAAGCATCCGCCCCACGCCAAAGGCACGAAGCGCCTGAAATTTCTTTATGCTGCCCAGGTGCGCACCGACCCGCCGCTTTTTCTGTTCCATGTCAATGACCCGAGCCAAGTCCATTTTACTTACAAGCGCTATCTGGAGAATCAATTTCGTCAAGCCTATGAGTTTGAAGGCACGCCCATCCGTATGAGCTTCCGCGCCCGCGATAGCCGGCGAGCGCCACAGCGCCAATCGGCTGGCGAAGAATGAAGGCGACCGGGTCAATCGCGTCACAATCATGCTTCAGCAAAATTCACAAAAATTAAGCCGGCAGCACAGAAAGCCGCCTCATTTCTCTGTGCCGCTGTGTTTCAGTAGGATAAACTAAATTTTGCAAGTTTTTGCCTTCGTTTCAACCCCACCCCCGCCCCCTCCCCAAAGCTTTGGGCAGGGGAGAAAAACCACGAAAACTATGGGTGGCTGGCAGAAAAGTCCCTCCCGGAAGCTTCCAGGAGGGATTGCCATCGTGGGGTTGAAAACCGCGCCTCACTTTTTGCATAATTAACTTGGACTTACTTCTGTGGCTAAATTTCCGTTTCCCCAGTCGCAATACAAACTTGAGCTGATTGACACTCTCTATTGCAGGGGCGGGGGCGCAATTTTATAATCGGCCCTGCTAGCGCAGAAAAGCATTTTAGGAGAAGGCATGTTCAGCAGCCACACTGGCGAATTGCCGCGCCCGCGCTTGAAACGGCCGGGCTTGCTCTCGGAAGTCTTAGGCACGGTGGTCTTTGTCATCGCCGTCACTGTGCTTTTCGACCTGGCTATACCGCGCTCGCTCGTCGATGGCCACAGCATGGAACCAACTTTTCACTCGGATGATCGTCTGGTGGTCAGCCGCGTGCATTATCTGCTGGCGCCACCCCAGCGCGGCGACATTGTCGTCTTCAATTCGCTGGTGGAAAGCCAGGCCAGCAATGGCGTCATGCTCATCAAGCGGGTGGTTGGCTTGCCGGGCGAGACAATCGAACTGCGCGAACGGCAGGTCTATATCGATGGCCAGCCGCTGCCCGAACCGTATATCAAAGAACCTTGCCGCATAGCGTCTTGCCGGGATAATTCCTGGACCTTGGGCGCTGACGAATATTTTGTTATGGGCGATAATCGCAATAACAGCAATGATTCGCGCAGATTCGATGCCGTGCCTTTGACCAAGCTGGTAGGGCAGGTCATCTTCCGCTATTTTCCGCTGAATGCGCTCGGGCCTATCTTGAATTAGGCGGTGGCGATGGAAACTAAAAAAACCAGCGGCTATGCCTGCCCGCGCTGCACTGTCGGGCGCTGCCTGCCCCAGACGACGACCTTCGCCGATGTCTATCAGGGGCAGCTCTTGAGCATTCCTAGCGTGCGCGCGTATATCTGCGATGTTTGCCATTTTGCTGAATATGAGCAAGAGACACTGGTCGCGCTCTGGGCCGAGCTCTATGGCGAGACGCCGGCCGAGGAGTTGTCGCCGCGGCCCGTGCCAAAACGCCGCTCTTCTTATGGCGAAGAATCAAGCTGATATTTTTTTGCAAAAGGCTCTTGACTCTTCCGCCCGCTTCTTGTATCGTATTCTCAGTTTCTGGCCCCTTCGTCTAGCGGCCTAGGATGCCACCCTTTCAAGGTGGAGACACGGGTTCGAGTCCCGTAGGGGCTATGAAAAAGCCCCCGTCATATTGGCGGGGGCTTTTGCTTTTTTGTCGGGGCGGCCTAAATGCAATTACCCTGGGTATCAGCTCGAGCCGCACAAACCTCTGCCGCCGGTGGAGCGGCGCCTGCCGCGGCGCTGGCCCGAACATGGGCTGTGGGACCGTTAGCCGCGCTCAAGCCTCAGACTGAAAATCGGGCATGTAGGATCAATCGCCCGCATCCCAAACCTGTCTGCTTTCGGATTCTTGACAAGGCCCTTGGACTTTTCTAGATTCGCCGAAGTTCTGTGTGTATTTCCCGCTGATTTTTATCAGAAAGGAGGCGCAGGCAGAAAACCCTAAAATCCGTTAGCACTCTCATTTACGAGTGAAAAGGAGAAGAAAATGTTCCAGAAAAAACTCATTATCCTAGCGCTTTGTGCCTTGCTGGCCGCTTTGCTGGCCGGCGCCTCGCTGGCGCAGGAAACCAGCGTCACAATCTGGGCCGGTGATGACGACACTGGCTCTTGCTGGTCAAGCATGCTGGAAGAGACCTTCCCCCGCGACGACATCGATGTAGAAGTGGTCTTGCAGCCGGGCAGCAACCTCGTCGATACGCAGCGCACGGCTTTGCAGGGCGGCGCCGGCCCAGACATCACTTTCTCCCACGGGCCTTCTTTCATGCTCGAGTTGGCTAGCGCCGGCTTGCTGCTTAATTTGGATGTCTACGCCGATGAGTATAACTGGGCGGAACGGTTTGCGCCGTGGGCGCTTGACCTTGGCCGCGTCGAAGGCTCGCTATATAGCCTGTCCGAAGAGTTAGAAACAGTCGTGATGTATTACAACAAGACCGTCTTCGAAGAGAATGGCTGGGAAGTTCCGACGACTATGGGCGACTTTTTCGCTCTGGGCGAAGCGATTATGGACGCTGGGCTGGTCGTCATGGGACCCGCCTTTAGCGAATGCGCGCCTTGCGTGGAGTGGTCTGTCAGTGTCTTCCTCAGCCATTATGCTGGGCCTGAAATGGTCTATGAAGCCCTGACCGGTCAACGCGCCTGGACCGATCCCGCTTTTCAGGAAGCCATCGGCGAATTGAAGCGCATCGTGCAAGAAGGCTGGTTTATGGGCAGCCTCGATCTCTTCTTCTCCGACACCTTTGATTCGGCGCATGCGCTCTTTGGCGCCGGCGAGATCGCTATGAGCTTCGAAGGCACCTGGATGCTGGACAACTACACGCGCGACTTCTTCGGTGAAGTCGCCGGCAACGACAATGAGTGGGACTGGTTCTCTATCCCGACGACTTTTGGCGAAGATCAATTCTTCATCATCGGCGTTGGCTCGAGCTGGGGCATAAGCTCCGCCACCCAGAATCCTGATGAAGCGGCCGCCGTGCTTGACTACTACTATAGCCCCGCTTTCCAAGCGATGATCTTTGAGCAGTGTGGCGTGGCGCCAGCGCCGCTCATTTACGAAGGCGATGTCTTCCAGAATGCCGATGCGCGGGTGGCGCGGCTGTATCAAGAATTCGGGCAAGCCTCCGCCATGGGCAATGTCGGTTATACGAGTTGGAGTTTCTGGCCCGCCCGCACCAATGTTTGTCTCTGGGAACAAATCGTGCGCGTCTATGACGATCAGATTTCGGTTGAGGATTATCTCGCTGGCATGCAGGCAGAATTCGAAGAAGAATTCGCTGATGGACTGATACCGCCCATTCCCGCCCGTTAAACGATTGCAATTTGGTGTTCCAGCGCAGCTACGCTGGAACACCAGCCCATTCTGGCGCGAGCGGCTGACTAGCGCAGCCGCTCGCCCAGCGCTTTTTTGAAGGAAATAAGAGAAAATATTATGGCAGGAGAGACAGGAACTGTAGCGCACTCAGCTGGCAGGGCCGACCTGGCGGAAAAGCAAAAAGGCGGTTTTCGCGCCAAGTGGACGCGCTATCGCCTCATGCGCTATATCATCGTACCTTGGATCTTCTTGCTGCCAATCTTAGGTTTGCATGCTTTTGTGGTCGTCTACCCGGCACTGCAAGGCATCTATTATTCCTTCACGGACTGGTCTGGCATTGGGGAAGCGGAATATATTGGCTTCCGCAATTTTGAAGAGATGCTTTTTGAAGACCAAAGCTATCGCGACGCTTTGCTGAGGAATGTGCAATGGATGCTGTTTTTCATCACAGTGCCTTTTGCTTTTGCCTTGTTTGGCTCCAGTCTGCTAGCCAAAGTCAGGCGCGGGGCGATGTTCTATCGAACGGCTTTGTTTATGCCTTTCATCTTGCCCAGCATCGTAACGGCGACGATTTGGCGCTATCTGTATAATCCGCGCTTTGGTTTGCCGACCCTGGCGGGCTATGACAAAGCGTTGCTGGGTCAATCGGATACGGCGCTCTGGTCCATCGCTTTTGCCGATAACTGGCATTTCTGGGGTTTCTTGATGGTGCTTTTTTTGACCGCCATGCAAGGCATTCCGCCGGTGCTTTATGACGCGGCGAAAGTGGACGGCGCCAACCGCTGGCAGGAATTCTGGCATGTTACTTTGCCCGGCATCCGCCCGGTTGTCTTATTTATGCTGATGATGGTAATGATTTGGGCTTTCTTGGTCTTTGATTATATCTTCATTATCACGGGGGGCGGGCCCGCGGGCGCGACGGAAGTGCTGGGCATAGACATATACAGAAACGCTTTCCAGCGTTTTGAAGCGGGCTACGCGGCCGCGCAAGGCATCAGTATCTGTCTCTTCGCCGGTCTCATCGTCAGCGCCTTCGCCTTTCTGCGCAAGAGAGGATGGGATATATGATGGGCCTGCGGGAATTGCCCCTCTTTCGCAAACAGCGGGAAAGCCGCGTCTTTAACCATATCTTCTTGTCGATATTGGTGGTCTTTTCTCTGGGCCCGATCGTGATTCTCGGCTTCAACTCGGTCAAGTCCAACTCCGAGATTGGTTTGAATCCGCTGGGTTTTCCGCAGACAGTGCATCTCGAGAACTTTAGCAGTGCTTGGGAAAAAGGCGAGTTCGCCCGCACCTTCAAAAACAGCGTCATCCTGGTCATCGGCACTGTCGCCGCGGAGCTTATCTTAGGTGGTTTGGCGGCTTATAGCTTGGCGCGCCGGAACCCGCCTGGCGCCAATTTTGTCATGATTTATTTGCTTGTCGCTTCGACGGTGCCTATATGGCTGTACCTGGTGCCGCTTTTCTTCCTCTGGCGGCAGTTGGGCTTTCTCAATAGCTATCACGGCCTTATCCTCATATACACGGCTTTGAATGCGCCGTTTTCGATCTTCCTCTTGCGTTCCTATCTCATTGGCCTGCCAGTGGAATTAGAAGACGCAGCCCGCGTCGATGGCGCCAACGAGCTGCAAGTGTTGCTCAAGATTATCGTGCCGCTGGCCTGGCCCGGCTTCTTAACGGTCGGGCTAGTAGTAGGCCTGGGCGTCTGGAGTGAATTTCAAATTGCTATCATCTTTGTGCATAATCCAGAGATGTTCCCGGTTACAACGAGTTATTTCAAATTCACCGACCGCTTTGGCCGCGATTGGGCTATGACCAGCGCCGGCGCGGTCATGATGATTGCCCCGGTGCTGGTGCTTTTCTTGGCTCTGCAGCGGCGCTTCGTCGAAGGGCTGACGCAGGGCGGCATCAAATTCTAGCGCGCTGGCAGCTTACTCTCGCTTGCCCAAATCGACGGCGAATTTGATGATAGCGTCGGGGTTTTCTCTGATTTGTTGATAGACTTGGGTCGCGGCTTCCAGCGAGTAAACTTTATTGACTAAACCTTGGGCTTGCAGGCGGCCTTTCCGCATCATTGAGACAATAGTGTCCAAAGCCCGCTGCCTATGCCAATAAGGGTATTCGCGCGGTTCATGGCCCCAGCCGCAGCCATGCGGCACAATCATCGTCAGCCGGTTGTGATGCCACTCACGCCCCAGATACAGGTTCTGCGCCTCGCCTTGATAGAAGCCGGCCGAGCAGACTAAGCCGCCGACGCGGGCGCAGCGGATTGCCGCGCTTAAACCGGCATAGACGCCGCTGAGTTCGATGGCAATATCGACGCCTTGTCCCGCAGTCAGCTCCCGCGCCATCACAGCCACATCGCCACTGCGCGGGTCAAGCGTATGCTCAGCCCCGTAAGCGGCGGCCAAAGCCCGCCGCTTGGGCAGCGGGTCGATGGCGATAATCGTTTCGGCGCCGGCCGCCTGGGCGATGCGAACTGCCAGCAAACCTAATGCGCCCAGCCCAATCACCGCTACCCGGTCGCCGTAACGCAAATTGGATTCCCGCACACAGTGGAAGGACACATAAGCCGGCTCAAGGCAGAGGGCAAGCAGCGGGTCAATCTCGCCGAGCGGCCACAGGTTGTTTTGAGGGCATATATTTGTTTCGCGGATGTCCATCAACCCTAAGACGCGCTGGCCGATAGCAAACCGCGTAACCTCAGTCCCGACTGCTTCAACGACGCCAAGGCCGCTGGTGCCGCTGGTCCAGGGCCGCGTCGGCGATGGCAGGCGCTCGGCTGGCGGCCGCGCATCGTCCACTACAATATGCCGCTCGGCATCAAAACGTTTGCCGGCAAAGCTGCGATTGTCGAACATGCCAAAAGTGGTGCCATGTTTGCCGGAGGCAATTTCTGTCCGCACCAAGACTTCACCAGCGCCGAGGGCGCGGTCTTCATATTCCAACAGGCTGGCTTCATATAGCCCGGTGATGGCAAGGCGGTGTGGCATTGCAAATATCCCCTTATGTTAGTCCGCGGCCCGGTCCCAGCAATCGCGGATGTATTGCACTGTTGCTGGCAGGGCGGTCGCGGCGGCGCTTGATAAACCGCATTCCAGCGCCAGCCAGCCGCTAAACCCATGCTGGCGCAAGACGCGGAAAGGCGCGACAAAATCTGTGTGTCCCTGGCCCGGTTCCAGGCGGTTGCTGTCCGCCAAATGCAAGTGGCCGACCCGGTCGATGACAGCCGCCAGCGCGCCCGCCAGCGAGGCTTCTTCGATGCTCATGTGAAACAAATCCGCCATGATGGCCGCGCGCGGGTTGCCAATCGCGGCGCAAAGCTCGGCTGCCTGCCCCAAGCGGCGCAGATAATAGGCTTCATAACGATTGAGCGGCTCGAGAAATACTTGCGCTGGCAGCGTCTGCGTTTCTGCGAGCGCCGCTTTGACGGCGGCAACTGTAAGCTCGGTGATGAGTTGATGCGCAGCCGCCACTGGCGACAAATCGGGCAATCGCACTGGCGGGCGAATGGGCAGGGCGATGACTCCGCCTGCCCCGATGTCGGCGGCAAAGCGCAGCTTATTCACCAGTCCGCTGAGACGCTGCTGGCGCACCTGCGCCTCAGGATGCACTAAATCATCCGCGCCGCCACTGCACAGGCTGGAGACGGGGATGCCGCTACTCTGCGCCGCCCGCTGGATTTCTTCCCCGTGTTCCTGCATTGCGCCCGTGAAACCCCAGGCGGTCAGCTCGACGCCAGCAAAGCCGTATTCGGCGGCGCGCTGGAATTTTTCGCTGAGCGTAGCGCCGGGCAAGAGCGTGTGCTGCACCGCAAGTTTCATCGGCTAATTCTCCTGGGGCTTATAGGCATTACAGACACTTGTTACAGTATAGGCGAAGGCTGCGCCTGCCGTCAAATAGCGGGCGCAGCATCACCCCGCTTGACAAAGACCGCGCCATCGGTTAAGCTGTACTTAATAAGCGCGTCATGCGCTGCACTGGTATCGACCTGTGGCTTTGCGCCACAGTCTTTGCGTATATTCAGTATAAGGAGACAACACTATGAAACGCAAACTATTATTCCTAAGCGTCCTGGCGCTGCTCGCGCTGGTGGCGCTGCTGCCCCTCGCCCCGGTCGGGGCGGACAGCCATTGCGAATTCGCCGATGACACCATCACCCTCGGCGGTCTCGCGCCGATGTCGGCGCCCGGCGCCGTCGCTGGCGGCGTCGCCATGGATTGGGCATTCCAGCAAGCCGCCGCCGATATTAACGCCGACTGCGGCATCGAAATCGACGGCGTCAACTATCAGCTCGAGGTCATCCTCGGCGATTCTGAAGGCAGCCCCGAACGCGGCCAAGCCGTTGCCGAGCGCTTGATCCAAGAAGACGAAGTTGATGGCATGGTCGGCGTCTACCACAGCGCCGTTGGCTTGGCGACTATGAAAGTCATGCAAGAAAACAAAATCCCCACCATCTTCTCCGAGCCTTGGAATGACAATGTCAGCGCCAATGGCATTCGAGAATATGAAGGCAGACCGCCGCGCATCGAAGATGGCGTGGATTATATCTTCCGCATCGCGCCCTCCAGCTCGATGGTTGGCAGCGTCGTCACCGACTGGCTGCTTTCCCTCGGCGTCGAAAATGTCATTCTTATCGTTGAAAACACCGACTACGGGCAGCCCGCGGCCAAGGACGAGCAGGCCCGCCTCGAAGCCGCTGGCGTCAATGTCTCGCAGATTGATGTTGAATTAGGCACGGAAGACTTTGTGCCGATTTTGAGCCGCATTCAAGCACTCCCGCCGCCCGATGCTCCCGACGCTATCCGCATCGTGGTAACAGGCGAGACTTCCTTCAACCTCACACAGCAGATGGCTGAGCTTGGCATCGCGCCGACCGAAGATACCATCTGCGTCACCAATCAAATCGCCTTCCAATTCGTGCAGTATTGGGAAACAGTCCCAGATGGCAATTACTGTGCCTTCAACCGCGTGGGCATCATCCCGAGTTTGTTCAACGACACCGCTATCGAGCTGAACGCCAAATATGAAGAAGCCTTTGGCGATATTGTGCCTAGCTTTGGCATGGCTTCTTATGACGCGGTCTTTATGATGGCGGACGCGATGGAGCGCGCCGGCACCTATCAAGATGCCGACGCTATCGTCGCCGCTATCGAAGCCTCCGATATCGCGCTGTCCCAAGGCGTCTACTACTTCACCTATGGCAGCCACAATCCGGACCTGCCCGAAGGCACGCCCGCTTATATGTGGCATCAATGGCCTGACCCAATCGTGACCGTCATGCAATACTTCGAAGAGGGTCAAAGCTCGCTGGACGCGGCGGTGGTCTATCCTGAGGTCTATCAAACGCACGGCACCGCCTACGTCGTGCCAGGCACCTCACCATAATCGCATGAATCTGAGGCGGCACTGGCTGCCGCCTCTTTTGCAGAGCTGGCAGGCGACTAAAATGCTCGCCTGCCAGCAACTTGACGCTTTGGCGTCAACGGGAAGAGAAGCATGACAGATTCATTTGTCTTGTGGCTCGCGCTGGCTGGTCCGCTCTGGGCGGTGATTGGTTTGTTCGCGCTGCCGCGTTTTGCCGGCCAGCGTGCCGCGCCGCTCGCCGATGCCAAATTGCAGGTGGCTGGCGTTGTCGGCGGCTTCGCCCTCGGCCCAATCGGACTGGCGCTCTTCTATCTGGCGCCCGGCCTTATCCGCCGCGCCACGCTGATAATTGGCTTGCTGCTGGCGGTTTTCATTTCTTCGCAAGCGCTGGTGCGCGTTGGCGATCCCAATTTGCCCTCAGGCCTCTGGTTGATTCTGGCCGGACCGCTCTGGGCTCTGCTAGCCGCCTACTTTATCCCGCGCCGCTACCGTGAAGTCGAGGCTAACGACCAAGACGCTTTGACCGCGGCTGCCCTAGGCGGCTTTGCCATTGGCCCACTCATTTTTGGGTTGATGTGGAAAAATACGCCCAAGATAAGCCGCGACTGGATGATTGCCTTCGGCTCGCTGGGCGCTTGGCAGATATATACGCTTTTTGCCATTCATAATGTGAGCAATCCCTGCGTCGCCGCGCCCTATCACATCACTTATTTAGTGCAGCAGACAGCCAATGGCGTCGTCATCGGTTCGATTTATTCTTTGATGGCGGTGGGCTTGACGCTGATTTATTCGGTGCAGGGCATCGTCAGCTTCGCCCATGGCCAGCTTTATATGGTCGGCGGCTATTTTTCTTTCTATTTCTTGCTGCACGGCGCTAATGTCCTCAGCGAATTGACTGGCACGGAAGTCGTCATCAATCCAATTTGGGGCATACCAGTGGCGGCGGTCATCGTTTTTGCGATGGGCGCGGCTTTCGAGCGCGTCTTCCTCAAGCCTATGCACGCCGGGCTGATTGAGCGCGCTGCCGAATATGCGATTTTGATTACCTTCGGCTTTGGCTTCGTCGTCGAGTATACGACGCTGGCGATTGCTGGCCCATTCCCGCAGCGCACCGACCGCTTCATCGAGACGCGGCGCTTTACCTTGCCCCGCCTAGAAATCACGGAAGAATTTGCTTTTGGTCCCATCAATATCATTGGCGACCGCGCCTTCGCTATGATTATCGGCATCGTCTTAATCTTCGCTTTGCTCTATTTCTTGCAGCGCACTTGGACCGGGCGCGGCTTGCGCGCCACCAGCCAAGACAAGCAGGCGGCCGCCGTCGCCGGCATCAACCCGACCAATATGAATACGCTGGCTTTTGGGCTAGGCTCGATGCTGGCGGCTATGTCGGGCGCGGCGCTGATACCGATTTTTGCTTGGGTGCCGTGGGTCGGCGCGGAGATGGTCGGCCGCTCTTATGTGATTGTGGTGTTGGGCGGTTTGGGTTCGGTGCCGGGCGCTTTAGTCGGCGGCATCATCGTTGGCATTGTGGAAGCGCTGGGCGCTGGCTGCCATCCCGACCCGAGCCGCGGCGCTGCCTATAAAGAAGCCTTTGCTTTGGTCATCTTCGCTTTGGTCTTGCTCTTGAAACCGACCGGCCTCTTTGGCAGGGAGCAGCATTAAAATGGCCCTCTTCCGCAGCATAGAAACCGGGATTGACGCGAGCATCGGCCGGCGCCGCCTCGGCTATCTTTTTCTCGCCTTGATTATTCTCTTTTTCCTCTGGTTTCCCAACGACACTTCACAATCCAACTACGCCAAGACGGTCTTCATCAGCGGCTTTTTCTACGCCATTATGTCATCGAGTTGGGCTTTGCTGGCGGGCATCGCTGGTCAGTTTTCTTTTGGCCACATGGCCTTTATGGGCATCGGCGCTTATGTCTCTGGTTTAATCGCCCGCGATGGCATCATTTTTGCCGCGCTGGGCATCCATGTTTCGGCTGAATCGATTTCCGCCGTCGGCGCGATTATCATCGGCACACTGATTGCGGGCTTGGTCGGCTTGGTGATTGGCTGGCTGCTGCTGCGCCTGCGCTCGGCCTATTTGGCGCTTTTCACCATCGCCTTCTCGGAATTGTTCCGCATTATGATGCTGACCGAATACGATTATACCGGCGGCTCAAATGGCTTGTCGCTGCGCCCGCTCTTGCAAATCGCCGATGTCGATGCCGCCCGCCAAGTCGAATATTATCTGATGTTCGGCTTGTTGATTGTCTGCTTGCTATTGCTGTATTGGGTGGCGAATTCGCCTATTGGTCTGTTCTTGCGGGCAATGCGCGAAGATGAAGACGCCGCTTCCGCGCTCGGCGTCAATGTCGTGCGTTACAAGATTTGGGTTTTTGTCTTCACCAGCATGATTGTCGGCTTGGCCGGCGCCATTTTTTATAGCGATGTCGGCTCGGAGCGCATCATCCCCGAACAGCTTGAAGTCTTGCAGATGTCGCTGATTATCGCTTACGCTGTGATTGGCGGCATGGAAAGCCTGATTGGGGCGGCGGCCGGCGCTTTCATTTCCCGCTACATGCTGGAAGCCATGCGCGAGGTCGTCATCACATTGCCTTTTGGTTTGACTATGGCCGATGGTTCGGATGCTTTTGTCTGGGAGACGGGCGCTTGGCGTTTTGCTCTCTTTGGCGTGGTGATGGTTTTCACCCTGCGCTATATGCGCAATGGCTTGCTCTATCCCATCATCACCTGGTTCAGCGGCCGCGATTTGGTGATGAAAGAGACCGTCTCCAAACGCGAGAGCGACGAGACGCATGCGACGCGGCTGGAGGTGGCTGATGAATAATGGCAGCGGCATCAACCTCGAGTTGAACAATGTCTCGAAGCGCTTTGGCGGCAATCAAGCGGTGGATCATGTGTCCTTCTCCGTCACTGAGCCGCAGCTAATCGGCATGATTGGGCCCAATGGCGCTGGCAAAACGACGCTGACCAATGTGATGAGCGGCATGCTGAAACCGAGCAGCGGCACCATTTATCTTAATGGCAAGCGCATCGATGGCCACCCGGCTTACGATGTTACGCGCGCCGGCTTTGGCCGCACCTTCCAAATAACCCGCGCCCTCAGCCGCATGACGGTGATGGAAAATATGCTGGTGCCGGGTTTGGCTATCCAGCCCAATGCCCGCCGTGCCGACCTCGAAGCGCGAGCCCACGAAATCTTGAACCTGCTGACCATCGACCATCTCACCTACGAATACAGCCGCGCTTTGAGCGGCGGCCAGCGCAAACTGCTGGAGCTAGGCCGGCTGCTGATGCTCGACCCGGTGGTTATCATCCTGGACGAGCCTTTCGCTGGCGTGCATCCGCGCTTGCAAGAGACCATCTATGCCTATATCCATCGTGTGTATGAGGCTGGCAAAGCCATCATCCTCATCAGCCATAATATGGGCGCTGTCTTTGAACTCAGCCAGCGGCTGATTGTGCTGAACTATGGCGCTTTAATCGCCGATGGCGCGCCGCAAGCGGTGAAAAACGACCCGGCTGTCATCGAGGCTTACCTCGGCGAAGATGAGGAAGACTAATATGCTGGAGATAAAAGATCTCTTCGTCGGCTATTACGAAGATTTGCATATCCTGCGCGGCCTGAGTCTGACGGCGCAGACGGGCAAGCTCACAACGATTCTGGGCGCTAACGGCGTCGGCAAATCGACGCTGCTCAAGGCGGTCTATGGCTTTCTGAAACCGCATAGCGGGCAGGTGCTGCTCAATGACCGCGATGTAACTGGCACGCCAACGCATCAGCTAATCGACCTGGGCATCAGTTATATCCCGCAGCAGCCAGGCGTCTTCAAGCACATGACAGTGCGCGAAAACTTGATGATGGGCGCTTGGACCTTTCAAAGGGACAAGGCGCGCATCGAGCGCAAAATCGAAGAGAATTATCAGCGTTTTCCTGTTTTGCGGGAAAAGCAGCAGCAGCAGGCCGGCAATCTCTCGGGCGGGCAGCAGCGCATGGTAGAAATCGGCCGCACGCTCATGACCGACCCGCAAGTGATTCTGGTGGACGAGCCGACGGCCGGTTTGGCTAAGCTGCTCAGCGAAGAAGTCTATCGCATGCTGGTCAACCTGCGCGATGAAGAAGGTTTGACGATTCTGCTGGTCGACCAAGAAATCCGCGAAGCCCTAAAAATCGCCGATTATGTCTATGTGCTGGAGCTGGGGCGCAACAAGTTTCAAGGGCCCGCTTCAGACTTTGACGATTTGGAAAAAGCCTTCTGGGCTTAATCCAACCCTCTCAGCCTTTTAAGCCCGTCATTACTACACCCTGAATAAAATAGCGCTGCGCCAAGAAGAAGAGAATGATGACCGGCAGCGTTACCGCTGTCGATGCCGCCAGCTGCAAATCCCAATGAATATCGGTCTGGCTGCGGAATGAAGCCAGACCCACCGCGATGGTGAAATTATCCGGCGAGCGCAGATAGGTCATTGGGCCAATCAAATCGTTCCAAGCGAAGAGAAAAGTGAAGATGGCGATAGTGATGAGGGCTGGCTTGGACAGCGGCAGCATAATGCGCCAATAGACACCAAATTCGCTACAGCCATCGATGCGGGCGGCATCGGCGATTTCTTCTGGTATGGTGCGGAAGAACTGCCGCATCAAAAAAATGTTGAAGGCGCCGCCGCCAAAGAACTGCGGCACCACCAGCGGCAAAAAAGTATCCACCCAGCCCAAGCGCGAAAAGATGATAAAGCTCGGCACCAGCAAAATAGCGTAAGGCAAAAAGAGCGTCGCCATAACGATGCCGAACCAAAAATCGCGCCCCGGGAAACGCAAACGGGCGAAACCATAAGCGCAAAATGAGGATGTGAAGACCACCGCCAGCACATTCAAACCCGCGATGATGACCGTGTTGAGAAAGTAGGTGGCGAAGGGTTTGTAGGTCAGCGCGTTGATATAATTCTCGGGCTGCCAGGGGTTCGGCAGCAGCTCGGGCGGATATTGAAAAATGTTGATTTGCGTCTTGAAAGAGCTAGAGACCAGCCAGACAAAAGGCGTAATCATGATGATGGCGAAAAAGACCAGCAGAAACAGCGTCAGCCAGCGGAAAAGCAGATCCCCGCGTGATTTTACGCTGCGGCCGCCGTCGCTATAAGCGGCGTTTGTCTTGGCAAAACCCACTTCTTCTCTCCTCAGTAAGTCCAAGTTAATTATGCAAGAAAGTGAAGCGCGATTTTCAACCCTACGATGGCGATCTCTCCCCGAAGCTTCGGGGAGGGACTTTCCCCCAAGCGCATCCATAGTTTTCGGGAGTTTTGCTCTCCTCCCCAAAGCTTTGGGGCGCGTAGACACTGCCCTACGGGAGGGGCTGGGGCTGGGCTTGAAACGAAGGCAAAAAGTTGCATTATTTACTTTGTCCTACTTCTATTCGCCAGGATTCTCGTAATAGACCCGCGAGCCGATATAGCGGAAGACCAGAAAAGACAGCAGCATCAAGATGGCAAAAAGCAGCCAGGAAAGCACCGCGGCATAACCCATCTTTTGGCTCTGGAAAGCTGTGCGATAAATGTACAGCACCAGGAAGAGGGTAGCTTGCTGTGGCCCGCCATTGGTAATCAGCAGGGCGCTGACAAAAACCTGGAAAGAGCTGATGAAGCCGATAACTAGATTGAAGAAGATAATCGGCGACATCATCGGCAGCGTAACATGCCGCAGGCGCTGCCAGCGGCCCGCGCCATCGATTTCCGCCGCTTCGTAATATATCTGGGGGATGCCTTGCAAGCCGGCTAGGAAAATAATCATCGAGCCGCCGACGCCCCAAATTGTCAAAATGACAAAAGCCACCATCACCCAGTTTGGGTCTTGCAGCCAGCCAATCTTGGGCCCGCCCAGCGCTCGAATGATATAATTGATTAAGCCAAACTCCGTATTAAAGAGCCAAGCCCACAATATCGCGTTGGCGACCGCTGGCACGATGCTCGGCAAAAAATAAATCGTGCGAAAGACCGCGATGCCGCGCACTTTGGTATTGATTAAGCTGGCGAGGAAAAAGGCGAAGACCAAACCCAACGGCACCGAAATCGCCGAAAATAAAAAGGTAACTTTTAAGCTCTGGCCCAAAATGGGGTCGGAGAGCATCCGATTGAAGTTGTAAGCGCCGACATAGCGCATCGGCGAAATCAGATTCCACTTGTGCAAAGTCAAATTGGCCGCCACAAGCGCCGGCAGCAAAAACCAGAAGAGAAAGCCCAAGATGAAGGGCATGATGAAGACATAGCCCATCACCGTGCGGCGCTGCTTCAAGCTTAAGCGGTTGTATTGCCGCGTCAGCCAGAAGCCGCTGGTGGCTCTGTTCTTGGCTTTTGCTGTCATTTTTTAGCGCAGGTTCGAGACAATACTGGAAGAGCCGCTTGGGCCCTCCCAGTATTTGCCGTCAGGTATCGCTAGCGCGCCCTTACATATCGTCGCGGGCGAACATCAGCACTTCGTTCGCTTGCTGCACTGCGCTGGGCATAACGGATTCTACCGCCTCGCCATTGGCAATTGCCTGGAAAGCGGGCGTCATATAATCATTGTTGGCTTCGATCCAGCCGGGCGGCAAATGCGCGGCGACGCCATGCTTGGGCAGATAATCGGTGGCGAACTGCGAATAGTTGGGCGGGTGGATGCCGTCGCGGATCCAGCCTTTTAGGCCCTCTTCGGTCAACATGGCGGACTGATTCGGTATCCACAGGCCGATTTTGGCGAAATGCTCTTGATAGAAAGGCGTCGCCAAAAAGCGCACCCAGCGCCAAGCTTCTTCGGGATTTTCGGTTGATGACAGCACGGAATGGAAATGCGCTTGCATCACGCTGGCTGGCATCGCCATCTTGGGCAGGGCGCAAGTCCCCATTGCCACATTCAAGAGCGACGGATTCATCCAGGACAGGGCCCAAGAGCCATCGACGCCCATAGCCAGCCGGCCCGTATCAATCATCTGCGTATTGTTCATGCCGAGGCTTTCTATAGAAGCGCCGCGCGGCGCGACATGATGCACATGCACCAAATCGGCGACCCGTTGTATCGCTTCCATCGCCTCAGGCGAATCGAAGGCGCATAAGCCCTCTTCAGTGATGAACTCGCCGCCATTTGAATGCACTGCCGCCGCCAAGGGCATCCACCAGCCCGCCGGCCAATCGACCGCCCACTGCACGATGTCTTCGCGGTCAAAACCGGCGTCATCGGGATGCCGTCCATTGCTGTCTTTGGTCAACTGCTTGCAGATAGCGACAAAATCATCCCAAGCCCAAATCTCGTCATCTTGGAAACCAGCCGGGCTGATGCCAGCTTCTTCAAAAAGCTCGGCATTATAATAGATATGGTGGGCTACCCAAGTCGAGCCGATGCCATACCAGCGCCCGTTGACCTCGCAGCGGGTGGACTCTTGCGGCTCGATGAAATAGTTGGGCTGCCCCAAAAGCGGGTCATTCTTGACCAAATCGGTGATGTCCATCAGCGCGCCGCCAGTGGCTAAAGTTTCGTAGTCGTCGGAACGGATGAAGGAAGTATCGGGCGCGGTGCCGGCGGCGATATTGGTCAGCGTAACGCGCGAATATTCGCTGGCGCTGGGCGTATGCTGCCATTCGACAGTGATGTCCGGGTTTTCCGCCTCGAAGACTTCGATGGCCGCTTTGACGCCTTCATCTTCGGCGATGCCGCCCCAGCCGCCAAATGTAACTGTGGTAACATCTTGCGCGAGCGCCGGGCTAAGCTGGCCCAGGCGCGATAACAAGGCGGCTGCCGTCGCCGCCCCTCCCGTCAAGCGCATAAACTCTCGGCGTGAAATACTCATTTCAATTCTCCTTCTATATTTTATTGGCGAAATTTAGGGCTAGCCGGCGCCCGGTCGCCCGCGGCCGCACTTTAACAAGAACGCAGCCAGACGCGCATTTCCCCCGGCGCTCGGTTTGCCCAAAGATAGTATGGAATCGCTCTAAAAGCAAAATTTGCCTGCCCATAAGCCTGCTGGCTCTGGTGGCGGTAGAGCGCGGCGCTGTTTGGGGCTAGTTCAATCCGCCGCGCCGCGCCGGTAATCAGCGCTGTGCCGCCAAAAAGCTCTTTATCAAATTCCACTGCCAGCGCGGCGTCGGCTGGGATGCAGACATTTGCCAAACGGGCCCCATTGTCCACCTCTTCCAGGCAATAAATCAGCGGGCCCCGCTGCAGGGCAATCTGGCCCGCCGCTTGCCGAATCGCCCGGTGCGGCAGGATGCGCTCAGGCGGCATCGCCAAATACAGCGTGACCGTATCGCCAGGCGCCCACTGACGCTGCACTAGCGCATAACCCTTCTCGATTGTCGGGCTGTGCGCCGCGCCGTTCACTATCAGCTCAAACTTGTAACACCAATCAGGAATGCGCAGAGCCAGCTCAAAATCGAGCGGCCCCTCGGTGTCGATGGTGAAATGTATTTGCCCGTCCCAAGGGTACTGCGTCGCTTGCTTGAGCGTTAGCGCTTGACCGTCAATATCTAGCAAGACAGTGTTTTCATGATAGAGCTGGGCGTAAATCCGCCGGCCTGCCTGCGAATAAGTGTATTCGCCGATGCTGGCAATCAAGCGCGCGATATTTGGCGGGCAGCAAGGGCAGAAAAACCACTCTTCGCGCTGATAATGCTCAGCCGTCGTGATGCCACTCCAGCGGCTGTAAGGGTCGACGCGCGGGTAAGAGGCGAGCGGGTTGGCGTAAAAGAACTTGTCGCCTTGATATGATAAACCGCTGAGACTGCCATTGTAGATAGCCCGTTCCATCACATCGATATAGCGGCTGTCTGGCTCGAGATGGAACATGCGATGCGCCCAGAAGGCTAAAGCGATGGCGGCGCAGGTTTCGGCGTAAGCTGTCTCGGTGGGCATATCATAAGCGAAAGTAAAACCTTCATTCGAGTGCGAGGGACCCAAGCCGCCCGTAACATACATCTGGTGCTGCGTCAGGTCATCCCAGAGGCGGCGCGAGAGCGCCAGCAGTTCCGGGTCGCCCGTTTCTAGGGCGACATCGGCTAGACCCGCATAGAGATAGCAAGCGCGCACCGCATGCCCGGTCGCTTCCGTATGTTCGCGCAGCGGCGCATGCGCTTGGCAATAGCGATAGGTCTGGGCCCAAAAATCTTCGCGCCGCTCGCCGCGGGCGGCTGCCTCTTGGTCAAAATAATGCGGCGCTTGCCCGCGCTCGTTGATGAAATAAGTCGCCAAGTCTAGGTAGCGCTGTTCGCCTGTTTCGCGATAGAGCTTGACCAGAGCCAGCTCCAGCTCGGGGTGGCCGGGATAGCCGCGCGCTTTGCCTTCGTCGGGCCCAAAACTGGCGTCAATATGGTCGGCGAAGCGGCGCAAGACCTCGAGCAGCTTGCTTTTGCCGGTCGCCCGCATGTATGCCACCGCGCCTTCAATCAAGTGGCCGGCATTGTACATCTCGTGCCAATCGCGCAAGTTCGCCCATTTTCCCGCTGGTTGCAGCACGGGAAAATAGGTATTGAGGTAGCCGTCGGCTTGCTGCGCGCTGGCAATGGCTTCAATCAAGTCATCGGCTAGCGCTTGCAATTCGCTGTCGGGATGGCTAGCCAGGCTATAGGCGACCGCTTCCAGCCACTTGCCCGAATCCGAATCCCAGAACATGTAGACCGTCATCCGTTCGCGCGGTATCTCGTGCGCCCGCGTCAGCGACCAGGCTTTGATTCGGCCCGTTTCTTCCAGCTTTTGATAAATCGTCGGGATGGTGCGCTCGCGGTTGACACGCTGCCGTTCTTGCCAAAAGCCGCCGCTAATCGAAACTTGCTTCAATGGCACCGGCGCGGCGCGCCCAGTCTGTTTTTGCCCATTTTCACTCACAGCAATTCTTTCTTATTAAACATAATCAATTGCCCAGAGTGTAACGCAGGCAAAGTATTTGGCAAATTTTCTGCCAGAACCCGCTAATTTGACAAGCTACCTCGCATTGGTTATAGTCGCTTCGAGCAGTCGAATCTAAGCTTGCTTGTATATCAATTGTGAAAGGATCGTTTCCTATGAAGAAAGTCAAATTGCTAGTTCCGCTCATCCTGCTTGTAGCGTTGGTGCTTGCTATCAGCATGTCAACAACAGCGCAAATGTCGGAAAGCGTCTTGCAGGCGGCGCACGATGCCGAATGGACGGGCTTAGACCCCCATGTCGCCAGCACCGTGTCCAGCTTCCATGTTCTGGCGAATGTGGTCGAATCTTTGACCACGAACAACGATGACCTCGAGCTGACGCCGCTGCTCGCCACCGATTGGGCGCAGTCCGACGATGGGCTGACCTGGACCTTCAACTTGCGCGAAGGTGTCATGTTCTCCAACGGCGTCGAAATGACCAGTGAGCATGTCGTCTTTTCGATGAATCGCATTCTCGACCCGGATACAGGTTCGGGGCGCAAAGCCTCTGTCGGTGGCGAAGGCACAGTCTGGGCCGCGATGGGCGATTATACCGTTACCGCCACGACGGCCGACCCGAATGCGATTTTGCCGACCTTGCTCTCCAGCCGCGCCACCGCCGTCGTGCATCCTGACAGCGTTGATGAGAATGGCGTCATCGTTGTGCCGATTGGCACCGGTCCGTTCACGATAGAGAATCTCGATGGCACTATCAGCATGACGCTGGCGAAAAATGAGAATTATTGGCAGGAAGGCTTGCCGCTGCTGGATGCGGTGGAAATCACCGTCATTCAAGAAGATGCTGCCCGCGAAGCCGCGCTTTTGGGCGGCGAGGTCGATTTCATCACCAGCGTCGCGCCGCAAGCGGTGCAGGCTTTGCAAGGCAATGACGATGTGGTCGTGCTGGTATCGCCAGCCCTAGCCTACAAATACATCGGCTTGAACTTGACGCGCCAGCCTTTTGATGATGTGCGCGTGCGGCAAGCGATCGCTTATGCCATCAACCGCGACGACCTCTGCGCCGCAGGCGACTTCGGCCTCTGCACGCCGCTCTACGGCGGGCCCATCGATACCGCCAGCCCTTGGCACTTTGAATACGCGCCTTATTCGCAAGACCTCGACAAAGCGCGGGCTTTGCTGGCGGAAGCCGGCTATGCCGATGGCTTTGAAATGGAACTCATGCCGACTTCGACCTATCAAGATACGGTGCGCCAGGCTCAGGTCTTGCAGGCACAGCTCGCCGCTGTTGGCATCAGCACCACCATCAACGCGCCTGAATGGGCTGAATGGCTGGAACTCGAAGGCAACTACAGATACGATGGCTATATTTGTAGCTGGAACGGCCTCATCGATGTTGAGCAGTATTATTACTTGCAGCATCGCACCGACGAGGTCTTCAACTTCACCGGCTACAGCGATCCAGACTTTGACGCGCTGGTGGAAAAGGGCCGCCAAGTTTCCGATTTTGACGAGCGCTACGCTATCTATGAAGAGGCGAATCGCATTCTGGTTGACGCGGTGCCTTATGTCTACTTCTACAATCCCGCCTTCGTCCGCGCTATGAGCCCGCGGGTACAGGGTTATGTCTTGCGCCCGGATAACAACAATCTCTACATGAATACCTGGCTCGGCGAATAGCCGCTCTCAGGAAGTGGGCGCGAGCAGGCTAGTCCCGCTTGCGCCCACTGTTTCTCCCGCTTAAACGCATCGCCGCCAGCGCTAAGGATGCGCGCCCTTGAATTATCAATATGTCTTGCAACGTCTCATTTCAGCCTTGGTCGTCGTCCTTGGCTTGACCTTTGTTGTCTTCATGATCATGCAGATTGTGCCTGGCGACCCAGCCCGCGTCATCCTGGGCCCTTATGCCAGCGACGAGTCCGTCTTGGGCTTGCGCGAGCGGCTGGGGCTGAATCGGCCTTTCTTGGAGCAGTACCTGTCTTGGCTGGGCGGGGTAGCGCAGGGCGATTTTGGCCAAAGCCTGCTGAACAGCCAAGAAGTTGCGCCGCAGCTCTGGGGGCGGGTGGGGCCCACATTTGAATTAGCGCTGGTGTCTCTGCTGGTAGGTTTGGCAATCGCTTTTCCCGCTGGCGTGATTGCCGCCCTCAAACCGGGCAGCGCCCTCGATATCGTCGTAACTTTGTTCAGCCAAATCGGCGTCTGCGTGCCAACTTTTTGGATGGGCATACTGCTGGTTATCGTCGTTTCATTGAACTTAAAATTGCTGCCGCCCAGCGGTTACACCCCTCTAGCCGAAGACCCGGGCGATTGGCTGGCACACATCCTGCTGCCCGCCTTTACCGCTGGCTTCGTCAGCGCCTCTATCCAGATGCGCTTCATCCGCAGCGCTATGCTCGATGTGCTTAGCGCCAATTATGTGCAGACGGCCCGCGCCAAAGGCCTGGCCGAGCGGGCTGTCATCCTGCGCCATGCCCTGCGCAACGCCCTTATCAATATCGTAACCATCATTGGCTTGCAGATTACCGCGCTCTTCAGCGGCATCGTCATCGTCGAGGTGGTCTTTTCTTGGCCGGGTTTGGGGCGGCTGGCCCTCAATGCCGTGCTGGAGCGGGATTATCCTTTATTGCAAGGCGCGGTCTTTGTGGTCGCGCTGATGGTTACGCTGGTGAATCTGATAGTAGATTTGATGTATTTTTTTCTCGATCCGCGGATTGAATATGCCTAGCGCGCGCTGATGGTTGAAATTACTTCTCATAGCAAGGGCAAAAATCAGCCCCTGGCCGCAGAGACGCGCCCGGCCAATACCTTGTGGCGCGATGCGGGGCGGCGTCTGCTGCGCCACCGCCTGGCGATGTTTGGCTTGGCGGTGCTGCTCATCGTGGTGGTCATGGGCCTCTTTGGCCCCGCCATCACGCCTTATGACCCGAACGGCATGGATTTCGCCAATCGTTTTGCCAATCCGTCGCTGGCGCATCCGATGGGCACGGACGATTTTGGCCGCGATATTTTTTCCCGCATCATCATCGGCGCGCGCGTCTCTTTGCAGGTTGGTTTGGTGGCGGTTGGCGTCGCCACTTTCAGCGGCACCGGCCTAGGTTTGGTCGCGGGTTATGGCACGCGCTTGACCGACGAAGTCATCATGCGGGCGATGGATGTGCTATACGCCTTCCCGGCGATTTTGCTCGCCATTGCGATTATGGCGGCTCTGGGCAAAGGCATCGGCAATGCTATGATTGCCATCGGCTTGGTCTATATTCCTATCTTCGCTCGCATCGCCCGCGCGGCCGTGCTGGGCATTCGCAACGAAGAATTCATCATCGCGGCGCGGGCCCTGGGCGCGGGCGATATTCGCATCCTCTTGACCCATGTGCTGCCTAATGTGCTATCGCCCATCATCGTCGAGATAACGCTGTCCCTCGCTTTTGCCATCCTGGCTGAAGCGGCGCTGAGTTTCTTTGGTTTAGGCACGCAGCCGCCCGACCCCAGCTGGGGCCGCATGCTGTCTGAAGGGCGCGATTTCTTCCGCCAGTCGGGCTGGATGGGCGTTTTCCCGGGTTTGGCGATCTTCTTCACCGTTATGGGTTTCAATTTTCTCGGCGATGGATTGAGAGATGCGCTCGATCCTAAGCTGCGGCGCTAGGCAGGCGCGATGACTGCGCCGACGCCCGCCCGTCTTATCGGCACCGCCATTCTGGCCGGCGCGGCGCTGCTGCTGGAAATCGCGCTAACACGCTTATTCTCCACGCTCTATTTCCCGCCTTATGTCTTTTTTATCATTTCCAGCGCGATTTTGGGCATTGGCTTAGGCGCGGCTCTGCCGGCGCTACGCCCAGCATTAGCTGCGCCAGAACGGCTGCCGCTTTTTAGCTGCGCGGCCGCGCTTGCCACAGTCTTATTGACTGCGCTGGCTGTCAGCGGCGCTGCGGCCGGCCTAGAAATTGCGCTTTTCGCGGGCGCGGCTTTGCCGTATTTTTTCTTTGGCTTGGCTTTGTCTTCTTTATTCAGCCAGCATGCTGCCGCCAGCCGCCAGCTGTATATGAGCGACTTGCTCGGCGCGGGCTTGGGGGCATTGCTAGCGGTGCCGCTTTTGAACAGCTTCGGCGCGATAAATACAATTTTTTTGGCTGCGCTGGCTTTTGCCATCGCCGCTTTCTATTTCGCGGGGCAGTGGCGGCGGCAACGGCTCGTCGCCTATGCCTGCGGCGGGCTTTGCGCCTTTATCTTCGCTGTCAATGCTCGGGCGCAATTCCTCGACATCAATATGGCGGCGCTGCCCGCAGAAAAACCTATTGTGGCGGAGCTGGCGGCTGGCGGCGAAATTCTGGCGACGCGCTGGGACGCTTTCGCCCGCAGCGACCTGGTCGCTCCCGCCAATGGCGCGCCCCTGCGCCTCTATGTCGATGGCGGCGCGGCGTCGATTATGCCGCCAGCCGCCCGGTCAGAATTGCTGCGCGATATTGGTTTTTTCCCCTTTGCCACCGAACAGCCGCAAACTGTCTTTATCCTGGGACCGGGCGCTGGCTTGGATGTCTTTTTTGCCTTGCAGGGCCAGGCCGAGCAAATCACCGCCGTCGAAGTCAATCCGGCTAGTATCGAACTGGTCGAGGCTTGGCGCGCTTATACTGGCGGTCTCTATGACCAGCCCGCGGTCGAAATCATCGTTGACGATGGCCGGGCTGGGCTGCGCCGCTCCGCCAAAAAGTATGACCTGATTTATCTATCGCAGGTGGTAACGCTGGCGGCCGAGCGCGGCGGTTATGCCTTGTCAGAGAACACGGTCTACACCGCCGAAGCCTTCGCCGATTATCTGGCTCAGCTCAGCGATGGCGGGCAGATTGCCTTAAAACTCTATGACGAAGTTACCTTGACCCGCGCGCTCTCGACGGCTTTAGCCGCTTTGCGCCAGCGCGGCTTGAGCGACCAGCAGGCGCTGCAACATCTTATGGCATTTGTCGATGAAAAGAGCCAGCCGCCGCTGCCCCTGCTGTTGATTGGCAACCAGGCCTTCAGCGAAGACGATTCCCTCGTCCTCGGCGCTATCGCCCGCGATGTGGGTTTTAAGCCGCTCTTGCTGCCACAGGTCTTGGTAGAGCCAGCGCTAGCGGCGGTCGCTAGCGGCGAGCAGTCCTTTGCCGCCATCATTGAGGCCGCTGCCGCCGATATACGGCCGCCAACTGACGACCGACCGTATTTCTTCCAATTCGAGCGCGGCATCCCCGCCGCCCTTATGCCATTGACCATCATTGCGGCTCTGCTCAGCGCTTTTCTGCTGGCGCTCTGGCTCTATCATTTGCGCCGCGCCCGCGCCAACCCGCAGCGCTATATGCCGGCTTTGGCGGCTTGTTTGGGCATCGGTTTTATCGCCAGCGAAATCTACGCCATTCAGCAGTCGCGCCTTTTCCTCGGACATCCAACCCTGGCGCTCACCGTTGTGCTAGCTACTTTTCTGCTGGGCGGGGGCATCGGCAGCGGCTTGAGTCAGCGCCCCTTTGCGAAGGTTTTGCGCCGCCGCCCGCAGCTGGCCACAGCTCTCATCGTAGCGCTGCTATTTGCCTGGAGCATTTTGTTGCCGCCCATCAGCCGCGAGCTGGTCGCGGCCAGCCTGACGGTTCGCCTCGTCGTCGTGGTATTGTCGCTCTTGCCGCTGGCGCTTTGCTTGGGTATGCCTTTCCCGCAAGCGCTGGCTTACATCGGCGGCATTGAGCGGCGGCAGGTCGCCGTCGCCTGGTCGGTGAATGGCATAATGACAGTCGTTGGCACAGTCGCCGCCGTGCTGCTTTCGATTATGAGCGGCTTCAGCGCTGTGCTGCTTTTTGGCGGCGGCGCGTATGTGCTGGCGACTATCTGCCTGCTGTTGATGCAAAGAGGCGGTGACAAATGAGCGACCGCAACCCAGCGGCAATTCTAGAATCCATCCGCTCTATGGCCAGAGTGAGTCGCGCCTGGTCGCCCAGTTTTTCGCCTGATGGGCAGCAGTTGGCTTTTGTCAGCGATATGAGCGGCCGGCCGCAGCTCTGGCAAATAGATTTGGCGGGCGGCGCGCCCGCCGCGCTTAGCGCCTTTGACGAACAGGTGAACGCGGTCTCGTGGTCGCCGACGGGCGACTGGCTGGCGGTGGAAGTGGCGCCCGGCGGCGGCATGAATGCGCAGATTGAGCTGCTGCGGCCCGCTGACGGCGAAAGGCGGCGCTTGACGCGCGGGCAAGCTAGCAACAACTGGCTTAACGGCTGGGCTAAAGATGGGACTACGCTGCTATTTTCGTCGAATATGGACGAAGCGAATGCCATGCACTGCTATCGGTATCGCCTGGGGAGCGGCGCAATCGACATACTAGCACGCAATCCTGGCACCGGCCTGGTCGAAGATATAGCAGCCGACGGCAGGCAAGCGCTGCTTAAGCGCATCGTCTACCGCGGCGATAGCAATATCTATCTGTTAGACCTAGCTAACGGGGCAGAAATTTTGCTGACGCCGCACCAGCCGCCGGCTAGTTTCGCCAATGCCCGCTTTTCACGGGATGGGCGGCATGTCTATCTCATCTCCAACCGCGATAGCGATATGGCTGGCTTTTATCGGCTGGCGCTGGCTGAAGCCGGTGAATGGCAAAAATTACAAGCGCGGCCGGATGCCGAATTGGTCGAGTTTGCCATCAATGGCGGCGAGGATTTGGCGGCGCTGGTCTGGAACCGGGCTGGCCGCCAAGAACTCGAATTGCTTGACTTGCGCAAAAACCGCCCCTTGGCAGCGATTGACCTGCCGGGCGAGATTGTCGATTCAGTCTCTTTCAGCGCCGATGGCGCTTGGCTGGCGCTGTGCCTAACAGGTTCGCGGCGGCCGCAGGATATTTGGCTGCTGGATACAAGCAGTTATGCCTTGCGCCAGCTAACGCATAGCCCGCATGCCGGCGTCGACTTAGAGGCTCTGGTCGCGCCGACGCTGCTGCGCTATGCCGCCCATGATGGCTTGCCTCTCAGCGGTTGGCTCTATCTGCCAAAAGTGGGCGCAGCGCCATATCCGCTGGTATTGAGCTTTCATGGCGGCCCCGAAGGGCAGGAGCAGCCGCGTTTTCGCTATGATTATCAAGCGCTTTTAGCCCAAGGCATCGCTGTCTTCGCGCCCAATGTGCGTGGCTCGGGCGGCTTTGGCAAGCGCTTTGTCAATTTGGACAATGGCGCGCTGCGCGTCAACGCGATTCAAGATATTGCCAGCACGGCGCGCTGCTTGCTGGAGCGCGGCTTAGCGGGCCCGCTTGGTATCATGGGTGGCTCTTATGGCGGTTATATGACCATGGCGGGTTTGACTGAGTTTCCCGAGCTATTCGCCGCCGGCGTCAATCTCTATGGACTGGTTAATTTTAAGACTTTTTTTGCCCACACCGAACCGTGGATGGCGAGCATCTCCAAAATAGAATATGGCGACCCTGAGACCGAAGGGCCTATGCTAGACGCGCTTTCGCCGATACATAAACTTGAGGCTGTCCGCGCGCCGACTCTCGTTCTGCACGGCGCGAACGATACCAATGTGCCAGTTTATGAAGCGGAGCAGGTCGTGGAGAAGCTGCGCGCCCGCGGTGTCCCCGTCGAATATATTCTCTTCCCAGACGAGGGGCATGGCTTCCGCGAAGAGAAAAACCGCATTCACGCCGCCAGCGCCATCGTCAACTGGTTTAGCAAATATCTGCTGCGCTAGTTTTGCCCGGCGCGATTCGTTATCATAGTCCGCATAGCCGGCCGAGCAGAAAGGAAAATCATGCGTGAGATGTCAATTGGCTGCGCCTTGTGGACTTTGGGACCAACGCCGTCGGTCAAGGCACTAGCCCAGCAGATGGAGACAGCCGCCGAAATCGGCTGCACCTCAGTCCAGCCTTGGATTGTGAATGTGGAATACCGCCCGTGTATCTTGGACCCGGAAGTTGGCTCTGACGCCGACCGCCGCGAAGTCCGCAACATCGCCGCTTCGCTGGGTATCAGCTTTAGCGGCTTTTGCGCCCAGCTGCAAGGCGCGACAACTTATGGCGGCTTGGAAGAGAGCGCCGGCCTGCGCTGGCGCATCGACAAGACCAAGCAAGCGCTGCGCACAACTGCCGAGCTGGGCGGCAATATCGTTACCACCCATGCCGGCCTGCTGCCCGAAGATAAGTCCGACCCGGCTTATGACATCATGCTCGGCTCGGTCGGCGAAATCGCCGAATATGGCGCGACGGTGGGCGTCTATTTCGCGTTGGAAACCGGGCAAGAAAGTCCGCAGGCTCTTGGTGAGTTCATCGACGAGGTGGGCAATGCCTGGCTGAAAGTCAATTACGATCCCTGCAATCTGCTGCGCTTTGGCTCGCAAGCTGGCACGATTCAAGGCGTGCATATCCTTGGCGACAAAATCATCCATACCCACGCCAAAGACTGGAATCCCGAGACGCGGCAGGCGACCTGCGGCGAAGGCTTGGTACCGTGGGCGGCTTATATAAAAGCGCTGCGGGACATCGGTTATAGCGGCGTGCTTGCCATCGAAGACGAGACCGGCAACGAAGACATGATTGGCTCCATCCGCCGCAGCTATGGCTTTTTGCGAGGCCTGCTCGATGATTAATGTAGGCATTCTTGGCGCTGGCGGCATCGCCGCGCTCAGCCATTTGCCAGAAATCGCCCAAGTCGACGGCTTGCGCGTGACGCATCTCTGCGGGCGCACCGAGCGCCGTTTGCGCCTGCTCTGCCAGCGCTTTGAAGTGCCGCGTTATTCGACGAGCTGGGCCGACCTGCTCAACGATGACACGCTGGACGCGGTCATCGTCGCCTTGCCCCATCCCCTGCATGCTGAAGCAGGCTTAGCCGTGCTGGAGCGGGGCTGGCATCTGTTTATGCAGAAGCCGCTCTGCACGACGATGGCTGAGGCGGATCAACTGCTGGCGGCCAGCGCCGCCCGACCGCGCCAAACTGTCTATTGCCGCCCGTCTTTCAGCGCGGCCGTCTATGAAATGCGGCGGCAGCTCGAACGCGGCGCCATCGGCCAGGTCTCGGGCGCTTTTGCCCGCCACAGCCACGGCGGCCCCGAAGTTTATTATGCCGAAGTTACGGATACATTTGCGGAGCCGCGGGTAGAAAACGACTTCTGGTTTTTTGACGCGGCGACGGCCGGTGGCGGCGCTTTGATTGATATGGGCGTCTATGCCATCGCCAATCTCGTCGCGTTGCTAGGCCGGGTAGAGCAGGTGAGCGCCCGCATGCGCACCGTCGCCAAACCGACAACGCTGGAAGATACGGCGACGCTGATTCTAGAAATGTCAAATGGTGCTTTAGCCACCGCCGAAACGGGCTGGTGCGACCCAGCGCGCTCGTCTTACTTGCGCCTGCATGGCACGGCGGGCAAGCTGATACAGCAGGAAGACGCCATCGAATACATCCGGCCAGGTTCTTTGGAGCGGGAATGGGTCCCGCCAATCGTCGAGCGCATCAAGCCGGCACCGGTCGCCAATCAGCACGCGGACTGGCTGCATTGCATCAAAACTGGTGCGCAGCCCACAGTCTCGAACCTGCGGACGGCGCGCCATGTTACCGAAATTATTCTGGCGGCGGTGGAATCGAACCAAGCCGGTCGGCGCATCGCCCTAAACTCAGCGCCGCAAATTGACTGAGAGTTTTATACCTCGACGCCCAAAGCGGTGAAGGACAGCGGCGGCAGGCTCAGCTGAGCCTGGCTGTCAATTATATGCGGCGCGTAAATTGCCTGCATCGTCAGTTGATTTGGGTTGTCCCAAGTGTTGCTGGCTTTAGGGTCAGCGCCGGCTAATTGATGGGCGGTGGTGATGCGTTTGGGCTTGCAATCGCCCCAGCGGATTTCAATGGGCATCCTCTGGCTCAGGCTGCGGTTGACGATGAAGATGGTATTCTTGCCCGCGGCCGGGTCATGGGCGGAAGCGACATCGAGCAGCGGCATATCGCCGTAGGCTTTGGTTTCGTAGCGCGGCGATTCTACCAGCACATCCAGCGCGTTGCCGCTAGCCATTTGGCTGAAAAGCAGCAGCGGGTAATAGGTCGTCTGTTTGAGCAGGTCGGCGCGCCGCGTCAGAATCGGCGCGATGACATTGACAATCTGGGCGATGCAGGCGATTTTTAGCACATCGGCTTTGCGCAGGAAGACATTCAGCCATTGCGCCACCACCAGCGCGTCTTCCAGGTTATAGACCTCTTCGATGAGGTGGGGCGCTTCGGTCCAGCTGCCGCGCATATCGGCGGTGCTGCGCGCCTTGTACCAGACATTCCACTCGTCCCAAGAGAGGTAGACATCGCGCTTCGAGCGGGCTTTGGCTTTGACATAGCGCAAGACGCCGGCTAGCGTGTCCACATAGTCTTCAAAGACCGCGCTCAGAGCCAGGTAGCTGGGCGTATCGTCATCGAGGTTGCCGGCGTAATAGTGCATCGAATGATAATCGACATGCTCCCAGCACATTTCCAGCGCGATGCGGTCCCATTCCGGGTAGCTGGGCATCTGCGAATTCGAGGAGCCGCAAAGCACCAGCTCAATCGAATCATCTTGCCAGCGCATCATTTTTGCCGCTTCGCGGGCTTTTTTGCCATAGTCAACCGCGTTCAGGTGGCCAATCTGCCAAGGCCCGTCCATTTCATTGCCCAGGCACCAATACTTCACGCCATAGGGTTCGCGCTGGCCATTGGCGGCGCGCATATCAGCATATTGGCTGCCCAGCGGCGCATTGCAATACTCGACCAGGTTCGAGGCGTCTTGGATGCTGCCGGTGCCCATATTCACGCCTAGCATGGGCGCGGTGCCAATCTCGCGGCAAAAATGCAAGAATTCGTCGGTGCCAAATTGATTGCTTTCAATGGATTGCCAGGCAAGCTCGCGGCGGCGCGGGCGCTGCGCTTTAGGGCCGATGCCATCTTGCCAGCGATAGCCGCTGAGGAAGTTGCCGCCCGGATAGCGCATGGCGCGATAATTCAATTCGCGCAAGGCGGCTAAGACGTCCCGCCGCAAGCCATTCTCGTCGGCTTGGGGCGAGGCTGGGTCATAAATGCCTTCGTATATGCAGCGCCCCATGTGTTCGGCGAAGCCGCTGAAGAGCAGCGGCGAAATCTCGCTGATGACGCGCTTAGTATCGATTGTGATATGAGCGCTTGTGTTTTTGCTCATAGTTGGTTCTCCTCGTTAGGTCTCGTCTAAACTGATACTTAGAAACAGCGTTCTTGACAATATGAAAGTAGGCGGATGCCTAACAAGCGGTCAAAATTGGCAATCGCGGGCTGGCGTATTAGACTCGAAAGAGAGCAATACTCTCGCGGTCCTTCGGCGCGCCAGACGATACGCTATATGATAACGACAGGGCGGGCAGTCTGCCATATTTGCCGAGCAAGAAAATTTTGGCGCAAACGCCGTCATTATGGAGGTTCACGATGAAAAGACCGAACATCCTCATTTTATACACCGACCAGCAACGCTGGGATGCCTTAGGCGCGGCGGGCAATGCCGAAATCCACACTCCCCACCTGGACGCTTTAGCCGCCCGCGGCACGGTCTTCAGCCAGCATTTTGTGCAGAATCCAGTTTGCATGCCCAGCCGCGTCAGCATGCTATCGGGCCGCTACCCATCCAGTCTCGGCATCACGCACATGGGTGTGCCAGTGCCACTAGATATTATAACCTTGCCACGAATGCTCAAGCAATATGGCTACCAGACGGCGAATATCGGCAAGCTGCACTTCCTGCCCCATGCCAACCGCGACCACCGCCAGCCGCACCCCAGCTATGGCTTCGACTACTTAGAAATTTCCGACGAACCCGGCGTCTATGAAGATGCCTATCGCGCTTGGGTACGGCGGCAAGCGCCCGAGAAAATGCGCAATATCAGCGCCGGCATCCCGCCCGCCGCCCGTGTCTGGCAGCGCACTATGGGTATCGAAGATGGGGTAGAGCATCGCGGCAATCCAGAGGGCCGCTATGATTTCGACAGGGGCATTCCATTTGCCGCCCCTGACAACTTGACGCATAGCGCCTTTGTCGCCGCGCGCGCGATCGAATTTATCCAGCGGGCTGGCGGCGCGCCCTTCTTCTGCATCGCCGGTTTTTATTCGCCGCACGCGCCCTGGATCGCGCCCCAGAAATACCTCGACCTCTATGAGCCTGGGGCGCTGTCAATCGCCGAATTTCCGCCGCATATCGACCAGCAGCGCCCAACTGCGCCCGATGCGCCCTTTTCCGACGCGCAACTGCGGCGAGCCAAACAAGGCTATTACGCTATGATTAGCGAGTTGGACTATTATGTCGGGCAGATTTTGGCTGCTTTAGACGAGAGCGGCAAAAGCGAAGACACTATCATCGTCTTTACATCGGATCATGGCGAATGGCTGGGCGAGCATCTGCGCTATGGCAAGGGCTATCCAGCCGCTGATGCGGTGAGCCGCGTGCCGCTCATCATTGCCGCGCCTGGCGCCGCGCCAGTGCAGCGTTATGCCGGCATCGTAGAAGCGGTCGATATTGTACCGACTCTGCTCGAGCTGGCGGCGATACAGCTTCCGCCATTTTTACACGGTGAGAGCCTAGCGCAGATTGTGGACGGCGGCGCGCCGCTGCGGCAAAAGCAGAGCGCGCTGACAGAAGGCGCGGGCTGGAAGTGCCTGCGTACAGCCCGCTATCGCTATTTGGTACATGCCGATGGCAGCGAGAAACTTTGGGACTTGCAGATTGACCCTGGCGAATATGAAGATGTGGCTGGCAAAAGCGCCTATCAAGCGGCGCTAGCAGAGTGCCGGCGAGAGTTGCTAAGCCGCCTGCTAGCGATGGAGCGCCCGTTGCCGCGCAGCTGGACCTACTAGTCCGATAGGCTATACAGGAGTGGTTATGTTAGTTTGCTCTCTGTGTCTCAGTAAATCCAAGTTAATTATGCAAAAAATTGTTGCTATATCTCACTTTTCAACCCCACCCCAGCCCCTCCCGTAGGGCAGTGTCTACGCGCCCCAAAGCTTTGGAGAGGGGAGAAAAACCCTGAAAACTGTGCGGGCTTACGGAAAGTCCCTCCCATCGGACGGTGCCTACAGGCCCCCGGGTTAGACTCCCCTCCCCGAAGCTTCGGGGAGGGGCTGGGGGTGGGGTTGAAAATCGCGCCCTACATTTTGCATAATTAACTGGAACTTACTTCTGCGGCTAATTTATTCCCCTTACAGAAAAGGAAAATCGGCATTCGTATAAGCCGCGATGCGTGGCCAGAGCCGCTCCAGCGCGGCGATGTCATCCGCATTCAAGCTGATTTTCTGCGGGTCGCGCACGACGGGCGAACGCAGCACGCCCCGCCGCCATAGCACATACTTGTGCAAGGAAACCCCATAGACCATCGCATAATTCAGCAGCGGCAGCAGCCGAAAATGAAGGTCTGCCGCCGCTTCAATCTTGCCCGCCTGATACAAATCATAAATCTTGACTTGGACATCGACCAGGCCGCCAGCCGGCATATTGCCGCAAGCGCCGCGCCGCAATTCATCCAGCAGATAGATGCCGTTCGCGCCGCCAAAGACGCCCGCGCAATGTCCGTCGGCTTGGGCCAGAATAGCGCTGATGTGCTGCAAGATAGGCGTGGTCTCTTCTTTGATGTATTGGATATTGGCTTCGCTGGCGAGCAGGCTGGCTAATTCTGGCGGCGACAAGGGGCTGCCAATCGGCGCCGGCGCGTTTTGGATAATCAAAGGCAGGTCGAAACGAGCGAGCTGACGATAATACTCCCGCAGTTCCGCTTTGGGCGCTTTGCGCAGATACGGTGGCATAGCCATCAAAGCGGTGGCGCCCTGCTGGCAGGCATGCTCAGCAAATTCTAGCGCCAGCCGCTGGGTAAGCCCCTGCACGCCGACGACAAATGGCACCGCGCCGGCGATGCGCGCCGCGGCAAATTCGACGACCGCTCGCCGTTCGGCATCGCTCAGCGTGAAGAACTCGCTGGCTAAAGCCGGCAGCACCAAGCCATGCACACCTACTGCCAGGCAGTAGTCAATCTGCTGGGCGAAGCTGTCCCAGTCAAGCCCGCCGTCATCACTGAATGGACTATGCAATATCTGAAAAATGCCAGCTAACACAGCGCCTCCTTGTCTGCTCTATTGCGCAGCTTCTTTTCGTCTTCTAAACTATTAAACTATAGCTTCAGGCGAGAGTTTTAGCCACAGGTTCAGCGGGAGACAGGTATATGCGCATCACCCAGGTCGAAGCGATTCCCCTTCGCATCAAACGCGACGAGGCTTATTTGGGTCTCTTGCCCGCCGGCGCCGATGCACAAGCCTATTTCTTGCGCCCGCCATATCGCGCTCTCTACTCCGCTTATTTTGAGACCACTTTTGTCAAGATAAGCACAGCAGACGGGCTTGTCGGCTGGGGCGAGGCTTTGGCGCCAGTCGCGCCAGAAGTCGTCGCCACCATCATCGAGCAGCTTTTGGCGCCAGCTTTACTGGGGCGCAGCCCGCTGGATGGCAATGTACTTTGGAATGTGATGTACGACCTCATGCGCGAGCGCGGTTATTATGGCGGTTTTATGCTCGATGCCATCAGCGCTTGCGATATTGCGCTCTGGGACCTGCGCGGCAAAATCTTGCGGCAGCCGGTCTATCAACTGCTCGGCGGCGCATTCCGCGAGCGCATCCCCTGTTATGTTTCGGGTTTGCCGCGCCCGACAGCCGCAGAGCGGGTCACGCTGGCCCTCGAATATACCGAGCGCGGTTTTAATGCCTTCAAGCTGGCGGCCGGCCATGGCCCGCGAGCGGATGCCGCCAGCCTGCGGGCTTTGCGCGAAGCCTTAGGCGAAGAAGCGACGCTGCTGCTGGATGCGCATTGGGTCTATTCCTTAGACGAAGCGGTGCAGCTGGGGCAGCGCTTGGTGGGTTTAGGCGTCGGTTTCTTTGAAGCGCCGATAAACCCCGAAGACATCGCCAGCCACGCCCAGTTGGCGGCGGCCGTCGCCGTGCCAATCGCCATCGGCGAGACCGAGCGCAGCCGCTACCAGTTCCGCCCCTGGCTGACGCAAAAAGCGGCCGATATTTTGCAGCCCGATGTCGGGCGGGCTGGCATCTCGGAAGTATGCAAAATCGGCCAAATGGCGGAAGCCTTCAATGTGAAAATGGCGCCGCATCTGAGCGTCGGCTTGGGCGTTTGCATCGCCGCCAGCTTGCATGTGGCGGCGGCTCTGCCCAATCTTTACCTGCTGGAATATCAGCCGCCTGTCTTTGAGACCGCCAATCGCTTGCTCGAGTCACCGCTGGTTTGTACGGGCGGTTATTATGAAATCCCGCGCGGGCCCGGGCTAGGCATCGCGCTAGCCGAAAGCCGCTTGCAAGATTTACAGGCTTAAGCCTGTGGCACTAAGGGCGCTTTGGGGCGCGCAATCTGCAAGCGCGCGGGCGTCAAGCGCGCCGCCAGCTCTTCCGATACTTGATAACCATGGCGGAAGTTGCCCCAAGATGGCCCATAGCGATAGACGATGATGCGCCGATCGCCCGGATTCACCCGCTTAGCCGAGCCATGCGCCAGGCAATCGACGAAGAGAATCGCATCGCCCGCGTCCAGGTGAATTTCGACCGCGCCTTCGACATTGTCCACATACGGTTCGTCGCTGTGCATGCGATATTTCTCCGCGTCAGGGTGCGGGAAATTCGATTTGTGGCTGCCGGGGATGACCATGGTTGCGCCATCGCCAACGCCTATATCGGTCAAAGCCATCAAGATATTGATTTGCCCGCAGTGAAACTGCCCGTTGTAATAACGAAACTGCGTGCGCTTGGTGCCTTCGTGCCCGCCAGAATGAAAGCCAATCGCCTGCCCTGGCCCGCGGATGCTGGCAAAGCATTCGTCAATGAAGAGCGGGCCATGGTTATAATCGAAGGTGCCAGCGCCACCGACAAAAGTTTTTACTTTGTCAATCCAGGCCGGGTGGTCAATCAGGCGCTCGAAGGGCAGGCCGCCCTCATATATCTGCTGCAAGTTCAGGCCTTCGTCATCGCCATAGGTATGGCCATGCACATAGCCCTTCCATTCGCCGGGCTGCATTGGCAGCAGCGCGTCAATCGCCGCGTTGATTTCCAGAACTTCCTGTTTTGATAAAGCGCCTTTGAGCAGCAGATAGCCCTGCAGGTCAAAGAAAAATTTATCTCTTTCGCTGACCATATCATTCCCGTCCGTCTCTTTATTCATAGCATTGCAAGGCGCACAGTGCCGCTGGCGCAGCGCCCTGGCTGGCGACAAGTTCAATTTGTAAGTGGTCTGTTTCGATTGGCTCGGAAAAATCGATGGTATTGACCGTCTGGTGATTGTCCGTCACTTCCGCCAAGACTGCGCCGGCGCCGTCTTTGATGCGGTAATGCTTGACCGTGAAAGGCATCACCGCTTCGGGATGCCCGCGCAGAGTCGTCTCCATCGCGTGGTCAAAATCGGTATCAAACATCAGGCGAATGCGGCTGATGCTCTGTGGCGCGACCCACTTGATATCGAGCTGCGGCTCTGGGTCAGCTGGGTCGGCGACCCAGGCATTCACCGCCGCAGTGGGGCGGGCGACGCCATTGCAGATATTTTGCGCGTCAAAGCCATTGATGGGCGGGTTAAAAGTCATAGCGATATTCTGCCCGGCCGGGCGGCGCGGCGGCGTCCAAAACTCGAAGCTCTCCACACCAATATCGTGAAGCGGAGTCTGCGTCCGCCGATAGCTCAAAGCGACTAAGCCCGTGACGCGCCAGCTGCTCAAATGCAGCTGAACGGCTGGATTATCCATGACGCAGACGAAGACATAGCGCTCGGCGTCGATAAGCTGGTCGAAGTCCAAATCCAGCTGCTGCCCCGCGCCGGCTGGCAGGTCAAAGCGCAGCGTCTTTAATATGACATCGGGGCTATGGTTGTCTGGCTTGCTGCTAGTACGCAGCTGCACTTCGAGCTGGGTGGCTTGGGCGGCATCGACAGTGATGCGCATACGCGGGATGCGCCCGCGCTGCATAGGCAGCATCTGGGCATAGGGGCGCAGCAAGCTATGGCGGGGCCCATCGGCGGGCAGGCTTTCCAGGCACAGTTTGCTCGTCGAAGTAATTTGCGCTTGCCGCACCAGATTCTCAGGGTCATCGAGACGGAATTGCGGGATATATTGCCCGACGCGCTGCAAATCACGCTGGAGCAGCGCGGTATTCTCTGGCTTGGCGATGTCGCGTGGCAGCAGATTGCGCTGGATGCAATGCGCCGCCGCGATGCCAACCGACTGCGCCGCCGAAGCCAAAGTCAGCATAACGCGGCTCGAGCCAAAGGCGACATGCGACGCGCTCATAATGCGCCCGGTGATGAAGAGGTTTTGAATGTTCTTGCTGTACTGCGTGCGGTAAGGGATTTGATAGACGCCTTTGGCATGCCATTGGTCGCAGCCCGGCCGCTCGCTGAAAACGCCATCGGCCGGGTGCAGGTCTATCGACCAGCCGCCAAAAGAGATGGCGTCATAATGCTGCCGCTGTTCGATGATGTCTTTCTGAATCAGCATATAGTCGCCTTCAAAGCGCCGACTCTCGCGCTTGCCCGGTATCTGCCCGACCCACTCCAGCGTCAAGGTTTCGGCGTCGGGGAATTCGCCCGAATTCTTGATGTAATTCCAGACGCCGTAAACAACCTTCCACAGCTGCCATTTGATGGTCTCGGTCTCATGCACGGTATCGAGGCGGCCGCCATATTCAATCCACCACAGGCGGCAGCCATCGGTGGCGGTATTGAAGCTGCGGAAGCGCGGAATCTGGGTGATGTCGGCCAGGGCGTAACTCGGCGGCACAAACTTGACCGGCTGGCCAATATCTTTGCTGTAGAAATAAATCGAATGTCCGAGCAGATAGCCATATTCTTCGCTGGGGGCGAATTTTTCGCCAAATTCGTCGCTGGCTTCAGCGCCCATGCGGAAGGCAGCGCCAGCTTGAAAAGCGACGATGCCATCGCCCGACGCATCGCAGAAAAGCGGCGCGTACAGCTCGTATTGCGTCGAGTTTTGGCTGCAAAAAGCGCTGACCGCTTCGATGGTTTCGCCATCGGATTTGCGCAGGCTGACCGCCGCTGTATTGAGCAGCAGGGTGATATTCTCTTCTTCGACCACTTTTTCCAGCAGAATCGTATCGAAGATGAGCGCGTTGCCTTCTTTGTTGCGGTACATATTTTCGACTAAGATTTCGTCGATGACGCCGCCTTCGCGGGCCCAGCGGTTGTTATTGTTCATGTGCGAGGTGGCGCCGAGGGCCCAGAGTCGCACCTCGCTGCTGGCATTGCCGACGATGACGGGGCGGTCTTGCACCAGCGCGACTTTGATGCCGGCGCGGGCGGCGGTGATGGCGGCGCAGGTGCCAGCTAAGCCGCCGCCGACGATGACGAGGTCGCTGTCGATGCGTACGGTCTTGGGTGGCCTGACAGCGGGTGAGAAGGGCAGCTGGGTCATCCGCGGGATTTGATTATCTTGTTTCATATTCTTCACCTCATACTTTCTGGTTTAGCCTTTCGCTGCTGTGAAAGACTTCTGCTTTAGCTCACAGGCCATGCCGGTCGGTTTCGATGCCATATTGCGCGCACCAGTCATTCAGCGGGTTAGCCCCACCGCTCGGCTGAAACTCCAGTGTCTCATCCAGCTCTTCGCCCACGAGATACTTCTCGGTATCGCTGAGTTTCTCCAAAAAGCTCAAATCTTGCTTGATATAATCCATCGGCTTCAGCCAGCGATAGGCATAGCCAATCATCACCGCCTTGCGCGTAATCTGGGTGAAGTTCGGCGCGCCCGCGTGCCAGGTGCGGTATTCAAAGATGACGCAATCGCCTGGCTCCAGCAGCGGCTCGATGGCATTGGCTGGGTCAGTCTTGCCTTCGGGGATTTCGATGCGCGTCTTGAGCTGGTTGCTGCCCGGCGCCAGCATGGTAACGCCGGAATTTGGCTGGCTCAAATCGGTCAGATAAAAGGCGCATTTCAAGCCGATACGCGGATAATTGGCTGCGCCTAAATCGAGCGAGGTCCGGCCATTATCGCGGTGCCAACCCGGCCGCCTAATGCTATCAGGCGTGCCAGGCGGGTCGGGCTGGCGATAAATCAAATGGCTGGTCGATAGCTGCAAGTTCGAGCCTAAGAGCTGGATGACTAGCGGCAAGGTGATGTGATTGGTCAAGAGCGGGATGAAAGCGTCGTTCATTGTGATGCAGTTGCGGAAGCCGTCATAAATGCCGCCGCCGGTCACGAAGCGGTTGAAGCGCTCTTCGGTCGCCAGCAGGCGGTCGCCCGCTTCAATCAAGCGGCTAATCATAGCTTCATCGAGGGCATTGCGGATAATCAAATAGCCTTCGTCGTAGAACTGCCGCCGCTGTTCTTCTGTGAGTTGCGTAAAACCGTGCATTTTCTCTCCAAATTATCTTTAGATTACGCTTGCCTTTAAGTATATGTCAAATAGGCGGTGGCGACACAATCATTTTCACAGCGCAGGCGCAGCCAATGCGCGCTGTAGCCGCTGGGAAATTCATGGTGGCTGTAGCCATGCGCCGCGACTGTGACGCTGCCGTAACGTTTCCATCTGCCATTGCCCAGAAAATCGACCTCGACGACAAAACTGGCTTCAGCGTCGCTGTCATTGCTCAGGTGCAGGACTTTTTTATCGAAGCCTGTCATCAAGTAGGGGTCGGAGATTGCGCCGGCGCTTACTGTATCTTCCCACCACAGGCCGCCCCAGCCAGCCGGTTTGCCAAAGCGCCAGAGGTCGTCGGTCTTGCCAAACCACAAACCCGATTGCGGCTCGCCGGCCAGGTGATTGGCGCCATTGTGGGGGCTAGCATTGTCCGAGCCTAGCACCAGCATGCCGCGATAGGTGCAAAAATCGCCATGCACCCAGAGATGCGTCGAAATCGGGCGGATGCCCCAGACATGATTGTCATACGCCCAAGGCGAAAGCTCGTAAAACAGGCCATGGCAATCCATCAAAAAGCGCTCGTGTTCGACTTCGCGGATGCGGGGCCATTCGGTCTGCCACATGTGGTCAAAACAATGGCTGGCTTTTGGCAGGCGATACCGTTTCCACTCGTCATTCGCCGCTGTGTAGACTTGCAGAATCGCCGAGCGCTTGTCCCAGCCCATCGCAAAAATCGTGCCGGCGAAGTCGCCGCGGCCATTCACCTCGATAAATGGATTGCGCTCGATGATGGTCCAGCGCTGCCCATCCCACTCCGCCAGCCGGCCCGCCGCTTCGACGCCGGTGAAGTCGCGCTCGTCATAGCTGTTATTCGCCACCACCACGCGGCCAAAATTGCTGTAAGCCGCCTTAAAATGGCAGTATTGATGGTCGGGTATGCCCAGCTCTTCGACTAAATCCATTAAAAAGCGCGTCTCCAGCGTATGCACATTCATTTCATAAAACTCGCCTTCCATGCCCAGCATATAGACCAGGTTCTCTGGGTCATGCAGATGGCGCATAGTCGAGCAGAGCCGCACTTCCAGCAAGTCTTCGACTGTGCGCACATTGCCCTGGGCGTCGATGACATGCGGCCCGATGAAAAGCTGGTTGGACTGCCAATGCACCATACGATTGGTATAAGTGCCGACATAGCTGGCGGGATGTTTTGTTATCTCAAGCTGCTCGTTAATTGAATACAGCCCGGTGCCGCTGCCGCTGGCGGATTTATGCGAGACATAAGTGACAAGCCAGAGCTTGCCAACCCAAGCCATCAACGCACCGATGCCGCATTCTGTGCGTGGGGGTCCTAATTCTGCGCTTAAGGCGAGATGCGGGTAGATGCCGCTTGCGTTCAGATATTGATTTGATGCCATTTTTAGCTACCTTTACTGTGGAATATCTATATTAGCGCTTGCTTTGTTGGGAGTGGGCGGTCCACTCGGTGCTGCCAGCTTGCCAGCGCGCCGCTTAGCTCCGCTTGAATCTCGGCGCAAACCGGGTCATCCAGGCGATTGCGCAATTCATAAGGGTCGTCAGCGATGTTGTAGAGCGCGGCATTTTCCAAGCTGCGACCCCGGGTGAACAGTTTCCAGGGCCCCGCTGCCGCGCAGAAATTTTGATACTCGCTGATGACGATGCGCTCTCTTGCCCCGCCTCTGCCTTCTATCCAAGGGCGCAGGGACTGGCCTTCGCCGGCTGTCGGCGCTGGGCAGCCAGCATAATCTAGCACAGTCGGCAGCAAGTCAATCGTCGCCGCTGGATAGCGCGTCCGCCTACCGACAGTTTGCCCGGGCGCCCGAATGATGAGCGGCACATGCAAGGCTTCTTCGTACATCACCCCCTTGCCAAAAAGACCGTGCGCGCCGGCCATCTCGCCATGATCCGAGGTGAAAATGACCAGCGTATTCTCGCTTAAGCCCTGCTGCTCTAGCGCAGTCAAAAGGCGGCCAAAGGCAGCGTCGAGCTGGCTGATTTCGCCAAAATATAACTGGCGAAAAGTGGCGACAGCGTAATCGGCTTTCCAGCCCGCATGCTTGAACCAAGCCGACCGGTCGGCATTTGGCTCCGTCAGCAAGTCGCGCTCTTCATACAAGGCGCGGTATTGGCTGGGGGGAGAGCAGGGCGGGTGCGGTGCTTGATAAGACAGCATTAAGAAAAAGGCGCTGCCCCCGCGGGCCTCTGCGCCAAATTTGCCAGTTCTTCAATGGCAAAATCGGTCAGCGCGTCGGTCTCGTGGCCTGGCATAGCGATTGCCTTATCTGGGTCTTCCGCCCAAATCCGCCCGGCATAATGATCGATGTGATGGCTTTCCCAGCCGATGAAGCGCTGGAAGCCGGTCCGTCTTTCAGGCGACACCCAGCGATTTTTTTGTGGCGCGCCGCTCAAATGCCATTTGCCGATGTAATGCGTCGCATAACCGCCCGCGTTGAGATGATCGGCCAGGCTGGGCAGCCCAGTCGGAAAGGCCATGCCATTCTGAACTAAGCCTGTCTGCGCTGGATACAGCCCGCTGAGCAGGCAGCCGCGATAGGGTGTGCAGACGGGCGCGGTAGTGAGAGCGCGCTCGAAAACGGTGGCTTCTTGGGCGAAGGAATCGAGTTGGGCTGTGGCGACGCTGGGATGGCTATAAAGCGGCAGCCAGCGCGCGCCGAGCTGATCGCAAAGCGCGAACAGGATGTTTGGCGGCGCCGCCATCGCTAGCCTTTCAAACCAGAGATGTTAGCGCCCTGGATGAATTGCCGTTGGAATAAGAAGAAAATCACTAGCACCGGCAGAATCATCAGCACCGATGCCGCCATTTGCTGGTTGTAGATGCCGCCTTGCCCCGGCAGCGCCTGGAATTTGTACAAACCAATAGCCAGTGTATGCAGCGATTCGTCTCGCAGATAAATCAAAGGCCCGAGGAAGTCGTTCCAGGTGCCTTGGAAGCTCAAGATGCAGATGACGACGATAGCCGGCCTAGCCAGCGGCAGCATAATCTGCGTGAAAACGCGCAGCTCGCTCGCGCCGTCAATTTTGGCGGCGTCAATCAAATCTTGCGGAATGCCCAAAAAGAATTGGCGGCAGATGAAGATAAAAAAGGCGCGGCCAAAAAAGTCTGGCACCAGCAGCGGGTAAAAAGTATTCACCCAATCTATCTCGGAATAAAAAACATAGACCGGTATCAGCAAAACCGCGAAGGGTAGCATCAAGGTCGCCAAGAGGATGAGGAAAAGCGCATCGCGGTAGGGGAAACGGAAACGGGCGAAGCCATAAGCGACGACCGTCGACGAGAGGACATGCCCGATTAAAGAGACGACCGTGAGGAAGAGCGTATTGCGGAAGGTTACGCCGAAATTCCAATGCTCCATCGCATCGGTGTAATTCTCTGGCTGCCAGACCCAGGGGATCCATTGCCCAGCCTGCCCAACCTGTTCCAGCGGCATAAAGGAGGACATGAACATCCAAAAGAGCGGCGCGATGAACCACAGGCTGCAAGCAATCAGGACAAGATAGAGCAATAGCTTGCTGCCGATGCGGCTGGCGTGGTGCATAAAATCGGCGCGGGCTTGCGGCGACGCCCAGGCTCTTGGGCTTACTCCGGCGGGCGGTGTCATGCCATTCATGCTAGCCATTTGCAATCTCCTAAGCGCCTTGATAAAAGACCCAGCGGCGGGATGTGCCAACGATAATCGCGGTGAAGACAAATATAATCAGGAATAGGGCCCAAGCCAAAGCCGAGGCGTAACCCATATCAGGCGGCAGATATTGGAAGGCATAATCGAACAGGTGCATGACATAGGTGCGGGTGGCGTCGCGCGGGCCGCCTTGCGTCATAATATAGACCTGCGTGAAGACCTGGAAAGAACCGATGATATTGATAAGCGTGTTGAGATAAATCGTCGGCGTCATCAAGGGGATGGTAACGCGGCGCAAGCGCTGCCAGATATTCGCGCCATCTATCTTCGCCGCATCATAATATTCGTCCGGGATGTCTTGCAAGCCAGCCAAGAAGATGACCATCGTCACGCCAACCCAGGTCGTGCTCATCAGCAAAAAGCCAATCATGGCAATATCCGGGTCGGCGAACCAGCGGAAGCGCGGCAAGCCAATCGAATACAAAAAAGTATTGAGCAAGCCCACGCGCGCGTTCAAGACATATTGCCAGACTACCGAAAGCGCCACAATCGGCACGACCGACGGCACATAGAAAAGCGTGCGCCAAATGCCGATGAAGCGCACTTTTGTATTTAGCAAGAGCGCCAGCAAAAAACCCAGCACGACGCGAATCGCCGTCGAGCCGATGACATAAACCGCGGTATTGCGCAAGGACTTGAGGAAGAGGTTGTCCTCGAAGAGCATGCGCTGATAATTTTCTAAACCGGCCCAGCGCGGCGGATTCACGATGTCATAATCGGTGAAGCTCAAGGCAAAAGAGGCGATGAACGGGCCCGCCGTGAAGAGCAGCACGCCGATGATCCAGGGGCTGATGAATAATAGTCCGGTCCAGGCTTCCCGTTTGCGCATCGGCGAAAGGTCGCGCCAGCGCGTCCGCCGCTGCCGCTGCGCGCGCAAGGCGTTAAGTTGCGAACTAAAACCTGTTGCCATATCTTTATGCCTATCCCATTAAAGAAAGCATGGGGCATCAGGCGGCTAGGCCGCCCTTGATGCCCCATACTGCTACTGACTAGCCGTATTCTTCCCAGAATGCGTCCAGCAGACCTTGCACTTCAGCTTCGGCGCTTTCCAAAGCGTCTTCAATCGAGCTGTCGCCGAATAGCACATCTTCAACCATGCGGTTCATAATCTGCGCCGCTTCGGGCTGCACGGGGGAAACGCGCACGAGATTGTCCAGCGCCGCGACGGCCAGGATGGCCTCAGCGCGCGGGTGCGTGACGCCGTCCTTCATATAGCCATCGCACTCAACCAGCGGCGACGGCCGTTGCTGCTGTTGGATAAACCAGCAAGCGCCTTTGCCGTCAACTTCAGCCGTCAGCCATTTCACCAGTTGCCAGGCTTCGTCGGGGTGGGCGGCGTTCTGCGGGATCATGTAACCCCAGCCACCGTGCGTCGAACCGCGGCGGTCGGCGCTGCCGCTCGGGCCGTAGGGAATCGGCGCTACCGAATAATTCAGGTTTTCGGCGTGGTCTTCGACTTGGAAGAGCGTCCAAGAGCCGTTGACCTCAATGGAAACCAGCCCTTGGATCAGCGGCCCTTGGTCGAATTCGCCGGCCATTTCCATGAAGGCGTTCAATTCTTCGATGCCGAAGTTGATATCGTTCAAGGCTTGCATGAATTCCAAGGTTTGCGCGCCCGCTTCGTTATTGATGGTGACCGTCTTCAGATCGTCGCTGATCCAGTCCTGCCCATTGGCATTCAGCCAAGTGGCGAAGGAATTAAAACCGCCAACGGCATTGCCGTTGAAGCCGACGCGATCCAGGAAGCCGCCCTCGCCCATACGCAGAGCATCGGCGACCTCGAGCATTTCGTCCCAAGTTTCGGGGAAGCTCTCGATGCCGGCGTCGGCGAAGTGGTCAGTGTTGTACCAGGCGATTTGATAAGCGCCACCACCCGGCAGCGGCAGCATCCAGGTCTTGCCATTGTATTGGGTGCCGGAGAATTCTGAGGGATGGAATATATCGGCGCTAATGCCATCAGCCGCCATATAGTCATCTAGCGGGATGATAGATTCGGTGGCGGCGAAGAAGGGCAGGTCGTGGCGGCCGAACATCGTTACATCGGGCGGGTTGCCGGCGGCGATAGCGGCCAGCAGATTCTGCAAGCGGTTGTCCCAAGGCAAAAAGACATTGTCGACGCAGATGCCCGGGTTATGATTTTCAAAGGCCGCTACCTGTTCTTCCATCAAAGGAATGCGGTTGCCGCCCCAGTGATGCCAATAAGTGAGAGTGACATCGCCCTCGCAATCGGGGTTTTGCGCCGAAACTGTCGTGGAAAGCGGCAGCATAGCCAAGACAAGCACAAGGACAAAGAGCAAGAGCGTGGATTTCTTAAACATGGAAAATATCCTTTCATTGCGGATAGGGATACAAAAGGGGTCTGATTCATGAGGAAATTCTGCCTGAGCGCCATCGGTTGGTGAGACCGCTGCCCGCGCCTTCAGCTACACCTGCGCCTCCTCGCTCTCCTTTGTCAAATAGTTTATAACTTACGGAATCGCGCTTGCCCTGGCTTTGCTAGCCACTTGAGAGAGCAGCGGCAGGCGCTCGTTTCGACCAGCATTTACTATAATAATTTTTGCTTTATTTTACAACCGTGCTGTTTGAACGCGGCGGTTTTTAGCGCCAGCGCAGGCGGTGCCAGGCGCGCAGCAGCGTATCGCGGCTGTCGCGCAGCGCGTCCGCTGGCCGGGGCAAGCTCGGGCTGAGTTCCAGGCTCAGCGCTCCCGCATAGTCAATCGCTTGCAGGGCCCGCAGCGTCTCAAACAGTGCCGCTTCGCTCATCACTCCATCCAGCAGCGCCCAATGCAAATCGCGGATGCCATCGTTGTCGTCAAAATGCACATAGCCCAGGCGCTGCCCTGCGTTTTGAATCACTGTCGCCGGGTCTTCGCCCGAGAGCTGGATATGCCCGCTGTCATAGAGCAGATAGAGATTGTCATGCCCCAGCTGGTCCAGGAATTCCAGCGTCTCGCCGGCGCTGGGCAGAGCTTTGCCGGGGAAATGCTCAATGGCTAGCTTGATGTCCACTTTGGCGGCCGCCTCAGCCAGGCAAATCACCGAGTCGGCATAGCGCTGCAAAGCGGCTGGGCTGGCGTCTAAGCCCGGCACGACATAGACGACTTCAGCGCCAGCGCGGGCGGCTAAGTCAATGGCGCGCTGGCCATGCGCCAGCGCCGCTTGCCGCGCGGCGGCCTCCGCTTGGTCCAGCGCGGCGCCGGCCGGCAAGCCAAAAGACGCGCCCATGCACGATACCCGCAAGCCGAGTTCCTGCGCTAAAAGCTGGCTTTCCAGCGTCTGCAAGTGGGCCGGTTGAATATCAATCCAGTCAAAGCCGATGTCGCGGACTTGCCGCAGCGCGTCCGTTTCCGGGCCATTTAATGCCCATATACAGCAGGCGATTCGCATGCTCTTGCCTTCTTTCCGTAGCAGCACTATTTTACAGTAAGCTCAAGTTAATTATGCAAAAAAATCGCGGCTGCCCTACGGGAGGGGCCGGGGGTGGGCTTGAAACGAGCGCAAAAAGTTGCAAAATTTACTTTGTCCTACTGAGCCACAGAGAGACTGCTTTGCGCGCTTGCTATCTCTGCATATTCTCGTTTATTTTATGTATTCTACTTCTTTGTCTGTTCCACGCCTAATATTACCCAGCGCCAGCGGGAATTGCAGGGCGAGCTAGACGAAGTTTTAGACCCGCCGGGTTTGACAAGGGCGCGGGCGGGGCGTAGACTCAATGCGGGAGGAGAGGCGATGGAAGAGAGAATTGCGCTTATCACGGGGGCTGGCTCTGGCATTGGGCGGGCGGCAGCTTTGGCTCTGGCGGGGGCGGGTTATGCCCTAGTCCTAGCCGGCAGGCGCGCCGTCAAACTGCATGAAACGGCGGCCGCCGCCAATCTCAGCGACGACCGCCTTTTAATCGCGCCGACCGATGTGGGCGAGCGGGCGGCGGTGGCTGACCTGTTTGCGGCGGCAAAAGACAAATTCGGCCGGCTCGATGTGCTTTTTAACAATGCCGGCATTGGCGCGCCAGCGCTGCCACTGGAAGAGCTGAGCGCGCAGCAATGGCTGGATGTCGTCGCGGTGAATCTCAGCGGCGCTTTCTGGTGTACGCAAGAAGCCTTCAAGCTGATGAAGGCGCAACGCCCGCGCGGCGGCCGCATCATCAATAATGGCTCGATTTCGGCGCATGTGCCGCGGCCCAATTCCGCGCCCTATACCGCCACCAAGCACGCCCTGACTGGTTTGACCAAAGCGACCGCCCTCGATGGCCGCGCTTTTGACATCGCCTGCGGCCAAATCGACATCGGCAATGCCCGCACCGAGATGACGCAGCGCATGGAAGCTGGCATAATGCAAGCCAATGGCGCAGTCCTGGTCGAACCGACAATGGACGCCCGCCATGTAGCTGATGCCGTGCTGTATATGGCGCAACTGCCGCTATCCGCCAATGTGCTTTTTATGACCGTGATGGCTAGCGGCATGCCCTATGTGGGCCGCGGCTGAGGATTGAAGGACAGCAAAAAGAATGAGCGAATTAATCTGGCTGACGGCGGTAGAGCAGGCGGCGCTGATTCGGCGTGGCGCGCTCTCCGCGCGGGACTTGCTGGCGGCCTATACACAGCAGATTGAAGCGGTCAACCCGGCCCTGAATGCCATCGTAACTTATTTGACCGAGAAAGCGCGGGCCCTGGCCAAAGCCGCCGATGAGAAACAGGCTCGCGGCGAAGAGCTTGGCATTTTGCATGGCTTGCCCATCGCTCATAAAGACCTCTTCGAGACGGCGGGCATCCGCAGTACTATGGGTTCACCGGTCTTCCGCGATTATGTGCCAGTTGCCGACGACCTCATCATCGCCCGTTTGAAGGCGGCGGGCTGCGTCACGCTGGGCAAGACCAATGTGCCGGAATTCGGTGCTGGCTCGCATACATTTAATCCTGTCTTCGGCGCGACGCGCAACCCTTATGACCTGACGAAGACCTGTGGCGGCAGCAGCGGCGGCGCCGCCGTCGCGCTGGCGGCTGGCATGTTGCCTATCGCTGATGGCAGCGATATGGGCGGCTCGCTGCGCAATCCAGCCAGTTTTTGCAATGTGGTCGGTTTGCGGCCAGCGCCAGGGCGCGTGCCGCGCTATCCCAAAGCCAATGCCTGGTCGACGCTGTCGGTCGATGGCCCGATGGGGCGGACGGTGCAGGATGTCGCGCTGATGCTGCAAGCGATCGCCGGTTACGACAAACGCGCGCCTATTTCTATTCAGCAAGCGCCGGCCATCTTTGCCGAAGCGCTGGAGCGCGATTTCACCGATGTCAAGATTGCCTGGAGTCCCGACCTCGGCACATTGCCCGTCGATGGGCGCGTGCTTGCGGCGCTGGAAAAAAATCTGGCTGTCTTCACCGATTTAGGTTGCCACATCGAGCAGGTGCAGCCCGATTTCCGCGATGCCTACGAAATTTTCCAGACCTTGCGCGCCTGGAATTTTGAATTGTCTTTCGCCGAGCATTTTGCCGAATTTGGCGAAGCCGCTTTCAAAGAAACAATCCGCTGGAACGCGGCACAAGGCCGCAAGCTCAGCGCCGCCCAAATCAGCCGCGTCGAAGTCAAGCGCAGCGAGCTTTTCCACCGCGTCCGCGCTTTCTTGGAGACTTATGATTTTCTGCTGCTGCCGACGGCGCAAGTACCGCCTTTCCCCATCGAATGGGAATACCCGGCGGAAATCAACGGGCAGGCAATGCACACCTATATCGACTGGATGATGAGCTGCGCCTATATCACTGTCACGGGTTTGCCGGCCTTATCGCTGCCCGGCGGTTTCACCGAGGACGGTTTGCCGGTCGGCTTGCAGATTGTCGGGCAGCCGCGCGGCGAGTTCGCTCTCTTGCAATTCGCCTACGCTTTTCAAGAAGCGACCTGTTTTTATACCCGCAAGCCGCCTATCTGCCAGACCTCGCCTGGCTAATTGCCGCCTTGGGAGAATTGATATTGGAACTCAACATTGTGAATTGGCTGCTGGCGCTGCTGCCAGTGCTGATAGTCTTGGTATTGATGGTGGGTTTGGGCTGGGGTGGCAGCCGCGCTGGCTCCGCCGGTTTTGCCAGCGCCCTGCTGCTAGCGCTGACAGTTTTTGGTGGCGGCCTCAACCTGGCTCTGGTGGCGATTGGCAAATCGATTCTGCTCGCGGTCGATGTGCTGTATATCGTCTGGATGGCGCTCTTTTTTTATAATGTAACCAACGAAGCTGGCACAGTCGCCTTGATTGGCCGCAGCTTGCCGCGCTTAACCGCCGACCGCGCCATCCAGAGTTTGCTGATTAGCTGGGTCTTTGTTTCGCTGCTGCAAGGCGTCGGCGGCTTTGGCGTGCCGGTGGCGGTGGTGGCGCCGCTGCTGGTCGGCTTGGGTTATAGCGCGACGCAATCGGTCATCATGGCGGCGCTGGGGCATGGCTGGGCGGTAACATTTGGCTCGCTCGGCACTTCATTTGTCGCTTTGACCGCCGTGACCGGCCTGCCCGGCGAAGCGCTGGCGCATGACGCGGCGCTCATCTTGGGTTTGGCCTGTCTCATCAGTGGCGCGCTGGTCGCCTATGTCAGCGCGGGCTTGCGCGGCTTTTTGCGTTCGTTGCCGATGCTCTTGCTGGTCGGCGCGGTCATGGGGCTGACACAGTGGTGGGTGGCGACCAATGGGCTGTGGACGCTCGGCTCGACCTCGGGCGCATTAGCCGGCGCAATCGTCGGCGTTTTGTATGTGCTTTCGCCTTTGCACGGCGGCAAATCCAAAACAGCGCCAAAACCAGGCGAGCAAACGCGTAGTATCCCGCTGGCGCTAGCGGCTTATGTTATCCTGCTCGTTTTAGCCTTTTCCATCAACCTCATCGAGCCGCTGGAAGCGCTGATGGATAGCCTGCGCCTGGAAATCGCTTTTCCAGCCGTGGCGACAGCGTATGGCTGGCAGACGCCGGCCGAGAGCGGCCGCGTGATTAGCCTCTTTGGGCATGCCGGCGCGATTCTTTTTTATGCCGGGCTAATCGCTTTTTTGCTGTATCGCCGCGCCGGCTATTACGAAAGCGCGGCGGTCTGGGGCGAGATTTGGCGCAAAGTGCGCCGGTCAGCCGCAAAATCGACCATTTCGATTTTGGCTTTGGTGGCTATGGCGGCGCTGATGACGCACAGCGGCATGACGCAAATAATCGCCCGCGGCATCAGCGAGACCTTTAGCGCTGAGATCTATCCGCTTTTCGCGCCCTTTATCGGCACGCTCGGCGCTTTTATGACCGGCAGCAATACCAATTCCAATGTGGTTTTTGGCGCGCTGCAACAAGAGACGGCGGCGCTGCTGGCTTTGAGCGTGCCAATCGTGCTAGCTGGGCAGACGGCTGGCGCATCGCTGGGCAGCGTGCTGGCTCCCGCCAAAATCATCGTCGGTTGCAGCACGGTCGGCTTGGGCGGGCAGGAAGGGCCCGTCATACGCCGTATGCTGCTGCTGGGTTTGATACCGGTGCTTTTTGTCGCGCTGCTCACATTTTTTCGCCTGCGCGGCGTTTGAGTAAGTCCGAGTTTCTATTTTCCTAAGGGAGGCGATGATGCAGGAATTGGCGCTGTTCGGCGGGCCGAAGACGCGCCCCCAGCCTTATCCCGCTTGGCCCGTGCATGACGAGCGCGATGTCGCGGCCGTTGCGGCGGTTGTGCGCAGCGGCAACTGGGGCGGCTTTCCTTATCCTGGGCCGCAGACCCAGCAGTTTCTCGAATCTTTCATTGACTTGCAGCAGGGGCAGTACGCCGTCGCTATGATGAATGGCACTATCACGCTGGAAGTGGCGCTGCGGGCGGCGGGCATTGGCTGGGGCGACGAAGTCATCGTGCCAGCTTATACCTTTCAAGCCACCGCATCCGCGCCGCTGATGGCGGGCGCGCTGCCGGTGCTGGTTGATATTGAGCCTGATACATTTTGCATCGCCCCCGCCGCGATTGAAGCGGCGCTTACCGAGCGCACCCGCGCTATCATGCCTGTGCATATCGCTTCCCAGATTGCGGATATGACGGCTATTATGGCTATCGCCAAAGCGCATAATCTGATTGTGATTGAAGACGCCGCCCATGCCCATGGCGCGTTTTGGGCCGGCCAGGGCGCGGGTACAATTGGGCATTTTGGCTCTTTTAGCATGCAATCCACCAAAATTATGACAGCCGGCGAAGGCGGCGTCTTGCTCTGCCGCTCGCCAGAGCATGCCTGGCGCGCCGCCAGCTTGATTGATTGCGGCCGCCCGCATGACCCCGCCGGCCAGCTTTATACCCAAGGCGGCAACTACCGTATGACAGAGCTGCAAGCGGCTTTGCTCAATGTCGCGCTGGAGCGCTTCCCGGCCCAATTCCAACTGCGGCAAGAAATGGCGGCGTATATGGACGAAGCCTTGAGCGAAATTGAGGGACTGCGCGTCTTGCCGCGCGACCCGCGCCAAGAAAAACGGGCCGTCTATCGCTATACTTTTGCTGTCGAACCGGCCATTTTTGGCGCGGATAACGCCGCGCTGGAGCGGGCTTTGCTGGCTGAGGGCATCCCGTGCTGGCGCGGTTATGACCCGATGTATCGTTACGATTTATTCCAGCCGCAGAACTCGCGCCTGCCAGGTCCAGCCGCCTTCCCCGAGTATTTTGATTTCTCGCAAATGCAGCTGCCGGTCACCGAGCGCATCAGCGGCCGCGAGGGCTTGTGGCTCAACGAAGAGATTTTCCGCACTGGCAAAGACGGCGTCGATGCGGTGGCGGCGGCCTTGCAAAAAATAGGGGCGGTGCTAGCCCGTGACCCGGCCTTGGCCGAGCGCATCCGCCGCCTTTAAGCCACCGTCGTCGGATAGCCAATCGGGTCAATCATCACATCAATCAGCATAGGCGCGGCGGCGGCCAGCCCGACGCGAATTGCCGCCGCGCAAGCAGCTTCCGTTTCAACTTTTTGATAGGCTAAGCCATAAGCGCGGGCGATGGCGGCATAATCGGGATTGCGGAACTCAGTGCCAAAAGCGGCATGGCCGCCGCGCCGCTGCGCCGAGCGAATCAAATCGAGCGCGGCATCGTTCATCACGAGTATCAGCAGGGGCAGCGGCCGCTCCAGCAGCAAACCCAGCTCGCCCAGAGCCATAGCCAAGCCGGCATCGCCGGTAATGCAGACCGTCGGCTGCCCGGTGATTTGCGCGGCGGCGATGGCACTGCTCAAGCCAAAACCCATCGCCGAAAGCCCATTGGAGACAAAATAGCGGTTTGGCCGGCGCGCCGGCCATTGCAGCGCGCTAAAGATTTTGTGCGAGCCGACATCGGTGCAGACGATGATGTCATCCGCCGTATTTTCCCGCAGCGCCCGCAGGAAGGCATGCGGCAGAATGCGCTTAGGCGTTGGCCTGGGCGGGCGAATGGCAGCCTGAGCGGCACGGAATTTTTTGATGCGCTCCACGCCCCAGCCAGCCGCCGCCGGATATTTTTGATTGCCAAGCGCGGCCACCAGCCCGCCGATATTGCCGACGTATTCAACTGCGCAGGGCAGGCGCGGCGCGTCATTGGCCCAGTTCGCCAGCCATATCAGCGGCTTTTTATAGTCCCAAGGTTTGACCAGCTCCACCACATCAAAGCCGATGGCGATGATGCAATCGGCTTCATCGAGCAGGGCATAGACCGGGTCAGTCCGCGTCAAGCCGACTGTGCCAGCGAAAAGCGGGTGTTCGGCCGCGAGCGCGCCTTTGCTTTTGGGACTATCGATGACAGGCGCACCCAAGGCTTCGGCAAAAGCGCGCAGTTGGGCGTAGGGCGCCTCTGGCTCGAGACCCAAGCCGACGACGATGATGGGCTTTTTCTTGCTGTCCAGGCAGGCTTGAATGTCCGCCATTGCTTGCGCCCAGTCAATGTTTTTTGTCGCTGGCGCGGCGGCGGCAGTCGCTGGCTCAATCTGCTGCAAGGCAATGCGATTGTGCAGGCTGAGATGAACAGGTCCGGGCCGCCCGGCTTTGGCGATGGCTAGAGCCTGCCGTATCGTCGCCGCGGCATTTTTGGCTGATAATTCGGCTGTCAATTTGCTGATAGGCGCGAAGACCGCCGGTAAATCCAAGACCTGATGGCTATGCCGGCCGCGCAGCACTGGATCGCTGGCGGCGGTGATGAGCAGAACAGGCGCGCGGTCAAGATAGGCATGGGCGAAGCCGGCATAAGCATTGGTCGCGCCTGGTCCCAGCGTCGTCAAGGCGACGCCGATTTTGCCCGTCAGCCGCGCCGCCGTCGCCGCCATAAAACAGGCGCTGCTTTCGCTCTTCACCAGCAGGAAGTCGATACCTTGCCGGCGCAGCGCCTCCAGGATTTCTACATTTTCGCCGCCGGGCAAGCCATAAACCCGCTCGACGCCCGCCGCCGCCAGCTCTCGGGCAAAAAATTCCGCCACTGTCATCATCGTCTCGCTCCGGCCAGACAAACCTAAAAAACTTGAGTCAAATAATTATGCAATTTGTGGTATTTCTGTCAATTGCGCCTGCGGCGATGCCAGGAACGGTGTACAATTTCTGGCTATATGTTGTCGCTTTGTCGTGGATGAACGGGGGGAACCATGGCATTTGTGACCGTAGCGCAATCCGGCACTTTAGCCTTGAACGAACGCTCGCAGGCTCTCGAGCGCACTGGGCGCAAGCTCTATCGTTTTGGCTTTGGCGAATCGCCTTTTCCGGTGCCAGACCGCGTGCAAGAGGCATTGCGGGGCGCCAGCCACCGCGAGGATTATACCTCAGTCGCTGGCTTGCCGGCCTTGCGCGAGCGCATTGCCGCTTTTCACAGCGAAGCCGATGGCTACCCGATTGAGGCGCGGCAGGTCCTCGTCGCGCCCGGCACAAAACCCCTTCTCTTCAGCGTCATGCAGGCCTTTCAGCCGGGCGAGTGCTATGTGCCGGCGCCAGCTTGGGTCTCTTACGCGCCGCAAGCGGCCTTTGCCCGCCATCAGGTCATCCGCATCCCAACTTCTTACAAGGCGCGCTGGCGCGTTACGCCGGCCGCTTTGAGCGAAGCGATTGCGCATCAGGGGCAGCCCCAGCGCCAAAAACTGATGGTCTTGAATTATCCGGGCAATCCCGATGGCTTGACTTATAGCCGCGCCGAATTGCAAGACCTAGTCGCCGTGCTGCGCCAGCACGGCATCTGGGTGATTTCTGACGAGATTTACGCGCTTCTCGAGCATAACGGCCGCCATGTTTCCTTGGCCAGCCTTTATCCCGAGCGCACGCTGGTTACGACGGGTTTGTCCAAATGGTGCGGGGCGGGCGGCTGGCGGCTCGGCGCTTTGCTTCTGCCGCCGACAGTGCCCACTTCGCTCTACGATACCCTGGTCGGCTTAGGCTCGGAGATATATTCCTGCGCGCCAGCGCCGATTCAAGTCGCGGCTTTAGCCGCCTACGAATTGGATGTTGAAGCGCAACGTTTTTTGGCGGCGCAGCGCCGCATCTTGCGTACCATCGGCCAGGCGCTTTACGAGGCTTTGCGCGCGGCTGGTCTGCGCGTGCAGCCGCCGCAGGGCGCGTTTTATATGCTATTGGATTTCAGCCCCTTCGCCGAGCGCCTAGCCCGCCGCCGCCTCGTAACCGACTTGGCCCTCTGCGACCGCTTGCTCGTCGAGACGGGCGTCGCTCTCTTGCCGGGCAGCGCCTTTGGCATGCCGGCCGCCGCCCTCACGGCGCGCCTGGCTTATGTCGATTTTGACGGCGCGGCCGCCCTGGCCGAGCCTGAGCAGAGTGAGACACGCTTGCTGAGCTACGCGGCAAAAATGCTGGCCGGCATCGCCGCCTTGCGCGACTGGCTAGCTGAATAAGAGCAGATAAGCGCTGAGTATAAAAAGCGGGATCATCATCAACCACTCGAAGACTTGCTGATTGATGCGGTCGATGAGCCGCCGCGCCAGCAGCACCGCCGGCGGTATGAGCAGGAAAACCCAGCCAATTTGCAGCAGGCGCTCAAAATCAAAGATGCCGATGTGAATGAAGGCTGGCAGCTTGGTCAAGTTCATCACGGCGAAAAAGAGCGTCGTCGTGCCAACAAAGCGGCGCGGCGTCATAGTGGGTTGCAAGAGCATATAGGCGGTGAAAGGCGGCGCGCCCACATTCGCCAGCGTCGAACCAAAACCCGACGCCCAGCCAGCCAGATAGCCATGCCATTTGCGCGGTTTATAGCTCAGTTCTGTCCAATGGTCGCTGCTGATTTTGAAGATTAAAGCCAGCAGGGTCAAGCCGCCGATGGCGCGCTTGAGCGTCGCGCTGTCGATGTCTTGCAAGATAAAAGCGCCTATCAGCACGCCGATTAAACCAGCGCCGAGCATAAGCGTGATGTAGTGCCGGTCCCATTCTTTCCAATAAAAATAGAGCGCAAAAACATCGGCGAAGAGTAGCAGGGGCAAAATCAAAGCGACGGCGATTTGCGGCTCAATAATCAGCGTCAGCATTGGCACCGTCAGCGCCACTGGCACTGGCCCGCCCAGCCCGCCTTTGGAAAAGCCTACCAAGACGCCAACAATGGTGAATAAGACAATCTCTTCCATAAAAAGCTCGAGTTTCTATTGCGACTAGGAAAACGGAATTTTAGCCACAGAAGTAAGTCCAAGTTAATTATGCAAAGTTGATGCGCGATTTTCAACCCTACCCTCGGCCCCTCCCGTAGGGCAGTGTCTACGCGCCCCGAAGCTTCGGGGAGGGGAGTCTAAGCGACAAAAACTGTCGCTAGACACTGGCTCCGGTCGCATAAATACTGCCCTACGGGAAGGACTTTCCCTCAAACTCCCCATAGTTTTCGGGGGTTTTCTCCCCTCCCCAAAGCTTTGGGGAGGGGCCGGGGGTGGGGTTGAAACTAACGCATAAACTTGCAAAATTTACTTTGTCATCCTTCTGCGCCTCTGGTCTCTGTGGCTAATTTCTGCCTGGCTGCCGCTAGCAAGATGTTGCCCGCGCCAGTACAATCGCTTTGGCGACGGCAGCAGGGAGCGGCACTGTGGACAGCGAACGAGCGCAGCGACTAAACGACGAAGGGCGCGCTTTGTGGAACAGCAAAGCGCAGTTTTGGGACGCGCTCTTTGGCGATTCTGGCAATCTCTTCCATCGCCGCTTGGTAGAGCCAGCGGTTTTGCAGCTGCTGGGCTTGCAACCGGGCGAGGCGGTTTTGGATATTTGCTGTGGCAATGGCGTGCTGTCGCGGCGGCTGGCGCAGCTCGGCGGGCGCGTAACCGCCATCGACTTTAGCGAAGAGATGCTGCGCTTGGCGCGCCAGCGCGGCGGGGCAATCGACTACCAGCTCGTCGACGCGACCGACGCAGCTGCCTTGCTGCAATTAGGCTCGCGCCGCTTTGAAGCCATCACCTGTTCGATGGCGCTTATGGACATCCCAGTCATCGAGCCGCTGCTGCGGGCGGCCAGCCAGCTGCTGGGAGCCGGCGGCCGACTCGTATTCGCCACCGCCCATCCTGCTTTTAACTCCAATAATCCGATCTTCCTGCACGAGAAAGAAGACCAGGCTGGCGTCGTCAGCGAGCATTATAGTCTGAAAATTCGCGGCTATCTTGACCTGCCGCCGGTGAAAGGGGCGGGCGCGCCTGGCGAGCCAGCGCCGCATTATTATTATCACCGCCCGCTGAGTGAATTACTCGGCGCGGCTTTCGCTGCTGGTTTTGCGCTGGATGGCTTGCTGGAACCGGCCTTTACGGCAGCCGACGTCGCCCAGCTCGAGCGCTTGAGCTGGCAGAAATATACCCAGATTCCGCCGGTGCTTTGCGGGCGTTTGCGGCTGGCTTAGTCTCTAAAATGCTGGGTTTTCCGGACTCAGCACCGCCGCCGCAAAAGTGCCGCCGGCATATTGCGCCAAAAGCGCCTGCAAATCAACTAGGGCTTTTTCAATATCGGCCCGCCCATTTTGATGCTGCGCTTCGATGGTGATGACGGCGGCGGTTGTGCTGGCCCGGGCCGCGCTGGTCGCGCTCTGCCGCCAGCACCAGCGCCGCGCCACGACCATCTTCTGCGCGTCAGAAAAAATGACCTCGCCGACGGCCGGATGCAGGACCTCGCCGCTGGCTAGCTCGGTATACAGCTCGTCGCCGGCGGCGTAATGCACAGTGATGGGCAAGGCGATGGCGCTGGTATCGCTTATATCAAAGATGGCGACTGGCAAGCCATAGCGAATACTGACTAAATTGCCAATATCGACCAGCGTGTTGATGCTAGGAATATCACCTTTTTTTGTCAAGCGTCGCAGCAGGGCTTCGGCGGCGCTGCGGTAGCGCGTCGGCGAGACGCCAAATGCGATGAAAGCCCGCCGCCAAGCCTGCAGCGACGGCAATTCGCTCAGCGCGGTACTGCCGATGCGTGCTTTGACAGCCGCTTGCTCAGCGAGGTAGGCGGCTTGCAGCCCCTCAGTGCTTGGCGCGTTCTTGAGCCCGCGAGCGACAATCACCCCGCCGACAACTGCGGGATAGCGGGCGGTAATTTCAGGGGCGTATTGAAAATGTGTCATATATCAATTGCCTCAACTTTTTTAGCTTTAGCCTTCTGTCGCTAGCTCGGGCCTTAGGGCCAGCGCTTCCCGCTTTTCCAGCGCTTGCGTGACCCAGAGCCAAATCAGCAGCGGCAGAACCGTGACCAGGGCCGCGCCAAAGACAATGGCTTGAATGCCATCGCTGCCCACCGCGTCAATCAGCAGGCCGATGACGACGATGCCAATGCTTTGCATTAGCTCGAAGCCCGCAAAATCCAGCGAAAACATGCGCCCGAGATATTCGTCAGGCACGATTTGCTGAATGATGACCGAGCTATACGTCCAATTCACCGAGCCGCCCATCGCCCGCACCGTTACCGCCAGCGCCAGTATCTCTAGCGATGGCGCCAGCCCCCAGAGCAGCCAGCCAATGACTATCATAGCGAAGCCGCTGATGATGAGACGGCGCAGGACACGCACGCTGTCATCGCTGAATTTATTTGTGATTAAAGGCCCGATAATCGCGCCCAAACCAAAGGCCGCCCAGAGTATAGCCATCGAGGTGATGCCCTGATCGCCCAGCACGAAGACCTGCGTGCCATAAATAATCAGCAGAGTATCGGAACTGGTGATGCTCTGCGCGCTTTTGACAAAGAGGGCGGCGGCTGTTGCCGGGTGTCGCAGCAGGTAGCGCAGCCCATCGACGAAAGTGCGCTGCGATTTGTCTTGCACGACGCGGGCCGGCTGCCCAATTTCGGAACGGGGTTTCTCTGGCACGACGACCAGCGTTACCAAAAAGGCCGAAAGCAGAAAGGTCAGCGCGTCGATTATTAAGGCGATTTCCGTGCCAAAAAGCTCGGCGACCAAGCCGCCGCAAATCGCCCCAATCGCCAGCATCGCCGACCAGGTTACGCTGCTGAGCGTGTTGCCGATAATCAGCTGATGGCGATATAGGATGCTGGGCATAATGGCGTTGCGCGCTGGTTCGAAAATCGAAGAGATTAGGAACTGAAGAATGGTAAAAACATAAATCAAGGGCAGGTATTCGGGACCTTGCGCGGCGAAGAGCAAACCGCAGACCGCGGCCGAGCGCAAGACATCGCTGCCGATGAGCAGGCGCTTGCGGTCGAAGCGGTCGGCTAGCACGCCAGCCAGCGGACGCATCAGCAAGGGCGGCACCAGCCGGGCAATCAAAAAAGCGCTGACGGCGATGCCCTGATAGCCCGTATCCGCCGTATATGTAACAATCAAAGCCGAGATGACGATGGTGCTGAACCAATCGCCTAGCAGGCTGACCAACTGCGCCCCCCACAGCTTGGCAAAATCCCGATTGCTCTGTATCAGCTTGACGTATTCCATGTCTGCCCCTCGCAATGAAGCGCTAAGTGTACAGCAGAAGTCGCTGTCTTGCACGGCATAATGCGCCGCATTGACAGCCGCGCCCGCCTGCCGTACTATAGAATCGGATGGCTGGGAGAGCCGATGGACAGCTTTTTTTATATTGGCCTAGGCGGTTTTTTAGGCGCGAACGCGCGTTATTTTTTAACGCAGTGGGCGCAGAGCTATTTTATACCGCGCTGGGGCGCTTTTCCTTATGGCACACTGCTGGTCAATGTCTTAGGCTCCTTTGGTTTGGCGCTCCTCGCTGTCTGGTTCAGCGCCCGCGCTGGCTTATCGCCACAGTTGCGCCTGCTGCTTGGGGCTGGCTTTTTTGGCGCGTTCACCACTTTTTCGACCTTCGCCAACGAAAGCGTCGCCTTGCTGGATGAAAGCGGGCCGCCGCTCTTCCTGTTGAATCTGCTGCTCAATAATGGCTTATGCCTGCTGGGCGTGGCGGCTGGTTTGTTCATTGGCAAGCGCATCTTGGGCGTGGCATGATAGAAGACATCCTGAAAGTCGCGCTGCTAGCTTTGATTGAAGGCATCACCGAGTTTTTGCCAATCTCTTCCACCGGCCATCTCATCGTCGGCAGCGCCTTGCTCAATTTTGAGGCGGTGGGCGCGGTCTTCGAGATATTTATTCAATTCGGCGCGGTGCTAGCCGTTCTGCTCTATTATCAGCGCCAGCTGCGCGCTCAAGCTCGGCAATTCAGCGCCCAACCGGCGGTTCGCCGCTTCTGGCTCTTGATAGCGCTGGCGAGTTTGCCGACGGCCGCCCTGGGCTTCTTCTTTGCCGAGCAGATAGAAAGCCGGCTCTTCTCGCCGCAGGTCGTCGCCATTTCGCTCATCATTGGCGGGTTTGTCTTTCTCTGGGTGGAGCGATTGCCGCGTTTCCGCCAGCCCGCCAGTGCCGAGGCGGCGGCGCAACTTATCGACATCAGCTTGCGGCAAGCGGTGGTGGTCGGCTTGATGCAGCCTTTGGCGCTAATACCAGGCGCGTCGCGCTCCGGCAGCTCTATCCTGGCGGGCATGCTCGCCGGTCTGGATCGGCGTCTCGCCACCGAATTTTCTTTTTTTTTGGCGCTGCCGCTCTTGGGCGGCGCGACTGTCTACAAATTTGCGACATCTTTTAATAGCTTGGACGCGCAGCAGCTCTTGCTCTTGCTTTTAGGCACGGCGCTCTCGCTTTTATTCGCTTGGCTGGCGATTGACTGGCTGCTGAAATTCATCGCCCGCAACAGCTTCCTGCTCTTTGGCTATTATCGCATCCTTGCCGGTCTGCTCATATTGGCGGCGGCGGCCGCGGGCTTGCTCTAGCAAAACATTCGCCGCTTTTCTTGTGCTAAGCCTGTCGGAATCTCGTTTGCGGTATTTGAGACCCTACATATAATGGAACTAAATGGCGGGCTTGTGCCGAGGAGTTGCCCTTAAATGTTAGATTGCCGCCGGCTGTCTTCAGCGCTTATGTTATTGCTGGTCCTGCCGCTGCTGCTGACCGCCTGTTTCCGCGATACGACCGAAGTGATTGAGCAGCCAGTGGCGCGCCAAATGCCGACTGCGACTGTGGTCCTGGAAGCTGAGCCGACCGCCCCGCCGCCGACCGCCACTCAAGAACCGACTGTGGCTGTGCCGGCCCTAGATAATTTTGCCTTGTCGGCTACAGCCTTGATTGCCCAGCAGACGCAAACTGTCCCCGAACAAGGGCTTGCGTCGGCGCAGAACACGGCTGTACCGACCGCGTCGCCGACCGCCATTCCTCTGCCGCGCGCGGCTTTCCCGCCCGGCCAAGATTGCGAGCATGAAATTCGCACCGGCGACACGCTCTTCAAGTTGTCCCTGTCTTATGGCGTGACTGTTGAAGAGATTGCCCAAGCCAGCGAAGTCGGCAATCCCGATGTGCTGGCGGTGGGGCAGCGCGTCGTCATCCCTGGCTGCGGCACGACGGGTTTTATCCCGCCGCCAACTTCAATCCCGCTGCCGACCATCGACCCGGCCAGCATCCCGACTGTGAGCGCGCCGGCCGAAGTGGAAATCGCGGCGGCCGATGATACGCGCAACGCTCTCATCCTACAGGCGCAGGCGGCTCTGCTCAATAACGCCAAAATCGATACCCTCAACGAATTCAGCATCCAGTCAGCCGCTTTGCCCAGTCCCAGCCGCACTTACACTGTCGAGCAGGGTGATACACTGCTGCTGATTGCGATTCGCTTCAGCACGACAGTCGAAATGCTGCAAGCGCTCAATGACATCAGCGATGTGGACAGGGTCAGCGTCGGCGATGTTTTGCAGATTCCCTAGTGGCCCGTAGACGAAATCCTTGATTACCCTGTACAGCGCCCTGCCGCTGTGCTACAATGCCGCCAGTTTGAATGACAAAAGCGCCTGCGGGCGTCTTTTGATGTAAGTGGAAGGAAAACCGTCATGAGCCAGGAATTGATACAGTCGCTGGTCGTCGACAATCACAAGCGCCCCCAAATTGAATCGGGCGACACGGTCAAGGTTCATGTGCGCATCGTTGAAGGCGCCCGCGAGCGCGTGCAGGTCTTCCAAGGTGTGGTGATACGCAAGCGCAAAGGCGGCAACGAAGCGAATTTCACCGTGCGCCGCATCGCCAGTCATGGCATCGGCGTCGAGCGCACCTTTCTCTTGCGCAGCCCGCGCGTGGAAAAAATCGAGATTTTACGGCGGGCAAAAGTGCGCCGCGCCCAGCTCTATTATCTGCGCGAGCGCCGCGGCAAATCCGCCCGCCTGAAAGAACGCCGCCGCTAGTTCCAAGTCTTTCTCCTCAGCCCGCTCTAAAGCTGCAACTTCTTAGAAGTTGCTTTTTCTGTTCCGCTAGGTAGCGCAGCGGCGTTGGCACTACCTCTTTGTCTCAGTAGGACAAAGTAAATTTTGCAAGTTTTAGCGTTGGTATACCCCACCCCCGGCCCCTCCCGTAGGGCAGTGTCTACGCGCCCCAAAGCTTTCTAAAGAGCGGACATTTAGCGGCGATTGGGGCTGGCGCAATTATAGATTCGTCAGTAATCTTTCTAGTAGAAAGCAAAACAAAAAGAAAGGCTGACTGATGGATCGGGATTCAGTACCCCAGCGGGCAAAAGAATTGGCGCCGTGTTTTCCAAGCCTGGACTATTGACGGCGGCAAGGTCATATCAGCACTATGAGTGTAACCGCGATGCTCATCAGCACTATTGTTGCGTCAGCGTGTCTTTTTAGCAATCCGGAGTAAATTTTTATAAATAGCTCACCAGGAAGACTAATCTAAGAATGACTATCAATATAAATAACGTAACAAAGCGCTATGGTAAAGTTACTGCCTTAAACGACGTATCTATGTCAATAGGGACAGGCATATTTGGTTTTCTAGGACCAAATGGTGCCGGAAAAACTACATTGATGCGCATCTTAGCAACACTCGAAAATTTTGATGCCGGTTCAATTGAAATCAAAGGTGTTGATTTGAGAGCTTCCCCAGGAGCGATTCGAAAAATGATAGGATATATGCCGCAATATTTTGGATTTTATCCCGATCTAACGGCATATCAAACTCTTGATTATATCAGTACCATGAAAATATACCCCGTAAATGCGCGCGGCAACAAATTAACGAGCTACTGAAAACAGTGAATCTGCTGGATGTATCGCAACGAAAAGTGAAAGGTTTTTCTGGAGGGATGCGACAACGATTAGGCATTGCTCAAGCTCTTCTAGGAAATCCTCCTATTTTGATCATTGACGAGCCAACTGCAGGACTTGATCCAGAAGAGCGTATCCGATTTCGCAATCTGCTCAGCCGCCTGTCGTCACAACGCACCGTGTTGCTCTCTACTCATATTGTCGGAGACATTGAAGCGAATAGCACTAATATTGCTATTTTATATCAAGGTAGCATTATTTTTTTCGGCCCAACGTTGAAGTTACTGCATGATTTACAGGTGCCTGTTTGGTTACTCACGATTGCACCCCATGATTGGGATCGTATTAACGAGCAATACCCTGTCGTTTCTAGCCGCGTACAGGGAGATCATATCGATATTAGAATACTCGCACATAAAAAGCCATCAAGTGACGCTCGCCAAGATGTCGCAAATCTCGAGGATATATATCTTGCTATTGTTCACGACTTTATCGATGGACGGACTTAATGAGCAGGACTTAAAATGAGTCTATCGCGTTTTTGGAAAAGATATACGATTGAACTTTACTTCGGATTCAGTTCGAGATTGTTTTGGGTTGTAATGGCACTATGGTCAATCTTAGTGTATTTAATGACAGACAGAGCAATTGGTCTCATATACAAGTGCTGAATTCTATTTAACACTTTCATTTTATTTTACTTCAATTGTACTGATTAGTTTGTTAACCATCCTTCTAACGTTGGTGAGCGCATCACGGAGCCAGCGTTGCAAAATTCACGATCTTGAAAAGGCACTGCCCGCACACTTTGAAATTATCTTATCTCATTACTTAGGTAATTTTACCTTATGCCTCCTTCTGTTAATCCCTCCGTTCATAGCTGCGTTATGGTTAGGCCCCTTGTCATCATTTCTACTGGGAATTGGAAGCTTTCTAGCCGCAAATCTGGTTACGATGGGCATCATCAGTCTGTTCACTTTCGCATTTGCGCGTCACTTCGGAACCCGACCTATAGCTTTTTTTACAATTTTGGGTGCGTGGTTCTTTTTTGCAATGGCTCCCAATATTATCCGCGCCCTTTCCCTAAGTGACTCTGAATTATTGCATCTGTTTTATATTTTCCGAATAGGGCTGGATCCTGCTTGGTCTAATGATTTATATGGAACTATTTATCAGGGAAACTATTTTGTTTGGATGGATGTTTTCTATTTAGGCTTGAACGTAACATTATGGTTTATCTGGATGCAGCTCTTTTCTCGTAAGCAATTCGCCAATTTTGTAAAAACGGCTTGGGTCGGACTTGGGATTGGAATTGTTATACTTTTGGTGGGTGCAGTAAATTTTACCAGCTTGTACACAAAAGCTAATACAATTGAGTCAGAACATATACAGGCACTCAATGATGATATATCAACTGCGGGCATTTATATTTCTGACTATGATATCTTATTTCAATATAATCTTGGATTTTTAAATATTCGCGCGGCAATGGTTGTTAAAAACGACTCAGAACTTGTAGTAGCTGAGATCCCCATGTCTCTCTACCACACATTGGCTGTTACAGATAGCAACCTGAAAACGAAACGGCGAGGAAATTTACTTACGTTTATGTTGGACACACCTCTTGAACCTGGCACCACGACACTTTTAGAAGTTAGCTATGAAGGCAATATTCAATTTTGGAATAATTCTTACGGCAAGCCGCGGCAAGAATACTTTTCTACAGATGCTTATCTTTACCTACCATACAGCGCCATGTGGTATCCTACAATCGGCACGAATGTTCAAATATCGCATCGTGAGGATACTTCTGCTGTTTCACCGGAAATACCAATAGATCGCTTTCGCTTAGAGATACTTACTCCGCGCATTCCAATCATCTGCAATTTGGTGCAGAAGTCAGATACCGTTTTCTACGGTGAGCATGTATTGTCAGTCGATCTGTACGGTTCTGATCGATTTCTAAGAAAAAGTCAAGAACAAGCTGTCGGCTATGCAGCAACAATTCTCAGCAGAAAATTAGGCCATAATCTAGAAGACTTTCGAGCTATCTATGATAAATACAGTCGATTTTATCCGTCTATAAGTAGTAAAAATTTAACGCTGCTCATGTTTGAACGCGCAATTACAACTTTGCCGGTACAAGATCAAGTTATTGTAGCATTGCGGCCTTCTACAATGAATATTGGTTTTTATTCACCATATCTAAAGAATGTCGTAGCTAAACAGATCGTCGACAATTTCTGGTTTCACCTAAGCGGAGAATTGAAGCGCGGCCCTTATCATGAACCCATCACCAACCTAAGAAGCGCGCAAGGCAATAAACGCTTTTCTATGGTTCAATTATAGTGGATACCCTCCTATTGCATCTGAGTATGAAGATCTTCCGCCAATAACTCAGAGTTTGTTAGAAATTCAGCATCAAGCGGGAGACGAGGTTGTCATCCGTATTCTGGCGCTGTTGCCAAAACAATCAGATACTCTGCTTAAGCGTAATTTTTCACAACTCCTTGAATGGATGCAAATACAATAAATAATACCTTTATTGTAACCGTATATACGTAGTGATTGACGACCTTTTGCGAAAGATGAATTGTCAAGATGATCAACACTGCCCTATGCGCACGGTTGAGATAATCACCGTTGCCGCCAGGTGCTATTGGGCTGGGCGACAACGGCTACATGTGCGTACCGTTGCTGTCTTTAGCTTGAAACTCATCGCTTCCTTAATGGCCGTCACCTTCACCAATCAGCTTCTCTATCTCTGGCACTCAAGGTCATAATGTATTATTGGCAAGGTTTTATCTACGAGTTTCGCATATCGCTAGGTTGGTTTTTTTGGATACCTGCATTTTGGATTGTTCCCATCCTTGCTTCAGTTACATTTCTTCAAGTCGGTGTTTCTGAACGTGACTTAAGCATTGTTTTTAATACTTGGTTACCGATTTTGCTTGGTATTATGGCCGCACCACTTATGTCCCGTGAAAAAAATTTAGCCTTTTATGAAGTGCGAAATACTTATGTTGAAAGTGCTTTACGTATACCTATTCAACGCACACTCTTGTGTATTTTGTATCTCATTATACTATGGATAGTTACTCTCCTATGTTTCCGCTTGAGCTATGGTGACTTCCATCTGAGCATATTGTTTTCTCCAATAGTACCGGCATTATACTTAGCTAGCGTATCCTTGTTCGTTGACAATATTTCAGGCAATGGCTTTATTTCCGCCATTACTGTTGTAATCTATGGTTGGTTCGAATACCAAACACAAGGTAGCTACACTGGAGTTGTGTATCTTTTCAACGATAGTTTGAGTAATGGCTCGGATCCGTCATTAAACCGGATTCTATTAATCAGTGCGAGCTTAGTTTTACTGATCAGCAATATCGTTGTAAATCTGTCTCGCAAACCGGCAAGCAGAAGGTAGACAGCACGACCAGAAATCTGCGTCGTTTCATAAGCAACCCGAACTGGGATATGCAGCAGTTTATGCTGGAGTATTAATAGAAGCAAGCGCGGCCGCTGCCTCGCAGCGAGAAAAAGAGGCTGACGGGCTATAGCGCGAAAGGTCTCAGGCGGCAACAGAAGTAAGTCCAAGTTAATTATGCACCATTTTCAACCCCACCCCCGGCCCCTCCCGTAGGGCAGTGTCTACGCGACCGGTGGCCAGTGTCTACAGTCCCCCGGTTTTTGAGGTTAGACTCCCCTCCCCGAAGCTTCGGGGAGGGGCCGGGGGTGGGGTTGAAACGAAGGCAAAAACCTGCCAATTTACTTTGTCCTACTGAGCTTGTTCAAGGAGCGGTTGCTGCGATTTGCTTCTGATGTGATAGTCGCGTGATGGCGGAATCCTAATTATAATAGGCAATGCGGTTTCCCCCTTAGGATACTGCGTATTTGTCCGCACAACAGGTTCGCGCAAATGCTGGAAGCCTTACTGCCCATGGGCACAGTCCTGCTGAGCTGGCTGCTCTTCTTTTTACTTTTCAGCGGGCTGGGTCTAGCTGCCTTGAGATTGCTGGGGCAGCCGCTGACGTCGGGCTGGTTATGGTTGGATAGCTTTTGGCTGGGCTGGGCTTTAGCTCTGTGCCTGCTGCAAATCTGGCATTTTGCCTTTCCAGTGGCAGAAGGCATTGCGCTGCTTTTCGGGCTGGCGGCGGCGTTTTTGCTGCTGGGGCAGCGGCGGCAGTTGCGTTTAATCAGCCAGCGTTTTTTTCAAGACAAAGTCTGGCTGCTCATATTGTTTTTGACGCTGCTTTGGCTGTCGAATCGGGCTCTAGGCGCCACCACCGCCTTTGATACCGGCTTCCGCGATATGCAAGCGGTTATGTGGATCGACAGCTATAAAATTGTGCCGGGCTTGAGCAACCTTTTTACTTCGCTGGCTTTTAATCACTCGGTCTATCTGTATGACGCGCTGCTGGATGTTGCAATTTGGGAAGGGCGCTCTTTTTATATCGCCACCGGTTTGCTCATCACGGTCTATCTATTTTATGCCTTGCGCGCGGCGCTTAGCCTAGCGCGCTGGCGCGCCGCAGCGGGCTGGCGCTGGTCTTGGGTTTTCGCCACGCTGACTATGCCCCACATTTTCTTTTACACCGTGTCTACCGGCGGCATCACCCATTTTTTGACCGATGCCGCAGTCGATTTGCTCGGCTTTCTCACTTTGATTTATCTGCTGGATTTTTTGCAAGACTGCCAGCCAAACACAGCCACCAACCGCTATCAAGTTTTTCGCTTAGCCATCATCATTCTGGCGGGCTGCACCGTCAAACACAGCTATGTCATTTTTGGTCTGGGCGTCGGCGCGCTGGCTTTTGCGGTCTGGCTGCGGCGCGGCGGCCGGGGGGCGCGGCGGGCCGAATTTGCCAAAATCGGCGCGCCCGCGCTTTTGCTGGCCGGCAGCTTTATGCTGCCCTGGCTGGCTCGCGGCGTCATCACCAGCGGCTATCCTGTTTTCCCCTATACCGTCGGCCGCTTCGAGGTGGACTGGGCCCAGCCAATCGAAATGCTGGAAGAGCGGCAATTGAGGCTAGCGGTGAATACCCGCCAGCGCGGCAGCGACCCGGCTGTAACGCTGTCATCGACCGCCTGGCTGGGTCCCTGGCTGGCGGATTTTGTGGGCAATATCGCCGGGACAATGCTGCCAACCGTCATCTTCAGCGGCGGTTTGTGCTTGTATCTGGCCGGCCTCTACTTCAATCGGCGCAAAAAACCGCGGCCGGCCCTGGGTCTATGGCTGCTTGCGCCCATATTTTTTATGCTCGTCGTCTGGTTTAGAAGCGCCCCCGCAACCAAATATGTGCAGTATCTCTTTTGGAGTTTGGCGGCGCTGTCTGCGCTGCTGGCGCTCTTGGTCTGGCCGACACTCTCTTGGTCCCTGCGCCGCCTGGGCTTATATGCCCTGCTCGCGCTTTGCTTGGCTTATTTCGGCTTTTCCCTGCTCAGAAACGAGACATTTTACCTGCTGCCGGCCGGTTCCGAAGGCGGCTTTCACCCACATTGGCAGCATAGAAATTGGCAGCCGCCCTACGAAGAATTCAAAACCGACAGCGGCCTGATTGTCAACGTGCCGGCTTTTGGCCATGGGCGCTGCTGGCGCGCGCCATTGCCCTGCACGCCGCATCCCGCTGCCCAACTCGAAGAACGCAGCCCGGGCCATATCGAGGCGGGCTTTCGCTTTGCCCCGGCGGATTGAAGCAAGCTAATGTCCACAATTTTGCCCTTGATTATGTTTTTAGTCGCCTTGATGTTCCTGCGCGCTTGTCTGGTAACGCTGGGCGTCTATAAAGAGCCAATCCTCGCCGCCTTTCAACAATATGGCGACGAGGTCGGCTTTAGTCCGCTTTTTGAAACCTGCGCCTGGGGCGCGGTGCTGGCTTATCTGATATTTGTGGTCTTAGTGCCATCTTCTTTCCTTATTTTGCTGGGCGTCATCTTCTTTGTTAGTTTTGTGATGCTCTATTGGAGAATCAAAGACAACATCATGCAGCACCCCGAGATTTTCCTGCGCTTTCCTCACTGGTATCGTGATATTGTTGACCGCACCTCGCGCGAGGAACGGCGCAAGCTATCCTATATGTGGCTGGTTCTGCCGCTGCGCACGCGCCTGCTTTACAACGCCGACCACGCTGAATTTCGCAAATGGGTGGAATTGGTCGTCTTGTCGGTGGCTTGAGGGGAATTGACTGGGAGACCTGGACTCGAACCAGGAATGGCGGATCCAGAGTCCGCTGTTTTGCCAATTAAACTATCTCCCACTATGGCGCAATGCTAGCATGCTCGGTGGTGCATTGCAAGGCTTAGTCCGAATTGTCGGCGGCATTTTCTAGCGCGGCTAAAGCCAGCCTGATGCGGCGCAGCGATTCTTTCTTGCCGAGAATTTCCATCGTCTCAAATGTTGGCGGTGAGACTTTTTGCCCCGTTACCGCCGCCCGCAGCGAGCCAAAGACCGGTCCATTTTTGTAGCCGGCCGCTTTGGCGAATTCCGCCATGGTCCGGTGCTGTTGGCTGTGGCTGAAATCGCTGAGCGCCTCCAAGAGCGGCAGGGCGCCACGCAAGATGGCGGCGGTGCTTGCCTGGTTCAGCTTACGCTGGATTAAGACAGTCGGCGGCGGCGCTTGAAAAGCGTTCCAATCGGCGAAGAAAAAACCCGCCAGCGGCAGCACATCTTTTAATGTCTTCAAGCGCGGTTTTAAGAGCGGCACGACCTGGCGCAGGCGCGCCGCGTCGACTGTGTAGCCGGCCTCTTCCAGCACTGGTCTGAGCTGCCGCGCCAAATAGTTGACATCAGCTTTTTGTATGTATTGGCTATTGAGCCAATCCAGCTTGGCGATGGGGTAGGCGCTGTTGGCCGGGTTGACGGCTTTCAGGTCAAAGCGCTCGATGGCTTGGGCGGTGGAAAAAATCTCTTGGTCATCGCCATAATTCCAGCCGATATTGGTGAGGAAGTTCAGTACCGCTTGGGGCAGATAGCCGGCGGCGATGAATTCATGCACCAGCACCGGCACAGTCTTGCCAGCGCCATCAGCGAACTGGGCTTTGCGCTTGCTGAGCTTGCCTTTGCCATTGGGATTGAGCAGCACCGGCAAATGGGCAAACTGCGGCGCTGGCCAGCCAAAGGCTTGCCAAAGCCGCAGATGCAGCGGGAAGGACGGCAGCCACTCGACCGCTCGCGTGATATGCGAGATTTTCATGTGGTGGTCATCGACGATATGCGCCAAATGATAGGTCGGGAAACCGTCGGATTTCAGCAGCACGGCATCCTGCAATTTGGCGTTGTCGAAAGTAACAGCGCCGCGGATGATGTCTTGCCCGCTGGTTTTCCCTGTCAGCGGCATCTTGAAGCGGATAACGTACGGTTTGCCTTGCGCCTCGAGCGCGGCGGCCTGCGCCACTGGCAAATCCCGATAGCGGCGGTCGTAGCCGCGGCCGGCCGCGCGCATCTGCGCCAACTCTTCGGCGCTGGCAAAGCACTTGTAGGCATGTCCCCGTTGAACCAGCCAATGCGCCCAAGTCTGGTAGAGCTCCAGCCGCTCCGACTGCACATAAGGTCCATAAGCGCCGCCGGCTCGGGGGCCTTCGTCGATGTCCAGCCCTAGCCAATCAAAAGATTCCAGTATCAGCTCCAGCGAGCCAGGCACGCTGCGCTTTTGGTCGGTGTCTTCGATGCGCAGGATGAACTGGCCCCGATGGCGGCGGGCGAAGAGCCAGCCAAATAGCGCCGAACGGATGCCGCCGATGTGCTGTGGGCCGGTCGGGCTGGGGGCATAGCGCAGCCGCACGGGCCGGTCTGTCTGCATAAGCAAGTTTACTCCTCTTAAACTCAAGTTTTATTGCGACTTAGAAAAAATAGCCACAGAAGTAGGACAAACTAAATTTTGCAAGTTTTTGCCTTCGTTTCAACCCTACCCTAAATCTCTCTCCGAAGCTTCGGGGAGGGGAGTCTAACCTGAAGACGTGTACACATTGCCCGATGGGAGAGACTTTTCTACAAGCGTCCCCATATTTTTGGGGGTTTTCTCCCCTCCCCAAAGCTTTGGGTCGCGTAGACACTGACCTACGGGAGGGGCCGGGGCTGGGGTTGAAAATTTGCATAACTAACTTGGATTTATTGAGACGCAATTTTTCACTATCAGATATTGAGGCGGCGGCGCGCAATCACGCTCTGCACCAAGCCAATACCCGCCATCGTGAAGAGCAGGGAAGTGCCACCCGAACTCACAAAAGGCAGAGTCAGTCCCGTTACCGGCATCAGATTGAGGTTCATACCAATCGACACCGTCGTCTGAAAGAAAATCATAGCCGCCACGCCATAGCAAATCATGCTGCCTAACGGGTCGCTGGCTTCGCGCGCGCCTTTTAAGATGCGCGACAGCACCAGGGCGAACATGCCCAAAACCGTCAGACCGCCCGCCATGCCAAACTCATGCGCGATGACGCTAAAGATAAAGTCTGTATGCCGCACGCGCAAAAAACGCCCCGTATTCTGCGTGCCGACATAATAGCCTTTGCCAAAGACCCCGCCCGAACCAATGCTAATCAGAGCCTGATTGATATTGTAGTAGGCATCCGATTGCGGGTCGGGGTTGAGGAAGGTCTGCACGCGCAGCAGCTGATAGGGCAGGAATAACTGGAACTGAATGGCGATGAACAAGATGACCGTAGCCAGCGTCGTAAAAAGCGCGATATGCCGCAGGCGCAAGCCCGCCGCCCAGATAATCACCGCCCAAATCACCAGAAAAACGATGGTCGTGCCTAAATCTGGCTGGATGAGGATTAAAACGACCGGCGGCGTCATGTGCAACATCGTGCCAAAGACTGTCGAGAGCTTGTCCAATTTCAAATAGCGCTCAGCCACATATTGGGAGAGCGTGATAATCAGAATAATCTTGCCGATTTCTGAGGGCTGGATGCGGATGCCGAGGTTGATCCAGCGGGTGGCGCCGCCAGCGCCTTGCACGCCAAGAAAACGCACCATCAGCAGCAAAACGAGAATTGTGCCATAGAGCCAAGGGCTTAGCCCGCCCAGCAGCCGATAATCAATCAGCGCCAGGCCAATCACGACGACAAAGCCGACGATGGCATAAGTGATTTGGTCAGGCACGCGCCGAATGATGTCGTCGTCGATGGCGTCTTGGGTGGCGCTGTCAATCATCATGATGCCAAAGACGACTAGGATGAAGGTGGCGGCCAGCAGCACATAATCGAAGCGCCGCCAGATGTTGCCGCCGTCTGTCATTCGCTGTCCCCGTTGGCGCTCTTGTCCACTGCCGGCGCCGGTTTTGGCTTGATAGAGCCGGGCTGTTCTTTGGCGAAGGGCAGCTCCGCCACCAGTTTGCTATGGCCGCGGTCGCGCTGCTCCAGGTCGATTTCGACGCGGTCTTGGTCGACGACGAGGTATTTGACAATCACGGCTAATATCTCGCGTTTCATCTCTTCCATGCGCTCGGGCGGCAAGCTGATGCGGTCGTGCTGCAAGACGAAGCGCAGGCGGTCTTTGGCGCGGGCGCCGCTGCCCCTTTTGCTGCGTCCGAACAAGCGGTTCAATAGGCTGGTCATGGGAAAATCCTTTATACTTGCTGTTGGCACTGCGGTCGCGGCTGCATTATCGGCTGTCAAAGAACCTGATGAGGCGGCGGAATAAACTGGGCGAATCGTCGGGGTTCATAAATGGCACATCTTCGCCGATGAGGCGGCGGGCGACATTGCTGAAAGCCATGCCAGCTTTCGAATTCAAATTGAGCGTTACCGGGATGCCGCTGTTGGAAGCGGAAAGCACTAATTCGTCCTCCGGGATGATGCCGACAATCGACAAGCCAAGAATGTCATAGACATCATCCGACGAGAGCATCTCGCCTTTTTGCACCAGGTCATATTTGAGGCGATTGATAATGAGCTGGCCGGGGCCTTTGTCGGCGGCTTCGATTAAGCCGATGATGCGGTCGGCGTCGCGCACGGCCGAAACTTCCGGGTTTGTAACGACCAGCACTTCGTCGGCTGGCTCGATGGCATTGCGGAAGCCGCGCTCGATGCCGGCCGGCGAATCAATCAGGATATAATCAAAATCCTCGCGCAATGTTTTTGTCAGCTTGACCATATCTTCGGGGCTGACGGCCATTTTGTCGCGGGTTTGGGCGGCGGGGATGAGGAAAAGCTGGTCGAATTTCTTGTGCTTTATCATGGCCTGACGCGCCTTGCTGCGCCCCTCGACAATATCGACCAAGTCGTAGACGATGCGATTTTCCAAACCCATGATGACATCGAGATTGCGCAAGCCGATGTCGGCATCAATCACGACGACTTTTTTACCCAGGCTCGCCAGAGAAATCCCAAGATTGGCGGTGGCGGTGGTCTTGCCGACGCCGCCTTTGCCTGATGTAATTGTTATTACTTTGCCTGCCATGCGGCATCCTTTCTCGCTTTATTTCCGGGCTTCTACAATTATCTGATTGTCCCGAATCCGCGCGATTTCCGGCACAATATCTTTGCGCTTGCCTGGCGGCGATGTAACGACATGGCCGGCAATGCGCAGCTGAGTCGGGTTCATATCCAGCGCGCAGACGACAGCGGATTCGTCGCCAGTGGCGCCGGCATGGGCATAGCCGCGCAGCTTGCCCCAGATGACGATGTCGCCAACGGCGATGACCTTAGCCCCCGGGTTGACATCGCCAAAGACGACCACATGCCCGCCGCTGTGAATCGTGCGGCCAGAGCGCAAAGTGCGGCGAAACAAAATGCCATTCGTGCCGCTCTCTTCCGAATTGACCGGCTGGGTCTCTTGCGGTGCTAGCGGTGCGACGGCGGGCGCGGCCGGCTCGGCGCCGGCTTCCGCGCGTAGGTCTAGGGCAAGCGCCGATTTTCGCGTGGTGAGGCTCTCGCTGCGCACCAGAGCCAGGCTCAAGCCGCGCCGCTCGAGCAGGGCTTTCAAAGAGCTGAGTTCGTATTTTGGCACGGGCCGCGCCCCCAGCTCGACGATGACAGTGGCGCCGGCATAAAACTCCGCCTGCTCGTCGATGCGCGCTGCCAGCGTATCGGTGACGGAGCGCCAGCTTTCCGTCGGGCTAAGCGCAATCAGCAAGCCGGCGCTGGTGCCTTTTATCGCAATAAGTTCTTCTTGCATTCTTTCCGCCGCAGTATTTACTGACTCTTTATATTACGACAAATATAGCGCTTATGAAAGAATCTGTTCCCGCGCCGCGCGGACTGGGCCGCGCTAAGTTTGGGATTGTAAGATATTTAACAGCAAAATGGCAGGAACAAGAAAATATAGCGCCGAGATTACATGAATCCACAAGCCGCTTTCATCCCGCAGCGATTTATTGACCCATTGCCCAAAGGTATTGACAGCATAAGTCATCCACAGCACTTGAATGATAATCAAGGGCAGCAGCAGGATGTCGCGGTGATTGCCCAGATAGAGCAAGCCAAAAAGCGCGTAGGCGGCATAAGCGATCATGCTGACTGTGCCTAGCGGCGGATACCAGCGCGCCAAACGCGCCAAGCCGATGACGCTCAAGAGTATGCCAAATAGGCTGAACTGCGCCAGCAGCAGCTCGCCCAGTTCGAGCCAGCGCGCCGCCTGCCGCCAGCCCCATATATCCACCAGCGGCGGCTGATAAGCCTGCCACAGCAGAGCGCCGCCGACCAGGGCCGCCAGCAAGAAGCTCAGCCAGTACCAGGCGGGCAGCTGCGCCCAAGATAAAAACAAAGCCAGAAAAATCGCTGGCGCGAAAAGCGCCACCAGCGGGTCGTTGATAGCGCCGATGATGAAGAGCAAGAGCAGACCGTAGGTATGCCAGGCTTTGGGCGCTTGCGCCGCTTTGAGGCCGGGGCGCGGATTCGTCAAGAGCAGCATATCCACCAGCAGATATAGCAACCAGACTGTGACCAAGCCAGTGAGGCGCAGGCTCTGCGCCGTGCCAATCTGACTCCAAAAGATAAGCGCGAAGACGGCGATGCCCAGCCCCAAGCCCAGCTCGCTGCGCTTGCTTAAAAGACGGGCGAGCAGCGCCGCGCTGCCCGCCGCGCCGACAGCGATGACGATGGTGGCTGGCTGGGAGACGCCGCCGCCCGTTTGCGACCAGAAAGCTGGGCAGAGCGTCAGGGTCAAACCGCCGGCCAGCGACGCCACAAAACCCATCTGCCGCATGCTGGCCGTCACGCCTAAAATGGCTAGAGCCAAGCCCGAGGCCCGCGCGATTGGCGTCTCGCCGACGAATAGCAGCAGCAGCCAAGCCAGGCCACCAGCGATGAAGGCCGGGCTCCACTGCCGCAAGATTTCTCGTTGCTCTAGGATAAGGCGCTGCACTTCAACTCCGGCCGCTATCGCGCAGGGGCAAGCCATCGCGCTCGGTTTTCAGGCGATAATATTCTTCCATCGTGCGCCGCACGATAGGCAGAGCCACGCGCGAGCCTTCGCCGCCATTATAGACAAAAGCGATTATGATGATTTCAGGGTCGTCGTAAGGCGCGTAGCCGGTGTACCAGGCGTGGGCTGGCCATTGCCCCGGCACGCAGAGATTGAGCGGCCGCGCCACATCATCGCAATATTCGGCGGTGCCGGTCTTGCCGGCGACTTCGATAAAGGGCAGGGCGGCTGGCTGGGCGGTTCCGCCCTCGCCAATGACCGCCTCGCGCATGCCTTCGCGCACCAAATCGAGCGTCGCGGTCGAGACAAAGGGCGGGATATAGGGCGCCTGGTCTGGCTTGGGAAAACGGACGAACTGGCAAACCGCGCCATTAAAACTATAATTCAGCGGAATGTGAATGCGGTAGCTATGCAAATCTTCGAGAACCGGGTCCGGGTTGAGATCGACCGTATTTCGATAGCCGGCCGGGTCACAGCGGTTGGGGTCATACCAGTCCGAAGTCGGCTCGCAGACGCAGGCTAGGCTGGTCTCGCCTTTCATCAGCATATCTTCGAGCAGCAGCAGCGTCAGCTCTGCGCCAGGCGCCAGCAGCTCTCGATTGAGCGTGCGCAGGGTTAGCTTCTCGAATGGCTGGATGACGCGGCGCTCTTCATCGAGGAATTCGCGCACGATGGTCGGTTGATAAAGCACGCCGCCATTGATTGTGGCGGCCACCGACGCGATCAATTGCAGCGGCGTCACAGTGACATAACCCTGCCCGAAGGCGGCATTGTAGGTATCGCCGGTGGACCAGCTTTCGCCTTCGTTGCGGCGCTTCCAAGCTGGGTCGGGCATGCGGTTCGGCGCTTCGAAAGGCAGCTCGATACCAAGTTCGCTGCCGATGCCAAAGGCGGTGCCATAACGAAAGAGATCTTCGATACGCAAGCCGCCCGGGCGCAGCGTCTGAGGCGACAGATTTGGGTTGCCGCCGCCAATCTGATAAAAATAGACATCGCAGCTCCAGGCGATGCCGCGCACCATATCGACGAGCTGATGCCCCTCGCGCAGCCAGCAGACAAAGCGCTGCGAGGCGGCGCGGTCATTGGGCGCGTAGCGGTTTTCCACCAGAATCTGGCCTTCGTCAACCAGCCGCGTATTTGGGTCAATCACATTTTCTTCCAGCACCCCGGCGGCGGTGATAATTTTCCAGACCGAGCCAGGCGGGTACTTGCTGTGGATTGTTTTGTTCACCAGCGGCAAGAGCGGGTCGTCGCGCATTTCAAAGAAGTATTCGCCATCGATGGCGCGGGCGAAGCGGGAATTGTCATAGCTAGGATAGCTGACCAGGGCTAAGACTTCGCCGCTGCGCGGGTCCATGGCGATAACCACCCCTTGCTGCGAGACAATGCGATTATACTCCTCATTGAGTTCGTCTAATTGCTCGATGAGCGCTTGCTGGGCGAAGGCTTGCAGGTCGATGTCGATGGTCAGGCGCACATTCTGGCCGGGTATCGGCTCTTCTTGCCGAATGACTTTTAGCACCTCGCCAGCCACATCAACTTCGCGCAAGCTGCGGCCACGCTGGCCCGCGAGCTGGCTCTCCAAATAGCGCTCGACGCCTTCATAGCCGATGCGGTCAAAAGCGGGGTTGTAACCCTGCGCTTGCAGCTCTACCACCTCTTCCGCTGGGATGGGTCCGAGGTAGCCGATGACATGCGTGGTGAGAGCGCCGGTGGGATATTCGCGCACGGCAACGATATCTATATCGACGCCGGGCATATAAATGCGCTCTTCGAGGATTTGCTGCGCCACTAGCTGCGGCACATCCTGAGCGACGATGACCGGGCTAAAAGGGCGGAAGCCTAAGCCTTCTTCGACGATGTCTTGAATGCTGCGGGTGAACTGGCTGGTCTGGGCGGCGATTTCCCGCGTTGGCGGCACTGCGACCAAGGCGGACAGTCGGTTGTAGATTTCTAGCACTTCTTCTTCGGCGTCGGGCAGCTGGGCCGGGATAATCGTTACATTATAGGCCGGCACATTGAAGGCCAGGCGCTGGTCATTGCGGTCGAAGATAGCGCCGCGCCGCGCCGCTATCGGCAGCGAGCTTAGCCGATTCTCCTCCGCTTGCGCTTGCCAGTCGCTATATTGCATGACCTGCAATTCATACATCCGGATGCCAAAAATCAAAAAGACAGCGAAGATGACCGCTTGGAAGAAGGTCAAGCGCCAGGTTTGAAAGGGGACGATGCGGTTGGATTTCACTCTTGCAAGCCCATCTCAGCGCCTTGGGCTAAGCTCTGCGGCGCGATTTGCAAGCCGCCTTCCAGCCGCCGCTGCAGCCAGCGGGTGAAGGCATAGATTGGCAACACAGCGATGAAATTATAAAGCATGGTCGGCAGCAAGACGAGACGAATGACTGACAGCGCATCGTAGCTATGGCCCAGCAGAGCCAGCGCGAGGTAGCTGTAGACGAACAAAAAAATAGTGGCGACTGGTGTGATTGCCAAAAGAAAAACGATGCGCAGGCGCAGCAGTTGCCGCGCAGCGCTGTTGATTAGGAAAGCAATCAACAAGAGCGCGATAGAAGTGGCGCCCAGCGGCAGCATGGAAAGCATATCCAGCATTAAGCCGCCCACTAGGGCCCAGAGCAAGCTATCCAGCAGGCTGGCGCGCATAGACCAGCATAGCACCAGCAGCAGCACGAGGCTAAGTTGTCCGCGCGTATGATTCAACAGGGGGCTGAAATTGCCCAGCAGAGCGACGAAAAAAGCGATGAGCTGCGGCAAAAAGCTGGCTGACAGAGCGGCCGCCAAACCTAAAATAGCAATCGAGAGATAGCGCCCCATATCAGCTTTCTTCCGCTTGCTCAAAAAATGTCAGGTCAATCGGCTCGAAGCTGCTTATGATTAGCACCAGCTCCAAAGTGTCGAAGTCGATGAGGCTGCGCACTTCCGCCTCTTGAAAGAGTTCAAACTCGAACTGGCGCACGCTCGTAACCTGGCCGACCAAAATATCGGCCGGGAAATTGCCGCCCAGTCCCGAGGTGATAACGAGGTCGCCTTGCTGGATTTCTTCGTTCAAATCAACCATAGTCAGGCGCAGCACGCCAGAGGCTTGCCCGATGATGCTGCCGTGGGCGCGGGTTGTTTGCAAGCGAGCGCTCACCGCGCTGTTCTCGTCGTCTATGAGCTGGACCTGGGCCGCGTTGGCGCTGACGCTGACAATGCGGCCGACCAGCCCGAGGTCGGTGGCGACTGGCATGCCTTCGGTGATGCCATCGCGGCTGCCGCGGTTGATGATGATGCTGCGGGCAATGCCAGTCTGCTCCCGCGCGATGACATCGGCCGGCAAAAATTCTTGGTCGGCTAGCGGCGAGGTATAAGCTAGCAATTCAATCAAGCGTTGGTAGTCGCTGGCGGCCTCGCGCAGTTGGATCGATTCGATTTGGCGGCGAGCGAGCTGCTCTTCTAATTCGGCGATGCGGCTGCGCAATTGCCCCAAATTTTGCAATTCTTCAAAAGCGGCGTTGAAAGACAGCGACGCGCGGGTGAAGAGACCTGCCAGTCCATTCAGGGGCGCGGCGGCGATGCTTTCCACTGGGGAAAGCAAGCCCGCCAGGCTCAGCGTCACTAAGCCGATGCACAGGCCGAGCAGCAGTAAGAAGGTCAGCAAGCGGCTGGGGCGGCCGAAGGTGCGCAATATGCTCTCCTCGCGCGATTATCGTAATTCTAGCAGGCTTGATTTTAACACAAGCGCCGCACCTTATCGAATGGGGGCTGTTTTGAAGCGCGCTTGAAGTAGAAATAGCCACAGAGACCAGAGGCACAGAAGTAAAGCCAACTAAATTTTGAAACGAAGACAAAAAGTTACAAAATTTTCTTTGCTCTACTGAGAAATGAGGCGCGCTGGCTGGCTTGTTTTAATGCCGGGTGCTGCCGCGCTCGGGGCCCGTGAGCAAGCGGCGCAGATTGTTATAATCTTCCAAGACGCGCCCAGCGCCGCGGGCAACGGCCGTCATAGCATCGTCGGCGACCCAGCAATGGATGTTCACTTCCTCGCGCAGCCGCTCGCTCAAGCCGCGCAGCTGCCCACCGCCACCGGCCAGCGTGATGCCGCTCTCCATCAAATCGGCGACCAGCTCGGGCGGCGTATCATCCAGCGCGTCTTTCACCGTATCAATGATGATGCTGACCGAGCCGCTGATGGCTTCGCGGATTTCGATGGAAGACACTTCTACCGAATCGGGCAAGCCCGTGCTGAGGTTGCGGCCTTTGACGATATGCGTGCGCTCTTGGGGCAGGGGATAGGCTGAGCCGATGTCGATTTTCACTTTTTCCGCCGTTGGCTCGCCAATCAGCAGATTGTGTTTGTTGCGCATGTGCTGCACGATGTCTTCGTCCATTTCGTCGCCGGCCACCCGGATCGAGCGGCTGATGACGATGCCGCCCAGGGAAAAAAGCGCGATTTCGGTTGTGCCGCCGCCAATGTCCACCACCATGCTGCCGCGCGTCTCCAAAACGGGCAGGTTCGCGCCAATCGCCGCTGCCACTGGCTCTTCGATAAGATGGGCTTCGCGGGCGCCCGCGTCCAGCGTCGCTTCGATGACGGCGCGCTTTTCGACTTCCGTGACGCCGCTGGGGATGCCGACGACGACGCGCGGGCGCGGCACTGGCACCCAGCTTTGCTCATGCGCTTTTTTTATCAGGTAATCCAGCATGCGCGCCGTGATTTCGTATTCGCTGATGACGCCATCGCGCACGGGGCGCACGATGACCACATCACGCGGGTTCTTGCTCCACATCTCTTTGGCACGAGCGCCTACTTCGATTGGGCTGCGCGTCTTGCGGTCGATAGCGACAAAAGATGGTTCATTTATTACAATGCCTTTGCCACGCACATACACTAAGGTATAAGCCGTACCTAAATCTATGCCGATGTCGAGCGAAAACAGCCCGAATAAAAAATCCAGGGGACTTAGCACTGATGGAACCTCGACGGTTTGAACTCGCGGCGCATTATATCACAGCTAGGTACTATAAAATACGGACAGCGCTAATCGAAGGCGGCAGGCTACTGGGCGCATTCTGCGTAAATATAGCATTATATCGCTTTTATTCCCAAGATGCGCGCTTTAGGCTATGCTTGCCTGGTCGCTAGCGTAGGAATATCGTTGCTTGCTTTATGATTCACCAGATTGCGCTGAAGGCGCTTCAGCAAAATTATCAGTTTGTCGCTGGAGAAACGGTCATCGTCGCCGTTTCTGGCGGCTGCGATTCAGTCGCCTTGCTGCATATCTTACTGTGTCTTCGTGCCGAATTGGGCATCGAATTGCATGTCGCATCCTTGAATCATGGCTTGCGCGGCGCGGCCGGGCAGGCCGATGTCGATTTTGTGGGCGCTTTGGCGCGGCGCTGGCAGTTGCGTTGCACGCTCGGCAATGTCGATGTGCCAGGCTTGGCGGCGGCTTGGGGCTTAGGCATCGAAGCAGCTGGTAGGCGCGCCCGCTATAGTTTTCTGGCCGATGTAGCGCGGCAGCAGGGCAGCCGCTGCGTGCTGACCGGGCATCATGCGCTTGACCAAGCCGAAACCATGCTCTTGCACATCCTCCGCGGCAGCGGTCTCAATGGCTTGGGCGGCATGCGCCTCATCTCGCCGCTGCCCTACCAGCCTGCGATTGACTTGCTGCGGCCGCTGCTGTCCATTACTCGAGTCGATTTAGAAGCCTATTGCGCCGCCAAGAACTTGCATTATCGGCAAGATACGAGCAACGCCGATATCAAATACAGGCGCAATTTCCTGCGCCATGAAGTGATTGGGCGGCTGCGGCAGCTCAATCCGGCGGCGCTCGGCGCTTTTGCCCGCCTGGCTGAAGCCGCCGCGGTCGATGAAGATTATCTAGCCCAGCAATTCGCGGCGACTGTCTTGCCGCTGACGCGGATTAAGCCGGCCAGCTGGCGCATTGAACGGTCGGCTTTCGCCCAACTGCACCCGGCCCTGCAGCGCCGTTTCCTGCGCGCGGCCTATCGCGCCCTGGCTGGCGACGCAGCCGCCTTGTCGCACAAACTGACGCTGGAGCTGCTGGCTTGGCTGCCCCAAGCCCGCGTCGGCCGCCGACGCGATTTGGGCGCTGCCGTCCAGGTGCGCGCCGGCTACTCCCACCTGCATATCGAGAGCGGCCCCGCCGTGGCAGCGCCCGCGGCCTATCGGCTCATCCCGGCCACTACCGACATCAAGCTCGAGAGCGGCGCGCCGCTTTGCATCGCTGGCTTGAAGCTGCGCCTGCTAGAGGGCGCGCCAGAGCCTGCTACTGGCATTGCGCTCAGGCTGCCGCGGGCTTGCGAGCTGCGCCTGCGCACGCGACGGCCCGGCGAGCGCTTCAAGCCAAGGGGCATGGGCGGCCGCTCGCGCAAAATCAAAGACTGGATGATAGACCGCAAAATCCCGCGCGCCATCCGCGACCAGATTCCGCTGCTCTGTGCCGATGGCGCGGTCATCGCTATCTGCGTCGGCGCGACCTGGCACCAGGCGGATTTGAGCGATTTTGCCGCCCCCGCCGAGCAGATGCGGACTATTTACCTGGAATGAGCGCCAGCCGTTTTCATGCTGCACTTCTTTCCGCTATAATGGAAAGAGACTTATAGAAGGCGGTTCTCTATGGCAGAAAGACAGCTCATGCGACTTCTGCTGGTCGATGCGGATGGCCTCAATCGCTACACAGTGAGCAAGGCTTTGCAGCGCGTTGGCTACGACGTGCTGACCATGGCCAGCGGCGAGGCTGCGCTAGCCCGCTACAGCGTCAGCGATTTTGACTTGGTACTGGTGGATATGGCTTTGCCCGGCTTGATCGGGCTGGAATTGCTGGCGGCGCTCAAAAAGCAAAGCCCGGATGCTATTGTCATCCTGCTGGACGCAGCTGCCAGCATCGAGAGGGCGGTGCAGGCTTTGCGCTTAGGCGCCGCCGATTATTTGCTCAAACCCTGTTCCAGCGAAGACATTCGCGCCAGCGTCGAGCGCGGCACCAACCGCGCCCGCAGCCTGCGCCGCCGCCGCCGCTTGCTGGATGCCATCGAGCGCATGGTCGCCGATTTAGCCCGCGAGGTCTCGGCGGTGGTGCAGGACGCTGGTGGCAGCGCGCCGCCGCGCCAGCAGCTGCGCCCGGCTGGCAGCGCCATCGCTTTGGGGTATTTTTCGCTTTTGCCTGGCACATATCAAGTTGAAGCGGAGGGCGAGTTTGTCAGCCTGACGCCAACCGAGTTTGATATGCTGCTCTATCTGGCCGCCCACCGCCGCCGCATCGTCAGCTGCCAAGAGCTAGTGCAAGAAGTGCGCGGCTATCCGCTCGAAGAGGCGGCTGCCCGCGAGGTCGTGCGCCCGCATATCAGCAACCTGCGGCGCAAGCTCAGGCAACTCGGCGATATTGAGCTGATTGTCAATGCCCGTGGTCTGGGCTATCGCCTGGTCGAAGAGACGGATTCCGACCAAGACGACACCGAGAGCGAAACGACCGAAACTAACTCAGCCGAGACAGCGGCTGAAACAGAAGCAAGTCCAAGTTAATTATGCCCAATTTTCAACCCCAGCCCCGGCCCCTCTCCAAAGCTTTGGGGAGGGGAGAAAAACCCCAAAAACCATAGCTGCACTTGCAAAAAAGTCCCTCCGTAGGGCAGTGTCTACGCGCCCCCAAGTTTCGGGGCGGGATGCCAATCGTGGGCTTGAAACGAAGAGAGATGCGCCGCTGCTATTTTCACTGGATTTGCTATTATTGTGCCGCGTTTTTCCGCGCCTATTGCTTATGGCGGAGGGCCTGTACGCCGACTTATCTTTGCGTTTGCCATCTTTTTATTGACCGCAGTGTTGCCGCCGCGTGGCCTAGCCGACGAAGGCGCTTGTGAAGAAACGGGCAGCCTCAGCCGCGAGACTTACCACAGCGCCGTCGATGCGGTAGAGCGCCACTTCACCGTCTATTTGCCGCCTTGCTACCAGACTGGCGCTGACGCTTACCCGGCCCTGCTGCTGCTGCATGGCTCCAATGCCACCGACAGCCAATGGTCGCGGCTGGGTTTTATCAGCGCCTTAGAGAGTCGCATTCATGCTGGCACAGCGCCACCGCTGATTGTCCTGATGCCTTATGGAGGCCTGCTGGCAAACGAGAATCGCTTTGATGACTGGGGGTATGCCACTGTCTTGCGCGATTTTCTGGCGCAGATGGGCAGGCGCTACCGCTTGAATGGCGCGCAGGCGGTCGGCGGCATCTCCCGCGGCGGCTTTTGGGCTTATCAGCTGGGCATGCGCTTTCCAAATGAATTTGTCGCCATCGGCGGGCATAGCCCATTCTTTGACCGTGAGCATGTCGAAGCGGTGCATAATCCACTGGAATTGGCTGAGAGCCTAAACGCGGAAACGCATCTCAAGCTCTGGCTGGATCGGGGCGTTGAAGACTATGCGGCGTTGGGCGTCGAGCAGATGCACACTGTCTTAAAGCGCGAGCGGGTGCCACATCAGTATACGGTCTACCCCGAGGGGCAGCACCGCGAAGCCTCTTGGCGGCTTTTTGTGGATGACTATGTTGACTTTTATGCGGGGACCTTCAGTAGCCCAGAAGCGACCGCGCCGGCGCAGGCGGCGGCCGACGAATTTGAATTGTGGCTGCCAGCCGCCAGTTTTGGCGCTTTGCTCACTTCGATTGATTCGACGACGCTCACCGCTGTTTTGGCGGCTGAGCTTGATGAGCGGCTGGTACTCAGCGAAGCTAACGCGCAGCGACTGGAAGAGCAGGGCTTCGCCTTTCACGAAGATACTAATATCGTCGTCGATGATTTGCGGCTGTTTTGGGCGCTGTGGCGCGAGAAGGGCAGCTATACGCTCTTGCCCTTTGACGCGCTGCACCTGCGCTTGCGCCCGCTCTGGCTGGATGATGTGCCGGTCGTTGACCAGCTAGAGCGCTATCCGCTCGTTTTCCGCAGCGACAAGCCTAACTTCAGCCCCGCTAAATTGACTCGCATCACTTTGTCTGGCACGACGGCTTTGGCGCGGCATACACAGCCCGCCCTAGATGCCATCGGCGTCGAGCGGGCGGCTAGCGGCATCCAAGATTATGTGCGGCTAGCAGATTTTTTTCATATCACAAACGAGGCTTCTATCAGCGCGAACTGCCCGCAAAGCGACGCTCCCCGCCTCGCCATTTATAACAGCATGTGCATGAAACGCGAGCATCTGCCGCTTTTTGATTTGCTGGAGGTCGATGTGGTCGATCTCACGGGCAATCATATCAATGATTATGGTTACGAGGCTTTGCTGACAACGATGCAGGCTTTTGAAGCGCGGGGTTTTGCGCTGGTCGGCGGTGGCCCCACGCGGGAAGCGGCGCGCCAGCCGCTTATCCTGGAGCATAATGGCTCGCGCATAGGCTGGCTGGCTTGCAATTCGATTGGGCCGCCTTATGCCTTCGCCAGCGATGAGCCTATCCCGCCTTATGGGTCCCGCCCCGGCGCCGCTTTCTGCCATCAAGGCTGGCTGCAAGAGGCTTTGCCGGTCTTAGCGGCGCAGGTGGATTTGCTGCTGCTGACGCTTCAATACCGCGAGTTTGAAGGTTTCCTGCCGCTGGAGCGACATCTAAACGATTATCGCCGCTTTGCCGAATGGGGCGCGGATATTGTCATCGGCACCGCCGAACATAAACCGATGACCTTCGAATTTTATCCCACCGCCCGCGGCGAAACCGCCTTCATTCACTATGGTTTGGGCAATCTCTTTTTTGACCAGCTCGGCTGGGGTAATCGCCGCTTTTTTATGGATACGCTGTATATCTATGCTGGGCAGTTGCTGACGGTGGAGCTTTTCCCGGGCATCATCGATGAGCGGGCGCGGCCGCGCCTGCTGACTGGCGCTGAGCAATTTAACTTCCTGCATTTTATGTTCATCCAAAAGAACCAGTTTTAAGGTCGGCGCGGTTATTTTGCGCGTTTGGCGCTGGCCCCAGCGATTCTGATACATTTCCTACGGTGACTGTGGCAAAATAGCTGGGCGGCTGTGGCAAAATAGACTGGCGACTGCGCCCGCCGCGCCCGAGACGAACTAGGCGAAACCCGTTTTTCTAAGCTATAATGGGCTTGCTCCTGCCGCGCGAACTTGCCGAGATATATAGAGGACAGGCTGCTCGATGTCTACTCTTAATCCTGATTTGATTTCCAAAGATATGGACGCCATCTTGAATGACGCCGTGCCGATGCTGACTGAATATCGCAAGTCGTCGATTATGCCGGAGATGGTCTTGCTGGCTTTGCTGCGCCGCGAAAATACGGCTGCCGCGCGCATGCTGAAGATGTTTGAAACATCGCGCGGCATCGATTTGAGTCGGCTCGAGCGGCAGGTTAGGGTGGCCATCCAATCGCGGCGCGACCCCGATGGCAGCCTGGACTTCGTCGCTATCGGCAATCGCAAAGTCTCATTGAGCCGGCAATCGATTATCCTGCTCGATGACGGCTTGACCATCGCCAATTCGATGAACGAGCAGAAAATTGATACCGACCACGCGCTGGCGGTGCTAGCCGAGTCGTCGGTCAGCACGGGCAGCATCCTGCGGCAATTCAGCATTACGCCCAAATCGATTCAGGATGCCTATAGCGATGCCAGCAAAATTATCCCCGCCCGCGAAGACAGCACGACCGTCGATTATGTGAAGCGGGCGCAGCGCGGCTTGCTGCGCGCGGTGCATTTCCGCGAAGACCTGCTGCGCAGCATGATTAATGTGCTGACGCAGGCGGTTAATCGGCATATTATCCTAGTCGGGCCCGATGGCGTCGGCAAGCGTACACTGGCTTATAGCTTAGCCCTGCTGATGGCGGAAGAAAAAGGCCCAGCCGGCCTGGGCAACCTGGTGCAAATCAGCGAGACGGCTCTGCTGGATGGCGACCAAGAAGCCTTCCGCGCGGGCATGAGCGCGGCGCGGCGCGGCATCCTCTTCCTGCCGCTGATTCACCGTTTCTTCGGCGGACCCATCAAAGCCGATTTCAGCAAAGCGACTTCCTTAGTGCAAAAAGCCTTTTTGCAAGCCGACCCGGTCATCATCTGCACGACCACGCAGCAGGAATTTGAGGGCCGCCTGCAAGGCGTCAGCGCCATCACCGAAAACAGCCAGGTCATCCGCGTCGACGAGCCGTCGCTGGAAGAAACAGTGCAAATCCTAGAAACTATCGCGCCGCATATCGAATCGGATTATGACATCGCGGTGGATAATGACGCGCTGAAAATGGCGGCGCGTATGGCGCAGCGTTATCTGACCATCAAACCGCTGCCACAAAGCGCCGAGCAGCTGCTGCATCGGACGGCCGCTTTGGTGAATATGGGCAAGCAAGCCCACCTCGCTTTTAAGCCTGAAAACAACGATTCTTGTCTCGATGTCGAAGATGTAACCCTGGTTACTAGCCAGATGACTGGCATCCCGGTGGCTAAGCTGGGCGCGGACGAGCGGTTGCGCTATGCCAATATGGTCGAGCATCTGCGCCAGCGCTTGATTGGCCAAGAAGAGGCGGTGCAGTTGGTCAGCCGCGCCATCAAGACCGGCCGCGTCGGTTTGAAAGACGCGCGCCGCCCCGTCGGCACCTTTCTCTTTTTGGGTCCCACCGGCATCGGCAAGACCGAATTGGCTAAGGTGCTGGCGGATTTTATGTTCGGCAGCGAAGACAATCTCTTCGTGCTGGATATGAGCGAATATAAAGACGAAAGCAGCATCAACCGTCTCATTGGCTCGGCGGTGGGTTATGTCGGCAGCGATGAAGGTGGCCAGCTCACCGAGCGCATTCGTCTGCAGCCCTATACGATTGTGCTATTGGACGAAATTGAAAAAGCCCACCCACGCATTATGGATGTCTTGCTGCAAGTGATGGAAGAGGGCCGCTTGACTGACGGCCGCGGCAACATCGCCCGCTTCAGCGAAGCTGTCGTGATTATGACCAGCAATATCGGTTCCGAGCATCTGATGGTGCGGCATATCACTGAAGAATTGCGCGAAATGATTATGGAAGAAGTGCTGGATTTCCTGCGGCCAGAATTTGTCAACCGCCTCGACGAGGTCATCCTCTTTAACGCTTTGCGCGACGCTGATTTTGTGCTGATTCTAGACCTGTTAATTGCAAAAGAGAACAAGCTAGCCGAGGAACGCGGCTTGACGCTCAGTTTTACCGATGGCGCGAAAAAGTGGCTGCTGGCGCAGAACGACGAGCCTGAATATGGCGCGCGCCCGCTGCGACGCATTCTGCGGCGCAACCTGCGCGAGCCGCTGGCGGATTTCCTGCTACGCTCCAACCCGCCCGAAGGCACCGAAGTGCGCATCAGCGCCAGCCGCAAAAAAGGCGGCGGCTTGAAATTCTCCGCTGTCATCGATGGCGAAGACTTTGCCCTCGATGCTTCTTAGTGCCGCTGGCCGGCAAAACTCAAAGAGGAGACAATGACCGAATTTGATCGCTCGATTTTCAGAAAATACGATATTCGCGGCACCGCGGCCGGCGCCACGCCCCAGCTTCGACCCGATGTCGCCCTGTTGGTGGGCAAGGCTCTAGGTACCTACCTGCCGCGGCAATTTGGCTCGGAAAGGGTCTTTGTCGGCTCGGATAATCGCTTGACTTCAGCGCCTTTGAAAGCGGCTGTCATCGCCGGCTTGTCGCAGGCGGGCTTGCCCGTCACCGATATTGGCGAGGTGCTGACGCCGACTGTCTACTTCGCTTCCGCATCCTATGGCGGGCGCGGGGCTGGCGTCATGATTACCGGCAGCCACCTCGATACGCGCTACAACGGCATCAAGATGGCTTATGGCAAATTAGCCCTGGCCGGCGAGCAGATTCAAGACCTGCTGCGCCTCATTGAAACGGGCGCTTTTGCCGACGGCGCAGCCGAAGTCGACGAAGATTTTTCTATGATTGACCAGCACATGGCAGCGATCCAAAGCAAGGTAACGATGGCAAAGCCGATGAAAGTCGTGCTGGACGCCGGCAATGGCCTCTCGGGCGCTTATCTGCCGCCTGTTCTGCGCGGGCTCGGGCTGGAGCTTACCTGCCTGTATTGCGAGCCTGATGGCAGTTTCCCCAATCATCTGCCCAATCCCGAAGACCCGGAAATGACCCGCGATTTGGAAGCGAAGGTGCTGGAAGTGGGCGCGGACTTGGGCTTGGCTTTTGATGGCGATAGCGACCGCTGCGGTTTCATCGACAACCATGGGCATCACATTGCTGCCGACCGCTTGCTGGCGCTTTTAGCCCGCGACCTGCTCAGCCGCCATCCTAATACGCCCATCGTCTTTGATGTCAAGTGTTCCCAGGCTCTGCCCGACGAGATCAAAAAATACGGCGGCGAGCCGGTGATGTGGAAGTCTGGTCATAGCCTGATGAAACAGAAGATGAACGAAATCGGCTCGCTTTTGGGCGGCGAGGTCAGCGGGCATCTCTTCATTGGCGAAGACTATTATGGCTTCGACGACGCGCCGCTGGTCGCGCTGAAGACCCTAGAAATCATCAGCAAGTCGGAAAAGACCATCGCCGAGATTTTTGCCGAGATTCCCAAGCTGGTCGCCACGCCAGAAATCGTCTTGTCCGCGCCCGACGCTTTGAAGTTCAAGATGATTGACGAGATGACCGCCAGCCTGCAAGACGAGTACGAAGTTGTAACGGTCGATGGCGCGCGCGTCATCTTTGAACATGGCTGGGGCTTGGTGCGGGCTAGTAATACGCAACCCGCCGTGACTCTGCGCTTCGAGGCTTATAACCGCGCGCAGGTCGCCGCCTATATGCAGATTTTCAAAGCGCAACTGGACAAATACCCGTCGATTGACCAAAGCAAATTCGACGCGCAAATCGCCGCTTTCAGCAGCTAGACTCTTCTAGCGCGCCGTGATGTGCAATCACTTCGAGACCATCTACCGCCAGCTCGCGGCTGATTATGAGCGCTTGGTCGCCCGGGAAGATCGGCAAGGCAATCTCTTCGCCGCGCTCAACGCTATCCGCCCGCTGAGCGGCTTGCGCGTGGTCGAATTTGGCGCTGGCACCGGCCGGCTGACGCGCTTGCTATCGGTGCAGGTCGAGCGAGTGCATGCCTTTGATATTGCGCCGTCCATGCTGCGGCGCGCGCAGGTGGCGCTGCCGGCCAGCGGCATGCGCAACTGGACCCTCGCTCTCGGCGATAACGCGCGCATGCCCGTCGCCGCCGGCTGCGCCGATGTCGTCATCGAAGGCTGGAGCTTTGGGCATGTAACAGACCCTGGGCAAGCCCAAAACTGGCGCGCGCGCATCGATGCTATGCTGGCGGAAATGGCCCGCATCCTCAAACCGGGCGGCACCGCCATTTTAATTGAGACGATGGGGACGGGGCAGCGGCAGCCACAAGCGCCATACCCCGAACTGGCGCAGCTCTATGCCTATTGGCAAGAGCAGTGTGGTTTTGCCTATCGCTGGATTCGCACCGATTATCAATTCGCCTCGCTGGCGGAAGCTGAGGAATTGCTGCGCTTTTTCTTCGGCGCGGAGCTGGCGGAAGCCGCTTTAGCCAGCGGCAAGCTCATCGTGCCAGAATGCACCGGCATCTGGTGGAAGCATTTTCCCGCTTGATTGGCTTGCGCCGTTTCAAAATGGCGGCGCTGGCGAAATCGCCTGCGCCAGAAAATTAAAGATGGTCAAGGCGATGAGCAAGACCGCGCCAAAGAGTATCAGCAGCGCGCCATAGAGAATTTGCCGCCGGTCCCAAGCGCGTGTACGCTGCGGCGGGCTATTGGCGCGGCGCTGCAACTTCTTTTGCCAAGTGCGCTCGCGGTCAAATATCAAAATCAGCCCCCAGACGATAAAGGGAATGCCAAAAATCGCGCCAAAGCACAATGCCTCAATCACAATGCCCTCAACCGCCTGCTTGTATCCGCTAAAATTGTCCTGAGTAATTCTAAAGTAATTATGCAAAATGTAAGGCGTGATTTTCAACCCCACCCCCGGCCCCTCAGCGAAGCTTCGGGCAGGAGAGTCTAAACTGAGGGGGCCTGTACATATTGTCCGATGGAGGGACTTTTCTGCAAGCGTCTCCATAGTTTTTGGGGTTCTTCTCCCCTCCCCAAAGCTTTGGAGAGGGGCCGGGGGTGGGGTTGGAAATGGCACATAATTAACTTGGACTTACTTCTGTGGCTAAATTTTCTTCCTAGCCGCATATTGCAAGATGCGCGATTTTGGGTATTATCGAAGCGCACTGTTCCCTAGCCATGCGGAAGGCTGCCAAATGCAAAAGCTGAACGCCCCCGATCAAGCGCCCGACCTCGAATTTGAAGTCGACCGCGAACACTCTGGTGTGCGCATGGTCGGCTGTGTAACCTTCCTGCTCAGTGCTGGCCTCGGTTTTATGCTGCTCAACAGCGTCTTCCCTGGCGGCGGTTTGATAGTGGTTGGCGCGGCCCTAGCCCTCGCGGTCGGCTTGACCTATTTGGTTGACCACCTGAGCAAAATATATTGGCCCAGCAACCGCCGGGTACAATTCCTCGATGATTTAATTCGACTGGTCAAAGGCGGGCAGGTCCAAGGCAGCATCGACGCCGGGCAGACTGTCAACCTGCTGATGTGGCATTTTGAGGCGAAGCGCCATCCGCGTGTGCCAAAGGGCTGGTATGTGGTGGCGAACGCGCTGGAGCAAGACGGCGAGTACATCGTCTCATATTGCATCGTCTCGCCCGAGAATTTTGCCGATTTGCCGCTTTCGCGCCTGTCTGTTAAGTATCAGCGCAAGAAAAAGGGCAAAAAAGACGAAGCGCGCGATATGCGCGAAGCGGGCAGCCTGCGCCGCATCGCCCAAGCCGAATTCCACCGCGGCGAACTCGGCGCGGAAATGACGCCGGAAGATTATTACGCCTACCTCGATTACCTCACCGATACCTATACTTCTTGGATGCCAAAGGACAAATGAGCGCGCTGGGCCGAGTTCTTGTCTGCCTGGCTTGGCTGCTGGCCTGTCTCAGTCCGCTGGGCGCGCAGAGCGCCGACCTGCCTATCAGCATCGGCAGCGTCGTTGAGGGCAGCCTGGCCGCCGGCGAGAGCCAGCGCTATATTTTCAGCGCCCTAGAGCTGACGCTGCTGTCAGTGCGCGTCGAAGCGCTGGACGAGACGCTGGACCCGCAAGTTGAACTCTTCGATGTCTCGGGCCAGCGGCTGACTGTCAATGACGATTATGCCTATCCAACTTCCCGCGATGCGGCGATACAAGCCTTCTTGCTCACGAAGACCGGGACTTATAGCCTGGCTGTTAGCGCTGTTGGCGAGAGCAGCGGCGCCTATCGTTTGCATCTGCTGCCGGGTTATGACCGCCTGGCTCTGCGCGATACAGAATTGAACCGCGCCGATTGGCAGATTGTCCACAGTGAAACGCCCGTCAATCTATCAGACTCCAGCTTGTTCGCCGTCGATTTGCAAGGTTATGGCCGCTCCGCCATTCTGCTGGGCACGCATTTCCCCAAAGCGCTCGATGCCTATTTTGAAGCCAGCTTCTCTTTAGTTGCATCGCCGGTGAATTGGCAAGTGGGCTTAGTCTTCCGTTACCAATCGCCCGATCAGTACCATCGCCTGCTCTTGAGCAAGACGGGTTATTGGCGGGTGGACCGCATCGCTGGCAGTCGGCAGACTACTCTGCGTGACTGGTCGACGCATCCCATCATTAGCGCTGGCGAAAGCGCCTTCCGTCTAGGGATTCTCTTCAGCGGCGGGCATTATGATGTCCTCTATAATGGGCAGGTTGTCGGTTCGGCGGCGGAAAGCGATTGGCAAGAGAATGCGGCAGCGGGCGGCGTCGGCATCGCCATGCGCACGGATAACATAGGCGGCGCGCTCATGTCCTTTGCGCTAGACGGCGCGCTGATGACCGAGCCGACGCGCGTCGCGGAAAAAGTGATCTTCCCGCAGCGCATCTTGGCGCGGCGCGCCTATCTGATGGGCGAAAACCTGGCGCGGCAGCAATTAACCCCAGCCACTGGCGAAATCAATTTCACCCTGTCCGAAAGTTCGGTGCGCCACATCAAAGCCGGCGTGACGCGCTTGCCCATCGTCTCAGATTTGGCTTTTGCCCAATTCGCCCTGGGCGCGACGGTGACAAAGACCGTCGGCGGCGCAGCCAATGGCGGCTGTGGTCTCTATTTTCACTATGAGAACGAGGTCAATTATACGCTGGCTTATTTGACACGGGCCGGCGAGTATGGCCTGTCGCGCCGGACGGGTGACATTTTCGCGCCCGGTCTCTATGGCCAGCGCTCAGGTCCGACCGCCGACCGGCAGTCTCTCTTGCTTATCGTCTCGGATGCGCTGATTCATTTTTATCTCGACGAAACCTATGCCGGCAGCATGGAAAATGAGCCGCGCATTGGCAGCTTGGGCATTGCGGTGGTGAATTACGAAGAGGCGGATACCGTCTGCCAGTTCGATGATTTATGGCTGCTCAGCTTTGATGAGTGAGAGCGGCATCGCGCGGGATAGTGAAATAAAAATTGGAGCCAGCCCCGACTTGGCTCTTGACATAGATTTTGCCGCCGTGCGCTTCCACAATCGCTTTCGCCAAATATAGCCCGAGGCCGGTGCCTTGGGCGCGCCGCGTCAGCCGATCGTCGATGCGATAAAAGCGCTCGAATATCTTCTCTTGCTGGTCTTTCGGGATGCCGCTGCCCTCATCCCGCACGAAGACAGACACCGTGCGCCCGCTATAACGCCCGCCGACCGTGATGGTCTTGCTGGCCGGCGAATATTTGATGGCATTCGTCAGCAGGTTATCGATGACCTGCCGCAGCCGCGCTTCGTCGCCTTGAATCAGCGGGAAGTCGTCGGGGAAGCTCAGCGTGATGCGCTGCTGCGACTGGGCTTCTAGCCGCGCCACCGAGCGCGCCGCCAGCGCCGCCAAATCGGTATCGGTGATATTGAGCCGCAATTCCTGCGTCGACTGAATCTTGCTGGTGGTTAGCAGGTCTTCCACCAGCTCGGTCAAGCGGTCGGCTTCATCTTCGATAATCGCCACATTTTGGCGGATGACCGCGCTATCCCACTCCACATCATCGCGGGCTAGGGTGCTGGCATAGCCCTTGATGATGGCGATGGGCGTGCGCAGTTCGTGATGCACCGTCGAGATGAAGACCGACTGCATCTCTTGCGCTTTGCGGAAATTCGTGATGTCGCGCAGGTTGGCGATGATGCTGACAAGCCGGCCGTCATCGCTCAGCAGCGGCGCGTAAGTGATGCCAATGCTGAGGGTCAAGCCATCGCGGCGCAGCAAATCGCCTTCGACATAGAGGGTATCGGCGCGCTTGGCGGCGCCCGCCCAGCCAGCTTCCAGCGCCGCTTCAATATCCGCGCTTTCCAGGCGCTGCCAGACGATGACTTCGTCTTTTTGTCGGCCAGTGGCTTCGGCCTGGGTCCAGCCGGTCATGCGCTCGAAGGCCAAGTTCACCTGCTGAAAGGTCAAATCGCTATCAAAAATGCAGACGCCATCGCCGCTGTTATTGAGGATAGCCGCCAGCCGCTGCCGCTCTTGGTTGATTGCGCCATAGAGCTGCGCGTTGTTGACGGCGATTGCGGCTTGGTCGGCAAAACTTTGCAGCGTGCTCAGGTCTTCGTCATTGATGCTGGTATGAGCAGCGCGGAAGACAATCAGCAAACCGAGTGGGGCTTGGGCGAAGACCAGCGGCATGGCGATGGATTGCGCCAAGTCCGGGTCGATAATATCCGCCATTTCCCGCAGTTTTTGATTGAGGAATTCACGGCTAATGCCCGCTTCACTCGTGGGCGAGCGCAATAACTCTTGCAACTTGGCATTGAGCTCTGGCAGCGTGTCCAGGTCTAGCCCAGTATAGGCCCGCACAGTGAAATCGCCGTCGTCTTTGTCGTTGAGGGCGACGAGGCCGGCGCGCCCGGCCAGCATGACCAGCGACGCGTACAGCACCCGCCGCAGCACCTCGCCCAAATCAAGCTGGGCGGTGATGGCGCGGGTGATACCGAGCAGGAAGTCGCGCTGCTGCGTGCGCAGATCCGGTCGCATTAACATAGCTTGATTGTAGCAGGCCTTTCTTTTGGGGCGGCGCTTAAAAAAGCGCGTCCAGCGCGCTGATGTCGATATTGCCGCCTTCGGTCGCGGCCAGTGCCGCCGCCCCAACCAGAGCCACATCATCGCCCAGAGCCGCTTTTTCAATGCGTAGGCCCGCAGTGAAGGCTTCGTGCAGAATATGCGTCTCTATCGCTTGGCGCAGCGGCGCGAAGAGCAATTCGCCCGTCTTGCTGACGCCGCCGCCGATGACGATAATCTGCGGATTATACAGCAGCAGAGCGCTGACGATGCCCAGGCCGAGCATGCGCCCGGCATGTGCCAGGCATTCCAGCGCGACAGCGTCGCCTTGCGCGGCCGCCAGGCCGACCGCTTTGGCGTCGATGCGCCCGCCCGCGGCAAAATCTAAAACGCGGGAGCTGGCGCCAGCTTCAATGGCGGCTTGCGCTCTTTTGGCGATGGCGGGCCCAGCCGCTTCCAGCTCGATGGAAGAGACCTGGCCCGGCGCGACAATCAGGGGAATATGCCCCAGTTCGGCGGCTAAGCCGGCATAGCCCGTAACCAGCCGCCCGTCGCTAATGACGCCAGAGCCGATGCCCGTGCTGACAGTGATGTAGACGATATGGCGGCAGCCTTGCGCGGCGCCTTTGCTGGCTTCGGCGAGGGCAGCGACATTGGCATCGTTGCCGATATAGACCGGCAATTCAAACTCAGTGGCGATAATCTCGCCCAGCGGCACATCGACCCAGCCGGGCAGATTCGGCGGCGCGATGATGACGCCGCTGCGGGCATTCAGCGGCCCGGGCGACGACAGGCCGATGCTACTTATGTCGCTGCGGTCGGACGGCAGGACCTTGGCAATATAGGCTTTGATGCGCTCGATGGTGGCGTGGGGCCCTTCTGCCGCCCGCGTCAGGGTATTTTCCCGTTGCAGCAAATTCAAGCCTGCGTCAAAACGCGCGGCGCGTATCTGCGTCCCGCCCAAATCCACTGCGATAATCTCTTTTCCCATTCACGCTACTCCTGGCAATTTAGTCCAATTCACTGAATAGAACGCGCCGCCGTGCAGCTTGTGGCGGCGAAATGACGCTGATAGAATAACATAAGTTCGCTCGTTTTTGCGTTCACAGTCTGCGACTTAGGGTAGTTTCATGGCCCGAATAACCCCCATGCGGCGACAATACCTCGAGATAAAAGAGCAATACCCAGATTGTATCCTGCTCTTCCGGCTGGGCGATTTTTACGAGATGTTTGACGATGACGCCGAGATTGCCGCCCGCGAATTGGATATTACGCTGACGGCGCGGGCGCAAAGCCGCGGCGGCAAAAAAATCCCCATGGCCGGCGTGCCGCATCACTCAGTCGATGGCTATATCGCCAGGTTAATCGAAAAAGGCTTTCATGTCGCGGTCTGCGACCAGGTGAGCGAGCCAACCGGGCGCGGCATCGTCGAGCGCGAAGTTACCCGCGTCGTAACGCCCGGCACCGTGCTTGAACCGACTCTGCTCGAGGCCGGCAAATCAAACTACCTGATGGGCATTTTGCCCTTAGGCGATGTGGAAACAGGACGCTGGATGCGGGCTGGCATCGCTTTTGCCGATGTATCGACCGGCGAATTCAACGCGACGCAATTGGCCGGCGAGGATATCGGCTTGCGCGTCTTCGAAGAACTGGCGCGGGTCGAACCGCGGGAAGTGATTATGCCCGAGAGCTGGGCGCAGCGCGGCCCGACCCTGCCTGAAGGCATTCATCTCAGCGCGGTGCAAGATTGGACCTTCGACTATGCGGCCGCCGCCGAGCTGCTGCGCGAGCATTTCCGCGTCGGCACACTGGATGGCTTTGGCCTGAAAAATCAACCTGATGCCGTCGCCGCGGCCGGCGGCGTCTTGCATTACCTGCGCCATACCCAAAGAGGCGCTCTCGACCAGATAATGACAGTGCGGGCTTATTCGACCGAAGCCTTTATGGTGCTGGACCAGTTCACGCGGCGCAATCTGGAATTGCTCGAGTCCATCCGCCAAGGCAAGGCTCAAGGCAGCCTGCTGGGCATCTTGGACCGGACGGTGACGGCGATGGGCGCGCGCCTGCTGCGCCAGTGGCTGAACCAGCCGCTGCTGGAAATCAAGCGCCTGAATGCGCGTTTGGACGCGGTGGAAACCCTGGTTAATGGCGAGATTCTGCGAGCGGAACTGACCGAGACCCTCAAGCAAGTGGCGGATATTGAGCGGCTGACGAACCGCATTCTCATCGGCAAAGCGGGCCCGCGCGACCTGATTGCGCTCAAGCATACGCTGGCGGTGGTGCCGCGCTTGCAGGAACTCATCGCCGATTTGCCAAAGCTGACCGCCATTACTCAGCGGCTTGACCCTTGCCAGGCGGTCTCTGACTTGCTCACCAGCGCCATCGTCGACGAGCCGCCCGCCGCCCTGAATACCATCGGCGTGATTCGCCCGGGCTATTCGGCGGAGCTGGACGGCATCCTCAGCGCCTCGCAGGCGGCTCGTGATTGGATCGCCAACTTAGAGGCGCATGAGCGCCGTCGTACCGGCATCCCTAGCATCAAGGTCAGCTATAACAAAGTCTTTGGCTATTACATCGAAGTTACCAACGCGCACAAAGACAAAATTCCCGAAGATTATGTGCGCAAGCAGACTCTAGTGAATGCCGAGCGCTATATCACGCCCGAATTGAAAGAATACGAGACGCAAGTGCTGAACGCCGAAGAAGAGATTCTGCGGGCTGAGCGCGCGCTTTTCACTGAGGTCTGCGTCAAAGTTGGCACCGAGCGCGACCGACTCTTGCAGACGGCGCGGGCTATCGCCTATTTGGATGTGTTTCTCTCTTTGGCGGCGGTGGCTGTGCGCGAAGCCTATACCCGCCCGCGCTTGACCGAAGACAATATCTTGGAAATCCAAGCCGGCCGGCATCCGGTCGTCGAGAAGCTGCTGGAAAGCGGGACGCGCTATGTGGCGAACGAAAGCCGCTTTGACCTGGCTTCGCGGATTCATATCATCACGGGCCCCAATATGTCTGGCAAATCGACCTATATTCGGCAGGTGGCGATTATTACGCTGATGGCGCAGATTGGCAGCTTTGTGCCAGCCGATGCCGCCACGATTGGCTTGGTCGATCGTATCTTTGCCCGCATCGGCGCGCAAGACGAAATCCATGCCGGCCAAAGCACCTTTATGGTAGAAATGGTGGAGACGGCGCGCCTGCTTTCGGGCAGCAGCGCCCGCAGCCTGCTCATCCTGGACGAGATTGGCCGCGGCACCTCGACCTATGATGGTTTGGCTATCGCCCGCTCCGTCATCGAATTCATCCACAACAACCCGCGCTTGAATTGCCGCACGCTCTTCGCCACCCATTATCATGAATTGACTGAGCTGCCAAACATCCTGCCGCGGGCGGCGAATTTTAATGTGGCGGTGGCTGAGCGGGGCGAAGACATCGTATTTTTGCACCGCGTCTTGCCCGGCGGCGCCGACCAAAGTTATGGCGTGCATGTGGCTCAACTCGCGGGAATGCCGCGTTCAGTGGTCGAGCGGGCGCGGGAATTGCTGCTAAAATTAGAGCAAGGCGGCAGCGATTTCTCCCTGCGCAAGCCAAATATGCAGCATCAGCAGCTCAGCTTTTTTGATGTGCCGGAGAACCCGGCCATCGGCGCTTTGCGCGGGCTGGAGGTAGATTCGCTCAGCCCCTTAGAAGCTCTGACCAAGCTCTATGAGCTTAAGCGCATGGTGGTGGAGGCGTAAATGTTCGTCTTTAATACAATCCTCATCGCGACGCATCGGCGCGCAGGCCGGCATTTGACTATTGACGCCCTGCGCCGCAACAGCCCGGATATTTGCGATTCCTACATGGCTTTGGAACAGATTGAACCCAGCCACGATTCGACTATTCCCCTGCCCAAATTCCGCCGCCAACTGATTAACCTAGAAGGGCGGGTGCTTATCAATGTGCATGACCTGCCGGCTGGCACATATTGGCGCGGCATGGACGAGCGCCTGTTTGCCCGCACTATCCTGCGCCATTCGCCAACGATTTATGTGCATCGTGATGGCCGCGATGTCATGGTCTCTTTGTATTATTATATGCAATCTTTCAGCGAGACGGTGCGGAAGCAATCGTTCGCCCAGTTCCTGCGCGGCGACGCCGCCCAAGATGGCAATAACGCCGACATGAGCCGGCCAGGTTATTGGGCTTTGCACGCGCAGGCTTGGCTGGACAAAGAGAACTTGCTGGCTGTCGGCTATCATGAATTAGAAACGCAATACGAAAGCACCCTGCGCAAAATGGCGGATTTCCTCAGTCTGCGCCTGCATAAAAACTTGCAGCCGGTCAGCTTTCCCGCGCCAACCGCAGATGAGCCGCTCTTGGAGACCGTGCTGGGCCGCTTCGGCGTGCGGCGCTTGCGAGAGAAAGCCCGCGGTCAGCTGCGCGTCGGCGGCCGCGGCGATTGGCGGCGCCATTTTGACCAGCGGGATTTGGACTTTTTTATGCGCGAAGCTGGCCCGATGATGCAGCGCCTCGGTTATGCCAGTTGATATTGCCGATTAGTCGCTGCTGGGGCTTTGCGCCGCCTCCGGCCGCGGTTCGGGAATTGCCGCCTCGTCTTCCGAGATGATGCCCTCAGAAAACAGCACCCGCTTGAAGGACACAATCGCCACCTCAATCATATCCAGGCTGGGTTCATTTGTCGTCAGATGCTGCAAAGCCAAATTGGGCTGAATCATGAAGCGGATCCAAGGCTTCTCTAAGTTAGAGGCGGTATATTTCAAGAATTCATACGCGACGCCGGCGATGACGGGGATGAAAAGAACGCGGGACAGAATTAGCAGCGCGAAGGGCGGGCGGCCAATCAGCGAAAAGAGGAAGACGCTGACAAAGACGACAGTCAGCAAAAAGGCCGTGCCGCAGCGCGGATGCTCGATCGGGTAGCGGCTGACAACCTCCGGCCGCAGCTCATCGCCCGCTTCATAAGCGTTAATGGTTTTATGCTCCGCGCCATGGTAGGCGAAGATGCGCCCGCCGTCTTTGGTGCGCCCAACGAACCAGATATAGACCACCAGAATCGAAAGCTGCACGACGCCTTCGATGAGATTTATCACGAAGGCTTGCCAGCCAATCGGTAGAGCCTCATAAGCGAGCAAGTTGCTGCTGGCGGCTGCGATTTCATTGCCCGCTTCGTCCAGCACGATTTCTTGCGCCGCTGTGCTTAGGCCGAGCAGGTTGCCGATGCCGGTGGCGGCGGCGGTGGGCAGCAAAAAGAAGATACCAATGCCAATCAGCAGCGAGACGGCGATTGTCGCCCAGCCGATGGGTCCATTGAAGCTGACATCCTCTTCTTCGTCCAGGGCAATATCGGCTGACCACATCAAGGCGCGGATGCCCAAACCCATGGCATCCCACAAACCGAGCAAGCCGCGCAGGAACGGTGTGCGCGCCAGACGCCCGCGGTATAAGCGCGCGCTCAGCGGCTGTTCGTGAATGATGATTTGCCCTTTGGGGTCGCGGGCGGCCACCGCCATAGAATGCGCGCCGCGCATCATCACGCCTTCGATGACCGCTTGCCCGCCATACGAGAATTTCAATTCGCCCGCTTGCCGCTTCTTCGTGTTGCTCAATATCGCCCCCATTCAATTTCAAGCGCCCACTATACGCTGTGCTGCGCCTTAGGTCAAGCGGAAGCAAGCGTTTTTTCCGTCGTCAAGCGGTCAGCTGGATTTTCTTGTTTGCTGGGGCGAATATCGAGCAAACGCATTTGCAGGCTGCGCCGGCCACCCCACTCGTTGATTTCCACCTGATAGGCGGCGTCAATGCGCTCGGGCATCCGCTTCGCCCAAGCGCCCAAGCCAAAACCAATTGCATCCACTGGCGGGCTGCCGTTTTGCCAAAGCCTGAGCTTGAGGTGCTGTTTCTCAGCGCCGACGCGGCGACAAGACCGCAGCTGCAAGCCCCGCGACATAAGAATTGGCGCGGGATTTTTATGCCCAGTTGGCTCCAGCAGGTCTAGCTCAGCCAGGAGTTCTTCGCTCAAGTCCGCCAGCGCAATTTCGCAATCAATCTTGAGTTGCGGCTTTAATTCTTTGCCGGCCAGCGTCGTCCGCGCTTTTTGCTCCAGCGCTTGGCGCAGCATATCTAAATTGCTGTTTCGCACGGTGAAGCCGGCCGCCATCGCATGCCCGCCATGGCGCAGCAGCAAATCGGCGCATTCATCCAGCGCGCTGGTGATATTGAATTCGGGGATGCTGCGGCAAGAGGCGCGGCTCTGCTCCACGCCGATTTCCAGCACCACCGCCGGCCGGTAAAATTGCTCGACGAGCTTGCCCGCTATCAAGCCGGTGATGCCAACTGGGATATTCTCATCGCCAGCGAAAATCAAGGCAAGCTCTTCCGCTTCGCCCACTTGCTCTCTGATGGCCGCTAGCGCTTGCCCGGTCTGCTGCCGCCGCCGCGTATTAAGCGCGTGCAGCTCGAGCGCCAGCGGCTCAGCTTCGTCGACTGTCTTGGCGGCCAGCAAGTCATAAGCCAGCATAGCCGAGCCTAAACGGCCGGCGGCATTGATGCGCGGGCCCAGGCCAAAACCAATATTGCTGGCGCGGATGCTGCCGGCTTGAAGCCCAGCCACTTGCGCTAGGGCTTTGATGCCTGGCCGGCGCAGCTCATTGATTGTATTTAAGCCGTGCCGCACCAGCCGCCGATTCAAGCTGACATTCAGTCCCACTACATCCGCGACTGTGCCTAGGGCAACCAGATCCAGCAAATCGGACAGGCGCAGCGTGGGATAATTGGCGCGGTCGCTGCGCCAGCGCTGCAAGAGCAGGGCTTTTGCCAGCATAAAAGCGACGCCGACGCCTGCTAGGCCGGCCTCGCCTGGGCAATCCGTCTGCTGCGGATTGATGATGGCTAGGGCCCGCGGCAAATCTGGTCCGATGCTGTGATGGTCGGTAACGATAATGTCGAGTTTGGCATTTGCGTTTACGATTTTGGCGCTTGTGTCGGGTATTTTCGCCCTCGTGTCTGTTATTTTGGCGCTCGTATCTGCGACTATGGCGATTGCGCTTACTCTGTCTGACTCGTTCTTGCGGCCAGCGCGGCTGACGGCTTCGACCTCCGCCACCGAGCGGATGCCACAGTCGACTGTGATGACCAGCTCTATGCCTTTGGCGGCCAGTGTTTGCAGCGCTTTGATATTCAGCCCATAACCTTCTTCTGCGCGGTTGGGGATATATGGCTCGACCTGCGCGCCCAGCGCCGTTAGCACCTCGACCAGCAGCACAGTCGCGCAGACGCCATCGGCGTCAAAATCGCCATAGACCGCCATCGGCTGGCCGGCGGCAATCGCCCTGCTGATGCGCTCCACCGCGATTGCCATGTCTTTCATCGTAAACGGGTCTTCGTCGAGGGCTTGGCTATGGAGGAATTCCTGAGCGGCGGCTGGCTCTTCGAAGCCGCGATTGTAGAGCGCTTGGGCTAAGATTGGGCTGAAGGCGTGATAGAGCGCGAGCTGTTCGGCTGGCGCGGCCGGCGCGATTAGCCATTGCTTTTGCATCATAGACTCTGCCCGCAGTTTGCCATAGAATGGCGTCCATCCTACCATCCTGCATTGCGAGGCGCTATGCCAAAGATTGTCTTTATGGGGACGCCCGACTTCGCTTTGCCGAGCTTGCGCGCGCTTATCGCCGCCGACGATGTCGTCGCGGTCGTCACGCAGCCCGACCGGCCCGCCGGCCGCAGCAAAGGCTTGCGCCAATCGCCGGTCAAGCGACTGGCGCAAGCGGCCGGCTTGCCCGTTTTTCAGCCGCAGCGCCTGCGCCAGCCAGCCGCCATCGAGACCTTGCGCGCCTTCGCGGCTGATTTGTATGTCGTCGTCGCCTTTGGCCAAATTCTGCCCCAAGCCGCGCTGGATTTGCCGCGCTATGGCACGCTGAATGTGCATGCCTCTTTGCTGCCGCGTTGGCGTGGCGCTGCGCCCATACAAGCCGCCATCCGCGCCGGCGATACTGTGAGCGGCCTTACAATTATGCTGCTCGATGCCGGTTTGGATACTGGGCCTATCCTGACGCAACGCGCTTTGCCGCTGGCGCAAGACGAAACGGGTCAAAGCCTGCACGACAAGTTGGCGCCGCTGGGCGCGGATTTGCTGCTAGAGACTCTGCCCGGCTATCTGGCGGGCGCAATCGCGCCGCAGCCGCAAGACAATGCCCAAGCGACCTATGCGCCGCAAATCAAAAAAGAAGAGGGCGAAATCGATTGGACGCAGCCGGCCAGCGCAATTGAGCGCTTGGCGCGCGCTTTCAGCCCCTGGCCCGGCACATATACTTATCTCAATGGCGCGCTGCTAAAAATCAAGGCCGGGCAGGCTGGGGCGGGGCAGGCGCCGGCCGGGCAGGTGCATGCGCGCGGCGGCGCTATCGCCATTGGCACTGGCGCTGGCCTCTATTACCCGACCGAATTGCAAATCGCCGGCAAGAAGTCCTTGCCCATCGCCGATTTTATCAATGGCAATCGCGCTTTTCTGGGCGCGTGGCTGGGCCGATAATGCCTAAGATGGCTTGGAATAGCGCCAGCCACCCCTTCTTAGACCGCCCAAATTGGACGATATTTTCGCTTTCCTTGCCGATTTTATTGTCTCTCATCGCCGAGCCAGTGACCGGGCTGGTCGATACCGCTTTTATCGCCCGGCTCGGCGTCGCGCCTTTAGCCGCCCTCGGCGTCGGCACCAGCGCCTTGAGTTCTGCCTTTTGGATCTTTAGCTTTCTTGGCATCGCCACGCAAACCGATGTCGCGCAGACGATTGGACGCGGCGACAGCGCGGCCGCCAGCCAAGCCGTGAGTCTGGCACTGGCCTTTGGTTTTATCGTTAGCTTGCTGCTGATTGCGCTGCTGCTGCCCGCGGCGCCCTTCGTCGCTGCTGCCCTGGGCGCGCAAGGCGAAGTGCTGGCTTTGGCGACGGAGTACATCCAATGGCGTCTTTTAGGCGCGCCGGCGGTGATTGTCGTCATCGTCGGTTTTGGCGCGCTGCGGGGCCTGCAAGAGATGCGCCGGCCACTTTGGGTCGCCATAACCATCAACAGCGTCAATATCTTGCTGGATTATCTCTTGATTTTTGGCTGGGCTTTTTTGCCGCCTTTGGGGGTGGCGGGCGCGGCTCTAGCCAGCTCTGTCAGCCAATGGTTAGGCGCTATGTGGCTGCTTTGGGAAGTGCGGCAGCGCTTGGGTTTGCGCCGCGATATCAAACTGCGCGATGGCCTGCGCCTGCTGCGCGTCGGGCGAGATTTGTTCATCCGTTCCGGGTCTTTGACCTTTTTCATCTTGTTCAGCACGCGGGTGGCCACGCAAATGGGCGCGGAGGCCGGCGCAGCCCATCAGGTCATCCGCCAGGTCTGGTTTTTTACCGCGCTCGTACTCGAAGCCTTTGCCACCACCGCCCAGAGCTTGGTCGGCTATTTTTATGGCGCGGGCAGTCTGACTTCCGCTAAGCGAGTGGCGAGCGCGACGATGCTCTGGAGCCTGGGCGCGGGCGTCGTTTTGATGTTTGGCTTGCTGCTCTGCACCGACTGGGTAAGTCAGGCTTTTGTGCCAGTTGAGGCTGCCGCCGTCTTCTATGCTGCCTGGCTCATCTCGGCGCTGTCGCAGCCGCTCAATGCCATGGCCTTTATCACCGATGGCATTCATTGGGGCACGGGCGATTATCGCTTTCTGCGCAATGGCATGCTGCTGGCTACTGGCTGCGCTGTGCTAGGTTTGCAGTGGATTGCCAGCGACAGCGCGGCCGCCTTCAGCAGCGTCTGGCTGATGACAGTCTTGTGGATTGCCATTCGCGCTCTTTGGGGCTTATTGCGCCTCTATCCTGGCATCGGCCGCAGCCCCTTCCGCGCCGCTCTTAGCGAAAGCTAGCGCAACCATTCAGGTCATAACTCGTATATTTCTTTAGATAGAATGCTTGAAGAGGCGCAGCCTCAGGAGAAATGCAGTTGATGAACATCAAAAGTAAAAAGCGGCTTTATCGCTCGCGCAAGGAACGGTCAGTAGCCGGCGTCTGTGGCGGCATTGCCGATTATATTGGCATCGACCCGACTTTAGTGCGGCTGCTCTGGGTTATCTTCTCGCTGGCGGGCGGGCCAGGCGTCTTGCTCTATATCGTTATGGCTGTCGTCGTGCCAGAAGAACCCGAGTTCGTGCAGACCACAGCCGAAAAACCCAAAAACGACGACTATATCTGATGGCGCTCCCGTGCTGGGCTAGAGCAAATCGGCGATTGCTGCGCGCTCAGCCAGCAGTTCCGCTTCAGTCGCTTTCATTTTCTCCCGCGCGTAGGCGCTGATTTCCAGCCCGGCGACGATTTCCACTGCGCCAGCGCCGTTGCTGCGCAGCGGGAAGGAATATATCAAGCCAGGCGCTAGTCCGTAGGGGTTGCCTTCGCTGGGGATAGCGGCGCTGAAAAAATCGCTGGCCGGCGTCGGCTGAATCAGGCTGCGCATGGTATCGAGGGCGGCGTTGGCGGCGCTGGCGGCGGAGCTTTTGCCGCGCGCTTTGATGATGGCCGCGCCGCGCCCTTGCACTGTTTTCATAAAGTCCTGTTCCAGCCAAGCGCGGTCGCCAATGACCGACTCGGCGCTTTCGCCTTTGATGCGCGCATGCTCAAAATTGGGGAATTGCGTCGCGCTGTGGTTGCCCCAAACCGCCAGATTGCTGACATCAGCGACTTGTGCGCCTGCTTTTTGCGCCAGTTGCGATTTCGCGCGGTTCTCGTCCAGGCGCGTCATCGCAAAAAAGCGCTCGGCGGGAATATCCGGCGCGTTCGCTTTAGCCACCAGGCAATTTGAATTGCAAGGATTGGCCACCACAAGCACGCGAATATCCGCGGCCGCCTGCGCGTTCAAAGCCCGGCCCTGCTCGACGAATATAGGCCCATTGGCGGCGATGAGATCGCCGCGCAGCATGCCTGGCCCGCGCGGCCGCCCGCCGACCAGGATAGCCCAGTTGGCGTCTTTGAAAGCGACATTAGGTTCATCAGAGATGATGATGTCTTGCAACAGCGGCTGCGCGCTATCTTCTAGTTCCATGACGACGCCGCGCAGCGCGTCCATGGCCGGCGGGATTTCAAGAATTTGCAGGATAACCGGTTGCTGTGGCCCAAAGACTTCGCCATTGCCAATGCGGAAGAGCAGGTTATAGGCGATTTGTCCCGCGCCACCGGTTACCGCGACTCGAATGCTTTGCTTCATTCTTCCCCTTCTTTCTTTTTCTCAGTAATTCAAAGTTAATTATGAAAAAAATGCGGTTACACTTTATTTTTCAACCCCCGGCCCCTCCCGTAGGGCAGTGTCTACGCGCCCCAAAGTTTTGGGGAGGGGAGAAAAACCCTGAAAACTGTGTGAGCTTACAGGAAAGTCCCTTCCACCGGGAAATGTCCACAGGCCCTCAAGTTAGACTCCCCTCCCCGAAGCTTCGGGGAGGGGCCGGGGGTGGGGTTGAAAAAAGTCTCTCCGTTGCAAAATTTAATTGCTTTTACTTCTCCAGGTATTGCACAGCCGCGATTGTACTGCAAAAGCGCGTCTTTTCTAGTGAGCGTTGTTTCATTCGGGCAGATGCGGCAGTTGCCCAAAGCCGCTAATTTCCCAAACATCTTCATACCGCTCCAGCGTCGTAATCGAAGTGTTTTTCATGGAGCCTGCTGGCAACTGGGCGAACATGCCGCTGAGCATTATCATCATCGCCGAGCTATGCCCGACGATGGCGACTGTCTCGCTCGCGCTGTCGCTGACAATCTCTTGCCAGGCGGCGCGCATGCGGCGCAAGACATCCAGACGGGATTCGCCATTTGGCACGCGGTAGGCGCGGTAGCCGCTCTCCCATTTTCTATACGCGGCCGGGAAACGATCAGCCACTTGGGCAAAAGTGTAACCTTCGAAGTCGCCAAAGGCGATTTCAGCCAGGCGGCTGTCTTCCCGCACTGGCTGCTGGATGACCGCGCCGATAATTTGCGCTGTTTCTTTAGCCCGCGAACGCGGGCTGCTATAGAGCGCGTCAAGCGGCACTGACTTGAGATAGGCGGCTAAGGTTTGCGACTGAGCCCGCCCGCGCGCGTTCAATGGCACGGGCAGCGCGCCCTGCAAACGGTGCTCGAGGTTAAAATCTGTCTGGCCATGCCGAATCAACAGCGCTTTTTTGACGAGCATAACATCCTCTCAGACTTGACGAATCGGCCAATAATAGGCAAAATGCAGTTATAGCAATTTTTTAGTTTATCACAAGAGGGCATCGTGACAGAAGAGTACAGCGCTATGCGGCAGCCGAGCAAGCTCACATTATACGGTTTGGCTATGGTCGGCGGGTTGGGCTTGACGCTGATAATGCTTTGCGCCAGCATCGGCGTAATTTATGGTGCGGACTTGGACGCGGCCGCCACGCACAATCTGGGCTTGTTCCTCGTCATTGGTTTCTTCCTGCTGCTGCTCGCCATCGGTTTTTGGTTCGGCTGGGTGCGCCCTTACGAGCGCTTTGATGACATCAACATCCCGGCTGAAGCCGACGACCACTAAATTTCTCTATGCCCGCGTCGTCTGCGCTGCCGCGTCAGCCAATCTCGGAGCGGGTCGCCGGCATATTGACGCGCCTCGGCGCTGATACGTTGCTTTCGGCGAAAACGCTGCCGGCCGGCGAAGTTATAGCCCGCGGCGAACTCATACTGCGCTATGGCATCACTTATTTAGGCAGACCGCAGCTGGCTATCGTGCCAGACCTCGTCGTGGCGGATTATGGCGCTATGCTCAGCGGTGAAGAGGCTTGGAATTTTCTGATGGAGCGCGGGCATTTGTATCCGCGGGCTGATGTCTGTGGCTGGCGCAGCGATGGCGAATCAGATATGCTCCGCGTCAAGCACCTGGATTTGGACTATCCCTACTTTGTTTTTGCTTATAGCGCCGAGCTAGAAACGCAGCCCTTCGCCATTGTGTCTGCCTTGATTGCGCCTAAACCGGCTTTGTTTCCAGACCGCTTGCGCGCGCAGCTGCCCGTGTTTCGCAGCCTGCGCGCTTGGCAAGAGGCTATAGCGTGAGCGACCTGGATTCTATCTTTAGCGATGATTGGGGCGCAGAGCATCGCTCGGGTCTGGTCGCTGTCATCGGCCGGCCGAATGTCGGCAAATCCACTTTAATCAACGCCATTCTCGGTCAGAAAATCGCTATCGTAACGCCCAAGCCGCAAACTACCCGCCAGCGCCAGCTCGGCATCTACACCACCCCTCAAGCGCAAATCCTCTTCATCGATACGCCGGGCATTCATCGGCCGCAGACGCGCCTGGGCGATTATATGCTGGGTGTGGCGCATGACGCGCTGAAAGATGCCGATGTCATTTTGTGGATATTGGACGCGGCGCGGCCGCCAACCCAGCAAGACCACCACATTGCCGAGCTGCTGCCAAAAATCACGCCAAAGACGCCCAAGCTGCTCGCCCTAAATAAAATTGATTTGCTGCCCGAGGCCGCGCCACCGCCAGCCGAGCATCTCGCCCTAGCCGAGCATCACAGCGCCTGGCAGACTAGCGCGACCGAAGAGCAGGGCATTGACTGCTTGTTGGCTTGCCTGATTGAGCTGCTGCCGCTGGGGCCGCGCTATTACCCGGCCGAGCAAGTTAGCGAAGCCAACCTGCGTTTTTTGGCGGCCGAGTGCATCCGCGAGCAGATTATCGCCCTGACCAGCGAAGAAATCCCTTACACCGTCGCCGTCGAAATCAATCGCTTCCGCGAAATGCCCAGCGTCACGCGCATAGAAGCGACAATTTATGTCGAGCGGCAATCACAGAAGGGCATCGTCATCGGGCGGGGTGGCCGCATGATTAAAAGCATCGGCAGCGCGGCGCGGCTGGAATTGGAAACGCTGCTAGAAACGCGGGTGCATCTGGATACGCGGGTGAAGGTCTTGCGCAACTGGCGCAGCAACGTCGCCTTTATGCGCCGCGTCGGTTATGTGATGCCTAAGCGCGCCGCTGACTAAGGGCCGCCGAGCCAGCGCCGCGTCGCGGCAATATCCACTTTTATCTGTGCGACCAGAGCTGCCAAGCTATCAAACTTGCGCTCGGCGCGCAGACGCCGCTCGAAGCGCAATTCGAGCTGTTGCCCATAGATGTCGCGGTCGAAGTCTAGCAAGTGCGCTTCGATGGAGAGCGCGCGGCCGGCGAAAGTCGGCCGCCGGCCGATATTGGTCGCCGCCATAAAAGTTTCGTCGCCCAAGCAGGCCCAGGCGGCATAGACCCCATTGGCTGGGATAATCTGCTCCGACCAGACCGCCAGATTTGCTGTTGGCACGCCGATGCTGCGTCCGCGCTGTTCGCCCAGCGCGACTTCGCCTTCGATAGAATAGGCGCGGCCTAGCAGGGCTTTGACCGCCGCCATATCGCCTTGCTGGGCCAGGGCGCGCAGCTTGGAACTGCGGATGAGCGCGGCGCCGTCTTGGCCGGCGATGAGTTCTATCGCCCGCACATTAAAGCCGCGTTGCTTGCCCGCTGCCCGCAAGAAGCTGATATTGCCTTCGCGCTGGAAACCTAAGGCGAAATCCGCGCCCACCCAAAGCTCTTTCATGCGCAGCGTATTGACCAGCAGCTCGACGAAGTCCGCCGCTGGCATCAAGCGCAGGTCCTGGTCAAAGGTTTGCGTGATGACAATATCGACGCCCAGCCCCAGCAGCAATTCCGCCCGCTTTGCCGGCGGCGTCAGGTAGTAGCGCTCGGGCGCGTCGCGCAGGACTTTGTCGGGGTGGGGGAAGAAGGTGATGAGGACGGCTTTGCGCCCGGCCGCCCGCGCGCTGTGCACGAGGCGCTTGATGAGCGTTTGATGCCCGATATGCACCCCATCAAAAACGCCGATGCTCACCAGCGTGTCGCTCGTCAGCTTAGCCTCTTTGATGTCGCTTAGGTGTCGCATCAGCTATCCTTTGCCGTTTCAGCGCTCTCATTGGCTTAGCGCGGGAATACCTTATGCGGTTTCCACATATTAGCCCGCGGCCGCAAAATGGCGATGAGCTGCTTGTCCGTGTCGAAGGCAAAAACCTCGGTGGCGGCGGTATCCGCTTGCCGGTTGATAAAACCGCCCTGGCGCACTCGCTCGATTTCTTCCGGCGAGAGCGTGAGGCACGGGCGCTGGCTGAGAGCGGCGTAGGGCGCGATGATATGCCGCGGCCAGCTCTCAGCCTGCAAAACCGCCTCCAGCGCGCTGCTATCAGCTAGGTGAAAATTGCCGCTAGCCCGCCGCGTCAAAGCGGTGAGGCTGGCGCCGACGCCCAGCGCTTCGCCCAAATCATGGGCTAAGCTGCGGATGTAGGTGCCGGGGCCGCAGCGAATCTCTAGTTCAAGCACAGGATTGCGCCAATGCAAGATGTCTATGGCGTCCATTGTTACCGGGCGGGCTGCCCGCTCGATGGTCTTGCCTTCACGCGCCAGCTCATAGAGTTTCTTGCCGCTGATTTTCACCGCGCTGTACATGGGCGGGATTTGGGCGATTTCGCCGATGAAAGCTGGCAGCGCCGCTTCAATATCGGCGCGCTTGATGTGGCTGGCATCGTGCTGGCGCACTGTGTCGCCGGCGGCGTCGAAGGTGGTTGTGCTTAAGCCAAGCTGAAGGCGGGCTTGATAGACTTTGCGGCTGCGCATCATATATTGGCTTAGCCGTGTGGCTGCGCCCAAGCAGATGACCAAGACGCCTGTCGCCAGCGGATCCAGCGTGCCGGCATGGCCGACTTTTTTGCCGCCTGTTAGTTCTCGATAGCGCCGCCGCAGCCGCGCCACCACATCGTGGCTGGTCAAATGCAGCGGCTTGTTGATGTTGAGAAAACCGGCCAGACTGCTTTCGCTCAAGCGTCCGCCCCTTCGGCGACGACCTGCTGCGTCAGCGGCAGCACCCTTGCCGCAACCTCTTCTACGCTGCCCGCTAGCGTGCAGCCAGAGGCTAGGGTATGTCCGCCGCCGCCAAGCTGGAAGGCTAGGCTAGCCACATCGAAACCTGGCTTGGCGCGGAAGCCAATTTCTATTTTGCCGCCCGGCAGCTCTTTGAAGACCACCGAGACTTTCGCCTCAGCCACATTCACCAGATGCGTAACTAAACCGCCATCGCCTGTTCGACGCAAGCCAGCTTGTTTTATGTCCGCCTGTGTGATGATAGCGGAAATTACGCCGCCCTCGAGCTGCGCAGAGGGCAGGGCGCGCTTCCACAATTCCACTTCAGCGTAAGGCCGGCGGTTGAGCGTCTGCGCCATAATCCGCGCCAGTGGGGCGCCGGCCAACATAAGCGTCTGCGCGATTTCTAAGGTGCGGCTCTTTGTCGCGCTGATGCGAAAACCGTGCGTATCGGTAATCAGCCCGGTCAGCAGGGCAGAGGCGATGTCTAGGTTTAGGGGCAGGTTAAGATAATTGAGCAAATCAAAGACAATTTCGGTCGTTGCGACCGCACTTGGCACAATCAGATGAATATCGCCATAGCAGGTATTGGTCGGGTGATGGTCGATGTTGATGACCGTTTGGCTATGCGCCAGGCCATAAGCGCCAGCGACGCCGACGCGTCCAACGTCGCTAGAATCGAGCGCGACCATCAGGTCGAATTTGCCCCGCGTCAGCGCCGGCAAAATCGTCTCGCTGCGCGGGACAAAAGCCAGGTCGGGCGGCGCGCCCCCATCGATGGCGCTGGTAATATTTTTTCCCTGCGCTTGCAGCGCCCCGGCCAGCCCCAGCAACGAGCCGACCGCGTCCCCATCAGGCGCGAAATGCGATACCAGCAAGATTGACTCCGCCGCCTCGATAGCGGCGGCGACTTCTTGCCATTGTGGTTCAGGTATTTGCGTCTGTTTCCTATTCGTCATCATGGGTCGTTTCTGCGGGAATATATAGGCTAGAGATGATTTGGTTGATGCGCTCAGCCCGCGCCAGCGTATGGTCCCAGTGGAAATGCAGCTCTGGCGTATTGCGCAGGCGGATGCGCTTGCCCAGTTCGCGGCGCAAAAAGCCTCGGGCGCGACGAAAGCCTTTCATGACCTCGGCGGCGCGGCTCTCGTCGCCCATCGCGCTGACATAGACCTTGGCATACATCAGCTCGGCATCGAGCGACACTTCGGTTACCGTAACACCGCGCAGGCGCGGGTCAGAGATTTCCCGCAATAGCAGGTGGCTTAATATCTGCTGAATGCGGTCGCTCATGCGCTCCTGTTTAATCGACATTGCTGTCTCAATTCACCCGTTCGCGCACGAAGAATTCGATGAGGTCGCCCTCTTGGAAATCGCTGACGCCATCCAGGCCGATGCCGCATTCAAAGCCAGTGCGTACCTCGCGCACATCGTCTTGAAAGCGCTTCAGCGAAGCGACATTGACGCTGTCGATAATGAGTTTATTGTTGCGCCGCACGCGGGCTTTGGCATTGCGCCGCGCTTCGCCTTCGCGGATGAGGCTGCCAGCGATGACGCCGCTGCGCGGGATGCGGAAGGTCTGCCGCACTTCGGCAACGCCGATGACGCGGTTGGCGAACTTAGGCTCTAGCATGCCATGCAGAGCCAGTTCAATGTCTTCAAAGAGTTTGTAGATGATATTGTAGCGGCGGATTTCGACGCCCTGCACATCGGCGGAGGCTTGAGCCGCGTTATCCGCGCCGACATTAAAGCCGATGATGATGGCTTTGGAGGCGCTGGCGAGCATGACATCCGATTCGGTAACGCGGCCGACTTCCTGCCGCATAACCCGCACCGCGATACCTTCTTCGTTGCGCGCCGAGATATTCTTAAGCTCTTCGGTAATCGGCTGGATAGAACCTTGCACATCCGCTTTTAAGATGATGGGCAGTTCTTTGGCCGCGCCTGTTTCAAATTGGCTCCAAAAGTCTTCTAAGGATAGGGCTACTGGCGTTTGGTCGCTGGCTTGGCGCGCCCGTTCTTCTTCGCGGCGCACTTCGGCAAGCTGGCGCGCTTCTTTGTCATTCGCCGCAATCTCGAAGATGAGGCCGGGCGCCGGCGGCGAATCCAAACCCAGCACGGCGACCGGCATAGAGGGCAGAGCCCGTTTGACCCGCTTGCCCGCCGAATCGAACATGGCTTTCACCTTGCCCGAAGCCGTGCCAGCGACGATGGCATCGCCCCGCTTCATCGTGCCATTCATCACCAGCAGCGTCGCCATGGTGCCGCGGCTCTTATCGACTTCGGCTTCGATGACTGTGCCGCGCAGCTGGCCTTTGGGGTTGGCGACGATCTCGTGTTCGTCCGCCACCAGAATCAGCGCCTCGAGCAGGTCTTCGATGCCTTCGCCAGAGAGCGAATTGACTGGCACCATAATCGTTGTGCCATCCCAGTCATCCGGCACCAGCTCAAGCTCAGCCAGCTGCTGTTTGACCAATTCTGGATTGGCGTTGCGCCGGTCGATTTTGCTGATGGCGACCACCAGCGGCACATTGGCGGCACGGGCGTGGTCGAGGGCCTCGCGGGTTGTTGGCATGACGCCATCATCGGCCGCGACTACCAGAATGGCGATGTCCGCGCCTTGCGCGCCGCGAGCCCGCATAGCCGTGAAGGCTTCGTGGCCCGGCGTATCGAGGAAGGTGAGAATCTGCCCAGCGTGCTGCGCTTGATAAGCGCCGATGTGCTGGGTGATGCCGCCTGCTTCGCCTTCGGCGACGGCAGTCTTGCGGATAGTATCGAGCAGGGTGGTCTTGCCGTGATCGACATGCCCCAAAATCGTGATGATGGGCGGCCGCGGTTTTAGCGTATCGCTGGTCTCGCCCTCATACATCACGCTCCATTTTTCTTCGCGCTCTTCGGCGCGTTTTTCTTCTTCCTGCGCCGCCGCTACCGCGCTAGCTGACTGGGCGACAAAACCTAGCTCTTCAACGACGATGGCGGCTGTGTCGTGGTCGATCTGCTGATTTATCGAAGCCATGATGCCGTTGGAAATCAACGTCTTCATGACATCGATGGGGCTGCTTTCTATCAGTTCGGCTAATTCACGAACTGTTAGATAATCCGGTATCAGGATTGTCTTGGGGGAATCTGCCATACCTACCTCCTCATATTTCGCGGCCTTTCGAGGCAGGTTTGGCGGGCCTGCCTCTTAGATATGTATCTTCATGCCGGTGTCATCTGCCGCAAATAGGCGCGGTCGAGCGGGCGCAATTCTTGGCGCAGGGCTTGGCTCAGCAAAGCGCGCTCAGCTGCCAGCGCCCAGCAGGCCGGCTTGTCACATAAATACGCACCACGCCCGTTCATTTTTCCGCTTGCGTCAATTTGCAATTTATCATTCGCTATCACCAGGCGCGTCAAAGCGCGCTTGTCTCGTTTCTGCCGACAGACGGCGCAACTGCGCTGCGGCCGATGTTTTTTTGCCATCTGCGGACCCCTAAGCTGCCTTAGTAGTCGTAATCTTCCCAGGCTTCTTCGTCCCAAGTGTTGCGTCGGCCTTTGCGCCGCCGCACGGCAATGACTTCGCCGCTTTTTTCGTCCAGCACGAGCTGACGCCGTTTTTGCCGGTCTTTGCGCCGCTGCTGTTTGCTCTTGCGCCGTTCCAATTCAAATTCGCGCTCGCGCTCGTCTTCGAAGAAGGGCGCGCTCGGCTCATCTTTGGCGTCCCGGGCGTCGCGGCGTGGCTCTGCGGGGGCCGCGGCCTCAGCCAGAACAGGCTCCAGCGCGGGGCTAGGTTCTTCTTCTTCCTCTTCCTCTGGCGCGATGGGCTGCCCAAAAGCGTCCAGCAAGATGGCAGGCCCTTCCGCCGGGTCTGCCGCTTCAGCCGCGCCGTCGCTGGCTTCAGCGACGCTGCCGTCGGCGCTTGGCTCGCCAGCGGCTGCGGCCAGCTCGGCGTCTTCTTCTTCGCTTTCTTCGATGGAATAGGCTTCCGCCAGCAATTGCTCGAGGTCCGCGTCCATGATGGTGTCCAGCGCCGCTTGCAGCTCTAGCATTGGGTCTGGCAATGGTTCTTCTTGGCTCTCGGGGGCTTCCGCGCTGTCGGCGCTCTCCACGGCGTCGCTTTCCACAGCTTCTTCGCTTTCGGCGCTGGCTTTGCGCTGCATAGCTTCGAACTTACGCCTGATTTGGGCTTCTTCAATAAAGGAAATCAGCATGACTTCGCCGACATTTTCAAAGGCTTCGAGGGCATCCAGGATCGCATTCGATACTGCCAGCACATCCAGCGGCAGCTCGAAGAGCGTATCTGAGAGGGTGGCGCGCACAGCCTCGCGCTGCTCCCGATAGCGGGCATGCGCGGCGTCGCGCTGTTCTTGCAGCAGGTTTTCGATGATGCCAGCCAAGCGGGCTAGCGACTTGTATTCTTCTGGCATCACCGCCAGTTCTAGCCGCTTCTTCTCCATAATGCGCAGGGCTTCGGCAATCAAATCGGCGTAGCGTTCGGTCAAGCGCTGTAGCGGCGGCTGGTCGAGGTTCTCCAGGGCGGCTTGCACGGTCTCGGTAACGCTCTTGATATCGATGCGCCAGCCCGTCAGCTTAGCCGCCAGGCGGGCATTCTGGCCTTCGCGGCCAATAGCCAGCGAGAGCTGGTCTTCTGGCACCAGCACAATAGCCGTGCGCCCATCGACCGGGTTGTCATCGAGGTAGACACCCGTCACCCGCGCTGGACTCAGCGCTTTGGAGATAAAGGCGACGGCGTCATTGTTCCATTCGATGACATCGATTTTTTCATTGTGCAGTTCTTTGACGATGTTTTGAATGCGGATGCCACGCATGCCGACGCAAGCGCCGACGGGATCGATGCCGTCTTGCAAGGCTGCCACCGCCACTTTGGAGCGGTGGCCGGCTTCACGGGCGATATTCTTTATTTCGACCTGCCCGTTATAAATCTCCGGCACTTCATATTCCAGCAGGCGGCGCAGCATATTGCGATGCGCCCGACTCACGAGGATTTGTGGGCCCCGATTGCTCTTCATCACTTCCATGACATAGACGCGGATTTTCTCGTGGGTGCGGTAGCGTTCGCCTGGTATCTGTTGCTGGCGCAGCAAATCGGCTTCCGCCCGCCCCAGGCTGAGCGTAACTTTGCGCGAATTGGTGCTTTGCACGGTGCCAGTGATGAGGTCGCCCTCGCGGTTGATGAATTCGTCGTAGAGGGCGCTGCGCTCGGCTTCGCGGATTTTCTGCAAGATGACCTGCTTAGCCGTTTGCGCCGCGATGCGCCCGAAGCTCTTCGTCGTATGCTCGACTTGCACCATGACGATGTCGTGCAGTTCCGCTTCTGGGTTATAAAAGCGGGCCCGTTCCAGCGTAACCTCAGTTGGGTCGCTCAGCACCTCGTCGACGACTTCTTTTTCGACGAAGACGCGGGCGCGCCCGGTATCAGGATCGATTTCCGCTTCGATGGCTTGGGCGGCGCTGGCGCCGGTGTCCTTGCGATAGGCGGAGACCAAAGCGGTTTGCAGCGCGTCCAAGACAATATCCGATGGCAGCGCGCGCATCTGCGCAATCTCATTGAAGGCAATCTGCAATTCGTTCGACATGCTCTTTCACTCCAACAGCCGAGCCTAGCTCTCGTCACTGTCTCAATATAAAACAAAAAGTGGGTTTTCCCACTTTTGCGAACAATCAATCTATAGAGAAAATACCACGCAATCACAAGTTCGTCAAGACTTGTGTTTGCCCGCTTTCTTGCTGGCAGTTCAGCCACGCAGGAAGGGCGGGAATTTATAGATTTTGCCAGCGCTGGAGTCACTGACATAGACATTGCCGGCCTCATCCACCGCGATGCCGCCAATATCCTGGAATTGGCCTTGCAAGCCTAGCTCGCCCGATTCGCCAAAAGCGCCGATGCAATTTCCGTCTAAATCGTAGACCAAAATGCGCTTGCCATCTGGGTCGCTAATATAGAGAGTCTGCCTAGCCTCATCCAGAGCCAGATAAGGCCGGTTGAAGGCGGCGTTATACCAGCCGCGCACGCGGAAGTTGGCGATATGCGCGCCGCTGACATCAAAGACGGCGATGCGCCGATTCCAAGTGTCGGCGACAAAAAGCCGCCCATCGGAATGTATGGCTAAGCCGCTCGGCTCGTCCAATTCGCCGGGACCGCTGCCGCCGCTGCCAATATCGTACTGATAGAGCGCCGCGCCATCTTCCAGCGCATAGACGCGGATGCGCTTGTTGCCGGTGTCGGCGATGAAGGCGCGGCCCTGGCTATCAAGGGCGATATCGCGCGGTCCCCAAAAGCCATCGTTCGGCTCGGCTTGCGCGTCAAAGCCGTATTCGCCCGGCCTGCCCCAAGCCATCACTGGATTGCCCGCCGCATCGAGTTGCTGTATGCGGTAATTCCAAGTATCTACGACCAGCACATCGCCATTTGGCAGAGCCACCACGCTGTTCGGGCGGTTGAAGCCTGGCACGCTGCCGCCAAAAGTGCGCAAATGCGCGCCGTCGGTATTAAAAACAACCACGCGATTGCCATTTTCGTCAGCGACATAGACTGCATCGCTGGCTACTGTCAAAGCCAGCGGCTGGTCTAGCGCTTGCGCCGTCGTATCAAATTCGAGCAGCGGGCTGACCTGCCGCCAGTTCGATACGCAAAGATTGACTTCGGTTGGGATGTTGCTTGGCACCTCGCCATCGCCGACACCGTACTCCCAAATCTGGGCGGCGAAATCTTTGCGTACATAGACATGCATGCGGTCGGCCACCGGCCAATTCGTCAGCGAAAAATCTTTGCCGGTGGCTTCGCCATATTGCCTATAATCACGGTTCCACCAGATATCAAAGAGGCCGCGGCGCAGCTCAGCCGCTTCCTGATTCGCCGGCGAGAAATCGAGCAAGTTCAGCAGGCGGGCTGGCGTCACGCCGAAGTATTCCTGCATCGGCCACCACATGCGGATGTGTTCGCGGTGAACATAGCTGTCTTCGAGGATTGGCTCGACCTCGCCGCGATGCTCTGGTCCCACCACGACAAAAGCCGTGTTTTCCAGATTCTGTATGGTGGGGTTGCCGCCAACAAAAACAGAATCGGTGAAATCGCGGAAATACCAGCTATAGGGCCAGGAAACCTTGTCGTCGTAGGCGAATTTGATGTCTTTGCCATCGGTCATGCGCAAGCTCATCTCTTCGATGTCGGCCAGGGTCCACTTGACGGCCGGCGCGGCATGAGCATAGACCAGCAGTTCCGTCGCCAAATCATAATTGATGAAAGAAGCCAGCCAGGCGGCGCGCCAGGTAAATAAGCTGAGTAAGGCGAAGAGCGTCAGCGCGCAGAGACGCCGCAGGTGCAGCCAGCTAGCCTGGCGCGCCAAGCGCAGCAGCATGTAGCCCAAGCCCAGCGCCACAAAGAGGGCCGCCAGCCATTCATAAGTCCGCTCCAGTTGCGCGCTGGTCAAGCCGGCGAAGGGCGGATTGCCGGCGATGAAAGCGCCAAAGACCTGCATCAAACTGACGACGAAGAGCGGCATAATCAGCAGAGCCAGCCAGCCGCGGGCTAAAAATTGCCTCTTGTCGATGCGGGAGAAGACGCCGCCAAAGAACCAGGCAGCGATAAATATCAGTGGTGTAGTCATGTGCGTGCCGAGCCAAGGCATCTTCTCGCCGGCCAGGGAATAGCCGACCAGGTTCAATATCGCCCACCAAGCCAGCAGCAGCAGGAAAGGCAGCCGCTTCAGCAATTGAGATTCGGGGATGCTGGCGCGCGGCTCTTCGATTGTCGCTGCCGCCGTTTCTGCTGTTGTTTCGGGGGCTTCCGCCACAGTTTCATCTAGGGCTGGCGCGGCCTGAGCCACTTCGAGTAGGCGGGCGCGCCGCCCTTTCCAATAGCAGGTGATGCCAGCGAACATTGCGCCGACGCTGCCGATGATGGGCAGAAATTCATAAGTCGGCAGGATGATAAGCAGATAATAATACTGCGGCTGGCTGCCGCGCCGCACGCCTTGCTGTTCCAGCCAATAGCCCAGGCTATAAATCATGCCGGTGCCTAAACCAGCCATGTTGGTGAAGACTGTCGTGAAGAAAAAGGCGAATATGAGATGGAAGATGGCGGCTGAAATCAGCCAGCGTTTCCAGTTCCAACTCAAGCCAATCGCCAGCGAAATCAAGAGCAAGGGCAGGAAGACGGCCGCGCCGACCAGAAACTGCCCAACCTGCCCGGTTGAGCCTAAATTGGGCAAGCTGACAAAAATATCATAGAGGCTCGAGGGCAAGGCCGTGCCTAGGTTGCTGAAGTCGCTGTGTTCGCCGCCGGCCATTCGTGTGAAGAGAGCCGTCGTCCAAGGCAGAATCAGCGTCAGAATCAGCACCAGAAAATCAACTTCGGGGAATTGATGCAGCCAGCCCCAGAGGCCGCTGTTTTTTTCGGCGTCGGCGCTGCGGCGGCGGCGCGCGTCTCGAACAAGATAGACCAGCACGGCGCCGGCAATGAGCCAAAGCGCGAAAGCCGGCGCCCAGCGAATGCCCGCCGTTACAACTTCAGCGGCCTCGCCTGTAGTCGGGGTCTCCTCAGCGCCATTTGTCGTGTCAGGCAGATGCGAGAGTTCTTCAATGAAGAGCAAGCTGCCAGCGGTCAGCAGGGCGATGAGGAAAATCAGCAGCATTTCGCGCCAGGGGATACTGCGCAAATGGCCGCGGAAAGCATAAAGCGCCGTCGATGCCAGCACGAAAGCGCCGCTGAAAAGCGACAAGCCTATCCAAGACAGCCAGCTCGAACGCTGCAAATCAGTCAGGTCGCCCCAAGGGGTGCCGCGCCCGGGCACAATTTCGGCCGGGACAATGTCGACGACGATATACATGCCGAGCGTCATCAGGCCGCCGAGCAGGATGCCCAGCATTATAGAGTGAAAAATGGGTTTGCCGGGCAGGGCAAAACGACTCTGCGCCAGGCGGACCAAAAAATAAATCGTCAGGAAACTGGCGAAGATAGCGATATAGATGAAGGCGGTTTCTTTTGAGCCGAGATTCAAAATCATGGCGGCGGCGAAGAGATAGAGCCAAAAGGCGCGGCGGCGGAAGCGCGGCGCCCCATCGAGATATTGCAAGATACAGTAAGCCATCAGCAGGCCGAAGAAGATCGACGGCGTGTCATGGCGAATATAGCGATTGTAATAGAGCAGCAAGGGCGATATGAGCAGCAGCAGCGAGGCTAGCAAAGCGCCCCACTTGCCCAGCCAGCGGCGCATGAGCAAGGGGAACATCACCAGAAGAACGCCGAGCAGCGCGGTATAAATGCGCCCAGAAAAATCGTTGTCGCCAAAGAGGTAGAATGAAAAGGCTGTGGCATGGAAAAGCACGGGCCCGTGCATCAGCGGGCTATGCTGGAAGTTGCCTTCGTTGTAGAGGTTGTAGGAGAAGCGCGTATGCAGGCTCTCGTCATGGCTCATGACGCGCTCGCCCAAGAGGTGAAAGCGCGTGAAAAAAGCCAGCAGCAGGATACAGATATAGGCAGCAAGCTCCCAGTTGATGGAGAAGCGCTGCCCGAGCAGCCGGCTCAAGGCGTTATCTTCTAGCTGATTCGGGGTGGTTATCATTATAAGCCCTATTAACCCTATTAAGCCTGTGAATCCCTAGCGTGAGCGCTTCAAAACAAGCGCTGCTATCAAAAGCGCGGCAAAGGCGTGGCTAGCGCGCGCGTCGCGACAGTCAAATCTCGTCCTGCCGCCGCCGCGATGCTCGGTGTCTCGCGGACGAAGAGCGGCCGGCGCGGCAACTCTATCGCCAGCGGCGACGCCTGATAGCCGATAGCCAGCGGCAGGAGCAGCAGCAGCGAAATCAAGACCATCGTTAAGCCATAGCTGAATTGCAGGCGCGGCGGCGAGCGCAAGTCTTCTAGCCAAGCGCGGCGGGCCGGCGGCGCTTGTAGCTCTTTTTCTATCGATGACCAGAGCGCCTCGAGCTTGGGCGCGTCTGGCTGGCCCAGGGTTGGCAGGCCGCGCTCCAGCTTGAGGGCGAAAGCCCGCTGGCGCATATATTCTTGGTAACAGTCTTCGCTTTCGTCGATGTAGCGCGCGACTCGCCGCCGCGCGGCCGCGGACAAATCACCGCTGAGGTAACGCGCCATCTGCACTTTGCAATAACGCAGTTTGAACTTAATCATCAGCCGACCGTCTTTCTCTGCGTCCCGTTCATCTTGCCGCCTCTCTTCTGCCCAGCGGCTCAGTGCAATTTTAACAATTCTTCCAGCAAACCCAGCCCGACTGGCTGCAAGGTGCGGCGCAACCGTTGATGCCCCAGGCGGACGCGGCTTTCCGCTGTCTTTTGCGGACAGCCGACAACCTCGGCGATTTCGCGGTAGGTCAGGCCTTGGCCATAGCGCAGCACAATCGCCTCGCGCAATCTGGGCGAGAGCTTAGCCAGGGCTTCAGCGATGGATTCGCTGGCGTCCTGGCGGATGATAGCCGCTTCCGGCATTTCCGCTGAGGGCGCTTTTAATTCCAAGCTCAGCCATTGACTAATATCGACCAGGTGAAACCGTTTGCGCCGATAGGTGTTGCGGCAGCGGCTGACGGTGATGGTATAGAGCCAGGTTTTCAAAGATGCCTTGTTTGAATCAAAGCGGCGCAGGTTTTTGAAAGCGTATAAAAATGATTCCTGCAAAATATCTTCGGCGTCCTGCTCATTGAGCAGCAGGCTATAGCAAAGCCGATACAAGCCCGCGGCGAAACGGCTATACAGCGCGGCATAGCTGCTTTGGTCGCCGGTCAAAGCCCGCGAGACAATCGCGTCAATTTCCGCGCGGTCGCCCGCTTTGTTTTCAATCTTATCCATACTCGGTCGCCTGCGTATTGTCATCACTGTGTCTTATACACTGCTATAGCGGGTAATTCTTACAAGTTCCTGCTTCTTAGCGCAGGTGAATCGGGATGCCATCATAGACATCCTGCCGCAGCCAGAGCAGAACCGCCTCTTCTTCTATTTGCTCTGCGCGCTGGCGCCCGGTCGTCCACCAAAAGGGCAAATCTCCCAGGCCCGCTTGACTGAGCGACCAGTTGCGGCGCAAGACAAAACGCTGCCCCACATAGTCGCCGCCGAGCAGCGCAGCAGCGTCGGCCGTTTCCGCCATCAGCACGATTTGCGCGCCGGTCGCTACCGCTGCGCTGGGCGCGAAAGTCGCTTCGCTGAACTCGCGGGCTAGCCAAGCCAGCAGGCCCTGATCGCTGATGATGCCGTTATTATCTGTCACGATGGTCAGTTCCAGCAGCGGGAAACCGGCTGTATCACGGGCTGCCAGCTCGAAGAGCGTCTCGCGCAAGAGATAGGCGTCTTCTGTCACGGCGCTTTGCCGCCACAGGCCATCGGGCTGGCCGGCGTCCGCCACCGAAATCTGCCAAGCGCCGCCGATGCCAGAAAAGAGCATTAACCATAAAAAGCCGAGGCCCAGGCCTTGTAGGCAAGTAACCAAGCCCCAAAAATTCGCCAGCAGCAAAAACAGGACAACGCTGATGATGGCTGTCATCAAGAGCAAACCCAAACTTTGCAGCAGGCGCAGATGCGTCGCTTGCCCGAGCAAAGCGAAAAGTTCGCCCAAGCTGGCGCCAGCCGGCAAATCTAGAAGCAGCCGCGCCACCTGGCGGAACTGCACCGCCACAATCAGCAAAAAGAAAAAAGTAATGGCGGAAATGCCCCATTTGACCCACCAGTAGCGCGTGCTGTAGAGTTCGCCGCCGCCCGTGGCGCTGTCAGTCTCGCCATTTTCCTCAGCGTCATTGTCGTCATTCGGCCAAAGCAAGATAGCGCGCCGATTCACCATAAGCTGGGTGATGCCATAGCTGGCTAATAGCGTGAGCGGCAAGACCACCCACATGGCATCGGCGGCGCGCGCGCCAGGATATAAGAGCAGAGCCAGCGCGCCGAGCAAAGCCCAAGCCGCGGCAAAACGGTCGAGATAGCTCATATCGCCGTATTTCCAGAGCAGCCAAGCGCCGCCCAGCGCAAAAATGATGAGAAGCGTTTCACCCGCGAGCAGAGCGACAAAACCCAGGCGCAGGCCATCGACCGCCGCCGCTTCGCTGATGCCGCTAAGCGCCACGCTGACGAGTTGCCCGACCGTGCGCAAGCCGCCAGGATTGAGCGTGAAAAAAGTCGCTGTGATGACCACCGCCAGAATCGGCACGAAGACCGCTTGCGCCAGCGGAAATTCGCTTAGGCGCTTCAGCGCCAGCTGCAGGATGTCGTCGCCGGGCAATTCTAGGCGCTGCGGCGCGCTGAGCGCCGTGCGCCAGACCGCCAGCCAGCCCGCCGCCACCAGAACCAGCAGCAAGGCGAGGCCAGACGGGCTAGACAGCAGCAGCATAAAACTCAGACAGGCGATAGCCCACAAGGCATCGCTGAGGCGCTGCGAATACCAGTAGCGCCGAATCATATAAATCTCCAGCATCGTGAAGAGCAGCATAAAACTTGTGCCATCAGCCGTCCGCGAGGCGGCCACTGGCACAGTCAACAATGCCAGCAAAGCGGACCAGACGAAGGTGCGCGTCCGGCCGAGGCTGTCGTAAAAGAGCAGGGGCGTCAGCGCCAGAGCGGCGCCCGCCAGCGCTGAAAAAAGGCGCGCCGTAAATTCGCTGGCGCCCAGGGTCGAAAAACTCAAGAGCTGGGCTAGATGGCTCAGCGGGCTGCTGGCATTGACATAGCTGCCCGGCGCCTCAGCTTCGATTGTGTGCCAGGCATGCAGGGCTTGCCGCGCCTCGAATTTGCTGATGGGGACGCTGTCCAAAGCAGCGAAACGCAGCAGCAAGGCTAAAATAAGCAAGCCGCAATAAGCCAGCCCTTCGGCGGTGATGCTATGGCTAGGGCGGGCGGCGGGGGCCGCCTCCTTGCCTTGTTCAAATTGCATTTGCATCAGCGTTTGTTCCGCTTCCATGCGCACATTCTTTTCTATACTGTTTTACTACTTTGTTCCAGAAATTCCTTAGTATTTCAGGGAGTATGCCCAGTATAAAAGATGCGCGCCCTGCCTGCCTCGCAGACGAGTCGCAAATGATTGAGAAATTTTTCTTCGCCGAGGCTGTCGTACTGCCGCCGCTCCGAGCTGCCATAGAGAATATATGTAATATCGTAACGATTTATAATTTCTCGCGCCGCTTCGATTTTGGTGCTGGTGTAAAGGGTTTTCAGGTTTTCTCGACGCCCGCCCGCAATGGCGTTATAGGTCGCGCCGCGCCATTGCCGCTCATGATTCTCCCAGCCCAACAAGACGGGAATGCCAGTCAGGGTGCCGACGCGCCCGTAATTGATGTCATACGCTGGGCCGACGGCTTCAGCGACAACGGCGCTTTCTCCGCGCCCGACTAGCGCGTTCAAACACTCGATGGCTTTTTGGTCGTCGGGGTGCAGCAGACCGTCCGCTCCGTCCAAAGTCAGCGGCTTTTGCGATTGCAAGACGATAGTTTCCCCAGCAAATGTTACATAGGCCGCCTCATTCGCTCGCATAATATCAGCTTCGCTGGCGGAGTCTAGCGCAATGCGCGAGAAAAGCGCCGTGCCAGCTTCGACGGTCATGCCTGCGGCAACATGCCGCTGTGGGTCTTGCCAATCGGCCGGCGGGGCATAATCGCGCAAGCGCCCCGTTTCGACCAAAGCGCGGTGATAGACGCCAGCCAGGGTGTAGACTGTGCCAGCGGCGACGCAGAGCGCCACGATAAGGCCAAATGCCAGGCGCAGCAAAGCCTGCGGGCGGGGCAAAGCGCGCTCGCCCAGAACGCTATAGACGGCATACGCGGCGGCGATGCTCCACATGACCCAAGCCTGATAATAAAACTTAAAAATCGTATTCATGCGCACGCCAAAATTGTCCTTCAAATAGAAGAACTCGGGCAAGAGGGTCAGAGAGAGGCCCAGTCCAATCAAGAGCAATGCGAAGCCTGTCGCCTTTGGGTAGCTAATCCACTGAATGGCGACAGCGCCGCTGCTGCGCGCTTGCCGCGCCGACGGGAAAAGTCGCGCCAAAACCACGCTGATGCCGAGCAGCAGCAAGATGGTCGTCGCGCTATTTTCTAGGCGGCGTTGCACCAAAAGTCCAATCAATTCAGCGCTGCCGCTGCTTGCAGGGCTATAACCGCTGATAGGTAGGTTGGGATTGCCAAGCGCCTGCAAAAAACCTAAGAGCGTCATCAAGCCCAGACTAGCCAGCAGGATAACCAGGCTGACTGTCAAGCCTAAGCGCCAGTTGAGCCGGCGCGCCTGTTTGCCCCGCCACAGCTCGACTAGCAAATAGAGCGCTAGCATGATGATAAAAGGCCCGAACATAATGAAGAAACGCGGCAAATAGGTTGGCTGCGCCAAGTTTGGCAAGATGCCGCCCGCCTGCGAGCGCAGGCCAATCAAATAGGGTAGATAAGCAATGGCGGCAACTAGAACCAGCACTGCGGCAAAGCGCAAGCTGCCGAGCCAATCCCCCACGACCAGGCGACCGCGCTCATTCGTCATTAGCCGCCGCAGCGCTTCGACGCCCGCGAAACCCAGAAGATAAATCGGGCCGTCCCAAGTATTCAGAAAAACTAAGCCGCCCAGGGCGATGCCATAAAGCAGGATTTCGGCGCGCCTTGGCCCGCGCCGCAAAAGCAGCAGATTCAGCATTAAGCCGATGACTGCGACCACAAAAGGCAAAGCCAGCACATGCGGATGCACATCGGCCAGCAAAAAGCTGAAGGCGGGAAATTCGCTGATGGGCTGCACGCCGGCTAGATTGCCGTTGAGGTCGTAGTCAGCCAATATGCGGCTGGCTTTGAACCACCACCACCAACCTTCTTTGCCCAAGTCCCGCAAGTCCAGCTGCGCTTCAGGCTTCTGTTGATATGTGCTGGCGCCAGTTTCCGAGTTAACCGGGAAATTGGAGCGCTCTGGCATGCCCCAATAATCTAGATAAGTTTCTGAGGCGGCGCGACTTACATAAGGCACTTCGATGAGCGGCAGTTGGAAATTGCCGAGCAAGACCATCAGTGCCATGCCGAGCAGCCCGGCCGCCAGCGCGACGCTGCGCCTGGCTTGGCCGCCCGCCCGCTCAAATGCCCGCGAGCGCGCCAAATTGTAGACGACGCCAAAAGCGCCTAAACCGGTGAGGGAAAATTGCGCGGCGATTGTCAAGTTGAAGGCGATGGTGCTGCTGACCCCACTGAGCAGGGATAGCGATGAGGACATCACATAACCCATATAGTAGTAGCTGATGGCATAGCCGGCCATCCAGGGGTCGGCCGGCGGGAAGCTGGCGCTGCGCTGCGTCGCGCTGATGAAAGCCAGCTCCATCGGTTTTTCGGTGCCGATGATGTTGTTCTGGTGCGCCCGATACAAAGCCCAAGCGAAGAAAAGCGTGATGAAAAGCAGCTCGCTGACGATGACGAGCGCGCGGTTTTCCTGCCACCAGCGGCGCAATTCTTGTCGGTGGCCGGCCTGCGCGTAGAGCGCCAGCGCGCCAATCAAGACCAGCAGCCAAGCGAAGCTGATGCTGCCGCTGGAATTATCGAGCAAGCCCCAGCTTGCCAGCAGCCAGAAGACAAAACTTACCAGCAGCAGGCCAATGGCGCGGGCTAGCGTATAGCCGCGGTCTGGCAAGCCGCCCAGCAAACGCAGGCAGAGCGGCAAAGCCGCCACCCCCGCCAGCGTAATCCAGAGCCACCAGTTGAAAAGCCAATGCCCTTCTCGCACCAGCCAATCCAGCAGTAGGCTCATTGATGCCTCTCAATCTGGTATTGCATCAGGGCTTCTTGATTCACCTGATAGATTTTCCCATTCAGAAATTCATAGGCGACCGACAGCAAACCATCCGCCACCATGCGCTCAAATTTTTCTAAGCCGGCTGGGCTGGCGTGGATTTCTTCCAAGCCGCTTTTGATGATGTACTGAATGTCAAAGTGCTGGATCATGTCGACGGCGCTGTCAATATCGGCGCTCTGATAGAAATGTGTGATATTTTGCTGGCGCTGTAAAATCCATTGCGGCAATGGCGCGAAAGTGCGCTGCTGCTGTTGGTGGAATTTCCAGCCCAAGACCGAGGGCAAGCCGGTGTTGATGGCGATGCGCCCATTCCAGTTGTATTCGTTCCAGTCATTCGGGTGCCGGCGGCCTTCTATGATGACGGGCGAGCCGTCGACATTTTCTTGCAGCCAGCGTATCAACGCATGGTCGACGGCCAGTTCAAGCCAGTCGCCGCGGCCAAATTCGGGCGAACTCTCAAAATGTCTTGCTTGTGTCATATATTCAATGCCATTGAGAGTCAGCGGCAAATCTGGCGCCATGCGATCGAAAGACCGGCCCCGCGTCGCCATCAGCGGGAAGAGCGCGGCGATGAATACCAAAGCGCCGCAGGTGCTGTACCACAAGACTTTTAGACGGCGGCTGAAGCGCTCTGAGGCTGTTAGCAAACAGGCGAAAGCCAAGCCGCCCGCCACGCTAAAGAGCAGCCAAACCTGCATGTAGAATTTGAAGACCGTGTTCTGCCGCCCGATGTCGCCGCCGATGACGATGATTTCTACCCCGAGCGTCAGCGAAAGCGCCAAGCCAATGAGCGCTAAAATGAAGCGCATAGCCTGGGCTTGGCGCGGGCGGAAGAAGAGCAGGGCAATCCAGCCGACCAGCGGCAAAACAATCAGCGCCACCTGGTAGCCCATCAGCGTCAGCGCCAGCGCGAGCAAGCCCATGATGACAGCTGCCACTGCTATAGCTTTGAGCAATTGCCGATGCTGTAAGAGCGTTTTGACCTGCGTATCGCGCAGCCAATGGTAGGTATCCCAAAGCAGCAGCGATGCGATTAAAAACAAGAACAAGCCATGAATATCGAAGTAAGCCCACAGCGGCGTCTTGCCGCCGTCCCAGAGGCGGGCGCTATTGTAGGTGGTGGCATGCCATGAAGTGTAGGGCAGGGCAAAGGCAAGGTTCAAAAGGAGGAAGCCGCCGACGCGGGCGAGCAAGTCCAAGGCCGAAGCCCGTAGCAAGATAGAAGATAGCAAGAACCGCAGCAGCATAAGAGCGCTGCCAGCCAGCAGCAGCCCCAACAGGATAGTCAGAATGTTTGCCAGAAAGCCGGCGGCGGGGAAGCTTGACCTCAAGATAGCGACTGCGCCGGCCGCCAGCCCCAGCACGCCGCCGCCGCCGATGTAGAAGCGGGCATCTTGCCACTGGCGGAAAGTCTGATGCCAGCGTAAGCACCATATATAGACCAGCCCGACCACCGCCAGCAAAGTCATCGTCGGCCAGTCCCAGGTGTTGGTCGCTTGCAAGACGCCCACGGCCAGAGCCAATAGCGCCAGAGTCAGGAAGCGCTCAAGCTGACCGCGCCGCTCGCGCCCGACTTGCGCTAGCTCATTGAAGAGCAGCAGCACCGTCAAGAGAATCAGCGGCATGCTAATCATGTGGGCATGCAAATCGCCGTAGACAAAAGTGAAATAGGGCATCTCGGTGATAGCGTTGCCGCGGACGCCTGGCGTTTCGGCTAAAACGCGCGATGGGCCCCAAAACCAGCGGTCGCTGCCGATGGTGTTCAGCGGCTGGCCCTCGAGTAAGCGCCCGATGCCATTAGATATGCCGCGGATGAGCGAGACAGAATTGTCGATCTCGTAGCGCAGGCTGTCGCCGAGATACAGGGCATCGGCCTGCTGCTTCAGCTCAGCCTGCATTTCGAGCGAGACCGCCAGCGGATTTTCGATGCCATTTTCGGCGGCATATTCAGCGAGCAAGAAATGCGATAAGCCTTCTGGCTGACGATAGCCGCCTAAGAGGGCTAGCCCATTGCCAAAGACGCGGACTGTATCCAAATTGCCCAGCAAGACGCAAAGCAAAAGCGCCATTAGGCCCGCGACCCAGGGCCGGCCCAAGCGCCGCGCTGGCCGGGCGGTATTTGCCGTTTCGCTTTCGCTTTCCCCTTCGCTTTCACTCTTGCGCCAGCGCGAAAGGATGTTAAAGGCGGTGGAGAATGCGCCTAAGCCGGTGAGGCTGAAGAGAGTTGGAATCATCAGATTGTAGGCGAAGGCTGGCACCACCCCCAGCAGCAGCGTCGGCGCCCCCAGCAAGACATAGCCAAAATAGTAATAATTGATGAAGCCGCCGGCGAACCAGGGGTCGATGGGCGGGAAGGTCGTGCTGCGCAGGATGCCATTCAAATAGGCGAAATTCATCGGCTTCTCCCCGCCCCTGGCAAAATGCCACAGGTCGGGGTTGGTTAAGCGCACGAAAATCAAAAAGAGGAAAGCGACGAAGGCAATCACTTCCAACCAGGCCAGTCGCCGCCAGTGTTCGCGCAGGAAAGCTAGCAGCTGAGAGCGGTTGCGGTAGCCGATTGCGGCGCTGAGCAGAGCCAGCGTGCCTAAGCATAAGAGAATGCCGGCCTGCGACCAGAGTGGGATTTTCAGGGCGGAAACTGCCCAAGCCAGCCAGGCTACCAACAACATGCCAATCAGCTTGCTGACACCATAGCCGCCATCCGCCAGTTTGGGCATCAGTCCGAAAACCAGCGGGAAAGCCAGCGCGCCAAAGAACCAGATTGTCAGATACCATAGAAAGACGCCGATGCCTTGATTGTTATTGATGAGGGCGTCGCTGAAGAAACGCTCGGACCAGGTGCCGCCCTGCGTCTGTGTTTCATAGTCGGCCGGCGGGAGGGTCAGTCCAGTCGGGACTGGGTTGGCTTGGGCTGTGTTCCAGTTAATCACGCCCAGCAGTTGCGCGCCATCGTCTTGCAATTCATGCGCTTGCGCCAGCGATACTTCCGCGAAGAGGGCTTCGACCCGCGCGCGGGAATAGTTTTCCGTCTTGCGGAAGAGATAGACAGCCGGATGGTCGTAGACATGGAAAGACTCGTCGGCTTCTAGTTCGTTCAGCCAAGCGGGCGAAGCGTAAGTTGGCAAATGCTGGTCGGAGACGCGCCAAGGACCGAATTCAAACGATTCATGAAAGATGCCGACTAGCTCGTAACCCAGCTCTTCGGCAAAGAGTTTTTCATAATACAGCGTCGTCAAAGGCCAGCGCAGCAGGTTGCGCGGCTCGCTATCATAAAAGCGGTTGGTGGCGATGGACAGATAGTCGCCGATGTCTAGCGTGCGCAGGATGTCATCGTATTTGACATGATTGTCCACCGGGAAAGACATAATTTGGTCTTGCGAATTAATAAGCGCCTGCCAAACTTGCCAGCCATTGCAATCGCGGGCATGCAAGAAGCCCGGCGGCGGGTCATCGGCTAGCGTGATGCCCTCGGGCAAGCGACAGAGATTGACGCCAGTCGCGCGCTCGTCCCAAGCGCCTTCGATAAGCACAACTGAGCCAGAGCTGAAAACAGCGTCGCTGCCAGGTGCGGTCTCGACGACAAAGGTATATTGCTGGCCGGCTTGCACTGTCAGCGGCGGCTCTAGCGGGATGGTATAGGCTGCGCCTAGCGGATGCTGCGCGCGGCTGAGATTGGCGACGAGGGTCGCGCTGGCGGCCGGGCTGGCCGCGCCGCTTTCATAGATGCGGATATTGATTTCTTCTGGCTGCGGGTCGTCCAAAGGATCGCCCAAATGCGGCGCAAATACGCTGCTGACTGTGCCGCTAGCTGGTGCGCGGAAATCGAACCGCATTGGGCGGGCTTCTTGATATGGCGTGGCGCCAGTGTAGGGCGAGCCGTCTAAACCGAATGTATTAAGCCCCAAATTCCAGAATGCGATATTTATCAGCGGCGTCGATTCATCCGCCTCTTCAATTTTTAGCGCGAAATCGCCGGGCACGCTTTCCGAAATATAGCGCGATGCTTGCACGAGCGCCGTCTGGTGACGATAGACATTGGCGAACATCAAAGCCCAGAGCAAAGAAAAGCCAACGGCGAAGCCACCTAAAATCAGCGGGCGCTGGCGGTTGAAGCGCGGGATCAGCGCGCTAGCCAGCAGCAGCGCGCCGACAGCGAGAGCGCTGAGGGCGGTCGCGTCGCTGATGCCATTGGCAACCTGATATAAACCGATGCCAAAGAGCAAGGCGCCAAAAAGCAGCAGCAGGATGCCTGTGATAGGCAGGCTGCGCTCCTTGTTTTTTGCCTGTTGATAAAGCTCGTATAGACACCAGCCGGCAAAAACCGCCAGCGCGCCATAAAGCGGCAAATAGTAGCGCGCATTGAAGGCAATCAAACGGCTCATCCACAAGTAATAGCCGCCGACCCAGACCAGCAAGATGAGGGCATTTGTCGCGCCTTTGCGGACCCGCGCCAAACGATATGCCGACCAGCACCAGCCAAACCAAGCTAAGACGCCAAAGCCTAAACCCATACCCCAAAACAGCATATCTTTGAAGGTATAGATCCAAGGCGAGCGCGCGAGCCACTGCCAGCTGGGCGGAACATCGCTCAGATTGGAAGAGCTGCTCGCTTGCTCCAACAAATTAGCGAGCCAGCGCGAATTCAAGCTCAAGCCAAAAAAGCCTGGCCCAGTAAAGGCGTAAGGATTTAGGATGCGAAAAGCTAAAAACGCGCCTAGCCCGGCGACAATTAGGGCGAAGAATTGACGGGCGAATAGTTGTAGGCGCGCGTCTCGTGTCAGGCGGCTATCAAAGGCCGGCATAGCTTGCGCACAGGCGGCGAGCAAGATGACCGCCGCTAGTGGCGCCGTGTTGATGCGGCTGGCCACAGCTGCGCCACAGGCGAGGCCAAACATCAAATACGAGCCGAGCCGGCCGCGCTGCTGCGCCCCGACGGCATAATAGAGCGCCACTATGACCAGGCAGGAGGTAACGGCGTTGGCGGTGCCAAAATGCGCCTTTTGAATGGCGAGCGGCGCGGCGGCATAGAAAAAAGCCGCCAGCAAGCCAACCCAGTCATTTTGTAAGCGCCGCCCCAGCCCAAAAACAGCGAAAATGGCGAGAATGTCAAAGAGCATGGATATGCCGCGCCAGACCAAGGTCCCGGTCTGATAATCGGCCAGCGGAAAACCGGCATCGGTCAAGCTGCGCAGGATTTCGCTGCCGAAGTGCGCCAAAAACAGCGGCAAGCTGCCATAGACATAGAAACCATGCCCGGCATTATGCGGGTTCAGTGGCGAGCAGCGCGCGTCAAAATAAGCGCCGCGCCCATCCGTATTCGGGTAAAAATGCTGACAGCGCAGTCTCTGCAAATAGATCGAGCCTATCAGCTCACGGTTGACAATCAGGTTCGCGTCGCTCGGGCTCAGATATTTGTCGACGATAAGCGCGTCGACTTGGCCCTGGAGCAGCGCCTCTTCCGCCGCCCAATACTCAGAATAGATTTTGCCGCGCTCGGCTGGCAGATCCAGCCAGCTCAAAACATCGACCGCGTAACTGCCGCCGACGGCGCCGATGCGGGCGTCAGCCCGCTCGCGGAGGCCTTCAAAGCTAAGAATGTCGTTTCTCTCAGCCAATGCGAGCAGCTGCTGGTCGGGAAAATGTATTTGGTCGCCGGTGAAGGCGTTGTTGCCGCCGATTTGCGGCAGCAAAAGCGTAGTCAAGAAGCGCTCGTCTGGGTGAATCATAGCGAAGTCGTCCCAATTTTTCCCGACGAAGCGCAAGGCGGCGCCGAAAATCAGGATTAGCGTGAGCAAAGCCGCGCCTAGGAGTCTTTTAGCCATGAAAGCGCCTCATTTTCTCTCTGCGTATTTTGCAGACTTTTTCTTGCTTGCCTGTCTTCGTATTAAACATTTACAGGTTTGCGTCCAAAAAGTCTTGCAAGCCTGCTTCACCCAAGGCCGGCACGCGATACATCATATAACTGTCTCCCGGGTGATAATAGGTTTGCGCTTCTAGCGCGCGTCCGCTGGGGAACCACTCGCGCAATCGCTGGGTAACTTCCGCATTATTGGGGTCGTAGAAGAAGAGAAAATCTCGATTTGCGTCCAGTGGATATTGCGCGTTGCCTCGGGCATCGTAAATCTGTTGCGGCAATCCTGAGATATCCCAGACTGCATTTGGCCATTCCCAGTAAAACATGCCCGCTTCTAATGAGGAAAACCGTATGTCAAGCCAACCCCGACTATTGACAATAAAGGCGTTGCCATAAGCGCCATCGCTTCCTGCGAAGCTGCGCACTGCTTCGCCTATTTCGCTCGTAGGCCAAGTGAATGCAAGATACTCCTCATAAAAGTCGTCGAAATAGAGACGGGTGTTATGCTGGTTGGCGAGCAGCAAGACGCTGCCGCATAGCAGTATGGCTAAGGCGGTTCCGAGAAACTTGGGCAAGCTGCGCATGAAACGGAAAACGATGAGAGCGACTGGCAAAGCCGCCACTAGATAGACAAAGGGCAGGGCGCCAATGGTGCGAATATTGTTCGGAACTTCGATGTCGTATGCGATAGTCATAACCGAAAGCGAGAGCATGAGCAGTATCAGCCAAGGCGCGAGCCAGAGGACTGGATCGCGCGATTTCAACATGCGCGCTGACCAAGCAATTAGCCCGAGAACAAAGAAAGTTCCGGTATACACGTCCATTACCGGCGCGCCAGGCAAGCCATAAAAGAAGAGATTGTCCCCGGCCCAATTAAACATAAGCAAGACCTTGCGGATGTTGTTTAATAGTATCGCTATGCCAGAATCGGCAACTCTATCGGCGATATCGGGGCTGTTGCCTTGTACAAGCCAGGTTGAGCGCGACCAGAAGGATTCTGGATATTCAACCATATAGTGAAAGAGCGGCAGGAAGACCATGAATGCGACAAAAGCCAGCACTGCGAGGTTTAGCATATATTTCAGCCGCTCGCGCCAGGAAATGGGCCGCAGGACCATCGCCATGATTACCCCGATTACAACCGCTATCGGCACTATGCGCATGGCTTGATAAGTATACACGGCAAAGCCTAGCGCCAGCCCAGCTTTGACAAAATCGGCTCGCCGGTTATAGCGCAGGGCCCGCGCTAAAAATATGGCTATTAATGCCAAAAACAGCGGCGCTAAAACGATACGCAACCCGTTGCGAGAAATGATCGCATGCCAATAGCTCACGGCGATAAAGCCGGCCAACATCAAACCGGCAACAAGGCCGAACTTGCTTTTTTCTTTGACCATCCACTCAATGCCCAGCCATAAGAAGATGGGCAGGGAAAGCAAACCCTCTAACGCCGAGATCATTTTAATTGTGTAGAAATTGAAACCGAAACCGGGCATTTTCGCTAATAGCGCCGACAAATAGATATTTACTGGCTCTCGGCCAAAACCTTGCCGAAAAAGCGTAAAATGACCTTGAGAATGATACCAGGCATCGCGTATGTTCCAAAATGGGTCATCGTATAACTCGGGCGGGATGGTATCCAAATAAGCCAGTCGAAAACCAGCGCCGAACAGCATAATCAAGGCAAATGCTGGAACCGCCCACCAATATTCGCGCCAGCGGATTGCGTTAAAAGCGTCGATTTTAGCGCGGGACCGAGCTAAGAGGCTCCACCGCAAGGGCGCGAAGACCAAGCCCCACAAAGCCGCGTTGATGAACCACAGCAAGATTATCGCCAAGGAAACAGAATTGTTAGTGGTGTTCAGCCAAATAATGCCGCTGGACAGCGCCGCCAGGAATACACAAGCAAGCCGCGCTGGACCGATTTCTTGCCAGGCAGCGGCAAGGCTTTGCGGCACGGTCGATAGGCTGGCTAGATTCGGCCATTTTAAGCGGAGCGGGAAAATGCCGGCAAGAGCCGAAAGCGACTTGCTTGCGTCCTTTTGCCTGTACCAGTGCGCCGCTTCGCTGAGGAGCCAAACAACGATGCCTAGCCCAAACCAGCCAAGGGCGTCTTGCGCGATTCGCTGCGCTAAATCGAGCGGCGCTGACATAGAATCGAAGAACAGCAAAAGCGCCCGCAGCCAGAGCAAGCCAGGCAAAAGCCGCGTCAACCAACGATATTTCTGCTGCCGCTCCTTGCGCTGCCACCAGTTCTTAATCGACTTGCGGTGGTCAATGAGTTCTGCCAAGAGCCAGATGCCGGCGGCCAGCCACAGATAGGGCGCACCAACGTACAAGGCATTTTCTTTGCTTCTTGAACTACCGATTCCATCGGGCCCAAGAAGCAAAGTATTGCCAACGATGCCGCAAATGATGGCTAAGGCATAAAGCACGAATACAAAATTGGATGCCTGCCACATTTTTGCTGGTGCAAGCGCCAACTCATCGAGCAGTTCGCCGATCGTCTTATCCCGAAACGGGCGCTCGCTGGCTCTAACTGGGGCTGGCGACGGGGTTTGGTTCGTGTTTTCTGGCAATTCCGCCAGTGGCAAATCTACAGGCATGGGATACCTTTCACTTAGTGCTTATGAATTGCTCTCAATAAAATTTGCTAGACCAGCTTCACCCAGAGCCGGCACACGATAGATGAAGAAGGAACGGTCAGACGGTTCCACTTCAAGCATAAGCGGCTTGCCTTGCGGGAACCACTCTCTTAGCTGAGGCAGAGCTTCGTCATCATGCGGGGCATAGAAAAAAAGCAAGTCACGCTCTGGCTGCAAGCGGAAATCGCCACTCCGCTGCGCGGCATCGCGCAGCAATAGCGGCAAGTTAGCTAGTAGCGCTGCGTTCTCCCAAAACATAAGCCCGCCTTCGATGCCAACAGCGCGATGATCCCACCAATGCGGCCAAGCAATAATATAAGCGTTGCCATAAGCGCCGTCGCTCTCGGCGAAGCCGCGCAAGGCTGTGCCTGCCTGCGTGTAGGAATGGGCGGATTGTGTATAAGCGTTGTTGAATTTGTCAAAATAGACATGCCGGTTATATTGATAGGCGGCGAGCAGAGCGGCCACAGTGCAGACGATGGCAACGACAGTCCCAAGGTACCGAGGCAATATAGCCCGCAGGCGTAAGCAGAAAACTGCCAAGGGCAAAGCGGCAATCAGATAAGCCGGCGGGATGCCGCCGCTGGAGCGGGTTAAACTTGGCACTTCTCCCGGGAAAGAGAGCGCCAGGGCGCTGGCCAGCAGCGCAAATAGCAAGGCCATGGGTATGAAAAAATGGACAGGATCGCGGCTTTTTGCCAGCAGCAGCCAGGCGGCCGCGCCCAGTATCAGGAAGGCGCCGCTGACCGTGTCCATAGCTGGTTCGCCAGACGTTGCCGAAACCCAGGTACGATCATTCGTATAATTGAACATAAGCAGCGTTTTGCGCGTATTGTTCAGGAAAGCCGCGCCACTTTCAAGCAGGAACTGCGCCCGTTCTTCTTCCGTGGTTGGCATATCGCCAAATATGCGCGTCGCGCTTCGGCGCAGGTAGCTCTCTGGCTCTTCGATCCAATACTGGAAAAGCGGTAGGAATACCATCAATGAAACGAATGCCAAAACAGCTAGATTAAGCAAGTAGCTGGCTCGCATTCGCCAAGAAAACCTGCGAATGACCAGGGCGAACACGACGCTTATAACTATCGCTGCTGGCAGCATGCGCATCGCTTGATAGCTCAGCAAGCCAAAACCCAACGCTAGCCCTGCCTTGACATAATCGCTGCGCTGATTGCCGCGCAGCGCTCGCACAAAAAAGATACAAGTCAGCGCTGTAAATAGTGGTGTCAGGCTGATGCGCAGGCCTTGCCGACCCATCATCACATGCCAAAAACTAACGGCTACCAAACCCATGGCCAGCAAGCCTAAGACGAGGCCGAGCTGACGCCGCCGCGGCCCTATCACCTCTATGCCCAGCCAAAACATGAGCGGCAAGGTAAGGAAACTCTCCAGCGCTGATGTTAGCTTGAGCGCATAAAAGTCAAAATGCTGACCCGGCTGACTCGCTAGGATGGACAGCAGATAATAATGCAGTGGCTCGCGTCCGTTATTGTTGTCCATATAAATGCGATAATTATCTTCGTGATAAATGCGATAAGCGTCTTGGATGTTTTCAACCAAATCACTGAACAGTTGCGGCGGAATGGTATCGAGGCGGTCGAAGCGAAAGCTGTAGCCCAATGCCAAAATCAGCGCAAAGGCGACGAGTGCCCAGCGATAGCCGCGCAGGTTGAAGCGGCGTAGCCCATCGATGCGGTCGCTGGCCCAATCAAAGATGTTCCAGCGCAGCGGCGCGAAAACAAAAGCCCACAGCGCCGCGTTGACCAGCCACAACAGCATTATCGGAGGCTCGATGCGGTTGCCGCTGGTGTTTAGCCAAACGGCGACGCTGCATACACTAGCGAGTATGACCAGCAGCTTGCGCAGACGGCTGATTTCGGCTCATGTGCCGCGGAAAGTTCGGGGCAAGGGCAGCCGGGCGGCAATGAATGGCTGCTGGCTGGCTGGCGGCGGATTGTTTTGAGCGGCGCGGCGCCGCGCGCGCCAGCCAATGAACTCCGCTGCCAGCCAAAGCAGAAAACCCAGCAATAGCCAGCGCCCGCCAAGATGTAGCGATAAATCATTATGACGGGAGATGTCTGCGGTGCCGCGGGCGATGGCGCTGCCAAAGAGCCCGCTGAGAATCGCCAGCGCATACACAAGCAGCTGGGCGTATTTGGCTTGCAAGAGCCGGCCCGGCCGCAGCCGCGCTGTCGGCAATGCTGGCCGCGGCACTGTTAGCGTGGGCGAGGGCGCTGACCTAGCTGGCGCGCTGGCGGAGCCAGCTAGGGCGCGGCGCAGTTGCTGCCAGGTCTGCTTTGGCGCGCGCAGCCAGCGCCCCAGCAAGACATCCAGCGTCAGCTCTTCGAAGGCCGCGGATATTTCGGCTGGCGCCGCGCCCGCGTTCCTTTCTGCTGCCGCGTCTTCGACGCCAGGCGCACTGTCCAGTTGCTCATCGTGCATTTCGTTTATATCGCTTGGCATTACAAGGTATCCTTAATTCAGACAAGTTTCCCGCAGGCAAGCAAGCTAATCGTGGGCTAAGTTTTGCTTTACCGCCGCATCGGCCAGTCTGTTTTGGGCAAATTCATAAAAAATCTCCTCATATCGGTTGACAGTCTCTGTAACGGAGAAAATGCTGGCGATATAGTCTCTTGGTTTTATGTACTGTTCTGGATTATCCAGCACTTGCAGAATCGTTTCGCCTATCGACTTCCAATCGCCCGGCTGCGCCAATTTGCCCATTCCAGTCTTCAGCACTGCTATGCGCCCGCCAGGAATATCCGTCGCGACAACCGGTGTGCCACAGAGCATCGCTTCCGCTTGCACCATGCCAAAACCCTCGCTATCGCTGGGCAGGACAAATAAGTCGCAGGCGGCGTAAAAATTTGCCAGCTCCTGCTTCGTTTCCAATAGACCCAAGAAAATAAGCTGCGCGCCGTAGCGCTCTATTAAGGCGCGATGCTTTTGCCAGGTGTCTTCATAGCGGACATTATGCTGGCCGGTAAAGGCGATGCGCGCATTGGGATATTTTGCGTTGATGATTTCCAGCGAGCGGATTAGCAGCTCGGGCCGTTTTTCTTCTACAAAACGGCCCGAAAAGCCAAGCAGAGGGCCCTCTTCATGCCGCAATCGCTGGCGCAGCCGTTTGGCGCTTGCCAAATCTGGCTCAGGGATCGAAATAGGCGGATAGACAGTTCTGACTTTCTCAGGGAAAGGCAGCAGGTAAGTGGAGCTGTTGGCGTAGTCCTCGCATGAGTTGACGATGCAAGCAGCGCGCCGCGCCATATATTTATATAAGGCAAACATAATCTTAGTTATCATGTCATTTGCGATGCCCTTGGGCAGGATCAAGTCGCTATGATGCGTGGCGACGATCTTGACGCCAGCAATGCCAGCCAGAAATGCTACCAGCGCCGTCTCCAGCGTAGGTATGTGGATATTGACCACATCATGCTCGTGCAGGAGGCGATAAAGGGCCCAAGGATAAGTCGGCATAATTAAACCGCGGCTGATGCGAATCGGCGCCCAGAGCCGTACTACCCGCACGCCATTGAGCATCGATTCGCCCAGTGGCGTCTCCTTTGTGTGGCGCGCCGCCAAGACCGTTACTGCGTGCCCGCGCCGCGCCAGCTCTTCCGCTACAACTTGAGCATAATAAGTTAACCCAGTAGGATACGGATGATAGTAGAGCAGTAGAATCAAGATTTTCAGTTTGCGCTTGGCTGGGCGCGCTGTTTTTGTCGCAGCCAAATTATTTTCTCCTCATTGCGATGGATCAAAGACCCTGTGATAAGTTCTGAGACTGGCTGGGCGCGTCAGCCGCTGCGATTTTATCAGTCGCGTCAAGCTGCGACAAACGCGAGACATCGGCGCTATCGGCGCGTGGCAAATATTCATCGAGCTGCGCGGCGATAAACAGGGCGTATTCTTCTGTCAGGTCGCCGACTATCAGCTTGCGCTCGCCGCCAAACCGCTGCGCCCAGACATGATAGCGCGGCGTATCATAACCTGCCTGCTGCGAGGCGGCGGTTTCTTCCGCGCTTATCGATTCAATATCCGTCAAATCCAGCGTGCGCGGGCGGCTAAGGCTGGGCAAGGGCAGGCGCGCCACCCGTAGCCGCTGCGCATTCATGACAATCTCTGTTGTATTATAGGCGATTGTCGCCAGCGTGTAGAGCGCGCCCAAGCTCAATAGCGTGAATACCACCGGCAACATGAGCGGCACCTCGCCTTCCAGGTAGAGGCTGGTCATCAGCAGCCCGACAAGCGTAAAGACCGCGCTGCACACGGCGCTGCCGGTGAAATTCTCGTTTTTCTCCAGCCGAAAATTTGTACGGAAAGCGAGGCGCAGACTCTGCCCATCTTCCCGCAGTCGCAAATGCTTTGGCTGCCGCACCTTGCGGCGCTTGAGCTTGCGCCGCTGCGGCGCAATATCGAAGACGCTGGCGCAAGCGCTACAAAGCGCCAGCATCTCTTGGATGTTGATATTTTGGGCGCTGACGGGCGTATTGCAATCTGGGCAAGCTAGTTGCATAGAACCTCTGGCAGAATGCTGTTTCTCAATATAGCATAATATAGTTACAAGAACTTGACAGATGGGCTAGTGGCAGCTAGAATCAGAATCGCCTTGCGGGTGTAGCTCAGTTGGTAGAGCGCCTGCTTCCCAAGCAGTAGGTCACGGGTTCGAGTCCCGTTACCCGCTTTATCCGCCCACACGCTGTGGGCCTTTTTTTGCGCCTGTGCCTTGACCCAGTGGCATAGTATCAATAGAATAGGCGCTTGTCTTGCATGTAAGGAGAAAGAATCATGGCAGACTTCCAAATATCGGCCGAAGTGCGTCAAGCCCTTGGCAAAAAGAACCGCCGCCTGCGGCGGGCCGGCTATGTGCCAGGCGTAGTCTATGGGCCTTCGACAGAGTCAATCAGCGTGAAGTTTCCCTATCGCGCGCTCGAAGTGCTGCTGATGAATGCTGGCGGCACCAATCTTATCGATGTGGATGTGGCGGGCAACACCTACCCGTCGCTTGCCCGCGAGGTGCAGCGGGATGTGGTACGCGGCGATATATTGCATGTCGATTTCCTCGCGGTTGATGAATCGCAGCGCATCAATGTGGAAGTGCCGATTGCGATGGCAGGCAGCAGTCCGGTTGTCGCCGCCCGCGAAGGCATCCTCATCACCGGCCGCAGCTCGCTGACGCTCGAAGTCTTTCCTAGCGATATTCGCGACCGCATCGTCATCGACTTGTCTACACTGACCGAGCTGGGCGCGGAGGTCTTGGTGCGCGACCTGGAATTTGGCGAAAATGTCACCGTGCATAATGACTCCAACGAGATGCTAGCCAAAATCGTGCAGCCAGCCGCCGCCCGCGCCGATTCAGATTTGGCGGTAGCGGAAGGCGAAGAGCTGGAAGAAGAAGGCGCGGACGCCGTCGAACCGGCCGAAGCCTAGATCAATTCGAGCTGTTCCTTTGGCGCGGGCCCGCCATTAGCATCATTGTCGTCGCTTTCAGCGCTCTCTTCGCCGACAATGGCGATGCCCGCGACCGCATCCCCTTTATTGAGGGACATCAGCTTTACGCCCTCTGTGTTGCGGCCGATGTCGCTTATCTGCTCAAGCTCTGTGCGCAGCACGGTGCCTTTTTGGGAAATGAGCAAAAGCCCATTTCTAAAGATGAACATAGGGTCGTCTTCATCGCGCAGGCAGCGGGCGGCGACGATGGGCCCGGTCTTTCTATTGCGTTTTAGCGTGCGCACTCCATAGCCATTGCGCGCCTGCTCTCTATATGCCTCGAGCAGGCTGCGCTTGCCATAGCCATTGCGCGTAACAATCAGGACATGGCTGTGTTCATCACGTGCGATATCCATGGCGGCGATTTTGTCGCCAGCGCGCAGTCTCATGCCTCTTACGCCAGCCGCTTGCCGCCCCATCGCCCGGGCTTCTTGTTCGTCGAAAAGGATGCTCTGCCCATTGACGGAGGCCATGAATATGCGCTGCTTGCCATTCGTCCACTTCACCCAGCGCAGCGAGTCGCCTTTTAGCACATTCATGGCGATTAAGCCGCTGTAGCGCACATCCATGAACTCGCTTTGTTCGACGCGCTTGACGCGGCCCTTGCTGGTGGCTAGGGCAAAATAACCTTCTTGTTTCGCTTGCTCTTCGGTCAAGGCGAGGATGGCGGTGATTTTTTCGTCGCCTTCCAGCGGCAGCAGGCTTTGAATCAAAATGCCGCGGCGGTCGCGCTGGGTTTCGATGATTTCGTAAGCGATACAAGAATATACCTTGCCGCGGTCGCTGAAGAAGAGCACGGTGTTGTGGCTGTGGGCAAAGCAAATCCCCATCAGCGCGTCGTCGTCTTTTAAGCGCATACCGCGCATGCCTTTGCCGCCGCGCCGCTGCGCCCGATAATGGCGCGCCGCCACCCGTTTGATATAGCCGTTTTCCGTCAGCGAAATGACGATATTCTCCCGCCGATAGAGATCGCCCTCGTCAAAATCCACAGAGCCATAGACGACGGCACTCTGGCGCGCATCGCCATATTTTTCGGCGATTTCTTCTACATCGGCGCGGATAAGCCCGAGAATTTTCTTGGGCGAAGCGAGCAGGTCTTCCAGGTAGGCGATGCGGGCTTGCACGGTGTCATATTCTTCTTGCAGTTTCTGCCGCTCCAGCGCCGCCAAACGCCGCAGCTGCATATCGAGAATGGCGTTTGCCTGTATCTCGTCTAGGCTGAAGTTTTGCATTAAAGCCGCGCGGGCCGCCGCGACATCGGGCGCGTTGCGGATGGTCTGAATCACGGCGTCGATATTCGCCACCGCATGCAGCAAGCCACTCAAGACATGGGCGCGGGCCCGCTGCCGCCGCAAATCGTGTTCTGAACGCCGCACGATGACATCGTAGCGATGCTCAACGTAGATTTGCAGGCAGCGCTTCAAGCTCAGCGTGCGCGGCTCGCCAGCGACTAGCGCCAGCATTTGAATGCTATAGACGCTTTGCAGTTGGCTGTATTTATAGAGCTGATTAAGCACGCGCTGGGGCTGGGCATGCCGTTTCAGCTCGATCACCAGGCGCAGCCCGCGCCTGTCAGATTCGTCGCGCAGGTCGCGGATGGCTTCGATGCGGCCGTCGCGCACTAGGGCTACGATGCGTTCGATGATGGTGGCTTTGCTGATTTGATAAGGAATCGAAGTGAAGATGATGTTGATGGTGCCATTGCGGCCTTCTTCGAATTCGCTGCTCGAGCGCACGACAACTCGCCCTTTGCCGGTGGCATAGGCTTCTTTGAGCTCATCGCCGACGACGATGGTGGCGCCGGTGGGGAAGTCGGGTCCTTTGACGAACTGCATTAAGTCGTCGACTGTCACTTCGTCAAGCTGCTCATAATTGTCGATGATGTGCATGATGGCGGCCGCCAATTCCCGCAGATTGTGCGGCGGGATGCTGGTGGCCATGCCGACGGCGATGCCACTCGCGCCATTAAGCAGCAGATTGGGCAGGCGGGCCGGCAGGACGGCCGGTTCCGCCTGCGTGCCATCATAGTTTTCCACGAAGTCGACGGTGTCCATGCCGATGTCGGTCAGCATTTCACTGGCGATATTCGCCATGCGGGCTTCGGTATAGCGCATGGCGGCCGGTTTATCGCCATCTTGGCTGCCAAAATTGCCTTGGCCATCGACCAGCGGGTAGCGCAGCGAAAAAGCCTGGGCTAGCCGTGCCATTGCGTCATAAATCGCCTGGTCGCCGTGCGGGTGATACTTGCCCATCACTTCGCCGACGAGGCGGGCGCTCTTCTTATAGGCGGTGCCGGGACGCAAGCCCATATCGTGCATGGCAAAAAGGATGCGGCGATGCACCGGCTTCAAGCCGTCGCGCGCGTCTGGCAGGGCCCGCGCCACGATGACACTCATGGCATAGCTCAGATAGCTGCCGCGCATCTCTTCATTGATGGTGATAGTGCGGATGGTGCCTGCATTTTCGCCATCGATGTTATTAGTGTTGGAATTGCCGTTCTCAAATCTAGCCATAGACCGTCCTGTTAGGCTTGCGCCCGCGCTATCATTACAACTCTATTTTAGCACAAAGGCGGGATTTATTCCTGCTCTGGCAGCACAGCTGCGCGGGGCGAGTGAAAGAGTGGCGGGCAAACTATAGCCGAAAATATAATTTATTAGAAATTTGATTTTCTGCCTAAATTTTTGTTGCGCGCTAAAAAAGCTGGGATATAATTGCTATTAATGAAGTCGGTGAGGTGGAGTAGCCTTGCCAAAAAAGGCGGTGTTAGCGCATCGCCCTCTGTCAGCCGAATTTCAAAACGTTTTTTAGGAGGATTTGTTATGAATCAAGATGATATGAGAAGAGGTGTAGTTCCTGGCGTTATAGCTGGCTATGTCTTTCTCGCATTTGCCGGTCCGGGCATGTTAGGAATGATAGGCGGGATGATTGGCTCGGCGGATACGCCGATTGTTGGTTTCATCCTGCACCTCATCATCAGCATTGTGATTGGCGCTCTGTACACGGGTGTCTTCATGCAATATGTGAAGCTGGGCAATCCCCTGATGGATATTGTCGTGGGCGGTTTGATCTACGGCATCATCTGGTGGATCATCGGCGGCAATATCGTCATGCCGGTGATAGCGCAAGGCGATTTGCTACAGCTGGATATTGCGGGCGCTAGTTTCTTCGGGCACATTATCTTTGGTCATGTGCTCGCCTTTTTGGTCGTCCTGCGCGATACGGCTATGGGCATGGGCGGCGGCAAATAGCTATTTCTGTTTGACAGAAGTTTCATCCCGGGGCTCTGGCAGCCCCGGGTTTTCTTTTTCCTCACTGGCTTAGTTCGCCCGCTTCCAGACGCCAGCCACTAGGTTAAAAAGTAGGCTCTCGCGGGCGCGCTTGTCCCCGGCGTCAATTTCCGCTGTTACGCGCAACTGCGTCCGGCCGGCCTCGGTGGTCTCTATGAACTGCTCGACGATCTGGTAAGTTTCCGCCGGTGCGGCCTCGCGGTAGCGCTGATAAGCGATGCGCCGCGTAGTCTCGTCCGCCGTATCATAGAGGCTGAGCCAGGCATTTTCCGCGCCGGCGGCTAACAGTTCGGCCTCTAGGCGCAAGCGCCAGGCGATAAAATCGCGCCAATCCAATTCCGCTGCGGCGATTGGCTGCCCCAAGACTGCGCCAATGACGGACATATCGGCGCTTTCCCCTAGCTGGGATAGCAACTGCGCCAAGGACTCAAGCCCATGATTCTTCACCAGCGAGTCGATAAGCAGCGCGCTATTATCGCTGCCGCTGAAATGCGCGGCTAGCCAGGCGCTTGCGGAGTTCCGCAGGTAAAAGCCGTCGGCAGGATAGGCCGGCCCTTGATTGCCTGTATGCGCCTCTAGCAGGCGCTCAGCCAGCAAATGCGCGACGCGCAACTGCAATGATTCATCAAAGGGCATATCGGCGCGGGCGATATCGATGTACGGCGAGCGCAGCGCCAGGCGCGTTTCACCCGCGTCCAGCCAAGCCACTCCTGCTGTCTCTGTCGCCGCCTCTGGCCCGATGCTAATGGTCAAGAGCGGCAAGCGGCGGCAATCGAAGAAAGCGCAAGCCCCCTGAAGCCAGCCGCTGACAGCCGCGCTCAGCTGCCCCGCCAATTTCTCGTCAGCCGCACGATATTCGACGCGCAGCCGCTCTGTCTGCTGCGCCTGCGGCTCGCCCCAAAAAGAATAATCGGGCGCGATATGCCGCCAGCCTGTTTCTGTCCGCCGATAAAACCAGAGCCGCGCGTAGGGCAGCTGCTGGATATTCTCCTGCACCAGGACGCGGGCGCGCTCGTCATCAATTGTTACGGCTAAAATGCTGCCCGGCAGCTCGACCGCGCCGGTCGCTTTTAAGTCGGTATACTGTTGGAAGCGGCGGCGCTGGCTGGCGCGCCAGGCGTCGTTCTCGCCCTCTTGCAGCTGGAGCCAGGCATGCAAATCGCCGATGCGCAGGGCGGCCACTTCGGCTTTGACTGTGTCTTGCAACATTTGCGCGAATTGCTTTTCCACATCGATGAGGCGCTGGCGGATGGCTAAAGCCCCAATCGCCAGCAGAGCCAAGAACAGGCAAATCACCAGCAGCAGGCGCAGGATATTGCGCCGGCGTCGGTCTTTAGCCCGCGGGTCTTCGCTATCGAAGCGGTCTAGCTTCCGCGCTTCGACATCCCATTCAAACCGTATGCGACTCATTTTGCTTTTTCCACGCTTTCTGGCAGGAAGACATCGCCAGCGATGATTCTGTGGCGCTGGCCGGCTTCATCAAGCAAGAGCAGGCTGCCATCCGCCGCCGCGTCCAGCGCGGTCCCAGCCAAGTCATCGACGACGACACGCTGATTCAGCGTAACGAGGCGGATCCGCCAAGCCTGGTAGGGCGCGTCGCTGTCGATTTGTTTATACCACTGTTCGAGGCGTCGCAGCAAAATCGCCAGCAGCTCGGCGCGCTCCAAGCGCCGTTTGACCAGCGTCTCTAGGCTGATAGCGCTTTCTTGCAAAGCGCTGCCCTTGAAGTCAATGCGCACATTGATACCGATGCCCAGCACGACGCCGAGCAAGCGCGGACCTTGCCAGACAGGTTCGGGCAATATGCCGCAAATTTTTTTGTCGCCCGCTTGCACATCATTGGGCCATTTTAGGCAAATATCCGGGCAGCCGATGGCTTGCGCTAGGTCATAGACGCTGAGCGCGCCCAGCATATTGACCAGCGGCAAAGCAGCCGCTGGCGGCCGCAAAATGACCGAGACGGCTAAGGCGCTCTTGGGCGGCGTCTGCCAGGCGCGGCCTTTGCGCCCGCGCCCGCGCCGCTGCGCATCGGCAATTACCGCCGCCAACTCTGGCGCGCCAGCCAGCAGCCACTCTTTCGCCAGGTTATTTGTGCTGTTGACGCTGGCATAATAGCGGAAGGGCCGCCACAGTGTTCGCCGCAAAATCGCATTTGAAAGGGTCATAAAAAGCCCGAGTCTTTATTCTGATTGGGAAAAGAGAAATTTAGCCACAGAAGTAAGTCCAAGTTAATTATGCACCATTTTCAACCCCACCCCGGCCCCTCCCGTAGACACTGCCCTACGGGTGGGGTTGAAACGAACGTATAAAATCTGCAAAATTTACTTTGTCCTACTGAGACACAGAGGCACGGAGAAATGAGACTGCTTTCTGCGCTTGCTGGTTTTGTCATATTCTTATTACTTTATGTATTCTACTTAGTTTTTCACCCGGCTATATTTTGCATTGTAGCAGACGAGGCTGCGGCCTTAGAATAGACTTATGCCTTGCGGCGGAGGAGGGCTGATGAAATCTTTATGGGCGCCTTGGCGGCTGGCCTACGTCAAAGGCAAACGAGACGGGCAGCAGCCTGAGGCTTGCATCTTCTGTCAGTTTGCCGCCCAGCCAGAGGCTGACAGCGACAATTTCGTCATCGCCCGCTCGACGCATATTTATGCCGCGCTGAATCGCTATCCCTACACCTACGGTCATATCATGCTCATGCCATACGCGCATCTGGCGACGCCGGCCGACATGCCGCCGCCCGCGCTGACCGATTTGATGCTGATGACAAACCAGGCGATGGCGGCTCTGCGCGCCGTCGCCAATCCGCCCGCCTTTAATATCGGGGCAAATATCGGTGCGGCGGCCGGCGCGAGCATCGCCGCCCATTTCCATTTTCATATCGTGCCGCGCTGGCCCGGTGACCACAGCTTTATGGAGTGCATCGGCGGCGCGCGCTCTGCCCGATACCCTGCCGAATATCGCCGAGCAGCTGCGAGCGAGCTGGGCCGCCCCGGCCAGCCCTTAAGCCGACTGAGACGCTTAGCTTTCCGCGTCGGCTTCCGTTTCGCCTTCTTCCGTGGGCGCTGGCGTCAAGGCCAGGACTTCTTGTGCCGTCGCCAAATCTAGTGTATAGAAGTCAAGCACAACTTCTGTTTCTTCCTGCTCCAGGCTCTCGGTTGGCTCTACCGGCTCTGCTGGCTCTGCAATTTCTTCTGCTTCCGGTTCGCCAGGCGCGGCTGCTGTCGCTTCGACTGCGGCGGTAACTACATATTCCGCTTTGGGGTAGGTCAAGCCATCGTTGAGGTACAAACCGACGATGACTTGATGCTCGAGCATATTGAACTCGGCCGGGAATTGATGCTGCGTTGTATAGGCTTCGCCCCAGTGCCAGTACTTGGTCGGCAGGCGCGGCGGCGCATCGGCTTGACTCAAGATCTCGCCTTGCTCACCCAGGATATGCGCGAAGACAGTATAATTCTCTTCTGGCTGGCCTTCGGCCTTCCAACTCAAAATAACTTCATTGCGGGCTAAATCCAGCAAAAAGGCTTCCAGCCGTATCACATCATCAAAAACAGGCTGGGCATCAACTTCAATTTCGTTGAAACCGCTGGCGCCATCCGCATAGCGGGCTGAGACCACCGCGCCAACATCCAGCAAAACTGGCGCAATCGGCGCGCCGGCCGCGTCCTGGGCCGGCAGTCCGCGAGCCTCGGGCAGGTTCTCCCATTCCACTTGCAGGTCAAAAGGATAGCGTCCATAAGCCGCTTTACTGATGTTGATGATATATTCATCGGGATAGATGGCACCGGCTTGCCACTTGCTTGTGCGCAGCTTGCCCGCGCCGGGGTAAGTGCTATAATGCCCGATTTCCTGCTGATTGTCATCCACCAGCGTCAAGAGCAGGCTGTTATCCGCGGTCGATTGTTGCAGCACCTGCCAATAGAGCTTGAGGCGGACGCGGTCGCCAGCCGCATAGCGCCGGTCGACGCGCTCGTAGGCGATGAGAGCGACATCGCCAAATTCGGCATAGACCGACTGGGCGGTGTCAGGCAGCGTCAGCACGGGCTGGGGCGGGCTGTATTGGCTGGCGATGACGGTCAGCGGGGCGAAGAAGGCTACCAGCCCTAGAAAACGCAGCTGCCAGAGCATCGTATTGTGCAAAAGTTCTTTAGGTACCGCGTCGCCCGCCCGCACAAATTCCAAGTTGGGCGGGCGCAGCGAAAAGACGACCCACCAGACAATCTCGACGAAGCAAACCGCCAGTAGTGGGCTAATCACCGCAATCAGCGGGAAGAGCATGCGGCCGTCGGGCGCGCGCGTCAAGGTGCTGAAGTACAAGACCGCCAGCCAGAGCAAAACCAGCGCGCTCAGCAGGGTCAACAGGTGGGCTAGCTCGTAACGGGCATAAGCGAAATCGCTGATAGCCAGCAGCTGCAAAATCAAAAAGATGCCGCCAAGCACGCTGAAAAACAGCATCAAGTCCAGCAGCAGATAAATGATATTGCCTAGCGGGATATTTTGCGCGCCAAATAAGCCCCAGTATGCCATGCGGAATTGCTGAAAATCTTCAAAAAGCGTCGCCAGGCTAAAAGTGGGCCCGCGGGGCCCGGCGATATTCGCCATCGTGATGATGCCAAACGGTTCGCTATAAAGCTGTATATTGCGCGCGAACCACCAGCCGGCGATGAGCAGCCAGCAAAAAGCTAGAGCCGCGACGAAGAGCAAGAGACCGCGGCGGTCCTTTGTCTTACGATAGCTGAAGAGAGCAACGCCCAGCAGCACCGGTAGCAAGACCAGCCCGGTCAGTTTTGTCAGGCTGGTGAGGGCGAAGAGCAGGGCGATTGCCAGGCTGCGACGCGGCTGGAAGCCATCGCGCAAGCCCCGCAGCATGAGCAGGACCAGGCACCCGTTCAAGAGCATAGCCAGCGCGTCATTGTTGACTGAGGCGCTGACAAAAATAAACATGGGGTTCAAACCAGTGAGGGCGGCGGCGACAAAAGCGACCGTCGGGCGCTGGGGCGCAATCAGTTCGCCTATCTTATAGACGCAATAAACCGTGCCGGCGCCGAGGGCCAAGCCCAGCCCGCGCAGCAGCAGCAAAGCCAAAGCCGCCCCGGCCCAAGGCGCTAGGTCTGCGTCGCGCAAAATCAGATTCTTATTGCCATAAGCTGTGGGCTGTTTTTCCCTAACATGCGGGTTGAGGCGGCGGTAGCTGTCGGCCTCATCGATGTTTATTGGACTTGTCAGCAGAGCCGCCAGCCCATAATACAGCGGCGGCTGGCTGCCGTGCTGCTGGTAGGCTGTATCTTTGCCATCAAATACCTGCACGGGCAGGTTGCCCGTCTCGCGCAGGCGCTGCACATAACCAAAATGCCAGAGTTCGTCATGCGCCTCAAAGGCCGGCGTCGTCAGCAGATAGATCCCGCCAAAAGCCAGATAAAACAGCAGGATCCATTGCAGCGGGCTGAGCGGAATATCGATCGCGTCTAAGCGGCGCCAAACCTGCCCCAGCCAGCCAAAGAGCCAATTTGCCGCCTGCCGCGAGCGACTCAACAGCGGTGATAAGGCTTGCGCGATTTGCGCTCTTGCAGCTTGCACAGTGCTGTCTCGCTCTCGTCCATTTTTAGCAGCGCCGCCAGCGTCGCTCACTATCAGTATAAGTCCAAAGGCCCCGGTCTACGACAGCAAAATTTCGCGCGGCGCTTCAGCGCATCAACTGCCGGCCGCGGCGAACATCTCTTTTGCGCCTTCGACATAACTTAATGATTGATGCCGAAAATAGGTATTATACAGCTCGGCATAATGCCCGCCGCTGCGCATCAAGCGCTCGTGATTGCCTTCTTCGATGATTTCGCCGTCGCGCAAGACGATGATGCGGTCGGCGCTGCGCACGGTGCTAAGGCGATGCGCGATGAGAATCGAAGTCGAGCGGGCTAGGATTAACTCGATGGCGTCTTGTATCTGCGATTCGGTGAAGGGGTCGATGCTCGCCGTCGCTTCGTCCAGGATGAAGATGGACGGCTTCTGCGCCAAGACGCGCAGCAGGCTGACCAGTTGCCGCTGGCCGACGCTCAGCCGCGCGCCGCGCTCGCCCACATGCGTCTCCAGGCCGTCGGGCAGGCTGTCCAGCCATTCGCCATGGCCGATGCTCAGCGCGATGTCTTCGATTTCCGCCAGCGTCGCTTGTGGATTGCCATAGCGGATATTCTCTAGCACCGTGCCGCTGAAGAGAAAGGGCTGCTGCGGCACAATGCCGAGCCGACCACGATATGCCTTCAAATCAAGCTGGCGAATATCCCTGCCATCAATCAAAATTTTGCCACCCTGAAATTCATAATAGCGCGTGATGAGTTTGGCGATGGTGCTTTTGCCAGCGCCGGTATGCCCGACGAAAGCCACATTCTCGCCCGGTTTGATGCGCAGGCTAAAATCGCGCAAGATTGGCTCGCCGCGTTGGTAATGAAAACTGACCGCGGCGAATTCGATGCGCCCGGCGAGTTTCTCGGGGCGTAGCTGGTCCCTCTGCACGACGGTGTTCTCCGCGTCAATCAAGGCGAAGATGCGCTCAGCCGCGCTCAAACCCTGCTGAAACTGACTCCAGAATGAAGCGAGATTCATAAAGGGGAACCAAAAACGGTCGACGCCTTGAATGAAGAGATACCAAGCGCCGGCACTGATAGCGCCGCCGATGACCGATTGCGAGCCGACCCAGACGATAATCGACAAGGCAATCGCCGACAGCACGCCTAATGTCGGGAAGACCAGGGACATCACAAAACCGCGCTTGAGATTTATCTGGTAGCTCAAGATATTGACGGCGGAAAATTCTTGGTAAATCATCTCTTCTTGGCGGAAGTTTTTGGCGACGCTGATGCCGGTGACGCTCTCTTGGATATTGTCGTTGACCACCGCCATCGCCCGCGCGCCTTGCCGCGTGACGATGCGGGCTACAAAGCGGAAAAACAGCGCGGCGCATACCACCAGCGGCATCGTCAGCAGCAGCACAACGGTCAGCTCGACCGAGTAGCTGAGCAAGGCGATAAAAAGAATAATCACTGAGAGAAACTGCGAGATGACATCACTGCCGAGCAGCATCACATCGCCAAATTCTTGCGTATCGCTGGTGATGCGGCTGATGACTGCGCCCGTTTTGTGCCGGTCATAGAAAGCCAGGTCACGGTCGATGGCTGCGGCGAAGGCGTCTTTGCGCATCTGCGCCACAATCTTGCCAATCACGACGACAGTGAAACGGCGCCGGCCATAATTGAAGATGTATTCGGAAATGGCAACCGCGGTCAAGATACCAAAAATGAGAGCGAGGGCTGCGCCGCCCGCCACCAGTTCATCCACCGCCGCGCTGATAAAGACCGGGCGCAACGCCCGCGCGATGCCTACGACCAAGAAGCCCAGCAAACCCAGCGCGACTTGCGCTTTATGCGCCGCCATATAATCGCCGATGCGCTTGAATAACTGGGCATCGGAATAGCGCCTGTCGTAGGTATCGCTTTGCAAGCCGCCAAAAATTGCCGCCATATTAGCTCCTCGCTGGCTCGGCCGAATAACGGTTGAATATGCGCCGATAAGACTCCGAGCGGCGCAGCAGGTCTTCGTGGCTGCCTTGCGCCACCAGCCGGCCTTTGCGCAGCACGATGATATGATCCGCCCAGCGTATCTGCGACAGGCGGTGCGTGATGAGTAGGGTGGTGCGGCCGCGGGCCGCTGACCAAATCGCCCGCTGGATCTTGTCTTCGGTGGCGCTGTCGATGGCGCTGGTGCTGTCGTCCAGGATGAGGATGGGCGGGTCAGTCTGGAAGGCGCGGGCTAAAGCCAGCCGCTGGCGCTGCCCGCCGCTGAGCGTCATGCCGCGCTGCCCGATGACGGTCTCATAGCCGGCCGGGAAAGACGAAATGAATTCGTGAGCCTGCGCCGCTTTTGCCGATTCCACGATGCTGTCCAGCTCCAGCGCGTCCATGCCAAAAGCGATATTCTCCGCCACGCTGCGGCTGAAAAGAAAGATGTCCTGCTCGATGATGCTGATTTGCGAGCGCAGCGCTTGCAGGTTCCAATCGCGCGCGTCTATGCCATCCACCAGCACGCGGCCGCCGTTCACATCGTAAATGCGGTTTATCAGCTTGCCGACGGTGCTTTTGCCCGCGCCTGTCTGGCCGACGATGGCGACTGTCTGGCCGGGTTTGACTTCAAAACTAATCTCGGTCAGCACTTCTTCGCCGCTGCCATAACCAAAAGAGACATTCTCAAAGCGGATTGCGCCTTTGATAGCGCCGCTGTGACCGGCCGCGTTTTGGTCGAGCGGGGTCTGCGTCTGGATCACTTCGAGGATGCGCGCGGCGCTGGCATAGCCAGAGGCGATGCGCGACGACGAAAAGAGCGAAATGAAAACAGGGAACTGAAACAGATTTATCAAGCCCAAGAAAGCAATCACCTGTCCTTCGCTGATAATGCCGGCCTGGTACATAGTCGCCGAATGAATCAGCGCGGCGACGAAGGTCAAGCCAAAGAGCAGGACAGATAGATAGCGGGCTTCGAACTCGCCCTGGTCGATGAAGCGGTCGCGCACCAAATCCGCCAAGCTGTTGAAGGCGCGGCTTTCGCTATCTTCTTGAGCTGCGCCTTTGACCACTTCTAAGCCATCAAGCGCCTCAGCCAGGCGGGCGTTCATCCGCCCGAAGCTGCCGCGCACTTCTTGGGCAATCGGGTGCAAGCGCAGGACAAAATAGATTTGCACCAAGATATGCGCGCCGATGAAGAGCAGAGGCGTGAAAACCAATTGCGGGTGAATGCCCGGCGCATAGAGGGCTGGCATCATCAGGAACATATTCGCGCCTGTAACCAGATTGATGCCCGGGTTCATCATCAAGTTCATCTCGCGCACATCGTTGGTTACGCGGGCCATCGTCTCGCCCACCGGCTGCATATCGTGATAGCTCATGCTCTTGCCCAGCAGGCTGGAATATAGCTCGTCGCGCACATCGCGCTCAAAGCGCTGGGCGAAGATTTCCGCCGCGAAATTGCGCATGAATTGCAGCACAGAACGCAAAGTCTGCGAGCCGATAATCAGCAGTACGCTGTTTAGCACGAGGCGCGGCGTTTCGTCGTTCAGCTGCAAAATCGCCTCAAACGCGCTGCCGACGGCGCCTGGCACGACGCCGGCCAAAAAAGCGTTGCAAAACGCGCCGAAGACCAAGAAAAAGGCGGCATAAGGGTGGCGGGCGATATGCGACAGGATGAAGCGGAAAGGGCTGCTCTGATTGCTCTTAATCTGCGATTTGACGCTGAACTCGGCTGCCATAGTCGCTCCGCCTAAGATAAAGATAACTTGAGTGTAGACCAATCCGCTGAAATACAGAATAGATGATTTAGGTGGCCGCCAGTCGCTTAGTCGATGGTCAGCGTGACGGGCAAGATGCCAACAGTCCCGTTTTCGCTCACTTCCGCGCCGCTGACCCGCAAAGGCTGAGTCGCACCGCTGCTGGCATCATAGCGATAAAGCACCAGCCACAGCCGATAATCGCCCGGCGCGGTTGTTGCTGGCAGGCGCAGCGCCCGATTATCCCAAACGGGCAGGCCCGGCTGCCAGCCAGAAGTGGGCGCGAAGCCGGCCTGCGGCTGGGAATCTTGCCCTTGGGCAGTGTGTTGTTGCGCCCCCGCCGCCGCGATAAACAAGGCGACAGTGTAGTCATGTTCGAGCGGCGCCGCCGTCTGCCAGAGCAGCGACACTTCGACGCTTTCGCCCGGCCGATAGCGCGTTCCATTCGGCGGCGTCAGCGCGCGCAGCTGAATATGCGGCCCATAAGTCAAATCGCTGGCAATATCGCCGCTGTAGGGCGAGAGCGGATTTGGCGCTGGGGGGCGCGTGCTGTATTCGAGCAGGCGGACTGTTTCATCGGCCTGGCTGAAGTCGATTTCGCGCAAGGGATAATAATTCAGAGCCAAGTAACGCTCCAGCGGGCGGAAGCTCCAGGGCATGAATTGGCTGGTATGCGCTAGCTGCCAGAGGCGGTCGCGTCCGCCAGCCAGATGCTGAATGATGCGATGACTACCCACATCAAACCAGTCATTTGGATTGTTAGACACGACTTTGGCCGGCTGCTTGTCGCTGGCGGCTTGCGCCAGTGGCTGCGGCAGGATTATCGGGCGGACGGCCGCGCTATCCAGGTGGTTCAAGATGAATTCGCCATAATCATTGCCGGCTAGCAAGAGCAGGTCGTCTTGGGCCTCGTTTTCGAGCTGCGCGAGCGCGGCGTGCAGCGCCGACTGTTGGGAGCGGCTGCGCGGGTCTTTGTCATAAGCCAGGTTGAGGTTGAGAAGAATCAGTGGCAGGCAGAAAAAGGCAAGCGGCGGGACCGCGTGCCGCCAGCGGCTGCCAGGCGCTCGTAACAGGCGCAGCAGCAGGGCTGCGCTGCCTCCGGCCAGCAAGGCGAAGCTGACTAGCCAAATCGGCAGCCCCGCCCGCGCCCACAAGAAGTCCAAACCTAAATCTAGCCAGCGCTGGGGCAGCAGGGTCCAGCGGAAATACTGCGGCTGCGTCAAGCCTGGCAGCCATTCGCCTAGACCGTCGGCCGCGGCTGGCAGCGATGCGTCATAATGCCGCCAGCTTAGCGATACGGCGCTGAATTGAATCCAGATGCCATATAGCAAGAGACCCAGCCATAATAAACGCAGGAGGCGCTGTTTTTTTTCCAGCATGCGCTCGGCCAGGGGCGCGCTAGCCAGCAAAAGCACCGGCAGCGCTGGCAGCAGGAAACGCGGCGGCCAGCTCAGCCCGCCAAACCAATGTACCCCGGTCGTCAGGGCATGCCCCAGCGAATATCCAGCGACTAAGAGAACGATTGTCGTGACCAAGCGATATTGCCCGCGCCGCCACAACAGCACCGCGCAAGCTAGGGCGAGCAGCGCGCTGGGCGATGTGCCCCAGAGGCTGCCGCCCGGGCTCAGCAGGTAGACGCGCAGCGCAGCGCCTGTCACCGCGCTCTGCCAGCCAAATCGGTCCAGCAGAGCCGCCAGCGGCGCCGGCAAAGGGTCGATGAGCATAAAAAAGGCGATTGTCAGCAGCGCCAGGCTTAATAGCGCGCCATAGACCTTTTTTTGCAGTTGCGGCCGCGTTTCTGGCAGGGCGAAAATGACAAGGGCTGGCAAAGCCATCACAGCCGAATATTTTGTCTGGCTGGCTAAAAACAGGCTGACCGCGCTCAGCGCTAAGCACAGAATGCGCCGCCGCCGCCGCCCGCTTTGCAGTAAAAGCAGCGTAAGCAAGATAAAGCAAGTTACCAAAGGCTCGCGGAAAAATGTCTGGCTGTAAGCCCAGAGGTTGCTGCCCAAACCGGCTGTCAGCGCGACGACCAGAGCGACGCCAGCGCTATAATGCAGCGCCCGCAAAAGCAAATACAACAGCCCCAGGCAGAGCGCGCTGACCAAGACATTAAAGAGCCAAACAGCGTGGATATTGCCCAGCCGCGGCAAAAAATCCGCCAGCTTGAGCAGCGGCGTGGCCAGCAGGGTATTGAGCCGCTCTTCTACGTCGTATTCCAGCAAGGGCAGGGCGTCGCTGGCGCGGATGCGCTGGGCCGGCTTCGTCCAGGCCGATTCGTCCATCAGCCAATCGCCATAGCGCGTCAAGCTGCTTACGGCATCGAAGGCGCGCCGCGTATCGCCCGATTGAATCACTGCGCGAAAAGTCAGCATGTAGACTGCGACAAAAAATGTGAAAAGCAGCAGGCAGAAGCGGGCCTGCTGGAATCTGGGGCTGGCGGCGGGCATAGAGCGCGTCAAGAGGGAGTGGCAAAGCCCTTAGATTCTGCCCGCGCTCTGATGAGAGCATCAAGCGCGGCAGCCAGGCTTTGCAGGTCTTCGCTCTGTAAGCGGCGGAAAGCCAGCGCCAAGCGGATGAGCGCGGCCTGTTCTTCGGCGGCGGCGACCTGGCTCAAGTCAGCCTCTAGGCTGGCGGGCAAGCCCTCTTCGGCGGCGGCGACCTGGCTCAAGTCAGCTTCTAAGCTGTCCGGCAAGCTCTCCTCCACCGCTGGCGTCGCGTTAGCGGTCTCGAGCGGGCCTTTCGCTTCCATAAAATGCTTCAAGTCCGTTTCGACGGCTTGGGCTAGGGCTGCCAAGTGGCTGACCGGTATCATGCGCTGGCCCAGCTCATACTGATCCAGCAGGGCGGCGGGCAGGGCTGTCTTCGCGCTCAAGTCGGCGATGCTCTGCTGCGCCGCCGCTCGCGCCGCCCGCAGCCGCCCGCCGATAAGCCGCTGCCGCAAGAGCAGGTATTCGTTGCGCTGGCCGGCTATAGTACCCGTCTGAAAATCGCTGAAGTCGCTCGTCTGCAAGAAACCGGCCAACAATTCTAATTGCGGCAGGCTCGGCGTCGCCTCGCCCAGCTCCCAGGCTTCAATCAATTCGGGTTTCACTTGCAAGAAAGCGGCGCAGTCTTCTGGCGAGCGCTCGGCGGCGAGGCGGCTCTGGCGCAGCAGCAGGCCAAGAATCTTGCCCCGCAATTGATAGGCTTGGCTGTGGTCATACGGCGCAGCGCGCCCGGCGCTGTCAATCGGCGCAGCTTGCAGCGCGGCTAGCACCGCTTGTCTCAGGTCAATTGTAGCCACGCGCTTTCCAAAATTTGCTCTTAGTCTATTGGCGATTATAAACCGCTGCGGCAATGCCAACAAGCAAGGGCGCGCCCAATTCCCGCATTGCCAGAGCCTTCGCTTGCGACTAGAATCGAAAAAATCGACTGAGGAGACCGCCAATGCCCAACAAGGCGCATCACGAACTCAATCGCCTGTCGTGGAACGAAGGCACAAAAGCGCATAATAGCCATAAAGGCGACCAGGCGGCTTTTTTTCGCGCTGGCGGCAATACGCTCTTCCCGGAAGAGACAGCGCTGCTCGGCGCTATCGCTGGCCAGACCGTGCTGCATTTGCAATGCAACGCCGGCCAAGATTCGCTGAGCATCGCCAAACATCTGGGCGCGCGTGTAACAGGCGTCGATATTAGCGACGAAGCCATCCGTTTCGCCCGCCAGCTGGCGCGGGACAGCGGCATAGACGCGTCTTTCATCCGCGCCGACATCTACGATTTTTTTGCCTCCAATCAGCAGCGCTATGACATCGCCTTTTCTTCTTATGGCGTGCTGTGCTGGCTATCGGATTTGCGCGACTGGGGGCGCGGCATCGCCAGTTGCCTCGCGCCTGGCGGCCGCTTTGTCCTGCTAGATTTTCACCCGGTCTTCGCTATTTTCGACGGAGACTGGCGTCTGCGCTATGACTATATGGGCGGCATCTGCTATGAGTTCGAGTCTGGCATTGGCGATTATGTGGCTTTGACCGGTAGCGCCGCCGAAATCGACGAGCTGGAAACAGGCGTCCGCGATTTTCGCAATCCCTACCCAGGCGTGGAATATCAGTGGGGCTTGGCCGAGGTGCTTATGGCTCTGGTCGATGCTGGACTGCGCTTGACCCATTTCGCCGAGTATGACTATTGCAATGGTTTCAAACCCCTGCCGGATATGCGCGAGCTGGGTGGGCGGCGCTATGCGACCCCCGCCGGCCGGCCGCGCCAGATTCCGCTGATGTTCAGCTTAGTCGCCGAGTGGCCAGCGTGAACGACAGCCCGCCGACGCCGGCATATAGCGGCCAGGCGACACTGGCGCGCAGCCTCTTTGGCTTTGCCCTCTTCGCCTGGCTGCCCTTGCTTATCAGCTGGCTGCTCTTGCTTTTCTCGCCGCCATCGCCAGATGCCGCTTACGAGCGTTGGCGGCATTTTATCATCGGCGGCGTTGGCCTGCTCGTCTTGCTGGGCTTTTGGCTATGTATCAAAATTTATCGCTTTGACGGGCCCAGGCAGAAAAAATGGGCGCGGGCTTATGGCCGGCTCTTTGCCAGACCCTGGCCGGCTCTGCTGGCGCTAGCGCTGCTGGTCGAAGCGAATATGCTGGCTTTGCTCATCACCGGCGGCATAGCGCCCAGCATCACCGCGCCCGCCCGTTTCCTGCTATTTTGCTGGTCTTTGCTCTTTGCTGGCATGCTGCTGACCTGGCATTGGGCGGCCATCAAAGAGAGCTATTTGCGCCGCCGCGATGCCTGGGCCCTGGCCGGCATCAGCCTGGGCCTTTTGGCCGCGCTGGCGCTTGTCTTCTTCCTTAGCAGCCAGCTAGTTGCAGTCACCGGCCTAGCCGATCGCCTGCGTGGCGGGCTGGATTACCGCAAGCTGCATTTTATCGCCGAGGGCGAAGCGCCGAGCGCGGCCGAATTTTGGGCGGAGCAGGGGCAGACCCAGGTGCGCTGGCTGCCCTATAGCTATTGGACAGTCGCGCCTTTCCAGGGCGACTTCATCAATGTGGATGACCAAGGGCTGCGGCGCACGGCTCAGCAAGCTAGCGCCGATGCCAGCACGCCTAAGATTTTTTTCTTCGGCGGCTCGACGGTCTGGGGCGAAGGCGCGCGCGATGCCTATACGATTCCGTCGCAGGTGGCGCAGCTGCTGGAAGCGGCCGGGCAGCCGGCGCAGGTTTCCAATTATGGGCAGACGGGTTATGTCAGTAGCCAAGACTTCATCTTGTTTCAAGCGCAGCTGGCGCGGGGCAATCGGCCAGATTTAGCCGTCTTTTATCAAGGGTTTAACGATGTCTATGCGGCGCAGCTGCAAGGCAAGGCCGGGGTTACGCTGCGGGAAAATGAGCGAGCCAACGATGTGGAAATGAGCCGGCTGCTGCGCCGTGGCCAGCCGGTGCTGCGCGCTTTTATGGCGCATATCGAGGCCGACGCCTGGAGCTTGGTCGCTACAAGTGGGGCCAGCGCGGCCGAAATCGGCGAGCGCTGGGCGGCCAACCGCCGCTTGATACGCGCCCTGGCGGATGAATATGGCTTGCGCGTCCTGTTTGTTTGGCAGCCGGCTCTCTTCGCCAAAGAAAGCCTGACCGCTAGCGAAGCGCACATTTTAGGCGAGCTTGAGCAATCAGGTTTTGTCGCGCTCTATAAAGAGGTGGACGGCGACATCCGTGCCCGCGCGCAAGCAGGCGCTTGGACGGATTTTCTCTGGTTGACAGATTTATTTAGCCAGCGCGACGACGAGATATTCTTCGACCGCGTGCATATCAACGAGCGGGGCAACCAGGTTGTGGCTGAAGCAATAGCCCAGCCGATTTTGCAAATGCTCAAAAGCGACTGACAGCGGCTTAGCAAACGCGCGTATCTTCATCAATCTCTGCCATGAGCCGCAGCGCCGCTTCTTTCATCTCGGCGGTCAGCGCGAAGTCGCGGCTGAAATAGACTGATTCGGGGAAACGGTAATTCCAGGCGCGGTAGAAGTCGGCGCGCTGCACATCGCGGCTCAAATTGCAATCGAAGCGGACCAGGTAGCCGTTGTCTAAGCGCCCCGCCTGGCCATGCTGAATATGACACAGGCCCCAAGTGATGCCGCGGCCGGCGCCAGTATCGGCGAAGGCATCCGGCACATAAGGGCCCGCCGCCACTGGCGGCGCGCTAACTTTTCCGACGACGGCGAAATTCAAACCATCAGGCGCGTATTGCACCGTGTTCTTTTCCGGCCCTTCGTGGCTGGTGATGGCGACGATGCCTGCGTCAAAGGGGTAGAGAAAGGTCTCGTGGCCGCTGTTAGTAACTGGGTTGAGCGGTGATTTCACAAAAGGCCCTTCAGGCCGGTCGGCGGTGGCGACGCCCCAGCCGATGCCTAAATCGTGGCGGTAAGTCCGGCCAAATTGCACGGCTTTGTAATAGAGCCAAATTTGTCCGCGATATTTCAAAACATAAGGATCATGAAGTTTGTGCGAATCCCAAGCACCAAAGTGCTTTATAGCGTCGGCGTTGTCGGCATCGCCGACAAAATCGCCGCGGGGACCCGGCCGCAAAATAGGCTGCGCCAGCTTCTTCCAAGGGCCGGCGGGCGAGTCGGCCCAAGCCAGACCAATCTGATGCAGCGAGCGGTTTTTCCAGATGCCTTGAATCACTTGATAATAAAGATAGAACTTGCCCTCATGTACGAGGATGTCTGGCGTGAAGACTGAACGGTCGTCGAATGCGCCGCTTTCGCCCCGTAAAACGGCGGGCCCGCGCTCCTGCCAATGAAAGCCATCCGGCGAAGTGGCGTACCAAATATCCGCCATATCCCAATCCCAAGCCGGCCGGTCGGCGCTCGCATAAGCGACGCCGCGCCAAGTCTGGGCCGTTTGCCGCCGCGTGTACCAGACATAATAGCTGTCGCCGACCTTAATCACTTTGGAAGGGTCGCGCCGCGTTATGCCCCGCTCTTTGTCAAGGCCGCTGAGACGGGCATAGCGAAAGGCGGAGAAAAACGGGCTGGCTTGGTCTTTATAGATACCATAAGTGTCATAGACCCGTTGCATGGCTCGGCTGATGGGCTGGGCGGGGCGCGCTTCTGGCGGGCGCTCTGGCTCGTTGGCATAGACCAAGGGCTGCATATTCATTTTATTCAGCGCGAGGTCGGGCGAAAAATAGACCGCCTCCGGGTAGCGGATATTTGTAGCGCGGAAGCCCGGCCGCTCGATATCGCGCCGCAGGTTGCAATCAAAACGGACGATATAAGAATTGCCGCTTTTCATTTCTTCGGTGGCGATATGGGCTAAGCCCCAGCTGATGCCTTTGCCGTCCCTTGTATCGCAATAAGAATCGGGCGCGAAAGGCCCCGCCGCCAGCGGCGGCAGGCTGACATGCGCGACCACCTCAAAATGCAGCCCATCGGCGGCGTATTGGATAGTATCTTTCTCGGGCCCATCATGCCCGCAAATCGCTAGCAAGCCGGTGCCATAAGGGAAGAGGCAAGTTTCGTGGCCGCTGTTGGTAACCGGGTTCAGCGGCGATTTCACGAAGGGCCCTTCAGGTCGGTCAGCAAGCGCGACGCCCCAGCCGATGCCGCGTGAATACTTGCTTGTCCAGCCCATAGGCTGGCCTTTGTAATAGAGCCAATACTTGCCCGCGCGCCGCAAAATAAATGGGTCATGCACTTTGTGGCTATCCCAAGCGCCATAGCGCCGCACTTCATCCGAATCGCTTTGGGCGTCAGCGCCGAGCCATTCGCCTGGCGCGCCGGGCTGCAAAACAGGCGCAGCGGCGCGCTGCCAGGGCCCATGCGGCGACTCCGCCCAGGACATGCCGATAGAATTGCGCGTGCGCGTCCGATAGGGATAATCGACCGCTTGATAATAAAGATAGAATTTGTCTTTGGTCATCAGCACATCGGGCGTAAAAACCGAGCGGCCGTCGTAGGCGTCTTTGGGTCCCCGCTTGACCGCGACGCCGCGCTCCACCCAATGAAAGCCATCTTCCGAAGTGGCGTACCAAATCTCGGCGAGGTCCCAATCGAAGACCGGCGTATCCCAACTCTGCTGGCGCGCCGGCGGCTTGTTGCGATGGTCGCGGTCCTTGACCGTTTTGCGCCGCGTGTACCAGACATAATACAAGCCATCGATGCGCAGCACAGTAGTTGGGTCGCGCCGCGTAACGCCGACTTCTTTGCCGATGCCCGTGATTTGACTGTATTTGAAATTGGTATAGAAGGCGCTGGTCGAATCTTGATAGATGCCCCATTTGTCATAGAGGCGGGCGCTAGCGGCGCTTAATGGGCGGTCCTTGGGTTTCTCGCCGCTTGGCTCGCCCGGCAGCCGCGGCTTGTCGTTTTTGACCTGGTTCAAGTCCCACCCTCCTCGAGAATCATAGCGGCGGCTTTTTCGCCAATCATGATGCAAGGCGCGTTGGTATTGGCGTTGATGATGCGCGGCATAATCGAAGCGTCCGCCACGCGCAAACCGCGCATGCCGCGCACGCGCAGCCGCTCATCCACGACCGCCTGGCGGTCGCGGCCCATCTTGCAGCTGCCGGCCGGATGATAAATCGTGGTGGCGAAGTCGCGGATAAAATGGATAAGCTCAGCATCGCTTTGCGCCGCAGCGCCGGGCAGGAACTCGGCGCCGCGGTAGGCGGCGAAAGCGGGCGCTGCGGCCAGCGCGCGTCCCAGCTTGAGGCCAGCCAGCAGCACCTCTACATCGGCAGCTTCGCTAAGGCAGGCGAAATCTATCAGCGGCGGCGCTAGCGGGTCGGCTGATTGCAGCCGCAGCTCGCCGATGCTCTGCGTGCCGACCAAACCAGCCAAGATAGTAAAACCATGCCCGGTCGGGCAGTCGAAGCCGTGGCGGATGAACCAATCGGGCCCGAAGTGATATTGCAATTCTGGCGCCGGCGCTTGTGGCTTAAGCCGCACGAAGCCGCCGGCTTCGCCCAAATTAGAAGTCAGCAAACCCATTTTTTCTTGCTTGTAGCGCCGCGCTTGCTCGGGGCTGTCTTTAGCCACCAGACTTATCGGCGCTTTGCAATGATAAGCCAGCGGGACCTGCATGTGGTCGATCAGGTTCTGGCCGACGCCTGGCAGGTCCAGGACCAGCGGGATGCCCAGCTCGGCTAGCTGCGCCGGTGGGCCCAGGCCGGACAGCAGCAATAGCTGCGGCGAGTTAATCGCGCCGGCGCAGACGATGACTTCCGCCCGCGCCCGCGCTGTCTTGATTGCGCCCTCGTGCAGGTATTGCAGACCGATACAGCGCCGCCCATCAAATTCGAGCTTGAGGGCTTGGGCGAAGGGCAGCGCAATCAGATTGTCGCGCTTCAGGGCGGCGCGCAGGTAAGCCACCGCCGTGCTGTGGCGCTGGCCAGCTTTTTGCGTAACTTGATACAGGCCGAAGCCTGCTTGCGTGCCATTGTTGAAATCGGCATTATGCTGATAGCCCAATTCCAGAGCCGCCTGCACAAAGGCTAGGCTGAGCGGGTTGGGGTCTTGCAAGTCGGCGACATTGACGGGGCCGCCGCTGCCGTGATGCTCGGACTCGCCGCGTTCTTGGTGCTGCATTTTGCGGAAGTAAGGTAGCACATCAGCATAAGCCCAGCCGGTGTTGCCCAGCGCCGCCCAGCCGTCATAGTCTGTCGGATGCCCGCGTTGATAGACCATGGCATTCATCGAGCTGGTGCCGCCATAGACCTTGCCGCGCGGCACATATTCCCGGCGGTTGTTCAAGCCTGGCTGCGGCACTGTCACATAATCCCAATCGACGGCAGTGTGGAAGAGCGCCGAAAAGCGGGCTGGTATGTGGATATTCGGCTCGGTATCTGGCCCGCCCGCTTCTAGCAGCAGCACCGAATGCCGGCCGCTCTCGCTCAAGCTGCTCGCCACCGCCGCTCCCGCCGAGCCAGCGCCTACAACGATATAGTCGGCGACGATCATCCGCGCCCTCCGCTGAAGGAAAATTTTAGGGTTAAATTAGTCATAGAAGTAACTCAAAGTTAATTATGCGCAATCTTCAACCCACCGCCGGTCCCTCCCGTAGGGCAGTGTCTACGCGCTCCGAAGCTTCGGGGAGGGATCGCCAATCGTGGGCTTGTTCTTGCTGCAATGGGACGTGATTGCCTTGTCCTCAAATTTGACTTATATTGTCTATTGTCTACAATTTACATTATACTGCAAATATGTACGGATTCAATTTTGAGGAGTGAATATGAACTCGCCTGACCAGCCGCAAGCCGCTTTTCCCGGCATCTTGCCAGCGGAAAAACCGACCGCCCGCCCTTTGAGCACTGCCATGCAGCGGCTCTACGATATGTGGACGCCCAAGCAAGACATTGGCAATCCCTTTTATACCGTCTTCAAATACTCGCGCGTTACCGGCATCGGCGCTGACGAATCTGAGCTTTCCGTCACGCGGCGCGACCCATCCAAGATATTGAAAATCAACGATACCTATTATGTGTGGTATACGCGCCGCCGCACAAAATATCCACCAGTCGGACGTCTCAATATCGACCAGGGCAGCGACGAGATTCCCATAGTTGATTGGGACCTGGCGGATATTTGTTATGCGACCTCCAAAGACGGCTTTAATTGGCAAGAGCAGGGAGTGGCTGTGCCGCGCGCGCCCAAAGGCACTTATGGCGACCGCTCGCTTTCAACGCCGGATGTGCTGGCCTTTGGCGGGCGCTATTATCTGTATTATCAGACCTTCACCACGATGTGGCGGCAGAATGACTGCGTGAGCGTCAGCGTGGCGGTGGCGGACTCGCCCGATGGGCCTTGGACGCGCTTGGATCGGCCCGTCATCCCCCAAGGCGCGGCGGGCGCCTGGGATAGCTGCGCGATTCACGACCCCTATCCGCTGGTCTATAAAGGCAAGATTTGGCTCTATTACAAAGGCTCGCCAGCCGATAAATCGCCTGGCAGCTTGAAGCTCGGGCATGGGGTGGCTATTGCCGACCAGCCCGAAGGGCCCTTTGTCAAATCGGAACTGAATCCAGTCGCCAATTCTGGCCATGAGACGATGCTCTGGCCCTACGAGGGCGGCATCGCCTCGCTGCTCATCCGCGATGGCGCGGAAAAAGATACGGTGCAATATGCCGCCGACGGCTTGAATTTCAAGCCGATGGCACATGTGCAGCTATCGCCGAATGCGCCCGGGCCTTTCTGCGCGGATGCTTTTGCCGATAATGGCGATGGGCGCGGCATCAGCTGGGGTCTGAGCCATATTCACTCTCGCAGCGGCGGCTTGTATATCGTCCGCTTTGACTGCTCGCTCTCAAAGGACAGTTTTCGCCGCGAGTTCAAAACCAGCAATATCCATTTTGGCGAAGAGACTTGGTTTCAGCCGGCGACGGCTTTGCCGGCCGAATGGCGGGCGCGCATCCTGGCCGAGCAGTCCGATTCTGACAAGCCGACAATCGGCGATTGAGTGTGCTGCAAGCCTGGCGCGGGGCGCTCAGCGCCCCATCCAGCCGCCATCCACCACTAGGATTTCGCCATTGACAAAATCTGAGGCGGCCGAAGCGAGGAAGACAGCCGGACCTTTGAAATCGGCTGGGTTGCCCCAGCGCCCGGCCGGGATGCGCTCGAGGATGGCGCGGTAGCGCGCTGGGTCATTTTGCAGCGCTTCGGTTACATCGGTGCGCACATAGCCGGGCGCGATGGCGTTCACCTGCAAGCCGCGCCCGGCCCATTCATTCGCCAGAGCTTTGGTCAGCTGCCCGACGCCGCCTTTGCTCGCCGCGTAGCTTGGCACTGTGATGCCGCCTTGAAAGGTCAAGAGCGAGGCGATGAAGATAATCTTGCCGCGGCCCCGCGCCAGCATGCCCTTGCCAAGCTCGCGGCTGAGCAGAAACTGCGCGCTCAGATTGATTTCGAGGATGCGGTCCCAATACTCGTCGGGGTGTCGCTCGGCTGGCTCGCGCAAGACTGTGCCGGCATTGTTGACCAGAATGTCGATGCTGGGCTGCGCCGCTGTCACTTTTTCGATGAAGTCATAGACCGCGGCGCGCTGGGAAAAATCGCAGCGATAGCCGGCGAAGCGCCGCCCCAGAGCCAATACATCGCCTTCGAGGGCGCTGCCAGATTCTTCCAGATTGGCGCTGACGGCGATGATGTCCGCGCCTGCTTCCGCCAGGCCGGTTGCAATCGCCCGGCCGATGCCGCGGCGCGCCCCCGTCACCAGCGCGGTCTTGCCATCGAGTCGAAATTGTTCTAGCACAGTCATCACAGCTCCATCAGAATTTTCATCACCGCGCCGCCTTTTTCCAGATCTTCAAAACTAGAGCGCAGCGCCTTCAAAGGGCGAATATCGCTGATTAATTGGTCCAGCGGCAGCGCGCCAGCGGCGGCTAAGGCAATCGCCGCGGCAAAATCTTCGCTTTCGTAGACGCGCACGCCTTGCAAGCGCAGCTCGCGCCAGAAAAAGCGGAACAGGTCGATTTTTGGCTTTTGCGCAAAAATGGCCACCACCACTGCCAGGCCGCGCGTGCGCAACAAATCGGTCATGATAGCCGCGCCTGCCTGCGAGCCAGACACTTCAAAGACGATGTCGGCGCCGGCGCCACCTGTCCGCTGGCTGACTAGAGCGGGCAAGTCCGTATCTTGCGGGTTCACTGCTTCCAGCCCGAGCTGGCGCGCCAAATCGACGCGATAATTGTTAATCTCGGAGACGAGCACCGCCGCGCCCGCCTGCTGCGCCACCAAAGCCACCAGCAGGCCAATTGGCCCGCCGCCTAAAACGACGACTTGATCGCCCGTCTGCACATTTGCCAGCCGCACATCGTGGCAGGCGACGGCTAGCGGCTCAATCAAAGCGCCGTGCTTTAGGGCTAGCTCGGCCGGCAGCCGATGCAGGGTATAGGCTGGCACAGTCCAATAACTCTGGAATGCGCCGGGCGTATCGATGCCGAGGAAGTTCAAATTATGGCAGATATGGCTGTGGCCGGCTGCGCAAGCGGGGCAGTCATTACAGGGCGCCAGCGGCATCACCGCCACTTTATCGCCCGGCGCGACGCCTTCGACGCCTGGGCCGAGCTGCTGCACCGTGCCAGACATTTCATGCCCCATGACCAGCGGCATTTTCACGCGGGCGTCCATCGCGCCGTGAAAGATATGCAGGTCGGTGCCGCAGATGCCGCAATGCGATACTTTGAGCTGCGCTTCGCCTGGGCCTGGCGCGACGGGCGCGCCTGCGCCATAGCGAATCCGGCGGTTGCCTTCGTAATACGCTGCTTGAAACATCTCGCCTTCTTTCATAGCGGCTTGGCTATTAAGTGATTTTGCCCTTACTGGATATTAGTTTCCAGCGCTTTGAGCGCCGCTTTTTTGTCGCCGGCGCGGATGGCATCAAGAATCAGTTTATGCTCGCGGTAGCTGTCCATGATGTCCGTCAGCCGCGTGTACTGCATCATCATGCGCATGGCAATCGGCTGCCAGAGCGTGAAGATGTCTTTGTCGTCGTGGCTTTGGATAATCGCCTGATGGAAGCGCAGATCGCATTCGGTCAGGGAATCCAGGTCATTCGTCTCGCAGGCGGTTTTAATATCGGTCAAGATGTCTTGCCAGATGGCGATATCGTCGGCGGTGATGCGGTGGAAGATGCTCTCTAGCACGAAGGTCTCGATGCTGCGCCGCAGCTGCACGACCAGGGGCCGCACTTTTACGCTCGGATTCTGCGCGACCCGAGCACCTTTGTTTGGCTCCAAGACTAGCAGACCTTGCTGCGTCAGTTGGCGGAAGGCTTCGCGCACGGGGCCGCGGCTGACGCCAAAGCGCTCTGAGAGGTCTACCTCGCGCAGTGGGTCGCCTGGCTTGAGGCGACTCGAAAGCACTTCTCGCCGCAGGCGCGCCGCGATTTGCTCTGGCAAAGTGCGATAAATCTCGAAACTTGACATGTCTTCTTTCTATCCGCTTTAAGTGTACACAAGTAAGCGCAAGGCAAAAAGAATAATAGCCACTGTCAACCTCACCCCCGGTCCCTCCCATAGGGCAGTATCTACGCCCCCAAAGCTTTGGGGAGGGGAGAAAAACCCTGAAAATTGTGCGAGCTTACAGGAAAGCCGCTCCCATCGGGCAATGTGTACAGGTCCCCAGGTTAGACTCCCCTCCCCGAAGCTTCGGGGAGGGGCCGGGGGTGGGGTTGAAACGAAGGCAAAAATTTGCAAAATTTAGTTTGTCCTACTTCTGCCTAGGTTCAAATAAGAAACTACTGCTTGTATGGGTCGGCGGCATCGCGCAGGCCATCGCCGAGAAAATTGAAAGCCAGCACAGTCACGATCACAAAGATGCCTGGTATCAGCAGCCAAGGACTTTGGCTCAAGCTGCGGATGTTTTGCGCGTCTTGCAGCAGCACGCCCCAACTGACCGCCGGCGGCCGAATCCCGATTTCCAGGAAGCTCAGCGCCGTCTCCGCTAGTATCATACCCGGCACCGACAAACTCAAGACGACAATCAGAAAGCTGGCGAAAGAAGGCAGCAGGTGTTTGATAATGATATTTGTGTCGCTCATATTTGAAATGCGTGCTGCCATCACAAAATCGGCTTCGCGCAATTCCAGCAATTTGCCGCGGATTGTGCGGGCTAAAGGCGGCCAGCCGATGAGGGATAGCACAACGGTAATGCCGAAGTAGACTTCTGTTGAACTCCATTCGCGGGGGAAAGCAGCTGTGAGCGCCATAATTAGCGGTATTGATGGTATCGAGATAAGAAACTCAATCATGCGCTGGATTATCAGATCGACGACGCCGCCAAAATAACCCGAGAAGCCGCCGAAGAGGCAGCCGAGGCAAAAGCCAATAATCACGCCGAGGAAGCCGATAGATAGGGAAATGCGCGCCGCGTGCATCGTGCGCGAATAGAGGTCGCGTCCCAATTCGTCCGTGCCAAAGGGGAAGAATACAGCCGGCGCGTCCACGCCCACCAAGTGGATATTGCTCTCAAACAAACCTAAGAGCTTGTAGGGCTGGCCCGGGACAAAGAACTTGAGATGATAACGTTTGGAACGATCTTCGCTATAGTTGCGCTGCAAAGTATCCATATCCAGCGTCTGTTTCATGTCATAGATGAAAGGGATTGGCTGAAAATTGCCGGCTTCATCAAAAAAATATATGGTATGCGGCGGCGCTTTGGCATATTTGACATGCCGTTTCAAATGGTCGTTGACTGAGAAGAATTCGGCGAAGATCGCCAGCGAGTACAAAAAGATAATGACCAGTAACGAACCCATGGCCAGATAGTGACGGCGGAACTTGCGCCAGATAAGCTGCCACTGTGAGGCGAGATAATAACTCTCGTCAAATTGCGCCTTTGTTGTTTCTTTTGGCTTGGCGCGCCTGCCCCTTCGCCACAGCATGGAAAGCCCCCGCTCAATCAGTTCGCCGCGCGTTCCATGCGGATGCGCGGATCGACTACAACGAGCAATATATCAGAGACAGTCGTGCCGATGACAGTCAAAATCGTCACGAACATCAATAGGCTCGCCGCCAAAAAAGTGTCTTGCGTCAGCAACGAGCGCAGCAGCATGGGCCCCGCCGTCGGCAAACCCAGCACATAAGCAGTGATGGTGCCGCCAGAAATCAGCGACGGAAAAAGCCAAGCCAGGCTGCTGACAATCGGATTAAGCGCCACTCGCACCGGATACTTAAAGAGCAACTTGACTTCGCCGACGCCTTTGCTGCGCGCGGTTATGACATATTGCTTGTTCAGCTCATCGAGCAGGGTGCCGCGCAAAATGCGAATCATGCCGGCCGTGCCGGAAGTGCCAACCACGATGATAGGAATTGGCAAATGCAGCAGCAAATCGCCAATCTTCGCCAAGCTCCAAGGCGCATCGAGATACTCCGATGAAAACAAGCCGGTCAAGTTAAGGCCGAAGGTTTTGAAGCCGATGTAGAGCAAAATAAGCGCCAGCATAAAATTGGGTATCGCTAAACCGACGAAACCGATAAAAGAAAAAATATAATCGCCCAGGGCGTATTGATGCGTCGCCGAATAGATGCCGATGGGGATAGCCAGGGCATAAGTGAAGATCGCGGTAAAGATAGCGATGGTAAAGGTTAAGACGAGCCGCTCGCCAATAATATCGCGCACGGGCTGCTGCCACTCAAAAGAAAAACCGAAATCGCCTTGCAATACCTGGCCAAACCATTTGATATAACGGGAAGTTAGAGGCAAATCGAGGCCATATTGGCGGCGCAATTTTTCGGCTTCTTCGTCGCTTAGCTGTTCGCCTGCCTGTTCCAGCCGGCTGATATAAGTGCTGAGATAATCGCCCGGTGGCAACTGGATGACGATGAAGGTGACGATCGAAACCATCCAGAGTACAAAGACCATATATATCATGCGCTGAAAGACATAGTTTTTCATGCGGTGGCTTTCAGTTCACTGCCCTAAATAGCAGAGCGATACAGGCATTGTAAAGACAAAATGAAAAATTGTCAACAATAAACACTTGACAATTTTAGCGCCATCGGATATTTTCTGTCTATGTTGATTAAATGCTTGCAATGCAAACATTTTCTGCTGCCGCTCAGCCATCCTATGGCCGATGCCACCCATGGCTTGCACACCGAATTTGAAGTCATCATCGTTCGGCTGGAGACCGCTTGCGGCTTGGTCGGCTATGGTTATACCTATACCATCGGCCGCGGCGGCGCGGCAATCCGCGCCTTGATTGAGCGCGACTTAAAGCCGCTGCTGCTCAATGCCGATGCCAGGCGCATCGAGCAAATTTGGGGGCGTATGTGGCACTGCCTGCATTATGTAGGGCGGGGCGGCTTGGTTTCTTTTGCCCTGGCCGCCGTTGATATTGCGCTCTGGGACCTGCGCGGGCAGAAAGAAGGCGCGCCGCTCTGGCAGTTGCTCGGCGGCTATGCCGGCGAAGCCCGCGCCTATGCCGGCGGCATCGACCTGCAATTGGAGCCGGAGGCTCTGGTCGAGCAGACGCGCCGCAACCTGCAAAAAGGCTTCCGCGCCATCAAGATAAAGGTGGGCCGCGACAAACTCTCGCAAGATGTCGCGCGCGTACGAGCGGTGCGCGCTTGCATCGGCGACGATATGCCTTTGATGGTCGATGCCAATATGCGCTGGACAACTGAGCAGGCTATCCGCGCCGCCCGCAAATTCCGCGACTTTGATATCTATTGGCTGGAAGAGCCAACTATCCCGGATGATTATGCCGGCCTGTCCCGGGTTGCGGCCGAAGGCGGCGTCGCCATCGCCGCGGGCGAAAACCTGCATACAATCTATGAATTTCGCCATACGATTGAAATGGGTAAAATCGCCTTCCCCGAGCCAGATGTCTCGAATATCGGCGGCATCACCAACTGGCTGCGTGTGGCCAGGCTAGCTTATGCGCATAATCTGCCAGTTACATCGCATGGCGTGCATGAATTGCACCTGCATCTTTTGGCGGCGATTCCAAACGCCTCCTATCTGGAAGTGCATAGCTTTGGTTTGGAACGGTTCATCAAGAATCCGCCGCAGTTGAAAGACGGCATTATGACCGCGTCGAACGCGCCGGGCCACGGCGTGCAGTTTGACTGGGATTTGCTGAAAGAATATGAAGTCAAGTAAAGGCAAATAGATGAAGCAGCGGGGAGTATTTTTTTCTGTGGATTGTCAACAATGGACAATTTACATCTTGGAAAGTCGGTAACAGAGAAACAAGCGGCCCGGCCAGCGAAAGGAGGCTGATGGCAAAGCGAATCTATCCGCCCATTCTATTTTCACACAGTTCAATTCTAGGGAGGTCATACCCCATGAAACGAAGCATATTTTATTCACTTTTGGTTTTTGTCCTTGTCTTGCTCTCGGCGACGGCGCTGGCGCAGGATATGAGTGAAGGCGAGCTGGTATATCCCTTCCAATATGCTGACCTCGATGCCTTCACCGCCGCCACCGGCAACAGCATCGAGAGCTATGGCGAAGCGCCGATGTTGGCGGAAAAGGTCGCCGCTGGCGAATTGCCGCCAGTGGCAGAGCGCCTGCCAGCGCAGCCTGTCGTCGTGCAGCCGCTGGAAGCGATTGGCGAATATGGCGGCGAGCTGGCCGGCCCCACGACCAACCCAACCTGCTGCGGCTGGGATGTGCTCGAGATGCGCTTGCAGAAGCTGCTGACCATCGATACCGATCTGGCGACGATTATCCCGAACATCGCCCAATCTTTTGAGGTGTCGGACGATCAGACGACTTTCACCATCACAATCCGCGAAGGGCATAAATGGTCGGACGGTCAGCCCTTTACTTCCGAAGACTTCCGTTTTTACATGGAAGACATTCTTGGTAACAGCGAGCTGACGCCAAATCCTGGCGGGGCTTGGGCTGCCGGTGGCGAATTGCCCCAGTTTGAAGTGCTTGACGAAACGACCGTGCGCTATACCTACGCCGAACCGCGCCCGACGCTGAGCATCGCTTTGGGCAGCGAAGTGGGCAACCGCGGCTTCCGTCCGGCGCATTATTTCTCGCAATTCCATATCGACTACAACCCCGATGCCAATGACTTAGCAGCCGAAAATGGCTTTGAAGACTGGGTACAGATGTTCAATTCCAAGATGACGCCCTACAACTTCACCTGGAATTTGGGCGCGGAGACCGACCCCTACGCGCCGACGCTGAATACCTTTGTCTTCGTCAGCGAAGACAGCTTTGGCAACAAGCTCTACGAGCGCAATCCTTACTTCTTCAAAGTCGATACGGCTGGCAATCAGCTGCCCTATACCGATACCTTGCGCCGCATCTTGGTAGAAGATCTGCAAGTGCAAGATTTGAAGGCTATCTCGGGCGAATTTTCGCATTATGGCTGGGGGACGCTGCTGAGCTATCCGGTTTATCGTGAGAACGAAGAAGCGGGCGATTATCGCACCGCCACCGCCGAGTACAGCCGCGGCAACGAATACTCGGTCATGTTCAACTTCACGACGGAAAACTTGCCGCTGCGCGAGATCTTCTGGGATGTGCGCTTCCGTCAAGCGATGTCGGTGGCGATTAACCGCGAGGAAATCAACGAGCTGATTTACTTCGGCTTGGCAAACGCGTCGCAGAACGCGCCGGTGCCGACATCGGCTTTCTTTGAGCCTTGGATGCCCGAGCATTATGCGCAGTATGACCCTGATTTGGCGAATCAACTGCTGGACGAGATGGGCTTAGACCAGCGCGACGCGGATGGCTTCCGCCTGCGCCCGGATGGCGAGACGCTCTTCTTGAACTTCGAGGTCTCGGTGCCGGAAGATTCCTGGCAGAAAATCGGCGAGTTGATCACCGAATATTGGAACGCTGTCGGCGTCAAGACCAGCTATAAATTGATTGCCATCGATTTGTACCGTGAGCGGCGCGATGGCAACCAGGTCGATTTGGCGGCTTGGGGCACGGACATGCTGGATATTGGCGAAACGGCCAACGGCTTGGCGAACATGCGCCCGCACTGGGGCGCCCGCGCCTCTGGCCATCTCTGGCGCGAGTGGCTGCAATCTGAGGGCGAATCAGGCGAAGAACCACCGCAGGAAATCAAAGATCTCTGGGCGGCCGGCGAAGCCTTCTTGGAGGCAGCCTACGGCTCTGATGAATGGCTTGAATTGGGGCAGGAATTCTATAACTTGTCCATGGGCGGCCTGTATCAGATTGGCACCATCCAGCGCCCGCCACAGCCCTTGCTCTTCAAGAAAAATCTCAAGAACACGCCGCCGAATGATACGACCGGACAGTGGAGCTGGACCTACCGCCAGTGGGTCATGTTCATGCCGGAACAGTGGTATTTCGAGGGCGGCAGCTAAGCTGCAAAACGCAATAATCGAGGGGTGGCTTGCGCCGCCCTTCGATTTCCGTTCCTTCTTTATAGCAGTCAAAATGGACTTAAAATGACACTCAGCGCGGCGATGCGGCGCTTTCAGCGCGAAGACGAAAATAATCCCTGGTTCACCAAATTTCGCTATGCGCCAGTGACCGGACTGGGCTATGAGCGCGGTATTGTGCGGCGCGACCCGAGCTGCATCTTGCAGGTCGATGGCCTGTATTATGTCTGGTACACCCGCGCCGCGCACCCGCGCATTCCCACCGGCTATGAAAATGCCACCGATACCATCCCGGCTGTGCCTTGGGATTTATGCGACCTTTGGTACGCGACTTTCCGCGATGGCTTAAACTGGCAGGAAATCGGCCCCGCCGTCGAGCGCGGGCCCGCCGGTAGCTATGACGAGCGCAGCGTCTTCACACCCGATGTGATGGCCCACGCCGGCCGCTATTATCTGGTCTATCAGGTAACAGCCGCGCCGACCTGGCGCTCGACGCCCGAATCCATCGCCATCGCTTATGCCGATTCGCCGGCGGGTCCCTGGACAAAAAGCCCAGCGCCCGTGGTCGAACCTGACCCATCAGGCGAAATCGATGTGCGGGCCCATCCCCCTGGAAGCGACTGTGCGAGGCAGTTTTTATAGCTTGCGCGTGCATGACCCGGCCTTGCTTTTCCGCGATGGGCGCTATTGGCTCTATTTCAAAGGCGAGGGCATCGGGCATAGCAATATGCAAAGCAAGTGGGGTGTCGCCATCGCCGATGAGCCGCTAGGTCCTTATATCAAATCGCCCTATAACCCCATCACCAGCAGCGGCCACGAAGTGATGGTCTGGGATTACGCCGGCGGCGTCGGCGCTTTGCTCACCCGCTGCGGGCCAGAGAAAAACACGATTCAATACGCCGCCGATGGCATCAATTTTGAAGTGATGTCTACCATCCTCGCGCCGCCGGAAGCGGCCGGCGCGCTGCGCATCGCCGAAAGCGAAAATGACCACCCGCTGGCAGGTTTAAGCTGGGGCTTGAGCCATGTGACGCAATACAGCCCGCATGCGGCGCGGCAAGGCCAAGACCCGCTGGGCTTGGCTCAGATTGACGCGCCCTGGGATTTTATTATCCGCTGGGAAGGGCATGGCGGCCCGCGCGGCTGGGTCTAGGCGCGGCTATGCTACCGCCACCCAATGTTATCTTCATCATCACCGACGACCAAGGTTATGGCGATATTGCTTATCAGGGCAACCCCTGGCTAAAAACGCCGCAGCTTGACCGCCTAGCCCGCGAGAGCGTCCAACTCGATAATCACCATCACGAACCTTTATGCTCGCCATCGCGGGCGGCTCTGCTCACCGGGCAATACGCCGCTCGCAACGGCGTCTGGCATGTGATCCAAGGGCGGCATCTTTTGCGTCCTGGCGTTCTCACTATGGCTGACTTCTTCGCCGCCCAGGGCTATCGCACTGGCATGTTTGGTAAGTGGCATCTGGGCGATAATTATGCCTTCGCGCCAGAGCAGCGCGGCTTTCAGAAAACGGTCTGCCACCGCGGTGGCGGTATCGGCGAATTGCCCGATTATTGGGGCAACAACTATATCGACGACCACTATTTTTATAATGGCGCGCCGCAGCCCGGCACAGGTTATTGCACGGATGTCTTTTTTGACGCGGCACTGGACTTCATCGAAGCAAATGCCGCCGCGCCCTTTTTCATCTACCTGGCGCCAAATGCCATGCACAGCCCCTTCATCGTGCCAGAAAAATACGCCGCGCCCTATATAGCGCAGGGCTTGCCCGCCGACCGCGCCCATTTTTATGGCATGATTGCCAATTTTGACGAGAACCTGGGCCGCCTCTGCGGGCGGCTAGAGACGCTTGGGCTGGACGAAAATACCATCGTCATTTTCACCGCTGACCATGGCACCGCGGCTGGCTATGACCCGGCAAGCGGGGCAGGCTACAACGCTGGCATGCGCGGCAAAAAAGGCTCGGTCTACGATGGCGGGCATCGGGTCAATTTCTTCTGGCGCTGGCCCGGCCAGCTGCCAGCCGAGCGGGTGATTCGCCAACTCACAGCGCATATTGATATTTTGCCCACTCTGATTGAACTGTGTGATTTGCGCCCCGACCCGGCGCCTAAATTTGACGGCATCAGCCTGGCGCCGCTGCTGTGCGGCGCTCAAGTCGAACTGCCAGCGCGGTCAATCGTCGTGCAGTTGCAGCCGGCAACCCCGCAAAAATGGCAGCATAGCGCCGTCTTAAAGGGCAACTGGCGCCTGGTCAACGGCTGCGAATTGTATAATATCGCCAGCGATCCTGGGCAAAAGCGGGACATCGCCACCGATTTCCCGCAAGTTCTGGCGGACTTGCGCCGCGCTTATGACCGCTGGTGGCAAGATATGCGGGCGGCCCATGCCCAAGTCGTCGCCATCCCCATCGGCAGCCAGCCTGAGAATCCGACGCTGCTATCCGCCCGCGATTGGCAGCCGACCGTCGGGCAGGTGCCTTGGCTGCAAAGCTGGATTGAGGACCCAGCTTATGACGCGAACGGCTTTTGGTGGCTTGATGTCGTCGAAGCCGGCCGCTACCAGATTGCGTTGCGCAGCTATCCGCTTGAGGTCGGTGATAGACCAATCGGGCTGGGCCCGCTCGAAGCCAGTTTGCGGATTGGCGCGGCAAGGCTGACGCAGACGATTGCGGCGGATGCGGCGGCGGCGCACTTCCAGCTTGATTTGCCGGCTGGCCGCCTGCGCCTGCAAACCTGGCTGCGGGGGACTGAGCGCGAGCGCGGCGCGTATTATACTTATGTGCGAAAGCTATAATTTTTTGGAGGCAAAACTTATGGTTCTAAAACGGTCTGATGTCTTGATAACCCGGCCCTGCGGCATGGAGGTTTATCGCCGCTACCGCGCCACCGGGCTTGGCTGGGGTTTTTTGCCCGAGCCAGACCGCCGCGGCCTGCCGCCAGACGAAGAGATGATGCGCGATGTCGCTGAATCCCATCGCTGCAAGGTTAAGTTCCAAGGCCGGGTCGAGCTGGATGCCGATTGGATGGGCATGATCGATTTTGATTCTAATTTTATGGAATCGACCGTGCGCGACCTGAATGACAAACCCGCCGTAACTTGGTGGACGCATACCTATAAAGGCCATCCCGCTTATCATTATTGCACCAACGCGCCCGGCTATCGGCGGTATCTGATGTATCAACTGCGGCGGGTGATGAGCGCCGGCACGGACTGGCTCATGATTGATTCCGCCATCCCCACCATCGGCGCGCTCAATGCCCGTTATGGCGGCTGCTTCTGCGTCCATTGTATGGCCGGCTTTCGCGCCTATCTCCAGGCCCATCTCAGCGAGTCCGAGCGCAAAGACTGGGCGCTCGAGTCGCTGGACAACTTTGATTATCGCCAGTTTCTCTTAGACCAGGGCATCACGGACGAAAGCTACCGGGCGCAGATTCTCGCTTTCCCGCCGCAGATTCCGCTGGCTCAGGCCTATTTTGATTATCAATGGGCGGAGGTGAGCAGCTTATTCCGCCAGTTCAAAAGTTACGCCCAAGAATTTGGCGCCGGTGAAGCGACAGTGCCGATGAGTTCCAATTCTCCTTATTATTGGGCGGAGTTTATGTATGCCGTCGATGCTCACGATTTTTATACCAACGAGATGGACTATCAGCCGCCCCAAGTAGAAATCTTGCCGACTGAGCCAATTTATACTTTCAAGCTGGCCGACGCGCTCGAGCGGCTGGTGGCGATTACCGGGGTGCCGCGCGCTTTTGAACCTTACCGTCTCAAAGACCGGCCGGGGCATATTCGCCTCTGGATTGCCCAGGCCTATGCCCATGGGCATGTCTTCATGGCGCCGGACAAGATGTGGACGCTGCGCTTTGCCGGCCAGCCTGACCGCTGGTATTACAGCAAGCCCGGCGATTACGAAGCCCTGTATCATTTTGTGCGCGATTATGCCGAACTCTTTGATGATTATGAAGCGGTCGCGCGCGTCGCTTTGGTCTTCAGCAACAATGCCGTGCGGCAGTATCTCGGCGAGCGCTTGAGCAGCGGGCATCTTGGCGGCCAGAATCGCAGCGCGCCTAAAACAGATTTGTATCAGGCTTGCCTGGCGCTCAGCCAAGCCAATGTGCCGTATCGTCTGATTGTGGCCGGCGATGACTGGGTCGCAGATAAGCTGCTGGCGGCTGATTTGTCGCCCTATCGCGCTATCGTCCGTTTTGAGCCATCCCACCTGAGCGCCGAGCAAGAAGCTAAGCTGCGCAGCGCGGGCTCAGCCTTGCTCACCTGGTCGAGCGCGGCGCCGCTCTTAGACAAAGCCGGGCGCGAGATTCAGCTGCGCGGCGTCGAAAATGTTTCTGTCTTGCCGCGCTGCAAGCCAGGCGCCGCGGCGCCACTGGTCTGCCACTTGCTCAACAGCAACTATGACCCGCAGCGCGATGAATACCAAACCCTGCGCGATTTTGAGCTGAGCATTGCGAAAGACATGCTTAGCCAGACCTTTGCGACAGCGACGCTATATGCGCCCGGCCACGCGCCCGTCCCGCTAGATTGCGCCAGAGGCGCCAGCGAAACGCGCGTCAAAGTCCCTGAAATGGATATGTGGGCGCTTATTCGTTTTGCCTAAGTTGGGCTGGCTGGCACTGCCAGGTCGCGCGCGTCGCCGCCAACTGCGCCAGCAGCTGTTCCCGCGCCCACTCGTCTTCGAAGAAGCTGCACTGTTCAAAGAACTGTATCAGCTCGTCCAGGCGCGCTAGCATGTCAGCTGATGTGGCTGTGGCTGGCGCGGCGCGCAGGAGGCGTTTCCAGGCGGGGGCGCGGTACCATTCGGGCGGCGGCTGTCCAGTTTCCAGGATGAATTCGCTGGCTTTGAAATGGCGGGTGATAGCGCCGGCCGCCGCCTGATTTGTTGACCAATGAATGACAAAAGCGATCAGAGCCGCGCCAAGCAGCGACGCCAGGCAAAATGCGCCTAGAATGTCCATCAGTCCGCCTGCTCAACGCCGCGCAGGTCTAATTCATCGGCGAAATGGCAGGCGGCATAATGTCCAGGCTCCACTTCGGTCCAGGCAGGTTTCTCACTTTGGCAGATGGCCTGGGCGTAGCGGCAGCGCGGATGAAAATAGCAGCCGCTGGGCGGGGCGGCCGGGTTAGCCACCTCGCCCGGCAAAATGATGCGGTCCATCTTGATTTCAGGGTCGGTCGTTGGCACAGCCGACAGCAGCGCTTCGGTATACGGGTGTTTGGGCCGGCTGAAGAGCGCGTCTGTATCGGTCATCTCGACTAATTGCCCGACATACATGACGCCGACGCGGTCAGCAATATGCTCGACCACCGACAAATCGTGGGCGATGAAGAGATAGGTCAGGTTAAACTCTTCTTGCAAGTCCTCCAGCAAGTTGAGAATCTGCGCTTGAATCGAGACATCGAGGGCGGAGACGGCTTCGTCGCAGACGATGAGCCGCGGGTTGGGCGCTAGCGAACGGGCGATGCCAATGCGCTGCCGCTGCCCGCCGCTGAAGGCATGCGGATAGCGGTTGAGGTGCTGGATGTTCAGCCCGACTACTTCCATCAATTCGCGCACGCGCTCTTGAATCGCCCGCGATTCGGTGAGGATTTTATTATTGCGGATTGGCTCGGCGATGATGTCCAGCACCGACATGCGCGGGTCGAGCGAAGAATAAGGGTCTTGGAAAATCATGTGGAAATGCTTGCGCACATCGCGCAAGGCTTTTTTGCTCAAAGCGGCGATATCGACCTCTTCGCCATCGGGCAGGCGGAAAAAAATCTGTCCGCTGCTTGGCTCAATCGCGCGCACGATGCAGCGCCCTAGGGTCGTCTTGCCGCTGCCAGATTCGCCGACCAAGCCGAAGGTCTCGCCTTCGTGAATGGTGAAGCTGACGCCATCCACCGCTTTCACATAACCTTGCACCGCCCGAAAGAAACCTTTTTCGATCGGAAAATGCTTTTTGAGGTTGCGCACTTCCAGCAGTGCGGCGCCAAGTTCTTTCTCGTCAGCGGCGGCCACTTCTGTCTCAGGCATAAACTGGCTCGCTTTCTTCGCTGTGCAGATAGCAGCGGGCGTAATGCGCGTTGCCCATATCAACCAGCGCTGGCACAGCGGCGTCGCATTGGCCGGCCATAAATTCATCGCAGCGCGAGGCGAAGCCGCATTGCGCCGGCGGGTTTAGCGGTACGGGTACATTGCCGCGGATGGCATCCAGCCGGCCTTGCCCGCGCCGGCCGAGGCGCGGTATCGATTTGAGCAGGCGCTGCGTATAAGGGTGCAGCGGATTCTTAAAAAGCTCAACTGTGGAAGCGCGCTCGACCACTCGCCCCAAATACATGACATTGACCTCGTCGGCAATCTCGGCGATGACGCCTAAATCGTGCGTGATATACATAATCGCCATGCCAAACTCGTCCTGCAATTCTTTCATCAGCTCGAGTATCTGCGCCTGCACGGTCACATCGAGGGCGGTGGTTGGCTCGTCAGCGATGAGCAGGGAGGGGCTGCAAGACAGAGCCATGGCAATCATAGCCCGCTGCCGCATGCCGCCCGAAAGCTGATGCGGGTATTCGTCAAAGCGCTGCTTAGGGTTAGAGATGCCGACGCGATTTATCATATCCAGAGCCAGGCTTTTAGCCTTGCGTTTGTCCCGGGTGATATGCAAGCGGATGGCTTCCACGACTTGGTCGCCAATCGTATGCACGGGCGAGAGGCTGGTCATTGGCTCTTGGAAGACCATCGAGATTTCCGCGCCGCGGATGGCGCGGATTTCCCGGCTGCGCGGGTCAAGCTGGCAGATGTCGCTTACGCTGCCATCGCCGCGCCGCAGCAAGATTTCGCCGGACTCGATAGCGCCAGGCGCTGGCACGATGCGCAAGATGGATTGGGCGGTTACGCTCTTGCCCGAGCCAGATTCGCCGATGACGCCGACGGTCTGGCGCGGCGCAATCGTGAGGTCGACGCCATCGACGGCTTTGAGCGTGCCTTCGGGCAAGCTGAAGTAAGTCCGTAAATTGCGCACTTCGAGGATATAATCGCTGGCTGTGACCATCGCAAGAGTTCGTCATTGGTCAAGATTGTCATATTGTAGACAATTTACAAAATTCTGTCAAGCGAAGGCCTTGCCAGTAAGCCCAAGTTTAGATTGCGACTGGGGGTGGGCTTGAAACGAAGGCAAAACTCGCAAAATTTACTTTGTCCTACTGAGAAATTAGATTACTTTTTTTGATTAGCAAGCGCCCGTAAAAAGCAAACAGGCGCTTCGCGCACCTGTTTGATGTGAGTGGGCGATATAAGACTCGAACTTATAACTTCCCGGGTGTAAACCGGACGCTCTGCCAATTGAGCTAATCGCCCGTCTACTCTTACTCTAGCGGAATCCCGCCCGCCCGTCAAGCCAGGTTTTGCGTTTTCATAGAATCGGCCTGATGGCAGCCGAACATTCCTAGCCAACTCACATCCGCGGCGGCGTTACGCCCGTCTGCCCTTGATACTTGCCTTTTTTATCCGCGTAAGATTGCTCGCAGGTCTCGTCCGCCTCAAAAAATAGCACCTGCGCCAAACCTTCGTTGGCATAGACCTTCGCCGGCAGCGGCGTCGTATTGCTGATTTCCAGCGTCACATAGCCCTCCCACTCAGGTTCAAAGGGCGTAACATTGACGATTAAACCGCAGCGCGCATAAGTCGATTTGCCAAGGCAGATGGTCAGCACATTGCGCGGGATGCGGAAGTATTCCACCGAGCGCGACAGGACAAAAGAATTGGGCGGGATGATGCAGACGGGCCCGCAAAAATCCACAAAAGAATCGCTGGCGAAATTCTTGGGGTCCACAATGGCCGAATGCACATTGGTAAAAATTTTGAACTCGTCCGAGACGCGCAGGTCATAACCATAGGACGAGACGCCATAGCTGATGACGCCGGCGCGCACCTGCTGCTCGACAAACGGTTCGATCATGCGCTGCTGCCGCGCCATCTCTTTAATCCAGCGATCTGACTTGAGACCCATGACAAACCCTTTCCGCTAACTCACATGCGCTCGGGCGCGGACATTCCCATCAGCCGCAACAAGCGATAAAAGACAACCGCCGCCGCCCGATAAAAGCGCAGGCGCGCTTTAGCCGTCTCGGGCGGCACCTCGCTATGCAATACGCGCACCTGATCATAAATCGGGTGGAAGACGCTGGCGAGTTCGTGGGCGAAGAAGGCAATCTTGTGCGGCTCATAATTCTGCACTGACTGCTCGATGACATTGCCCAGCTCCAGCGCTTTGCGGATGAACTTGAGTTCGGCCGCGCCCAGCAGGCCCAGGTCAGCGTTCGCGTCGCTGAAGCCGCGCTCGGCCGCTTCGCGGAAAATGCCGGCGCAGCGCACATAAGCGTTCTGAATATAATAAACTGGATTGTCGTTCGATTGCTTGACGACCTTATCGACATCAAAATCCAACTGCGCGTTGGGGCTGCGCGCCAGCATGTGATAGCGCACGGCATCGGCGCTGGTCATTTCTACCAGGTCATCTAGGGTATCAAAATCGCCAGCCCGCTTGGATTGCTTGACCGCTTCATAAGCGCCCGTTGCCGCGTTATAGCGCACCGCCCGCACCATCTGGATGAAGATGACCTGGATGGGCGCAGGGTCCAGACCCAGCGCGCGCAAGCCATGCTGCACGACGACCGCCTGCGAAAAATGGTCGGTGCCTAAGACATTGACGGCGATATCAAAACCGCGCTCCAGCTTGTCCTGATGATAGGCAATATCGGGCAAGGTATAAGTCGGCACGCCATCGCTCTTGACCATGACGCGGTCTTTTTCGTCGCCGAAGGCGCTGCTGCGGAACCAAGTCGCCGGCTGATACTTCTTCGCTGTAACATCGGCGATTTCCGCTTCAGTCGCGCCTTGCCAATAAGCCGCCTCATAGATATGCCCGTTGCCGCGCATGGTTTCTAGGACCTGCCAAATCCGCTCCGATTCAAAGAGCGAAGTTTCGTTATAGAAAGCATCGTGCCGGATATCGATGGCAGCTAGCGAGCGGCGAATCCATTGGAACATGCGCTTTTCAGCGGCGTCTTTGAAGTAAGTCCAGTCTTTGCCGCGCAGAGCCGTGCCATGCTGCGCGGCCAATTCGGTCGCAAATTCGACCAGATAGTCGCCTTTATAATAATCGGCGGGCAGGGCGATATCGTCGCCAAGCTGCTGCCAGACGCGCAGCATCAAGCTCTCGCCCAGCAGGCGCATCTGATTGCCGGCATTATTGTAATAATATTCGCGCTGCACCGTGTAGCCAGCCGCTTCCAGCAGGCGTGCCATCGTATCGCCGACCACGGCGTTGCGCGTATGCCCGATGGTGATGGGCCCGCTGGGGTTGGCGCTGACGAATTCGACCTGCGCCTTTTTCCCAGCGCCGACAGCGAGTTGAAAGAACTGCGTGCCTTCGGCGATGATGGCGTCCACTTGCGCTTTGAGGTAGTCATCACAGAAAAAAAAGTTGATGAAACCTGGTGGCGCGACGGCGACCTTTTCAACGAAGTCCAGCGCAGGCAGCTGCTCGACGATGATATGGGCGATGTCCAGCGGCCTTTTGCGGGCTAAGCGCGCCAAGCCCATGGCTGGATAAGCCAAATCGCCTTGCCCAGCCCGCTTGGGCGGGCTGACCGGGATTGCCGGCGGCGTAAAGGCGGGTAAAGCCCCGGCTTGCTGCGCCGCCGCCAGCGCCTTGCTTAGCGCAATTTCCAATTCACGATTCAGCTGCTTCAAGGGCAAATCCTCTACCAGGCAAAAGAATAACTAGGGATTCTAACAAAATGCCTCAATCAGGCAATAGGCAATGCTCTAAGGCTTCTCTGAGATTTTGCAGTCCAGCCGGCGCGGCTGCGCCAGCCTTGCAAGCCCAGACCTGGCTATAATCTTCTTGCCAGATGGCAATGCGAATATCTTGCAAGCCCAGCGCCGCCAGCGTCGCCCGCATCTTCGCCTCGCTCCAAACGCGGTCGGGCATCCAAATATCAATGCGCAAAGTGCAGAGCAGCAAACCGCCTGGCCGCAGAACGCGGGCCATCTCGGCCAGCGCGCCCCGCGGCTGTGGCAGAAACTCCAAAGCCTCGAGGCAGGTTACGACATCAAAAGTGTCAGCGGGGAAGGGCAGGTCTGAGGCATCGCGCTGCCAGAGCGTGATATAGTCCTCGAACTGTTCAGCCCTTACCTTAGCCCGCGCTTGCTCCAGCATGCGGCGGCTGGCGTCCAGGCCGATGACATGACCGCTGAAACCGGCATTGCGCGCCATAATCAGCGGCAGCCGCCCGGTGCCAGTCGCGACATCTAAAATCAGCGGGTCGGCCAGGGGCGCGATGCGCTCCATAATCGGCTGCGAAATCAGCACGAAGTCGGCGCGCTCATCAAATTCTTTGATGCGGTCATAGCGCTTGGCATAGAGGTCGTACAAGGCGATGACGACTCGCCGGCCCAGATAGACGCCTTCGGTCTCAATGAGCAGCCACCAGAGCAACCAAGCCAAAAGCGGCAAAACAAGCAGCAGCAGGATAAGCATAGACGGTTAACTCAGTCAGTCCAAGTTAATTATGCACCATTTTCAAGCCCAGCCTCGGCCCCTCCCGTAGGGCAGTGTCTACGCGCCTCAAAGCTTTGGGGAGGGGAGAAAAACCCCAAAACTGTAGGCGCGCTTGAGGGACTTAGGGTGGGGTTGAAATGAAAGCATAGAATCTGCAAAATTTAGTTTGTCCTACTTCTACGCGCTGACAAAAAGCTCGGCGTCGCGGAATTGCATCTCGTAGAGTCTGGCATAGAGACCGCGCTGCGCCATCAATTCTGCGTGCGTGCCGAGTTCGATGATACGCCCGCGGTCCAGCACGACGATGCGATGGGCGACGCGCACGGTGCTTAAACGGTGGGCGATTATCAAAGTGCTGCGGTTTTGCATCAGGCGGCTCAAAGCCTCTTGCACAAGCTGTTCGCTTTCGTTGTCGAGGCTGGAAGTGGCTTCGTCCAGCAGCAGGATAGACGGGTTTTTCAGCAAGGCGCGGGCGATGGCGACGCGCTGGCGCTGCCCGCCGCTGAGCTTGAGGCCCCGCTCGCCGACGATAGTCTCGTAGCCCTTGGGCAATTCTTGGATGAAATCGTGGGCATTGGCGGATTTAGCCGCGGCAATCAGTTCGGCTTCGCTGGCATCCAGCTTGCCATAGAGGATATTTTCGCGGATGCTGCCGCCGAAGAGCAGCGTCTCTTGCGGCACGATGCCGATATGCTGGCGCAGGCTGCGCTGCGTCAGCTGGCGGATGTCTTGCCCATCAATGCTGATGCGGCCGGCGTCCGGCTCATAAAAGCGCGGAATCAAGTTAAAGAGCGTGCTTTTGCCAGCGCCGCTGGGCCCGACCAAAGCGATAATTTCGCCGGCCGCGATGTCCAAATCAATGTCGCGCAGCACTACTTGTTCGTCTTCGTAGGCGAAGCTCAGCCCGCGCAGCGAAATCGCGCCGCGCACAGGTCCGAGTTCGCGCGCGTTTGGCGCATCACGGATATCGGGCCGGGTATCGAGCAGTTCAAAGACGCGCTTGGTCGCGCCTAAAGCCTCTTGGAATTGCGAATAGACGCTGATGATGCCAGCGAAGTTGGCGGCGACGGTCAAACCATAAATCAAAAAGGCAATTAACTCGCCCGCGCTCAGCCGCCCGTCAAGCACTTCCCGCCCGCCAAACCATAAAATGAGCGCCAAACCGGCAAAGGCTAAAAAGGCGATGATGGGCCCAAAGACCGAGCGCACCGTCAATAGCTTGAGCGCGGCGCGGAAAGCAACCTCGATCGCCCCGTTATAGCGCTTTATCTCGTAGGCTTCGCGGGCGAAACTCTTGACCTCGCGGATATTTTGGAAGACCTCTTCGGCGACAATAGTCGCGCCGGCGATTTCGTCCTGCACCTGGGTGCTGGTGCGGCGGATGGCTCGGCCCAGCACAAAAGCGACCAGGACGATGACGGGCATCAGCAGCAAGATAAAAAGGGTCAAGCGCCAGTTGAGCCAGAACATTATCGCCACCGAGCCAATCAGCGTCAAAGTCTGCTGCAAAAAAGTGCTGACATTGCCCGTCAGCACTGTGCGCACGACGGTAACATCCGAAGAGATGCGGCTGATAAGCTCGCCGACGCGCCGCTCGGCGTAAAAGCGCAGCGACAGGCTCTGCAAATGAGCATAAAGCTGGCAGCGCATATCCACCACAATCTTCTCGCCCACATAATTCAGGTTGTAATTCTGCACGAAGCTAGCCAGCGAACGAAAGACAAAGACGGCTAGCAAAGCCAGCGTGATGCCGTCCAGCAAGGCGAGGTCGGCGGCGGTGAAGACAGAATCGACCACCTGCTGAATCACGGCTGGGAAGACGAGGCTGAGGGCGGCGGCGAATATCAAGCCGATGGTGGCGATAAAGAGCCGCAGCTTATAGGCGCCCAAATAAGCCAGCAGACGGCGCCACTGCATCGCCGTGGCTGGGGCAGCGCGCTGCTCGCGGCGGCGGTCACTGTCTGCGCTAGTGCGAATCCGAATCATAGTCAGTTGCCCTCAGGGCTACTCAGTAAAACCAACTAAATTTTGCAAGTTCTTGCGTTCGTTTCAACCCTTCCCCGAAGCTTCGGGGAGGGCCGGAAGTGGGGTTGAAAATGGTGCATAATTAACTTGGACTCACTTCTGCTGCCGCGTCGTCGCTGCTTGCGGCATTTTCCACGCTGTTCGGCGCTGTCGGCGGCGCATCGGTCAGCTCCTTAGAACCGTCAATTTCTATTTTTACGGGACCAGCGGCCGCAGCCTCGCTGGGCAGGACAAATTCTGGCGCTGGGGCTGGCGCAGCTGTCTCAACTGGCGCAATCGGCGTCGGGTCTTGCACTTTTTGCCAGGGCGCGGCGGCCGGCAAAGTTTCCTGATGCCCAGAGGTAAATTCGATTTCGATAGCGGTGGCGCTGCGCTTGACGGTGACGCCGTGCTGCTCGATCTTAACTGGCTCGCCCCAGCTGAATTCGCCGCCGACCCAGACCGTATCGGTCGCGGTGATGCGGACGCCTAGCACTTCTTGCAAAAGATGCAGCGGGGCGAGGCCGCCGATATGATGCGCTTCGCCGATGCCTTGAATCTCGTCGGCATGATAGAACTGCGATAGCTTGCCTTCGCGCTGCAAAACGCGGGTTAGGCTGTTGAGGACGCGCTTGAGCAGGGCGGTCGCTTCTGCCCGATAGCCAGCTTTGACCAAGCCCTCGCCGATGAGCGTGAGCCAATACAGCCAGATGCCGCCGCCGCCGCGGGCATTGGACGGGTCAAAATGGCGGTCCTGCGCGCTGACCATCGTTAAACCGTTGGGACGCAGGAAGTGCGCCTCGTCCATCGCTAAGTCCGCCAGCGGCGCGGCCCGCTCTGCGGGCAAGTCTCCTGTCCACAACGGCAGCAGCGCGTTGATATCGAGGCGGCTGCTATCGATAGTGGCGGCATAGACCTTGAAGACGCGGCTTAAGCCGCTGATGGCGAGGCTCTCGACATAGGCCAGCAGTGTCTCCGGCGTGTAGATGCCTTGCCGATTCTGCCAGTCAAAGTCTTCCGCGCCCGCTTTGATTGTCAGCGGTCTGCCGTTTTTGTCTTTGCCCTTTAGCGTCAGGTTGATGCGTGGGCGCTGGCTGAGGCCGCCGACAATGCGGATGAGCAGCCGCGCTGGTTCTGGCAGGGCGCGGTCGATTTGGTGAATTTGGTCGCCGGGACCATCTTGCAAGAGCGTCAAGCCCGCGCTTGTAATATGGCTATCGCGGTCGCGGTAGGCATAGCGGTCTGCCTGCCAAAATTCTTCCAGCCACGCCGCTAGCCGTGCTCGGTCTTCCGCGGCCGTTTTGGCGGTCTCGGCTTCGCCCAGCTCATCCGCCAGCTTGCGGAGAGCGTCTGCTTCAGAGATAAGGTAGGCGAGCAGGTCCGGGCTTTCGAAGTAGCGGATGTCCGCGCCTTGGCCCCGGCCGGTTGCGCGGCCAAAAGTGGGCAAGGCGATATAACCTAGTTGTCGTTCCGAGCGCCATTCTGGCAAGCCATCGGTGTCGGCGTCCATATCAGCCGCCAGCCAGCGCTGAAAAAAGGCGAGCAGCCCCGGCAGCGCCTCAGCCAGGAAAGCGCGGTCGCCGCTTTGCTGATAGACCAGCCAGGTCAGCCGCGCCAAGAGCGGCATCATGAGCAGGCCTTGGCGCTGCCCGCCTAGGCCTGGCTGTCGGTCGACGAAGCCGGTTTCGTCTTGCGTCGCCAGATAATTGCGAATGGCCGCCTGCGCCAAAGCGCTATCAATGCTGGCGATAGCCGGCAGGGCTAGGTAGGCTAAAGTCGGGTCTTGCCCCGACCAGGCGCGGATGTGGTCGCTGCCGGTGCCGCGGCGGCTCCAGCCGCGATTGCCGGCCCGGCTGGCCACGAAAGAAGCCGCTGGCAGCTGCTCAGTCGGGCGCATAAAGGCTTTGACTAAATGGGCATAAGACAGGTCCAGCAGCCTATTCAATTCTGGCTGACCTAGGCTGATTTTGGGTATGGCGGCGGCGGCGCGGTCAATCCCTTCAAAAGCGTCGGCCCAGGGACGGGCTAACCAATTCATGGCGATGCTGAAAGAGTCGCGCATATCTGGCAGGCCCGCCACCACAAAAGGCAGGCGCACTTCCCCGCCCGGCGCAATCTGCAAGCGGCGGCCGAGTTTGGGGCTGTTGATGCGGCCGCCATAAATTTCGACGCTCGCGTCTGCCAGCGTCACCACCGGATTGAGATTGCCAATCTCGCCCAGGTGCAAGGCTAAGCTATAATCCGCCAGCGTCAGCACATTCAATTTGCGCCGCCGCCGATTGATGGCGACATGCCCAAAAAGCTCAAATTGCACAGTGATGGCGGCCGCGCTGTGATTGCGCAGCGTGAATTCGCCGCCGGCCGCCCGCGATTCCAAAGCGACAAAGCGCGCCAGCAGCTCCACCTCTTCCAGCAAAGCCGCCTCGACCTGCATAAAATCGGGCGCGAAATGCGTGATGACGGGCGGGCGGGCATGGCTCCAGGCTTGGTAGACTAGGCTGTCGCCGATGCGCCACATCGGCACCAGGCTGACTAAGCCGGCCCGGCCGCCGAACTGCGTTTGGAAAGCCATGGCTGCTTCGTCGCGCCGGCCGAGTCTGACGGTCCAGGCTTGGTCGTCGCAGTAATCGGTGCGGCTATGCCGCGCGTCGGCCGCCAAGTAATATTCAAATGGCTGCGCTGCGTCAATCGCCTGGCGCCGCAGATTTTTCATATTCACGCTCTGTCCTTCGCTGGCTTCATACTGCCGCCATTGTAGCAAAGCGACGCAGCCTGTTCAATAAGCGCGAATTTTTGTACGCTATGCCGGCGGCAATTAGGAAAAAAGTTTAGCCACAGAGGCGCAGAAGTAAGTCCAAGTTAATTATGCAAAATTTAGTTTGTTCTACTTGCAAGGTGTAACATGGATTCGATGGCAAGAAAACCAACGAGCATCACCCTCGATAAGCGCCAGAGCCAGCTAGAGATTGTCTGGGATGACGGCCTGCGCAGCCAATACCCGCTGAGCCACTTGCGCGAGGCTTGCCCCTGCGTCGAATGCCGCGGCGGCCATGCCAAGATGGGCTTGCAGCACGCCCCCGACGACATCTTGACACTGACTCCGCGACGCTCTTATGCCATCACTGCTTTGAGCGCGGTCGGCAATTATGCCTTGCAGCCAAGCTGGGATGACGGGCATCACACCGGCATTTATACCTGGGAATACCTGCGCCATCTCTCGCCGCAACAGCCTGAAACAGGGGATTAGCCACAGAGGCACAGAAGTAAGTCCGAGTTAATTATGCAAAAAATTGTGCCTGCGTCTCACTTTTCAACCCCAGTCTCCTGAGATATAGAGGCGCAGAGATTCTGCCTGTCCCCGCAATTCCATATTGTCAAATCAGCAGAATTCTTTATAATCTTGCCCTACAGTAAGCGCATTTCAATCAATATGTAAAGGAAAGACTATGAAACGCAAGAAACTTCCGATTGTACTCAGCCTGCTGCTGCTCTGCTTGAGCGCATTTTCGGCCGCGGTGCAAGATGATGAGGCCCTCGTCATCTGGGCCACCGATTCTTTTGCCCCCGTATTAGAAGAGCTGGGCGCTGAATTCGAAGCGGAATTTGAGATCCCTATCGCTGTCTACGAGCTTGGCTTTGGCGATATCCGCGACCAGTTCAAGAACTCAGCCCCCGCTGGCGAAGGGCCCGATATTATCATTGGCGCGCATGACTGGCTGGGCGAACTGGCGGCAAATGGCTTGTTGGCTGAGCTTGACATCTCTGATGTCGAAGCCGAGATTTTGCCGGCGGCTGTGGCTGGTTTTGCCTACGATGGCATACAATACGGCTTGCCTTTCGCGCTGGAGAATGTCGCTTTTATCCGCAACCCTGAGCTCGTGCCAGAAAATCCTGAAACTTGGGACGATGTGCGCGCAATCAGCGAGCAGCTGGTGGCCGATGGCATGGCGGCGCAAGGCTTCGTTATGTACGACAACAACCCCTATCACTTCTTCCCGCTGCAAAGCGCTTTTGGCGGCTATGTCTTTGGTTTGACGGATAGCGGTTACGACCCGTCCGATGTCGGCATGGACAGCGAAGGCTCAATTGCGGCCGCCGCCTATTTCGAGGCTTACGGCGACGACGGCTTGATGCCAACCGGCATCGACTACGATGTCATGCACACGCTGTTTGAAACTGGCGACGCGGCAATGATTGTCACTGGTCCTTGGGCTATCCCGCGCATCGAAGAATCAGGTATCAGCTTCGTGGTGGATACCTTGCCGGCCGGTCCCGCTGGGCCTTCCCAGCCTTTCCTCGGCGTTTGGGGCTTTATGATTAACGCCTTTAGCGAGAAGGCGATTTTGGCGGAAGCCTTCCTCATCGATTTTGTCGCCACGCAAGAGGTCATGGAATCGCTGCATAGCGCTGACCCGCGGCCGCCGGCTTTCTTGTCCGCCCGCGAAGCGTTGGAAGACGAGATCATGCGCGGTTTTGTCGCCGCTGGCGTCGATGGCCTGGCTATGCCAGCCATCCCAGAAATGTCGGCCGTCTGGTCCGCTTGGGATAATGCTCTGCTGCTGATGCGCACGGGCGATATGAGCGCGGAAGAAGCCTTCAGCAATGCTGGTGAGCAAATCCGCGCCCTGCTTGCGGATGATGAATAAACGGCGCTGACGCCGGAAAACTGAAGCGCGTTATTGCAATGGGGGAAAGCCTGTCTGGCTCTCCCCCATTCTTTTTTTAGCTGATGAAAGGAGGCAGCAAGAAAATGGCTGAAAACAGGCAAGAAAAACACAAGCGCAACGCTCTCACAGCCGGCAATTTCCTCAGACTAGGCGCGGTCTATCTGGGTTTGGCGCTTGTCGATGCCTTTGCCCTGTATATGATTTACGCCTTCGCCAATGACGGCGTTTGGGAATTGGCTATCACCGTCGGCCTCATCACGCTGATGGTCAATATCATCAACCTGCGCCAGGGGCTGTATGCCCTGCGCTGGATCGCGCCCGCCCTGGCGCTGATGTGCCTGCTGGTCGTCTATCCTATTTTTTATACAGTCTATATTTCTTTTACGAATTTTGGCGATGGCAACCTCTTGACCAAGCAGCAGGTCATCGGGCTGCTGGCGAATGATACCTATTTGCCCGAAGGCGGCGATGTCTACCTGTGGCGCTTGTACCAGAATGCGGCCGGCGAATATGCCCTGTGGCTGACGGACGAGAATGACGGCGATGCCTATTATTTCGCCACTGTTGGCAGTTTCGCTGCGGTGACGGAAGTGGCGGCCGGCGCCGAGATGCCGGCCGAGTATCACGGCTATCGCCAGCTGAGCCGGGGCGACTCGCTGCGCGCCAGCCTGGAAGCGCAAGAATTGGTCTTTGGCGACACGGCGGCGCCCATCGGCATCGCCGGGCGCAAAGAAGCCGGCGAATTTATCCAGCGCTATGTCTATCAAGCCGAGCAGGATGCCGTGCTAGACCGCGCGGCCGACTCGCTCTATTACGCTGTCTTAGATGTGGGCAAGAATCCAGCGACTGGCGAAGAGTACCAGACCGGGCAATTCGTGAATGACCAGGGCGAGACCTTGCGCACCGGTTTCGCGGCTGGCATCGGCGCGAAGAACTTCCGCAATTTTATCGAGCGCGAAGATATCCGCGGGCCGCTGGTGCGCATCTTTTTGTGGACCGTCGGTTTTTCCCTGGCTTCGGTCCTGTCTACATTTTGCGTCGGTTTGCTGTTTGCGCTGCTGCTGCAAAACAGCCGCATCCCTTTCCGCCGCGCCATCCGCACCTTGCTGATTGTGCCTTGGGCGATACCGGGTCTCATCTCGGTGGCGGTGTGGAAGGGCATGCTCAATCCTAATCTCGGCGTCGTCGCCAATATCTTGGGCGCTTTTGGCTTAGAACCGCCGCCGGTCTTCATCGACCCTGGCTGGGCGAAAGCGGGCATCCTGCTGGTCAATTTATGGCTGGGTTATCCCTATTTCATGCTCGTATGCAGCGGCGCGCTGGCCGCTATTCCCGGCGATATGTACGAAGCGGCGGAAGTCGATGGCGCGAACTGGTGGAACAAATTCCGCAGTTTGACGCTGCCCTTGCTGCTGGTAGCGGTGGGGCCCCTGCTCATCGCCTCTTTCACCTACAATTTTAACAATTTTGTGCTTATCGAAGCCTTCAATGAAGGCGGCCCGCCGATGCGGGAAGCCGGCACATTGCCCGCTGGCCACACCGATATTCTCATCAGCTATGCCTTTCGGCTGGCTTTTGGCGGCGGCCGCGGCGCTGATTTTGGCTTAGCCTCCGCCATTACCATCATCATTTTTGCGATGGTCGCTGGCGTTACGCTCTTGCAATATCGGGTGACCAAAGGCTGGGAGGAGACATCAGAAAATGTCTAGGAAAAGCAAAAAGAAGGTTAAACAATATAGCGCGGCACAAAACCTGCAACTGGCCCTGCAAATTTTTATCTTGCTCGTCGCGGTGTTTTTTGCCTTGTTCCCCATCGTCTGGGTGGTATCGGCTTCGCTCAACCCCAGCCAATCCATGAGCTCGCAGTCCATCGTGCCGCCCTTGCCAGAAACGCGCGTCGTCTATGCCGAAGAAGCGGGTACGCTGCTAGAAATTGGTTCGCCTAATGGCAGCCGCGTCGATCGCAGCGGCGAGCTGATTTTGCTGGTCGATATCGCCGGCGAGCGCAAAGAGCTGCGCGCGCCCAAGAATGGCTATGTGCAGAATATCAGGCTGGCCGTCGGCGACAGTTTTGAAGCAGGCGCCGCGCTTTATGATGTGAGCTCGAGCTATCTGATAAATTACGACACGCTCTTCAATAACGACCGCAAACCTTTTTTGCGCTGGCTGCTCAACTCAGTCATCATCGCCAGCCTCAATTCGGTCATCGTCGTCTTGATTACCGCTTTTAGCGCCTACGCTTTTTCGCGTTTTCGTTTTGCCGGGCGGCGCAATTTGCTGGTATTGATTTTGCTGGTGCAGGTCTTCCCCAATTTGCTAGCTATGGTGGCGATTTTCCTGATGCTGCAACAGATTGGCAACCATATCCCATTCTTGGGTTTGAATACGATGGGTGGCTTGATTTTGGTGTATGTCGGCGGCGCTATGGGCATCAATATCTGGCTGATGAAAGGTTTCTTCGATTCGGTGCCGCGGGAGATTGACGAATCAGCTCTGGTCGACGGCGCGAATCACTGGCAGGTTTATTGGAAGCTGATTTTTCCGCTGGTGCGGCCGGTGCTGGTCGTGGTCGGCATTTTGTCTTTCGTCGGTACCTATAATGAATTTGTGCTGGCGCGGGTCTTGCTGCGCGACAAAGAAAGCTGGACACTTATGGTCGGCCTGTGGCAATTCATCAGCAGCAACTTCTCGCAAGATTGGGGCGTCTTTGCCGCTGGCGCGATCGTCGGCGCTTTGCCGAGCTTGATTATTTACCTGCTGCTGCAAGACCAGATTGTCGGCGGCTTGACGCAGGGCGCGGTGAAAGGTTAGGGCGATGCCACATTTGCTAGATATTGTCGAGCGGGCTATCGGCCAGGAACTGCCGCCGCTGCGCTACACTTACACCGAACGCGATGTCGTTCTCTATGCCTTGGGCATCGGCGCGCCGGCCGACCCACTCGATGAAACTGAGCTGCGCTTTGTTTATGAACTGAGCGGGCGCGGCTTTCAAGTCTTGCCCACCTTTGCCCTCATCTTCAGCAAAGACCTCATCGCGGAATTGTTGCGCGGCGATATCGCCGGCATCAAATTCAATCCCATGCTGATGGTGCATGGCGAGCAGCGCTTGCAAATCCATCAAGCGCTGCCGCCGGCCGCGACGGTGGAATCGCGGGCTACAATCGCCGATATTCAAGACAAGGGCAGCGGTATGCTCTTGCATATCGATATCGAAAGCCATCTCGAAGGCGGCGAAAGGCTGGCTGTGGCGCGCAGCTCAGTCTTCATTCGCGGGCTGGGCGGCTTTGGCGGCCAGCGGGGCAAAAGCCTAAAAATTGAAGCGCCGCGCCGCCCGCCCGATAGCGTACACGAAGAGCGCACGCTGCCGACGCAGGCTTTGCTCTATCGCTTGGCTGGCGATGCCAATCCGCTACATGCCGACCCGCGCATGGCGGCCATCGGTAATTATGAAAAGCCGATTTTGCATGGTCTCTGCACCTATGGTTTTGCCGCCCGCGCTATTCTCAAGCAGTTTGCCGCGGATGAACCCGCCCGCCTGCGCTCCATCAGCGCGCGTTTTTCGCAGCATGTCTTCCCCGGCGAGACCTTGAAGACCGAAATGTGGCAGCTTGGCCAGGGCGAGATTCGCTTTCAGACGACAGTCAAGCAGCGGGCGGCGGTGGTTTTGAACAATGCCCGCGCCTTTATAGAAGACTAAGAGCGCATAAAGCAATGGAGAATATGACAAAGCCAACGAGCCGTCTACTTTCTCTGCGCCTCTGCGTCTCAGTAGGACAAAGTAAATTTGCACCTTTTTCAACTCCACCCCCAGCCCCTCCCGTAGGTGGGGTTGAAACGAAGGCAAAAACTTGCAAAACTTAATTTGTCCTACTTCTGTGGCAATAATTCTTTTTTTCTAATCGCATAATGAACCTGAGCTTAATGTTATGGACTTCTCTGCCAGTGAGCAGCCGCACCGGCGTTACAATCCCCTGCTCGATGAGTTGATTTTGGTTTCGCCGCAGCGGACGAACCGGCCTTGGCAAGGCAGCCGCGCCGGCGCCAGCCCCGCTAGTCGCCCGCGCTATGACCCAGCTTGCTATCTTTGCCCGGGCAATCTGCGCGCTAATGGCCAGCGCAATCCCAATTACACCAGCACCTTCGTCTTCCTGAACGATTTCCCCGCCGTCCTGCCTGATGTGCCGACTGCGGAAAGTGCCGCGCATCCGCTATTTCAATGGAAGTCGGTGCGGGGCGAAGCCCGCGTTATCTGCTTTTCGCCACGCCACGATTTGACTTTGGCGCAGATGCCCCGGCCTGAAATCGCCGCTGTGGTCGAACTTTGGGCGGGGCAAACGGCTGAGCTAGGGCAGCGTTTTCGCTGGGTGCAAGTCTTTGAGAATCGCGGCGCGTTGATGGGCGCGTCGAATCCGCATCCGCATGGGCAGATTTGGGCGACCGCTACGCTGGGTAGCATAGCCGCCCGTGAAGACGCCCAGCAGCGCGCCTATTTTCAGCGGCAGGGTAGCCCGCTGCTGCTGGATTATGCGCGGGAAGAAGCGCGGCGCGGCGAGCGCATCGTGGTGGAAACGGCGCATTGGCTGGCAGTTGTGCCATTTTGGGCACTTTGGCCCTTCGAGACCCTGCTGCTGCCCAAAGCGCCCGTGCCGCGCCTGCCCGAGCTTGACGGGCGGCAGCGCGCCGACCTAGCCGCGATACTGAAAACCCTGCTGGTCAAATATGACAATCTCTTCGAGACCTCTTTTCCTTATTCTATGGGCTGGCATGGCGCGCCTTATCCCGCAGAGGGGGCGGACGCAGCGACGGGCGAACACTGGCAGCTGCACGCGCATTTTTATCCGCCGCTGCTGCGCTCGGCGACGGTCAAGAAATTTATGGTCGGCTATGAGATGCTGGCGGAAGCCCAGCGCGACATCACCGCCGAAGTCGCGGCTCAGCGCCTGCGCGCTCTGCCAGCGACGCATTACACTCAGTGGAACAAATAAAAGAATGCGCGCCCCGCAGCTTCGGGGAGGGGGATCGCCATCGTGGGGTTGAAAATGGCGCATAATTACTTGGACTTACTTCTGTGGCTAATTTTTTTCCTAGTCGCCGCAGTCCTATTCATCCCATTGCCATTGCAGCAAATCGGCAACCAAGGGGTCGCCAAAATAATTGCAAGTGGCGGCTTCGGGGATGAGCCATTCGCGGCCACTATTTTGCGGCTGCTGCGGATTAAAATAGTTATATACCTGGCGCGAAACCTCAGCGAAGAGCGGCAAAGACGCCTGGAAATTCAACCACTCGGGCTGAAAGAGCAGCATAGCGATGACATAATCGCCGCCGGGCGTGAAGAAGAGCGCGGCATTGCCATGCGTATCGGGAATCCAGCCGTGTTTGTGGGCGACGCGCGTATCGGCCGGCACGCCCGATTTTAGCAGCGCATCGACCGTATTATTGCTCATCACATGCAGCATTTGGCGGCATTCGCGTCCGCTGAATGCCTCGCCAAAGGTCTCTATAAGCGCGCCGCTGTCGGCGTAAGCGCATTGATACAGATTAGCCAGCAGCCCGCCGATTTCGCTGACCGTGAGCTGGTTAGACAGGTCGGGCAGGGCTTTCTCTTGGTCGGCGGCTGTCCGCGGCAGCAGGATGGGGTGGGGCGGCGGTTCGGGCGTGCCGATGGTGGTGAAAGGCGCGGTCAAGAAAGAGCGCTCTAAGCCTAGCTGCTGGAAAAAAGCGGTTACGGCTTCAGCGCCATAATAGGCATTGCCCGTCCCGATGCGGCTGAGCAAGCGGTTGGTGGCGGCGTTTTCGCTGCAAATCATGGTATTGAGAATTTCGGTCGCGGTTTCGATTGAAGGCGGCGCTGGCAGCGTCTCATAGAGCTTGGCGAGAATGGCGATTTTGTTCAAGCTGGTGCCACTGAAGGCGAATTCATCGCCGAAGCTGAAGGCTTGGCCTGTCGCCAAATCCAGCACGAAGAGCGCGCCAAAACGGCTGGTCTGCGGGTCAAAGTCGGCTTCGAGGAAAAGCTGCCAAAGCCGATTGCCCAAACTTTTTAATGCGCCGCTCAAAGGCTGGGGCGGACGGCCATTGATGCCGCTGGCGCTGACGGCCGGCGGCGTTGGCGTCAAAGCCGGCAGGGGGAAGCGCTCCTGCGAAATCGCCGTCGTATTGTAGATATTGCCGCGCACCTCCAACAAGTCGCGGGCAATCCAGGCTTGGCCGCTGGCTGTATTGGCGTAGCGAATGCGCAGCCAGGGATAGAGCGTGTGGTAGCCGGTAATCTCGAAGCGCTCGCCGACATAAGCGACGCCAGCTCGGGGATATTCGATGCCGGGCCCGTGGCGGATATTGACCTCGCCAGTTACGACGCCGCTCACGCCAAACTGGCTCAGAGTCGGCGTCGGGCTGGCCGACGCTCTAACTGGGGTCTGACTCGCGGCAGCGGTCGGCTGGCTGGCTGGAATTGCGGTCGCTTTGGGCGCAGCTGGATCGACCACGAAGTCGGTGAATGGCACGCGGTTGAGACTGCCACTGACCGTCACTAAGGTTTCGTAGACCCAGCCCTTTGGCTGATTCGAGTCGCTTTCGCCTAAAAGAAGCCAGGGATAAAGCTGGCTGCGTCCGATGACGGGATAGCTGGCGCCGGCTCTGATTTCGCCCAAGCGGGCCGCTTCGATGCTGGCGGCGGCGCGCATGTTGGCCTGCCCGATTGCCTGCGCGCTGACGCCGGTATTTGAGGGCTGGGCTTGCGTCAAAATAACTAAAAGCAGCCAGGCCACCCCGCCGAGCAGGGCCCGCCAAAATCGAAAAATGAGCCGTCTCAGGTCCTTGTCTCCTCTGCTGATGCCGCTGGCGCGATTTTTGCCGCGCCGTATTGTAGCACGGAACAATCGTCGATAGCAGGCGTAGCCAGAAAGCGCATTTTTCCGCGCCGCTGCGGCTAAATTTCTTTTTTCCAAGCCGTGTATTGACAATCGGCTAGAAACTGCTACACTCTTTCTCAGAGTTGCCGAAGTGGCGGAATTGGCAGACGCGCTACGTTCAGGGCGTAGTTCTCTTCGGGGAGTGTGGGTTCGACTCCCACCTTCGGCACAATAAAAATCCCGGTTTGCGCCGGGATTTTTTGTCCCCATTGCGTTTGCTGGCGCTGGCAGATTCCCCGCCCCAGTGTATGATAGAAGCAGTAGCAAGCAGAGCGGCGAAGCGCGATGGCGGAAGCGACTGTCAACAGCGGGGCGGCACAACCCAAAACGGCTCAAGGCCTGACCAGCGTGCACATGATTCTGGCGGTGGCGGTGGCGGTCAGCCTGATTCTGCTGGGCAATTTCAGCTATCGCATCGAGCTAGACCGCAGCTTGGGCCGCATTCATGCGCAATTCGCCACCGAGATAGAAAGCCTGCTCGTCGAGCAAGAGGCGCTGCTAAGCGGGCTGAATTATGTCAAGAGCGATGCTTATGTGGAGTATTGGGCCCGCGATGAAGGCAAGATGATCCGCGAAGGCGAAGTCTTAATCTTGCCGCAGAGCGTCGGTGGCTCAGTTGCCCTGCCGCCAGCCAATCGGACTCTCTTTGAATTTGAGACCACCGCCCCTAAACCAGAAAACTGGCATTTGTGGTGGGCGCTCTTTTTTGATAGCCCGCCGCCTCAGTAAGTCCAAGTTAATCGCGCCCATATTTTCAGGGGTTTTCTCCCTTCCCAAAGCTTTGGGGCGCGTAGGCACTGTCCTACGGGAGGGGCTGGGGGCGAGGTTGAAAAAAGTCTCTCTGTTGCAAAATTTAGTTGGTTTTACTTCTGCGCCTCTGTGGCAATTCTTTTCTTAGCGCCGGCGCGCATTTTCGGTTGCTTTGGCTATGAAAGGTGGCTGCGCGCCAGCATAAGCGCTCACCCGCGCCGCCAGACCTGCTGGACCCACTTGCACTTCGCTGCCTGGCGCCGCGCTGCCCAGCCGCAGCACCGCCAGCGCATAGACGCGGCCATCAGCCGCTTGCGCGCTGCTGGTGAGCTGGCCAACTTGCCGCCCCCCGGCGTAAATCGGCGCCGGCGCCGGCAAGAAATCTGACAAGGCGATTTTCACCAGCGTCTTCGCCAGCCGCTCGCGGCTCTCTAAGCGAGCGAGGATTTCTTGCCCGGTGTAGCAGCCTTTGCTAAAACTGACCTCGTCCCACAAGCCGACTTCCACTGGCATATAGTCCAAAGATAATTCGAGGCCGGCGGGCCGCCCGCCGCGGATGCGCAAGCTGTTATAGGTCAAGGAGCCGGCGGGCTGCAAACCTGCCTCAGCGCCGCTGCTCAGCAAATGCTGATGCAGCGCGGCCGCGCTCTCAGCCGAGCTGATGAGACTCCAATGCCCGCCGCAGATGGCTTTGCGCCGCAGGACCGTCACTTGGCTTTGGGCGACTTCGATAGCGGCGCTGCCCCAGGCCGGCAGCTTGAGCAAGTCGCCCGGCAGTCCTGCGATGACAGCTTCGACAGCGCCGCCGTGCAAGGCAAAATGCGCTGTGCCGGCGCTGATGTCATTTACACTGGCTTGGTCGCCAAAGAAGATATTGCGCCGCAGCAAATTCGCCAGCGCTGGACCTTGACCCGCCTCGCTGATGAGCAGCAAACCTTCTGGTCGATGGTAGCAGACCGCCCGAAACAGGATGCGCGCGTTGGCATTGGTAAAGAGCGTTGGCGCGCCTTCGCCCACAGCTAGGCTTTCTACTTCGTTGGTGGACATGCGGTTGACCAGCGCCAGCCGGTCGCGCCCGGTGATAAGGATGCGGCCTTCGTGCGAGCGGTCGAGCAGGATAGCCGCGCTCGAAGCGGCGGCGAATTCGGCTGCCAAATCGCCATAATGCAGCGGGATGCCGTCGGGGGCGAGGCGCGCGCCCAGGCCCAAGTGATGCCGCGACAAAGCATTCATTCTCTACTCTCCTAACAAATGGCGCGCTGCCAATTCGCCCTCGATGATAGCCCGCGTCTCTTGGATGGCGGCCGCCAAATTTTCATTTACCACCACATAATCGCAGCGGCTTTTATACGGTAGTTCTAGTTCCTGCGCCCGTTCCAGGCGCTGCGCGATATCGGTATCGTCATCGACGCGCTGCCGCATGCGCTGCGCCAGAATTTTGAGTTGGGCGGCGCGGTCGGCGCCTGGCACCGTTATAAAAATCTGCACCACATTCTGCGGGTAGGCTTTTGCCAGGATTTCCGCGCCCAAGACTTCGATATCGGCGATGCGCGCGACGCCAGCCGCCAAGCAATCAAGGACTGTCTGGCGCGGGATGCCATAAAATTTTCCCGGCGTAACCTCTTGATATTCCAGCAATGCGTCATTTTGGATCAGGTCTTGGAACTGTCGCTGGCTCAAGAAGAGATGCTCGCGCCCCTGCTTTTCATTGGCGCGCATCGGGCGGGTGGTGGCGGTGGCCAGCTGCCGCAGCTGCCCCGACTCGGCGATGAGCGCTTGCATGATGGTATTCTTGCCGGCCCCGCCCGGCCCAATCAGCATGAATATGACACCCGGCAACTGTCCTATTGCGCTCATAAGACCTTTCTTGTGCTATGCTAAGAACAGACGGAAATAGTGTAACAAGAGCCGGCAGCATTCTCCATAGCCAAGCGCGCTGCCTAGTGGAAAGGAATACACATGTCTGCGAAGATTATAGATGGTCGGCTGGTGGCGCGGCGCATGCAAGCCGAAATCAAAGCGGATGCGGCCGCCTATAGCGCGCGCACGGGCGCGCCGCCTGGCCTAGGTGTGGTGCTGGTGGGCGATGATCCAGCATCCGCCATGTATGTGCGCATGAAGCGCCGCGCCTGCGAACGGGTTGGCATCCGCTCCGAAGCGCGCATCTTGCCGGCGGCGGCAACACAAGCCCAAGTGCAAGCCGCCGTGCGCGGCTTCAATAGCGACCCGACGATTCATGGCATCCTCTTGCAGTTGCCGCTGCCGCCCCAGATTGATGAAGAGGGGGCTTTGAACGAAATTAGCTTAGCCAAAGATGTCGATGGCATCCACCCGATGAATCTGGGGCGGCTGGGCATGCGCGGCCGCGAGCCGACCTTCACGCCCGCCACGCCCACCGGCGTCATGGCTTTGATTGCGGAAACGGGCGCCAGCATCGAAGGCAAGCGGGCGACCGTCATCGGGCGCAGCAATATCGTCGGCCTGCCCGTCGCGCTTATGCTGACCAATGCCAATGCGACCGTGACAATCTGCCATAGCCGCAGCCGCGATTTGCCGGGTCTCACGCGGCAAGGCGATATCGTGGTGGCGGCGGTCGGCCGGCCAGAAATGGTCAAAGGCGACTGGCTCAAACCCGGCGCCATCGTCATTGATGTCGGCTCGAATTCGGTGCCAGACCCCAGCAGCGAGAAGGGCTATCGCTATGTTGGCGATGTGGAATTCGAATCGGCGCAGCCTGTCGCCGGCTATATTAGCAAAGTGCCGGGCGGCGTCGGCCCGATGACTATTACTATGCTTTTGGCGAATACGCTGAAAGCGGCGCGCAATCAAGAGTGAGCGCCGCAGCCAGCGCGAATTTTTGTTTTTGTCGAATATCTGCGGGCGATATATCATTTGCCCATTATCAACGAAGTGAGGCGGCTTGATGAGCGCGCTATTATTGAAGAACATTCGCTGCCTGGCGACGATGGACGCGCAGCGGCGCGAGTTGAGTGATGCCTGGGTTCTCATTCGCGGCGGGCGCATCGTCGCTTTGGGCGAAGCGCCTGAGACACCGCCCGCCAGCAGCGCCGACCGCGTCATCGACCTAGCAAATCATGTTGCGCTGCCCGGCCTCGTCAACACCCACCATCACATGTACCAGAGCTTAACCCGCGCCTTAGCGCAGGAAAGCGAACTCTTTGATTGGTTGAAGACGCTCTATCCAATCTGGGCTGGTTTGCGCGGCGAGCAGCTTTATACCGCGGCCAAGCTGGCAATGGCGGAACTGATGCTGGCCGGCTGCACCACCGCCAGCGACCATCATTATATCTACCCGAACGATGTGCGGCTCGAAGACGAGATTCGCGCCGCTCAAGACTTGGGCATTTGCTTTCATGCCGCCCGCGGCTGTATGAGCTTGGGCGAGAGCGCCGGCGGCTTGCCACCCGATAGCTTGGTCGAAAGCGAGTCAGCCATCCTGCGCGATACGCAGCGCCTCATCGAAACCTGGCACGACCCGGCGCCGGGCGCGATGCTGCGCATTGTTGTCGCGCCTTGCTCGCCTTTCAGCGTCAGCGTCGATTTGATGCGCGAAGCGGCTGTCTTAGCCCGCGCCTACGGCGTCCACCTGCATACGCACCTGGCGGAGAACGACAATGATGTCGCTTATAGCCAAGCGCAGTTTAGCCTCGACCCCGGCGCTTATGCCGAGAGCGTCGGCTGGCTGGGCGAGGATGTCTGGCATGCCCACTGCGTCAAGCTCAAGCGGGCGGAGATTGCGCTTTTCGCCCGCACTGGCACCGGCGTCTGCCATTGCCCGTCGTCGAATATGCGGCTGGCTTCGGGCATCGCGCCTATCCGCCAAATGCTCGATTGCGGCGTCAAAGTCGGTTTGGGCGTCGATGGCTCCGCCTCCAATGATAGCGGGCAGCTATTGAGTGAAGCGCGGCAGGCTCTGCTGCTGCAACGGGTGAGCGGCAATCCCGCCGCTTTATCGGCGCGCGAGGCGCTGGAGTTGGCGACTGTGGGCGGCGCGCGTCTGCTGGGGCGGGAGGATATTGGCTTCATTGCGCCTGGCATGCGCGCCGATATTATCGCCTATCGGCTGGATACAGTCGCAATGGCCGGCGCCCTGCACGACCCAATCGCCGCTTTAGTTTTTTGTCAGCCGCCCGCAGTCGATCTCTCGATTATCAATGGTCGTATTGTGGTGGAAGATGGCGCGCTTTTAACTGTCGAACTGCCGCTCTTGATAGAAGCGCATAACCAGCGCTCAGCTGAACTTATCCGCGGCGAGAGCTAAGCCGAAACAGCCCAGGAGGTGTAGAAATGTCAATTGTCGATCGTTTAGAGGCTGCCCGCGGCGACCTGCCAGCCGATTTGATTTTGCGCAATGCCCAGCTTGTCAATGTCATCAGCGGCGAGATTTACCCTAGCGATATTGTCATCCACGCTCGGCATGTGGTGGCTTTGGGCCCTGGCTACAGTGGCAAGCAGGAAGTCGATTTAGGCGGCAAATATGTGATTCCCGGCTTGATTGACGCCCATGTGCATATCGAGAGCAGCTTGGTCACGCCGGCTGAATTCGCCCGCGCCGTCCTGCCGCATGGGGTTACGACTGTGATTACCGACCCGCACGAAATCGCCAATGTGCTAGGTTTGTCGGGCATAAATTATATGCTGGCAGGCGCAAAACACAGCCCGCTCAATATGTATGTGATGGCTTCGAGCTGTGTGCCGGCGACGGAGATGGAAACGGCAGGCGCTCGCCTCGAGGCGGAAGACCTGGCGCCCCTGCTCGAGCAGCCCTGGGTGCTGGGTTTGGCTGAGTTGATGAATTATCCGGGCGTGGCCCTCGGCGATGAAGGCATGCTAGACAAAATCGCGCTCTACCAGCACCTGGCGCTCGATGGCCACGCGCCCGATATGACCGGCCCTATGCTCAACGCTTATGTCGCGGCTGGCGTGCAGAGCGAACACGAATGCACGACAGTCGAAGAAGCGCGCGAGAAGCTGCGCTTGGGCCTGTCCATTTTCATCCGCGAAGGCACGACCACGCGCAACCTCAAACCTTTGCTGCCGCTAATCACCGCCGAAAATCATGGCGCGATTTGTTTCTGCACCGATGACCGTATCCCGGCTGACCTCATCGACGAAGGCTCGATTGACCACATGCTGCGCGTCGCCATCGCCGCCGGCATCGACCCGCTGCTGGCAATCCGCATGGGCAGCTACAATACCGCCCGCCATTTTGGCTTAAAAAAGCACGGGGCGGTGGCGCCGGGCAAATATGCCGATTTGCTAGTCCTGCCAGACTTATACGACTTCCGGCCGCAGCAGGTCTATCGTGGCGGCGTCCTCGTTGCGCAAGACGGCCAAATGGTCGCTGACCGGCCCCGCCGCCGCGCCAGCGCCTTGCCCAGTACGGTCAATGTCGCCGCTGATGCTCTCGATTTCACGATTCCCGCCGCCGGCGAGCGTATCCGGGTTATCGGCACTGTCACTGACCAGGTGGTAACAGAGCACTTAGTTGAAAGGGCTAAAATTGTTGCTGGCTGCGCCGTCAGCGATGTCGAGCGCGATATTTTGAAATTCGCAATGGTGGAGCGGCATCACGCCAGCGGCAATATCGGTTTGGGTTTCATTAAAGGTTTTGGTTTTCGGCGCGGCGCTATCGCCGGCACCGTCGCCCATGACCATCATAATTTAGCCGTCATCGGTCTTGACGATGCCAGCATGAAAACCGCCGTCCTGGCGATTGCGGAAATGGGCGGCGGCTTGGCTCTAGCCGAGGGCGACGGGGTGCTGGCGCGCCTGCCGCTGCCGATTGCTGGCCTGCTCAGCGATTTGCCCATCGAAGCGGTGCGCGCCCAATACGACGCGATGATTGCGGCTGCGCAAGCCCTGGGCAGCAACTTGAGCGATCCTTTTATGGTGATGAGCTTTATGGGCTTAGAAGTCATCCCCAAGCTCAAATTGACGGACCTGGGTTTGGTCGATGTGCAGCAGTTCAAGCTGGTCGATCTTTTTGTATAAGCGGCTAAACGAACAAGACGCGCGCAGGCTTCAGAAACAAGTAGGACAAAGCAAATTTGCAGGTTTTATGTGTTTGTTTCAACCCCAGCTCCGGCCCCTCCCCGATGCTTCGGGGAGGGGTTGAAAATGGTGCATAATTAACTTGGGCTTATTTCTGTGGCAAAATTTCCTGGCAAAAGAGTCTGGGTTTTTTGGAATTTTTTGCTAAAGTGTCGCTTTTAATAGCAGACTTGGAGTGCGGAGTGTAAATGGTTAATCAGCAAATTTTAGGCGAATTGCGCCGCCGCGTCGACGCGCAGCGCGAGCCGATTCTCAGTTTCTTGCGCGAAATCTGCGCTATCCCGAGCATGGATAACCAAATCCGCGCCTGTGGCGAGCGCATCGCCCAAGAAATGCAAAAGCTCGGCTATGACGAAATATTTTGGGACAAAATGGGCAATATCGTCGGCCGCATCGGCCAAGGTGAGAAAATCTTGCTCTACGACAGCCATATCGACACCGTCGGCATCGGCGACCCTGACGAATGGGACTGGGACCCTTTTGAAGGCAAAATCGAAAATGGCATCCTCTATGCCCGCGGCGCTTGCGATGAAAAAGGCAGCACGCCAGGCATGGTCTATGGTTTGGCTTTAGCCCGCGATTTGGGTTTGCTCGACGGCTTTAGCGCCTATTATTTTGGCAATATGGAAGAATGGAACGACGGCCAAGCGCCGCATGCCTTCGTGCAGACCGAAGGTATCCGACCTGATTTTGTCGTCATCGGCGAGCCAACCAAGATGCAAATCTACCGCGGGCATAAAGGGCGGGTGGAGTTCAAAATTGTCGCCAAAGGCAAAAGCGCCCACGCCGCCAGCAATTATCTCGGCGATAACGCGATTTATAAGCTGCTGCCCATCATCGAACGCATCAGCCACATTGAGCCAGAACTCGGATGGCATGAATTCCTTGGACCCGGCCGCATCACTGTCACCGATATGACGGTCAAAACGCCGAGCATCAATGCCGTGCCTGATGAAGCTATTATCTATGTCGACCGCCGCATCACCTTTGGCGAAGAGCCGCTGGCCGAACTGCGGCGCTTGCAGGACATTATCGGCCCGCGCGATGATATTCAGGCTGAAATCCTCGTCTATGACGACCCAAGCTATACCGGTTTTGTCTTGCCGCTGGACAAGATTTATCCGGCCTGGGCTTACGAAGAAGACGCGCCCATCGTCAAAGCGGGCGTGGCGGCGGCGGAAGCGCTCTATGGACCCGTCGACACGGGCAAGTGGGATTTTTCTACCAATGGCATCTATTGGGCCGGCAAAGCCGGCATTCCTAGCATCGGCTTCGCGCCTGGCAACGAAATCCATGCCCATACTGTGCTGGACCAGGTGCCACTGGAAGATGTCTTGCGCTCGACTGACTGGTACGCGCTTTTCCCAGCGATTCTGCGGCAGACGTTCGCTGGCGCTGACTGAGAGTATTCCCGCGCATCTGGGCAAAAACTGAATTGAATAAAGGACAGGAAAAATATGCAAACGGATCTTAGAGGGCGAGACCTCATCAGCACACAGGATTGGTCCAAAGAAGAAATCGAGACTCTGCTCGATGTGGCTTGGGACTTGAAGCGCCGCCGCGCCTTGGGCGAGTCGCATGCTCTGCTGCGCGACAAGGTGCTGGCTATGCTCTTTTTCTTCACCAGCACGCGCACGCGCATCAGCTTTGAAGCGGGCATGGCTCAATTAGGCGGCCACGCCCAATTCATCGACCACACGACGACGCAAATCAGCCATGGTGACACCGCCAAAGAAATCGGCGAAATCGTCGGCCGCTATACCGATGGCATCGCCATCCGCCAGTGCGATTGGGACATTGGCAACGCGTATATCCAGGCCGTCGCCGCGGCCAGCCGTGTCCCGGTGTTGAACATGCAATGCGATGTCTATCACCCATTTCAAATCCTCGCTGACCTGATGACAATACAAGAAAAATTTGGCCGCGACCTGCGCGGCAAGACCATCAATATCAGCTGGGCTTATGCCTCGAGTTATCAAAAACCAATCTCGGTGCCGCAGAGCCTGGTGCTGCTGATGAGTCGCTTTGGCATGAATCTGCGCTTGACGCGGCCGCCAGAGTATAAGCTCATGCCCGCTATTGTCGAGCAGGCAAAAGAGAATACGCGGCGGCATGGCGGCTCTTTCGAGATTTTGGACGATTTTGATGCTGGTTTCAGTGGCGCTGATATTCTCTATCCTAAGAGCTGGGGCAGCTGGCTGACGACAGAAGACGAAGCGGAATCGGCCCGCATCGGCGCGAAATACACCGATTGGATCACCGACGAGCGGCGCATGGCTCTGGCGAATGACAATGCCATCTATATGCACTGCTTGCCGGCTGACCGCAATATCGAAGTTACTGACAGCGTTATCGATGGCCCGCAGAGCGTCGTCTATGACGAGGCGGAAAATCGCCTGCATGTGCAGAAGGCGGCTATGGCTTTGACGATGCGCTAGGGCCAGCGGCAGAAGCAGGGCAAAGAAAATAATGTGCCTGCGATATAAAATGGCAGCCACTTTTTCTCTGCGCCTCTGTGGCTAAATTTCTATCCCCTAGCCGCAATACGAACTTGGGCTTATCGAGAAGCGGAAAAAGAACGCGATGATTGAAAAATTGGTGGTGGTGGCGATTGGCGGCAATTCCCTGATACCCAACCCCCAGCAGCCGCATATCGAAAACCAGTGGACGGCCGTGCGCGAGACCTGCCGCCATATCGCCGCTATGGTTGTCGCCGGCTGGCAGGTTGTCATCACCCATGGCAATGGCCCGCAGGTCGGTTATATCTTGAACCGCGCCGAGATTGCCAAGCGCGAGGCGGACATCCATGATGTGCCGCTGGATTTGGTAGTTGCGGATACGCAGGGCAGCATCGGCTATATGTTGCAGCAGGCTTTGGATAATTCGCTGCGCCGCGCTGGCAAGAATCACACCGTCGTCTCGCTGGTTTCGCAGGTGCGCGTCGACCCGAATGACCCGGCTTTTGCCCAGCCAGATAAACCGATTGGCGGTTATTTGAGCGCGGCGGAAGCGCAGGCGGCGCGGGCGGCTGGCTGGCAGGTCATGCAAGACGCCGGCCGCGGCTGGCGGCGCGTCGTCGCCTCGCCCAAGCCGCTGGTCATCAACGAAATCAACGCTATCCAAGCTCTGGTTTTGGCGGGTTATATCGTCGTCGTCTGCGGCGGCGGCGGTGTGCCAGTCGCCCGCAACGAGGTCGGCAGCTTGCGCGGCATCGCGGCTGTCATCGACAAAGACCGGGCGAGCAGCTTATTGGCGCAGACCCTGCGCGCCGACCGGCTGCTGATTTCTACTGGCGTCGAAAAGGTCTGCCTCAATTATAATAGCCCGCGGCAGCAGCCGCTCGACCTGCTAACGCTGGAACAGGCGCGGCAATATATGGCGGCGGGCCACTTCGCCCGCGGCAGCATGCAGCCTAAAATCGAGGCGGCGGTGGATTACGTACAGGGCGGCGGCCCGCAGGCGATTATCACCAATCCGCCAAATCTCAGCCGCGCCCTGCTAGGCGAAGCTGGCACGCGCATTGTGCCTGGGGGCCTGGATTGATTTCTTGACTGCGGAGAAAGAGATATTAGCCACAGAAGTAAAACCAACTAAATTTTGCAGCGGGGAGACTTTTTTCAACTCCGCCCCCGGCCCTTCCCGTAGGTGGAGTTGAAACGAGGCATAAAACTTGCAGAATTTAGTTTGTCCCACTTCTCTTGTCTCAGTAAACGGCATAATATAATTGAGCATAAGACAAAGCCAGCAAGCACAGAATCCGTCTCATTTCTCTGCGCCTCTGTGTCTCTGTGGCTAAATCTTTTTTCTTAGTCGCAAAACAAACTTGGACTTGCTCAGAAAGACGATGACCGAACAATGGCGGATGTAAAGGAACTGCGCTGCGTCATCGGCGATTGCCGCTATGCGCTCGACGAAGTTAGCTACACCTGCCCACAGCATGGCGAGCTAGGCACGCTGGATATTCTCTACGATTACGCCGCTTTGCGCGCGCGGCTCGACCGCGCCGCTATCAGCACCAGCCGCCTGGCGAGTTGCTGGCGCTATAAGGCTTTATTGCCGGTCGCGCCTGATAGCCCGGTGCCGCCGCTGGCAGTGGGCTGGACGCCGCTTTACGCCGCGCCGCGCATCGCCAGCGCCCTCGGCCTGCGGCAGGTCTGGGTCAAGGACGACGGACTTAATCCGACCGGTTCGCTGAAAGACCGCGCCAGCGCTTTAGTCTTGACGCGGGCCCTCGAATGCGGCTTGGATGTTGTCGGCGCGGCTAGCACCGGCAACGCGGCGGCGGCTTTAGCCGGTTTAAGCGCCTCGCTGCCCGAGCTGGATTGCGTCATCTTCGTGCCAGCCAGCGCGCCGCCCGCGAAAATCGCCCAGTTGCTGGTCTATGGCGCGACGACCCTGCTGGTCGATGGCAGTTACGACGCAGCCTTTGAGCTGTGCCAGGCAATCTGCGCCGAGCAGGGCTGGTATTCCCGCAATACGGGCATCAACCCCTTCACGACCGAAGGCAAAAAGACAGCCGCCTTAGAAATCGCTGAGCAGTTTCAATGGCGCGCGCCCGATGTCGTCGTCGTCAGCGTCGGCGATGGCAGCATCATCAGCGGTTTGTACAAAGGTTTTTGGGATTTGCTGCAACTGGGCTGGCTAGACAAGCTGCCGCGCTTGCTGGGTGTGCAAGCCGAAGGCAGCGCAGTCTTAGCCCAGGCTTGGCGGCAGGGCTTGAGTCCGGCTGCTATTCGCCGCCACCCGGCCACTACAATCGCCGACAGCATCGCCGCCGCTTTGCCCCGCGATCGGGCTAAAGCCTTGCGCGCTGTGCGCAAGACTGGCGGCGCTTTTGTCACTGTGGCCGATGCCGAGATTGTGGCGGCCATTCCGCAATTCGCTCAGCTCTGCGGTGTCTTTGCCGAACCCGCCGCCGCCGCCGCTTTTGCCGGCCTGCAACAAGCGGCGCGGGCCGGCTTGGTCGATAGCGAAGAAACCGTCTGCATCCTCAGCACGGGCAGCGGCTTAAAAGATGTGCCGCGGGCGCGGCAGGCGGTGGGCACGGGCTTGCCCGTCGCGGCAAATCTAAAGGCAGTGCGGGCGGCTCTAGCTGGCGCGGGTTTGCTATGAGTGAAAGGCCTGTTTATTCAATCGTCGCGCCGGTGTATAACGAAGCCGGCAATTTGCGACCGTTTTACGCCCAGGTCGCGGCGGCCCTGGGGGCCACCGGCGAAAGCTGGGAATTGCTCTTGGTCAACGACGGCAGCTCCGATGGCTCGCTGGCGTTGATGCTAGAGCTGGCGGCGGAAGATAAGCGCGTGCGCGTCATCAATTTCGCGCGCAATTTTGGCCATCAAATCGCGGTAACTGCCGGCGTCGATTATGCCAGCGGGCAAGCCGTCGTGCTGATTGACGCCGATTTGCAAGACCCGCCGGCGGTCATCCCGCGCTTAATCGCCCAATGGAAAGCCGGCTACCAGGTGGTCTATGCCGTGCGCGCCGAGCGCAAAGGCGAGAGCCTTTTGAAGAAGCTGAGCGCCAAAGTCTTTTATCGCCTGATTCACCGCATCACCGATATTAACATCCCGGTCGATACCGGCGACTTCCGCCTGATGGACGCGCAGGTGGCTGATGTGCTGCGGCAAATGCGCGAGCATCACCGCTTTGTGCGCGGCATGACAAGCTGGGTCGGCTTTAAGCAAACAGGCGTCGAATATGTGCGCGAAGAGCGGGTCTGGGGCGAGACAAAATACCCCTGGCGCAAGATGATCGCCTTCGCCTTAGACGCGGTTACAAGTTTTTCTTTTTTCCCGCTGCAAATTATGCTCTATGCGAGTTTCATTCTGGCTTTGGCGTCGCTGTTCGTGGCTGCGGTAATCTCGGCGCTGCGCCTGGCTATGGGCGCGGAGTTCTTTGGCGGCCAAGCCACGACCATCGTTTTGCTCTTGCTTTTGAGTTCTTTTCAGCTATTTTTTCTTTTTGTTTTGGGGCAATATGTAGCCCGCGGCTACGATGAAACCCGTGATCGGCCGCTTTATGTTGTCGCTTCGACGATCGGGCTGCCGCCGCCGCAAACGCCTAATCAGCGCAATGCCGTCAGCTGGCGCGGCGGCGCAAGCGCGCCGCCGGCGGAAGACTCGCCCTGAGCGGCCGCGGCGCGGTGATTGCGAACTGTCTATAAAACCTGTCTGGCGGAGGAGATTCTATGGTAACTGGTCCCACATTTGCAGAGATGCTGCACCCGCAGACCATCGCCCCGACCCTGCGGGCTGAGGCTCTAGCCGCTTTGACAGCTGACCCGCTGAATCCGCTGAACCTGTACAACATCACCTGGCGCGATGCCCAGAATCGGGTTTATCATGTCGTTTTGCCGCCGGCCTTGACCGGCGTGGAAACGCCGATTGTACTTATCTATGGGCTGTCCTTCCCATCGGGCAGCCACAAGGTCGGCGCGGCCTATTCCGTCTTGCTCGAGAAGCAGCTGCTCGGCGAAGTCGATCCAAATAGGCACACCCTCGTCTGGCCGTCGACGGGCAATTATGGCATCGGCGGCGCTTTCATCGGCTGCCGCATGGAATATGATAGCATCGTCGTGCTGCCCGAAGAGATGAGCCAGGAACGGTTTGACCGCATCAGCCGCTATGGCGCCCGCATCATCCGCACCGCCGGCAGCGAGAGCAATGTCAAAGAGATTTATGATGAGGTCAAGCGCCTGCGCGCCAGCGACAGCCAGATTCGCGTGCTGAATCAATTTGAGGTCATGGGCAATTATCGTTTTCATTATTATGTTACCGGCAATACGCTGGTGGAGCTGGCGGCGGAACTGGCGGCGGCCGGCATCGGCGCCGGCAAGATTTCCGCCTATGTCTCAGCTATGGGCAGCGCTGGCACCATCGCCGCCGGCGACCGCCTCAAGCAAGTCTGGCCCGAGCATAAAATCGTCGGCTTAGAGCCGATTCAATGCCCGACGCTGTATAATAACGGTTATGGTGCGCACGAGATCCAGGGCATCGGCGATAAGCATGTAACTTGGATTCACAATGTCTTGAATATGGACGCGCTGATGGCGATTGACGACCGCGATGCTTTGCAGGGTCTGCGCCTCTTTGCCGAAGAAAAAGGCCGCGAAGTTTTGGTCAAGCGCTTTGGCTTGGACGAAGCGGCGGTGGCGCGGCTGGCGAATATCTTGGGCATCAGCGGTATCTGCAATATCATCGGCGCCATCAAGACGGCCAAATATTATCTCATGACCAGCGCCGATGTCATCGTGACCGTCGCCACCGATGGCATGGAGCGTTACCGCTCGGTGATGGCGCACCTGCGCGCCCAGGCCGGCCCGCTCGACGAGGCGCAAGCCACCGCGCTCGCCACCGGCGTCTTCCAGCGGGCGAGTCTGGACTGGATTATGGCCGGCAGCCGCGAAGCCCGCGAGCGCTGGCATAATTTGAAGTATTACACCTGGGTCGAGCAGCAGGGCAAGACCGTCGCCGAGCTAGAGGCTCAGCGCGACCCGGCTTGGTGGCTACAGCACCAGCAAAAAGTGGCGGAGATTGACAAGCGCCTCTTGCAGCAGCGTGCTAGGAGTGGCAGCGATGTACGCGGATGATCGAGTCTTGGTCGGCGTGCTTAAACGCAAAAAAGATTTTGAAATCGCCCGCCAGCAAAATTGGTATCGCATCCCGCAATGCCAGCTGCCGCGCGGCTTGAACGCGGAATATATCGCTTTTTTTCTCAGCGGCAAACCCTTCCGCCAGCACAGCGGCACCATAGCCTATTTCGCCCGCGTTACCGGCTTGGAATTGGCGCGCCGCCGCGACCTGCTGCCTGATGAAAAGAAACGGGCTGACGCTCTCTATTACAAAGTGCAATTCAGGCGTCTCATCGAAAAAGACCCGCCGATAGAGAATCTGCGGGCCCGCTCCATCAGCTTTATCCGCACCACCTGGGATCGCTTCATCAATGCCGAGACCATTCCCGAGCTGTATAGCGCGGCCGATTTTTACGTTGGCCGCGTCTATCATGCCCTGCGCGCTTAAAATTGTGAAATGAAGTAGAAGAGTAATGAGAATATGCCAAATCCAGCCAGTGCGCAGCAATCTAACTTCTCTGCGCCTGTGTGTCTCTGTGGCTATTTTCTTTTCCCCAGTCGCAATAGAAACTTAGGTCTACCGAGGCGACAAAAATGCTGATTGTCAACGCGAATCTGATTACCTTGGGCGCGCCGCCGCGCATTCTGCGCGACTATGCCTTGCATATCGACGGCGAGCGCATCGGCGCTATTGGCAAACGCGCCGAACTTGAAGCGCTTTATCCCGCCGCCGAGCTGCTTGACGCTCGCGGCCAATATGTCATGCCGGGCAATATCTGCGCCCACACCCATTTTTATGGCGCGTATGCCCGCGGCTTGGCTCTGCCTGGACCTGCCCCGCGCGATTTCCCCCAGATTCTTGAGCGCTTATGGTGGCCTTTGGATAAAGCGCTGGACCATGAAACCGTGCGCGCCAGCGCCTTAGTCTGCCTGGTCGACGCGATTAAACACGGTACCACCAGTCTAATTGACCATCATGCCAGCCCGAATTGCATCGCGGGCAGCCTCGATGTCATTGGCGCTGCGCTGGATACGGCTGGTCTGCGCGGGGTACTTGCTTATGAGGTAACAGACCGCGATGGCGAAGACAAGATGCGCGCCGGCATCGCCGAAAATGTGCGATTTATGCGCGCAAGGGCCGGGCATAGCCGACTGGCGGGCAGCTTTGGCCTGCATGCCAGCTTGACACTGAGCGACGCCAGCTTGCGCGCCTGCGCCGATGCTATAGATAGTCTGGGCGCGGCGGCGGGTTTCCATATCCATGTCGCGGAGCATGAAGCCGACCAAGACGACAGCCTGCGCCGCAGCGGCCGGCGCGTCGTGCCGCGGCTAGACCGCTATGGCATCTGGCGCGAATCGACCATCGCCGCCCATTGCGTGCATATCAACGAGGCGGAGCGGGAAATCTTAGGCCAGCGCGGCGTCTGGGTCAGCCACCAGCCGCGCTCGAATATGAACAATGGCGTGGGCGCGGCCGATATCGATGGCCTGTTGGCGGCGGGCATCAAGCTCTGCTTAGGCAATGATGGTTTCAGCAATAATATGTGGGCGGAATGGAAAGCGGCTTACCTGCTGCATAAAGTTGTGCAGCGCGACCCGCGCCGCGCCCCGGGCGATAGCATCGCCAGCATGGCTTGGGGCAATAATGCCCGTCTGTTAGAAAGTTTTTTTCCGGGTCAAACCATCGGCGAAATCAGCGTCGGCGCGGCCGCCGATTTGATCTTCGTCGACTATCAACCGTTCACGCCGCTGACGGCGGGCAACTTGCCCTGGCATTTGCTCTTCGGTTTTGAGGCTTCAATGGTGACGACGACGATTTGCGCTGGCAAAATCTTAATGTGCGAGCGGCAGCTGCTCACGCTGGACGAAAGCACAATCGCCGCCGAGGCGCTGGCTCTAGCGCCAAAGGTTTGGGAAGCGTATACGCGAAACGCGCAAGATACTTTACAATGCTAAACAGGAAAGAATTAGCTACAAAATTTAGTTTGTCCTAGTTCTGTGGCTAAAAATTTATTTTTTTCTAATCGCAATAATAACTTGAACCGACTAAGAAATGGCGAGGCAAGATGAAAACATTGGCGATTTTGGGCGGCACCGGCAAAGAAGGCGCGGGCTTGGCGATGCGCTGGGCTTTGCAGGGTTATTCGGTCATCATCGGCTCACGGGCTGAAGAGCGGGCCCAGCGGCGCGCCGCCGAAATGAATGCCGAATTGGGCGGCGACTATTTGACTGGCATGGCGAATGCGGCGGCGGCGGCGGCGGCGGATATCGTTGTGCTTAGCGTGCCTTATAACGCCCATGCCGCCACGTTGAAGTCCGTGCGTGCGCACTGCGCCGGCAAGATAGTGGTGGATTTGACCGTTCCTTTGCAGCCGCCCGAGATTATGGCTGTCAATTTGCCGCCCGGCCGCGCCGCCGCTTTGGAAGCGCAGGCTCAGCTCTGCGCTGATACGCCCGTAGTCGCCGCTTTTCAAAATGTCAGCGCGGTCAAGCTGCGCCAGCTCGACCAGGCTGTCGATTGCGATGTTTTGGTCTGCGCTGATGACAAAGCGGCTAAAGCGGCTGTCATCGAATTGGTGGCGGCGGCCGGCATGCGCGGCATCGATGCTGGCCCTTTGAAGAACGCGGTGGCGGCGGAATCTTTGACGCCTGTCTTGCTGCATATCAATCGGACCTACCGCGTCAAAGGCGCGGGCATCCGCATCACAGGTTTGGACGATAAAAGATGAGGCGAATGCCCCAATTCCGCGCCTGCGCGATACCTGATATTCCGCTGATTCAAGCCGGCGATGATATTATCGACATCATCTTGGCGAAGGTGGAGGCTGCCGGCCTGCAAATGCGTGGTGGCGATGCTTTGGTCATCTCTTCTAAAATCGTCTCCAAAGCCGAATGCCGCTATGTCGAATTAGCTAGCGTTACCGCCTCGGCCGCCGCGACCGCTTTAGCCGGTGAGACCGGCAAAGATCCGCGCTTGGTCGAGCTGATTCTGCGCGAATCCCAGCGCGTCTCGCGCAAGCGCCGCGGCGTGCTGGTGACGGAACATCGACTGGGTTTTGTCTCGGCCAATGCTGGTGTCGACCAGAGCAATATCGCCTGTGGCGACGCGGCCGCCTTGCTGCTGCCGCTCGATCCAGATAGCAGCGCGGCCGCCTACCGCGCCGCCATTGCCAAGCGGCTGGGCATCGAAGTCGCCGTCATCATCAGCGACACGCACGGGCGGCCCTTCCGCGTGGGCAATGTGGGGGTGGCGATTGGCGCGGCTGGTTTGCCCGCGGTCAAAGACCTGCGCGGCAGCCGCGATCTCTATGGGCGCACGCTAGAAGTTACGCAAGTGGCTTATGCCGACCTGGTAGCGGCGGCGGCGCACTTGCTCTGCGGCGAAGCCGACGAAGGTTTGCCGGCTGTTTTATTGCGCGGCTTGCATTATAGCGGCGCCCAGGGCCGCGCCGCCGATTTGATTCGCGCGGCCGAAAATGATTTGTATCGTTGAGCGGGCACAGGATGACGATGAGCCAGATGAGACCCGAGACCTTGCTGGATTTTATGCGGGCGCGCCGTTCTTTGCGGGTCTATCAAGCGCGGGCCGTGCCGGCCGATTATATCGATAAAATCTTGCAAGCGGCGATTTGGGCGCCATCGGCGCATAATCGGCAACCCTGGCGTTTTGTCGTCATCCGCGAGGCGGCGCAAAAAGACAAGCTGGCGCGGGCTATGGGCGCGCGGCTGCGCCAAGATTTGAGCGCCGACGGAGCGCCGCCCGCCCTTATCCAAGCCGATGTCGCCCGCTCTTATGCCCGCATCACCGGCGCGCCGCTGCTGATTCTGCTTTGCATGAGTCTGCGCGATATGGATGTCTATGCCGATGCGCGGCGCAATGCCCATGAACGGGCGATGGCCATTCAAAGCACGGCGATGGCGGGGCAGAATATATTGTTGATGGCGGCCAGCTTGGGTTTGGGCGCTTGCTGGGTTTGCGCGCCGCTCTTCTGCCCAGATGTGGTCGCCGATGTATTAGAATTGCCGGCCGACTGGCAGTCGCAAGGCATGATTACGCTGGGCTTCCCGGCGCAAAAACGCCAGCGCCGCCGCGAAGCTTGGGAAACGAGAGTATTGTGGCGCTAGAACAAAGTGGGCAGCGCGATAAAAAAATCGCCGTTTTGCTGGGCGGCGTCGGCGGGGCGAAATTAGCCAGCGGCCTGCAGCAAATTCACCCGCCCGAAAATTTGACCTTTATTGTCAATACCGGCGATGACTTCTGGCACTTGGGCTTAAAAATCTGCCCCGACCTCGATACCTTGATGTACACGCTGGCCGGCTTGGTCAACCCGCAAGCGGGCTGGGGTCTTAAAGACGATTCGACAGTTGCGCTGGCGAGCCTCGAGCGGCATTATGGCGTCGCGCCCTGGTTTCGTCTGGGCGATAAAGATTTGGCGACGCACCTGCTGCGCAGTGATTGGCTGCGACAAGGGCATTCTTTGACCCAAGTTACAGCTTGCTTGGCTGAACGGCTGGGCATACAGGCGCGGCTCTTGCCGATGTGCGATGCCGCTGTGCCTACGATTATCGAGACCGTCGAGCGGGGCGCGCTGGGCTTTCAGGAATATTTTGTCAAAGAGCGCTGGGCGCCTGTCATCAAGGCTATAACTTATAAAGATTGCGAAAAAGCGACGCTGAGTCCGCCCGTGCGCCAGGCTTTGACCGCCGCCGATATTGTTCTGATTGCGCCCTCAAATCCTTGGATTTCGCTGGGGCCGATATTAGCCGTGCCGGGGCTGCGTGCCTTGCTGGCTAGCTTGACTGTGCCGGTGGTGGCGATTACACCGATTATCGCCGGCGCTGCTGTCAAGGGCCCAACGGCAAAAATCATGCGTGAGCTGGACTTGCCCGTATCAGCGGCGGCCGTAGCCCGTTTTTATGCCAGCTGCATCAATGGCTTTGTTGATGACAGGCGCAACCCGCCGCTGCAAATGCCTGGTTTGCGCAGTACGCGCTTGGATACGCTGATGCTAGATTTGCCGACAAAAACCGCTTTAGCCCGCGCCGTTTTGCATTGGATCGGCGGGTGGAACTCATGAGCTTGTGGGCGATTATCCCGGTCAAGCCGCTCAAGAATGCCAAGAGCCGCTTGTCAGCCGTCCTGCGGCCCGAGCAGCGCTATGCCCTGGCTCAAGCCATGTTTCGCCAGGTGCTTTCGGTTACCAGCGCCGAGCAGCGCATTACCGGCGTTTTGGTCATCTCGCGGGATACCAAATCCCTGGCCATTGCCCGCGAGCTGGGCGCTAAAACTTTGCAAGAAGGCACTGTGTCTCATCTCAATCTGGCGTTGCTGCGGGCGACCATGGTTCTGCGCAGTTGGCGCGCCGATGCCGTGCTGGTCTTGCCGGCTGATTTGCCTTTTATTCAAGTAGAAGACATCCGCGCTATGATAGAGTTAACGGTGGAGGACTCCATCGTCATCGCCACTGACCGCGAGCGCGATGGCACGAACGCCTTGCTGGTGCGGCCGCCAGGCGCGATTGATTATGCCTATGGCAGCGGCAGCTTCGCCCGCCACATTCAGCTGGCGGGGGCGGCTGGTTTGCAGGTCTTGCATTATGAATCGGAGCGCTTGACGCTGGATATTGATGTGCCGGCCGATTTGCGAGATTATCACAAAGTATTGGCTCAAGGCGGCTTCGAGCATTTGCCGGCCTTTCCGTCCTTCGCCACAGTGGAACAGGTAAAGCAGTGAGCCTAAGACAAAGCCAGGTCTCAGTAGGACAAAGTAAATTTTGCAAGTCTTACGCCTTCGTTTCAACCCCACCCCCGGCCCCTCCCCAAAGCTTTGGGGAGGGGAGAAACACCCCAAAAACTATAGGCGCGCTTGCAGAAAAGTCCATCCCATCGGGCAATGTGTACAGGCCCCAGCCCCTCCCCGAAGCTTCGGGGAGGGGCTGGGGCTGGGGTTGAAACAAACTCTCTCCGTTGCAAAATTTAATTGGTCTTACTTCTGTGGCTAAATTTCTTTTTTCCTAGTCCTAATAAAACTGGAGCAGCCTTATGCCTGATAGAGTAGCACTTTATTTGCAAGACGCGCATTCCCTGGCGGATGCGATTGAATATGTGAAATATGCCGAGCTTTGCGGCTTTGAAGCGGTCTGGCAGGCGGAAAGCCGCCTCGTCCGCGATGCGATAGTGCCGATGGCGGCTTTTGCCGCCGTTACCTCGCGCATTAAAATCGGCTCTGGCGTCATCAACAACTGGACGCGCAATGCCGCTGTCATCGCCGCCACCTTCCTCACGCTGGACGATTTGGCCCAGGACCGCATCTATTGCGGCATCGGCGCTTGGTGGGACCCGCTGGCGGCTAAGGTGGGCATCCAGCGGCGCAAAAACCTGCTAGCCATGCGCGAAGTTGTGACGACGGTGCGCCGCTTGCTCAACCGCGAGCGGGTGAGCTTCGCGGGCGAGTTCGTGCAGCTGCAGGATGTCGAGCTGGATGTGGTGCATGGGCGCAAAGAGCCGCGCAATGTGCCAATCTATATCGGCGCGACCGGACCCAAGATGCTCGCTTTGACCGGCGAAATCGCCGATGGCGCTGTGCTGAATTATCTGGTATCGCCCAAATATAACGAGATGGCGATGGCTCAGTTGGAAATCGGCGCGAAGCGCGCCGGCAAATCAGTCTATGATGTTGACCGGCCCCAGCTTGTCGTCTGCTCGGTGGATAATGACCGCGCCAAAGCCCTCGATGCCGCCCGCAAGCTCGTTACGCAATACTTAGGGCAGCAGCCGCATATCATGAAAGCCAGCGGCGTCAGCCAAGATTTGCTGGACGAAATCGGCCAGGTCTTGACCTGGCCCGCCACTGAAGAGCAAATCCTCGAAGCGATGAAACTCGTGCCAGATGATGTCGTGCAGATGATTACCGCCTCAGGCACGCCGGCCGATGTCAAAGCGAAAGTGCGCGAGTACATCCGCGCTGGCGCAACTTGCCCGATTCTTTATCCCTTAGGCGAAGATGTGCGGCTGATGATTGAAACCTTCGCTAGCGGCTATTCGGCTTAGAGCTTTGGGCGCGATGACAAATAGAAGCTGATGAAAATACTCTGCCTTAGCGATACGGAGATGCCGCAGCTGAACAATGCGGTCAATTTGCGGCGGCAGTATAGCGATATCGACGCCATTATCAGCTGCGGCGATATGCGCCCGGGCTATTTAGACTTCATCACCAGCATTATCAATGTGCCGCTATTTTATGTCCGCGGCAATCACGACGAAATCTATGACCAAGAACCGCCCGGCGGCATTAACCTGCATCGGCAGGTGATAGAATTCGGCGGTTTGACCTTTGCTGGTTTAGAAGGTTCGATTCGGTATAATAAAGGCAAGATTCAATATAGCCAGGCGGAGATGCGCTGGCTGGCGCTGAGGCTGGCGCCGCGCCTTTTCTGGCGGCGCTGGGCGCGGCGGCGCAGCCTCGATTTCTTTGTTACGCATGCGCCGGCCCGCGATATTCACGATGGCGCCGACCTAGCCCACCGCGGCTTTGATAGCTTTCGCCAGTTTATGCGCTGGCATCAGCCGCGCTATATGCTGCACGGGCATGTGCATACCTGGGATCGGCGCAAGACAGTGCGCACGCAGTACGAAGCGACCTGCGTGCTGAATATCAACCCTTACACTGTGCTTGAAGTGAAGCCGCAGTAAGCAAGCTAGCCAGCCAGTGGCGCAGGAGGCAAATCAGTCATGTGGCAAGCCTATTATAGCGTGAGCAGCGTCGACGAAGCACTGGCGCTCTTGCATGAGCATGGCCAGGCGGCCCGTATCGTCGCTGGCGGCACCGATCTCATCATAGAGCTGGAGCAGGGCAAGCATACCCAGCTCAAATACCTCATCGATATCACGCGCGTGCCGGGCTTAGACCAGATTCGCTTAGAAAATGGCAATATCCGGCTAGGTCCGCTGGTTACGCATAATCATGTCGTCTACAGTGCGCTTATCCGCGAAAAGGCTCTGCCGCTGGCGCAGGCTGCTTGGGAAGTGGGCGCGCCGCAAATCCGCAATCGCGCCACCGTCGCCGGCAATCTCATCACCGCCTCGCCCGCCAATGATACCATCACGCCGCTTATCGCTCTCGACGCCGAGCTGACGCTGGCATCGGTCAGCGGCGAACGCAGGCTCAAGCTGGAAGATTTTTATACCGGCTTCCGCCAGACGGCTCTGCGCGAAGACGAACTGCTGCGCGCCATCAGCATCCCGGCCCTGGGCGCGGACGAGCGGGGCATTTTCCTCAAGCTGGGCTTGCGGCGGGCACAGGCGATTTCTGTGGTAGACGCCGCGGTAGTGATTCAACAGGCGGCGGACGGCCGCGTCAGCCGGGCGCGCATCGCCCTGGGCAGCGTCGCGCCGACCATCGTGCGCGCCCCCGCCGCCGAAGACTATCTGCTGGGCAAGACCCTCAGCGACGGCGCAATCGCCGAAGCGGCGCGCCTGGCTAGCGCCGCCGTCCAGCCTATCGATGATGTGCGTGGCAGCGCCGTCTACCGCAGCGAGATGGTGAAGGCGCTGGTGGCCCGCGCGCTGCGGCAACTGGCGGCTGAGACAATCGAGACTGGCTTGCCAGCCGAGCCGCCCATGCTCTGGGGCAAGAACGCCGCCCGCGTGCAAAGGGGCTTGCCACAGCAAATCACGCATTATGCCGCTAGCCCGATTGTCAGCCGCGTCAATGGCGTCGAGCGCACTATCTTGACCGGCCAGCAAAAATCGCTGCTGCATTGGCTGCGCGATGATGTCAAGCTGACTGGCACAAAAGAAGGCTGCGCCGAAGGCGAATGCGGCGCTTGCACGGTCTTCCTCGATGAGGTGGCGGTCATGGCCTGCATGGTGCATGCGCCACGAGCTCACGGCGCGGACATCGTCACCATCGAGGGTTTGAGCCAGAACGGGGTTTTGCATCCGCTTCAGCAAGCCTTCATCGACGAAGCCGCTGTGCAATGCGGCTACTGCACGCCTGGCTTCTTGATGGCCGGCGCCAAACTGCTCGAAGAAATCGAAAATCCTGCCACCGAGCAGATTAACTACAGCATCAGTGGCAATCTCTGCCGCTGCACCGGCTATTATAAAATTGTGGAGGCCTTCCGCGCCGCCAGCCAAGCCCAAGCAGAGCGGAGCTAACATGGATCGCACCGTGCCTAAGACGGGCAGCGAAGAAATCGAACTTTACATGCGCACCTATTATTCGCTGCTGCGTTCCAGCGATAGCATCAAAATCGAGACCCTGGTCGAAAGCCATGTGGCGATGCGCTCGTCGCTGCACGAGCATGCCAGCGATGCTATGCCCGATGTCTCCGCCTTGATGTACAGCGCCTTGCGCTTGCCCGCCTGCATCGTGCAGGTGGAAGAGGTCTTGATAGGGCAGTTGAATCGCGCTTTTATCGCGGCTGGCTACCGCAACATCGCCACTTGGTCCCGTGTCTACGCGCCCGGCCGCCGCCGCCGCAGCCATTTTGATGGCAAGCGCCGGCTGGCGGTCTATAGCGTCAGCCGCTCCGATATTGATGACCTGGTGCCAATTTTGACCGCTTTTCAAATCGAATGGAACAAGCTGCATTTGCTTTTGCAAAATCAAGAATTATGCGATTTGCTGCTGCCCTATGCTGAAAAAGCGGATTTGCCCGACGCCGATTTTGCCGCCTTGGCAGCGGGCTTGCGTATGGCGGTCAGCGATTTGCGCCGCTTGCAGCTGCTCTGGGAGGCGGATTTTGTTAAGAATTTGTTGCATATCAGCTGCCAGCGCAAAAGCATGACCCTGCGGCTCATCGCTGGCTCGCTGGCGGATTATCGCCGCGCCACCGCTTCCTGGTGGCAGGAATTAGGCGAAGAACTGGCTTTAGCAGGAATCGACCCGGGCGAGCGCTCAGTCTATTTTGTCTCTAGCAATACCCATTCGCTGATTAACCTGCTGGCTGGTTTTGCCCGCCGCTACGAAGAGAACTTGGTTAATTATATCGAGCAATTTGAAGAGAAATCCCTGCTGACCGAATATGAAGACATCAAAGAAAGCTACCATAAAAGCATGGATAATTTTTTGTATTTTGTGCTGCGGCGCTATCTCTCGAGCGAAGGCCGCCGCGTGAAAGGCAGGCTGGAACAAGAAGAGCATCGTTTGGGCATCCACCGCATCCCGAGCCGGCACGGTTTCGAGATGGAAACGCAGGTCATCGAGCTGGGCAAGCTGGAACCGCAATGGTTTGACCCGCGCTTAGGCCGCGCCGCCGATTTGGCGCCGTTGAGTTATAGCAATGCCATCATCATCAATATCGATTATCCGCTGGGCATGGCTTCTTATGAATTGCTCAGCCGCATCGCCCAAGGCGTCGGCCGGCTAGACGGTGTCTATATTATGGGCAAAGCGGCGACGCTGAACGGCCGCATCGGCGATGTGATGATTCCCAATGTCATCCACGACGAGCATTCCCAAAATACCTTTCTCTTCCGCAATTGTTTCACCGCCCGCCATGTGAGCGTCTATATGCAGCACGGCAATGTGCTGGATAACCAGAAGGCGGTCAGCGTTTTAGGCACATTTTTGCAGAATCCACATTATATGAGCGTTTTTTATAAAGAGGGCTATACCGATATTGAAATGGAAGGCGGCCCCTATCTTTCGGCGGTCTACGAGGCTTTCCGCCCACAGCGCCACCCGATGAACGAAATCGTCGATTTGCATTCGGTCAAATTCGACCTCGGCTTTTTGCATTACGCATCGGACAAACCGATGAAAGCCGGGCAGAACTTAGGCGCGGGCAGCTTGAGCTATGGCGGCGTTGAGCCGACCTATGCCGCCGCCATCGCCATTTTGCGCCGCATCTTCCATAATGAAACTGAAAAATTAATCGAGACAAGTTTTTGAGCTTTTGCGCCTGTCCCTCGAGTTTCGCTGAGCGCAATGCGGCTTGTAGCCGGAGAGAACTGCCTTGAACGAGAAAAAAGCTGTCATCAGTCAATCAATAAAACGCATTGACGCCCGCGCCAAAGTTACCGGCGACGCTCTGTATCCGGGCGACATCAATATAGACGGGCAATTGTGGCTGCGTATCAAATTCAGCGAGCGGGCCCATGCCCGCGTGCTAGAGGTCGATTGCGCCGCCGCTGAAGCCCTGCCGGGCGTCAGGCGCGTCTTCACCAGCCGCGATGTGCCGGTCAATGAATATGGCCTAGTCACGAAAGATCAGCCGGTGCTTTGCGGCCCCGGTGGCGCTAAAGCAGGCGCTGATGTCGTGCGCTGCTATATGGATATGGTTGCCATTGTCGTCGCCGAGACCGATGCCATCGCCCAGCAAGCCCTCGATTTAATCGATGTGCATTACGAAGACCTGCCCGCCGTCTTTGATGTGGAAGCGGCTCTAGCCGAGTCCGCGCCGCAGCTGCACCCCGATAGCCCCGGCAATCTGCTAACGCGCTATCGCATCCGCCGCGGCGATATGGCGGCCGGCTGGGCCCAAGCTGATGTCGTCGTCGAAGGCGAATACGAGACTACCTGGCAGGAGCATGCCTATTTGCAGCCCGAAGCGGGCCTCGCCTATATCGACGATGAGGGCCGCGTGACCGTGCTGGTCGCCGGGCAGTGGACGCACGAAGACCAAGAGCAGATTTACCATGCACTCGACCTGCCGCCAGACCAAGTCCGCGTCATTTATCCCGCCATCGGCGGCGCATTTGGCGGCCGCGAAGATATGTCGGTGCAGATTGTCTTGGCGCTTGCCGCTTGGCAGCTGCGTCAGCCCGTCAAAGTGCAGTGGAATCGCGAAGAGTCCATCTTGTATCATCACAAGCGCCATCCGATTAAAGTGTGGGCGAAATGGGGCGCGACCAAAGAAGGCCGCCTTACCGCCATCGCCGCCCGCGTCATTGGCGACGCCGGCGCCTATAACTACACCTCCAGCAAAGTGTTGGGCAATGCCCAGCTCACCGCCAGCGGGCCTTACGAAGTTGACAACATCCAGGTCGATACCTACGCTGTCTATACCAATAACATCCCCTCAGGCGCTTTTCGCGGCTTTGGCGCGCCGCAAGCCCTCTTTGCCGCCGAAGGGCAGATGAATCGGCTGGCGGCGGCTCTGGGCTTGGACCCGCTGGAAATCCGCCTGCGCAACAGCATCCGCGACGGCAGCATCGGCTCAGTTGATACGCCATTCCCGGCCGGCGTAACTATGCCCCAGGTTTTTGCGGCTTGCGGCGCGCAATCTTGGTGGCAAGAGACGGCTAAGGGCTGGCAGCTCCAAAAGCCGCCCGCGCCCGCCGACTCCAAAAAACGGCGCGGTCGCGGCCTGGCGGGCGGCTTCAAGAATGTCGGCTTCAGCTTTGGCTTCCCCGAGCATTGCTGGGCCGGCATCGAATTGCGCGGCAGCGCCGCTATCGAGACGGTCATTCTCTATCATGCTGCGGCTGATGTCGGGCAGGGCGTGCACACTGCCTTGTGCCAGATGGCGGCGGACGCCATCGGCGTCGCTTTTGACCAGGTGCAGCTGGTCGCCTCCGATACAGCGACCTCTGGCTCTTCCGGCAGCGCTTCGGCTTCACGGCTGTCATTTATGTCGGGCAATGCGATTCGCGGCGCTGCCGAAATCGCCCTGCGCAAATGGCAGGACGAAGAACGGCCCGCCAAAGCCGAGTTCATGTACCGGCCGCCGCCAACAACCCTCTTCGACCCAGAGACCGGCCGCGCCGTGCCGAATTTCGCCTACGGCTATGTGGCGGAAGCGGTCGAAGTCGAAGTCGATATTGAAACCGGGCAGATACATTTGCTCGAAGTTGTCTGCGCCAACGATGTTGGCCAGGTCATCAATCCGCAACAGCTGCAAGGGCAAATCGAAGGCGCTATCGTCCAGGCTCAAGGTTACGCGCTGATGGAATACCTGGTCTCGCGGGAAGGCAAAATCCTCAACCCGACCCTGTCTACCTATCTCATCCCGACGTCTTTGGATGTGCCGCCGCGCGTCAAATCGGTCGTTTTGGAATATCCTGACCCGCTAGGACCTTGGGGCGCACGCGGCATGGCGGAGATGCCATTTTTGCCGCTTGCGCCAGCCATCGCCGCCGCGGTCTATGAGGCTACTGGCGTCTGGCTCGATTCTCAGCCTTTCACGCCGCAGAAGGTGGTCGCAGCTCTGCGCGCTCAAGGCATCGGCGAAATATAAGCAGGGCAAACTAAATTTTGCAAGTTTTTTGCCTTCGTTTCAACCCCACCCCCGGCCCCTCCCGTAGGTCAGTGTCTACGCGACCCGAAGCTTCGGGGAGGGGAGTCTAAGTGGGGGACTGTAGACATTGCCCGATGGGAAGGACTTTCCTGCAAGCTCGCACAGTTTTCGGGGTTTTTCTCCCCTGCCTAAAGCTTTGGGGCGCGTAGACACTGACCTACGGGAGGAGCCGGGGTGGGGTTGAAAATGTGGCTGCGCAGTTTTTCTGGCTTAGTTTTGTGAATTTTGCTGAATCACGATTTTGATGCGATTGCCCTGACTTGCTGCCGCCTGTTCGTGCCTTATGCCCTTTCCCGTGTTATCATAAACGCGGAAAGGGTTCTTTATGCGATACGGGCAAGCCTTTGATGTCGCCCGCGGCGATGTCGTCGCTTTCATCGGCGCGGGTGGCAAGACCTCGCTGCTAGTCGGCTTGGGTTATGAGCTGGCGGAAGCCGGCTGGCGCGTCTTGGCGACGACCACCACCACGCTCTCTGTCGAGCAGTTGGCGCTTTTCCCAGCCGCGTTGCCCAGCGTCGCTCCAGCCCGCAGCATCTCCGCCGCACTTAACGAACATCAATTTGTCTTGCTGCACGAGCAAATTCAAGGCGGCCGCGTCTATGGTCCGCCGCGCGACTGGACGCAGACCTTGCTAGACCGCGTCGATTCGGACATTTTGCTGGTGGAAGCGGATGAGGCCGGTGGTCTGCCTTTCAAAGCGCCGCGGGCAGATGAACCGCAGATTCCGCCCGAGACGACGCTGGTCATCTCAGTGGCATCGCTCAGCGCTTTGGGTCGGCCGCTGAACGCCGAGCATATCTATAACCCGGCCGCCATGACCAAAAAATACGGTTTTGCGGAGAACAGCCCGGTCAAATCGCCGTGGCTGGCACAGGTCTTGCGCGATGAAGAGTTGGGTTTGCGGGGCCTGCCAGCGCGGGCCCGCGTCATCGTCTATTTGAATCAGACGCCTGAACGCGGCTATGTCCGCGGCCGAGCCCGCATGATTGCCCGCTTGAGCTTGCAGAGCGAGCGCATCGCGGCGGTGGCTTTAGGCTCGACGCGCGGCGCGGAACCGGTTTACGAATTGCAGCGGCGCGTCGGCGCGCTGGTCTTAGCCGATGGGCCGGCCTGCGCGGGCGGCCGCGGCCCAGTCGCCCAGATTGCCGAACAATTGATGCGCGCGCGCATTGACCATATTGGCCTGGTAACGGGTCCAGGCGGGGCCGCGGCCCGGGCCGCCCTCAGGCATTTAGGTCTCAAAATAAGCTATAACCGCGCCCATCGCGCCGGCGGCATTGTCGCCTCGCTAGAAGCGGGTTTGCGCGCTTTGCCGGCGCATGTGGCCGCCTTGTTGCTTGTGCCAGGCGACCAGACGGGTTTGCAGACAAAAATTGTCTATCAAATCCTGGCCGCTTATGCTCGCGGTCAAGGCGACTTCCTCATCCCGCGCTACCGCGGGCGCAATGGCTACCCCATCTTAATCAGTTGCCGCTATCTGCCCGAGATACTAAAGATGCCGCGCGGCAGTGATTTGCCGGCCATTATAAGCCGCTATCAGCCGCAGATTGCCTATCTCGATCTGGACACGGACAGCATCTTAACTAGCGCGAAAACCAAGCCCGCCTATGGGCTGCTGCGCTTGGGCGCGCGTTTGAAGAATATGAAGAGCCGCCGTCCGTCCGAACCTTAACGCACCTTAACCGTCCTGCTGCTTTATAAGCTCGCGGATCATATCTCGCGACCAAGCCTCACCGAGGCCGGTGTCCATTTTCACGCGCAAAGTGCTGGGCCGCTTGTGTATGCCGCCAGTCGCGTCTTCGCGCATCTCGTCAAAATATTGCATCGGCGTAATCACGATAAGAACTTCAAAAGGCTGCACCACATGATCCAGTGGCGGAGCATAGAGGAAGCTCATGCTGTCGCTTTGGCGGATGCCAATGACGCCTGCTTGATAGCGGGAAGCGAGGGCTAAATCGCGTAACCGTTTGCCAATCCAAGGCGAATCATCTTCCATATAGAACTCGGCTGTCTCTAGCCCAGTAATTTCGTTGTATAGCACATGCTGCAAGAAGTCGGCGATTTCGGGGCGGGTGGTCGAGAGCAGGACAAATTGCGCCGCGACATGAAAGGGGCTGACGATGCGGTCAGCGCCGCTGCGCTGCAATTTTTCGATCATGTCGTCTGTGGGCGCGGTAACAGAAATCAAGAGCGATTTGCTGATGCTGCGCGCCGAAAGCACGGTCAGCACCGCATCCGCTTTGTCTTGAATCGAGATCATGATGGCTTGCGCCCGTTCGACGCCGCCTTTGCGCAAGACATCTTCCCGCGCCGGATTGCCGTGGATGACGCGGAAACCTCGCCCCAGCCAGCGCTGCGTAACCGCCTCGTCATTGCTCAGCAAGACAAAAGGCCGCGACGGGTCGAGAAAACGCACCGCGCTCTGGATGATATGGTCATTGCCACAGATGACAAAATGCTTAGAGACATCTTTGATGGCCGCCTCGCTTTCGGCCAGGCTGAGCGTCCGTTCCAGGCTCTTGATTTCGCGGAATTGCACCAGCTTTTGGAAATTCGCCAGGCGCGTCTCGTCGCGCCGCTGCGGCCGGCAGCTGCCGCGCAATCTAGGAATCATGTGACCGGGGGCGACGCTGAGCAGAATCTCGTCCTCATTCAGCACGCGGTTAGCGCCCGGCGCATGCTCGAAGTCACCCGTCTCCAGCCGAATGCCAATGACGCCGGCGTCATATTGCGCCCCCAAATTCAAATCGCCGATGCGCTTGCCAATCCACGGCGAATCGTCTTCCAGCTCCAGCTGCGTTATCTGATGCTGCGTCTCTTGGTCGAAGAGGATGCTATTAAAAAAATCGTTGACGGCTGGGCGCAGGGTGGCGCTGTTGAGGAATTGCGCTGCCACTTCATAAGGCGCTAGCACGGCATTGGCGCCCGCTTTAATCATCTTGGTTTTTAAGTCTTCTTCGATGGCGGCGGCGGTTACATAGAGGCGCGGGTTCAAATTGCGCGCTGTCAGCACTGTCAGCAGGCTTTCGGTGTCTTGGTCGAGCATAATCATAATCGCCTGCGCCCGTTTGATGCCCGCTATCAGCAAGGTCTCATCATCGCCGGGGTCGCCATCAATCACCAAGATGCCCGTGCTGCGCAGATGCGCGGCATAGGTCGAATCTTCAGTTATGACCACCAGCACATCGAGCAGGGTGGTGTGTTCGGAGAAATTGCGGTGATACAGGATGAACAGTTTATGGATGAGCTTGCGCAGGCTTTGAAATTTCCCTGACTTCGATTTGCCGAGCAGGCGATTGAGCAGATTTTCGATGGGGCGAAAACTGGCTTCCTGATGTCGCTGGCGGCGGATGCGCGCCCCATGCAGCACATGGCCGATGGTCTTGTCCACCATTTCGCCGCTGCCACAGATGATATAATGCTGGTCTAACGTGCCTATCTTGCGCCTGACGAAGACCAAACGGCGGCGCGTCATAGCCTCGGAACTGAAGAGCAGAGCGAAAGACGATGAAAGGAAGAAGGCTAGCGCGCTCAAACCGGCGAATACCAGACCCAAGGTGAAGAAGCGGCCCAGAATGGTCTGGGGCGTAATGTCACCGTAGCCTATGGTGGTCAGCGTAATAATCGTGAGGTAGACCGCCTCAAAAAAAGTTTTTCCTTCAATATACATATACCCCAAGATGCCGATGGGTATGATGATGAGGATGAGAACAGTGGCGGCGCGGAACTGCCGACGAATATCGTTCAAGAGCGCAATCCTCCAATTTTTCTAAGCCGCTTCTAAGCGTATTATATCTAAGAAAAAGAACTTATGATAATATGGGCGAAAGTTTGCCCAATATCCGTGTTTGAGCCTATAAGCAGGAGGCAGAATGTACAGTATGCAAGATTTTCGAGCCGCCGCCGACCTTATCCGCCGCCGCAGCGCCGCAGAGCCAACAATCGGCTTGGTCTTAGGCTCTGGCTTGGGCCCATTAGCCGACACCCTCGAGAACCGCGTTGTCATCCCTTATGAGCAGATACCCGGCTGGCCCCAATCGACAGTCCAGGGGCATCAGGGCAATCTGGTCATCGGCGAGCTTGAAGGGCAGGTCGTCGCCGCCCAGCAAGGCCGAGCGCATTATTATGAAGGCTATACTATGCAGCAGGTAACTTTCCCCATCCGCGTCATGAAGGAGTTAGGCATTCATACGGTCATCATGACCAACGCGGCGGGCGGCGTCAACCCGGCTTATGAAGTTGGCGATTTGATGCTGCTGGAAGATCATATCAACCTGCCTGGCATGATTGGCGCCAATCCGCTTTTGGGGCCCAATGACGAAGCCCTTGGCGTGCGTTTTCTTGGCTTGGTGCAGACTTATGACCGGCCCTTGCGGCAGCGCGCCCTCGAAGTGGCGCGGCAGCAGGGCATCACCTTGCACAGTGGCGTCTTCTTTTGCTTGTCTGGGCCTTCTTTCGAGACGCCGGCCGAGATTCGGCTGGTTCGCGCCCTCGGCGGCGATACGGTCGGCATGTCAACTGTGCATGAGGTTTTGGTGGCTCGCCATGGCGGCATGCGCGTGATGGCTTGCTCCGCCGTCACAAATCGCGCCATCGACACGGTCGATACTGACCTGGAAACAGATTCTGACGAGGTCCTCGAAGCCGGCAAGATTATCGTGCCGCGCCTGACCGCTATTCTGAAAGGCGTTTTGCGCGATTTTCCGACATGATTTCGCTCATCAGCCTGATTGACCAAATCGCCCTCGGCCTTTATTTTTTAATCGCCGCCGCTATCCTGTTTGCCCTGCGTCGCTACCTCATCCACTGCCAAGAATACCGTTCCACCTATTTTGAGCTGGAGCGGGACCTGTCGCGCTATCGGCGGGCGAATGTGGTTACAGCGATTATTTTTCTGCTCGAACTGGCGCTCATCATCATTGGCATACAGCGGGTGGTCCTGCCAGAGCTGAGGCGGGACGGCGCTATTGCCGCGCTGGTCGCTGAGAGGCAGCAGGGAGATGGCGTCTTTGTTACGCCCGTGCCAGCGCCGCCCGCCGCCAATCTGGGCATCGAGCCAGTGGAAATGCCGCGGTCGGCCGATTTTGTCAATCAGGTGCAGGCGACGCCGGTGCCGACAGCCACGCTGGTTGGCACTATCATCCCGCTAGACGCGGCTCAAGGCTGCGATAGTCCACAAGCGCAGCTGCATATACCGGCTAATGGCATGCGCGTCTTCCAGCCGATACCGGTGGCTGGCACGGCCTTCACCGAGCAATTTGGCCACGCCACCATCGAGATAAGCGGCCCCGAAACTTTTGACGCCTTTATCCTGCTGCGGGGCCAAATCCCCGAAACGCGGCAAACACAGGAAATCGCCCAGTTCGCCCCGGCCGGCTACGCGACTGGCGAATACGAATTCCGCTTGATGGTCTACGACATTAGAAATGCGCTCAAAGCCTTTTGCCTGGTGCATATCTACATTTCTGAGCCAATCCCGTCACCAACGCCACTGCAGTGAGCATAAGACAGGGCTAGATGACAGCCTAATTCTCCGACCTCTGCATTTCAGTAAGCCCAAATTTATATTGTGACTGCGTCTCACTTTTCAACTCCACCCCCGGCCCCTCCCGTAGGCCAGTGTCTAAGCGACCCAAAGCTTTGGGGAGGGGAGAAAAACCGCGAAAATTATAGGGAGTTTGAGGAAAAGTCCCTCCCCGAAGCTTCGGGGAAGAGCCGGGGGTGGGGTTGGAGAAAAGTCTTCTAGTTGTAAAATTTAGTTTGTTCTACTTCTGCCTATCAAGACTGAAACTCTTTGACGCGGCGATTGACGCGGCGGCGCCAGCGCCGCGAGCGCGAGCGCCACTTAGCCAGACGATATTGCACATGGCGGCGCTGGCGATTCAGGCGGGAGCTTTGCTGCTCGCTAGGTTTAGGAATGCCCCAGCGCAGCACCATCGCCGCCCAGGTCAAACCGCCGCCAAAGCCGACCATGGCGATATAATCTTTGTCTTGAATCCGGTTTTGCTCAATCGCTTCACAGAGGGCAATGGGGATAGAGGCGGCGGAAGTATTGCCATAGCGCTCCACATTGCTCATAAATTTCTTGATATCGATGCCGAGTTTGCGCGCGGCGGCTTGCAGGATGCGCCGGTTAGCCTGATGCGGAATCACCAGGTTAATATCCGCCACTGTGATGCCGGCCTGCTTGCAGCTCTGCTCGATGCTATCGCTGACGGCCCGCGTGGCGAACTTGAACACCTCGCTGCCCGCCATATACATCTTGTAGAGCTTATAGCCATTGGCGCCGGCTGGCGATTCGGCGGCGTCGATGCTGCCGACGCTGGGGATGGCCAAGAGGTCGCCACCCGCGCCATCGGAGCGCAGCACGCTGGCTAAAACGCCACCGGGCGCTGCGCTGGCTTTTAAGACCACCGCGCCCGCGCCATCGCCAAAGAGGATGCAGGTGCTGCGGTCTTGCCAATCGAGAATGCGGCTCATCGTTTCCGCGCCGATGACCATAGCCACTTGGATCGACCCGGCGCGGATCGAATCGGCCGCCATATTCAAAGCGTAGACAAAACCCGAACAGGCTGCGCTCAAGTCGAAGGCGCCGGCTTCGTTCGCGTTCAGCCAATCCTGCACCAGGCTGGCAGTGCTGGGGAAGATATTCTCGGGCGTCGAAGTAGCGACAATGATGAGGTCAAGGTCAGCTGGCAAGATGTCCGCCACTTCAAGCGCTTGCTGAGCCGCTTTATAGGCTAGGGTGGCGGTGGATTCGCCTTCGCCGGCGATAAAGCGCTGGCGGATGCCGGTGCGGGCGAAAATCCACTCGTCGTTGGTCTCGACAAAAGCGGAAATCTCGTCGTTGGTCATAACGCGCTCGGGCAGAGCCATGCCCCAGCCGACGATATGCGGATAGCGCGCCGCGCCGTCAGCTGGCTTGACTGGGGAGCGGCCGCGAGGCTCAGACTTTGCCATTATCTTTGTTTTCGGCCGTGTATTCGCCAAAGATGACGACGGCATTATGCCCGCCAAAGCCAAAGGCGTTCGACATAACAGTCTGGACTTCGTGTTGGCAGCCTACATTTGGCACATAATTCAAATCACAAGCGGGGTCGGCCGCTTCGAGGTGAATCGTCGGCGGGATAAAATTATCGCGCATAGCCATAATTGAAAAGACCGCTTCAATCGCCGCGCCGCCGCCCAAGAGATGTCCCGTCATCGATTTTGTCGAGCTGACCGGGATGCTATAGACCACTTCGCCCAGGGCCCGCTTGAGGGCCCTGGTTTCGGCGGCGTCATTCAGCGGCGTGCTGGTGCCGTGGGCATTGATATAGTCGATGTCCTGCGCGGTCAAGCTGGCATCGCGTAGGGCGAATTCCACCGCTTTAGCCGCGCCCGCGCCATTTTCCATCGGCGCTGTGATATGCCAAGCATCCGATGTATGCCCATAACCCAGCAGCTCGGCATAAATCTTCGCGCCGCGCGCTTGCGCATGCCCCAGCTCTTCCAGCACCAGCACGCCAGCGCCTTCGCCTGGCACAAAACCATCGCGGTTGCGGTCGAAGGGGCGGGAGGCGGTGGCTGGGTCATCGTTGCGGCTCAAGGCGGTCATATTATTGAAGCCGGCGACGCAGAGCGGCACAATCGCCGCTTCCGAAGCGCCGGCGACCATAGCCACCGCATCGCCGCGCCGGATGATGTGCATAGCCTCGCCAATTGAATTGTTGCCGGAAGCGCAAGCGGTAACGATGCAATGATTTGGCCCGCGCAGGTTGAAATGCAGCGAGACCGTGCCAGAGCAAGAATCGCTCAGAATCTTGGGGATTGCCAGCGGTTTGATGCCGCGGTGGCCGCGGCTGTCGATGGCTTGCTGGGCTTCGACAAAAGAATTGATGCCGCCGACGCCCGAGCCAATGACGCAGCCGACCTCGTACATATTGTCTTCGTTGACGACCAAGCCGCTATCCGCCAGCGCTTGGCGGCTGGCTTCTAGGGCGAATTGCGCCACCCGGTCTAGGCGGCGCGCCTCGCGCCGGCCAAAAAGCGCGGCCGGGTCGAAGTCCTTGACTTCGCCGGCCAGTTGATTTTGCGTCAGCGCGCGGTCATAGCGCGAGATATAGCCGATGCCATTCATGCCGGCGGCGGTATTCGCCCAAGCCTCCGCCACCGAATTGCCGGTCGGGCAGACGATGCCCATGCCAGTGACGACGATTCTTTTTTTCTTCAAACGAGCCCCCAGCGCGCCGCCTAAAAGCAGCCAGTCTAGCCACTATAACAGTATAACACAGCCAGCGCTTTACCGTCGCTTTACAGCCCCGCCGCCGCCGCTTATAATGCGGTTTTGGGCAAATTGCTCGCTAGCAATAGGCGGAAACAGTGATTTTAGTTACAGGCGCGACCGGGCTGGTCGGGCGGCATCTGATGCAGCGGCTCATGCAGGAGTCGCTGCCGACGCGCTGCTTGCTGCCGGAACGCCGCCTGCGCCGCCTGCCTTGGGACGGCGGCCACTCGCAAGCGCCCGAACTTTTTGTCGGCAGCATCACGGACGAAGAGGCTCTATTCCGTGCCGTTACGGGCTGCCATGCCGTCATCCATTTGGAGAATGCGCTGTGGTGGGGGCGGCGGCGCGATTTGGAGCGGGTGGAATTGGCCGGCGCGCGCGCTTTAGCCGCCGTGGCCCGCTCAGCCCGCGTCGGCCGGATTATCACGCTCAGCCAATTAGGTGCGGCGCCGGCCTCGGCTTATACCCTGCACCGTGTCAAAGGCGAAGTGGAAGAGCTGCTGCGCAAGAGCGGCGTCGCTTATACCATCATCCGCAGCGGCCTGGTCTATGCGCCCGATGACGCATTCATCAACCACATCGCCAGCATGATGCGCATCAATCCGGCTTTTTTTCTTATGCCCGGCCGCGGTGAAGTCGTGCTGCACCCCATCTATATTGACGACTTGGTCGAAGCGATATATCGTAGCTTGGACTTGGTGCGGCTGGTGGATAGGACCGTCGAAATCGGCGGCGCGGAATATATGTCATTGCATGACCTTATCCGCACCATCATGCGCGTTACGCGCATGCCGCGTCTGGTTATCGCGGCGCCGCCCTATCTGCTGCGCTGGATTAGCGCCGTCTATGGCCGGCTGCTGCCGCGGGCTCTGATGACGGGGCAATGGCTGGATATACTAGCGGCGAATCGCACCGCGCCACTGAGCAGCGCATACGATTATTTTGGCTTTCAGCCGCGCCGCTTTGAAGAGACATTGCTCAGCTATTTACCCGGGCGGCGGCATTTTTTGGCCTTACTGCGCGATACATTCCGCCGCCGGCCGCGCCCGGCTTAAAAGAAGATATGCGAAGAGACGCAAAATCGACAGCGACATGACAATCCAAATCGAACGGCTGCTGCGCCCAGAACAACATAGGCAGGCGGTCGAATTGCAGAAAATCTATTGGGGCGACGATGCCGGCAACCTGGTGCCGCAGCACATGCTGCACTCCATCGCGCATTATGGCGGGCATATCCTCGGCGCTTACGCTGGAACGCGGCTGGTCGGCGTGCTTATCGGTTTTCTTGGCACGGACATCGATATGGATGACCGCGCCGCCCGGCCAGCGATGGCGAATTTGTTAATTCTGTCCAAGCGCATGCTCGTCCTGCCGCAGTATCGCGGGCAGAATATCGGCTTTCGGCTCAAGCTGGCTCAGCGCGATATCGCCTTGAAACAGGCGATTCGTCTCGTAACTTGGACTGTGGACCCACTGCTGGCGGTCAATGCCCATCTCAATTTTCGTAAACTAGGCGCAGTCAGCCAGCGTTACGCGGTGGATTATTTTGGCGCGGCCGGTGGCGAGAACCTAGGCGGCGACCGCCTGCTGGTCGAATGGTGGGTGACGCAGCGCCGCGTGCAACAGCGGGCTAAAGGCGCCGGCAGCAAGCTGAGCCTGCGGCAATACTTCGATGTCAACGCGCCAATCGTCAATCGGGCCGACCCGAGCGGCGCTTGGCTGCGCCCGCGCGGTTTGACCGCCATGCCCGATTCCACCTTCGCCCTGGCCGAGATTCCGTCGGATTTCCGCGCGCTGGAGAAAGCCGACCAGGTTTTGGCTGGGCAGTGGCGCCAGCACATCCGCGCTGTCTTCCGCGCCCTCTTCGATGCTGGTTTTATCGTTACCGATTTTGTCAGCGGCGATTTTGAAGGCAGCAGGCGCGCGTTTTATCTGCTCAGCAATCGTTTTCTTGAGGCGCAGTCTAAGAATTAGGGGAAGGCATAGCCTCTGTGTCTCAGGAAACCCAAGTTATTATGCAAAAAATGAGGCGCGATTTTCAACCCCACCCCCGGCCCCTCCCGTAGGGCAGTGTCTACGCGCCCCAAAGCTTTGGGGAGGGGAGAAAATCCCCAAAAACTATGGGGATGCTTGCGGAAAAACCCCTGCCATCGGGCAATGTGTACCGACCCCAGATTAGACTCCCCTCCCCGAAGCTTCGGGGAGGGGCCGGGGGTGGGGTTGAAATGAACACATAAATTTGCAAAATTTAGTTTTTCTACTTCTGTGCCTCTGTGGCTATTTTCTTTTTTCCTAGTCGCAATATAAACTTGAGTTTACTTAGCGCATACAGGAGTGAATATGGCTTTTAATGGCGAGCGAGTGGCTTTTATCGGCGCTGGCGTGATGGGCGAGGCGATGATAAAAGGTCTGCTACATCAAAAATTGCTAGCGCCGGCGCATATCACAGCGGCTGACCCGCGGGCTGACCATCTCGAGGACCTGCGCCAGCGCTATGGCATCGCCATCACAACCGACAATGTGGCGGCGGCGCGCACGGCCGATGTCATCGTGCTTTCGACCAAACCGCAGGTTATGGGCAAGGTCCTGCCTCAACTGCGGGACCAGGTAGATGCCAGGCAGCTTATCGTCAGCATCGTTGCTGGCTTGCCGCTGAAGACAATCGCCGATAGCCTGCATAACCAGCGCGTCGTGCGCTCGATGCCAAATACGCCCGGCCAAATCGGGCAGGGCATCACGGTCTGGACGGCTTTGCCGGCTGTCGCCGCCGAACAGCGCGGCCAGGCGGAAATGCTGCTGGGCGCGCTGGGGCAGCAGATATACGCCGATGACGAGCGTTTCCTCGATATGGCGACGGCGGTCAGCGGCTCGGGACCGGCCTATGTCTTCTTGTTCATGGAAGCGCTGATTGATGCTGGCGTGCATCTGGGTTTCGCCCGCCGCGAGGCTGAAGCGCTGGTAACACAGACCCTGCTCGGTTCGGTGCTGTATGCGCGGCAATCGGGCCTGCATCCGGCGCAGCTGCGCAATCAAGTAACCAGCCCGGGCGGCACCACCGCCGCCGCCTTGCAGGCGATGGAGAAGGGCGGTCTGCGCACGGTGCTTTCCGAAGGCCTGTGGGCGGCTTACCGCCGGTCGCAAGCCCTCGGCGCGGCCGAAAGAAAAAACGGCGCAGGCGACTGATTTCCGAGGCGAGTCTATACGCCAGCCATACATTGTGAAATAATAGACAAAGGCCGATATTTGCGCTAAAATGAGGCGCATATTGTATCACCGGGGCAAAGCAAAACTCCTAGACGAGTTTTTTACCCGCATAGTCAGTAAGACAGTAAGACGAGGATAAGCGAATGGCAGATAAAGAGAGTGTCAGCGTGGCGGAAAATATCTATGAATCCATCTTGGAGCAGATTCAAGGGCTCGAGCTGGGCCAGCTCGAATCGGTCGAAGTTGGCTATGTCGAAGAAGTCGGCGATGGCATCGCCCGCATCTCAGGCTTGGACAATGTGCGCTACAACGAATTAGTCCAGTTCGAGAATGGCGTGGCTGGCATCGCTTTCAACTTGGAAAAAGACAATGTCGGCATCATCATCATGGGCGCTTACGATGATATTCAAGAAGGCGACACAGTCTCGGCGCTGGGGCGCATCGCCTCTGTGCCGGTCGGCATGGGTCTGGTCGGGCGGGTGGTCAACGCGCTTGGCCAGCCGATTGATGGCCGCGGGCCCGTGCAATTTGACGAGTATTATAATATCGAGCGCATCGCGCCCGGCGTGATGGAACGACGCAGCGTCGACCGCCCGGTGCAAACGGGCATCCTGGCAATCGACACCATGATCCCCATCGGCCGCGGCCAGCGCGAATTGATTATTGGCGACCGCCAGACGGGCAAAACCGCCGTCGCCCTCGATACCATCGTCAACCAACGCGGCGAAGATATGTATTGCATCTATGTCGCCATCGGCAAGCGCCGCGGCGAAGTCGCCCGCATCCGCGAAACCCTAGAACGGGAAGGCGCGATGGATTACACCACCATCGTCATCGCTTCCGCTTCTGACGCCGCCGCCCTGCAATACCTGTCGCCCTATGCCGGCTGCGCCATCGGCGAATGGTTCATGGAAAATGGCAAAGACGCGCTGGTTATCTATGATGACTTGTCCAAGCATGCCAATGCCTATCGCCAAGTCTCGCTCTTGATGCGCCGCCCGCCCGGCCGCGAAGCCTTCCCCGGCGATGTCTTCTATCTGCACAGCCGCTTGCTGGAACGGGCTGCCCAATTGAGCGACGAGCGCGGCAGCGGCAGCTTGACCGCCCTGCCAGTCATCGAAACCTTGCTCGGCGATGTCTCCGCCTTTATCCCCACCAATGTCATCTCCATCACTGATGGGCAGATTTATCTCGAATCCGAATTGTTTAACGCCGGTTTGCGCCCCGCGCTCAATACCGGCATCAGCGTCAGCCGCGTCGGCAGCGCCGCCCAAGCGCGGGCTATGAAAGATGTGGCTGGCGGCTTAAAACTCCAGATGGCGCAATTCCGCGATTTAGCCGCCTTCGCCCAATTTGGCTCTAACCTGGACAAGGCGACCCAGCAGCAGCTCGACCGCGGCCTACGCCTGACCGAGCTGTTTAAGCAGGTGCAATATCAGACGCTATCTCTAGACGAACAGGTGGCATTGACCTACGCTGGCACCAGCGGCTTGACCGACGAGGTGCCAGTAGACCGCATGCTCGCTTGGAAAGAGGGCTTCTTGCGCGCCTTCCGCACGCAATTTTCCGATGTCGCCGAATTCATCCGCGAGAACCGCAGCGCGCGCGCTAAAGAGCAAATTCAAGAAAAACTGGAAGCCAGCATAAAAACATTCAATGAGGCTTGGGCTTAGTCGCTGTCTCGAAGGAAAAATGCGATGGACATTTTCCAAACGCTGCCGATGCACTTCATCTCCCGCTCGAGCGGCTCTTGGGATGATGCCTTTATCGCCGAAGACGCGAAAAAACGCAGCCGGCGGCTCCAGCAAGGCGCCGGCTACTAGACTGACAGCGAGCTGGGAGTAGAGTATATGCACATAGAGTTATCCGCTTGGCGCGAAGCGCCAGCGCTGGCTGGGACGAGGAGAGGCTAGATGCCGACGCTTAGAGAAGTCAAAAATCGCATTCGCAGCGTGCGCAATATCGCGCAGATTACCCGCGCGCTGGAGGCCGTCTCGGCTTCGCGCGTCCGCCGCGCCCAAGCCCGCGTCCTCGCCAGCCGCGCCTACGCCGAAAAGGCCTGGGAAATCTTGGTCAATATCCAAGCCGCCAGCAAGAACCTGCCACTGCATCCGCTTTTGACCGAGCGGGAAGAAATCAACAAAGTGATGGTCGTCGTCATTACTTCTGACCGCGGCTTGGCGGGCGCTTATAATACCAATATCCTGCGAGTGGCGCAGCGCTTCGCCACCCGGCTCGGCAAGCCGGTGGATTATGTCGCAGTCGGGCGCAAAGGCCGCGATTCCCTAGCCCGCAGCGGCGCGAACATCGTCGCCTCTTTCACCGATATGCCGGGCGAGCCAAAAATCAGCGACATCAGCCCCATCGCCCGCATTGCCATGGATGCCTATCTGACTGGCGAAGTCGACGAAGTGCTGATTGCCTATACCGACTTCATCAATATGCTGGCGCAGCGGCCGGCGGTTCTGGGCTGGCTGCCCTTGACGACGCACACCGTCGCCCGTCAGGTCGCGGCTGAATATGTGAAAGATGTGGCGGTCGTCAGCGGCGGCCTGAAAAATTATGAATACGAACCGAGCGCCACCGCCGTCGTCGACGAGATTGTGCCGCGTTTTACCGAGTTGCAGCTTTATCAAGCGCTGCTGGAGGCGCAAGCCAGCGAGCACGCGGCGCGCATGGCGGCGATGAAGAACGCCACCGATAACGCCACTCAACTCACGGCCGACCTCACCCTGCAATATAACAAAGCGCGGCAGGCGGCGATTACGGCGGAAATTCTTGATATTGTCGGCGGCGCGAATGCCTTGCAGCAGGCGATTGACAACACCGCCGCCGAGATTCTCGACCGAGATGCGCTGATGAAACAAGTGTAAGTTACATGAGCGACCCCTCGGCCAAGCTGAAATACAGATAAGGAGCGAATGATGGCAGAAATTCAAGGCACAGTGACCCAGGTGCTGGGCAATGTGGTGGATGTGGAATTCCCGCCCGGCCAGCTGCCGGATATTTTTGACGCGGTGGAAGTGCCGCGCGAAGACGAAGAGACCCTCGTGCTCGAGGTGGAATTGCACCTCGGCGATAGCGCCGTGCGCACTGTCGCTATGGATTCCACCGATGGCTTAGCCCGCGGCGCTGCGGCTTATGCCACAGGGCAGCCCATCGCCGTGCCAGTTGGCGAGCCGACCTTGGGGCGCATCTTCAATGTTTTGGGCCGGCCCATCGATATGGGCGAAGCGGTCTCGGCCGATTCCGAACGCCGCCCCATCCATGCCGACGCGCCTTCTTTTGAAGACCAATCGCCGTCCATCGAAGTCTTCGAGACCGGCATGAAAGTGATTGACCTGGTCGCGCCGATGACCAAAGGCGGCAAGACCGGCATCTTCGGCGGCGCGGGCGTCGGCAAGACCGTCACAATTCAAGAGCTTATCAATTCCATCGCGACGCAGCACGACGGCCTGTCCGTTTTTGCCGGCGTTGGCGAGCGCACGCGCGAAGGCACCGACCTCTATCACGAGATGAAAGAGGCTAATGTGCTGGATAAGCTGGCAATGGTCTTCGGGCAGATGAACGAGCCGCCTGGCGTGCGCCTGCGCGTCGGCCTCTCGGGTTTGACGATGGCGGAATACTTCCGCGATGAAGGCCGCGATGTGCTTATCTTCATCGACAATATCTTCCGCTATTCGCTAGCTGGCGCGGAAGTCTCGGCTCTGCTGGGGCGCATGCCGTCAGCGGTGGGCTATCAACCGAACTTGAACGAAGAAATGGGCATGTTGCAAGAGCGCATCACATCGACGCGCAGCGGCTCCATCACTTCTATGCAAGCGGTTTATGTGCCAGCCGATGATTATTCTGACCCGGCGCCGGTGGCCGTCTTCACCCATCTGGACAGCACCATCGCCCTCGAGCGCTCGATTGCCGCCCGCGGTCTCTTCCCCGCCGTCGATCCTCTCGCCAGCACCAGCAATATCCTGGCGCCTGAAGTGGTCGGCGACGACCATTACAGCACCGCGCGCGAAGTGCAGCAGGTGCTACAGCGTTACAAAGACTTGCAGGACATCATCGCTATTCTCGGTGTCGAAGAGCTTTCCGACGACGACAAAGTGCTGGTAGCCCGCGCCCGCAAGATGGAAAACTTCCTCAGCCAGCCGATGTTTGTGGCGGCGCAGTTCACTGGGCTGGACGGGCGCTATGTGCCAATCAAAGACACGGTGCGCGGCTTCCGCATGATTCTCGATGGCGAAGTTGACCATATCCCAGAGCAGGACTTCTATATGTGCGGCGCTATCGAAGATGTGCTGGAAAAATTTGCCCAGCGCCAAGCCGCTTAGGAGGCGCTGATGCCGATTCATATCGAGTTAGTCACGCAAGAAAAGAAAATCTTCGACGAGCCAGAAGCCGATATTGTGATGGTGCCGGCCGTCGAAGGCGAGATGGGCGTGTTGCCAAATCACGCGCCCGTCTTGACCACGCTCACTTATGGCGAGCTGGTCGTGCGCAAGGGCGCCGCCGAAGAGCGCTTCGCTATCTATGGCGGCGTTGTCGATGTGCGGCCGGACAAGGTCGTCGTGCTGGCGGATTTGGCTGAATCGTCTTTCGCTCTCGATATTGAACGGGCTCAGGCCGCCCGCGAACGGGCTCAAGAACTGTTGGAAGCCGGCCCGCCCGACGCCGAAAACCGCGAGGCTCAGCTGGCTTTGCGGCGGGCGAACCTGGCTGTGCGCATCAGCCAGAAAATCCGCAGCCGCGGCTCTATGCTGCGCATCCTCGACGACGAGGCCGCCGACTAAGCGCGCCGGGCTGGCGAACAGCCTGGCTATGAGCAGTTGCCACAGAAGTAAGTCCAAGTTAATTATGCGCTATTTTCAACCCCAGCCCCGGCCCCTCCCCAAAACTTTGGGGAGGGGAGGCTAGCCTGCCAAAACTATAGACGTGCTTGAGAAAAAGTCCCTCCCGTAGGGCAGTGTCTACGCGCCCCGAAGCTTTGGGGAGGGATCGCCATCGTGGGGTTGATTCTTAATGCAATTTGATGCGATTGCCCCGGTCGCTGTGGCTAATCTGTTCCCTTAGCTAAATTCTGCGGTAAAATGAAAAAACGGTCTGCATTCAGTTTTCTTTGATAGGAAAATCGCATGGCTCGCTTTGGCAAAAAATTGGGGCTTGACCTAGGCACGGTCAATGTCTTGCTCTACGAAGGCGGCCGCATCGTCTTGCAAGAGCCGTCTTTGGTCGCTTTATTGGCTGAAGAGGAGCGCATCGTCGATTTTGGGCATCCGGCGCGGCAAATGCTGGGCCGCGTCGATGACGAAGATATTCATGTGATGCGCCCGCTGCAAAATGGCGTCATCGCCGATTACGAAGTTACCGAAGCCATGCTGGAATACTTCTTTGGCAAGATTGCCGGCCGCATTCGCCTCTTCCGCCCCACAGTTATGGTCTCGGTGCCTTTTGGTGCGACCAGCGTGGAAAAGCGGGCTGTGCGCGAGGCGATTTTGGCGGCCGGCGCCCGCAATGTGCAGTTGATGTGGGAGCCGCTAGCAGCGGCTTTGGGCGCGGGCTTGCCTGTAAGCACACCGGCGGGCGGCATGGTGGTCAATATCGGCGGCGGCATCACCGAAGCGGCCGTGCTGACGATGAATAATATCGTGCGCGCCGAAAGCGGCCGCGTCGGCGGCCTACGCTTGGACGAGGGCATTATCAGCTATGTGCGCCGCAAATATAACTTGACCGTTGGCCAGCCGACAGCCGAATCGATAAAGATTCAAATTGGCGCGGCCGTCGACCAGCCGCAAGAGCTGGCAATGGAAATCCAAGGCCGGGACAGCGTGAAAGGTTTGCCGCGCACCGTGCGCATTACTACTGGCGAAGTGGTGGAAGCGCTGGCGGAGCCGCTAGGGCAGATTGCCGCTGTGGTCAAAGCGGTGCTGGCGACCACGCCGCCCGAGCTTTCGTCGGATATTATCGACCGCGGCATCGTCTTGACCGGCGGCGGCGCTTTGCTGCGCGGCATCGACGCCTATCTGACCAAAGAAACCGGCGTGCCGGTCTACCAAGCCGATAACCCGCTCATCAATGTGGTGGTGGGCTGTGGCCGAGCGCTGGAAGACCCCGCCATTATGCGGCGGCTGGCTCAGACCAGTTATTATTAAACCCGTCTTTCGCGCGGGTTTCAATCCGCCTCGAGATAATAAGTCATGTGCTGCAAATGCGTCACTGGGTCGATGTACTGGACTTGCACATCGGCTGGCACATTGATATGGATGGGCGCGTAATTGAGGATGGCTTTTATCCCCGCTTCCACCAATTGATCCGCTACCGCTTGGGCGTATTCCGCCGGCACTGCTAGCATAGCGACCTTGATGCCGTCGGCGCGGATGGTCTCGCGCAGGCTAGCCACCGATTGCACAGTGAAGTCGCCGATGCGCTGGCCGATTTTGCTGGGGCTAATATCAAATAGCTGGGCGATGCGAAAACCGCGATGCTGAAAACCGCGATAGTGGGCGATTGCGCTGCCCAGATTGCCCGCGCCGATGACCGCTACCAACCATTCTTCATTGACTTGCAGCACTTCTTGCAACTGGTCAATCAGATAATCTATCTGGTAGCCCGTGCCTTGCTTGCCGAAGCCGCCAAAATGCGAGAGGTCTTTGCGAATCTGCGCCGAGCTGATTGCCAGGCGCTTGCCTAATTCATGCGATGAAGTAACGCGCTTGCCTGCTTGGCGCAGCCGCCGCAGGGCGCGCAGATATAGAGGCAAGCGGCCAATGACGATATCGGGAATGGCGGGCGGGACTTTGGCTGGCATAGGGCAAGCTCGCGTCAGGCAGTAGTCTATGCAAATCTATCTTACCAGTTTGACCTGCCTGGCGCTAGCATAGGCGCGCTGCCCGGCGCTAAATTTGCCATTGCCCGCCATCTGCGTTAGTCTAAACAGAAGAAATTGCTGGCTACTGAACTTTACATGGAGGGAAAAATGTCTTTTGTCGATAAACTTGACCCGGCGCTCGCGCCCGCGCTCGAGTTCTTCCCGGCCGAGCTGTTGACGGCCGTCGGCGATGACCCGCCCACCGCCCGCGCCATGTTTGACGACCTGCTAGGGGCAATGAAAGAGCAGCTGCCGCCTACTGATGTCGCGATTGAAGAGCGCAGCATCCCCGGCCCTGACGGCGATATTCCCATCGTCATCTATCAACCGCCGACGGCGGCGCCGCGCCCAGGCCTGCTCTGGATCCATGGCGGCGGCTATATCATCGGCAGTGCCCGCGACGATCTCAATGTCATTGCTTTTGCCGAGCATGTCGGCTGCACCGTCGTTTCGGTCGAATACCGCCTGGCGCCCGAAGCGACTTATAAAGAGAGCGTCGCCGATTGCTTTGCTGGACTGAACTGGCTGGTCGATAATGCGGCGGCGCTGGGCGTAGATACCGGCCGCGTCGCCATCGGCGGGGCTAGCGCTGGCGGCGGCTTGACCGCTGGCTTGGCGCTTTACAATCGGGATAACAATGGGCCCGAGCTGGCTTTCCAATTGCTCATTTATCCTATGCTGGATGATACGCACGAGACGCCCTCGGGTTATGAAATAACGCATCCGACCGTCTGGAATCGGCATGTTTCACTCAAAGCCTGGAAAATGTACCTGGGCGACGAATATGGCACGGACGCTGTCTCGCCTTACGCCGCGGCCGCGCGGGCGTCGGATTTGAGCGGTTTGCCGCCGGCCTATGTCACAGTTGGCATGCTAGATCTCTTCCGCGATGAAGACATCGTGTATGCGCAGCGTTTGATGGCAGCCGGCGTGCCGACCGAGCTAGAAGTCTATGCGGGTATGTGCCATGGCGCTGAAATGCTTGTGCCGACCGCCGCGGTTAGCCAGCGCATGCAGCAAGGCTATCTTAACGCGCTCAAGCGCGCCATCGGCTGATTTGTGACCCTGGAAGGACTCGAACCTTCAACCTAACGATTAAGAGTCGCTTGCTCTGCCAAATTGAGCTACAGGGCCTTGGCGCGGCGCTTGGCAAATCGCCGCGCGACGGCGCATTATACCGCTAGCCAGCGGCGGCGGCAAGGGCAGAATGCGCCGCGCCGCTTATAAGCAGCGCTTTTTCTAAGCCGACCGCATCTGCAAGAGGACTGCTCTATGTGGAAACGAATTCTCATCATCGGCGGCACCCGCAATATGGGCCACTATTTGTCGCAGCGGCTGGCTGAAGCCGGCTACGATTTGACCTTACTCAATCGCGGCATCACCAAAGACGAGCTGCCGCCCTCAATACACCGCCTGCATGCCGACCGCCGCGAGCCGAAACAACTGCGCCGCGCCTTGCTCGCCAAAGCCTTTGACATCGTCATCGATTTTGTCATGTTTCACCGCGAAGAGGCTCAAGCCGCCATCGAACTTTTTGGCAACAATATCCAACACTACATCGTTCTCAGCAGCGGGCAGGTCTATTTAGTGCGCGAGGGTTTGCAGCGGCCTTTTCAAGAATCGGATTACGCCGGCGAGCTGATGCCAGCGCCGCCGGAAAATTCTTATGCCTATGAAGAATGGCGCTATGGCATGCAGAAGCGGGCGGTGGAAGATGCGCTTTATGAAGAAGGCCAGCGCTCGAACTTTCCTTTCACCAGCCTGCGCCTGCCTATGGTGAATAGCGCTCGGGATCCTTATCATCGCCTGTATAACTATTACCTGCGGCTGCGCGATGGCGGTGCGCTGCTCGTGCCAAAGACGCCCAATTTTGTCTTGAACCATGTTTATGCCCTGGATGTGGTAAGGGTAATTATGCAGCTTATCGAAACGGGGCAGGGCAAAGGCCAAGCCTACAATATCGCCCAGGATGAACACATCAGCCACGCCGACTTCCTGGCTCTCTTAGCCGGCATCATGGGGCGGCAAGCACGCCCGGTCTATGTCGAGCGGGACGAATTGATGGCGAACGGTTTCTTGCCCGATTGCGCGCCTTTTAGCGAGCGCTGGATGAGCGCGCTGGATAACAGCCGTGGCAAGGCTGAGCTTGGCCTGCGCTATACGCCGCTCAAAGAGTATTTGGCGGATTTGGTCGCGTTTTATGCGACTCAGCCGCCGGCGCATCCGCCCGCCTATCGCCGCCGCCGCGCCGAACTGCAACTGGCGCGCAAAGCGGTCTAGTTTTTCTGTCAGCCGAGTCGTAACTCTTTTGTTAGCAATTCGCGCTAATATAAAGATCTAGCGCATGAGCGACTGAATGAGGAGGGTTTATGAAAACTACTGCCAGAATGATTGCATTGCTGCTGGTCGGGCTGCTGGCTTTAAGCGGCTGCTCCGCCGTCAGGTCAATGCTAGCCGGCGATGCGGCGCCCGCCGCTGAGGCCCCGGGCGAAACAACCGTCGCCCAGCCCAGCACGCCGCGCTTCAAATTCTACGATTCCTTCGCCACCTGGTGACCGACCTGCCGCCGCAATATACCCGCCGTGAGCGGGCTTGAAGAGAGTTTTGCTGGTCGTATCGAGTTTGTGCTGCTGGATTTTGATGACAAGTCCCTGGACAACATCAGAAGTCAGCTAGGCATCACAGCGCAAGCGCAATATGTGGTGGTGAATGCCGCTGGCGAGATTGTGCAGCGCTGGTTCGGCGTCATTGACGAAACAGAAATCGCCTCGACTTTGGAAGCGCTGCTGCAAACCTAAACGGGGGCGGGCATATTACCCGCCTCTTTCCTTTTTCCGCTTGCCCCAGCGCCGCTCTAGCGTCAGCTTGCAGTAGCCTAATCGTCAGACAAAACCGCGGCTGTCTGTTATAATCAAGGCGGATTGTAGGAAGTTCAGGCGGTTTAGGGGATGTGGCGCACCATGCGTAAAGGGCTGGTTCTATGCGCGCTGACTTTGCTTCTCAGCGCCTGCAATCTGCGCCAGCCTGAGGTTACGCTCACGCTGGTGCCGATTGATACGCGCACGCCAGAAGCTACCGCTGTGCTGTCAACCGCGACTGATACGCCAAGTCCGACGGTGCCCGACACGGCAAGCCCAACGGCGACGGATACGCCTGAACCAACCGCCACAGATACACCTGAACCAACACCAACAAATACGACTGAACCAACCGCGACAAATACACCGGAACCGACCGCGACGAACACACCTGAACCGACAGCAACAAATACGGCTGAACCGACCGCGACGGATACGCCTGAGCCAAGGGCCACAGATACACCGCAGCCAACCGCGACAGACATACCTGAGCCAACGCCGACGCATACACCCCAGCCGACCGCGATGGATATACCCGAAGCAACGGCGACTCATACACCTGAGTCAACCGCGACGCATACGCCGCGGCCGACAGATAGGCCAATGCCGACAGCAACAAACACGCTACAGCCAACGCCTACCCGTATTCTGCCCGAAACAGCGACACCGACCGCTACCCCCACTCCAGCTCCCAGCGTGACAGCGCGCAGCCTGGCGCAGGCTCTGCCCACCTTCACGTCTTTGCCCACGCTGGATCAGACCGAAATCGCGGAGCTGCTAGCGACGCCGCCCCCGCGCCCCACCTTGCCCGCCACTTGGACGCCGGTGCCAACCTTGCCGCCACCGCCTGTTTTTGCGACTGCGCCCAGGACGCAAGCTGCGGGCGGCGCTGGCTTCAATACACCCTTGCCCAGCACGCCACAAGCGCAGTTCGGCTTCTCGACTGCGACGCCCACCCCAACCGCCACGCTCTTCCAGCCCACCGTCGCCGTGCGGCGGGATTTGCTGCGCGAAGTCATCCCGCCGCCGGTCTCATTGCCGACCAGCTTCAGCTTCACCAGCGCCTCGGCTTATGATTACAATGTCGGGCCCGGGCAGATTTTCAGCTACGACACGATTCAGCTGAGCGGCGGCGTGCGTTTGTTTGTGCAAAATCCGGTGGATCCCGGCAGTTACTTGCGCACTGATGACCGCGGCATCTTGCGCTACAAACCCATCGGCGTGCCGCAAGAAGGCGAGATGAGCTATTCGCCATTTTTCCATGGCTATTCCGGGCAAATCGCCGATATAAAGCAGAACAAGAACTACATCGCCGAAATGGATTGGTCAGCCGATGGGCAGCAATTCAGCTTCCGCGTCGATACGCCGCCCGGCTTAGACAATGGCGCGGCGGGGGTCTGGTTCTGGCAGCCGCATGCCACCAATCAAATCATCCGCGATTGCGCCTCGCCCGCCTATAAACCCTGCAATTTTGTCTGTCCCAGCAGCGCCAAACATTGGAAGACGCTGGGCGTGGACTGGTCGCCGCTCAATCGGGACAATACCGTTTTGCTAACGCTGCACTTGCCCGAAGAAATGCGCAATGCCCTAGCCATCGCCCAAGCCGTGCCAGATTCGACCTATGCCAATAATGCGCCGCCCTTTATTCGCTACGATTATGGTTACTGGAATCGGGATGGGCAGAGCATCACGGTTAGCGGGCGGCGGCCCGATCATCGCGTCATCATCGGCGTCGTGAATCGAGACTTGGCGGGCGAGCAAATCATCCTCGATGGCAGCGCCCGCGGTCTGTGGCTGCGGGATGCGGTGCAGCGCCCGAACGGCGAGTATGTCGCGCTGGGGCGGCCAGGCGGGCCCGGCAGCGGCCCCGTCGCACTCTACGACCAATATGGCGTTCCAATCTCGCCTTATATCGGCCATGCGCCGCCGGAAACGGTGCGCTGGTATCCTGACCGCAGCGCCGTCGTGCTGGTGGTGCAGGAGCGGCAATACACCGTGCCGGCCGACAACGGCGTCGTCACCGATACGACGGATATGACCTATAATCCGCAATTCAGCCAACACGGCCTCGGCTCCAGCCCACAGCCTGAGTCTGTGGTCGTCGGCAGCGAATATTATCCGGGACAGCAGCTGCGCGTCATTGTGCCATCGTTGAACATCCGTGAAGAGCCTTCGACCGACAGCCGCGCTATAAGCTGGCTGGCGGAGGGCGATTATGTCGCCATTTTCGCCGGCCCCTATGTCGATACGCAGTATCGCTGGTGGCGGGTGCAAACCGCCCGCAATCTTTTTGGCTGGATCGCCGCCACCATCAATGGCGCGCCGACGGTCTTGCCTGGTTTCTAATTGCCAGCTTTGCGATGCATAGGCGCATAATGGATAGCCAGCCACTTGTCAGCATCATCATTCCGACCTATAACCGCCAGCATTTTGTTACCGACGCGATTGATAGCTGCCTGGCTCAGACCTGGCCCAACTGCGAGATTATTGTGGTCGATGATGGCAGTACCGATGGCAGCGCCGACTTTCTGCGCCAGCGCTATGGCTCGCGGATTTGCCTTATTCGGCAAGACAATCAAGGCCCAGGCATCGCCCGCAATAGCGGCATTGCCGCCGCTCGCGGCGCTTTTATCCACTTCCTCGATGCCGATGACCAATTACATAAACGCAAAATCGAAATTGGCTTGCAGGCCTTCCAGCAGCATAGCGATGTCGCGGTTGTTTATACCCATTTTCAATTTGTCGCCAGCGATGGCCGCCGCGCTATCGAGACGCCGCCCTTTGAGCAATTCTCCGCCGAGCCATTTTGCGAACTGCTGCGGCACGCAGGCTGCCGCATCCTGCTCAGCTCGAGCATGTACCGGGCGGCGGCTTTACGCGCTGTTGGTGGTTTTGCTGCTGATGTGCATTTCCGCAGCGCCGAAGATTGGGACCTGTTGCTGCGCTTGGCGGCGCGCTACAAGTTCTATGGCATCAATCAGCCATTGGTCTACCGCCGCATGCACGATTCTATGCTGTCGGATGACCGTTATTATGGCGTCTGGGGGCGGCTGAAGACGATCGAAAATGCGCGGCAGTATGGCTGGCAGCGCTGCATGAGCGCGGCTGAATTTGATAGCCTAGAAGCCGCGCGTCACCATGTCTTCGCTTTTTACCTTTGGCGGGCTGGCCAACGCCGCCAGGCGCGGCAGCATTTTCGGCGCGCCGTGGCCATCCATCCGCCAGCGGCGCGGGCCCGCCGTCTCTACGCGCTTTATACCTATTTTTTGCCGCCGGCCGCCGTCGACTGGACGCTGGCTAGTTGGCGCCGGCTGCGTGCGATTATGCACCGTTTTGCCCGAAATAGCGTATAATCTATTGGCAGGGTCAGCTCAAGGACAAATATATGATGCCAACACGAGCGGATAGCCTGCGTTACGACATTCAAGAATTGATGAAAGCCGGCGGCTTTAACGAGATTGTTGACCGCTGCCATGTAGAACTGACGCTGGCGCGGCGCGAGCGGCGCTCTAACATGGAAATTATCGCGCTGCTCGGTTTAGCCCAAGCCCAGTGTTCCCTGGGGCATTTTTCTTTCGCCCGCGATTATGCCAATCAAGCGCTGGACGCGGCGCAGCAGATTCGCTCGCTGGGCTTGCTGGTGGATGCGTTAAATGCCCGCGCTCGTATCGCCCGCGAGGGTTATTTTCAAAGCAGCGAAGCCTTTGACGATTATCGCCGCGCGGTTGATATTGCCTTTGAAGCCGGCGATATGCGCCGCTATGGGCAATCCCTCTTGGGTCTGGGCGAGATTGCCGCCAGCCCCAGCGATTCCAGCAAGCATGCCTGGAAAGTTATCGACATCGCCCGCGAGCTTCACGATGGCCAGTTGGAAGCGCGGGCGATTCTGCTGCTGGCAAACGCATTCATCCGCAAGGGCGATTACAACAAAGCCAGCGATGGCTTGCTGGTGGCTCTGCGCAAAGCGCAGTCGGTCAAAGACCGTTTGCTGGAAAGCGTCATCATCGGGCAGCAAGGTTTAGCCCTGGCCCAGGACAGCGATAATTTTTCCCGCGGCTTTGAGCAGCAGCTGACCGCGCTGGAAGTTGCCCGCGGCTTAGAATCAACTTTTCACGAATTTATGCGTCTCTACACGCTGGCAATGACCATGCTGGCGGCGAAAGACCTGACGGAAGCGCGCAATTATTTCGATCAAATGCTGGCTCTAGCCCAAGATATACAGCACAAGCCATACGAAATGTATGCGCTTGGCATGCTGGGGCAGTGGCAAGAACTGGAGCAGAAACCCGATATCGCCCTCTCATATTATGGACGGGCGGCGGAAATCGCGCGGGCTTTGCCACACCCGGCCTATGAGGCGCGTTATCTTTATGCTCTCGGTCTGGTCAATCAGGCGCAATGGGATTTTGAAAGCGCGCGCCAGCATTTCAAGCAGGCGCAGCAGCTCTACCAATCGCTCGCTGACGGGCGCAATGCCACCCGCGTCCGCGCCGCCATTGTCTATAGCTATCTGCTAGCCTTCGCCGCGCGCATTATGCGGCTGGTTGGCTGGCGGCAGCAGGACAGCTGAACGCGCACTTATAGGTCCAGTTGGCCCGCCCGCCACAGCGCCGTCAGCCGCTGCGACGGATAAAAAACCAGCGGTGGCAAATTATCCGGGCTGAACCAGCCGACGGCGGCCGCGTCATCGCCGGCTTGCGTTTGCCCGCCCAGAATCTCCGCGCTATAAGCGATGACAATATCGGCTAAACCTTCATCGCGCTTGGGGAAGACCGCCAGCAGCTTGTCGATGCGCACAATTAGGCCCGTCTCTTCTAGCGTCTCGCGGCTGGCGGCCGCTGCTGGCGCTTCGTCATAATCGACAAAGCCCGCCGGCAGCGCCCATTTGCCTTTGCCCGGATCAACGGCGCGCTGAATCAGCAATACTTCGCCCGCCCGCGCGATGAAGACGACCACCGCGACCTTGGGGTCAAAATACACTGGCTGGTCGCAGGCGGCGCAATATGGTCGCAGCCGGCCGCTGAGCTGGCGGCGGCTGAGCGGCTGCCCGCAGAGTGCGCAGAACTTAGCGATACGAGTCATAGTATTTTTGTGGCTTGCCTATTGACAACTGGCGCGGCGCGGCATACACTGGCATCCGACTGGCCGGAGTGGCGGAATTGGCAGACGCGCACGACTCAAACTCGTGTACCTTCGGGTGTGTGGGTTCGACTCCCACCTCCGGCACCACCTCATTTTTAGCGCGCCGCATCACTAAGCGCGCAAGCTCCATTTTACTTCTGGCTCGCCCGCCTGCACATTCTCGTAACGCGCTAAAGTAAAAAGCCAGTCCGAGAGCCGATTGAGATAAATAAGCGCTGCTTCGCTGATGGCTTCGTTTTGGGCTAGGGCGACGGTGGCCCGCTCAGCCCGGCGGCAGATAGCCCGCGCGACTTGCAGCTGCGCCGCTGCCGGCACCCCGCCAGGCAAGATGAAGTTGCGCAGTGGCTCGAGCTCTGCCGTCATATCGTCGATGCCACTCTCCAGCCATTCGACCTGACTGGCCGAAATTCGTGTCAGCCAGGCTGGTTGGGCGGCCAGCGGCGTCGCTAAATCGGAGCCGAGCTGAAATAGGTGGTTCTGTACTGTGTGCAGCCAAGCGTCGCCTGGCGGGCTGGGGCCGGCGACCCGCGCTAGACCAAGCTGCGCGTTCAATTCGTCAACCGTGCCATAAGCCTCGACGCGCAGATGCGACTTAGGCACGCGCTCGCCGCCAAAAAGCATGGTCTCGCCGCTGTCGCCGGTTTTGGTATAGATTTTCACGTTTGCGCTCTTCCCAATTTGCGCCTCCGCCAGCGCTCATGCAGTTTGATTATCGCGCCGCCAGCGAAGATGAGCCAGATAATCTCAATTGGAAAGAGATAGCGCGGCAAGGCGATGAGAAAAAGATGCGCGCCGATGGTGTAAGCCAGAAAGCCAATCAGCGGCAAAGTGAGGGTCCAGCTTTTGTAAAACCAGGCGATGCCCAGCAAGCCAAAAACAATGCCGCCGCAGTGAAAAGCCCAGACGACGAACTTGATAGCAAAGCCTTCCAGGCGCAGCACCTGTAATAGACCATCGACGCTGCGGCTTTCGCTCAGCCAATGAAACGCGGCAGCGCGGATGCTGATATTGCCAAGCGGCATCGTGCCATGCGGCTGCATGAGCGAATAGCCTAGTTCGTTCAGCCGCAGCGCAACCAAGCCAGCTAGGTCCGCTTCGATGATTTCCCGAATTTTTTCTACATAAATCTCGGTCGGATGATGATATTTGCAATCTACTTCTTGCTCGCAAGCTCGCGTCGGGTCTGTGTCGAGGCCGGCCAAGAGCAAGGCATCATTCTCTTGTGGCGAGCCATCGGCGCTTTCCACCCCGCGCCAGAACGCCGGCATAAACTGGTCGCTGCCGATGATGAGGCGATTGCCCAACACCAAATTGTAGACGGTCCAGGTTAATATAAGCGCGCTATAGACCGCTAGCAGCAGCAAGCATTTGCCGCGCCAGTTGCCAATGATTCGCCGCCGCCCGAGCAGCAGCAAATGCAGCGCGATGCCCAGCGGGAATAAAAGAAAAATTGCCCGGGTCAAAGTCGCTAAAGCGAAGGCCAAGGCCGCCAGCGTCAGCGCCATTTTTGGGCTGAGTTGATGCGAAATGCGTCGCTGGGCGGCATCAACGAAGTATTCGATATAGAGCCACAAACCCAAAGCCAAGAAAAAGATATACAGGGTTTCGGTGGCGATATTCGCTGGCTCCATGATGAGGGCCGGGTGAAGGGCCGCCAAACCCGCCGCCACCAGGCCAGCGCGGCTGTCCCGCGTGATGACGGTGGTGCAGCGATAAACGAGGTAGACGGTCGCAATCGACGCCAAGCATTGCAGCAGCCGCAGCACGATAATCGTTTCATGGTCAGGAAAGAATTGCTGCAACAGCCCGACATAGATGATGTAGAGGGGCGCCGTCGGGATGGCGGTATTGTAAAAGGGGATACCGCGTACCCGACCGTGTTCTTGGCCGCTAAAAAAACCGGCGCCCATTGCCAAATACCGGCCGCTGTCGCCGCCTTCCGCGAGCGTGAACTGGAGCAGCGTCGGCTGCGCCAGCGCATAACCGCAGCGCAAAAGCAAACCGAGCAGCAAAATCAGCCATAAGTAGCGCGCGGTGCGCAGTTCTGCTCTCACAAACCCTCATCTAGCAATGTGGCAAGATAATCTCAATGGTAGTATTAGCTTATGCAAAACACAAGTTTGGCTGGCGCTGTAGGCGCTTGGGGGAAAGACATTCGGCTTAGATTAGCGGCGCTTGTCTTATTTTCCCTTGTCTTTCGTCTGGCACTGCTGCCTCTGATACACAATCCGGGCCTGCACGATCCGCTGCACTATTATAATCTTGGCCGCCGCTTATCTCAGGGACAGGATTTTACCATCGATTACATTTGGCATTATAGCCACATTCCAGCAGAAATCACGCATCCGATAGACCATTGGCTGCCGCTGGCTGGCCTCGCGGCGGCAGTGGGCATGCGGCTTGGCGGCGTCGAGGCGCAGGCTTCCCTCGCGCTCTTTATCTTTGCCGGGGCTGTTATACCGCTGCTGGTATTTTGGGCGAGCAAGCAATTGGGCCAATCCGATACTTGCGCTTTTATTGCCGCTGCCTTTTCGGCTGTTTTGCCCGACCTGCTTTGGAATTCTCTGCGCACCGATACGACAATTTTGAATTCAGTGTTTGTCTGTGCTGGGATTCTCTTAGTTAATAGCGGCTTGCAGGCGGGGCGCAAAGTATATTTTGCGCTCTCGGGGGCGGCATTCGGTCTAGCCTATCTTACCCGCAATGATGCGCTGCTCTTCTTGCCTATGCTGCTGGCACTCTTTGTTTTATACCGACTCATGGGCAAAGAGCGCGGCAGATCTTTTCGCCTGGCCTGGCTGGCAATCACAATTGTCGTTTTTGCCGCCGTGATAGCGCCCTGGCTGCTGCGCAATCAGCTTGAGCTTGGAATGTTAGGCTCGGCGGAAACGGGACGCATGTTCTTTATGGTCGGGCATGCTGACCACTACGCTTATGGGCAGCCTATCACTTTGCAATCCATGTTTGAACGGCAAACGCTGGTCGAGCTAACTTACAAACGTCTCTTTGAATTTGCGGCCGCCGTTAAGCAGATGGCAGTTTCTTTAGATCTGTCTTTGTTCGCGCTGGCAGCGGTTGGGGCTGGCTGGCTGATTTGGCGGCGCGAGCGCGAGCGCCTGCTTTTGCTTTGCCCAACGCTCTGCTGGCTGCTCGGCATTTTATTTGTATATCCCTTTCTTTTGCCGCTCAAGAGCCAGGCAGGCAGCTTCGAGAAAGCCTTTCTGGCCATCCTGCCCTTGCTCATTCCCCTGTCGACGCTAGCGCTTAATGCTTTTGTGCGGCGCGATATTTTGAAGTGGACTTTGGCCGGCCTCATATTATTTTGGCTAGGATTCAGCAGTGTGCGTTTTGTCGAGCAGGAGACGGCAAAGGCCGATAGGTATTATGGCAGCATAGAAATTTTGGTTGAGGCGCTGCAAACATTGCCCGACCAGAATGGCGACGGAGAAATCCGCCTGATGTCGCAAGACCCCTATGTGCTGAGCTATTATGGCTATGCCTCGGTGATGACCCCGCTGGCCTCCCGCGAAGATACGATTGCGCTGGCAGAATCCTATGCCATTGATTATTTGATGCTGCCAGCGGGCCGCCCACCGTTAGATCCACTCTACCTCGGCGCGGAGAGCGATAGCCGCTTTCAATTAGTGGCGCGCCTGACAGAGGTCGGGGAAAGACCGTTCGAGTTATATCGCTTTGCTGATGAGAATACTGCCGCCGATTGAAACAAAGAGTGACCTTTTTCAAGGCCGCGGCGCGTACTTACTGGAAGATAGACAGCAATTGAGCAGCCTGACCTCTCTGTGTCTCTGTGGCAATTTTCTTTTTTTTCCTAGTCGCAATAACAAACTTGGGCTTAGCCTGTCCCGATTCTCTAATCCGACTATAATGAAACGCGGAGGCAGCGCGCATGAGAGAAACCCAAGCCTATATCGAGCGCATCAAGCGCGTCAACCGTGATTACCAGCGCCTGGAACTGGCGGTGGACCGCTCGCTTGTCAATTTGCGCGCCGGGCAGGCTTTGCTCGTCAGGCGCATTGAAAAGGACTACGAGACCGAGCATTGGCTGCCTTACTTGCGCGAATTGTGGTTCCCGGTCGAAGCGCAGCTGAGCAACATCCTAGTCGTGGAGCGGCCGGCGCAGGCTCAATATGCCCCGGGCCAGCTGCTCAGCATACTAGGGCCTGTTGGGCAACCGTTTCGCTTTCGCCGAAAATTGCGCAATATCCTGCTCATCGCCTATCATAGCCCGCCAGCCGCGCTGCTACTGATGCTGCCGGCCCTGCTAGCGAAAGGCGTCAGCGCGACGCTCATTCTGATGGGCGGGGCGCGGCAATATGACACGGGCCACCTGCCGCAAGAGCTAGAAATCATCCAGGCCGAAGACGACCTGACCTGGCAAGATATGGTGATGACTTTGGGCTGGGCTGACCAGGTTTTTGCTTTGGTCGGGCCGGGCGAAGACATCGCCCATTTAGGCGAGATTATGCGGCTCATCCAAGAGCGGCGCAACGAGGTGCCGCCGAATTATATCTTCGGCGTCTTGCAGCGGCCCACGCCCTGCGGCGTCGGCGCTTGCCAAGCCTGTATGCTGAGCCTGCGTGGCGCAGTAAAACTGCAATGCCTCGATGGTCCCGCCTTCGATTTGACGACGCTGCGCCTGTATTGAGCGCTAGCTAGTGATGATGATGTAACTCTATGGCGATTGAAATTGCCCGGCCAGGAAAATATAGCCTCATCTTGTCGACGCCAGTGATGTCGGCCGCTGGCACGCTGGGCTTTGGCGATAGTTATAAAAATCTGATTGACTACAGCAAGCTGGGCGCGCTGGTTACGAACCCGGTTACCATTGCGCCCTGGAACCCAGCTTCGGGCCGGCGCGTCATCCCCTTGGAGGCTGGTCTGCTGCTGCATACAGGTTTGCCCAATCCTGGTTTAGCCAAAGTGATTCGCCAGCAGCGCAAACTCTGGGCGCGGCTGCCGATTCCAGTGATTTTGCATCTGGTTGGCACGACGGTGGCGCAGATTGAAAAAGCGCTCGATTTGCTCGACGAAGTGGAAGAGATTGCCGCCGTCGAGCTGGGCTTGCCCGATGACATCGACGAAGGCGACGCCCTGGATTTGGTCGTCGCTGCTGCGCAGTTGGAGAAACCGCTATTAGTGCGCCTGCCATTTTACGAATGCCATGCGCTGGCGCTGCCCGTTGCCGAAGCGGGGGCCGATGCCCTGGTCATGACCGCCGCGCCGCGCGGCACCGCCCGCGACAAATTTACCGGCCGGCTGGTCAGCGGCCGCATTTATGGCCCGCTTATCAAGCCGCTGACGCTGCGCCTGGTGGGCCGGCTGCGGCGAGAGATACCGCCAGAAATTCCCATCATTGGCTGCGGCGGCATCCATTCGCCGCAGGACGCCCGCGATTATATCGAGGCGGGCGCGGTCGCTGTGCAGGTCGATACCGCGACTTGGGCCCAGCCCAAAATGCTGGAGCGCATCGCCCGGGATTTGGGCGGCTGGATTTTAACACGCCATACCGACGCGCTCTTGGACGAATGGAATCCGGATATGGGTTATACCGCCGCGCTTCAGCGGCGAGTTGCGCCGCCCAAAGCCGCTTCGGATTAGAAAGCGCTAGCTATGCCCGTCTATGATTTTCGCTGCAAAACCTGTAAGAATCGCTTTAGCCTGCGCTACAAATCGTATGCGAGCTATGACGCGGCGACGCCAAAATGCCCGGCCTGCGGCGCTAGCGCCTTGAGCCGGCTCATCGCGCAAGTGGCGATTCCAAAGTCGCGCTCCCAGCGTGATTATAGCAAGATGTCTTCTGGCGAGATGCTTTCGGTGCTGGAATCTGGCAATAAAGGGCAGGTGGATGACATGTTCCGGCAAGTCAATGACAGCGCGCCGCCGGCAAGCGACAAAGCCTAGTCTCACAAATACCAATCGCGCAGGGCAGCCCGCGCTTCGTCAATAATCATTTCCCAGGGATAGTCTGGCTCGCGCTGGATTGTCAGGCAGTCTTCGCTTAGCGTCAGCGCTTGAATGCCATCGACCGCCGCAAAAAGCATCTGGGCGATGGGCGAGCCGAGATCGCCTTCCGCTGGGTCGGCATAATGCTCTTCGCCATCGGTCAGCCGCTGATTGATGTACAGTTCAGCGACATCAGGGTCATCGCTATATTCGGTTTCAACTGTTACATATTCGGACATCTGGCCCGTCTTTCATAGCGCGGCTGGCTGCTGCTGCGTGATGCAGTGGATGTTGCCGCCGCCCAACAGGATTTCGCGGGCGTAAATGCCCACCACTTCATGCTGCGGCATCAGCTTCGCCAGCTTCTGGCAGGCTTTGAGGTCTTGTTCATCGTTGAACTGCGGCACAATGATACCGCCATTGGCGATATAAAAGTTGATGTAAGAGCCAGCCAGCCGCTTGCCAACCGGGCGCAAAAAGGCGCTATCCACCACATCTAAACCAGCCGCTTCTTCTTGAGTCATCGTCATCGGCGTGGGCTGCTGAATCTTATGCACTTCCAGCGACCGCCCGCGCGCGTCCCGCGCCGACATTAGCCTATCGTAGGCTTCGGCGGAGCGCTCGTACTGCGGGTCGCTGCGGTCATCGGTCCAGGTCAAGGCGACGACACCTGGGCGGACAAAGCAGCACAGATTATCGACATGGCCATCAGTCTCGTCCTCGTAGACGCCGCGCGGCAGCCAGATGATATGCTTGATATTGAGATAATCGGCTAGTTTCTGCTCGATTTCGGCGCGGCTGAGTTGAGGATTGCGATTGGGATGCAGCAGGCATTGTTCGGTCGTGAGCAGCGTGCCTTGCCCATCAACATGGATTGAGCCGCCTTCCAGCACCAGTGGCGCTTTGTAGCGGTCAATGCCTTCAATCTCCAGCATCTTCATTGCGACCAGTTCGTCTTTGTCCCAGGGGAAATACATCATCTTCTGCAAGCCGCCCCAGGCATTAAAGCGCCAGTCGACGCCGCGTACCTCACCCTGGTCGTTCACGACGAAAGTAGCGCCGCAATCGCGCAGCCAAGCGTCATTGTTTGATAGCTCCAGCACGCGAACCGGTGGCGGCAGCATGGCGCGGGCATTTTCGTATTGCTCGGGATTGACGCCCATTGTCACAGGTTCAAAGCGGGAGATTTGCCTGGCCACTTCGACGAAGGCATATTGCGCTGGTTTGCCGCCATTGCGCCAGGTATCGCGTCGCTGGGGCCACAGCAGCCAGCAGCCAGCATGTTTTTCCCACTCGGCCGGCATGCGGAAACCATCCGCCCGCGGCGTCGACTGTATCAGCTTTGCCAATGGACTCTCCCCCAAAACCAGCAGAAGAAGTATTATGCCCGCAATGCGCCTGGCAGGGCAGACCGAGTTTAGCGCGGAAAATGTAGCGCAATCATAGTACAATACAAGCGCAAAAGGCACTAGCCAGGAACGAAGCGAAGACAGCAAAATGAGCTTGCACGCGATTTCACCGGTGGATGGGCGCTACGCGCCTAAGACCGCCCCGCTGCGTCCCTATCTCTCTGAATGGGGGCTGATGAAATACCGCCTGCTGGTGGAAGCGCGCTGGCTGATATGTATGGCGGAGACGGCCGGCATCAGCCATGTGCGCGCTCTGACAGCCGCCGAAAAAGCGCTGCTGGAAACGCTGGTCGCCGAGTTTGACGACGCGGCGGCGCGGCGCATCGAAGCGATTGAGGCGCGCATCAATCACGATGTCAAAGCGGTCGAGTACTATCTGCGTGAGCGGCTGGCAAAGACGAGCCTAGCCGATGTCGCTAGTTCAGTGCATTTTGCCTGCACTTCAGCCGACATCAACAATCTGGCTTATGCTATGTTGCTGCGGGATGCCATGCAGACGGTTTGGCAGCCACGGGCGCGGGCTTTGCTGGCGCGGCTGGCGCGGCTGGCGGGGGAGACGGCGGCTGAGGCTATGCTGGCGCGCACGCATGGGCAAGCGGCCAGCCCCACGACCGTCGGCAAAGAAATCGCCGTCTTTGTCTATCGGCTGCGGCGGCAGCTAAAACAAATTGAAGCGCAAGAGTATCTCGGCAAATTCAATGGCGCGGTCGGCGCCTTTAATGCCCAGCATTTTGCCTATCCGCAACTGGACTGGCAGAGCCTGGCAGAGCAATTTGTTTCTGGGCTGGAGCTGAGGCATAGCCCATTGACGACGCAAATCGAAGGGCATGATTTTTTGGCGGAGCTGGCGCATAGCCTGCAGCGCTTCAATACGATATTGCTGGACTTCTGCCGCGATATGTGGACTTATATCTCGCTGGGTTATTTTCGGCAGAAAACAGTCGCCAGCGAAGTCGGCTCGTCGACGATGCCGCATAAGGTGAATCCGATTGATTTTGAAAATGCCGAAGCTAATCTGGGCCTTAGCAATGCCATCTTCGCGCATTTGGCGGGTAAGCTGCCCATTTCCCGCTTGCAGCGCGACCTGAGCGATTCTTCAGCCCGGCGCAATTTTGGCAGCGCCACCGCCCATAGCTATCTCGCTTTGCTTGGCATAGAGCGGGGTTTAGGCAAAATCACGCTCGACCGCGCCGCCTTGGATGCCGATTTAGCCGGCGCCTGGGAAGTGCTGGCGGAAGCTGTGCAGACCATCTTGCGCAAATATCAAGTGCCGGATGCTTATGAGCAGCTGAAAAACCTGACGCGCGGCGAAAGCGTCACGCAAGAGCGCTTGCAAGCTTTCATCCGCTCGCTGGATATTCCGCCGGCAGAGAGGCAGCGACTCCTGCAACTCAGCCCAGCGGCTTATATCGGCCTGGCTGAAGACCTGGCCGCCAGCCAAGTCGAAGCCAATAGCGACGCACAAGTATAAATACAGATTGAAACGAGGTATCAGTTTTATGTTTCGACCATTTGCCCGCCAGGCGACTCAACGGCTAACGATGGGCCAGGCTTTGATTAAGTTCCTGCAAGCGCAGTATACCGAATGCGATGGCGAGAAGCAGCGTTTTATCCCCGCGATTTGGGGCATCTTCGGCCATGGCAATGTCAGCGGCTTGAGCCAAGCGCTCTGGGAACATGGCGCTGATTTGCCTTATTATCAGCCGACTAACGAGCAATCGATGGTGCATGCGGCGTCGGCCTTCGCGCGGACGCGCCTGCGTACCCAGACCTTTGCCTGCACCACTTCCATTGGGCCCGGCGCGACGAATATGATAACAGGCGCGGCCACCGCGCATATCAACCGTTTGCCCGTGCTGTTATTGCCATCCGATTATTATGCGACCCGTTTTCAGGGCCAGGTCTTGCAAGATATTGAACATCCGATTTCCCTGGATATGAGCGTCACAGATTGCTTCCGCGTCGTCAGCCAATTTTTTGACCGCATCACCCGCCCGGAGCAAATTCTTTATGCCGCGCCAGAAGCCATGCGCGTCATGACTGACCCGGTGGCGGCGGGCCCGGCCACGCTGGCTTTGCCGCAAGATATACAGAGCGTCGCCTTTGATTATCCGCTGAATTTCTTTCGCAAGAAAGTCTGGCGCATCGAACGGCGGCAACCCGATGCGCGCCGCATCGACGAGGCAATCACGCTCTTAAAGGCGGCGAAGCGCCCATATATCTTAGCCGGCGGCGGCGTACACTATTCTAAAGCCTGGGCTGAACTGCGGGAGCTTTCGGACACTTTTGGCATTCCCGTCGGCGAGACGCATTCGGGCCGCGGCGCGCTGCAAGAAGAATCGCCACTTTTGATTGGCGGCAGCGGGCATACCGGCACGCCGCTCTCCGGCAAATATGCCGCTGAAGCCGATTTGGTCTTGCTCATCGGCACACGCTTAGCCGATTTTGCCACCGGCTCGTATTCCGCCTGGCAAAATCCTGATGTCAAATTTGTCAGCGTCAATGTCAGCGGCGCGCACGCCCATAAACTCGGCGCGCTGCCCATCGTGGCGGATGCCCGCGAGAGCCTGCGCGCGCTGCTTGCCGCTGGCCGCGCCGCCGGTATCAAACCCAATTCGGCTTATGTTGAGTCGGTAGCGGTCGATCGGCAAGCCTGGCGCGAGCAAAAACGGTCGACGGTTTATGTGCAGTATCCAAACGAGCGCATGAGCCAGGCTCAGGTTATCGGCGTCCTGAATGAATTTATGCGACGCGGCGATACGCTGGTCTGCGCCGCTGGCACCGCGCCGGGCGATTTGCATCAGCTTTTTGAGGCGACGGCCGGGCGCGTCCTGCATCTTGAATTTGGCAATTCTTGTATGGGTTACGATATTCCGGGCGCCATTGGCGTCAAGCTGGCGCGGCTGGAGGCGGGCGAAGTTTATGTCTTTCTCGGTGATGGCAATTACCTCTTGCACCCGATGGAGCTGAAGACGGCGGTGCAAGAAGGCCTCAAGCTCACGGTCATTCTTTTGCAGAATGATGGCTTTCAATCGATTCACGGGCATCAGAAAGCTCTGGTTGGGCATAGCCTGGGCAACGAGTTCCGCCAGCGTGATACGAAGACGGGCAAGCTGGATGATGGCGATTTTGTCGCCATTGACTATGCCAAAAATGCCGAGAGCATCGGTTTGCGAGCTTGGAATGCGCGCGACGAGGCGGAATTGCAGTGCGCTTTGCACGAGGCACGGGCTGAACCGCGCTCCTGCATGATTGTGGCGCAGATTGAGCGTTATAGCCGCCTGCCGCGCTCGGGCATCTGGTGGGATGTTTTTGGCGCGGAAGTAACTGATGACCCCATAACACAAGAACTGGTGGCCGAGCGCGAAGAAGGACGCGCAGGTCAACGTTTTTATTGGTAAGCGATGAGAAACGGGGCGATGCGCCGGCCTTATGACATCCTGGTTTTTGGCGATACCTGCGTCGATTTAATCTTGCGCGACGCCGATATTGCGCCGCGCTTTAGCCAGGTCGAGAAAATCGTCGCCGACTACGACCTGGAGCTGGGCGGCTCTTGCTGCATATTCGCCACGCAAGCCGCGAAGCTAGGTCTCAAAGTCGCTATTTTGGGGCGGGTAGGCGCGGACGCTTTTGGCGCTTTAATCGTCGATGCTTTAGCCGCGGCCGGCGTCGACACGCGCTTTATCACAGTCGACCCGGCCTTGCGCACTGGCATCACAGTCCATCTCGTGCAAGGCTCTGACCGCGCTATGCTGACGCATTTGGGTTCGCTGAATGCCTTGACCCGCGCCGACCTGAGCGACGAACTATTAGCCTCAGCCCGCCATTTGCATTATGGCAGCCTCTATCTGCATACCGGGTTGCTGCCGCATTGGATTGAAATTTTGCAGCGGGCGAAAGCTCTGGGTTTGACCGTCTCACTCGATACAAACTGGGACCCGCAGGAAAAATGGGATGTCGGCTTGCAGCGGGCTTTTCCTTATATCGATGTGCTGCTGCCCAACGCGCAGGAAGCGCTGTATCTCAGCGGGCAGGCGGATTTCGCGGCTGCGGTTGAGTATTTGCGGGCACGGCTGCCGCTGCTGGTCATCAAGCGCGATGTTGAAGGCGCCGTCGCTTGGCAGGAAGGCATAGAGATTGCGCAGTCCGTCAAGCCTGCGGCGGCTGACGGCGATGGCATCGGCGCCGGCGATAGCTTTGACGCTGGTTTTTTGGCCGGCTGGCTCAATGGCCTGCCGCTCGAGACCTGCCTGTCAATCGCCTGCGACTGTGGGCGCGCGGTGGCGGGCGCGGTGGGCGGCACGGCGGGCCAGCCATTGCGCGCTCAGATTGCCGCTTTAGCGCCCGCGCCATTATAACCGCGGCCCACGCCCCGATAAGCAAAGCCTAGCGCTTGCAGCTCATCCGGGTTGTACATATTGCGGCCGTCAATGAGGATGGGTTGTTTCATCGCTTGGTATATGCGGCGCATATCGAGCTGCTTAAATTCGTTCCAGGGCGTCAAGACCAGCAGGGCATCGGCATCTTGCGCGGCGTTATAAGAATTGTCGCACAGTATCAGACCCGAGACCTCGCGGCTGGCATTTTCCATGGCGACCGGGTCATAAGCCTTGACGACAGCGCCTTGATTAAGCAGCGAGCGCGCCACCGTCAGCGAGGGCGATTCGCGGGTATCGTCGGTATTCTCTTTGAAGGCTAAGCCGAGAATGGCGACGGTCTTGCCATTGAGGTTGCCGCCCAGCATTTCCCGCGCTTTGAGCGTGATTTGCCGCCGCTGGAAGGCGTTTATCTCCATCACCGCGTTCAGCAACTGCGGGTGCATGCCATGGGTCTGCGCCATATTTGCGATGGCTTTGACATCTTTTGGAAAGCAGGAGCCGCCAAAGCCGACGCCCGCTTGCAAGAAATGTGGCCCGATGCGCTTGTCGAAGCCCATGCCGCGGGCTACTTCGCTCACATCTGCCCCCAGCCGCTCGCAGATGATGCTTATCTCGTTGATAAAACTGATGCGGGTAGCCAAAAAAGCGTTCGAGGCGTATTTAATCATCTCAGCCGTGCGAATATCGGTGATGACGACAGGCGCATCCAGCGGCGCGTAAAGCTCGGCGACGGTGGCGGCGGCACTGGCGTCGGGGGAGCCTAAGACGGTGCGGTCGGGCTGCATAAAATCGGCAATGGCGGAGCCTTCGCGCAGAAATTCCGGACAAGACACCACCGCGAAGTCAATGGGCTGCGGTTGATTGCTGCTGATAATCTCCGTCGTCCAATCGCCAGTGCCAACTGGCACGGTCGATTTATTGATGACGATGAGCGAGTGCTGCATGGTCTCGGCGATGGTTTGAGCGGCAGCCCGCACATATTGCAAATCGGCTTCACCATCGACGCCCGAGGGCGTGCCGACGCAGATAAAGACAAATTCCGCGTCTGCCAGCCCCTCAGCATAAGCGGTCGTGAAGTGCATGCGGCCGGCTTCGGTATTGCGCTGAGCCATTTCTGCTAGGCCTGGTTCGTAAATTGGCATCTTGCCGGCCAAGAGCAGGTCGATTTTGCGGCTGTCAATATCCACCAGCGTAACATCGTTGCCCAAATCGGCGAAGCAGGTGCCTGTTACCAAACCAACATAGCCGCTGCCAATCACACACAATTTTCTCATATCTCCACCCGTTTGTTTTTGACTGCTGATTGCATTGCAATGTACACGGCACAGCGCAGTATTCCTTTGCCGCCTATAGTCTAGCAGAACTAAGCTCAAGTTTATATTGCGGCTGGGGAAACGAATTTTGCCACAGAGACACAGAGGCACAGAGAAAAAGATATATCATATTTATTTTAGCGCCCTACTTCTGTGGCTAATTTCTTTCCCGTCTAGAAGCTGATTAAACGCTTACATTCCGGACAGCCGCTGCTAGCCTGCGCTTATTATTCTAGGCGCAAAATGCTATACTAATGCCCGTACTATTTGACTGAGCGGAGAGTATAAGATGCAGGACGGGCTGGATTCGCGGACACTAGCAAATATCTACCAGGCGCATATCAAAGATGGTCAGCCGCAAGAGCGGCGCAAAGTGCCTTTCCGCAACATCCGCGATTTGCTCTCCTTGCACAGCAAGACATCCGGGCGCAAGACCTTCCTCATCTATTATGACGACGCCGGCGAACGGCAAGCCCTCACTTATGCCGAGTTCAACGCCCGCGTGCATCAAGCGGCGAATTTTATGTGCGAAGACCTAGGCATCCGTCGCGGCGACCGCGTCGCGACCATCGCCTACAATCACATCGATACGGTCTTGATCTATTTCGCCTGCTGGGTGCTGGGAGCGGCGGTCGCGCCGCAGAATGTCGCCGAAGATGACCGCCGCATCGCCTTCATCCTGCGCAACAGCGAGGCGAAAATCTGCTTTGTCCGCGCGGAATACCTCGAACGCGCCGCGGGCATCATCAGTGGGGCAGCCGATGGCGCAGGCGCGCCCAACATCGAGCAAATTATCAATGTTGGTGGCCCGCCCGACGACACATACATCAATTTTCACGAAGCGCTGAAGAACCGCCCGACCACTTTCCTCGCCGATGACTCGGGGGCGAAAGCCGGCGATTTGCCGCTGAGCGCGGGCAATGCGGCGACGGCTAGCCTGGCTGACGAGGCTCTGCTGGTCTATACCAGCGGCACGACGGGCGCGCCCAAAGGCGTCATCCTGGCGCAGTACAATCTGCTGGTGGATGCGCAGGGCATCAGCCAATGGCAGGCTATCACCGGCAACCAGCGCTTGATGTGCGTTTTGCCGATTCACCACGTCAATGGCATCGTGGTAACTATCATGACGCCGCTCTATGTGGGCGGCTCGACTGTGCTAAATCGCCGCTTTAGCGTGTCGCATTTCTGGCCGCGGGTGGCACGCGAGGGCGTTAATGTCGTTAGCGTCGTGCCGACTCTGCTGCAATTCCTCATCGAATATGGCGAACGGCAGCAGGCGGCGGGCGAAACGATTTTTGGTGGCGCTATCAGCCGGCGCGATTTGACGCATTTTCGGCATTTTATCTGTGGCGCTGGCACGCTGTCCCTGGCTCTTGCCCAGAAATTCAGCGAGTTCTTCGGTTTCACCCTGCTGCATGGCTATGGTTTGAGCGAAACGACCTGCTATTCTTGTTTCTTGCCGATAAATCTCTCTTGGGCGGAAAATCAGCACTGGCTCTTGCAGCATGGCTATCCGAGCATCGGCTGCCCCATCGAGCCAAATGAGATGGCGATTTTCGCTGCCGATGGCAGTGGACGGCAGTTAGGGGCAGGCGAACGCGGTGAAATTTGCATCCGCGGGCATAATGTCATGCAAGGCTATTTCAAGCGGCCAGAGGCTAATGCGGAGACTTTTAAGTTCCAATGGTTTCGCAGCGGCGACGAAGGTTTTTTCCTGCGGGATGCGGCCGGGCGGCCCTTCTTCTTCATCACCGGGCGTATCAAAGAGCTGATAAACCGCGGCGGCGTCAAATTCAGCCCCTTCGATATCGAAGAGGTGCTGCTGGGCATCGAAGGCGTCAAAATCGGCTTGGCGGTCGCTTTCCCCAATATCTATTATGGCGAAGAGGTGGGCGCTTATATTGTGCTGGAAGCGGGCGCGGCTGTCGCGGCTGAGGCAATTTTAGCGGCTTGCCGTGCTTGCGTGCCCTTTGAAAAATCGCCCAAAGCGGTCGTCTTTGGCAGCGATATTCCCGTTACTTCCACCGGCAAATATCAGCGGCTCAAGCTGCAAGCGCTCTTCGCCGACTGGCAAGAGACGCAGTTTCGCGCCTAAAGGCCCTTCCGCAGCATAGAGCGACGCAGAGCAAAAAGAGCGCGCCGAATGGCACGCCCTTTGCTTTTCTGAGTGTCGGTTTTGTGGCTATCAGACAATATCGTCATTCACCGGAATCTGCCTCAGCGGTTTTATGATGCTGAAGTAGAAGGCGATGCCCAGCAAGACCAGCGCGATACCCGCCCAGCTGAAAGCGATAAACGGTACCGAGAAGCCAGTGAAGACAGTTTCGGAAAGATAAGCGACCGGGTTGGTGATAGCGCCGTCGATCCTGGCTGGCGTCCGCAAAATCAGCGGCAAATCGAGCAGGATATGGCAAGCAGTCATCAAAGAGACGAGCGTGATGACGATTTGCGTGAGGGAGCGGCGGGAAAGAAATTTGTTAATGTCGCCTTTGCCAGTCCAGCCAAGCAAGACCAGCACCGCCCCAAACCCGAGACAAATCACCATAGAGACCAAATCGCCCGTTTCGTCCGGACGGATGAACAAAGCGAGGAAACCGATGGTAAACAGGCCGGTGACAATGGACAAGCCGCGGGCTAGCTGGGGCGCTCGATTGACGAGGAAGAACATAAAGGCGCCAAACAGAGCCGAGCCAAGATAACCGGCCGACATGGTTAAGGCATCGGCGCCGCCGCTAAAACTAATGGTATAGCTGCCGTCGGGCGCCAAAGTAAAACTTTGCACTGTGCCACTGCTGATTTGCATGGCGAAGGCGGTAAAGCCGCCGTGAATGTTGTTGACAAACATGCGCACCGGCTGGCTCAGCGCGGGCAATACATCGGTGAACCACAGCGGCAGCATGAGCAAGAAAGCCGCCAGGGAAATCAGCAGGCTGCGATGCACAATCTGCCGCTTTATTTTGCGCTCGACGAAGACGCGCATCATGGTTTTTGGCCGGCTCTTGGCGATGGGCTGCAACTGGCGCGGCGCTTTTTTATCAGGTGTTTTATCGGTCATATCACTCTCCTAACTCTCTACTTGCTTTTCTTGCGCTGCGGCGCTTTATCACGCGTCGCTTCTCACCGCTTGGGCGATTTCCCCGCCCACTGTTTTAATCAAGCCATAATATACGGCGGCGGCCAGCAAGCCCACCGCGATGGCGGCCCAGATGGCCGCGACCACCGAGGGCGACAGCAGCGGCGTAATCTCCTGCGAGAACTTGGCGGCGTCATCGCCGACTTCGACACCTGTAATGCGAATGAGATGGATAAGGTCAAACAGGGCGTTCAGCCCAGTCAAAATCGCCAGCGTATTCAGCACAAAGACATTGACGCCGCGATGCGCGAACCAGCCCAGGGCTAATATGCCTAAGCCGAAGCCGATGCCAACCAGGAAAGTTGTTATGTTGCTGAGGGCATAAGTTAGCGTCAGCAAGACAATCGATATGCCAATAAAAAAAGACAGACGGGGCGTCCATTCGGGGATGCGATTCGTCAAATAAAAGAGCAGCGAGCCAAAGAGGGCTGCGCCCAAATAGCCGGCCGGCAAGATTAAAGCGCGATTGCCGCCGGCGGTTGTCGCTACGCCAGAGCCATTGGGCGAGACTGCGAAACTATGCACCTGCCCGCCGCTGATGAGCGCCGCCAGCGAATGCCCGGCTTCATGCACAAAAGTAACAAAAAGCCGCACCGGCCACATAAGGACGCCGATGGCTTCGCTCGTGGGCGAATTGCCTAGATTGAGCAGATTTTCCACATCGCCCATATTCCAGAGCAGCAGGGCGAAGAGCAAAGCCAGAATAGTGATGAGCATGGTCTGTCGGCGCAGTTGACTGCCATAATTCTGCCGTTTTGTCGGGCTGCCAGCGCGCCGATAAAAATAGAAGGCAATGCCCGCCAGCGGCAAGCCCGTTACCAAGAAAAGCGTCGCCAGAGGCAGGTCGGCTGGCATGATGTCGGCTGTCAAAGATTTGATTTCGGCGGTCAGCTCTTCATCGATGCTGCTGCCGTCGATGACTTCCGCTGTGATGAGCGTGCCGGCGATAATCCAGCCAATGCTCAAAAGCATGACGATGGCCCATAAGATTCGCCTTTTATTCCGCACTGCTAGTCGCTCCAAATACACGAGAACTATAAGCACATTATGACACGGCTCAGCCGCATCTTGCAAGTCGAGCGGCTTTTCTGTCTGCTATAATAATATACGAAAGAAAAGCGATTGCGTTTTGCAATCGTAAAAGTTTTGTAATTTTTGCGGCGGCTACACTGACCGGCCTAGCCGAGAAACAGGACAGAGAAACCATGACAGCTTTAGACCTCAGCGATTATCAACCAGCGGCGGATTTGGCACGGGCGGCGACGATGCCAGCCCGCTGGTATATCGAGCCGACATTTTTAGAATTGGAAGCGGAAAAAATCTTCTATAAGACTTGGCAGCCAGTCGGGCGCTTGGAAGATGTGCTGCGGGTCGGCGATTTTTTCAGCTGCGAAGTGCTAGAGCAGCCGCTGGTGGTTTTGCGCAATCGGGCGGGCCAGCTGCGCGCCTTTTATAATGTTTGCCCGCATCGGGCGGCGGTCGTCGCCCAGGGCCGCGGCAATCGCAAGAGCTTGCAATGCAAATATCACGGCTGGACCTATGACCTCGATGGCAAGCTGCTGCGCGCGCCAGAGTTCGAAGGCCTGCAAGATTGGAATGCGGCTGAAGTCTGTTTGCAACCGGTGCAGGTCGAAACCTGGGGGCCCTGGATCTTTGTCAATCTCGATCCAGGGGCTGAGCCGATGACGGCGACTTATGGCGCCATCGAGCAGGAAATCGCCGCGGCTGGCTTCCAGCTAGACAAGATGCGCCTGGTTGAACGGCGCGATTATCTCATCGATTGCAATTGGAAGGTCTATGTCGATAATTATCTGGAGGGCTATCATCTGCCCATCGCCCATCCCGGACTCTTCCGCGAAGTGGATTATGACCAGTATCGGGTGGATACCTACCGCCGCTATTCAAAACAATACGCGCCTATCCGCGAGGTTGGGCCGGGTGAAGTGCGGGACAGGCGCTATGTGCGCAGCGGCGAAGCGGAAGAAGACGCGCTGTATTATTGGATTTTCCCCAATGTCATGCTCAATGTCTATCTCGATAACACTTCCATCAACATCATCATCCCGGTCTGCCACGATAAGACGCTTACCGTCTTCGAGTGGTATTTTGAAGCGCCTGGCACCGGCGAGGGCTGGGAGAGCATGCAGCAGATTATCGCTTTAAGCGACGAAATACAGCAGGAAGATATCGAACTCTGCGAATGGGTGCAGCGCGGTTTGAAATCGAAGGCTTATGACCGCGGACGTTTTTCAGTCAAGCGCGAGAATGGCGTGCATCATTTTCAAACGCTGGTGCATGAATTTCTGACAAGCGGTTAAGTCAGTTCAGAGTTTTTTCTGGCAAAGGTGGAAGCCGGCGAAATGCCTAAAGCCAGCAGACCAATGCCGCCCCAGAGCGCAAAACTGAAAACCGACAAGCCATGCAGCAGAAACGCAAGCGCAATTGCATCTAGGCTATCCATGCCGACCAGTTGCCCGCTAAGCACAATCGCCGCTTCAAAAGGGCCTAGCCCAGCGATGCTCAGCGGCAGGACGGAGCTGAGCGCGGCCAAAGCCATGCTCAGCGGCACGCTCAGCATGATATTGACTTCGATGCCCAAAGCCCGGTGCAGAAAATAATAGGCGAAGGCGGAAACGATCCAGGCACCGCCCGTCCACAAAGCGGTAAAGGTCAAGGTGCGCCACTGCGTCAGCGGCTGCAAACCAGCCAGCGTATTGCTGAGCATAGCTGGCAGCGGCAGGCGCCGCAATGGTGGCAGCAACGCCAGCAATTTCTCCAGCAAGCCCGCGGCGAATTGCGGCACGCGGGCTAAAGCCAGCAAACCAAGAAAGCCAATCAGCGCCACGAGGCCAAAGGCGGCGGCCGATTCGCTAACTGCCGGCGGCGCAGCCGACAGTTGGCTGATGACTGCCGCAATCAGCAGCACGACCAGCAAAGTATCAATCAAGCGCTCGACGACGATGCTAGTCGCCGCCGTGACTAAGGGCAAACCATCGCGTTTTGCCAGCATGCTGCGAGCGACCTCGCCCAAGCGCAAAGGCAGCTGATTGCCGAGGAACATCACATTGACCATGTGTGTCGCCCGCAGCAGAGACAAGCGGCGGCTGAGCAGCTCCCACCAGCGTCCGCCGCGCAAGAAAAGCGACAGCGCCGTCGAGAGAAAAGCCAGTAGTAGATAGAATGGGTCGGTCGCTTGCAGGCTGGCGGCGACATCATGCAGCGGCACATCACGCAGGATAAAGAGCAGAGTCGCTGCGCTGACGGCGAGACTGAGGCAGATGATGAAGAAGTTTCTAGCGGTCATTTGAGCGGCTTTCGCTGGGCGGGCAGGCTAGTCGCGCCGTTTCGATTATAATTCTGAGCGGCAAAATCGACAGGGCTATGCCGCTTGAATTGAGGCGCGGCGAAAGCTATACTGCGTCTATGGCTGATGCGAAGGAGAGGTGCGGCGATGGCAGTGGTATCCGATGAATTGATGCAAATTCTGCGCTGCCCGGTGGCGGTGCATTACACAGACAAAGGCGATGACCCCGGCCAGCTGCGGATTGTCCGAGAGAGTTGGCTGGTCTGTGATGACAGCGGTTATAAATATCCCATCCGCGATGGCATCCCGGTGATGCTGGTGGAAGAAGGCGAGAAATGGAAAGACACGGCCGAAGCTGATTTGCCCGTGCCGCCGCCGTATGAATAGGCTGCGTATGGAAAACGTATAGCGGGTTTTTGGCAATTTTGGCCTGGTCGCCAAAAACCATGCTACACTCAAATTAATGCAAACCTCTAAGTAAGGAGTTCAGGATGAAAGTTATGAAACGCGTTCTCGTGCTTTTGGTTTTTATTTTTCGACTGCCTTGGTCTATGGCGGCCCTGCTCCCACTCCGGAAGATATAGCTTATGGCGATACGGTTGTCGGTCAGCTCACCTCGGCAAACTACGACTTGTTCTATAAATTCGAAGGTGAAGCGGGCGATGTCATCCGCGTTGTGCTTACTCCAAGCGGCCCTTTGCCCGCCTATATTAGGCCGACCCTGGTGCTGATGGCTAACTCTCGGCATTTGTATGCGGAAAATGATTCCTATGAAGAATCAGCGACGCTCGTTTACAAGCTGCAAAGCAACTCTGGGCAGGATAATGAGTATCTCATAGGCGTAATTGCGCCCCATCCTCATATCCGTGACTATGCGGTCGAATTTGAGCTGACGCTCGAGAAGCTGCCGGAGCAGGCCGATTGCGAAGCGACAGACAGCAAGCCTGACCGCGACTTTTCTATCAGCTATGAAGACGACGAAGAAGGGACTTTCCAACTGAATCTGGAGCTTGGACTGATGCTGGAGTATCTCAATGAATGCGATATTGACCTGTCTAATTACACTGGCAGCGACGCTGACGCGGCTGTGAATGGGGTGACTGCGGTCAATGACGTTTTGCTCGAAGACGGAAAGCTCAAGATTAAGGTGAATACAAAGGCGAATGGCCTCTACAGCGTTGTAGTCGAAGCGCCAGAGTTTTTCTTCAGCTTCAACAACGACGAGCGGGGATACACGTCGTTTCGGCGCCGTTAAATTTCGCCGCTATGCTGCTAGTGAGTAGGCGCTTGCTGTGAGCGCAGGACCGTGCCGGCGCCAGAAACCGTATAGTCAGAGATGCAGGCTGGCACCAAGCCAGTCTGCCCTTTTTCCAGAACCAAAGCCGGCCCAGTCGCCGGCTCAACTTCGATACGGGCTGAACCGCTGATGCAGGTCAGGCAGTGAAAATAGCCGGCCGTGCTGAGGTGGCGGCGCTCGCCGTTCAAGCGATGTCGCCAAGTACAGAAAAAATCACCCTCGACCAGCAAGTCGCTGGCTGGCTGCCTGACGGCGGGCAGCGAATCCAAATTAGCGACTTGGCTGCCTTTTTTGATATGCAACTGCCGCGGCTGCCCATCCAGCCCCAGTCTGCCCCAATCATAGAGCCGATAGGTGATGTCGCTGGATTGCTGAATTTCGTAAATCAGCAGCCCCGGCCCCAAAGCATGCACCGTGTTGGCCGGGATATACAGCACATCGCCAGCCTGCACGGCGGCATAGACTAGCAGCTCTTCCAGGCGATTTTCGCGGATTGCCGCCTGTATCTGCGCCCGGCGGCTGCCTGGCTGCAAGCCAATGACAAGCTGCGCCCCAGCCTCCGCCGCCAGCACGATCCAGGCTTCGGTTTTGCCGCGCGGCGCATTTTCTAGCGCCTGGGCCTGGGCGTCGTTCGGGTGGACTTGGATGGAGAGCCAGGCATTGGCGTCGATGAATTTCGCTAGCAAGGGAAAACCTTCCGCCGGGTCATTATTCACGCCGATGAGATCCGCGCCAAAGCGTTTGGTCAGCGCGCCTAAAGCTAAGCCGCGCAAGGGGCCATTAGCCACAAGCGCCGAATCGTGCAGCTCCCAAGCTTCGCCATAAGGTTCGGCCGTCGGCAAATCTTTATGCAGCATCTGCGCCAGCTTGCGCCCGCCCCAGACTTTCACATGCAGCGCCGGCTGCAATTTCAGCGGATAGAGCTTATTCATCGCTTTTCCCCCGATTTTGAAAACCCATTTCCAGTATAGCAATTGCCGCCGAATGCGATATGCCATTGCGCAGATATGTTATAATGGCTATGGCTTTGCCTTTGGCAAGTCGCTATTTTGCATTTGCGAATCCGACGCGCGCGATGAGTGAAATACCAAATCCACAGGATTATCTGGATGATTTGCAGGCTATCGGCATTCCGCGCTTGTTTCAGCCGCATCTCAATGCGCGGGACCGGGCGGCCGGCATCCGCCGCGCCCGCCAAGAACTAGCGCGGCTGCGCGGCGAGCTGCTGCTCCAGCGCGATACGCTCGGCTCGGCCGCCAACGGCAGAGACAAGCCATCGCTAGCCGAGCAGAGACGCCAGGCTGCGCCCTTTAACCTGCTGCTGCTGCTGCACGAGCAACTGGTCGAAGAAGTGCAAGACCTCGAGCGCAGCCTCAGCAATGGCAAACCCATGCCCTACAGCTTCGAATTTGGGCGCTATATATTCGGCGACGCCCAGGCCGGCCAATGGTTCTTGGGCAGTCAAGAGCAGTTTGAAGAGTGGCAGCGGATTCAGCAGTTTAAGCGGCGGCTGGATGCCCTGCGCGTGAAAGGGCAGCCAGCCCGCGAGCAGCTGGGCGGTATCCGCTGCCAGCTCGAGACCCTGAACGCCGAGCATGAAAAGCGGCAAAGAAAGATCGAAAAGCGCCAAGGGCGCAGCTTTGTCCTGCGGCGGACCGGTTTGCTGACCGCGCAGATCGCCGCCAGTGGCGCAGTCGGCGCTACCTATTTCAATATCGATCGCAATTTTAGCTTAGTTGCCTTTGGTTTGTGCGCGGCGTCGGCTGTTTTGATCCCGATTGTCGTGCTTAACTGGAAAAACCCGCGCACGCGCACCGCCGCCAAACAGCGCAAACTCGAAGCGAAAATCCAGGCTGTCAAAGAAGAAGGCGCGCAGTTCTGGCAGAGCAACCAGCCGCTGGAATTGCAAGTCAAAGCCTTAGAAGTGCATTACAACCGTATGATGGATAGCTGGGAATCGGCGCGGCGGGTCAAGAAACGGCTGGACAGCTTTATGCAGGAGGGGCAGCCCTTGCGTGCCCGCGTCGATACTATTCGGGAAGAACTGGGCGGCCTGCGGCAGCAGCGGGTCAAACTGCAAAAGAAATTGGAGCGGCGGCAAAGTCGTGGCGTTTTTGCCCGTCGCATGCTGCTGCATATCCTGCTGGTGCTTGTCAGCGGCGCCGCTGGCTTCTATTTTGAATACACCGGCGAGCCAGACTACGCTGCTATCCTGTATGGCTTGGGCGCATTTTGCATCTTGCTAGTGCCGCTGGCCTATATCGACTGGAAGAATCACGACGGCAAGCTGGCCGCCAATCTGCGCCAGACCGAGACGCGCATGCTGCAACTGCAAACCGAAGGCAAGCAAGTGATGAAACGCTATCACCCCATCGAGCTGCAAATCAAAACTTTGATTGCCCAATACAAACGCAACCGCGCTGGCATCAAGCCGTCTAATGGCAATTCTATGTGGGCTTAATCAGCTGGCTCAAAGCGATAGAGCGCGCCGCGATAATCGATGACATATAGCTCGCCGTTTTCATCTTCGCCAAAGCTGCTGATTTGGAAATTGGTCTTTTTCCATTCGACCGCGCGCCAGTTCAGGTCCGGGTCGCGCCAAGCGGCCCAGATATCGCCGCTGCAATAATCGCCGAAGAAATAGACGGCCTGCAAAGCGGGAATCGCTTCTCCGCGATAGACATAGCCGCCAGTAACCGAACAACGGCCCCGTATATGGCTGTATTCAAAGAAAGGCGGCACATGATTGGGCGCGTTGCCGCCGGCAAAATAGTGATTGCCCTCCCAGACATTCCAGCCATAATTCTCGCCGCCGAGGCTGTCGGCGGCTTGAAAATTAACTTCTTCCCATTGGTTCTGCCCGACATCGGCGATGTACATATCCCCCGTCGCGCGGTCAAAACTGAAACGCCAAACATTGCGCAAGCCATAAGCCCAGATGGCGTCCAGCGCATTCGCATCGCCGACAAAAGGATTATCGGGTGGGATGCCGTAGGGCAGCAAGCTAGCCACATCGAGGCGCAATATCGAACCGAGCAGCAGCTCGCGATTCTGCCCAGCGCCCAGCGGGTCATTTGCCGCGCCGCCATCGCCCAGCGCCACATACAAATAGCCATCAGGCCCAAAATCGATGTGGCCGCCGTTGTGATTGGTATAAGGCTGCGGCAGCTGAAAGATGATTTGCGCGCTGGCCGGGTCAGCCAGGTCTGGGTTGCTGGGCGAGACTTGGTAGCGCGCTAGCGCTGTGTCGCCAGCGCGGTCGGTATAATAGATGAAGAAAATGTCGTTAGCGGCGTAATCGGGGTGGAAAGCGATGCCCAGCAGGCCTTGTTCGGTATAGTGATTGGTCAAAGCCACTTGGCTAATCAAGCCCGAGACATCGAGAAAGGGCTGCGCCGAGCGCAGGCCATCTTTGAGAATCCAGATTTTGCCGCTCTGCTCCAGCAGGAAGAGCCGCCCCGATTCATCGCCGGCATGCGTAACATACAAAGGCCGGTGAAAGCCCTGGGCCACCGGCGCCAAGCGGACGCTGGCGGCGGCCGGCGCGTCCTCGCGTGTGATGGGGATGTCTGCGTTTTGCGCCCAGGCCGGGCTGAAGGCGGCGACAAATATGGTCAGAAGGGCGGCGGCGAAAAGACTGCTTAGGGTTTTCATAGACTGCTCTTTTAAGCCTTTTTTTGCTGGTTGCGGGCGAGGCGGGCGAGCATGCTGTAATTATTGGCGCGTTCGGGCGCGTCGATGCGCTCGTCGCCGTGGATGTGGCGCAGACAGCGGCGCAAATGCGCTTCGATATTGAGTTGGCTGCGCGTGCGCGATTTGAGCCAGCTTTCGCCCCAGATTTCGGCGGCGACGCTGATGCAATGCAAAGCCTGCTCCGATAGCGGACCATCGAGGGCCGGCGGCAGCAATTCGTCGATGAGCTGCCAGCGCATATCTTGCCACTTGCCGGCGGCGATGATGGCGCCGGCAAAAAGTGTAACATTGCGCCAGCGGGCGTAATCCTGGCAGAGCAGGGCGACGATGTTCTCGGGAAAGACCCAGCCGTCGCCGCTGGGCGGCGGCAGACCAGCTGGCATGCGGCATTCATCATAAAATTCGAGCAAGGCGCAGGCGGCTAGATATTCTTGAATCGTCAAATGTGGGAAGCGGTACATATTCGGCGCGTCGGAGACGAGGATGCCATTGCGCGTCGCCAAATACTCCAGCACATCTTCGATGCCCGCGCCCAAGCCGCCGCCGAGCGACTGCTGCTCCAACAGCTTGTCCAGCAGGCGCGCCCGCTGAATCGTCGTCGGATAACGCTGGTAGCTCTGCTGCTCGGAATGCAGCTCAAAAGCGATGAGCTTGAGCGCGGCTCGCATCCGCTCCAGGTTGATCGTCGCCAGCTTTTCGTGCAGCCGGTCGCCGTGCGAGGGGATGTTCCAGCGATCCAGCAATTCCACCGTATGCTCATACAGCTCGGCGCGCTTATCCGGCAGCTGCTTATAATCTTCGTGAATGAGCGTGAGCAGGGCTAGCATCAAAGGCTGGCGCGCCAGCGGCCAGAGCGCCTGATTCTCGCGGATGGCTTTATTGAGGTCGGCGGCCATCAAGCTGGCTTGCTGCGCCGCGACGGCGCGGCCGCCGAGGGCGCTAGGGCGATTCTGCGCCACATTCTCATACCAACGCTCGATATAATTTTTGACCTGCTGCCAGGTGAAGGGGGCCAGTTCGGCCGAAGCAAAGCGGTCGGATAGCCGCCAGCGCGCATCGTAGCGGTAGGCATAGGTGCGGCTGGTAACGATGACGCGGCAGCTGGGGAAGCGGTCAGCCCAATTTTCTATGATGCGCTGCAAGATGATGCGGTCGGCTGCCTCGTAGACCTCGTCCAAGCCATCCAAGACCAGCAGGCTGCCGTGCGTCGGCACATCGGTCTGCGTCAGATAGGCTTCGAGGTGGGGCGCCAGGTTGCCAGTCGCGTCTTTGATATAATCCAGCAGATGTTCCGCCGTGGCCGCCCGCAGCGATTTGGGGAAGAGCTTGGCGCGATTGGCGAAATCGCGCAGGCTGACATAGATGGGCAGGATGGGACCATGGATCCACGCCGCGCCTAGCATCTCCAGCCCTTTGACCCGGTCTTGCCTTTCGGCGCGCGGGTCACAGGCATAAGCCAGCGCGGTTACGATAAAGCGGCAGAGTGAGCTTTTGCCGGTGCCGGCGGCGCCCGTGATGACGATGCGCGGATTCGCCGAAATCACTTCCAAGACCGATTCCCGCACATAACCCATATCTTTTTCGATCGCTTGATAGCGCCGCGCGTTCAATTCTTCGACGCCGACGCTGTGGAACTGCCGCTGGTCGGTCCAAATATCGACGGGCGTATACAGCTGGTGCAGCATGGCCGAGCTGTGATGCTGCGAGGCCGGGTGGATGGTTGTAGTAGGAATATTCCATTCGCTGCGCACAGCGGCCAGATAATTTTTCAGCGCCGCTTTGTTGCCTTGATAATGCTCGGCGACGATATTGACATCCTGCCCCGCGAAGATGACATGCCCGCCAGCGGAAATGGTGCCAGCCTGCACCCGCACTGCCGACGGGTAATCCCGCTGGTCGCGCATGGTCTCGAGCAAATTGCGCGCGAATTGAACTGCCGCTCTGCCTTGCTGCGCCGAGCCATCCAAGCCGCCAGTCGCGACGATGAGCCAATCCAAACCCACCAGCTCGTCCTGGTTCAGCTTGGCTGGCAGCAGCTCGTCCCGCGCCAGCTCTTCCGCGCTGCGCGTATAATTGCGGTCACGATAAATCTCAGTCAGGCGCTTGCTCAGGGGCCCGCAATAGCGGAATTTCTTCAGCAAGCGCCGCAGCAGCGTCAGCTTGGTCTGCGGGTTGGGCATGACCGGGCTGAAGACCATCATGACCAATTTTTGATAGGGCGAGGCTAGGGCTGCGCTATCGGCCTGCCGTTTGAGCTGCGGCCAGTTGTTTTGTACAAATTGACGCCAGGCGGCCGGCGAGCTGATTGATAGCTGGCTGAGGCTGCTCGCCCGCGCCGCTCTGGCTCTGGTCGGGCGCTGGCTTAATGCTCGCTTCATCGTCAATCGCCGCGCTCAGATTTTCTTGGCCGGGCGCTGCCCGCCAGAAATCGCATCGTGGAAGTTCATCGCCACTTCGCCGACGCTGGCGAGGATAGCGCCGACTAGCGGCTGGTCGAAGAGCGTCAAGGCGGCGGCGGTCAAAGCCGGCGAGAAGCGCAGCAGCGATTTTGCCGCCCGCATCAAGATGCGCGGATTCGGTTTCTTCGAGGTGGTGAGCTGCGCTTCGACGGTCTGCAAATCGTGCATGGCCGCTTCCCGCGATTCTTCGGGCAAGCTGTCTTTTTTGATGGTGTCTTCGACTTTGCGGATGGACTGGAGCATCATGTCGAATTCTTGTGGCGTCGTCTCGACGCCGCCGACGGTGACGGTCTGGCTGGTATGCTGGGCGACATCGCCACCCGTCTGCACCTGGACTCGGCCATCGCGCCCAGCGAAGACCACATGCCCCGTCACCGACAGGTGGTCAATTTCGATATTGATATCGGGCCGGTAGGGGTCTGCTTGCTGGCTCTTTCTGATGCCGCTTTCACTGTTTCGCATTGTCTTTATCCCTTCTGCGCATTATCTGCCCTTGCCAATCTGAGTAAAGCAATTTTTATTGCGACTAAGAAAACAGAATAATTGCCACCGTATCTAGGTCAAGCCGACCAGACGAATGCCGACGGAAGCGAAACGCGATTGCGGGTCGATATAATGGCGGAAGGAGGTTTGGGCGCGGTTGCAAGTGCCGAGATAGCTGCCGCCAGCCACCGCCCGCCGCAAATCGTGGCCGGCTTCGCCGGCCGCCGCCGTGTCCAGCGTCCATTCCCAGACATTGCCCGCCATATCATAAACGCCATAGGGGCTAGCGCCTTTGTGATAGCGGTCAACTGGCGTGGTCATTTTTATACCAGTCTCCTTCGTGTTGCAATGCTCTTCCTGGTATTCGTCGCCCCAAGGAAAATAGCGGTCGTCATCGCCTTTGGCGGCGCGCTGCCATTGGGCAATCGTCGGCAGGCTGATTTTCATCTTGAGCAAGCTGCCCAGCCAGTTGGCGAAAGCCATAGCCTCATACCAATTGACATTGCCGCGGGGCCGCTTTTCACCGCCGAAGCCGGGTTTGGCTAAGCCTTTGCCCAGCTTGAACCAGCGCTGCGCATTGCTAGAGAAGTCCCACCAGCGCGGATTGCGATAGCCATCTTGGGCTTGGGCGAAGATAGCGAATTGCGCGTTGGTCACGGGATATTTGCTCATGACAAAATTGCCCACCTGCGCGGTCATTTCGCCAAAGTCTTCGTCCGCGCCGACGATGCTGCTAATGGTGACCAGGCCATGGGGAATATCACACCATTCTAGCATAGGCAGGACTTTTTTGATGTCGAAAGCGTCATCGGCCTGGCTGCGGCTGGCTGGCGGGCTGGGACGGGCGCCTGGCGGGCTGGCGGGTTTGAGGCGCTGGCGCGGCGGCGCTGGCGCGGCGGCCGCTTGTGGCACAGCGCGGGTCTTAGGGTCCGGCTTTGCGTTTGTGTTGGCTTGGCGGCGGCGCGCGACGGCCGCTTGCGGGCCAGCGCGGGTCTTAGGCGAGGGTTTTGTATTTGCGGCGGCTTGGCGGCGCGGCGCGGCTGGCGGCAGCGCTTTGCAGAAACGGCGCAGGTTCTTTGGGTCATAATCGCCGAATTCTTTTTGAAATTCGACCAGTGCCTCGCAAGCTAGCTGGCGCGTGCTTTCAAAAGCGAAAAGAGCGACAATGTGCTGATACTCGCGCTGGACTTCGCGGCTGCTGCGGCGCTCGGCCTGGCCGGCTTCGGCGGCGCGCAGCAGCTTGTCCAGGCGCACAAAACGCGATTGATAGCCGCTGGTTTTAGCCTGGCGCAGCAAGCGCAGCGCCGTCTCATACTCGCCTTTTTCTAAAGCCTGCACGCCATTTTTTACCAACTCGGCTGGTTTTGCACCAGTGGCGCGCTGGGCTTTGACCGAGGGCGGCGGCGCTTGACGGGCAGCGCGCTGCCGCTCGACCACCAGAACGGCATTCAACAAATGCGCGACGCTTTCGACGGTCAAATTGTCCGACAGGTCAACATATTGCCATTCGCGCAATTTATCGGGCAGCACAGTCTCCCCATCAATTAGCACCGGGATGATGTGCCGTTTCAGGTGCTGGGCGATATCCAGCTCGCGGCGGCAATAGAGCGAGTCCACCGATGCGGGCGAGAGCAGGAAGATGAAGACCTCGCACCAATCCAGCCGCCGCAGAATTTCTTTCCACCATTCTTGCCCGGCATAAAGCCGCTGGTCATACCAGACATCATGGGCATGCAGGGTCTCGATGATGCGGATGCAATACGGTTTATCCACCCGCGCATAACTGACGAAAATTTTCATGCCCCGGCTGGCTCCTCCGCAATTTCTTGCGCGGCCAGCAAGGCGCGGCTGCGCGGGCTGTTGATGCGCCGCAAAGCTTGGATAGCCAAATCGCGCGGCGATTCTTTTTCCCAAGTCGGCTTGCTGGCATCTTGCAGCAGTTGTTTCAAGATGGGCAGGTCGCTTTCACCCAGCTGGGGTGCCAGTTGCCGCAGCGCGTACAAGCGCAGGTCCAGGTAGCCATCGCTCAAAGCCAGTTCGAGCCAGGGCCGGGCCTGCGCCGCATCGAGCTGGCAGATTGATTTGAGCGCGGCGAAACGAACGAAATCATCGGCATCGCGCTGCAAAACCTGGCTCAGCGCGGCAATCGCTTGGGCATCGCCCAGCGCGCCGCAGGCTTCGGCCGCCGCCTCGCGCAGAGCCGTTTGCGGTTTCTGCAAGAGCGGCAAGAGCTTTGGCAGGGCATCGCGGGCGTCTAGCTCGACTAAGGCGCGGATGCCCGCCACCTGCACAATCCAGCTTGAGTCGGCCAGGCAGTTTTCTAGCTGGGGGATAGCCGCCCGATTGCCCAGCGCCGCCAAGGCCTCCGCCACCGCCCAGCGCACGCTCCAATCTTCGTCGCTCAAGGCCTCGCCGAGCAAGCGCATGATATAAAGATTGTCGCGGCCGCGCAGGTGCTTGGCGAATTTGCGCAAGAATTGTGCCGCTTTTTGCGTCCGCCCCCAGTCGTCGGCACGCAGCACCGCCAGCGTGCGCTTGATTTTCTCGGCGTCACTATAAGCGGGGGCTGAGGGCGGAATGACTGTTGATGCGCCGCGGTCCGCTGGGGCTGGCTCAGCGTCGTTGCTTGGCGGCTTAGTGCTGGCCGGGGCTGCGATTGGCTCAGGTTTAGGCGGGCCGCCGTTTAGCGGTGGCGGCGCGCTCGCGGGCGGCGCGGCTGGCGCTGCTTGGGAGTTCTCTTGATCGAAGAGCGGCTGGCCATAGAGCAGCGCTTCGAGGTTGCTGCCAGCGATGATGGTCGATTCGGGCGGGTCGCGCAGGACCTGTTTCACATCGTTGAGCAAGCGGGCGAAAGCCTCGCGATTTGGCGGCTGCTCGATGGCGTCGGCGATGCGCGCTTGCAAGTCCGCCGCGTTTGTTTTGCGGGCTAGGGCCCGCTTGAGCGCCTGCGGCAGCTCGATATGCTGCGCCGCCAGTTGCGCCAGCCCGAGGCCGATATCGACCTCGTTCATGTCGGTAACAATAGCATAGAACTCGGGTTTGAGCGTCAGCTGCCGGGCTGCGGCTAAAGCCAGCAGGCGGCTGGTAACTAGCCGTTTGCGCGCCGAAAGCGCCGCGATGACGGCTGGGCGATGCTCAGGCCGGTCTTGCGCCCAGCGCAATAAACGGGCTAAAATCTCGGAATAAGCGTATTTCATCAGCGCCAAGACAACTTCGTCCAAGTCGCTGCCGCGCTCTTTTTCCAGATAATCCAAGAGCAGAATCGCCGTTGGCAGGTATTTAAGTTCGCCCAGCAGCCAGATGGCATTGCGGCGTAGGGGCCGGTCTTCATGCGTCGAGAGCTTGACCAGCCAAGCCACCGCCAGCGCGAGCGGGTAATCCGCCAGTTGCTCGGCGGCGGTCTTTGCGGCTTGGCGGTCGAGCATGCCGACAACCTCAATGAAGGGCAGCGGCAGCGCGAGCGGCAAAGCCCGCACTTCGTGCCAGAGCCAGAGTTGCAGCCGATTGTTCAAGCGGCTCAACTGGGCGACGAGGGCGGCCGCGCTGCGGTCGGGCGCGGGCAAAGCGCGGATGAGACGGCGGAAGGCCGGCTGCGCGCTCGGATTCTGGGCGCAGAGCTGGGTCAGTTTTTCAATCAAAGTTTCTTGGTAACTGTCAAAGAGCGGCGCCTGGCGCTGCCAGCAGCTGGCTGCGAGGAAAGGGTCAATATCGGCGATTTGGTCGATGAGGCGCAGCCGCTTCTCCTCCGGCAGGGAATCGACTAGCATCCTAGCTGGACTATCCCATTTGCGCGGGCGGCGGCCTTGAGCGGTGAATTCGGGTCGCGTCAGATATTTGATGAGACCGTCTTTTTTTAATGTCTCCGCCGCGAGATACTGCTGGAAAATTTCGGCTTCAAAGCGCAGCTGCTCGCCCTGGGCGCAGAGCAAGCCGATAGCCAACGCGCAATCGATAGCGCGGGCATCGACGCCTTGCCGCTCGGCTCGTTGCCGCGAGAGCGAGCGCTGACCGTCCGTCAGCTGCATAGACCAAGCCAGCCTAGCCAGCGCGCTCAACACTTGGGCCGCGCTGATGCCGCGAGCGGCCGCTGAGGGCAGCAGTTGCAGCCGCAGCGCCAGCAGGGCCGGCAGCGGGTTCTTCTGCCACTGATTGACAGCCAGCGCCCGCTCCGCCGCCAGCAGCTCCAGCCCAAGCGACAGATAATCGAGCTGGCTGTTTTGGAGGCGGGCTGCCTTTTGCCGCAACAGCTGCCGCAGGCTGCTCTGCTGTTCCAGGTTGAGATAGCCGGCGGCGAATTTCTGCGCCAGCGGCAGGGTCAGGCGCGGGTTTTGCAAGCGCGGCAAATTGAGCTCGATGGCGCTTTGCCCGCGAGACAGAATGCAGAAGCGATGATTCGGGCTGCTGTCTATCCAATTTTTGAGTTCATGGGCTAGGGTAGGATTGGCGGCGCAGCCGGCCGCCCAATTATCTAATACAAAAAAGACCGACTGGTTTTCGGTCCAGTGCCGCCAATAAGACAGCAAAGGCCACTGCGCCTCGATAAAGCTATCGAGCTTTGTTTGGCTTTGGTCAAAATGCGACAAATCCAGCCAAATCGGCAGGGCTGCGTCGGCTTCATGCAGGGCGCGGTGGGCTTGGGTCAAGGCCAGCAGGCGGGCGAAAAACCGTTTGCCGCTGCCGGCTGGGCCCTGCAAGACGAACTGCGGTTCGGACTCAGCCCAGAGCAGCAAGTCTTCGACCGGCAGGCTATTGCCCGCTTTGCTGGCGCTGAAAGCCCAATCGCGCAGCAGCCCGGTATGATAGAGGCGGGGCCGCAAATCGCATTTGGTCGGTGGCTCGCTATTGCGCAGAGCCGCCCAAGCAGTTGGCATTTTTGCTAAGACCAGCTCGGTCTCTTGAATGAAGTGGCGCAAATAAGCCAGGCGCTCGCCAGTCTTTGGCAAGGCGGGGGATTGCGGGATTTGGCTCAGCAGGTTCTCGACGCTAAGCTCATCCGGTTTTTCAAACCAGCGGCGGAAGTCGATCCAGTCATTAAAACTGAAGTCGCCGATGCGTTGGGTGGAAAAATCGCGCGGGATGACCGCCGTAATTGCTAGGCCGCGGTTCTGTAACTGTTCAAATTCGACGCGGCAATAAGGCGATTGCAAGTAATCGTCGGAGACGATGACGATGGCCCCCGTCGCCCGCGCCCGCGCCGCCAGAATGCCCGCCTGCCAATCTTCGCCCGGCGCCAGCGCGAAGCGATCAAGCCAGACATTGCGATAATAGCGCAGCAGCAGGGTCGCAAGCTGGCAGGCATAAGCGATATCGATATTATGATAGGAAAGATAAACCAAGTTCTCGTCGATGACGGAATTCCTTGCCACGCTTATATGCAACTGTGCCTGCCTCAATTATACTCGGCGGCGGCAAAACCGTGGGCGATAAGGGCGCAAATCTGGGCGCAAAGCGGGCTTTCGCCGTGTCTGTCAATCGGCTAAGATTGCCAACTGCGAAACCAGAAAATACGGAAAATGGCGAACGCAGACATCTTGCGCGGCACCATCTATGGCATCAGCGCGGCGGCGATTTGGGGCGGCATGTATGTCGTCTCGGATGTTACGCTGCAAGTTGTGCCGCCTTTCACTTTGCTGAGCCTGCGCATTATATTGGCTCTATTGGTATTGCTGCCCCTGCATCAGCGGCGCGGACATGCGCTGCCCAAAGGGCGGGCGCGCCGCCGCTTGCTGGCGGTGGGCATGGTTGGCCTGGGGCTGAGCCTCGGCGCCCAGTTCGTCGGCACCGACCTCTCTACGGCAATCAATGGCGCGCTGGTAACTAGCGCCTCGCCGGCTTTCGTCGTTTTTTTCGCGCTGATTATCTTGCGCGAGACATTGACCGCGCGGCGGGCGCTGGCGATTGCGCTGGCGACCATCGGTGTCCTGGTGATTTTGGACCCGACAACGGCGGATTTTGACTCTGACACTTTCATCGGCGATGTTTTTCTGGCTCTGGCCGCGCTGACTTGGGGTTTGTATTCGGTATTAGTGCGGCAGGTATCGCTGGACAGGCCCTTGCCAACGCTGACTGTGACCGTCTGCGCGCTCTTTGGCGGTCTGCTGATTGCACTGCCGGCCAGTTTCATCGAATTAGCCCAGCGGCCCATCGGCGCGTTTGATATAGGCATTGGCTTGGGCGTTTTGTATCTGGGGCTGGTATCGACGGCGCTGGCGCTTTTGCTGTGGAATCGGGCTTTTGCATTAGTGCCAGCGACGGTGGCGTCGCTGTTTTTCTTCGCTCAGCCGCTCTCAGGGGCGGTCTTGGCGACGGTATTTCTGGGGCAGCGCATGACAGGCGCGCTGTGGTTAGGCGGCGCTTTGATTGCCCTGGCTGTGCTGCTGTCGCTCTGGCGCGCTAATGCGCCAGCAGAGTCTTAGCTTCCCGCGCCATTTTCAAGAGGCGGAAGTGGCGCACGCCGGCGAAGAATGCGGCGACATCTTCGATACTCTTTGCGTTGTGGATTTGCGTGAGCCGCTCGTGATTGTCGGCGGCGCGCAGAAAATTGAGGTCTTGCTTGACGCCGGCTAGGCCGCGCAGGGTCATGGCGCAGGTATAGCCGATGCGCGCCAGCCGCGTGTCGCCGCGCCAGCCCGCTTGCCGCAAGCCGGCGATATAGCCAGTGAAAACCGCCTCATCAACCGCTTGGGCGAATTCTTGCGAGAAACGGTCATAATGCAAACTGACCGCCACCAAAGATGTCAAATCTTCCCCCAGCACGCCGGTGCCAGCCAAAGCCCAATCCAGCAAAACGATGTCGCCGTCTGGCTGATGCAGGACATTGCGGCGGAAAGCGTCATTGTGGCAGAGCGTTCGCGGCAGCTCAGCCAGCGCCCCCTGATACAGCGCCCGCTCTTGCCAAATCGTTTGGATTTCGGCTTTTGCCGTCAGCGGCAGCGCGATTTGCGCCAGCGGCGCAGCCAGCAGGTCGTCTAATTCAGCGAAACAATCAGCGAGGGCCGGCACGATGGCGCTGTGCCAGTTATGCGCCAGCCACTTAGCCTCGGGCAGGGACCGCTCCAGCCAAGCGCCATTAAAACGCCCGAGGCGGGTGGCGCTATGCTGATACTCGGCTAAGTCCCAGTCGTCTTTGACATCGGCGATGTCCTGCATCCAGATCCAGCAGGCCGCGCCAAAATCTTCTGTATGATAAATCGCTGGCGTCGAGAAGGTGTCGGCCGGCATATTCGCCAGCCAGCGCGAGCGGTAGAGTTCGTATTCGCGCTTCCAATAATAGGGCGAGCTTTCGCTTTCTTGCGGGCGGCGGTAGAGGATTTTTAAGATGAGCGAACTGGGCGGGCGCGTAGTCGTTTCGAGGGTGATGCGGTAGATGGCGGTGCCGCCGATTGCGCCGCCGAAGCCGCCAGCCACCGGCTTATAAGACCAGCCGCTTACTTCGAGCGTCGCATCGCCGCTGGTGGCGCGGGATAAATCGGTCAAAAAAGAATGGGAAAGCGAGGCCAGCCGCTCTTCGGTCGCCGGACTGTTAGTGGGCGACATATCAGTCGATGCCAAGATAAGTCTTTTGCACGGTTTCGTTTTGCTGCAAGTTAGCGGCTGTATCGCTGATGGCGACTTCGCCGCTCTGCAAGACATAGCCGCGGTCGGCGATTTGCAGCGCCATGTGCGCGTTCTGCTCCACCAGCAAAATCGTAACGCCTTCGTTGGCGATGCGCTGCACCGTGTCAAAGACGCCATCGACCAGCACGGGCGCTAAACCCATAGACGGTTCATCGAGCAGCAGCAAGCGCGGGCGCGACATCAAAGCGCGGGCAATCGCTAGCATTTGCTGTTCGCCGCCGCTCAAGGTGCCGGCCAGCTGCCGTTTGCGCTCTTCGAGGCGCGGGAAAAGCTCATAAGCGCCTTTCATATCGGCTTTAATTTCGCTATCCCGCCGAATATAAGCGCCCATATCGAGATTTTCTTCGACTGTCAGCTTGGCGAAGACGCCCCGGCCTTCAGGCACCATAGAAATGCCTTTTGCCACCAGCAGGTCTGGGCGCAGCCCGGCGATTTCTGCGCCATCGTAGACAACAGTGCCGACCCGCGGTTCCATCAAACCGGAGATTGTGCGCAGGGTCGTCGTTTTGCCAGCGCCATTAGAGCCGATGAGCGCGATAATCTCGCCGCTATCCACCTCAAAAGAGATGCCTTTCAGCGCGTGGATATTGCCGTAATAGGTATGAATATCGTTGACTTCGAGCAGTGCCATAAGCGTTTTCCGGTCTTAGTGTTCGGCTTGTTTTTCTAGACTGGCGGCCGCGCTGCCACTGGCCGCTGCGCCCCGGCCCAGATAGGCTTCGATAACTTGGGGATTGGTCTGAATTTCGGCTGGCAAGCCTTCGGCGATTTTGCGCCCATAATCCAGCACGGTGATATGCTCAGAGATTTCCATGACCACGCGCATATCGTGTTCAATCAGCACGACGGTGATGCCTAGTTCGTCGCGCAGGCGGCGGATGAAATCGGTCGTTTCGATGGTCTCGCGCGGGTTCATGCCGGCCGTCGGTTCGTCCAGCAGCACCAGCTTGGGCCTGTTGGCGAGGGCGCGGGCGATTTCTAACCGCCGCTGGTCGCCATAAGATAGGTTCTTGGAGAGCATATCGCCTTTGCCTTCCAAGCCGACGAAGCGCAGCAGCTCCCGCGCCCGCTCTTCGGACATAGCGTCTTCCCGCCGCGTCGAGGGCAAGCCCAAAATCGCGCCCAGCCAAGTGGAGCGCAGGTGCGGCTCTTGCCCGACCATGACATTTTCAATTGCCGACATATTGTTGAAGAGGCGGATATTTTGAAATGTGCGCGAGATGCCGCCCCGCGTGATTTGGTCGGGCGATTTGCCATTGATGCGCGCGCCATCGAAGAGAATTTCGCCTTCGTCTATTTGGTAAAAGCCGGTGATGCAATTGAAGAAAGTCGTCTTGCCAGCGCCATTGGGCCCGATGATGCTGGCGATGGCGTCTTCGGGGATATAAAAATCGAGACTGTCGACGGCGACCAGTCCGCTGAAGCGCTTGGTCATGCCTTTCGCTTCGAGGATCTTTTTTTGTTCTTTTGATTTCATTTCTGCCATGTGTCTCTCCCGCGCTATTCAGCGGTCACCATTTTGACTTTGACGCCAGCCCGCATCTCGTGCGTCGCGATTTGTGATGGAATCAGACCTTGCGGCCGGTTAATCATCATCAAGATAAGCAGCGCGCCGTACATCAAAAAGCGGAAGTCAGAAAATTCGCGCAGCAGCTCTGGCATACCCATTAGCACAATCGCGCCGACGACGATGCCCGGATTGCTGGCGATGCCACCGACGATAATCAAACTCAGCACATTGATGGAGATGAAGACAGTGAAGCTGTTGGGGAAGACTGTGCCAACTTTGGCGGCGAAGATAGCGCCGGCGACACCGCCCGTCGCCGCGCTCAAGGTGAAAGCCAGCAGTTTTGCCCGCGCTGTGTCGATGCCCATAGCGGTAGCTACATCTTCATCTTCGCGGATTGCCATCCACTGCCGCCCGGTGCGCGAGTTGTTCAGCTGAATCGAGACGAACAAAGTAATCAAGCAGGCGACTAAGACGATGTAATAAAGCTGCTCCGGGTTTTTTAATTCGGTGCCTAAGAAGATAGGTTTGGGGATAGACTGCACGCCCTGCGCGCCGCCAATCAGCGGTTTCAGCCAATCCGAAATGGCTAGCTTGCCGATAATCTCGCCGAAGCCCAGCGTCGCGATCGCCAGATAGTCGCCGCGCATGCGCAGCACTGGCACGGCAAAGATGAAGCCGGCGAACATCGCCGCCAATAAAGCGACTGGAATGACCATCCAAAAACTGAAAGTGCCTTTCATCAAACCCAAAGGCCCAATCGAAGTTAGGACAGCCAGAATATAAGCGCCGACAGCATAATTTGTAACATAGCCCAAATCGAGCAAGCCGGCCAAGCCAATGGCGATATTCAAGCCTAAGCCCATCAGCACAAAAAGCCCGATGGTTACGGCTACATCGCTCAAAGTCCGGCCGATGACCCAAGGCAGCATAAGCAGGACGGCGACAAATATAAGCATGCCGATATTGCGTATGATGTTGCGCTGGCTTGGCTCTAGGGCGGCGGCGCTGTCTCGGGCTCGCTGTCCAAAGAGCGCCCACAAGAAGCCAGCGGCCGTGCTAATGATGAAGAGCGTTAAAGCCGCGTTCTGCCGCAAAGTATCGCGCTGGAAAATCTCGCGCAGCGTATCGCGCTCCAGGTTTTCTTGCAGCACCAGGCGGACTGTCTCGCCAAATGCGCCGATAAGCAGCGTAACCGACAAGCCATAGAGCAGGGCGCGGCGCGGCACCAGCGGCAGGGCTTGAAAAACTACACCGGCTAGGCCGGCGGCAATCGAAATGCCGCTCAAAGTGAGCAGACCAGTGATGAGTTCGCGCCGATTATCCCAGGTAACAACATCCACCCAGTCGCGGTTGATATTGACCAGCACCGAGCGCAAATCGCTTTTTATCTCAAAAATCAGGGCTAAGGAGAAAGTTACAATGCCGACGAGCAGCGCGACGATGAGCCAGGTGCCGATGATGAGATTGTTATCGCTGCCGGCGCGCTGCATGCGCCAGGCGAAGACGGTCGCCACCACAAAGGGCAGCAGCCGTAGGGTAGCGAAGAGCAAGCTGCGGTATTCTTCAGAATTGAAAAGCAGCAGAACGACAGTCGGCAGAACCGCCAGCAGGCCGATGATGGCGCCGCCGCCTAAGACAAAGGGCAAGGTCTCATCCAGGGCGCGCAGCCGATTGGCGGCCACGAAGCCAGCGGCTAAAGGCGGCAGCATCAGCAAAATCTGCCCGAGGCTGATGAAGTCCTTGACTACTTCCCGATCGTGAAAAGCGGCAATCATGCCGACGGCGCCGGTGAAGAGGATAAAAGCGCCGGCCAGCAATCCCAAGCTCAGAATGACGCGCGCGTTTTGCGATTTTAAGATGTCCATGGCGCTCCCCTTAGGCTTTCTTCTCGGACAGGCGCTCGCCGAGGATGCCCTGCGGGCGGAAAATCAGCACCAGCACCAGCATCGTAAAAGCGATGACATCTTTGAGCTGGTTGGCGCCAGGTATGCCTAGCCCAGCCAGCACCAGATTGGGCCCAATGGCTTCGATGACGCCGAGGAACAAACCGCCGAGCATAGCGCCGGGGATATTGCCGATGCCGCCTAGCACCGCCGCCGTAAAAGCCTTGATGCCCGGGATAAAACCCATGAAGAAGTTGACGCCTTGCGGGCGGAACATGCCGTTAATCACACCAGCGGAGCCGGCTAAAAAGCCGCCGACGCCGAAGGTGAACATGATGACCCAGTCGATGTCGACGCCCATCAAGCGGGCGACTTCTTTATTTTCCGAGACGGCGCGCATGGCTTTGCCCACCCGCGTGCGCTCGACCAGCCAATACAGTCCCAGCATCAGCAGTAGCGCCGAGCAGAAGACAAAGACCTGCACAATCGGAATGTTGATATCGGCGATAGGAATGCTGCCCTGCAGGATTTTCACCTGCGGATAGGCTTTGTAACCCGAGCCATATAAGCCGCGAAAGGTGTATTGCAAGAAGAAAGACGCGCCGATGGCGGTGATGAGCGGCACCAGGCGCGGGCTGCCGCGCAGCGGCCGATAGGCGACGCGTTCCAGCAAAATCGCCACGCTCATCGAGATTAGCCCGGCGAACATAATCATCAGCAAAATCGCCAGCAGCGGCTGGTCATTGAGGAAGCCGGTGCGGTTCAAGGCTTCGGCGAGGAAGACCGTCGAAAACGCGCCAGCCATAAAAACTTCGCCATGGGCGAAGTTAATCATCAGCAGGATGCCATAGACCAGCGTATAGCCGAGAGCGATGAGAGCGTAGATGCTGCCCTGCGACAAGCCAGCGACAAAAAGATTGATCCACTGCGCTACTGAGATGCGGCCTGATGAAAGCGTGTTCCAAGCGCCAACCACAACCCCCAACACGATAAGCACGCGCAGCACATCAATCGTGAAGTCCACCCAAGAAAATTCATCCCTGTTCCATTTGAACATAAGCGCAACCGTCTGCTAATTCGAGCGTTGAACCGTGCTAATTTTCTCTAAAGATAGTTTATACGATTATACGAATAGCGGCTAATTCGCCGCCGCTTCGGCGAAGTTCCAGGCGATGGGCGGCGGCCAATTGTCGTCATAGACCTCCGCTGCGCCGATTTGGAACATGGCTAAAGCCGTGCCAGTGGCGCAATCGCCAGCGAAAGGCGATTCTTCTTGGCAAGTCAGCTGCCCGGTCAAGCCAGGATACTCTTCGGTGGCGGCCAGAGCTTCGCGGATAGCGCTCCTGCCGATGAGAAGGCTGCCATCGTCCATTTCTACGGCGGCGGCCGCCACCGCGTCCAGCAGGATATTCGCGCCATCATAAGCATGCGCGTGATAGCCGCCCAGCGGCGTCCCGCCAATCTCTTCATCCCAGAGGGCGAGGAAATCTTCATAAGCCTGGCCCGAGACCAAAGGGCCAGAAACATACATGCCCAGCGCGGCATCGCCGGTGTTCTCGGGGAAGCCAGCCACGAAGACCGCCGCGCCGCCGATGATGATAGTGTTTTCAAGCCCAGGGAAATGCTGCATCTGGGCGGCGAAGAAATTCGCCTCAGGCTCGAAGAGCGGCAGATAAATCACATCTGGCGCCTGCACGGCAATCTCGGTCAATATCGAAGCCATATCGGTATCGCCTTTGTTGACTGCGCCTTCAAAGACAACCGCGCCATCCAAATCAGCAAAGGTATCCGCGACGACGCGGGCTAGCCCTTCGGTGTAAGGGTCGCCATCATGCACAGTCGCTAGAGTCGTCGCGTTCAAGGCATTGACAGCGAACTCGGCATTGCGCATGCCTTCCATCAAACCATTGTGGCTGGTGCGGAAGTAACCGGGCATGTGCGAGCCGCCGGCCGCGACATCGTCGTTGGTCAGGCTAGGCGAGGTATTGGAGGGCGCAATCATGACCAGGCCGGCATTGCTGATAATAGGCATAGCGCCTTGGGCTGCGCTGGAGCAATTTGTGCCGATGACGCCGACGATTGTTTCGTCGGCGGAAAGGCGCTGCGCCGCGGCCTGCCCGCCTTCGGCGGTGCAGAGGCTGTCTTCTAGCACCAGCTCGATTTCGCGGCCGAGCAGCTGGCTATCGCGCTGCAAAATCGCCAGTTCGACGCCGCCCAGCGTATCGATGCCCAAATAGGACACCGCGCCTGAAAGCACCATCATCGCGCCGACGGCGATTGGGTCATCGGGGCCGACTTGCACGCAGCCTAGCGGGTCGGCGCAATGTTCATCGGCCTGCGCTGGCAAAGCGATAAACAGGCAAGCAATGCAAAGCGAGCAGAAGAGTTGTCTAATTTGTCTTTTCACTGGGTTAATCCCAAGAGAGGCGCGGATAAATACATCTGGACGTTTTCAAAATAAAAATGAAAAGAACTAAAGCCAATGGCGAATATTGTAGCTAGGTATCAAGGCTCTGCGCCTCTGTGGCTAATTTGACAGATTCAAAATTGGGCAAGGGCAAGCCAGACTTTGCGCTGGCTTGCCCCGCTTAGCAATGGAAATTTAGGCTTTCACGGCTACGGTGAAGGCCCTTATCCCATTACATCTACATCTCCATTGACGGATCCCAAACGATTGGCGGCGGCCAATCGCCGTCATTCACTTGCGCTTCCGTAATTTGGAAGACAGCCAGCGCAGCGCCAGTCGCGCAGTCGCCGGCGTACGGTGATTCTTCTTGGCAAGTCAGCGAGCCAGTCAAGCCGGGATATTCTTCCGTCTCAGCCATCGCGTCGCGCAAAGCTTGCCGGCCGATTACGAGCGTGCCATCGTCCATTTCTTCGGCCACCGCTTCGACTGCGTCCATCAGCATATTGACGGCGTCGTAAGCATGGGCGTGGAAGCCGCTTGGCGGCGTGCCGCCGATCTCGTCTTCCCAAGTCATCAGGAAGTCATCATATTCGTCGCCAGCGACATGCGGGCCGGTCATGAAGACGCCAACCGCTGCCGAGCCGCTATTCTGCGCGAAGCCAGCCGAGAAGCTGCCATCGGCCGTCATCATCAAGGTGCCTTCCAAACCGGGCGTCATAACCAGTTGGGAAACGATGAACTCGGATTCTGGCACGAAGACAGGCAGGTAGACGATGTCGGGGTTGCTCGCGGCGATTTCGGTCAAGATGGCGGTCATATCGGTATCGCCCTTGCTGACAGCGCCGCGGAAGACGACATCGCCGCCCATTTCGTCAAAGGTGTCCGCCATCACATCAGCCAGCCCTTCGGTGTAGGGATCGCCATCGTGAATGGTGGCTAAAGTGCCAGCTTGCAGCACATCGATAGCATATTGCGCGCCCATCGCCCCCTGGAAGAGGTCGTTATGCGCGGTGCGGAAATAGCCGGGGTAATAGGTGCCGCCAGCTTCGGTATCGTCATTGGTCAATCTGGGCGAGGTATTGGAAGACGAAATCATCAGCATACCCGCTTCGCTGATGATGGGCATAGCGCCTTGGGCGGCGCCGGAGCAGGTGGTGCCGATGATGCCGACGATTGTTTCGTCAGCGGCGATGCGCTGGGCGGCGGCTTGCCCGCCCTCGGCGGTGCAGAGGCTGTCTTCCACGACCAGGGTGATTTCACGGCCGAGCAGCATGCCATCACGGCCATTCGTCGCTATCTCGATGCCACCAAGCGAGTCTTCGCCATAAAATGAGGTAGCGCCGGAAACGGAAAGCATAGCGCCGATGACGATTGGGTCATCGGGGCCCACTTCTACACAGCCCAGCTCGTCCATACAATGCCCGTCGGCGAGCGCCGGCGCGCTAAATGGGATGAGCAGGCTTAGCAATGCGAACAAGAGGAAGAATCGCTTCATGTCAGGTCTCCTTTTCATTTGACTATATCACGCTCTTGGCGCAACTATTTTGATTATAACAAACTTTTTTAGCCTGTGTACTCTTTCTTAAAATTCCAGCGCTTTTTAGCACATTCCTTAGCTATTTTATTGCATGCCTGCGCCGGCTGCAAACCTGGTCAAGCTTCTTCCAGCCCGCTTCCAATAAGAAAACAGAAAATAGCCACAGAGGCACAGAAGTAGGACAAGCTAAATTTTGCAAGTTTTCGCGCTCGTTTCAACCCCACCCCCGGCCCCTCCCCGAAGCTTCGGGGAGGGGAGTCTAACCTGGGAGCCTGTACACATTGCCTGATGGGAGGGACTTTTCTGCAAGCGCCCTCATGCTTTTCGGGGTTTTTCTCCCCTCCCCCAAAGCTTTGGGGCGCGTAGACACTGCCCTACGGGAGGGGCCGGGGTGGGGTTGAAAAGCGAGATGTAGCCGAGATTTTTTTGCATAATTAACTTGGACTTACTGAGAAAAACTTGGGCTTAGTTCTTTCACTCTGTCTCATCGAAAATGCAGCTATGCTGTACAATCGTTTAGTGTTAGGCCATATCCGTCGAGCTAAGCCGCTTGAAAGAAGGCGGAAGAAATTATGAAGTTGCTGGTCCTGCTCTCTTCCCTCGATTTGAGCCAGCCTTTCAGCGCGACGCCCGCTTGGTGGCAGTTGCTGAAGGGCTTATACGAGCTTGGCGTGGAAGTTATCGCCGCGCCCTATCAAGGCGCGGCGATTGACAGCCTGTGGTGGCGCGCCGAGAAAAACCCAGCGCGCTGGCAGGGCGATGCCTTCAAGTCTCTGCGCGGGCTGTCGCGCGCGCTCAAGCCCCCAAAAGCCCAGCCCGCCGCCGCAAAAACAGACGGAGAAACTAAGGAATCGCTGGCCGACAAAGGCATACGCCATATCGCCAATGCGCTGATTGCGCCGCTTTGGCGGCGGCAAATCGAGCGCATTTTGCTGCGCGAGCCGGATGTCGCGGCTCTGCTCTTTCTCACAGTGCCGCTCAACCACCTCACAGGTTTGCCCGGCTATATCTCGCAAAAATATAACCTGCCCATCTTTTATTTTGATGGCGATGTGCCGGCCAGCTTGCCCAATATGCGCGGCTTCGCCTCGGGTTTTCGCATCTATCAAGGCGCGGACTTGAGCGAGTACACGGCTTTCATAAGCAATAGCAAAGGCGGCGAAGACCTGCTGCGGCAGCTGGGCGCGCGGCAGGCGCATACAGTCTGGTATGGCGCTGACCCGGATGTATTTAGCCCCTTAGCCGTGCCAGCCCAAGATATAGACCTGCTATTTTATGGCCATGGCCGCGAATATCGCGCCGAGTGGATCGACGCTATGATTAGCGCGCCTTCGCAGCGCTTGCCAGAAGCGCGCTTCGCCGCCCGCGGCACGCAGCTCGGCGATTTGGGCAAGACTGAGCTTTTGCCCTATCTCAGTTTCAGCAAGCTGCGCGAATATGTCTGCCGCAGCAAAATCAACCTTTGCATCACGCGGGGCGCCCATGCCAGCGTCTATGCTTCGTCGTCGTCGCGCCCCTTCGAGCTGGCCGCGCTGGGGGCTTGCATTGTGGCGAATCCTTATGCCGGCATCGAAGAATGGTTCGAGCCAGAAAAAGAGCTAATCGTCGCGCATTCGGCGGAAGAGGCAATCGAGCGTTATCAATATCTGCTTGCCAATGAAGATGCGCGCCTGGCAATCGGCCAGGCCGCCCGCCAGCGCGTCTTGCGCCAGCATACCTTCCGCCACCGCGCGGCCGAGCTGCTGCGCATCATCAAGCAGTACATCTAAAAGGAGAAAACATGGCGGTTGATTTGGGCAAAGCCCGCGACTTCATCTATCAGCAAGGCACGCTTTTTGAACGGGCTTTATTCGCCTGGCATTTTGATAGTGGCAGCTTGAGCCGCTTGCAGCGAATCATACTCTGCTACAAGAATCCCGATAACGGCTTTGGCCACGGCTTCGAGCACGATCTCAAAGCGCCGCAGTCTAACCCGCTGGCTTTGGAATATCTCTTGACGGTGATGAAACATAGCGACATCCCGCCGGGCGCGCTGCTGGCTGGCAGCGCGGCTTGGGTCGAAAGCCAAATGGACGCCGCGGGCAATCTGCGCAACCCGCCTGAAACGCGGGCTTATCCCTTAGCGCCGTGGTGGCACGACAAGGGCGGGCAAACACTGCCCGATTCTATCGTCGGCAACCTGATTCATTTTGGCTGCGCGTCGCCTGCGCTGGTCGAAAAGACCAAGCGCTGGGTCCTGGCAAACTCTAGTCCGGCGAAAGTCCGCGCCAATGAATGGCTGTTTATGGCTTACCACGCCTTTGACTTTTTCTTCGCCATCGATGATTTGCCCAACTTGGCGCAATTCCGCCAGGCGACCATCGCCAATATCCTGGACTGCGCGCGGGCAATGCCAGAAAATCAATACGATTCGCTCTTCGCCTTTGCGCCGACGCCAGCTTCGCATATAGCCCAAGCCCTGCCGGCGGCTTTGCTGGCGCGCTGCCTTGAGGTCTTAGAAGCGGGGCAGCAAGCGGAGGGGCATTGGCTAGACCAGCACAATCTGCCGCAATGGTATCCGATGACGACGATAAACGCGCTGCTGGCGCTGCGGCGCTATGGGCGCTTGTCTTAGCCTCAGAAGCGCAAGTTTTTGCGTTCGTTTATTACATCTCATTACTTTATGCCTTCTACTCCTGTGTTATACTCCAGCCCGAATGGAGCGATAAACGATGGCGATTGATTACATCATCGAGTATAGCTGCCCGCCCAAAAATGCCTTGACCGCGGCCGGTATCCTCGAGCGCATTAAAGAGCGGCAGCGGGCGCAAGAGGTCATCCAGTGGTTTCGCGCGGCCGGCGATGACAGACCCCCCACGCAGATGGGCTTTGAATTCAGCCGCAGCGCCCCCGGCCAGCCCAGCGAAACCCAGCTGATTGTCGTGCAAGACCTGCTCGACCACGCGGCCGCGCTCGATGCGCATGCCGAACATTGCCGTTCTTGCCCGGCGAATCGCGGGCTGGGCGCTTATGGCTGCTTGGGCTTTCTGCGCTATCCCATCAGCGCCCGCGCCGAAACCTGGCTGCTGGAGCGCTTGCCCGTGCCAGATGAGCCTTTGCTGTGGCTGCTGCTGCGGCAGGGCATTCGGACTTTTGGCTACGATGGCGCGTCGGTGAAGGCTTTGCGCGAAATGGATAGCGCGAATCAAGACGGCGGGCGGACTTATTTTGAACTGTCAAACGCGCCCCAGCGGCGCTTTGGGCAAGTGCGCGTCTCGGGCGACCAGGCTTTGGAAATGATTTTTGGCGTCGGCCCGCGCATTGTGCCTAATCACGCTGGCATCTTGCTGCTATTTTTTAATGCCATTGAGCGCGATTTGGAAGCGGCCGAGATACAAGCCATCTCGTCAGCCGAGTCCTTGCCGGGCTTGCGGGAGCGGCTGGCTTTCAAAATGGCGGATTCAGCCGATTTTGACGACAGCATCCGCGATTTTATAGCTTTTTTCCGCGCCTTGCACAGCGCCTGGCAGCTCAATGTGCCGCTCTACATCGATGCTTAATTTGAAAGGATAGCCGATGCCCGAGACAAAAAAGCGCGTTGCTTGGATAGAAACCATCGCGGAAGAGGCCGCCAGCGGCGCATTGAAGCGGGCTTATCAGCGGGCGGGCGATGCGGCAACCGGTCAAGTCGATCATATTATGCAGATTCACAGTCTGCATCCCGCGTCGCTGATTGACCACTTGCATCTCTACAAGACACTGATGTTTGGCGAGTCGCCTTTGACGCTGACGCAGCGCGAGCTGATTGGCGTGGTCGTCTCGGCGGTCAATCATTGCAAATATTGACTGACGCATCATGCGCGCAACCTCCGTCAGTTGACTGGAGACGAGGCTTTCACCGCGCAAATCAAGCGCGATTACCGTGCGGCGGCCTTAGACCCGGCCGACCGGCAAATGCTGGATTACGCGGTCAAACTGACGCGCTCGCCGGGCGCTATGGTCGAAGAAGATGTCGAGCAGTTGCGTGCGCATGGCTTTAGCGACCGCGCCATTCTCGATGTCGCCCAGGTCGTTGCCTATTACGCCTATGTCAATCGCATCGCCGATGGCCTGGGTGTCGCCCTCGAGGCTTATTGGGCAGAAGACAAAGCAGACTGCTCGGCCGGAACTTAGCTGCCGCGCGTCGCCAGCGCCAGCAAAACCAGCACCGCCAATATAATGAGGATGGCGGCAACCGCATAGAACTTGCCAAAGAGCTTGCGCGCGTCTGAGCCTTCGCGGAAAATATCTGATAGTTTCAAGCTAGCCTCGCTTGCGAAAATATTCCTTGATTGTAGCATAAGTCGTCCCGCCCATTTCAGCAAAGAAAGATGTTTTTGCGAATGCGCGGCACTCGTTTATAATCGCTTTAAGCAATAGGTTTTGTTAGCCCAATTCACGAGAAAAAACCAATGTCCAAACTGCCAAAAGATTTCACCGGCTTTGTCGCCGTCGTCAAGCAGGATTGCGAAACCTGCCGCCTGATTGAACCAGCCTTGCTGGAATTATTTGAAGAGCGCGACTTGCAGGTCTATTCGCAGGATGACCCGGCTTTCCCGCCCAGTATCGCCGCCATCATTGACGACCGCGAGCTGGCGCTCTCCTGGCAGCTCGATATCGAGATTGTGCCGACCCTGATTCATTTTGAGGCTGGCTTAGAGCAGGCGCGGCTTGTCGGCTGGCAGCGCGCCGACTGGCGGGCTTTGAGCGCTTTGCCGCAGCTTGGGGCCGGGCTGCCTATTTTCAGCCCGGGCTGCGGCTCGAAGACCGGCGCGCCTGGCATGCCCGAAAAGCTGGCTTATAAGTTTGGCGAGACGGTCTTGCAAGCGCGGCGCATCGAAGTGGCGGCACAGGCAGACGCGCAAGAGCTGGCATTTGAACGCGGCTGGTCGGATGGTTTGCCGGTCCTGCCACCGACGGAAGAGCGCGTGCTGGCGATGTTGGCCGGCACGACGCGGTCGCCAGCGGAAATTGTCGGCATCATCCCGCCCGACAATGCGCCTTGCACAGTCGAAAAAGTCGCTATCAACGCGGTGCTGGCTGGCTGCAAACCAGAATACCTGCCCGTCGTTTTGGCGGCGGTGGAAGCGGCTTGCCTGGATGCTTTTTGCATGCACGGCGTGCTGGCGACCACTTATTTCGCTGGCCCAATCCTCATCGTCAATGGGCCCATCCGCGAGCGGATTGGCTTGAACGCGGGCGGCAATGCTCTGGGGCAGGGCAACCGCGCCAATGCCACTATCGGCCGGGCTTTGCAATTAGTGATACGCAATGTCGGCGGCGGCAAACCCGGCGGCGTCGACCGCGCCGCCCTCGGGCAGCCGGGCAAAATCGGCTTCTGCATCGCCGAGCGCGAAGCGGATTCGTATTGGGAGTCGCTGGCGGTTGAGCGCGGCTTCAGCGCGACGGACTCGACTGTGACGCTCTTCGCGGGTGGCGGCGTACATCCCATCGCCGACCAGAAATCGCGCGAACCCGAATCTCTGACGCGCAGCTTAGCCCTCTCCCTGCGCACGGTGCATCATAGCAAGCTCTATGGCAGCACCGACGCGCTGCTGATTATCTCGCCCGAGCACATGCGCGTCTTCCGCCAGGCGGGCTGGTCAAAAGCCCGTTTCCGCGCCGAGCTGGAAAAGCATTTGACCGTCGAAGGCAGCGCCGTGCTGGCCGGCGCTGATGGCATTGCCGAGGGCATGCCAGCGCGTTTCGCTGAAAAGCAGCTAGTGAAGTTTCGCCCGGGCGGCTTGCTCATCGTACATGCTGGTGGCGGGGCGGGCATGTGGTCGGCGATTATCACCGGCTGGGCCGCCGGCGCTAAAGGCAGCGCGCCAGTGACGGTCGCTATCAAACCGTAAAGCATAAATTAGGAGAGAACGATATGACGATAGTATTAGACCCGACGGGCGAATTGCAGCCGGCGCAGCGCCAGCCACAGCCGCGCCCACAGGACTTGACCGGCAAGCGCATCGGCCTGCTGGATATTTCCAAGCCGCGCGGCGATGTCTTTCTGGACCGTTTGGCCGAGCGGCTGGCAGAAATGCGCCTGGAAACGCGGCGCTATCAAAAGCCGACCTTCGCCCGCGTCGCGCCGCTGGCACTGGTGCAGCAGATTGTCAGCGAATGCGATCTGGTCATCGAGGCTCTGGCCGATTGAGGCTCCTGTACGTCGTGCAGTGTGCATGACATCACGGATTTAGAAGCGCGCGGTCTGCCGGGCATGTTCATTGCTTCGAGCGAATTTGTCGAAGCGGCGGCGGCGCAGGGCGCGGCCCTCGGTTTTGAGCCGCCCGCCTGTTATGTGCCGCATCCGATTCAAGACCGAAGCGATGCCGAAATACGGGCTTTAGCCGATGCGGCGTTTGCGGAGATATTAGCCCAGCTGGTCGCGCCTTAGCGATAGCGGCTGATGACGACAGCGGTATTGTGGCCGCCGAAGCCAAAAGAATTGCTCAGCACATGTTCCAGCGGCCGCGCTACGCCGATATTCGGCGTGTAGTCCAGGTCGCATTCCGGGTCGGCATTTTCGAGATTGATGGTCGGCGGGATGAAGTTATCGTGCAGCGCTTTGATTGAGAAGATGGCTTCGGCGGCGGCGGCGGCGCCCAGGATATGCCCGGTCATGGATTTGGTCGAGCTGATGGGGATACTATAAGCGGTTTCGCCCAGCGCCTGCTTGATGGCTAGGGTCTCGCTCTTGTCATTGAGTTGGGTGGCGGTGCCATGGGCGTTGATATAGCTGATTTCGCTGGGCCCGATGCCAGCTTCGCGCAGGGCGCGGCGCATAGCCTCCGCCGCGTCGACGCCATCTGGATTCGGCGCTGTTACATGAAAAGCGTCCGAAGTATGCCCATAGCCAGTCAGCTCGGCGTGTATCTTTGCGCCGCGGGCTAGAGCATGGTCGAGGTCTTCGAGGATGAGCAGGGCGGCGCCTTCGGCGGCGACAAAACCATCGCGCTGAGCGTCAAAGGGCCGCGACGCTTTTTCGGGAATATCTTCGGTATTGGTCAAGACTTTCATATTATTAAAGCCGCTGATGACCATGGGCATGATGCAGGCTTCGCTGCCGCCGGCCACCATCACATTCGCCCGCCCCATGCGGATTAAATCTGCGGCGTCACCTAAAGAATTGTTGCTGGTCGCGCAGGCGGCTGTGATATTGTAGTTGGGGCCTTTTAGCCCGAAGTGCATCGACACCCGCGAGCTGATACCATCGTGCAGCAGGGCTGGCACAATCACCGGGCTGACGCCGCGATGCCCGCGAGCCTCGAAGCCTTGCAGAGCCTGCACCACCGTGACGATGCCGCCAATGCCAGAGCCGACCACCGCGCCTACATCATATTTGTTGTCTTCGGTAATCTCGATGCCGGCGTCGTTCAGAGCCTCTCCCGCCGCGAGCAGAGCGAGCATTTGCGTCCGGTCCATGCGCCGCATTTCTCGCCGGCCAAATTTGCTTTGCAAATCTACGCCTTTGACCTCGCCGGCCACCCGATTCTCCACCAGGTCGGCATCAAAGAGGCTAATCCAGTCGATGCCAGAATTGCCGGCGCGGATATTCGCCCAAGAATCCGCCACATTATTGCCAACCGGGCAGACTAAACCCATTCCCGTGATGACTACACGTTTCGTTGCCATTTGCGATCTTTCTTGCTTCCTCTTACTCCAGTGGCTTGCGCTGCCACTATGCGCATTATACTACGAATTCCCGTCTTCGTCAGTCGGCGCGCTCGATTGCAATTCAGCGAGCAGGGCGACTTTCATCTCCGCCGGCAGTTGATTGTAGGGCAAGCCCAGCAAAGCGCCCTGCAAAGCCCAGAGCATATTCTTGCTGACGGGATAGCGCTGGCGCAAGCGGCGGTAGACCGCCACCGCGCCCAGCGCTTCAAGCTGTGCCGGCCGGCGAATGCCAATGCTGATGAGCCAGTCGGCGGATTTGGGACCGATATTCTTGAGTTTTAAGAGCCCGTCGCGCATCATGTCGCGGTCGCTTTCTGCTCGCTCACTCTGGGCCGGCGACGGCGATAACCATGTCCGCCGCGTTTAGGTAGCGCTGGGCGGCGCGCAGCAGGTCTTCCGCGCTGATGCCATAAATCATCGCGTCGTATTGCGCCAGATAATCCAAGCCCAGACCAAAACTTTGCATGCTATGGATATTGGCGGCGATGCCTTCGTTGCTTTCCAGCCGCAGCGGCAGCCGCCCGGTGAAATAACTTTGGTTATCGGCCAGGTCTGCTTCGCTGACCAGTTCGCTGGTCAAGCGCTCGATTTCTTCCAGGATAGAGGCGATGGCTAAATCCACATTTTCGGGATTGACGCCGGCGCTGACCGTCCAGGGGTCGGGCCCATGCCCGCCGCCTAGCCGGCTGAAAGCGTAATAGGCTAAGCCCTTGTCTTCGCGCACATTTTTGCCGATGCGCCCCATCATGCCAAATTCGCCCAGCACGCTATTCGCCAACTGCGCTGGCACATAATCCGCCGCCTTGCGCGCTGGCCCGATGATGCCCATAGCAATATCGGATTGCGTCTTGCCCGGCACAAAGACAACTTGCCGTTCCTTCTCGTCTCGCGTCTCGGGCCAATGCGCTTGTCGCGCGGCTGGCTGCTGCGCATTGCGCCAATCGCCAAAAGTAGCCGCCGCCAAGTCGAGGGCTTCGTCCGCCTGCACCGCGCCCACGATGACCAGCAGCAAGCCCTCGGGCCCATAATGCCGCGCATGAAAAGCCCGCAAATCGGCCGCGCTGATTGCCTGTATCGTCGCTTCGCTGCCATAAGTGCCATAGTGATAAGGATGGCTCTTGGGATAGAGCGCCTCGCGCATGGCTTTGGCGGCGCGGTAGCGGGTATCAAAACTGCTATATTGCAGCCAGGTCAAACGCTCACCGCGCAGGCGCTCGACATGCTCGGCGGGGAAGACAGGCTGGCGCAGGGCATCATCCGCCACTTGCAGCAGCAGCGGCAGGTCTTCGGCTAGAGCCTTGCCCGAAAAGCCGATTTTATGAATATGCCCGCGAAAATTGAGGGCAGCCCCAATATCTTCCAGCGCGCTATGCAGGGTGTCAAAATCGCGTTGCTGGGTGCCAGTCATCAGCGCGCTGGCTGTCAGCGAGGCGAGGCCACTTTGCGCTGGCTCTTCATAGATGCTGCCAGCGTGCAGCGAGCCGACGACATTGACCGACTGCACAGCCGGATTCTCGTAGACCAGCAGCGTGATGCCATTGTCCAACGTTCGGCGGCTGATGTTGCTCGCCTTGGGGATGCTGGCAGACCAGGTATTTGTCATGCTCATATTGAAGCCGCCTCCTGCTCTGGGTCGGTGGGCTGCAAAATGCCGACAACGCGGCTCTTGGGCTGCAAATAGCGCTGGGCGACATCCAGCACATCGTCAGCCGTTACCTGCATCAGGCGCTCGGCATAGCGATCGAACCAGTGCACATCGCCCAAGATAAAGGACTGCGCCAGCCAGTACGCCTGCTCGGTAACGCTTTCGGTGCTATAGGCGAAGGCGGCTTTGGTCTGCTTTTGCGCTTTTTGCAATTCAGCCGCGCTGATGCCGTCGTTTTGCAGGCGGGCGATTTCTTCGAGCAGGACCGCTTCCGCTTCTTGCGGGCTGCGCCCTTCGCGCAAGGTTACGAGCATGCTATAGAGGTAAGGGTCGATGGTCGGCGTCAGCCAAGCGCCGACGCCGGCGGCGATTTCAGTCTTGACCAGCGCTTGATAGAGGCGGCTGGTTTTATTATCGGATGCGCCGCTAGCGCCGCTCAGAATCGCGTCCAGCACCTTCAGCTTAATCCAGTCGGCCTGCGTGGCGGCCGGGGCGCGGTGGCAAATCTCGTAGAAAGCGGTTTTGCCCGGCCGCTCGACGGTGACGCGGCGCTCGCCTTGCTGGGCGGGTTCGGACCGCGCGAAGAGCGTCGGCGCCGCCCGCGCGGGAATCGCGCCATACAGCTCTTCAATCTGGGCTAGCAGGGTATCAGTATCAAAAGCGCCGACGGCGATGGCGGCTGCGTTGGCCGGGCAATAATGCCGCTGATAATGCTCGTACAAGTCGGCGCGACTCATCGTGCGCAGGTCGGCTTCGTCGCCGATGATTTCGTGATGGTAGCCATGCACGCGGAAGGCGACGCCGCGCACTTCTTCTTGCAGCCAAAAGGTCGGCTGATTCTCCGCGCCTTGCCGTTCGGAGATGATGACGGTGCGCTCCGATTCGGTCTCTTCAGCATCAAAGAGGGCGTTGCTCATACGGTCGGCTTCGGCGCGCAGGGCGATGTCGATTTTATTGGCGGGCAGGGTCTCAAAATATTTTGTGGAATCCATGGAGGTAAAGGCGTTCCACTGCCCGCCGGCGCGGTCGATGGCGCGGTCTAGCGCGCCAGCCGGGAATTGCTCGGTGCCTTTGAAGAGCATGTGTTCCACCCAATGGGAGATGCCGGTTTTGCCGCTGGGTTCGTTGCGGCTGCCGACGCGGTAAGCCAACCACCAACTGATGACGGGCGCGCTGTGCGTTTCTTTGAGCAGGACGGTCAAGCCGTTGTCGAGGGTATGCTGGGTTAGTTCGCTCACATAAAAATCCTGTATGCCTGGAAATTTGCCGCATTGTAGCATATTTTGCTGGCTTGGGGGGAGTGGCGGATGTTGTGAGCAGGGCAATCGCATCAAAATCGCGTTTCGGCAAAATTCACAAAACTCCGCAGCCACATTTTCAACCCCAGCCCCGGTCCCTCCCGTAGGTCAGTGTCTACGCGACCCAAAGCTTCGGGGAGGGATTTAGGATGGGGTTGAAAACCGCGCCTCATTTTTTGCATAATTAACTTGGCCTTACTTAGCGATATACGAGTGGACTTTGCGATGTCTTTTTGTTATCAGCTGGCGGCTTGGCTATAGTATCTGCCTATCTGTGGGCAGCATAAAAGGCGCGCTTTATGGATTTGAACGAAAACCAAGCCCGGCAAAAACTGGAAGCGCTGGTCGAAAGATACTATAGCTTGCCCGCGGCAGAAAAGAACGCCGCCTCTGAAAGCAGCGTCTTGGGCAGCTTCATTGAGCCGCTTTTCCGCGATGTGCTGGGCTGGCCCACCGACGATTTGGACAAATTCGCCCGAGAAAAAGCGGTCGTCAAAGGTAAGCGCGTCGACCGCATTCTGCATACACACACGGGCGAGCGTATATTCATTGAGGCAAAGCGGTTTGGCCTCATCGAAAGGCTATCAAATTCTAATGAATGGGCGCTCAGGCCGGGCCAACTTGCCTTGCCAGGCTTGGCAACCGACCGCAGCCCAGAAGAACAGCAAGCCATCAATTACGCTTTTGAAAATGGCGGCAAATGGGCCCTGCTGAGCAATTTTGAAGTCCTGCGCCTCTTCAATGCGCGGCGCGACTGGCTCTTGCTCAGCTTTGAAACGCCAGCCGCCTACCGCGACGAATTCGACCTGCTTTGGCAGCTCTCTTGGCAAAATATCAATCATGGCAGCTTAGAGCAGCTGAATAGCCAGCGCGCCGTCAAAGATGTCGATACCGACTATTTGCACTTCATCAACGAACAGCGCGAACAGCTGGCTATCGACATTAACCTGAACCGCGAGAAAAACGGTTGGGCTTATACGGCGGACGGCAAGCTGCGCTTGAGCTTGCTGCGCTCGGTTGTGCAGCGCTTTTTAGATCGGCTTGTCGTCATCCGCTTTGCCGAAGATCATAATGTCATTAACGGCAGCCCGCTCCAGAAGGCCTACGACTACAGCAAAAACAACCCTTATGCCAGAGATTTGCGTGACCAACTAGCTGACATTTTTCACTTTTTTAACCAACTGCACAACTCAACTTTATTCGCGCCGGACGAAGTTGACACCGTCTTTTTCAGCGACGCTGTGCTTTTTCCGCTCATTGAAAAGCTCTACCAAGCGCGTTTTCGGGCGATGCCCGCCGACATCATCGGCAATACTTATGAACAATATCTGGGCAAGACGCTCGCGCTTGAAGATGGCGCTATCGTTATCCGCGACAACTTAGAGACGCGCAAAGCGCAAGGCAGCTATTATACGCCGCAATATATCGTCCGTTTCATCGTCGACCATACTTTGGGCCGCTATTTGTATGGCACTTATGACGGCAAGAGCGGTGGCAAAGTCCGGCCCGGACAGGGACGCAAAACAGCGGCCGACATCCGCGATTTGCGCGTCCTCGATAGCGCCTGCGGCAGCGGCTCCTTTTTGATTTACGCTTATCAAGTTTTGGCGGAATTTTATCAAGCCGAAGTGCGGCGCTTAACGCAGTTATTTGACCAGAAAATTAAAGACCTGGCCGCGAAATTCGACGAAGTAACCATCGATGACCGCATTGCCGTTCAACGGATTGAAAATGAGCGTAATGAAATCCGCGATAATTACCCCAGCCTCATCCTCGAAACGCACCTCTATGGCACCGACCTCGACCCGCAGGCGGCTGAAATCGCCGCGGTCAATCTCATCCTGCGCGCTTTGGAAGGCAAGGGCAGCAAGAAACTGCCGCTTATCTTGAATCAGAATATCAAAGTCGGCAACGCGCTCATCGGATTGCCGCCAGCGAACCCGCGCTTGGAAAAATATGCCAGCGACCTGGCGGCTATCCGCCGCTTGCGCTTTGAACTCATCGAAACGGAAAATACCGATCCGCGCCACGCTGAGATTCAAGCCGAATTGCAAACCACCAGCAACCGCCTCAAGGCTCTGTTTCTGCCGGAATTTGCCCGGCGTTTTCCTGAGCTCGAGCGCGTCCGCCCCTTCCATTGGGCGATCGAATTTCCCGAAGTCTTCCTCGATAAAGCTGGACAGTCGCTAGAAAAAGACGCCGGTTTTCATTTTGTCTTTGGCAATCCGCCCTATGGCGCCCGGCTGAGCAAGCAAGAACGGGCTTATTTGCGCCGCGAATACAAAATTGGCATGACAAATACGGCTGGCTTGTTCATGGCACAGCCTTTGCAAGCGTTAAGAATTGGGCGGGGGGGGGGCATGGCTTTATTGTGCCTAAATCTTTCTTATACGCCTCAAATTGGAAAAACCTGCGCTACCGCTTGCTAGACGGGCTGGAGATATTGGTCGATTGTGGCCGGGCTTGGGATGAAGTCTTGCTGGAGCAGGTTATTTACATTCATCGTAAAGACGCAAAAACAGCAAGCTATCGCAATTTCAAACGAGTGGGCCAGAGCATTGCCAGTATTGGCAGCGTGGACAAGCGTGAATGCCGCCGTTTTGGATTCTTGTTAAACGATGTTGACGAGTTGGAATTGCAAATTGCTCGCAAGATGCTCGAGAGTGGAGAGTTCTTGGATGATTATTCTTTCACGACTGGGGGCGGCGATATGCAAAACCGACTTTCTATGTTCAAACGAGGAAGAGCAGTAATCGGCGGCGCAAATGTGCAACGCTATTTTTTACGCGGTCTCAAAGGATATTGCGAGGCAAATCTAGTGCCTGAAAAGGCGGGCATAAAAGTTGGCAACATTTTAGTGCAAGATATTCTCGCATTTATTGAAAACCCGATGAAACATATAAAAATTACCGCGCATTTAGTGCAAGAAGGGGAAAGCCATCACGCAATTCTTAATACGATAAATCAGGTCGTCATAACTTCTAAAAATCTTTCGCCAAAATTGGTTCTCGCCCTGTTTAACAGTAAATTGATAAATTGGTATGTTTATCGCTTTATTTACTCCAAGCCCATTCGCATAATGCACTTCAATAGACCTGTCATTAGTCGCATCCCATTGCCAAACTTCGCCGACCAGCCCGATTTAGTCGCCAAAATCAGCGCCCAAGTCGAGAGCATCTATGCCAATCGCCAGGCTAATCAGAAACTAGCGCAAGAACGGATTGACCGCTATATCTTCCAGCTCTACCGCCTCTCGGCGGCGCAAATCGCGCTGGTGGAAGCCAATATGCCTTAAAGCCGCAGCTTGCGCGCCAAGACCCGTCCCTCCGCATGCAGACCAGCCACATAGTCTCCTACCGCCGCCACTGCCTGATGTAAGCCCGCCGTCGGCCGCGCATGGCCCACGCTGGTCATTTTCACGATGTACTGCCCCGCCTCAGCCCGCGGACTCAGGCTTATCAACGTATGCTGCTCGATGGTCGGCTCTTCCACCACCACCTCAAAGACGGCGCTATCTCGCTTAGGGTCGGCATAAGCGCGCAGGATGGCGATATGCGCGTCAGCGCGCTGCTGGCGCGTCGCCTCAAAACGGTCGACGATTTCGGCCGCCCCTAATGGCGACTGCAAGAATAAATGTGGCATATCGAATTCCTTGACTAACGGCGGCTGCGGGATGGGCTGGGCATTGCGCCGATATTTGAAAAAATGCCCCGGCCGCCCTTCACGATAAGCCTTGCGCTCGTATTTTGTACGGAAGCGGCCGGCGATGTCAGGCAGCCAAGGCGCCTCAAAGGCATTGCTCAGCCCAGGCGCCCGCGAAAAAATCGCATGCGTCATCTCAGCGTAAGCACGGATGTCCGTCGCCAGCAGCACAGTCCCGCCAAGAACTAGCCGGCTGGCGAGCCGGGCGACCGTTTCTTCTTTGATGAGACGGCGGCGACTATGCCTCTTTTTGAACCACGGGTCGGGATAATTGATATGAAACTCACTGACCGACGCCGGCGGCAGCAGGTGGGCTAGGGCTGTCTCGGCGCGGCAGTGTATCGGCCGGACATTTCGCAGGCCCCGCTTCTCTATTTTGGTCTCGGCCCGCTCTAGCGACGGGCTGGAAATTTCTAAGCCGATGATGTTGTGGTCGGGGCGCGTCTGGGCTAGGTGGCAGAGATAATCGCCGCTGCCAAAGCCAATCTCGACGATGAGGGGCTGCGCGCGCGGGAAGAGCCGCTCTTGCCTGAGAGGCCAGTCGACTGTGAGATAGCTGAGCTTGCCCAGCATAGCCTCAGCGGGCGGCCGCCAGCGGCGGCTTGCGCTTGAGCGTCTCTGGCACGAGGAAGAGGAAGATACTCGATGCCACCAGACCCGAGCCGGCAATCACCCAAATCGCCGAGCTTAGTACCAGCATATCCGCCACCAGCCCAACGACGAGCGGGCCGCCTGTTTGGCCCAAATCGCCAATCAAGCGCCAAAGACCGAGAAATTCGCCGCGTGAACGAGCCGGCGATAAATCAGCGCCCAGGGTCATCATGCTGCCAGCGCCCAAACCATTGCCAACCCCAATCAGCGTAGCGGCGAAGAGCAAGCTGGCAAAATCCGTCGCGAAGGGTACCAGCGCCATGCCTAAAGCCTGGATGCCGAAGCAAGGCACAATGGCGAATTTGCGCCCAAAGCGATCCATCAGCCAGCCGGCCACCAAGAATAAACTGAAGTCAACCGCCACCGACAGGCTGACAATCAGACCGATTTGGTCGACGGCTAAGCCCAGCACATCAGCGGCGAAGAGCGGGATGATGACTGTGCGGCCGGCGCGGATCATCTGCCCAAAAATCTGCGCTGTGCCAGCCGAAGCCAAGACGCGATAATTTGAGAGCAGCATAGCGCGAATGGGCAAGTGATGGCTGCGCCCGCTTTCGACCGCCGGGCTTTCCCGTTTTCGATTGCGCGTGAACAGGGCAATCAGGATGAAACCCAAGCCAGTTACCAGGCCGGCCGCCATGAATGCGGCGCGCAAGCCTAAAAAGCCGGCGACGATGCCGCCCAGCGCGGGCCCAATGAAACCGCCAAAACGAAAAGTGCCGCCATACATGGAAATCGCCTTGCCGCGCTGCCCCAAACTGACATTGTTCGTAACATAGACATGCGCCGAAACGGTGTACATCGAGCGGCCAAAACCAGAAATCAAGCGCAGCAGCAGCACGACCCAGACCGACGCGGCGAAGAAGAGCAGCAGGATTGACAGAGCCTTCACCAGCAAGCCCACCATCATCACCTGCTTATCGCCGAAGCGGCGCTGCATCAGACCCGTCGGCACATCGGCAATCAGCGTGCCGATGCCTTCGCCTGCCAAAACCAAGCCGATTAAAACATAGCTAATCTCAAAATCGGCGGCGTAGAGCGGCAGAATCGGCACCAGCACCCCATGTCCAATGGTTATCATGAGAGCTGGCAGGTAAAAAGCCAGGAACAGGCCCCGCAGGCCGGTCGTCATTTTGGCTTGGTATTGGGCTTGCAGTCTTTGCAGTAGCATAGTCTAAGTGTAGCCACGATACAGGAAATGGCTAGCGCCCGTTTAAGCGTTGTTGCCAGCGTGGATGACGCGGCCCAGCGCGGCAATCGCTTGCTCAATCGTCGCTTCGTCGACGCGGGTGAAATTCAGCCGCATCGTCGATAAGCCTGCGCCGGCGTCGATATAAAAATACTTGCCCGGCACAAAAGCGACCTTCTGCTCCACCGCTTTCCAATAAATCGCTTCGGCATCGCTGCCGGGCGGCCCTTCCACCCAGAGAAACATGCCGCCTTCTGGCTCGATCCAGCGATAATCGGCGGGCAGATGCCGGGCTAGGGCGGCGAGCATAGCCTCTTGCCGCGGACGATAGAGCGCGATGATTTTTGGTATCTGCCGCTCGATATAACCGCTGCGGATATATTCTGTCGCTAGAGCCTGGGCGTAGGTATTGCTGTGCAAGTCGGCGCTTTGCTTCGCGGTATAGATCCACTCGTGGACGGGCGGCGGCGCCAGGCAAAAGCCGAGCCGCAAACCAGGCGCGAATATCTTGGACAAGGTGCTGACATAAGCGGTATTTTCGGGCGCGAAGCTGGCGAGAGGCGGCACCGCCGCGCCGCGGAAGCGCAGGTCGCTATAAGGGTCGTCTTCGATGACCAGTGCATTTTTGGCTTTGATGATTTCGGCGATTTGCCGCCGCCGCGCTATGCTCATCGTGCGTCCGGTCGGGTTTTGGAAGGTCGTTACTAAATAGACGAATTTGATTGTATGCTGGTCTAGGGCCTGTTCCAAAGCGGCGGGCATGAGGCCTTCGTCATCCGTCTCGAGGCTGATGTAACGCGGACCATAAGGGCTGAAGGCTGAGATTGCGCCCAGATAGCTCGGCGATTCTAAGGCGACGATGTCGCCCGGCGAGATGAGAACTTTGCCTAAGGTGTCTAAAGCGCTCTGCGAGCCATTGAAGACTAGCAGCTTCTCGGCCGCCGTCTCGATGCCTTTGCCCGCCAGATAGCCGACCAGAGCCTCGCGGAAAGGGGCGAAGCCTTCGGTCGCATCGTATTGCAGGGCGGCCGCGCCATAGCGATCTAAGACTGCTTCGTTGATGCGATACATTTCTTCGATCGGAAAGGAATCGGCCGCGGGGATGCCGCCTGCCAGGGAAATCACGCCCGGCTGCGATACGATTTTCAAAATCTCGCGGATGGGATTGTGCCGCAGGCGCGCCGCACTCTGGCTGCGCAAATTCTGTAAATCGGCCGGCATGCTGTCTCCAGTCTCAATAAAAGAGCGACCTCGCGGTCGGCTCAAAATAAGCGAAAGTATGCTGCTAGTCTAGGGCAGTCTAATTTTAGAGGCTAGACCGAAAAAATATCAGTTGCGGCGCGGCAAATCAGAGGCGCGATTGAGGGAAAAGCCGCGGCCGCCGGCGCGATAGCGCTGGAGGCGGGCTTGCGCTTTCTGGGAGATGGCATTGCCGCTCTCATAATAATCGCGCAGGAGATGCGCCATCTGCGGGCTGCGCAAGCGGCGCAGTGCCTCTTTCTCGAGCTGGCGGATGCGCTCGCGGCTCAAGCCGAACTTATTGGCGATTTCTTCCAGCGTATGCGGTTCGCTGCCGCCCAAGCCAAAGCGCAGGCGCAAAATATGGCTCTGGCGCGGCGTCAGCTCAGCCAGCACTTCTTCAATCGCTTCTTCTAACATGTGCTGGACGGCGGAATCGACCGGACTGATGCTATCTTGGTCTTCGATGAAGTCGCCGAATTCGCTGTCGCCGTCTTCGCCGACCGGCCGCTCGAGGGCGATGGCATGCTGGCTGGCGTCCATCATAGAGCGGACCGCATCCGCTGCGACTTCCAGAGCCGCGGCGATTTCTTCCGCAGTGGGGCGGCGGCCCAGCGTCTGCTCGAGGTCTTGCGCGGCGCGGTACATCTGGCGAATGCGCTCGGTCATGTGCAGCGGAATGCGGATAGTGCGCGTCTTTTGCGCCAGGGCGCGGGTGATCGCCTGTCGTATCCACCAGGTGGCATAAGTGCTGAAGCGGTTGCCGCGGGTATGATCGTATTTGTCCACCGCCCGCATCAAACCCACATTGCCTTCTTGAATCAAATCGGGGAAGGGCAGGCCTTGGCCCATATAGCGCTTGGCGATGCTGACGACTAGCCGGGTATTGGCTCGCCCGAGGTGTTCGCGGGCTTGCTGCCCATCCACAACCAGCCGGCGCAGATTCTGGCGCCAGCGTTCGCTTTTTTCCATGACATCCGGGCAGGCCAGTCGTTCTTTGGCTTTGAAGCCGCGTTCGATGCGCTTAGCCAAATCAATCTCATCGGCGGCGGTCAGCAGAGGTTCCTGCGCCATCTGCCGAAAATACAGGCCGACGGGGTCGTCGGAGGAAATGGCGTTGATATCGGCGGTGATGCTGCGGTTGCGCAGCGTATTGCGGCGCTCAAATTCTTGCTCTAGGTCATCCGCTTCGCTGCTATCTTGTTCGTTGCTCTCTTGACGCTTTTCTTCTTCGGGGCGCAGCTCGATGCCAAGCTCTTCCAGCTCATTGAGCAGGGCGGCCAGCGCGGCCCGGTCTTCGCCATCGTCATCGAGCGCTTCGCGGATTTGCTCAAAAGTTAAAAAACCACGTTTCTCGACAAGTTCAACCAGTGCTTGAATCACGATAGAACCCCCCAGCTTAGCGAATAACTTAAATCATATACGGATAAAGACTATAATTCTTCCTGTATATTTTTGCGAACTGTCAAGCGAATGTCAAGCGACAAAATATACAAAGAAATATAGGATTAAATGTAGGTTTTTAGAGAAACCGCGCCGAAATGCTGAAGAAAATTCAACGGCGCAGGATGCGGTTGACAATGCCGAACCAGAAAGGCGCGCCTTGGGCGGTGGCAATCACCGTCGCGGCCAAGCCAAAAAATTTCGCCGCCAGCAAACTCAGCCAGCCCTCTGGATTATTCTCGGGCAGATAATTCCAGAGATTATTTGGGTCGCTTCGGCCGAAATAGGCGCTGGGCTGCTCAGTCGGATCATGGAAAGACCAGCCGATGGGCAGACGCAGCTCGTGAATCTCTTGCAGTTGGCCGGCGATGGCTGCGCCCGTTTCCACCGCGTCGGCTAGCGCCGGGTCAACCTCGGCTCCATAAGCTCGGAATTCGTCGCCGGCCTCGGTCGCGCTATTGATTGGACTTTGCAATTCGCCGCTCTGCGCCAAATCGCTAGCGGCGCTGCTGATTTGCTCGCGCCGCGCTGGGTCTTCCCACAGCGTCTGCGCGATGCGTAGCGTATCAATGTTGAGCAGCAGGGCGAAGCACAAAGCCACCGCGATGGACAGGTTCTTCATTTTGCTGGCGTAGGCGGCGCTGGCGCGGGTCATGGAAGTATTGAACCAGCTCTCCAGATTGCCGCGGGCCGCCGCCATATTATCGGCGCTGGACATCACGGTGGAAAGCGCGTTGCGCAGGTTCTGGTTTTCAATCTGGTGAATGCCGGCCATCAGCGAGACATTCGTCGTCGGCTCCAAGCCCAGCAGGCCGATTTCTTCGTCAATCTGGTTGACAATGTCGGTCAGAGCGCTGCGATAGCGCCGCTCTTTCACATAAGGCAGAGCTTTGCGCAGCTCTTGCAGACCGGTGCCAGTGGTGATGACGCGGTTGACCATAGCGCGCAAGCCGCGCCGCTCTGGACCCGAGGGCATGCCATCGATGACATTGAGCAGCGCGCCAAATAGCTGCTGGTCGGATTCGGCTTTGATGGTGCTAAGCACGACATCGACGAAGGTCTGCGGCGCGATATAGTCGATGGCGGTGATAGGCTTTTTGACGATTTTTTCCGCGTCGGCGCGGCTGAGGCGCTGCGTCGGCGGCACTGGGTCGGCTTTAACCAGCTGAATCAAAGGATGGGTATAGATTTTCGCCCGTATCACTGGGTCTTCGATGATGTGATTGAGGCTTTGGCGCAGGTTTTTGCCCCGCAGTTTGGTCGCGCGGGCAATAAGCGTATTGACCTCCGTCACCAAAATGCTGAGCAAGATGAAGACGAAGATGATGCCCACGATGACTTGAATGATGGGATTCAAGCGAATGCCTTTCTCGCCGCGCGCCGAGATGACGCTGACTACTAACACTTAGTATAGTCGAGGCGGCTTATCCCGCAAGCGACTATAGGTTCACGCTGGGGGCGTTGGGGCTGGCAGTGGCGGTCGGGCTTGGGCTAGGCTGGCGCGGCGGGCTGGTCGCTGTTACCGGCGGATTCGTCGGCATGGGCGTCGCGGATGGGCGGCGCGTCGCCGTCAGGGTCGGGCTGGGCGTGAAGGTATTGGTGAAGGTGGCGGTTGGATGCAAAGCGCGGATGATGTCTTGGTGCATATAGACGCGCTCGAGGCGGCGCGTCAATGTGTTCTCGTCGATAATATACCAGTCGGGATCTGGCGCTTTGTCGATGACGCAGACGGTCTCGCCTTCGCGCAGGGCTTTGACGATGGCGCTGTTGGTGCTGGGTTCGGCGCGCACGATGGCTTCAGGCACGCGCACGATGAATTCTTGGCAGGGCGGTATAGGCGTAAAAGTGGGCAGCGGAGTCGGCGCGTTCGCTGCGATTTCGTGCTGGCGGACGCTGGTTGCTGTGCTGGCAACGACGGCCTGCTGCGTCGATTCGGCGACGCTAAGCCCAGTCGCCATAAAATTGCGCAAGCCCTGCCAGAGATAGTAGACGCCAAAGACAAAGGCGATGCCGAGCAATATGACAAACCAGGCGGGCGGGCCCGAGCGCTGACCATAGCCCATTTTATCCTCACAAGCCGCAGGTCTCTAAAATAGCCGGTGTTGGTCTAAGTAAGTCCAAGTTAATTATGCAAAAAATTGCAACTACATCTCGCTTTTCAACCCCCGGCCCCTCCCGTAGGGCAGTGTCTACGCGCCCCAAGGCTTTGGGGAGGGGAGAAAAACCCCGAAAACTATGGCGGTGCTTGCAGAAGTGTCCTTCCCATCGGGCAATGTGTATAGGCCCCCAGGTTAGACTCCCCTCCCCGAAGCTTCGGGGAGGGGCCGGGGGTGGGGTTGAAGCGAAGGCAAAAACTTGCAAAATTTAGTTTGTCCTACTTCTGTGGCTAAATTTCTTCCCCCAGTCGCAATATTAACTTGGACTTGCTTCTGCGGCTAATTTCTGCCTGCCAGGCAGACGCTTGCATTATACGCGACTTGGCATAAGATGTTGCGCATAGCTTAGGAGTCATTTTGATGCGCCATTTTTTCCTGCTGCTCTTTTTATGTCTGGGCAGTTTTTTCGTCCAATTCAGCGCGGGCGCCCAGGCCGTGCCAGCGCAGCTTAATATCTATGCCGCCACTTCGCTGACCGATGTTTTTGAAGAGCTGGCGGCTGCCTTCAGCGCCGACCAGCCAGAAGTGCAGATTCTGCTCAATTTTGCCAGTTCCGCGACGCTGGCGGCCCAGCTGGTAGCGGGCGCGCCCGCCGATATTTTCGCCAGCGCCAACGAGACGCAAATGCAAGTCGTGCTGGACGACGGGCGCATCGACGCCGATGCGGTCGAAATTTTCGCTCATAACCAACTGCTGCTCATCGCGCCGGCCGATAATCCGGCCCAGCTCGAATCCATAGCCGATTTGGCGCAGCCGGCGGTCTTGCTGGTTGTGGCTCTGCCAGACACGCCTATCCGCGTTTACACCGATGCCATGCTAGCCGCCTACAATGCTGAATATGGCGCGGATTTCAGCGACCGCGTCAGCCAAAACATCGTCTCCCAAGAGAGCAATGTGCGGCAGGTGGTGGCACGGGTGGCGCTGGGCGAGGCGGATGCCGGCATCGTCTATCAATCAGACGCGCTGGGCTCGGTCAGCCAAGCCCTGCATACTATCAGCATCGACCCGCAATACAATCAACTGGCGGCTTATCCCATCGCTGTCCTGGCTGATTCGGCGCAGGCGGCGCTGGCGCGGCAATTTGTGAACTTCGCCCAGTCGGAAGCGGCGCGCGCGATTTTGACCGCATACGGCTTCTGTCCGCCTGCTATAATAGATGATGAACTCGCGACCGCTATGCCAGCAGAGGCGGAGCCGACGCCTGATGCCAGGCTTGAACCCGAAACGACAATTGCGCCCTGCGCCTTCCAGCCCGAGCAAGCTGCCAGCGGATAAGCTGCTGCTCTTTGCGGTTAGCGCCTTCACTTTCCTGCTGCTGGCGCTGCCAGTGGCGGTTTTGCTGGCGCGGGGCGTCGCAGCGCAGGCTTGGATCAGCCTGCCCAATCCTGCGCCTATCCTGTCCGCGGCGCTTTTGAGCTTCGCCTCGACGGCCGTGGTGGTTTGCTTGGCGGCTCTGCTCGGCACGCCACTGGCATACCTGCTGGCTCGCTATGAATTTCGCGGCAAGCGTTTTGTCAGCCTCTTCATCGAGCTGCCGATTGTGATGCCGCCGGCGGTGGCCGGTTTGGCTCTGCTGCTCACTTTTGGGCGGCGCAGCGCCATTGGCGCGCTGCTGGAGGAGGCGGGCATCCTCATTTCATTCTCAATTCTGGCTGTCATCCTGGCGCAGTTTTTCATTTCCGCGCCTTTTTATATTCGCTCGGCCCAGGTCGGTTTTGCCAGCATCGCGCCAGAAATCGAAGATGCCGCCCGCGTCGATGGAGCGCGGGGCTGGCTGATGTTCTGGCATATCATCCTGCCGATTGCCTGGCGGGCGCTGGCCTCTGGCATGATTCTCAGCTGGGCGCGGGCTTTGGGAGAATTCGGCGCGACGATCCTCTTCGCCGGCAATAACGCCGGCACGACCCAGACTATGCCGCTTTTGGTCTACAGTGTTTTTGCGAAAGATGTTGACGCGGCAATCTGGACCGGCATCATTTTAATTTCGCTGGCGCTGGTCGCGCTTTTTATCTCGCAGACTTTCACCCGCGCCCAAGATAAACTGACGCACTGACGGCGCTGGGCAATGCTGAAGGAAGCCATAATGAAAGATAAATTGCCAGGGCAATCGCAGCAAAATCATAGTCAGAAAAATTCACAAAACTAAGCCAGAAAAACTACGCAGCCACATTTTCAACCCCAGCCCCGGCCCCTCCCGTAGGGCAGTGTCTATGCGCCCCAAGCTTTGGGGAGGGGAGAAAAAACCCGAAAAATACAGGCGCGCTTGAGAAAAAATCCCTCCCTGAAGCTTCAGGGAGGGACTTAGGGTGGGCTTGTTTTTACTGCAATTTGCTGCGATTGACCTGTCTAATAGACAGAGACGCAAAGATTCTAGCCGTCTGCGCCTCTGTGGCTAAATTAAACCGCGTCCATATTCTCGATGATGCGGCTGGCGAATTCGCTGGTGGCGACTTTGGTGGCATTTTCCATCTGCCGCGCGAAATCGTAAGTTACGATGCGCTCTTCGATGGTCCGTTCGTAGGCTTTGGTGATGAGTTCAGCCGCCTCGAACCAATCGAGATGCTCCAGCATCATGACGCCGCTGAAGAGCAGGGAGCCAGGATTAACCATATCCAAGTTGGTGTACTTGGGCGCGGTGCCATGCGTCGCTTCGAAGAGGGCGATTTCGTCGCCGATATTAGCCCCAGGCGCGATGCCAACGCCGCCGACCTCAGCCGCCAGCGCATCGCTGAGATAATCGCCATTGAGATTGGTGGTGGCGATCACATCATGCTCGCGCGGGCGCAATAGCATCTTTTGGAACATGATGTCGGCGATGGTGTCTTGGATGAGGATCTTGCCCTCTGGCACAGCGCCGCCGTGCTGCGCCGCGACTTCGTCCCAAGAAATCGTCTGCTCGGGGAATTCTTCTTGCGCCAGTTCATAACCCCATTTTTGGAAAGCGCCTTCGGTGAATTTTTGGATATTGCCTTTATGCACCAGCGTTACGCTGCTGCGCTCGCGGTCGATGGCGTATTGGATGGCGGCGCGGATGAGGCGCTTGCTGCCAAAAGGACTGATGGGTTTGATGCCCAAGCCGGCATCGGCGAAGAAATTGGTCGCGCCGAGTTCATTGCGCAAGAAATCCGCCAATTTTTTGTTTTCCGCCGTGCCAGATTCGTATTCGATGCCGGCGTAGGTATCTTCGGTATTTTCGCGGAAAATGATGACATCGACATCTTGCGGGCGCTTGAGCGGGCTAGGCACGCCATTATACCAGCGTACCGGGCGCACGCAGCTATACAGGTCAAGCACTTGCCGCAAGGTTACATTCAAGCTGCGGAAGCCGCCGCCGACGGGTGTGGTCAGCGGGCCTTTGATGCCGACTTTATATTCGCGGAAAGCCGCAAAAGTCTCTTCTGGCATATAATCGCCGTCATAGATGCCGGCCGCTTTTTCGCCGGCGTAGACTTCCAGCCAAGAGATTTCCCGCTGGCCGCCGTAGGCTTTGGCGACGGCGGCGTCCCAGATGCGTTTGCTGGCGGTCATAATATCGTAGCCGATGCCATCGCCTTCGATGAAGAGCAGAATAGGCTGGTCTGGCACTTGCATCCTGCCATTGCTGAAGCTGATTTTTTCGCCTGAGGTGGGTATCTTGATTTTGTCGTAAGCCATTGCGCGCTGGCCTCCTTCATATCTGCCACACAATTATCAATGCGCGGCATTATAGCATAGATTTCCGCCAGATAAACGGCTGTCTTCGCGGGCGGAATTGACGGTTGGGCATTTGGCGGATTGTGCTATAATGCGACTGGCTTTGGTAATAGCCTTCAATTGACTGGGGCATGCCCGCGCCCGGGCATGACAAAAACGGCCAGCAGTGTATCGAACAGGAGAGGCGCAATCGGCAAAACTTCTTTTTGTATTTCCTATCTAGTTTAGCGCGCAGGCGCCCGCGGCCGGCTTTGCTGACGGGTCATTTTCTTTTTAATTTCTATGCTGCTGTATTCGAGCAGTTATTTTAGCTAGCGCGGCAGCAGCCTGCTGCCAAGCGCTTTGGAGAAAGTTTATATGGCAAAAGCAAAATTCAAAATCACCCCCATCGGCGGTTTAGGCGAAATCGGCAAGAATATGACCCTTTTCGAGCTAGGCGGTGATGGTTTTCTCATCGATTGCGGCATCATGTTCCCAGCGAACGACATGCACGGCGTCGATTATATCATTCCCGATTTCCGCTGGCTGGAAGAGCGGACGGATATTAAACTGCGCGGCATCTGTTTCACGCATGGGCATGAAGACCATATCGGCGCGGTAACGCACCTGGTCAAAGCCTTTCCCCGCCTGCCGCTCTATGCCACTCCCTTGACCGCCGGCTTGCTGCAAGTCAAGCTGAAAAACGCGCGGCTGCTTAAAACGGCTGACATTCGCACCTTTGCCGCCGGCGATACGCTTAAAATCGGGCCCTTCAAGCTGGAGAGCTTTCATGTTTGCCACAGCATTCCCGATTGCGTCGGCTTTGGCATCAATACGCCCTATGGCCTGGTCGTGCATACCGGCGATTATAAATTTGACAATACGCCGGTGCATGGGCGCAAGACTGACTATGCCCGTTTGGCTGGCTTCGCCCAGCGCGGCGTCGCCCTCTTGCTGGCGGATAGCACCAACGCCGACAAAGCCGGCTGGACCAAATCGGAAGCGGTGATTGACGCGGCGCTGGACAAAACCTTCCGCGCCGCGAAAGGGCGCATCATGGTCGCTACCTTCGCTTCGCTGATTTCCCGCTTGCAGCAAGTGGTGAATGCGGCGCGGCGGCATAAGCGCAAGGTCTGTATCACCGGCTATACGATGTCCGAGTACGCCAAAATCGCCCGCAAGCTCGGCTATCTCAAAGTAGATGAGTCCATGTTGGTCAACATCGGGCAGGCGCGGGAGCTGCCGCCGCATAAGATTGTCTTCATGGTAACTGGCTCGCAGGGGGAGCCAGCGGCGGTTTTGGGCAAGCTGGCTAGCGGGCGGCATAAACAGCTCGATGTGCGCGCCGGCGATACCATCATCTTGTCCTCGCATCCTATTCCGGGCAACGAAGAGATGGTCTACCGCACCATCAACCGTTTGATTCAGCGCGGCGCCGATGTTATTTATGACTCAATCGAAGCGGTGCATGTTTCTGGCCACGCCTGCCAAGAAGAGATGCGCCTCATGCTCAATCTGACACAGCCAAAGCACCTGATACCCATGCACGGCGAGATTCGGCATCTGCACCAGCATGCCAAATTGGCGGTGGACAATGGCATACCGGCCCAGAATATCACTATCATCGAAAATGGCACGACGGTCGAATTGGGCAAGCGCGGCATCACAGTCGGCGAGCGGCAGCCAGGCGGTTATGTCTTTGTCGATGGCAGCGGCGTCGGCGATGTCGGCCGCGCCGTCATCCGCGACCGCGAAATTTTAGCCAAAGATGGCTTTGTTTTAGTCAGCCTCAATGTTGACAATCACAGTGGGCGGCTGATTGACGACCCGCGCATCGTCTCGCGCGGTTTTGTCTTTCTCAAAGGCTCGGAAGATTTCTTGGAGCAGATGCGGGAAAACATCGCGCAGGTCGTCAATCAAAACCGCCGCGTCAACGGCAATCGGCAGAACCTGGTCGAAGAGAGCCTGAGCCGGCTGATTTATAGCGAAACAAAACGGCGTCCGATGATCTTCAGCATTGTCAACGAAGTTTAGCTGATAATAGCGCGGGCGAGAACTTAGCTTGCCTCACATGAACCTAAAGGCGCGGACAAGGAAGTGGTAGATGGCGCAACCTGTGATACGGGCGCGGGAAATCACGCGCGAGCTTAAGCTGGGGACGCATGTGGTGCATGCGCTGCGCGGCGTCAACCTCGAGATTTATGCCAAAGAGCTGGTCGGCATCATCGGCCCCTCTGGCAGCGGCAAAAGCACGCTGCTAGGCATCATCGGCGGTTTGGATAGCCCGACCGCTGGCCGCATAGAAATCGATGGCACCGATATTAGCCAGATGAACGAAGGCCAGCTGACCGATATTCGCAATCAAAAAATCGGCTTTGTCTTTCAGTTTTTCAATCTGATACCGACCTTGACGGCGCTGGAAAATGTGGCTCTGCCGATAGAGTTCGCCCAGGTGCGGCGCTACAAACCTTTCGCCCGCGCCAAAGAACTGCTGGATATGCTGGGTTTGGAGGGGCGCTTCAACCATCGGCCCAATGAATTGAGCGGCGGGCAGCAGCAGCGCGTCGCCATTGCCCGCGCCCTAGCCAACAACCCGCCCATCCTGCTCGCCGATGAACCGACTGGCAATCTCGATTCGCAATCGGGCGAAGCCGTGCTGGAGGCGCTGAAGACCATCCGCGCCGAAAATGGCACGACCGTCGTGTTGGTAACGCATGACCGGGCCCTGGCCGAGCAGATGGACCGGGTACTCACGCTGGTTGATGGCAAAATCGCCGCGGATGCCGCCGGGATAAATACAGGCAAGCTACATATTGCCCCGCGCTAAAGAGGCGTTATAATGACGGTGATGAGTATGCGCGCGAGGCAATCCTATGGCTGATGAATTCTATACCGTCACTGTCGCTGGCGTGCAGCGCGAGCTGCCGCTGATGGAAATTATGCCGGGCGTCAGAATCGCCATCCTCAATATATTGGGCGATTATGAATTTGTCAACGCGGCCAGTGCTGAACTGGCGGCCAAGCTGCAGGACAGGGGCATCGAGGCTCTGGTTACGGCTGAGGCGAAATCTATTCCATTAGCCCACGCGCTAAGCACAGTGATGCAGCTGCCTTATGTCGTGCTGCGCAAGACGCACAAACCATATATGCGCGAGGCTCTGCAAAGCGAGACTTTGAGCATCACCACCGGCAAACCGCAGACGCTCTTTCTGGATGCCAAAGACCGCCAGTTGGTCGCGGGCAAGCGCATCGCCATCCTCGATGATGTCATTTCCACCGGCAGCACCCTGCAAGGCATGCGCCTGATTATGAACAAAGCCGGCGCCCAGGTGGTTGCGGAAGCGGCGATTTTCACCGAAGGCGACCGAGCGCAATGGTATGACATCGTCGCTTTGGGACATCTGCCCATCTGGGTGGAAGAATAAAGCGCCCTTTTACTACAGAGCTAGCGAGCATGCCCCATGCCAGCCCAGGTATCGCCGCGCTTGACGGTCCTCGCTTTTATCCTGCTAGCCGCGCTCATCGCCACGGGCGGCGCGCTGCTGCTGCAAGCCCGCCCCGAGCCGACGACGATTACGATTTATCCACCGCCGCCCACCGCGATGCCAGCGCCCACTGCCACGCCTGGTCCTATTTTGGTCTATGTAACTGGCGCGGTGGTCCAGCCCGAGACGGTCTATGAATTGCCGCATAAGAGCCGCGTCGCCGATGCGCTGGCGGCGGCTGGTGGCTTGCTCGAATCGGCCAATCTGACACTGGTCAATCTCGCGGGCCGCTTGCGCGATGGCGACCAGATTCATGTGCCGCGTCTCAATTCTGACGCTGAAGAGAATAAGCTGCCGACGCCAATGGGCGGGCGGCGCGTCTATATCAATACGGCGACGCAGGCCGAGCTAGAAGCTCTGCCCGGCATCGGGCCAGCCCTGGCCGGGCGCATCATCGAATACCGCACCCAGGTCGGCGAATTCAGCAGTTTGGCGGACTTGGATGCCGTCTCGGGCATAGGCCAGGCTCTGCTGGCGCGCCTGCGCGATGTCATCGCTTTTGATTAGCCGCTAGCGGATGCGCGCGCCTGTGCTTGCGTCAAAGAAGAAAGCCCGGTCCCAATCAAGCTGGCAATAGACCGTATCGCCTGGCTGGAACGATGCGCCAAAAGGCGCTTGCATGCGCCAGCGGCGTTTGCGCAGCCACACTTCTAACAGCAAGAATTTCTCGGCATAAAAGGGGATGACGCGCTCGATGGTGGCGGGGATGCCGCTGCCGGCGGCGCAGAGCTTGATATGCTCTGGCCGCAGGCCGGCGATGACTTCGCGGCCGCTTGGGCGCGGGCTGGGCAGGGGCGCTCGCCCCATATAGCTGCCATCCCAAGCCCCTGCATTGACGCGGCCCCAAAATGTATTGATGGTCGGCGTGCCGAGGAACTCGGCGACAAACAGACTATCCGGGTCTTCGTGCAGCGCCTGATAGCTGCCGCTCTGCACAATCTGCCCGGCATTGATGACGACGATGCGGTCGGCGATGCTCATTGCTTCCACCTGGTCGTGCGTTACATAGACCAGCGTCACATTGAATTCTTGAATCAGCCGCTTTAGCTCGACGCGGGCTTGAGCGCGGAACTTGGCATCGAGGTTGGCGAATGGCTCATCAAAGAGCAGCAGTTCGAGGTCGCGGGCGAAGGCGCGGGCGATGGAGACGCGCTGTTTTTCGCCGCCAGACAGGTGACGCGGGAAACGGCCGAGCAGGTTTTCAATCTCGACGCCGGTGATGTTAGCCACAGTCTGCACATGGGCTGGCACTTCATGCTCGCGGTGGCGCAGGCGCAGGAAGAAACCGACGGTCTTACGGCTCTCCCAGTGCGGTATCAGCACATAATTTTGGAAGACCATGCCGATGCCGCGCTCTTCGAGCGGGATGGCATCCAGCGGGATGCCATTATAGAGGATTTGGCCTTTGTCTGGCTCTTCCAAGCCGGCGATGAGGCGCAGCAAGGTCGTCTTGCCACAGCCCGAGGGCCCCAGCAGCACGACCGCCTCGCCATCGGCAATGTGCAAATTGAAGTCTTCGATCGCCAAGACAGGGGTGAGCTTGCGACTCTTGTCGTAGAAGGTCTTGCTCACATTGGCTAGGGAGATGCTGCGCATAGCCAGCTCGCCTCATAAGCAGCGCCTATAGCATAGCATATTCGCGGCGCAGCGGGTAAAAGAGAATCATTGCCTCTATGTCTCAGTAATCCCAAGTTAATTATGCACCATTTTCAACCCCATCCCCGGCCCCTCCCGTAGGGCAGTGTCTACGCGCCCCAAAGCTTTGAGGAGGGGAGAAAAACCCCGAAAACTATGGGTGCGCGTGCAGGAAAGTCCCTCCCGTAGGGCAGTGTCTACGCGACCCGAAGCTTCGGGGAGGGATGCTATCGTGGCTTGGTCTTATCGCAATTTGATGCGATTGCCCTACCCAAAGCAATATAACAGTACAAGTTTCCGCCAGGCTGATGTATAATAGCCCAATGACTTCAGCCCCAGAGCGGAGAGGCAAATGAAGCAAAGCATACCGGCGGATTTAATCCCCGTTACGACAGCAGCGGACTGGCAGCCCGACCCCAAGACGCCACGTCGCCGGCCGCCCTGGATCCGCGTCAAAGCGCCTAGCGGCGCCACTTATGAAGAACTGCGCCGTCTCATGCGCAGCAAGACCTTGCACACCGTCTGCGAAGAGGCGCAATGCCCCAATCTAGGCGAATGCTGGGGCAAAGGCACCGCCACCTTTTTGATGCTGGGCGATACCTGCACGCGCAGCTGCGGTTTCTGCGACATCAAAACCGGGCTGCCGAATCCGCTTGATTGGGGCGAGCCGAATCGCATCGCCGAAAGCGTGCGGGCTATGGGCTTGCAGCATGTCGTCATCACCAGCGTCAACCGCGATGACCGACCCGATGGCGGCGCGCCGCTCTTTGCTATGGTCATCCGCCGCATTCGCCAGTTGCAGCCAGGCTGCTCGGTCGAAGTGCTGATTCCCGATTTCAAAGGCGGCGAGCTAGCCCTAAAAATCGTGATGGACGCCCAGCCCGAGATTCTCAACCACAATGTGGAGACGGTGCCGCGGCTCTTCAAAAAAGTGCAGCCGCAAGACCGTTACGAATGGGCGCTCTCTACGCTGGAGAATGCCAAAAAAATGGATCCCCTGGTCTTGACCAAGAGCGGCATCATGCTTGGCTTAGGCGAAAGCCCAGAAGAAACGCGGGCAACAATGCAAGACCTGGTGAACATCGGCGTCGATATTTTGACGCTTGGGCAATACTTGCAGCCCAGCAAGCGCCATCTGCCGATAGAGCGCTATTATACGCCGGCGGAGTTTGCCGATTTGCGGGCGGCGGGTTTGGCTATGGGTTTCAAATGGGTAGAGAGCGGGCCGCTGGTGCGCAGCAGCTACCGCGCCGCCGAGCAAGTGCGCGAGCTTTCGCGGCTCGAGCATTTTCGCCTGCGCGAAGCTCAAGCCAGCTTCGCCGACTAATCAGCTATTGAGAGCAAAGAGAGGGCAAAATGAGCGCGTTTTTCGCCAATCGGCGCGGCCAATCGGAAGCGGAACCGCCAGAGACGGTCGCCGTCTTGCCGAGCGGCCGGCCAGTCGGCTTTGATACCATCCTCGGCTCGACAGCGCAGCTCGAGGGAAAATTCACCAGTTCGGGCAATGTGCGCATGGACGGGCAGTTCAACGGCGCAATCGAGATAAGCGGCAATCTGCTCGTCGGCGAATCGGCGGAGATACAGGCGGACATCAACGCGCGCAATATCTCTATCGCTGGCACAGTCCGTGGCAATGTCAACGGCAACAAAGTGCAGTTGCTGCGCACGGGACGCATCTGGGGCGATATAAGCGCTTCGGCTTTGACCACAGAAGAAGGCGCTTTTATCGATGGCAAGATAACCATGGCCGGACATGCCGCGACGCAGCCCGCCAGCGACGAACTCGACGAGGTCGAGATGGCAGAGGATGCGCCGGCGCTTGATAGCGCCGAAACCGACGATTCAGAGGCGGCGCCGGCCGAGGCGGCGGCTACATCAGATTGAGCTAAGGCTGAGGCCGCCATCCAGCACAAAGACAGCGCCAGTGGTGAAATCTGACGCCGGTGCGGCCAGGAAGAGGGCGATGCCGGCCATATCTGGCGGCTGCCCGATGCGCCCGGCCGGCGTGCGCGCCAAAATCGGCTCCAGCAATGCCGCATTATCCCATAAAGCCCGCGCGAATTTCGTTTGCACCAAGCCCGGCGCGATGGCATTGACCTGGATATTATGCGCGCCGAGTTCGCTGGCTAGGCTCTTCGTCAAGCTGATGACAGCCGCTTTGCTGACGCTATAAATGCCTTGATAGCGGCCCGGGTTCAGGCCCACAATCGAAGCGACATTGATGATTTTGCCGCCGCCGCCCGCCTTCATGACTTTGACCGCCGCTTGTGATAGCCATACATTGCCCATCAAGTTGACCTCCAGCGTTTTCTGCCAATAGCTATCTTGTGCCTCTAGCAAGGGGCCAAAATGCGGATTGGTGGCGGCGTTGTTCACCAAAATATCGAGCCGGCCATAGCGCTCGACTGTTTGCTCGACGAGGGCTTGCAAAGCCGATTTATCGCCATTGTGCGCGGCGATGCCAACCGCTTCGCCACCAGCGGCGACTATCTCAGCCGCGGCGGCGTCCAGCGCCGCTTGTTTGCGGCTGGCCAGCACAACTTTGGCGCCGGCGCTGGCATACTGCGCGGCGATTGCCTGGCCAATGCCGCGCGAAGCCCCGGTCACAATGGCGACGCGCCCGCTCAAGTCAAATAAATCGCTCATACTTTCGCTCCTCGCTCTGTCTAGTTTCAAGCGCGCTCGCTAGGCACGCTGCCCAGCAGCGGCAGCCCCATACGCCGCAGGTCATCTTGATGATAAATTCTCGGGTCGATATATTCGGCAAGAAAGGCCAGGGCCAGTCCAATGGCCAAGCCAATGCCCAGTTGAATTAAGGGGGCAAAGCGGTTTGTCAGCGGCGGCGGGGCGGCTTGCATAACGGGCTGATCGAGTATCGTTACCTGCGCCGCTTCGCCACCTAATTGCGGCAAATAATGCTGGTTCTGATTGCTCAAGACCAGCAGAACGGCATCGGCAATCGCGCCGAGGGCTTCTGGGTCGGGATGACTCAGATAGATGATGCCGATATTGCGGGAGTGATCGGCGGCGATGTGTAAGGAATCTAGCGCCGCCCCCGCTTCGCCGAGCTGCTCGCGGGCTTTTTGCCGAAAGCTCGAGCTGCGCGCCCAGGCGCTCATAGCGGCGACGGTGCGCTCCGACGCCAGCCAGATATCGGTGTAATCGCCCTCGCGCTCGGGCAGGTTGAGTTTTTGCGCCGCGCTGTAGCGTATCTGCGCGTTATAACTGAGGGTCCCGCCGGCCGGGCTGCTAAAAAGTTGCGGCAGGGCCAGGGCCGCGCTCAAGACAAAGGGCAAACCTATCAACCACCAGCGGCGCAGAATAATGCGAATCAGTTCTCGGTAGGTCATGGAATCATCCTTCTAGCGCTAGGACGGGTTCTTGGAAATGAAACGGCGCTTGTGCTTGCTGCGCTTGCCAGGCTTGCTCGACGAAGGCTTGCAGGCGGGCGCGAAAGACGGCGCTATCAAATTGCTGCGCGTGGCGGCGAATCCGCGCTGGATTGTAGGCGTCGGCATCAAATTTGCGCCAGACCGCTTTTAAGCTCTCGACAGTCATTTCGGGGAAATACTCGCCCGTCAGGCCGGGAATCACCGTATCCAGCGCACCGCCGCCGCCAAAGGCGATGACCGGCCGGCCGGCGGCTTGCGCCTGCACCGGCGTGATGCCAAAATCTTCCAAACCGGGGAAGAGCAGCGCGCGGCAGCCTGCCATAAGTTTGGGCAAATCCGCCTCTGGCACAAAGCCCAGAAACTCGACTGTGTCGCCGGCCAGCGCTTTTAAGCGCGCTAGGTCCCGGCCGCGGCCAGCCACTTTGAGCGGCAGCCCCAGCTCGGTCGCCGCTTGCACAGCCAGGTCAACCCGCTTATATGGAATCAGCCGCGATACAAGCAAATAATAATCTTTTACATTCGCCAGCCCTAGCGGCTGAAAGCGAGCCGTGTCGACGGGCGGGAAGATGACATGTGCATCGCGTTGGTAGAATTGTTGGATGCGCCGCTTGACTGCGCTGCTGATGGCGATCAAATGGCTGACGCGCTGGGCGGCGGCATAATCCCAGCGGCGCAGGCTGGGCAGCAATCGCCGCAGCAGCCACTGCGCCGCCGCGCCTAGTTTCTCGCCCGCGAGATAATTTTCCAGTTGCCAGATATAGCGCGTTGGCGTTAAGCAATAGCAGATATGCAGCGTCGGCGGCTTGAAACGCAGGCCATGGCAGAAGCCGCTTTTATTGCTCAATATCACATCATAGCCGGTCAGACGCAGGCTGTTCCAAGCCAGCGGATACAAGGGCAGGTAGAGCCGATGGCGGCGCTGGACGGCGGGCAGGCGGTCTAGCCAGAGCCGGCGAATCGGCCAGCGCTGATAAGGCGGCGGCATAAGTTCTGGCGCAAAAATGCTGGTATAGATCGGACTGCTCGGATACATGCCGACCAGCGTTTCTAGCACATCTTCCGCCCCGCCAATCTGGTTCAGCCAGTCGTGGACCAAGGCGACTGTGGGTCGGCTTGGGGCGGGCATATTATTTGCCCGCGCCACTTTGGGCGCTTATCAAATTGGCGACTGGCGCAAAAGAACGGCGATGCGCCGTGCAGACCCCGTGCCTGGTTAAGGCATACATGTGGCCGGCCGTGCCATACCCTTTGTGCTGGGCAAAGCCATAAGCGGGGTACAAAGCCCCTAGCTCTCCCATGCGGGCATCGCGCCAGACTTTGGCGATGATGCTGGCGCAGGCGATGCTGAGCGACTTCTTGTCGCCTTCGACGATGCTGACCTGCGGCAGGTCGCGCCGCTCGGGCAGCAGCATATAATCGAGAAAGAGGCAATCAGGTTCGAGTCCGCTGCCCAGAACTTCTTCGAGGGCGCGCAGCATAGCCAGCTTGCTGGCTTTGAGGATGCCCTGGGCGTTGATTTCCGCCACGCTGCCTTGGCCGATGCCCCAAGCCAGGGCGACGTCTTTGATAGCGGCGCTGAGCGTTTCGCGCTGGCGCGGCTGCATCTCTTTGCTATCACGAGCGCCGCGCAGCGCCTTGCGCAAATCAGCGCGGTCTAGGGGCAGGGCGACAGCGGCGGCGGCTACGGGACCGGCCAATGCGCCGCGCCCGGCTTCGTCCAGCCCCACAATGATTTGGCAGCCGGCGCGGCGATAATGCCGTTCGTGGTTGAGGCTGGCTGTCTTCGCTATTTTAGGTCGAGCGCGCATAGAGTCCCTGCCGCCAATTTTGCCGAATCTGCCAAATCTCCCGCAGCATATTGACGGAATCGCCCCAGAGCCGCATTGTGGAATAAGGATCGAAGTACCAGGTGATTGGCACTTCTTTGATTTTGTAGCCGCGTTTTTGCGCGATGAAGAGCAGCTCGACATCAAAGCCGATGCCCGTCATACGCTGGGCGCGGAAGAGATCTTCGGCGACGGCCGCCCGATACATTTTGAAGCCGCATTGGGTATCTTCAAAAGCATTGAGCAGGGCAATTTTGACGATGTAAGTATTGATGCGCCCCATCAAATGGCGATACTGCGGCTCGCCGACGCGCTCGGCGCCCGGCGCTTCGCGGCTGGCGATGATGATGTCGTAGCCGACTGATTCAGGCGGCAAGAAGCGCGTCAGGTCATCAATGCGCATCGACAGGTCGGCATCGCAGATAAAGCGCCATTCGCCCGTCGCCGCCAGCATGCCTTGCTTGAGCGCCAAGCCTTTGCCGCGCAGGTTATCCGGCGATTGAATCACGTGCAGATAGTCGACGCCGCGGGCAAATTCCCGCGCCACTTCGTAGGTGCGGTCGTGGCTGCCATTTTCGACGACAATGACTTCCGCCGTATAATTTTGCGCCCGCAAGAAAGTGTCAATCTTTTGCAGGCTGGGCGGCAGGCGCGTCTCTTCGTTGTGCGCCGGTATGACAATGCTCAAGAAAGGCTGGCTCAATGCGGTCTCCGAATATAATTTTGCGGTCAATTTATTTTAGCATACTCAGATTTAGAATTGTTACAGCGGCCTAGCCTTTCAAAGTGGCTTGAGCATGCTGTCAATATAGGCATCGCTGACGCGCTTGAGCGCTTGCGCCTGGCGCCGTTTTGCCAGCGCGCCACGCAGCCCTAAGAGGCCAGCCAGCATGCCGCGCAGCCGCGCCCGCGCAGCCGGACCGCGCCAGGCTTTAGCCGCCTGCCAAGCCAGCGCCGCCTGCCGCGCCAGAATCGGCCGCCAGTATTTTTGTAACAGACGCGGTGGCATATTCTTGACGATGAGCCAGATGCCATTGCGCCCGGCATAATAGCTCGCCGTGACGCCGCCGCCCGTCGCCGACAGATGATGATAGACCACCGCGCTCGGCGCATACCACACCTTATAGCCGGCCAGCTGCGCTCGCCAAGCCAAATCCGCGTCTTCCAGCAAGAAGAAAAAATCGTCATCTAGCAGGCCGATTTCCGCCAGCATAGCTTGGCGGTAGGCGGCCGCGCCACCGCAGGCGGAGAAGACATATTCGCCGCGCTGATACTGCCCGCAGTCCCTTTGCCAAGCGCCGCGGTTGCCAGCTTGGCCATCTGCCGTGAAAAAGTCGCCGGCGGTATGCAGCCGGTCGCGCTGCTCGAAGAGCAGCATCTTGCTGGCGACGATGCCAACTTCCGCGCGCTCCGCGAAGGCGCGCAAGACTTCCGCCGCCCAGTCAGCCTCGACTTCGGTGTCATTATTCAGCAGAGCGATAATCTCGCCCTTAGCTGCCGCCAGCCCGATATTGCAGGCTCCAGTAAAACCGCGATTCTCTTCTAATTCAATCAAGCGGACTTCGGCATAATTCGCTTTGATAAATGCTTGCGAGCCATCGGCTGAATTGTTGTCGACGATGATAATTTCAACTTGGGCGACGGTTTGGCGGCGCAGGGAATCGAGGCAATCGGCGAGGAAACGCTTGCCGTTCCAGTTGGGTATGACGACTGAAAAGCGCGGCGCTCTCATTGTGGGGCGGTCTCGGCGGCGAGGAAGGCGCGCACGCTCTCTTGCCAGGGCCGCAGCTGGATGCCGATGCTGGCGCCGGCGATATTCGCCAGTGCCGTATATTCTGGCGGCAAGGACGGCCGCGACCATTCCTGGCGGCTGATGCGCTGGATGGGCATTTGGGCAAAACCAGCTTCATCCAGCAGGAAGCGGGCGAAGTGCCAGCGGCTCACCGCGCCTTGATTGACCAGATGATAAATGCCATAGCGCTCGCTTTTGATGAGCTGGGCGATGGCCGCGGCCAGGTCATTGCAATAGGTGGGGTTAGCCACTTCATTCGTGACGACGCGCAGGGCTTTGCCGGCGGTCGCGGCCGCCAAGATAGCTTGGATGAAATTGCGTCCACTATGGGCGAAGAGCCAGGCGGTGCGCGCGATATAATGCCGCGGGTTCAGCTGGGCGACAGCCCGCTCGCCATAGCATTTGCTATAGCCATAGGCATTGATAGGATTAGTCAGGTCGTATTCGGTATAAGGCTGGCTCTGCGCGCCATCAAAGACTTCGTTGGTGCTGACATAGAGAATAGGGATGCCCATGTTCGCCGTCAGCGCCGCCAGATTGTGTGTGCCGACGCCGTTAATGCGCAGCGCTTTTTGCGGGTCGCGGGCGCAGCCATTGACATCCGTCCAGGCGGCTGGGTGCAGCAGGATGTCGGGCGCGACCGCCTCGAGCAGCGCGCGGCAAGCCGCATAATCGCTAACATCTGGCTGATGCGACGCAGCGCCGATGACTTCGTGCTGGTCGGCAAGCTGCTGGCTAAGCGCGCGGCCGAGGTTGCCAGCTGCGCCGGTGAGCAAAATCTTCATCGGTCTCACTCAGCCGCGGCCAGGCGCTCGCCATATTGGCGACTATAATATTCGAGATAGGCGCCAGTTTTAATCTTGCGCCACCACCATTCATTTTTACAATACCAGCGCACTGTCGCTTCTAAGCCGCGCTCGAAGTCGTATTGGCGCTGCCAGCCTAAAGCGCGCGCTTTTTCCGCTGTCATGGCATAGCGGCGGTCGTGGCCGTCGCGGTCATAGACATGGCGCAGCAGCGATTTTGGTTTGCCGAGCAAGTCTAGGATGCGCTGGCTGACATCGATATTGTAACGCTGGTTTTCCCCGGCGAGGTTATAGGCTTGGCCACTTTTGCCCGCATGCAAGACGCGGTCGACGCCGCGGGCGTGGTCATCGACATAGAGCCAGTCGCGGATTTGCCGCCCATCGCCATAAACCGGCAGGGGCCGGTCATCAATCGCTTCGGTCGTGAAAAGAGGAATCAGCTTTTCGGGGTATTGATAGGGTCCATAAGTGTTGCTGCCGCGGGTGATGACGGTGTCCAGACCATAAGTTACATGATAAGCCCGCGCCATCAACTCGCCGCTGGCTTTGCTCGCGGCATAAGGGCTGTTAGGCAAAAAGCGGTCTTCTTCGCTCGAAAGGCCGACCTCGATATCGCCATAGACCTCGTCAGTAGAGACTTGGCAGAAACGCCCGATGCCGCGCTTGCGGCCTTCATCGAGCAAGATATAGACACCGACGACATCGGTGTGGATAAAAGCGTCGGGCGCCAGGATGCTGCGGTCCACATGGCTTTCGGCAGCGAAGTTGACGATTGTATCGATATTGTAGCGCTCTAAAACGCGAGAGACGGCGGCGCGGTCAGCCACATCGCCGCGCTCAAAACGATAATTCGGCTCATCGCTGACGGGCAGCAGATTGTCGATATTGCCGGCATAGGTCAGCTTATCGAAACAGATTAGATTGTATTCCGGGTATTTTGCGACCATGTGGCGCAGGAAGGCGCTGCCAATAAAACCAGCGCCACCGGTTACGAGGATGTTTTTCATGCGCTTTGCCTTTCCACCGCCTTAAACCCTGTCAGACCCAGAGCGCGCTGTAATCGCCGAGATTCATTTTGAGGCCGCTGGGTTTGCTGCCGCTGCGCTTGACTGTGGCATTGCGGCCGATGAGGCTATCGCGTAAGGTGCGGTCAATATCGCTGACGCGGCTGTTTTCCAAGATGATGCTGCGTTCAATCTCGCAGTTGCGGATTTGGCAGCCGTGATAAATGCTGGTGAAAGGGCCAATATAGCTGTTTTCGATGACGGTGTCTTTGCCGATGATGGTGGGCCCGCGCAAAACGCTGTTAATGATGCGAGCGCCCGCTTGCACAGTCACGCGAGAATCGACCGTCGAGCGGGCGTCAATTTGGGCGCAATGGGCGATGCTCGGCACAATCTCTTCCAGCACATGGCTATTGGCTTCTAGCATATCGGTCGGTTTGCCAGTATCGATCCACCAACCCTCGTGAATATGCGGGAAGACGGTATAACCCCGGTCGATAAGCCACTGGATGGCATCGGTGATTTCGTATTCGCCGCGGGCTGACGGCTCGATGGCATCGACCGCTTTGAATATCTGCTGGTCGAACATATAGATGCCGACCAAAGCCAGATTGCTGGGCGGGTTCTTGGGTTTTTCAATCAGCTTTTCGATGCTGCCATCAGCGCGCAGCTTGGCAACGCCATAAGCCGAAGCGTTTTCTACCGCTTTTAAGACGATTTGGCTGTTCCAGTCATTGGCGGCGAAATTGCGAATGAGCGGGCTGATGCCGCCTTCGATGACATTATCGCCGAGGAACATGACAAATGGCTCGTCGGCGAGGAAATCGCGGGCGATTTTCACCGCATGCGCCAGGCCATCCGGGCTTTCCTGCCGAATATAATGCAGCTTCACATCCCATTGCCGGCCCTCGCCCAAGAACTCTTCGATTTCAGGCGCGGTATGCCCCACGACAATGCCAATCTCATGCAAGCCCGCTTCGCGGATAGCCTCAATCACGCGCAGCAAGACCGGCTTGTTCGCCACCGGGATGAGCTGCTTGGCGCGGGTATAGGTCAAGGGATAGAGTCTGGTTCCCTTGCCGCCACTGAGGATAAGACCTTTCATCGGCGACTGCCTTTCCGATAAGTGTGGGTTTGCCCGCTTTGAATGCGGCGCGCGTTTGCAACGCTTAGTAGGCGACGCGGTTTTCCTGCGGGGCGTTCGTCATCACCGCGCCGACGATGCGCACATGCACCCGTTCCAGCGCTTGTCGCGCCTGCGCGGTGTGGTCGCGACGCGTATCGCCCGCCCGTATCGCCAGCAGAGCGCCATCCAGTTTGATGCCCAGCAGAGCGGCATCGGTCGCGGCGAGGATGGGCGGGCTATCAAATAGTACATAATCGGCCTGGGCTTTCAAAGCGCTGATGATAGCCTCCATGCGCTTGCCGCCTAGCAAATCCGCCGGGTTCGGCGGCAATTCGCCCGTCGGCAGAACTTGCAGATTCTCGACCGGCGTGGCTTGCAGCGGCGGCGCGCTGATGGCGCTGTCGTCCACCATCATGCTGCTAAGTCCTTCGCGGTTATCGATGTCCCAGATTTCATGTTGCTTAGGCTGCCGCAAATCCGCGTCGACCAAGATAGTCTTGTTGCCGCCCTGAGCGAATGTTACAGCCAGATTCGCCAGCGTAACGCTTTTTTGGTCTTCGCGGGCGGCCGATGTTACCAGCAAAGTATGCAGCGGGCTTTCGACGCTGCTGAACATCAGATTGGTGCGCAGGCTGCGATAGGCTTCGGCGGCGGCCGAGCGCGGCTCGGTCAAGGTTATCAGGTTTGAATATGCCATATTTGCTCCTGGGCGCGGTTTCCAATTTTATGCGCCGCTGCCTGCATTTTAGTCCATAAGCTGGCGCGACGGCAGGGCAAAAGCGGCAATCATTCAATGTACAGCGCGGCTGCCGTTTCTCCTCAGTGCGTGGCTTAGGGGCAGTGTATCACGGAAAGGCAAAAGCAAATTATGTTTTTTAACTGTTTTTGGCTGAGGAAGCGCTATTTTGCATTGTGGCATTTAGCGTCTATGCTATACTATCTTTGTCGCGCTCAAACGCGGCACTCATCAAGAGCGAGTGAGAGAACCGGCTCAGCGAACTCGCGGCAACCTCCAAGTGCGCTTCGGCGCAAAAGTGGGACGGTGCTAAATCCGGCAGGGTAGTTACTCTGGCAGATGAGCGTATTTGAATGAGCCTCTTCTGCGCCTACTGCCCCGCAAGGCGTTTTTTCATTGCTAGAGAAAGGCAGACCATGTCAACGACTTTCATGACCTCTCCCAAATACCTTTTCACTTCCGAGTCCGTTTCCGAAGGGCATCCTGATAAAATCTGCGACCAAATCAGCGATGGCATCTTGGATGCCATCCTCGCCCAAGACCCGCTGGCGCGGGTGGCTTGCGAGGTGGCGGCATCGACTGGCTTAATCCTCATCTTTGGCGAGATTACCACCAGCGCCCAGGTCGATATTGAGCGGGTCGCCCGCGACACCATCGCCGACATCGGTTATACACGGGCGAAATATGGCTTTGACGCCGAGACCTGCGCTGTGCTTATCGCCATCAAAGAGCAGTCCAGCGACATCAAGCAGGGCGTCGATACGGCTCTGGAAGCTCGCGCTGGCGCGCTGACCGAGGCGGACATCGACGCCACTGGCGCCGGCGACCAGGGCATGATGATTGGCTTTGCCTGCGACGAAACGCCCGAGCTGATGCCGCTGACGGTTTCTTTAGCCCATGCCTTGACGCGGCGGCTGGCGGAAGCGCGCAAGAGCGGCGAGCTGGCTTGGCTGCGTCCCGATGCCAAAAGCCAGGTCACAGTCGAATATGCTTATGGTCAGCCTAAGCGCATCGATACCGTCGTCATCTCGACGCAGCACGCGCCCGAAATTTCACAAGCGCAGATTCGCCAGCAAGTCATCGATTGCGTTGCGCGGCGGGTCTTGCCAGCGGCGCTGCTCGATGAGAACACGCGCTACTTCATCAACCCGACTGGGCGCTTTGTCACCGGCGGGCCGCTGGGTGATGCCGGCTTGACCGGCCGGAAAATCATCGTCGATACCTATGGCGGGGTGGCGCGGCACGGTGGCGGCGCTTTTTCCGGCAAAGACGCGACCAAAGTTGACCGTAGCGCCGCCTATATGGCCCGCTATGTCGCCAAAAATATAGTCGCGGCGGGCTTGGCAAAGCGCTTTGAATTGCAAGTGTCTTATGCCATCGGCAAAGCCGAACCGACTTCGCTGGCAGTGGAGACCTTTGGCACCGGGCAAATCAGCGATGAGAAACTCGAGCAGCTCATCCGCCAGCATTTTGACCTGCGCCCGGCGGCGATTATCCGCGATTTAGGCTTGCGCCGCCCCATCTTCAAGCAAGTGGCGGCTTATGGCCACTTCGGGCGGGAAGATGTCGCTGTACCGTGGGAGAAGACCGATAAAGCGGCTTTCCTGCGCCAGCAAGCCGGGCTGGCTTGAGCGGCTGGCTAAGGAGAGCCTATGAAAGAGCCGCGCATCTGCGATTATGGCGATTCCACCTATCGGCAAGATTTTTGGGAAGGGCGGGGGCGGGCTTATGAAGACATCGTCGAGCGCCGCGTCTTAGCCCGTTTGCTGCCGCAGAGCGGCCGCCGTCTGCTGGAAATCGGCGCGGGCTTCGGGCGCATCAGCGCCGAATACGCGATGTATGACCAAGTTGTGCTGTTGGATTATTCGCTGGAACAGTTGCAATATGCCCGGCGGCAGCTCGGCGATGGGCGCTATCTCTATGTCGCGGCTGATGCCTATCGCATGCCCTTCCAAGCGGGCGCATTTGATGGCGCGACGATGATTCGCGTCATCCACCATTTTGAGAATGTGCCAGCGGTCTTGGCGCAAATCCGCGCGGCTCTGGCTGGCGAAGCCCGCTTCATCCTCGAATACGCCAACAAGCGGCATCTCAAATCTATGCTGCGCCATCTGCTGGGCTTGAACCGCTGGAATCCTTATAGCCTTGAGCCGATTGAATTCGTCGAGCTGAACTTCAACTTTCACCCTGAGTATATGCGGCAGCAGGTAGCAAGCGCCGGTTTTGATTTGCGGCGGCTGGCGCCAGTCTCCTGGTTTCGGCTGGGCTTGCTAAAGTGCAGCCTGCCGACCGGCCTGCTGGCAAATCTCGATGGGCTTTTGCAGCGCACGGGCTGCCTCGTCGCGCCCAGTGTCTTTCTCGATTTGCGTTTGCCCAGTGGCGCGGCGGTTTTGCCGGCGGCGGACCCGCTGGCGCTATTAAAATGCCCGCAATCGAATACGCATTTACGGCTTGAGGGCGAAACGCTGGTCAGCGAAACAGGCTTGCGCTGGGGCATCCGCCAGGGCGTCTACGATTTTCGCCAGCCCCTAGACTCGCCCAGCCAGTCTTGAATGGCCGACGCCACTGACGCCGGCTCTTCGAGCAGCAGCATGTGGCTGCCGCCTGCAATCACTGTCAGCGTAGACTGAGCGATGCCCTGAGCCAGCTCTTCACTGAGCGCCAGCGGCGTCATTTTGTCGGCCGCGCCAGCGATAATCAAAGTTGGCGCGGTGATTTCCCCCAGGCGTGGGCGGACATCAAAATCGGCGCAGGCGCTGAAATCCCGCTGCAAAACGGCCGGGTCCGTAGCGCGCATAATCTGGGCGGATTGCTGTATCATCTCAGCTGGCGCCGCTTTTGACCACATCCAGCGCAGCAAGCGGTCTATAGTTGCTTCGCGGTCTGCTTGAAGTCCGGCAAGCAGCGCAGGATTGACAGGCAAGCGAGCGCCAGTGTTGAGCAGCACCAAGCCAGCGACGCGCGGCGCGTATTCCAGAGCCAGCCACTGGGCGATAGCGCCGCCCATGCTATGGCCGATGAGAATGGCGCTGTCGATTTCCAGCGCGTCCAGCCAGGCGGCTACATCGGCCGCGTAATCGGCGATGCGCTTATGCCCACCGCCGGCGCTTTTGCCATGCCCAGGCAAGTCAAGCGCGCTGGCATTGAAGGCTGGGTGGCGGCGCAATTCGGCTGGAAAGCTCAAATGCGAGCCGCCGGCACCATGAATGAGGATAGCCTCTGGCCGGCGCGTATCGCGGCGTTGGTCGGCAAACCATACTTCGCCGCGGGTGGTTTTAAGTATTGGCATACTGCCTCAGACGGTAGCGACTTTTTCTCTGTGTCTCAGTAGGACAAAGTAAATTTTGCAAGTTTTTGCGTTCGTTTCAACCCCACCCCCGGCCCCTCCCCAAAGCTTTGGGGAGGGGAGAAAAACCCCGAAAACTATGGGCGCGCTTAGGGGAAAGTCCCTCCCCGAAGCTTCGGGGAGGGGAGTCTAAACAACAAAAACTGGTCGCTAGACACTGGCCGCCGGTCGCATAAACACTGCCCTACGGGAGGGGCCGGGGCTGGGGTTGAAAATGGCGCATAATTAACTTCGAATTACTTCTGTGGCTAATTTCCCCCTAGTCGCAATACTAACTTGGGCTTGCTGAAAGCGCAAAGCGCAGCCGGTATTGACCGCCCGCCGCGTATCGTGCATCATAACGCGGAAATACAAAGCGCACGCTAGGCGCTGATATAAATGGAGAAGGCAGTGAAAGCAAAAGAAGAGAATATCGCCAAGCCGCAGAGTCTGACGCAATATCTGCGCTTATTTTTGACTGGCTTTGCCATGGGCGCGGCGGACATCGTGCCGGGCGTCAGCGGCGGCACAATGGCCTTTATTCTTGGCGTTTATGAAGCGCTGATTGACGCGATAAAGTCTTTTAATGTAGAAGCGCTGCGGCTGGCGCTGGGCTTGAAATTCGGCGCATTGCGAGAGCAGCTCTCTTTGGGCTTTTTGCTGGCTTTGGGTCTGGGTTTGCTGTCGGCGGTGCTGGCGCTTTCAGGTTTCCTCAGCGCGACCCTGGACGATGCCAGCGGGCGGGTGCTGCTCTTCGCCTTTTTCTTTGGCCTGGTCTTAGCCTCTATTTTGACCATCGGCCTTAAAGTGCGCTGGGGCGCGGCGGCGGCGGCGCTCTTTGTGCTTGGTACGGTCGTGGCTTTCCTGGTTGTCAATATCCTGCCGGCCGAAGCCGATCATTCACCGCCTTTCCTCTTCGTCAGCGGCATGATCGCCATCACAGCGATGATATTGCCGGGCATCTCTGGCTCGTTTATGCTCTTGATTCTGGGGCAGTACGACTATGTGCTGACGGCGGTCAGCCAGCGCGATTGGCCGCCTGTCATCATCGTTGCCTTAGGCGCGGGCGTCGGCATCATCGTCTTTTCGCGCATATTGAGCTACCTGCTGCACCGTTTTTATAATTTGACGGTGGCTCTGCTGGTCGGTTTTATGGCCGGTTCGCTGTGGAAAATCTATCCCTGGAAAGATTGCCTGGAGAGCGACCTGGATCGCCATGGCGATTTTCGCTGTTTGCTAGAGGGCAATATCGCGCCAGATACCAGCTCGGAGACCTTTGCTCTGTCAATTATCTTGCTGGTCTTTGGCTTTTTGCTGGTCAACCTGCTGGATCATTTGCAGTCCAAGCAAAACCCCATTTTCAAGCGCTTTATCAATTAGTCCTGCTCACCATCGTCCTTGCGGCTGGCCCCGGGCAGTGTCGGCGGCGGGCCCTGCTCCAGCGCTTCGAGGATGTCGTGTATGCGCGAGCGGGCTAAAACGGCGGTAACATTAACATCGACTGGGCTGACCTCAGCCTCCGGCTCGGGGCTTTCTTGCTCGAGCAATTCGCTGGTGATTTCACGGCGGCGATGCAATTCGCTGGCGATTTCACGGCGGCGATACACCGAAGCGGCGATGGCATGGGTGGCGACTGGGCTGGTGAGCAGGATAAACAAAGCCAGCGTCAGCAAACGCAGCGAGGCGGACGGCATCAAAAGCGCCGCGCCCAGCAAGAGGCCAAACAGACCCAGCACCGCTACTTTGCCCGAGGCATGCAGCCGTGTCAGCGCATCAGGCAGGCGGATGACGCCCACCACGCCCACTGCGCAGAAAAAAAGACCAAATAGCAGCGCCAGCAAGCCCAACACTTCGAGCAGCATTTAATACACCCGACCTTCCGAGATGTAGCGGGCAATGCTGATAGTGCCAATGAAGGCGAAAGCCGCCAGCGCTATAGCCATATCAACGAAGACCTGCGTGCCTTCCACCAGGGCTAGCATGACGATAATGCCAATCAGCAGCGTCGTGATGAGGTCCACCGCTAGCAGGCGGTCGGCCAGGGTCCGCCCGACGATGACGCGGTAAGAGGCCGGTACCAGCAAACTTACCAGCGCCAGCAGGATGAACTGGATGGCGCTTTGGATGAATGGGCTACTTTCAAGCATATCTTGCCTCAGTACGCTCAAGTTTTATTAGGACTAGGAAAACAGAAATTTAGCCACAGAGACACAGTGGCGCAGAGAAATCAGGCGACTTTGCGCGCTTGCTGGTTTTGTCATATTCTCATTCCTTTATGTCTTCTGCCTCGTCCCCATTATGCCCCAAAATCGCTTTAATGCGCTGGAGCCGAATTGCCTGGTCCCGCTCCAAGCTTTTTTGCGAAGACGGCTCGAGGTTCATGTTATGTACCAGCATCTTCACGCCATCGGCGTCGCTCTCTTCAAAATCGACGACCAGTTCGCCGGGCGTGATGGTGATGCCGTGGGCGCTGATGGCGGAAATCAATTCATTTTTGCTGCTGTCTTGCGTGTAGACCGCGGTTATACCGGGTTTGATGGGCATGCTGGGCGATAGGATGATGCGCGATGCGTTGAGGCCAGAGATCAATACTTCCCAAGCCATATAGATAGTGTACGCGGCTAGGCTATAGAGCTGGCGCGGCGCGTTGCGCAGGCGCAGGTTATCCCCGCGCAGGCCGGTCGCGCTTACCACAAACACGCTGAAGAGATAGCCCAGCAGGAAATTGCCCGGCGTCGGCTGCGCGGTATAAATCATCCAGCCGATGGCTAGGGGCAAAGCTAGGACCAGCACCTTGCCCGATTTCCACAATTGCCCTTTCATTGCATATATTCTCCGTCGCGGTCGCTTAAAATTGACATCATGAGCCGATCAGATTGACAGCCGAAATATAGATATTCGGGTCTTGCAGTTGCTGCACCGTCGCGCTGATGATTTGAAGCAGCGGCTCGGCGAAAACCGTGCCTAAGAGCAGGCAGAGGCTAATCAATAAAAAGGGCGCGAAGAGGCTGTCGCCTTGGCTTTTTGTTTCGACAGTGCTGGGCAACGCTTTTTGCTGAAAGATATTTTGCCAAGCCCGCAGCATATACATCAAAGTCAAAATGCCAGCGCCGACCATAATAATCAGATTGATCCAGTCGCCACGGTCGACGCCGCCTTGGATCAGGACAAGTTTGCTGATAAAGCCATTGAGCGGCGGCAGCCCGGCCAGAGACAGGCCGCCCAGCAGCAGCAGCCAGCCTAGCAATGGCGGCAGCTTCACGCCGATGCCGTTAATATCGGCGAAGTTCGCGCTTTTGATTTTGGTATAGCTGGCGACAACGCCCATCAGCATCAAGAGCGAAGACTTGATAAAAGCGTGATTGAAGGCGTAGACGATCGCGCCGATGAGGGCTAAGCCGCTGCCCCAGCCGAGGCCGACCAAGATAAAACCAATTTGGGCAAAGGTCGAATAAGCCAGCATCCGTTTAGCGTTGTAGGTGCGCAATGCGCCTAAGCTGCCAAAGAGGATGCCGATGATGCCCAGCACCGACAGCCACGGTTCCAGCAGAGGCGTCTCTTCGATGAAAAGCAGAGTAAGCAGGCGAATGATGCCATAGACGCCGACCTTTACCACGATTGAAGAGAGCATCGCGCTGATGGGCGTGGGCGCGGTGGTGTGGAAATCTGGCTGCCAAAAATGAAAGGGGAAGACGGCGCTCTTGAGCAGGAAAGCGCAGAGCAGCATCAAAGCGGCCGCCGGCGCCAAGAAAGGCCGCTCGCCAGTCAAGAGCGTTTCGGCGATGTTTGCCATATTCAAGCTGCCGAAGGTGGCATAAAGCGCGGCGATGCCCAAGAGCAGGAAAAGCGTGCCCATCGACGAGATGAGAATGTACTTCAGCGCCGCTTCCAAGCCATATTGGTCATCCGAAATCGCCGTCAGCGAGACCGAGGCCAGCACCATCAGCTCCATGAAGACAAAGAGCGTGAAGAGATCCCCCGTCAGCATTGCGCCAACCAAGCCCACTTCCATCAGCAAAAAGAGCGGCAGGAAGGCCGGGTAGGTCATGCACTTGTCTTGACAGCGATAGGTATAAAGCAGGCCACCAATCATGATCGTCGTAACCATAAAGGCGAAGAGCGCGCCTAGGCTGTCAGCCACCAGCACGATGCCATACGGTGGCTGCCAGTTGCCCAAGACATAGACCTGCACGCCACGGTCTTGCACCTGCACCAGCAGCGCCAGGCAAAAGACCCAAGCGATCAAGCCGGTCAAGACGCCGATGGAGCGCTGCAAGCGATTGGATTTGGCGAAGAGCAAAGCGACGATAGCGCCGACCAAGGGCGTGATGAATGTGCCGAGCAAGAGCGCGTTATTTGCCATGTGCCTCCAGCGATTCGCTTTCTCTGATTTTAGTGTTTCAGCTTGTTGATGTCGTTGGAATCGACGGTGTCGTAGCGCTGCGAGATGATGTTGATAAAACCAAGCACTAGGGAAAAACTGCCAAAGCTGACCACAATCGCCGTCAAAATGAGGGCTTGCACCAGCGGGTCAGATGTTTTCCGGCCGGCGACTACATTGCTGAAATAAGGCGCGAATTCGCCTTCAAATGCGCCGGCCGCCACAAAAAACAGATTGATAGCGGAAAAAAGAATGGCAAAGCCGATGGCTACTTTTATCAAATCGCGGCGCAGCAATTGAAAGACGCCAATGCCAAACAATATGCCAATCGCCAGGGCAAATGTAAACTCAATCATTCGCTTTCCTTTCTAGCTCGGGGCGCGCTTGGGGGTAAGCGATCGCTTCGATAATAATGCCAAGTCCGCCTAAGACAGTGATGGCAATGGCAATCTCGAAGATCAGCGACGAAGTGATATGCAAGCCAAATGCGCCCACAATATCGTAGAGGCCAAGAGCCTTGTCAAACTCGACATGCCCCATAAAGCCTTGGCCAATCAAAATCGGGAAAAGCCCATTCACCAGGGCGATGACCAGCCCCAGCCGCGTGATTAACTGCGGGCGGAACCAGGGCAGCTGCCGTTTCGCCTCGTCATAACCCAGCACGACATACCAAAGCGAGACGGCTAAGCCGATGGTGAGGCCGGCGGTGAAGCCATCGCCTGGGCCGCTGCCGCCATACAGAATCTGGCTGATGCCGATGAGGCCAGCAATGGGCAGGGCGATATAAGACACCGCGCGCGTGAAGGGCGTCGAGAGTGTTCTCACTGTTGGCCCGGCCAAGATCACGGGGGCTGAGCGAATGTTGCCAGGGCCGCGGCCGCGGGCTAGCAAGGTCAGCAGGCCCAGGGCGGCAGTGGTGAAAACCGCGATTTCTAGCAAGGTATCGGTGCCGCGAAAATCGGCGACGATAGCGCCGACCACATCTTCCGTATTCACGGCGGGCGTATTTGCCAGATGCCATTCGGCGATGCTCTGGCGCTCGGGACGATTTTGCAGGGCGATGAGCGCGAAGATAAAGACGGCTAAGCCAATCGCGATCGAAATGCCCAAATCGCGTAGCAAGCCATAATTGGAACGGTGGCGCCCAGCCCACAAATTGCGCATTACCGCGCGGCGGGCGCCAGCGCGGATGCGGCCGAGCATCATAATAATAAGCACTGTCGCCATCGTCTCGACTAGCAATTGCACCAAAGCCACATCCGGCGCATTGTTGATAAGGAAGATGACGCCGATGGCATAACCAATGAGACCATAAGCAATCGCTGCTTTTACATGCTCGCGCACGACGACGGTCAGAACCGCCGCCACCACCGATAGGACCAGCATGAAAATCTTTGCCAAGTCCGTAATCGTTACCGAAAGGTCGCTGGGCAGTAGGTTTTGGCTCGCGGTCACAGTCGATAGCGTGCCAGAGGCTAGCAGCACCAGCGCCACCGCACAGAGGATAATGACCAGATAATAGCGCAGGAAACCCGATTGGCTGTGCAGCACCGCTGTGCCAGCCCATTCGATGTAGGCAATCAGCTCGCGGTAGACGGTATCGCCCGCTATGGGGAAACGGATGCGCTTAATCAGCGGGCGGCGCAGCAAAAAGAGCAGCGCCCCCGCTAGCAAGATAGCCAGGCTCAGATAAAAGACAGTGTTGAAACCGGCAAAAAGCGGCAAGTCAAAGGCTTTTGGCACCGCTAGCTCCAGCAAGGGAATGATCAGCGGCTCCAGCAAAAAGCCTAAGCTCAGCGAGCCAAAGGCCAGCAAAAGCGGGCTGAAGCGCAGCAGCGACGGCGGCTGATGAAAATGCAGCTCGGCACGCGGCCGGCCCAAGAAGACATCGTATATCAGCATATAGGCGGCCAGAGCCGTGAAGACGGCGCTTAGCACGACGACGGCAATGACCACCGCTGGCCAGGTCTCGTTGTAATTCAGCATAGCATCGAGCAAAGTTTCTTTGGCGACAAAGCCCAGCAGGAAAGGCAGCCCAGCCATAGACAGGCCGGAGATGAGCGTTATGGCGAAGCTGGCGGGCAGCCGCTGGCGCAGGCCGCCGAAGCGCTCCAGCTGGCGCGTGCCAGTTGCATGGTCGATTGTGCCAGCGACCAAAAAGAGCGCCGATTTGTAGAGCGCGTGGGCGATTATGCAAACGAAGGCCGCCTTCAAGCCGTTCTGCCCGGGCAAGCCAATCAGAGCGACGATCGCGCCTAGCTTGCTCACCGTCGAATAGGCGAGCAGGCCTTTCAAATCGCGCTGGTTCAAGGCAAAAAGCGCGCCGACTAGCATGGTCAGCAAGCCCACCAGCAGCAGCGCGGTCGACCACAGCGAATGCTGGTACATCACTGGGGACAAGCGGGCGAAAAGATAGATGCCAGCTTTGACCATCGTGGCGCTATGCAGGTAGGCGCTGGCGGGCGTCGGCGCGCGCATAGCGCCGGGCAGCCAAAAATGAAAAGGAAACTGCGCGCTTTTGCTAAAACCGCCGAGCAGAATGAGCAGGGTAAAAAGCGGATACCAATCGAGTTCATGCAGAGTCTTGACCTGGAGCAGAGTCTCGATATCGCTGACAAAGAGGCTGCCGTCGGCGGGCTGCAAGATTTGCCCGGCCGCGGCGCTGAGCATAACGATGCCGATGAGCAAGGCCAGGGCCGCGCCACCGGTGACGAAGAGAGCCTTGAATGCGCCCGCCCGCGCTTCGGCGTCCTGCTTGCCTTTGAATCCGATGAGCAGGAAAGAAGTGATGCTGGTGAGTTCCCAGGCGATGAAGAGCATGAGCAGGTTGCCAGAAAGCACCAGCATCAGCATCGCGCCGGCGAAAGCCAACAGCCAGACGATAAAGCGGTTATGCTCAGCTGCCGCCTCAAAATAGGCGCCGGCGTACAAGAAAATGAGCGCGCCGACGCCAGTGATGATTAAGCCGAAGAGCAGAGCTAAGCCATCGAGATAGAAAGCTAGGCTGATGCCGAGCGAAGGCAGCCAAGGCAGAGTCTGAACCAGGACGCCTTCAGCTTGCAAGCGCGGCAGCGCGCTCAGCAGCCAAAAAAAGGACGCCGCCATCAGCAGAACACATAAGGCGCTCTGGGCTGATTGGCTTAGCGAAGCGCGCAGAGCTGGCGCTGCCAATAACAGCGCTAGGACAAAGGGCGCGGCGCTGAGAATTGCAAGTTCCATCGTTAGCCGAAAAAATCCGCCTGGGCTAATTCACAAATTTTACTACCGGGCGCAAAGCGAAACGCGCCTATATCTAGCCTAAGTATTTCTCGAGTCTATCCAATAGCGAATTCTTATAAGATAGCGCTAGCTCGATGTGTAAAATCTGACAAAGCGGCGGGCTGGGCTGCCCGTCAAGACATTTTTTGCTTGAGGGCGGCGGTCAGAGCCGGCAGAACTTCGTACAAATCGCCGACGATGCCATAGCGCGCCAGCTTAAAGATAGGCGCGCCGGCGTCTTTATTGATAGCCACGATAATTTTGCTGCCGCGCATGCCCGCCTGGTGCTGGATTGCGCCGCTGATGCCGCAGGCGATATACAAATCGGGATTGACCACTTTGCCGGTCTGTCCGACTTGATGCGCATAGGGAATATAACCGGCATCGACAGCAGCGCGACTCGCGCCGATGGCAGCGCCCAGCGCGGCGGCTAAAGGCCCGATGGTATTAGTATAACCTTCTTTTGCTTTCCAGATATTTGCCTCGTCGCCGCTGAGGCCGGCCGGCGCGGGCTGCGGGTTATTCGCCATGCCGCGGCCGCCGCTGACGATGATAGCGGCATCGCTCAAATTGACGGTGCCGGTCTCCGCAAGGAAATCGACGATTTCGGTCAAAACCGTCTCAGGCACAGGTAGGGCCCGCACCTCAGTGATGAGCGGGCTGGCTGCGGCAGTGGGGCTGGGCGCGGGGAAAGCCCGCCCGCGCAGCGTCAAAAATGTGCTGGGGCTGTTACTTGTCATCTCCATCAGCACCTTGCCGGCATAGGCCGGACGCTGGCCGATTATCTTGCCCGCTTGCAAACGAAAATCGATTAGCTCCGAGAGCAGGCCGCTTGCAGTATCGGCGGCGGCGCTGGCGAGCAATTCCCGCCCGCGATTCGTCGCGATGGCGAGCAGGGCGGCTGGTTTGTATTCAGTGACGAGCGCGCTCAAAAGCGCGGCATAGACCTCGAGGCGATATTTTTCTACCAGCGGGTCGGCGCAAATCAGCGCTTTGTCCGCACCATAGCGCCCGGCTTCGGCCGCGATGTCCGCTGCATTTTCCCCAAAGACGAGGGCTGTCGTGTCAACTTCTAAGTCTGCCGCCAGCTTTTTCGCCGCGCCCAGCGCTTCCCAGCTGCTGCCCAGCGCGCGGCCGGCGAAGCTCTCGATCCAGACAAAAACGGTCATAAGACCTTCTCCTCAAAGAGTCGTTCGACGAGGGTAGCCGCTTTTTCTTCGACATCGGCGCCGCTGATGATTTCGCTGCGGCTGTCGCGGGCGGGCGGGTTCATATAACGCAGAGCCGTGGTGGCGGCGGGCGGCAGCGTGATGCCCATATCAGCCGCGCTCCAAACTGGGATTTTGGCTTTGGCTGCTTTGCGGATGCCCAGAAAATTCGGATAGCGCGGCTCGTTGATGTCTTTCATAACAGTGATGACGGCGGGCAGCCTAGCCGCGAGAATCTGCTTACCTTGTTCATACATCTTTTCCACGGTGATTGCGCCAGCGGCATAATCGACCTCTATAATGCGGGAGACATAGCTGAGCATGGTCCAGCCCAGCCGCCGCGCCAGCTGATAGCTGTGCTGGTCGGTGCCGACATCGACGCTCTCTTTGCCAAAAATGACCAGCTCGACATCGCTCAGTTTTTCTATCGCGCCGGCCGCCAGCGCCGACCAGACCAGGCTGTCCTGCATATCGGCGCCTGGCTCTTCCAGGCGCAGGGCGCTTTTGATGCCCATGGCGATGCTATGCTTGAGGGCGTCGTTATGCAGCGCGCCGCCGATGGCGATGACAGTCGATTCGCCGGCGCTATTTTTCGCTTGTACCAGCGTCTCTTCGAGCGCGTATTCATCCCAAGGATTGACCACCGTCGCCACATCGCCCCAGCTGACCGCGCCGCCCTCGTCCACCCAGACTTTGGCGGCTGTATCGGGTGTGCTGCGCGTGAAAGTTACAATGCGCCCCACAAGCGCTCCTTTCCGCTGCTATCTACTATTATCTACTGCTATTTCTATTGTACATGCAATCAAAGCAAAATTTTATGCCGATTCAAGCCTCAGTCAAAGTGAAGACGGCCCAATCGAATTCTCCCACCGCGAGCCGTCCATCGGGCAGCACCGTGCTTTCGTCGACGCGGACTCGGTCCAGGTGGCAAGCAGTCAGCGCTGCCCCTTGTAAATCCGCGCCGCGCAGGTCCGCGCCCCAAAAATTTGCCCCGCGCAGGTCGGCCGCGCAAAAGATGCTGCCGTGCAGGTCGGCGCGGGCGAAATTGGCCTGGCGCAGGTCGGCGCGGCTGAAATCCGCGGCGGGCAAGCGCGCCTCGCGGAAATGTGCCTCGCGCAGGTCAGCCTCAGAGAAATCGGCGGCGGCTAAATCTGAATAGGCGAAATAAACGCCTGGCAACTGCGCCGCCGTAAAACGGGCTTCTGTCAAATTGCAAGCGGCGAAAAGCGCGCCCGCCAGCGCCGCGCCCGACCAGTCGACGCCCGCCAGGCTGCCATCTTGATGCGCCCCGCGTTCTTTCAATGCCTCAAGCGCGGCTTCCCGCGCACTTTTGCCCTGTTTTATGTGCGCGATGAGCTTTTCGCTCGACATCAGCGCATAGCGCCGTTTGCCGATTGCCCGCCGCAGGTGCTTTAGCACTGGCATCGCCCGGCCCGCCTTGATTGCTTTTAATCTATTCTAATGGTAGCGAGAGGCTCCATTGCCGACAAGATGCGACGGCCGGGCAATCGGCCCGCCTTAGCCAGATTGCTATATCGCTTTCACCGTTTTTTGTGTGATTATTACATTCGCAGATGGCAGCCAATTCGCTATGCTCACAGCGGTATCAAAAGCAGGACCGAGCCAAAATTATGGCAATCGCCACCCGCAGCGCCGAACAGCTTATCACCACCTATCTGGAAATGACCAGCGCGGTCGATTTCGCGCCGGCTTATATCGGCGCGGGCGATATCGAAATCGTGCGCATGGAGATGCCCGACCTCGGCTTTTATAAATTCCTCTATCAGTCCGTGGGCGAAGAATGGGCTTGGCGCGATCGCTTGCAAATCGGCAATGCGGAATTGCGGCGAATTTTAGCGTCGCCTAATACGCAGGTCTATGTGATGTATGTCAGCGGCTCGCCTGGCGGTTATGTCGAGCTTTTTCGCCATAAAGATGACTCGGTGGAAATTGTCTATTTCGGCTTGCGGCGCGATTATATGGGCCGCGGTTTGGGCAAGCATCTGCTGAGCTATGGCGTGGCGCGGGCTTGGGATATGGGCGCGCGGCGGGTCTGGCTGCATACCTGCAATCTCGATGGGCCGCATGCCCTGGCGAATTATCAAAAGCGCGGTTTCCGCATCTATAAGGTGATCGAAGAGCCGATGCCCGCGCTCTATGCTTGAGCGCGCTAGCGGCTTTTAGCGATAGCCTCCAGCAGCCGCTGATGCGCCGGCGGCAGTTCCAGACAGATGACATCAACCAACCCACTATAGCGCTCGGCAATTTTTTCCAAGATGTCCGCTGGTTCGGCGATGATGGCGATTTTCTGCAGGAGCTCCGGCGGGATGCGCTGCGCCAAGCGCTGCCATTTGCCCGCCTGCGCCAGCGCCTCCAGCTCCGCTGCCTCAGCCACCCAGTTATGCTGCTGGCGCAAGTCAAGCTGAAAGCCGCGCTTGCTGGCCCAGGCGGTGAAGCGCTCACGCACATATTTTTCCGTCAGCTCCCATGCTTCAGCCATCCAGGTATGCTTGCGCAAGACAAGCTGAAAGCCGACGTCGCTGGCCCAGGCGGCGATGCGCTGACGCGCATATTTTTCCGCTTCTTGTTTTTCCGCCGTATTAAAGCCACTGATGACAAGGACCGACAGCGCTAGGCGGAAGTCCCTTTGCGGGCTCGTAGCCAAGCCAGTTTCTAGGGCCGGCCGGACGATGTCGCGCAGGTAAGCGGCGCTATAAAAAGGCGGCGCATGCCAGCCATCAGCGACTTCTCCCGCCAGTTGCGCCAGTTCTGGTCCGCCGCCGGCTAGATAGAGCGGAATCTCTGGCTGAGCGATGGGGCCGGGATTAAAAAATGGCGTCATCAAGCGGAATTGATAATGCTCGCCGCGGTAACGCAGGCGCGCGTCCGTTTGAAAAGTCTGCCAAATCGCGCGCAGGCTCTCGATGTATTCGCGCATGCGCGCGAGCGAAGCCGACAAATTTTCATCGGAGCGGCCTTCGCTCGGCTGGTGGGGCGGTATGCCCAAGCCGAGCGCGAAACGGCCTGGAGCTTGCCGCGCCAGGTCCCAGGCGATTTGCGCTGTTACCATCGGGCTGCGCGGGAAAGCGGCCGCCTGAATTGTGCCGAGCTGAATCTGGCTGGTCGCCTTTGCGGCGATAGTCAAGGACAAGAAAGGGTTGTGCACCCGTTCTTGCAGCCAGGCGCTGTCGAAGCCTAAGCGCTCCGCTTCTTGAATCAAGTCTGCGGCGGCGCGCAAATCCGGCCCCGAACCGAATGAAATAGCAATTTTCACCATTGCCGTCTACCTTTGTTTATAGGCTGGCTTAAAGAATCAAAGTGGCGCCCTGCTGCTTGAACCAAGCGCGCCAATGCTGATAATCTGGGCAGCAGCTTTCCAGCAGGGCCCAAAAGGCCGGGCTGTGATTCAGCTGGCGCAAGTGGCAGAGTTCATGCAGGATGACATAATCAATCGCGGCGGCGGGCGCCATCATCAAGCGCAGGTTGAGGTTGATATTGCGCTTGGCCGAACAACTTCCCCAGCGCGTCTTTTGATTTTTTATGTAGAGCCTGTTGTATTGAAAGCCATGCAGCGCCGCCAATTCGTCGACCCGCGGTGGCAGGTAAGCATGCGCCAGCTGGCGATAAAAGTTCTCTACTGCTTGCTGTATGTTTCTTTTGTCGGCGAGAGTCGCCAAGTCGCTGGCCGCGACTATCAGCGCGCCTTCAGCTTGCCGCGCGCGCGGCCGCCGCAGTTGCGGCTCTTGGCATAGCTTGAGCGCGTGCGGCGCGCCGCGAATAAAAAAGATTTCGCCTTCTTTATAAGTCCGCGGTGGAGACTGCGCCCGCCTTTGGCGCATTTTGTCGATAGCGGCGAGGACCCAATCGGCTTCTTCTTGCAAAACTTCTTGCGGCGGCCGCTGCCGCTTGCCCGCGGGATAGACAACTTCCAAGCCTTTTTCGCGTCCATAGCAAATCAAGATGCGGCGGGCGCGCTTGCTGCTGCGCACGCTGTAATTGACGCTTTGACCGCGCAAGTCAATTTTTGGCATCAGCGGCCCATCGCTTTCGCCGCCTGCTGCCAGATTATGCGCTTGCTGCTGTCGGCTGGCGCGAAGGGAAAATAGAAACCAGCGCGGTCCAGCAAACCAGCATAGCGTTCGCGCAGCTTATAGGGCAGCTCATCCGGCGGCGCGACGATGGCAAATTGCGCCAGCATCTCGTCGCTGATGAGGTGGTGCATCTCTTGCCAGCGATTGCGCCGCAGCAGCGCATTCAGGCGCGGCACCAAATCCTGCCAGCCATGTATCTCTAAAACGCGGCGATAGCTGGGCGTGCTGGCATAAAAGGCAATCTGCGATTTTGTCATGATTTTGCTCTCTTCGACAGCGGCGGCATTTTCCCCGGTAACGACAAAAACCGCGCAGGATAAGACGAGCGGCTGCCTGAGCGCGCTTTCCGCGCGCCCGGCGCGAAAGGCTGGCAGCAGCACTTCGCGCAGATATTGTGGCGTATGGAAAGAATGTATATGAAAGCCATCGCAGAGCGCACCGGCCAGCTTTGCCAGACCGGTGTTGACGCCAGCGATATAGATCGGAATCTGCGGCGCTGGCAGGGGCGGTGGCGCATAAAATGGCGGCAGCGACGCAAAACGATAATATTCGCCGGCATAATGCAATTCGGCGCCTGTCCGAAAGCTCTGCCAAATCGCCCCCAGGACTTCGATATATTCCCGCAGTTGCGCCACTGGCTTGCCCCAGTGGCTGCTGAAACGTTTGGTAATATGCGGCTTGACCTGGGTGCCTAAACCCAAGCTAAAGCGCCCCTTTGACTGCACCGCCAGGTCCCAAGCTGTCTGCGCCATCAGCAGCGGGCTGCGCGGGAAGGCGACGGCGATGGCGGTGCCAAGGGCAATGCGCTCGGTCGCCAGCGCGGCATGCGCCAGCGGCAAAAAGGGATTATGCGCCGTTTCCGCCAGCCACAAGCCATCAAAGCCATAATCTTCGACAGCCCGCGCTAGTTCGCCGGCCTCGTTTAAGTCTTCGCTGAAAACGGTAACATCAAATTGCATGCGCTTCTCCGCATCATTTTCTGTATCATCTCGATTGTAGCGCAGGATTCGCCGCTGGCGAGGCAAAACTTGATTCGCCGCAAGGTGTTAATAATGATACAATCGGATAGCCATAAAGTATTAGTCTTTTTTCGCTATTTCGCCAAGCGCGGGAGAATTGTTCAGAGGGATTAATGAGTGCGAGAAGCGCCCGTTCTATCGATATAGGTTTGCGCAATATCGTCGCCACGATATTCATTCTGCTGGCGATGGTCTTCGTTTGGGAGATCCGCAATACACTGATGCTGATGTTCGCGGCCGTAATTTTGGTGGTGCTTTTTACGATGCCAGTACGATTGCTGGTCGATCGCTTAAAGATTAATCGGGCGGTGGCTATCCTTATTAGCGTGCTTGGCTTTTTTGTCATCATCGTCTTGATTGGCATTCCGATTTTTAACACGATTGCCGACCAGTTTGTGCCTCTGCAAATGCGGGTGAACGAAGGTTTGACAGTCGTGCGCCAAGCTTTAACCCGCGAGTCTTTGGAACAAGAAGATACTTTTGTGGCGAATGCCATCCTCATCATCGATGATTTTATTCGGGGCGGCGAAAATGCCCAGCCGTCCGATGACCTGGTGGGACAAGCGATTTCGCAGATTACTGATGTCCTGGGACGTCTTGGCAGCTCGGTCTTGCCGGTGGTTGGCGGGGCTGCCAATACAATTTTGAGCACGCTCATCATCTTTTTTTTGAGCATGTACTTGCTGGCTGAGCCAGATCTGTATGTGAATGGCATTATCAAGTTGACGCCCACTTGGTATCGCGGGCGCATGCGCCGGATTTTGCAGCGCCTCGATTCGACCCTGCGCGCCTGGCTCAGTGTTACCGGTCTGTCGATGGTCATTGTGGCGCTCTTGACTGGGCTGGGGTTGCGGCTGATTGGCATAGGCGAAGAAGCCTTTGCTTTAGGGGTCTTGGCGGGTCTGCTGTCTTTTGTGCCGAACTTTGGCCCCGCCTTCGCGCTCGTGCCATCGGTGGCGGTCGCGATTGCGGAAGCGCCGGATGTTGTTTCCAACTTTGACCCAGCAGCAGTCGAGCTATTGCAGCTGTTAGCGCTGCCGGCTGGTAGGGCGACAGACAATGTAATTTCGGTTAATATAATTTGGGTTGTGGTCATTATTTATGGCGTCTCTTTTGTACAGAGCCAGGTAATAAGCCCGGTCTTAGCGAGTGAGCGCATGAATATGCCGGCGATTTTGATTTTGCTGGGCCAGATTATCTTTGGTTTTTTCTTTGGTTTATTAGGTTTGATGTTGGCTGTGCCATTGAGCGCTTGCTTCGCTGTTCTGGTCGATGAAATTTATGTCAAGGATGTCTTGGGCGATCGCAGCGCGGCCGAAGCGGCGGAAAATCTCCCGCTCGAGCCTGTCATGGAAGAGTTATTGCCAGAGCCAAGCTCGCCTTGAGCAATTTGACAAGATTGTAAAAAAGGGGCTTGACAGGAAAAAGTAAGGCATTAGAATGGCTTGAGTTCTGGTGGCAAAAGGTCTTGACGGCTTATGTCAAGCCTGCTAAGCTAAAGGAACGATGAAGCGGAGGCTACTCCGCTTAATTGTCCCGCTAAGGGGCAAGTGCGGATTAACAGCAGAATAGTGGGTAAGACAAGAGCGAGTGACCCCTGAGAGTACGGAGAGTTTGATCCTGGCTCAGGATGAACGCTGGCGGCGTGCCTAATACATGCAAGTCGAACGGGAAGTGCCTTACGGGGCACGGAGAGTGGCGAACGGGTGAGTAACGCGTAACTGATCTGCCCCTTAGACTAGGATAACCTGTGGAAACAGAGGCTAATACTGGATAAGCTCAGCGGAGTTAGAGAGGGCTGAGGAAAGGTGATATAAGCGCTAAGGGATGAGGTTGCGAGCCATCAGCTAGTTGGTGAGGTAAAGGCTCACCAAGGCGGAGACGGCTAGGGGATCTGAGAGGGTGGCCCCCCACACTGGGACTGAGACACGGCCCAGACTCCTACGGGAGGCAGCAGTAAGGGATATTGCACAATGGACGGAAGTCTGATGCAGCGACGTCGCGTGGGCGAAGAAGGTTTTCGGATCGTAAAGCCCTTTTCTATGTGGCGAGGTAAGGACGGTAGCATAGGAATAAGTGTCGGCTAACTACGTGCCAGCAGCCGCGGTAAGACGTAGGACGCGAGCGTTATCCGGAGTTACTGGGCGTAAAGAGCGCGCAGGCGGGAGGACAAGTTGCTTATGAAAGGTACTGGCTAAACTGGTATAAGCTAGGCAAAACTGTCTTTCTAGAGGGGAAGAGAGGGAAGCGGAATTCCGGGTGTAGTGGTGAAATGCGTAGATATCCGGAGGAATATCGGAGGCGAAGGCGGCTTTCTGGCTTCCAACTGACGCTGAGGCGCGAAAGCGTGGGTAGCGAACGGGATTAGAAACCCCGGTAGTCCACGCCGTAAACGATGTACATTAGGCGTTCGTATAGGGAACTATATGAGTGTCGCAGCAAACGCGGTAAATGTACCGCCTGGGGAGTACGGTCGCAAGGCTAAAACTCAAAGGAATTGACGGGGGCCCGCACAAGCAGCGGAGCGTGTGGTTTAATTCGAGGCAACGCGAAGAACCTTACCTGGGAGTGACATGATGGTAGTACGGAAGCGAAAGCGGAAGGACCTTTAGGGGAGCCATGACAGGTGCTGCATGGTTGTCGTCAGCTCGTGCCGTGAGGTGTTCGGTTAAGTCCGCAAACGAGCGCAACCCTCGGTGCTAGTTACAAGTGTCTAGCATGACTGCCCGTGGCAAACGGGAGGAAGGCGGGGATGACGTCAAATCAGCATGGCCTTAATACTCAGGGCGACACACACGCTACAATGGTAGGCACAATGGGTGGCGAAGGGGCGACTTGGAGCGAATCCTAAAAAGCCTATCGTAGTTCGGATTGCAGGCTGCAACTCGCCTGCATGAAGTCGGAGTTGCTAGTAACCGCAAATCAGCACGTTGCGGTGAATACGTTCCCGGGCCTTGTACACACCGCCCGTCACGTCATGGGAGTTGGTCGAGCCTGAAGTCGGGAAGCTAACCTGCGAAAGCAGGGAGCTACTGCCTAGGGCAGGGTCGATGACTGGGACGAAGTCGTAACAAGGTAGCTGTAGCGGAAGCTGCGGCTGGATCACCTCCTTTCTAAAGGAGCGGGGCGCATTGCGTCTTGCGAAGAACGACAAAAGAAGTAAGAGTGTGTAAGAAGATGGGTAGCAAGCAAAGGTCTTAACCCGCTATTGTGCTGTTAATCGTAAGAGAGATAGCGCGGGGCAGGGGCTGTAGCTCAGCTGGTAAGAGCGCGCGCCTGATAAGCGCGAGGTCGCAAGTTCGAGTCTTGCCAGCCCCAAAGGGGATATAGCTCAGATTGGGAGAGCGCCTCGTTTGCACTGAGGAGGTCAGGGGTTCGAGTCCCCTTGTCTCCACAAAGAGACCTAGAGAGATACAGAGAAAAAAAGATGAAATAGAAAGCAGCTTCTTTAATAAGAATGCTGTTGTTTAATGCTATCTGTTTATCGTTGATTTTTGGTGTTTTATTTTCGAGGACGCAGCTCATCTCGGCGCAAGACAGTGGCGAAGACGGTGAGAGCGCGATAGCGCTGCCGCGCGATGAGACACAAGTGGATGATGCCGAGGACGACGATGATGATGAGGACTTAGATCCACCGATTGACGAAGCTGGAGAAGAACCGCCGCAGCTCGAAGCGGAAGAGCCGCTGATATATACGGTGCAGCGCGGCGACAGCTTGTGGGACATAGCGAGACGCTTGGGAGTGCCCTTTGCGCTGCTTGCGGAGCAGACAGAAACCCCATCTTTAATCTACCCCGGTCAGGAATTCATAATTGCGGGGGTGGAGGGCATCGATTATACCTTTCTGCTGACAGACAACGATGGCACAGACAGCGACGGCATCGACACGCCACTACCCACAACAGACAACGATGGCACAGACAGCGACGGCATAGACACACCGCCGCCAACCTCCAATGACGGCACAGATAGCGATGGTATCGACACACCACCGCCAACCTCCAATGATGGCACGGACAGCGATGGTATCGACACGCCGCCGCCAACCTCCAATGATGGCACAGATAGCGATGGCATAGACACGCCACCGCCAACCTCCAATGACGGCACAGATAGCGATGGCATAGACACGCCGCCGCCAACCTCCAATGATGGCACAGACAGCGATGGTATCGACACGCCGCCGCCAACCTCTAATGATGGCACGGACAGCGATGGCATAGACACGCCGCCGCCAACCTCCAATGATGGCACAGATAGCGATGGTATCGACACACCACCGCCGACGGATAACGACAGCGATGACAGTGATGACAGCGACGACAGTAGTGACAGCGACGATAGCGATTAGGCGCGATGCAAGAAGTGGCGGAGCAGCCGCGGCTTGAGCCGGCGCTAGCGTTTCCTCAAGATCTCCACCTGCCAGAACTGGGCAAGTTATTCGATGTCGAGTGGGTGTGGGGGGCATATAGCGGGCAAGCGAGCGAGAGCTTAGGCAACGCGCCTGAGCGGTTTCGGGTGCGGCAGTTTGTGCATCGGCCGGGGCGCAGCGCCTTCGCGCGCTACGAGGTGCAGTGGTCAGCCGACGAATACCTGCCGCCGCAGCATTTTGTGGTGAAATTAGAGCGCCAGCAGAGCCCAGAATATTATCTTTATCCGAATGATAGGCGGTTGCCAGGTTTGCGGGTGGAGGCAGAGGCAGAATCAGCCTTGTGTCTAGTGAATGCGCATGTGTTGTCGCTGTCGGCACGGCGGGCGCGTGTTGGTCTAGTGCGCTACCTGCCGGGCTATCGGGCGGTATTGCGCCATCGGATGGGTCGGGTGAAACTCTACGCGCGAGTGGCGCGTCCAGCGAATGTGGAGACATTGCTTAGGGCATATAGGCTGACGGGGCAGTCGGGCTATGTCCTGCCGAATCTGGTGGGCAGTTGGAGCGAGGGTGGCATCATCTGGCTGACGGAGATAGCAGGCGAGAACCTGCGGCGGCGAATACGGAAAGGCAAGCTGCCGAATGTAGAGCAGTTATTGGGCGGATTGGCGGGCTTGTGGCAAGGTAAGGTAGAAGCGGGAAGCGGACGCGGCTTCAATCTGTCGCGGGCCTATCGCAGCGCCAGGCGTAGCTTCAGGCACCACCTGCGAGATGCTGCGTCGGCGGGGCAGTTGCTGAAGGAAGCGGAGCAGGGACTAGGTGGCTTTGTGGAAGCCTGGCAGCCGAGCGGCTTGGCGCACAACGATTTTTATGATGACCAGTTGTTGCTGATGAAAGATGGTCGCTTGGCCTTGGTCGATTTTGAGGAGACGGGGCTGGGCGATCCGCTGTTGGATGTGGGGAATTTTCTGGCGCATCTGCGCTGGTCGGCGCGGTTCGGCCGGGGGCGGAGCGCGGTAGCCTGCCAAAGCTACCATGAGAGTGTGTTAGAAGAGGCGCTGGCGCGATTTGGCTGGAGGAGACGAGACTTGGCCTTGCGAGAGGCGGTGTGTCTGTTTCGGGTCTGCACGAATGCGATACGTCATCCGCAGGCGAATTGGGAGAGCAAATTGGAAGCTGGACTTGGCTTGGTTAACGAAGTCTTGGGCTAGGTCTATTGCCACAGAGGCACAGAGTCCCATTCTAAAGCGCGAAGAGACAACGAACACAAAGATCTTAGCCAAATCCTCAATGTCGCTGCGGGAAAATTCCAATTCAGGAAATTGGCAAAAAAAGCCCTTGACGGGAGGGGACAAGGGTGGCAAACTAAAAGACCCTGCGGCGAGAATGTCGTGGGGAGTGCAGCTTAAAAAGCGAATAAAAAACGCGAAGGTAATACCAAGAAAGCGCGTGCCAAGAGAGCCGGAGATTCCGTACATTGGGTACGGAAAGCGAGTAAGGGTACACAGAGGATGCCTAGGCATCTCGTGCCGAAGAAGGGCGTGTTATACTGCGAAAAGCTTCGATGAGGTGTATAAGACCGAGACAGTCGAAGGTGCCCGAATGGGGAAACCCGGCGGGGATAAAACCGCGTCATCGCTGAAAAGCGAGGGGAACCGTCCGAACTGAAACATCTAAGTAGGACGAGGAAAAGAGAGGATTCCGCGAGTAGTGGCGAGCGAAAGCGGAGAAGCCCAAACCGTATGTTACGACATGCGGGGTTGTAGGACTCGGGTAGAGCGATGCGAGCTGAAGGGGAAGGATCTGGGAAGGTCGGCCGGAGAGGGTGAGAGCCCCGTAGCCGCAGGCGAGCAAAGCGAACGAGGATCCTGAGTACCACGATAGACGCTAAAATTGTGGGAAGCAGGTGGGCCCACCCACCAAGGCTAAATACACGAGATGAGCGATAGAGAAGAAGTACCGTGAGGGAAAGGTGAAAAGGACCCCGGCGAGGGGAGTGAAAGAGAATCTGAAACTGTGTACTTACAACCGGTCGGAGGTATGGTGCGATGGCATCATATTGACGGCGTGCCTTTAGGAGAATGAGCCAGCGAGTTAATGTGCGTGGCAAGCATAAGCTGTAGACAAGCGAAAGCGAAGGGAAACCGAGTCTGAAGAGGGCGACAAAGTGGCGCATATTAGACACGAAACCAGGCGAGCTAACCATGGTCAGGACGAAAGTACGGTAAAGCGTAGCGGAGGTCCGCACCCACCGATGTTACAAAATCGGGGGAGGAATTGTGGTTAGGGGTGAAATGCCAAACGAGCGTGGAGATAGCTTGTTCTCCCCGAAATAGCTTTAGGGCTAGCGTTGCGTGATGGGTCAAGGAGGTAGAGCACTGACTGGGCTAGGGGGCGTAGAGCTTACTGAACCCAAGCAAACTGCGAATGCCTTGATGCCAAGCGCGGCAGTTGGGCTGCTTGAGATGAGTTAAGCAGTCGAGAGGGAAAGAACCCAGACCCTCGTCTAAGGTCCCGGAGTGTATGCTAAGTGTAAAACGAGGTGATAGTGTGAAGACAGCTAGGAGGTTGGCTTAGAAGCAGCCATCCTTTAAAGAGTGCGTAATAGCTCACTAGTCAAACGCGATTGCGCGGATAATGTAACGGGTCTAAAGCATACTACCGAAGACAGGGATAACAATAAGTTATGGTAGGGGAGCGTTCTAATGGCGGAGAAGGCGAGCTGAGAGGGTCGCTGGAGCGATTAGGAGAGAGAATGCTGGCATGAGTAGCGAGAAATAAGTGAGAATCTTATTCGCCGGAAGTCTAAGGTTTCCGACGGAAGGTCAGTCCGCGTCGGGTTAGTCGGGCCTAAGCCGAGGCTGAAAAGCGTAGGCGATGGACAACGGGTTAATATTCCCGTACCGGCTAGTGGAGAGAAAGCGGTAGCTTGAGGGAAGGACAGCCTCTGAGTGGATTGAGGTGGCAAGCGGGGAGAGCCCGTGAAGCCGTGCCGATAAGGCAGGAAGTGTCCATAGCCTTGGGACAAGAAAAGCCGCTTTGTTTGTTGAAGCTAGCCGTCCGTACCGCAAACCGACACAGGTAGACGAGTAGAGAATACGAAGGCGAACGGGAGAACCTCTGCTAAGGAATTAGGCAAAATGGATCCGTAACTTAGGGAGAAGGATCGCCTGAGAGATCAGGTTGCAGTGAAAAGGCTCTGCCGACTGTTTATCAAAAACACAGGTCTCTGCAAAAGCGAAAGCTGAGGTATAGGGGCTGACGCCTGCCCAGTGCCGGAAGGTTAAGTGGAGTTGTGAGAGCGATGAAATGAAGCCCCGGTGAACGGCGGCCGTAACTATAACGGTCCTAAGGTAGCGAAATTCCTTGTCGGGTAAGTTCCGACCCGCACGAAAGGCGTAACGAGTGGAGCACTGTCTCAGCAGGGGGCCCGGCGAAATTGAAGTATGCGTAAAAATGCGTATTACCCGCAGCAGGACAAAAAGACCCCGTGGAGCTTAACTGTAGCTTGCCATTGCGTTAGGGCCTTAGTTGTGCAGGATAGCTGGGAGACGAGGAAGCGTGCGCGTCAGTGTGCGTGGAGTCAATGTTGAGATACCAGCCTGGTGAGGCTTTGGCTCTAACCTGAGTTAAAGAGACTAGGGACAGTGGCAGGTGGGCAGTTTGACTGGGGCGGTCGCCTCCGAAAGAGTAACGGAGGCGCCCAAAGGTTGGCTCAGATGGAATGGAAACCCATCGTTGAGTGTAAAGGCAGAAGCCAGCTTGACTGCGAGACAGACAAGTCGAGCAGAGACGAAAGTCGGGCTTAGTGATCCTACGGCACAGAGTGGAATGGCCGTAGCATACCGGATAAAAGCTACCCCGGGGATAACAGGCTAGTCTTGCCCAAGAGTTCAAATCGACGGCAAGGCTCGGCACCTCGATGTCGGCTCATCGCATCCTGGGGCTGAATAGGGTCCCAAGGGTTGGGCTGTTCGCCCATTAAAGCGGTACGTGAGCTGGGTTCAGACCGTCGTGAGACAGGTCGGTCTCTATCCGCTGTGGGCGTAGGGAATTTGAGAGGGGATGCCCCTAGTACGAGAGGACCGGGGTGGACGAAGCGCTCGTGAGTCAGTTGTCGCGCCGGCGGCATAGCTGAGTAGCGACCTTCGGAGCGGATAACCGCTGAAAGCATCTAAGTGGGAAGTCGGCCTCAAGAAGAGATTCCCCATTGGCAAGAAAGACCAAGTAAGACCGCTGGGAGACTACCAGTTAGATAGGCGGGGGGTGTAAGCGCAGTAATGCGTGGAGCTGACCCGTACTAATGGTCGAGGGCTTTCCGTACTTAATGTGCGGAGTGTCTGGGACTTTTGGCGCGCAAGTGAGTGAGTAGTGGTAAGAGCTGGAGCGTTTTTTATTCGGCTGCCGTAAAGAGGGCAGAGCAGAGGAGAGTTGGTGGCTAGAGCCGCGGGGGAACACCCGGGACCATGCCGAACGCGGAAGTTAAGCCCGCGAGCGCAGATGGTACTGCATTGGGGACGATGTGGGAGAGTATGCCGCCGCCAACCCTTTTCTGCTCTGCCCTCTGCTGTTTTTGCTGCGTTTTCTGCCCGCTACCGCTCGCCTTGAGATTTCCCTCTTCCCTTTGCCAAAACCTGCTTAGGTTTCCAACTTTTTACACTATCTTAGCTTTTTTGCGCTTTGCATTATTAACTTGGACTTACTTCTGTGTCTCTGTGGCTATTTTTTCTGGTTTCCCAGCTCCGCTAAGAACTTGAGCTGGCTGCCATGTCTTTGTAACTGAATTTGCGCTAGAATAAATGCGCCGGGTTGGCCAGGGAATCGCGGCAAGCCCACGCTTGTCGAGGAAAGTCCGCACTCCATAGGGTAACGCTGCCGGCTAACGGCCGGGCAGGGCAACCTGACGGCAAGTGCAACAGAGAGCAGATTGCATCGGCTGATGCGAGGGTGAAAGGGTGCGGTAAGAGCGCACCGGCAGCGGCAGTGATGTCGCTGGCCAGGCAAACCCCAGCGGGAGCAAGGTGAAGCAGGCGCATTGGAGCGACCCGTTCCGCAAAAAGCGCCGGGTACACCGCTAGAGCGCGGCGGCAACGCCCCGCCCAGATAGATGATTCCCCCGTCAACAGACGGACAGAATGCGGCTTATAGCGTCAACCCGGTTCAGAATACCCCTCACAGTTGAGGGGTATTCTGATTAGCGGCGCTTTTAAGCGAGAGAGAGGCATAATGAATCCTGTGAATAGACGGCCAAACATCCTCTGGCTCTGCACCGACCAACAGCGTTACGACACTATCGGCGCTTTGGGCGCGGCGACGGCGGATACGCCCAATCTCGATAGCTTGGCGCAGGCGGGCGTCGCTTTCGAGCGGGCTTATTGCCAAAGCCCCATCTGCACCCCCAGCCGCGCCAGCTTTTTGACCGGCCTGTACCCCAGCGCTATCCGCGTCAACCGCAATGGCAATCCCGCCTTTCCCGATTTTCCGCCTTTAATCAGCAAGCGCCTGGCTGAGGCGGGTTATACCTGCGGTTTGATTGGCAAGCTGCATCTGAGCAGCGCCTACGGCCGCAGCGAAGTCCGCGCCGACGATGGCTATGCCTATTGGCAATACAGCCACGCGCCGCGCGATGATTGGCGGCAAGGGCATGATTATGCTGATTGGGTGGCGGCTCAAGGCGCGAATCTGGGCGAGCTGATTAAGGATACTGCCGGTGTGCCAGCGGAGCTGCATCAGACAACCTGGTGCGCCGAGAAGACCATCGACTTCATCGAAGCCAACCGCGAGCGGCCCTGGTTCGCCAGCGTGAATATCTATGACCCGCACCCGCCCTTTAATCCGCCGCAGGTCTATCGAGACCTCTTCGACCCGGAGGCCGTGCGTCCGCCGCATTTCCGCGCGAGCGACCTGGCGCAGCAAGAGAAATTAGCCGCCGTCGATTTCCAGTCAAAAGCGCGCCCGCCCGACAATCTCGATATCAACAGTCCCATCCTGCCGCAGTCGCCTAGCCCGTCGCTCGTCGAGGCAGAGACGCCCGGCGAGCGCAGCGCCCGCGTCTTAATCGCCGCCTATTATGCGATGATAAAGCTCATCGACGAGCAAGTTGGGCGCATCATCCAGGCCCTAGATGACAGCGGGCAGCGCGCTGATACCCTCATCATCTTCAGCAGCGATCATGGCGAGATGCTGGGCGATCATGGCTTAATTCAAAAGGGCTGCCGTTTTTATGAAGGTTTGACGCGCGTGCCGTTGATCTGGTCTTGGCCGGGGACTTTTGCCGCTGGCGGGCGCAGCTCAGCTTTAGTCGAACTGACCGACATTGTGCCGACGCTGCTAGAGATTTGTGATTTGCCGCGGCCCGAGTATATCACTGGCAAATCGCTGCTGCCGATTTTGCGCGGGCAGGCTGCGCCAGAGAAGCACCGCGACTATGTGCGCTGCGAATATATTGACGCGCTCGATTTGCCAGCTGGCTCGATCGCCACGATGTATTTTGACGGCCGTTATAAGCTGATACGCTATCACAATCATAACTTGGGCGAGCTATATGATTTGGCGCTGGATCCAAATGAGTTTGAGGATTTGTGGGATGCGCCGTCAGCTCAGGGTCTAAAGCTGGACTTGCTCGAGCGCAGTTTTGACGCGACTGTGCGGGGCCTGTATCACGGGCCGCCGCGCCTTGGCCCGATGTAGCGCCAAGAGCAAGACTGGAAAAAAATAGCCCCTCGCATTTGCGAGGGGCGGACAATTTCAGTTGAAATGCGCTACACGCGAACCACCCGGCTCGCCTGTTTTCCCTTCGGACCTTCGGTAATGGTGAATTCGACGGTCTCGCCTTCTTCAAGGCTGCGGTAACCGTCGCCGTCGATTGCCGAATAGTGGACAAAAATGTCCGGACCCCTATCTTGCGCGATGAAACCATAGCCCTTTTCGGCACTAAACCATTTCACCGTCCCGGTAATGCGATCTTCCATTGCTAAAAACTGCTCCCGAAATTCTTGGACAGACTGTTCCCGAGACCGCCTTTCTTTAAGCGCCTCGAGACGGCATCAGCGCCACATTTGTTTAAGGCTCCCTGATGCCGCAAGCACTATACAATGCTGTGGCGGATTTTACAATAAGCATATCTGAATTTAGTAAAGATTTAATATTTGCCTTAGGCGCGCTCCCGTCATTCAAAGATGCGGTAGCGCAAAAGCGTCCAAGCGGCGATGGGCGCATCCGTCCATTTTATCTTTTTGCCTTCGTCATATTCCCGGCCATAATAAGAAATCGGCACTTCGACGATGCGGATGCCTTGCCGCAGCACCTTCGCCGTGAACTCTGGCTCGAACTCGAAACCGCGGGCTTGGATGCGCATGCCCTCGACTACCTCGCGGCGGAAACATTTGTAACAGGTTTCCATATCGCTCAGGATGGCATTGAAGAGGATATTGGTAATCAGCGTGAGACCTTTGTTGGCGACCATATTCCAGAAATTCATCGCTTTGCGCGTGCCGCCCAAAAAGCGAGAGCCATAGACGACCGTAGCGACGCCTTCTTGGATTGGTCTCAAGAGCAGGGCATATTCCCGCGGGTCATATTCAAAATCGGCGTCTTGAATCACGAAGACTTCGCCAGTGGCTTGTTCGAAGCCTGTTACTAGAGCCGCGCCTTTGCCTTGATTAAGCTCATGATAAAAGACGCTGATTTTCTCATGGCCTTCCGCCTCGATTTCTTTTAGCAGCGCGCACGTGCCATCGGTGGAGCCGTCGTCGACGATGATGATTTCATCGACAATAGCTTCCGCCAGCACGCGCATGACAATATCGCGCACGGTATGGACCTCGTTATAACAAGGCATGATGACGCTCAGGCTGGGTTTTGGCGCGTTGGGATTAGGCGCTTGCGAAGGTGGGTATCGCATAGGCTTCCTATTTTTATTGGCGATATGCGCATTATAGCACAGGCGGAAATGCTGACTGCGCCCCGGCGCCTGTCGATTTGCCTACTGGATCTCTTTTGGGATTGTTTTCAGAATGGCGGCGCTGCTGGCGATGATGCGGATTTGGCGCTGCGGCCCGCGGACGCGGTATAAACGGGCGTAATCGGTGATGGCGGCGTAGGCATCGGGGAATTGCTGGATGGCTTGGCCAATCAAGCCGACTTCCAGCATCAGCGCGATGCAGGCTTGCCGTTCGGCGATGTCAAAGTCGGCGCTCTGCCAGCTCATCGGCGCATCGATGTAAGCGACATCGGAAAACAAAATATAAAAGGCAGGCTGTGTCCGCAGCCCTTGATAGACGCTGAGATACAAGCGCGACAGCCGCCGATGATAATGAAAAATTTGGCAGCGATAGCCCTGGGCTTTGCTGATGTTAAAGGCGTTCTGGCTGCCGCGCTCGGTCTTGACCATAAAACTTTTCGCCTGTGAATCGGCCCTGGCGAGAAATGTAGTAGATTCCAGGCGATTCTCACAGGTCGAATGCGGCAAGTCGGCTCAAGTTCTTATTGCGGCTAGGAAAAAGAAACTAGCCACAGAGGCATAGAAGTAGGACAAACTAAATTTTGCAAGTTTTGCGTTCCTTTCAACCCCACCCCCAGCCCCTCCCCGAAGCTTCGGGGAGGGGAGTCTAACCTGTGGGCCTGTACACATTGCCCGATGGGAGGGCCTTTCCTACAAGCTCGCACAGTTTTCAGGGTTTTTCTCCCCTCCCCAAAACTTTGGGGAGGGCTGGGGTTGAAACGAACGCAAAACTTGCAAAATTTAATTTGTTCTACTGAGGCGCAGAGGAATAAGACGGCAGTCCGACGTTGCCATATTCTCATTACTGTGCGCCTCCCACTTACCTACAGAATCACACTTCGACAGTCAAGGCATTTATGCGACAATCGGCGAAAAAGACGTCAGGAAAAAGGAGCGAAAAATGCGATTTGCTGGGAAAGTGGCCGTTGTTACAGGCGCGGCGACTGGCATTGGCGGCGCCACCGCCATTGCCTTTGCCGCCGAAGGTGCGCAGGTGCTGCTCGCCGATGTGAACGAAGCGGCTTTGAACGAAAGGCTAGCCGAGATACAGGCGACCGGCGGCAGCGCCAGCGTCATCTGCGCTGATATGTCGCAAGCGGCTGAGGCGGAAAATATGGCGGCGCAGGCCGTCGCTATCTTTGGCGGCATCGATTATCTCGTCGCTAGCGCCGGCATCCAGACCTATGGCAGCGTCGTCAGCACCGACGAAGACACCTGGGACCGCACGCTGGCGGTCAATGCCAAAGGCGTCTACCTGGCCGCGAAATACTGTATCCCCCAGATGGTCAAACGCGGCGGCGGCGCGATTGTCAATGTGGCTTCAGTGCAAGGTTTGAATAGCCAGCCGAATGTCGCCGCCTACTCGGCTTCCAAAGGCGCGGTGATTGCTATGACGCGCACGATGGCCATCGACCATGCCGCCGATAATATCCGCGTCAACAGTCTCTGTCCTGGCTCGGTCGATACGCCCATGCTGCGTAGCTCCGCTGCGCTCTTCAGCCCGAGCGATCCAGCCGGCGCTATCCAAGAGTGGGGCGGTTTGCATGCCCTGGGGCGGGTGGCGCAGCCGGCGGAAATGGCGCAGGTCGCGCTCTTTCTGGTCAGCGACGCCGCCTCTTTTATCACCGGCGCGGCGATTGTCGCCGATGGCGGCTTGACAATCCGCATTTAAGCGCCTGAGGAGGCTGGGCATGAGCTGTATAGCAGAGGAAATCACGCTCGGGCGGACGCTGCGCGCCTTGCGCATCGAGAATGATATTTTGGCGGCGACCATCCTGCTCGATAAAGGCGCGGATATTTATAGCCTGGTCTACAAGCCAAAAGATATTGATGTCTTGTGGAAATCGCCTTTGGGCTTCAAAGAAAGCGCGCGCGGCTTCGACTCTGCCTTTGATTCGCAGACCGCTTGGCTGGAGGCTTATGCTGGCGGCTGGCAGTTGCTCTTCCCCAATGGTGGTTTCCCGAATACGTATAAGGGCGCGGCGCTCGGCTTCCACGGCGAGGCTTCGATGAAGGCTTGGCAGCACGAGATTGCGCAGGCGACGGTTGATTCGCTGGAAGTAAAACTCAGCGTGCGGCTCTCGCGCAGCCCCTATTATATCGAGCGCTGGCTGCGCCTGGAGGCTGGCAGTCCCATCCTGCATATCCGCGAGCGCATTACAAATCAGGCCGGCGAGGCTATGGATTGTATGTGGAGTCATCACCCCGCTTATGGCGCGCCTTTTCTCAGCGAGCATTGCGTGATTGATACGGGCGCGCGTCGCTTGCTGGCCGATGATGTTTATGTTGGTGCCGCCAATCCGCTGGCATTGGGGCAGGCTTGGCAATGGCCAATGGCGGGCGCGCTGGATATGTCAGCCGTGCCAGGGCCGGATCAGCCGCGGGACCTGCTAGCCTATTTGACCGATTTTGAAACAGGCTGGTATGGCATCACCAATACCGAGCTGGGTCTGGGCATTGGTTTAACTTGGGACGCGGCTGACTTTCCTTATGCCTGGTTCTGGCAAGAACTTAACTCTTCGCCCGGCTTTCCCTTTTACAAATGCAGTTATGTCATCGCCATCGAACCAGCGTCGTCTATCCCCGGCCAGGGCCTAAGTACAGTGATGCAAAAGACAGGCTCGCACTTGACGCTGCAAGCGGGCGAAAGCAGAGAAATCGAACTCAAAGCTGTCTTCTATGAATCGCAGCTGGGCTTAGAGCGGATTGACGCCGCCGGCAATGTTCGATTAAAAACGGGAGCGGAAAAATGAGAGAGCGCTTCAAAAACAAAATAATCATCGTAACTGGCGCTGGCAAAGGCATCGGCCGAGCCTGCGCCATCGCTTTCGCCGCCGAAGGTGGCCGCGTCGTCATCGCCGATATTAACGCTGAGGCCGGCGCTGGCACACGGCAAATCATCGAAGAGCGGGGCGGGCGCGCCCTCTTCGTCCAAGGCGACATCGCGGATGAAGATTATGTCAAGCGGCTGGTGAACCGGACGGTGTCTCACTTTGGCGGCGTCGATGTCCTGCACAATAATGCCGGCGTCGTGCGTTATGGCACGGTCGTCGAGCAATCGGTGGCGGATTGGGATTATCAACTGAACATCAACCTGCGCGCGACCTTCTTGACCTGCAAATATGCTATCCCCGAAATGGTCAAACGGGGTGGCGGCGCCATCGTCAATACTTCTTCCGCGCAGGCGGTGGCTTCCCAGCGCACGGTCGCGGCTTATGCCGCCGCCAAAGGCGCTATCGTCAGCTTCACCACGACCGTTGCATTAGATCATGCGCGAGAAAATATCCGCTGCAATTGCATCGCGCCCGGTTCGATTCATACGCCTATGCTTGACGACGCGGCTAATCTCTTTGGTCCCGCTGACCCAGCGGGCATGATTGTCGATTGGGGCGAACAGCATCCGATCGGGCGGGTGGGCAAACCAGAAGAAGTGGCTAATCTGGTGCTTTTCTTGGCTAGCGACGACGCCTCTTTTATGACCGGCGGCTTTTATCGCATTGATGGCGGCCTGCTCTCGACTTTGCTTTAGCGTCGCATTTTGAGCTTGTCCACCTACTCCAGGTAGAGCAGCCGATTATATTTCGCCAGCCGTTCGGATTGGGTGATGGAACCGACTTTGATGTAATCGCCGGCCCAGCCGGCCGCCAAATCCGCCAGCCAGTCGTCGGCGGTCTCGCCACTGCGGGCACTGACGACAATTTTCCAGCCCGCCGCCCGCGCCAGCTGATAGGCGGCCAGGGCTTCGGTCACCGTGCCGATTTGATTGACTTTGAGCAGCAGGCTATCCGCCCGCTTGCAAAGCCAGCGCGCGCCGAATGCGGCTCGGGTTGGTGCAGAGCAGGTCATCGCCTAAGGTCATAGCTCGCCCATGCAAGCGCTGACGCAATTCCTGCCAGCCCTGCCAATCGTTTTCTTGCAAACCATCTTCCACGCTGATGATGGGGTAACGCCGACGCCAGCTGTCGATGCGGTCAATCATGGCGGCGCGATTCAGCTTTTCACCGTCAATATGATACCGCCCATCTCTATAAAATTGTGAGGCGGCGACATCTACGGTCAGCGCGGCGTCGAAGCCAGGCCGATAGCCGGCCGCTTCAATCGCCGCGACAGCCGCCCCCAACATCGCCTCGCTGGATGCGAAGGGTGGCGCTAAGCCGCCTTCGTCGGCGGTCAACAAGCGCATGCCATAGCGCCGCGCCATCAAGTCAGCGGCGGCGCGAAAGATATCAGACATCATTTCGAGGCTGCGGCGCATGCTGTCCGCGCCCGGCAGGACAATCTGCACATCTTGCAGGGCGGTTTGCCCGCCGCCATGCGCGCCGCCGCTAAAAAGGTTGATCATCGGCGCGGGCAAACGGGCGGCGCTGCCCGCTATCCCCGCTAGCTGCTGATACAGCGGCAAAGCATTTTCGGCCGCCTGGGCCCGGCAGAAAGCCAGGGAGATGCCCAGAATCGCATTTGCGCCCAGCCGCGATTTGCGCGCAGTGCCATCTAGCGCAATCAAGTAGCGGTCGAGTTCGGCTTGCCCACCTAAGTCGCGCCCAGCCAGGGCTTGATTGATTTCTCCGTTGACCTGGTCGACGGCTTGCAGGCAGCCCAAGCCAGCGTAGCGCTGCGGGTCGCCGTCGCGCAATTCCAGCGCTTCGGCCGCGCCGGTCGATGCGCCGGCTGGTACTGAGGCTTGACCCGCCGCTCCCGGCGCCATTTGGCAGCGCGTCAAGAGGGTGGGACGGCCTCGGCTATCGAGGATCTCGAGGGCAAAAACAGATTTGATGACGCTCATTCTGCGCTGCCATCTTTGCTGGCTAAGCTAGCCGCGAAAGCGGCGATGAGTTGCGGGATTGTCGGGATATTCTGCGCCAGCAATTCCAGCGGCGAACGGCCAGCGACGCGCGCCAAGCAGCAAGCCAAACAATGCCGCGCGGCGAAGGGCTGCCCAGTATCGCGCTCGGCGGGCCCTAGAGCCTGGCAATAGGCGCGCCAAAATTCCCGCGCCAGCCCGAAAAAATCAGCCCGCCGCGCCCGCATATAATGCGCCTTGCTCAAAAAATGCGTCAGGGCAAAGCCGATGTCGAAGGCCGCATCGCCAAAGTGCATCACTTCATAATCGAGGATAATCAAGCGCCCGCTGTGCAGCAAGACATTTTTGGGGCTGTAGTCGCCATGCACCAAAGCATAGCGCCGCGCCCGCGTCTCGCTGATGAGCTGGCGCAAGAAAGCGCTGGCGGCTGGCACTTGTGCCGCGCTATAGCTGTAATATGGCTCCAATCGCAATTGCTCAAAAAATTGCCAATCGGCAAATTCGGCCGCTAGCGCGGGCTGCCGCTCGCTGGCGCGGTGAATGCGGGCTAGCAGCGTCCCGAAGGCGCGGGCATGCTCGACTTGGGCCTCGCCCGCCAGCAGCGCCGACTTCCAATTCTGGTGCGGCTGCGGCACGGCTGTCATGGCTAAGATATGCTGCTCTTGATCTTCAAAGAGAAATTGGGGCGCATGCCCGGGGATGATTTTTTCGAGCCAGCGCAAAGCCACCGCTTCGCGCTGGATCCGTTCGGGCGCGCTAAACCAATCCACTGGCACGCGCAGCTTTTTTAAGGCTTGCTTAAGCACCCAGTCGACGCCATTTTCCCGCCGCACTAAGACAGTGCGATTAGAAACGCCGCCAGCCAAAGTCTGGCAGGCGGGATTTTCGCCGCGCGCCAGCCAGCCGCGCTCGCGCAGATAAGGCAGCAGCGCGCCAGGCTCTTCGATATTGATTTGGCTTTGGAGGAGCATCAGTGGCGAATATCAAGCACGGGTGAGCCTAGTACCTGCCAGCGCGGCCGGATGCCCAAACCGGGCGCGGTTGAAGCCGCCATGCGCCCTTGGACGCGCTGCGGCGCGCCTTCCGCTGTGCTGACGGTCACATAGCTATTGAAGTCCGTCGCGGTGAAAAGAAATTCGCTGGGCGTGCTATGCGCCAGATGGGCGATGGCGGCGGTAGTGATGTCGCCGCCCCAGCTATCTTCGATGGTCATGGCGATGCCCATAGAGACGCAGAGATCGCGGGCTAGGCTGGCTTTGGTCAAACCGCCGAATTTGCTGATTTTGATATTGACCACATCCATCGCTTGGTCGGCCTGCCCGCGCAGCAGCATATCCAAACCATCGACCACTTCATCCAGCACAAAAGGATGATTCGTGCGGCGGCGGATAGCCAGGCATTCTTCATAGCTCAGGCAGGGTTGCTCGATATAGACATCGACATCCTGCACGGCGCGCACGACGCGGGCCGCTTCGTGCATCAGCCAGCCGGTGTTGGCATCGGCGATGAGCTTGTCGCTCGGCTGCAACAAAGCCGCGACTTGGCGGATGCGCTCGATATCGGTCTGCGGGTCAGCGCCAACCTTCAGCTGAAAGCGGCGATAGCCTTGGGCGCGGTAGTCGGCGACTTTCTCCGCCATTGCCTCGGGCGCTTCTTGCGAGATGGCGCGGTATAAAACAAAATCCGCTCCATAACGCCCGCCAAGCAGGATGCAGACGGGCTGCCCGGTAACTTGGCCCAGGATGTCCCAGCAAGCCAGGTCGATGCCGGTTTTGACATAAGGATGGCCTTTGAGCGCAGCGTCCATTTGGCGGTTGAGGGCGGCGAGCTGCCGCGGGTCGCTGCCCAGCAGGTGGGGCGCTAGCTCTTTGATGCCGGCGCGGACGCCGGCGGCATAAGCCGGCAGGTAAAAGGGCCCCAAGGGGCAGACTTCGCCATAACCGACTGCGCCGCTGTCGGTTTCGACTTGCACAATGGTGCTGTCAAAGACTTCGACGGATTTGCCGCCCGACCACTTATAGCTGCCTTCGTGCAGGGGCAGGTCAACTTGGTAGGCGGCGATGCGGGTGATTTTCATGGCTTGCGCCTTTGGTTTCTTAGGACTGTTAAGGCAATCTAACGCAAAGCGACGCGCAATGCAATTAGGCGCTTAGACGCGCGATTTGCTCTTGGTCGACGAGCAAGACATAATCCTTGTACTTCGCCAGGTTAACTTTGGCCTTTGCGAGTGTGCCGCTCTCCTGCTCTTCCCATTGAGAATAGGAAAGTTCGAGTCTTTCGATCGCTTCGATTTCCGCTTGCAAGCCTTTTAAGAGCTGGTAACTGTGGATAAGGATTTCGGATTGTGCGAGTACCAATAAGTGCTTAGGCAATTCTTCAACGCTGTCGCGCTTGTGGGCAAAATAACGGTCTCGAGTAGACCGCCTAGCATCTGCGGCAGTGATATTCTTTGTTATATCTTCGTTCCAAAAATCACTGCGTTCCGCAAGCGCAACTTCGCCCAGCACGCTGTATTTATCTCGATTTGCGTCCTTGTCGCTTAGCCATTGACGGATGTAAATAAAACGCCATAAATCAGCTTCGTTCACAGTGTGGTGAAAATAGATTGCACGCTGCGTCCCCAGTAACTCGGTAGAGATAGTGCCTTTGACGAGCTTGTGATATTGCAAAGCTGTTTTTTTCACATACTCTTTGGCGACGGCTACATCGTCAAGATATAAGTAGCAGCGAGCCCAGACTACGCTAATTTGCATCGCTTGCAAGAGTTGCGCAAATAATAATTCAGGTTGGCTTTTTGCTTCTAGCTTAGCGAGTTCAGCTAAGATAGGTTTCTCCGCTTCTCTGAACCTGTCAATAGCTTGCATAGCATATTGCCATCTGTTTGCGGTGGCTTCTGTTCTAGCGGCCTAGCAGCAGCCTGTAGCCCGGCATCAATATTCGCCTCCCGCTGCAAGGCAAATTCTTCGGAGATTTCCAGTCCCAATTCTTCGATTTGTTTTTCTAATTTCCTCACGCTATGTATGAGCATAATGAGCGTAGAGCTTGATATAGCGAGGTTAGCTAGTCCAAGCAAACCATTAAACATAACATTAATGCCAAGCGACTGGAGTTCTTGCATTATCTTGTGGTGTGAATACACCTCAAAACCGAGTTTGGCGATGTCTAGCGCCCCTCCGCTAGCCACATTCAATAAAGTGCCTAATGGCCCGCTCCCGCTCAAAAGATTCGGATTTCTGGCAATCTGCCCGCCCTCGCGCAGCCAAGCGACGATTTGCTTGCTGCCCGCCTCGCGCACCACACCGCCAACCCGTTCCAGAGAGCCATTGGTAAGACCCTGTGTAATCGCCGGCGGAACTTCCAAAGCAACTTCAAGCAGCATCTTCACTTTACCCCATTTTGAATCTATCAGCAGTATGTCAATATGTCGCATTTTACCACTGCTGACAGGACATTGTACACTCAAAGTATCGTGGCGCGGCGCAATTCAGGGCAATCGCATCAAAATCGTAATTCAGCAAAATTCACAAAACTAAACCAGAAAACCCCCACCCGCAGCCAGGCCAACCCCACCCCCGGCCCCTCCCCGAAGCTTCGGGGAGGGGAGTCTAGCCAACAAAAAACTGAGGGCGTGTAGACACTCCACCAGCCGCGTAGACATTGCCCGACGGGAGGGGCCGGGGGTGGGGTTGATCTTATCGCAATTTGATGCGATTGCTCTGCGGCGCAATTCTAATTTTTTGACAAATGCGCGCTTAGTATTTTAATATCGTGTTGGGGAACAGATTTGTTCCATTCCGCAAACAGAATCGATTTAGGAGGCTGTAGTGTTTAAGAAATGTGTAAATCGCGCTTCAATAGTTTTTATGATTTTTCTTTTCTTGGTCGCGTTGCCACTTTCCGCCCAAGACGAGGCGGAAGTGCGGGAATTTGGCGCCGGCGAGATTGAAATCAACTTTTGGAGTGGCTTGGGCGGCGCTGATGGCGAGTCCATGACCGGGCTGGTCCAGCGCTTCGTCGAAGAAAATCCAGATGTCAGCGTCAATTATCAGATATTGGGCTGGGGTGTATTCTTCGACAAGCTTTCGGCCGCCATCGTCGCTGGCAGCGGCGGGCCCGACTTGATGACCTTGTGGCATTCAGTCGTGCCGCAATATGCTATTCCTGGTCATATTATGACGGTCGCCGAGGCGATGTTTGATTCTGGCATGCTGGATCGCGACGATTTCAGCCCAGCCTTGCTCGACTCGATCTCGATTAATGGCGAAGTCTATCCCGTCCCATTTGATAACTATGGCGTCGGCGTCTATGTTAATACCAATGTGCTGGAGCGGGCTGGTATCTCGCCCGATGATCCGCCAGAGAACCAAGAAGAGTTCTTGGACTACGTGCGGCGGCTGACCTTCGATGTCAATGGCAATAACCCCGGCGATGATGGCTTTGACGCCGAGAATATCGATGTCTGGCCGGTTGACATCGGCTGGGCTCGCGTCACTATAACGCCAGCGCTTTTCCAGTGGGGCACCAATGTCGTTACCGCTGCGCCAGAGGCGGAAGTGCTTATCGATAGCCCAGAAGCGAAAGAAGCGGTGCAATTCTTCCACGACTTAATCTTCAAGCATCATGCGTTGCCCGGGGATACCTGGAATGGCGAATTGATGGTGAACGATAAGCTGGGCATGTATATTGCTGGCTCTTGGGACTACAATTTCTACAATAGCCAGGAAGAGCAAAAATATGTCTTTTGGCCTTACCCGCGCCTGGGGCCAGAGCGCGGCTCTACTATCATGTGGTCGCATACGCTAGCCGTCGCCGCCAATATCGAGCCAGCGACGCTTGAGGCGACGCAGCGACTGATCCAGTTCCTGTCCGATAACTCAAAAGAGCATAGCGTCAATACGGGCATGCCCTCCGCGCGGCTGTCCTTGCGCACCGATGACCTCAAGGACCAGGTTTGGAGCTTCGCGGTCTTGACCGAGCAGATGGCCACCGAAGGCATTCCAGAATACCAGTCCGAACGCTTTACTGAGGTCGAGAATATCATGGCGGCCGCTTACTCCTCGATTTCTTCGGGGCAGCAAACGGTGAGCGACGCCTTGGACGATGCCGCCGAACGCATCAGACGCGCGCTGCGTTAAATAGAGCTAATGCTTCAAGCAGGCAAGGCGCCTCAACCAGCGCCTTGCCCTTGTTGTACTTCTAGCGACCTGCAGCGCGGCCCAGGAGGGCATAGACTGTGGCAAGCAAAGCGGCAACCGATAGCAAAGCGCCATTGTGGGCCCTGACAAATAGCAGACGCGAGGCCATAGCGGGCTATCTCTTTCTACTGCCCTACCTCATTTTTTTCTTAGTGTTTCTGGCTGGGCCAGTCATCTCCGCCATCGTCACGGCCTTCGTCGAGTGGGAATTGCTGCGCGGGACTTACCGCTTCATCGGCTTGGAAAACTTCCAGCTTATGCTAGAGGACGACCTGTTTTGGATTGCGATGGGCAATTCGCTCTACTTCGCCACAATGACAACCGTTGGCAATACAGTCGTGGCCTTGTGCGCGGCCCTGGCCTTGAAGAGCATCCGCGCTGGCCATACGCTGTATCGAGTGGTGATGTATGCGCCGGTCGTGCTTTCCATATCGGTCATCGGCATCATATTCCAGCGCCTGCTCGCGCCCTTCGGTTTATTGAACGCGGCGCTGGAATTGGTCGGCATAAAGTCGCTTAATTTCTTGACCGACCCCAATTTAGTCTTGCCGTCGCTTTCGCTGACGACGATTTGGTGGGGTTTTGGCTTTCCAATGTTGATATTTCTGGCGGCGCTCTATGCTGTGCCAGAAGTCCTGAACGAAGCGGCCCGCATAGACGGGGCCGGGCGCTGGGCGATTCTGACGCGCGTTACGCTGCCGCTCATTCGGCCGGCCCTGCTCTTCATCATCGTCACCCAATTTATCGCCCATATTCAAGTCTTCGGGCAACCGTATATTATGACGAACGAAGGCGGCCCAGGTTATTCTTCCTACACTATCGTCTTGCATATCTATCGCAACGCCTTTCGCTACTATCACATGGGCTACGCCGGCGCGATGGCCCTCGTGCTGGGGGTGGTGATGTTTATCTTCGCGCTCGCGCAGTTTCGTCTCTTGGGCCGCTATACGGAGTATTAGAAGAGCGCCATGCAAAGCGATGCGCGGTCCCTCTGGTTCAAGCGGCTGTCCACCGCCGGCACCTATCTCTTTTTGACGGTGCTGCTGCTGATTGTGCTCTTCCCGATAGTCTGGGTCGTCGGCCAGTCTTTCATGCGCGAAGACCAAATCTTGAAGTGGCCGGTGCAGCTTATTCCGACTGAGCCAACCCTGGATAACTTCCTCGAGATATTTTTTACGCGCTTGTCGCGCCAAGAATTGTCCGTCCTGCGCTGGCTCTTCAACAGCCTCTATGTGACGACCTTAAGCACCGTCGGCGTCTTGTTGGTAACTTCGATGGCGGGTTATGCTTTTGCGCGCTTGCGCTTTCCCGGCAAGAATTTGCTGTTCTTCGGCTTGGGCGCGTCATTCCTCGTGCCGGGCATCATGCTGCTGATTCCCAATTTTATGCTGATGCGCCTCTTGGGCTGGATCGATACCCACCACGCTTTGATTTGGCCGCCGCTGGCTGGTTTCTTCGGCGTCTTTTTTATGCGACAATTTTTCCTCGCCATTCCAAGCGAGCTGGCGGAGGCGGCGGTCATTGACGGCGCATCCGCCTTTGGCATCTATTGGCGCGTCATGCTGCCGCTCTCGCGCCCGGCGGTGGCGACCTTGGGCATTTTCACCTTTCTCTTGATTTGGAACGACTTCACCTGGCCCCTCATCGTGCTTAATTCAAATGAAATGCGGACGCTGCCCGTCGGGCTGGTGATATTCGTCGGCGAATACTGGAGTGAGCAGGGTATCTTGATGGCGGGCGCTGTATTGACCTCGGCGCCTGTCTTGCTTGTCTACATCATCTTTCAGCGGCAAATCACGCGGGCGGTTATGGCGACTGGCTTTGGCGGGCGCTAGGCATCAGAGCGCTTGCAGGCTGGCCGCCGCGCCCGGCACATCGAGATAATCCGCCGCGTAAGCCTGGCGCAGCAGGTCCGCCGGCACATAACGGTCAAATTTGTTCTGATACAGCTGGTAAGTTTCGACGCGCTCAACCAAGTCTGCTGGCGCCGGCAAAGGCGCGCAGAGCGCCAGCAAACGTTGTTTCAATTCGCCTGGCTCGGCGCAGTCAGCGACGACCTCGATGTAATAAGGCGCGTAGGAGTCTGATGCAGGCGGGATGAAACCATTCTGCGCCAGCAGGTACTTCAAGGTATCAAATTCGCGCGTGCCACACCAGGGCAGCAGCAAAAAACGGTCAGCGGCAAAGGGCAAGAGAGAAGACTCAGCCAAGCCAGCGCGGCCGGCCGTTGCCCGCGCCAATTCTAGTCGCTCGCGGGCCCGCGGCGTGATGTAGCCGATAGAACTGTTTGAAAGCAAGAGTTCGCGCATTTTTTGCAGGATGCGGCGGTGGATGAGGGGCGCGCCGCCGTGCCAAGGCGTCCGCGCCGGGCCGCTTGCCCGCTCCACTTCGATGATGCGCCGCTCTTCATCCACCGCCAACACGCGCCAGATGCGCCCAGCCAAGATAAAAGTGCTGTCTATCTCTGGCAGCGCTTGTATCGTGCCAATCTCGCGCGCTTTGTCGCGCACGCGGTATAGCACTTCGTCCATAAAGGTCGCGTAAAAACGATAATGGTTGACCATCTTTTCCGCCGCCAGCCCGATAATCAAACCGCCCCTTTCGCTGCGCTCGAGGTGCTCAATTTCTAGCAGATGCCGCAGCAGCTGCCGAAAATGCTCGACAGTAACATGCGCGAACGGCGATAAAGTCAGCACTCTTTCAGCCAGGGCCGGCGGCGCTATTTCTGTATGCGCATAGATGATGCTCATTGTCTGGTGATAGAGCAGGCTCAAAGGCAAGCGAGGCAGTTGCGGCGGCTCTAGCCATTTTTCTTCGAGATAGAGTTGGATGATGGCGATGGTTTGCAGCAGATTCCAGGGTATTTCTTGCCCAAAATGTTCCGCTTCGGCTTGCCTTTCGGTGCAATAGAAGAACATGCGCGCGGGACCACCGCGCCGACCAGAACGCCCCAAGCGCTGCACAAAGCTGGAAACCGAATGGGTGGCATTGACTTGCAGCACCTGGTCAAGCTGGCCCAGGTCGATGCCCAGCTCCAGGGTGACGGTGGCGGCGACGCAGGCTGGGCTGTCATCGGTTTTCATCGCCGCTTCAGCGGCTTCGCGCAGCGGGGCGGCGATGCTGCCGTGATGCACATGATAAAAGCTGGGCTTGCGCTCGGCGTCGCTTATTTTCCGCATATTCAAGATGATGCTCTCGGTATTCTCCCGCGAATTGCCGAAGATGAGCGTCTTAGGCACGCGCTGCGTCATCCAGTGCATATTCTGGTAATAATGACCTTCGCTGACGAGCAGCGCATTGATTTCAGGCGCGCTCTGTTTTTTTAGTTTGGATGCGCCGATAGGTTTTTTGGCCGGCGCGCCGCGCGCCTCAGGCTCGAGCAAGAGATAATACTCCAGCCCCAATTCAACCCGGGCCTGCGCGGCAATCTCGATGATGTGCCCGGCCCGCGGCGAATTGCCGCGCAGCCAGTCTAAGGCGACTTGCGGCTCGCCCACAGTGGCCGACAGGCCGATGCGGCGGGCGGGCGTCGCTTGCGCCCGCGCCAGCCGTTCTAGCTGGCACATCACCTGCCGCCCGCGGTCCGAATCGATAAAAGCATGCACCTCGTCGATGACGACAAAGCACAGGTCAGAGAAAAGCCGGCCTAGTTCGTGATGGCGGCGCATTAGCATCGCTTCCAACGATTCTGGCGTAATTTGCAAGATGCCGCGGGCCCGTTTGAGAAAGCGCCGCTTTTTAGTTTGCGAGACATCGCCATGCCAGCTCTGCACGGGGATATCCGTCTCTTCCAGCAGCAGGTTAAGACGGGCGAATTGGTCGTTGATAAGCGCTTTCAAAGGGCCGATGTAGAGCAAGCCGATGCTCCGCGGCGGGTCTGCTTGCAGCTGCGTGATGATGGGCAAGAGCGCCGCTTCGGTTTTGCCGCTGGCGGTGGCGCTGCAAATCAAGATATGTTCCTGCCCATTCAAGATAGCGTCGATGGCTTGCACTTGCACGGCGCGCAATTCTTGCCACTTGTGGCGGTAGATGTATTCTTGGATGAAAGGCGCGAGCTGATAGAAGGGGTCAGGGGTCATCAGATTTGGAAACTGGCATAGGGCGAGGCGGCTTCTTCGGCTTGGTCAGTGCTTTCTTTGGCGGTAGCCGAGCTACTGCGAAAGTCGATTTTGCCGACCAGAGACGCAAAACTTTCGCTGGGGTTTTGCTCTAGCAAGTTCAGCAAAGAGACAAATTCGCGCAAAATATCGCGCGGCGTGAGCAGCGTATCCGCGCCAACGCGCTCTAAAGCCAGGCTCATAAAAGCCTCGAGCTGCCGCTGTTCCAGCTTGGCTGGATATCTATAATGATTGCTGTGAATTTCTTGCACTAGCTGCAAGAGCAAAAAAATCTCGCTATGGTTGAGGGTATCGAGGCGAATGAGCGGGCCCGACATATCGCGCAGGCCTGGCCGGGCGAAGAGGCTGTCTTCCAGCCGCGTTTTCAGCGCGTCATAGCTGAACAAACCGCGCCGCACATCCGCAACCATCTGGGGCGTCGCGCCGAAGAGAAAACCCAAATACTCCGCTTTGCCTTGCAGCGTATCGTTCAGCATTTGCAGCAGCCGTTCATAATTGTTGCTGCGAGAAACTTTGTGGGAAATGTTGTACAGGTTCACGGCTTCATCGATGAAGATAATCAAACCTTTATAACCAACCTGCCGGGCGAAATAAGCCAGCAGCTTGATATAGTCGTACCAAGAGCTATCGTCGATGATGACGCGCACGCCGAGGGCGCGCCGCGCTTCGGTTTTGGTACTGTATTCGCCGCGTAGCCAGCGAGTGGCCGCGCTCTTGCGCGCATCATCGCCATCTTGATGCCCGCGCCAATAAGCATATATGACACTGGCGAAGTCAAAACCATGCACCATGCCTTCCATCTCGTTGATGGTCGTATAGATGCGCCCTTGGACTTCGTGGGCGAATTCGGGCGCGCCTGGCTCGATGCCTGTCTTTAGGACTTGGGATTGCAAGTCGCTAATCCATTTTTCCAGCAGGGCGGTAAAGGCATTGCCATCGGGGCGCGTCTTGGTCGCCATATTGCTCAACAATTCACGATACAGTGCCAGGCCTTCGTTCTTGGAGCCTGTCAGCCGTTTCTGCGGGCTGAGGTCGGCATCGGCGACGACAAAATTGCGCTTGAGCGCGTAGTTGCGCAGCAGTTGCAGCAAAAAGCTCTTGCCCGAGCCATACTGCCCGACGATGAGGCGAAATGAAGCGCCGCCTTGCGCGATGATGTCGTCTAAATCGCGCAGCAGCGCTTCTAGTTCGGCTTTGCGCCCGACAGCGATATGCTCTGCGCCAACGCGAGGCACAACGCCAGCCGCCAAAGACTGCAAGATAGCTTGCGATCTGCGTTTGGGGATTCTCTTTGCCACAGGCACTCTCTATATACTGTTCTTAAACAGGCAGCAGCGCTTCAATCTCAGCGCGATACTCTTCTAAAACTTGCCACTGGCCGCCTTCTTCAACCAATACGGTATCGTCGATTTCTGCCAGCGCCGCTTCGTTGATGGTCTCAATGATGACGCTGATAAATTCGCCGGGGAATTCGGCTTCTAGCGTCGCTGTGGCGCATTGCCAATTCTGCCGTTTCAGCAGGGCAATCAATTGTCTTGGCTTGCTGCCCTCAGTGCCGAGCATGGTGGCCAGGTCTTCCTGCTCGGACGGCGCTGCGGCCGGGCTGGCGGTTGGCTGGTCGAGGGCAGCGCGCGGCGTCTCAGCCAGGCTATCATTGTTGCCATCCGCCGCCGCTACCGTAGTAACAGGATTAGCTGGGGCCAGTCCATTTTTGCTATAGCGGGCTGCGCGCAGCTGGACACGCCGCTTACGCCGATAGCCCAGGCGCAGCCAATCGGGCGCTTGCAGCTGTGGAGCTTGGGTGACTGTTGGCGCGACCTCTGCGGCTGTCTCATGCCTGGTTTCGGTTGTCTCTGGCGCGGCGGATTCAACAGTCTCGCTGGGTTCTGGCGCGGCGGCCGGCGGATTTTCTTCGTCGCTGTCGTCATCAGCGAGCAAGCGCTGGCGGGTGGCTGCGGAAGCCTGCGCTAGCCGCTGCACTTCGCCATAGTCAATCGTCAGTCTTGGCTTGGATGCCTCAGGTTTCAAGGCGGCTTCGATGACAGCCTGCCAGCGCGGCTCAAGCTCGACCTTGCGCAGGCGATGGCGGTAGCCGTTTTGCTGCCGGGCGATATTTTCCGCGAATCTAAGGATTTCTTTGAGTGTATCGGCAAGCTGTGCATTCTTGCTCCAAAGATGCACCTTAGCGATTTCAATCCTTTCCACCGGGTAGGCATGCAGCGCCCCTCGGAATGGGCTGCGGCTGATAACGCGGCTCTCCCAGGGCTGGAAGCTGCGAAACAGTGACTTGCCGCCGCTCTCCTGCATTGCCACATCAACCGCAGCCAATGCTTTTTTATAGACAGCGTCCAGCTGCGCTGATTCAGCATATTTTTTATAAAACGTGCTGTTTTTGCGAGGGTTATAACGCGCTAACTTAAAAATGATTTCCAGCGACAGGTCAGCAAAGTCGGCCGATGTCTTGAGCCAGGCTTCGATAGCGAGGTCTCTATCTTTAATGGGCATGATTTTGCTGATGTCGGCATACCATTGCAGCGCGTTGGGCGCTAAATCATGCAGGACGATGAAGTCGGCGATCCAATTGGGCAGGTCATAATCCAGCCTGAGCTGTAGCTCGCGGTAGTATTTCCAAAACTCGACCAGATATTCATAAGCCGCTTGCGCCGTCTCAAAGCCGACTATATTAAGAACTTCGTAGATATGAATGTAAAGATGAAGGGCGTCAGTCGGCATGCGCTTGCCGGCCCGCAGTTGCCCGCGCCAATAAAAATACCATTGCTCCTCAACGGGGTGCATCCTCTTGTATGAGGTCACATACGTTGAAAAAGGAAGTAGTTTGCCCTGGCTTTCTATGCGATCGACATACTTCTCCGCTTCGCGCACAAAGGATAAGCCAGGGGGCGAAATCCAGACGCTGCTAGTGGTATCGGGCGAGCGCGGCGGGATGGGATTGCCGGCCGCTTCCGGTTCGGGAAAGGCGTGGCTTACCGCCTGAAAAAGATAATCCGCGTCATTTGGATTGACTTCAGCCACCGTTTCTTCAGCGACGGCCGGCGGTGCGGTTTGCTCAGCCGCTTCGCCAGCGGAAGCTAGCTCTGGCGCGCTTGGGGCTTCTGCTTTGGGCGCGGCTAGCGGCTGGACGGGCTGCAACTGCTCGGGCGCTGAGGAAAGCCGGCCCTGCAAGTCTTGGAAAAATTCCAGCGGCTCGACCAAGCCCAGCGTCGGACTCAAAATCTGGTGCCGCTCGGCGCTGACGGCGAGCAGACAAAACTCTTTTGCCTGGCTGGTGGCTGGGCGGCTGGCCTTGACATAGCCGTTGAAAATGACCTTGTCGAGTTTGACGCTCGTATCGGCTTGGAAAATCTCGTAGAGGCTGCGCAGGGCAATCTGGACGAGAACAGATTTGTAGAGCGGCTCTGGCTGGCCGGTCGCGCTCAAAGGGAAGGCGGCGGCTTTTGGCAACGCATTGGCGGGCGGTAATTCATATTTGACCGTCAAGAGCTGCGACTGGGGCTGATAGTCAAGCCGCGCTCGCTGGGGGAATTTTTTGGGATACTCGCTAGTCTCAAGCACCAGCCTAAAATATCGGCTGATGGCGCTCGCTAGGCCATTATGGAAATCCGCTTTGAATTGTTCGATTTCTTTATTATGTTCAAAGACTTGCTTGCGCTGGAACTTCGCCTTGGCTTCATGCTCTTGCTTGGCTTCTTGGTAAGCCTGTTCCGCGCTTTTTTGTTTGCTTAGGCTCGCTCTAACCGCTTCGGCATGCTCTGCGCGCTTCCAAGGTATGAGTCTGTCTACTTGGCTGAGGCGGGCGGGCAGGCGGTCGCCCAAGGCCGGCGCTGCCTGCTGGAAAGGCGTGATATAGGCTTTTTTCTTGAGTTTATCAAAATTGATAGCGGCATTGCGGGCTAGAGCCTTTTTCAGAATGTTTTGCAAGCGGAAAATATCCTCCGACAATGTAACACTCCGCTCCTCGGCCAGCGCGCTAGACATAATGAATTATACCTGAGTTAGACGATTCAGCGGTCGAAACATAGCCCGCGCCAAAAATGCAAGCGGTTCAAGACATTAAAAAACTTCAGTATAACAGTATAACATTTCTGCCGCGCTTAGGGTAGGCGGTGCCTCCAGACTGTTGCCCGCTTGAAAGACGGCCGCGCCGCTGCTAAAATGCGCGGCACGATAGGCGAAGCAAGTGGCATGGAACAAGAGAGCAATACCAAAGCCGGCCAGGACCGGCAGCTAGCCCAAGACCTGCAAATCGTGCATGACAGCATGCTGAATGGCTTGGGGCAGTTGGCGGATTATTTTGGCTTTAACCAGGTCTTAGGCCAGCTTTATGGCACTTTGCTGCTGAGCGCGGAGCCGCTGTCGCTGGATGATATGATGTCGCGGCTGGATATTTCCAAAGCCAGCGTCAGCACAAATATGCGCACTTTGGAACACATGGGCATGGTGCGGCAGGTCTGGGTGCGCGGCAGCAGCGGCCGGCGCAAGTATTATCAGGCGGAGACGGATTTCTGGCAGATTTTCTCCAACATCCTCAGTGGGCGCGAAATGCGCGATGTGGAGCGCGCTTTGGCGGTGATGGAAGAAAACCGCCAGCGCATCTCCGGCATCATTGCCGAGTTGCCCCGGGACCAGCAGATTTTAGCCCGACTCTACCTCGACCGCATCGCGCAGATGCAAGCTCTGTTCCGCTTTGCCCAGCTGCTTATCAACAGCATCCTCAGCCAAGTCAGCAGCGCCGATGTCTCTAGCGTCTCGGGCGTGGAATTGCAATAGTATTCTCCCTTGCCGAGATGGGCGCGCCTGTCTATAATTTGGCGCGTCATTCAGTGGGGAAGTGGCGGAATTGGCAGACGCGCATGACTTAGGATCATGTCTCTTTGAGGTGAGGGTTCGAGTCCCTCCTTCCTCATCGTGCTTTTGGCGGCGCGCCGGCTAGCCGGCAGCGCCTTTCATTTAATTTTCTTATGCGATTCTTAGTTGGCGCACGGGTGGCAAGCGCTACAATGAGTGCCTGAAAGTATAGAGGTAAGACTTGACCGTTCAGACAGAAAGAATTGAAGGGCATCAAGCGCGGCTGACTGTCCCGCTTGAGCCGGCGCAGTTCGACGGGGCGATGCGCCAAGCGGCCCGCAAGATCTCGCGGCGGATAAACGTCCCCGGCTTCCGCAAAGGTCGAGCGCCGTTTAAGCTGGTGATGCAGGCGGTGGGCCCGCAGGCCGTCACCGAAGAAGCGCTTGATATCCTGGCCGATAAGCTTTACAAGTCGGCTGTGAAAGAATCTGGCATCATGCCTTCTGGGCCGGGCTCGATAGAAGACCTCCAGCAAAACCCGATGGCCCTTGTTTTCACTGTGCCTTTGGTGCCAGAAGCAGACTTGGGCGATTTTCGCAGCATCCGACACGAGCTGGACTTCGTGCCTGTTACCGAGACGATGGTTGACAGGACTTTGCGGATGTGGCAACTGGAAAGTGTCGAAGTGCTGGCTGCGGAGCGAGAAGTTGCCGCGCTGGGCAACCGCGTTACGCTGGCGGCTTATGGCGAATTCCTCGATGGCGAAGAGCCTGATGACGAGGCGGACGAGGCGGATGACGGCTTTGACTCTGCCGACGATGCGCTCAACCTGGCTGAAGCTGCAACTGCCGAAGCCACTAGCGACTTCAGTCCCTCTGCGCCTAAAAAAGGCGATACTTTCTTGAACGATGATAATTTTAAGCTCATCCTCGAACCTGACGCGGAACCGCTGTGGCGGGATGTGATTGAAACGCTCATCGGCGCGGAGCAGGGCAGCGACATCGAAGTTGAAATGACGATAGGCGACGATGTCCCCGACATCGATGAAGGCATGATCGGGCGTCGAGTGTCTTTTAATGCCACGCTCAAAGAGATTGAAGAAATCACTTATCCCGCTTTAGATGATGCCTTTGTCCGCAAGACTTACCGCAGGCTAGGCGCAGAAGAAATGGATCTGGCGGGCTTGCGCGTCTTTGCGCGGGAATACTTGACTAAAGCCGTGTTGCAAACGGCAGAAGAAGAGCTGGCCGATAAAATCCTGAAAGAGATCATTGCTGGCGCGCAGGTTGCCCACCCCGACCGGATCCTGGAACAGGACATCGACGAGAAGGTAGCGGGTTTTGGCGCGACCTTAAAGCAGCGGGGCATAAGTCTCAAAGACTATTATCGTTATACCAATAGCACAGAAGAAGACTTGCGCGAAGAATATCACAGCGAGGCGCTTGAGGGACTGCGGCGGAATATCGTCTTGGGCGAGCTAAATGATGTGCTAAATATCGAGGTCAGCGATGAAGAGCTCAAGACTGAACTGGAATTGACGGCTCTCAGATCTGGCAATACGGACTTCATGGAAGCGATTGGGGCGCTGAATATGCCCGATCTCTTGCGAAACAGAATCGCTCTGCTGCATATCAAGGCGCAGCTGGTGGCGCTGGCGCAGGGCAAAGATCCAGCGGCCGCGAGCGAGGCTTTGCGGGCGAAAAGGCTTAAGAGCCTGCAGGACGATAAGGAAGTGGAAGCGAGAAAGCTGCGTTACCTGGAAGAAGATAAAGCGCTGACGGCGGCCGAGCAGGCGGCAGAAGCGCCCGAAACAAGAGCGGTCTAAAACGCCGCCCTAGAATTCCTAGACACAAAGAAAGGTCAAGCACAGCGCATGAACAATTTCTACAATGTAATCCCCATGGTGATAGAGCAGGGCAGCCGCGGCGAGCGGGCTTACGACATTTATTCTCTGCTCTTAAAAGAGCGCATTATCTTGCTCGGCTCTGGCATCAACGACCAAATCGCCAATCTGGTGGTGGCACAGCTGCTTTTCCTCGAGCGCGAAGGACCAGATAGACGTGTGCAGATGTACATCAATTGCCCGGGCGGTGGTGTCTATGCTGGCTTAGCCATTTATGACACCATGCAGCAGGTGCGGGCGCCGGTTGGCACAGTCGCCTTTGGCATCACCGCCAGCTTTGGCACTGTGCTGCTCACCGCCGGCCAGAAAGGCCTGCGCATGGCTTTGCCCAATGCGACCATCCACATGCACCAGCCTTTGGGCGGCGCTCAAGGCCAAGCCTCCGATATTGTCATCCAAGCCGAAGAAATCGTGCGCCTCAAGAAACGGCTCATCGATGTCTTTGTCCAGCACACGGGTAAAAGTGCCGAAGAGATCGAACGCCGCACCGACCGCGATGTCTATATGACGGCGCAGGAAGCGGCCGATTTTGGACTGGTCGATGGCGTGCTGACCGAAGGCCGCCAAGTAGAAGGAGCCTAGCGTGGCTTTTTCCTCAATGAAACACCGCTGCAACTTTTGCAACCGCACGCATGAAGATGTCGAGAAGCTCATCGCCAATCCCGACCACGAAATCTACATCTGCAATTTTTGCGTGCAGCTCTGCCTGAACCTGATCAAAGAAGATGACAAGCCCGAGCCAGAGGCGGAAAATGACTTCGATTTCAGCCTGGCGCTCTCGCCGCGGCAGATTGTGGAACGGCTGGATGAATATATCATCGGCCAAAAAGATGCCAAACGGGTCTTGAGCGTTGCCGTTTATAACCACTACAAGCGCATCCAATCGACCCTGGAACCGCAGGATGTCGAATTGGACAAGAGCAATATCCTGCTCGTCGGCCCGACCGGCTGCGGCAAGACTTTGCTGGCTCAGACTTTAGCCCGCATTCTCGATGTGCCGCTTTGCATCACCGATGCCACCGCCTTGACCGAAGCCGGCTATGTCGGCGAAGATGTGGAGAATATCCTGCTGCGCTTGATTCAAGCGGCCGATGGCAATATCGCCCGCGCCGAGCGCGGCATCATCTATATCGACGAAATCGACAAGATTTCCCGCAAATCCAACGCCAACCCGTCGATTACCCGCGATGTTTCTGGCGAAGGCGTGCAGCAGGCTTTGCTCAAAATCGTGGAAGGCACGCTGGCTAATGTGCCGCCGCAAGGCGGCCGCAAGCACCCGCACCAGGAATTTTTGCAAATCGATACGCGCAATATCCTCTTCATCGTCGGCGGCACCTTCGCCGGCCTGGAAGATGTGATTCGGCGGCGCGTCGGCTTGAACAGCCGCATAGGTTTTGGCGCTCAGCAAGAACAGGAAGAGCGGGAAGTAACAGACCTCTTCAGCACGCTCTCGCCCGAAGACCTGGTGCAGCATGGCCTCATCCCCGAGATGGTCGGCCGCCTGCCCGTGCTCGTTACCTTAAAACCGTTGGAACTCGAAGACCTGGTGCGCATTATGGTCGAGCCAAAAAATGCCCTAGTGCGGCAGTATCAGCATTTGCTGGCCCTGGATAATGTAGAGCTGGTCTTTGAACAGGCGGCTTTGCGGGCGACGGCCGAATTGGCCATCGAGCGGGAAACAGGCGCTCGCGGCCTGCGCTCCATCGTTGAGGACTGCCTGCTGGATGTCATGTTTGAAGTGCCTGGCCGCGAAGACATCATCAAGGTGGTGATAAACGACCGGGTCATCCGCGGCGAAGAAAAACCGCGCATCTTCACGCGCGACGGCCAAGTCATCAACTTGTCCGACAAGATTTCTCCCGCCGCTTGAGCCAAAGAATCACGCGCTGACTGGCAGCAGGCGGACTTCTGTGTGGCCGGTCGCCTGCGCCTTGAAACTCTGCGCATCGAGCCGGGTCGCTTCTTCGCCGGCGCCACCCCAGTTATAGGGAATGGCCCAGGTCGGCCGCATCAGCTCCAGCAAGCGCAGCGCCTCCGCGATGGACAGCCGGCCATAACCGTCAATCGGCAAAAGCAGAATATCTGGCTTCAGCACTTCCATGCCCGGCATCAGCTCCGAATCGCCGACATAATAGATATCATAATAATCCAGCGAAATGAGAAAGCCTAAGCCCTGGTCGGCCGGCGGATGGCGCGGGTCCCGCGTCGAATAGGCGGGCAGGGCTTTGATGCCGGCTTTGCCAAGGCTGATGCTCTGCCAGGCGCGCAAGACCGTCGTGCCAGGAATGACGCGCGCGACATTTTCGTTGCCGATAATCACAGTCTTCTCGCCGCGAATCTTCTCGACATCGGCCGGTGAGCAATGGTCATAATGGTCATGCCCGATGAGGATGATATCAGGCGGCTGGCCGCCTTTGACGACGCGCCAGGGCGCAATCTGAATCAGCGGACTGCCCGCAATTGTGAAGCTGCTATGCCCCTGCCATAAGATTCTGTCGATCATTTTTACTTCTCGCCGCTGGCGCTGCCAGCATTATAACTGGCAAAACGCGCCTATTACAGAATGACTCGCCGCGCTTTTGCTCTACACGGGCTGGGCAAACTCAGGTATGCTGATGGACTATTGAAGCTGGATGGCGGGCATTTCAATGCTAGTTGATGAGGCGAAAATTTTTGTCGCCAGTGGCAAAGGCGGCGATGGCATGGTGTCGTTTCGGCGCGAAAAATATGTGCCGCGCGGCGGTCCCTCAGGCGGCGATGGCGGGCGCGGCGGCGATGTCTTGCTGCGCGCCGACGCCAACCTGAATACGCTCTATTTTTTCCGCAAGCGCGTGCATTTCAAAGCGAAAGCGGGCGGGCGCGGCGGCTCCAGCAATAAAAGAGGCGCTGACGCCGCGCCCTTGGTTGTGACCGTGCCGCCTGGCACGATCGTGCGCGATGCGACCACCGGCGGGCTGATTGCCGATTTAGTCGGAGAGACCGCCGAAGTTATCGTCGCTCGTGGCGGCCGCGGCGGCAAAGGCAACGCCCACTTCAAATCCGCGGCCAATCAAGCGCCGCGCCTGGCTGAAAAAGGCGAACCTGGCCAGGAACGCTGGCTCACGCTCGAGCTGAAGATGATTGCCGATGTCGCTTTGGTCGGCTTGCCCAATGCCGGCAAATCTACCTTGCTCTCCGTCGTCAGCAATGCCAAACCCAAAATCGCCGCCTATCCTTTCACCACGCTCGAACCGAACTTAGGCACAGTCATCTATGACAACAAAGACCTGGTCTTTGCCGACATCCCTGGCCTCATCGAAGGCGCGCATCTCGGCATCGGGCTGGGGCATTCTTTCTTGCGCCATATCCAGCGCACCGCGCTCATCGTGCATATCCTCGATGGCGCGGCGGCCGACCCGCTGGCGGATTACAACCAGATACGGGCGGAATTGGCGCTCTACGATGAAAAGCTGGCGCAGCGCCCCGAAATCGTCGTCGTCAACAAAATGGACCTGCCGCAAGCCCGCGAATATTGGGATTTGCTGGCGGAAAGCCTGGCTGAGCGCGGCATCGAGCAGCCGCTGCCCCTGTCCGCTTTGACGCGGGAAAATGTTACTCGCCTGATTCAGCGCGTCTTTGAGCGTGCGGCGAACCTGCCAAAACGACAGCAGCGGGCCCAGCCGACCGACGAAGAAGTGCCAGTCTATAGCTTGGAAGAGGAAGATTTAGCCTTCGACATTGTCGTCGAAGACGGCCTCTATTATGTGCGCGGCGCGCGCATCGAACGGGCGGCGGCGATGACCTATTGGGATTATGACGAGGCCGTGGCCCGCTTTCAAACAACTTTAGCGACTTTGGGCGTATCAGCCGCTTTGCAGCGAGCCGGCATAAAAAATGGCGATACCGTCTTCGTCGGCGATTTTGAACTGGAGTGGACGGAGTGAAGCGCGAGCGCATCGGCATCTTGGGCGGCACCTTCGACCCGCCGCAAATCGGCCATCTGATTCTGGCGGAGTATAGCCGCGAAATTCTGCAAATCGATCACATCCTCTTTGTGCCAGTTGGCGACCATCCTGTCAAGCAGGGCGCGACGCGGCTGCCGGTCGCGCATCGGCTGGCTATGCTGGAGCGGGCCCTCGGCGATAACCCGCATTTCAGCATCTCTCGCGTCGATATCGACCGCCCCGGCCCGCATTATTCCGCTGACACTGTCAAGATTATTCGCCGCCACTACCCAAACGCCGAGCTATATTTTGTCATGGGCGGCGATAATCTGCGCAGCTTGCCGACTTGGGAGCGCCCAGCCGAGTTGTATCGCTGCTGCCGCCTGGCGGTGATGAAACGGGCTGACGAAGCCATCGCGCCTGATATGCACGACGCGATTCTGCCCGGCCTGTCGCAGCAGGTCGATATTGTTGATGTGCCAATGCTCAGCCTGTGGCTCTCGTCGACCTATATCGTCAGTCGCCTGCGGGCGGGTTTGAGCGCGCGCTATCTTGTGCCTGACCCTGTTTTAGACTATATTGCCGCGCACAATCTTTATCGCGAGTAAGTCTAAGTTACTTATGCAAAATATGAGGCGCGATTTTCAAGCCCACCCCCGGCTCCTCCCCAAAGCTTTGGGGAGGGGAGAAAACCGCGCGCGCGCTTGCAGAAAAGCCCTCCCTCTAAGTCTCGGGGCTGGGTCGTCAATCGCGGCTTTGAAGAAAAGCGCCGCCCTTGCAAAATTTAGTTTGTTCTGCATCTGCGGCTTGGCGCTATTGCTGGCGCTGCCGCTGACTGCGGCGCAAGAAACGGTGCCTGTGCCGACTTTGGCAGTGCCGACGCTGGTGCCGCGCCCGCCGGCCGCGCCGCCAGACGGCTTGCCTAGCACATCGGCCGTCGCCGAAATCCAAGCCACCGGCCGCTTCAAAGTGGGCGTATTGTATAATGCGCCGCCTTACAGTGAATTCACGCTGCAAGGCGACTTGCGCGGTTTTGATATTGACTTGCTGAATTTGATTGCGGCGGCTTGGGGCAGCGAGCTCGACTTCACGCAGGTTACGCGAATGAACGCGCTAGAAAAATTGCGGCGCGGCGAAGTCCACGCGCTGGCTTCGGTCTTTGTGCATTACCGCGACCTCGATGAGGCGCTGGAATTCAGCCAGACTTATCGGCAAGGCAAGCAAAGTTTGCTGCTGCGCGCCGATAGCGCTTATAGCGCGGCGGCGGAATTGCGCGGGCCGCCTGTCGGCTATGTCATCGGGACGCGCGCGGAAAAAGCGCTGGATCTATGGGCCGCCCAAGCCGGGCCAGATTTGAACCTGCGCTATTATCTCACTTTAGACCGCGCCGCCGCCGCTTTGGCTCGGGGCGAAATTGAGGCGGTCGCGGCCGAAGAGCAAGCGCTGCGCCGCGTCCAGAGCGACTATGGCGAGTCCCTGCGTCTGCTCGACGAGCCTATCTTGTACGAACCGCATGCTTTTGCCCTGCGGCGGCAGGACGCGCCCCTGCGCAACTTGCTCAACCGCACGCTGCAACTGCTGACGCAGACTGGCAAATTGCCGGCGCTTTTCCACGAGTATTTCCCCGACGAGAGCTTCCCAGAAGAGGCACTAGTCTTGTGGCAGGGCATTGGCGAAGAAGTGAACCCCGGGCAGTTCGCGGCGGAAATCGCCTATCCGTCGGCCTATACCTGGCCGCGGCTGCGCGCTAGCGGCCGCCTGCGCGTCGGTGGCATCGCCGAGAGCGCGGCCGGGCTGGCTGGCGTCGCCGGGCGGCTGGCCGATTTGAACCGCACTATGGCGACTGCTTTGGCAAGCCGTTGGGGCCTCGAGCTAGAAATTGTGCCAAGCAGCGCCGCAGACGCGGCTGAGCTGCTGAGCAGCGGCGCGGTTGACCTGGTGGTGGGCGCGCAGCCAAGTTGGGCGGCCAGCGGGCTGCTGGATTTCTCCGCGCCCTACCTGCTGCATGGCGACCGCTTGATGGTAGAAACGAATGTGGATATAAACAATTTTTATGATTTGCGCGGGCGCATCATCGGCTTGATTCTGGGCGACGAGACGGCGCAAGCCCGCGCCCAAGCCTGGGCCAACACCATCAATGCCGCCCCGCGCTATTATTGGACTGATGAAGACGGCGCGGCGCGCACCTTGCTCGAATATGACAATGCCCATGCCATCTATGCCGATAGCCTGTCGCTAATTCCGCATTTGACGCAGCATCCCACTGCGCTGCGTTTGACGGAACGCTGGTACAGCCGGTCTTATTATGCTTTTGCCCTGCCACTGAACGATTTGGATTTCCGCCTGCTGGTCGATTACACCGTGCAGGAACTCATCAAAGATGGCACGCTGTATCAGCTGACGGCGCCGCTGCTCTTTGACGATAGGCTGCCCGCCTTTGACATTACGCCTGGCGCCAGCGTGGTGGCGGGCATCAATCTAGCGCGGTCTTAGGCCGGCTTTGCCCACGCAGCACGATTGTGACGCCTAAGAGCAAAATTACGCTGCCAAGCGCTTGCAAGGTGGTTGGCATCTCGCTGAAAATCAAAAATGCCCACAGCGCGCTCAAGACCGGCACCGCTTGCCAGGACGTCGTCAAGACAGTCGGCGACATAAATTTCAAGACGAAGTTAAGCGTGCCATGCCCGATAATCTGCGCCAATATCGCCAGCAGCAAGACCCAGAGATAACCGCGCGGGTCATAGCCAATAAGCGAGATGCGGCTGATGGCGCAGATGAGCAGAGTGGCGACCGCGCCAGCGCTGTAGACCAGCCATATATAAGGAATAAAAGATACGCTATGGCGTAGCTTGCGCCCGATGATGACATAAAGCGAAGCCGAGCAGGCGCTTATAACCGCCATAAGCACGCCTAGCCCGGGGTTGCCACCGGGACTGATGGCTGGCTCGCCAGCTGTGGCGAATGCAGTCAAAAGCCCGCCGGCCAGCGATAGCAGAATGCCGCCCCAAATTACTCGATTCAGCTTTCCTTTGAGCAGCGTTACCTCGAAGACAGCTACCCAAAGCGGGATGGTGGCGATAAGCGCTTGATTGATGACGACGCTGATATGCTCTAGCGAGGCTGCCATAAGTGTAATGTTGATGCCAAACAAAGCGCCGCCGGCCAGCGACAGCCAGAGACTGCGCCGCGGCAGCGCGCGGATTTCCGCTTTGCCTTTATAGAAAATGTAAGGCGCGAACATGAGGGCGCCGGTGAGCATGCGCCCGCTGGAGACCAGGGCCGGCGGCATATCGTAGGCGAAGGCGAAGCGCACACAGATGGGCCCAAAAGACCAGGCGAAGGCCGATAGCGCTACCAATAGCCATAAATGCGTGATAGACGGCGCGCTTAAATTAAGCCACATTCTCATTCTGCTTTTGCCTCAGACTGGCGGATTTCGCCGCGGCTCGCCAGGATGACGCCGACGAGGATGATGCCGCTGCCGACGATTTGCTGCCCCGGCGGCAATTCGCCGAAGAGCATGACGGCCAGGACGGCGCTGCCAATCGGCTCTAGCTGCGAGAACATGCTGACCAAAGCGGCGGGGAAATACTCCAGCAGATAATTCAGCGATGAATGCCCCAGCAGTTGCGGCACCAAGCCCATCGCTAGCAGAATCAAATAGCCCTGCGGGCGGAAGCCAGCCACTGGACTGGCTGTGATGAGGATAACGGCAACCGCGCAGAGCGTCGCGATGCCATAGACCAGCCAGACATACGGTATCACCGGCAAGGTCCGGCGCAGCTTGCGCCCGATGAGCATATAGACCGAAACGCTGAGCGCGCCGAGCCAAGCCAGAAAAGCGCCCCTGAGCGTCGCCCCCAAATCGCCCGCGCCGCGGGCTGCTGCGGCCGCTGCGCCCTCGGTCAAAGGCAAGCCAATCAGCAGCCCGCCGCCTAAAGCGACGAGCAAGCCAATGACGACCAAAGGCGATAGCCGAATGCGCAAAAAGATGACTTCCAAAATCGCTACCCAAATCGGGCCGGTAGACACGACCACCACGCTCACCAAAACGGAAGTGTATTGCAGAGAAGACACCCAGGCAGTGAAATGCAGCGCGAGGCAGATGCCAGACAGACCGATGAGCAGGCGCTCTGTCCGGGATAGCCGGCGAATTTTGGGCAGGTAGCGTTTTAATATGAGCGGTGTCAGGGCGACGGTGGCGATGAGCAGGCGGGCGGCGACAATCAAGACTGGCGGCATGCTCTCGTCCAGCGCGTAACGAATCAAGATAGCCGCCGACGAAGTCGCCACAATCGCCAGCGCAATGACAAAATAGGCGCGCAGGGGCCGGGTTTGGCCGGTAGGAAGTGCTTTGGACGGCAAGCCGTTCTCCTGGCTAAGTCCGCTAATCATCGCGGTATATGGCAAAAATACAAGTCGCAACGCGCTTTAGTGAGTCTAAGTTTATATGGCGATTGGGGAAAGAGAAAAAATAAGCACAGAAGTAAGTCCAAGTTAATTAGGCACCATTTTCACCCCCGGCCCCTCCCGTAGACACTGCCCTACAGGAGGGGCTGGGGGGTGGGGTTGAAACAAACGCAAGAAGTTGCATTATTTACTTTGTCCTACTGAGACGCAAAGGAATGGTTTAGGGCCTATAAATTCCAGCGGCAAAAAGGTAAAATCTGCGTTAGAGTTTGCGCGGCTGGCGCGATGACTGGAGATTTCACCCAGAGTCGTGCTAGAATAAGCGGGGACATATCGCATAAGAGTTTCAAAGGAGCGTATAAGTCATGGCTTTTGAATTACCGTCTCTTCCCTATGCCCAAGATGCGCTAGAGCCGCATATCGATGCCCGCACTATGGGCATTCATCATGGCAAGCACCATGCCGGTTATACCAGCAAGCTGAACGCGGCAATTGCTGGCACCGAATTGGAAGGCAAAAGCATCGAAGACATCCTGGGTGACCTCGATGCTGTGCCAGCAGGTATCCGCACCGCCGTGCGCAACAATGGCGGCGGTTATGCCAATCACTGCCTCTTCTGGCAGGTGATGAGCCCCGATGGCGGCGGCGAGCCAGATGGCGCGCTGGGCGCTGCCATCAATAGCGCCTTCGGCAGCTTTGCCGATTTCAAAGCGGCATTCGCGGCCGCGGCCGCCGGCCAATTTGGCTCGGGCTGGGCTTGGCTGCTCTCCGATGGCGGCAGCCTCAGCATTACTTCGACGCCGAATCAAGATACGCCGCTGATGGATGGCCAGACGCCGATCCTCGGCATCGATGTCTGGGAACATGCCTACTATCTCAAGTATCAGAATCTGCGCCCGAGTTACATCGATGCCTTCTTCAATGTCATCAACTGGGCGAAGGTAGCTGAGCTGCACGCCGCCAGCTAGATTGAGCGACAGGCGAAGACAGCGGGCTGCGGCTCGCTGTCTTCAAATTTGCGAGAGAACTTTTTGACGCAGAGGGGCGCTTTGAGCCGCCGCGCGCTATTAAAATTGGCGCTGGCCGGCGGTCTAAACGCAGCACTTGGCGCGGTCTCGCTGAGCGCGCCTGCCGGATTGCAAAGCGACTGGCGCTTCAAGCTGCCGCCGCTGCCTTATGCCGAGGATGCGCTCGAACCTTATATCGACGCCCGCACCATGCGCCTTCATCACGGGGCGCATCATGCGGCTTATACCGACAAGCTGAATAGCCGTCCTTGAAGGCAGCGAGTTTGTCGGCTGGCGCATCGAAGACCTGTTGGCAAACCTGCATTGCTTGCCCAGCAGCATCCGCGCTGCCGTGCGCGACAATGGCGGCGGCTATGCCAATCACTGCCTGTTCTGGCAGATTATGCACCCCGATGGCGGCGCGCTGCGCCGTGCTATCAACCGTAGCTTCGGCAGTTTTGAAAATTTCAAAGCCGATTTCTCAGCCGCCGCGGCCGGCGTATTTGGTTCAGGCTGGGCTTGGCTGGTGGTCGATGGTGGCGCACTGCATATTATGACAACCGCCAATCAAGACAGCCCGCTGACGCTGCGCCAGAAACCTATTCTTGGCCTTGATGTCTGGGAGCATAGTTATTATCTGCAATACCAGAATCGACGAGCGGAGTACATCGCCGCTTTTTTCCAGCTTATCAACTGGCAAAAAGTGGCTGAGCTTTACGCGGCCGCTTGAGCGGGCGTTTTTAACTTTATTAACCAAGCAAAGGGCGCTAAAATGACAGCGCCTTTTTCTTTTTGCAGGGACAAATAGGAGAGCTTCCCGATGACAGACTATCGTATAGAAGTGGATTCGCTGGGCGAGGTGAAGGTGCCGCGGGCGGCGCTCTATGCGGCGCAGACGCAGCGGGCGCGGGAGAACTTCCCCATAAGCGGCTTGAAGCCCTGGCCAGCCTTCATCTGGAGCATGGCTTTAATCAAGCGGGCTGCGGCGGAAGTGAATATGGAACTCGGCTTGCTGGACGCGCGGCTGGCGACGGCGATTATGCAGGCTGGCGATGAAATCCTGTCTGGGCAGCATCACGCGCATTTTGTGGTCGATCCTTTTCAAGCGGGCGCCGGCACCAGCCATAATATGAATACCAACGAAGTGATGGCGAATCGGGCGAATCAAATTCTCGGTTATGCGGTCGAAGCGCCGGATAAGCTGGTGCATGCCAATGACCATGTGAATATGGCGCAATCGACCAATGATACGATTCCCACCGCGATTCGGCTGGGCGCGCTCTGGCGCTTAGAAGAGCTGCTGACGGTCTTGCGCCGTTTTGTCGAAGTTACGCGGGGCAAGGCGGCTGACTGGGACGATGTGGTCAAGACCGGGCGCACGCATCTGCAAGACGCGGTGCCAGTGCGGCTGGGGCAGGAAGTGGGCGCTTGGGCGACGGCGATTGAACGGCAGATTGACAAGTTGCAATTCGCGGCGGACGGTCTGCGGCGCTTGGGCATCGGCGGCACCGCGGCTGGCACGGGCTTGAACGCGCACCCGGACTATCACCGGCGCATGGTCGCCAAGCTGTCCGCGCTGACGGGCATTCAGCTTCAGGCAAGCGATGACCTCTTTGAATCGATGCAGTCGATGCAGGATGCGGTGTTTTTCTCGGCGGCGTTGCGCAACTTGGCGATGGATTTCACGCGCATCGCCAACGATGTGCGTTTGCTATCGGCTGGCCCGACCACGGGCATCGCCGAATTGACCTGCCCGACGGTGCAGCCTGGCTCGTCGATTATGCCGGGCAAGGTGAATCCGGTGCTGGCGGAAATGCTGAATCAGGCGATGTACCATGTGATGGGCAATGATACGACGGTGAATCTCTGCGGCGCAGCCGGGCAATTCGAGTTGAATGTGATGATGCCGATAATGGCGCACAATCTAAACGAGATGATGCAGGTGCTGATTGGGGCGGTGGGCGCATTTACCGAGAAGCTGATGGTCGGTTTGATACTCAACCGCGAGCGGGCGGAGAGCTGGCTGTCGCGCAATCCGATTTTGGTGACGGCGCTGAATCCAATCATTGGTTATAACAATGGGGCGAAGGTGGCGAAGCTGGCGCTGGCGGAGGGCAAAAGCGTGCGCGAGGTGGTGCTGGAGCTGGGTTTGATGGAAGCGGCGGAGCTCGACCGGGCGTTGGATGCCTATGCCATGACGGAGGGTGGGATACGGAAGTAGGCAATGCAAAAAATTTTATGTAATGTAGACGACTCTCTTGACAGGCTCAAATTGCCGATTCGCGTCTCCAATGCCTTGCAGCGCGCCGACATCTTTACTATCGGGCAGCTACAAGATGCGCAGGACAAGGACAAACTCTGGCAAGTACGAAATCTTGGCGAAAAAGGCATCGCGGCAATCGAGGCGGCTGTCTCTAAAATTCTTCTTTCTCCCAAGCTAAGTTCACCAATTGCTGCAAACATTGGACACGACCTAGCAAGCATTATTGAAGCGCAAACTTCCGTGCCTAAAATACAGGTTCAAACTGTGCTTGAAGGTCTTAAGCAAATATTGAGGAAGCAGATTGTTGCTGGATTGCTACATGAAGATGTTCGTTTTAATACATTGCGCATTAGCGATTTCTTGAAGAACACGAGTGACTCGCTCTCCACGATTTATGAATATCTTCCGCTCTTAACCTGCTCGGTTTCCATAGCTGGTGAAATTGAGATGCTTTCATCTGGCTTGCCGGCGAGAGAATTGAATATTTTGCAACTTCGATATGGCTATCAAACTCAAACTCTCCAATCAGTTGCGGCGGCCTATTCTCTATCGCGGGAGCGGATTCGACAATTAGAAAAACAGGCGGCGGCGCGCTTACAACAGACTATGCAGTCGATGCAGATGATACGGATTCCTAGCGCAATTCTATTCGCTGATGATCTGAATTTGTCTTTCAACCAGTGGGCGCAACGTTTATTGAAAACCGGCCTGCTGGGCGATTGGACGCTCGAACAGTATCGCGCTTATGACCCGCTCGAGCTAATGGTTACGATTTGCCGCATGACTAAAAATTTCGAGCATAAGCTGGAGTTCCCACCGAGCTTGGAGTATATGCTTCAACTGCGCAAAGAAGGCAGAGCGTCCGTAACTGCGAAAGCGCTTTTCTTGCAGGAAGCCGTTTCAAAAGAAGAGTTACGGTTTATCCGCCAGCATGCGCACTACAGCGGCGCGGTTTCACTGGATTGGTTGAAAGAAAATCAGATTCTTCTCCGCTTTACTGAAAAAGAGATGATAGAGTTTTTAGAAGGGCAGGGCTTTAGCGAAATTGCCGCTGGCTGGTACTTTAGTCCTGAATACAGACCAGACAGGCGGCACAATAATCATGTACTGCATAATTCATTGGTTAAGATGTTCCAGTATTGCGGCCCATTGCAAATTCGTGATGTATCTTTTGGAGTTGAACACGCGCTTGTAAAAAGGGATTTTCCAGTGCCGCCGACAGATGTACTTGAGGCGGTGCTTGTGAAAACAGGTTATAAATTGGAGGATAATAAATGGTCTTGGGATGGCGAAGCTAATGAAGGGCTTAATTCGGGAGAGAAAGTAATTTGGCAAACAATAAAAAATCAGGGCGGTGTTGCGCATCATTCCGAACTGACGCAAGCAGTTTTACGTAGCGAACTTTCTTTCCCTGTCTTACATGCAACGCTAAGAAATTCCCCTCTTTTTGATAATTTTGAATGGAGTTTGTACAAGATACGCGGCGCGCAGCCAAATCGGGAGATGGTCTAGCGCGCTCATTCGGTGGCTGTGCAAATTCCAGTCAATCTAACTGTTAATCACGACACGCATGGTAATATCATTCTAGGAGCGAATCTCAGTTTATTTGTTATCGCCAACGGTACCCTAGTGTCGGATACGCTCCCAAACTTAACAGGTGATTGGAACTACTGCTGGAGTGATGGCAAAATCACTGGAATCACAGTGGCCAATAATAAAATACGAGGCTTATTAAAGATTTTTCAGAGTTTGGACTGTGAAGTTGGCGAGCGTATCGAACTTACTTTTAATACCTGGACGCGCAATGTAACAATAAGCAAGGTTGGAGAAGACGACTGATGGCAGTAAATTCGCTTTCCAATGTTTTTCTTGTTACCATCGCAGTCGGGAATCTGGGTGGGCATGAAAGACCGATAGACTCAGAAGACATTGCCATCCATGTAAATGAGTTGGCGCCGGGAAAATTCAATTGGCGCAAATATCCCGAACATATTGATTTACAAGTTGTGAATCAAGCACTGCAAGACGCTAGAAGAGAGCGAAACGGGGCGTTGGTTCTTGGCTCTAGCGTAAGAGGCTGGATGCTGACCAAAAGCGGAATGGAATGGATAAAGAGCCTGAAGCTAGTAAACGAACAAAACTTCTCGGATTCAGTTAGCTTGCGTCGAGGCTCGCTGCTGCTGTCGCAAGAACAAGAACTGCGCCGGCTTCAAAATACAAATGCCTTCGCTCTGTTTTGCGAAGGCAGCATAGCGAAATTGACAAGGAATGACTTTTTTAATTTTGCCAAGATCAATGAATATTTTCCACAGAAGGCACGTCAGCGCCGCTACGCATTCATCGAAAGCACGATTAGCGGTGAAGAGCAGTTGCAAGATTTATGGCAGCTGTTGCGAACTAAGTTTGCGAAGGAATTTGAATAGATGACAGTTAAACAGCTAGAAGTTACTTCACATGTTTCGCGGGATTTATTGCAAAATGCGGCATACTTCAATACCTTTGGCAAAATTGTCTGGGAATACGTCTCGAATTCTTTAGACGCTGCGAAAGACAATGGGTTTAGTATCGTTGATGTTATGATCGATAAGCGTTCGATTACTATTTCAGATAATGGGCGCGGTATGTCTCGTGTCGAGTTGATGACTTTTTTTCAGATGCACGGTGAAAATATCCAAAGGCGCCGGGGCAAGCGCGTTCGCGGCCGGTTTGGCACCGGTAAGTCAGCGGCTTTTGGACTTGCCAAAACATTGATTATTGAAACTACCCAGGATGGAACGCGCAATAGCGTAAAACTTTCTCGGAAACAAATCACCTCAGCATCGGACGGAAAACCAATACCGGTTAAAGATATTGCAATTGACGAAAGAACTTCTGCGCCCGATGGCACTGTGGTAAAAATTGAGAATTTCTTGCGCGGCAAACGTCCCAGAATAGAAAAGGTCGTTCAGCTGGTGGAGCGCCACCTGAGTCGTTACCGGGGGCGTGCGGAAGTAAGGATTAACGGAAATCTGTGCAAGCCAAAAGAAATTGAGTATCGAAAATTAATCGAATGCAATCCCCCAGCCCATGTTTCTCAACATATTTGCCAGACACCTCTTATCATTAAAGTCTCTCATGTTCCGCTAGAGGAAGAAAGAGTAGGGATAGACATACTCTCACATGGAATCTGGCATGAGACGACGCTGGTTGGAATCAAGGATAAAGAGCGCTCTAAATTTATTTTTGGCGAGATAGATGTTCCTGTTCTCGAAGATGGTGATTGGGACATCCCAGCCTTTGACAATACCAGAAGCGTTAAGTTAAACGATCAAAATCCTGTGGTGTCAATTCTTCTTGGTTGGATTTCGCAGGAGCTTGAACAAGTTCGCCAAAAGCTAGTTCAAGAAGAGCAAGAACGCCGCAAGTCGCAACAAGCCCGTAAACTGAAGAAGGAGGCCAAAAGAATTGCGAAAGTTCTTAACGAAGATTTTACTCAGCAGGAAATGGAACTTGAGAACGCTCGGCGGGCACGCGCTTCTGCTGGCATGAAACTCGTGAATGAGGAGCCAGGCGGAGGCGATGGCCTGACTCCCGGTGATGGAGATATCCCTGGCGATACACAAGAAGCAGGTAACCCACATGGCAACGGCAATCGAGGAACTAACGCTTCCGAGGGTGATACACCTAGACCTGGACCTTCGCTTATGGAAGGAAATGATTTAGGTTCGCCAAAGCGTATTGAGCAAGGGAAGCGTAAACGTCGCAGAGCAGTCTTCAACTTGGAATATGAAAACGGCTCGCCTACATTGCCGCGATCTCGCTATGACGGCGCTGACAAGACAATTTACATAAATTTGGAGCATCCTCAAGTCGCGAATGCTTTGCAGGCGAGCAAGGGCCGGACAGAGAGCAAACACTTCCGAGAAATAAGCTACGAAGTTGCGGCAATCGAATATGCTCTCGCGCTTCAATATGAGATCATTGCTGAGCGTGATGCCTACGATGCGTTTGCGGCGCTCGACGAATTACGGAATACAATAACTCGTATAACAAGCAAAATTGCCCAAGCACTTTACAATTAGCTATTGGTAAAAAATATATTATATAAGTAGAGAAATCAGTTAAAACGAAATCCCAACTCGCCAAATTCGTCCGCGAATTCGCGGTCTGATACCCGCGCAGCCCATTCCTCTATAAATTCGCCATTCTCGACTGAACTCGCTATACTCCAGCCAGCCTAAACCAGTTAGCTATTCTGTCCGCTTAGCCAAGGGAGGCGCTTACTGTGGTTCGCTTACCGGTATTTCCAATACTTTTAGTTCATATCAATCACAAAGCGAGGTAAGAAAATGAAACGAGCATTGCTATTCCTTTTAATCCTGTCCCTATTGTCCTGGGGAGGGGCATTGGCGCAAGACATGCCCCACGCCGGGGCTGAGGTTGTCGCCACCTACATGCAGTCTGGCACTTATGACATCGGCGCCGAGAATATCGAAGCCGCCTTTGAAGAAGCGACTGGCATCGAATTGGAAATCGTGGCATCGCCCTGGGCCGTGCTGAATCAGAATCACATCACTGACTTGACCACCGGCACGGGCGAATTTGATGTGATGTCCGGCGAATTCTGGATCGCCAGCGTCTGGGACAAGATGCTGCCATTGGATGAATTTGTCGAACGCGATGCCTACGGCGGCGATTTCATCCCGACGATTTGGCAGCCCGGCCCCTCCGGGCATTACGACGGCAAGCGCATCGGTATTCCCTACAGCGCCGATGCCTATGGCATCATCTATCGCACCGATATCTTCGAAGAGGCTGGCATCGAGGCTGATTGGGAGACTTGGGACGAGTACATCGCGGCGCTGGACAAACTGGCTATGCACCTGGAAGGCGGCGATGTCGCGCCGAGCGTCTTCGCTTGGGGCGCGGCGGAGCAGACGCCGGCGATCTTCTTGGGTATGTACGATGGCTATCTGGTTGACGCCGACGGCAATTACGCGGTCGAAGAAGACAGCGCCGTTGCCGCCTTGCAGAAGATGGCTAGCCTGCTCGAGTACAATCCAGATGGCGCGACTGGTTTGAGCATTGACGAAGCGAATTCCGTCTTCCTGACAGGCAAAGCCGCCACAATGATCTGCTGGGTCAGTTTTGTGCGCGCCTCGGCCCAAGACCCGGATGCGTCGCTTGTCGTCGACAACTGGGCAACGGCGCCTTTCCCCGGGCCTGGCTTCCCCTTCCTCTCAGCTTGGAATCTCTTCATCTCTGAGTACAGCGAGAACCCGGAAGCGGCTTGGGAATGGGTCAAGTTTTATATCAATGGCGAGCAGGCGCGACAGCGCTTCATCGAGTTAGGCGTCGGCTCACCGTATCTAAGCACCTACGAAGATCCTGAGTTGATGGAGATATACAGCCACGACTTCCCGGCTATGGTGCATAATCTTGGTCGCGCGCAATCCGTACCGTGGGTTTTTGAAGCCTTCGAGATTTTCTTCCGCAATACCAGCGAATTGGTCATTGGCTCGATAAGCGCGGAAGAAGCGCTGGCGAACACCTTGGCTGGCTGGGCTGATGTGACGGTGCCACCGGCTCTGGTGCAATCCGCCGCCGCGCAAGGCCAACAGCAGGGATAAGCACCCGCGAGCATGAGGGCTATTTAAGATAAGACTGTTTCGGACGCTAACGATGTTGCGAAAGCCGACAACCTGGCACAGCCGGCATGACCTGCCTTGGCTGGTTGCTTTTGTGTTGCCGGCTTTCTTCATCGTGGTCGCCGTGCAGTTCTATCCCCTGGCTTATTCAGCCCTGCTCTCGGTGCAGGAGTGGTCGCTGACCAAATCGCAGGAGCCTGAAGGTTTTGTTGGGCTGGAGAACTTCGTCGAAGAGTTGACCGACGAAACCTTCCGCCGTTCGGTGCGAAACAGCATTTTAATCACGGGCGGGGCAGTATTTCTCGAAATGATTTTGGGTCTCTGCCTCGCCTATCTGACGATGGGTTCAAGTTGGCGAATGCGGGCGGTTCGCACCTTGCTCATCTTGCCGATGGTGATTGCCCCGGTGGCGGCCGGCACCTTATGGCGCATCTTGCTGAATTCGCGGGCGGGATTGGTCAATCACCTGCTCAGTCTAATCGGCGTTCAAGGTCCAGAATGGCTGGCTTCGCCTGATTGGGCGATTGTCTCGGTCATACTCCTCGATACTTGGCAATGGACGCCCTTTGTCTTGCTTGTCGCCGGCGCGGCCATCGCCAGCATACCGGAAGATCTATTGCAGGTGGCAGCCATTGACGGCGCTTCTCGCTGGCAGATTTTTCTCTATATTGAGTTGCCGCTCTTGCTGCCTTTGCTGCTGCTGACCCTCGTATTCAGAATGCTGGAGTCCTTGTTGTCGCTGGATTCCATTTATTCCTTAACTTTTGGCGGTCCCGGTTTCAGCACCTATACGATGACCTTCTATATCTATACCCAGGGCCTGCGCAACTTCAATTTTGGCGCTGCGGCCGCCTCGTCCTGGATTTTCATGGTCTTCGCCAGCTTATGTATCGCGCTGGTTTTCTGGTTTCAGCGAAGAGAGCGGTAGGCGGCCCAAAACCCGTTAGGTGCCTATGACCAGCAAGAAGTCTGCCAGAGCGATTATTCTCTCCGTTTTGCACGGTCTGATTCTCTTTGTCGCTTGCCTGGTTGTGCTTGTTCCTCTGTGTTATCTAATCATCAACAGCATTAAGCTGCCGCGCGAATTCTTGACGGTGCCGCCTACAATCTTGCCGAGCGAGGTTACATTTCAGCATTATCAAGAACTTATTGATGACGCCAAAACGATCCGGTTTTTCCGCAACAGTCTGACAGTTGCCTTCTGGACCACCGCGATAACGATTGTCTCAGGCACGCTGGCAGCCTACAGTCTCGCTCGCATGAAACTCGCGGCGAAAGTATTAGCCTTCATCACCTTTATTTTTCTGTTCATCAGGTTCTATCCGCGGGTAACGACCGTCATTCCTTTTTTCCTGGTCATGCGGCAATTTGACCTGCTGGACACGGTCTGGGCGATTATCATCGGGCATTTGGGCATCACGATTCCCTTTGTGACCTGGTTGATGCTAGTCGTGTTTCAGGATTTGCCTGAAGAAATCGAAGAGGCGGCGATTGTGGATGGCGCTAACGTATGGCAGCGGTTCTGGCGCGTTGTCTTGCCGATCGTTATGCCCAGCGTCTCCGCCGCGGCCATATTGACCGCCTTCTTGTCTTGGAACGAATTCCTCATTGCCTCGAGCGTCGCACGGCGCAAAGCCAGCGTCTTGTCTATTGCTGTCGCCAGCTTTGTCAGTGACAAAGGCATTCAATGGGGCCCGATGGCGGCTATGAGCGTGGTCATGATTGTGCCTATGATCGTCTTTGCTTTGTTCGCCCAGAAATACCTCATCAGAGGCATAACTTTTGGGGCTGTGAAGGGTTGATAGCCTAGGGCAGGGGAGAAAAACCGCGAAAGCTATGGGGGCGCTTGCAGAAAAGTCCCTATTGCAAAATGCCGGATATTGAGAAAACTAGAGCTTATTGTAGATTGCCCCTATGGAGGTGAGGTACCTTGGATAGACAAACAGCTTACGACATCGTGTGCGAATTCGTGCAGTCCGACTCCCTGCGCAAGCACATGCTCGCCGTCGAAGGCGCTATGCGCGCCTACGCCAGGCACTACGGCGAAGACCCCGATTCTTGGGGGCTAGTCGGCCTGCTGCACGACTTCGACTGGGAAATCAACCCCTCGCTGGAGCAGCACCCCATGCACGGCGCGCCCATCTTGCGCCAGCGCGGCCTGGCCGAAGCCGACATCCGCACCATCCTCAGCCACGGGCCTTTAGCCGCCGACGACCGCGTAACCCTGCGCGATAAAGCCCTCTATGCCGTCGACGAGCTGACAGGTCTAATCACCGCTGTCGCCCTCGTCCGCCCCAGCAAAGACATCCGCGATGTCAAGCTGCGCAGCATCCGCAAAAAATGGAAAGACAAAGCCTTTGCCGCCGGCGTTAATCGGCAAGATGTCATCGATGGCTGCGCCGCCCTGGGCGTCGATGTCTGGGATTTCCATGTGCCGCTGGTATTAAAAGCCATGCAAGACAATGCCGCCGCCCTAGGCTTGGACGGCGGCCTCGCCCGCTAAGAGCTAATAGCGCACATGCACCGGCGTGCCAATATCGGCGAACTCATAAAACCACTTGGCATCGGCATTCGTCATATTGACGCAGCCATGGCTCATCGGCTGACCAAAATTGTAATGCCACCAAGTGCCGTGGATGGCGTAACTCTGATAGAAATACATCACCCACTCCACATTGTCCAAGCTGTAGCCGGGCCCTTCCATCGTCTGCGACCGTATCTTGCGCAGGATTTTGTAATCGCCTTGGACTGTCGGTGTATCCGGCAGACCAGAAGAGATGCGCGCCTGCTTGACTAAGTTGCCGTTTTCATAGGCGTAAGTGGTCTGTGTGCCAAGCACGACCACGATCTCCCGCCCAACGCCGACCCGCGCGCCTGGATGCTGCGCCGGCAGGGTCGGCGCGTATTTGGCGATTTCGGCGGCATTGGGCAGTAGCAAGACCGCGCCGACATGCAGCGAATCAGGATTGTTGATGATGCCATTGACCTCGGCAATCGCCAGCCAGGGCAGGCCTAATTTCGCGCCAATCTGCGATAGGAATTCGCCTCGCTGCACAACATACTGCTCGCGCTCGCCGCTAACTGGCGCGCCGCTGGGCGCGGTTTCTACCGGCGCTGCTGGCGCTGACGCTGACGCTGACGCTGAGGCTGGGCTTGGCGGCGGGCTAGCGAGTTGGCTCACGCGCAGCTCCAGCCTAGCATAGAGACGCTGCGGGTCGCTGATGCCATTGCTATACATCAAATCCGCCAGCGCCACATCATAGCGCCGCGCGATGCTGAAAAGCGTATCGCCCGGTTGCACGGTATAGGTCGTTGGCGGCGCTTGATAGGCCGGCGCGCTGACCGGCGGCGCGGCGACGACTGGCGGCGCAGGCGCGGCTGGCGCTATAGGAACGCTCGGCGCGCCGCCGGCCGGAATCGTCAACTGCTGCCCGACATAAATGAGCGACGACCAGATATTGTTTGCCGCTTGCAAATCGAGTAGGCTGATGCCATAAGCCTGGGCGATTGTACCGAGCGTTTCGCCATATTGCACGACATGCACATTTTCGCTGCTGGCTGGGCTGGCCGCAACTGGGGCAGGCTCGCGCCCCGAGTTGGTTTCGCGCCCCGGCACGGGCAGCGCTATCTCATCGCCGGGATAGATCCAGCCGCCGTAGATATTATTCAGCGCTTGCAATTCGCCCAAGTCGATGCCATAGGCATTGGCGATGCTCTCCAGCGACTCGCCCGCCTGCACGATATGACTGCCGACAGCCTCGCCCACCGGCGCCCCGCTGACTGGAATCGCCAATTCCTGCCAGGCATAGAGAATATGCGCATTGCCGATGCTGTTCAGCGCGGCGAGGCTATTGATGTCGACGCCATAGCGCTGGGCGATATGGCCGAGGGTTTCGCCCGGCCGCACAACATGCGTCGCTTGCCAGCCGCGCTGCGCTTGCAGCGGCAGCGCCAGCCCGAGCAGGCTCAAACTTGTCAAGATGAACAGGCTTAACTTTCTCATAAGGCTCTCCCAGTAATTATTGGACTTGCACCTTAGCATAAAGCGGCAAGCCCTGCGAAAGGCGCGATTTTCAATTGAAGCCCGCGCAATATCCGTGTAGAATGTCTAACTGGCGCGGGCGACAGCCAGAAATTAAGCTATAGCTAGAGATTCGCGTTTTTGCCTGGCGCTGATGAGCGGCGCGGCTGAGACAGCGCCGTAGAGCAAGCGTTGGCGGAAGGTATGGCAAGCGTCGAAATAATAAGTTACACTGCTTGTACTATCACTGCCGCTATCGATTGCTGGGAACGGATGGAGAATTCGGAAATGGCTAAATCGCATTCCAAATTGAATTTGCCTTCGCGCAAAACTGCCGCGCTGGTCATCGCGCTAGCGCTGGCTCTGCTGCTCTTGGCAGCGCCGAGCCTGGCGCAAGCTGGCGATCGCGTCTTGGCGGCGGGCGCATCTGTGTCTGGCGCTTTGGCTCCTGACGCTGGCGCAGCTACCTATGTTTTTGACGCGACGCCGAACTCGACCGCTTCCCTCGCCCTAGCCAGCGACGGCGGCGCGCTCGCCCTCATGCTCAGCGACATGAATGGCAATTCACTGGGACAGGCACTGGATACGGCCGGCGCTGGCGCGCTCACGCTTACTGATGTCGCCCTGGCCAGCGGCGGACGCTATCTCGTTTTTGTATTTTTTGCGCCGGGCAGCCCGGCCCAAGAGACCGCCTTTAGTTTGACGCTGGCTCTGACAGACGCTGCCAGCGCCGCGGCCGAAAGCGCCGCGCCAGAAAGTCCAGCCGAAGAACCAGCCCTCGTCTTGCTAGGCGCGGGCATCGAAGTGAACCTGCGCTGGAACGATGCCGTGGACCTGAACCTGGAAGTGCGCGACCCCACCGGGCAGAGCCTGCATTGGAATTCGCGGGTGACTGACAATGGCGGCAGCTTTGGCTTCGATGCCAACGGTCTGTGCGAGCAGGTACTCGCCAGCCCGGAAGAGACAGCCACTTGGCAGCCTGGCTACCTCGCCACCGGCAGTTACGAAGTCATCGTCTACTTTGAGCAGGATTGCGACGCGAATCCTGGCACGGTGGGATTTACGCTGGAAGCGACGGTCGATGGCCAGCCCAGCGCTCCGCTGACAGGTTTGCTCAACCCAATCGATAACAAATATGTTACGCGCTTTATCATCCGCGGCGATGGTAGCGCCACACTCAGCCCGGGCGGCATCTACCGCGATTCGGATTTGGCGCGGCTGCCCAGCGGCTTTAGTGCGGCCGCCAGTGGCGCCAGCCCGCTACAGCTGGATGTACCAGCCTTCGGCGCAATCAGCAATGCCCAGCCTTTCCTGACCTATTCCTTTATTGCTTTGGCGGAAGACATCATTTCGGTAGATATGCAGGCGGTCGGGCCCAATTTGGACGCGCTGCTGCAAATCGTCGATCCGGCCGGGCAAGTCGTCAATGTCAATGATGACGCTGGCGGCAGCACCAACGCCCGCATCGCTAACGCCCGCCTGCTCAGCAGCGGCAATTACACCATCATCGCCACCCGCTACGCCAAAGAATTCGGCGGCACCGAAGGCCAATTCCAATTGACTTTGACCGGCCCCACCAGCGATGCCCCCGCGCAGCTGAGCAATTTGAACCTGCCGCAGGGCGATATTGAAGTCAGCCTGTCTTGGAACACCAGCGCCGATTTGCAGCTGCTGGTGCGCGACCCCGGCGGCGTCGCCATTTTTGATGACAATCCCAACCCGGCCACCGGCGGCATCCTGGGCGAATCTGGCAATGTGAATTGCGTGCCAGCCGCCAGCGGCGCGCCTGTTTCCTATATCTATTGGCCTCTGACGACCTGGCGGCCTGGCACTTATGAAGTGGAAGTTTGGTATCAGAATGCCTGCGTCGAATTGCCGCCGCAAGTGGACTTCACGCTGCGCGTCGAAGTGCTGGGGCAGCCTATCATCAATACGATTGAATTTCCGCTGCCGGGCCAGCGCTATGTTACAAATTTCACCGTGCAGCCAGATGGCTTTTCTATCGCCGGCGAGCGCGGCTTCATCGATGGCGGCAGCGCGACGCTAGACTATCAAGAAGAGGCTTTTGACGCGCAGCAAATCTTCCATGCCGAGCCGGTGACAGGCTTTATCTCGGCTGACAATATCTTCGATGTCTACCGCTTCGATGGCAGCGCTGGCCAATCGGTAACTATCACGATGTCGGCGATCCAGTCCCTAGATACAAACCTGTATCTCATTAGCCCGTTGGGCCAAGAGGTGGCGGCGAATGACGATGCCGACCCGCTGCTGAACACCGGGCAAGAGACCGACTCGCTCATTAGCGGCTATGTCTTGCAAGAATATGGGCCTTACACCGTGATTGCGACGCGCTTCGCCAATCAATATGGCGGCACGATCGGCCAATATCAGCTGACAATGCGCCGGAATTAAAGCCCATAGGCAAAGCCAACTGGTTTTGCTATGATGCGTGCTTGTTGCGCCAAAGGACGATTAAATGGATAAGCTCAAACCGCCACGCTTTACTTTTAACCGCCGCTACCTCATCATCGTTGTGATTGCAGTCCTCGCCGTGAGCGCGAGCGGCCTGCTCAATGCCTGCTCTACTGACATCAACCTGCTCGATGAAACAAAATTGTATGACACCAGCCTCTTGACGGGCGAACCCTGCGAAGCGCCCTGCTGGAATGACATCAGCCCCGGCGAAACCAGCTACCGCGACGCCAAGCTCATCATCGAGAGCGACGCCCGTTTCCAGATCGCCGAAGAATTTGAGCCGCAGGAAGACAATCCCCAGCGCGGCTTCACCTTTGCCGAAGGCGAAAATGCGCCTTGCTGCCAAGTTGTCAGCAGCGATGGCGAAACGATTTCTAGCATGCAGTTATTGTTGGCGCCTAAGTTCGCCTTCGGGCCAGTCATGGACCGCTATGGCGAGCCAGGGTATGCCGCCGCCGCGAAGCAGACCGACGAGCAAGGCTATATGCTGCTGATTTATCCCAATGTGCCGATGATCGTCTTTGCTTTTGTCGCTAATCCAAACGAAGGCGCTCTGTCTGTGAACAGCGAAATCATCGGCGTGACGCATATCGAGGCAGCGGAAATGCATCGGCTGCTGCTCTGCGCCAGCTTGCATGAATGGCGCGGTTTTGTGGACTTCTCTAGCTATGCCAGCGAGGAGTTCGATTATATTGGCGAAGGCGTGGGCGACGAAGAAGCCTGCCCGTCGCCGTCTCAGTAAGTTTAGACAGGATATTTGGAGAGCAAGATGGCAAGTGAAAGGGGCGCGCTCACAATCGGCGCGGAAGTGGCCGGCACGGTCAGGCATCTGGGCATGTATGGCGCCTTAGTGGATATTGGCACCGGGAAAGATGCGCTGCTGCATATTTCGCAGTTGCCCGCCGATGAAAAGCGCCAGTTTGAAGAGGTCTTTCCGCCGGGCGCCGCGGTAAACGCCTATGTGCATAAGGCGCGCCGCGATGGCCATGTTGCCTTGACGCTGGAAAAACCGCCGGCCGTGCCTTGGTCGGGCATCAAGCAGGGCAATGTCTATACCGGCACGGTCATCCGCGTCGAAGATTTTGGCGTCTTTGTCGATTTTGGCGCGGAGCGCCCCGGCATGGTGCATGTTTCAGAGATGGCCGATGGTTATGTGAAATCGCCTGGCGATGTCGCGGCAGTCGGGCAGGTGGTTCAGGTGCGCGTCATCAAGAAGAGCGTCCGCCCGCGCCAAATTGACCTCTCCATGAAAGCGACTGTCGTTGAACCCGAAATTATCGACGAGCCAGAAGGTGATGACGATATGCCGACGGCTATGGCACATGCCTTCCGCCGGGCTATGAGCGGCGATAGCGGCGCAGCGCGGGATTCCTATCGCCGCAGCAACCGCGCCCGCCACCGGCAACAGCAAGAAGACATCCTCGCGCGCACCCTGCGCAACAATCGCGGCTGAGCCGCGCCCAAAGCAAAAAACGAACAGGGGTTCTTCCCCCTGTTTTATTTTCAACCGCCGTTTGCGTTTTCCGCCGCCAGTTCACGGTAAACGCGGTGAGTGAGCAAAAAGAAGAGAACGGTGAAATTGACTTCGTGCGTCAGGCACCAGGGGCAGAGCGCCTGCAATAAAACAAATTGCACGAAGACCAGCCACATTGAAAACAGCCAAGCAAACAAAGCGATGCCAAAAGCGAGCAGGTCGCCATATTCGCGCAAGAACGCGACGCGGTTCTGCGCCAAAGCCAGCAACGCCAGCAGCGCATAAATAGCGAAACCGAGATAGGCAATCGGCACATTGCCTAGCTCCGAATATTGGCTGTTCAAGACGACACCGCAATTGAAAGGCCCGCCCTGCACGCAGGCCGCCGCCTGCTCAAACAGCTTGAGATAGCTCAAATAGCCGCTGACGCATAAACCAATGATGAGCAGTAGCGCTTGCAAGTGGCGCGAAGTGAGTCGGTTTCTGAGAGAATTCGTGGTCATAATGCAAGTTCTTCATAAGAACGCAAGAGCAAAACAGGCAATTCACTGCCAGCGGCGACGCGGGTTTCGCCTTCGGGAACAATGAGCAAACCATCCGCCAGCACCATAGACATGGAAGCGCCCGAGCTTTGAATGCCCGTCGAATGGGCGATGACGTGCTGCCCGGCCCGCGCTAGGGTAACGCGGTTGTAGCTGCGGCGGCCATCCGTTTTTATCTCGTCGGCGACCTGCGCTTTTATAAGCCGCTGCCGCAGCGCCCGTCCGGCAATCTTCGCCAGAGCCGGCCGCACTAGCACCTCAAATGTAACCAGGCTCGAGACGGGGTTGCCCGGCAAACCAAAAAATGGAATGCCTTGCAGGCGGCCATAAGCCAGCGGTTTGCCCGGCCGCATATTGATGCGCCAAAAATCGATGTCGTCCAGCTCGTCCAAGACCAGCTTGACAAAATCCGCCGCGCCCACCGAAACGCCGGCACTGCTGATAATCATATCTGGGTTGATGCTTAGCGCGCGGCGGTACAAAGCGCGCACAGACTCCAGGCTGTCGCGGGCGATTGGCAGCCGAATGGGCTGGCCGCCCACTTGCCGAATCAGCCCGGCCAGAGCATAGCTGTTGGTATCGCGGATTTGGCCTGGACCCAGCTCTTGATGCACATCGACCAGTTCGTCGCCGCTGCTGAGGATGACGACCTTAGGCTGGCGGATGACCTCGACGCGGGCGCGGCCGATGGCGGCTAGCATGCCGATTTCGGCCGGCCGAATCAAGGTGCCGGCTTTCATGACGGTCGCGCCTTTGGCGATATTTTCGCCGGCCCGCCGGATATTTTCGCCAGCTTGGGCCGCTCGGTATAAAGCCACCTGCGCTGGCAGAGGCTTTGTCTCGCCTTTTTGCCAGTCGTCGTCAGTCTCTTCGACCGGGATGACGGCGCTGGCGCCCGCGGGTATGGGCGCGCCTGTCATAATGCGGGCGGCTTCACCCGCTGCCAGCAGACCGCCGGGCGCGCTGCCGGCGCGAATGTCCAGCGTAACCGCAAGCTTGGCGGGCGTCGTGCGGCTGGCGGCGGCGCTATCCTCGTGCTTTATGGCATAGCCGTCCATCGCCGAGTTATCGAAAGGCGGCAGATCCAGCGGGCAGATGATGTCTTTGGCGATGACGCGGTCGTAGCTTTCGGGCAGCGAGACTGTCTCGGCTTCGAGGGTCTGCACGCTGGCGAGAATCTGGGCGCGGGCTTCATCCACATTGCGCAACTGTGGCACGCGAAACTCCTGAACTAGCTGTACCAGCGCGCATTATAGCATAGAATTGAGCGGCCGTAATTGCCTTATCCATTTTTACATAAGCCCTTGACAGCGCAAAAACCGCGGACTATAATTAGTCCTTCATGAAAATCGCGCAGACATCTTTTTTCTTTTGGGCGCAGGGTGCGGCACCTTGTCGCCTGTCTAGCGATTCTATCGCGCCTATTTCAACAAGCTGTTCCATTTATAGCTCATAGCGTAAAGGAGAGTTGGCCTTGGAGGCAAGAGACTTTAGCGCGTTGCGTATTAGTTTGGCTTCCCCAGAGCAGATTCGTTCCTGGTCTTATGGGGAAGTTACCAAGCCGGAGACAATCAATTATCGGCGGCTGCGGCCAGAGATGGACGGGCTGTTTTGCGAGCGTATCTTCGGTCCCAGCCGTGACTGGCAATGCCATTGCGGCAAGTACAAGAACATCCGCTATCGCGGCATCATCTGCGACAAATGCGGCGTCGAAGTTACCCGCTCGTCGGTGCGGCGCGAACGCATGGGGCATATCGAGCTAGCCGCGCCTGTCGCCCATGTCTGGTACACCCGCCGCGTGCCGAGCTATCTTGGCTTGCTGCTGGATGTCAGCCGGCGCAATCTGGACCGGGTGCTTTATTTTGCCCAGTATGTAGTAACGCAAGTAGATGAAGATGCCCGCGCCAAAGCTATCACCCGCATCGAAAAAGAACTGCAATCCAAGCAGGCGGAAGATAATAACGATCTGGCGGAGCAAATCAGCTCGCTGCGGAAAAACCGCGCTGAAATCCTCGCTCAGTTCGAGGTCCGGCGCGAGCAGATAGGCCAGCATTTTGAAAGCGAATTGAACCGCCTCAGTGACGAAGCTGTGAGCGAAGCGCAGCAAGCCCAAACCGCCGTCGAGAGCTTGTTGGGGCAAGCGGCGCCGACTGACATCAACTTAGAGTCGGCTTCAGCCACCGTCGTGAAACAAGGCGAGCTTATCAGCAATGACCACATCTCGCGCATCCAGACCCTGCTCAATGACTATTTGGGTTCTCTGCAAGACGAGATGAAAGCGATGGGCGATGAAGAAGTTGAAAAACTCGCTGACGATATCGACGCTACTACCGCCGAAATTGATAAATCGCTGGCTCAGCTTGAGGATGAATTCCTGGCTCAGGTGAACACCTGGACGGAAAGCGCCGAAAAGCAAATCAAAGAATTGAATGACTTGCATGTCTTGCTCTTCCTCAGCGAAGCGCGCTACCGCGAGCTTAAAGCCAAATTCGGCAATGTCTTCCAAGCGAATATGGGCGCGGAAGCCTTTTATGAGATTTTGAGCAACTTGAATCTGCCTAAGCTGGCCGATGATTTGTGGCAGGAGGTGCGCACCTCGCGCTCGATGCAGCGCCGCCGCAAAGCGACAAAGCGCCTGCGCGTCGTCGAGAGCTTGCGCAACAGCCGCGACACCGTCCTCGACACCGACGAGAGCAAGCAAGAAAACGAACCTGATGGCAACCACCCGCAGTGGATGATTTTGACTGTTTTGCCGGTCATCCCGCCCGACCTGCGCCCCATGGTGCAGTTGGACGGCGGCCGCTTCGCCACCAGCGACCTGAATGATTTGTATCGCCGCGTCATCAACCGCAACAACCGCCTCAAGCACCTGCTGGATTTGGGCGCGCCCGATGTCATCGTGCGCAACGAAAAGCGTATGCTGCAAGAAGCCGTCGATAGCTTGATTGACAACAGCCAGCGCGGCAAGGCGCTCAGCCGCCGTGGCCGCCGCGAATTAAAATCGCTCAGCGATATGCTCAAAGGCAAAAAAGGCCGCTTCCGCCGCAACTTGCTAGGCAAGCGCGTCGATTATTCTGGGCGCTCCGTCATCGTTATCGGACCCAAACTCAAGCTGCATCAATGCGGCCTGCCCAAGACGATGGCGCTGGAGCTTTACCGGCCTTTTGTCATCAGCCGCTTGGTGCAATATAACTATACCAGCAATGTAAAAGGCGCGAAGCGCATCATCGAGCGCGAACGGCCAGAAGTCTGGGAGATGCTGGAAGAGGTCATCAAAGAGCGGCCGGTGCTGCTCAATCGCGCGCCGACCCTGCACCGCCTCGGCATCCAGGCTTTTGAGCCGCTGCTGGTCGAAGGCAAAGCCATCCAGATTCACCCGCTGGTCTGCTCCGCTTTTAACGCCGATTTTGATGGCGACCAGATGGCGGTGCATGTGCCGCTCAGCGAGCAGGCGGTGGCCGAAGCGCGCGAGCTGATGTTAAGCACGCGCAACCTGCTCAAGCCATCAGATGGCGCGCCGATCGTCGGCCCCTCCAAAGATATGGTGCTGGGCAACTACTACCTGACGATGGATCCGACGGTGGAAATTGTCGCCTTGCGCGAGCGGGCTGATGAATTCCGTTCTGAGACTGTGCTGTATGAAGGCAAGCACAAAGTCGGCATCGCTCTCCGTTCTAATGGCTACTATTACGCCCAGTTCCGCAATGTGCCAAATAGCCAGCTCTATCTCGATGAGACAGCGCCAGACGCCAATGGCCGCCAACGCGTGGTCAAATCCGCCGTCGACTGCACGGTCGACGCTCTGCTGAAGGGCGAAGTCGATTGCATGCTGGCCAACGCTTATGAAATGCGCAAATACCTGCGGCAAAAGGGCTTGGAAGACCAGCTCGAAATCACGAACCTGCACGTGCGGCGCGTCGTGGTCGATATGGACGAGGTGGAATACCTCTATCGCATCGGCCTCGTCAATCTGCATAGCCCGATTTTGCTGGGCAATGTTTATGACGAGAGCGGCGCGCAGGAAGAGCCTGAAATTTGCACCGTCGGCCGCGCCATCTTCAACCGCATCCTGCCCGACGAAATGCGCTTTGTGCAAGAGACCATGGGCAAACGCGGTTTGCAAAATCTCGTCGCCCGCTGCTATCAGGTCATTGGCGGCGAGCGCACGACTAATGTTCTTGACGCGATTAAGAATTATGGCTTCCACTATGCGACGGTCTCTGGCACGACGCTAGCCATCAGCGATTTGACTTTCCCTCGCATCATTGATGAACGCGCCGAAATTTTGCGGCAGGCGGACGAAGTTGTCAATCGCGCCGAGCGCGATTATCGCCGTGGCTTGATGACTTTTCAAGAACGCTATCAAATCACAGTCGACGAATGGACCCGAGCGAAGGAATACTTGCAAGAAAGAATCGAAGCAGAACTTGACCCTTATGGTCCGATTGCGATTATGGCGATTTCGGGCGCGACAAAAGGCGGCTTTGGTCCGCTGACTCAGCTGGCGGGCATGCGCGGTCTGATAGCGGATGCGGCTGGGCGCATTATTGATTTGCCCATTCGCAGTCACTTCCGCGAAGGTCTGGATACACTGGAATTTTTCATGTCCACGCATGGCGCGCGCAAGGGTTTGGCGGATACGGCGCTGCGCACCGCCGACGCCGGCTATCTGACACGGCGCTTGGTCGATGTGGCGCAGGATATGATTGTCAATCGCTGGGATTGCGGCACGATGCGCCGGCTTGTTATTCATAAAAACGACAATATTGCTGGGCAGAGCGTCAGCGAGCGCATCGTCGGTCGCTGCTCAGGAGAAGATATCTTCGACCCAGCAAGCGGCGAAAAAATCGTCGGCCGCAACGAAATGATTGACGAAGAAATCGCTGTGAAGATTCAAGAGTCAGATTTGCAAGCGCTAGAAGTCCGCAGCCCCTTGACCTGCGACCTCATCCACGGCGTCTGCGCGCTCTGCTATGGGCGCGACCTCGGCACCGGCGAGATGGTCAATATCGGCACTGCTGTCGGCATCATCGCCGCGCAATCCATCGGCGAGCCCGGCACCCAGTTGACCCTACGCACCTTCCATGCTGCTGGGGCGGTAAGTTCGGAAGGTGATATCACAGGGAGGCCAGATAATGAAAACATAGATGGCACTCGGGCTGGTGTAAAAAGAGTAGTAGCCGAAGCCGGACGGGGGGGGTTGCCTCGGGTTACCCAACTCTTTGAGGCGCGCAAACCCAACAAAGGCGTGGAGGCAGTAATGATCGCTAACGGTGGTGTCCTGCGCTTATCTGAGCGTTCTGATGGCGCGCGCATTGCCACCGTCACCTATAGCGATGTCCAGAATGAAACGCATGTCCTGCCAGACGGTTGGGAATTCGTCGTTGAAGATAAGGCGGAAGTTAAGGCGGGCGCTGCTATTGCCAAAATGCTTGCTCCTGATGGTATTGCAAAAGAAGTCGAAAAACAAAAGCAAGACGACTTAAATGAGCTGAAAAAGGAGCTTGAGCAAGAGCGTAAGCGGCGGCTGAAAGAAGTACAGGCTGAGAACAAGAAGCAGCTAGACGAAGCGCTGGCTAAGCTGGAAGAGAAACTAGCGCAAGAGCGCGAGCAACGGCTGGAAAAAGAGCGGGCTGAGAATGAGACGCAAAAAGGCGAAACGCTGGCTGCGCTGGAAGAGGAGCTTGAGCAAGAGCGTGAGCGGCGGCTGAAATCAGTGCGCGAGAAGAATGAAGAGCGGCGAAAAGAAGCGCTGGCTGCGCTGGAAGAGGAGCTTGAGCAAGAGCGCGAGCAGCGGCTGAGAGAAGTGCGCGAGAAGATCGATGCGGAAAAAGGCGAAGCGTTGGCTAAGCTTGATGAGGCGCTTGCGCAAGAACGTGAAGTACAGCTGGAAGAAAAGCGCGAGCAGATTGAAGCGGAAAAAGACAAAGCGCTAGCTAAGCTGAAAAAGGAACTTGCGCAAGAACGCGAGCAAGAGCTAGGGAAGTTGCGTGAAGCTGCCACTGTTGCGAAGGTACTCGTGGAGAGCGAGGCTCAGGCCAAGGTTGTATCCGAGCAAGCTAAGGCGGTGCCGGGCGACAAAGCAATGTCAATTGATGCGCCTGTTTCAAAGGTACTGGTCGCGCCAGAGCGGGGCAAGGTTGTAGTAGGCTCTGAAGAAAATGTCAAGCAACTAGATACAGAACCGCCGGCAGAATTGGCGGATGCGCCAGAGCAAGGCAAGGTCGTGGCTAGCGCAGCTGAAAGCGCCAAGCAACTAGATGCAGAAGCACCGGCAAAATTGGCAGATGCGCCAGAGCAAGGCAAGGTCGTGGCTAGCGCAGCTGAAAGCGCCAAGCGGCTAGACACAGAACCGTCGGCAGAATTGCTGGTCGCGCCAGAGCAAGGCAAGGTTTTGGCCAGCGCAGCTGAAAACGCCAAGCAACTGGATACAGAAGCGCCGGCAGAATTGGCGGACGAGCCAGAGCAAGGCAAGGTTGTGGTTAGCGCAGCTGAAAGCGCCAAGCAACTGGATGCAGAAGCGCCGGCAGAATTGGTGGACGAGCCAGAGCAGGGCAAGGTTGTGGTTAGTGCAGATGAAAGCGCCAAGCAACTGGACGCGCGGATTGACAAAAAACGGGTCGACGGCAGCAAGCGAATCATTGACAAAGCCGAAGACAAATACATCAAAGCGGCAAAGCAACTGAGCGTGCAAATTAAAGAAAAGCAAGCTGAGCGCGGCAAACAGATTTTCGTCGATTTCAAAGTGCAGCTCGACGAAGCGGAAAAGCAGATTCATACGGCTATTCGCGCAAAGCAAGACGACGGCAGCAAGCGGATTAACCAAGACTTTGAGATGAAGCTCCGCGAAGCGGAAGAGCAGATTCATACGGATATTGGCGCAAAGCAAGACAAAGGCAGCAAGCGGATTAACCAAGACTTCGAGACGAAGCTCGACAAAGCGGAAAAGCAGATTCATACGGATATTGGCGCAAAGCAAGTTGACGGCAGCAAGCGGATTAACCAAGACTTCGAGAAGAAGCTCCGCAAAGCGGAAAAGCAGGTTGATACGGATATTGATAAAGTGTGTGCTGAACGCAAAAAAGAAATCTCCGAGCGTCATGAAATGCGTAAAAGCCAGCTCATAAACGGCTTCGATCCAACGAAAGAACCGATTGTGGCCGGCATGGACGGCCAAACGCATATCGAAGACCGCACCGTTTTCATTCGCTCTGAATACATTGAAGAACACCCTCCTTATGACATTCCAGCCAGGGCCCGCCTGCGCCGGCATATCCACGACGGCATGCAAGTGCCAGCCGGCGAACAGATCACCGAAGGCCCGCTCGATCCGCACCGCATCTTAAAAGTCCTAGGCGCGAAAGCTACCCAGCTCTACCTGCTCAGCGAGATTCAAGATGTCTATCGCAGTCAAGGCGTCAATATCGCCGATAAGCATTTTGAAACCGTCATTCGCAAAATGATGTGCAAAGTGCAAATCACCAAGAGCGGCGATAGCGACCTGCTGCCGGGCGAGCTGGTTGACCAGCTCAGGCTGCTGGAAATCAACGAAAAATTGATTGCCGAAAACCGCGAGCCTTGCTCTGGTTCGCCTATGCTGCTCGGCATCACCAAAGCGGCGCTGGAAACCGATAGCTACCTCTCGGCCGCCAGCTTCCAGCACACCATCAAGGTGCTGGCAGGCGCCGCTATCGAAGGGCAGGTGGACCCGCTGCATGGCTTGAAAGAGAATGTCATCATCGGCAAGCTGATTCCGGCCGGCACCGGCTTCGAGGCTTATCCCGACCGCGAGCTGGCCGCCGCCGACATCAGCTTGGAAGCGCCAAGCCCGCTCGATTTTGGCGAAACGGGCGACCTGGACGACTTTGAAAGCACGCTGCCCATCGAGTTCTAAAGCCAGAAAACTCAGCAAAAGCTATAAAACGCGGGAGCTTGGCATAGCTCCCGCGTTTTTTTCGCCAAGCCCTTTGGCGCATTTTCCATTCGCATTCTACAATCGAAACACAGTCTAGTTGCACTGAGGCTTAGCCAATGGCGGATACGGCGATTCAACAAATCAACATTGAAAGTGAAATGCGCGATGCCTACCTGAGCTACGCTATGAGCGTCATCGTCTCGCGGGCTTTGCCAGATGCCCGCGATGGCTTGAAGCCGGTGCATCGCCGCATCCTCTATGCCATGCACGATATGGGCGTCGGCGCGGGCGGCGCGCATAAAAAGAGCGCCCGCATCGTCGGCGAGGTTATGGGCAAGTACCACCCGCATGGCGATGGCGCTGTCTATGATACGATGGTGCGCATGGCGCAGGATTTTTCGATGCGCTACATGCTCATAGATGGGCAGGGCAACTTCGGCAGCATCGATGGCGACAGCGCCGCCGCCATGCGCTATACCGAAGCCCGCATGGCGAATATCGGCAGCGAGCTGCTGGTCGATATCAACAAAGACACAGTCGACTTCATCGATAATTTTGATGGCACTTTGCGCGAGCCAGCTGTCTTGCCCTCGATGGCGCCAAACTTATTGATAAATGGCGCTTCGGGCATCGCCGTCGGCATGTCCACCAATATCCCGCCCTATAATTTAGGCGAAATCTGCGACGCGCTGGCGCATCTGCTGGAGCAGTGGCAGCGGCTGGAAGAGATCGATGTCGACGAGCTGATGCGCTTCGTCAAGGGTCCAGATTTCCCGACCGGCGGCCTCATTTATAAGCAGCGCGGCGGCGAAGATATGCTGCGCAAAGCTCTAGCCAGCGGTCGCGGCAAAGTCACCTTGCGGGCGAAGGTGCATATCGAAGAGATGGGCCGCGGCAAATCCCGCATTATTGTCAGCGAATTACCGTATCAGACCAATAAAACGACCTTGATTGAGCGCATCGCCAGCTTGGTTAGCAATGGCAAGCTCGAGGGTTTAGCCGACCTGCGCGATGAATCGGATCGGCAGAATGCCGTGCGCCTCGTCATCGAGTTGCAGCGGGGCAGCGATGTAACCGAGGTCTTAGCCCAGCTCTTCAAGCTGACGCCGCTGCAATCGACATTTGGCATTATTATGCTCGCCCTCGTCGACGGGCAGCCGCGCCTGCTCACGCTCAAGCAGGCTCTGCGCGTCTATTTGCAGCATCGGCTGGAAGTGATACAGCGCCGCAGCCGCTTTGATTTAGCCCGCGCCCGCGAGCGCGCTCATATATTAGAAGGCTTGCTCATCGCGCTGGACCAGCTCGATGCCGTGATTCAGACCATCCGCAAATCGCGCAATAGCGATACGGCGCGCAAGAACCTGATGAAGAATTTCAAAGTCAGCGAGGCTCAGGCTCAAGCTGTCTTGGAGATGCCGCTGCGCCGGCTGGCGGCGCTGGAAATCCGCAAAATCCGCCAAGAATATAAAGAAAAGCTGGCATTGATAAAAGAACTCGAGAGTCTGCTAGCCAGCCCAGAGAAACAGCGCACTTCTATCGCCGCCGCCCTGCGCCAGCTTAAAGAAGAATATGGCGACCCGCGCCGCACCGTCATTGTGGATGGCGAAGCGACTGCCTTAAGCCAAGCCGATTTTTTGCTGCCAGCCAAAGAAACGGTTGTCATGCTCAGCGCGGGCGGTCAATTGTGGCGCAGCCCGGGCCCAGAACCGCCAAAAATTACGACAAGGACAAAAGCGCCGCCCCGTCTCTTGCAGCATAGCTGCACGGCGCAGATTTTATACCTCTTCGCGGCGGATGGCAGTTGCGCCACCTTGCCCGTGCAGCAGATACTCCAAGGGGCGGACGCGGCCGCTGGCTTGCGCTTTAGCGATATGACCGCGCTCGCAGCCGAAGCGGAAATCGTCTCGTTTATTTGCCTGCCAATGAATTTTGAAGCCGGTCATCTCTGCCTGGTCAGCGCGGGCGGGCAGGTCAAGCGCGTCCAGTTGGGCGAGCTGCCTGGTGTGCTATCCCATGCCTTCGGCGTGATGAAACTGGCGGCCGGCGATCGGCTCGTGAATGCGCTGTATAGCGCTGGCGGGCAAGACCTGGTTTTAAGCACCGCCCGCGGCTATGCCATTCGCTTTAGCGAAGACGATGTGCGCCCCACCGGTTTAAGCGCGCGCGGGGTTCGCGGCATACGGTTGGCTGTGAAAGGCGACCGTGTCATCGCGGCCTTTTTCGCCGATGACAGCCTGTATAGCTGGAACATCACCGAGGCTGGCATCGCCAAAACATCGCCGATGACGCAATATGTAACGCAAGGCCGGGGCGGCAGTGGCGCGCTGTCCATGCGCCTGCCAATGGGCAGCCAGCGTCTCGCGGCGGCGACAACCGGCAAGCCCAACGACAATATCCTGGTTTTGACCAACAAAGGCAAAGCGAAATATATGACCATCGGTTTCGCCAAGCCGCTCAAGCGCGGTAGCATGGGTGGCAATTCTGTCATCGCCCTGCGCGCCAAAGAAGAAGTGGTCGCCGTCGTCGAATACCGCCAGCGGATTGACCCGCCCGCCGCGCCGCCGACCCTGGACGAAATTGCCCGCCTGCTGGACGATGCGGAGAAAAACGCTAGCTCGAATGGCGCATAGCCAGCCGCTCGAGCGCGGCGTCGTATTGCGGCGCTAGCACACGCCAGTCGAAGGCGGCGATTTTTGCCCGCAGCGCCGCCATCTCCCGCGTCGACACTGTGAATTTGCCATCTAAATGATAGCGCAGTTGCGCCGTCAACCGGCCGCGCGCATAGAGGCAGGCGCTTTTTAGGTCCTCGGTCAGCAGATAGGGATAATTGAGCCGGTTGGGCAGAATCGGCAGGCAGCCGCAATAAATCGCCTCGCAGATAGACGCGCCGAAGAACTCCTGCCAGGCGCTGCTGACGACATAATCCGCCCGCCACAACCAACGGGCGTACTCGGCGAATGACTCGACATAGCCCAGTTGAATCAACCGCTTGCCCAGAGTCGACCGCGCCTGTTCCAGCACCGTTGGCGGCGCGCCAAATTGCTCGCCCGTAATTGCCAGCCTGAAGGCATAGCCCTCTGCGGCGAGTTCTAGCATGCTGCGGATGAAACTGTCGAGGTCTTTGTCTTCTTCCCAACGGTGATTCCACAAAATGAGCGGAGGCTCGCTTTCGTCTTTAGGAACGCGCTGGGCATAAAAGCGGCGTAGGTTCAAGCCCAGCGGCAAGACGCTGGCCTTCGCCCGAATCTGCTCAATCGTCTCCAGCTCGTTGAAATCGGCAAAATGCTTGAGCAGGCGCGGCAGCTGCGCCATAAAATCTTGATAATGAAAGGCGCTGTTGAAATATACGGCATCGGCGCTTAAGGCGCTGATGTAATTGATAAAACCATAGCGCCAGCCATGCCCCTGCCGCCGATTCTGCGGGTAGGACAGCTGATTCTCGTGCAGATACAGGGCTATCGGCAAATCGCCCAAGCGGCGCTGCGTCAAGGCGCGCAAGATTGAGAGGTCAATCATGCTGGAGGCGAGGATGAGGTCGGGCGCTTTGTCCAACAGGCGGGCAAAAGTGATGGCTGCGCCTTGCATGCGCCATTTCCAGTATTGCGCTGGCAGCGTCAGCAGCTGCACATCGTGGCGGGAGAATTGCTTATACCCATCCGCCCAAGCCTGGTGGCTGCCGCCATAATAAGATTCGAGCAGGGCGATGCGCATGGGGATCTTTAACTGGTATTGCGGCGGCGCGCTTCCACCACGCTATTCACAAGCTCGATTTGGGACAGAATGCGCGTCAATTGTTGATTGCTGACGATTTGCAGCTGCAAATTCAGCGTGGCGATATCCTGGCGAGTGGAGACATCGACGTCAGCGATATTCACCCGCTGGTCGGCGATAATGGTGGTAATCTCGCGCAGCAGACCTTCGCGGTCATAAGACACCACCTCGACTGGCACGATATAGTACTGCTCTTCTTCTTCAGCGCCCCAAGAGACTTCGAGCAGGCGTTCGGGCTCGCGCATCGCTTGTATGTTAGAGCAGTCTTGGCGATGCACGGTCACGCCGCGCCCGCGCGTGATGTAGCCGATGATGTCGTCGCCGTGCAGCGGCGCGCAGCAGCGAGCCAGGTTGATGAGCAGGCCGCTCGCGCCCATAATGCTGAGGCCCTTTGCCACATTAGCGCCGACGGTTTTAGCTCGCGGCTTGAGCAGGTCGGCGTCGCTCAGGCTCTCGGCGGATTTGCGCCGTTCATCTTCCAGAACGCGGTTGGTAATCTGCGAGCCAGTTACATCGCCCGCACCGATGGCTGCAAAAAAATCTTCGACCTTGCTGAAGTTGAGCAGGCGGGCGACGGATTCATAACTGACTTTTTCCAGCACGCCGAGACGCTTTAGCTCGCGTTCCAGCACGGTCCGCCCCGTCGTGATATGTTTGTCGCGGTTTTGCTTGCGCAGCCACTGACGAATCTTGACGCGGGCGCGGTTAGTAACGGCATACTCCAAATCAGGATTGAGCCAGTCCATGCTCGGGCCGCCGCGTTTGGCCGTCAAAATTTCGACTTGGTCTTCCATCTTCAGTTTGTAATTCAATGGCACCAGCCGGCCATTGACTTTGGCGCCGCGGCAGCGATTGCCAATATCGGTGTGGATATAATAGGCGAAGTCTATCGGTGTCGCGCCAACCGGCAAATCGATGATGTCGCCATTGGGGGTAACAGCGTAAACGCGGTCTTGAAAGACTTCTGATTTCACCGTATCGACATATTGCGAGGCGTCATTGACCTCGGGGCCAAATTCCATTAGCCGCCGCAAATAAGCGATGCGCTTCTCAAAGACTTTGTTATGCTCATTGTTGCCCTCTTTATAAACCCAGTGGGCAGCGATGCCATATTCAGCGTCTTCGTGCATTTCCCTAGTGCGTACCTGGACTTCGACGGTTTTGCCTTCGGCATCATGCACTGCGGTGTGCAGGCTGCGATAAAAATTGTCTTTGGGGTTGGCGATATAGTCGTCAAACTCGCCAGGAATCGGCCGCCAAAGATTATGCACGATGCCAAGCACGAGATAGCATTCCGCTAATTTATTGACTAAGACGCGCATGCCGCGGATGTCGTAAATCTGTTCCAGCGGCAGGTCTTTTTTTCTCATCTTGGTATAGATGGCATAGATGTGCTTGGGGCGGGTGGTGATAGTTACGCCGTTGATATTCTCGGCTTGCAGCTCCTGCAAGAGCTGTTCTTTGCTGCGTGCGACATAGCTTTCCCGCGCGTCGCGCCGCTCGTCCAGCGCTTTGGCAATCGAACGGTAGGCATCGGGATTGAGATAGCGAAAGCTGATGTCTTCGAGTTCCCATTTTATCTGCCAGATGCCGAGGCGGTTCGCGAGCGGGGCGAAGATGTCCATGGTCTCTTGCGCGATTGCCTTCTGCTTAGGCCGCGGCATGTAGCCGAGCGTGCGCATATTGTGCAGACGGTCGGCCAGCTTCACCAGCACCACACGCACATCATCGCCCATTGTCAGCAGCATTTTGCGGATGTTCTCATTTTGGCGATTGACGGCGCTGCTGCGGCGGGCATTGCCGACGGGCGAGACATTTTTTATCGGCACATTCGTCATTTTTGTCACGCCATCGACCATCTTGGCGATGGCGGATCCAAATTTGGCGCGCAAGGTTTCGATTGAAATATCACTGTCTTCGGCGACATCGTGCAGCAAACCGGCCGCGATCGTCTCGGCATCCATATTCATCTCGGCGAGGATGCTGGCGACGGCGACGCAATGGGTGAAGTATGGTTCGCCGGATTTGCGCTTTTGGCCGGCGTGAGCCCTTTCGGCGTAGCGATAGGCGGCGGCGATTAGCTCGCTTTCATTGGCTTTGACGCTGGGCAAAGACTTCAGCAGTGATTCGAGGTCACGCGAATAGACACTGGCGGAGCTCAACATTGCAGCATATCCTTGGCTAGGCTTTGAATCTAGCTTAGCACATTCTGCGGCATTTTTGAAAACATTGCTGACAGAAAATCAAGAATCCCCTGTGCAAAATGGTCCAACGAAAAGACCGATTGTGGCCGGTATGGACGGCCAAATACATATCGAAGACCGCACCATTTTCATTCGCTTCGAGTGGTGGCAGGAAGCTGAGTACGAGATTCCGGCCAATGCCCGCTTGCGCAAGGATATTTTTGACGGCGTGCAAGTGCCGCCAGGCAAACAGCTCACCGAAGGCTCGCGCAACCCGCACCGCATCTAAAAAGTCCTAGGCGCGAAAGCTACCCAACTCTACCTGTTGTTGCCCTCTTTATAGACCCAGTGGGCGGCGATGCCATATTCAGCGTCTTCGTGCATTTCCCTAGTGCGTATCTGGACTTCGACGGTTTTGCCTTCGGCATCATGCACTGCGGTGTGCAGGCTGCGATAAGAATTGTCTTTTTCGGCGCGCAAGGTTTAGATGGAAATATCGCTGTCTTCGGCGACATCGTGCAGCAAACCGGCCGCGATCGTCTCGGCATCCATATTCATCTCGGCGAGGATGCTGGCGACGGCGACGCAATGGCTGAAGTATGGTTCGCCGGATTTGCGCTTTTGGCCAGCGTGAGCCCTTTCGGCGTAGCGATAGGCGGCGGCGATTAGCTCGCTTTCATTGGCTTTGACGCTGGGCAAAGACTTCAGCAGTGATTCGAGGTCACGCGAATAGACACTGGCGGAACTCAACATTGCAGCATATCCTTGGCTAGGCTTTGAATCTAGCTTAGCACACTCTTGGGAAAATGCGGAATTTTTTGGAAAGCGTAAGAATTTCAGGGGATAAGTATCGCCCCTAACCACTGACCTTATGCCGCAGATAGGCTTCGATGAAGTCGCCCAAGCGGCCATCCAGCACCGCGTTCGCATTGCCAATATCGACGCCAGTGCGATGGTCTTTCACCATCTGATAGGGGTGCAAGACATAAGAGCGAATTTGATTGCCCCAGCCCGCGTCGACATTTTCGCCTTTGAGCTCCGCCATTTCCGCTTCTTGCTTAGCCCGTTCCATTTCAAAGAGGCGGGCTTTGAGAATCTGCATAGCGCGCTCGCGGTTTTGCGCTTGGCTGCGCTGATTCTGGCATTGCACGACAAGGCCCGTGGGCAGGTGGGTGATGCGCACAGCGGTGTCGTTCTTCTGCACATGCTGGCCGCCAGCGCCACTAGCGCGATAGGTATCGATGCGGATGTCGCGGTCTTGGATGTCGATTTCGATATCCGTTTGTATATCGGGCCATAACTCAACTTTGGCAAAAGAAGTATGGCGGCGGTTGGCGCTGTCAAAAGGGCTGAGCCGCACCAGGCGATGCACACCTTCTTCGCTTTGCAGATAGCCAAAGGCATAAGCGCCTTTGACACTGACGGTCACGCTCTTGAGGCCGGCCTCCTCGCCGCCGCTGCGGTCCAGAATTTCTACTTTGTAGCCATTCTGCTCCATCCAGCGCAGGTACATGCGCTCTAGCATCTCTGTCCAGTCTTGGGCATCGACCCCGCCAGCGCCAGCGTGAATAGCGAAGATAGCGTCTTCGCTGTCATAATCGCCGCTCAGCATAGCTTGCAGCGACATGTCCTTGACGATTTCCCGCAAGGTCTCGGTTTCAGCTGCTAGTTCGACGCCCATATCTTCGTCGGCAATCTCCGCCAATTCGATGGCGTCGCTGATGCGCTCAGCCAGGGTCTGCCATTTCTCGACCAGCGCCTTTAATTTGGCGAGCTGCTGCATGGTCTTCTGCGCCGATTCGGGGTCATTCCAAAAAGCGCCGTCGCTGGCTTGTGTCTCTAGCTCGGCGGCGAGGCGCGCTTTGCCGGCGATGTCGATGCGCCCCATCAACTCGTCTATCTGCGCCTTGAATTCTTTGAGCTGGCTGATGATATTGTCCATACTATCTTTCTGTTTGCTTGCTTAAGTTCGCAGCCCTTGCCGATAGCGTTCGTAGAGAAAGATAGCGCCGCTGACGGAGACATTGAGCGAATCGCTGAGCTGGCCGGCCATTGGGATGCGGGCCCGCAGGTCGGCATTTTCTAGCCAGGCGCGGCCTAAGCCCTTGTCCTCCGCACCGAGTAAGATGGCGCTGCGCCGCTGGAAGTCCACTTCAAAGACGGTCTGCGCCCCATCGACCGCGGCTGCGACGATTTGAAAGCCGCCGCCTTTTAAGCAAGCCAGAGCCTCAGCGCCACTTAACTGAAAGATAGTGTCGGCGAAGCAAGCGCCCGTGCTGCTGCGGATGATGTTTGCATTATAAAGGTCGAGGGCGCAATCGACTAGGATGACCGCGTCGACAGCCGTCGCCTCAGCGCTGCGCAGCAAAGCGCCGATATTGCCCGGCACGCGCAGGTCAACTAATGCAAGTACCTGCCGCGCCGCCGTCGCCTCGAACTCCGGCCGGCCTTTTGCGCTTTTGCTATGCAGCAAGGCGATGATGCCATCGGGATTCTCGCGGTAGCTGAGCCGTTTGAGCAGCTGCGGGCTGATGTCATATAGGTCAGTGTCCCCAGCGGCGCTGTAATCACTGAGCGATGGGCAGCGCAGGATGAAGTCAATCTGATAGCCTTGCCGCAAGGCGCGTTGCAAATCGCGACTATAGTCGATGACAAAGCGCTTTTCCGCTTCGCGCCCGCGTTTGCCCCGCAAGCGCTTGACCAGCTTGACCTTGCTATTCTGCGCGCTCGATATTTGCCTAGCTAGCACAGCGCGGGCCGCTTAGTTGTCTTCATCGTCGAAAAGGCTGTCGACGAAGAATTCGGGCGTGAAAAGCACGAGGTCATCGATGCGCTCGCCCAAACCCAGATAATGCACCGGCAAATGCAGGTCATTGAAGATGGAGAAGACCATGCCGCCTTTAGCCGTGCTATCCAGCTTGGTGACGATGACGCCGCTGACGCCGGCGGCTTCTTGGAATTTTTTGGCTTGCTCGATGGCATTCTGCCCGGTCGTGCCATCAAGCACGAGCAGGACTTCGTGCGGCGCTGCTGGCACGACTTTGCCCGAGACCTCGCTGATTTTTGTTAACTCGCGCATCAAGTTGAAGTTGTTCTGCAAGCGGCCGGCGGTATCGATGATGAGGATTTCGTAACCGCGCGCTTTAGCGGCGACAGTCGCGTCATAGACTACCGCGCCTGGATCGGAGCCGGGCCGATTGGCGATGACTGGCACATCAATGCGCCCGCCCCAAGTCTGCAACTGCTCGATGGCGGCGGCGCGAAAAGTGTCGCCGGCGGCGATCATCACCTTACGCCGCGAGAGGTTCTTGAGGCGGTGCGCCAGCTTGGCGATGGAGGTGGTCTTGCCTGAGCCATTGACGCCAACCACCAGGATAATCGAAAGCTCGCGGCCCGTGATATTCATGGCCGGCGGGAATTCGAGCAAGTCAGCCAGCGTCTCTTTTAGGGCGCTCTCAAGTTGATTGCTCTTGGTCATGCCCTCGGCGCGCACCCGGGCCTGCAAACTGTCAATAACTCGGATGGTCGTATTAAAACCGACATCCGCCTGTATCAAGAGCGTTTCCATGTCTTCCCAGGTCTCGTCGTCAATCTCGGTATTGCCGAGCATCTGGGCGATGCGCCCGAAGAAAGATTGGCGCGTTTTAGAAAGTCCGCGGCGGAAAATAGCCACTTGCTGTCTCCTTTTTTTGTGCAAAACCGCTAGGCATTATACAGGCAAGGCGCAGGCGGGAAAGTTTAAGCTGCGCGATTATTCAGGCAAAGAGTTTTTTGAGTTCCAGCCGAAAGCCGGGCAAGACAGTCTCGCCACTGAGGCTGCCGGTTTCGCCGATGAATTCGTATTCGATTTCGCCGTCGCGGCCTAAGCGGAAGACTTCGACGCTTTTCTCAGCGGGCAAGACGAGCCAGACAATCTGCGTGCCATTGCGCAGGTAGATAGCGGCTTTTAGACGCAATTCTGCGAGTGTATTGCTCGGCGATTTGACTTCGACGGCTAAGTCGGGCATCAGCGGCATCCATTTTTTGGGAATAGGCTGTGGCACGCGCTCTCGGCGCGTGAAGGCATAATCGGGTATGAGCAGCGTCCAGGGATTATCGGGCGGGTGGTGGCCTGCTTCGACCGTCCCAATTCCCAGCCGTTTTTCGCTATCGAATTGGCGAATGAAATAATAAATTTCTCCAGCAATATATCCATGTTCCACGCCTGGTCCTGCCATCTCGATGAGTTCTCCATCAATGATTTCGTACTTGGTATCGCTGTCCGTTTGACAGTAGAGCTGCCATAGGTCGTGGATGTCGTAGAGCCGTTCTTGCAGTTTAATCGCCATATTTTTTACCATTTCTTTTTTGCGTATCAGGCAAAGAGTTTTTTGAGTTGCAGCCGAAAGCCGGGCAAGACAGTCTCGCCGCTGAGGCTGCCGGTTTCGCCGATGAATTCGTATTCTATTTCGCCGTCGCGGCCTAAGCGGCAGACTTCGACGCTTTTCTCAGCGGGCAGGACGAGCCAGACAATCTGCGCGCCATTGCGTAGATAGATAGCGGCTTTACGGCGCAGCTGCGCAGGGGTATTGCTCGGCGACTTGATTTCGACAGCGAGGTCGGGCATAAAGGGCGTCCAGCTCCTGAGGTCTAGCAAGCGCAAGCGCTCGCGGCGGATGAAAGCGACATCTGGCGCAAGCAGGGTGCGCCGGTCGCCGGGCGGGTGGAAGCCTACTTCAACGCTCATTTTTCCTATTTTTTCTTCGGGATCAAACATATAAATCCAAGCGGCTATTTTGCCGGCAAGATTCCCGTGTAAATGCTCGACTGGCGCCATTGTTATCAATTTCCCATCAATCAATTCATAGCTGGTATCGTCGTCTGACTGACAGATGATCTGCGACATATCATCGATGTCGTAGAGCCGTTCTTGCAGTTTAATCGCCATATTTTTTACCATTTCTTTTTTGCGTATCAGGCAAAGAGTTTTTTGAGTTCCAGCCGAAAGCCGGGCAAGACAGTCTCGCCACTGAGGCTGCCGGTTTCGCCGACAAATTCGTATTCGATTTCGCCGTCGCGGCCTAAACGGCAGACTTCGACGCTTTTCTCAGCGGGCAGGACGAGCCAGACAATCTGCGTGCCATTGCGCAGGTAGATAGCGGCTTTGCGGCGCAGCTGCGCACGGGTATTGCTCGGCGACTTGATTTCGACAGCGAGGTCGGGCATAAAGGGCGTCCAATTCTCGGGTTCAAGCAGAGGCAGGCGCTCGCGGCGGATGAAAGCGACATCTGGCGCCAGCAAGGTATGGCGGTCGCCAGGCGGATGCACACCTTCTTCAGTGCCTACTTCACCCAGCTTCTCCTCTGGATCAAAAAATGCAATGTAACGGCCGATACGCATCACAAGTTTTCCATGTGGATATTTGACTGGTGGCATCGTTATCAATTCTCCGTCAATCAATTCGTAGTTGCTATCGTCGTCTGACTGACAGATAAGCTGCGACAGATCGTCGATGTCGTAAAGCCGTTCTCGCACTGGCATAGCCATTGTCTTTCGCCACTCCACTTCTTACTATTCTAGCATAACAGTTTACGGTCCCAGATTCTACAAGCTGGCGCGACCGGCAACAATACACGCTCGAATCCGCTTCATTATGCGTTATAATACAAGCTACACATGGCAGGCGCTCGAGACGGCGCGAAGGGAAGTGGCGCAATGTCCCTTACAACCGATGAATGCCCAGTTATTGTTTGGCTCGATGGCTCTTTATCAAACCCACACTGGGCAGTGGACCGCCCAGAAATGGTGCTGGGGCGGGATGATGGCTGCGATATTGTCATTCCTGTGCGTCAGATTTCGCGGCAGCACCTGCGCCTGCTGCAACATGGCAGCAGCTGCGTCATCGAAGACTTGAGCAGCAAGAACGGCACCTGGGTCAATGGCTATCGCTTGACCGGCATGCGCGAACTAGAAGATGGCGACGAGATTCGCGTCGCCAAAGATATTCGCCTGCGTTTTGTTGGCTCGGGCGCGACGGCGCCGGCCACCGCCCGCGTCTTGCCCGATGTTATCCCGTCTGGTGCGATGACCGGCCTGCGCCTGCGCCTCGACCCCGAATCGCGCCAGGTTACGATTAAAAACGCAACTTTAGACCCGCCGCTGAGCCTGCATCAATATCGCTTGTTAGAGATATTATTTGCCAGCCAGGGCGGCGTTTGCAGCCGCGGCGATGTGGTCGGCGCTGTTTGGACCGATGCCATGGGCTTGGGCGTCAGCGAGCAAGCTATCGATGCGCTGGTGCGGCGTCTGCGCGACCGCCTGGCCGAGCTGGATCCGACGCATCAATATATCGTGACCGTGCGCGGGCACGGCTTTCGGCTGGATAACCCGCGGGAAGATACGCCGCAATGATGTATCAAGATCTGCTTGATGCCGCCGCGCTGGAGCAGTACGCGGCCGCTTTGAATGCGCGCGCGAAAGCGGCGCGGGCAGTCGGACGGCTGGCGGCGGCGGTGCTGCGCGACCGCATCCTGGCATCGGGCGGGCGCTGCGAATGGTGCGGCGCGAACTTGGTCGGTGCTGAATTCGAGCTGGATCATGTCGTCAGCTTGAAGCAGCGCGGCCGCAATCAAGCGGGCAATCTGGTGGTGGCTTGCCCGGAATGCAATCGGCGCAAGGGCCAGAAACATCCCGCCCGTTTCGCGGCGGAAATTTATACCGAGACGGGCTATAAAACAGCTTTGATAGATAGGGTCTTCCAGCATTATGCTCTAGAAGCAAAGCAGCAGCGGGAGCTTTTTGCCGCCGAGTCCGAGAGTGCGGCCCATCACCTTGACTTAGATAGAACAGCCAGCGACGCGGCGCCACCCTATCGCTGGTAAACTTTCTGCGCTTATCGCAGATAATATGGAGGTATGTTTGACAGCAGCAATTGACGAGCATCAAGTTGGCATCGCCCTCGCTGCCACAGAAGAAAAGCAAAATACAGATGAAGACGCAGCCTGGCAGAGCGCCTTGCAAGTTTGCGGTCTGGACCTGCGCGATGGCATCCCCACCCCGCGCCCGGCGGACTCCCTAGAAAAACAGGTTTTCGCCCGCAGCTATACCGCCAAGCAGGCGGCTAAGCTGGCTGGCGTCAGCACCGAGGCCTTGCGCGCGGCGGCGGCGGAATTGGCTTTGGACCGCTTCCTAGACCCGCGCGGCAAGCTGCGCTTCCCCGTCTATACTTTTAAGCCCACTGCGGCTGATCCCGACCTGCGCGAGATGATTGCCGGTTACGAACGCCTACGCCCGAGCGAGCTGCGTGTCGTGCTGGATATGGACCAGCGCCGCTTGAACAACAGCATCCGCGAAGCCGGCATCTCGCCCAAGCGCATAATCTGGCGCGATATTCGCGGCTTGTGGGACCTGCCAGAGACCTTCGCCGAATACAACCAACGGCTGGACGCGGCGGCTGAGAAAGCCGGAAAAGGCAAACGCAAAGGCCGCCGCGGCGGGCGCAATCGCCGCCGCCGCCAGCGCGAGGCGCGGGCAAAACTGCGCAATCGCCTCATCGACGCTTTCCCCAAATGGCGCAATGCCTGGCGCGACCAGCAGCAGCTCCACCTGCACATCGGCGCGCCCAACAGCGGCAAAACCCACGATGCTCTGCAAGCCTTAAAAGCGGCTGGCTCGGGCTGGTATCTGGCCCCGTTGCGGCTGCTGGCTTATGAGATATTTGACCGCCTCAATGCCGAAGGCGTGCCTTGCCATCTGCTGACCGGCGAAGAATATATCCCAGTCGAAGGCGCGCGCATCACCGCCGCCACCATCGAGATGTTCAATGCCCAAGAGAGCGGCGCTTGCGTCATCATCGACGAGGCGCAGATGCTCGCTGATGCCGACCGCGGCTGGGCCTGGACGCGGGCTTTGATGGAATCAGCCGCGCCTGAAATGCACATCATTGGCCCGCCAACGGCGCGCAATCTTATCGAAGTCTTGGCTTCGGCCGCCGAGATACCCTGCCAGGTCATCGAGCATGAGCGGCTAGCGCCGATTGCCGTCGCCGAGCGGCCTTTCAACCTCGAGGCTCTGCCGCCCTCGACGATACTGGTGGCATTTTCGCGGCGCAATGTGCTGGACTTGAAGATGAAACTGGAGCGACTAGGCCGAGCCGTCTCGGTGGTCTATGGCAGTTTGCCGCCCGAAGTGCGGCGGCGGCAGGCTGACCGCTTCGCCGAGGGCGAGACCGAAATTTGCGTCGCCACCGATGCCGTCGGCATGGGCTTGAACCTGCCCGCCGATGTCGTCTGCTTTTATCAAGTGGAAAAATTCGATGGCAAAAATGACCGCCAGCTCTACCCAGCTGAGCTGCATCAGATTGGCGGCCGCGCTGGCCGCTATGGCATGTCCAAAACAGGTTTGATCGCCGCGACAAACCGACAAGACCTGCGCATCGTGCAGGAACTTTATGCCCAAGAGCCGGCCACTTTGAATTATGCCCGGGTGGCGCCAACGGTCGACGACTTGAATCTCATCCCCGGCAGCCTAGCCGAACAGTTGACGCGCTGGGCGGAGTTGAAGTCCATCCCCGAAGAACTGCGGGCTGTCATCACCACCGCCGACCTGGACGAGCGCATCGAACTCGCCAAAATGCTCTCCGATGAAGATATCAAGAAGCTGGGTTTGGCGGCGGCGCTGCAACTGGTCAACGCGCCGACGCGCAAGTCGACGCGGCCTTATTGGCTGGACTGCGCCTACATGATCCTCGAAGGCTATCAGATTCCCTTGCCGCCAGCGCCGCCGCTGCCCATTCAGGATGGCGGCGACTTGGACGCGACCGAGTATTCAATCGCCTGCGCCGACATTTATCTGTGGCTGTCGCGGCGGCGGGAGTTCACCCAGTTCTGCGAAGCCCATGCGCAAACGCGCGAAGAACGGCGCGAGTGGTCGCTTTCGATTGACGAGGCTCTGCTGCGCAATCTCAATACGGCGCAGCGTTGCCGGTCATGTGGCGCGCTTTTGCCCTCGCGCCATCGCTACCGCATCTGCGACAATTGTTTTCGCCGGCGCCGCTATTGAGTTCCGCTAGCCTCTTCGTTAGCACTGGCGATTTCCGTTGGCAAGCCATGCGCGTCGATTTCCTGCAAGGCGCTGCGGGCGGCTGCTTGCGCCGCGCTGCGCTTGCTGCGGCCGCGGCCCTGGCCAATTATCGACTCGCCCAGCGCCACTTCGACGCGAAACTCTTTGGCATGGTCGGGCCCAGCCGAGTCGATGACGCGATAGCTGGGCGTGATATTCAAATTGCCTTGCGCCAGCTCTTGCAATTCGCTGCGGGCGTCGATATGCAGCTTATCCTTGAGGATAGTCTCCAGTAATTCCAGCAGGCGCGGCTTGAGGAAGTCCACCGCCGTTGGCAGGCCGCGGTCGAGATAAATCGCCCCGATAACCGCTTCAAAAGCGCCGCCTAAGGTGCTTAAGCGCTCGCGCCCGCCACTCAGCTCATCGCCATGCCCAATGCGCAGATACTGCCCGATATTGCAGGCTCGGCCGAGCTGCGCCAGCGACTCGGTCTTGACCAAAGCCGCCCGCAGTTGCGTCAGCATACCTTCACTGACCTGAGGATATTTTTGATAAAGCATATCGGCCACAATCAGGTCCAGCACCGCATCGCCAAGAAATTCCAGCCGCTCGTTATCATGCGCCGCCTCGGTGAATTCGTTGACGAATGAGCTGTGCGTGAGCGCTTGCTTCAGCAGCTCGGGCTGGCGGAAGCTGATGCCCAGTTCGCGCTCGAAAGCGCTGTTTTTGGCTTGTTCTTTATTCATCCTGGCTTGCCATCTCATCAGCCGGCGGGCGATACTCGCCTTCGATCCAGGTTTCGCCGTCGCGGCCGATTTCTTTTTTCCAAACTGGCACGATTTCTTTTAAGCGGTCGATGCCATAACGCGCCGCTTCAAAACAGCCATCGTCGCGGTGCGGCGAAGAGCAGGCACAAAGCACTGTATTATCGCCGACAGCCAGCCGGCCGATGCGCTGGATGATGGCGATGCCTTCGACCTGGCTCCAGCGCGCTCGAATCTCGGCCGCGACCTGGCGCATCTTGGCTAAGGCCATTGGCTCGTAGGCTTCATATTCGAGGTAGTCGGTCTGCGGCAGGTGGCCGGCTTTTTCGGTCTGCCCGCGTACGATGCCAGTGAAGAGGCAGACAGCGCCGGTGCGAGCGGTGGTGATAGCGGCGACGACTTCGTCGTGGTCAAAAGGCGCGCGGGGCAGGCGGAATATCTCCGGCTGTTCGACCGCGCTGCCGCCGCTGACAGGCGGAAAAAAAGCCACCTCGTCGCCGTCTTTGATGGGCGCGTTTTCAGTGGCGAATTCTTCATTGACCGCCGCCAACGCTACTTTCAGATTCTCCGCCGCGCTCGGGTAGCGCGCGCTCAACAGTTGGCGCAGACTGGCGATGCTGTGGCTGGCCGCGTCAAGCTCGAGCGTCAGCTTGCGCGCGCCGATGACATCGCGCAAGGTGGCGAAGAAAAGCACAGTGATTTGCATAAGTCGCTTGCCTTCGTTTAGAAAATGAACTTGGGTTAAAAATTTGAATATTCAAACGTTTTCGCTGACGAATTATCATACAATAGAATTATCGTATATCTACTATAGAGCTTATCAGCCAGAAGCCAGGCTGAACATCATAAATAATAAGGCGCTTTTACCCTATTACCATACACACATATCTCATACACAGAAAGGAAAAAGCACTGATGAACAAAACAGTAGGCTTTGATGAAAAACTTGTCAGCGGCAATACGCAAATGCAGTCCGAGCGCATAGCCGTACTGGAAGAACGGTCGAAACATGGAGCGACTAAAGAAGACCTTAACAAGAGGCTGTTCGCGCTCTTCATAACGCTCATCACAATCTTAGGCGGGCTTCTCATTCACTTGCACAATATCAGCCTAGGCGAGATAGCGGAAATACGGCTTATGTCGTTTGAGCTGACGCAAAGTCTGCCGGGCGCTTAAGAGCTGCCGGCCGCTGTATAATCGCCGCGCTGGCCGCCGCGCTTTTCCAGCAAGCGAATATCGCTGATGCGCATGGCGCGGTCGACCGCTTTTGCCATATCGTAAATCGTCAGCGCGGCGACTGTGACAGCGGCCAGCGCTTCCATCTCAACGCCTGTTTTGCCTTGCGTCTTGACCGTCGCCCTAATTTCGATGGCGCAAGCCGCCTCGTTGATACGCAAGTCGAGCGCGATTTTATTGATGGGCAGCGGATGACAGAGCGGGATAAGCTCAGCCGTTCGCTTTGCCGCCATAATGCCAGCGATGCGCGCCACATTCAAGACATCGCCTTTTTTCATATCGCCCTCGCGGATGAGGCGCAGCGTTTCCGCTGCCATGAGGACGCGGCCGGCCGCTGTGGCGCTGCGGGCCGTCGCCGGTTTCGCGCCGACATCGACCATCTCCGCCCGGCCTGTCTCGTCGAGGTGCGTCAGTTTTTTCTCACTCGCCATACGGTCAATCCCCTTGCGCCAGCCACTGGCGCAGCAAAGCCGTCAGCGCGTCCGCCGGCGTCTCCGCCACATTATGCCATAAAATGCCATTGTCATGCCCGCGAAACCAAACATCCTGCCGGCGGATGAAGTTGTGCGTGCTAAATTTTGCCCGCTGGATCGCCTCTGGCAGCGGCAAGCCATCCAGCAGGTGCGCGGCGATTTCCAAATAGCCCAAGCCGCTCATAGCCGGCGTCGTCCGGTTATAACCCATGTCCAGCAAGCGCCGCACTTCGTCGACGAAGCCAGCCGCCACCATCGCCTCGACGCGCTCATCGACCTGCGGATACAAAATCGCCCGCGGCAGTTGCAAACCCAGCCGCAAGATGCGGTAGGGTGGCGGCCGCTTGACCTGCAAGACGCTTATGGCTTGCCCGGTCAGCGTATGCACTTCCAGCGCGCGGATGACGCGGCGGCTGTTATTCGGGTGGATTTTATCGGCCGCGACTGGATCGACCTGGCGCAGCCGTTCATGCAGCGCAGCCGGCGAATGCTGCGCCGCGTAGGCTTCCAATTCAGCGCGCAAGGCCGGATTGGTCGCGACGCGCGGGATGCCCCAGCCTTCTTCGACAGCGCTGGTGTACTGCCCGCTGCCACCCACCAAAAAAGGCAGCTTGCCGCGCCCATGCAAACGGTCAATCGCCTGATAGGCGGCGTCTTGATATTCGGCCAGGCTGAGATTGTAATCAGGCAAGGCAATGTCTATGAGGTGATGCGGCACGCGGGCTTGCTGCGCCGCCGTCGGTTTTGCCGTGCCGATGTCCATATAGCGATAAACCTGCCGGCTGTCCGCGCCGACGATTTCGCCATTGAAGCGCTGCGCCAGCTCAAGCGCCAGGCGCGTCTTACCGACGCCTGTAGGCCCGAGAATGATAATCAGCGGCGGCCGTTCACCAGTCAAAAGCGTCCTCCACATGGGCGATTTGCGCTGTGCCGCGCCCGGCTAAGGCGACCGCGATGACATCGAGGCGCCAGTGCGCGTCATCGAGGGCTTTCTCGTGCAGATAATGATAGACCGTTTTGAGCGTGCGGTCGTATTTTGCCTGGCTGATGCCGGCCAGGGCGCTTTCGGTGCTGGCGCTGCGCCGTGTCTTCACTTCGACAAAGACCAAGACGCCGCCGCGCTCGGCGACGATGTCCAGCTCGCCATAGATGCTAGCCCAGTTTGTCTCGCGGATGGCATAGCCCTGCCGCCGCAGATATTGCCGCGCCAGTTTTTCGCCAAGCGCGCCGATTTTTGCTGTCTGGCGCATGGAATTGTATTTTCTAGCTTGCGCTTTTCATATTATAAGAATTAAGCTCAACTTTGTATTGCGACTAGGAAAATAAAATAGGCACAGAGGCGGAGCCAAAATCGACTCGGCGCTTTGAAAATGTCGTATTTTGCATTAGTATCCTTCAGTTGGGACTACGAAATAATAGACAGGGAGTCTAAATCTATGATTGATATGAATACCGCCGTCGCGCTCGCGGTGGCGGCGGCTGTAATCGGTTTGATATTTGCCTTGCGCCAACGCAATTATGTGCTGGCGCAAGCCGAAGGCAGCGCGCGCATGCAGCGCATCGCGGCGGCCATTCAACGCGGCGCCCAAGCCTTCCTAAGCCGCGAATACCGCGCGGTGGCGATTTTGGTGGCTATTGTCACCGTCGCTTTGGTGGCTTTGAGCCAGGTGCCAGGTTCGGGCATGTCGATTTTGACAGCGGTGGCATTTGTCTTTGGCGCGCTGGCTTCAGGTTTATCCGGCTATATCGGCATGTACATCGCCGTGCGCGCCAATGTGCGCACCGCCCAAGCCGCGTCGCAGAGCCTCAATAGCGGCCTGCGCGTCGCCTTTGCCAGCGGCACCGTGATGAGCACTATGGTTGTGTCCCTGGCGCTTTTGGGCATCAGCCTGCTCTTCATCCTCTTTGTCAATCAACTGGGTGATGCGGCGCAGGCGGCTGCGGCTCTGGCCGGTTTTGGCTTTGGCGGCACTTCCATCGCCATTTTCGCCCGCGTCGGCGGCGGCATTTATACCAAAGCGGCCGATGTCGGCGCTGATTTGGTCGGCAAGACTGAAGCCGGCATCCCAGAAGACGACCCGCGCAACCCCGCCACCATCGCCGATAATGTCGGCGATAATGTCGGCGATGTCGCCGGCATGGGTTCCGACCTCTTTGAAAGCTATGCCAGTTCGATTATCGCCGCGATTTCGCTGGCGACGACAGCCGGCGCTTTTGCTGGCGATGGCTTGCTGGCGGCGCAGGTCTTCCCGCTATTAGTGGCGGCGGCCGGTTTGATTATTAGCATCATCGCCAGCTTCTTGGTCAAGACCGACGAAGGCGCTGACCAAGAACAGCTGCTGGGCAGCATACGCCGCGGCATTTATAGCGCCTCGTTCTTGATTGGCTTGGTTGTCGTCGGTCTGGGTTTTTTGCTGCCCTTTGGCGAGCAGAATATCGGCGTCATCCTAGCCACGCTCAGCGGTTTGATTGGCGGCGTCTTGATTGGCTATTTCACCGAGTATTTCACCGCCGATACCTACGGGCCGACAAAAGCGCTTTCTGCCTCCGCTGAAGGCGGGGCGGGCATCGTCGTCATCCGCGGCTTAGCCCTGGGCATGATGAGCACACTTGCGCCCGTCATTATCGTCGTTGTCGTAACTTTGCTGGCCACATCGCAGGCAGGTTTGTATGGCGTAGCAGTGGCGGCGGTCGGCATGCTCTCGACGCTGGGCATCACGCTGGCGACCGACGCTTATGGACCGGTGGCGGATAATGCCGGCGGCATCGCCGAAATGTCCGACTTGCCCGAAGAGGTGCGCGACCGCACCGATGCCCTCGATAGCTTGGGCAATACAACCGCCGCCACCGGCAAGGGTTTCGCCATCGGCTCGGCGGCGATGACAGCTTTAGCCTTGACGGCCGCTTTCATCACCGCATTGACCGCTGGCGGCAGCTCGGCTTTGGGCAGCGCCATAAATCCCGCTGATTTGCTGCTCAATCCGCAATTTGTGACCGGGCTATTCATCGGCGGTTTGCTGCCCTATGTCTTCAGCGCCTTGACGATGGTGGCGGTAGGCGATGCGGCGCAGCAAATTGTCGAAGAAGTGCGCCGCCAATTCCGCGAAATCAAAGGCATCATGGAAGGCGAGCAAGAGCCGGATTATGAGCGCTGCGTCGCTATCAGCACCGACAGCGCCATCCAGCAGATGCTGCTGCCGGGCATCATCGCCGTCGGCGTGCCAGTTGGCATGGCTTTGCTGGCTGTGCTGGGCAAGGGCAATGTGCTAGGCGAGTTTATCGCGCCGATTTCGCTGGTTGGCGTCTTGCTCGGTTCGCTGGTTTCCGCCTTTATGCTGGCGGTGATGATGGCCAATGCCGGCGGCGCTTGGGATAACGCGAAGAAAAGTATCGAAGCCGGCAATTTTGGCGGCAAAGGTTCGGACGCGCACAAAGCTGCCGTCGTCGGCGATACCGTCGGCGATCCCTTCAAAGATACTTCGGGGCCGTCGCTCAACATTTTGCTGAAGCTGCTGGCTATCGTTTCGCTGGTGATTGCGCCGCTGATTGGCAGCGCCTTCCCGCCGCTGTAATTGCCGCAACTAGAGATTCGCAGCTGGTGCTGGTGCCGACACAGACTGCTCCAGCGCGGCTGCGGATTAGAAAAACGCTTGCCATGAAATTTGAAGCTGATGGTCCCCGTGGACTATATTTTGAAGAATTTGAAATCGGCGCGCTGCTGCGCACCCGTGGCCGCACTATCACCGAAGCCGATTTGATGCAATTCGCCGCCCTCACCGGCGACTATAACCCCATGCACACCGACGCCGAATACTGCCGAGACTCTTTCATGGGGCAGCGCGTCGCCCATGGCATGCTGACTGTGAGCTATGCCATCGGGCAGGCTTATCAGCTAGGCATTTTGGAGCGGACGGTCTTAGGCTTTCGCGGCTTAGAGATGAAGTTCAGCAATCCGGTCTATATCGGTGATACCATCCATGCCGAGTTAAAAGTGGCGAGCACAAAAGCGGCGCGGCGCTTGGGCGGCGGCATCGTCGTGCTAGAGCTGCGCATCATCAAGCAAGATGGCACACTGGTGCAGAAGGGCAGCCTGTCGCTTTTGATGCAGTCGCAGCCCTGAAAGCTATTGGCTGAGCGCGCGGCGCGTCCGCCAGTGGCGAAATTCAAAAAGCAGGCGCAGCGGTAGGCCGTCAAAAGCCGGGCGCGTCAATAGACCGAGCAGCCCGCGCTTATGCGCCAAGGTGATGCGGTCAGTCAAGGCGATGCCGCCTTCGACTTCGTGGAAGATATGCTCGTGCCGCCAGTAGGCCAGGGGCCCGCGCACTTGCAAATCGGCAAATGAGTCGGGCGTTGGGCCAGGCTCATGCCGCGCCAGCCAGCCAATCGGCAGGGGCCCAAACCACAGCCTGAATTCGATTTCGCCGTCGGTCAGCGAGCGGCGCGTGTCGCGCTGGACCTGCATATAAATTGGCGGCGGTGTCAAAGTGGCGAGGGCCCGCGGTGCTTCGTGAAAGCGTGTGATGGCCGCCAGGTCGGTTTTGATAAAGCTGGTCTTGCTGAAGTGCCGTGTTTTTGCTGGTTTTTGCTTCATGGGCGCTCTAGGTTAATCGCCGCGCGCAGAGCAGCGGCGGCCTTGGCTGGCTCGGCAGCGAAGATGATGCTGCGCGACGCATTGATAATCAAACCGCCGCCCGCTTTATTCAGCCCCGCCCGTAGTACCGCTTTGATGTCGCCGCCTTGCGCCCCAATGCCCGGCACCAGCAGGGTCATCTCGCCGACGCTGGCGCGGATTTGCGCCAGCTCAGCCGGGTTCGTCGCCGCTGCGACCAGCATGCAATTGCCGTTACTGTTCCATTCTCTCGCTGTTTTCTCTGCGATTAGCTGCCAGAGCGGCCGTCCGCCCAGTTGCAAATCCTGTATCTCGGCTGCGCCCGGGTTGGATGTGCGGCAGAGGATGATGCAGGCTTTGTCGGCATAATCGAGAAAGGGCTGCAAGGCATCGCGCCCCAGATAAGGATTGAGCGTGACGGCATCGAAGCCTAGCCTATCAAAAATCGCGGCGGCATAAGCGGCGCTGGTATTGTCAATATCGGCGCGCTTGGCATCGCAAATCGTCAGCATGGCCGGCTGCGCTTGCCGCAGATAAGCCAGCGAATCTGCCAGTTCCTGCCAGCCAGTGGCGCCGCGGGCTTCATAAAAGGCTATATTGAATTTGTAGGCGGCGGCGAATTCCGCCGTGCAATCGATGAGGTGGCGGTTGAAAGCCAGTTGCGGACGCTCTTGAGCCAGGAAAGCGGCCGGCAATTTTTTGATGTCGCTATCCAACCCGACGCAAAGCAGCGAGTTTATTTCCCGCGCTCGCGCTCTATATTTCTCGGTGGCTTTCATGACTTGCCCGCTCCCCAGCTATGTGGTGCGGCGAACCAAGCGCGGATGAGCGCCGCGTCTTCCGCGGCAAACAGCCCGGCGCTCTGCGCCAGCTCCAGCACAGTCGCAAAATCTGTCAGCGTGTGCACCCTCAGCTCGGCGCTCGCAAAAGCCGCCTCCGCCTCGCGGAAGCCATAGCTGATAATCGCCAGTACATCGCTGACTGTGGCGCCGGCCGCGCGCAAAGACTGGACGGCGGACAGGCTGCTGCCGCCTGTCGTCACTAAGTCTTCCAGCAGCAGCAGGCGGCGGCCAGCGACGCTGCCGCCTTCGATGCGCTGCCCCTTGCCATGTCCCTTGCTTTCTTTGCGCACAAAGACCGACGGCTTATGCAGCAGATAAGCCAGGGCGGCGCTATGCGGCACGCCGCCAACCGCCACGCCGGCAATGACATCAAAGTCGAGGGCCTGCGCCATAATCAGCGATTTGAAGCCGGCGATGACGCTGTGCCAAGCGGCCGGATGATAAATCAGCGCCCGGTTATCCACATAGACCGGCGACTGTATGCCCGACTTGAAGGTGATGGGCGCGCTGGGACTAAAGCCAACCGCGCCGATATCAAGCAAGGCTTTGGCGATGCAAAGTTTTGTATTCGTAGGCATGCTTCGCTATTTCGCTTTCGATGATGGCGGCGGCAAAAGGACCGCGATAGACCAGCGCCGACCAATACTGCCCGGCCGCGACGCCCAGCTCGGCATAAGCGCGGAAGCGGGGTCCATCGAGGATGCCACCGCAGGCGATGAGGTCTACCGCGTAATTATGGCGGATTTTTGCCGCTTGTAAATGCTCGATTGCCTTGAGCGCCTCTTCAAATAAGCGGCCGCCGCCAACGCCGGCTACCACAGCGTCGTCTTCTGGGCTGGGCTGCCCCCAAGTATTGGTCGCTACGACCGCTTGCACCCCGACTTCGTGAAAGACGCGCATCAAGGTCTCATACTGCTCGGCCGCTAGGCCAGGACTAATTTTCACCCAGAGCGGAATATCCCGTCCGCGCAGGCGAGCGATGAAGGCGGCGCAAAGCCGCCGCGTCTCCGTTTCGAGCTGCAAGCCCTGCGGGTCGTCTTCGGTATTCGGGCAGCTTATATTGAGCGTGAACCAGGTCGGCCGCAAGCCTGCCTCAAGGAAAAAAGCCAGCGCTTCTAGGCTGTCGCGCCCTTGTTCGGCGATGTCAGCCAGCCCGGGCGAGACGGCGATATTGATGCCATAAACAGGCGGCAATTTATCGCCCTGCTGGGCGAGGAAACGGGCGGCGGCGCGGGCGCCGGGATTGCGCAAGCCAACGCGATTCTGCGTCGATTGGCTTTGCTTATCGCGCCAGACTACCGTGCCGGCATTGCCCAAACGCGGCTGGCGGGTGAAAGAGCCAAATTCCACTGCACCGACTAGAGCGGGCAAAATGCGCCAGCCGGGCATGATGTTGCGGCCCGCGGCGACGGCGCGCAGAGCCTCTGTTTCGTCGGTGAAGCCATCGCCTTTGACCAGGCCGGCGGCTAAAATCAAACGCTGTGGCAAGCACGCGCCGCCAACAGTGATTTCAGCTGTGGGCAGCGTCAGTTGACGCAAAAGCGCCGCTGCGCTGGCCGAAAAAGGCAGGCGCTCGAGGGCGCGCAGCCAGCCGATGGCCGCTTCATGCGCCGCCTGCGCCGGCTGGCGGAAAATGATATGCTGATTGAGCCGACTGTAGACTGCCGCAATCAGCCGCAGCAGCCATTTGCGCGTCGTTCTTTTCATGCGACAAATCCGAAGAGATTACGCCCGAAACCCGCCGCGCTCAAGATACGCTCGCCATCGTAAACCTTATGCCCGCGAATCCAGACTTCGACGACTTTGCCGCAAACCCGCATGCCCTCAAAGGGCGACCAGCCGCATTTTGTGCGCAAATTCTGCCGACTGATGACCTGGCTGATGTCCGTATCGACGACAGTGTAGGTCTTGGGCAGGGGGCTAATGCGCCAGATGCGCTGCACATTGAGCGAGAGCATATCGCAGGCTTTTTGCAGCGGCAGTCGCTTGTCTTTGACCGCTTGCAGCATCAGCGGCAGCGTCGTCTCTAAACCCGGCACGCCATAGGGCGGGCTGGCCGATTCTTTTTCGGCGATGGTATGCGGCGCATGGTCAGATTCGATGATGTCCACGATGCCCAGCCTGATCCCCCGCCACAGCGCACGCTGGTCGGCTTTCCGCTTGAGCTCGGGTTTCATCAGACCAAAAGCGCCGAGCGTAGGCAAATCTTCTTCCGTCAAAAATAGATGATGCGGACAGACGCCCACGGTCACGGGCAGGCGGTCTTGTTTGGCTTGTGTCAGTAGCTGGATTTCCCGCTCGCTGCTGATATGCAGGAAATGTGTTGGCTGGCGGTATTTGCGCACGAGGTCGAGGATGTTGCGGATGGTTTCACCTTCGGCATGCACGGCGATGAGGCGCTTGGTGCGCCAGGCCCGGTAATGCCGCTCGCGCATGGCGCTGCTAGCGATGAGCAGGTCGCCGGTGGTGGCGTTGTTATAGATTTTGAGGCCACAGACGCGGGCGACGATATTGGCGTATTCGGCGCTGTTATCGGCTTGGGACGCGCCAAAATATAAGCCCCAATCGCAATGCGCCGCTTGGTCGATGCGGGCGAGCTTATCGCTGAGGCGGGCATCGCTAGTGGTGGAGGGCGCTGTGTTGGGCATATCAAAAACCGCCCAATAACCGCCGGCCAGAGCCGCTTGCGTTTCTGAAGCGAAGGTCGCTTTATGCGCCCAATCCAAATCGCGCAGGTGGGTATGCGGGTCTATCAAGCCAGGAATGCGAATCCGCGGCATCAGACATAGACCCCGCGCAGCGCTTTGACCAGCAAAGCCATGCGCACGAACATGCCATTTTCCATCTGCTCAAAATAAATCGCCCGCGGGTCCGCGTCCAAAATATCGTGGTCAGCCCGCGTGCCCATCTCGTGTTTGCGCGGCAGCGGGTGCATCAGGATGGCATCCGCCCGGGCCTGGGCTAAGACTGGCGGCGTCATAATGAAGCGGTCTTTGATTTTGTCGTAGGTCGCGCTATCGGCGAAGCGCTCTTCTTGAATGCGCGTCCAATAGATGACATCGGTCTCGGCGATGACATCCAGCAGATTGTCAGTTTCGCGCACGGTGATGCCATGCGCTTTGACCAGTTCGGTGATTTCGGCCGGCATGGCTAGGCTGGCCGGCGCGACCAGGCAGAGCCGCAGGTCTTTGGCGTCGTAATAGGCGATGAGCTTAGCCAGGGAATGCACCGTGCGCCCGTGCTTGAGGTCGCCAACCAGCGTGACCGTCAGATTCGCCAGCGATTTTTTTTGATCGAAGATAGTGAAAATATCGAGCAGTGCTTGCGTCGGGTGTTCGCCAATGCCATCGCCGCCGCTGATAACGACGGTCGGATTATCGATGCGCTGGTTAAGCTGGTCGAGGTAATAAGCGGCTTCATAAGAAGAGCCGATTTCTGGATGCCGCAGCACGATGGCATCGGCATAGCAGCCGGTGGCGCGGATGGTATCGGACAGATTCTCGCCTTTATACATCGACGAGAAGCGCACGCCATTGCTGACGGCGATGACATCGCCGCCCAGGCGGCGCATAGCCGCTTGAAAGGCCATATCGGTGCGTGTGCTCGCTTCAAAGAAGAGCGAAGCCATGACCTTGCCGGCGCAGAGTTCGGTTAAGCCACGGTCTTGCGTGCGGATGCGCTTGCGGATGGAGGTGGCGGCTTGAAACAAGATGTCCAGGTCGCCGCGTTGGAATTGGTCGACGGAGATGATGTGCTTGCCCAGAAAATCGCCATCGATGGCCGGCGGCTGATACTGAAAAGCATGCGGACTCAGCGATTGCTTTTCCAAGTGTCCCCCTTCACGCTGCTCTTGAAGGCATTATAGCGCAATTCCCTTGCGCCTGCGCGGAGCGCTGCGTCTATCTCGCCCGCGTCAAGCTTATAGGCTGCGGGATTTGAAATGTAACATAATATTACACTTTTATTTCATAATATTCTGTAATTATATCAATTTATTCAGTTTGTTGACATATATCGCCAATATCTTATATGCTGAGTACAAGGCTTGCGGCAGAAGGCCGCTGCGGAAGATTGCGCGGGAGGCATATATGTTCAGAACAATAACTTTTCTTTGGCTCGAAGTCTTGGCCCTGGCTTTGCCTATGCCGGTCTTGGCTGTTACTATCCTCGTTGATGGCACAAGCTGCGCCTTAGCCGATGCCATCACGGCGGCGAACAGCGATAGCGCCACTGGCGGCTGCATCGCCGGCAGCGGCGAGGACACTATCAAGCTGAATACAAATGTAACTCTAGCCGCGCCGCTGCCCGCGCTCACTTCCGTTGTAACTATCAACGGCAATTATTTTCAAGTGGACGGGGCGGGCGAGCAGCGCGTCTTTAATGTTAACGAGGCTGCGGCCGATGTCATCTTTAAGGACATCACGATTATCAATGGCAGCGTCGATTCGACTGTCGCTGGCGGCGGCGGCTTGCACGTCTCGGCTGGCACTGTGACGCTCAGTTTCAGCTATGTGATGAACAATGCCAGCGGCAGCGGCGGTGGCGGCCTGTATATCACTGGCGGCACTGTGCGACTTTATGACAGTTTTTTGATGAGCAATACCAGCTCAGGGGCTGGCGGCGGCATCCACATCACTGGCGGCACCTTGCAAATCGACAACAGCATCTTGCAAGAGAATAGCGCCAGTGGCGCGGGCGGCGGCCTCTACAGCGCGGGCAGCGCCACCATCACCATCGACGGAGCGCATTTCGTCAAGAATCAAAGCACGGGAACGAGCAAAGATGGCGCTGGTCTCTATGTCAATGGCGGCAGCGCGACGATTAAACAAAGCACCTTCAGCTACAATGAGGCTAGCGGAGACGGTAGCGCCATCGCCTTTGACAGCGGCGCATTGACGGTCGAGAACAGCTTCATCCCCCATAACAAAGCGGTGGCCGGCGGCGGCCTGCAAGCGCAAGGCGGCACCATTCACCTCAAACACTTGACCATCATTCATAACGAAGCGACTGGCGGGGCGAACAATGGCGCCGGCCTGAATAAAACTGGTAGCGCCGTCGTCAATATGACGGCTAGCGTCATCGCCGATAGCGCTGGCGCGGATTGCAGCGGCGGGCTGAGCACGAATGCCGCCAATCACATCGAAGACAACAGTTGCAGTCCAGCACATAGCGGCGCGCTTGAATTCGTGACGCTCACCGAATACGATTTGTATATCGATTTGCCGCAGGCTAGCCCGCTGACGAACAAAGTGCCGCTTGCCAACTGCCTGGCAGTAGACAGGATTGACCAGAGCCGGCCAAATCCTAGCTTTCAGCTATGCGATATTGGTGCGATGGAAGCGGCCGATCCAGACGCGGTGCCGCCGCCCGATAATCCGATTAGTCCGACGAACAGCCCTAGCCCGAGTCCGACCGCGACGCCCAGTCCAACAGTGCCGCCGACCGCTACTAATACGCTGGTGCCGCCACCGCCCACGCTAGTTATTCCAACTGACACAGCGACGCCGATACACAGCGCAACGCCGGCCCCCACCAATACGCTGGTGCGGCCGCCGCCCACAACGGCTATTCCAACCGATACACCCAGCCCGACTTACACCGCTACGCCGACCGCCACCAATACGCCCGTGGTTCAGCCGCCCGCAACAGCCACGCCAACTGATACAGCTACACCGACGCTGACGCCGCGACTGCCACCAATACGCCTGTGCCGCCGCCGACAGCCACGCCAACTGATACAGCTACACCGACGCTGACGCCGACCGCCGCGCCGACTGCCACCAATACGCCGGTGGTTCAGCCGCCCGCAACAGCCAGCCCAAGCCCAAGCGCAACGCCCAGCCTAAGCCCAAGCGCGACGGCGACTTTGACTCTAGCGCCGACCGCGACGGCCTCGCCCAGCCCAAGCGCGACGGCGACTTTGACTCTAGCGCCGACCGCGACGCCTAGCCCAAGCCCAAGCGCGACGCCTAGCCCAACCGCAAGTCCTACAGCGACGGCCTCGCTCAGCCCAAAGGCAATTCCAGGACCAGCGCTAAAGCCGAGTCCGACGCCTAGCCCCAGCTTTGTGACGGCGACGACGGCCGCGCCCAACGCCAATAAAATCTACACCTGGAAAAATAACGCGCCGTCGCTTCTGAATAAGGCCAAGACCGTCACCCTATCTGGCCAGGGGCAGGGGCAAAATAGCGCCCGGGTCTGCTTTCCCGCTAGCGGTTCGCTGCGCTTCTATGCCGCCGGCGACAGGGCGCGGGATGCCCAGCCGCTCGATGCCTACAGCGTCAGCGGTTTGACCTGCGCCCAGGTCAGCGGGCCCGGCACGGTGCTGCTGCTGCCGGGCCCGCCCGCGCCGCCTTTTGAAGCCGTCTCTGCGCCCGCTGCCAGGAACCGACAGCTGCAAAATTGCCGGGTATGGACCAGAGCCATATTGAAATTCCGCGCCGAACCGGGCGGCGCGATTATTGGTTTGCTGCCTTATGCTGTAACGCTGACAGCATTAGCCCGCACGGCGGACTGGTTCAAGGTCGATTATCACGGCGCAGCGGGCTGGATTAGCGCCGCTTATGTTCGGCCGCAAGGAACATGCGACTAAATTTTCACGTTTTGCCTGGCGCCGCTAAAACAAGCCGACGACTTTGCCATCGGCGTCTATATCGACATTCATGGCGGCGGGGCGGCGGCCCAAGCCGGGCATGGTGCGCACATCGCCGCAGAGCGGATAGATGAAACCCGCGCCGGCCGACGCGCGAATGTCGGTAATCGTGATGCGAAAACCATCGGGCGCGCCCTTGAGCTTAGGGTCGTCGCTCAGGCTGAGGTGCGTCTTCGCCATGCAAATCGGCAGCGGGCGCAAGCCTTGCTCTTCATATTGGCGGATTTTGCGGCTGGCGATTGGCGCGTAGTCGACGCCATCAGCGCGGTAGATTTCCCGTGCGATGGTCTCGATTTTGTCTTTGATGGGCACATCATCAGGATAGAACAGGCGGAAGTCGTTGGGCATTTCGCAGGCTGAGACGATCATCTCCGCCAATTCGGCTGCGCCCGCGCCGCCCTCGGCCCAATGCCGGGCGACTGTGGCGCCGGTCGCGCCGGCCGCCAGCGCGATCTCCCGCACCGCTTGAATCTCGCTGGCAGTGTCGTCGCTGAAGACATTGACAGCCACCACCGGATTCACGCCGAATTTTTTCAAGTTTTCCAGATGCCGCACCATATTGACTGCGCCGGCTTCGACATCGGCGACATTTTCTTCTTTCAAGGCCGGGTCGATGGGCCGGCCAGGGATGATGCGGTATTTGCCAGTGTGCGCTTTTAAGGCGCGGATGGTGGCAACCAGCACGACCGCATTTGGCTTCAAGCCAGAAATGCGCGACTTGATATTGAAGAATTTTTCCGCGCCAATATCCGCGCCAAAACCCGATTCTGTGATGACATAATCGCCGCATTTCATGGCGATGAGGTCGGCGATAATCGACGAATTGCCATGCGCGATATTAGCGAAGGGCCCAGCATGCACGAGGGCGGGCGTATGCTCCAGCGTCTGCATCAGGTTGGGTTTGATGGCTTCTTTCATCAGCACAGTCGCCGCGCCGGCCGCGCCGATGTCTTCGGCGGTCACCGGGTTTTTGTCGCGGTCATACGCGATGACCATCTTGCCGATGCGCCGCCGCATGTCGGGCAAAGAATTTGTCAGCGCTAGGATGGCCATAATCTCCGATGCGACGGTGATGTCGTAGCCGGTCTGACGCGGCACGCCGTCAAAGCGCTTGCCTAAGCCGATGATGATATTGCGCAAGGCGCGGTCGTTCAGATCCACCACGCGCCGCCAGGCGATATTGTGCAGGTCGATATTGCGGGCGTTGCCGTGGTAGATATGCGCATCGAGCATGGCGGCGATGAGATTATGCGCCGCGCTGATGGCGTGGATGTCGCCGGTCAGGTGCAGGTTAAAATTTTCCATCGGCACGATTTGGCTATAGCCGCCGCCAGCCGCCCCGCCTTTGATGCCAAAGGTGGGTCCCTGCGATGGCTGGCGCACGGTGATGATGGCTTTCTTGCCGATGTGTTTCATCGCCTGCCCAATGCCGACTGTCGTGGTAGATTTGCCTTCGCCGAGGGGCGTCGGCGTGATGGCGGTTACGTCGACATATTTGGCGTCGGGTTTGGACTGGAGCCGCTCCAGCGCTTCGAGGTTTATCTTAGCGACATATTTGCCATAATGCTCGAGGTCGGTGGCGGGGTCCAGCCCCATCTGCTCGGCAATCTGATTGATATGCACGAGCTTGGCATCTTGCGCGATTTTAAGGTCTGAGGGTATGTTCATTATGCTGTAACTTTCTAATAAATGGCGGAAAGGGCGCGGGCGTAGCCTGCGCTCTATAATTTATCTTAGCACAAAAGCGCTGTGTTTTTTCTATCTCAATAAGCCCAAGTTTTTGCGCTCGTTTCACCCCCACCCCGGCTCCTCGCGTAGGGTAGTGTCTACGCGCCCCAAAGCTTTGGGGAGGGGCCGGGGGTGGGGTTGAAAATGTGGCCGCATAGTTTTTTGGCTTAGTTTTCCGAATTATGATTTTGGTGCGATTGCTCTGTTCCTGCCAACGCGCCTAATTATCTGTCTCCGCCAGCTTGAGAATCAGGATCGCTAGCGGCGGCAGGCGCAGGCTGACGCTATGCGGCAGGCCGTGGCTGGCGATTTCTTCGCTATGCCGGCCGCCAGCATTGTCAACACCGCTGCCGCCATAGACCGCGGCATCGCTATTGAGCCGCTCTCTATACAAGCCTGCTTGCAGCAGCCCGATGCGATAGTCTTCCCGCGCCAGCGGCCGACAATTCAAAACGATAACTAAAAAATCATTTGAGTCTTCGGCGTAGCGCATATAGCTATAGACGCTGTTGACGCTGTCGTCCACCACGAGCCAGCGGAAGCCAGCCGGCGCGCAATCGACCTGCCAAAGAGCAGGCTGGGCGCGATAAAAATGGTTGAGGTCGCGGACCCAGCGCTGCATTTGCCGGTGCTTTTCATATTCGAGCAAATGCCAATCCAGACTGCGCGCTTCGCTCCATTCGGCGAATTGCCCAAATTCGCCGCCCATAAAATTCAAAATCTTGCCGACCTGCGTATATTGATAGCCAAAGAGCAAGCGCAGGCCGGCGAATTTCTGCCAATAATCGCCCGGCATTTTGCCAATCAGCGAGCCTTTCAGGTGTACGACTTCATCGTGGGAAAGCGGCAGCACAAAATTCTCGCTGAAGGCATATTGCAGCGCGAAAGTAATCTGGTTGTGGTGAAAGCGGCGCTGGCTGGGCGCTTGTGCCATATAAGCCAGCGTGTCGTGCATCCAGCCCATATTCCATTTGAAAGTGAAACCCAAGCCGCCAGCGTATGTTGGGCTTGAAACCAGCGGCCAGGCGGTCGCTTCTTCGGCGATGGTGATGGCGCCGGGCGCTTCGGCATGCACCGCCTCGTTGAATTCGCGCAGGAAAGCCAGCGCAGCCAGGTTCTCGTGGCCGCCATGCTCGTTGGGAATCCATTCGCCCGAGGCGCGGGAAAAATTGAGATAAAGCATTGATGAGACGGCATCCACCCGCAAGCCGTCAATATGGTATTCTTTCAGCCAAAAGAGCGCGTTGGCGATGAGAAAATTGCGCACTTCATTGCGCCCATAATTAAAAATCAGCGTCCCCCAATCGGGATGCTCGCCTTGCCGCGGGTCTTCGTGGCTATAGAGCTGCGTGCCATCGAAGTAGTTCAAGCCGTGTTCATCTTTGGGAAAATGCGCTGGCACCCAATCGAGAATGACGCCGACGCCGCTCTGATGGCAGCGGTCGATGAAGCGCATAAAATCTGTCGGGCGACCATAACGGCTGGTCGACGCGTAATAACCGCTGACTTGATAACCCCAAGAGGCGTCCAGCGGATGCTCGGCGATTGGCAGCAGCTGCAAATGCGTATAACCCATTTCGAGCAGGTAAGGCAGCAGTTCTTCCGCCAGTTCGCAATAGCTCAAGAAACTGCCGTCTTCCTTGCGTTTCCAAGAGCCTAAGTGCAGCTCATAAATGTTCAGCGGCTGCGTCAGCGGGTTGCGCTGGGCGCGGGCTGCCATCCATTCGCCGTCGCCCCAATCATAGCTGCTGATGTCATAAACGATAGAAGCGGTCTGGGGCCGGCGCTCGGCATAGAAGCCATAAGGATCGGCTTTTTCGGCTCGATAGCCTTGGTTATGCGAGCGAACCTCATATTTATAGCGCGCGTCCGCCTGCAAGCCCGGGATGAAGATTTCCCATACGCCAGCGCCGCTGTTGTTTTGCATGGCATGCACGCGGCTATCCCAGCGGTTGAAATCACCAATCACAGCGACTTTGTAGCAATTTGGCGCCCAGACGGCGAAGTTGATGCCCTGGATGCCATCAATCTCGCGCGGCTGCGCGCCCAGCTTCTTATAGATATGGCGGTGCTTGCCTTGGCCAAAGAGGTAAAGGTCGTAAGCCGAAAGCAGCGGCGGATAGGTATAGGGGTCGCGGTAGCTTTCGCGCTCGCCGTCGCTGGTGATTGCCTCGAAGCGGTAAGGCGCTGCCGCCCAAGTTTCATCTAGGCTGGCGGCGAAAAGCCCGCCCGGGTGCAATTTTTGCATGGAGACGCGGCGGCCGGTCGCTTCGTTGATGAGGTCGATTTGCGTCGCCCAGGGGCGGAAGCTGCGGATGGAGACCGCGCTGCCCGTCTGCTGCCTGCCTAGCACTGTGGCTGGCGCGCCGACTTCGCCGGCCAGCAGCGCTTCAATCGCCTCTGGGTGTATATCCAGCATCATTGTTTCTTCCTCGTCGCTGCGCTCAATGGCGGCATTATAGCCCTTGCGCGGCAAATATTTAAGCGAGAGGTGTAGCCGCAATTTTTTGCATAATTCACTTGGATTTGCTTCTGTGGCTCTGTAGCAATTATTTTTCCCAGCCGCAATACCTTGCCACAGACCTGAATATATGTTCTAATATAGAAAATATATTCTATGAGCTTATCAATGGCGAAGGCACGCAAAATCCTGCACCTTGATTTGGACGCTTTTTTCTGTGCGGTGGAAGAGCGGCTCAACCCCGCGCTGCGGGGCCAGGCAATCGCTGTCGGCGGCCGGGCCGACGGCCGCGGCGTCGTCGCTTCCGCCTCGTACCCAGCGCGCAAGTATGGCGTCCGCTCCGCCATGCCGATGGCGCAGGCCGCAGCGGCTCTGCCCGCATTTGATTGCCGTCAGCCAGCGGCACGGCGTCTATGGCGAGTATTCGCAAGCGGTCTTGGCGATTTTGCGCGATATGGCACCCTATGTCGAGCCGCTCTCGATTGACGAAGCCTTCCTCGATGTTACGATTCTGCCTAAGCCCATCGCAGCCATCGCCCACTCCATCCAGCGGCGCGTCAATACTGAGCTGGACTTGCCCTGTTCTGTTGGCGGCGCGACGAATAAATTGCTGGCGAAAACGGCGAATACCATCGGCAAAGCGCGCCAGCCCCCAGCCCAGCCGCCCAATGCGATTACAATTGTGCCGCCCGGCGCCGAAGCCGCTTTCCTGGCGCCTTTGCCGATTCGCCAGCTCTGGGGCATAGGCCCCAAACACGCGCAAAAATTGCAAGCGCTTGGCTTGAGCCGCATCGGCGATGTGCTGAACTGGTCGGAAGCGGCCCTGACAGCGCGGCTGGGCAAGCTGGGCGGCGATATTTGGCAGCGCGCCCAGGGCTTAGATTTCCGCCCGGTGCTTAGCGAACACGAGGTGAAATCTATCAGCAAAGAGCTTACTTTCGCTACCGATGTGGCGGACGCGACCGAGCTAAAAATGACCCTGCGGCGCTTTTCCGATGGGGTGGGGCGGCAGGCGCGCAAAGCCGGCCTGGCCGGCGCCACCATCAAAATCAAGCTGCGCTGGCCCAACTTCAACACCGTCAGCCGCCAACTGACGCTCGAGCAGCCGACCGCTTTGGATAGCCAGATTTTCAGCTGCGCCCGCCAGCTTTTTGAGCAAGTCTGGCTGGAGAATAAGCCGGTGCGCTTGTTGGGCGTCGGCTTGAGCGGCTTCGGCCAGCCGCAGCGTCAACTAGCGCTCTGGCAGGCTGGCCGCCCGCAGCGCCAGGAAGAAAGCCTGCAAGCCGCTTTGGATGGGCTGCGGGATAAATTTGGCGAGCAAGCCATCCGCCGCGCCAGCGACCTGCGCTATACCAGCGTGAAAAGCTGGTGATAGACGCCTTCGCGGGCTAGCAATTCTTGATGGTTGCCCATCTCGATAATCTCGCCGTGGTCCATCGCGACGATTATATCGGCTGAAGTGATGGTGCTGAGGCGGTGGGCGATGACAAAGCTGGTGCGGCCCTCTAGCAAGTATTCCAGTGCCTGCTGAATTTGCCGCTCGGTTTGCGTATCGATATTGCTGGTCGCTTCGTCCAGAATCAGCACGCGCGGGTCGGCGAGCAGGGCGCGGGCGAAGGCTAATAGCTGCCGTTGCCCAGTCGAGAGCAGAGCGCCGCCTTCCCGAATATCGCTCAAGTAGCCATCGGCCAGGGCGGTGATGAAATGATGCGCGCCGACCGCTTTCGCCGCTGCCACCACTTCTTCGTCCGTCGCGTTCAGCCGCCCATAGCGGATATTATCCATAACAGTGCCAGAGAAGAGGTGGGTGTCTTGCGGCACGACGCTAATTTGCCGCCGCAGGCTGTTCTGCGTGACCGTCTTCAAATCATTGCCATCGACTGTCACCCGGCCGCTGGTCGCGTCATAGAAACGCATAATCAGCTTGACCATAGTAGTTTTGCCGGCGCCCGTATGCCCGACAAAAGCGACGCGCGCGCCCGGCGGCACATCCAGGTTGATATTCTTCAAGACTAGTTCGCCAGCCTCGGCATAGCGGAAAGAGACATTTTCAAAGCGGATATGCCCGTCAATCGCCGGCAGCTCGTCGGCATTCATCTCGTCGCGGATGGCGGCTGGGAAGTCCATCAGCTTGAAGATGCGATAGCCGGAGGCGATGACGCTTTGCAGCAAGTTGTAGCGCCGCGCCAATAGGCGAATCGGGAAGAAGAACTGTTGGATGTACAAGAGGAATGCCAGCAGCACGCCGATGGTGATGCTGTCTTCTAGCACCAGCATGCCGCCGACAAAGATGAGCGTGCCAGTGGCGACGCCGCCAATCAATTCTACCGTCGGGAAGAACAAAGCCGATATGAGCGACGCGCGCACACTCGCTTGCCGGCTCGCCAGGTTAATCTCGCCCGTGAAGCGGTCATAATTATGCCCGAGGCGGGCGAAAGCCTGCGTTACGCGCACGCCATTGAAGGCTTCGGAAAGCTCGGCATAGACTTTGGCATTGCTATCCGAGACGCGCAGATAAGCGGCGCGGGCATGAATGCGCCAGATATTCGCCAAAAGCAGCAAGACCACCAGCACGGCAAAAGCCACCGCCGTCAGCGGGATATTGATAAGCAGCATGGAAATGATGATGCCAAAAAGCATCAGCACTTCGCGGATGGTGCCGACAGCGGCGAAAGTTATGGTCTCGCGCACCACATTTACGTCGCTGATAACGCGGGCGATGAGCCGTCCCACTTCGTATTCGGCGAAGAAGCTGATGGAAAGATACTGCACATGGTCAAAAAGCTGGTCGCGCAAAGTTTGGATGATAGTCTGTCCGACGACCGCCATATTGCCCAGCTGGACGCGAAAGCCGATGAAACCTAATAGCTGCACCGCGACAAAGCCGATGACGCCCGCCAAAAGAATGGACATATCGCGCTTGCGGATGCCTTCATCAATCGCCCAGCCAATCAGCGGCGGCCCGGCCACATTGGCAAAGACGCTGAAAAACATCGCAAAGATAGCCAGCGCCAGCTTTTGCCGGTGCGGCTTCAGATAAGCCAGCAGACGCCGCGTAACATCGCGGTCGAAGCCCGGTTTGTGGTCATCGTCTATTTCGAGGATGTTGGGCGCGGGCGCTGCGGTTTTTTTAGGGTCCCTCCGCCCATTTTTGCTCTGTTTTTGGCTGCGCTGCTGCACCAGATAGGCTCCTGACTGTCACATTATCGGTCGGCTAAGCGGTCGATCAAAGCGCGGAATTGCTGGGTAGAGCGTCGCTCTTCCAGCGGAATCTTCAGCACGCCGGCGATAATTGCCTCGCGGCGGGCTCGCTCTTGCTCGGCTAATTGCAATTTATAGATTTCTTCATACAAGCCGCCCGCTGCCAGCAGGCTCTCGTGCGTGCCATGCTGGATGATTTCGCCATCGCGCAGCACGATGATTTGGTCGGCTTTGAGGATGCTGCTCATACGCTGGGCGATGACAAAAGTGGTGCGCCCCGCCATCACATGCTCGAGCGCCTGTTGAATCAGATGCTCGGTCTGGGTATCGACGCTGCTGGTGGCGTCATCGAGGATGAGAATGCGCGGGTCAATCAAGAGGGCGCGGGCGATGGCGACGCGCTGTTTTTGGCCGCCCGACAAAGTTGTGCCGCGCTCGCCAACGACTGTTTGATAACCATCGGGAAACTCGGTGATGAAGCCATGGGCATTGGCCGCTTTGGCGGCCGCCACAATCTGCGCCTGGCTAGCCTCAGGTTTGCCATAAGCGATATTCTCTTCGATTGTCGCCGAGAAGAGCAGCGACTGCTGCATGACGATGCCGATTTGGCGGCGCAGGCTGTGCAGGTCATACTCGCGCACATCAATGCCATCGATGCGCACGCAGCCGGCGCTCACATCATAAAAGCGCGGTATCAGGTTGGCGATTGTGGTTTTGCCCGCGCCCGTCAAGCCGATAATAGCGACGACATCGCCCGGCGCCGCAACGATATTCACCGCGCGCAGGGCGGGCTGGGTCGAACTGCTATATTGCGCGCAGACATTTTCAAATTGGACATGCCCGCGGATGGCGCGCTTTTTTGCCTTTGGCTGGTTAATGACCAGTTCCGCTTCGTCCAGCACTTCAAAGACGCGCTCGCCGCTGGCGACGGCTTGCGTTGTCAACAAGATGATAAAACCGACAAAACGCAGCGGCTGCGCCAGCAGCAGCACATAGGCATTAAAAGTTACGATTAAGCCGATGGTGATATTCGCCAAGCCCTGCGCTTCTAGCAGACCGCCAAAGAGCAGCACCAGAGCTGTCGAAATCGCCGCTAAAAGGGCACTGGTCGGCAAAAAAGTGATCCACTGGGTGATGAAATCGAGCTGTTCTTCGTAGAGCTTTTGATTCTGTGCGTGAAAGCGCTTGATTTCATATTGTTCGCGGGCGAAAACGCGCACGACCTCTGCGCCCAAGGCGTTTTCTTGAATGTGGTTGCTGAGGGATTGCATGCGGTCCATCACTTTTTTCCAGCGCGGATGCACGCGCAGCACAAAGCGGCTGGAATATAGAGCCAGCGGCAGCAGCGGCGTGAAGGCGACCAGAGCCAGGGCCGGGCTGGTCGCTAGCATAATGCCGACCACGCCCACTAGCAGCAGGATGACATTCAGCCCATCCAGCAAGCCAAAGGCGAAATAACGCTGTATCTCGTTCACATCGCTGATAGCGCGGGTGATGATAGTGCCGACCTGCGCCGTATCGTGATAAGTGAAAGATTGCCGCTGCACTTTGTCATAGACTTCATTGCGAATATCAAAAGAGACATAATGTGATAGCCGCTCGCCAAAGAAACGGCCTAGAAATTCGGACAAGCCGCGCAGGATGCCCAAGCCAGCGATGAGCAAACCCGCTTGCAGCATAAAGCCGCTGTCGCCTTGTGCCAAGCCAATATCAACCACATCGCGCAGGATATATGGCACGATAATCGCCAGGATATTGCTGCCGACGATACCGACGGCGGCGACAGACACCCAGCCTTTATAGCGCCAGAGATAAGCCATCAAGCGCCGCCATAGTCGCAGGGCGGAGTAGGCTTTAGTCTCTGAAGATTGTGGCTGAGAATTGGCTTGTGATTTGGAAGTGGCTGCTGCCATCAAAAGGCTCCTGGCTGGCTCTGCGCCGCCGAGCGGGCCGCGCAACTAAGCAGTCTACAACAGGGCGGGGCAAATGGCTACAAGCAGATAGAGTAGTTTGCCAGCGGCGGGCGGCGATTGCGCTTGATTCACACTGGTATTCCCGCCCAGAAAAGCCACAATACTAGCGGAGCCGAAAAGTGAGAAGAGGACATATCATGGCTGATTTGAAACCGGTGGGATTGCAATTATATTCCCTGCGCGCCGAGCTGGCGCAGGATTTTGAAGGCACAGTGCGGCGCGTGGCGGCTATGGGTTATGTCGGCGTCGAGCCTTTTGGCGGCATGCCCGGCGGTTTGCAAGCCGCCGCCAGTCTCTTCCAAGAGCTTGATTTGCAAGTCTTCAACAGCCATGTGCCGTATCCCGACGCGGCTAACAAAGAGACTGTGCTGGCAATCGCGGAGGCTTATCAGCTGGAGCGCGTTTGCATCGCGTTTATGCCGCCCGCTGAATTTGAAAGCGTCGATGCTATCAAGAGCGCCTGCGAAAAGTTGAACCGCGCCGGCGAATTCGCCCGCGCGCATAATCTCGCCTTGGGCTATCACAACCACTGGTGGGAGTTCAAGCGCATCGACGGCTGCGATACGCTGGACCTCATGCTGGATGAACTGGACGAATCGGTTTTTCTGCAAATTGATACTTATTGGGCCCAGGTTGGCGGCTGCGATGCTGTCGAAGTGGTCAAGCGGGCGGGGGGGCGCGCGCCGCTGATTCACTTGAAAGACGGCTCGCTGGACAAAGATGATGCTATGACCGCCGTCGGCAGCGGCAAAATGGATGTACCGGCCATCGTCGCCGCTTGCGCGGACAGCGCCGACTGGCATATCGTCGAGCTGGATCGCTGCGCTACTGATATGCTGCAAGCGGTGCAAGACAGCTACACTTATTTGACCGCCAATGGCTTGGTCCGCGGCAAGAAATAAGAAGACATAAAAAGAAAGCGCCCACTAGCGAGATTATGGAGTGAGCAATATGAAGATTGCGCTGGAAACTTTGCGCGCAGTAACAAGGCGTGCCATCGCCGCCCAAGGCTATAATGCCGCCGATAGCGAGATTATGCTCGACATCATCATGTACGCCCAACTGCGCGGCAACAATCAGAATGTCATCAAGTTGCTAGGGGCTGGCATGCCGGCCAATCCGGCCGCGGGCGAAATCCGCCGCGTCAAAGATAGCAAGCTCTCGGCTCTGCTTGACGGCAGTTGGAATCAGGGCATGGTGGTGCTGCGCCAGGCCACCGACATCGCCATCGAAAAAGCGCAGGCGCATGGCTTTGGCATCGTCGGCACGCGGCGCACCAACTCGCCCACCGGCGCTATCGGCTATTATGCCCGTATGATGGCAGAAGCCGGCTTGATTGGCTTTGTCTGCTCTGGCTCGCCAGAATTGATGGCTATGCACGGCTCTTACGAAGCCTTTCTAGGCACGAATCCGCTGGCGATTGGCTTGCCGACGGCTGGGCCGCCCATCGTTTTTGATATGGCTACCGCCGCCATCGCCTATTACGGCATCGTTTTAGCCAACGCGGAAGGGCAGTCGATTCCAACTGGCGTCGCTTATGACAGCGCCGGCCAATTCACGACCGACCCGGCGGCGGCTCTGGCCGGCGCCATCAAAGCCTTTGGCGGTTACAAAGGCGCGGCTCTGGCTTTCATCGTCGAAGCGCTGACGCGCCCACTAGTCGGCGCGACGCGCAAAGAGGACGGCACTAAACTGGATTGGGGCAACCTGCTTTTTGCCATCGACCCCGAACTGCTGGCTGACGATTTGCCTAGTTTTCAAGCGGGCATTAGCGATTTGATTGCCCGCGTCAAGAAGCTCAAGCGCCTGCCCGGCGTCGCCGAGATTCTGGTGCCAGGCGAGCGCGGCGACCGCTATTATGCCGCAGTAATGGCCGCGGGCGCGCTTGAGCTGGATGCCCAGATTTGGCAAGATTTGCAGGCGGTGGCCGCTTCAGTTGACGATGCCGATTGAAGGTAGCATGCGCTCGTAGGCGACGCCGCGCTGCCCGCGTCGATCCGACGGGGTATTGGCCAGCCCGCCATAAACAAACAGATGGCTCGAGCCTTCGCCGCTGAGATTGAGCGCGTCGACCGCGCCCGCCGCCTGCAACAATTCAGCCACCTCGCGCAAGCTCGCGCCGGCGCTGTCAAGCTCGGTGCGATAGGCTTTTTCGCAACCATCAACTAGCAGGAGCAGCAAATCGCCCGTGGGCAAGATGCCGATGGCGCTGCGCGCTTTGCGCTCTTCGGTAGCCAGGTTCATGCGCACTGGCGAAATGCCAATGCTGCCAGCCTGACTGTGCCAAAATTCTTCCGTCTGCGCCGCGTGTTCCAGGGCGATTTCACCGCCGCGCAGCAAAATCGGTCCAGCCTGAATGCCGGCTTGAACGCGCAGCGCCGGCTCAGCGAATTCATATTCCACCCAAGCATCCTTGATAATGCTCTCGGCCGCGCCGCTGGGCAGCGCACCATCTCGCAGCGATAGAATAAAGCCATTCTGCGGGATTTGCAGCCCGCCGCCGCGCTTCCAAGCCAGAGCCTGCCGATTCACCAGCACAAATTCTAGCCTGTCTTCAGCCAGCGGGCTGCGTTCTAGCGGGCAGCCATTTTCTTTTAAGCCGCCGGCGCGGGTATAAAGCGCGCTTGGGCCGGGCGCGCTGGGATTGAGCTGCATATCCAGGCCCGCTTGCAGCCGAATATCGCCAGGCAACACCAGCGCAATATCGTCGAGGCCAATAGTATCGATACGCCAGCGCCAGCCATCATAGAGTAGAGCGCCGCGCCGATAGATGGGCGGGCGCAAAATTGTGCCTTCAGCCACCATCAAGCCCAGCGCGTCGCCATAACCCGAATGGTGGCTGATGAGATCATCGTGTTCGTGCAAAAAATGCGAGGTATTGAAGATGGCTTGCCGCTCGTGATTCTGCGCAAAATGGCGCAGAAAATCGCAGCGGCCGATGCGCGCGAAATTGTGCCGCACATCAAAGGGGCGGAAGATACGCGGCTGATAGCTGCCCCGCTCGATATTGGGGTAGAGGTCAAGCTGGATTGACGCTTCCAGCCAGCGCAAAACCGCCGCCGCCCGCTTTTGCCATTCAGCCGCCCTTGGCGGAATTTCAACCTGCCATTCATAAGTATCGCTGATGTACTCGTGCAGTTGCAGCCAGCCTTCCGCCAGCAGCTTGCGCAGCACATAGGTGATAAAAGAATTGGCGCTGATGAGATTTTCGCCGTCGTCCGTCCGATAGTCCAAATCGGGCAAGAGCTGCTGGGCGCGGCGGTCGGTTTGGCGGGCGCTCCAGGTGAGAATATGCGGATTTTCGGCGCCGCGGGCGCGAGCGCGGGCATAAAGCATGCGCGCGATGTCTTGCTGGCGCACATAGCTGCTCATCGCGTGCAGGTCTTCAAACTTGAGCTGTCCGGCCGGTATGCGCAGGTAATGCGCAATCGACCGCGCGCCAGGCTCGAAGTCTACGCTTTTTTTCTGATAAGAAATTGCCGCCATCAAAGCTCTCTAAGCAAGCCCAAATTAATATCGCGACTGAGGAAAAGATAATAGCCACAGAGGCACAGAGACACAGAGAAAAAGTTGCTACTGTTTATATTGTATCGCGCATTATTTTCTTTGCCCTAGTGCTGGCGCGCTACTCTGCTTGAACTATAGCCTTTTCGCTTTGTCGGCGAAAGTCCGCCTGCCTTGAAACTGTTGAATCTGGCGCGCATTTTCTTGAGGCTGTGTGGGGTGCCACAGAGGCGTAGAGACACGGAGAATTTTTCCTACGCCTCTGTGGCTAATCCCTCTAACTAGCGCTGGCCAAGCGTGACAGGAATCTCCAGCTCAACTTCGCCATCGCGCAGCACGGTCAGCATGACTTCTTGCTCGGGCCGCGTATAGCGAGCGAGGTAGCTTATCAAGTCGTTCATGCCTTTGATGGGCGCGCCATCGATAGCCGTGATGATGTCGGCACGCAGTGCCACTAATTCATCATTGCGCGTCAGCATCTCCGCTCGCTCTTGCAATTCGGAGTTAGCGGCGGGCCCGTCTTCAGTAAATACTTCGACGACTACGCCGCGAAAGTCACTGGGCAAGTCCAAAATCTCAATCACCGTCAAATTAACATCCTCGCCCCGGATGCCTAGATAGCTATACTGGATTTCGCCGTCTTCAATCAACGTTTGCGCCACACGCCGCGTCAGATTGGCCGGGATGGCAAAACCGACGCCCGCGCTGCTGCCAGCGCTGCTGATAATCTGTGAATTGACGCCGATGACCTCGCCAGCCAGATTGAGCAGAGGACCGCCGCTGTTGCCGGGATTGATGGAAGCGTCGGTTTGGATGACGCCGCCAACCCAGAATTCAGTCAAGCCGCGAATGGTGCGGTCTACCGCGCTGACGATGCCGGAGGTCAAGGTCCAGCCTTGCCGGAAGGGGCTGCCAATCGCCAGCACGGTCTCGCCGACGGTCAAATCATTAGAATCGGCGAAGGCCAGCGGGCGCAGCGTCTCGGCTGGCACATCGACCTTGATGACGGCAATATCGGAAGATAGGTCTAGCCCGACCATTTCGGCGCGCACAATTGCGCCTTCGAGGAATTCGACGATGATCTCTTCAGCCGAATCCACCACATGGGCATTGGTGACGATATGCCCGGCCTGGTCGATGACAAAGCCAGAGCCGTTGCCACTGCCCTGAGCGCCCCGCGCGTTGATGGCGACGACCGACGGGCTGGCCGCTTGATAAATATCGACAAAGATGTCGTTGGGATGGCTAGGCGCGGCAACTGCCTGGATATTCGGCAGCGGCAGCGTGCCAAATAGCAGCGTGAAGATGCCCAAACCGAGCAAAACTGGCACTATAATTTGACGAGTTAGGCTTTGCATTTTCTTGCTCCTTTCACAGTAGCAGATTTTTTGTCTGCCTCTAATGCTAGGCGCAAGGTGTAAAAACGGTTTTAGCCCTTTGCAAAATTCCTGTAAAGGCGCATAAGCATCGCGTTAGCCGCCATTAGCCAACAAGATAAAAGCGCTCTTGCCGGCTGTCCAGCCAGCGCATCGTCCCGCCGCTCAGCGCAGCGTCTTCTTCTAGCATGATGCGCGCGTCTTGCCCGTCCCACTCGGGGATGCTTTTGACGATGTTTAGCTCGATGGAATAGACCGTGTCGTCAAAGAGCGGATACTCACCGCTACCCGGGACACCTTCCTGCCGATCCCACAAGCCGATGATCGGCCCAGCGGCGTGGCCATGATAACCCAGCGGGTGCGTATAAATCTGCGGGCGGATGCCCTCGGCTTTTGCCTGTTCCAGCGCCGCTGCTAAGACGGCGTTGCCGCTGCGCCCGATTTGCATCTGAGCCAGGTGAATATCTTGCAAGTGATTGCCGGCGGCTAAAGCGGCCCGCAGACCCGGCGGCGCTTCCGTCTCGCCCGGCCGCAGCACATAAGCATGCTGCTGCTGGTCGGTCGCTAAGCCCAAATAATGGAAACCCATATCGCAATGCAGCAAATCGCCCGGCAGGATGGTCTGGCGCGGGTTTTTGCTGTCTGCATAAGATTGCCCGGGCGCTTGAATATCGATGGTCGGCTGGAACCAGGCGCTGAAGCCGGCTGCTTGCATCGTCTGCCGCATCCACCAGACCACATCTTCCGTCGTCGTGATGCTGGGATGAATGACTTCGCTGGAGAAGGCGCGGGCGATAATCTGATGTCCCATCGCGACCAGGCGGGCATAAGCGGTGATTTCTTCCGGCAAGCGCCGTTCCAGCCAGCCGACGCAGAGCCGCTCGGCGCTGACCAGGCGCGCCGCATACGGTTCGCCCAAAACCGCTCGCAGCTGCTGCAATTCTGTGTGCGAGAGGCCATCGCCAAAGGCGAAATTCGCCGAAGTATTGATGCCGATGCGCGCTGGCTCCCGCTCTTTTATGAGGCGCGCCAGACAGTCATATTGCTCTTCTTCGTCGGGATCCCAGGCCGTCTCATAAAGGTCGGCATAACCGTAGCGCGAAAGCGCCAGCCGCTCGACCGCGCCATCCGCTTGGCGGGTGAAGACCAAGATTGTGCGGCGGCGCGCCGACATCGATGTCGCGGGCAGCATGGATAGCAAAACGGGGTCTTCGTTGTATTCGCGGCAGATAATCAACCACATATCGATATTTTCCCGCGCCAGCAGCTCGGGCATGATGGTGTCCAGCCGCCGCTTCAGCCAGCGGTCGCGGACGGCCGCCTGCTCTCTCAGTGATAGAATCTTGTGGGTAAAAATCAAGTTACGCTCCTTTCTTAGCCCTGGCAAAGGGCGTTGCTAGGCTAGCTGGGTCTAAAATGATAAATATTCTGTATCTTTGTGCCTCTGTGTGTAGTGGCTCAGTAAGTCCAAGTTAATTATGCACTATTTTCAACCCCACCCCCGGCCCCTCCCCAAAGCTTTGGGGAGGGGAGAAAAACCCCAAAAACTATAGGTGTGCTTGAGGAAAAGCCCCTCCCATCGGGCAATGTCTACAGGCCCCCAGGTTAGACTCCCCTCCCCGAAGCTTCGGGGAGGGGCCGGGGGTGGGGTTGAAACGAAGGCATAAAACTTGCAAAATCTAATTTACCCTACTTCTGTGGCTAATTTTCAGCTTTGCCTCAAGTTGGCGCGACCGCCGATTGCCAGTGCAGGCGCAGAGCCGCTTGCCCCCGCCGATAGCAGAAATATAGATAGGCCAGTTCGATAAGCTGGCCGCCGGTCAAGCCGAGAGCGGCGGCGAAAATGCCAGACAGCCCGCCGGCGATGCCGCCCCAAACGATAAACGCTGTTACAAAGAAGCATAAAACGATCGCTTGATAAATTGCCGCTGTCTTGTGACTGAGCATAAGCAAAGCGCGCAGATAGCTTTGCAGGGTTGTCAGCAAGGGCAGCAGCCAGCTAGCCTGCGCGCCGATTAGCACCATCGCATGCAGATTCTCTGGCACATTGAGCAGCGCGCCCATATAAATTGTGATGAGCGGGCTGAAGGCGAAGAGCAGTTGCAGCAAGCTCAAGCCGCAGCCGAGCAATAGCGTGAAACGGCGCAAGAGCCGGTGATTGCCCTCGCTGTCATTGAGCGATAGCACCACTTCCTGATATGCCATGCCGCCCGAGCGCAGGACCAGCATAATAGAAAAAACGACGGGCCAAGCGGCCAGGCTCTGGGCGGCGGCTGGTGTGCTGGCAAGCCCGCGTTCAATTGCTGGATGAATGAGCATCGTGATGACGCTGGTAACCGCCAGTGGCAGATGGAAGCGTAGGGCAGCGCGGTAGGTCAGGGCGGGCGCGGCTTTTTGCCGGGCTGTGTCTAAGAGGCGCTGCACATCGGGCCGCGAAACGACGTAGGTATAGACCGCTTCCGCAATGACGGCGAGCATCAGCGCTATTCCGCCGATGACGGCGCCAGCGATATTGCTAATCGCGCCGAGGGCGATGGCGACGCCGCCCGAGACAATCACGCGCAGCAGTGTGCCATAACCCACATAGCGGGTATTGCCAAATCGGATAATGATGCCCTGATGAAAGCGCCGATAGCCGATGAAAGCGCCCCAAAGCGCCATGATTTGCAGGCTCGGCCGCGCCGCTTCGAAAATATGCGCCGGGATATCCAGCAGGTTGCCCAGATACAGATCGAGCAGGGGCGTGAAGCCCATTAGCAAGGCGATAACTGAGATGAAGAGATTGAGCGCCAGCGTAAAGCGCCAGAGCAGGCGGAAGGACTGGCGGTCGCGCGCTAGGGCATTGCCCGTCGCTAGCAGCATAATAATCGGCGTTTCGATGAGGATGGATAGCGAGAAAACCAAACCAAAAGCGGCCAGCTGCGTCTCCGAATCGGGCTTGCGGCTTATGACGGCTTGAATCCAAGGCCCTTCAAATGTCATCAGCAGCCAAGCCAGAGCCAGGGGCAACCAAAATACAAAGACCTTGCGATATGTCACAGATATGCCCTTAGCGCGGCTGGCAATCGATAGCTGCGCGCATTCTAGCCGATTTCTACGCTGAAAGATACAAGGCATCGGTGGCAAATTCGACCGCGCTGGGCTAAGATTAGCCGCGTGTCGCTGGCTGGAAAGGAAGCTGCTTTGACATTTTGGGAGAGATGGCGCATTCCGATCATGCTGGCGCCGACCTTAGCCGTCATCATCTTGCTTTTCATCGGCGGCTTGACCTATGGCACGCTGGTCAGTTTGGGTTGGCAGCCGCTCATTGGCCGCACCGAAATTTCTTTGCAGGCTTATACAAACATTTTGTTCGCGGCAGAATATAGCGCCGTTTTTTGGCAAGGTTTGCTGTTGACGATTTGGGTGAGCGTGGGCAGCACCTTTATTTCGGCGGTCTTGGCGCTGATGACGGCGCTTTTGCTGCGCCGCAGTTTCTTTGGCAAACGCGCCGCTGTATTTCTCTATCAGCTCAATTTGCCGGTGCCGCATGTGGTGGCGGCGATTGGCATTTTGTTTTTATTCTCGCAAAGCGGCTTGCTCTCCCGCGCTGGTGCGCAGTTAGACATCTTCGCCTATCCCAAGGATTTCCCTGTGCTGGTCAAGGACAAATTTGGCATCGGCATGATTTTGTCCTTCGTTTGGAAAGAAGTGCCTTTTGTCGGTGTCATTGTGCTGGCGGTTTTGCAATCCCTCGGCGTCGATTATGAAGATTTGGCGCGCAGCTTAGGCGCGAACCGCTGGCAGCGCTTTCGCTATGTTATCCTGCCGCTGGTCATGCCAGGTTTGCTCTCCGGCTCGATTCTGGTCTTCGCTTTTACTTTTGGCTCTTATGAAGTGCCGGCGATATTAGGCGTGCGCTTCCCGCGGACTTTGACGGTGACGGCGGTGCGTTTCTTCCGCAATCCAGATCTGAACGCCCGCACCGAAGGCATGGCTATCAGCATTATCATTTCGATTATCGTCTTCTTCCTCGTGCTGGGGTATATGTGGCTGAGTCGCCGCGCGATTCGGCAAGATTAAGTGAGCGCAGCTGCAATATGAAAAAAAAATCGCCGGAAATGCCACAGCCAATGCCCGCCAGCAAGCGGCTGGCGCGCGCCTTGCATTATTGTGCCGTCCTGCTGCTAATCTTCCTGCTGCTGACGCCGCTGTTGGCCTTCCTCTTCAATGCCTTTTCCTACCGCTGGTTTTATCCGCAATTATTCCCGAATGAGCTGAGCCTGCGCGCTTGGCAAAGTATCGTCGCCGCCAATTCAAAAGTGCCGGAGGCTCTGCTCAACAGCACCATCCTAGCTGTCGGCGTTACCTTCTCTTCGGTGGTCATCGGGTTGCCGGCCGCGCGGGCTCTCGGTCTCTATTCTTTTCGCGGCAAGCGCCTGGTCGAGTTTTTGATTATCTCGCCGACCATCGTGCCGGGCATTGCGGTGGCGATGGGCTTGAACATCAATTTTATCCGCTGGGGCTTATCGGGCAATTTGCTGGGCGTCGGGCTGGTGCATCTGGTGCCAGTTATGCCTTATGTCGTGCTGACGCTCTCGGGCGTCTTCGCCAATTACAATCCTGAATTTGAGCAGCAAGCCCGCTCGTTGGGGGCGGGGACGCTGGCGACATTTTGGCATGTTACGCTGCCGGCGGTTTTTCCTGGCATCGTTGTCGCTAGCCTTTTCGCCTATCTCATCTCTTGGAGCCAATATATCTTGACCTTTCTCATCGGCGCTGGGCAGGTCATCACGATGCCGGTGCTGCTCTTTTCTACGGCTTCGGGCAGCAACAATGCGCTGACAGCGGCTATGTCTTTGGTCTTCGTCGCGCCATCCATCTTGATACTCATCTTGACGGCCCGCTATCTATCGGGCAAGTCCAGCGCCCTGGGCGGCTTTGGACAGTTGTAGGCGGGCGAATTTCGCTGGTAGAGCAGCTTGCCCGGAGAATGCAGATTTGCACTTGACAGCTTGGCTAGTGGCTGCTATCCTAGGCGCATAGATGGGGGCGTGGTGTAGCGGTTAACATGCCGGCCTGTCAAGCCGGAGATCGCGGGTTCAAATCCCGTCGCTCCCGTCAAAGGAAGCGCCATAGCGCGTTTCCTTTTTCTTTTATGAGCCGCCAGCGCACCTATGGTATTCAACTCCTCCATCTGCTATTGCAATGACAGCCTGTATATCGATGACTTGCCGGTCGAGGCAATCGTCAGCGAGACGGGCAGCCCGGTCTATATCTATAGCCTCAAGCGCATTGCGCAAAACTATCGCCGTTTGCGGACGGCCTTTGCGGCTTTGCCCGCGCGCTTGCATTACAGCGTCAAAGCAAATGGCAATTTGGCTATTCTGCGCGCTTTGGCCGCGGCTGGCGCCGGCTTCGATTGCGTCAGCGCTGGCGAGATTTTCCGCGTCTTGCAAGCGGGCGCGTCGGCGGCGGACATCGTCTTCGCTGGCGTCGGCAAAACCCGCGCCGAAATAAGCTATGCGCTCCAGCAAGGCATCGGCTGGCTCAATGTCGAGAATGCCCTGGAGCTGGACTATATCAATGCCAGCGCCGCCGAACTGGGACTCGAATCCGTGCGCGTCGCTCTGCGCTTCAATCCACAGGTTACGGCGAACACGCATCCCTATATCGCCACCGGGCATGGCGCGGCAAAATTTGGCTTGACGGCGGCCGCCATCCGCGCCTTGCTTGACCAGCGCCAGCTATATCCCCAGATTGATTTTGCGGGCTTGCACATCCATATTGGCAGCCAGTTGGGCGATATGCAGGCTAGCCTGGCGGCGGTAGCAAAGGCACTGGACCTCATCCGTCCCTACGACCAGATTCGTACAATAAACCTGGGCGGCGGCTTGCCGGTAGCCTATCGCATTGGCGAGTCAGTGCCGGCGGTAGACGATTTTGCCCGCGCGCTCGTCCCGCCTTTGGCTGGTTATACTGTGCTGCTGGAGCCGGGCCGGTCGATTGTGGCGGATGCGGGGCTGCTCGTCGCTGAGGTGCTGTATGTCAAACGGCAGGCGGGCCAGCTCTTTTATATCGTCGACGCGAGCATGGCCGAGCTGCTTCGACCGGCGCTTTATGGCGCGCAGCATGAAATCTTGCCGCTGCGCCGGCGGGCTGGGGAAACTGCGGTGGCGCAGGTTGTGGGGCCGGTCTGCGAATCGACAGATGTCTTAGCGCGGGAGCGGACGCTGCCGCCCTTGCAAGTTGGCGATAAAGTGGCGCTCTTGACCGCCGGCGCTTATGGCATGGCGATGGCGAGCAATTATAATGCGCGGCTGCGCCCGGCGGAAGCGGTGGTGGGGCTGGCGGGCGACTGCTGGCGGCTCAGCCGCCGCCGCGAGACTTATGCCGACCTGCTGCGGGCTGAGCTGTGATGCGAGCGCGGAATCAAAAAAAGACCCGTGGCGGGTCTCCCATATATGCTGATGGGAAGACTTGAACTTCCGACCTCGCGATTATGAGTCGCGCGCTCTAACCAGCTGAGCTACATCAGCTCGATAGCGGGGGCTGGATTCGAACCAACGACCTTTGGGTTATGAGCCCAACGAGCTACCACTGCTCCACCCCGCATCATCAGGCAACTTTCCGTTGCAGTATAGAGAATATCAGCTAAACTTCTGCCCGTCAAGAGCCATTTTGACGATTGCCCAAAATTGCCTAAAGACCTTACAATTTAGTCAGCGCAAAGCCCTCTCATTTCTCTGTGCCTCTGCGCCTCTGTGGCAATAATTCAGTTTTTCTATGCGAGGAAACGCTATGCCAGAGTTTGAACTGGAATCTCCATTTGCGCCGACGGGCGATCAGCCGATGGCTATTGCCGGTTTGCTGGCTGGCTTGCAGCAAGGGCATCGCCACCAGACCTTGCTCGGTGCGACTGGCACCGGCAAGACCTTCACCATCGCCAACATCGTGCAAGAAACGCAGCGCCCCACCCTCGTCATGGCGCATAATAAAACGCTGGCCGCCCAACTCTATGCCGAGTTCAAGCGCCTCTTCCCCCACAATGCCATCGAATACTTCGTCAGCTATTATGATTATTATCAACCCGAGGCTTATGTGCCGCGGCACGATTTGTATATTGAAAAATCAACTGACATCAATGAGCAGATAGAGCGCTTGCGCCTTTCAGCCACCGCCTCCCTCGTCTCGCGCCGTGATGTGCTGATTGTCGCCTCAGTCTCTTGCATCTATGGCATCGGTGACCCGGTGAATTGGCGCAAGATGTCCGTCGAACTGCAGGTAGGCACAGAAGTCCGCCGCCAGCGGGTATTGCGCGATTTGGTGCGCATTCAATATACCCGCAACGACTTAGAGCTGCGGCGCGGCACCTTCCGCGCCCGCGGCGATACGCTCGAGATTGTGCCAGGCTATGCGGAGACGGCTTTCCGCATTTATCTCTGGGGTGACGAAATCGAGAAAATCGTCGAGTTTGTACCCCTGACTGGCGAAGTGCTGCACCAGCATAGTCTCATCACCATCTTTCCAGCGCGGGAATACATCACCGACGAAGAGAATGTGCGCGAGGCACTGGGCAACATCGAACTTGAGCTTGAAGAGCAGCTGGCTCTGCTCAAGCGCGAAGACAAGCTCGTCGAAGCGCAGCGCCTCGAACAGCGCACCCGCTACGATATTGAGATGCTGCGCGAAGTCGGCTTTACTACGGGCATCGAAAATTATTCGCGCCATTTTGACCGCCGCCCGCCCGGCAGCGCCCCTTTTACCCTCATCGACTACCTGCCCGATGACCATTTGCTGGTCATTGACGAGAGCCACATGACCGTGCCGCAGATTCGCGCTATGTACAATGGCGATCAAAAGCGTAAGCAGGTCTTGGTCGATTATGGCTTTCGCTTGCCCAGCGCCCTGGATAACCGCCCGCTGCGCTTTGCCGAGTTTGAAGAGCGCGTCGGCCAGTCGATTTATACCAGCGCGACGCCCGGCCCCTATGAAGACGCGCAGGCTCAGCAGGTAGTGGAGCAGATTATCCGCCCGACCGGCATTGTCGATCCACAGATTGATGTGCGCCCCATTGAAGGCCAAATCGACGACCTGCTGCAAGAGATTGCCCTGCGCGTGCGCGAGGGGCAGCGCGCCCTCGTAACAACTTTGACCCAGCGCATGTCTGAAGAGCTGGCCGGCTATCTCAATGAACTGGGCATCAAAAGCCAATACTTGCATGCCGAGGTCGATACGCTGGAGCGGGTCGAGATTTTGCGCGATTTGCGGGCTGGCGTCTATGATGTGGTCGTTGGCATCAACCTGCTGCGCGAGGGGCTGGACTTGCCCGAAGTCTCTTTAGTCGCTATTCTCGATGCCGATAAAGCCGGTTTCCTGCGCTCGGAGCAAGCGCTGATTCAGACGATTGGCCGGGCGGCGCGCCATGTGCAAGGGCATGTCATCATGTACGCCGAGCGCAGGACGCCCGCCATGCGCGGCGCCCTCGACGAGACCGACCGCCGCCGCGCCAAGCAAGAGTCTTATAACCAAGAACATGGCATCGAGCCGCAGCAAATCGTCAAGGACATTCAAGATATTACCGACCGCCTGCGCGAGTTTGAGGCTGAAGACGATGCCGCTGCCGCCGCGATTGATGCGGGCTTGCATAGATTGTCGGCTGACGAGCTGCAAAAGATGATTGACGAACTAGAAAGCGAAATGAAAAAAGCGGCGCAAGCCTTAGAATTTGAAAAAGCGGCCGCCATGCGCGATCAGATATTTGACCTGCGCGGCGCGCTCATGCAGGAGCATGGCCTGGAAGGCGACCTGCTGCTGGCTTAGAGTCGGTGCATGTCCCGCGCTTGCCGAATAAGAGCGCTGATGTCTCTTTTTCTGGTCGCGGCGGGAGGTCCATAAGGGTCGCTGAGGCCGTCCAGCCCGAGCAGAGCGCGGGCGATATTGCTCCAGCCAGCGGCTAAAGCCTTGAGGTCATAGCCGCCTTCCATCACGAAGACGATTCTGCCGCCGCAGAGGCGCTGCGCCAGCCCCAGGCAGGCGCGGGCGAGATAGTCGTAGCCGGCCAGGCTCAGCTGCATATTCGCCAGCGGATCGACCCAATGCGCGTCAAAACCAGCCGAAATCAGCATCAGGTCGGGCTGGAAGCGCTCGACGGCGGGCGCGACGACTTGGGTGAAAATCTGCCGATAAGCGGCATCGCCATAGCCGCCGGGGATTGGCATATTCAGAGTATAGCCCTGGCCCGCGCCGGCGCCCGTTTCATGCAAAGCGCCGCTGCCCGGATAAAAAGGACTCTGGTGAATCGAGATGAACAGCACCGTCGGGTCGGCGTAAAAAATGTCTTGCGTGCCATTGCCATGATGCACATCGTAATCGAAGATAAGCACCTTCTTGAATTGCTGCTGGGTCTGCGCATAGCGCGCGCCGATGGCGATATTGTTCAGCAGGCAAAAACCCATCTGCCGCTCGATTGTCGCATGATGCCCCGGCGGCCGCACCGCGGCGATAGCCTGCGTCGCTTGTTTAGACGCAATGGCGTCAATCGCGCCGATGACCGCGCCCGCCGCCCGCCGCGCCACTCCCAGCGATAGCGGCAAGGCATAAGTGTCTTGGTCAATCAGACTTAGCCCTTCGCTCTGCGCCAGGGCTAGCAGCCGCTGGAGCTGGGCGGTGCTATGCACAGCGAGAATCTGCGCATCGCTGGCAGGCTGCGGCGTAACCTGCCAAAGCTGGTCGCTTAGCCCTTGCTCTGCCATTTTTTGCCAGACGGCTTGGATGCGCCCGGCATGTTCTGGATGCCGCGGCCAGTCGTGCGCGCTGAAGCTGCTATGCGTCAGATAGGCGACAGTCACTTAGCCCTCCTTTTTATTCACTCGACGCTTTTGGATAAAGAATAGCGTAATCGAAGCCGTTCATGTGGATTGTTTCGCGGTGGGCATAAGCCTGGCTGATTGCCGCTAGCACCGGCGGCGGATAAAACTGCGCTCGCAAGATGACCAAGCCAAATTCTTGCCGCGCAATCATTTCAATCAGCTGCGCGCCCTCAAATTCCCCTGCCAGATGCAGGTTGCGCAGTTGCGTTGGGTTTGTTATGACAGCGCGGCCGGCCGCCAGCGTGAAGCCGGCTTCTTCACTCAGCACGGGTTTGTCGCTCGCTTCGATAAGCGCGACGATTCTATCGCCCGCGGCGTGGTCTTCCGCTGTCAAAAAATAGCCGATGCGGGCGTAACCGCCGACCAGAAAACTGGCTGAATCATAAAAATCAGCCCGCGTATTGCCCTCGATGCCGAGCGCGCTGGCTAAGCCAGCAAAAGCGCCGTCGGTCGGCATTTTCAGCGTCGCCCGAGCATAAGCCAAATAGAGCAGGGGGCAGAGCAGCGTCGCTAACAGGGCAATTTTTGCGCTGGGCATAAAAGCGAAAAAATGCGGTAGAGGCAAGCGGCCCGTCACCAGGCGCGAAAAGAAGATGCCGCTCAAAATGCAGAGCGCGGCGACGGAAGTGACGAAGTAGCTGTCGCCGGCGCCCCAGGTGCCGCTGGCGATGCCGCCGAGCAAGGCGCTGGCAACAAACCACAGGCTATACAGCGATAGCCGCTCGCAATAAGTCTCGTAGATGAGCAGCAAAACCGCCGGCACCAGCAGAAAGCCATGCAGCTTGAACCAGAGCCTAAACAAGCCGACGGCTTGCTCGGGCAAAAAGCTGTTGACATTGGCGACGATGGCTTGCAGCCACCATTGCCCATCCGACGCCAGGTTGAGCCACCAGAAAATCAGGCTCCCGCCCAGCGCGAAGCCCAGCGCCCAAAGCAGCGTCGCCTGCGGCCGACGCAGGAACATCCAGGCAAAAGCCGCTAGAGCCGTGATGGCGGCCAGTTGCTTGGTATAGCCGGCGCAAATCAAGAGCAGCAGCGCCAGAGCGATGCGCCGCCGCTGCCGCCGCGGATAAGCCGCCGCCAAAATCACCACCGCGACGGTCTCGAAAGTTACCATCAGCGTATGCTGGCGGTAGAGGGGCCCAATATGATAGACAAAATTGGAACTGAGGAAAGCCAGCCCAGCGAAGAGCGCTAGCCAGCGCTGCTGCTCGCCATCACGATAGACCGCATAGGCGATGGCCGCCGCGCTGACTACAGAGCCGAGAAAACTCAGCAGCCGCCCGTACCAATAAGCAGGTCCAAAAAACCAGACGAAGGGCGCGGCTAGCACATGAAACAGCGGCGGATAATTGCTGGCGTAAAAAGGATAGACTTCGGTATCGCGGTAAGGCAGCTGGCCGCGGCTGAAAAGCACCGTATCCTGCACTTCAAAGCCTTCGCCCTGGTCATAATCATAGGGGAAAGCGAGCAGATTAGCGGTGTAGAGCAGGTATACAAAAAAGGAAAACAGCAGCGCGCCGGCCGCGGCCAGCAGCAAGGCATCGCGCAAATGGCGCTGAGTGCGGCTCATGCTGGCGCGTCGCCCAGCGGAATCAGCGTGAGACCGATGAGCGCGCTGCCGGCCATGAGCGCCAAAGCGAAGGCTTGGGCCGGTCCAATGCCGCCTTGCCGCCCGGCGTCCAGCACATCAATCGCCAAGACACCAAGAAAACCAAGCAAGCCGCCGAGCGCCAGCGCGATGCCGAGCTGTTTTTTGCTGATGGTGGCTTCTCCCGCGTCCATACTGCCATTTTAGTCAAATTGCGCCAGGCTGTAAAGCGCGCAGAATGACTATACATTTGCCTTAGTCTCCGTGTTATGCTTTGGCGCTGAGCGTGCTTGCATAGGAGTGAAAGCGATATGATGAAAACGCATACTTGTGGCGAATTGAGGGCAAAAGATGCCGGCCAGCCGGTTACTTTGGCGGGCTGGGTGAATCGCCGGCGTGACCAAGGCGGCTTGATTTTTATCGACCTGCGCGACCGTTGGGGCATCACCCAAGTCGTGGTCGATTTGGAAGGGGCGCCCGCCGCCCACGCCATTGCCGATAGCGCCCGCAATGAGTATGTTTTGCAGGTCTCGGGCTTGGTCCGCATTCGGCCCGAAGGCACCGCCAATCCTGACCTAGAAACAGGCGACATCGACATCGTCGCCGCTGAAATCAAGCTGCTCAACCGCTCGCGCACACCGCCCTTTTATATCAACAAGGACGATGGCACAGTCGACGAAGCCCTGCGCATGCGGCACCGCTATCTGGATTTGCGCCGCGAGCGCATGCAGGACAATATCCTGCTGCGGCATCACACAGTCAAATTCATCCGCGATTTTTTAGCCGCGCGAGACTTTCTCGAAATCGAGACGCCGATTCTTTTCAAGACAACGCCCGAGGGCGCGCGTGATTTTCTGGTGCCGAGTCGCTTGCAGCCGGGTATGTTCTACGCCCTGCCGCAATCGCCGCAGCAGCTCAAGCAGCTGCTGATGGTCGGCGGCTTCGAGCGCTATTTTCAAATCGCGCGCTGCTTCCGCGATGAAGACCTGCGCGGCGACCGCCAGCCCGAATTTACCCAGCTCGACCTGGAGATGAGCTTCGTCGAGCGCGAAGATGTTATGCAGCTGATGGAACAGCTGGCGACGGAGATTGTGAAAACAGTGACGCCTGCTAAGCGCTTGCTGGCTGAGCCTTTCCCGCGCCTGCGCTATCAAGACGCGCTGGAACAATATGGCACCGATAGACCCGATATTCGCTTCGACCTGCGCGCGCGGGACATCAGCCATATCGCCGGCCGCTGCGCTTTCCCGGTCTTCGTGGCAAATGTCAAAGCGGGCAAAAAAGTCAAGTGTATGCGCGTGCCGGGTTTAGCCGGGCAGCTCAGCGGCACGCAGCTGCGCAAGGTAGCGCGGGACCTGGAAAATATGGCTCGCCGCGCCGGTGCCAAAGGTCTCGCATACATTACCATTCCGACCGACCCGGCCGGCGAACTGCGCGGCCCCATCGGCAAATTCTTCAGTGTCGAGCTTAAGCTGGAACTGATTGAGGCGATGGAAGCCCAAGGCGGCGATTTGCTGCTCTTTATGTCCGACGAGGCGGAGATTGTCTACCGCGTTACCGATGCCCTGCGCAATCACTTCAAGCAAGACCTAGACCTAGACGATGGCCTGCTGGCTTTTTGCTGGGTGATAGACTTCCCCGAATTTATCTGGGACGCCGAGAACCAGCGCTGGGATCCATCGCAGCACATGTTCACGATGCCCTTGCCAGAAGACCTGCCCCTGCTGGATAGCGACCCGGGCGCAGCCCGCGGCTCGCAATATGATTTGGTCTGCAATGGCTATGAAGTGGGCGGCGGCAGCATCCGCATCCACGACCGCGCGATTCAGGAGAAAATCTTCCCGCTCATCGGCCAGAGCATGGAGCATGCCATGCGGGAATTTGGCCACATGCTGGAAGCCTTTGAATATGGCGCGCCGCCGCACGGCGGCATGGCCTGGGGCATCGATAGGCTGGTTATGCTGCTAGCGGGCGCGCCGAATATCCGCGAGGTTATCGCCTTCCCCAAGACGCAGGGCGGCGCTGACATCATGGCTCACGCGCCTTCCATCGCCGAACCAGACCAGCTCAGCGAGCTGCATATCCAACTCGATTTGCCAGCAGAAGACGCCGATTAAAAACAGCGCCGATGCAAAAAAGACAGGGGCGCTGCCGCCCCTGTTATTTATTACTCGGACTTCAAGATATTGCCATGCAACAGCCCGCCGATGATGCCGCCGCCAAAGATGCCGACGAGATAGGGAAGCAGATAGGCTGTCTCGCCAGCGGCGAGGGCAGGTCCCAAAGTGCGAGCAGGATTGAGCGAAGCGCCGGTGGCCGGCCCCCCAGCCAGAATGCTAGCGGCCAGCGTCAAGCCGATGGCGACGCCAGCCAGCTGGCCCGCGCGCCCATAAGCCGCCGCTTGAAAGACTGCGCTTACCAAGAAGAAGGTCAGGATGCCTTCATAAGCCGCCGCCGTCCACACGGAGTCGGCCGTCAGGAAGCCGGTCGTCTGCCCAAAGTTGTAGCTCGCGTCGCCTAAGAAACCAGCCACAGCCGCATTGTCTTGGGGGAAGACCGCCACCAATACCAAAGCGGCGACGATGCCGCCCACAAATTGCGTGACGATGAAGATAACCGATTTTTGCGCGTCCTGCTGCCCGCCGACCAGCAGACCCAGCGTTACAGCCGGGTTGACCTGCGCGCCAGAGATATGCCCGTAGGTATAGATGAGCGCGCATAGAATCAAGCCATGGGCGAGGGCTGGCACGAGGACGCCAAAAATCGGCGCGACCAGCACCGCCGCCGCCCCCACAAATACCAGCACAAAAGTGCCGATGAACTCAGCCAGAATTTCACGAGTAAGATTGTCGTTCATAAACCCTCCTTAATTGGACTGCCCGCTGCTGTCTGAGGTCAATTATAATTGCGCGGCAGATTTTTGCGCCGTCAATTTTGCTGATTTGACAGCGCCCCCTTCCTCTGCTATAAAGGCAGCAGCCTGCTGTATGCGTGATAGAACAATATCGGCCGAGCCAACATGCTTTAGAGGGGAGTCTTTCTTTGTTAGCCAATGTGATAGGCAAACAGCCAAGACAGCGGTTAGCAAGCGATTCCCAACCTGTGAATTAGCAGGTTCGTGACCCTATGGCTACACGGTATGGTGGGCAGTCTCTCATCTGCAGCGCGCCTGGCTGGCGCGCTGTTTTTTTTCCGCCACGCCTATCAGGAATAATTGTCGCCAAAGGTCGCACGCAAGAGATTCGGCAACCGTTCCACTAGCGGTATCAAGACCTGCTGCTGATATTCATCTTCGGTGATGTATTCTTGCACATAATTAAAATCCATCTTGCGCATCGTGATGTCTTCCCAATCCAAGTCATAGGCAAAGACGGCGAGCTGTACAAGCTCTGTCAGGCTTAAGCCAGTCTGCAAATTGCTTTCCAAAGTTGAAACGATGGCCGGCAAGCGCGTTATCAGCTCGAACAGATTGCTATCTAGGGCGCGGGCGCGGATGCCCTGCAAGACCTGCTGCTGGCGCTCGGTGCGGCGGACATCGTTATTGCCATGCCGCGTGCGCGAAAAACGCAGCGCGTCATAGCCATCCAGAGTATGTGTCCCCGGTGGCAGATAAAATGGATCGTAGCCATAAGCCAAATCAGGCGAGTCCTGGTCGTCGATCGTGTAATCAATCGTAACTTCGATGCCGCCGAGAATGTCAACGATTTCCATAAGTGCATGGAAATCCAGCAGCATATAATTGTGTACCCGCACGCCGAGGTTCAAGCTGACTGTTTGCTGCAAGAGCTGGGTGCCGCCGAGGAAATAAGCGCGATTGATGCGGTCGCGCTCTTCGAACCCAGGGATCTCTACCCACAAATCGCGCGGGATGCTGAGCAAGCCGACGCTCTCCGTCTGCGGGTCGATGCTGAGCAGCATCAAGAGGTCGGTGCGGGGCCTTTCATTGATTTGGTCGTCGCGCCGGTCCAGCCCGGCGATGATAATTGTGTAGCGCGATTTCCCATCCCAAGGCACAATCTCAATGAGGCTGCCGTCGTCCAACTTCAAGACATCGACGCCAACGCGCCGGCCATCAGCGATAAATTCGCTGCGGGCATCGACTGGGGTGGGCATCAGGTTGGCGGTCGGGATGGCGACCTGCGCCGATTGCGGCGCCCGCAGCACGACGAACATCGCCACAACCAAAAAAGCAAAGACAGAAATCATGCCGCCTGCTAAGATAACCCAAGCCCATTCGTGGCGGCGCTGTCGGCGCAGCAAATCGCGTTGCCGCGAACGCTCCCGCGCCAGCGATGCGCGGGGCGGGGCAGGCGGCGGCGCGGGCGATTTTTGCATGAATTGGCCGGCGCTGTAGGCGGGCGGCCGGGCAGCATCAGCCGGTGGCTGGCTTGTACTGACGGACTTCTCCGACTGTTTATACATAGAGGACATTCACTTGCGCGAGTCGATACCAAGCCAGTATAGGCAAGGACATAAAATGCGGCAAATGCGCATCATAGTAGAATCGGCATTTCAAGACGGTGCGCTGAATATGGCGCTGGACTGCGCCATTGCCGAAGCGGTGGCTCGCCGCGCCCAACTGCCGACGCTGCGCCTCTATGGCTGGCAGCCATTTTGCTTGTCTCTGGGTTATGGGCAGCGGGCGCGAGAAGCGAAGGCCGCCGCTTTAGAAGCGCGCGGCTGGCATTTGCTGCGCCGCCCGACTGGCGGCAAGGCGATTTTGCACGGCGATGAATTGACCTACAGCCTCAGCCTGCCGCTAGACCATGCCCTGGCTAGCGGAGACATTGTTGAGAGCTATCGGCGGCTTAGCGCGGGCTTGCTGCGTGGCTTGCGGTGTTTGGGGCTACAAGCAAAGGCCGAGCGCGGCGCTGCGAACGGGCTGACGGGCCCAGTCTGCTTTGCCCAGCCCTCGCATTATGAAATCATGGTCGGCGGACGCAAGCTCATCGGCAGCGCCCAGCTGCGCCGCAAAGATGTGATGCTGCAGCATGGCACGCTGCCGCTCTTTGGCGATGTGGCGCGCATCTGCGACGGGCTGGTTTTTGAGTCCGCCGCGGCGCGCGCGGAAGAAAAGCGCCGCGTCCGCCAGCAAGCCTTGAGCTTGGACCAGGCTTTGGGACGGCAGGTAGCTTGGGCTGAAGTGGCGGCGGCTATATGCTGCGGCTTTGAAGAAGAATTTGACTTGCAGCTGCTGCCCCTGCCATTATCAGCAGCTGAAAGCCAGCGCGCCGCCGAGCTGCGAAGAGACCGTTTTGCCAATAGTGAATGGACATATAAGCGATGAGCAAGCAAATATCGCTCTTTGGACAAGCGCCCGGCTCGCCGGCGGAGATTGGCGGCGGCACCGCTCTAGCCGCGACTTTGCCCGTCTTCGCCGAGTATCTGCGCCGGCAGGGCAAATCGGTGCATACCATCACCGCTTTTCGCGGCGACCTGAACCTGCTGGCGGAATTTGCCGGCGCTGATACAGCGCTTCAACGCTTGCGCACCGAGGACCTCGGCGCTTTTCTGGTCTGGATGGAGCATGAGCGCGGCGTACCGTGCAGCCGCAAAACCTATGCCCGCCGCGTAACTTCGCTCAAGGTTTATTTTAAGTGGCTGCGCGATATTGAGGCGCTGCCGCATGACTTGGCACAGCCGCTGCGGCAGCGCTCGGGACCAGCGCCGCTCTCCGTCATTTTAGACGCGCCGCAAGTGGAAAGCTGCATTGTGGCGGCACGGACGCTGACAAAAGGCGGGGTGCAAGATTATCGCCCCGAGGCGCTTTTTCGCCTGCTGCTGGAGACGGGCATCAAAAAAGCGGAAGCCGGCCGCCTGACGCTAGCCGATATCGAGCGGGGCGACCCTGAAGCGCCGCTGCTTTTCATCCGCCACAAAGCCCGTGGCGTCTATAAAGAACGGCGCATCGAACTGCCGGCTGATTTGCTGGACTTGCTGGATAAATATATTGGGCAATATAGCCTGCAAGAGCGCGTCTTCGACTGCACGACGCGCAACCTCGAATATATCTTGACCGATATTGGCGAGCGCGCCGCCGTGCCATTCAAGCTGTCCTTTGAAGTGATGCGCTGGACGATGGCGGTGCGCGATTATCTGGCTGGCAGTCCCGAAGACGATATCCGCGAGAAAATGGGTTTGAGCCGCATTAGCTGGTACGAGACGGGCGCCAAGATTCGGCAGCTAGCCGGCGCTTCAGCTCGGCAATAAGGCGCGTAGTTCGGCTTCGCTGATGACAGGCACCTGGTTCTTCAGCGCTTTATCGACCTTGCTGCCGGGCGAGGCGCCGGCGACGACATAGCTGGTCTTCTTGCTGACGCTGCTGGTTACTTTGCCGCCATTGGCTTCCACCAGCGCCTTGACTTCGCCGCGCGGCACGCTCATCGTGCCAGTCAAAACGAAGGTTTTGCCGGCCAGCCCAGTGCTTGACAAGGTTTTTTCTTCGGCGCGCATATTGACGCCCGCCGCCTGCATTTTGCCTAAAATCGCGCGCTGATGTTCAGCGGTGAAAAACTCGACGATGTTCTGCACCAAAACCGGCCCCAAGCCATCGATGCTATGCAGCGGCCGGGCGGCGGCGATTAACGGTGCCAGGCCCTCGGCAATGACGCTAATGTCGCCGTTGGAAAGCGCCAGCGGCCGCAGCAAGCGCGTCAAGCGGCTGGGCAGGTCGGTCGCGTCCAGGTAGCGCGGCGCGAGGGCCGCCGTTGGCGATCGTAAGCGGCTTAACAGTTTTTTAATCTCAGGTGTTTCGGCATTCACATTTTTTATCAGCGGCTCTATGACCGCGGCAAAAGTATCTTCTTCAGCCCGAATCTCTTTAGCAATTTCCAGCAGAGCATCCATGGACTTGAAATTTTCGCTGAGCAAGCCAGCGACCGTTCCGCCAACCCCGTCAATGCCCAGCGAGGTTAGCACTTGAGCGAATGACCGTGCTTTCGCCCCTTCGATGGACTTGAGCAGGTTCTCCACTTTTTTCTCGGCGAAACCCTCCAGCGCCAGCAGCGGCGGCGCTTGCAAATAAAAAATATCCGCTTCGTCTTCGATGAGCCCTTCGGCGATGAGCGTGGCGGTGGTTTGCGGGCCCAGGCCCTCGATGTCCATTGCGCCGCGCGAAACAAAAAACTCCAGCGCCCGCATGACTCGCTCCGGGCATTTAGGGTTTAGACAGAACCAATCGACCGCGCCGTCTGGCTGGATGAGCTTGTGTTGGCAGAAGGGACAAGATGCAGGCGGCAGAATCGGGCTTTCGCTGCCGTCGCGGGCGGCGGGCAGGGGCCCAATCACATAGGGAATAACATCGCCCGAGCGCTTGATGATGACGCGGTCGCCCAAGCGAATACCCAAAGCGGCCACCTGGTCATAATTGTGCAGGCTGGCATTGGAGACGGTCACGCCGCCGATAAATACAGGCTCGAGCTGCGCTGTCGGCGTAACCTTGCCCGTGCGCCCGACGCCGATGGTGATGCCCGAGAGCCTTGTCGTCGCTTCTTCGGCTGGGAATTTGTAAGCGACGGCGCTGCGCGGGTCTTTGCCCACCACACCTAACTCGCGGGCTAGAGCCAGGTCATCGACCTTCAAGACCAGTCCATCAATCTCGAAGGGCAGGGCATCGCGCCGCGCTTCCCAGGCCGGCAACTGCGCGATGACTTCGTCGAGACTGGCGCAGAGCCGCGCGTCACTGATGACATTAAAACCCATACGCCGCAGATATTGCAAGCTCTGCCATTCGCTGTGCAGTTCGAGACCCTCGCTAGCCACAATGCCATAGATATAAGCCGTGAGCTTGCGCTTGGCGGTCTCGCGGCTGTCCTTCTGTTTGAGCGAGCCAGCGGCGGTGTTGCGCGCGTTGACATAGGCGGGCAGGCCCTGGGCCTCTTGCTCGCGGTTAAGCTCCAGAAAACTATCTTTGTGAAAGAGAATCTCGCCCCGCGCCACCAAGCGCGCTGGCGGCTGGCCGGCCTCTGCATCAAGCGGGATGCGCAAAGGCACGGTGCGGATGGTCTTGACATTGGCCGTTACATCGTCGCCCAAGACGCCGTTGCCCCGCGTCGCCGCCCGCGTCAAGATGCCGTTTTCATAAGTGATGACGATGGCTAACCCATCGAGCTTGGGCTGCAAGACATATTGCAAAGCCGCGTCCGCCGCCAGCAAGCGCCGATTGCGCTCTTGCCAAGCGCGCAGGTCGGCCTCGTCAAAGGCATTGCCCAGACTCAAAATAGGCGCGGCATGCCGCAGCTTGGAGAAATCGCCCGCCAAATCCGAGCCGACGCGCTGCGTCGGCGAATCGGCGCGGGCATATTGCGGCTGCTCAGCTTCCAGCGTGCGCAGCTCGTGAAAAAGCCGATCGTACTCGGCATCAGTAATCAGCGGCATATTCAAAACATGATATTGATAATTGTGCCGATGCAGTTCCGCGCTCAGTTCGGCGATGCGCTTTTTTATGGCCTGTGTCACTTCTTTTTATCCTGGCTCTGATAAGGTTTGCAAATAAATGGCGACGGCCCAGCCTTCCACTTGCAGCTGTGGGTCGCGCAGCTGCCACCAGGTAAAACCATCGGCTTCTTGCGGGCCCCCGATGATGTCAAAGACCGTGCCAGCGCTCGAGCGAAAGAGGACTTCGCTCTCGGTCAAGCTGGGCTGGTTGCGCACATTGAGTTGATCGACCCCGACATTGAAGACCACCGCGCGCACCCCGACCGTCAGCGGCACGGGCGTATCGGTGATGATGACTGTCGGGATGGGCGGGCCCGTCAAGGCCGGGTTGACGGGGCTGGCAGCGGCTAAGATGATTTCGACCGCTGGGCTGGCGGTGGCTATTGGCGGCGCGTCGCCGTCGCTAAGGGAGGTGCGCGGCGCTTGAATGACTTCGATAATCGGCGTGAGCGCTGGCGTCGCGGCATCGCCGCGCAGGGCAAAAAACACAGCGATAAGAACTGCGGCTGCGCCGAGCGCCAGCAGCAGCATCACCAACAAAGCGCGCAGCGACAGATGAAAGGGGTTATAGGCGCGGCGGCGGGCCCGTTTATAGGCGCGGCGGGCGGCGAATTGGGCGCGTTTCTGCTTTTCCGCTTGCGACCGCGCTGGCTCGCGCTCGCTGGATTGCGCCGGCAGTTTAGACATAAGGCGCTCCCAAGACCTAAGCCCGGCTCGCTAGCCAGCCTGAGAAGCGGGCAAAGCTCCAGGTATTGACCACCTGGCGCGCTTCCACCCAGCCGCGCCGCGCATTGCGCAAGCCGAAATCCATGAAGTCTAAATGCGCTTCGCGGTGGGCATCGGTGTTGATGGCTAGCGGAACGCCCATATCTTTAGCCAGGCGCGCCAGCTCGGGCGAAAGGTCGAGCCGCAGCGGATTGGCGTTTATCTCTAGTATGGTTTGATGTTCTTGGGTTGCCGCCAGCACCACATCCCAATCAGCATCAACAGGCGCGCGCTTGGGGAATTGCCGCGCTGATGGATGCCCAATCATGTGAACATGCGGGTTGCGGATAGCCTGCAGCAGGCGCTTTGTTACTTGCGCCCGCGATTGACTCAAGCTCGAATGCAGCGACGCGATGACAAAATCGAGTTGCTGCAAGACCTCGTCTGGATAATCCAGGCTGCCATCGGCGCGGATGTCCATTTCGGTGCCAGCCAGAATCTGGATTTTGTCACCCATTTCAGCGTTGAGGCGGCGCACTTCTTCTGCCTGTTGCAGCAAGCGTTCAATGCTCAGGCCATTGGCGATGCCCAAGCTGCGCGAATGGTCGGTGATCGCTATGTATTGATGCCCGCGCTTGATGCAGGCTTCGGCCATCTCGCGCAAAGTATTTTTGCCGTCGCTCCAAGTGCTGTGCATGTGCAGGTCGCCGATGATGTCGTGGCGCTGGATAAGCACCGGTAAACTATGCGCCTGCGCCGCTTCGATTTCGCCGCGGTCTTCGCGCAATTCGGGCGGCACATATTGCAGACCCAGCGTCGCATAGACCTGCTCTTCGCTCGCGCAGAGGATTTTTTCCGCTGATTTGATGATGTCCTTGTTCTCATCCACCGGGCTGAGCGCATGCTCATTGAGGCTCAGTCCCTGGTCAAGGGCGATTTGCCGCATTTTGACATTGTGCGCCAAGCTGCCAGTGAAGTAGCAGAGCGCCGTGCCCCAGCGCGCCCGCTCCAAAACGCGCAGGTCTACCTGCAAGCCAGACAGCAGCTCGACCGAGCTTTTGGTCGGACCATGCCCGAGGACGCGGGCGACATTCTCCATATCGACAAAGCGCTGCATAATCGGCGTAGCCTCGGCGCTGGCGATGAGGATATCGACATCGCCGATGGTTTCCCGCCCGCGGCGGATGCTGCCGGCCAGCGCGCCTTCTAGGGCCTGCGGCAATTCTAGCAAGAGCTCGAGTATCGCTTGGGCGGCGGGCAAGGCTTCGCCGATTGAGGCGCGGCCAGTCTGGCGGGCTAGAGCCTCGATGCCAGCCAGGATTTTCTGCTGGCTCTTTTTGCCCATGCCAGGCAAGGCGGCTAAATCGCCGGCATATGCCGCCGCTTGCAGCTCGGCGATAGTGGTGATGTTGAGTTGCTGCCAAAAGAGCTTCGCCTTCTTGGGACCGACGCCATTGATGTGCATAATATCGACTAGGCCCTCGGGGATTTCCGCTTGCAGGCGCTTATAGAAGTCCAGCTCGCCGGTGCTTAGCATTTCGTCGATTTTTGCCGCGATGGTCTTGCCGATATATTTGAGCTTGGTCAGCTCGCCTTCGTTTGAGATGGCGCGCAGGTCCCGCGGCAAAGCGCGAATCGTCTCGGCGGCGCGGCGATAGGACAGGACGCGGTGGATGTTGTCGCCGCGGATTTGCAGCATATCAGCGCAGCGGGCAAAAATATCGGCGATTTCTCGGTTGCTGAGGCGCAATTTGCTCTCTCCAATACCTGGGTTGTCTGCGTTCATTTTACACCAGTTTGTGTCGGCTAGAGTGGCTTTTGCGCCCGTTTTTTATTGTGGCTAGGGGAAAAGAAATTTAGCCACAGAAGTAGGGCAAAGTAAATTTTGCAACTTTTTGCCTTCGTTTCAACCCCACCTACGGGAGAGGCCGGGGGTGGGGTTGAAAAGCGAGATGTAGCCGCAATTTTTTGCACAATTAACTTGGGCTTACTAAGACACAGAGAAATGAAACTGTTTTGCGTGTTTGCCAGCTTTGTAATATTTTCATTGCTTTATGTGTTAGACTGAAAAAGTAGCATACTATTATTTTGAACCAGGCAATGCTGAAACGAGCGAACATGCAGGTTAAAGAGCGAATCTACGACACTGATGTCCTATGGGATAGGTTCTGTCAAGCTGACTTTGCCGCTGAACGCTACGAGTTGATTGATGGAGCTTTAGTCGAGATGTCACCAGTGGGCGGAGTGCGTGCACAGCTAGCGGACGACCTTACAATCTATATCGGTATGTATGTCAAGCAACACAATTTGGGCATCCTCGCTGGGGAAGCTGGTTATCATCCACCGGAATATCCGAATATCTTGCTCGCGCCCGATGTTGCCTTTATCAGCTATGCGCGAGCGCCAAAACCGTTCCCAGAAAAATTTGTGCCGCCGATGCCCGACCTCGCCATCGAAATCAAATCGCCGCGCGAATCTATGCGCAAAATGTATAAAAAAGCGCGTCTCTACCTCGAGCATGGCACGCGCCTGGTTTGGCTTGTCTTGCCAGTTGCGGAGAGCGTCGAAGTCTGCCGTTTGAGCGCTGACGGCCGCCTGGTATGCCAAGCGATGGAGCGGGCCGACACGCTCTCTGGCGAAGATGTCTTGCCTGGCTTTCGGTTGGCGCTGCGCCGCCTCTTCGCTTAGAAACTAATCCCAGAGAGAAACGATAATATAAGAAAACCAGCCAGCATACACAGCCGCCTCATTTCTCAGTGCCTCAGTAGAACAAAGTAAATTTTGCAACTTTTATGTCTTCGTTCCAACCCCACCCCCGGCCCCTCCCCGAAGCTTCGGGGAGGGGAGTCTAACTTGGGGGACTGTAGACATTGCTCGATGGCAGGGACTTTTCCTCAAGCGCACCTATAGTTCTTGGGGTTTTTCTCCCCTCCCCAAAGCTTTGGGGCGCGTAGACACTGCCCTACGGGAGGGGCCGGGGGTGGGGTTGAAAATGGTGCATAATTTACTTGGACTTACTTCTGCATCTCTGGTCTCTGTGGCTAAATTTCTGTCTATGCCGCTCAAGCCGCAAAATCGCGCTTGACAGCCAGCGCAAGGGGTTTTAGAATGCGCCTAATTGCAAAATAGAAAGACTGTGAACCAGAAAAGTACACATCATCGTGCAGTTCAGAGAATCGCTAGTGGCTGAGAATGCGAGACACGCAGGGATGTGGAATGGGCTGGGGAGTCGTGCCGGTGAAAGGGCAACCGAGTAGCTGGCGCCGGTACGCGCCCCGTTAACGGCGCAGGGTATCGACATTCAGGTCTGTATCTATAGAGTGACCCGCTTGCGCGGGTAATCAAGGTGGCACCGCGGGAACCCTTCTCGTCCTTGACTGGATGATTTGGGTTCTTTTGTTTTCTATGCCTGTTGCCGCAAAGGGAGAGAACGATGCTCGAGACGATGCAAGTGGAGCGCGCGGACATCAAACCCTCGCGCGCCGAAATTCACCATTATTTCGCGCAAGGCGATCATGTGCCAGTCTATCGCAGCCTGCTGGCGGATTTAGAGACGCCTGTTTCCGTATATATGAAACTGAAAGAGTCGGGCAAGCCCGCCTTCTTGCTGGAGAGCGTCGAAGGCGGCGAGCAGGTCGGGCGTTATTCTTTCATCGGCGTCAATCCCAAAGGCCTGCTCAGCGTCAAGGACAATATCGTTACCCTTGAGCGCGATAGCCATCGGACGAAATTCGCCATCCCCGAAGGGCAAGACCCGCTGCATGTTATCAAGCGGCATTTTCAGACGGTGAACCCAGTGCCATTAGAAGGGCTGCCGCGTTTGGTGGGCGGCGCTGTCGGCTATATGGCTTACGATATTGTGCGCTATTTTGAAGATTTGCCCGCCAGCGCCAGCGATGACCTGAATGTGCCGACAGTCGCGTTTATGCTGCCAGATACGCTGGTCATCTTCGACCATGCCAAGCATCAGTTGATTGTCTTAGCCAACGCCCATAATACCGCTGATGACCCGGATGCCGCCTACGACCGCGCCGTCGCCAGCATTGATGGCATCGTCGCGGCTCTAGCCGCGCCGCTGCCGCAGCGGGCTTATGCGCCAGCTGTCGGCGGGCCAGCGGGCGCGCCCGTTTCAAATTTCGAGAAACATATCTATGAAGACCGCGTCCGCCTGGCGAAAGAATATATCCGCGATGGCGATGCCTTTCAGATTGTGCTGGCGCAGCGCTTCAGCCGCCGCAGCGCCGCCAGCCCGCTGCAAATTTATCGCGCCCTGCGCGCTACCAACCCATCGCCCTATATGTTCTTGCTAGAATTTAGCGACGATTTGACGCTTGTCGGCGCGTCGCCAGAAATGCTGGTGCGCCTGGAAGACGGCATCGCTTATAATCGGCCCCTGGCTGGCACGCGGCTGCGCGGCGCCAGTGAAAAAGAAGACCTCGAGCTAGAAGCGGAACTATTAAATGACCCCAAAGAGCGGGCTGAGCATGTCATGCTGGTCGATTTAGGGCGCAACGATTTGGGCCGTGTCTGCGATTATGGCACGGTGCAAGTGAAAAAGATGATGTATATCGAGCGCTATTCGCATGTCATGCACATCGTCAGTCAAGTCGAAGGCAAGCTGCGCCGCGGCATGGACGCTTTTGACCTGCTGCGGGCGACCTTTCCTGCTGGCACGCTCAGCGGGGCGCCAAAAGTGCGGGCAATGGAAATTATCGAAGAACTGGAAGAGACGCGCCGCGGCCCTTATGGCGGCGCTGTCGGTTATTTCAGCTTCGATGGCTCCATGGATATGTGCATCACCATCCGCACGCTGTTAATGCAAAAGGGCAAAATCAGCGTGCAAGCTGGTGGCGGCGTCGTCGCCGATAGCGACCCGACCGCTGAATACTATGAAACCATCAACAAAGCCAAAGCCGTCTTTGAAGCGGTCAAATATGCCGAAAACGGCTTGCTCTAGCGCGAGAAAAGGAGGCAGAGGCCATGATACTGGTCATCGATAATTACGATAGCTTTACTTATAACATCGTGCAGGAATTAGGCGAGTTAGGCGCGAATTTGACCGTCTACCGCAATGATAAAATCACCATCGACGAGATACGGGCGCTCGCGCCAGAGGGCATCGTCATTTCGCCCGGGCCGGGTTTCCCCCGCGACGCTGGTATCTCGCTTGAAGTCATCCGCCAGCTCGGTGCCGAGATTCCGCTGCTGGGCATCTGCCTCGGGCATCAAGCCATCGGCGAGGCTTATGGCGGCCTAGTAACGCATGCGCCAGAGTTGATGCACGGCAAGACCAGCATGATTTACCACGAGGGCGATACGATTTTATCCGACATCCCGAATCCATTTGAGGCGACGCGCTATCACAGCCTCATCGTCGACGAAGCGACGCTGCCAGATTGCCTGCAAATCACCGCGCGGGCGGCCAGCGGCGAAATCATGGGCTTGCGGCATAAAACGCAGCCTGTCATCGGCTTGCAGTTCCACCCCGAAAGCATTTTGACCGCTTGTGGCATGCAGATGCTCGGCAATTTTCTGAAATATGCGCCAGCGGCCGCCCAGCCCGCGCTGGCAAATCAGCTCAAGTGAAGGAAACCAAGATGGATATTCAAAAAGCGATTGATATGTTGAGCCGCTATGGCCATTTGCAAGCGCAGCAGGCTGAAGCGGTCATGCGGCAGATTATGAGCGGCGACGCCACCGAAGCCCAAATCGGCGCGTATCTGATGGCTTTGCGCATGAAAGGCGAGACCACCGCCGAAATCACCGGCAGCGCCCGCGCCATGCGCGCCGCCGCCAGCCAAGTGCCAACGACGGTCGATGCCGACCTGCTCGATACCTGTGGCACCGGCGGCGATAAATCCGGCAGTTTTAATATCAGCACGACGGTCGCTTTTGTGGCGGCGGGGGCCGGCATCCCAGTGGCAAAGCATGGCAACCGCGCCGCCACCAGCAAATGCGGCAGCGCCGATGTGCTAGCCGAACTGGGCCTCAATCTGGATCTCAGCCCCGCGCAAGTCGGGCGCTGCATCGACGAAATCGGCATCGGTTTTCTCTTTGCGGTCAAGCTGCACCCCGCCATGCGCCATGCCATTGGCCCGCGGCGGCAGCTCCGCATCCGCACCATCTTTAATATCTTGGGTCCGCTGACGAATCCGGCCGGCGCTCAAAGACAGTTGATGGGCGTCTTCGCCGCTGACTTGACCGACTTGCTCGCCCATGTCTTGCAGGCACTCGGCGCAAAATCAGCGCTGGTCGTCAATGGTTATGGCGGCTTGGACGAGTTGACCGTCACGGGCCCAAATCGCATCAGCTATTTGCAAGAAGATGGCAATATCGTGCAGCAAGAGCTAGACCCGACCGACCTCGGTTTTCATATAGCGAGCATTCAAGACTTAAAAGGCGATGACGCGCCGACCAATGCGGTTATCCTGCGGGCTGTGCTGGCTGGTAGCGAGAGCGGGGCGAAACGGGATGTCGTGCTATTGAATGCCGGCGCGGCGATTATGGCGGCCGGCAAGGCCGACTCCATCGCCGACGGCATCAGCTTAGCCCGCGAATCTATTGACAGCGGCAAAGCGCTAGAAAAACTTGACCGTTTGATTGCCTTTAGCCAGAGCTTGGCTTCATGAGCGGCGCTTTTGTGCAGACCGATACGGTCTTGGACCGTATCTTGGCGCGCAAGATTGAAGAAATCGCCGAGCGGCAGCGGCAGGTTTCGCTTGTCGAAATGCGGCGGCGCGCCGAGCGGGGACCTTATCCAGCGCGCAATCTGCTGGCGGCTCTGCGCGGCGCTTATGTCTCTCTCATTGCCGAGGTCAAACGGGCGTCGCCGAGCAAAGGTTTGCTCACAAAAGACTTCGCCCCAGTGCTGCTGGCGGCGACTTATGCCCAAAACGGCGCTGCGGCTATATCCGTCTTGACCGACGAAGATTTTTTTCGCGGCTCTTTGCAATATCTGACAGCGATACGCCAGGCGGTCGCCGCGCCTATCCTGCGCAAGGACTTCATCATCGCGCCGTATCAAGTTTACGCAGGTCGCGCCGCCGGCGCTGATGCCATACTCTTGATTGTGGCAGCCCTCGCCGATGAACAGTTGGCTGAACTATATGCGCTAACAAGCGAGCTGGGCATGACGGCTCTGGTCGAAGCGCATAATGATTGGGAAATGGAGCGCGCCCTGCGGCTGGGCGCGCAGCTCATCGGCATCAACAACCGCGACCTCAAGACATTCACCGTCGACTTAAGCACGACGGCGCGGCTGGCGTCGATGGTCGATGCCGATACGACGCTGGTGGCTGAGAGCGGCATCTTCACGGCGGCCGACGCCCGCTTGATGGGACAGCTCGGCGCGCAGGCTATCCTCGTCGGCGAGGCTCTGGTCAAAGCGCCGGATACCGCCGCCCTGACCCGAGAATTGAGCTGCCAGCCGCGAGGCGCTTATGACTAAAATAAAAATTTGTGGTGTATGCAGCGCCGAAAATGCGCTGCTGGCGGCGCGGGCTGGCGCTGATCTCATCGGCTTGAATTTTTATAGAGGCAGCCCGCGGTATATTGCGCCGTCGGCCGCCGCTGAAATCGCGCGGGCGCTGCGGGCGGAATTAGGCGCTGCCTGCCCAATGCTGGTCGGCGTCTTTGTCAATGCCAGCGCCGCCCAAGTGCGAGCGATTGTTAGCGAAGTCGGGCTGGACTTCGCCCAGCTCAGCGGCGATGAGCCGCTGGCAACAGCGGCCGCCTTGCCTGGCATTGCTTTTAAGTCGATTCGCCCGCGGGCCGAAGCCGACGCTCTCGCCGCCGCTGCCCACTTCGCGCCGACCTATCCCCTGGACGAAAAAGCGCCGTCGCTGCTGGTCGATGCCTTCAACCCCAAGCTCTATGGCGGCACCGGCGAGACAGCCAGCTTATCGGTCGCTTTGGCTTTGAAGGCGGCTGTGCCGCGTTTGATGCTGGCGGGCGGCTTGAAGCCAGGCAATGTCGGCGCGCGAGTGCAGGCTGTCCGCCCCTGGGGCGTCGATGTGGCTAGCGGCGTCGAAGCCGGCCAGCCAGGTTACAAAGATGAAAGCAAGCTGCGGGCTTTTATCCAGGCCGTACGCGCCGCTGAAAAATGAGCGAACTCTTCGACATATTTGACGAAGCGCTGAATCATATCTGCGTGAAGCCGCGGGCGGCTGTGCACCGCGATGGCGATTGGCATCAGGTCTTCCATTGCTGGGTGGTCGGGCGGGAAGCGACGGGCGTGCCTTTTGTGCTGCTGCAAAAGCGCGGTCCAGCTCAGGACAGCTTCCCCAACTTCGTCGATATTAGCGCGGCTGGGCATCTGGCGGCCGGCGAAACGGTCCGCGATGGAGTCCGCGAATTAGAAGAAGAGCTGGGCTTGCCCGTCAAGTTTGAGGCGCTGGTGCCGCTGGGGCGGCGGCTGGGCATCGCCAAAAGCGGCGCTTTGGTCGATTGCCAGATTTGCCATGTCTTCCTCTACGAATGCGATTTGCCGCTGGCGGCTTATCGCTATCAAGAAGAAGAGATCAGCGGCTTGCTCAAGCTGCGCCTGGCGGATGGCCTGCGCCTCTTCGCCGAAGAAGTTGATTGCGTCAAGGCGGAAGCCATCGGCTTGGGCGGGAGCGAAATCGCGCTGAGCCGCGCCGATTTTATCCCCAGCCTGGATAATTATACTTTTAAGTTTTTGCTTTTGGCGCGGCGCTATTTCGCCGGCGAAAAACATTTGTGGATTTGATGAAAATGAGGTTTGCCTGATGAGCGACTTGTATATTCAGACGGGCAGCGTCGATTTGCCCGATGCCCGCGGCTATTTTGGCGAGTTTGGCGGGCGTTTTGTGCCAGAGACGATTATTCCCGCGCTGGACGCGCTGGAGCGGGCTTATGCCGCCGCCATCGCCGACCCGCAGTTTCACCAAGAACTGCGGGATTTGCAGCGCACTTACACCGGCCGGCCGACGCCGATTACTTATGCCCGCCGCTTGAGCGAGCAGCTTGGCGGCGCGCAAATTTACCTCAAGCGCGAAGACCTAGCCCATACCGGCGCTCATAAAATCAACAATGCCCTGGGGCAGGCGCTTTTAGCCAAACGGATGGGCAAGGGCCGCGTCATCGCCGAAACAGGCGCCGGCCAGCATGGCGTCGGCAGCGCGACGGCCACCGCCTTGCTCGGCTTAGATTGCCATGTCTATATGGGCAGCGTCGATATTCGACGGCAGCAGCCCAATGTTTTCCGTATGAAACTCTTAGGCGCTGAGGTCATCCCGGTCGAAAGCGGCAGCCGCACGCTCAAAGACGCGATTAACGAAGCCATGCGCGATTGGGTCACCAATGTGGAAAGCACCTTTTACCTGCTCGGCTCAGCTCTGGGTCCACACCCCTATCCGATGATGGTGCGCGATTTTCAAAGCGTCATCGGCTTAGAAGCGCGGGTGCAGATTCAAGAAATGACCGGCCAGCTGCCCGATGTCTGCGTCGCCTGCGTCGGCGGCGGCAGCAATGCCATCGGCCTCTTCCACGCTTTCCGTCAGGACAGCGGGACTGAGCTTATCGGCGTTGAAGCCGGCGGCCACGGCCTAGAGAGCCAAGAACACGCCGCCCGCTTCGCCGACTTCGATATTAGCCGGCCGGGCATCTTGCACGGCACGCGCTCTTTTGTCATGCAAAATGCTGACGGGCAGATTATGGAGACGCACAGCGTTTCGGCGGGTTTGGATTATCCGTCGGTCGGGCCCGAGCATGCCCATTTGCGCCAGTTGGAACGGGCTTATTATACGCTAGCGACCGATGACGAGGCTTTAGAAGCTTTTCAAGTTTTGAGCAAGCTAGAAGGCATCATCCCCGCGCTGGAGAGCGCCCATGCCGTCGCCGAAGCTATCAAGCGCGCGCCGACGATGCCTCGCGACAGCGTGCTGCTGGTCAATCTCTCGGGCCGCGGCGATAAAGACCTCGATACTGTCATCGGCCTTTTGGGGCATTAGCCGGGCAATCGTATCAAAATCGTGATTCAGCAAATTTCACAAAACTAAGCCAGAAAAACTACACAGTCTCATTTTCAAGCCCAGCCCCGGCCCCTCCCGTAGGGCAGTGTCTACGCGTCCCAAAGCTTTGGGGAGGGGAGAAAAGCCCCGAAAACTGTGCGAGCTTGCAGGAAAAGTCCCTCCCGTAGGTCAGTGTCTACGCGACCCGAAGCTTCGGGGAGGGATGCCATCGTGGGCTTGGTCTTGTTGCAAATTTGATGCGCTTGCCCGGCAGTTAGTCAGCGCCGCGCAGGACAAGCTGGTCCCGCTCGGGCCCGACGCTGACGCGCGGAATCGGCAGCCCGCAGAGCTGGGAGACGCGATTCACATAAGCCTGCGCCGTCCGTGGCAACTTGGCGAAGTCGCGGCAGTGGCTGATGTCTTCCTGCCAGCCGGGCAGGGTCTCATAGATGGGTCGCGCCCGCTCTAGCTGCGCATTCGTCACCGGCGGATAATCATAGCGCTGGCCATCTATCTCATAAGCGACGGCCAGTTTCAATTCTTTTAGCCCCGATAAGATGTCCATTTTTGTCAGCATCAGCTCGCTCAAGCCGTTGACGCTGACGGCATAGCGCAGCATAACGACATCGAGCCAGCCACAGCGTCGCGGCCGGCCGGTGGTCGTGCCAAATTCGTCCCAGAAATTGGCGCCGCTGCCGCGCAAATGCTCGGCAACTTCGCCCTCGAGTTCGGTTGGCATCGGGCCGCCGCCGACGCGAGTGCTGAAGGCTTTAGCCACGCCGAGCACCTTATCCACAAAAAGCGGTCCCACGCCCAAACCAGTCAAAGCGCCGCCCGCCGTCGGCGACGAACTTGTTACATAAGGATAGCTGCCGTGGTCAATATCGAGCAAGGTGCCTTGCGCACCTTCACAGAGGACGCGCTGGCCGGCTTCTAAAGCCCGATGCAGATAAATCGATACATCTTTGATATACGGGCGCAGACTGGCGGCCGCTTCAAGATAGCTCTCGACCGACGAGCGGGCATCGAGCGGCTGCAAGCCTTGCCGCTGCAGCAGGTCGTTGGTCGCTTCGATGGCTTCAATCAGACGTTCGGCGAAGATTTCCACATCCAGCAGCATATCGCCGGTGCGGATGCCGGCGCGGCCGGTCTTATCGAGATAGGCCGGACCGATGCCGCGCAGGGTGGTGCCAATCTTGGCTTCGCCCCGTGCCAGCTCTTTCGCTTTGTCCAAAGCGATATGCGCCGGTGTGATGATGTGAGCCCGCGAGCTGATGACCAGCCGCTCAGGCGAAATATCCAGTCCTAGCTCGCGCAGGGCGGCCATCTCCCGCACCAGATTGACCGGGTTGATGACCATGCCATTGCCCATGACTGAGACGACATCGCTATGCAAAATGCCGGATGGAATCAGATGCAGCTTATAGACCTGGCCATTGAGCGCGACGGTATGACCGGCGTTGTCGCCGCCGGCATAGCGCGCGACAATATCGGCTGTGCCGGCTAGCCAATCGACCACTCTGCCTTTGCCTTCGTCGCCCCATTGCGCGCCGATTAAAATTGTTATTGGCATCTCTATCCTAACTCAATCGCTCTTTGCGCGGCCTGCTGCGCGCTCATCTCACCCAAGCGGATGGTTATATCCTGCTCGCCCCAGGTTTCAATCTGACCTTGAGGCCCGAGGGCTAAAGCCGCGCCCGGCGCTAAGCCGAGAAAAACGGCTTCGGGCCGCAGGCGCTGCGCCGCGCTGGCCGCGCTCGTGCTGCTGATTAAAACATTAGAGACAAAATTCAAACCTGCGCCAATCTCGCCGGCCGGCCTCAAGAAATACTGCCCAGCTAGCGCGGCCGCCCTTCCTTCAAAGAGAAGCAACGCGCCCCGCCCGAGGGCTTCTTTGAGAGCCGGTGCCGCTGTCGGCCGCAGCAAGCGCAGCAGCCGCTCGAGGCTCGCTGGCTCGCTGCCCGCCTCAATCGCCACCAGACCCGCCTCGCTGAGCCGTTCGTAGATTGTATTATTGTCCTGCTCTTCGAGGTCGACCAGATAACCGGTTGGCGCGCCCAATTCCGCCATATCGTCCATCAATGCGTCGCCCAAATCCGCCGCCAGCGAAATGTAAGCGATAGCGCCGCTGGCACTGTAGCGGCTGAGCGCGCCGGCGCGAATCTCGCCGAGCGGGTCAGCGCCGCCCGACAAGACCAGCCAGCCGGGCGATTCGTACCAAGTAAACGGTCGGACGGGATACATCTAAGCCCCGAGATAATCGGCGATGAGCGCGGACATCAGCCCTACGCTCAAGGGCAGCACATCTTCGTCAAAATCGAAGCGCGGGTGATGGTGCGGATAATCCAACCCCCGCGCGTGATTCGCCGAGCCGACCAGCAGATAGGCGCTGGGCTGGCTCTCCATGAGCAGGCCGACATCTTCCGAAGCCATCCACGGTTTTTGCACGACGGAAACCGCGTCGCCATAGCCCGAGAAGACTTGCTGGGCCCGCGCCACCACAGTCGCGTCATTGATGACAGCGCCGATGCCGATGCCAAAGTTCACTTCCGCTTGACAGCCCATGCCCGCTGCTACGCCTTCGGCTACTTCACGGATGCGCTGCTTGACCAGGGCCCGCGTCTCTTCGCGGAAGAGGCGATAGGAGCCACTAAAAGTTACGGTCTGCGGGATGATATTGCGCGCGCTGCCGCCTTCCAGTTTGCCGACCGTGATGACCACCATATCCAGCGGATCGACATTGCGGCTGACAATCGTCTGCAAAGCCAGGATGAGCTGGGCGCTGCATACAATGGGGTCGGCGGTTTGATGCGGCATCGCGCCATGGCCGCCTTTGCCCGTCACTGTGATTTCGAACATGCCCGCGCCTGACATCGTGGGACCAGCGACCGCGCTGACGGCGCCGACTTCGAGGTCATTCCACAGGTGTATGCCTAGGAAATAATCGGGGGCGGGCGTCTCTAGGGCGCCGGCGGCAATCATCGAGCTGGCGCCGCGGCCTATTTCTTCGGCCGGCTGGAAGACAAATTTGACCCGCCCATGCAAGCGCTCGCGCTGCTTCGACAGCAATTTGGCGATGCCCAGGGCAATCGCCGTATGCCCGTCGTGGCCGCAGGCGTGCATCTTGCCGGCCGTCCGCGAAACATAGGCGGCGCTGTTCTCTTCTTGTATCGGCAGGGCGTCCATATCGGCGCGGTACATTATGGTCGGCCCTTCAGCCGCGCCTTCCAAGATGCCGATGACGCCCGTTTGGCCGACGCCTGTCTGCACTTCCAAACCCAGCGTATGGAGTTCGTCGGCGACGATGCCAGCGGTGCGCCGCTCTTCAAAACCCAATTCGGGATGCTGGTGAAAATCGCGCCGCCGCGCGACCAGCTCATCGCGCATCGCTTGGGCGGCCTGCATATAATCAGTTGTCATCTTGCGCTTTGCCTCTATTCAGCTCAATTATATCATATTGATGACGCGGAATTTCTCGATGCGGCGCGGGTATTCGGGCGGCGAATTAGGATCCAGCGACCGCTCGCGGATGCGCTCGGCCATTTTCTCCATATCCGAGATTTGGCTCTTATGCGCGTAGAGCGATTGAATCTGCACTTCGACGGCGTCGGTTACATCGACGGTCAAGGTCGGTTCGGCCGCGCCAGCGATGTAGACCGTCCCCACTTTATGCGTTTCTAGGCCTTCGTCGCGCTCATGCTCGATGAAATTAAGGTGGTCGCGGGCGGTGGGGAAGACCGCTTCCAGCGTCGCCGCGCCAATCGCGCGGTGGTCAGGATGGTTGATGCCGCGCGTGCCATACCAGTAGACCGTCGGGTCCAGCGTTACCACCACATCCGGTTTTTTCAGGCGAATCAGGCGCGTAATATCGCGCCGCAGCGCCAGCGTCGGGTAAAGCTCGCCATCTTTATAGCGCAGAAAAACGACTTCTTTCACGCCCAGCACGGCCGCGGCCGCTCGCTCTTCCTCTTCGCGGATTTCGGCTAAGCGCTCCTGCGTCATGGCGGGGTCGGCGCTGCCTTTGTCGCCGCTGGTGGCGATGACAAAAGTGATGTGCGCGCCATCGGCGGCCCATTTGGCGAAGGTGCCGCCGGCGAAGAATTCGGGGTCATCGGGGTGGGCAAATATGCCCATCACCCGCCGCGCAGCGCCATTTTTTTGTCCGTCTGTCGCTGTTTCAGTCATTTTTACCGCTCGGGTTATCGGTCTTTTTACGGGCGGGCGGTGGTGGTGGCCGCCGACCGCTGCTGGGCCGCCGCCGGCCAGGCCGGCGCGGCGGCGCTTCATCGGGCAGACGGCGGCGCGGCCGCCGACTGCGGCGTGGCGGGCGACTGCGGCGCGGCGGGCTGTCTTTGCTGGCGGCTGGTTTGGCGGCGGGCGCCGGCTTGGGCGCGGGTTTTGGTTTTGGCCGCGGCGCAACGCGGGCATTGACGCGATCGGCTTGCCGCTGGCCGGCTGGCAAGCCACAGTCACAACTGCCATCGCCGTGCTTGTCGCAGGGGGACTGCGCTTTTTCCGCTAGCTTGCGGAATTCTTCCAGCGGGATGATGTCTTCCCGCTGCACGACCTTGCGCGGGCCTTCTTCAAAGCCGACCAAGACAGCATCGCGCAGCGGCAGCTGGTCTAGCACCTTGCCTTCGCCATAGGGCGTGCCGATGCGCTTGTTGCGCCGCGGCAGATGGCGGCGCGCTTCCACATACTGCTCATATTCATAGACCAAGCAGCAGCGCAAGCGGCCGCACATGCCCGTAATCTCGGACGGGTTGAGCGAGATGCCCTGCGCTTTCGCCATTTTGATAGAAATGGGGCTGAAGTCGGTCAAGAAGGTGCTGCAACAGCGGGTGATGCCGCAAGCGCCAAAACCGCCTAGCAGTTTCGCCACATCGCGGGGACCAATCTGCCGCATATCGACGCGGGCTTCAAATTTGCGCTGCAAGCGTTTTTGCAGCACCTTGGTGTCGATGCGCTCTTCGGCGCTCAAATAGAAGGTGAGGGCGCTGCCGTCGTAATTGTATTCGGCGGCGACGAACTTGACCTCGTCCAGCCGCCTTAGGCTATCCGCCGTCTCTTGGCAGGTTGCCAGCGCGTCGTTTTGCTGCGCTTCCCAGTGCTGGCGCAGGACCAGGTCGCGCGGGGTAGCCGGGCGCAGGATGTGCCGTATTTTGCGCTGGGCATCGGGCGCGGTGAAACCCATAATCTGCCCCATCTGCCGGCCGCGGCGCGTATCGACGATGACATAATCGCCTTGTTTCAAATCGGGATAGCTGCTGGAATCAAAATGATAGAGCTTGCCAATCTTTTGAAAACGGACGCCAGCGACCAGTTCGCTTCTTTCTAAAGTTGCGGTTACCATAGATTCATTGCCTCTCGCAGGCGCGCGCGCCTTTTGCGGGCCCTGCCTGCGTTGTTGACGAGTCGCTCAAAGCGCTTATCACTCTACTCGAAAAAAACGGCAAACGCAATACAAAGGCGCAAAAAGCCCGTCCGCTGATTGTCATTTTCCCAGCAAGCTTGCTAGAATTGTTATCAAATAGGCAAGTTTTCGCAACTTAAGTCTGAAGGAATATGCGGAAATAATTCAAAGTTAATTATGCAAAATCTGATGCGCGATTTTCAACCCCACCCCCGGCCCCTCCCCGAAGCTTCGGGGAGGGGAGTCTAACCTGGGGGCCTGTACACATTGCCCGATGGGAGGGACTTTTCTGCAAGCACCCCCGTAGTTTTCGGGGTTTTTCTCCCCTCTCCAAAGCTTTGGGTCGCGTAGACACTGCCCTACGGGAGGGGCCGGGGATGAGGTTGAAACGAATACGTAAAATTTGCAAAATTTAATTTACCCTACTGACTATCGGAGGCGTTACAGGCAATTATGAGCAGGCTGGTGATGAAATTTGGCGGCGCCGCGCTGGGCACAGCGGCAGGTTTGTCGCAGGTCATAGACATAATCACGCGCGAAGCGCCGCGCTGGCAAGAGCTGGTGGTGGTCGTCTCGGCTTTGGATGGCGTGACAGATATGCTGCTGGACGCGGCGCAGTTAGCCCGCATCGCCGATGGCCGCGGCTATCGCCGCATTGCCGCCACGCTGCGCAACCGTCACCTGGCTTTAATCGAGCAACTGCCGCTGGAGCGGCCCGAGCGCCAGTCGCTGCAAGCCGCTATCGACCAGCTTTTTTCCGATATGCTCGATACTTGCCTGACCATCGCCAATCATCTGAACGACGAGCTTTTGCCCAGCCACAGCGATACCGTCGTCGCCGTTGGCGAGCGGCTTTCGGCTCGCATCGTCGCTACCTTTCTGCGCCACAATGGCTTGCGCAGCGCCGCCGTTGATGGCACCGATGTCATCATCACCGATGCCGTCCATGGCAATGCCAATCCCGACTTCGCCTTGACCGCGCGCGCGGTGAACAGCCTGCTTCTGCCCATGCTCCAGCGCGATATGCTGCCGGTCGTCACCGGGTATATCGGCGCGACCGCCACTGGCGAGACGACGACACTCGGGCGCGGCGGCACCGACTTCACCGCCTCAGTTCTCAGCGCGCTGCTGGAAGCGCAGGAATTATGGCTCTGGACTGATGTCGATGGTCTAATGTCGGCCGACCCGAGCATCGTGCCGGCCGCCCGTGTCATTTCGCGCTTGGACTATCAAGAAGCGGCGGAACTGGCTTATTTTGGTGCGACGATCTTGCACGCTCGCATGATTGCGCCGCTAGCCGAGCGAGACAGTCCCTTGCACATCAAGAATATCTACCAGCCCGAGCGCACTGGCACGCTGGTCTGCGCCGCTAAAGCAGAAAATGCGCCCGGCCTAAAAGCGGTAACATCGACGCACGGTTTAGCCTTGCGCCGCCCGGCCAGCGGCTCGCTGGCGGGCGTAACGCGGCTGGTTGGCAATACCCTCTTCAAAACCCTCGGCATGCGCAGCGAAGTGATGATTGCCTCGCAATCCGCCAACAGCAGCTTTCTCTGTCTCGTCATTCCGACCAGCATTGGCATCGACGGCGTCGACCGCCTGCATCGGGCCCTGCAAGCCAAAATGGCTGAATATCCGCAAAAAATGCCTTGGCAAATCGAGACGGTGGCTTTGGTTACGGTGATTGGCCACGAGCTGCACCGCGGGCCTACGCTGCTGGCGCAGGCGCTAGACAAGCTGGGCGATACTGCTGCCTATGGCTTGACGCTGGGCGCATCCAATTGCAGCTTGACTATCGCTTTGCCCCGAGACGCAGCCCAGCAAGCCCTGCTGCGCCTCCACGATCTTATCGTCGATGAGAGCTAGAAGCGACTCAAGTAGCGCTGCACTTCCCACTGCGTTACCTGCCGATTGTATTCGGCGCATTCTTGGCTTTTGGCGGCGATGTAGCGGTCGCTGACATAAGGACCCAGCGCGGACAGGATGACATCGTCGGCGCGCATGGCTTCGAGGGCTTCGTCGAGGGATTGTGGCAGCACTTCAATCTGCCGTCGGCGCCCAGGCGGAATTTGCATGAGTGTCTCTTCCATCGGCTCGGGCAAGGGCAGCTTGTGGCGGATGCCATCAAGGCCCGCTTGCAGCATCACTGCCATAGCCAAGTAGGGATTGGCCGTCGGGTCGGGGCAGCGCAATTCCAGCCGCGTATGATATTCTTTGCCTGGCGCGGTGCTAGGCACGCGAATCAAAGCGCCGCGATTGACATGGGCCCAGGTAACATTGACCGGCGCTTCGAAACTGGTGCCGAGCCGTTTGTAAGAATTGACCAGCGGCGCCAGCACCGCGCACATAGCCCGGGCATGCGCGAGCTGCCCAGCGAGGAAATACTGCGCCAGCTCCGACAAGCCATATTCGCCGGCGCGGTCGGCAAAGAGGTTGACGCCGCTCTGCGCATCGTGCAGGCTTTGATGCGTGTGCATGCCAGAGCCGGGCAAGGCTCCATGCGGCCGCGGCATAAAAGTGCAGTAATAATTGAATTTGCTGGCGATGCTCTTGAGGGCGATGCGAGCGGTCAAGATATTATCCGCCGAGCGCAGGGCATCGTCATATTGAAAGTCAATCTCGTGCTGGCCGCTGCCCGTCTCCGAATGAGTCGAATCGACGCCGATGCCCAGCGCGCTGAGGGTAGCTAGCATCTGACGCCGCATCGAGCGAATCGGGTCATTTGGAATATCAAAATAGCCGGCGATATCGCTGTTGGGGCCGACGAGCGGCTGCCCAGTCTGGTCGAGCGGGAAGAGGAAAAACTCCAGTTCCATGCCTGTCTTGAAACGCAAGCCCATATTTTGCGCCTGCTCCAGCGCATTCAGCAGCAGGCTGCGCGGGTCGCCAATAAAAGGCTCATTATTTTGCGTGCGGATGGAACAGATGAGACGGGCGGTCTTTTCTTCGGGGCTGGTCCAGGGCAAGATGACAAAGCTAGCGGCATCGGGCATCAGCACCATATCGCTTTCGGCGACGCGGGCATAACCTTCGATGGCTGAGCCATCAAAATGCGAGCCATTCTCGAAGACATTCTCTAGCTCAGCCGCCGGTATCAAGATGCTCTTCACTAGGCCCGTAATATCGGTGAACCAGAGCGCGACAAAGCGCACCTGCCGCTCTTGCGCTAGCTTGAGGATGTCCGCCGCTGTCATATTTGTCTTCGCAGTCATTCTTACAGTATAGCGAAAGGCGGCGTAGGCGTTATCGGCGAGATAGCTAAAAAGCGCCGCGAATCTTCATAGTATCTGACCAGCTAGGCTAACAGTTTCCAGCGGCGCAGCAGCGCGTCTAGCGCCAGGATATAGCTATGCCAGCCGAAGCCGGCAATCTGCCCCCAGCAGACGCCGGCCAGCAGCGAATGTTGACGAAAGGTTTCGCGGCCATGCACATTTGACAGATGCGTTTCTATCACCGGCAATTCGATGGCGCTAATGGCGTCGCGCAGGGCGATCGATGTATGCGTATAGGCGCCGGGGTTGAAGACGACGCCATCCGCCCAAGCTCGCGCCTCGTGCAGATGCTCAACCAGCGCGCCTTCGTGATTGGACTGGGCGGCGCGCAATTCGATGCCATAAGGCGTGACATGCCGCTCAGCCGCCGCGTTAATATCGGCTAAGGTTTGCCGGCCATAAATCTCCGGCTGCCGCGTCCCTAGCAAATTGAGATTTGGCCCATGCAAGAGCAAAATACCTTTAGCCATAGCTGTCCGCCTCCCTCACAAAACCGCCAGAATATCTTTTTTGGGCAAACCTTCAACGATGGTCGCTTCGCCCAAGGCCTTGAGCGCGACAAAGCGCGACACGCCCGCCTGCCATTTTTTATCAGTGGCCATAGCTGCGTACCATTGTTCTTTGTCAAGTTCGATATCAATAGGCAAGCCGATTTCAGCCAGTAGCGTCTCGACGCGAGTTACTAATGCAGCGTCGATGAAACCGAGATTGCGCGAGAGCTTAGCCGCTTTGACCAAGCCGATAGCCACCGCTTCGCCATGCGGCACGGTATATTCGGTAACTTTTTCGATAGCATGGCCAAAAGTATGCCCCAGATTCAAATGGGCGCGTATGCCTTGTTCATAAGGGTCGGCTTGCACCACCTCAACTTTGACCTGCACTGCTTCCCGCACTAAGCGGGGGGCCTGCGCTGGCTGCCAGAGCGCTGGCTTCAGCAGCTCTAGCCGAGCAATCAAACCGTGCTTGATGACCTCGGCCATGCCGCAGCGCCATTGCAGCGGCGGCAGCGTGCTTAGCGTATCGGTATCGATGAGTACAGCCTGCGGCTGCTTGAAGGCGCCGATGAGATTTTTGCCCTGCGGCAAATCGACGCCGACCTTGCCGCCGACGCTAGAATCGACCATAGCCAGCAGGGTCGTCGGCATTTGCACCAGAGAGATGCCCCGCATATACGTCGCAGCGACAAAGCCGGCCGTATCGCCGATGACGCCGCCGCCCAGGGCAATCACGGCGCTATTGCGGTCAGCGCGGAGTGCCAGCATTTCGTCGTAGATGCGGTTCACGGTCTGCAAGTTCTTATGCGCTTCGCCATCTGGCACAGCGATAAGCTGCGCCTTTGGCAGAGCCGCCGCCAGCTTCTCGCCATAGAGCGGCGCGACGGTTTCATTGGTCACGACGATAGCCTGCCCGTTCAAGCCCAGAGCCTCGCTATAGTCTGCGATATTGCTCAGCGCGCCCGGCGCAATATAGATGGGATAAGCGCCGGCCGGACTTTTAACTTGTAGCGGCGCAGCGTCTAGCGCGGCGATTTCGCGGGCGATTTGCGCCGGGCTTTTGCCCGTCGTCTCAATCTGATGCGGGATGCGGGCATAAGCGCGTTGCCGTTGGGCATAGAGCCGCTCCCAATCACCGGCCAGCGGGCGATTTTCATTTTCAGCCAGGCGCGCTCGTATTTCCGCTGCCTCAGCATTGAGGCAGACGAGCAAGCCTGTTTGCCCCATCAATTCGCGCAGTTCAGCGTCAATCAAAGCGCCGCCGCCAGTGGCAATCACCAGCCCGCTTTGCATGGCTAATTCATGGGCTAAGCCGCGCTCTAAGGCGCGGAAGCCGCTTTCGCCTTGGCGCTGGAAAATCTCTGGAATAGGCAAGCCCGTGCGCTGCTCGATGACGGCGTCCATATCGACGAATTCGCGCTCGAGCCGCCGCGCCAGCAGTTGCCCGACAGTCGTCTTGCCCGTCCCCATAAAACCGGTGAGGACGATATTGCGCGGCGCTTTCATACATCGTACCCAAAGCGCCAGGCCACATTGTCCATCGGCAGGTCTTCTAGGCGGTTGCGGCGCAGGGCGGCAAAGCGCGGACGCATCTCTTCCAGGCTGTCCCCGCCCAGTTTCTCTAGTAGGGCGTCAGCCAGCACAATCGCCATCATAGCCTCGCCAACTGGCACAGCCCGCGGCAAGGCGCAAAAATCGCTGCGTTCATAGACAGTCGGATTCGGCTGGCCGGTGGCTAAATCGACCGATTCCGCACCGCGCAGCATGGTCGAAATGGGCTTCATCGCCACCCGCACGAGAATCGGCTCGCCGGTGCTGATACCGCCTTCTAAGCCGCCGGCGCGGTTTGTGCGCCGCCCGAGCGCGCCGGCGCTGTCTATGACAATTTCATCGTGGACCTGCGAGCCGCGCTTGCCCGCATTCTCGAAGCCGTGGCCAATTTCCGCCCCTTTCATGGCTTGGATGCTGACCATCGCAGCGACCAGCCGGCCATCCAGTTTGCGGTCATAATGCACATGCGAGCCTAAGCCGGGCGGCAGGCCTTGGGCGACCACTTCAAAGATGCCGCCGAGCGTGTCTTTGTCAATTTTGACTTGCCGGATGAGAGCGCGCATTTTTTCCGCTGCGACTGGGTCGGGGCAGCGGACTTCGTTATCTTCGCTATGGGCGATGCGCTCTGCCAGGGGCATAGCCGCCAAATCCGCGGCGACATCGCCAATCTGCGCGACATAGCCCGCGACGCTGATGTCGAACTGGCGTAGGAAACTTTTGCAAATCGCGCCTACGGCTACCCGCATCGTCGTCTCGCGGGCGCTGGCCCGCTCCAGCGACAGGCGCAGCTCGCGGTAGCCATATTTGACGGCGCCGGTCAAATCGGCATGGCCGGGGCGCGGCGTCGTGATGGGGGTGATGTCGCGCTCTTTCCAGCTCCTAAAATCGCGGTTTTGCACATGCAAGGCGATAGGCGCGCCGGTGGTCAAGCCATTCATCAGGCCCGAGGTGATGACGATTTTGTCTTTTTCGATTTGCATGCGGCCGCCAGAGCCATAGCCCTTCTGCCGCCGCCGCAGCTCGAGGTTGATGTCTTCCGCTGGCAAGGGCAGGCCGGCCGGCATGCCTTCGAGGATGGCGGTTAGGCCGGGTCCGTGGCTCTCGCCGGCGGTAAAAAATCGAATTGGCATCAGAACTCAGTCCTCATTCATCGTTAATTATGCAAAAAATGATGCGCAATTTTCAAGCCCACCCCCGGCCCTTCCCCAAAGCTTTGGGGAGGGGAGAAAAACCCCGAAAACTATGAGGCGCTTAGGGGGAAAGTCCCTCCCATCGGGCAATGTCTACACCTCCCCATGTTAGACTCCCCTCCCCGAAGCTTCGGGGAGGGGCCGGGGGTGGGCTTGAAACGAACGCAAAAACTTGCAAAATTTACTTTGTTCTACTTCTGTGGCTAATTTCTTTTTCCCTAGTCGCAATACTAACTTGGGTTTACTCCTACTGCGTTTCTATTGCCCAGCGCCGCATCTAAGGCGCGCAGCATCACCTCAATCGGGGGCGAGACGCCCGTCCACAGCTCAAAAGCGCTCGCGCCTTGCCGCGCCAGCATGCCCAGCCCGCCGATGGCTCGCCCGCCGGCCGCGGCGCATTGCCGCATAAGCCGTGTTTCCGCCGGCCGATAGACCATATCATAAACCGTCAGCCCAGCATGCAAAGGCAAAGCTGCGTCCCAAGGCGAAAATTGGCTATGCGGCTGCATGCCGACCGTGGTGCAATTCACGATGAGCGAGACTCCCCAAGTGTATGCCTGGTCGAGCGTCATCACCTGCGCGCTATCGATGCCGGCCGCCGCCCGCAAATGCTCCACCAACTGCCGCGCCCGCGCCAGCGTGCGATTGACAACCGCCACTTGCGCTCCGGCTTGCGCCAAGCCATAGACCGCCGCTCGCGCCGCCCCGCCCGCGCCCAGCACCAGGACCTTCTCGCCCGCCAGCGGTACTTGATGGGCGCGCAGGTCGGCGATGAAACCATCGGCATCGGTATTGGTGCCGAGATTGCTGCGGAAATCGACGGTATTGACCGCGCCAATCGCCCGCGCTTTTTCGTCCGGGCGCACAAACTGCATAATCGCTTCTTTATGCGGCACAGTCACATTGATGCCGATATAACCGTGATTTTTTGGTTCACGCAGGCCCAGGCGCAGAATATCGGGCGGGATAGCCATGGCGTCATATTGCCAGTCGCGCATATTCAGGGCGGCAAAAGCCGCGTTGTGCATGATTGGGCTGAGGCTGTGTTCGATAGGAAAGCCAATCACGCCGACCCGCTTGATAGACATACGGCTAGCTCGCTTCCAGCCGCGCGCCGCAGCGCCGCAAAGTCTCGGCGAAACCGGGGAAGCTATCGGCGGCGCAGGCGGCATCGCTGACCACCGTTTCGCCGCTGGCTAAGAGGCCAGCGATGGTCAAACTCATAGCGATGCGGTGATCGTCATGCCCATGCACCGGCGCGCCTGTGAGTTTTTGCGGGCCCACGATGCGAAAACCGTCATCGCGCTCGTCGATTTCCGCGCCCAGCTTGCGCAGTTCCGCCGCCATAACAGCGATGCGGTCGGTCTCTTTGACGCGCAGCTCGCGGGCTTCGCGCACGATGGTTTCGCCTTGGGCTTGCGTCGCCGCCACCATCAGAATCGGGAATTCGTCAATCATGCGCACGACCAGCGCGCCGCCGATTTCAGCGCCGCGCAGCCGGCTGGTTTTGACTTGTACATCTCCCATCGGCTCGCCCGCTTGCTCTTCGCGCTGGCGCATTGTGATGGGCGCGCCCATCGCCTCGAGAGCGGCCAGCAGGCCGGTGCGCGTCGGATTCAAATTGAGACCGCGCACGGTCAAATCGCTATCAGGCAGCAGTAAGCCCGCCACCAGCAAAAATGCCGCCGAAGAAAAATCGCCCGGCACTGCGATATTCAGCGGCTGCAAGCGCGCGCTTGGTTGCAGCGTGATGCGCTTGCCTGGCTCTTCTTCGACAATGTCGACTCCCATAGCCCGCAGCATGCGCTCGGTATGGTCGCGGGCGGGACCAGGCTGCGTCACCGTCGTCGTCGCAGCCGCCCGCAAACCCGCTAGCAAGATGGCGCTTTTGACCTGGGCGCTGGCGATGGGCATGTCATAAGCGATGCCCTGCAAGCGGGCCGGCTGAATTCGCAGCGGGCAATAGCCATTCGCCGATTCGATGGCAGCGCCCATCAGCTTTAGCGGCTTGATGATGCGCTGCATCGGCCGGCGGCGCAGTTGGGCGCTGCCATCCAGCGTCGCTGTCAGCCCCAGTCCAGCCACCAAACCAGTGAGCAAACGAATGCCGGTGCCGGCGTTCATCAGATTCAAGGGGCGCTCGGGCGGGCGCAGGCCGCCGCCGCTAATCGTCAAAGTCGTCGCATCATGGCGCTCAATTTGAGCGCCGAGCGCCCGCATTGCGCCGAGCGTCGCTGCCGTATCGCCGGCCGCTAGCCAGTTGCTGATGCGCGACTCGCCTTCAGCCAGCGCCGCCAGCATCACCGCGCGATGCGAGATAGACTTGTCGCCCGGCACTGTCACCGCGCCACGCAAGCCACCGCCGCCGCGCAGCCTGAATTCTGCATTACTTCTTTTCATAATTCCGCGCCCATTCCTTCCGCGCTAATCTAATCGGTTGAAGCGACTCGCTCAGGCGCTGGTCATCGCCAGCGATAAGCATAGTCTCTAGCATAGCGAGCTGCATGCGAAACTGCGCCAGCAAGGTGGCGACGGCGGTGGTATTGGTGCTGAGGATATCGCCCATCATCGTTACATCGCTGGCCGCCAAGCGGCTGGTATCACGGAAGCCGCCCGCCGCCAGCTCCCAATAGGCGCTATCCGCCCCCGCTTGATTGGCGATGGTCGCCACCAGCGTCGCGCTGAGCAAATAGGGCAGGTGGCTGATGCCAGCCACAATCTGGTCATGGCGCTCTGCCTCCATCTCGATGGGCAGCGCGCCCAGCGCCTCGACAAAAGACAGAGCGCGCAAGCGGGCGGCCGGCGTGGTGCGGCGCGACGGGCATAGCACAAAGGGCCTCTGATAATATAAAGTCGCTTCCGCTTCGTCGATGCCGCCATTTTCTTTGCCCGTCATCGGATGCCCGCCAACGGCTTGCACGCCAATCGGCAGCTTGGCCATGGCGTCGACGATGTCTTGCTTGGTGCTGCCAATATCAATGAGCAGCGTATTGGAGCGCAGGTAAGAGCCGATGCGCATTTGCAGCATCTCGATAATAGCCCGCACCGGCGTCGCCAAAATGACGACATCGGCATGGTTGACGCCCGCCTGCAAATCTGCCGTCGCGCAATCCACCAGCCGGCGGTGCAAGGCTTGCGCGCGAGCGGCCGCGTCCAGGTCGATGCCGGTGATGCGGTCGGCATACTGGCGCAGAGCCAGCGCCAGCGAGCCGCCCATCAGACCCAAGCCGACGATGGCTAAATGGCGGGCGCGGAAACTGGCTTTCATTTTCATCAGCTCTCCTCCGCCAAATCGGGGCGCAGCTTGACAGCGTCGCGCAAGAAGACATGGCGAATCGCGTCGATGGGTTTTTCGGTGTTCCAATGAATCAATACGCGGATGCAGCGAGGCAAGCCATCTGGCACAGCGGCTTCTTGAAAGCCCATCAGAGCGGCGCGAGTCCAGCCGAGCATGCGGGCGGCTTTGGCGGGATAGGCGGCATTGAGCTCGGGCGTGGCGGTGAAGAGGATGCTGGCGACTTCGTCTTCGGCGATGCCGTTGCTTTCAATCATGCGGCGCAGCAATTCCTGCGTCGCGCTTAAAATGGCGGCGTCGGTGTTGGCTGCGACTGTGGTGGCGCCGCGTACCCCTCGTATCATTCTGCTCTCCCCATATAAGAAAAAAGGCGCTGAGTGTTCACTCTGCGCCTCCATTTCGCTCAACAAGCGTGGAACTCTGTTGCCAGCGCGAATCACTCCAGACTGTCTATGCAGTTTGGAAAATAATAATAGTCGAAGGCGGTGGCTCTAGCTAGGCTGCCCTTAATCATAATCGACCTTTGCGCCGCTCGGTATCGGATACGATTTGTAGAGCGATGCCAGGCTGCGCCAGTTGATATCATTGGCATTGTTGCCACGACAGACAATGCGATTGGCATTGCTGGCGCTGATGCGCAGCTCCACGCTGGGAGCGCTAAACTTGCGCCCAACATCGCTCTTGAAATGGCTATGTCCGAGCAAGTGTAGCGTATTCGGGATTTTTTGTCCATTGCGAATCGCGCAGATGACTTTGAAAGCGACTTCTTCGGCGATAGATTCGTTTGGAACAAATGCCCAAGGCTTGAGGTCGTATTCGATTGAGGTGGCGCTGTTGCTGATTTCGATGTTGAGCAGGCGCACATCGTCAGTGTGGCGGCTGACAAGCCTGCGGATTGTGCCAGCGTCTAAGCCAGTTGGCGAGCTTGGCGGCGGTGTGGTTTTTTGTGTTTCTTGAGAGACGATTGGTATTTGAACAATATCAATCTCTCCTGTCTTTGTGACAATCGGCAAATCATTTATGTCTCCATCAATTTCAAAGTAACGTGCGAAGACCCAGCCATCACCTATATGCAACCAGCTACCATTACTGTTCCGGGCAATTGCATGCTCTTCATCGCCGCGCTCAAGTCTTCTAACGCTAGATCCAGAAATACCCAGTTTTGGCGAAACGTTGGATACTGGCTGTTTCAGTCTTATCGGAACGCTAACCGCTGAATATGACAATTCATTTACATTTCCATTAAGCTCCACCGCCTCAGCCGGCACCCAACCTTTCGGAGCGCCAACCGCTGAATATGGCAATTCATTTACATTTCCATTAAGCTCCACCGCCTCAGCCGGCACCCAGCCTTGACTAATCTCAATCCAATCGCCATTCCCATTGCGCCCAATCGCCAGAGCCTCTTCACCCGCCTCGAAGACATCAACAAAATCCGCGCCTAAATCTGGCTCGCTCAAGATAAATGTGCGTTTCGCGGCTGTGATAATGACACCCGAATCGCCCACCGGCAGCGCGGCGTGGTCGCCCGCGCCGGTGAACTGCGCCGCTTCCAGCCAGCCCCAAGGCAGCTGCAGCCAAGCGCCGTCTTCGTTGCGGCCGATAGCGATAGCCTTTGCCCCCGCTTCAATCTCGCCGACTGGCTCAAACCATTTCGCGCTGGGCCCATCATACAAAATCGCCGTGTCAGATACGCTGCCGCTGATGCTCGCTGTTGTATCGGGCAAAAGCGCGACATCGGCCGTACCAGCAAAAACTTCCGCCAGCACCCAGCCATCGAGGATGCGCAGCCAGGTGCCGCTGGCGTCGCGGCCAAAAGCGATTTCTTCGACGCCGCGCTCGTAACTGCGGATGAATGCGGCAGCGGCGGCCGGCTGGCTCAGCACATAGCTGCGCACTTGGGCTTTGATAGTTACTTCGCTGAGCTGCGCTTCTTGTGCGCTGACTGGCAGGGCCCAGCCGAGAATCAGCAAGAGAATTATGCTCAGTTTACGCACGGTTTTTTCCTTTGTGTCTCTGTGTCTCTCTGGCTATTCTGGTTTACTCTAGCCTATTTCGACGCAGATAGCCACCGCCAAGTCCCGCGCCGCCACCACGCTCTCGCCGGCCGCCCGCACGATGGCACTGCCGACGATGAAACCATCGGTCAAACCATTGACCTGCCGCGCATGGGCGGCGGTGCTGATGCCAAAACCCAAGACCAGCCGCCTATCAGTCTGGGCGCGCAGGCGGGCGATAAAGTCCGTCAAATGCGGCGGTAGCTCTTTCCGCGCGCCGGTGATGCCTGTCAAGGAAACGACATAGATAAAACCCGTCGCCTTTGCCGCCGCCAGCGCGATGCGCTCGGCATTGCTGGTCGGCGCTAAAAAGAAGACCAGGGCCATTTTCTCGCGGGCGCAGCTATCGGCGAAGAGGGCGGCTTCTTCGGGCGGCAGGTCTGGCACAATCAAGCCATCCGCGCCGGCCGCCCGCGCATCACGCACGAATTTGTCCGCCCCATAAGCTAACAGCGGATTGGCGTAGCTCATCATCAGCATGGGCTGGTCGATGCCGGTGGCGCGCAGGCGGCGCACGGCCTCGAGGCAAAGCGGCACGGTCACGCCATTGTCCAGCGCGATTTGCGTCGCCGCTTGGATCGTGGGACCATCGGCAATCGGGTCGCTAAAAGGAATGCCGATTTCAAAACCGTCCGCGCCGGCCGACGCCAGCGCTTCGATGACAGCCAGCGAGTCGGCGTAATTAGGATAGCCGATAGGGAAATAGGGCAAAAATGCTGAGCGGCTTTGGGCTTGGGCGCGGGCGAACATTGCGGCCAGCGCGGCGATGCCATAAATTTCTCGCGTCGCGGTCATATTTTTCTCCTCGTCTTCCAGCTAGGTGAATATAGTGGAAAATGCGGGCATTTTCCAACCCGGCATACGGGCAGCGGCAAGTCCAGTGTATATTGCGACCTTGCATTCCCGCCCGAGCCAGAGTACAATATCTACATCATAAAAGCTGGAGGAGCATCTGCATGAAGGCTTTATCTGTTGTCGCGTTTGTATTCATCATCTTGCTGGCGGGCGGCGCTATCACATCGAACCTACTGTCGTCGGATATCGCCATTCAACAGACCACCGACCCCAGCGGCGATTTCTTGACCGCCACGCCCGATCAGGCGGCCGCCTTCATCTTAGCTACCGGTTTCATCATCTTCAATGTGCTAGGCGCGGGTTTGACCCTAATGCTGGTATTTTGGCTGCTCAATCGTATGGTGACGGCCGCCCGTCAAGAATCCAGCGCCTGATACCTGCCCAGCGCCCAATTCCATGACACAAAGCAATAAGCCGCCCAAAAAATCGCAAAAGCCGCTGGTCTTGGCGATTGTCATAGTTGCGGGACTGGCTTTTGCCGGGCTGCTCGCTGTCATCATCAGCGCCGCCGCGCCCGCTAACGGCACAGCTGACACAGGCTTATACGCGGCTGAAGTGGCCGCCGCCCTGGCCGGCGCTGATGCCAGCATCGGCGCGGAACTGGTCGCCAGCAAGGTCTGCGCCGCTTGCCATCTGGCCGCCGACAGCAACCTGGCGCCGGCTTTTACGGGCTTAGCCGATGTCGCGGGCCAGCGCCGCCCACCGCTCTCTGCCGCCGCGTATCTCTACGAAGCCATCCTTTTCCCCGCTGCGCATCTGGTCGATGGCTATACGGATTCGATGCCGCGCAACTACGCGGAAGAGCTATCGCAGTCCGAGCTGGGCCATATCATCGCCTATTTGCTCACATTGACCGCCGCCAACGGCAGCCCATAAAGACACAGAAAGACCGTTATGGCTTTTGATGTTTTCACCATCGCCGCCCTTGTCGATGAACTGACAGAGACGCTGGTCGGCGGGCGCGTGCAGAATATCATCGATGTAGACGCGCTGGGCATCGGCTTAGAAATTTACGCCGCCGGCCAGCGCCACTACCTCTACCTGAGCGCTGCTGCCACCGCGCCGCGCGCCCATCTAGGCGCGGCTAAACTGCGGCGCGGCTTGACCAAACCGACGCAGCTGGGCTTGCTCTGCCGCCGCTATATCGATGGCGCAGTGCTGGAAAAAATTAGCCAGCCAGCTTGGGAACGGCTGCTGGAAATCGAGTTGCGCAGCCCTGAAGGCGGGTATAAGATTGTCGCCGAGCTGATGCCGCGGCGGGCGAATGTGCTGCTGCTGCGCGACGGCATGATTCTGGATTGCTTGAATCGCGTCGGCCCAGAAGACAATCGCTATCGCCTGAGCTTGCCAAACCATAAATATGTGCCGCCGCCGCCCCTCCGCGGCCAATTTGACCCCGGCCAAATGACAGCGGCCGATTTAGCCCAACTACTGGCCAGCGCCAAAAAGCCAACGACGCAGACGCGGCGCCTGCTGCCCGGGCGCATCCTGGGCTTGAGTCCCTTGCTAGCCAAAGAAATTGTCTTCCGCGCGACTGGCGCTGTGGCGACCAAGGTAGGCGATACCGACGCGGACGCGCTTTTTTCCGCTTTGCGAGCGGTCGTCGAGCCGCTCTTGCGGCGCGAATGGCAGCCCGGCCTTGGCCTGCTTGACGGGCTGCCGACAGAGTTTAGCGCCTATCCCTTGACGCATTTGACTTGGCAAGCCTGCGCCTCGCTCAGTGAGGCGGTCAGCGCTTGTTTTGCCGCCACTCTTGGAATTGAGGCTTATGCCGAAGCCAAAAAACCAGTGGCGGCGGCCATCAAAGACAGCCAAGCGAAACTGGCGGCGAAGCTGGCGTCGCTGCAGGCAGGCTTGCGCGACGAAACTGAGCTGGAGCGCCTCAAGCAAGCCGGGGAATTGATCCTCGCTTATCAGTATGCCTTAGCCCCTGGCCAAACAGAATTGCAGGCTCAGTATGACCTGGACGCGCCGCCGCTGACGATAAAGCTCGAGCCAAAGCGCAGCCCGCTGGAAAACGCGCAAGCCTATTTCCGCAAATATGAAAAAGCCAAGGCAGCGCGGCAAGCGGTACCAAGCCTGATTGCCGAGACGCAAGTAGAATTGGCTTTTATTGAACAGTTGGAAAATGACTTACAGCTGGCGGCGAACTGGCTAGAAATTGATGATGTGATTCAGAGCTTGCAGGCTCGCGGCCATTGGCGCGGCGAGCGGCGGCGGCGTATGGGCGGTGGCGGGCGGCGCGGGCCGCTGCGCCTGGTCAGCCGTGATGGTTATGTGCTTTGGCTGGGGCGCAACAGCCGCCAGAACGCGCAAGTTACTTTTAAGACGGCTAAGGCACAGGATATTTGGCTGCACGCCCGCGATGTGCCAGGCGCCCATGTCATCATCCGCAACGATGGCCGGCGCATCAAAGACGAGTTAATCCAGCAGGCAGCGGCTATCGCGGCCTTTTATAGCGCCCGCCGCGGCGAAAAGCGCGTGCAAGTGGATTATACCCGCGTGAAATATGTGAAAGCTATCAAAGGCGCTGGACCCGGCATGGTAACATACCGCAATGAAAACGCGGTTTTTGTGCGCCCGCAAAACGAGAGCATTCTTAAATAAGCCGCTCAAGGCAAGACGCGCCACGCCGCATCTAGGACTTGTTCGACGGTAATATCCCGCACGCAGGGATGGTATTCGGGCTGGTCCGCCCGCCAATCCAAGATGCGGCAAGGCCGGCAAGCGAGCGGCGCGCTCAACACCGCGTGACGCTCTGGCTTTCCCCAAGGCGCAAATTCGACTGGATCGGCGGGCCCAAAAAGGGCTACCGTCGCTGTCTGAACGGCGGCGGCGAGGTGCAGCGCGCCGCTATCTGGCCCTAGAACGGCCGCTGCGCGCTGGTAAAGCGCCGCTAACTGCCCGATATTGGTCTCGCCGGCGATGCTGTAGGTCTGCGCTTGCATCTTCGCGCTGATGTCGCTGATGAGCGCGGCTTCGCCCGCGCCACCAGTGAAGAGCAGGGCAGCGTCGTATTGGCTGGCGATACTATCAGCGACCCGCGCCCATTTATCCGCTTGCCAGATTTTGCTGGGCGCGCCCGAACCCGGATGGATGCAGACCAGCGCTCTGGTCGGCGCGATGCCCCAATCGGTTAAACGCTTGTCAATATAGTTCCTGTCGGTCGCATTCACCGGGAAACTGAGGCGGATGTTCCCCCGCTCAATGGCGCCGGTCCAGCCTTCGACCAGGCGCAGATTCTGCAGGACAGCGTGCTGATGCTGATGCCGATAGGCGGCGGTCAGGAAGGGCGCGGTATCGCTTAGGTCATAACCGATGCGCTGGCGAATGCCAGCTAGGTAAGCCAGCAGCGCGCCCCACCAGTGGTCGGGCCGCAGTATGAGCGCGCTGCTATAGCCGATTTGCCGCAGCCAACGCGCCGAGCGCAAAGCTAGCGTATAGGGATTTTGCGCCGCCGCGCCATCCCGCCGGAAACCTGGGAAGGGCAGCGTCAAGACCGTGTCAATGGCTGGATAGTGGGCTAGCAGCTCGGCTGACCAAGCGCCGCAAAGCGCGTGAATTTCTAGCTTTGGCCGCGCCGCTTTCAGCGCTTGAATTGCCGGCGTCGCTAGCAGGGCATCGCCCAAGTGGTCTGGCCGAATGATGAGCAGGCGCTCAGTCTGGCTGCGCTGCGGCGGCAGTGGCGCTTTGGCAATAAGCCGCAGGAGCCGGCTGCGCAGCCGTTGTTTCGGCGTAACGCGCTGCATTTCCCGCGTTAGCGCTCGATTGCGGTGGGCGAGAGCCTCTCTATGCAAGACCAAGCTCCTGATAGGCTTCTAGCAACTGCGGAATCAGCGCCGACCAGTCGTAATGCGCGCTGACCTGCCGCTGCGCCTGCGCGCCGAGAGCCTGCCGCCGCTCGCCATCTGCCAGCAAAGCGGCAATCGCCGCCGTAAAATCTTCCCCGCCATCAGCGATTTCCAGAGTAGCCCGCGCCGCTTCGTTCAAGCCAGCCGCGCCTAAGCCCGTCGACACAATGGCGCAGCCGGCCGCCATCGCTTGCAGAATCTTCAGCCGCGTGCCGCTGCCCATGCGCAGCGGCACAATGTAGACCGTCGCCGCGTACAAATAGGGATTGACCGATTCCACCCAGCCAGTGATCTCGATGCCGGCTTTGTCCGCCAAAGCTTGGATGCGGCGGTGGGGATTGCGGCCGACGATGACCAAGCTGACTTGCGGATAAGCCGCTTGCAGGCGCGGCAGGCTGGCGGCGCAAAACCACTCGATAGCGTCCACATTGGGGCGATAATCCATTTTGCCGCTGAAAACAAGCTGGCAGGCGGCCCGCGCATTGCCGACAGGCGGCCGATAAGTGGCCGCGTTGATGCCATTTGCCATCACATAAATCGGCGCGCCATCATAAGCGCGCAGCAAAGCCCGGTCTTCGGCGCTGACGGCGATGACCGCATCGACGCGGCGGCAAATGTCGCGCTCAAAGCGCCGCAGCCGCCGGCTCTGTAGCGTCGAATAGGCAGCGCCAGGCAGGCGGCTGAAGTGCCGCCGCTCGACGCGGGCCATCACCGCCTGCAAGGCGGCTTCGGCATTGTGCGCGTCATAGACTACCTTGGCTCTTTTTTTGCCGGCTAATATCTGTGGCAGATAGCCGCCCAGCTCCAGCCCCGAAAACTGAATTAGGTCGAATTCGGTCGTCGTCAAAATTGTCTGCAAAGCGGCGGCAAAAGCGGCGCTGGCTAGCCGAAATTCCATGTCCGCTTGCCCGCTGCTGAAGAGCTTGCCGATGCGCTTGATTTTGCTGTGCTTTGGCGGCGGCACAGTCTGCACCGCCTGGCAGAGCTTATGGAGCGGGTTGCTGGCGACCAGCGGCTTTTCCGCGAAACTGAGCAGAGTTAGTTCGTGCCCGGCCTCGCTCAAGCCGCGCAGAGTGCCAAAATTGCGCAGAGCCGCGCCCGATTCGCCGGGGTAAGGTAGGTCGGGCAAGAGCAGCAGAATTTTCATCGTTAACTAAGCCAGCAGCGCATTATAACAATCCAAGACGATGCGGGCGGTATCGCGCCAGCAAAAGCCGGCCGCTCGCTGCCGCGCCGCCGCCGCTTGTCGCTTGCGCCAGTCGCTATCGCCCAGGGCCCGCGCCAGCGCCGCGCTGATGGTGCTGGTATCGCGCGGGTCTATCAAAGCGCCGACAGCGCCGACAATCTCGGGCAGAGAAGCGACGCGGCTGACGATTGGCACGGTGCCGCAGGCCATCGCTTCTAAGGCCGGCAAGCCAAAACCCTCGTAAAAGGACGGTGTAATCAGCGCGATAGCTTGATTATACAGCGCGGGCAGCTGCGCATCGCTCACTTCGTGCTTGATGATAAGCCGCTGGTCGAGGTCGACGGCGCGCAAATCTTGCATAAGCTGGGGGAAATGCCAGCCGGGCCGCCCAGCAAAAACCAGCTTAGGCGCATCAGGTACTTCGCTGAGCAAATCGCGGTAGGCTCGGGCTAAAGCGACCAGGTTCTTGCGCGGCTCGAGTGTGCCGACAAATAGAAAATAGCTTGCGGGCAAGCCCAGCGCTTTGATAATCGGCGCGGTCTGCTCGGGCGGCAAGGGGCGAAAGGCCGCATCCACTCCCAGCCGATGGCTTGTAATCTTCTCCGCTGGCACATTCAGAATGTCCATCAGGTCTTTTTTGGTTGCTTCGCTATCGACCAGGATATGGTCGGCTCGTTTTACCGACGCTTCGATTTGCCCGTTATAATAGTGGCGGCTGGCGGCGGTGATGTATTCGGGATAGTGGATGAAGCTCAAGTCATGCACGGTGATGAGATGGCGCTTGCCCCCGCGCAGCGGGGCGATAAAATCGGGGCTATGCAAGAGCGTCAGGCGCTGCGGCAAAAGCTCCAGCGACAGCGCCGCCCGCTCCAGCGGGTGATGCGGCGGCGTCCAGACTTTGACGCGGCGAAAGCGCGCCGATAGCCGCGTCCGCGCTTTGCGGCTTTGCAAGATGGTGAAATCGCACTGCGGCGGGTTTTGCTCAAAAGCGCTGATAAGGGCCCGAATATAGCGGCTGATGCCGCCCACGCGGTAATGCGTCAGCCTGGCGTCGATTGCAATATGTGCCATAAGGCGAGTATAGCGGTATCATCAAAGGGGCGCTAGCGGGTGCTTAGGCAGGGCAGCAAGTCCATCCATTTGTTGCGACTGGGAAATAGAAGTAGGACAAAGTAAATTTTGCAACTGCGGGGCTTTTTTCAACCCCACCCCCGGCCCCTCCCCGAAGCTTCGGGGAGGGGAGAAAACCCCCGAAAATTATGGGGAGTTTGAGGGAAAGTCCCTTCCGTAGGGCAGGTTTATGCGACCGGCGGCCAGTGTCTAGCGACCAGTTTTCGTCGCTTAACTCCCCTCCGCGAAGCTTCGGGGCGCGTAGACACTGCCCTACGGGAGGGGCCGGGGGTGGGCTTGAAAATGGTGCATAATTAACTTGGAATTGCTTCTGTGGCAAAGATTATTTTCCTAGTCGCAATATAAACAGGACTTATTGAGGGAGAAATGTGAAACGATACGATGTCTTGACTTTGGGCGAGTCCATGCTGCGCTTGACGCCGCCCGGCTTTTTGCGCATCGAGCAGACGCGCAGCTTTGATATTTGGGTGGGCGGCACGGAGTCGAATACGGCAGTTGGGCTGGCGCGGCTGGGTTTGAAGGCCGCCTGGTTCTCACGCATGCCCGCCTCGCCCTTGGGCCGCTACATCAGCAACCGCATCGCCCAGTATGGCGTCGATGTGAGCAATGTGGTCTGGACCTCAGCTGAAGACGAGCGGCTAGGCATTTATTTTCACGAGAAAGCGCAAGCGCCGCGGGCTAGCGAGATTATCTATGATCGGCGAGATTCGGCCATGAGCCGCATGCAGCCCGACGATTTGCCGGCCGGCTTATTCAGTCCAGACGCGGCGCGGCTCTTCCATGTAACTGGCATCACTTTAGCCATTAGCGACGCGGCGCGGGCGACGGCCCATGAAGCCTTGCGGCGGGCAAAAGCGGCGGGCTGGCAAATCAGCTTTGATACAAATTATCGCAGAAAATTGTGGAGCGGCGTGGCGGCCGCGGCTGGCTGCGACTATGCGATGTCCCTGGCCGACATCATTTTTTGCCCGCTGGGCGATTATCAAGTGCTTTATGGCGACGCGCCGGCCGCGACCGCCCTGGTCAATCTCGCCGAGCGCTATCCACAGGCTTTAATTGTGATGACACTGGGCAAAGATGGCGCGCAAACCCGCAGCGCCCAAGGCGAGATGCAGCGCCAGCCGGCTATCCTGGCGGGCGAAGTGGGGCGCATTGGCGGCGGCGATGCCTTCGCGGCCGGCTTCCTCTACGCTTGGCTGACCGAGGGAGATGTCGCGGCGGCTTTGCGCTGGGGCGTGGCGATGTCGGCGCTGAAATATACTATTCCCGGCGATTTGCCCCTGGCCGACTATGCGGCGGTGGCGGCTTTGGCGGCCGGCGCGCCCGGCGGCGGCCTCATCCGTTGACTGGCGATTTCCTCTCTAGCGCCCGCGCCATCTATCGCCTATAATGCCTGTTTTATGCGCAGCCGAAATAGCCAAAGCGAATGACAAAAAGAAAAATCAAGCGTCGCCATCCTTTCGTGCGCCTGCTCAATTATGCCTCGACTTACAAGCGGCGCGTCGCCCTCGCCACCGTGTACTCGGTTCTGGGCAAGCTCTTCGATATTATGCCGCCCGTTCTCATCGGCATGGCGGTTGATATTGTCGTCGAGCGGCAAGACTCGCTGCTTGGGCGCATGGGCGTTACAGACCTGTCGCTGCAGCTGCTCATCCTCGGCGCGCTGACCCTGCTTATCTGGATTTTGGAATCCGCCTTTGAGTATATCCAGCGCGTCTATTGGCGCAATCTAGCCCAATCCATGCAGCACGACCTGCGCGTCGACGCCTATAACCATGTGCAGCATTTAGAGCTGGCGTATTTTGAAGACCAAAGCACTGGCGGCCTGATGTCCGTATTGAATGACGACATCAATCAACTGGAGCGCTTTTTGGATATTGGCGCCAGCGATGTCGTGCAGATTTTGACCACTGTTATCGTCATCGGCGGCATCTTTTTTGTCATCGCGCCCAGCGTGGCTTGGATGGCCGCGCTGCCTATGCCGCTCATAATCTGGGGGTCGCTGCGCTTTCAAGAACGGCTGGCGCCGCTCTACAGCGCCGTGCGCGAGCAGGTCAGCATGATTAACCACCAGCTTTCCAACAGCCTGAGCGGCATCGCCACCATCAAGAGCTTCACGGCAGAAGATTATGAAGCCGAGCGCCTGCGCCGCGAGAGCAATGAATACCTCGAGCGCAACCGCCGCGCCATCCGCCTCAGTTCCGCTTTTACGCCGCTCATCCGCATGGCAATCGTGGCGGGTTTCATCGCCATCACAGTCGCCGGCGGGCAGCTGGCTTTGGATGGCGTCTTGGAGATTGGCGCTTACAGCGTGCTAATCTTTATGACCCAGCGCCTGCTCTGGCCCTTGACCAAGCTCGGCGAAACCTTTGACCAATACCAGCGGGCTATGGCTTCGACCATTCGCATTCTCGATTTGCTCGCTATTAAATCGACGATTGTGGATGGCGAAACTTCGCTCAAACGGGAAGATGTGCGCGGGCATGTGTGGCTGGAAGATGTGCGCTTCGCCTATAGCGATGGGCGAGCGGTCATCAAAGGTTTGACGCTGGATGTGCCGGCTGGCGATACGATAGCCATTGTCGGGGCGACCGGCGCCGGCAAAAGCACCGTCATCAAGCTGCTGCTGCGCTATTATGATGTTACAGGCGGGCGCGTCTTGCTCGATGGCTATGACCTGCGCGCGCTCAAGCAAGCAGATATTCGCGCCGCCATTGGCTTGGTCAGCCAAGATGTTTTCCTCTTTCATGGCACCGTGCGCGAGAATATCACCTATGGCAGCGCCGATGTCTCGGATTATCTGCTGGTGGAAGCGGCGAAAATCGCGGAGGCGCATGAGTTCATCTGCGCTTTGCCGCAGGGTTATGACACGGTCGTCGGCGAGCGCGGGCAAAAACTCTCTGGCGGGCAGCGCCAGCGTCTATCCATCGCCCGCGCCGTCTTAAAAGACCCGCCGATTCTCATCCTCGACGAAGCGACTTCGTCGGTCGATAACGAGACCGAAGCCGCCATTCAACGGTCTTTGGAGCGCATCGTCGTCGGGCGCACCACTATCGTCATCGCCCACCGCCTCTCCACCGTGCGCAATGCCGATATGATTTATGTCCTGCAAGATGGCCAGCTATTAGAGAGCGGCGGGCACGACGCGCTCATTCTGCAAGATGGCTTGTATGCCGCGCTCTGGCGCGTGCAGACGGGCGAGCGTCTGCTGGCAGCGCACTAGCGCTTTGCCTGCGCTAAAAGCGCATCCACCACGCGCATATTGCTCACCGCGTCGCTCGGCGCGAAACGCGGCGGCCGGCCCTGAATAAGCGCATCGGCAAAATCTTCCACCATCAGCTGGTAATGGTCTGTCGCTGGGATGCTGTGCTTTTGGCAAGTATCGCCCTGCCAATGCTCGACGACAGTCGGGGCTGCCTTGTCTGGAACAAAGCTCGTTGGCACGACGAGCATGCCCGCGCTGCCTTTGAGCGTATAAGAATGCTGGCGGAAGGCGCGCAAGCCGCAATCAAAATGCCCGATGATGCCAGAGGGGAATGCCAGCGTGCCAGCCAAAACTTCGTCGACGCCCGTCGTCGCGCCGATGCGGGCGCTGGCTCGTACTTGACTCGGCTCTTCGCCAGTCATAAAGCGCATCAGATTCACGCAATAGCAGCCCACATCCATCAGAGCGCCGCCGGCTAGCGGTTTGCTCAAGCGGATATTCGCTTCGTCGCTGATGGGGAAGGTGAAGCTGCTGTTGATGAGCTGCAAATCACCGATGCCGCCCGCGGCGATAATTTCTTTCACTTTGGCATGCTGCGGATGAAAGCGATACATAAAGGCTTCAGCCAGCAAGACATCATGCCGCGCAAAAGCGTCGACAATGCTTTGCGCTTCGGGCGCGTCGCTGGCGAATGGCTTCTCGCATAGGGTGGGGATACCCGCTTCGGCGCATTTGATGCTCCATTCGGCGTGCATGCTGTTGGGCAGTGGCAGATAAATCGCGTCAAGCGCGCTGTCGGCTAGCAAGTCTTCATAGCTGCCATAAGCCCGCGGGATATTCTGCTCGGCGGCGAAGGCGCGGGCGGCGGCCAGCGAGCGACTGCCCACTGCCAGCACCTCGCTATTATGCGCCGCGTGAATCGCCGGGATGACGCGGCGGCCGATATTTGCCGTGCTTAAAATGCCCCAGCGGATTTTCTCGCTCATTTTCTTCTCCTATTTTGTCGTCTCGGTATTGCCTTTAGAGCCACTTGTCAATGATTGTAGCGAGTTCGCCGCCTTCTTTCAAAGCCGACAAAGCGCCCTCCACCAGCTTCCAAGCCTCACGGCGGTCCTGGCGGATGGCGATGGCATAAGGTTCATGACTGATATAGCGCGCCGCGCTTAGCCAGTCGCTGTGTTCACTCTGGTACAGGCGATAGCTTATCGCGTCGACCAAAGCGGCGTCGGCTTGGCCCAGGCGCAGGGCATCCAAGGCATAAGCTGGCATTTCGTAGGGTCGGCGCTCTATCTGCCTGCCTGCTTCTTGCCAGGCGCGGCTTTGGCTATCGGCGCTGCTGGCATATTCATAAGCGACCCCTTTGCCCTGTAAGTCCGCGTCAGTCGGGATTGGCGCATTCAGCGCGGTAACGAGCAGCAAGCCATTGTCAAAATAAGGCTGGCTGTAGCGGACATCGTCCATACGGGCTGGGTCGACGCGCAGCGCCGCAATCAGCAGGTCCACTTCGCCGCTGATGAGCGCGTCGTACAAGCCATAAAAGCCGATATTGCGGAAATGCGCTGGCAAGCCAATTTCTGCCGCTAGAGCCTGCGCCAAGTCAATATCTAAGCCGCGCAGCGTCTCGCCATCGTCTAGGGCGAAGGGCTGGTAGCTGCCATCGACGCCGATGACAATGGCGCCGGCCGGGAAAGCGCGCGCGCGATTTGGTGGCGCAGCCTGGCGCCAAGCCACCAGCATCAGCGCGACCAGCATAACTGCCACGCAAAACAGGCGCGGCCCGAGCGTCCTTTTGTGCCGCATCAGCTTTCTCTGGGCGGCGGCAGCCACAGCGTCTCACTGCGCGCCCAGCCCCGGGCATACTCTTGCAGCGCGAAATAGATTGGCTTGCGCCCAAAATCGGCGCTGACCAGCGTGAAATTGTCCGGGTAGCTATGCAAATCGGCCGGATAGCGCAGGGCCCACAGGCAAAGCCGCTCCAGCCAGTGCCAGTTTTCTTCGGCGTATTGAAAGGCGCGAATGGTATAGGCGCTGCGCTGCGCTGGGCGCACAGCTAGCGTCCAGCGCGGGTGGTCGTTCCAGCCGCTTTCGGTGATGTAGACGGGTTTCGCGCCATCGCCCTTATCCAGCATCAGCGTCCGCAGCAACTCGGCGCGGCGGAAGTTCAGGCGCGCGGGTCCTGGTTCAAACTCGGGCGGCGCGCGGAAGCCATAGCTATGAATCGCCAGCGCGTCAAAATACTCAGCGGCGCCGGCCGCGTACATCGCCTGCAAAAAGTCCAGTTCATTCAAACCAGCGCTGCTGCCGGGCGGCTCTAAGGTCGGCGCAAGCGCGCCCGCGAGCAAGACCGCCGCTGGATTAGCCCGCTTGACCAGCGGATAGGTCGCTTGCAGAAGCTGGGTGTAAGCGGCTGGGTCGACCGGGCGATAACCCCATTCGAGGCTGAGGTTTGGCTCATTCCAAATAATAATATGCTCGACGGTGTCGGCATAACGCTGGGCGAAGGCAGCGGCGTATTCGGCGAACTGCGTAAAAGACTCTGCTGGCAGATAAGTGAGCGTCGTGATATGTGCTGCGCTGCTGGGCCGGGCCCAGGCTGGTGCCAGCCCCAGCCGCGCGATGATTTGCAAGCCCTGCCGCTCGGCATGCCGAATGATTAAATCGGCCTGCGTCCAGTTGAAAAAATCTTTTTGCGGCTCAAAATAAGCCCAGGGAAAAAATTGCACAATTGTCGTCGCGCCCAGCTCGCGGACCAGCTCCAGCGAGCGCAAGATTTTTGCCTCTTCGACCTCGTTCTCGAGCAGGGTATGCAGGCAGACCTGTGGCTTTTGCGTCTCGACGACTTGCCGCTCGGCGGGCAGCAGGTCGAGCGGCGGCGCGGGCCAGCGCGCTATCAGCAGGGCGAACAAGGCTATGGCAGCCAAGAGTAAAACATAGCGGCGGCGGGTGCTTGCTGAGAGAACTGTGGCGGCTAGCCGATACATAATGACAAGGCCTTCCTTATCAGGTACAATAAATGCAGTCCGCGGCCGCTTCACTATAGTCGCAAGCGCCGCGATTCGGCAAGTCTGGGCAAAGAGGCGCAGTAACAGGAGGGCAGGTGGGGCAGCGAATCGTCGCGATGTGGTCGGGCCCGCGCAATATCTCGACGGCTCTGATGCGCTCTTGGGCTAGCCGCGCCGATACGCGGGTGATTGACGAGCCTTTTTATGCCCACTATCTGCAAGAGACTGGCTATACACACCCGGGCGCGGCTGAGATTATCCGCCACTATGAGACCGATTGGCGCGCTGTCATCGACAATTTGCTGGGGGACGGGGCGGACGAGGCGATTTTTTATCAAAAGCACATGACACATCACATGCTCGACCACATCGACCGTCGCTGGCTGCGGGAAGTCTCAAATTGTTTTTTGATCCGAGAGCCGCGCCGCATGCTGCTTTCGCTGGCGAAAGTGATTCCCGAGCCGCGCCTCGAACAGACTGGCTTGCCGCAGCAGGTGGAATTGTTCAATTATGTGCGGGCGGCAACTGGCGGGATCCCGCCGGTGATTGCAGCCCGCGCTGTCTTGCAGCAGCCAGAAGCGGCGCTGCGTGCTTTGTGCGCCGCTTTGGATTTTCCCTTTGACCGCGCCATGCTGCGCTGGCCCGCCGGCCCGCGCGCCAGCGATGGCATCTGGGCGAAACATTGGTATGCCGCTGTCGAGCGCTCGACCGGCTTTGCGCCGTATCAAGAAGACGATAGCCCCGTGCCAGCGGGCTTGCAGGCGCTACACGACGAGTGCCAAGCGCTTTACGCCCAGTTGGCGCGGCATTGCATAGGTGTGTGATGAAACAAGAATTTAATCCGCTCAACAAAGATTTGCTCATAAATATCAATGGCGAGCTTTATCATCGGGATGTGGCTGGCATCAGCCCCTTCGATTCGGCGGTGCAAGGCGGCGATGCCGTTTGGGAAGGCCTGCGGCTGTATCAAGGGCGCATCTTCAAACTCATCCCCCATCTTGACCGTCTGCACGATTCGGCTAAAGCCCTGGCTTTTAGCCAGATTCCGTCGCACGAATCGATTATCGCCGAAATCCGCCGCACGCTCGCAGCCAATAAGATGACGGATGACGTGCATATCCGTTTGACCCTCAGCCGCGGGTTAAAATATACCAGCGGCATGGATACGCGGCTCAATACTTATGGGCCGACCTTGATTGTTCTGGCTGAACACAAACCGCCCGTCTATGATAAAAGCGGCATCCGGCTTATCACGGCCGGCATTCGGCGCATCCCGCCCGATTGCGTCGACCAAAATATCCATTCCTGTAATTTAGTCAATTCGATTTTGGCGAAGATTCAAGCCAACGCGGCTGGCGTGGATGACGCGCTCATGCTCGATTATCAAGGTTATGTGGCGGAGACAAACGCGACGCATGTTTTCATCGCGCGGGCTGGCGTCCTGCTGACGCCCGATACTGGCTCTTGCCCCGAAGGCATCACGCGCTCGGCTGTGCTGGAGATTTGCGCGCAGGCCGGCATCCCGCACCTGGTGAAGAACCTGTCTCTGACGGAGGTCTACCGCGCCGACGAGATGTTCTGCACTGGCACAATGGGCGAGCTGGCGCCAGTCATCGAGCTTGATGGCCGGCAAATCGGCGCGGGCAGCGCAGGACCAATGACGCGCCGCCTGAGCCTGCTCTTCCGCGAGCGCACGCAAAACCAAGGCTATCCTGTGCTGGATTTTGCCGCCGCCGGCTAGGGTATCGCTTGGATTTAGGCCTGCTAGGCAAATTAGACAAGATAGAAAAACTTGATATGTGATATGGCTATGCTATAATTTTCTTGACCGCTGCTAGCTGATATTTAGCCGCGCTTTGCTGCGCGCAAAGACAAATTTTAGCCATTGATAATGGCTCTGGACAAATTGGAGGACAGTCGATGTCAGATTTTTCTTTTGTTGGCAAACCCACGCCCATGATTGACGGACCGGCGAAAGTGACGGGCAACTTAAAATATACTGGCGATCTCAAGCTGCCCGGCATGTTGCACGCCCGTTTTGTGCTAAGCACCTACGCCCACGCGGCTATCAGCGGCATCGACAGCGCCGCGGCTTTGGCTGTGCCTGGCGTCCGCTCGGTTTTGACCGCCGCCGATTTGCCCGCTGTGACGCCTTCATCGCGGGCTAAGCTGATGCTGGCGCGGGAGCGCGTCATTTTTGTCGGCCAGCCGATTGCCATAGTTTTAGCTGAGAACCCCGCCGCCGCCGCCGATGGCGCGGAATTGGTCGAGGTGGATTATGAGCCGCTTGAGGCGGTAACTTCCATGGATGCGGCTATGGCGGAAGGCGCGCCGGTGATTTGGCCCACTGGCATCCCCACCGGCGCTGAAGACGAAGCCGCCCACGGCGCTGATACCGGCGGTGAAGCGGAAGCGGATTCAGAAGATTTTAGCAATATCGCGGGCAAGACGCGCCTGGCAAAAGGCGATGCCGCCGCCGCCTTCGCCGCCGCTGATGTTATCGTCGAGCGCGTTTTTGAAACGCCAATGGTGCATCAAAGCTCCATCGAGACCCAGGGCTGGGTTGTGCAGCCTAACCCCGTCACCGGCGGCGCTACGATGTGGGGCAGCGTTCAATCGCCTTTTGGCGTGCGGCTGGATGTCGCTGATGTGCTAGGTGTGCCAGAGTCCGATGTGACGGTCTATGGCATGCCGGTCGGCGGCGCTTTTGGCGCGAAGTTCGGCTTGTACGAGCCGCTCATCGCCCTCGTTGCCGCCACAGTCGGCAAACCCGTCAGCTTGATTCTGACGCGCGGCGAAGAGCTGCTGACGACCAATCCAGCGCCTGCCCTGCGCGTGCAAGCCAAGCTCGGTTTCAAGAGCGATGGCAGCCTGCTGGCTATGCAATCCAATGTCATTGCCGATACGGGCGTATATCCGAGCGGGCTGGGCGGCTTTGCCGCCATGCAATTCGCTTCTTTTTATCCTTGCGAGAACTTGCTGCTCGAATCCACCAATGTCGTAACGAACAAGCAATCGGTTGGCGCGTATCGCGCGCCGACATCGCCGACCGCTTTTATGGCGGTCGAGACGCTCTTCGACGAAGCGGCGGCGCAACTAGGCATGGACCCGGTGGAATTGCGCTTGCGCAACGCAGCGCGAGCCGGCGATATGGCGCCTGATGGCCAACCCTTCCCGCCGATTGGCATGGTCGAGACCCTGGAAGCGGCGCGGCAGCATCCGCTCTGGCTGAACCGCGATGCCTCGCGCCAGCAAGGCCGCGGCGTCGGCATCGCTATCGGCGGCTGGATGGGCGGTTTGGAACCAGGCGCCGCCGTCTGCAAGCTCAACCGCGATGGCGTCTTGCAAGTACAGATTGGCACGGCCGATTTGTCTGGCACGCCGACGACTTTTGCTCTGCTAGCGGCCGAGGCCTATGGCATCGCGCCCGAGAAAGTGCGCTTTGTCTATAGCGATACCGATAGCGCGCCTTATGGCGGCGGCGTCGGCGGCAGCAAAACGACTTATACCCTCGGCAAAGCTGTCATCAACGCGGCGCAAGAAGCCCGCCGCCAGACCTTAGCCATCGCCGCCGAAGAGTTTGAAGTTTCCGCCGAGGACCTGGAAATTGTCGACGTGCGCGTGCAGGTGCGGGGTTTCCCCGATCGTTCGATAGGCTTAGGCGAAGTCGCCGGCAAATCCATGACATTTGGCGGCAAATACGAACCGGTGCATGGCAGCGGGCGGCAAGCGATTACCGACCGCGCGCCGTCTTTCTGCGCTCAAATCGCCGAGGTCGAAGTCGACGAAGAGACCGGCGATGTCAACCTGGTCAATCTGGCGGTGGTGCAAGATGTCGGGCGGGCGATTAACCCGCTGGCGGTGGAAGGGCAGATGCAGGGCGGCGCGGTGCAAGGCGTCGGCTGGGCCCTCTACGAAGAGATGCGCTACGACGCCGATGGGCAGCTGCTATCAGGCTCTTGGATGGATTATGCTATGCCCGATGCGGTGCAAGCCGCGCCCATTCAAACGCAAATCGTCGAAGTGCCATCGGTCAGCGGGCCTTTTGGCGCGCGCGGCGTCGGCGAGCCGCCGGTGATACCGACAGTGGCGGCTATTGCTAATGCCGTGGCTGATGCCACTGGCGCGCGCTTGACGCAAACGCCGATGACCCCGCCGCGCGTCTTAGCCGCGCTCGAAGGGCGCTAGGCGCTTTTCTCAGCCAGAATTTGGCTAGGAAAAGGGAATAATTGCCATCAAGGGGTGGATAATACGCAATTTTCAACCCCACCCCCGGCCCCTCCCGTAGGTCAGTGTCTACGCGACCCAAAGCTTTGGGGAGGGGAGAAAACCCCCCAAAAAAATATGGGTGCGTTTGCAGAAAAGTCCCTCCCTGAAGCTTCGGGGAGGGACTTAGAGTGGGGTTGGTCTTATCGCAATTTGCTGCGATTGCCCTGTTAGACTGCTTTGTGTTCTTTGTGTCTTTGTGCTTAAACTGGATACGCTCTTTTACGAGCTTTTTAGATTTGCCCAAGAATTCATAGCTTGCCGCCATCAATCGACAAAACCTGCCCGGTAACCCAGTTGGCGTAGTCTGAGGCGAAGAAAAGCACGCCATTGGCAATATCTTCGGCTGTGCCTAGCCGCTTGAGCGCAAAGCGCTGGATGAGCGCTTTCTGCCCCGCTGCGCCATAAGATTCAAACTGCGCAATCGAAGTCGGGTTAGACAGCACAAAGCCGGGCGCGATATTGTTCACGGTGATATTCCAGGCGCCGAGTTCATGCGCCAGTTGCCGCGTCAAGCCAATCTGCGCCGCCTTTGCTGACGCATAAGCCTGAATGCCCGTTAGGCTGACGCCTAGGCCAGCGCCGCTCGAGATATTGATGATTCTGCCATAGCGCTGCGCTTTCATACTTGGCGCGACGGCTTGGGCAAAATAAAAAGCGCCGCGCGTATTGACTTCGAAGATGCTGTTCCAGTCTTCTTCGCTGATTTCTTCTAAAGGCCGTCCGACTTGCCCTTGCACGCCGCCGGCATTGTTGACGAGAATTTCGACTGTTCCCGTCGCGGCTAAAATCTGCTCGACAAAGGCGAAGACCGCGGCCCGCTGCCGCACATCGACGACGCGAACCTGACAATCTCCGCCCGCTGCCTGGCAGAGGCGCTGCGTCTCCGCCAGTTTTTCGCCTAGCACATCACAAGCCCAAACCGATGCGCCGCGGCTGGCGAAGGCCAGGGCAATCGCCCGCCCAAAGCCATGCGCCGCGCCAGTTACAAGCGCCGTCTTGCCAGCAAATTCGATTTTCATAAAAATTCCGCCTTTAACTGGTCGAGATTGCTCAGCGCTTGTTCACGCTCGCCGTTTTCGATTTCTTGGATCATTTCGATCCAGCGGCGCGTCAAGGGCAGGGCTAGCCCAGCCGCTTGCGCCTGGGTCAGCAGCGGCTCATACATAAGCACTTCGGTTTTGCGCTTGCGCACGGCTAGGTCGCGCCAGATGCCACTGTGCGTCTTTGCCGATAGCTTGTTGAAAGCGACCAGTTTGTCCAGCGACTGCTCGATGCCAGCGGCGTCGCCTTCTAAGAAAAGCGCTGGCTCGAAACCATTAAAACCCAGCGCTTTAATGCCCAGCTTGTCGGCAAGTTGCAGAATTTCCTGCGCCGCCTGGATGTAGAGCGGGCGATAGCGCCCGTCCGCCAGCGCGTCGGCGATGGATTGATGCGTCAGCGCGGAGATGAAGAGCATCGCGCCGTAGGCTTCTTTGCCCCAGAGATAGCCCCAGATACTATCGGTGATGAGCGTATTTTTATCAAAAGCGTGCAGCAGTCTTTGCAAGCGCCGCAGCCGCTGGCTGAATGCGCCATCAAGCTCGCCAAGCACGACAGCGCCGCGCCCGCCAAAGAGGATCTCGCCTGGTGCGTGATAATCGGCGCTGAAGTTGATGAAAGCGCCAATCGCGCGTTCGCGCCCGACGAAGTCCTGGATAATCAATTCGTTCAAACCGTTCTGCGCCGATAGCACAAAACCATCGTCAGCGAGGAAAGGGCGAAGCGTTTGCATGGCCGCGCGCGTATGCTGCGACTTGACGCAGAGAAAGATTGCCGCGTATTCGCCAGTCAGTTCGCTAGGCAGGCAGGCCTCAGCCGCGACGGTAAATGCGTCAACGGGACCCGTGATAGACAAACCCTTTTGCTGAATCGCCTGCACATGGTCGGCGACAATATCGACGAAGAGGGTGTCATGCCCCTGCCGAATCAGATAAGCGCCGAGCGTGCCGCCAATCGCGCCCGCGCCCCAGATTAGGATTTTTCCCATTTTTTCGCCTTCCATTAGTCCCAACCACTTTCCAGCAGAGCCTGCGTTTCGGCTACAGCCACCTGCCAAATCGCCAGCATCTCCGCGTCGGCCCGCTGATACAAGCCGCCCATATTGCCATCGCCGAGCTGCTGCCGCGTCTGTTCTGGATTGAGCCGGGCCAGCCGCTCGAGCGCGGTCAGCGGTTTTTGTTCGGTCGGCAGGTCGATGCCCGCCAGTCGCGTCCAGGGATAATTTTCCATCCAAGAGGCATGCGAGCCGAGCGGGTCAGTCTCTAGCACTTTAGCCCAGGTCTTGGGCGCATTGTACCAGTTATGCCATTTGACGGTGGCGGCGGGCTTGTCCATCATCCACTCGCGCAGCATACCTTGGGCCGGCGCATTGCCGCCGTGGCCATTGACCAGCAGAATCCGCCGAAAACCAGCGCGGTAGATGCTGTCCAGCACATCACGAATCAGAGCCAGATAGGTCTGGATGCGCAAAGTAACGGTGCCGGGGAAGGCGGTCCACTGCTGCGCCAAGCCATAAGGCAGAACAGGATAAACCGGCACGCCAGCCAAGTCCCCGACTTCCCGCGCCAGGCGGGCCGCGAGAATCGTATCGACAGACAGGCTCAGATAGGCATGCTGCTCGGTGCTGCCTGTCGGCAGGATGCAGCGGTCGTCGCTTTCCAGGTAACGCTCGACCTGCATCCAGTTCATTTCAGAAATTAGCATAGAAGACTCCTATTGCGGGGCCGCGGCGCGCAGCAAAGCTCGGCTTTCGCGCGGCGGGCTAAGGTCGGCGCGCGGGAATTCGATGTCTCGATAGCCGACCCCTATTTTCATAAAGCCCCTTAATTTGTCGAAGCTAAGATAATAGTATATTGTATGGGGCAGATTTCCAAGTTTTCCTGCGCTGGCGCTGGGCGGCGGAAACGGGTGAAATTAGCAGCATAAGGCAGGGCTAGGCTATGGAGCGAGAAAATGACGCAGGAAATCTTGCGCTATCAGGAGCTGACACAGAACGAAATCGAGTTTTACAAGAGCTACGGCTATCTCTCTTTGGCGGGCTTGCTGGCGCGGGAGATGGCGGCGGCGCTGGCGGAAGAGGTCTTGCAGGTTATGGAAGGCTTAGGCATCGCCCGCGAAGAATTGCGCAGCGCTAAGACTTCCAAAGACAAACTGCGGCAGAGTAAGCAATATCTGGCGCATTGGGACTTAGCCCGCCTCGTCCACAGTGAAGGCTTGCGGTCTATCGCCAGCCAATTGATGGGCGGTTCATCGACGCTGTACTTGCCTTTCACGGCGGTGAAAAGCGGGGGCGGGGGCGGCCGATTCCACTTTCACCAGGATAATCAATATACGCGCTTTGATGGCCCAGGCATCAATATCTGGTTCGCGCTGATGGAGATGCGCCCGGAAAACGGCTGTTTGCAGATTGCGCCGGCGACGCACCTGGCCGGCACTTTAGACTCGGTCGAAAGCGAAGACAAAGACGGCCACCGTACTGTCGCTGCCGAACCAGAAGACTTCTTGCCGCTGCGCATGATGCCAGGCGACGCCGTTGCTTTTAGCCGCTTGACCTTGCACGGCTCTGGCGCGAACAGCAGCGAGCAGCCGCGGCTCGGCTATGCGGTGCAGTATCATCGGGATGATGTGCGGGCGACGACGCGCGATGGCGTCGATCTGGGTTTGCTGAAGCAGAAGCCGCGCTTCGCCGTCGGCCCGGTGGACAGGATTTTGCCATCTAATGCTTAAACCATTGAAGGCTCGCTGCTCGTATATAAAATTGGGGAGTGCTGAAGCTCAGAATTTCCAAGCCAATCCCCGGCCCAAAGTTTTGGGGTGAAACGAGCGCGAAAACTTGCAAAATTTAGTTTGTCCTACTAAGACACAGAGGACAGAGAAAAATCGGACTGAGTTATGCAGATAAAACCAACAGAAATGATTCGTCGCAAACGCAAAATCACCGGCATCTCGGCGATTTTGCTGCCCTTTCATGATAATGGCGCGATTGATTGGGCTGGTCTGACGGCGCATGTGCAGCGCACGGCCGCCGCCGGTCTCATCCCGGCTGTCAATATGGATACCGGCTATGTCAATCTCATCAGCGAGGCTGAGCGAGACAAAGTCTTGCAGTTGACGCGCAGCGCGCTGGGCGGCGGCGAATTTGTCGCTGGCGCCTTCGTCGCCGATGCAGCCGGCGCCGCTTTTGCCGCCGATGTTTATTTTCGCCAAATCGAGCGCATCCAAAGCTATGGCGGCCAGCCCGTCATCTTTCAATCGTATGGCTTGACCGGGCAGAGCGGCGCTGATATTGTGCGCGCCTACGAGAAGATTGGCGAAAAGACCGATGCTTTCATTGCCTTTGAGCTGGGCAAAATGTTCGCGCCTTTTGGCGCAATCTATGATTTAGAGGTCTATCGCAGTTTGCTGGGCATCGAGGCTTGCCGCGGCGCCAAGCATTCTTCGCTCAGCCGCGCGCTGGAATGGCAGCGCATTGCCCTGCGCGATGCCGTCCGGCCTGACTTCAAAATCTATACCGGCAATGACCTGGCAATAGATATGGTCATCTATGGCAGCGATTATTTGCTGGGCTTGAGCAGCTTCGCCCCCGATTTGTTTGCCCAGCGCGATGCACTGTGGCTGGCGGGCGACTCCGCTTTTTATGAATTGAACGATATTTTGCAGTATCTTGGCTTTCTCGCTTTCCGGCCGCCGGTGCCAGCCTACAAGCATTCGGCGGCGCAGTTCTTGAAGCTGCGCAGCTGGCTCGGCTCGGACCAGACACATTCCAATTCGCCGCGCCGGCCCGAGAGCGATATCGAGATTTTGCGCGATATTGCCGCCCGCCTCGGTGTCTTGAAAGAGAGCTAGCGCATGGCGTATAAGCGGGTGGCTCAGCTGCGAAACTATGCGCAGTTTGTCGATTATTGTGTCTCAGTCGGGGCGGATTTGCCGGTGGATGAGCATGCGCTGGGCGGGGCGCAGTCGCCGCTGGCCGCTCCCTATCAATATCGCGGGCGGCGGCTGGCGAATCGCTTTGCTATCTTGCCGATGGAAGGCTGGGATGGCACGGTCGCCGGCGGTCCCTCAGATCTGACGCGGCGACGCTGGCGGCGCTTTGGCGAGAGCGGCGCTAAATTGATTTGGGGCGGCGAGGCAGTTGCCGTGCGCCACGATGGCCGGGCTAATGCCCGCCAGCTTGTCATCAACGATTCGACCGTTGGCGGCATCGCCCAGTTGCGCGAAGACCTGTTAGCAGCGCATCAAGAGAAATTCGGCCGCGCCGATGATTTGCTCATCGGCTTGCAGTTGACGCATTCCGGGCGCTTTTGCCGCCCCAACAGCGCTAAGCTAGAGCCGATGGTGCTGTATCGCCATCCGCAGCTCGATGCCAAATACCAGCTTGATGATGATGCTTGCGTGATGAGCGATGCCGAAATTGAGGCTCTGATTGAAGATTTTGGCAAAGCGGCGCGCTTAGCCCAGCAGGCTGGTTATGACTTCGTCGATATTAAGCATTGCCATGGTTATCTAGGGCATGAATTTTTGAGCGCGGTGGACCGCGCTGGCAAATATGGCGGCAGCTTCGAGAATCGCGTCCGCTTCTTGCGCGAGACCGTCTCGCTAGTTCGATCCCTGGCGCCGGGTTTGGACATCGGCGTGCGCCTCAGCGCGATCGATTGGATTCCTTTTCAGCCGGGTCCAGACCGCTGCGGCGAGCCAATGCCCTTTGCCGGCGAGCGCTATGCTTATGCCTTTGGCGGCGATGGCAGCGGCATCGGCTATGACTTGCAGGAGCCGCGCCAATTTTTAGCCTTGCTGCGCGCGCTGGATATTCAGCTTGTTTGCATCACGGCGGGCAGCCCCTATTATGTCTTCCACATCCAGCGGCCGGCTATCTTCCCGCCATCGGATGGCTATTTGCTGCCAGAAGACCCGCTGGTGGGCGTGGCGCGGCAAATCAAAATCACGGGGGAATTAAAAGCCGCTTTCCCGGATTTGACCATCGTCGGCTCCGGCTATTCTTATCTGCAAGATTGGCTGCCCAATGTGGCGCAGGCGGCGGTGCGCGGCGGCTTGACCGATTTTGTCGGCTTAGGGCGCATGGCACTGAGCTACCCAGAGCTGCCGGCGGACTTGCTGGCTGGGCGGCCTTTGCAGCGCAAGCGCATCTGCCGCACATTCAGCGATTGCACCACCGCACCGCGCAATGGCATGGTCTCAGGCTGCTATCCTTTAGACAGCTTCTACAAAAGCAGTGATGAATATGACCGTCTGCTGGCGATTAAAAAAGAGGCGGTACCGCGCTAAGCCCGCCTCTTTTTCGCTTTGGCTTAGAGCCAGGCATATTCCGACGGCTTGAAGTTCACCAGATTGCCATGATAATAAGGCACGGTCGCCAGTTCTGGCTCGGCGATGGCATCCAGCTGCGCATGGTCATCGGCGCTCAGCGCGATATCGATAGCGCCCAGATTGTCTTCTAAGTGCGCCATTGTCCGGGGCCCAATGATGGGGCTGGTGATGCCCGGTTTGCTATTGACCCAAGCCAGGGCGACTTGGCTGGGGCTGCAATCTTTCTCCGCCGCGATTTTTTCAACCAGGTCCAATATATCAAAAGCCGGGTCCATAAAATGCTGGTCGCGGCGGCGCAAGAAGGCCGCGCTGCCACCGGCATCGCCAGCGAAGCGGCTGCCGCCAGGGATTGGCTCGCCCCGCCGATATTTGCCGGTCAAAAAGCCGCGGGCTAGCGGCGACCAGGGCAGAATCGCCAAGCCATAAGACTGAGCCATCGGTATCATTTCCCGCTCTATGCTGCGGTCGAGCAGGTGATAAGGCGGCTGCTCGCTGACAAAGCGATTCAAACCCAGCTCCTTTGCGACCCAAAGCGATTCCATCACGCGCCAGGTGGGGAAGGTGCTGGTGCCGATATAGCGCACCTTGCCAGCGCGGATGAGGTCGTCCAGCGCGCGCAGGGTCTCGTCAATCGGAATATCGTGGTTGGGGCGGTGCAGTTGGTAAAGGTCGATGTAGTCGGTTTGCAGGCGGCGCAGGGATGCCTCGCATTGCTCGATGATGTGGCGGCGATTGTTGCCCGCTGCTAGGACATTCTGCCTATCCATGCTCTTGTTCACTTTGGTGGCGAGAACGATGCGATCGCGTTTGCCATTGCGCTGCAGGGCTTTGCCGACTGTAATTTCGCTGCCGCCATGCGAATAGACATTGGCGGTATCGAGGAAGTTGATGCCAGCATCGAGGGCGCGGTCAATCATGTCGAAGCTCTCCGCTGCTGGCGTCGGATTGCCGAAGTTCATGCAGCCGAGGCAAAGCTCGCTGACCATGACGCCAGTGCGGCCTAAAGAGCGATATTTCATGTGAAGCTCCTATCATTTTTCATCGCGCCTATTGTAGCGCATCTGCTGAATACGCTGTATGCGCAATTTTAGGCGGCGCTGTTATCGGGCGGCGGAATGCGCTAAGATGGGCGCGGATGCGGCAGTTTTAAGCGGGAGAACAGGCATGCAAATCTATGGACAGACGGCTGATGGCAGGCAGGTTGAGCAATATACGCTGCGCAACGAGAACGGCATAGAAGTCGAAGTCATCACTTTTGGCGGCATCTTGACCGCGATTCGCGTGCCAGACAGGCGCGGGCGCTTCGCCAACATCGCGCTCGGTTTCGCTAGCTTGGCGCAATACGAAGCTGAGCATCCCTATTTTGGCGCGATTACCGGGCGCTATGCCAATCGTATCGCCGGCGGCCGTTTCAGGCTGGATGGCGTCGAATACCGTCTCTTCAAAAACGATGGGCTTAACGCGCTGCATGGCGGCGCTGTCGGCTTTGACAAGCGGCTCTGGACGGCGCGGGCATTAGACGATAGCGCCGGCGCCGCTGTCGAATTGCAGTATGTCAGCCCGGCCGGCGAAGAAGGCTATCCCGGCGCGCTCGCCGTGACTGTGCGCTACTCGCTCAGCAGCGACAATGCTTTGCGCATCGATTACAGCGCCGAAACCGACGCGCCGACTGTGCTAAACTTGACCAACCACAGCTATTTCAATTTGCTAGGCGAGGGCGAAGGCACGATTTACGACCATATCTTGACGCTGAACGCCAATCACTACACGCCGACCGACGCGCATCAGATTCCAACGGGCGAGATTGCGCCTGTAGCCGGCAGCCCCTTTGATTTCCGCCGAGCCAAGACGATAGGGCCCGGGCAGCGCTCAGCCCATCCCCAGATTCTGCAGGCTAAGGGTTATGACCACAATTTTGTTTTGAACCGTCAGGGGCTGGTCGCTGGGGAGTTGGGTTTTGCCGCCCGCGTCTATGAGCCGAGCGCCGGCCGGGTGCTGGAAGTGTGGACGACAGAGCCGGGTTTGCAGTTTTATGCCGGCAATGTGTTGGATACGACGCTGGTGGGACGCAGTGGGCGACTCTATCGGCAGAGCGATGGCTTGGCGCTGGAGACGCAACATTTCCCCGATTCGCCGAATCAGCCGGGCTTCCCGTCGACGGTATTGCGTCCGGGCCAACGTTTCAAGTCGGCCACGGTCTATAAATTTTCTAGCGATTAAGGCAATTTAGTCGGTGGTAGTCGGGTCGAAGGCGTCGCGCAGGCCATCGCCAAGGACATAGAGGCAAAGCACCACAATCGTAATCAGCAGGCCAGGGAAGACCATCAGATGCGATTGCACCGTGATGAATTCGCGGGATTTGCTGAGCATGTTGCCCCAGGTCGCCGTCGGCGGCTGCACGCCTAGCCCCAAGAAACTCAGAGCCGCTTCAATCAGCATGACGATGCCGATATTGCGCGCTAGCGTCACGATCGTCAGCGAGAAGACATTGGGCAGGATATGCACCTGCATAATGCGGAAATCGGAAGCGCCGATGGCTTTCGCGCTGACGATGTACTCGCGCGAGCGGATGGAGAGCGTCTCGCCGCGCACCAGGCGCGTCGTCGCCGTCCAAGTCAAAAAGACGATGACCAGGATGAGCGAGCGGGCATCGGGTTTGAAAACGGCGGAAATTACAATCAGCAGCACTAAACCCGGGATGGCATTGAGCGTCGTGATAATCCAATTCACCAGGTCGTCGATGAGGCCGCCATAATAGCCAGTCAGGATGCCCAGCGTTACGCCAATCACCAGGGCGAGGAAAGCGGAGGCAAAACCAATGAACAGCGAAACTTGCCCGGCATAGAGCAGACGAGCCAGGTGGTCCCGCCCGAGATTGTCGGTACCGAGCAGATGCCCTTCGCTGAGCAGCGGCAAATATTTTGAGCCTGAGGCGTCAGTGGTGTTCGGGTCGACGCCGAGCAGGTCGGTGATAATGGGCGCGGCGAAGCAAAGCACGGTCAAAAGCAGCAGCGTGCAAATCGCCGTCAGCGACAGTTTATCGCGCCACAAGCGGGCTAGAGCCAAATCCGTCAGCGATTTGCTGCGCTGCAGCGCGACGATATCGGCGTCGCGCTTTATCTTTTCGGCAGTCTCGATATTCATAGCCGGTCCTAAGAAAGACGAATGCGCGGGTCAATAATCACATAGAGGAAGTCGGAGAGCAAAAAGCCCAAGATTGTGCCCAGCGAAGCCAAAATGACAATGCCCATGACGACGGGATAATCGAGCTGGATCGCCGCGTTGAAAGCGACACGCCCGACGCCCGGCCAAGCAAAGACTGTCTCGATGACGATAGCGCCCGCCCAGACATTGGTGATAATTGGTCCCAGCAAAGTGGCGATAGGCATCATGGCATTGCGCATGGCGTGGCGGAAATTGACCGTCCGCGGCGCTAGCCCTTTGGCATGGGCGGTGCGGATGTAATCTTGGCTCAGCACGTCTAGAGTCGAGGCGCGGATGTAGCGCGAAAACTGGGAGAGAAAACCACCACCAAAGACAATCGTCGGCAAAATTAGATATTCTAGGCGTTCAAAAACGCTAGGGCAGACTCCTGTCAATGTTACGCCGCAGCGCCCGCCTAAGGGCAGAACACCTAGCCAAACGCCAAAGACAAACAGCAGAATATAACCCAGCCAGAAATTGGGCACGGCATCGAGGATAACTGCTAGCACGCGGGCGACATTATCGAAGAGGCGGCCGCGCGTTACGGCGGAGATGACGCCGACCGGGTTACCAATCACCATCGACGCGAGAATGGCGGCGATGCCCAGCTCGAGGGTGGCCGGCAGATTCGTCATGATGATATCCATCACGGGCTTTTTTCGTATGAAAGAGTTGCCAAAGTCGCCGCGCAAGATGCCATAGTTTTGCCCGGGCGGCTCAGGCTCGCCATCGCCATCTTCATCCAGCGGCACGAGCAGGCTGAAAGATTGGTCGGCGATGCCATCGCCATCGTTATCCCAGCGCAGCCAGTCGTCCCCCGCCAGCCAGCGCAGATATTGGATATGGAAAGGGTCGTCGATGCCAAGTTGGGCGGCTAAGCGGGCCCGCGTCTCAGCCGTAATATTAGGCGCGAAATACAAGCGCTCAATCACGCTGCCCGGCGCCAGCCAGAGCAGCAAATAAGAAATCAAAGAGATGCCAAAAAATGTTGGAATAGCTTGTATCAGTCGCCGGATTATGTATTTTAACATCGCCTAGGCCTGTGTGTATTTGTTCTAGTGCTATAGCAGACCGCGCCAGCGCTAAGCTGACGCGGTCTCTAAGCTATCGCTAAGCGCTAGGGGCTGATGGCGATGTCCGCCATATTCACATAGCGCATCTCGGCATAAGGCTGCCAATTCTGGACTGAATTGGCTTCCGCATACATCGAATACGGCGCGAAGAGCCACCACCAGGGCAGTTCATCGTGCAGGATTTGGCTGACTTCGTGATAGAGCGCTTGCCGCTCGGCGAAGTCGCAGCCGGGCAGAGCCAGCGCTTGGTCATAGAGTTCGGTGACGCGGTCATTGCGGTAGGAAACGAAGTTGAAACCGCCGCCGACCAAATCGCCCACGGGCGTGAAGACATTGCGGGCGTCGGTGTCTTGGTCGATATTGGTGAAGCCAATCATGATGGCGTCAAAATCTTGACCCAGCAAGAATTGCACCAGCGCGCCAAATTCTTGGGTCTGGAAATCGACTGCGATGCCGATTTGGCCCAGTTGGTCTTGGATGACCGTGCCAGCCGCTTCACGCACCAGATTGCCCGAATTGGTCAGCAGCTCGAAAGCGAACTCGGTGCCAGGCTCGGCATAAAGCGCGTCTTCGGTGGCGACCAGCGGCGTGCTGACATCATCATCGTGATCGACAAAACCGGCCTCGGCTAAGAGCGCTAGAGCGGCTTCTGGGTTGTATTCCCAAGGCGCGATGCTGGAGTCGTAACCCCAGAGCGCCGGCGTGCCATAGCTATTGACCTGGACCGCTTCGCCTTCGGCCGCGCCTTCGATAATGTCGTCATAGTTGACGGCTTGGGCAATGGCCTGGCGGACGCGCACATCGCCGAAGAACTGGTGATGCCCTTGATCCATCGGGTTGCCATCTTCGTCATTGCCGTTGACGGGATTGCTGCGGTCAGCCATGTTGAAGCCAACAAAGGTCAAACCATCGTCGACATACTCATAGATTTGAAATTCGCCAGCTTCGGCGCGGTCGCGGAAGTCCTGCATGCGCACCGCCGGCACTGAGGCTGAGCCAGCCGTGCCAACGGAATTGACTTCGCCGGCCAAGAACTGCTCGATGCCCACAATTTGATCTGGCACATTGCGGATGATGTAACCCTCTGGCGAGACGGGCATCCAGTGATTGTCGTTGCGAATGAGGCTGGTCTGCTCGTCGGCCACCAGCGCGCCAAAGTTGAAGACGCCGGCGGTAACATTCGGGTTTTTGTTGTAATCGAGTTCGTCAATCGCGGCATAGCCATCCGCCACCATCGGACCGATGATATGCTGCGGCAGGATGCCGAAGTCATCCAATTCTTCGATGACGCGGCAGGAAGCGATCTTGAGCGTAACAACGAGGGTAGTGTCGTCGACCGCCTCGACGCTCTCGACACTCTGCAAGACATCGGTGCGCGGCGAAGAGGTCTCGCCACTAGCCAGGGCGTCGAAGGTGAACTGGTAGTCATGGGCGGTTACAGGCGTGCCATCGTTCCAAGTGATGTCGTCGCGCAAGGTGAAGGTGTAGACCAAGCCATCATCGGAAATCACCCAATCGAGGGCGAGGCCATTGTCCTGGTCATTGCGGCCGGCTTTCATTGGGGCGCGGGTTTCCGGGTCGATGTTGTAGAGGCTGGGGAAAAGGAATTCGTTGAGCGCCAGCTCAACCGTGTTATTGGAAATGAGGGGATTCATATTGGTTGGATCCCCGCCGAAATTCGTGCCGATGAGGATGCCTCCCTCCTGCGCGCTTGCCCCGACCGCAAAGAGCGAGACAAATACGACCAGAAGAAGGACTCTGCTTATTTTGTGCATCTTCGTCTCCTGACAATAGAATTACTGATTCTGTACCTGCAAAAGGTATAGCAGCCTGAGTGTAACAGCTTTGTTCGCTAAATTACATAGCCTGATTTGGGCAATCGCTCAAAAAAGCTGCGCGGTCGGCGACCAGTCCATCGCGGCATCAAAGGGGTAGCAAGGCCGCTGGATGCGCTGGAAGGGCAGGGCGGTGATGTCTTGATTGACCGCGCCCGGCGACAGCGCCAAATAAGCCGCTTGCGCCATCGCTTTCAGTTCTGGCACCAGATAGCCGATTTTGACAACGACAATCTGATAGTCTTCTGGCACAAGACCCAAAGCGAGAAATTGCCGCCGCCGATGGAAAGCCGTTCGTTTTGCTGTCAGGATGACGCGGATGCCGCCGCATTTCAAGACGACTTGCGGGTTGCGCGCGTCGGCCAAGATAAAATCGACCGTGCCGCTGATGGGCAGCGGCGCGGAATTGCGCTTATCCAGCTTGCCGCCGATTTCGAGCTGGACCTGTGCGCCTAAGCCAGCGGCGCGGCAAACCTCTACGGCAGCGGCATCGAATATGCTGGCATAAAGCATAGAGGGCGGCTGATGTTGCAAAGCCTGCTCGAGGAAATAAGTAACATCGCCGATGCCGCCAGCGGTGGGATTATCGCCGGCGTCGCTGATGAGAACAGGTTTGACGGACTCGGCCAGGGCCCGCTGAATGCAGTCGTCTACGGACAGAGCTTCGACGCCGAAGCGGAAATTGCCGCGCTCAGCCCAATAGCGCTCTGCCAGGCGACTGGCGGCGGCAGCAATGGCGGCTTCGTCAGTCCCGATGGCGATGGCGCAGGCGGTCATGCGCGGCTCATCCGCCCAGACATAGCCGACTTGGATGGTGGCGTCCAGGACGCGCTGGTCATCAATTTCGGCCGGAATCGCTTGATAAATGCTCCGGCCGGGTTCCCATTCGGTGCTGGTTTTTTCGCCGGGCAGGCCGACCGGAATCTTGACGAAGGCTTTGCGCGGGCGCAGGCCCTCGCGCAGGCAGCGGACGAGCAGAGCCAGTGTGCGCTGCCGCGTTTCGATGGTGTCGATGTGCGGCGCGGTGCGGTAGCCGCTGATGATATCGAGCTGATTCATGATGCGCTTGCTGACATTGCCGTGCAGGTCATAGCTGGCGGCGATGAGGCAGTCTGGCCCGACCAACGCGCGCACGGCGCTATAAAAATCGCCTTCGGCGTCGTCCATGCCTAGGACATTCATCGCGCCGTGCATATCGAGGTAGACGCCGTCCAGCGGCAGCGCCCGCCGCAGCCCCGCCAGAATCTCGGCTTTGATAGTCCTGTAAGCGTCGGCTTCGACGGGCCCGCCCGGCAGCGCTTTCGCCGTCAGCGTGCCAATAAAAGCAATATCTTTATATTGCGGCAGAAAAGGGTAGAGCTGGGCGAATTGCGGCTCGCCCGGTCGCGTCAGGCGAAAATCTTGATATGTTGTTGGCACGGGCGAGAAAGTACAGCTTTCGGTGGCGATGCCGCCAATGGCGATTTTCATTTTAAGTCTCCAATCTTTGATGATACCAAACCAAGGCGGAAGCGCCCAAAGCCGCGTCGCGCAATTTAGCCAGCTTGATGCTGAGCGCCTGGTGATTCAGCGGCAGGCAGCGCGCTTGCAGTTCAGCCCGCGCCCGCGCTTGCAAGAGGTGATAAGAAGCATGAATCAAACCGCCGCCTAAGATTATCAAGCGCGGATTGAAGAGACTGGCGCACCAGGCGCAGGCGATGCCCAGAGCTGTCGCCGCCTCGTCCATGACAAAACAAGCCAGCGGGTCCTGGTTTTCCGCCAGCTTGATGAGGGCCCGCGTGCTGACGCTGTCGGCCCGCAGTTTGGTCGTCGGGAAATTGGCTAGCTGCTGCCGCGCATTGGCGACGATGCCATTGCCCGAGAGCGACATCTCGAGACAGCCGCGCTGCCCACAAGCGCAGCGCCGTCCGTTAAGCGGGTCGAGCGAGACATGCCCAATCTCCATCTCTGAATGCGCCGCGCCGCGCAGCAAGCGCTTGTCCAGCATGACCGCGCCGCCGACACCCGTGCCAACCGTCAGATAAACATAGTCAGCGCTACCTTGGCCGATGCCAAATAAGCCTTCGCCAATCGCGCCGGCATTGACATCATTTTCCACATAGATAGGCAGGTCGCGTTGCAGCCGCTGGCGAATGGCGGCGCGGATAGGCAGGTTGCGCCAGCCGAGATTGGCTGCTTGCAAGGCGAGGCCGCGCTTGGCATCGACCGGCCCGGGCAGCCCGATGCCCAGACCACGGATATTGGCGTAGCTGGCGAGATAGCGATTGAGCTCAGCCGCGATTCTATCGAGCATAGCAGCCGGGCCTTGCTCGCTTTGGCTGGGCAAGGTCTGGGTCGCTTGTATGTTGCCGGCGCGGTCAGCCAGCGCAAAGGCCATTTTGGTGCCGCCGATATCAAGCCCGATAGTTAAGTCTTCTGGCATGATGCCCGCCATCGGCTTTAGCGGTTAATGAACCAGCTCGTCAGGATGATGAGCAGCAGCAACGTCAGGCCGATGCCGAGCGACATAATTGTTACGACGAATTCTGCGGAGTCGGGCGGCACAAGGAAGAGCAGCACAATAGAAGCGCCCGAAAGAAAAACGGCCAGGCGATAAAATCCCCTGAGTATCTCAGGACTCACGTAGAGCCAAAGCCTCGCCGCGTTCTAGGGGGATGCAGGCGATTTCAACATCGCTGCGGGTCTGGGGCAGGCTGACCAGTTGCGGCACTTCCACATCGCAGAGGCCTTCCACATACCAGGGGCAGCGCGGGTGGAAAGAGCAGCCGGGCGGCAGCTCGGTCAGGCGGGGGATGTCTTCGCTGCGCAGTTGGATATGCTGTTTGTTGCGTGTCTTTTCCGGGTCAGGTTCGGGGATGGCCGAGAGCAGCACTTTGGTATATGGATGCTGCGGGTCGCCGATGATATTTTGGGTCGCGCCAATCTCGACCAGCCGGCCCAAATACATGACGCCGATGCGCCCATCCCAAGCGAAGTATTTGGCTAGTGCTAAATCATGCGTGATGAAGACGATCGTAACATCGAGGCGGTCGCGCAGGTCCATCATCATCTGCAACAAACCAATGCGAATCGACACATCGACCATACTGACCGATTCATCGGCGACAATCAAAGAAGGCTCTGTCGTGAGGGCGCGGGCGATGCTGACGCGCTGGCGCTGCCCGCCGCTGAGTTGGTGCGGGTATTTATCGATGAAGTCTTCCACCGGCGTCAAATCAACCAGGTCGAGCAATTCGCGAATGCGCTGCCTGGCGCCGCGGCTGCCAGCCACCAGTTTATGCGCCAAGAGCGGATAGCTCAACATATCGGCGACGGTCTGGGTCGGGTTGAGCGAGGCATAAGGGTCTTGGTGAATAATCTGCACCGAGCGCCGAAAATGCCGATAAGCGGCGCCGCGCAGGCTCTTTACATCCTCGCCTTCAAAATGCACTGCGCCGCTGCTCGGCGGCAGCAAGTCGCAGATGATTTTGCCGGTCGTCGTTTTGCCGCAACCGCTCTCGCCGACCAAACAGAGGAACTCCAGCTTGTTGACGGCGAAGCTGATGTCCTGCAAGACCGGCACGACTTCGCGCCCTTTTTTGAAGCTGCGATAGACATTCTTGAGTTCGAGGATGGGCGGCACTATGCGCGTTCCTTTCGGCTCTGGATCAAGCGGTCTTTATGCCAGCAAGCCGCCAGGTGCGAGCCAATATCATCTATCAGCGGCGGGTTTTCGCTTTGGCAGGTCTCGCTGGCGAAGCTGCAGCGCGGGTGGAACTTGCAGCCTGAGGGCGGGTTTATCAAGTTTGGCGGCGAGCCGGGGATGCTTTGCAGCAAGTCCTGCGTCTGCTCCAGCGTCGGCACCGATGTCAGTAGCCCGTAGGTATACGGATGCAGAGCCTGATAAAAAATATCGTTGACATTGCCAATCTCGACAATCTCGCCGGCATAGACGGTGGCGACAGTATCCGCCATTTCCGCCGCCAAAGACAAATCGTGGCTGATGAAGATGATGCTGAAGTGCAGCTGCTGCTGCATATCGTTCAAGACATCGATGATGGCGCGCTGCGTCAAAATATCGAGAGCGGTGGTTGGCTCGTCCAGGATGACAATCTGCGGATTGAGCAAGACGCCCAAAGCCAGCAAGGTGCGCTGTTTCATGCCGCCGCTGAGTTCGTGCGGGTAGGAGTCATAGACGCGCTCGGGGTCGAGTCGCACCAGTTCCAGCAGCTTCAAGGCGCGCTGACGCACGGCGGCTTTGTCGGTCCAGCCGTGGGCGTGGGCGGTATCTTCAAATTGTTTGCGGATTTTTAAGACCGGGTTGAAGGCGTTTTGCGCGCCTTGAAAGACCATCGCGCATTCATTCCAGCGGAACTCGCGCAGTTGGCGGTTGCTCAGCTTCAGCACATCCTGCACGCTGTCGTCCCGCCGATAGAGAATCTCGCCGCTGGTGATGACGGCGTTTTTGGGCAGCTTGCGGATGAGAGCTAGGCTGATGGTGGTTTTGCCGCTACCGCTCTCGCCGATGAGAGCCATGGCTTCGCCCTTTTTCAGCGTGAAAGAGACATCGTTGGTCGCTTTGACTGCGCCACGCCCGCTGCGATAGATGATGGAAAGCGCGTCAACGCGCAGCACTGTATTGTCGGAGAGCTTTGACATGAGTTTCCTTTAGGCGGCGCTGCGCAGGCGCGGGTCAAAAATTTCTTCCAAAGCCCGCTGGAACAAGACGAGGCAGACGAGAAAGATGGCGATGGCTAGGATGGGCGACAAAGCCATGCTCGCGCCATCGGCATTATAAAGCGTGCCTCGGCTGCGTCCGAAATAAATCATAATGCCCCAGGTATAATCGTTGATTGGCGCCAAGCCTAAGACGACTAGGCCAACCTGCTCGTACATGGCAAAAAAGATCGAAAATATGAAATTAATGATCACGAAGCTAATCATATTAGGCAGGATTTCGCGGAACATGATGTGATTCGTGCTTAAGCCGAGCGAGCGGGCCGCTTCGACGAAGTCGCGCTCGCGCAGGCTAAGCACCTGCGAGCGGATAGCCCGCATCAGCACGGGCCAGCCGAGCAAGCCAATCAACACGCCCAAGAAAAGCGTATTCTCAAAGCTGATTAAACCAGCCAGTACCACCAAAAGCGGAAAACGCGGGATGACCAAAATGAAGTTGGTCAGGGCGGTCAAGACGCTATCAACGACGCCGCCCGCCAGCGCCGACAGGGCGCCCAAGAAGAGCGCTATCAAAGTAGAAATCGCCGCGCCGATGAGAGCGGTCAAGATGAGAATTTTCCCGCCGTGAACCATGTGCGTGGCAATATCGCGGCCTTGGGTGTCGGTGCCAAGCAGATGCGGCGGCCCCAGAGCCGGATTAGAGATGACGATATGCTGCTCCATCAAGGCTTGCAGCTCTGGCTCGTCTTCGGGGATAGTCTTCTGCACCGTTTTGGAAAAGATGAGCATGGCGTCGATTTCTTTGTTGGCGAGGTCGGTCAGCGCGGCGGCGATGCCAGGACCTTGACGGCGGCTGGTCCAGCGATATTTCTCGACTGTAAAAGTATCGGCATAAGGCGCGATGAGGCTGGGACCGCCAGTTTGGTCGACGACGCCGACCGTTTTGCCGGCCAGGTCCTCAAAGCTGCGCAGATGGGCATTATCGCGGTGCACCGCCAGCTGAATGCGCGAGCCAATGGGTCCAACAATCTCGTCGAGATTCGGCTCGTTATCAAACTCGACAAAAGAGGGCATTATGAAGGTGATGATGAAATAGACGAACAAGCCCAGAAAGCCGATGAAGCCGGCGCGGTTGCCGCGCAGGCGCTGGATAAAACGCAACGAAGCCTGAACCAGGTCCAGCGGCAGCGCCAAGACGCGCAGCAGCGGATGTGGGCTGGGCGGCGGTTTTTGACTCATTTCTCCCCCGATACGCGCACACGCGGGTCAAGCAAGCCGTAGGTCAAATCGGCAAAGAGATTAGCGAAGACAATGCTGATGGTCAATATCAGCAAAGCGCCCTGCATCGAAGTGTAATCGCGCAGGATGATAGCCTCAAAGAGATAATGCCCAAAACCCCAATAGACAAAGATTTCTTCGATGACCACCGCGCTGCCCAGAGCAAAACCAACGCTGATGGTGAGCTGGGTGAAAAGCGGCAGCGAGGCGTTGCGCCCGACGTAAGCCGTGAGGATGCGGCGGTCGCGCAGGCCACGGGCTTCAGCCACATTCACATAATCGTCGTTGAGAACGCTGGTGGTGCTGCCTTTCATATTCAGCATCCAGCCGCCCAAGGTGCTGGCGATATAGGTAATGATGGGCAGCAGGCCATGGGCGATGACGCTGAGGATAAAGGCTAGATTAAAACCTGGCGTGAGGCCCACATCATAAGTCCCGCGTGCCGCCCCCACATCAAAGACCTCCCATTGGATGCCAATCACAACGACAATCAATAAACCCCAAATATAATTTGGCACGCCGCTGATAAAAGAAGAAGAGAGCGAAAGCCCGTGGTCAATCGCCGAATTGCGATAATATGCCATCATCATTCCGAGCAGGATGCCCAAGACGAAGCTAATCAGCAAGCCAGCGCCGACGGCAAAGAGCGTCCAAGGCAAAAAGCGGGCGATTTGGTCGATGACACGGGTGCCGGGCGAGGTAATGGAGGTGCCAAAATCCAAGCGCAGCATATCGCCTAGCCAGTCCATATAGCGGCCGAACAAGCTGGCATCTGGGTCAAAATCGAAACTGGCGGCGACGCGGTCATAAGCCTCTTGATAAGAAATGCCTTCGTTCACCAGAATCTGTTCAATGAGGATGTCGAGTGGGTTGCCCGGCATCTTGTGGACTAAGATAAAAATAAAGACCGTCGCCGCCCAGACCGTCACGATGGCTTGCAGAAAAACCCGCAAGGTATAATTCTGAGCCAGCTTGTAGGGCAAATTAAATAATGCGTTGCTGCGAGTCGACGCGGTCGAGGAGCCTGGTTGCAAACTTACGTCTATAACTTCGCTCACGCGCTGGAACTCCTGGGCTTTTATAAGGCGCGGAGGGCAAGTTAAAAACTGCCCTCCAAAATAGCGGCAAAAGCCGCGGGCTTACATCCCGGCCGGCGCTGTTACGCCAGTGAGAATCAGATAGGTCATCCAGTTATCCGCGCCGCCGCCGAAGTTGGCGAAAATCGGCTCGCTGGAATCTGGCACGCTGATGAAACCGCGATTCAAGGAGTTGTTGGTATAGCGTTCCCAGAGCGGAATGGCTGGCAGCAATTCGTTGTAAGAGATTGCTAGCTGCGTGACCAATTCGGCTTGCGCGCCTTTGTCCACGCCTTGCGAGCTGGCGTTGGATACATCAAAGACATTTAGCATGCCACCGCTGTACTCGACATTGTTGTCGAAGTTCATGCCCCTGCCGCCGCCTTCGCCGGCCAAAGCGCCTTGGCCGTTATAGCGGTTATAGGCTTGCAGGTAGCTGCGGCCGGGGATTGGATCGCCCAGACCCCAGTTGCGGATTGCCAGCTCGAAATTGCCGTCGTAGATGTCTTGCGGATGCTGCTGGAACTGCACGCCGCGCAACGTGATGTCGAAGCCAAAGTCGTTGAGCTGAGCGGTCGCGTTCTCCGCCGCCGCCGACCAGTCGGCATATTCTTGCGGGAAGGTCAGCTCGAAAGCCAGCATATTGCCCATGTCGTCGGCCCACTTGCCGTCGTCATTGCGGCTGAAGCCGGCGCTCATCATCAGCTCTTCCGCCGTCATCAGGTCATGCTCATAGAGATTCAGCGAATCGAGGGTCTCGTCGCTGAGCCAAGCTTCGGACAAGCCGTCGCTCATGCCGGTCATGTATTCGACCGCCACGCCTGATTCGCCCATGCTGACGACGCCGTTTTGGATACGGTCAATGGCATAGGCAATCGCCTGGCGCACTTCTACCATACCGAGCGCTTCGACAGAGTGGTTGACATAGAGGCCGGGCCCGTTGTTCATGCCGCTGCGCACGATGTCGATGCCCTCATTGGCGAAGGCTTCTTCAGTTGTGGGCGGGATGCCGTGGGTGATGTAGTGCAGCTCTTCACTGAGGACGAGCGGCGTAACTACTTCGGTCTCGCCATTCCACATGCGCACCATATCAAAATGCTGAATATCGCCGGCAAAACCGCCCGGGTTCAATTCCAGCATCAGGTTGGCTTCGGTGATGGTGTCGGGCAAGATGGTGTAAGGACCGCCTGAGACGGGGCTTTCAGGGCGGAATTCCGTCAGTTCTTGCAGCAGACCGTCCCAGCCTTCATCGCCTGGGTTCATCCCCGCGGCGCGGCCGGCGATGTCGCTGAAGACGCTAGCCGGGCGCAGGTTGGTGGTGAGGATGATGCGCTCCGCCAAGCTGGAAGGCGCGTCCATCACGAACTTGACGGTGTAGTCGTCGACTTTTTCGATGGCGCTCATATTCCCCCAGACAGTGTCGCCGCGCAGGCGGAAGATGTCGAAGGTCGTCATCAGATCGTCGGCGTTCATATCGCTGCCGTCGCTCCAGCTATAACCTTCGACCATTTTGATGACATAATTGCCATCGGCATCCCAGCCAAACTCTTCGGCGATGATGCCTTCATAGTCGCCGGTAGCCCACATCAAAACCGCGATGGGCGGCTCGTGCAAGTCTTGATATTGCCCCAGGGCGATGCCGCCGGAAGCGAAGGTGTTGAAGTGCCCAGTCGGTGGCACCTGATAGGGCCAAGCGACATTCAGCACATTGTCCTGCGCCCCGGCTGGCGCGATTGCCAGCAAAGCGAGAGCGACAAAGAACAAGACAAAGGAAATTCGTTTAAACATTTGGATTTACCTCCGTGAATTGATTTGTGTTGCATTCGCGGCGCGCCAGCCTATTTCCTTAGAAATCTGCCCGCGTCTGTGTAACGGTCAACAGGCACAAGCGGGGCAACGCTCCCGCTGCGCGCGGAAAGCCGCACCCGGACATTGTATAGACTTATTGGCAATCTGCCAAGATTGAAATTGCTCGGGCCCGGGGCAATATCTAATATCCGGCATGAACTGCCTTTAGCGCATATTGCTTAAAGAAAATGTTGTAAAATGTTGGGTAAATCTGTGTGAGCGAAGGGACGATGGCTAATGAAAGCGATTGATACCATCATTGTCGGCGGCGGCGGGCGAGGCAATGCCTATGGCAGCTTCGCGCTAGAATATCCACAAGAGCTGAACATCGTTGGCATCGCGGAGCCGAACCCGGTGCGGCGCGAGCGCTTTGTGCGGCAGCACGACATCGCGCCTGATATGGTCTTCGACGATTGGCGGGCTCTGCTGGAGACCGGCCAGCGCAAAGCGACGGCCGTTTTCAACTGCACCATGGACCGCCTGCACTTCGCCTCCACCATGCGTATGCTGGAACTGGGTTACGATGTGCTGCTGGAAAAGCCGATGACGCCGGTCTTAGAAGAGAATGTGCGCCTGGTGCAAAAAGCGGAAGAGACCGGCCGGCTGCTGCAAGTCTGCCATGTGTTGCGCTATACGCCTTTCTGGCAGGCTCTGCGCGAAGTGCTGCAAGCGGGCAAGCTCGGGCGCGTCATCAGCGTGACTCACCGCGAGAACCTGACCTATTTTCACATGGCTCACAGTTTTGTGCGCGGCAACTGGCGTAACGAAGCCTCTTCAGGACCCATGATTTTATCCAAGTGCTGCCACGATTTTGACATTTTGCTCTGGCTCTTGCGCCGAAATGTGCGCTACCTGCAATCCTTCGGCAGCTTGAGCCATTTTCGCCCCGAGTTCGCGCCGGCCGGCGCCACCCTGCGCTGCACCGATGGCTGCCCGGCGGCCGAGACTTGCAAATATGAAGCGACCAAGTTCTATGCCAAGGACGGTTTTGCCTGGCCCCTGAACGCGGTCTCTTGGATTCCTACCAAAGAAGCGCGGCTGGAAGCCTTGCGCACGGGCTGGTATGGGCGCTGCGTCTATCACTGCGATAACGATGTGGTCGATAATCAGACGGTGAATATGGAGCTGGAAGATGGCGCGACTGTGACGCTGGTGATGAACGGGCAGGGCGACGACGAAGAATGCCGCACTATGCGCTGGGATGGCACTAAAGCGACGCTCTATGGCAAGTTCTCGGGGCGTGGGCATGAACTGCGCATTCATCATCATTTGACCGGCGAAGTAGAAGAGGTGCCAGTCATCGCCCGCGATAGCAGCGGCCACGGCGGCGGCGATTATGGCATCGTGCGCAGCTTTCTCAATACGCTCAAAGGCCAGCCAGATGATAGCGTCACGACGGCGCGGGAATCGCTGGAGAGCCATTTGCTGGCTTTCGCCGCCGAAGAATCGCGCCGCGAAAAGACGGTTATCTCGATGGCTGAATTTCGGCGGCGCTTGGAAAGCCAGGCGCAGAAGTAGGGCAAACTAAATTTTGCAGCTTTTATGTCTTCGTTTCAACCCCACCCTAAGTCCCTCCCCGAAGCTTCGGGGAGGGACTTTTCTTCACGCATGCCTATAGTTTTCGGGGTTTTTCTCCCCTCCCCAAAGCTTTGGGGCGCGTAGACACTGCCCTACGGGAGGGGCCGGGGCTGGGCTTGAAAATGTGGCAGCGTCTCACTTTTTTGCATAATAAACTTAGACTTACTGAGCTAAAAAACAAACGCAGCCAAAACTATGGCTGCGTTAATATATTTGCACCCCCGACAGGATTCGAACCTGTGCGCCTGGTTCCGGAAACCAGCGCTCTATCCCCTGAGCTACGGGGGCATGCAGTTTGCTTTTATATCTACTATCAGTGTAGCAGACGCATGTATTTTAGGCAAGGGCGCTGGCAGATTCTGCCGGCCTTCGCGCAAGCTGCTATAATCTGCCGCATGCGCGGGAATGGGGTAAAATCAGGCGAAGGGCGGCAAGCGTGGCGCTGGCTAGTCTGGCTGGCCGGCGGCTTTTTTTGCTTTTTGATGGCGCTGCTCTTAGCGAGCTGCCAGGCACTGACTGGCTCGGAGGCGGCTGAGGCGATTGCCAGTGCCGCGCCGACGCCGACAATGACGCTGGGTTTGACGAGGCTGGCGGCGGAGAGTCAAGCGATACGCGGCAGCGCCACCGCCGAGCGCGAGATGGCGCGGGCGACCATAGCCGCCGCCAGCACGCATGTCGCGGAAAAATCGCGCATAAACGCGGCTTTGGGCGCGACCTTGCGCGCGAGTTATACGGCTACGCCGGCGGTGCGCGCTGTTGTCGTGAACGCGGCCGATATGGGCAGCTCGCTCGAGGGTGATATGATGAATGAGGCGGAGGGCGGGTTAGAAGGGCCGCTGCGCGTTACAAACCTGTCCACCGCGCTCGCCACAAATCCGAACACGGGCTGTTCCAGTGGCGCGGTGCGGCAATTTCGCTCCACTGCCGATAGAATCTTTGTTACGGCTTTGGTATCCGCTTTGCAAAATGGCAGCTTGTTTGAAATTGACTGGCAGTATGAAGGGCAAACCGTATTTCGAGATCAGTGGCGGTCGGATTATGCCAAAGCCTCCGAGTGCATCTGGTTTTATGCCACTGCCGCCTATTTTCCTTTCTTGCCGGGCAGCTATACAGCGACGCTCTATGCTGATGGCGCCGCTGTGGGCAGTGTAAATTTTAGCATTGACGCGAATTGATGGGATGCGAACGATGAAACGATGGCGCGAACTTCTGCTAGCTCTGGCGGTCTTTCTGTTCAGCGCGGTCGCTCTGGCGCAGCTGGACGCGCCGCCCAGCGCCACCGCAGAGGCGACAGAAGCGGTGGCCAGCCCGGCTATGACAGCCACGGCCATCGCCGCTATTGAGCTGGTGGAGCATAATGTTTTGCAGCGCCCGATAGAGCTGAGCGCAGACCTGGTGCATTGGGAAGACCGTACCTATCCTTATGGCAGCACGCAGCAGGGCGCGCGGGCGGTGCATTTAGGCGTCGAATTTGTCAATCCGCGCTTCACGCCTGTCTACGCGGCGAAAGCGGGACTGGTCGTCTTCGCCGGCGATGATTCGACGACGCTGCTGGGGCCGCAGCTCGATTATTATGGCAATGTCGTCATTCTGGCGCATGAGCTTGATTCGCTGGCGGGTGAGCAGATATTTACTTTGTATGGGCATCTCGAGCGAGTCGAAGTCGAGACGGGGCAGACCGTCGACGAGTTGGATCGCATTGGCCGCGTTGGCGCGACAGGCATCGCCATCGGCGCGCATCTGCATTTTGAAGTCCGCGCTGCGAAGCCCTTTGATTATCGGGCGACGCGCAATCCGGCCCTCTGGCTCCAGCATTATTTTGGCCGTGGCCTGATAATCGGCGCGGTACGGGATGCGGCCGGCGAGCCAATTTTTGAGCGGCGGCTGACCGTGCGCTCCCCTTACCGCTTCCGCGAAGTTTTCACCTATGGCAGCGAGCGTGTGAATTCAGATCTGGTCTGGGGCGAGAATTTTAGCGTGAGCGATTTGCCGGCTGGGGAGTACGAGGTCATCGTCTCGGGCGAGTATGGCGGCATCGGCTATCGAGAGACGGTCGAAGTCTTAGCCTATCGAACGACTTTTCTTGATATTACGTTGGCCGAATAGAGGATAATAGCCACAGAGACCAGAGACACAGAAATAAGACAAATTAATTTTTGCATTCGTTTCACCCCACCCCCGGCCCCTCCGAAGCTTCGGGGATGGGAATCTAACCTGGGCGTTTAGACATTGCCCGATAGGAGGGACTTTCCCTCAAACTCCCCATAATTTTCGCGGTTTTTTCTCCCCTCCCCAAAGCTTTGAGGAGGGACTGGAGCTGGGGTTGTCCCGCTTAGATTTACTGATAGATACGATATTCAAAAGCCAGCGGGCCATTGCGCGCGACGCTGCTAATCTGCAAGACGCCGCGGTTGCCAGCCGCCGTCACAATGCCCAGCATGGCATTGGGCAAGGCCTCGGCGCTGAACGATTTGCTAGTCGCCAGCGTCGGGTCAATGGCGTCGTAGTGCAGGTCTTCGATAGAGCTAAAGTTGGGCAGCAAGTACATGCTCGCCGCGCCTAAAGCGACCAGCTCGCCGCCCGACCAGGTGAAATCTGGGTTGCCGCTGCCATCCAGATCGATTGACCCGGCCGCGATGGTCCAGGTGCCGCTGGTCAGAATGGCGCGGTCGGCGATGTAATTGTAGGAATAGACGCGATTATTCGCCTCGCCGCGATTGCCCTCCGCTACTTGTTCATTGAGGTCAACGACGATGATGACTGATTGCGGGCCAGAAGGCCCGTTGAGCGTCTGCTGCAATTGAGAAGTGATTTGCTCGCCAGAGCCTAAAGCGGGCAGGTTTAGCCCGGCATAGCTGTCGCCGGGCTGGAAAGAGGCGGCGATGGCGAAAGGCCCAGCGGCGCTCAAACCTTGATTCAGCACGGTGATATTCACGGTCACCGGCTGGCCCAGGACGAGGCGCGGCGGCCCCGCATGCAAGACGACCAGGTCAGGCTCGAGCGATGGCGCGTTAGTGGCGGTTGGCGGGGGCGTCGGACTGGCGGGCGGCTGAATGATTGGCAGCAGATTGCGATTGCCCCTTGCCTCGACCAAGAAGGCCGCCAGCCAGCCCCATTGCCCATTAAAATCGATGACCAGCCAACTATAATCGGCGTTTGCGCCCAGTACGCGAGCCTGCGTGCCAGCCGACAGTTCGCCTAAGATTTCGTATTGTAAGCCCGGCCCGCCGCGCACATTTTGTAGGGGGCTGGTAATCCTCAGATTATAGCCGGAGAGTGTCGCTGTCGGCGCCGGCGTCGGGCTTGGCTGGGGCGTTGGTGACGCGACGCTGTTAGGCGCTTCGTCCAGCGTCAAAGCCCGGCCACCAGCATAGCGCGCTACCACTCTGGGACTGCCGTATTGGTTCAAGCTGGTTACGATAACATTCTCGCTGATTTCGCCAGGCTGCAATTCGGCCGGGTTGAGCGGCCCTTGCAGGCCAATAAAGCCGTCCAGCCCGCGCAAGGCGTCGCTGACGCCGCCCGCTCGATATTGAATCGAGGCGGCTAATAAAACCGCGTCAAAACTGGCGGCGCTGATGGCAGTTGGCAACTGTCCGAAAGCGCGGGCATAAGCCAACGTGAAATCCACGCTAGCCGCGTCCAGCAAGGCAAAAGACCAGTTGCTGCTGCCGATGATGCCGTCTAAGGCGGCCGGCGGACTAAGCTCGACGAAAGCGCTGTCGCTCGCTTGATTATAGACCAGCGCGCCTTCATAGCCGGCCGCTTGCAAGCGGTTGTAGGCTTGTGCCGCCAAGCTGGGCGGCCCATAGAGCGCGACCGCCGCCGGCGCCGCCGTCACGACGGCCTGCGCAATACTGTCCAGATTGCCGCGCTGCCCGTCATAAAGATGGTTCACCAGGCGGATGCCAGAGCCGGCCAGCGCATTCGCCAAGCCGACCAGCTCAGCCGTGCTTTGCGCATCGAGCTGGATGCTTTGAATCGAGCGAATCGCTAGCGTATTCACCAGATAATCGGCTAAGGCGCGGGTCTGCAAGTTGGCGGCGGCGCGGCTGCGGAAGATGCGATTGCTGCTATCAGCGAGCAAGGCGGTATCGGCGGTGGCGGGCGTGAAAACTGGCACATCAAGCGCTTGCAAGGCCGGCAGGTTCTCGGCAAGCAGAGCCGCCGAATCGGGCAGCAGCACGGCGATGACGTGGGCTTGCCGCATATTGGCGATGGCGATTTCTATGTTATTTGGCGGCGTATCGACGACAGCCAGGTTGAAGACAGCGCCATCCGCGCCGCTGATGCCGCCAGCGGCATTGACACGCTGGGCCGCCAGCTGCGCGCCGCGCAGCAGTGGACTATCGGCCGCGCCGATGACGCCGATGCGCAACGTATATTGCTGGGCCGCCGCCTGGCCGCCAAAGCCTAGGGCGAGGCAGCACATCAGCGCAGCCAAGCGCAGAAAATGGAGGAAATTTATGCTGTATCCGCTCATAAGCTGGTATCTGGATTAAGCCATATCTTGAAATCAGTATACTGCAATCGCCATCTGGGGCAAATGCGCCAGGGCAATCGCATCAAATTGCGGTAAGACCAAGCCCACGATGGCGACCACTCCCCGAAGCTTTGGAGCGCGTAGACACTGCCCTACGGGAGGGGCCAGGGGTGGGGTTGAAAATGGGGCCGCGTAGTTTTTCTGGCTTAATTTTTGTGAATTTTGCTGAATAATGATTTTGATGCGATTGTCCTGGCAAATGCACCGGCTACCTTGATTTTCAGCCCCAAGCTGGCTATACTCTTAAACTAATCACCCATTTAACCATATTACGAACAGAAACGACGATGCAGCGCGAGCGCATTACGGATCACATATTTGTCTTCCGCAGTGAGCAATATGCCCAAGTGACGGCGGGCTTGGTCCTCACGCCGGCCGGCGCGGTCTTGATTGATACCTTGCTCTACCCCGAAGAGACACTGCGCATCCGCCGTTATGTGGAACGCGGTTTGAAGTTGACGGTGCGCTATGTTATCCTCAGCCATTTCCATGCCGACCACAGCACGGGCTTGTGTTTTTTCCCCGAGGCGCAGGTAATCGCGCATGAAAGCTGTTGCGCTATGCTCGATACCCGCGGCCGCGAAAGCCTGCGCCGCATGCAAGCGAATGCCGCCGAGTTCGCGCCGGTCAAGGTGGTTCTGCCTGATATCACTTTCGCCGACGAGATGCGGCTCACGCTGGGCGGCCTGAACTTCAAGTTATGGGCTAGCCCCGGCCACAGCCCCGATTCCATCGTCTGTCTCATAGAAGACGAAGAGATACTGTTCGCGGCGGATACGGTGATGCCGATACCCTATTTTGTCGATGGCGATTGCGCCGATTTTGAGCGGTCTTTGCGACGCTTGCTGGCCGACGAATACGAGAATGTCGTGCAAGGGCACGGCGAAATTATCTTGCGCGGCGAGGTGAGCGAGAAAATCACCAGCGACCTGGCTTATCTCGAGTGCTTGCAGGCGGCGGTCCAGCACGAGCTGGCGCGGGGGCAGGCCGGCATTGAAGAGCGCATCAGCGTGACGGATTGCGGCAAAAGCCGCGTCTTGCTGCGTGGCTTGGTGCAAGATTTGCATCGTGGCAATGTCCGCGCGCTCGTCAAGCAATTTTCTAGCGGCAGTATGGCGGAAGAAGACACCGAAAAGTGAAGGAAAGAACGATGGCAGCAGAAAAGACTTACCTGACAAGAGAAGCCCAGATTGAGTTGCGGCGTGAGCTGGAGCAGCTCAGGGATGTACGCCGGCCAGGACTGGCGAAAAAACTGAAGGAGGCGCGGGCCCAAGGCGATTTGAAAGAAAACGCCGATTATCACGACGCCAAAGAGCAGCTCGGTTTTGTCGAAGGCCGGGTGCAGCAGATTCAAGACATCTTAGATAATGCCACTATCATCGAAATGGCGGGTCCCAGCGACGAGGTGCGCATCGGATCCACAGTGGTCATCCGCGAAGATGGCGAAGACGAAGAAGAAGAATACACGATTGTAGGCAGCGCGGAAGCGAACCCGCGCGAGCGCAAAATCTCGCATAAGAGCCCGATTGGCGCGGCTCTGCTGGGCAAGAAAAAAGGCCGCAAAGTCTCCGTCGAAGCGCCCGGCGGCCGAATTAGATTCAAGATTATCGACATCCGCTGAGGGCGTCTATAGGTCTACAGAAGAAAAAGCCCGGTCATAACCGGGCTTTTTGCAGTTTAGGAATAGGGCATAAAATTGCCCGTGCCACCAAAGGGGTCTTCCTCGTCATCTTCGGGCCGTCGGGCCGGCTGTGGCACTGGCGGCGCGCTGCTGCCGCTGACGGGCGGCGGGGGCGCTGGCGTGGCGGCCGGCGGCACAAATTGCATATCGGCGTATTCAGCGAAGGGCGAATCGGCCGGCGCTCGATTGCCGCTGGCTGAGGCGTCGGCGCGCTGATTTTGTTTGTGCCAGGCGAGAAGCTCGATTTGCAGGCTTTCGATGTCGCTGTTGGGTCGGCCGCCACCATAATTGCAGATGACTGACTTAATCTCCGCTTGAATCAGGATGGCGCTGCTCTCGACGACCAGAAAAGCGCCAGGTTCCGCCGCTACAATGTCGTTCGCCGGGTCTTTGACGCGCTCAGCCAACGTCGCCAGCATCGCTGGCTCCGTGAGCGCGGCTGGCGCGGTGAAAATCTTGGTCAAAGTCTCTTGGGCGGCCATGTCAAAGCCCCAGAATTCTACCGCCTGCAATTCCTGGCCAACGCGCGTCGCTGCCGAAATGCCGCATTCGCCCAAGAACTGGTTCTCCTGTTCCGGCCCCAGTTCAATAGCGAAAGAATCATCATAATTCTGCCCTTTGACATAAGTAGACACCGCGCGCATAACGGGCAGACCATACTGCGGGTGCAAGCTGCCGCCTCTTTCGGTTTCATCTTCGATCAAGGGCCTGGCTGCCGGGTTTTCGCCGTAATACTGCGTTGTCGCCCCGGGGGCGCTGGCTGGGGCGGTGGCTTGGGCGGCGGCTGGCGGTGGCGCTTCGCGGCGCGGCGCGCTTCCCCGGCGAGTGCGCAGGCCGGCCAGGCTGCGGCCGGCAATTGTCAGAATCGGCAGACCCAGGGCCACCGCGGCCACGGCCAGCGCGACTTGCAAGCTGCTGCCGGCGAGGCCGGGGTCTTGCGGCGCGGCGGCGCTCTGCGCGTCGAGGCCATTAAAGCCATCGAGTTCTATCAAAGCCTCGAGGGCCTGGCGCTCGGCCGCTGGGATATTGGCATTGGCGGCTAAACCTTCGACGACGGCCTGCGGCTCGGGGATTTGCCGCAAGACCAGCAAGGCGTTCGCGCCATCGTAATGCACATCTTGCGAATGCCCGACAGCGACCATGCGCACCCATTGCTGGATCGCTTGCTGGCTCATGTGCCGCGGCGAGGCGCCGGTGAACTCGGCGGGAATGACCATATAGGCGGCGAACATGCCGATGACCATACCGAGCACGACAAGCAGCGTTGTCTGGCGCTCGGGCGCGGCTTGAGACAAAGTTTGCAGGCGCGGGCTGGCGGCAAAACGGGCGAGGCGGCCGCGCAGGCCAGCGTCCGGCTCTGGATTTGTAGTCTGACCTTGAAGACTCATGCGCTGTTACCTTTCGAGTCAAGGTGAACGGTCTTGTTAGAAGTATATGTTAAGAGATTCCACGCGACAAACGCTACACGCGGCAATTTCTTTAAGTATAGGGCTTTTGGGCATTGGCGAAAGCTAGGACTGGCTCAAATGTGATTATCGGGCCTTTTCTTTGATAAGCGGTGGCGCTTTGTCCTTGACCGGCAGCAGTTCTTCGTCTTTCACAGGTGCCGACGCTTTATCTTTGACTAGCGGCGGCGCGGTAGTGGGCTTGCCAGTAGCTTGCGCCTCCTGCTTCACCAGCCCTTTAGGCAAGCGCCAGGCGCTGAAATCGCAATCAGGGTAACGGGAACAGCCAAAAAAGAGCCGGCCTTTGCGGCTGCGGCGCTCGACGATTTCGCCGCCCTCAGTGCTGCCACATTGCGGGCAGAGATAACCGGTGCGCTCGAGGTATTTTTCGGTGTGGCGGCAATTTGGATAATTCGAGCAGCCGATGAATTTGCCATAGCGCGAGTGCTTGACGAGCAGCTCGCCAGCACCGCAGGTCGGGCAGGCGCGGCCGACGCGCTCGGCCATATCCAGCTTGGGCATATTGGCTTGGGCATTTTGCAAGCGCTGTTCAAACGGTTGATAAAACTCAGCCAGCATCGGCTGCCACTGCCGATTGCCTTCAGAGATTTCATCAAGCTGGTCTTCCATTTTTGCCGTGAAGGCGTAATCCATCTCTACTTCAAAATATTGAGCCAGCAAATCGCTGACGACGACGCCCGTTTTAGTCGGTTTGAGCCGGCGCGCCTCTTGCGTCACATAATCGCGGGTCTGGATAATGCTCACCGTCGGCGCGTAGGTGCTAGGCCGGCCGATGCCATTCTCTTCAAGCTGGCGAATGAGCGTCGCTTCCGTGTAGCGCGGCGGCGGCTGGGTGAAATGCTGCTCGGGCAAGATTTGTTTTTGACTCAGCTTTTCGCCCGCTTCTAATTCGGGGAAGATTTGCTCTGGCCCGTTGGCGCTGGCGCTTTTGCCGCGCTCGGCGGTTTTATCGGAAACGACCAGATGCCCAGCGAATTTGAGCCTGCTGCCGGCGGCGCGGAAGAGATAGGGCAGGTCGCTCCGGTGCAGGCCGGCCTTCACTTCGATGCGCAGCGTATCATAGACGGCCGGCGCCATTTGACTGGCGACGAAGCGCTGCCAAATCAAGGTGTAGAGCTGCAACTGCGGCGCCGACAAATGCGCTTTTAGCGAATCTGGGCTGCGCTCGATGCTGGTTGGGCGGATGGCTTCGTGGGCTTCTTGCGCGGCTTTGGCTTTTGTTTTGTATTTTGGCGGCGACTTAGGCAGGTAGGCTGGCCCATATTTGTCTTTGATATAGGCGCGGGTTTGGCTTTGGGCTTGCGCCGAGACTTGCACGCTGTCTGTGCGCATATAAGTGATGAGACCGATGGATTTGCCTTGTCCGATATCAATGCCTTCGTAAAGCTGCTGCGCGATTTGCATGGTGCGGCGGGCCCTGAAACCGCGCCTGCTGGAGGCGGCTTGCTGCAAGGTGCTGGTGGTGAAGGGTGGCGCGGGCCGGCTTTGACGGCTACCGCGCTTGATACTATCGACGATAAAGAGGCTGCGGCGCAGAATGTCTATATGCGGCTGCACCGTCGCTTCGCTATCGAGGACGGGCGCTTTGCCGCTTTTAGCCTCAAAAGTTACATTGGTATCGCCGATTTTCACCAGGCGCGCCTTGAAGGCGGCGCTGTCATGATTGCCTGACTTGGCTAGGCTGGCTTCGACCGTCCAATATTCGACTGGCCGAAAATTTTCAATTTCTTTTTCGCGCTCGACCACGAGGCGCAAGGCGATGCTCTGCACACGCCCGGCGGATAAACCATTGCGCACTTTCTTCCACAGCAGAGCCGAAACTTTATAGCCGACCAGGCGGTCGAGGATGCGCCGCGCCTGCTGGGCGTTGACCAGGGCCAGGTTGATGTCGCGCGGCTGGGCGAAGGCGGCGGCAACGGCGCTGTCGGTGATTTCGTGGAAGACGACGCGCCGCGTGAGGTCGGCCGGCATTTCGGCCGCAGCCACCAAATGCCAGGCGATAGCCTCGCCCTCGCGGTCGGGGTCGGTGGCGAGGAAAATTTCTTCCGCGCCTTGCACGGCCGCTTTCAATTCTTTGACGACGGCGCGCTTGTCGTTTGGCACGCGGTATTCTGGCGTGAAATCATGCTCGACATCCACCGAGAGGCGACTCTTGAGCAGGTCTCGCACATGGCCGCGCGACGACATCACAGTATAACCCTTGCCCAAAAAGCCGCCGATGCTGCGCGCTTTGGCCGGCGATTCGACGATGACCAGCTTGCCGACATTCTTGGGGACTTTGCTATTTTTAGCGCGTGATTTGGCTTTGGCTTTTGCCTTTGATTTTGTCGGCTTTTTTTTGCGCGGCGGGCGGGTGATTTTTTCGGGTTTGGGGATGTTAGCGTGGGCTGGGGTACGCCCCATGCGATAGAGCTTGGTGCCGCATTCGCCGCAGTGACCGCGGGTGGCCGGCGCGCCGGCGCGGTTATAAATCGCTTGTGGGTCTTCTATGGCGCGCTTAGCCTTGCATTTCATGCAATAGGCTGTCTGCGCCAACGCCTTGTCTTCAGCCATCTCTTCCTCTGTGTCCTCAGTAAGTCTCAGTTAATTATGCAAAAAAATTGTGGCTACACTTTATTTTTCAACCTCAGCCCCAGCCCCTCCCGTAGGGCAGTGTCTACGCGCCCCAGCTTTGGGGAGGGGAGAAAAACCCCAAAAACTATGCCGGTGCTTGCAGAAAAGTCTCGCACACCGGGCAATGTGTACAGTCCCCCAGGTTAGACTCCCCTCCCCGAAGCTTCGGGGCGCGTAGACACTGCCCTACGGGAGGTGCCGGGGTGGGGTTGAAACGAAGGCAAAAAGTTGCAAATTTACTTTGTCCTATTTCTGTGCCTCTGTGGCTATTTTTTCTTTCCCTAATGGCAGCCTAGAGAAATTCGGCGTTGCCATTTTCGCGCAGGTAATCGACCACCTGCTTGACATCCTGCGTCCGATTTTTGTGGCAGATGAGCAGCACATCGTCGGTATCGACCAAGACGATGTCCTCGACGCCGATGGCGACTGTCAGCCGGTCGCTAAAGACCAGCGTATCGCGGGTGTCGAGGATGACGCGGATGTCGCTGGCATCGCCTTTGATGCAATTGCCAAAATTGTCTTGCGGCAGAATATCATAGAGCGAAGCCCAGGTGCCAACATCGCTCCAGCCAATATCGATCGGAATGACAGCGATATTATCGGCTTTTTCCATAATAGCGAAGTCGATGGACAATTTGGGCATAGTTTCCCAGATGTCTAACAATTTTGCGTCGTAATCGGGCGCGTCAAAAGCGGATTGCAGGTAAGAACACATAGCGTACATGGCCGGCTGATAACGCTCCAGGTCTTGCATGGCGCGGTCGACGCGCCAGATAAACATGCCCGAATTCCAGCTATATTGCCCCGAAGCCAAAAAATGCGTCGCCCGCACAATATCAGGTTTCTCCGTGAAGCGCTGCGAGTGATAGATGCCAAAACCGTCCAACTGGGCAGACTCTTCGATGGGCGCGCCCTGCTGAATATAACCAAAACCCGTCGCCGGGTAAGACGGCGCGATGCCCAGCGTTACGATTTTGCCGGTTTGCGCCACCTGCCAGGCAGCTTTTAAGACGCGGCAAAATTTCTCCTGCTGACCAATGTGATGGTCGGCGGTCAAGATGGCGACAGTCGCCTGGGGGTCGCGCTTTTGTATGACGCTGAGCGCGAGAGCCAGGGCCGGCGCGGTGTTCTTGGCGTAAGGTTCGATGATGAAATTCTCGGCCGGTATCTGTGGCGCTTCTTGCCGCAGCTCGGCGGCGTATTCTTTGCCCGTGACGACAAAAATATCTTGCGGCGCAAAGAGCGGCTGGATGCGCTCGACGCTGGTGCGGAACATCGAGTGCTCGTCGATGAGCGGCAGCATCTGTTTGGGCAGGCGCGTCCGGCTCATCGGCCAAAGCCGCGTGCCATGCCCGCCGGCGGCAATCAAGGCGTAATAGTGTTTCATAGCTTCGCTTTCATTCTGAGTAAACCTAAATCTATATTGCGACTAAGAAAATAAAATTTGCAAAATTTACTTTGTCCTACTTCTATTCCTCTCGCCCTGCCTTTATTTTGTCATTCTGTTGGAAACCGCGCACGGCAGTATTGCATAGGCCCCGCGCTCTCCGCAAGACCTTTTAATTCGAGCAGGGTCAATGTGCTGGTAACGGTGGCGGTCGGCAGTTCGGTCTGGCGCACGATAAGATCGACATGAAGCGGATCCGCGCCAAGCTGCTGGAAGACCGTTTCTTCGACTGGGGTCGCTGGTTGAATCCGTTCCGTTTCGATGCGCGTCTGCGTATTGAGATGCGATATATTCAGCTCTTCCAGCACATCGCTGACTTGGGTCACGATTTTTGCGCCGTCGCGGATGAGCGCATTGCAGCCCGTGCCTGATTTGCTGAAGATATTGTGCGGCACGGCGAAGACATCGCGCCCCTGCTCGAGGGCGTGGGTGACGGTGTTCATAGCGCCGCTTTTCTCGGGCGCTTCCACCACCAGCAGCCCCAGCGACAAGCCGCTTATGATGCGGTTGCGCTGCGGGAAGTTCTTGGCTAGCGGCGGCGCGCCCAGCGGTAGCTCGCTGAGGATAGCGCCCGCCGCCACGATTTCTTCGGCTAAATCAAGATTCTCGCGCGGGTAGATGCGGTCGATGCCGCTGCCGAGCACGGCGATGGTGCGCCCACCTGCCTGCAAAGCGCCGCGATGCGCCGCCGCGTCGATGCCATGCGCCAAGCCCGATACGATGGTGATGCCCTGCTGTGCCAGTTGCCGCGCCAGATGATAAGCGACATCCCAGCCGTATTTGCTGGCTTTGCGCGTGCCAACGATAGCCAGGCATTTCCCATCCTGGCTTGTCAGCTGCCCGCGGGCGTAAAGCAGCGGCGGCCGGTCCGCCAGCGTGCGCAAGAGCGACGGGTAGGTCTCGTCTTCCAGCGTGATGAGAGTCGCGCCGGCCTGCGCCACTTTTTGTATCTCTTGCGCCAGGTCAATTTTGCGGCGGGCGGCGCAAAATTGCCGCAACAGCCGGCGCGGCAAATCGAGGCGCAGCAGCTGCGCTTCTGGCGCCAGCCATAGCGCTTGCGCCGAATCAAAATGCGCCAGCAGCTGCGACAGCTTCACGATGCCAAAATCGCGCAGCAGGTGCAAGCCCAGCCAGTACTGTTGATGTGGCGGCATAAACGGTGTCAATGCGTTTAACGGGTGTTAAATTAGCATAGCAGCTTAGGAAAATTCTTGTCAAGCGCTGGGCAAAAGACCATCAGGCAGGGACATAAAGATGACGCCGGCCTCGAAGTCAATTTTGTCAACGGTGCCGGCGTGCGCTGGCAAGAGGACTTCGCCATATTGCGCGCTCTGCACGAGGTAGACATCATTGGCGCCCGTTTGCAGCACTTCTTTTACCCGGCCGATGTCTTGCCCAGCGGCTCGCACCAGCAAGCCAATCAGTTGAAAGAGAAAATACTCGCCATCGGCTAGGGGCGCGGTTTGCGCCAGGTCAATCATAACCAGCTTGCCGCGCAGCAGTTCGGCCGCGTTTCGATCGGCGTAACCCGCTAGGCTGAGCAAAGCGAATTCTTTGTTGAAACGCAAGCCATTGACGGCGAGCTTCTCCAGCCGGTCAGCGGCGCTGGAATCGCTCAGATAGACATATTCCAGCGCGGGCAGCTGTTCGGGAAAATCGCTGTGGACGCGCATGCGCAGCTCGCCCCGCAGGCCATGCGGCCGCAGGATTTCGCCAACGACAAGATATTCAGGCAGCTGTTTATTCTTGGCCACGGCGCCTATTCGATTTCGAGAATGACGCGGCGCCGGCCTCGCCCTTGCTCTGAATTAGGCAAGGCGCGCAGCAAAGCCCGGATCGAGTTCGCCACCCGGCCCTGGCGGCCGATGACGCGGCCCATATCGCCTGGCGCCACCGATAGCTCGATGACGATGTTGCGGCTGGTCTCTTTGCGCCTGACGCGGACCTGCTCGGGCGCGCTGACTAAGTTCTCGACGATATATTGGATGAGTTCTTCTTCCATCATCTGACTGCGCCGCTCTAGCTGTCGCTATTGGCGCGCTCGGCGGCCAGGCGCGCCGCTTCGCGCGCTTTAATCTTGCTTTCGCCGGGGCCGGGCGAGGGATAATGGGTCTTGGGGCTGGGCAGCTCGGGGCGGGTTTCTTCCGCCTCTTTGAGCAAGTCTTGCAAGTCTTCGCCTTGGCGCAGGCGCTGGAAGCGCTGCCAAGTGCCAGTGTGTTCCAGCAAGCGGCGCACGGCATCGCTGGGCTGCGCGCCCACGCTCAGCCAATAGAGCGCGCGCTCCTCAGCGATGATTTCGGTCGCGGGTTGGGTGCGCGGGTTATAGTGACCGATATTTTCCAGATAGCTGCCGTTGCGGGCTTTGCGCTTGTCGGTGACGACGACGCGATAGCTGGGTTGGCCTTTAAGCCCTTGACGGCGTAAGCGAATACGAACCATTTTCTTTCTCCTGCTAAAGTTGCCGCCGGCTTAGAAATTTAAGCCGGGGATATTGGGCAATTTGCCGCGGCTAATTTGATTCATCAGCCGGCTCATCTGCCTAAATTGTTTGAGCAAATCGTTGACATCGCGGACTTCGACGCCGCTGCCGGCGGCAATGCGGCGCTTGCGGCTGGCTTTCAGAATGCGCGGGTTTTGGCGCTCCTGCGGCGTCATCGAGTTGATAATCGCCTCCACCTTCCTAATGCGCTGCTCGATGTCCTCTTCATTAAAATCGGCCTGCATCTGCAATTTGGACATGCCGGGTATCATGCCCAGCACTTTGCCCAGCGGGCCCATGCGGCGGATTTTCTGCAATTGTTCCAGGAAGTCCTGCAAACTGAAGTCGTTTTTTAATATCTTGCTTTGCAAGCGCAGGGCTTCTTCTTCTTCATAGAGCGTTTCGGTCTTTTCGATGAGCGACATAATATCGCCCATGCCGAGGATGCGCTGGGCGATGCGGTCGGGGTGGAAGAGTTCCAGCGTATCGGCGCTGATTTTTTCGCCGGTGCCCATATATTTGATTGGCACACCGGTTACAGCGCGCATCGACAGCGCCGCGCCGCCGCGGGCATCGCCATCGACCTTGGTCAGCACTAAGCCAGTGATGCCGAGTCGCTCATTGAAGCCGCGGGCGATGCTGACGGCTTCTTGCCCGGTCATCGCATCAGCCACCAGCAGAATCTCGGCGGGCCGCGCCAGCCGTTTTATCTCTTCCAGCTCGCCCATCAGCCGTTCATCGATTTGCAAGCGGCCGGCTGTATCGACCAGCACGACATCGATGCCGAGTTCTTTGGCTCGTTTCAAACCGCGCTTGACAATGGCCGGCGGCGTATCGGCCGTGCCTTCTTCGTAATAAGGCACATTGATTTGCTTGGCTAAAGTAACAAGCTGGTCGACCGCGGCCGGGCGGTAGGTATCGGCGGCTAGCATCAGCGGTTTGCGCCCTTCCGCCCGCAGGTGCAGGGCGAGCTTAGCCGTGTTGGTCGTCTTGCCCGAGCCTTGCAGACCCACCATCATAATGACATGCGGTCGGGCGCTGCCGCTGTAGCTCAGCCGGCAGGCCTCGCCCAGCATATCCACCATTTCTTCGTGGATAATCTTGACGACCTGCTCGCTGGGTTTCAGCGCTTTGTGGACTTCTTCGCCCAGAGCGCGCTCGCGCACCTCTTTGATGAAGCTCTTGACGATAGGCAGGGCGACATCAGCTTCCAGCAGAGCCATGCGCACTTCCCGCATGACAGCCTTGACATCGGCTTCTTTGACGCGGCCGCCTTTGCGCAAGCCTTCAAAGGCCGTATCCAGTCTTTGTGTTAGCGATTCGAACATGGCGCTTCCCTGAAAAAATTTGCCAAAGGCATTCTAAGGCAGGCTTTGCCTTTCGTCAAGACAAGGCTTCTTGGCTTTGCCAAAAAGCCGTCTTACTTCTGTGGCTATCATTTACGCCCGCCGCTTGGGATAAAGAAAAACATCGTCGCGAAGGCGATTAGGCCCAGCCCGCCGGCCACCAAGCCAATCAAAAGAAAATTGCCGGCGCTGAATTTATAGATAAAAGCGCCCAGGGCCGCGCCGCCGACCCGGCCCAGCGAATGCGCGCCCACATTGGCGCTCATCATAATCGCCCGCGTCTGAGGCAAAATTTCGGTGAAGAGCGGCAAAGACGCCACAATCGATGCCTCGATGCCAATAAACATAAGAAAGATGCCAAACATCGCCAGCGGCAGGCTGAATGACAAATTGGGGATGATGATAAAGCAGATTGCCGCAATCAGCATGCCATACATGGAGGTCTGCTTGATGCCGATGCGGTCGGCGATGGTGATGACGATGAACTCGCCGATGACTTCCGCCACCGCGATGAAGATAGTGATAGCGCCCAGCGCCGTCAGCGCCATATTAAAACTGTCTTCCATCCAGAGGCCATAGTTGATAAAAAATATCTCATGCGAGATCGTCAAGCAAAGCGAAAAGAGCAGGGCGAAAATCGCTGGCGGGGAGGCACAGATGGCGCGCCAAGCCGTCAGCGGATTGACGACACGGATGCGCTGATGCGGCGCGTCTTTATCATCTGCTTCGACCAGCAGCCATAAAGCCAAGCCGCCTAAAGCCAGCGCGATAGCGAGAAAGAGGAAAATCGCTTGCAGCGAGCTGGCATCGAGCAGGAAGCCGGCCACCGGCGCCGCAATCACCAGCGACAGCGCCCAGCTCAATTCCACGATGCCCATAACGCGCGCGCGGCGGCTGAAATGAATGACATCGCCCATGTAGGCCTGCACAGTCGGGTCATAGATGATTTTGCCGACGCCGAAAGCAAACATCACCAAGACAAAAATGCCATATTCGGCAAATAGCGCGCCCAGCAAGCTCATTATAGCCATCAGAGCCAGTACGCCCACCATGACCGTTTTGCGCCCATAATGCTCGGAGATTGTGCCAAGTATCGGGCTGAACAGACCGGCGCCATTGGTCAGCGCGATGACATTTTGGATGCTGTCCGCGCCAACGCCGAAGCTGGCGCCAATACTGGAGACAAAGGGATAGGGAAAGCGCCGGGACATATTGATGACCAGGCGGGCAAAGACAATCGCAAAAATCGACCGTTTAATTTTGTCGCTCAAGCGCCGCTCGTTTCTATCATAGCCGACTCAGAATCGAAGAGCATTCTATCACAGGCTGGCGCAAAATTCGTCAGCCCTTGATAGCCGGCGGCAAAATCGGCCGCCCGCGCGCCAATCACCAGCGTTGGCACGGCGTTGAGCGTGTGGCGGCGCGTGCTGAGGTCTTCCATATTGCCGTGGTCGCTGGTGATGATGACCAGCCCGGCCGCCTCATCCCATTCTTCCAGCAGGCCGGCTAAGACGGCGTCGAAGCGCTCGAGCAGGGCGATGCCGCGCTGCAAAGTGCCGCGATGCCCGATGTGGTCGCTCAGCCAGTGCGAATGAAAAGAGAAGTCGTAATTTTGCGCTAGCCGCGCTAGGAGCTGCCCAGCTTGGCGCGGCGAGTAGCTTGGCAAGCCCGCGATATTGAGCCGCTGGCGCCAGCTATCGGTCGTCCATTCGGCGGTGAGGGCGCGCCGCGCCACCACATCAGCGACGCTGAAATGCGGCTGGCCGGAAACGAAGGCGGCTTGCTGGATGCTCGAGCGCAGCGTCTTGCCGCGGGCGAAATCCGCCAGCAGGCGCGGCGGGTAGGCGGTCAGCAAGCGGGCGGATTTGCCCCGCGCCATCAGGCGGCGGAAATAACTATGCTCAGCGATGATAGCCAGGGTTTGCGCTTCTGGTTTTGGTCCATAATGCCGGCCGATAATTTGCGGCAGGTTCAGCCCGGTCAAGAGGCTGGCTTGGCTGGTGCCGCTTTGGGGCCGGCCGGCGACGCCCAGCCGGGCGCCGGTCGGGATGAAGATAGCCCGTTCGCTGCGCTGCCAGCCGGTATCCGCCAGCCAGCGCTGGCCGTTTGTCAAGCCCTGCAGCGTCGGCGTGTGAGCAGCGGCGAAGGGGTTCGTCTTGGGGTCGGCCGCGCCCAAGACGATGCCATCCAAAAATAGCGTCAAGATGCGCATTGGGCTTAGGGCCGGGCGCTATTGTAGTGTATGAGAAAGGGATTAGTTCGCCGCTCTTGTCCGATGGTGGTGGCGCCCAGGTGGCCCGGCAGAACCCGCACATCATCGTCTAGGGTCATAAGCTGCGTAAAAATCGAGTGCATGAGCAAGTCATAATCGCCGCCGGGAAAGTCGGTCCGGCCAATGCTGCCAGCGAAGAGCGTATCGCCGCTGAAGAGGATTTTTTCTTCGGGCAGGTAAAAACTCAGATGACCGGGCGCATGCCCAGGCGTATACAGGCTCTGCAAGCGGATGCCGTCCAGCTCGATGGTTTCCGCATCTCCCAGCAGGCGGTCGGGGCGAGCCGACGCCGGTACTTGGCCCAAGCCAAAATAAAGCGCTTGCAGCGGCACTTCAGCCAGCATATCGGCGCAGTCTTGGTGAATATAAAATGGGATGTCTAGCGCCTCTTTGATAGCGGCGCTGGCCAGCACATGGTCAAGATGGGCGTGGGTTGCCAGCATCAGCTTTATTGTCCAGCCGGCTGCGTCGGCCGCGGCCAGTATGGCCGGCGCCTCATCCACCGGGTCAATCAGAATGGCCTGTTTTGTATCGGTATCGGCCAGAAAATAGGCATTTGTCTCAAAGGGCCCTAAGGTAAGCCTTTTATAGTCGATGGCCATGATTTTCCTTTCTTTAAGTGGCTGGGCGGCGGCGCAGCATATTCCACAATTCTGTCAGCTCTTGCATTTTTAAGAGCAGAGCCGCCAGCAAGAAAACTGCCAAGCCGATAATACCTTCTATTACCAATGTCGTGATTGTTATAAGCAGGCCGCCGCCCGGCCAAAGACCGGTCAAGACCGTATCTACAGCCACGATAGCCGCCGCCATCAGCAAAGAGGCGGCCAGCGTTTTTATGAGCGTACGCGCTAGGGCATTCTCTTCAATGCCCTGCCAGCGCCGCCGCAAGATATACAGCAGGCAAAGCACTTCAAACATAACGCCGAGCGAGTTGGCTAGCGCCAGCCCGCTGACATTGCCAGCCACTGGCTGATAGCCAACTAGCTGATAGCCAACTGGTAACTCGCTCATCAAGTTCAAAGCCGCCTGCGCGTCGACCGCTGCGACATCGCTGAGAACAAAAGCGCCGACAAAGTTAATCAGCGCGCCGCCCAGCGCGGCGAAGAGCGGCGTCAATGTGTCTTTATCGGCATAAAAGCTACGGGCGATGACCTCTAGCGCCGAATGCACAATCAAACCCAGCGTGAACATGCTCAGGGTGCTATAAACAAGGGCGGAAGCGGCGGCGTCAAATGCGCCGCGCTCCAGCAGGCTAATCAGCGGGCGGCCCAGCACAATCAAGGCGATGGCTGATGGAATGCTGCATATTAGGATGAAGCGCAGAGCGCCGGTAATGGCATTGCGTTTGCCAGGCAAGTCTTGCATCTCGCTCAAAGCCGCCAGCGTCGGAAAAATGACGATGCCCATGGCCGTGCCAATGAGCGTCTGCGGGATTTGCATCAGCCGCCAGCCCCAATCCAGCGCGCTGACCGAGCCGACGGCCAAGCGCGAGGCGATATCGTTCATCACGATGAAATTGAGGCTGAAGACGCCCAAGCCGCCGATGCGCGGCAGCATCAAGCGGATGACGCGCCAAAGCTGGGGATTGCGCCAGCCGAGTTGCCAGCGCCACCGCATTTTATAGTGGATGAGACCAGGCACTTGGATGCCAAAATGCAAAGCCGCGCCTAGAACCGCGCCAAAGGCGATGCCCAGCGCGCCAAAGCGCGGCAGCAGGAAAATCACGCCAACCAGAATGCCTATATCGAACATGATCGGCGCCAGGGCCGGCAGCAAAAAATGCTGGTGCGAATTGAGAATGCCGCTGAAGATGCCGCTGATAGAAAAGATGATGGTACTCAAGAGCAGAATGCGCATCATAGCGACTGTGTCTTGCGCGGTGGCTGCGTCGAAGCCGGACGCGGCCACATTTGCCACCAGCCAGGGCGCCAGCGCGAAGACCAAGGCACTAAGCGCCAAAGCTACTGTGAATATCGTATTTATGAGGTGAGTCGAAAGCTGCCAGGCGGCATCGCTATCGTCCTGCGCCAAAAAGCCGCTGAAAATAGGAATAAAGGCGTGCGTTAAAGCGCCGCCTGAAATGAGAGTGACGATGAGTTCGGGTATGCGGTTGGCGGTCACATAGGCGTCCAGCGCGCTGCCAACCCCGAGTATGTCGGCGATAATCAGGGTCTGAGCCAAGCTGATGAGCTTAGCCGCCGCGAAGGCGAGCATGACGGTGAGCGTTGAGCGGGCGATGCGCCGGTTGCGAGCGACAGTCATGCGTTGAGCTGGTTCAGCGCGGCTTGCGCGGCAGCATAATGTTGGTTGTAGCCTAGCGCGCGGCGATACGAGGCGGCGGCTTGCTGCGGCGCGCCCCGCGCTTCCTGCACGCGCCCGCGCCAGTAATAAATCTCTTCGAGTTCTGGCGCGCTGTTTTGGTTGATTTTCACCAAGCTCAGCACATCATCATAGCGCCCGACCTGAAAATAAGCCTCAAAAGCGCCGAACTGATACCAGTGCATGCGCCAGGGCAATTTGCCAGTGCTATTGGCTTGGTCAAAGGCGGTGGCCGCCTCTTGATAACGGCCTAGCGCAACGAGCGAACTGCCCATATTGAACCAGGCGAAGGCATTTTGCGGTTCGCGGCGGGCTTCAAGCTGCGCGGTCTCAAAAGCGATTTGCGCCGCGCTCTCCGCCTGCCAATGCTCAGCCATCAGCGCGCGCAGCAGGCTTTCCCGCTGCGGCTCATAGATGACGATAAAGCTGCGGTTAAAGGCGGCCCAGTCGCTATCGACCCGCTCGTAAGTTTCGCTGATGCCTTGCGCCGCATCGCCAACGCCGAGGAAGCTGTCAAAAAAATAAAATAGCTGATAAGCATCGTCGTAGGCGACCAGGACGCGGTAATGCCCAATCCATTCATAAGCCTCGAACATGGCGCCCGTTTCGATGACGACCGGGAAGCCGTTGGCGGCCAGCCGCTTTAAGAGATTCAAAGTGCCGCCCAGGCGGACGATCGCTTTCACATTGCTCTGCTCATTCACAAAAGCGGCCAGCTCTTGCGGGCTGACATTTTTGTCTTCGCGGTTTGGTTTGAGCAGGCTGGCGGCAAAAGCCTGGTCACGCTGCCAGCCATAATAGCTCAAAGCCATGGTGATGGTGGCGGGACCGCAGTTGTTCCAGGTCTGCTGCTGATGCCGCAGGCCATGAATGCGCGCGCTGGCTGGCAGCGAGTCAGTCGGGCTGGCGGCCGGCACGGCTGTCGCCGGTAGAGCTGTCGGCGACGGCAGCGCGGTGGCGGTGGCTGGCATTGCTGTTGGAGTAGGGCTGGCTGGGACGGGGGTGTCAGTTGCGGCCAGCGCGCCGCTGTTTTCCGCGCTTTCACTGGTTGGGCTGCTGATAGCGAGCGGCTGCTCCAGCAGGGCTAAAGCCGCATCTACATCGACGGGTGCGGCCAGGGTGGGGAAGACGCCGCCCATCGGCGTTGGGTCGCGGAAGGCGCGCATGAAAGGCAACTGGTCGATGACGCGCTGCTGCTGCGCCGGGCGCAGGATTTCGCGGAAACCAAAAATAGCGCCGGCGATGCCAAAGACGACCAGGAAAAAAAAGAGAATCACGCCCCAAAATAGCAGACGCGGCGGCCGGCGCAAGCCCGACTCGTAATGCCGCCGATAGGTCAGGCTTTTGCTGGGTTGTGTATCATGCAAGCTAGGCACGCGAATCCCGCATTGTCTTAATAAGCTAGGTCATCAATATAGCACAGCGGCGGCGATTTTTCAGCGTTGGCTGTCAGGCGCTGGCGGAAACGTCGCCGAGCCGTAGCTTAAAGCATCGAGATAGGCTTGCAGGATGACGCGGGCGGCTAAATCGTCAATCGGCTCGCGGGCTGGGCGTTTCTGCTGCCGCGCCAGTTCCCGCGCTTCGGCGCTGGTCAGATATTCGCCAACTTCCACGATTGGCAGCGGAATCGCCTGGCGCATTTGCGCAATCCAGGCGCGCACCTTGTCCGCTTGGCTGGCGAGACCGGCCGGCGCGTTGGGGTTATGCGGCAGGCCGACGACAATGCCAACGGCGGCTTCGCGCTGGGCGATGGCGTATATAGCCGCGAAATCGGCCGCTGCGCCTTGACTGCGCAGGATGGTCAATTCGCGCGCACCCAAGCCCAAAGCATCGCTGAGGGCGACGCCGATGCGCTTTTCGCCATGGTCGATGCCCAGCAAGCGGCCAATCATGCCGTATCCCGAATGCGCAGGCTGATGCGGAGGGGCAGGCTGGGCATGCGCCCCAAACCCGGCGGGTAGAGGCGGAGCTGGGGCGGCTCGGTTTGGGAGATGGCGCTGTGCGTCGCCAGCAGGGCTTCTGCTTCGGCGAGGCTGATGCCCGCCAACTGCTCCCGCAAAGCGCTGCCATCCAGCTTGCTGATGATAGTCGCTTCGGCGCTGGCGCTGAAACTGGCTTGCCCAAAAGAAGTCCCGACGCTGAATGCGCCGCGGGCATAATCTAGCGTGTCGATAAGCAGTTCTTTGTTTGGCGGCAGCTGGGCTTGCAGCCGCGCCAGCGCCACCTGCCGCCCATCGCGCTCAAGCAGAGCCAAAGCCGAAACCACCGCCCGCAGCGTCAGCGAAAGCTCGCTGGTCAGCGTGCCGATGTCGGCGGAGAAGCGCCGCCAGTCTTTATCTTCTTCCGCAATCTGGAGCGACTCGATGACGATGGTCTGGTCTTCACCGAGCGTGGCACGCATTTTTTCATAAGCCAGCGATTTTAATTGCAGCCGCGCGCTCTCCAGCAGGCGGTTTTGGTCTTCCGCGGCGACGGCTTTGACGCTGCGATTGCTGCCGTCAAAAGCCTCGGGATTGCTGACTGTGACCGTTTCCGCCAGCGCGCCAAAGACAGTGTCGATTATGCCGGACCCGAGCTTGCCAAAATCCGCGTCATAACCCTCCATAACCCGGACTGGCACATCGACGCTTTGGCTGGCTGGCAGCAGGGCAGCGACGACAGTTTCAAAGAGCAGCGACTCGCCAGTGTTGGTGCCAAGGATGGTGCCGGCTGGGATAGGCAGGGGCTTATCGCTCAAATTGCTGAAACTGACGACGCCGGCCGCCGACACGCTATCGATCCAAAATAGGCCGCTCGTCCTAATGGTGGCGCTGGTCTCGACTGTTTCGCGCAGCGCGCGGGCCGGGATGATGCCGTCAGCCGCGTTGACGGCGGCGGCTTTGTGGTCGGCGGTAATCTGCATCGAGACCTGGATGCGCTCTTGCTGCAAACTGATGTGAAGGTCTGCGCCGGGCCCAAGCACATAGATTGCCAGGCTGATGGCGCTTATGAGCAAGGTGAGAACGACGACGCGTTCGATGACCGCGCGCCAGGGTCGGTGCTGCCGCCGCCAGGGGATGCGGCTGGCGATGAATTCCAGGTCTTCCTGCTGGAGCGCGGCGCGCTGCTTGTGATAGCGCGGCAGGAAGACCTTTTGCCGCCCGCGTTTCCAGCGCGCTTGCTGGCTCGCCGCCACGGAGTCAAAACTGCTGATGTTCAGCTCGGCGGCATAATAGCGCAGGGCGCGGTCTTCGGTGACGATGGCTAATTGAATTGCCCGCCGATCGGCTTCACGCTGAATCAGCACCAGGTCGAGCTTGCGCCGCAGGTTTGGGTTTTTAGAGGGCAAAATAAGCAGGACGCGCTGCCCGCGCAAGCGCGACAGCCGCTCGCGCACGCTGAGGACTGTGTCCGCCGCCGCAAGCTGGATTTGCTCAATTTCCGTTGCCATAAATGAGATCTAGCCGCCTTTTCAACCCCAGCCCCGGCCCCTCCCGTAGGTCAGTGTCTACGCGACCCAAAGCTTTGGGGAGGGGAGAAAAGCGCTTGAGCGCTTGAAGGAAAGTGCCGGCCCGAAGCCTCGGGGCGGAGTCGCCAATCGTGAGGTTGAAACGAAAGCATAAGGCTTACAAAATTTAATCAGTTCTACTTAGACTGCCGAGTCGCTAGGCGTCGGCGATGAGCGCGCGGGCGGCTTGCAAAGCGGCCGGGATTTTATCGCTATGCCGGCCGCCTGCTTGAGCCATCTGCGGCCGGCCGCCACCGCCGCCGCCAACGATGCGGGCGATGGGTTTGATGATGTCGCCGGCGCGCAGCCCTTCTTTGACTAGGCCATCCGATACGGCAACGACAATCAGCGGCCGGCCATTGACATCGCTGGCTAGCACCATTACGCCCTTGTCGACGCGATTGCGGAACCAATCGGTCATTTCCCGCATCGTCTCCATCGGCGTATTATTGAGCGCGGCAATCAGAGCCTCTTTGCCATTGATGCGCTCTAAGCGCTGCGCAAGCAGCTGGTCGAAGTTGCCCTTTGCCAGCTGGCGCTGGAGCGTGTCAATCTCGCGGCGGGCTGTCGCCAGCTCGCTTTGCAGGCCGCTTATGCGGCTGAGCGCGAGCTCAGGCACGGTGCCTAATTGCCCCGCGATGGCAGCGAGCGCGTCCAGCTTTTTTTGCCAGTAGGCAGTCGCGGCTAGCCCGGTCAGGGCTTCGACGCGGCGGATGCCCGCGCTGACGCTGCCCTCGCTAGTGAAGACAAAGCTGCCGATTTCGGCCGTCTTGCCCACATGCAGGCCGCCGCAAAGCTCGTAGCTGTAGCGCTGGTCCGGCGAATCAATAACGACTGTGCGCACCTGCTCGCCATATTTTTCGCCGAAGAGGGCCATCGCCCCTTCGCGCCGCGCCTGTTCTAGCGATTTCTCTTCGGCGTACACGGCGAAGTTAGCTAGGATCGCCTTGTTTATCTCGTCTGCCACCGCCGCCAGTTCGGCCGCCGTCACTTTTTCGGGATGCGAGAAATCGAAGCGCAAGCGGTCAGGCGCGACGAGGGAGCCTTTCTGCTGCACATGCTTGCCCAGCTTGTTGCGCAGGGCGGCATGCAAGAGATGGGTGGCGGTATGATTGCGCGTGATGTTCAAGCGCCGCTTCTGATTGACCTGGGCTAGAGCCAGGTCGCCCGCCGCTGGATTGCCTTCGACGACTTCGCCCACATGCAAAATCATGCCGGCGATGGGTTGGCGCATGGCTTCCACTTCGATGAGCCAGCCGGCGCCGCTTAGCGTGCCACTGTCGCTGACTTGCCCGCCGGCTTCGACATAAAATTGCGTTTCCGCCAGCAAGACCTCGACCTTTTCGCCGAGCAAAGCTCTATCGACGCGCCTGCCATCTTGCAGCAGGGCTAAGACCTTCGCCTCGACGGCCGCGTCCGTGTATGGCTTGTAGGCGATGCCTGCGGCAATTTGCCCGGCCGCGCGCAATTCGTCGCGCAGTTGGCGGTAGAAGTCGCCAGTTTCGATTGCGCCCATAGCCTGGCCGCCGCCGCTGATGCGGGCGTGTTCGGCTTCGGCGGCGGCGAAACCCGCTTGGTCGACAGTGAAACCGCGCTCTTCCGCAATGTCTTTTGTAACTTGAATCGGCAGCCCTAGCGTCGCTTTCAGATAGAAGGCCTGGTCCCCGGGCAAGGCCGCGCCGGCTTCGAGCTGGGCGAGCATCGTCTCCAGTTCGTTGAGGCCGCGCTCCATCGTGCGGTGAAAGCGCTCTTCTTCCAGCGTGATAATCCGTTTGATGCTCGCCGCCTGTTCGACCAGCTCGCCATAATGCTCGCCCATATTGTCAATGACCGTGTCGGCGATTTGCGCCAGGAACGGTCGGTCGAAGCCAATTTTGCTGCCGAAGCGGGCGGCTCGCCGGATGACGATGCGCGGGATGGCGGCCCGGCCTTTAGCGCCGGGCAGGACGCCATCGCTAATCAAAAAGACCGCCGCCCGAATATGGTCGGCGATGACGCGATATGGCACGATGTCGGCATCTCGCTCGGCGTCGCTATGTCCAGTAAGCGCTTGCGTGCGCTGGATGATAGGCGTGAAGAGGTCGGTTTCATAAGTGGCGCTGACGCCTTGCAATACAGAAACGATGCGCTCCAGACCCATGCCGGTGTCGACGCCTGGCGCTGGCAGCGGAATATCCCATTGGCCGGTGTGCTTTGGATCTGCCTGTTGCCGATTGAATTGCATGAAGACCAGATTCCAAATCTCGAGGAAACGGTCGTCTTCGGCTTGCAGCAGCGGAATAATGCTGTCTTCGCCTCGCTCAGGTTGGCGGTCCCAGTGAATCTCCGATGTGGGACCACAAGGGCCAGTATCCGCCATCTGCCAGAAATTTGTCTCGGGCCCCATACGAGCGACGCGCTTGGGGTCGATGCCCAACTGCTTGACCCAGCAGTCATAGGCTTCGTCATCGCTTTCATAGACGGTGAAGACCAGGCGATTCGCCGGCAGCTTATACACTTCCGTCAAGAGCATGTAGGCATAGCGAATCGCATCCCGCTTGAAATAATCGCCGAAGCTGAAGTTGCCTAGCATCTCGAAGAAGGTCTGATGGCGCTCTGAGGGACCGACATTTTCCAAATCGTTGTGCTTGCCGCTGACGCGCATGCACTTCTGCGAGGTGGTCGCCCGCGTATAATTGCGCTTGTCCAGCCCGAGGAAGACATCTTTGAATTGCACCATACCGGCGTTGACAAAGAGCAGCGTCGGGTCATTGGCTGGCACGAGGGAAGAAGATGCGACCGGACGATGCCCCATTTCTTCAAAGAAATCGAGAAAGGCTTGCCGGACCTCGGCGCTGCTCATTTTTTCCATTGGTCTTTCCTTTTTATGTTTGACTATCGCCGATTATAGCCAGCGCCGCCTACGCTAAACAAGGGCGGAAGGCTATGTTATACTAGCGCAATGAAACTGGCAGAGCGGTACAGGAAGAAATGATGGCGACAATCGAAGAACAAGTCGAAGTTTTGATGTCGGGCGCGGCTTATGGCGACCCGGAAACGCGGGAAAATATGGCGAAAGACCTGCGCCAGCGCTTGCAAGAATGCGAGCGGGAAGGGCGGCCCCTGCGCGTCTATTGCGGTTATGACCCCCGCACCTCAGATTTGCATTTAGGGCATACGATTACGATGCGCAAGCTGCGGCAGTTCCAAGATTTTGGGCATGATGTTACTTTTTTGGTTGGCACTTTCACCAGCTTAATCGGCGACCCGTCCGATAAAGACGCGGCGCGGGACCAGCTAACTATGCGCAATGTGGAAGACAATGCCCGCACTTATGCCGAGCAGGCGTTTAAGATTCTCGACCAAGACAAGACGCGCGTGCGGCGCAATGACGAATGGCTAGCGCCGCTGGATTTCGCCGACATCATCCGCTTAGCCAGCCATTTCACCGTGCAGCAATTTTTGGCGCGGGAGAATTTTGCCAAGCGCATCGACGATGGCAAGGCGATTTACCTGCACGAATTCTTTTACGCGCTCATGCAGGCTTATGACGCGGTGGCTCAAGAAGCCGATGTGCAGGTCGGCGGGCAAGACCAGCTCTTCAATATCTTGGTAGCCGGGCGCAAGCTGCAAACTGGCTTGGGCCAGAAACCGCAAATCGCCATCATTATGGGCGAGAGCTTGCCTGGCACCGATGGCGAAATCAAAATGTCGAAGAGCCTAGGCAACCATATCCCGCTGCTGGCCGAAGCCTGGGATATGTATGGCAAGGTTATGAGCTTGCCCGACAAAGCCATGCCGGTCTACCATAAGCTCATTTTAGGCTGGCCGCCGGCGCGGCTGGCGCAGCTCGAAGCGGATCTGCAAAGTGGCGCGCTGCACCCCAACGCCGCGAAAATGCGGCTGGCGCGGGAAATTGTCAGCATTTTCCACAGTCCAAAAGCGGCCACCGCGGCCCAAGCCCGCTGGGACGAGGTCTTCCGCGGCGGCGCTGGCATCCCCGCCGATATCGCCGAAGCGCCGCTGCCGGCTGAAGCCGAAATCCGTGACTTGCTGGTGCGCCTCAAGATGGTCAATAGTCGTGGCGAGGCTAAGCGCCTCATCCAGCAGAATGGCGTGCGCTTAAATGAAGAGAAAGTCGAGAGCTTGCAAGCGACTGTTACGCCGGCCATGCTGCCGGCTGTCTTGCAGGTGGGCAAGCGGCAGTTTGTGCGCCTGGTCAAAGCAAACGGCAGCGAGTAGATGGCGGCGCCTGCCTATAGCATCGATGAGCTTATTTGCGTCTGCATTTCGCGGCAGGTGCGGGATGGCGATGTCTGGGCCCAGGGCATCAATACGCCGCTGGTTTCGGCCGGTTTGATACTGGGCAAGATTCGTTATGCGCCGCGGGCTCGCTTCACCTCAGCCATCGGGCAAGCCTTAGTGCAGGATTGGGGCCCGCTGGGCATTTCTACGATTGAGGCGCTCTGGGTGGGCAAAGGGCTGATTCATTTGGGTTTTGCCGCCGGCGCGGCCGAAATCTTGCCCAAATTCCGACCCAAAGAATTCTTCCGCCCAGCCCAGGTCGATCGGCGCGGCAATCTGAACAATATCGCTTTTGGCCGCGATTATCAGCGGCCGCGTTTGCGCCTGCCCGGCAGCGGCGGCATTCCCGATGTTACGCCGCTGTACGACCACAGTTATCTCTATGTGCCACGGCATTCGCGCTTGACCTTCGCTGACCGTATCGATTATGTCAGCGGGCTAGGGCATGTGCCGCAGCGCCAGGCAGGCGGCGGCCCGCGCTATCTCATCACCGATTTGGGCCAGTTTGATTGGCATGACGGCCTCATGCGCTTGACCAGTCTGCACCCGGGCCAGAGCCTCAAGCGGGTGCAGCGCAAGACAGGTTTCCCCTTAGCAATCGCCGCTGACCTGCGCGAGACGGAGCCACCCAGTGCGGAAGACCTGCGCCTGCTGCGCGAAGAGATAGACCCGCTTGGCACGCGCAAGCTGGAAACTTTGGGCGGGGCGGCGCGTAAATCTTTGCTGCGGGAAATCTTGCAGCGCGAGCGGACCCAGCTCTAGCTGCTGCCTGTCGCCGGCCGCCAGTTTTTTATGTTACGGAAGCGGTCGGCGGCGCTAGCCAGATAACTCAGTTGGATGCCCTCAATAGAATCGCGGGCGACAAAGGTATAGAGCGGGTAATAGAGCGGGATGGCGATGGCCTGCTCGGCAAAACTTTCTTGAAAGTCTTGATAATAATGGTAGCGGCGCAGGTCATAGATTTCCGCCCGCGCCAGTTCCAGGGCTTCGGCAATTTCATTATTGGCGGCCGCGCCATAATTCTGCCCGTCGGTGGCTTGGGCTGGATGCCAAAATTGGAAGAGGTCGCTATCCGCGCCGATGCGCTGCCGCACAATCGCCGCTTCAAAGTCGCCTGCTTCCAGGCGATTTTTTAAGGCCGCCGCGCCGACGGCCTCCACTGTCACTTCGAGTCCAAGCCCTGCCCAGCTTGCCGCAATATCACGCGCCAGGGCCGGCAAGGGCGGGCGGTCTTCGATTAAAAGGCTGAAACGGGGCGCTGGTTTTGAATCGGCGCTGGCTTCGTCGGCAGACTCAGCGGTGCTGGCGAAGACGTCAGCCGCTTCCAAATGCGCTTGCGCCAGGTCATAGCGCGTCCAAAATGAATGCGGCTGATAGACGGCCGCCCCGGCGATGTATGGACTATCGGCATAAGTGGCGGCCGCGCCAAAATGCCGCTGTATCAGACTTGGCGCATCCAGAGCCAGCGAGAGCGTCTGCCGCAAGCGCCGCTCGGCAAAAGGCGAATCGCGCCAATTGAAGATAAGCAGGCTCAGCGCCGCCTCAACTTGCGTATAAATACGGCTCTGGGGCAGGGCGAGCAGCTGCGCGCGCGGGGCGCTGTTGGCGATGGCATCGGCCTGTCCGTTCAGGTAAGCGTCGATGGCGGCGGCAGCATCGCTAAAAAAACTAAACTGCAAGTCACGCAGCCAGTAGCCATCCTGCGCTTCTGGACGCGCTTGATAGAGTGGCGAGCGGGCAAGTTGCAGCGCGCTGATGTGGCCATCAGCGGCGGTCTGCAAAGCCGCCAGCTGATAAGCCCCCGTGCCGATGGGCGACAGGTTGAAGGGATGCCCGGCCAGCTGCTCAATCGGCGTGCCGCGCAGGGCATGCTCGGGCAAGATGCCGATGGTCAAAAGCTGGGGGAAACTGGCGAAGGGCTGAGCCAAGCGGAAACGCAGCAGGCTATCGCTCAATTTTTGCGTTTCGACGGTCTGCCAAAAGGCGGCTGTGGGCGAGAAGCGCTCGTAACCCGGCGCGCTGAGCAGGGACATCGTATAGAAGACATCCTCAGCGGTGAAAGGCAGCCCATCTTGCCAGACGATGTCGTCGCGTAGGCGAACGACATATTCCAGCCCGTCATTTGATATGACGAGTTCAGCTGCTAGCTGCGGCCGCAGCTCGCCATAGTCGTTTATGGTGAAGAGCGACTCAAAGATGAGGCGGGAAATGGCGCTGTCAGCCGGGTTCAAATGGGCGAAGAGCGGGTTCAAACGTTGGATGCCGCCGACGATAGCCTCGCGGTAGATCGCGCGCGGCGCGGCGCTGGCGGCGGCATTAGGCGGTGGCGTAGTGGCGGGCGCGGCTGGGCTGGCGGTGGCGGTGATTGGCGCGGCTGGACTGGCGGTTGGCGCAGGGGTGGGCGGCTGGCTGACGCGATAGACCAGAGCCGCGACAAAGCATAAAAATGCGACCAGAAAAACAAGCAGTTGCCAGAGGAAACCGCGAAACATATTTAACTTCGCCAGCCCGAGTTAGGCGGCTGGGGCAGATTAACTGGTGGTGGCGACGGCAAAAAGCGCAATGCCCAAGAAGGCAATGGAGAGCAAAATGGTGATGCGAAAGAGCGTCTTTTCCAAACCGCGGCGCGTACGGGCGATGCCGCCACCCGCGTCGCCACCGAGCAAGCTGCCCAAAGCGCCGCCTTTGACTTGCAGCAAGATTAAAATAATCAACGCAATTGAAATGATGATTGCTGTAATCTGCAATACAACAGCCATAACCAGACTCCCGCAAAATGCCAAATTAACCAGCGCAGTGTAGCAGCGTCTTTCCGCTTTGCCTAGCGCCAACCTGTTTTATTATACGCAGCCGGCGCTTATGAGTCGCGCAAAGAATGCAAAAATTCGATGGCTAGCGTCAACTGCGCGTCGGCTTGGGCGTCGGCCTCAGTTTCTGGGTCCCACTCGATGACGATATCAGGTTCGATGCCTTGTTGATGGATGGAGTTGCCATTGGGGCTGAGCCAGCGGCGCACGGTGAGGCGCAAGCCGCCGCCGTTTGCCAGCGGCGGGATATTCTGCACTGTGCCTTTGCCGAAGGTGCGCTCGCCAATGATGGTGGCGACGCCATGATCTTGCAAAGCGCCAGCGACGACTTCGGCGGCGCTGGCGCTATATTCATCCAACAGCACGACAATCGGCACTGTGATGTCGGCATACGCGCCATCGGTATATGTCAATTCTTCCTCGCCATCGCGGGCCACTTGCCGCAGCAGCAAGCTGTCTTTGAGGAAAGCGCCGCCAATTTCGATGGCGCTTTCCAGCGTGCCGCCTTGATTGTCGCGCATATCGAAGATGAGACCTTTGCCCTCATTGACAGCCGCCGCCGCCAGGGCTTCGTCGAGCTGCGCCCGCGACAGGTCATTGAAATGCTGCATAGAAATATGTGCGATATTCTCGCCGACAATCTGCCAAGACACATTGGGCAGGGGGAAGGTTTCGCGCGTGATGTCAAACTCGAGCAGGGCCTCGCCGCGCTGGAAGATGATATTGACAAGGCTGCCGCGCGGGCCTGGCACCAGCGCCGATAGCTCAGCCTGCGACATGCCGACGACGCGCTGCCCATCGACGGCGTAAAAGATATCGCCTGGCTGGACGCCAACGGCTGCGGCGGGCGAGTCTGGTATGACGGTAAAGACGGCGATGGCGTCAGTCTGCGCGTCTTTTTCGATTGTTACGCCGATGCCAGTGAATTCACCCGAAAAATCGATGCTGCGCTGGTAAAGCTCGGGCGGCACATAAGCGCTGTGTTCGTCGTCCAGCGCATCGACCATGCCGGCTAGCGCGCCATCGACCAGCCTATCCCGGGCCACTGCATCGACAAAACGGTCTTCAATGATTTCCAATGCCTGCAAAATTGGCTCAAGAGCGCTTTCCTGGCTATCCAGAGCCTGGATGAGGGCGGGCGATAGGTGGCCGGCGGCAAAACCGATGGTAAAAAATGCGATGGCTAGAGCCAGCGTGCCGCCGATTTGGGCGACACGGGCGCCCCCGCCGAGCCTAGCGCGCAGCCATTTCATCCTGCATCTCCAGGACCATTTAGACAGTAGCATACCTCTATAGTATAAACTATTATGGCGGCGTTGGGGAAAGATGGGGAAAGATTGAAGAAGGCGATGACAGCGCATTATGTGTCTATAGAAGAAGCGGCGGCCGCCGTCGAAGATGGCGCGACGCTGGCTCTGGGCGGCGTGACGCTCTATCGCCGGCCGGTCGGCTTTGTCAAAGCCTTGCTGCGCCGGTCTTCGCCGCCGCGCGCTTTGACTCTGCTCAGCTTTACCGGCGGGCTAGAATCTGACCTGCTGGTTGGCGCGGGCTGCGTCGAGCGAGTCCGCTCGGCATATTTTGGTTTGGAAGCCTTTGGCTTAGCGCCGATGTTCAGCCAATTCGCCCAGGCCGGGCGCATTCGCATCATTGAAGAGACTGAAGCCAGCATCGTCATGGGCATTCGCGCGCAGATTGCCGGCGTCGGCTTTTTGCCTTCCAAAGCCTGGCTCGGCACCGACTTGCCCAAGCTGCGGCCCGATGTCAAGACCGTGCTTGACCCCTACAGCGACGCGGAACTGTTAGCCTTCCCGGCGATTCCCTGTGATGTGGCGGTGATTCATGGCTTGGCTGGCGATCGCCAGGGCAATGTGCTGATTAACAACAATCTGGGTATTGATATGGAGCTGGTTTATGTGGCTGATACGGTCATCGCCACGGTCGAGCGGGTGGTGGACAAGCTGGAGCGCAGCGTTGATGGCGTGATTATTCCGTATCCCGGCTGCGATATGCTGGTGGAAATGCCCGGCGGCGCCGCTCCTACGAGTTGCTATCCCCTGTATCCATTGACTGGGGAAGACATCCTGCATTATACAGAAGCCTGCAATGCCGGGCGCTTTGAGCAGTATTTGGGGGACTTATTGCGGTCTTAGAAGAGATTGCCAGAGAGGCACAGAAGTAAGTCCAAGTTAATTATGCGCCATTTTCAACCCCACCCCCAGCCCCTCCCGTAGGGCAGTGTCTACGCGCCCCAAAGCTTTGGGGAGGGGAGAAAAACCCTGAAAACTGTGCGAGTTTGCAGGAAAGTCCCTCCCATCGGGCAAGTCTACAGTCCCCCAGGTTAGACTCCCCTCCCCGAAGCTTCGGGGAGGGGCCGGGGTGGGGTTGAAATGAACACAAAAAGTTGCATTATTTACTTTGTTCTGCTGAGAGCGCAGAGGATTTTTTAGAATTGCGCGGGCCAGGGCAATCGCATCAAAATCGTGATTCAGCAAAATTCACAAAACTAAGCTGGAAAAACTACGCAGCCACATTTTCAACCCCACCCCAGCCCCTCCCGTAGGGCAGTGTCTACGCGCCCCAAAGCTTTGGGGAGGGGAGGAAAACCCTGAAAACTGTGCGAGTTTGCAGGAAAGTCCCTCCCATCGGGCAAGTCTACAGTCCCCCAGGTTAGACTCCCCTCCCCGAAGCTTCGGGGAGGGGCCGGGGGTGGGGTTGAAATGAACACAAAAAGTTGCATTATTTACTTTGTTCTACTGAGGCGCAGAGGATTTTTTAGAATTGCACGAGCGCTTATTGTTGCGCCGCGCGATTTTTCACGCTATACTGCTATCTACCTTATATTCCGACTTGGGGAGCTTGCGGCAGCGGGCTGAGAGGGCGTCTAAGCGCGCCGACCCATGAACCTGATCCAGGTAATGCTGGCGTAGGGATGTCTGCAATGCCAATTTTCTCTAAGCTCAACATCTCAAACTCCTCAAGTCCTTGCCAGAGAGGAGTTTGAAGTGAATCTGCGCATCCTGTTGGCGCTTCTCTGCGCCTGGTTTATCATCAGCGGCGCGGCGGCGCAAGAAAGCGACACTGTCGTCGTGATTACGCACGACAGCTTCGCCATTTCCGAAGCGACCATAGCCGCCTTTGAAGCCGAGACCGGCCTCAAAGTAGAAATCCTGCGCGCTGGCGACGCCGGCCAAATGGTCAACAAAGCCATCTTGAGCAAGAGCAATCCGCTGGGCGACCTGCTCTATGGCGTCGAAAATACCTTCCTCAGCCGCGCGCTGAAAGCTGAGATTTTCCTGCCCTACACCTCGCCCGCTTTAGACGCGGTGCCCGAAGACTTCTTGCCGGCCGCGCCCTATTATGTCAGCCCGATTGATTTTGGCGATGTTTGCTTGAATTATGACATTGCCTATTTTGAAGAGCGGGACCTGGCACTGCCAGCGACTCTCAGCGATTTGACGCATGAAGACTACGCCAGCCTGCTGGTGGCGCAGAATCCAGCGACTTCCTCGCCCGGCTTGGCTTTCTTGCTAGCCACAATCGCCGAATTCGGCGACGAGGGCGAGTATAGCTATCTCGATTTTTGGGCTGATTTGCGGGCGAATGATGTGCTGGTGGCTGACGGCTGGACCGATGCCTATTATGGGCAATTCACCGTCGGCAGCCGGGGCTTAGGCGAGCGGCCGCTGGTGGTCAGCTATGCCAGCAGCCCGCCAGCTGAAGTTCTCTATGGCGAAGACCCTGAGGAAGGCGCGGTAACAGGCGCCATCACCGGCGACAATATGTGCTTCCGCCAGGTCGAATACGCCGGTATCTTAGCCGGCGCGGCCAACGAAGCAGGCGCAAAAGCTTTCCTGGACTTTATGCTCAGCCCCACCTTCCAAGAAGATATGCCGCTGAATATGTTTGTCTTTCCGGTCCTGCCAGACATAGATTTGCCAGAGGTTTTTGCCGAATACGCGCAGATTCCTGAGCAGCCGGCGACCCTGGCGCCTGAGCAGATTGAAGCGCAGCGCGAAGAGTGGATTCAGGCTTGGTCTGAGGTCATGCTGCGTTGAGTTTGCTGACGCGCGGCGGGCGCGCGCTGCTCTATCTGCTGCCGCTGCTTTTTTTAGCCGTCTTCTATGTCTATCCGCTGCTGGCGCTTTTTGATGTCAGCCTGCGGCCGGCCGGCACGCTTGACCTATCGGCCTTCCTGCGCCTGATAGAAAGCGATTATTATCTCGGCACGCTGCTCTTCACGGTCTATCAAGCGGCGCTCTCGACGCTGGCGACGCTGCTGCTGGCTTTGCCTTGCGCTTTTGTTTTCGCGCGCTATCGCTTCCCCATGCGCTCTTTGCTGCTGTCTTTAGCGACGCTGCCTTTTGTCTTGCCGACTGTGGTGGTGGCTTTAGCCTTCAGCGCGCTGCTGGGCGAGCGGGGCGCGCTCAATAGCCTGCTGCAAACTTTGTTCACGCTGGATTACGCGCCGCTCCAGCTCGAGCGCAGCTTGGGCATAATTATCCTGGCGCATGTCTTTTACAACTTCGCTATCGCCTTGCGCATCATCACCGGTTATTGGGCGGCCGTCGGCTTTTCGACGGAAGAGGCGGCGCGCTGTCTGGGCGCGGATGGGCGGGCGCTGTGGCTGGATATTCGCCTGCCGCTCATCCGCCCGGCTCTGCTATCGGCCGCGGCTCTGGTCTTCATCTTCAGTTTCACCAGTTTCGGCGTCGTTTTGATTTTGGGCGGGATTCGTTTCGCCACGCTGGAAGTGCAAATCTACTATCAGGCGGTCAATATCTTCAACCTGCCGCTGGCAGCCGCTCTGTCTTTAGTGCAGATTCTGTTTATGCTCTTAATGCTGCTCTTTTACACCAGCCGCCAGAAAAAGCTGCGTCTTTCCCTCGCCAGCCGCCAGGTAATCGCCCGCCCGCCTGGCACAAGGGGCGAGCGTTTGCTGGTCGGGGGCTGCATCGCTTTGATGTCGCTTATGCTCTTCACACCGCTGTTGGCTTTGCTGATGCGCTCGCTATTCGTCGATGGCGCGCTCAATCTGAGAAATTATCTGGCTTTGGCGCAGAAAGCGCGCGGTTCGCTGCTCTTTATCGCGCCGCTAGAGGCGGTCTTCAATTCGCTCAGGTTCGCGCTGCTAGCCACCGGCGCGGCTTTGATTCTAGGGCTGAGCGCCGCCTACCTGGTGCAGCGCCGCTGGCTTTTATCCCGCCTGTTTGACGCGCTTTTTATGCTGCCGCTGGCGACCAGCGCAGTTACGCTGGGTTTTGGTTTTATCATCGCCCTGGACGAACCGCCTTTGAATCTGCGCGCGTCTTGGCTGATTATCCCGATTTCGCATACGCTGGTCGCGCTGCCCTTTGTGCTGCGCAGCGTCTTGCCCAGCCTGCGCGCTATCCCGCCAGCGCTGGGCGAAGCGGCGACTGTGCTAGGCGCGCGACCGCTGGCGGCTTTTTGCACTATCGATTTGCCTTTGCTAGGGCGGGGCATCGTCGTCGGCGCGACCTTCGCTTTCACCGTCAGCATGGGCGAATTTGGCGCGTCGCTTTTTGTCGCCCAGCGCGAAGCCGTAACCATGCCTGTGGTAATTTATCGCTTGATTGGCGACCCCGGCCTCGCCTCTTATCGGCAGGCACTGGCTATGAGTAGCTTGTTAATGCTGGTCTGCGCGGCCGGCTTTCTGCTAATAGAGCGGCTGCGCGTCGCTGGCGTCGGCGAATTCTGATGCTGCGCGTCGAAGGCATATCCCATGCCTATCAAGAAGTTGTCGCTCTGCGCGGGGTGACGCTGGCAGTCGCGTCGGGCGATATCCTCTGCTTGCTCGGCCCTAGCGGCTGCGGCAAGACGACGCTGCTGCGCATCATCGCTGGTTTGGAAACTGGCTATGAAGGCGCATTATATTTCGCTGACGAAGACATCGGGGTCTTGCCCGCGCATCAGCGCGGTTTGGGTTTGATGTTTCAAGATTTTGCCCTGTTTCCACATTTGTCTGTCGCCGGCAATGTCGCTTATGGTTTGAAGCGGCGCGGTTACAGCCGCCGGCAAATCGCTGCCAAAGTGGCGGCGCTTTTGCGGCAGGTCGGTCTGGAAGGCTTGGAAAAGCGCGATGTGGCGACGCTCTCGGGCGGGCAGAAGCAGCGGGTGGCTTTAGCGCGCAGCCTGGCGCCCAGCCCGCGCCTGCTGATGCTGGATGAGCCGCTGGGTGCCTTGGACGCGCCGCTGCGCGATCAGCTGGCTCTGGAATTGCGGGCTATCATCAAAGCCGAGAACTTGAGCGCCATCTATGTTACGCATGACCACCGCGAGGCTTATGCGGTTGCCGACCGCATCGCTGTGATGAAGCAAGGCCGCGTGCAGCAGCAAGACAGCCCGCGCCGCCTTTATCATCAGCCGCGGACGGCTTTTGTCGCCCGCTTTTTAGGCTTGCGCAATATCTTCCCGCTCGATGATAAGCCCATCATCCAGCAGCTCGCCGCCGCTGCCCAGCTAGGACCCAGCAAAACTGGGCAGATATTAATTCATCCCAGCGGCATCCAGCTCGGGCCAGGGAGCGGGGCAAAGCCAGCGCTGCGCTTCGACGCTAGGCTGCAAAGCGCCGTCTTCCGCGGTCATCATTACGACATCACTGTCACGCTGACAGCCGGACTGCCCTTAACCTTCGCTGTGGCGGACATCGACGCCCAGCCCGGTGCGCCTGTGACCGTGTGCATCGCGCTGGATGCCATCAAGTTTCTGTCCGCTTAAGGAGCGCCATAAGCCCTGTCTATGCCAGTAGGATAAAGTAAATTTTGCAACTTCTTGCTTTCGTTTCAACCCCACCCCCGGCCCCTCCCGTAGGGCAGTGTCTACGCGCCCCAAAGCTTTGGGGAGGGGAGAAAAACCCTGAAAACTGCGCGAGCTTGCAGGAAAGTCCCTCCCAGCGGGCAACATCTACACGCTCCCAGGTTAGACTCCCCTCCCCGAAGCTTCGGGGAGGGGTCGGGGGTGGGGTTGAAAAGTGAGACGAAGCAACAATTTTTCATAATTAACTTGGGCTTACTCCGCTGGCTTGCCAGGCGGTATAATACTGTCATTACGCAAGGAAAGTAGAGGGAAGATGCGCCATGCCCAGGGCCTTATTCAGCGTATCGAATCGGCGCGGCATTATTGGCTTGGGCCGGGAACTGGTCGGCTTGGGCTGGGAGATTGTCGCCAGCGGCGGCACCGGGCAGATTTTAGCCAATGCCGGCCTGCCAGTAACCGCCATCGAGCGCCTGACGCGGCAGCAGGAAATGCTAGGCGGGCGCGTTAAAACGCTGCATCCAGCCATCCACGCTGGCATCCTCGCCCGCGATACCGCCGCCGACTTGCAGGAACTGGCAGCCAATGACTTCGCGCCTATCAGCCTGGTCGTCTGCAATCTCTATCCATTTAGCGAGACGATAAAAGACCCAACCGTCAGTCTGGAAGCGGCGATTGAGCAGATTGATATTGGCGGCGTTACTTTGCTGCGGGCGGCGGCGAAGAATTTTAGCCGAGTGACCGTACTTTGCGACCCGCTGGATTATTCTGATGTGATTTTGGCGCTGCGTCAGGCCGGCGCGACTGAGCTGGCGCAGCGGCGCGCTTTAGCCGTCAAAGCTTTCGCGCATTGCCGCGATTATGACGCCACCATCCATGCCTACCTCAGCGAGTCTGATATTGCTGAGCCAATGGCGGAGGCAGTGCCGGCTGGCATCTCCTTTGGCGTCCAGCGCAGCCAGGAACTGCGTTATGGCGAGAATCCGCATCAAGCGGCCGCCTATTATACGCGGACTCAAATTCATAGCCCGCTGGGCGCGCGGCAACTCGCCGGCAAACAGCTCTCCTACAACAACATCCTCGACCTTGACGCCGCTTGGCGAGCGGTCAGCAGCTATGCAGCGCCGACGGCGGTGATTGTCAAGCACCTCAACCCGACCGGCATCGCCAGCGCCGACAGCATCGCGGCGGCTTTTCCGCAGAGCCTAGCGTCGGATTCTTTATCGGCATTTGGCGGCGTCATCGGCGCGAACCGCGAAGTGGATCTGGATTTTGTCGCGGCTTTGGACGCGCTTTTCATCGAGGCTATAATTGCCCCCGCTTTCACTGACGCCGCGCTCGAGCGGCTGCGCGGCGGGCGCAAGAATTGCCGCCTGCTGCAAATGCCGCAGCCCTTTGCTGGGCGCGGATTCGAGTTCCGCAGCGTGATGGGTGGCCTGCTCTTGCAGCGTTACGATATGGGCGACCCGGCCGACATCACCATGAAAACGGTGACAAAACGCGGTCCCAACGACGCGGAGATGGAATCGCTCTTGTTTGCCTGGCAGGCGGTGCAGCATGTGAAGTCGAATGCGATTGTGCTGGCTCAGGGCCGGCGCACGGTGGGCATCGGCGGCGGCTTGCCCAGCCGCGTCGACGCGGCGGAATTGGCGATTAAAAAAGCGGGAGACGAAGCGACCAATGCGGCTATGGCTTCCGATGCCTTCTTCCCATTTCCGGATAGCATCGAGCAGGCGGCCCGGGCCGGCGTTACCAGCGTCATCCAGCCCGGCGGCTCAATCCGTGATGCCCAGGTGATAGAGGCGGCGGATTATTATGATATGGCGATGATTTTCACCGGTAAGCGCCATTTTCGGCATTAAGCCTCTTCAGGCGATTCTTCAGCCGTCTGCCAGCGACCGCCCAGCCGGCTAAGCAGGGGCAGTTCGCCCTTCTCCCAAGCCACCAGCAGCGGCACAGCGGTGAAAATCGACGAATAGGTGCCAGAGAGCAAACCGATGAAGAGGATGGCGATGAACTGCTTGACCGTCTCGCCGCCAAAGAGCAATATCGCAATCATGATGAAAAAAGCGTTGAGCTGCGTTGCCAGTGAGCGGTGAATCGTCTCCCAGATGCTGCGGTTGACGATGGTCTCATACGGCTCGCCGAGATGCTTGGGGATATTCTCGCGGATGCGGTCGAAGACGACGATCGAATCCTGCACCGAAAAGCCGACGACTGTCAGCACTGCCGTCAAGAAGAGGGCGTCGATCTCCCAGCCCAAGAGCAAGCCAAAAAGCGACATCACGCCCATCACAACCAGAATATCGTGAATCATGGCGGCGATGGCGCAGAGGCCATAGCGAATCGCGTTTGGCACCTGGCGAAAAGCGATGACGATGAAGCCGGTGATGACCAGCGCGCCAACCGCCACTGCCGCCAGCGCCGAGCGCGTAACTTCCTGGCCGATGGTCGCCGAGACAGTCTCGACGCGGAAGCTATCGCGGTTGACCGGCGCCAGCTCGCCCAAGCGGGCTAAAATATCATTCGTTACCGCGACCTCGTGGAAGCCTGCTCGCACCGACCAGCGAAAATCCTCAGCCCGGCCGATTTGCTGGATGATGACATTGTCATCGCCAATGGCCGTGAACACGCGGCGAATGCCAGCTTCAGTCGCGCCACTCTCGTCAAATTTCAATTCGTAGATGCTGCCGCCGAGGAAATCTATGCTCAGGCGGAAGGGCGCGCCGGTGCTAATAGTGGAATAGAGCATGATCGCCAGCCCAGGCAGAATCACCAGGGCCGACAGGATAAAAAACCAGCGCCGTTTCTGTACGATGTTAAACATAGCTTTCCCCTATGCGCCCAGTAACGCGCGGTTATTTCTTAGCTGGCTGCGGAAAACGCTCACCAGCATATACAAGAAGGTGCGCGTTACGATGACGGCAGTGAATAGATTCAGCACCAGCCCAATCGCCAGCGTTACGGCGAAGCCAGCCACGATGCTCGCGCCGGGCGTCTGCCCGAACATAAAGAGAATGCCGCAGATGATGATGGTGGACAGGTTGGAATCGCGAATGGAAGTCCAGGCGCGGTCGAAACCAGCTTTTAGCGCATTGTCCAAGGGCAGGCCAGCGCGCAGCTCTTCTTTGATGCGCTCGAAAATCAAGATATTGCCGTCCACCGCCGTGCCGATGGATATGAGGAAGCCGGTGATAGCGGGCAAAGTCAAAGTTACCGGCAGCAGCTTAAAGACGGCGATATTGAGAAAGATGAAGACAATCAGGGCGAGGGCGGCGGCGAAACCCGGCAGACGGTAATATATCAGCATAAAGGCTAAGACGACGATGACGCCAATGACGCCCGCTTGCACGCTCAGGCGCACCGATTCTTGGCCCAGGGTCGCGCCAACTTCCTGCGTGCTTTCGATGCGCAATGGAATCGGCAAAGCGCCCGAACGCAATTGCAGGGCTAGCGTACTCGCCTCTTCTTCGGTGAATTGGCCGGTGATGACGCCGCCCGCGCTCAGCTGGGCTTGAATAGTTGGCGCGGACAGCACTTCGCCATCCAGCACAATCGCCATCGGCTCGCCAATGCGCTCCCGTGTGAAATTGCCAAAGACTTCCTGGAACTCTTCTTTGATTTCAAAATTGATCATCCACTCGGCGCTGCCGGTGCCTTGCGGCGGCGCCAGCACGGCGCTAGCCGCTTGCAAGCCGGCGCCAGTCATCACAGTCTGGAAGGGCAGGCCATTGACCGGGTGGGCGCGCCTGCCAGCCAGCGGGTCGGTGCCGTCCGCGCTGGCATTCTCGCGCAAGGCAACCTGCTCGTTGGTAACAATTTCCTGTCCGACAAACTCCCTGACCAGGTTGCTCAAACCGCCAAAATCGACGAATTCCAGCAGAGCGGTCTGCCGGATGGTGGCGATGGCTTGCTGGGGGTCACGTACGCCGGGCAGCTCGACCAGGATGCGGTCCCGCCCTTGCACTTGGATGGTGGCTTCGGTCAAGCCCAGGGCATTGACGCGGCGAGCGACATTGTTGGCGGTTTCGCCCAAATCTTCGAGCGTGAAACTATCGGCGGCCACATCGGCTTGCAGCAAGACGCGCAAGCCGCCCACTAAATCCAGCCCGAGGCTCTGGGTGATATTGAGGCCGAACTCCAATGCGCCATCGCCATTGAGGTCGATTTCTAGTTTTTCGGTGCATTTTAGGCTGGCGCGCTCGGCATCAGTAGCCGCGGCGCAGGCTTCCGCTTGCACCCCTTTGAATTCGGGCGGCGTCGCCACCCAAACGCAGAAGAGACTCAAAATAATTATAAAGAGAAGCCATCGCGCATGACTGCTCATCGCTGCTCTCCTTCCTCGCTATGAAGCGTATCGGCTGGCTTTGGCTCGGCTTCGTTTTTGCGGCCGAGGCTGGCATTGTAGGCGATCTCTTCGGCATCATAGACTTGCTGCAAAGCCGCCGTCAACAATTTGATGGTAACGCCCTCGGCGATTTCTACTTGCGAAATGCCCTTATCGGCGTCGATATCGATAATTTTGCCGACGATGCCGCCGTAGGTAACAACTTCGTCGCCGACATGCAGCGAGCGAGCCAGCTTCTGCTTGCGCTGGAAAGCGCGCTGCTTGGGAAAGACAAACATAGCCCAATAACCGCCTAGGGCTAGAGCCAGCACGGCAAATACCAAGACAAATTCTGCTTCAGCCGACATCAGTTCAATCCCGCCCACCGTCAGAAACGCGGCTATTATAAACATAGCGCGAGATTATACCAGTCCCAGCCCACTGCTTGACCCAGAGGCAAAATATACATACAATAAGCGCAGAACTAAGCTGCCCGATGAATGCCCCTAGGAATGATGCTCATGCTATGCCGGCTCACTAGAACAATGCCCGCCTTTGCTTTACTCGCGCTGGTTTTTCTCTTCGGCTTGAGGCCAGCCGCCGCAGCTGACACTGTGCTAAGCAATAATAGCGGCAGCGACAATGCTGTCTTTTATATCAAAGACGAACCGTCGCTGGTCATGAATGGCTTTGACTTGACGCCGCTGGACTTGCAATTGCCGTTGGCTTTGGACGCCGTGAGCATCGCTGTCAACCGGCCCATACCCGGCCGGCCGATTGACCTGGTGGTCTATCAAGATAGCAATGGCGGCTCGCCGCTGGATGCGGAGCTGGTGTATCGGCAGACGGTCAGGCTGAATCAACCAGGCAACAATCGCATTGCGCTGGCGAAATCGGCCATTATCACGCAGCCAGTGGTCTGGGTCGGTTTTTATCTGCCGGTCGGTTTACATTTTTATGCCGACCAGTCTGGCACTTCCGTCTTGACTTACTGGGCTTGGACGCCTGGCGGCACTTTCAACCCGAATTCGCTGGCGAACGCCGGCCTTTTAGGACCGGGCGATGGCAGCGAGCCAATCGCCATTGATATGAGCGGCGTCGCCCGCATCACCGCTGAAGCGCATCAGCCCGAGCTGGCGGAGCTTTTGACCAACCTCGCGCCTGGGCAGCAGTTGGTGGCGGACGCTGGCCAAGAAACAGCCGCCTTGCAGGCTTATGCGAATTGTGGCGGGCTGCTTTATGACGCGGCGACCAGCGCGGCGAATTCTTTCACGCTGGATTGCCGGCCGGCCAGTGACTTCGATGCGCCTAGCGACCTGGTGCAGCCAGACAACCACTATCTAGATTTGCAGCGCGCCGGCCGCCTATACAAAATCGCCGCCTCCATACCCGAGCATCTGCACGCGGTGGGCGATGTCAGCCGCTTTCCCCAGCCGGTGACACATTGCCTGCCCGTGCCAGCGGAAGATTTAGCTGGGGCGGTGCTGGGCGAAGCCCGCGGCATCCCCGAGAAATGGCATATCTTGCCCTCTCTGCGCATCAACGACTTGATTTGCGCCGATGTGACCGTGGCCAATTATCTTTCCTACTTCCTGCCGCGCAGCCCAGAATCGCCGCCGAATGTCAACCTGGTGCTGGGCTGGTCCCGCGTCCAGCCGCATCCCTTGCAATGCGGCGTCGGCGTTTCTATCCAAGCGCCGGTGGTCAATACCGGGCAAAGCTGGTTCAAAACCGCTACCAAGCATGTCAAAATCAGCGTGCAGGATGTGCATGTGGCTAGCGGCGCTATCACGACGCAGCGCGATTTGCAGGTCAATGTCGATCAATTTGGCCCCGGCGCTCGCCGCGTGATAGAAACGGGGCCGCTGCATGTATCAACTTATGTCAATGAGCTGCATCGTTTGCAGATACGCGTCGATTCAGCCGACCAAATCGAAGAGACAAACGAGCTGGACAATATCTGGTTCACCGAGTATATGCTGCAATATCCGACCGGCAGCGATGAATGCGCCAGCCCTGGCGCCTAATGAAAGCGAGCGAAGGCAAATATGCGAATAGTTACGAACAAAAAATTAGCGCGGCGCAACCGCAAAATCACCAATTATCTCTTTTTTGGCACCTTTGGCGCGCTGATAGTCGGTTTCATCGTCATCAACGCGTCGATTATGACCGATGCGACGCCGGATATGCTGACGCTGATTGCGCAATCGGCGGTTTTGCCCATCGCCTTTGTCTTGACGGTCATATCCGTGCGCATGACGAATCTCTGGGCGCGCCAGCCTCGGCCAGAGAACGCCATCAAAGACGGCTTGAAGGGTTTGAGCAATAAGAGCATCCTCTACAATTATTACCATTTCCCGGCGCGGCATGTATTGATTTGCCCGCAAGGCGTCTATGCGATTATCACGCGCTGGCACGACCAGGGCTTCACCCTGCGCGGGCAGAAGTTCATCAGTCAAAAGAGCCTCATCAGCAAGTTCTTCTCGGCGATTCGTTTTGATGGGGTGGGCAAACCCTTCCGCGATGCGGAGTTCGCCCGCGAGCAGGTCCAGCGCACCCTCAACGAAGTCGCGCCTGATGTGCCAGTGCAGCCTTTGGTGGTCTTCTACGACCCAGCTGCCAGCATCGATTTTGAAGACGAGCCGCCGATACCGGTGCTATACGCCGACCCGAAAAAAAGCCCGAACTTGAAAGATTTTATGCGCGAGGCGAAGCGGCAGCTCGATGCGACGACTGGCGATGCAAAAACCAAAAACGCCAGCCTGATGCCCTTGAGCGACGCGCAGATTGCCGCCTTTGAAGAGGCGACTATCTGAGGGCATGCGACCGCGCTCCTATTTCCTGCTTTTATGTATCATCCTGCTCGGCTTTGGCTTGCGCCTGCATGCTTTGGCGGCGGTGCCATTGCGCGGCGACGAAGCCTTCAGCGTGCAATACTGGGCTGATAGCCCGCTCAGCTATTCTTTGACAGAAATTGCCCCAGGTGAGCCGCATACGCCGCTGGTCTATGTTATCGGCCGGCTCTGGTGGCACATCATCGGCGGGGCGGATTCGGTTTTTGCCCTGCGCTATCTATCGGTCTTGGGCAATATCATCGGCGCGTCAGCCATCTTCGCCCTGGGCTGGCGCTTATCGGGGGGGCGGAGCGTCGGTCTGCTCTGCGCTTTGCTCTGGGCTTTGCACCCCTTTGAGATATGGCACAGTCAAGAATTCCGCAGCTATGCCTATTGGGCTGGCTTGAGCGTTATGGCGCTGTGGCTGGGTCTGCGCCTGGTTGATAAGGCTGGCGCTGCCCGCCGGGCCGACTGGGCCCTCTATGCCGCTATCGGCGGCTTCGCCGCGCTGAGCCTTTATACCGAGCTATTCAGCACGCTGGCGGTGACGGGCTTTGCGCTATGGACAGGGCGGCGTGATTGGAAATTCCTGCGCCGGCTGCTGGCGCTGCAATCTATCTTTGCCTTGCTTGTGCTGGCTGCTTTCCTGCTAGTGCAAGTTTCAAGCGGCTTTGCCAGCGCCTATCCTGGTTTGGTGCAGCCATTCGCCGCCGCCGATTACTTCACGCGCTTTGTGCCAACGCTGGCGCTGGGCAGTACCATTCCGCTGGATGAAGCGCGCTTAGGCCTGGCGCTGTCGCTGCTTTTCGCTGCTATTCTGCTCTTGCTCTATCGGGCAGCGGCGAGGCCTTTTTACTTTGTCTTGCTGGTAGCGGCGCTGCCTTTGACGCTGCTAGGCGTCGTATCCCAGCGTTACAATCTCTTTCACCCGCGCTATGTTTTATCGGTTGCGCCTGCCTTTATGCTGCTGCTGGCACTGGGCAGCTTTTATGCGGCGGCTTATCTGCGGCGGATATGGGAAAAGACCAATCAATCCGCGAACACGGGCTTTGCTCTCCCCTCCCCGAAGCTTCGGGGAGGGGCCGGGGCTGGGCTTGAATCTGCCCCTAAGCATTGGGCCAGACTGTGCTTGTATAATGCGCTGCCCGTCGTTTTGCTGCTGCCCTGGTTCGCTCTGGTAGGGCTGACCTTGGACGCGCATTTCAACAATCCCGCTTTCCGCAGAGCGCCTGCTTGGGATGAACTGGGTGCTTTTTTGAACGCTCAGGTGCAAGAAGAGGACCTCGTCATTCAACTGGCAGGCGACGTCGCATTTGGCTATTATTATGACAAAATTGCCAAAGACATTGCCCTACCCGTCAATTCAGCGCAATCCGCCGCCGATATCGAAGACAGGCTGCGCGCCCTCCAAAATCAAGGCTTCAAGAGCATCTATATCGCCGCCAAAGAGCAGGCGGGCTGGCCCAATGCTGGCGTCGTCGAAAGCTGGCTGCAGGCGAATATGCAAGAAACGCTGCGCACCAATGCTGCTGGCATGCCGATACAGCAATACAGGCCCTGGATTGTGACCGAGCAATTTGATGGCGAACTGGCGCGCTTTGAAGGTATTGTGGCTCTACGGGGCTTTGATTTTTCGCCCGAGCCGCTGCCGACGGGCGAGCTGCTGCTCTGGCTCTATTGGCAGCCGCTGGCGCGCTCGGCGCAGCCGCTCAAGTCCTTCGCCCATGTCTATGCCGCAGACAGCGGCCAGCTCTGGACGCAAGACGACCAATTCCCGCAGGACCGCCGGCTGGATTCGACGGGCTGGCGCGTTGGCGAAATCTTCCGCGATGTCTATTATCTGCCGGTGGACGGGCTGGCGAGCGGGCTTTATCAGCTGGTGGTGGGCTGGTACGAGCCGGATTCTGGCGCCCGCCTCGCGCCCGATGCTGTTATTTTGCGCGAATTTGAATTTGCCAATTCTCAATAAGTTGACTTTGCATTAGCGCAAAACCAGTCTCAGATATAGACTGCAAGGGAAGTGAAACTTTCTTGCGAGCGTTTGAGACCAATATGCGCCTTTTGCGTTTAATTTTTTGTATTGCGCTGTTTCCGCTTGGCTTGACAGGCAGCCTGACCGCACAGGATGGCGGGGACGAAAGCGCGGCTCAAATTGAAATCCCGGCCGCTTACGATACTTACATCGTGCAGAGCGGCGATACGCTCTTGAATATCGCCCAGCGCCTCAATACGACAGTGGCGGATTTGCAAGCGGCTAACAGCTTGCCCAGCGGCAGCTATCTCATCGCCGGGCAGAGCATTTTGGTGCCGACAGGCGCGCGGTCTTCGGTCGATATTTATGAAGTCGTGGCCGGCGATACTTTGTTCAGCATTGCCCGCCGCTACCAGACCACTGTTACTACTTTGCAAGCGCTGAACAATATCCTTAATCAGCGGCAAATCAGTGCTGGCCAGCGCCTGATTGTGCCAAGCGCGGCTGATTGGGCTTATGAAGTCTATGTCGCCCAGCCTGAAGATACGGTGGACAGTGTGGCTGAGCGCTACAATACGGAGAGCGCCGCTTTGCGCGCGCTTAATGGCCATTTGCCAGAAGGCCCACTCAGTCCAGGGCAGAGCATCCTGGTGCCGACGATAAATCGGGCGCTCTTTGACCGTTATCAGATCCAGCCCGAAGATACGCTCTACGGCATTTCGCGCCAGTACGATATCAGCCTCGCCGCCTTGCAGCTGCTCAATGACATCGACGACAGCCGCGACCTCAAAGCCTTTCGGCACCTTCTTGTGCCAAAAATTGAGGGCGCGGCACTGGATGTCTATGTCATAGAAGCCGGCGATACCCTAGAAAAAATCGCCGAAGCGCAAGAAACTTCCGTCGAATTCTTGCAAGCGCTCAACAATATCAGCGACCGCGGCTTGATTTGGCGCGGCGCGACTATCCTGGTGCCAGTAGCCGTCGAGATGGAAACGCGGCCTAGCTTCGGTTTTGGCCTGCAAGTCTTTTTAGACGGCAGCAGCGTCAGCGATATTATGCTGCAAGTTGCCGCGCTGGGGGTAAACTGGGTGAAAATTGACGCGCCTTGGGCGGCGCTGGAGCCTGAGTCGAGGCGCTATAACTATGGTGCGCTGGACGCGCTGATTGCCGCGCTGGACTTGGCCGATGTTAATATCTTGCTCAACATCTATGACGCGCCTGCTTGGAGTCGCGCCAATTATACCGCCACCTTGAACCGCCAGCTGCGGGAGTATGGCGGCCCGCCAGAGGACTATGACAGCTTTGGCGCTTTCCTGGATAACTTGGTTACGCGCTATGCCGGCGTCGTCGATGCCTACGAAATCTGGAAATCGCCCAACCTGCTCAAATACTGGACGGCGCCAGTCTATGCACAAGCGCCGGCAAAGCAAGATGGCGAATATGGCATCCCCGATACGATTCAGATTGGCGCGCCCCACTATGTCGACTTGCTGCAAATTGCCTACCAGACGATTAAATCGATCGATGCGGCGGCTCTGGTTATCACGGCTGGTTTGGCGCCGGTGGGTTACACCGATAATTATAATTCCATCGCCACCGGCATATTTCTCAACGAAATGCTGCAAGCAGGCGCCGCTGATTTTAGCGATGGCATTGGCGCGATTTTCAGCGCTTCCGCCGCGCCGCCGACCCTGCACTGCTGCGATAAACCGCCCGGCGTCGATTCGCATTACGAGTCTTTCTTGCAATACTTTGGCGAGCTGCTGCCATTTTATGCCGCTACCCTAGTCCAGAACGGCGTCGATTTGCCTGTCTTCGTCACGCAAATCGGCTGGGGGACGAGCGAGGGCGCTAATCTGGCTATACCGGCCAGCGGCTTTGAATGGCTGAACTATACCAGCGAGGCGGAACAGGCTTTGTATGTGCGGCAGGCTTATCGCCTGGCCCAGGGCATGCCCTATATCGCGGGCATGTTTCTCTACAATCTCAATGGCTGCGCCGCCAGTTCGGCTGAGGCCGACGAAGCCTGCTTCTTCAGCCTGATAGACGCCGCGGGCCAAGCCCGCCCGGCTTTCGCCGCTTATGCCGATGTGCCAAAAAGAGCCGGCGACGCCTAGCTGCCCCGCCACTGAAAACTATGCCAAGCGCCAAGCGCGCCAGCGTAAGCATAGCCCGTTGGCGCGGTTTCCTGCGCGACAGAGACGCGCCACTGCAGCGCGCGCGTCTGGCCCCTTGGCGGCGCTAGCTCCGCTGGCACGGTGAAGGCTGTGGCGCTAGTAACCCATCGATATTGTTGATTGTCGCTTTGGTCCATCAGTTCAATCAGTTCAATCAAATAGACTTCGGCCGGCTGCATGCCACTGAGGCTAAGCCATTGCAGGGTCAAAGAGCCCGGCGGGACCGAAGCCCCGGCCGCCGGGTAGAGCAGGCGCGGCGCGCTTTTTGTGGGCAGCGGCGTGGCGGTTTCATTACCGGTCGGTGTCGGAAATTCAGTCGCTGTCGGCGGCGGCAGCGGCACGCGCACGCACTGCCCGATATCCAAAAGCGGATTGCAATTTTCGCCGCCTGATGGCTCGGTGAAATTGCAGCCAAACCAATTGACATCGCGGTTCAGCGTCGACAAGATTTCCAATGTGGTGCTGTTTTGCACGGCGATGGACACCATCGTATCGTTAGCCACGACCTCGTGGCAGCCGATGGCTGAGCCTTGGGGCAGGATAGCGCCGCTGGAATCATCCGCGCCGATGGTGGCTAGGAGAGCCTGCGTCGCCGCTGCGCCGACGGCCGTTGGCGTCAAAGTCGGGCGGGGGATGCGGATGGTCTGCCCAACGCGGACTGCATCGGCGCTGCGCAAGCCGTCGGTGAGGGCGACGGCAGTCGCCGCGACATCCGGCTCGTAGCCATAACCGTGCTGCGGCAGCTGGATGATATAAAGCAGGGTTTCGCCTTCTTGCACCACATATTCAAAATAAGGCGCGGTGGCGGTGGCGGGGCTGGTCGGTGGGGCTAGAGTAGCGGTCGGCGCGGCGGTCGTAGCCTGGGCGGTCGGCGAAGCTGAAAGCGGGGTTGGCGGTGCTGTCGCAGTCGCTGGCACAGTTGCAGTCGCGCTGGGTGGCACGGTGGGCGGGGCTTGCCTTTCTGTCGTTGGGCTGACAATGGGGCGCGGCGCTGTATTGATATTGCAAGCGGCGAGCAAGGCCGCCAGCAGCGGCAGGAGTAGAAACAGTTTCATCCGTCCACCCCCTGCCAGAGAAAAACGCGCCTCTCCGTAACATAAGACACCGCATCGCTGTCCGTATTTACAACGCTGACCTGCCATTCATAGCGCTGCGTCTGCGCCGCTTGAGCCTGCCAGCTAGGCGGGATGATAAAAAAAAGTTCGCGGGTATCGGCGCTGAAGGCGGCTTCTGTATCCAGATTGCGCAAGGCGATGCGATAGACTTCGTCGGCTGCCAGCCTGCCCGTGCCAAGCCAGCGCAGGGTAACTTGCTCGAGCGCGGAGAAAATCGCCTCGTCAGCCGGGCTTTGGGCGATGGGCGCGTTGAAAGTCGCGGTTGGGCTGGGCGTCGGAGTTTGGCTGCCGGCGGTAGGTATGGGCGTGGCGGTGGCTGTCGGCGCTGGCACGCGCACATACTGTCTCTGGCGCAGCTGCACGGTGCATTCGGGTCCCCCATAGCGCGCGCTAAAATCGCAGAGCGGGAAGTTAATCTCTGGGTTGAGGTCGGAAAAGGCTTTCGCATCCATATTGTGAAGAAAGGCGATGGTGATCATATTCTCCTCCGGCTGCACAATATGCCACATCAGACCGGGCAGAAGCGTTGGCGTCAAGGTCGGCGCGAAGGGGTCAAAGGCTAGCCGTTGAATGGCATCGATTTCAAGAGCGGCTGATTCTGCGCCCCCCTCGCTGGTTTCCGTAGCTGGCGGCGCAGTGGCGGCGGGGTCGGGTGTCGGGCTTGGCCGCGGCACGATGATTTCCTGGCCGATTTGAATGCGGGACTCATCTTCAATCCCGTTGAGCGCCATGACCGTTGGCAAGATGTCGAGGTTGCGGTAGCCGCAGCGGGCGAGAATGCCGATAAGCGAATCGCCGGTGGCGACGGTTTGCATGCAAGGCGCTGGGCTAGGACTGGGGCTGGGGGTCGGACTGGGAATCGGGCTAGGTGTGAAAGTGGCCGTTGGCTCGCCCGGCGTGACGGTGGGGCCAAGGACGAAGGGTGCTGTTGCGGTCGGCGAGGCTGGCTGGCTGGCTTGGCTATCGAAGAGGCGGGGCGCCAGCCAAGCCACTGCGCCAGCGCCGGCTGCAACAATGATTAGACCAAGCAAGATTGCGCTCAAGATTCTGCCTCTGTCGCTCAATGACGCTTCAGCCAAGTCGGCTTCGCCCAAGCGATAATCATAAGCCGCGCCGCGGCCGGTGTCGGCGCTGGGACTTTCTCTCGGCTTGACTTCGGCAATGTTGGCGCCGCAGGTGGAGCAGAGCGCCGCATTGCGATGGTTGCGCGCTTCGCAGATTGGGCAGGCTTTATACGTTTCGCTCAATCGACACCTTCAAATCGCGCTGGCCGGGCGACTAAGTAATTCAAAGTAGATTATGCAAAATGTAAGGCTTAGCCGCAATTTCCAAGCCCACCCCCGGCCCCTCCCGTAGAGCAGTGTCTACGCGCCCCAGCTTTGGGGAGGGGAGAAAAACGGGTACGAGCTTGAAGAAAACTCCCTTCCGTAGGTCAACCGCAGAGCGCCGCCAGCCTGTCGGCAAGCTGGGCTTGGGCGCTTTGCAGCTCGCTCAAGCGGTCGCGCTCGCGCTGCACGACATCGGGCCGGGCGCGCTGGACGAAGTTCTGGTTATTCAGCATTTTTTCGGTACGGGCGCGCTGCTCGGCCAGCTTTGCCTGTTCCGCGCGCAGTCGCTGGCATTCGGCAGCGATATCCAGCATGCCTTCCAGCGGCAAATAGAGCGTAATATCGCCGACGACAATGCTGGCCACATTGGCTGGTTCGGCGGCGGTCTCTGGGATGAGCGACAACGTTTCTACATTGCAAAGCCGCTGCAAGACATAGCTGTGGCGGGCTAGCTCGGCTGTGCTTGCGCTGTTTTTAGTTACAGCCTGAATGCGCTTGCTCGGATCCACTTTATACTCGCTGCGGGTATTGCGAATCTCGCGCACCAGCTCGAGCCAGCTGCCCAGGCGCGCTTCGGCTTCCGTATCGAGTAGGGCGCTATTGGCTTGGGGCCAAGCGGCGATAATCAGCGCCTCGCCGGCATGCGGCAGGTAGCGCCAGGCTTCTTCGGTCACAAAAGGCATAAATGGATGCAGCAGGCGCAAGCAGGTATCTTGCACATAAACGAGAACGCGGCGAGTGGCGTCTTTTTGCGCGTCTGTGCCGTGATACAAAGCATGCTTGCTGATTTCCAAGTAGAAAGGCGCGAACTCGTCCCACATAAAGGCTAGAATCTGGCTGCCCGCCTCGCCATATTGATAGATATCGAAGAGGTGCTGCACATTTTCGATGAGGCGCTGCAAGCGGCTCAAAATCCAGCGCGCGGGCAGGTCCAGCTCGCTTAACGGCGGCAGGCTCAATTCTAGCGGCTCGGCGCAGTTCATATTGATGAACGAGGTCATCTGCCAGATTTTGTTGATGAAGCGAAAGCTGTGGTCCAGGCGCGTCTCGTCTAGGTGGCAGTCGTTGCCGGGCGTGCCGCTGGTAATGAGCGTGAAGCGCAGCGGGTCAACGCCGAGCTTGTCAATGACGGTCAGCGGGTCGATGGCATTGCCCAGGGTTTTGCTGAATTTTTTGCCGCCTTCCGCCCGCACTAAACCATGCAGATAGACAGTGTGGAAGGGTGGGGTGTCGGTGAACCAGAGGCCCATCATAATCATGCGCGCCACCCAGAAGAAAAGAATATCGTGGCCGGTTTCCATCACCTGCGTCGGATAAAAGCGGGCTAGGTCGGCCGTTTCTTCGGGCCAGCCTAAGGTGCTGAAGGGCCACAGGCCGCTGCTGAACCAGGTATCCAGCACATCCTGTTCCATCACCCAGCCGGCACCGGGGGGCGCTTCGCGGCCGACATAAATTTCACCGTGCGGGTCGCCATCTTTCTCACGATACCAAGCCGGGATGCGATGCCCCCACCAGAGCTGCCGGCTGATGCACCAATCTTGGATGTTCTCTAGCCAATGGAAATACACTTTCTCGAAGCGCTCTGGCACAATTTTGATCTGCCCGGTGCGCACGGCGGCGATAGCCTTGTCCGCCAGCGGCTGAATGCGCACATACCATTGTGTACTCATCAATGGTTCGACGACTTCACCGCCGCGCTGGCTGCGCGGGATGCGCGTTTGATATGGCTCCGTTTTGATGGTCAAGCCCTGGGCCGCCATATCACGCCAAAGCTCTTCGCGGCAGTCGTAGCGGTCTAAGCCGGCATATTTGCCGGCCTGGGCATTCAGGCTGGCGTCTTTGTTGAGAATGTTTATCAAGGCTAAGCCGTGCTTCTGCGCCAATTCATAATCGCTGAAATCGTGGGCTGGTGTTACCTTCAAAGCGCCGGTGCCAAATTCCATGTCGACATAGTCGTCGCCGATGATAGGAATCGCACGGTTCAGAATCGGCACAAATGCCTGCTTGCCAATCAAATGAGCATAGCGGGCGTCGGCTGGATGCACGGCGACGGCCGTATCGCCCAAGATGGTTTCTGGGCGCGTCGTGGCGACGGGCAGATGTTCACCGCCTTCGACCGGGTATTTGAAATAATAAAGCGTTACCTCTTCTTCGTTGCTCTCGACTTCGAGGTCGGAGACGGCTGTTTGCAGGCCTGGACTCCAGTTCACCAGCCGGGGCCCGCGATAGATTAAACCTTGTTCCCACAGCGTGATGAAAGCCTGCAAGACCGCGTTGGACAAGCCATCGTCCAGCGTGAAGCGCTCGCGCTGCCAATCGCAGCTGGCGCCTAAGCGGCGCAGCTGGCGGGTAATGGTGCCGCCTTGCTCTTCTTTCCATTGCCAGGTGCGATGCAAAAATTCTTCATAGCCGACTTCTTCGCGGCTGGTGCCTTCATCGCGCAAGGCTTTCTCGACTTGCAGCTGGGTGGCGATGCCGGCGTGGTCGGTGCCGGGCAGCCAGAGCGCCGCTTTGCCGCGCATGCGCTCGTAACGAATCATCAAGTCTTCCAAGGCCGTGAAGAGGGCGTGGCCGATATGCAGGCTGCCGGTTACATTGGGCGGCGGCATGCTGATGACAAAAGGCTCGGCGCTGGCTCCCGCCACTTCTGGCTTGAAATAGCCTTTTTCTTCCCAGCGGGCATAGACCCGCGGCTCCGCCTCCGCAAAATTAAAATTGCGCGGCATATTTTTTTCGGCGCTGCCTTTCATCTCTTTTCTCCTCTTGCTAGCTTACTTATGCTGGCAAAGAAAAAGCCTTTCGCCCCAGACAAGGACGAAAGGCAATCTTCCGCGGTACCACCTTGCTTCAGCGGACGGCGGTCCGCTGCGCTCGAGACGCGATAACGGGCGTGAACCGGCCCGATTCTACTAGCGTTTGCGTTCTTTCGGGCACTCTCGGGCGACTTTCGGCAAGCATTCGCTAGCGGGCTTCCAGCCGAGGGCCCGCGTTCTCTGGCGCGCAGGGGCTTGCTTACTCTCCCCGATCATCGTTTTTTCTATGCAGTTGTCTTTTCACGCCAGCGGCGCGAAGAGCCACCCATGGGACTTGAACCCATAACCTATCGCTTACGAAGCGATCGCTCTGCCAATTGAGCTAGGGTGGCGCGCGAGTATGAAGTATAACGGAGAAAATCGGCGCGGGCAAGGGGCAGTCCGCCGCGGAGAGAGAAAAATTAGCCACAGAGGCACAGAAGTAGAACAAAATAAATTTGCAAGTTTTTGCGTTGCTTTCAAACCCACCCCCGGCCCCTCCCCGAAGCTTCGGGGAGGGGAGTCTAACCTGGGGGTGTTTACACATTGCCCGATGGGAGGGACTTTTCTGCAAGCGCACCCATAGTGTTTGGGTTTTTTCTCCCCTCTCCAAAGCTTTGGGGAGGGGCCGGGGGTGGGTTTGAAAATGTGGCTGCGTAGTTTTTCTGGCTTAGTTTTGTGAATTTTGCTGAATCACGATTTTGATGCGATTGCTCTGGCGCTGCGCTAGCGCTTCTTGACAGACATATCGCCGCCGCTATGCTATACTTGCAGCCGCCTTCAAACACATAAAATAATGTAGATATGACACAGCCACCAAAAACAGAAAGCCGTCTCATTTCTCTATATCTCACGCTCTCGCTGGCAGTTTTCTAAAATGAGACGGTCAAAAGCATTTTTTCATCTGATGCTGGCGGACTTCATCGCCCGCGCCGCCTATCAGATGGGCAAGACGCCGCTGCTGCCGCTTTTCGCCGCCAGTTTAGGCGCGTCTGGCGCCTTCCTTGGACTCATCGTCTCCGTCTCAACGGTGACAGGATTACTGCTCAAGCCGCTCTTTGGCATCTTGTCTGACCGCTGGGGGCGGCGGCTCTGGCTGCTCATCGGCACTTGCTTTTTCGCTTTTATGCCTTTCGTCTATGGTTTCATCCAGAGTCCGACGCAACTGCTGATTGTGCGCCTGATACATGGTTTGGCGACGGCGATTTATGGTCCTGTAACCCTGGCCTACATCGCCGAATTGGCGCGTTCGGGGCAGGTGGCGGAAGACATCGGCTGGTTTGGTTTGGCGCGCAGCGGCGCTTACATCGTTGGGCCGGCTTTAGCTGGCTGGCTGCTGCTTTCGCTGGACGCGGTTGCGGTCTTCACGCTTATCGGCAGCTTCAGCTGCTTTGTCTTCCTGCCGATTCTGCGCTTGCCAGCCGCGCCCAGAGAGCAAAAAAGCCAGCGCGCCGGCCTGCGACAACAGGCTTTGCAGGCTCTGCGCGCCGGCGGGCGCAGCGGCGCTCTCTGGCTGGCTGGCAGTTTGGAGGCATTGTCTTTTGTCGCGCTCTACACGCTCAAAGCCTTTTTGCCGCTCTATGCGCTGGATGCAGGCGTCAGCGTGGCATTGGTCGGGCTCTTTTTCAGCGTGAGCGAAGCGGCGCATATCTTGAGCAAGCCCTTAGGCGGACGCTTAGGCGACCGCTGGGGTTATATGCCGGCGATTGGCTCGGGCATGCTCTTGCTGGCGGCCGGTCTGCCTTTGGCGGGGACGGGCAGCGGGCTGCTCTTTTTCTTGCCGGCTTTGCTCTTGGGCTTGGCGCAGGCGCTGATATTCCCGGCCGCCCTGGCTCTAGTGGCGCGGCGCATCGGCGCGGCGCATTTGGGCGCGGCTCTGGGTTTGCTGGGCGCAATGCAGAACTTGGGCAAAGTGGCGGGGCCCGTGCTAGGCGGCTTCATAATTGGCCTGCTGGGTTATAGCGCAGCCCTGCTGTTTTTGAGTGGGCTGCTGGCTCTGGGCGCGGCGCTGGTCTGGCTGGGAATGGCTAGCGATTAGATACATAGACACAGAAGTAGGACAAAGTAAATTTTGCAACTTTTGCCTTTGTTTCAACCCCACCCCGGCCCCTCCCGTAGGTAAGTGTCTACGCGACCCGAAACTTCGGGGAGGGATCGCCAATCGTGGGGTTGTTCTTATTGTAATTTGATGCGATTGCCCTGGAAAATGACGCGGCCTCTATGTTGCGCGGGCATATTGCTCTATACTCAAGTTATTGCGAAACATTACAGAAACGAAGAGAAAACATGGCGATAGAAGTGCTGCCTGACACCGTCGTGGCGCGCATCGCGGCTGGCGAAGCGGTAGAACGTCCAGCTTCCGTCGTGAAGGAGCTGATAGAAAACGCTATCGATGCCGGCGCCACCGCCTTGCATATCGAGACGGTCGCTAGCGGGCGCGAGCTGTTGCGCGTCAGCGACAATGGCGCTGGCATCCGCCAGGCTGAGATTGCTTTAGCCTTCAAACGGCATGCCACCAGCAAACTGCGGGCGGCTGAAGATTTGCAAGCGATTTTGACGCTTGGCTTCCGCGGCGAGGCGCTGGCTAGCATCGCCGCCGTCAGCCGCACCACGATTGCCTCGCGGCATCGTGAGGAAGAAGTCGGCAGCCGCCTGCGCTTTGAGGGCGGCCTCTTGCAGCATCAGCAGCAAGTTGGCGCGCCTGCCGGCACCGTGCTCACGATAGAGAACCTGTTTTACAACACGCCAGCGCGGCTCAAATTCCTCAAAAGCGACAATACCGAAAAAAGGCATATCTATTGGACAGTCGCCCGCTATGCCCTGGCCTACCCGCAAATCGCCTTTGTCTTAAAACAAGATGAGCGCGAGCGTTTCCGCTCAACTGGCAGCGGCGCGCTGGCGGATGTAGTGGCTAAGGTTTTTGGTTTAGCCGCTTTCAAGAGCATGACGCCACTGCAAAGCGCTGAGCCGGCCCGTTTGGGGCGCGTGCCGATTGAAGTTGGCGGTTATATTTCCCTGCCGCCGCTGAGCCGGGGCAACCGCGAGCGCATCATTCTTTTTGTCAATGGCCGGGCTATCCAAGACGGTCGGCTCAGCCATGCTATCGTCCAGGCATACGACAATTTGCTAAAGTCAGGGCAATATCCGCTGGTTTTGCTGCTCATCACAGTGCCGGCCGATTTTGTCGATGTCAATGTGCATCCGGCTAAAGCTGAGGTGCGCTTCCGCGCGGGGCAGCAGGTATTTGTGGCGGTGCAGCGGGCGGTGCGCGAGGCACTGCTAGCTTCCGACAGCCCGCTACCGGCCGCTGAGGACTTATGGTCAAAGAGCGGCTTTGGCGAGACTTATCTGGAGTATCAGCGGCCGCAGCCCTGGCCAGCCGCCGCCGACGCCTTCTTCGACCAAGACGCGCCCGGCTACCTGCCAGATTTAGCGGAGACGCCGAGCAAGCCGCGCACGCTGCCAGTCTTGCGCGTGGTCGGGCAGCTGGGCGCGACCTATATTATCGCCGAAGGCCCGGCAGGCTTGTATCTGCTGGAGCAAAACGCAGCCCACGAGCGCCTGCTCTTTGAAACAATGCGCGAAGAGCTGGCGGCGGGACCTTTGCCAGGCCTAAAGTTAGCAGAAAGCCAGACAGTCCTGCTCGCGCCTGAAGCGGCGCAGCTGCTCGAAGCCCTCGCGGAAATTATGGCTAAGCTGGGTTTTGAAATCGAGCTGTTTGGCCCAAACACTTATGTCATTCGCGCAGTGCCAGCCTGCCTCGCCAGTTCGCCGCTAACTGAAGCCCTGCCAGAAATGCTCGAGCAGCTGCAAGGGGCGGAGCAGACAGAGGTGGCTGCCCTGGCTGCCTTGGCTAGCGCGGCTGCCCTGCGCCGCGGGCAGATATTGGACCAGGCGCAGATGGCAGAGCTGGTAGCGCAGTTGGAGCGCTGCCCCGAGCCGCTCATATCGCCGAGCGGGCGCAAGACTTTGATTCACCTCAGCCGCGATCAACTCGCCGAAGAATTCCAGCGGGCTTAGCCCAAGAGCGGAAAAACGCCAAAGAGATAGAGCGGCAGCAAGCCAGCCACAGCCAGTAAAGCCAAAATCACCAAAATAATCGTTACGATATCGGGCCCTTCGCTTTTGGCTTGGCGCTGCGGCAGCAATGCGCCGGTGTAGCCGCCGGTGGCCTTTGGATTGATGGTGCCGTCTGGGTTGAAGAGCGGGGCAGGCGGGCTGGGGATGGCGCTGGGCGCGCTGGCGGCGGCCCGGTCATGGGCGATTTTCTGAGCCGCGAGAACCGGTGTCGGGACGGGAGCCGAGCTTGTTGGCTTAGGCGAGGGGGAGTTTTGCGCCGGCTTGGGCCGGCGAGGCACCGGTGGCGCCGGCGCGGGCGCTTGAGTATAGGCGGCCGCCGGCGGCCGCTCCACTGGGACCTGCCGCACGCTCTGGCGGCTGCGCTCGCGTATCTGCTGCAAGATATGTCCAAGCTGGTCGGCATGCTTATAGCGGTCATTGGGCCGCTTGCTCATTACTTTGGCGATGACATTGCTGAGCTCAGCCGGCAGGTCGGGGTTATAGGTCTGCGCTTGCGGAATTTGAGCTTGAATATGCGCCAAAGCCAGTTCGCGCTGGGAAGCGCCGATATAGGGCAAGCGACCGGTGAACATCTCGAAAAGCACAATACCGACAGAATAGACATCCGAGGCGGGCGAGGGTTTTTCGCCGCGGGCCTGCTCGGGCGCGAAATAATGCGGGCTGCCCCATACAACTTCGCTGCGCGTCTGGGGCATGGTGTCGGTGTAGGCTTGGGCGATGCCAAAATCCGTTACCTTGACCACATTTTCCCGATTTATCAAAATATTCTGCGGTTTAATATCCGCATGCACCAGCATAAAGCGATGCGCGAAACCTAATCCAGCGCAAAGCTGAATGGCATAGTCCAGTGCTTTCTCGAAGGGCAGAGCGCCGCGAGTCTTAATCAGCTTTTTGAGGTCGTCGCCGTCGATCATTTCCATGACGATATAATGCGTCGCGCCATCGTTGCCGACATCATGCACAGTGACGATATTCGGGTGGGACATCTTGGCGACGCTGCGCGCTTCTTGCCTGAATTTCTCTAGGAAAGCCGGGTCTTTGGTCAAATTGGGGCGCAGGATTTTGATAGCCACCATGCGCTCCAGTTTGCGATCCAGGGCCCGGTAAATCACCGACATGCCGCCCGAGCCTTGCTGCGCGACCAATTCATAGCGTTGATTGAGTAAGGTTTCGCCGGCCATCGCCGCCTCTCACGGTCTAGTTATCGGGTCGAAGAATTGCTGATATTCCCGCAAAGCGCTGCGGTCGGTCAAGCTGGCGATATAATCGGCGACCACCCGCTCAGTCGCTTCGGTAGACAGCTTGGCGCGATAGGCATCCGGCAGTTGAAAAGGCTCTTTGCAATAGCTGGTGAAGAGCGCAGTGATAAAATGCTCGGCGCGGCTCTGCATGCGCACGATTCTAAAATGCCGATACATTTTATGATAGAGAAAATCTTTCAGCGCGGCATTTAGGGTTTGCTGTTCCTGGCTATGGCGCGCCAGCGGCTCTGCTTGCAGCTGCACAGCGCTGGCGGTCTCGGGCTTGACTGCGTTTAATTGCCGTTGCGTTTCTTCCAGCACATCATCGACGAGCAGCCCGACGAGTTCACGGATGATATGGTGGCGGTCGACGGCGGACAAGCTGCCGCCCGACCAGCTAAGTCGCGCCACCACGCGCTGCCATAGCTCAAGCTGCGCCGCTTCTTCGACGCGGATGAGGCCGGCTTGCAAACCATCATCGAGGTCATGCGCGTTATAAGCCAGCTCGTCGGCGATATTGGCAATCTGCGCTTCTAGGCTGGCGCCTGTGTCTGGCGCGATGTCGCAGAAAGCGCGGCGGTCGTAGGTTGTCTCATGCTTGGCGATGCCCTCCAGTGTCTCCAGCGTCAGGTTCAGTCCCGGCCAAGCAGGATAGCGGCGCTCCAGCTTGGTCACGACGCGATAGCTCTGGTGGTTATGATTAAAACCGCCGTGGGCCTGCATCAGCTCATTGAGAATATGCTCGCCGGCGTGGCCAAAAGGCGGATGCCCCAAATCATGCGCCAGGCAAATCGCTTCCACCAGGTCTTCGTTCGCGCCCAAAGCCCGCGCCAGCGTGCGCCCGATTTGCGCCACTTCTAAAGTATGGGTCAGCCTGGTGCGATAATAATCGCCGGCATCGTTGACAAAGACCTGCGTCTTGTATTCCAGCAGGCGGAAGGCGGCACAATGCACGATGCGGTCGCGGTCGCGCTGAAAGGCGGTGCGATAGCGTGGCTCTGGCTCGAGATGCTGGCGGCCCCGCGAATGACGGCTGAACAGCGCATAAGCCGCCAGGCTCTTCAGTTCTTTCTCTTCGAGTTGCGCGCGAATAGAGTGCATGCCAATCATTTTAAGGGCGGCGGGCAAATCGCGCTAGGCTAGCGGCATTCTTTACGGTCTGACTTGAATAGAGACCTGCGCTACAATGCAAGCAAAAGGTGCGGGGGAAATATGTCTAGAGTCATCGCTTTACTGACGGATTTTGGCTTAGCCGATGCCTATGTCGGCTTGATGAAAGCGGTCATATTAAAAATTTGCCCGCGCGCGCAAATCGTCGATATTAGCCATGCCGTTCAGCCGCAGAACCTGCGGCAGGCGGCTTTTACCCTCTACAACAGCCATCGGCATTTCCCGCCCGGCACAATCTTTTGCGCGGTGGTAGATCCGGGCGTCGGCAGCGCCCGCCTGCCTATTGCCGTCAGAACCGAGAGCTATCTGTTTGTCGCGCCTGATAATGGGCTTTTGAGCTATTCGCTCTTGCCCGGTCACTATGAAGCCGTCGCGCTGGAGAAACCTAAGTATCGAGCGCGACAAGTCAGCCATAGTTTTCATGGCCGCGATATTTTTGCGCCGGCCGCCGCCCATTTAGCCGCGGCGCCGGCCGTTTTCAGCGATTTAGGCGCGCCGCTACCGGCCGTCGTCAGCCTGCCGCCGCCACATCTGGTCTAAAATCCGCCGCTGCTGATTGGCGAGGTGCTGCATATCGACCATTTTGGCAATATCATCATCAGCATCGGCGAATTTCACTGGGCGAACGAAGAGATGGTCAGCCTGAGAGCGCCCTGGTCCGCGGAGGTTCCGCCCTTGAGGCTAGCGACGCGGACGGCGCGAATCACATTGAGGGGCAAGACTGTGCCTGGCATCGCCCATGTTTATCACGAAGTTGCCGTCGGCGAGCTCTTAGCCCAGATTGATAGCAATGGCTTTTTGGAAATCAGCGTCAATCAAGGGGATGCGGCGGCGCGGCTCGGGGCGCAGTTGGGCGACGAGGTGCAGCTGCGGGTCTAAGCCCGAGGCGCGATTTTCAACCCCACCCCCGGCCTCTCCCCGAAGCTGCGGGCAGGGGAGTCTGAGTGACAAAAACTGGTCGCTAGACACTGGCCCGCCGGTCGCATAAACACTGCCCTACGGGAGGGACTTTCCCCTAAGCGCGCCCATATTTTTCGAGGTTTTTCTCCCCTCCTCAAAGCTTTGGGTCGCATAGACACTGACCTATGGGAGGGGCCGGGGGAGGGGTTGACCCTTTCCGACGAAAATTTGACAAGGCGGCCAGCCTGTGTTCAAATCTCGCGCATAAGATTATGTTTTGAAAGTAACTTATGCGAGCAATTTTTTGCGACTGGGCTTATTGTAGCCTTTTACCGACATTTGCAAATTCACAGCGCGGGCGGTGCGGCGCATTTTGGGCGCGGCGCTTTCGGCTGTGCCACAGCAAGCGCCCGCCGTGCAGCCAGAACTGTAGAGAAAGGAAGGCTATGTAAAAACCGATAATGCAAGCGGGGCGGGCCAAGCCGGCAGCGCCTCATAGAAGCCAACTAGCTTTTGAATTCCGAGGAGGAGTTACGATGAAGAAATATGTTCTTGTTTTAATGATGCTGGCGCTGCTGCTTACAGGCGGCGCGCTGGCGGAGGATGTTACGATAGAATTCCAGCAATGGTGGGAGCCAGAATTGCCAGAAGGCGCTTTCCGCGGGCTGCTGGACGAGTTTGAAGCGGCCAACCCGGGCATTAAGGTTGTTACAATCAGCGGCCCTTACTTGACCACAAAAGACCAAATCATCGCCAGCGCCGCCACTGGCACCATGGCCGATGTCGTCGGCTTGGATGGTGGCTGGGTCAATGTCCTGTATAAGCAGGGCGCGATAGCGAATTTGACCGAAGTAATGATGGAAGCGGGCTTCGATGACAGTGAGTTGGCGGCGCAGATTCAACTGGCTGGCTCGACCTATATGATTCCCATCGCCAACTTCATCTACCCGGTCTTTGTCAATTTGGACATGCTGGAAGCGGCCGGCATCGACCCGCCGTCGACGCGGGCCGAATTCGCCGCCGCTGCCGAAGCCCTGACCGACCCTGACAACAATGTCTATGGCTGGGCGCAGCCGCTCTCACTGGAGCAGCCCAACGGCATCCAAAATGACACCATGTCTTGGGTCTGGGCTAGCGGCGGCAGCATGCTGGATGATATGGGCATGCCCAACCTAGCCGGCAACGAAATGCTGGGCGATACGATGGCCTTCATCAAGAGCTTGCACGATGCTGGCGTGGTCGCGCCAGGCTCTTTCTCTATGAAGGAGAATGAGAAGGTCGAAGAATTCGTGAATGAGCGCGTCGCTATGATTATCAACACGCTCGCCCACTTCACCCTAATCCGCGAGCGCAACCCAGACCTGAACTTCGACATCACGGCGTTGCCGGCGGCCGAGGGCTATGATGGGCCCCGCGGCCTGCCTTATGCCTCTTGGGGCATCGGCATTGGCGCTAATACCGAGCATACCGCCGAAGCCTGGAAGCTGATTGAGTTCCTGACCAGCGTCGAAGGCAACTCCAAGCTGACTTCGATAGCGAATGCCTTCCCTGGCAATATCCACGCGACGCCTGACTTCATCACGACGGATCCGCTCTTCGAAACAGCCTTTGCCATCTTCCAAGAGGGCTACCTGGCTAACGAGTTCACCGGGCTGCCGGCTGCGGAAGAATTGATGCGTCAATTTGACGAGCCTTTCCAATTCTATCTGGAAGGCGATATCGAGTTGGACGAGTTCCTGGAAATCGCGCAAGAAGAATGGGAAGCCATTTTCGAGTAGCTTTCCCCTAAGCGCGATTCCATACAAGCAATAACGCTGAGGCGGCCAATAGAATCTTTGGCCGCCTCAGCCCATAAGGAACCGGCATGGTCATAGACAGCGGGCGCGCCATCGCTGAACCAGCGAATATCGGCTGGGAGCAGAAGAAGCGCAAACTTCTGCCGTATGCCTATCTTTCGCCGACTTTGATTCTGCTCGGCGCCTTGACCATCGTGCCAATCGTGACCGTCTTCCTCTATTCATTAGTAGACAATGTCATCATCACCCAGAAACCGCCAACTTTTGTCGGCCTCGAGAATTATGAAGAGGTTTTGACAAATCGCAAATTTCGCGGCGCGCTGAGCAACACCTTATATTTTGCGATTGTCAGCGTCGTCTTCCACTTCATCATTGGTTTGTCTTTTGCCTTATTGCTCAATTCCAGGCTGCTCAGCAGCAATGTAAAGGCTTTATTCCGCGTCATCTACATTCTGCCTTGGGTCTTCACCGCCTCTATCATCGCCATATTATGGCGGCTGCTGATGAACCCACACGGCGTTATCAACTTCGTGCTGCTGGAGCTTGGTTTTATCCAGGAGCAGCTGGAGTGGCTCAGCGACCGGGACCTAGCGCTAAATGCTGTTACTTTCATCAATATCTGGTCGGGTTATCCATTTTATTTGGTCAGTTTTTTGGCGGGCTTGCAAGGCATCCCCGATGATTTGTATGAGGCGGGCCGGGTGGATGGCGCGAATGGCTGGCAGCTCTTCCGCTTTATCACGCTGCCACAGCTCAAACCTATTATCATCAGCCTGGCTTTGCTGGATTTCATCTGGACCATACATCAGTTCACCTTGATTTGGATGACGACCGGCGGCGGCCCCATGCGCTCGACGGAAGTGTTAAGCACCTATACTTACAAAGCGGCCTTCAGCTCGCATGAGTATTCGATCGCGTCGACGCTGGCGATGATTATTCTAGCGATTTGCACCTTTGTGGCTATTTTTTATGTGCGCAACCAGTGCATGGCGGATGAATGAGATGATTGGCAGCTGCCGGCAGATTCGCATCAGAAAGATATTGCTCTGGATAGCGCTGCTCAGCGGCGCTTGTTTTGCTGGCTTGCCGGTGCTGTGGATGGTCGCTTCGTCTTTTAAGTCCAACAAGGAGATTTTTGCCTATCCGCCCCAGCTGATTGACCATTCTTTTTCTTTGCAGGCTTACCAAGCTGTCTTGAGCGACCCCGGGCAGCTGCGCTTTTTCTTCAATAGCTACCTCGTCGCGATTTTGGTGACGATTTGCACTGTGCTCACCAGCATCATGGCCGGCTACAGTTTTAGCCGCTACGACTTTCGCTTCAAGAAAATCTTGAACCTCGTTATCATCGGCGTCCAGTCGGTGCCGCCCATCACTTTGATGATTCCCTATTTTGGGCTTATCGTCTGGCTGGGGCTGTACAACTCTTATACGGCGCTGGTTTTGACCTATATGGTCTTCACGCTGTCTTATGCTATTATCATGATGACCGGCTATTTTAATACGCTGCCGCGGGACTTGGACGAAGCGGTTATGATTGACGGCGGCGGTAGCTTCGTAACGCTGTGGCGCATTCTGGTGCCAATATCCTTGCCCGGGATTGTCGCTGTCGGCGTTTATACTTTCATGCTGGCTTGGAACGAGTTTTTATTCGCGCTTACATTGACGCGCACAAACGATATGCGCACTGTGCCGATTGGCATACACTTGCTGATGGGGCAGCACTCTTTTGAATGGAATCAGATGATGGCGCTGAGCGTGCTGGGTTCGCTGCCGGTGCTAATACTCTTCCTGCTCTTCCAGCGCTATTTCATCGCCGGCATGTCGGCTGGCTCCATCAAAGGTTGAGCGCGCCGCAATTTTATCCACCTAGAACAGCTAGAACGGAATGAAGATAGCCCTATGTTAATGAACATGAGAGACCTGCTGGCGGTCGCGCGGGCGAACCGCTTCGCGGTGCCGGCTTTTAATATCAGCAGCAATATGCTGCTGACTGGGGTGATTGACGCGGCGGCGGAAGCGCGCGCGCCAGTCATCATCGCCATTCATCCTGACGAGCTGGCACTGGTACGGCCGTCTTTTGTCAAATATGCCATCGCAGAGGCGCTTAGTACACCGGTGCCGGTTTGCATCCATCTGGATCATGGTTCGTCGCTAGAGCAGATTATCGGTGCTATCCGCGCTGGCTTCACCTCAGTCATGATTGACGCCTCCGAACTGCCTTTGGAAGAAAATATCGCCGCTTGCCGCCAAGTTACCGAACTGGCGCATATCGTCGATGTCTCGGTCGAGGGTGAACTTGGCACCATCGGCGAGCTTGACGAAGAGGCGGAAGCGGGCGCGGAAGAAGTCATTTTTGTCAACCCAGATGAAGTGAAATACTTCGTCGACGCCACCAATGTGGATACGCTGGCGGTGGCGATTGGTACTTCGCATGGCCTGTATCCTAAAGATATGAAACCAGAAATCCGCTTGGACTTGCTGCGCGAGATTAGCGCGAAGGTCAATATTCCGCTGGTTTTGCATGGTGGTTCGGGCAATCCCGACGCAGAAATCGCGCAAGCTGTGCAGCTGGGCATCTGCAAAATCAATATCTCGGCCGATATGAAAAGCGCGTTTTATCAAACATGCCGCGAAGTCTTACAGAATCCGATTCTGCGCGAGCCATCGTCGATTTATCCCGCCTGCATTGACGCGATGAAAGTGGTCGTGCGGCAAAAATTTGACCTGTTCAACTGCACGGGCAAAGCGGACTTGTATTAAACAAGCGCGCGGATGGGCGGCGTGTCAGCCAAAATCGCTCTCGGCTTTGGCAATAATATCGACTACGAAATTCTGTGGCAGGCCGAGCGGCTGCAAGAGCTGATGCGCCGCTACCAGGTGCGCGAGCATGAATTGACTGCGAGCGGCGCAATCTCTGGCGAGCGCGACCTGCTCATCTCCATACTCGGCTTTATGCGCCGCGGGGCGGGTGGCGAACGTTTTGTCGCTAGCTCGGCTTTGATTGAAGATTTCGCCGCCCGTTTTGAGAAAAAAATCACGCTGGGTGGCAGCCCCGTACGGGCTGCCATCGCTATGGGCAAACTTGGCTATCGCGCCGCCTTGCATCTGGTAACGCAAAGTGACCAGGTGCGCCGCCTTCTTCCGGTCGGCAGCCCGTATGTATGCAGCAACCCGAATGACAGCGCCTATCCCCACCTGATTGTGCAGTTTGACAAAGGCGCTCGGCTGCGGGCTGGCGACATCGATATTCGCGCCCGCCAGTCCAATCGGCTTATCTACCACTGCAATGCCGATAACATCGCTATGCGATTAAACGAAGATTTTGCCGACTTCCTAGCCGAAGCGCAGGTGCTTTTGATTTCTGGCTTTAACGCGATGCAGAGCAAAACGTTGCTTATGGAGCGGCTAGCTACGGTCTCGCGTATGCTAGAGCGGCTGCCGCGGGGCGCGCTGGTATTTTATGAAGACGGCGGCTATTTTGACCCCAGCTTGCGCCAGCTGCTTTACCGCCGGCTCGGGCGGCGGCTGGATATTTGCAGCATGAACGAAGACGAGTTGCAAGCGCAACTTAAGCACACGGTGGACCTGCGCGATGTGGCGCAGCTGCGCGCCGCTTTAGCCCGCTTAAGCCAGCATCTGCCCGCCCGCATCATCGTGCTGCATACGCGGCATTGGGCTCTGGCTTATGGCGCGGGCGCGCGTGACTATGCCGCCGCGCTCAAAGCGGGTCTGACGCTGGCGACAAGTCGTTTCCGTTATGGCGATGATTTCACTTTGGCACAATACCGTGATATAGAAAACCGCGCTCCGCTGGCGGAGAATGCGCGCTTTGCTGCCGCCCTCAACCGCGCCGCAAGCGACCTGTACTGTGTGCCAGTGGCGGCGGTGGAACAGAGCGACGCGACCACCATCGGCCTGGGCGATGCCTTTGTTGGCGGTTTTTTGCCGGCGCTTATTGTATAACTGAGCCTCAAAAATTGCGGCCGCGTTTGCGCATATCGCCGACGCGCTGGGTCAAGCCACGCGAATCAAGATGCTCCAGCAGGGCGATGGCGTATTTGCGCGAGCTGCCAAATTTATCGCGCAGGGTCTTGGCGTCGATTTCGCCATGCGCTTCAATATGCTGCCGGATAGCCGCGACAAGCTGGTCATAAGTCTCGGCGGCGAAGGCGATGCTGTCGCTGACATTGACTAAGCGCCGCTGGTCTAGCAGGGCGCGCACCAGCTCTTCCCCAGCCAGGTCATTCAGCTCGGGAATGCTGGGCGGGCTATAGGGCTGCGCCGCCAGCAGGCTTAGCAGCCGCTCGATTTTGGCGGACTGCGCTGGGCTAAAAATAATTTGATGCTCGCGCAGGCGCAGAAAGTCCGCTTCCAGCAGGACGCACTCGTCTTGCGTGACAAGCCAATCGAGCAGGTTCAGCTTGATATTGAGGCGGCTGCGCAACTCGGCGCGGCGCATACCTAAACGCAGCGGGTTTGCCTGATGATAGATGTTCAGCTCGGCGCGCAGGGCATGCGTCAATTTCTGCCAGGCTGCGCTTGCCCAGACGGTCTGCGCATCGAGCTGGCGCAGCAGTCCCGCTTGCAAAGCCTCGTCTAAAGCCCGGTCTAGCTCAGCCTGGCTGTAGCCGAGCGTCTTTTTTAAGTCCCCTAGTTTTTGCGGCGTGGCGCCTTGGGCGGCCAATGCCAGGCGCTCGCCTGGGCTGCCACGCAAGCGCAGCTCCAGTTCCTGGACGACCGCTGCTTGAAACCGTTTGCGCCGTCGGCCTGGCTGCGGGTTGATGATGAGGCCGCCGCCAATCGTCTCGGCCGGCGATGGATAGCGCAGGATAAAGCGATCGCCGCGGGCTAGCGGCAGAGCCTCGCGCAGGCGCAGTTGCAGCCAGCCGGTCGCGCCTGGCGCTAGGGTGTCGGCATCTAGCAGGCGTGCATGGGCTATGACTTCGGCCGCCCCGCAAAATATCTTGACTTCGGCATTGTGGCTCAGCGGCCGCCCAATATCGGCTAGCTGCGTGAAATGCGCATCGGCTAGCAAGGTCGGCTGCATCTGCCCAGGATAGGTCAAGACTGCGCCGCGCTGAATCTGCCCGCTGCTGAGGCCCGCGATGTTCACGGCGACGCGGCTGCCCGGAGCCGCCGAGCGCACCGTCCGCTTATAGCTCTGCAAGCCGCGGATGCGCCCGAGCTGGCCCGTCGGCTGCAATTCTACTGTGTCGCCGACGGCCAGCGCGCCGCCAGCCAGCGTGCCGGTGACGACAGTGCCAAAGCCGCTGACGACAAAGACGCGATCCACTGGCAAGCGCGGCTGCTGATAATTGATACGCGGCGCTTGGGCTTGCAGCAGCTCTTGCAGCGCCGCCACCAGCGTCTCCAGCCCAGCGCCGCTATGCACCGAGACCTCGATAATCGGCGCGTCGGCGACATCATGCGCCGCCAGCAAGTCTTCAATCTCCATTCGTACCAGCTCGATCCATTCCGGGTCGTCGATGAGGTCAATTTTGCTCAGAGTGACGAGCAGATTTTTGATGCCCAGCAGGCGCAGGATAGCCAGATGCTCGCGCGTTTGCGGCATGATGCCTTCATCAGCGGCGATGACGAGCAAAGCGGCGTCGATGCCGCCGACGCCGGCCAACATATTCTCGATGAAGTCGCGGTGGCCGGGGACATCAACAATGCCGATGGTCTCGCTATTCGGCAGGTCGAGCCAGGCAAAACCTAAATCGATGGTCATATTGCGGCTCTGCTCTTCGGCGAGCCGATCGGGGTTGATGCCGCTCAATTTTTCGACCAGGCTGGATTTGCCATGATCGACATGCCCGGCGGTGCCGATGACGCGCATCGCTTAGCTGCCGAGCCGATTGGCTGGGCTGCGATTATTATTGCTGGCGCTATCCGCTTCGCCGATGTCGTATTCGTGCAGCAGCGCTTGGTAGCGTTCGCGGTAGAGTTCGGCGCGGGCCCGTTCCAGCAGCCAGAGCCGTTCGATGCCGCCACGCAAGCTGGGCAAAGCCCGTTCCAGCGCGTCAACGCGCGTGAGGAAGGCTTCGAATTCTTTGTCGTGGTTGCGCCAGACTTCATCGCTGGACAGCGTCAATTGTTTCCAGCGTTTTTGGTCGTCGCTGCGCCAATCGTTCCATTCTTCGCGGAAGCGCTCTTCGCTGAGGCGCTGCATTTCTGAGGCTTCGTTGATGCGCCGCTCCAGCCGATCGCCGATGCGGTTGAAATCATCGACAATCCGTTTCATTTCGCGGTAGGCCTGGGCCCAGACTTCAAAGCGCTCGATATTCTTTTGTAGCTCGGCATCGTGAATGCCAAAACGCTTCGTCAGGTCGGCAAGCTGCTGGTCGCGCTGCTGCGAGAGCAGTTGCTGCTGGTCGATGAATTGCCGGATTTGCTCGAGCCGTTCGCGGTCAGCCGCGTTGAACTCTTGGATGCGGCGCTCGTTTCGCACCGATAACTCTTCCAGCAAGCCCAGCTTAGGCTGAATGCTGTCGACTGATTTTTTATATTCAGGTAGTTCGGTTTCGATTTCCGCCAGCCGCCGGGCGTCGCTGCGCCGCTGCTCTTCCAAAAAAGTCAGGCGGCGCTCGGGCGCTTCGAGCTGTTTGCCGATGTCGCCCATTTCTTGTTGCAGCACGCGCATGGCATTGGTCATGCGGTCGCCTTCGGCTTGCAAGTCGCTGATGCTGGCGATTTGTTTTTCCAGCCGGTCCGCTTTCTCCGTCAGCTCGCGCATGGAGCGTTGCACAGTATCGCGCTGCAAATCTAGGCGGCGCTCGGCTTCGCGCTCGGCGGTGAGGCGGCGGGCTTCGGCATTTTCTAGCAATTGCTGCGTTTCTTGGCGCACGCGCTCGATGATAGCCTGTTCTTTTTGCGCCGGCAGGGTCTCTTGTCTGATGACTGTCTGCTCGGATTCTACGGTGTTAAGGCGGCGCTGCAGGCCATCGAGGCTGTCGCCTTGCTGAGCCAGGCGCTCTTCCAAGACCGCGATAAGGGCTTTGTCGCGGCGACGCTCTTCGTCGAGCCATTCGATTAAGCTGGCAAGTTGATGGATTTCCATCACCGCCTCCGTCTGCCACTGGCAGATGCACCGGGATTGCGCCAAGTATAGCATATTTTTGGGGGTGGCTGCATATCAGCGTGATTGTGGGCCGGGCAAGCGGGTCAAAAAGAGAATGAGCCACAGAGCCACAGAGACGTAGGGGGTTTCTTTTGTGTCCTTTCTGTCTTTGTGGTTGAAAAGAAAATCGCCACGCAGCCAATGCGCGATACGCTATAATTTTTTCTCAGTAAGTCTAAGTTAATTATGCAAAAAATTGCGACGCGTCTCACTTTGATGCGATTGCCCTGCCGCCACTCATTCCGCGGTTGACAGCCCCGCAGACTCAGTTATACTTATGTTTTGTAATTGACAGCTATGGTTATAGATAGGGCTGAAGATGTCTACCAAAAGAACCTGGCAGCCAAAGGTGCGGCGGCGCAAGCGCGTGCATGGCTTTCGCAAGCGCATGAGCACCCGCGGCGGCCGCCGCGTCTTAAAAGCGCGGCGCCTGCGCGGGCGGCGCCAGCTAACGGTAAGTCCAAACCATGTGAAAAAAGTAAATTGGAATGCCAGCTAGCTGATGAAAGCGGCATTGCGGCTGCGCCGCTCGGCCGATTTCGCTCGCGTGCGCCGAAGGGGCCGGCTCTACCGACAGCCGACCCTGCTTCTGCGCGTCTGCGCCAATAGCTTGCCTCACAACCGCTACGGCATCGTGACGAGCAAGCGGCTGGGCAATGCCGTCCAGCGCAACCGCTGCAAACGGCGGCTGCGGGCGGCGCTCTGGCAGTTGCACGGCCGCCTGCGGCAGGGCTTTGACATTGTCGTCATCGCGCGGGGCGGGGCGGCGGCGCAACCTTTCGCTGAATTGCTGCGTATATTAAAATGGCTTTTGGCGCAGGCTCAGCTGCATAGGACGCGCTGACATGCTCAAGCGGGCCTTGCTAAAATCGATAAGCCTGTACAAGCGTTTTATTTCGCCCGTTCTGCCGTCCGCCTGCCGTTTCTCGCCGACCTGTTCGATGTACACCTACGAGGCGATTGAAGTCCACGGGTCCGCAAAAGGCGCTTGGCTGGGCTTACGGCGAATTCTGCGCTGCCATCCATTTCACCCGGGCGGGCATGACCCCGTCCCACCCAAGGAGTGATTTTTGAAGACAATACATAGAAAGCGCCTGCGTCTGATACCCCTGCTGAGTCTTTGCCTGGCTGCGCTGACGGGCTGCGTCGGCGCGCGCATGGGCGTGAGCTGGCCTTCAGTTGACTTGATTGAGCTGAATGGCGAGCAGCAAATCACGTTGGCCTACAATAACGAGGTGGCGATTTTGGCGCCGGCCAATGGCGCGCCGGCGCGCCTCATCAATCCAATCAATCAGCAGCCGCTGCGCGATAACGAGAACAACCCGCGCGCTTGGATTTTGCGCGGGCATGAAAACGACGGCGCCCAATTCTATAGCGCGCCGATTGCGCTTGATGCAGAGACCATGCTCATCGCCGATAACAACAAGCGCCTGCTGCGGGTGGACTCCGTCGTGGTCGAAACGCAGCGCAGCATCCCACTGGCGGACAAGGTGGTGGCGAATTTGCTGGCGACGGATGGCGTCTTGTATGTGCCATATCAAAATGGCGGCCTCAGCGCGCTTTCGCTAGAGACTTTGCAAGAACTTTGGCGCTTCCCCACCGAAGCTGGCATCTGGGCGACGCCGCTGCTGGTGGACGATATGCTGATTGTCTCTTCGATTGACCATTTCCTCTATGCCGTCGATAAAAACAGCGGGCAGCGGCTCTGGTCGATTGATTTGGGCGGCAGCGTCGCTTCGACGCCGCTGCTGGCGAATGGGCGGCTTTATGTCGGCAGTTTCAACAAGACTTTCTTTGAGATTTCGCTGGCGGGCGAGATTCTCAGCGAATACAGCACACAGAATTGGGTCTGGGGCAGCCCGGCGATTGACGCCAATGGCATCGTCTATGTGGCGGATTTGAGCGGCTATGTGCATGCCCTAGATAGCGCGAGCGGCTTGACCCAGCGCTGGTCGAAACATGTTGCCGAGCGCGGCATTCGCGCGGGCCCGTTGGTCTATGAAGAACGGGTCATCGTCGCCTCGCGCGATGGCAAGGTCTATTGGCTGGACCAGCGCGATGGCGAGATCTATTTCGCGCGGGAAATCGACGAACGGCCGGAACTGCTAGGCGATATGCTGCTGCTGGAGCCAAGCGACACTTTGGACATCGACGAGCCGCTGCTGCTGGTTACTTCGGTGCATGATGGCCGGCTGCTCATCGCTTTTGAACTAGATGGCCGCCAAACCTGGGTCTATCCACGATAATCGAATGAGGACTGACGCATGTGGGATTTGATTCTTAACCCCTTTGTCACGATTCTGGCTTGGCTCTATGCCCTGCTGAATCAAGACATCGTACTGGCGATTGTCGTGCTGACGGTAATCATCCGTATTTTGACTTATCCGCTTTTTGCCCGACAGCAAGAATCTTCGCGCAAGATGCAGCAGCTTCAGCCCCAGTTGAAGAAGCTGCAAGAGAAATATAAAGGCGACAAAGAAAAGCTGTCGCAAGCGCAGATGAAGCTCTATCAAGAAAACAAAGTCAGCCCGGTCGGCGGCTGCCTGCCAATGGTGATACAATTCCCGATTCTGATTGGTTTGTATCAGGCGATATTCTTTGCCCTGGCGGCGACGCCTTTCCAGCTTGTCGATTTGTCGGAGCGCCTGCTCATACCGGGTTTGGATTCGCTAATACCTTTGCAGCGCATGTGGTCGCCCATACCGCAGTTGGCTGAGTTGCTGCCGGCCTTGGATTTGACACTGGCGCCAACCGAAAATCCACCGTATGCGCTGGCTTTGCCGCTGCTGGTGCTGGTTACGACTTGGGCACAGCAGAAATTGACCATGGCCCTAACCAAGAAACCGGGCGAGAAAAAAGACGACAATGACGACGATGACAAAGAAGAGAGCGCCACGGCGGGCGGCGCGGCGGCTATGACCAAGAGCATGACGACGATTATGCCGGTGATGTTTGGCTTTTTCTCGCTTTCTTTCTCGGTTGGTTTGTCCATCTATTTTGTGGCTTCCAATTTGATTGGCATCGTGCAGTACAGCCCGCAGGGGCGGCGGGCTTTGGATAAAGTCTTCCGCAGCCAGAAAAGAGACGACGGGCCCGTCGAAATTGATCTCAAAGAACTGGATGCGGAAAAACCAACGAAAAAACCGAAACCGCAACGGCGCAGAAAAAAGAAACCGCGTCGCAAATGACCAGCGGCCGCGGTAGCGCCATTAGGGGGGGTAAACTATGGAAATGATTGAAGTAAGCGCGAATTCGGTGCAAGCGGCGATCGATAAAGGCTTGGCCGAGCTTCAGGCTGTGCCTGGCGATGTGATGATCGAAGTGCTGGAAGAGCCAAATACCGGTTTATTTGGTTTTGGCGCGCGCGAGGCTCGCGTGCGGCTGGTCTTGATTGGGCGGCGCAGCGCCGCCGCAGCGCCACCGGCCGTGGAAGACAGCGCCGCGAGCGATGATAGGCCGGCGCCGCCAGCAACAGCCGCCGTCGCCGACGAAGAACTGGACGAAGATGCTATCGTCGCCAAGCAAGTGCTAGCGGAATTGCTCGAAAAGATGAAGGTGCAAGCGCGCATCGATGTCGGCTGCGCCGAAGACGACGACGGCGAAGCGCCGCACTGGATGCTGAATATCTCAGGCGAGCGCATCAACCGTTTAATCGGCCGGCGCGGCGAAACGCTCTCTTCCTTGCAGCATGTCGTGCGGCTGATTTGCAGCCGGCGCTTGCAGCGGCGGGCAAACATCATCATTGACGCGGCTGGTTATAAGATGGGGCGCTCGAATCGGCTGCGCGGCTTGGCTAAGCGCATGGCGCGTCAGGCGGTGCAGCAGGGTCGCACCATCACGCTGGAGCCAATGCAGCCCAACGAACGGCGTATCATCCATTTGACGCTGCGCGGCCGCAACGATGTGATGACGCGCAGCGTCGGCGAAGGTCGGGGCCGCAAAGTTACCATCGTGCCAAAACAAAGCTGAGCAAGTCCAAGTTATTATTGCCACAGAGGCACAGAGACACGAAGTAGGACAAATTAAATTTTGCAGGTCTTATGTGTTCGCCAACCCCACCCCGGCCCTACGGGAGGGGCCGGGGTGGGCTTGAAATAAAGGCATGGAGCTTGCAAAATTTAGTTGGTTTTACTTGAGACACGAAGAAATTTGACGGCTGGTGTGCTTTCTGGTTCTGTCATAATTCCTAGAACGATACTGCGAATCCACTGCGCCTTAGGCGAGGCTTATGTCTGACTCTATCGATGTTCTCCTAGTTGGACACATGACAGTCGACCTGGTGCCAGGCGGGCGCATGCTAGGCGGCACAGTCGCTTATGCCGCGCCGACTTACGCCGCTTTTGGTCAGCGCGTCGGCATCTTGACCAGCGCCGCTTATAATGAAACTCTGCTAGAGCATCTGCTGCCCTTTGGCAAGCTGGTCTCTCTGCCAGCGCAAAATTCGCTCACTTATGAAAATGTCTATAGCGCGAAAGGGCGGCAACAGTTCGTGCGGGCGACAGCGCAAAAGCTGAGTGCGGGCGATGTGCCAAGCGGCTGGAAAGACGCGCCCTATGTGCATTTGGGGCCGCTGGCGGTCGAAATTGACCCGCTGGATTTCGCCTGCGCTTTCCCAGCGGCGACCAAAATGCTGACGCTGCAAGGATTGCTGCGGCGCTGGGAGGCGGATGGGCTTGTGCGCTTCCGCCCGTGGTTCGATGAAGAAGCCCTGCGCCTTATCGACATAGTCGTCTATAGCGAAGAAGATGTGCAGCAGTATCCGCAGCTTACCGAAAAAGCGCGGCGGGTCTGTAAACATCTTATCGTTACGAACGGGCGGGCGGGCGGCACCTATTATCATGCGGGCGGGGCAATGCGCTACGAGAGCATCGCCGTGCCGCCGCGCGATTTGACCGGCGCCGGCGATGTCTTCGCTGCGTCACTCTTGGCTTTGCTGCCGCGCTTGCAAGGCGATGTGGCAAAAGCGGCGCGCCTCGCGGGCCGGCTGGCGGCTTACTCAGTTACTCGCAGCGGCGTCGATAGCGCGCCAACCTGCGCCGAAATCGACCGCGAATTGAACGATTATGCTTCGGACAGCTAGGATAAGGCTATGATTCAAACGATTCTCTTTAATGGCAATATCATCACGCTAGACACGGGCCAGCCGCGAGTCAGCGCCATAGCCATCAGTTATGGTCGCATCGTGGCACTAGGCGGCGATGCCGAGATTCAAAGGCTGGCAAATGCCAATACCAAGCTGGTCAATCTGGCCGGCAAGACGGTCTTGCCTGGCTTGACCGATGCGCATCTGCATTGGGAAGCGCAGGCTCTAGCCACCCGCGCCGTCGACGTCTTTGAGCTGCCCAGCAAAGCGCAAGCGGTAGCCCGCGTGCAAGAGCGCGTGGCGCAAAGCGCGGCCGGCGACTGGATCTATGGGCAGGGCTGGGCGCAGGATTTATGGCAGGACCGCGCCTTCCCCAGCAAAGCCGACCTGGATGCGGTCGCGCCCAATAACCCCGTCTATCTCAGCGCCAAAAGCGGGCATGCTGGCTGGGCGAATTCACGTGCTTTGGCGGCGGCCGGCATCACCGATGCTACAGCCGACCCCGACGGCGGGCAGATTATGCGCGCGGCCGATGGCACGGCCACCGGCATCCTGCTCGAGACGGCGATGGACTTGGTAGCCCAGAAAATGCCGCAACCTAGCAGCGAGCAGCTGGCCGACCTGATGCTGGAGGCTCAGGCTGAAGCCCTGCGCAGCGGCTTGACGATGATTCACGATTTTGACGACCCATCCTGCCTGGTCGCTTTGCAGATTCTGCGCGAGCGGGGCGAGCTGTCGCTACGCGTCGTCAAGCAGATTAACCAGCGTTGGTTCGACGCGGCGTTGGAGTCGGGCTTGCGCCGCAATTTTGGCGACGACTGGCTGCGTATCGGCGGGCTTAAGCTCTTCGCCGATGGCGCGCTCGGCGCGAAGACGGCCCTTATGTTCGAGCCTTATGCCGGCGAACCTGATAACTATGGCTTGCCGGTGGTCGATAAAGAAGAGATGGTGGAGTATGTCAGCCGAGCCAGCGCCGCGGGCTTGCCCTCGACGATTCACGCTATCGGCGACAAAGCCGTGCATGATGTTTTGGATGTATTTGAAAACGCGCGCCGCGAAGAAGCCGCCCGCGGCCAGCCAAGCTCCAGCCGCCGCCACCGCATCGAGCATGTGCAGATTATCCACCCGGCCGATGCACACCGTTTAGCCGAATTAGATGTCATCGCGTCCATGCAGCCGATTCACGCCACTTCCGATATGCAGACAGCCGACCGCTATTGGGGCGAGCGCGTGAAGTATGCCTACAATCTGCGTTTGCAAGTAGAGCATGGCGCTCGTATCGCCTTGGGTTCGGATGCGCCGGTGGAGCCGCTCAATCCCTTGCTTGGCATTCACGCGGCGATAAGCCGCCAGCGCGCCGGTCAGCCAGCCGGCGGCTGGCAGCCAGCCGGCCGCCTTAACTTGCACGAGGCTCTGCTCGGCTTCACGCAAGGGCCGGCTTATGCCGCCTATATGGAAGACCGCTTGGGCAAACTCAGCGAAGGCTTTTTAGCCGACCTCATCGTCTTAGACCGCGACATCTATGCGGTGGCGCCCGCCGAAATCCCGACTTTGCAAGTCCTAGGCACGATGGTCGATGGGACTTGGCGCTTCCGCGATTTTGATTAAAGAAACTCCGCCGTGCTGAAAATGACGCTGAAAGGCCGGCAATAGATGACGGCGCTCTTGAACTGGCTGAGGTCAACATCAGCCGGAATGACATAATTTTGGTTGCCGACATTGCCCTTGAGCAAGCCCAGATGCAGCGCGCCCTCGCCTAGCGAGGCGAATGTGCTGGTTGGCACTTCCTTTGATAGATAGACATGCAATTCGGGCCCGTTTTTGGAGCGGAAGTCTTCAAAACGCAGGACTGGGCCCTCAGGCAAGGCATAGACCGTTGCGCTGCCGACGGCGCCATGGATGGGGTCGATGTCGATGAAACTGCCGCGGGCTAGCACGGTCGGCTCGGCCGGCATCTCGGCGGGCATGGCTTGCTCCCCCGCTGGCACGACGCTATCAGGGCCGATTTGCGCCATAGCGGTCTGCTGCCCCATGTCTGGGTTGTCTTTTGCCATAGCAATCAGCGCTTGCTTTTCCTCTTCCGGCATATTGCCGATGGCTTCGCGCTGCGCGTCATTCAAGCCAGGAAAGGCTTCGTTGACCTCGTGATTGACAAAATAGAGCCACGGTTTCGTGATTGCCAAGCCGATGATGACAACAACGGCGAGCGCGGCGACTAAAAGGACTTTGCGCGGCATGCTAGCCTCCTTGCAAGACTATAGATATTGCGAAATAGTTCGCGTATAATGCCCATACTATACCATTCTAATTGAGTATCCTATAGGGAGCGAGGAGAAATAAAATGGCGCGTAAAGGAATGATGGTTGGCGCTAGCGAACACAATATCCAAAACGAGATGTTAGAAGTTGGGGCGGCCGCGCCCGATTTCAGCTTAATCGCCAACGATTTGAGCAGCAAGTCCCTAGCCGATTATGCTGGCAAAGTCAAAGTTATCAGCGTAATCCCGTCCATTGACACCGGTGTCTGCTCGGCGCAGACCCGCCGCTTTAATGAAGAGGCGGCCAGCTTGGCGAACACAGTCGTCTTGACCGTGAGCGCGGATATGCCTTTTGCCCTGGGCCGTTTCTGCGGCAGCGAGGGCATCGAAAATACCGAGACGCTTTCGACGCAGCGCGACATGCAATTCGCCGATGATTATGGTGTGCATGATACGGACTGGCGCATCTGCCAGCGCGCCGTCTTCGTGCTGGATCAAGACAATGTCCTGCGGCATGCCGAATATGTGCCGGTCATCGGCGACGAAGTGGATTTTGAAGCCGCCCTGGCCAAGGCGCGAGAATTGGCTTAGGCATGAGCGAGCAAAGACGGCAAAAGCTAGCTCGCCTGCTGGTCAATTATTCAACCGCAGTGCAGCCGGGCGATTGGGTCGGCATCTTAGGCGATTTTAATGCGCTGCCTATCCTGCGCGATATCTTCGCGGCCGTGCTGGACGCTGGCGGGCATGCCAGCCTCATCATCGATGACGAGGCGATGCAGCGCTATTTCCTGCGCCAAGCCAGCCGCGAGCAGCTGAACTGGATCGACCCTAGCCTCAAGCTCTATACCGAGACGGCTGATGTCTATATCCGCGTGCGTGCGCCAGAAAATACGCGGGCTATGACCAATATCAGCGCCGAGCGCATCCGCGCATTGCGGGCCGCGCAGAGCCCCATCTTGCAGACGCGCTTGCAGCGGGCTGCCCGCGGCGAGTTTCGCTGGGTTGGCACGCTCTACCCGACACAGGCCGGCGCCCAAGAAGCCAATATGAGCCTCGAAGAATATGAAGATTTTGTCTATGGCGCTTGTTTCTGCGATGTCGCTGACCCGGCTGGCGCTTGGCAGAAGCTCAGCCAGATGCAGCAGCAAAAAGTTGATTATTTGGCCGGCAAAGATCAGGTCCGCTTGCGCGGGCCTCATATCGACCTGGAATTGAGCATCGCGGGCCGCCGTTTCATCAATAGCGATGGCAAGCGCAATATGCCCAGCGGCGAGATATTTACGGGGCCAGTTGAAGACAGCGTCAATGGCTGGGTGCGCTTCAGCTATCCGGCCATTGTCGGCGGGCGCGCTGTCAGCGGCATTGAATTGCGCTTCGCTGAGGGCAAAGTCGTTGAAGCCAGCGCCGAGCAGAACGAAGACCTGCTGCATGCGCAGCTGGAGACGGACGCTGGCGCGCGCTATCTCGGCGAATTCGCCATTGGCACGAACTTCGGCATCAGCCAGTTCACCGGCAGCATCCTCTATGACGAGAAGATTGGCGGCACGGTGCACATGGCCGTCGGTATGGGCTATCCCGAGACGGGCAGCCGCAACAGTAGCGCGGTGCATTGGGATATGATTTGCGATATGCGCCAAGACAGCGAAATTTATGTCGATGGCGAACTCTTCTATAAGGATGGCGCTTTTACTGTTTAGCAGAAATCTGCCTATCTCAAACAAGAAGTGAAAAAAGAGTCGCCCGCCGGCGGCTCTTTTTTATTAGGCTGGGCGCAGCGGGCGTGCAAAAGGCAGCTTTTCCGCTATGTGTTTTGCCCAAAAACGCGACCTGTACTACTATGCAAGCAGTGATTGCGAGAGGGGGCTGGATGAACAGTGTACCTAAACCTGATGATGCTGGCAGAGGCGTAATCGCCGTTGCCAATACACACTCGGCGCTGAGCAATATCCGCAGCGGGCCTGGCGTCAGTTACAGCGATATTGGCGATATTCTCGATAATGCGCTGGTCGTCTATTATCCTGATTCGCGCACGGCGAGCAACTGGGTCTGGCTGGAGAAGGGCGGGCTGAAAGGCTGGGTCTATGCTGGCCTGATTGAGTTCATCCCCGCCATTGGCGCGCAGCCGTCGCCGCATAAACCAACGCCCTACGATGGCAAGGTGGCGATCTGGCATTGGAAAGGCTCCGCCGTCCCCCAAGATACAGCGGCGGAATTGCTCGATGTCATCAAAACCAACGCGCCTAATGCGCAGCAGGTCTGGGTGAAAGTCACCAATGGCACAAATTGGATGAGCGACTATGACACCAGCTCTATGGCTATCAGCGGCCCGGCCAGCATCGACCAGTGGGTCAGCGCCTGCCAGGCGGCCGACATCGAATTTCATGCCTGGTGCGTGCCAAAAGGTTTGAATGTCGAAGCGGAGGCGGCCATTCTGATAGAGGCTTGCAAGCGGCCCGGCGTGCAATCTTTGATTCTAGATATCGAACCCTACGCCGATTATTGGCAGGGCGGCCAGTCGGCGATACGTCCCTTCATGCTGGCATTGCGCCGCGGTTTAGGCTCCCGCTTCCATATCGGCATGAGCATCGACCCGCGCCGCCAGCATTATCACACAATTTATCCCAACGACTGGAGTCCCTTCATCGATAGCGTCCACCCCCAGACTTATTGGCGGATTTTCCGCAAGACGCCAGAAGAGGCTTTATCCTCGGTCTGGTCAGTCTGGGCGGGTTATAACAAGCCGATAATCCCAGTCTTGGAAGGCACCGCCCCGGCCAGCGAACAGACCGAAGCGCATACTTTGGCGACGCAGGTGCACGGCGCGAAGGGCTTGAGCTGGTGGCGGCTTGGCACCATCGCCCAGTGGGCTGGCGCCAATAAACCGATTGAGCTGAGCGCATCGCCGGCCGACCCAGCTAACGATGTGCTGCAAAACTTCGCCGACGAAGTCATCATCTTGCCGACGAAAGAGGGCTTCCGCAGCGGCACCTATACTGGCCGGCCCGAATTCAGCGCCCGGCAGAATACCTGGGGCTGGGACTTTCTCTATGTAAATACCGAAGAGCGCACGAGCAAAGTCTGGGCGGAATGGCGGCGCGACCTGCCCAAGAATGGCTTGTGGGAAATTTCGGTCTTCATCCCCAATCGCGGGGCGACCACCCGCCGCGCGCGTTACAAAGTGCATGGCATCGTCGGCACAACCGACGAAGTTGTCATTGACATCAACCAGCATCGCAATCGCAATGTCTGGGTGGCTCTGGGCGTCTTTGACCTCGACCGCCGTATGGAAAATGCCGGCCGTGTTTTCTTGAATGATGTTACCGGCGAGCCAGACAAACAGATCGCCTTTGACGCGGTGCGCTTTCGCCGCATTGTCAATACGCCGCCTGGCTATCGCCCGGCACCCGAGCCAGCCAGAGGCAAGCGCCCGACGATTGTCAATGGCGTGCATGTGGCTGATGGCTACGATTCGCCGGTCGGCACCAGCGCTCAGCGCCGCGATGAAACGATGTGGCCGCCTGGTTGGCGCGATGCGACGCCCTTTGGCAAGCTCTATTTCATTGGCACGCCCAGCGAAGCCTATCACACTGGCGCTGATTTGAATTTTGGCAAACCCTACGACGACAAGGGCATGGCTTGCTATGCCGTCGCCAGCGGCATCGTAACTTTCGCCGCCCGGCTGGGCAAATGGGGCAATTTAGTCGTCATTCGCCACGACCCGCTCTATGAGCCAGGCGGGAAAGTCATCTATAGCCGCTATGCCCATGTCCAGAATATGCGCGTTTCGGTTGGTCAGCGGGTCGCCCGCGGGCAGCGGGTATGCGAAGTGAGCGACGCTTTTGGCCGCTATGTGCCGCATCTGCATTTTGACCTTAGCCCAACGACAGTCATGGAGACGCTGCCAGGCGATTGGCCCAAGCTCAATTATGCGAAGCTGATGGAGAATTATATTGACCCGCTGGCTTGGATACGGGATCATCGACCTTAGGCAGGGAGCTAGAACAAACCCCAGTCGCTGGCAGCGCCTTCTTCCATCATGCTGGGGTCCCACATTTCCATCCCCATCTCGATGGTGGTTGGCAGGCCGAGGAAATCCTGCGCGGTGCGGCGCGTCTGCTCAAGCAGCTGCGGCGCATAAGGGCAGAAGGGCGTGGTCATAATCATATTGACATGGGCGCGGTCTTCGCCGATTTCGACGCCGCGCACCAAACCCAACTCGATGATATTCATGCCAATTTCCGGGTCGATGACGGCCCGCAATGCATCGTACAAGCCGGCTTCTCTTTCCATCTCTGCTTGCATGGCTTTATCCTCTTAGGCTTTTTGATTGTCCGACAGCTTAAGTCAAGCATAGTACAGCGTGGCGCGTCTGTCAATTTTTGAAATTTCTTATAATTGCTACAGAAGTAAGCCCAAGTTAATTATGCACCATTTTCAACCCCACCCCCAGCCCCTCCCCAAAGCTTTGGGGAGGGGAGAAAAACCCCGAAAATTATAGGCGCGCTTGCAGGAAAGCCTCTCCCGTAGGGCAGTGTTTATGTGACCGGCGGCCAGTGTCCAGCACCAGTTTTTGTCGCTTAGACTCCCCTCCCCGAAGCTTTGGGGAGGGGCTGGGGGTGGGGTTGAAACGAAGGCATAAAACTTGCAAAGTTTAGTTTGATATACTAAGAACTTAGACTGCGCGCTTTTTGGCTTTGTCTCATTCTTACAGGCAGCATTCTAATAAAATTCTAAGATTGCCCCGCTAAGATTGGGCTTAGTCGCTTCGTCTGAATTTCTGAATGGCTATCGCATATTGACAGCGCGGGGGCAAGCTGTTAAACTGCCCTTGAAATTCGAGTCGGTTATAGAATAAATTTAACCGAGATTAAAACAGCGAGAGAGGAGAAGGGCCGCGGATGGCTGCAACACTGGAAATACGAAACCTGCATGCGAGTGTCGAGGGCGAAAAAGACTTAATTTTGCGTGGCGTCGACCTGTCAGTCAAGCAGGGTGAGATTCACGCACTGATGGGCCCCAACGGCTCCGGCAAAAGCACGCTAGCCAATGTCTTGATGGGCAATCCCGCGTATGAAGTGCAGGCGGGCGAGGTGCTGCTGGACGGCGAAGACCTGCTGGAGATGGACGCGGACGAGCGCAGCCGGGCTGGCTTGTTCCTGGCTTTTCAATATCCCGTCGCGATTCCCGGCGTTACGCTGGCGAATTTTTTGCGCCATGCCATCAATGCCCGCATGAAAGCGGAAGACCCAGAGAGCAAAGGCATCGCCATTCCCAAGTTCGCCCGTTTGATGCGCCAGAAGATGACGCAGCTGCATATTGACCACGCTTTTGCCGGGCGCTATCTCAATGAAGGTTTTAGCGGCGGCGAGAAAAAGCGCGCCGAAGTCTTGCAGATGGCGGTGCTGGAACCGCGCATCGCCGTGCTGGATGAGACCGATTCTGGTCTGGATATTGACGCGCTGCGCATCGTCGCCGATGGTGTCAATTCTTTGACCGGGCCAGCGATGGGCGCGCTGGTCATCACGCATTATCAGCGCATGCTCAATTACATCAAGCCAGATTATGTGCATGTGATGTACGACGGCCGCGTTGTGGAAAGCGGGGGACCAGAACTGGCGCTGGAACTCGAAGAAAAAGGCTATGAGTGGATTCGAGAGAAGCAATCCGCGCTGGCCGAAGCCTAACAGTCCAATTAGTAGAAAAAGGACGAGGTGAGAAAATGAACGAAGCAGTTCTTAGCGAAAAGCAGCTCACATACGAAGAAGAAGCCTTGAAGCAAGTCGGCTTGAGCTATGCCGAGAAATATGGTTTCCACGATGACGATGTGGACTATACTTTCAAGAGTCAAAAAGGCATCAACGAAGACATCGTGCGCCAAATCAGCGCGATGAAAGACGAGCCGCGCTGGATGACCGAGCGGCGCGTCGAAGCCTATCACATATTTATGGACAAGCCGACGCCACAATGGGGCGGCGACCTCAACCGAATCGACTACGACGACATCTATTATTATGTGCGGGCGACCGACAAGACCGAGCAGGATTGGGACGAAGTGCCGGCCGAAATCAAAGAGACCTTTGATAAGCTCGGTATCCCCGAAGCCGAGCAGAAATTCCTGCACGGCGTCTCAGCCCAGTACGACAGCGAATCGGTCTATCACCGAATTCAGGAAAACCTAGAAGAGCAGGGCGTCATCTTCCTGGATATGGATTCGGGCTTGCGCGAGCATCCCGAAATCGTACAAGAATACTTTGGCACGGTCATCCCCTCCAACGACAACAAATTCGCCGCTTTGAATACGTCCGTCTGGTCGGGTGGCAGCTTCATTTATGTGCCGCCGGGCGTGCAGGTCGAAATGCCTTTGCAGGCTTACTTCCGCATCAATACGCAGAATATGGGCCAGTTCGAGCGCACGCTCATTATCGTCGATGAAGGCGCTTATGTGCATTATGTCGAAGGTTGCACCGCGCCCATCTATAGCTCCGACAGCCTGCACAGCGCGGTCGTCGAAATCATTGTCAAGAAGGGCGGGCGCTGCCGCTATACCACGATTCAAAATTGGTCGAACAATGTTTATAACTTGGTGACAAAACGCGCTGTCGCCGAAGAAGACGCGACTATGGAATGGGTCGATGGCAACCTGGGCAGCCGCCTGACGATGAAATACCCGGCTGTCATCCTGCGCGGTGAAGGCGCGCATGGCGAAGTGCTGTCGATAGCTTTCGCCGGCGATGGGCAGCATCAAGACGCTGGCGCCAAAATCACCCATTTAGCGCCTAAGACCACCAGCCAAATCATCAGCAAGTCCATCAGCAAAGATGGCGGCCGCGCCAGCTATCGTGGCCTGCTGAAAATCGACAAAGCGGCGCGCCATAGCAAGAGCAATGTGGTTTGCGATGCCTTGCTCTTGGACGACTTCAGCCGCTCCGATACCTACCCGACAATCGAGATTGACGCCAAAGATGTTACTATGGGGCATGAGGCATCGGTCAGCAAAGTCGGCGAGGACCAGCTCTTTTATCTGATGAGCCGCGGCCTCGGCGAAGACGAAGCCAACGCCATGATCGTCAATGGATTCCTCGAGCCTCTGGTCAAAGAGCTGCCGATGGAATACGCGCTGGAGCTGAATCGGCTGATTCAGATTCAACTCGAAGGCTCGATTGGCTAGCCCGCCCAGCGGCGCAAACTGACAAAATCAGGAGAAAACACAGTGGCAGTTGTACGAAGGCGGTCGGCGCGCCCGCAAGCGCCGAGCTATAGCCTGGCGGATGTGCAGGCGCTCAGTCGGCAGCACGATGAACCAGCCTGGCTGCAAGCGCGGCGGCGCGAAGCCTGGGCAGTCTATGAAGCGACTCCGATGCCTTATATGGAAGAAGAATGGCGGCGCACCGATTATCGCCATATCCGCTGGCACGAGGCGCAGCGCCCGCTGTCAGCCAATGGCGCTTCTGCCCAGAGCGTGCCGGCAAAAAACCTCGAACCGCTGACCGGCGCTGAAGAAGGCGGCACGCTGGTATTTGTCGATGGCCAGGTGACGCAGTATGACTTTGCTGACTCTCTGGCGCGGCAGGGCGTCATCTTTACTGACTTGCGCAGCGCCGTGCGCGACCACAGCGACTTGCTCGAGCGGCATCTGCTGACCCAAGCGGTCAAACCTGCCGATGGCAAATTCGCCGCTTTGCACGCGGCGCTCTGGCATTATGGCGTTCTGCTCTATGTGCCGCGCAACACCGTCGCCGAATTGCCTTTGCATGTCGTCTGCTATAACACCGTCCCTGGCGCGGCTCTGGGCCATGTGCTGGTGGTGCTGGAAGAGAATGCCCAGGCGACAATGCAGGTTGAATACGCGTCGCGTGACGAAGAGGCGCAGTCGGCTTATATCGGCGCGACTGAGTTGATTGTCGGCGCGGCCGCTAATCTGCGCTATGTCTCGCTGCAAGATTGGAATCGCCAGACCTTCGAGTTCAGCCATCAGCGCGGTCTGGTCGGCCGCGATGCGCAGTTGGATTGGGTCAATGGCGTCATGGGCAGCCGCTTGACCAAAGCCTTTATCGAAGTGGATACCGTCGGCACTGGGGCGAATGCCCGCGTGAGCGGCTTTTTCTTCGCCGATAGTGACCAGTTCTTCGACCTGGATACGCAGCAGAATCACAACGCGCCGCTGACAAATACGGACCTGCTTTTCAAAGGCGCAGCCCGCGATACCGCCCGCACGCTGTGGCAGGGCATGATAAAGTCTCTGCCGCGCATGCAACGCATCGATGGCTATCAGGTCTGCCGCAATTTGCTGCTCAGCGATGCGGCGCGTATGGACAGCATCCCTGGCTTAGAAATCGAGGCGGACGATGTCGCTTGCTCGCATGCGGCGACCTTTGGCACGCTGGAAGAAGAGCCAATCTATTATCTGATGAGCCGCGGCATCAGCCGCCCGCAAGCGCAGCTGATGATAATCGAAGGCTTTTTTGATGAACTCTTGCAGCGGGTACCGTTTGAGCGCGTGCGCCAGCGCTTGATGGATGAGATTGAGGCTAAAATCATCGGCTGAGGCGAAGTTGGCTAGAGCGCTAGTGTTGCCAGAAGCCTAAAATCACTGCTACAATGCAAGGCGTGTCAGTATGATGCGCCTTTTGAATTTCTCCATGCCTCTGTGGCTAAAGACTTGGGCTTGTTTATATGCAAGAGATGTACCGCGAGCTAATTTTGGATCATGCGCGCAACCGCCGCAATTGGACCCCGCTCGTGCCCAATGACTTCGACCACGAAGAGACAAACCCGCTCTGTGGCGACCGTCTGCGCTTGACCCTGCGCTTGCGCGATGGTTTGATTGTCGCTGTTGGCTGGGAAGGTGAAGGCTGCGCCATCAGCCTAGCGTCGGCTTCGATGTTCGGCGAAGAGCTGCTCGGCCTGACGCTGGCGCAAGCGCGGCAGATAAATAAGCGGCAACTACTGGAAAATATCGGCCTGCCTCTGAGCATCAACCGCGTAAAATGCGCCTTGCTGCCGCTGAAAGTGCTAGTCATCGGCGCTTATGGCGTCGAAGGCAGCGAGCGCTGGCTGCTGTTGGAAGAGAGCGAGTAACGAGAACGAGGCAAGCATGGCTGAATGGATAAGTCTTTGCCCTAGCAGCGAATTGCCCAGCGGCGAGCGCGAGGTCTTTGGCGTCAAAGGGCGCTGGATTGCCGTCTTCAAAATTAGCGGCAAGGTCTATGCCATAGAAGACCTCTGCACGCACGATGGCAATTCCCTGGCTTTTGACCGCGCCGACCGCCCAAGCAAATTGTCGGGTTATGAAATCGAATGCCCGCGGCATGGCGGCCGCTTTGATGTTCGCAGCGGCGCTGCCACCCGCAGCCCGGCCGAAATCGATGTGCCTTGGTTCGAAGCTCGCATCGAAGCCGGTGAAATACAAGTCTTCCTGTAGTTCGGAAACTCAAGTAGGACAAACTAAATTTTGCGAATTTATGCCTTCGTTTCAACCCTACCCCCGGCCCCTCCCGTAGGGCAGTGTCTACACGCCCGAAGCTTCGGGGAGGCATTTAGGGTGGGGTTGAAAATTGCACCTCACTTTTTTGCATAATTAACTCGGACTTACTCAGATTTATGGCTGGCGCGACAATCATTGAAGCGATGAGAGATGACAAGACGCTGGTGTTTGGGCATCGCGGGGCGCTGGCGGCCGCGCCGATGAATACGCTGGCCGCCTTTGACCTGGCTTACCGGCAAGGCGCGCATGGCATCGAGTTCGATGTGCAGCTAGCCAAAGATGGCGAAGTCGTCGTGATTCATGATGCGGCGGTTGATGCGACCACCGACGGGCAGGGCCAAGTCGCCGCTATGACACTGGCCGACTTAAAGCGCCTGGACGCGGGCAGTTGGTTCGCGCCTGAATTTGCTGGTGAAAGAATCCCGACCCTCAACGAAGTCTTCGACGCCTTTGGCCAGAAGCTGCTGCTTAATGTGGAGTTGAAAACGACGGCTGGCTCGGCGGAGCTTGAAGCGGCCGTGGCAACTTGCATACGGCGGCACGACCTGGCCGGGCGGGTGCTGGTATCTTCCTTTAGCCCGCAGGCGCTCTGGCGTTTTCGGCAGCGCTGCCCGGCAGTATTGACGGGCTTTTTGAGCGGACCGACGCCGCAAGCCGGGCTGGAATCGCTTATGGCTGTCCTGCCGCATGAGGCGCGCCACCCTTGGCATGAACTGATTGATAATGAGTACATGGACTGGGCGCGGAAAAATGGCTATTTTGTCAATGCCTGGACGGTGAATGCGCCCGCGCGCGCCCTAGAATTGCAAAAGCTGGGCTTGAACGCGATTATCACCGACGCCCCGGCCGGCCTCTGCGCGGCGCTGGCGACATGCTAAACCGATTTTGGCGCTTTGCCTTTCGCCTGTTGTATCAAGAATTCGCTTTTTGCTACGACTTCGTCAGCCGCGGGGTCTCGTTGGGGCATTGGCGGCGCTGGCAGAACAGCGCCTTGCGATATTTGCCGCCGCCGCAAGCTGGCTGCCTGCTGGAATTGGCGCACGGCACCGGTGATTTGCAGATAGATTTGCAAAAGGCCGGCTACCAGACGCTGGCACTAGATCGCTCGCCCAGTATGAGCCGGCTGGCGCAGCGCAAGTTGCGGCGGCTGGGTCTCGCGACGCCTTTGCTGCGCGCCGACGCGTTGCGCCTGCCGCTCAAGTCCAACTCGATGGCTGCTACCGTTTGCAGTTTCCCCAGCGCTTTTATCGCTGAGAAGTCAACTTTAGCCGAATTGCGGCGCGTTTTACAAGCGGAGGGCCGGGTCGTCATTGTGCTTGTCGGCCTCTTGCCCGGCGGCGGCTGGCAGCGCGAGCTAATCCGCTTTTTATATCGCCTGAGCGGGCAGCGCGAAGCCACGCTTGACGCGCGCAGCCTGCGCGCTTTATTTGCCGGCCAGGGCTTCCGGGTCGAGAGCCGCATCACCCAGCTTGATGGCAGCGTGGCGCAGCTTGTCGTCTTGCGGAAAGAACCTGAAATTGCTATGGCAAAATCGGAGATGCCACTGGATTTTACCCGCGAGCTATGCTAACATAGCTTTGTCTATGGTGGGCGTAGCTCAATGGCAGAGCACCTGATTGTGGTTCAGGCGGTTGAGGGTTCAAGTCCCTTCGTCCACCCCAGTAAAACCCGCCGAGAGCGGGTTTTTTGCTTATAAGTAAGCCCAAGTTAATATGCTGCACCCCCACCCCCGGCTCCTCCCGTAGGTCAGTGTCTACGCGACCCAAAGCTTTGGAGGGGAGAAAAACCCCGAAAATTATACGCACGCTTGCAGGAAAGCCCCGCCCATAGGGCAGTGTTTATGTGACCGGCGGCCAGTGTCTAGCGACCAGTTTTTGTCGCTTAGATTCCCCTCCCCGAAGCTTCGGGGAGGGGCCAGGGGTGGGGTTGAAAGGAAAGCATAAAATTGCAAAATTTAGTTTGTCCTGCTTAGAAATTAGCGGTGCGAGCGCAGGCGGGTCGCTTGCTGGCGCTGGCTGCGGCGCAGGCCCGCAATTGCGCTGGCTGGCGCTGGGTCGGCGCTTTCAATGCTAAGGTCCGGCTCTAAGTCCTCAGCTGGCGGCGCTGCCTCCTGCTTATTCGCCGGCGGTGGCAGCGGCTCTGGCAGCGCGATTTCGGGTGGCGGCAAGGCCGATTCTAAGATGGCTTTACTCGGCTTGGGCAAGCCAAATACCTCAAAGACGCTGACATCCGCCGCTGCCCGCCGCGGGCTTAGAAGAGGCTCCGGCTCTGGTTCAGGTTCAGGCGGTGGCTCAGGCAGGGCTTCTGGTTCGGGCCGGTCTGGCAGCGGCGGCGCTGGCGTAGCGAAGAACTCTTCGACCTCGATCGGTCTCGTATCGTCGAGCGTTGGTTCGGCTGGCCCTGGCGGCAAAAGCACGGCCGGGCTAGGTTTGGTATCGGTATCGGCGACGGCCGGCGAGGCTTCCATTTCCAAAGCGAAGTCATAGGCCGGCTGTTTGTCAGTGGCAAAGTCAGCCTCATCTTCCGAGATTTCAGCCAGCGTCGGGTCGTGGTAGTCTGAATGATGCCTAGGCTGATAGCTCGAGCGTTCGGCGACATCCGGCGCATCCTGCACCCCCGCTTTGGCTTCATGCGTGGCGATGCCGCCTGCTTCATCCAGCACCAGCTGATGCAAGTTGCGCAAGCTAGCCTGAATTTGAGCGATAGCGCTGCGCTTATAGCGCCCGGCGAAGACGCCGCCTAGCTCATACTCAAAATACCAGCGGACTAGGGTGCCTTCGGGCGCTTGCTGCAAGCGGATGCGCCCTTGATTCTGGGATAGGCGCGTGCCATCGGTATAGCGATACTGATAGCCGACCGTATCGTACCAGGCGCTGATTTCGACGATGGTATCGCGGCCTTTTTCCGGCGATTGCCGCCAGCGCGCGCCTTTGCCCTCGCGCTGCGTCGAAAGAAAAGAAACCGAAACGACATCCTCTTGCCATTCGTATACGCGTGATAGGTCGCCCAAAATGCGCCAAATAAATTCGGGCGAGGCTGGGATGAGAATTTGCAAATCGATTACATGCATAGTTTATGCCGCCGCTAGCTGACTGAAACACCGCTTTATGCTACACTAAGGACGGATTTTACCATTAGATAAGCGAATATCAATTATGCCGAATCCTGTGTTCATATTCGCCTTTATGCTGGCTACGATGTACGGCTTGGGTTTTCATGTGCTGATGGGCGGCAATGCGCGGCGGCTGGTGCTTTTTGTGGCGACGAGCTGGCTGGGTTTTCTGCTGGGGCAATATATTGGCGGCTATCTGAATATCGCGCTTCTCAAAATTGGGCTGGTGCATTTGCTGCCGGCTTCGATTGCGGCCGCTGCGCTATTGATTTTCGCCCACATGCTCACGGCTGAATCGCGCGCGCCAGTCTCGCGTCGCTAGCGCCATGTCCGAAAATGCGGACACTGTCGAAAGTGCAGAGGCGGCGGACGCAGGCTCCGGCGGCGGCATTGCGCGCATTATAAAAATCGGCGCGTTCCTTGCCATCCTGCTGATTCTGCTCCTGCTGATTGCCGCGCTAGTCGCCGCCTTGACCGCGCCCGAGACTTGGGCGCCATTCATCCGCGTCTTCCGCGATGTCTTTCTCATCATTCTGCTGCTGGAGAGCATCCTAGTCATTGCTGCGCTGACGATACTGCTGCTGCAAGCGGCGGCTTTTTTTATTATGCTCAAGACAGAAATCAAACCCATCTTGCAGAATGCGCGGGAAACCGCCCGCGCCAGCAAAGCGACGGCGCAGTTTCTCAACTCCAATGCCGCTGACCCAGTCATCCAAATCAAGAGCTTTTTGGCCGGCTTGCTGGCCTTCTTGCGCGAGCTGATTCGGCTGCGTCAGCTGATAAATAACCCAGAGACAGAGACAGAGACCGAAACAGAAGTAGAGGTGGAAGAAAGAGATGCGTCTAAAACTGCCTAAGCTGGACGACGGGGCTTGTTTCGTCGGCATTCTTTTGGGCCTGGGCGCGGGCGCGCTCTATGCCATTTTGCATATCAAGCAGCGCGGCGCGGTGCGGCGGCGCGATTTGGTCGATTTTGGCGCTGGCAGCGGCGAACTCGAGATGCAAGCTAAACTAGAAGAAGCGAAGCGGCGAGCCAAAGCGCGCTTGGAAAGCGCCGACTAAAACTGTTCGCGGCTCTCGCTTGACTCGATTGAGCGGAAGGCTTGCCCCAAAGCCGCCAGCACATCGCCGGCGATGGCGCTACGGCCACTGCCGTTAGTTTCCGCTGCGTGGAGACCCGCTTGGGCATGGATGTAAGCTCCCAGCCGCGCGCTATCGAAGGCGCTCAGGCTCTGCGCCCGCAGACCGGCAATCAAACCGGCCAGAATATCGCCGGTGCCAGCCGTACTCAGCGCGTAAGTCTTGACCGGGATGACGCTCGCGCGGCCTTCGGGGGCGGCGATGACCGTGTGCGCGCCTTTTAATACGACCACCAGCCCCCACTTCGCGGCATAGTCTTCCGCGACGCGCCAGCGGTCGGCGTCTATTTTGCTGCGGGGCAGTCCGGTCAGGCGGGCCATCTCGCCACTGTGCGGCGTGATGATGCTGTCGCGCGGCAGCGATTGCCACCAATCCGGCCAGCGACTCAAGATATTGAGCGCGTCGGCATCCAATAGCAGCGGCGGCAGCGCTTCCTTCTGACGCAGCAAGCGCGCCAGAAAGGCTGCTGTGCTTTTGTGCAAACCTAAGCCGCAGCCGATGAGTAAAGCCTGATAGCCTGCCACGCCCTTTGCTACCGTCTCCGCGGCGGCTTCGGCGATAGCGCCAGCCACCGCCGGCAAGGGCAGCCAGGTCGGTTCGCGCAGCTGGCCTGCGGCGATGTCGATGAGCTTTTGCGGCGTCGCGATTGTTACTAATCCAGCGCCAGAGCGGGCGGCTGCCTCGCCAGCGAGGGTCAGCGCACCGATATAATTAGCCGAGCCAGCGACCAACATCACCTTGCCATAAGTGCCTTTATGCCCGTCCAATCGGCGCGGCGGCAGCAGGCTCTTCGCCAGCGAGTGATTGAGAGTAGTTCGGCTGATTTGCCGCAGTTCAGCCAGCGCCGGCGGCAAGCCCAGCGAAGCGACAGTCAAGTCGCCTAGCAAGCCGGCGGCGGGAAAGAGATAAAAGCCGGGTTTGGCGGCGATGAAAGTGATTGTCGCAGCCGCCGCCAGCGTATGTTGGTCGGCCGCGCCGCTATCGCAATCGACGCCGCTGGGGCAATCTATGGCGAAGACGAAAGGCCGGCTGGCTGCGCGCTGGGCGAGGCCGGCCTGGATTCTATCTAAGACCGCAGCCGCTGGGTCCCGCAGGGGCGGGCGCAGACCAATGCCAAAAAGCGCGTCGACGATGATAGTAGCATTTTGCAGCAGCGCCGATAGTGTCTGCCCCGTCGGGTCTTGCTGCGCTAGCGTGACGGGCAAGCCAATATCAAGAATGGCTTGAAAATTCGCGTCGGCCGGGCTGCGGGCCTCCAGCAGATAGAGCTGTATTTCGGCGCCGGTGTGCTGGGCTAAATCATAAGCCATGACCAAGCCATCGCCGCCATTATTGCCTTTGCCGATTAAAAAAACTATCTTGCTGGCGGCCCTGATAGGGCAGAGGCGCTGGAGCGCGGCGCTGGCGGCTTGCCCAGCCCGCAGCATCATTTCCGCGTAGCTCATCACGGAGCGGTCAGCCGCGGCTTCAATCGCTCGAATTTGCTGGACACCCGCGACTTTGATTGTCATAGCGCAGGATTATTTGGCGCGGTTGAGGACCAGCCGCGCCAAATCCGCCAGAGCCGCTTTCGCTGGAGAATTCGGCAGGTTGGCTAAGGCGCTGATGGCCTCTTCGACCAAGAATTCCGCCTGTTTGCGAGCCCGCTCAAGCGTATCGCCTTCCAGCATTTTGCGCTTGATGTCTTCGAGCGGGTCGCTTGTCGGGCTGCTGCCGTTGTTATTGCCTTGGCCCAGTGCGACGGCGACGCCGCGCCCTTGCTGGATGTCGATACCGCTGGTCTTGCCTAGTTTCTCTTCGTCAGCGACCACATCAAGGATGTCATCGACGATTTGAAAGGCTAAGCCGATGTTGAAGCCGAAGTTTGACAGCGTCTCGATGGCGCTCGGTTCAGCGCCGGCCAGCTTCGCACCTATGGCGCTAGCGGCGCGGAAGAGGGCGGCCGTCTTCAAAGCGATGATTTGCATATAGGCTTCGCGGGTGAAAGTCTTATTCTTGACCGCGCTGGCTTGCAGTGTCTCGCCTTCGACCAGAGCGGTGGCCGCTCGCGCCAAATTGATATTGAGATCCCGGTAGGGCGCCATCAGCTCATAGACAGCGGTGAAGAGAAAATCGCCGGTCAAGAGGGCGAAGGTCCGGCCCCAGATAGCGTTGACCGATGGACGGCCGCGGCGCACGATGCCATGGTCATTGATGTCGTCATGTACGACGCTGGCGGTGTGCATCAGCTCGATAGCGGCGGCCGGTCTGGCAACCGTCTCAAGATTTTTGCCGCCCAAGGCAAAATAGGTCAAAAGCAACAGGCGCGGGCGAATGCGCTTGCCGCCAGCGCCGAGGATATGGCGGCTGGCATCGCGCAAGACATCGACTTGACTCTGCGTCGCTTCAGCCATCGCCCGCTCGACCACTGCCAAGGCCGCGTCCAGCGTTTGACTCAGTTCGGTTTGGCTTGCCACTGCGACCGTCATTGCCGACTCCACTTCAAAATAATGAAGTTTAGAATTATTTGAATGTATTGTACATTAAGGGCGGTTTTCGTCAAAGGAAACTCGCCCCATTCTACTCTTCGTCGGCGCATTTGCCTAATGTTTGGCAAAGCTGCGTGATATGCAGCCGGTCATGCTGAGCGGTGAAATAAGCCATCTCGAGCAAATTTGTCAAGCCAAAAATGCTATGCCGGGCTGGGCGCTGCCAATCGGCCGGCTCCAGGCCGGCCAGCAGGTCCATGGTGGCAGCGCGGGCGCGCCGAAAGCGGGCTAGCACTGTATAGTCTTCGTCGGCGCAGGGCGGGATATGCGGGCCAGGCGGCGGCTGGGCGGCGATAAAAGCATTGTCTTCGGCTAAAATCAGCCGCAGCCGCGCTTGATGCACTTGAGTCTCGGCCTGCCACAGATGGCAGAGTATCTGCAAAATCGACCATTCGGCCGGGTCGGGGCGCTGCTGCCAGCGCTGCGGCGGCATATCTTCCAGCAGGCCATAGAGCGCGCCCAGGTTGCCCCGGTATTGCGGTTCCAGCATGCTCGGCCTCAGCTGCCGCGGCCCTGGTTGATGCGCCCAATTTGGCTGCTGAAGCGCATCCAGTATTTTCCCCAAGCCGCCTGTGCCAGACACCTGCCAAGCACAAAGACCGAGCGCGCGGGCCGGCGCGATGTCATTGCCCGCGCTATCGCCGATGACCAGGGCTTCATCTGGCTCGATGCCGACGCGGGCGATGGTCTCGGCGAAGTAAGCCGGGTCAGCTTTGGCGAAGCGCATATTCTCGCTGTGGGTGATGAAGGCGAAATCGGGCAGAAATTGGCTTAAACCCGCCCAGTCGAGGCGCTGCAAAATCGCCGTTTCGGGATAGAGCGGATTCGTGGCGATAGCCACCAGCAAATTCTGCTCTAGCAGCGCTTCGACCAGGGCTGGCGCCTGTGGCATAGGCGCGGTGAGGGATTGCAGCTGCTGGTATGCCGTCTGGTAAAAGACGGCCAGCGCGGCGGCAATCTCGGCCGCGGCCCCTGGCCGGGCGGCCGTCAGCGCCGCCAGCAGCCGATCGGCGATGCTGGCATAGTCGCCGTCGGTATCATGCAGGCGGCGAATGCCAGCGCCGAAAGCGGCCGCCGCGCCTTCAAGTCCCAAACTGCGCTGGAAGTGCGCGTCGAATTGCGCGCGAAAGGCGGCAGCGAAGGGCCGGTCCGCATTCTGCAAAAGCGTATTTTCAAGGTCGAGCAGGACGGCTTTAATCATCGCTGCTTTCCAATGCGCGCCTGAAAAGCTCCAAGCCCGGGTGGTCATCCGGGCAGCCGACATAAGGATCGACTTTTTTGCCATCTTTCAGGCAGATGGCTTCGACCTCGACGCGGCGCAGCAAACCCAGAAAGCTCGCTTTAATCGTCAGGATGAGTTTGGTATCGCGGCTGGCATTAGCCAGCAGAATATCTGGCACGGGGCATTTGGCGCAGTCCTTCGCGTGCCAATCGAGGGAGGCGGGATTGTCTTGCGCCAGGCGGCATTCTTCCACATCGCGCGTATGGCGGTTGAAGTCGGCGTAATAATGCGGGCATTCGCGCCCGGCTGGTGTTCTCATGCTTCAGCCTCCCGCGCCAGCCAAGCGGCGGCGGTCTGGGGCAGCTTTTCTAAAGCGCCCGATTGCAGCATGCAATCGGGCAGCGATTCGATGAAAGCCCCGCCATAATATTTGCTGAGGATGCGACTATCGAAGATGGCGACTAGGCCACGGTCGCTGTGGCGGCGAATCAAGCGGCCAAAGCCTTGGCGGAAGCGCAAAATCGCATCGGGCAGGGCGTATTGCTGGAAAGAATTGCTGTAGGTCTCGGCGCGGGCTTCGAAGACAGGCTCGGAAGGCACGGCAAAGGGCAGCCGCGTTATGACGACAGCGCGCAAAGAATCGCCGGGAATATCGATGCCCTGCCAAAAACTGCGCGTCCCCATCAGCACGGCTTGCTCCGTTTTTATAAAATTCTCGAGCAGAGCCGCCCGACTGCCGCCAAAACTCTGGTCATAGACGGCGATATCGCCCAAACGCAAGATAGGAGTGACGGCCCTTGAAGTCTCGCGTAACTGGGCATAGCTGGTGAAAAGCACCATGACGCGCCCCTTCAGCGCCGTCGCCAATTCGATGATGCCGCGAGTGAGCATCTGCTGGTAGGCGCTGCGCTGGCCGGGCTCGGGCATATCATTGGGGATATAGACCAAGCAGGCTTGGCGAAAATTAAAGGGCGAACCCAAAGCGACTGCGCGGTAGGTCTCGCTGTAGAGCCGCTCGTTTATATGCTCAAAATTGCCTTGCGCGCGCAGCGTGGCGCTGGTCAAGACGATGCTTTCCAGGCGATTGTTGAGATATTCTTCCATCATTTGCCCGATATGCAGTGGCGAAACCTGCAAGCGCAGGCGCTCGGCGCTGTCGCCGACGGTCAGGGCATAGACGGCATTGCTCTCTGGCGCCTGCGTGAAGTTCTCAAGCTCTTCGTGCAAGTTGGCAAAATAAGTCCAATGCGCTTTGATTTCGCTGCTGTAATCGGCAAAATCGGGCATTTGATATTCTTTATAGCGCGGCAGGGCGTCGCATAAGCGCTGCAAAGCATCGGTCAAGGCGAGGAAAAAAGGGGCGAGCTGTTTCCAAGCCGCCTGCGCCACCTGAAAAGCGCTCGATTTCCGCTGATTGCTTGTGAGGCGCCGGGCTTGGCGGTTGCCGCTGTTCTTCCCCTGGGCAAAATCGTGCAGAGTCCTGAAATAAAAGCGAATATAGCGCCGCATCTCCGCGATGGTTTCGCCGATGATATCGATGAAGGCAGCTAGTTTCTCGCTGAGTTTGGGCGGGAAATGCGTCCGGCCACTGGCGAGAAAGGCGCCCAAAGTGCCGCTGCCCGCATTGCCTAGTTGCCGCAGCCGCGCCAAGATGATTTGCTGGTCGATGCGGCGGCTCAAGCCATGCGTAATCGCCTCTTCCAGCTGATGCGCTTCGTCCACGATGAGATTGCGGTACTCGGGCAAGGTGCGGTTTTGGATTTTGGCGTCAGCGATGAGCAGGGCGTGATTGGTAATCAGGATATGCGCCGCTTCCGCCTGTTGGCGGGCGCGGTAATAGGGACAAGCGCCGCGCATCTCGTTGGCGCAGCGGAACGCGCTGCAATCTTCGTCTTGCGCGCTCAAGCGCGACCAGAGCGCCCATTCGTCGGCGCGCAGGTTTATCTCGCCGCGGTCGCCAGATTGGCTACTCTGCCGCCAAACCAGAATTTTGGCTAAAGCCCGCAAGTCTTCCAGGCTCTCGAGCGGGCGGCGGCGCAGCGTCTCTAATCGGCGCGGACAGAGATAATTGCCGCGGCCTTTCATCAGCGCCGCGCGCAATTCCCGGCCCACAACCGCCTGCACCAGCGGGATGTCATTCTGGAGCAGCTGCTCCTGCAAGTTAATAGTGTGCGTCGAGACTGTGACGCGCTGCCCATTTTGCAGAGCCCAGAGCGCCGCTGGCAGCAGATAGGCGATGGATTTGCCAGTGCCGGTGCCAGCTTCAATCAGCAGTTGCTCGCCGTCGTTGAGAGCCTGCGTTACTTCTTGGGCCATGGCGATTTGCTGGCCGCGCTTTTCATAAGCGCCTAGGGCGGCCGCCAGCGGACCTCCGTCGTCAAAAATCTCATCAATCGCTGCCGGCGCTATTTTGCTGTGCCGAGCCTGTGTCATATCCAGCGGCTCAGCAAAGCTCGCTTGACTAGCCAGCGCTTTGCCAACGCTTTGCTGTGATAATGGCGGCTGGCGGTCGGCTTGCAGGCTTTCTTTCAAAGCCGCTTGCCAGACCGGGCGCAAAGCCCAGTTCTGGCTTTGGCTCGCCTGAATGATTTCCACCAAGAGCGACGCGGGCAGGTCGCAAAGCTTTTGCCAGAGCTGCCAATATAAATGCCCGGTCGCGGCGGCGTCGTCATAGGCGCGATGCTGCTGTTCGTGCTGGATGTTCAGCTGCGCCGTCAAACTGCTGAGACTGTAGCGCGGGGCAGACGGTAGCAGAATTGAAGCCAGCTCGAGTGTGTCGATAGCCGGATTATTGGCGAGCAAGCCATGCTTCTGCATAAAGGCCAGGTCAAAGCCGATGTTGTGGGCGATGACAGGCGCCGCGCCAAAAAAGTTGCGCAGCTCGGGCAAAAGCGCATCGATAGCTGGCGCCTCCGCGACATCGTCGGTATCGATGCCGGTCAGATGGGTGATGTCGGGCGGAATGGCTCTGCCTGGATTGACGAATGTCTGATACTGCTCGACGATTTGCCCAGCGCGGAAGCGAGCAATGCCTATTTCTATGATTTCGTCGTTGGTTGAGCTAAGCCCGGTGGTTTCTAGGTCGAAGGCTAACAGGTCGCCGTGCATGCGCATCTCCGAGACTGAGCGGCTGGATGAGGGCAAGTATAACACAGAGAGGCGCGGAGCCGCGCGAATCTGGCGGCCCCGCGTGCTGAAAACCTAGCGCTTATTCGCTATCGGCTGCCGCTTCGGCGCTGTCGCCCGCTTCGCTGTCGGCTGCCATTTCGGAGGTGCCGCTCTGTTCGGCGGCATTGCCCGCTTCGCTTTCGGCTACCGGCGGATATTTCGCTTCCGCTTGCGCGAACCAGTCTTGTAAATCGCTGCGGATAGCGGGGAAATCGCCCTCGGCCAGGCCGATGAAGCCGGCGTTTTCGATAGCCGGCCAATTTTCATCGGCGAAGAGCGTCCACAAGAAAGCTTGCACATTGACATCGGCGAGGGCGCTATCGCGCGCGAGCAGGCTAGCCGAGCGCGTCAGGGCGTAGCTGCCGTCGGCGACGGTCGCCGACGCGGGCAAGACGCAGCCGGCCCCATTATCCACCGCCACAAGCTGGATGCGCGCCTGGTCATTGTCCAGCACCGCGCCATAATCCGCCCAAGTCATATAGGTCAGGGCGCCGGGGACATTCGCCACCGCCGCCGCCCGGTAGAGCGGGTCATAATCTTGTTCAGTATCGCGGCGGATGGGCGGGATAACTGCTCCAGAGCCTTGCAAAAGAATATCGCTCTCTAGCCCAATGGACTGCAAGCCAAACAAAGTCAGCGCCTGCTCGGGCAAAGCGGCGTCAAGCGCCGACCAGTCGAGGATGGTCTCGGCGGATTCGGCGCGCCAAATTGTATGTATTTGCTCGCTGGTCAAGCAGGCGCTCTGCGCGTCGGCGGCATTGCCCAGCAGCACCGTCGCCTGGGCGCCGAGGTCTAGGCTGTGGGTAGCCCAGTCATTTTCGGCGCAGTCTGCCAGCGCATCAGCGGCGGCGGGCGCGTTAAGCACGGCAATATGCGCGTCGCCGCTGCAAAGCTCGCTCAGGCCGGCAGCGTCGCCGGCATAAGCCTGTGTGATTGTCAAATCTTCGTTGCTGCCAGTCAGGCGATTGCCCGCCTGGTCTAGCACAGTGAAAGCGTTGGCTGCGCCGACAATCTTCACTTCGCCAGTCAGGGTAGCGGGCATAACAAAGGCGTCAGCGGCGACATAATCCGGGTCGGCTGTGGCATCGGCTAGCACAGCGGCGTTCAAGCTATAGGTCGCGCTTGTGGGCGCGGTGATGCCCATTTCAGTCAGCTGGGCCTGATTGGCTTCGTCGAAGATGAACTGCATCAGGCGCTTGAGTTCTGCATTCGCCTCCAAGCGCGTCCGATTGAGATAGACATAGAACGATAGGGCGGCCGGGTAACTGTCGTTTTCGATGCTCGCGGCGGCCGGCAGCTCGCAGGTCGGCCCAAATTCCAGCAAGGAAATCGTCTCTTCGGTGGCCAAGTCGGGCAAATAGCTGACAATGGCCAGAGCGCCGGCTGTCTCGCTGACCTGGGCGATGGCATCAGCTCTATCACTGTAGGTCTGGCCATCCACGCGCAAGCCATCGCCTGGCACTAAGCCATCAATTATGGTGTAGGCGATGTCATTATCGGGCGGCAAGAACAGAGTCAGCGGCAAATCCGACTCTGGATCGGCAAAAGACCAGTCGCTCACTTGATTGCTGGCGGTCGGCTTGAAGACATCGCTCAGCAATTCTTGCCACAGACAGGTCGGCGGCGCGTCTGGGTGGGCGATGAATGCGACTAGCTGATGCCCGATGCGAAATTCGCTGTGGTCGACTTCGTTGGCGGCGCAGATTGCCGCTTCAGTGCCGGTCATGGCCCTGGAGGTGGTGGCTAAATCAATATCGCCATTGCAGAAGCGGTCGATGCCGGCGGCGCTGCCAGTCGTCTCAATATTGATTGTGGCGTCCGCCGCCGCCGCCATACTTTCCAGCGCCGGGTTGACTACGCCAGAGCCGACGACGGTGATGACCGCTTCGGTCTGCGCTTGAATAGCCGTAGAAACTAGCAGCAGTAGCAAAACGAGCAGGCGCGCGCATTTTTTCATCTGAGCCATATAAATGTACATCCTTGCCTTCTAAGCAACTTAATGCAAGGATTGTACCGCCAGGACAAAGATTGTAAAGTCATAGTTTGCTGATATAGGACGAGGATGGGCGACATGGACTTTGAGCCACAGAGTGTCTATGAGTTGATTGGCGGCGAAGCGCCGCTGCAGGCTTTGGTCGAAGCCTTTTATGTCGAAGTGGAGCGTGATGCGCTGTTGCGCCCGATGTACCCGGCCGACCTCGAAGAATCGAAGCGGCGGCTCTTGCTCTTTTTTGTGCAGTTCTTTGGCGGCCCGCGGCAGTATTCCCAAGAGCGGGGGCACCCGCGCCTGCGCATGCGGCATTTCCCTTTTGCCATCGATGCCAAAGCGCGCGAGCATTGGCTGCGGCACATGCTGACGGCGATTGACGCCGCCGGCATCGCCGAACCGGCCCGCTCGCGCATGCGCGACTACTTCGAGCAGTCGTCAGCTTTTCTAATCAATCGGCAAGGCAAGGACGACCTTAGCGGTCCGCAGTAGGCCGGCGCAGGCGGTAGGTTTCAAAGGCTTCCGCTGTCCAGGGCAGGGCAGGTTTGAAGAAATTCTCGTAGATGGCTTCGGCAAAGACGCGAATCTCGTATTGGGCGTCGCTGGCGAGGCGCAAGCCTAAAAAGTGCATCAGGTTATGCGCGTCTATTTTTGTGACCCAAGTGTAATAGACGCTGAAGCCGGGCAGGAAAAGGCGAGCCATCTCTTTTGAGACGCCTTGGTCCAGAGCCTGGGAATAGAGACGGAAGCCGGCGGCATAATGCGCGAGCAGCTCTGCGGTGAGTTCGGCGCTTTCGGCGGCCCCCAGCTGGCCTTCGCTGGCTTGTTTATTGTCTTTGCTTTGGCGGCGCCAGACATCTGGCACATAAAAATCGTTTTCTTGAAACGGTGTATAGCGGCCAGATTGCGCGTTCATGTTCCAGGTGCGATGCCGCACCCATTGCCACCAAGTAACCAGCGGCGCCCGAACGCGAAACTTGAATTCCACCATTTCAAAGGGCGAAGTATGGCGGTGGCGCAAGAGATAAAAGAGCAGCTTTTTATCCCGCGCCGGGCCTTTGCTTTCGCCCAAGAAACTGACGCGAGCCGCGTTGACTATCGCCAGGTCGCCGCTGATGTCTGAGGCTGGGTGCGGCATCAAATCGACCAGTTCTACCCAGCCTTTATCCAGTACCGGCACCCGTTTGCCAATTAAGCTTTCAGCCATCGCCTTCTCCTGTTTTTAGCCGCCAAGATAGCGCAGGGCGATAAGCACGCGGTCTTCGATCTTATCGGGCGCGTTCAACGGTATTGATTGCAGGGCAGCCTGCGCTTCCACCACGCTGTAGCCCAAGGCGGTCAAAGCGTCAAGCACTTGCACTGTTGTATCGTCTTCGAGCGGGGCGGGCAGCATTTCCGGGCTGAGCAGGATTTTATCCTGCAATTCCAGCATAATTTTTTGCGCTGTCTTCTTGCCGATGCCCGGCACGCGAGTGATGATTTCCGGCCGTTCGCTGCGCACCGCATTGCGGATATTGTCGACGCTTAATGTGCTCAAAATAGCGATAGCCATTTTGGGTCCCAGGCGGCTGACTCGCAGCAGGGCATCAAACATCGCTCGCTCGCTGGCTGTCGCAAAGCCATAGAGCGTCAGCGAATCTTCCCGCACTATCAGCCGCGTATACAAAGAGACCCGCTCGGAGTTGAGCTTTTCGATGGTGCTGAAGGGGGCAATAACTTCGATGCCGACGCCCGCCACAGTGACGAGCAGAGAATCGCTGTCTTTTTGCGCTAGTATGCCTTCGAGTGTGGCAATCATAAATGCGGCCGCCTAAGTAAAACTTACGCTGCTGAGGCGGTAGCTATGCAAATCGGTGATGGCGACGGCCAGGGCGTCGGCGGCGTCGTCCGGGTGGGGCGGCTCGGGCAGGTCCAGCAAGAGGCGCGTCATTTCTTTCATCTGCGCTTTATCGGCCCGGCCATAGCCGCAGACCGCTTGTTTGACCGCGTTCGGTTTGTACTCGGCGATGGGCAAGCTGGCCATTTGCAGCGTCAGCAAGATGACGCCGCGGGCTTGCGCGACTGTGAGGGCGGTACTAACATTGCGGGCGAAAAACAATTCTTCGACAGCGGCGCGGTCGGGCTGGTGCTGGGCGATTATCTGCGCCAGTTTAGCCTGAATATGCTCTAGGCGCTGCGGCATGGGCCAGGCGGCCGGCGTGCGGATGACAGCGTAATCGACAGCCGCCAGCGAGCCATCGTCTAGCTCGCGCACCAGACCATAGCCAAGGATGGCCGTGCCGGGGTCTATGCCGAGTGAGAGCATTTTAAGCCTCAAAGGCAGCTAAGACTTCGTCGGTGATGTTCAGATTTGAGGCGACTGTCTGCACATCGTCGGAGTCTTCGAGCTGTTCCATCAGGCGCATATTTTGCAAAGCCTTGCTTTTTGAGATTTCGACTTCGTTTTGAGGGAACCAGCGCAGTTCACTGTCTTCAAATTCATAGCCCGCTTTGGCCAATGCCTGCTCGACGACGGCAAAATCGTCGCGGGGCGTATAGACTGTGATGATGCCATCTTCGTCTAGCACATCATCGGCGCCAGCTTCGGCCGCTTCCATAAATACTTCGTCAAAATCGGCCCCGCCTTTGATGGTGATATAACCTTTTTGGTCGAACTGCCACATGACAGCGCCGTTTGTCGCCAGGCTGCCGGCGTGTTTAGTAAAAGCGTGCTTGACTTCAGCCAGAGCGCGGTTTTTGTTGTCGGTCAAAATTTCGACGATATAGGCGACGCCTTCGGGACCATAACCTTCGTAGAGCATTTTGGTAACTTCGCCGCCGGCAATCTCGCCGGTGCCTTTTTTGATGGCGCGCTCGATATTGTCTTTGGGCATATTAGCGGCGCGGGCTTTGGCAATCGCCAATTTGAGCCGGGGGTTGGCGCTCTCGTCGCCACCGCCTTCGCGGGCAGCGACCATAATATCCCGCCCGACGCGGGTAAATATTTTGGCGCGCTTGGCATCTTCCGCGCCTTTTTTGCGCTTGATTGTTGACCATTTGCTATGCCCAGACATTGGCGGCGCCCCTTTCAGTATGCTTTTTACAGTTTCGTATGCTGAATTATAGCATTACTGCGCCAACAATATAGCGGCGAGTAGTGCTATAATCCATTTATCTGGCTAAATTGCGAAGGGCGGCGCGTGGACATCACGCAGCAAGCGGAGCGGGTCATAGAAGCGATGGCCCACGACGAAGAAGAATATGGCTATGACAGTGCCTTGCCGCCAGAGCGGGTCGCCTGGCTGGTGTTGCTGGCGGCTTTCGCGCTCTTCTGTGCCGTCGCTTTCAGCAGCATTTTCGCGGTTTATCAGTATCTCTTCCAATCGACCGTGCCGCTGCCAGCGACGCTGAAAGTGGCTAAAGGCACGATTGGCATCACGCCTGGCTGCGACTTGATTGAAGAGGTCGAGCGCGCGAGCGAGGACTTGACCAACACCCTCACCTGCGTCAGCACCGATTCCCTCTCGCAGGCGACGATACAATTCCGCAGCAGCAACGAATCGGAGACGCTCTTGGCGGCAGTAACTTTGCAGGGCAATACCAGCGGCACTTTTAATCAGGCTAATCAGCCGCGCTTTGACCTGAGTCCTAACCCAAAGCGTGTGCAATTCTCTAATCTGCAAGGCACATTTGATATTTTTGTCACCGGCATCGTGCCTGGCGGGCGGCAGTTTTACTTGACTCTGCATACTGACGCTCTGGATAGCGAAGAGGGCGCACAAGTGCAGATACGCGAAAATGGGCGCTATCGCTTGACCGTTTCTGAAGACGAGCTGCACCTGCATACCTTGGCCGGCACGGCCAGAGTCTTCTTCAAAAACGACCTGGGCAGCCGCCAGACAACCGACGCGGGCGAGGAGCTGGTCTTGCGGCTGGGCGCGCGCAGCAGCTCTAGCCAAGCTACGACGGAGAATATCTTGCCGAATGGCGCATTTACCCTAGTCGGCGCGGCTGGGCTGGCGGACTGGCAGTGCAACGCGATACAGGCCTTGCCGCCGGTAGGCGACTATAGCTTGCAACAATATGACGGGCGGCGTGGCTTGCGCTTGCGCCGCTTGGATAACGCGGCTACGCCCGGCGCTGTAACTTGCATACAAGAGATTGAAGCTGAAAGGGGCAATCTGCGCGCTTATGATTCTTTACGCGTCCTAGCCACTTTCAACGCCCTGCACCAGAACCTGGATGTCTGCGGCGAGCTAGCCAGCGAATGCCCGCTGATGCTGCGCATTGATTACCTGGACCAATATGGTCGAGCCGGCGAATGGCTGCGTGGCTTTTATTATGAGCCGTCCGACAGCGAGCGCAAGCGCTGCGCGAGCTGCCTACAAGACCATATCGAGACCAATCAAGATGTGTGGTACACCTTCGAATCGGACAATCTCTTCAACTTGATTGCGGAAGACAATCGCCCCGTACAGATAAAGACAATCACTTTTTACGCTTCTGGCCACCAGTTTGACACTGTCGTCAGCGAGATGGCGCTGCTGCTCGGCCGCGCCGCCGCTGAGGCGGACGCTTAAAGGGCGCAATGGCGCCGGGAACTAGCTATGCCCGCGGACTTTGATAACCTGCTTCTGCTCGGCGCGCTGGTTGGCGGGGCGCTGATTGCCGCTTTCTGGCTAGCCCTTGTCTTGTGGGCTTACCGCGATATGCGCGCTCGCTCGCGGGATTCGCTGGCGCAGCTGCTGGTGGCTATCTTGGTGCTTTTGCTCAATGTGCCGGGGCTTTTCATTTATATCCTGCTGCGCCCGCCCGAAACCCTGTCCGAAGCTTATGAACGCTCGCTGGAAGAAGAGGCGCTCTTGCAAGAAATCGAAGAGCGGCCAAGTTGTCCCGGCTGCGGCCAGCGCGTGCAGCCCGATTGGCAGGCTTGCCCGCATTGCCATCATCGGCTCAAAAAAACCTGCGCCCACTGCGAGTATCTGCTGGAGTTGAACTGGAATCTCTGCCCGCGCTGCGCCACCAGCCAAGTCAGCTATACTTCGGATGGCAGCATCGCCACCAGCTCGCGCCATGTGCAGCCCTCAGAGCCAGCGCCGATTGACGCCAAATGGGTCGCCTCGCAGCAATTGGATTAGCCCGGGCTTAAATTTCGCCTTCTTCGCCGACGGTATGAATCTTGATGAGGTTCGTCTGGCCATCGATGCCAAAAGGCACGCCGGCGATGATAACCAGCCGATCGCCGCGTTCGACCAGCCCTTTATCGTGGGCGGCGCGGATGATGATGCTAATCATCTCGTCTATGGTGCCGAATTCATCGACCTGCAAGGGGATGACGCCCCATACCAAAGCCATGCGCCGCTGCGTCTTGGCATTTGGCGTCATGCAGAGGATGGGCCGGCGCGGCCGCTCTTTGGCGACGCGCCGCGCGGTATACCCCGATATGCTGGTGGTAACGATGGCGGTCGGGTTGATAATCTGTGAAATATCAAAAGTGGCTTTGCTGATGGCTTCAGAGATGTATTCGCGCGAGGCATTGGCGGCGGGGCGCTGGCGAGAGGCGGCGGGCATAGCTTGCTTTTGCATATCGCGCTCGGCAATGTAGGAGATTTGGCTCATCACTTCGACCGAGCGCACCGGATAGCTGCCGCTGGCGCTCTCTGCACTGAGCATAATGGCATCGGTGCCATCGAGGATAGCATTGTAGACATCGCTGGCTTCGGCGCGGGTAGGGCGCGGGTTTTCTGTCATCGATTCCAGCATCTGCGTCGCTGTAATCACCGGTTTCGCCGCCGCGTTGCAGAGCTTGATGATGCGCTTTTGATGAAAAGGCACTTCTTCCGCCGGCGTCTCGATGCCCAAGTCGCCGCGGGCCACCATAATGCCATCGCAAACGGAGATAATCTCTTCGATGTTCTCGAGGGCTTCGCCCATTTCGATCTTGGCGATAATAGCCGTCTCTTTGTCTAAGGCTTTCATCAGCCCTTGCAGCTCACGAATATCATCGGCGGAGCGCACGAAGGACATAGCCATATAATCGCAATCTTTATTTAGCGCGAATTCGATGTCGGCGCGGTCTTTGTCCGTGATGGCGGACAGGGTGAGGCGGGCATTGGGCGCGGAGACGCCTTTGCGCGATTTTAAGGCGCCGCCGATTTGCACCTCGCAGACCAGATTGCGCCCGTCAGCTTGCGCAACGTGGAATTGCAGGTTGCCATCATCGAGCAAGAGCGTCGTGCCGGCTTCAATATCGCGCAGGAACTCTGGGTGGGCCAGGGAAACCAAGCCATTGTCGCCAAGCACAGCGTCAAGCGTCAGCGTAATGCTATCGCCAATCGCCAGCATCATCGGCTCTTGCCGCAAATCGCCAATGCGAATTTTGGGCCCTTGAATATCGCAGAGGATGGCGACGACGGTGTCTTCTTCGGCGGCGATGCGGCGGATGTTATCGATGGATTCGCCATGCGTCTGATGGTCGCCATGCGAGAAGTTGATGCGGGCGACATTCATTCCCGCCCGTATCATGGCACGCAGGGTCTCGGGCGCGCACGACGCCGGGCCGATGGTCGCTACAATTTTTGTGTGTTTTTTATCTAGGCTGAGTCGCACACTTTCCCTCTCCAAAGCCGCTGGCCGCCAGGTCTATCATTTCACATCGGCATTCAAGTTGGCAAAGGCGTCCAGGCCGGCATAGCGGGCTGCGCTGCCCAGCTTTTCTTCAATGCGCAGCAATTGATTGTACTTGGCGACGCGGTCGGTGCGAGCCGGCGCCCCCGTTTTTATCTGACCGCTGTTCAATGCGACGGCGATATCGGCGATGGTATTGTCTTCGGTTTCGCCGCTGCGGTGGCTGGTTACGACCGTCATATTGTGGCGCTGAGCCAGCTGCCCGGCGGCGAAGGCTTCGGTCAAACTGCCAATCTGGTTCACTTTTAGCAGCAGCGAATTGACCGCTTTTTCGGTGATGGCACGCTTGAGCTTTTCCACATTGGTAACAAGCAGGTCATCACCGACGACTTGCACGCGCTCGCCAACCTTCGCCACCAGCCGCGACCAATTTTCCCAGTCATTTTCATCCAAACCATCTTCGATAGAAATGATAGGGTAGCGGTCGCACCAATCGCTCCAAAGCTCAACCATTTGCTCGCCGGTCAGCTGCCGGCCTTCGATTTCGAGATGGTAAATACCATCTTCATAAAGCTCAGATGCGGCGGGGTCGAGGGCGATAAATATATCTTCGCCGGCGCGGTAGCCAGCTTTTTCGATAGCTTGCATCATAACATCCAGCGCGGCTTGATTGCTGCCCAGGCTGGGCGCGAAACCGCCTTCATCGCCGACCGTCGTCCGATAGCCTTTATCGTGCAGCACTTTTTTTAATTGCTGATAGATTTCCGTGCCCCAGCGCAGAGCCTCGCGGAAGGTGGGCGCGCCAACCGGCATGACCATAAATTCTTGAAAATCGGTGCTGCCGAGGGCATGCTTGCCGCCGTTCATGATGTTCATCATTGGTGTCGGCAGCACATGGGCATGGATGCCACCCAGATAGGCATACAGCGGCAGCCCTAGGCTATTCGCCGCCACGCGGGCTAGAGCCATTGAAACGCCTAGGATGGCATTCGCGCCTAAATTGCTTTTGGTGGCGGTGCCATCGAGAGCCAGCATTAAGTCGTCCAGAGCCTTCTGATTATACGGTTCGAGGCCGCTCAATTCGGGCGCGATGACTTCGTTGACCCCAGTAATAGCGCGCAAGACGCCTTTGCCCAGGTAGCGGGCCTTATCGCCATCGCGCAATTCCAGCGCTTCATGTTCGCCCGTCGATGCGCCGCTTGGCACAATCGCCCGCCCCAGCGTGCCGTCCGTAAGCGTAATTTCGACTTCGACAGTGGGGTTGCCGCGGGAATCTAAAACCTCGCGCCCATGCACTTTGCTAATTCTTGGCATTACCGCCCTCCCTGTGATTTTGCCTGCCGCCTCAATGAAAACGCTAATGGAAACAACGACACAATATAATAGTATATCTTGCGCGGCAATTATAGCGGCAATCAAGACCTTGGAAACAGAACCGTCCGTAACTCTTCATTGAAGAGCGGCGCTTGTCAATTTAGAATAGTAGAAGTTGCCAGGCGATATGCCGTGCCTGCGACAATGCCGACTGCGCAAGGCAAGCGGAAAAAAAGAGTATGACAAAAAGACGCGAAGTTTATCTTGATTATTCAGCTTCGACGCCGGTAGATCCGCGCGTTATGCAGGCGATGCTGCCTTATTTCAGCGAGGTCTATGGCAATGCCTCGTCGGCGCATCGCCAAGGCCGGGCAGCCGAAGCCGCTATTGAAGCCGCCCGCGAAACAATCGCGGCTGTCTTGAATTGTCAGCCAGCCGAAATTATCTTCACTAGCGGCGGTTCAGAAAGCGATAATCTCGCCCTGCGCGGCGCGGCCTGGCAAGCGCGCCAGCAAAGCCAGCCGGCGCGTCTCATCACCTCGCCGGTGGAACATAGCGCCGTCAGCAATACCGTGGCGCAGCTCGGCGCTCTGATGGCTTTTGAGACCGAGCTTGTGCCTGTCGATAACTTCGGCTTGGTTGACGAGGCGGCTTTCCGCCGTGCTTGCGAAAAAGGCGGCGCTCTCGCCAGTATTATCTACGCCAATAACGAGTTGGGCAGCGTCAACGATTTGCCGCGTTTAGCCCAGATTGCCCAGGAAAACGGCATCTTGTTTCATACCGACGCGGTGCAGGCTGGCGGTCAGCTGCCGCTGGATGTGCAGCAGCTCGGCGTCGATATGCTGAGCTTAGCGGCGCACAAGTTCTATGGTCCCAAAGGCGTCGGCCTGCTCTATCTGCGCCAAGGTACCGCTTTAGCCAGCGCGCAAACAGGCGGCAGCCACGAGAACGGCCGCCGCGCCGGCACGCCAAATACACCTTTCATCGTCGGTTTAGCCAAAGCGCTCGAATTAGCCTATCAGGAAAACGAAAGCCGCTTGGCGCATTTCACTGCTATGCGCGATCGGCTGATTGAAGGTATATGCAGTCAGGTTGAGGGTGCTGAATTGAGCGGGAATCCGCAGCGCCGTTTGCCCTCGCATGCCAGCTTTGTCTTGCACGGCCTCGATGCCAACGCGCTCTTGATGCACCTCGATATGCGTGGTATCGCCGCCAGCAGCGGCTCCGCCTGCAAGACCGGCAATCCCGAGCCATCAGCGATTCTGCTGGCGGCCGGCTACAGCCCGGCCGAGGCTATGAGCGGCCTGCGTCTCTCGGTCGGGTTGCATACTAGCGCCGCCGATATTGATTACGCTGTCGCTGTGCTGGCCGATGCGGCCGGCAAGCTGCGCCAGTTGCGCCGCGAGCGGCTGCGGTGAGCCAGCAGCGCCCGGCGGATACGCGCGTCGTCGTCGCCATGAGCGGCGGCGTCGATAGTTCGGTGGCCGCAGCCCTATTGGCGCAGGCGGGTTATGATGTCGTCGGCATGATGATGCGCCTATGGTCGGAGCCGGCCTTGGGCGGGGCCGAGCATAACCGCTGCTGCACGCCGACGCAGATGAGCGACGCCCGCCGCATCGCCGACCAGCTCGGCATCCCCTTTTATGTGCTTGATACAAAAGATGTCTTCCGCGCGACAGTCGTGCAGTATTTTATCGACCAGCACCGTGCCGGATATACGCCGAATCCCTGTCTGGAATGTAATCGGCAGATTCGCTTTGACTGGCTGCTGCGCAATGCGCTGGCTCTGGATGCGGATTATCTGGCTACCGGCCACTATGCCCGCATCAGCCCTGATGGAGCGGGGGGCTGGCTTTTGCGCCAGGGGCTGGATAGCGGAAAAGACCAAAGCTATGTGCTTAGCGTGCTGGGGCAGGCGCAGTTGGCGCAGACGCTCTTCCCCGTCGGTGAATATCCCAAAACAGAGGTGCGCCAGCTAGCGGCGGAGCTGGGTTTGAATGTGGCGGGCAAGAAAGATAGCCAAGATTTATGCTTTTTGGGCAAAGCGGACTATCGTGATTTTCTGCGGCTGCATGCGCCGGATCTTATGCGGCCCGGCCCCATCGTGACGCAGAGCGGCGCTGTTTTGGGGCAGCATCAGGGTCTGTCTAATTACACCATCGGGCAGCGCAAAGGTCTGGGCATTTCTCATAGCGAGGCGCTTTATGTCTTGGCGATGAATCCCTACAAGAATGCGCTGGTGGTTGGCACGCGGGCTGAACTGGGGCGCGATACGCTGCTGGCCGAGGGGCTGAATTGGGTTAGCGGTCAAGCGCCGACCGCGCCTTTCCGCGCCGCGGTCAAGATTCGCTATCGGGCCCAGCCGCAGCCAGCTTACATCGAGCCGCTCGAAGACGGCAGAATCCAAGTCCAGTTTGATAGCCCGCAGCGCGATATTACGCCAGGGCAGGCGGCAGTGCTGTATCAAGGCGATGTCTGTTTGGGTGGCGGCTTGATTGCCAAGTTGGAGCCAGCGCCGGCGCTTTAGCTGGGTTGCGCCAACCAGCTTTGTCAGAAGCGCCAGGTTTGGTCGGGAAAGAGCAGCACAACATAGCTCGCAAGCAAGATAAAAGGTGCGTAGGGCAGGCTGGAAAAGCGCTGGTAGCTTCTACCTAGAATAGCGGCCGTGATAATTTTCAAAGCCGCGCCTAAGCCGCCCAATATGACCGCCAGCGCTAGCGCTAGTAGCGCATTTGGCAATCCCAAAAGCAAGCCGCAAACCGCCATCAGCTGCACATCGCCTAAGCCAAAGACCGGTCCCAGCAAGACTGCGCCGTGGCGCCTTTCCAGCCAGCGCCTATACAGCCGCCCGCCCAGATATGCCAGCCAAAAAAGAAAACCACCACAGAGGCCGCCCGCCAGCGCCGCGGGCAAAGTTGGCCCACTGGCGGGCAGCAGCGCCGCGTCAAGCAGGGCTAGCAGCGCCAACGCGACAAGCGGCGAGAAGAGAATCCGTCTATGCGCTATATCCGCCACGGCGATTAAAATAAAAAGCGCGCTGTAGGCTTGCCAAAGCAGCAACTGCCCAGCGCTAGCAGCCGCATCCACGCCTAGCGTCAATCCCACAATTGTGAAGAAGATGGCGTCCATTTAGGGAGTCGGTGTAATTAAAGGTGCGGGCGGCAGCAGCCAGACTGACAGCGCCAAGAGAATGAGCAGGCTGACGATGCCAATGACAATGAGCGTGGCCTGCTGGCCTGGCGAAAGCGGAGCGTCGCTGGCTGGCACTGCGGCTGTGTCAAAAACGAGTTCCAGCGGCTCGACGCCCTCGCCTTCGATGCGCCACAATTTCAGGCGCGGCTTAGCCCGCTCCAACGAGACAATCAGATGCAGCAGCCGATAGTCTTTCGTTGCCGCTATATCGGCCGGCGACGGAATGGGCGGCGAGGCCGGATGCGAATGATAGACGCCGATCCAGGTGAGGCCAGCAGCGTCAATTGTTTTCAGCGCTTTGATTTGCTCACTGGCTGCCAACTGAAAATGTGTCATCGGTGAAGAGGCACTGTTGCGGATTGGCAGAGCCAGGCTGATATGCTCGCCTTGGCCCGCCAGCAAGCCACAGGCTTCGCGCGGCGCGGCGGCCGCCGCTTGCGCCGCAATTTGCCGCGCCACCGGGTATGCGATTTTGACCGCCATCAGCCAGCCCTCAATAGTCGGCCGGCGGGATATAAAATGTGATTTCCCGCGCATGCTGCGGCGGATCGCGCGTTTCATAATACAGCTCGGCGCGCAGGACATACTCGCCAGTTGGGTCTTCGACGCCGCGAATGTGCATAGTGAATTCGTTGTCATAGTGCATGGTGGCGATGACATCGAGGTCGCTGACTTGCAAGCCATCGGCGCGGCGGGCGGTGATGATGAGGTTTGGCCGCTCCAAAAATGGCGTCAGCGAGAGATTCACCTTCACGCGGAAACGGTCGGCGTAAGGGCTGACGCGGAAGTCTTCGATTTTGACCTTGTGTTTGGGCTGCGGCACTAGGTTGGCGTCATTGAAAAGATTGATTTCCATATCTTATTGCTCCGCCTTCTGCCAGTGTTTTAGCGTCTGCATCGCCCGCTCAAAATGCTCAACTGGCACAAAAATATGATCGCGCGAATAAGCCGCGTAGGTCAAAATAGGAATCTCGGCCGCGGCTAGCATAGCGCTGATGCGGGCGATGAAACCGACCAGGCTGGGCGCTAGCTCAATATCAAAACTGATGAGCCGATAGACCGGCGCGCTGATTTGTGCCCGCCGCAAGCGCTGGCTGAATTCGTCGCAGACCGCCTGCGGCAGCAAAAGCGACACTTCGTCTTTGTCAACGATGAGCGCGCTGAAGGACAAAGCGCCTTCAGCCACCAGACCAGCCGCCAGCACAATGCCGTTCGCCGGCAGGCGCAGCAGGCGATACTCCTGCCCATCGCTGTACAGCGCGGCTTGCCGCAGCAGCGTTTCCGCTGTTTTTTTCATAAGTTACTCGTCAAATTGATAGGTGGCTTCGGCATAATAACGCACGCCGCGGGCGGCATACTGCTCTTGCAGCCAGGCGGCTAACTGCTGGTTTTTTTCTGCTAGCGGCAGGTCGGCCCGCAGCTGGCGCATCGGATAATTGAGATTCAAAGCCCGGCCATGGATGATATGGCGGCTGACGCCGGGCGGCAGGTAAGCCTGCTGGAGCGCGGCGGCAATAATATCCTGCGGTTGATAATTCGGGAACATCACCAGCGCGAAACCGCTGGGAAAAAGCGACCAAATCTGCGCCGGGTCGCTCAAAGGGCTGCGGTAGAGTGTCGCGTTGTCATGATAGGTTTTTACCACTTGGCGCAGGGTAGCATTGCGCTGGACCAGACTATTGATGCCGGCGTGAATGCTATAGACCGGGCCGCCGCGCAGCAAGACTTGCGCCACCGCCTGCGCGTTCCAGCCGTCACGTATATCAATTTGCTCGATTTGCTCGAGCTGCCGCAAGAATTGCTGCGCGTCCCAGTCGGATACGATATGCTGCCAAACGCCTAGATCGACGAAGTCGCTTTCATAATCCGCCACTTGCACCAGGATATGAGCAAAGCCGAGTGCCTGCATGGAGCGATGGCGGTTCGAGCCATCCAGCAAGACATATTTGCCGTCCGTCTCGGCCGATACGACTGGCGGATTGGTAAAAAACTCGGCTTTTTTCAGCCGCTCTATCAGAGGCAGAGAGCGCTGGTCGTCGCTTTTTTCGTGCGGCAAGACGGCGCTAGCCTCGACGATGCGCAAATCTGGCGGCGGCGCGCTTATCGGATTCGAGAGCATGGCTCTTATTGCTTTCTGCCAAAGATTGAAAACTGCATAAGCATAGCGTATCATGAACTGGGGCGGCAGGCAATTGCGCCGCTCGAGACCTGAGGGCGAGGAACTATGGCAGCGAAAGACCAGGGAGCAGAAGCGACGGGCGGGCGCTGGCTGACCCTGCCGCGCACCCTGTGCTTTGTCTTCCATGGCGTCGATGTGCTGCTGATGAAACGCGGCCCCCACAAGCGCGTTTTCCCCAATCGATATAATGGGCTGGGCGGGCATATCGAACGCGATGAAGACCCAGCCAGCGGCGCTCTGCGCGAGATTGAAGAAGAGAGCGGTTTAGCCGTGCATTCGCTGCGCCTATGCAGCATTCACAATATCGACGCTGGCGGGCAAACGGGCATTCTGCTTTTTGTTTATACTGCAATCAGCGACAGCCGCGACTTTATAGATGCCAGCGCCGAAGGCAAGCTGGAGTGGGTGCCGCTGGATACGGTCTGGCAGCTCGATTTAGTCGAAGACCTGCCCCAGCTTTTGCCGCGCATTCTGGCGCTGGCGGCAGACGCGCCGCCGCTGCAATCCCATGTCAGTTACGACGCGCAGGATATGATTCGGCTGCGCTTTTGGGAAGCGAAATGAGATGAAGCGCTTGGGCTGTAGTATATTGCTGGCGCTTTGGTTTGCCTTTTTGCTGCTGCCTTGCGCCTTGCTATACTTGGCGACGAATGGCGAAATCCGCATTGCGCCCGGGCAAGCCGATATGCCGCAGCCGCATGCCCATCCGCTGTTGCTCGTCTCTCTCATTGGCGAAATAGAGGAGCGGGGCTTGCGTATCGAGACTTCGACAATCGTTTCAAGTGTCAGTGGGCCGGGCGCTGAGGCGCAAGTCTGCGTTGAGACAGCGGCGCGCTTCTTGCTCTGGCAAACACGCGGCGGCGCGCAGGATGCGCGCTACTGTGACTGTTATCAACGGTCGAATGCCGAGTCCGCCTGGCAATTGACGGCGACTTATCGCCAAGCCTGCGCCGCTGAAACGGAAGATATGAGTAATTGAGAATATGGCAAAGCCAGCAAGCAGCCAAATTTCTCAGTAGGGCAAAGTAAATTTTGCAACTTGGGGTGGCTTGAAAATTTCGCATAATTAACTTGGACTTACTTAGGCTTCTGAGTGATGGAATTCCTGCAAAATATCGACCCGACGCTTCAGCCCTATATCCCGGTCGCCTGCGCTTTGCTCTGCCTGGCTTTGATTATCATCGGCATCGTGACGCAGGCCCTGAGCGGCATCTTCGAGCTTGTCAGCACGGTCGTCGAATTTTTGCAAGGTGGGCCCGCTGTTTGGTGCGGCTGCCTGTTCTTGATTGCCAGCCTAGTCGCCTGCGCTGGCACCGCTTTCCTCTTGTTAAACGCGCCGACGAGCTGCGCCGCTCACCCGACGAATTTCTGCCGCTGGTTCGGTTTTTTGCCCTAAGGCAGGTGCAAAAATCGTCGCGCGCAAAAAATACTTTATCTCGCCGCATTATTCTTGTACAATGAGTTTAGCTAAATTCGTACAGAGGGCAGCATGGCAACAGGAGCCTTTCCGCTTTCACATAGCGAAGCCTACGCGGCCGAAATTGACAAGGGCAGTCTGTGGCTGCGCAATCGGCGCTGGGATCTTTTCTTCATCACTTTGAGCGTGGTGGTGGTGCCACTGCCATATCTGCTTTATCTGCTTGGCCTGCAACTTGGTGTAGAAGACGATATCAGCCGCAATGTGGTCAATATCTTTGTGGCGGTGGCGATTGGCGGCCCGCACATGATGTCCACCTTCCTGCGCACAGGGTTGGACGAACGCTTCAAAGAACGCTATCCGACCTTGATACGGTCGTCGATTATCATCCCCGTCATTGTCATTGCGCTGGCCTTTCTGAATATGAACTTGATGCTGACTTTCTTTTTCTTCTGGGCTTCGCTGCATGTCTTGCATCAAGTTACTTATATCGTCGAACTATACAACCACAAAGAGGCGAAGTTTGTGCGCAAGAGCGCGCTGAACCCGCTCTCGCGCCTGATTGATTACGCGATCGTCTTGACCAGCCTCTTCCCCATCGCTATGTGGAAAATCAGCCAGGGCAGTTTTGAAATTGGACAGAACGACTTGGGCGAGGCTATCCCCGACTTGTTCCAGCAGCCAGAGAATCCTTGGTTCTTCGTCTTGGTTACCGTTATCTTCAGCGCGGCTTTAATCGCTTATATCGTCAAGACGATTCACGAATATCGGTATGGCATCTTGAATATGCCCAAGTTCGCCTTCATCACCCTGACGGTGCTGGTGGCATTTTTTACGCCGCTGCTGCCCAACCTCGATACCGCTTTCCAAGGTTTGAATACCTGGCACTCTTTTCAGTACCTGGCTATCACATTTTATATTATCAAGATTCGGCAGCTAGTAGGCGATTTGGACGATAACGCGCCGCTGGTGGCGCGCTTCAGCCGGCGCACAAAAGACGCCCGCGCCCTCTATGGCTTCAGCGCGCTGCTGCTGATTGGCTCGGCGCTGATATTTTTCCTGGTCTACGCGCTGACTAGCATCGTCAAACCGGGCATCGACCCCAACACCCACTTTGATATCGCCTATTACACGGCGGTTCTGTCATTCCTGTGGATTCACTATTACCACGACCACTTCTTGTTCACGGACTTCGAGGCGCTGGATGGCGCACATGCCGCCTAGAGCGCGCTAGGGAAAGCTCTCCCGCACCCACTGCATCGGGTCCACAGTGACGCCATTCAACCACAATTCCCAATGCAGATGCGGCCCTGTGCTGCGCCCAGTGGAGCCGACCGCGCCAATGATTTGCCCAGCGGAGACGGCGTCGCCGACGGCGACATAAAACTCTTGCTGATGCGCGTAGAGGGTGTAGACACCCCAGCCATGATCAATCATGACGGTATTGCCGCGAATATGTAACCTATCGGCCAGCACGACAGTGCCGTCAGCCGCCGCCAGCACTGTGCTGCCCGGCGCGCCGGCAAAATCGACGCCGCGATGATAGCGGTCGAAGGGGCTGTCATTATACGAGCGCAGGATGCCAAAGAGCGCGTTGGTAGCCGCCGCTGAGGGCAAACTCAGCGAGTTCTGCCAAGTACGCTCTGGGCTGAAATAGCCTGCCAGAGAAGTGAGCAAGGCTAGCTCTTCTTCTTCCACTTCCGGGCTTAATAATTCGCTGTCGTCGATGGTGAGGCTCTGCCGCCAATAGCCGCCAGAAACCACCTGCACCGTGGCAGTCAGCGTCAGCAGCTCGTCCATTTCCGTTATGATTTCCAAGTTCAACGGGTAGACATCCATGGGGGTGAACATCGGGGTGCCGACGATGATATTGTGGCGCTGGCCGGCCGCGTCGCTAATCACGCGCAGACTCTGATCCAAAAACTGCCCGCTCATGGTGGCCGCTTCCGATGTTACCAGCTCGATGCGCCCGCTGCGCCCTTCTTCAAAGACGAGCGGGTCAATTGTGAAAGCCCGCACGATAGGCGGCAATTCTTGCATGAGCTGGGGCAACTGGATGCCCGGGATAACCAAGCGCTGCCCAATGCGCAGCAAGCCAGGGTCAGCCAGATTGTTGACGCTGGCAATCGACTCGATTGATTGGTTATAGCGCAAGCTGATTTCGGACATTGTTTGGCCCGCCTGCACAATATGGCTGAAGATTTCTGATTGAGTGCCGAAGCGGGCGAAAGAATGCGGCGGCGCGTTGCTGGCCGTTGGCTCAGCTGGCTGCTCTGTGCTTGCCGCAGGTTCAGCTGGCTGGTCCGCGCTTGTCGTTGCTTCGCCTGACTGCTCTGTGCTAGCCGTTGATTCGGCTGATTGGTCTGCGCTAGTCGCTGGCTCATCCGACTGGGACTCGGCGTCGCTGGCGGCGGCCGGCGCGGACGCGCCCTCGCCAGCTACAATGACCAATTCTTGCCCGACGGTGATTGCCTCCGCTGAGGCGAGATTGTTCAATTCCAGCAAGTCCGTGGGGCGCTGGCTATAGGCGGCGGCGATGCTGGTGAGGGTCTCGCCGTCGGCGACAACATGCGTCAGGCGTTGGTCTGCTGGCAGGTTGACCAGCGGGATAATCAGCTGCTGCCCGATATAGATGGACTCGCCGTCACTGATGCCATTTGCCCGCGCCACTTGCTCGGCAAAGAGGTCGTATTGCAAGGCGATGCGGAAGAGGCTGTCGCCCTGCTGGACTGTATGCACAGTAAAGCGAGAGGCGTCGGTGCCTTGCGCCATCGCCGCCAAGCTAAGTGCCAGGAAGCAGCAAAACAATAGCAGGCGGCGGAAGTTTTTGCCTGGCTGATTCAAACCTTCACCTCGTCAATTCTTAGTTCGTCACCGATTTTCACGCGCTTTAATATCGCGGGTTGCGCTTCGACATAATAGAGCGCCGGCGCTTTTGGCAGATACGCCAGCCGCCAGGGCTGCGCCAGCCTGGCATCGACGACTACGCGTTGCGCATCTAGCCAGAGGACGCCAATGCTGAAAGCCATGCCCAACGTATGAATGGCGGCGCCCAAGCGACTCTGGCGCGGGCAGACGAAGATAGCGCCTTCGCCCTCGTTCAAGGCGGGCTGAAACAGCAGACCAATCAAGCGCGAAAAGAGGCTGGCGCGCAAGCTGGCGCCAGCCAGAACTATTTCACCCGTGCGCGTATTGCATAAAGTCCACTGCAAACTCATCCGGGTATGCTCAGCACCTGGCCGACTTCGAGTTCATTAAAATTGCTGAGGTTATTGCGCTGCGCCAGCTCAATAATGCTCACGCCGTAATAACCGGCGATGCGGATGAGCGTCTCGCCCGCTTGCACCGTATGGAAAGTTGGCACCGAGGTCGGGAAGGGCGTCATGGTTGGTGTCAAAGTCGGCGTAAAGGTGGGCGGCGGGTCGCCTTCATAGACAATCAGCACCGGAATTTGCAGCTCTTGCCCGGCATAGATGCGGCTGGGATTAGCGAGATCATTCAACTCGATGATAGCGGCGGTGGTGGTATCGTGGGCGGCCGCAATATCACCCAGCAAGTCGCCAGTCTGCACGACATAAGTGATGGATGAGGTTCGCGTTCTGAAGAAAGGCGTCGGTGTTGGCATGGGCGTCGAGGTCGCGGTGGGCGAGGGTGTCAATGTTGGAATGAGCAGAATCACGCCGACATCGATGCGGTCTGGGTTGAAGATGCCATTCAGCGCCGCGATGTCTTGCGCGTTTACGCCATGGCGCAGGCCAATCGTCTCGAGCGTATCGCCCGGCAAGATTTGGTAGCTGATTGGCGTTGGCGTCGGGATGGGCGTGAAAGTAGGGGTGGGCGTCGGCGTAAAGGTGGGGGTGAAGGTTGGCGTCGGGCTGGGTTCGACCGTGGCTAACCTGTCGGCGTCGGCGGGCAGATTGATTGGGATAATCAGCTCCTGCCCCACATAAATCAAGTTGCGCGCATTCAGTTCATTCGCTTTGTTGATGGCGGCGACTGTGCTGTCGTATTGATAGGCTAGCGCGCTGACTGTGTCTTCTTCGACGACGACATGCAGGACTGTGTCTGGAAATTCCTCGCTAGCCGGCTCTTCCTCAGCTTCAGCCTCCGTGCCTGCCGTCGGCGTCGGGCTGAGTGCTTGGGTTGGTGTCGCGGTCGGGCTGGGCATGGCTGTTGGGCTTGGGGTTGCTGTCATGGTCGGGTTGGGCATGGCTGTCGGGCTTGTTTCTTCTTCGCTGGGGCTTTCGGTCTCTATGGGCAGAAGAGTGGCGATAGGCGCTTCCACTTCTGTGGGCGGGCTGCCTAAATCGGCATCTTTTTCTGAGGTTGGCGTCGGCTCGATGATGACAACGGTTTCGCTAGCCACTTCCAGCACCGCATTGTCGAGATAGATATAATTGTTGGCTTGCGGCTCGCCGACGGTGGATTCAACAAAGACAGTGATGGCGCTGCTTTGAGCGGTCGCAATGACGGAGTATGGCCGGTAGGCATCATAGAAAAAAGCCGCCCCGGTGGACCAGATGATGTCCTTGCCGCTGCCATTGGTGCCGCCATTCGGGTCAATGCCGACGCGCAGCCCGACGTTGCCCGGCTGCTCGCTGTCGGCGGGATTGTTAAACTTGGAAGACCAGACATGGCCATAGATGCTGAAGCGATAGGTCGTGCCGCGCTCTAAGCCAGTCACCCTCTGATAGATGCCGGCTTGGTGCGTGGCGTACTCGGTGAAGTAGACTTGGGCTTTGCCCGCTTCGCCGAGATAGGTTTGTTCTAGCTCTTGGTCGTAATATGGGTCATTATTAGCGAAGGCCGGGCTGCCAACGGCGGCCGGCGCATGCCAAGGAGTCCAGCCAGCGGCCACATAGCGCGGCTGAGGCCCTTCCAATTCCACAAAGTCGCCCTCAAAATCGCCGTTCTCCAGCAAATTTTTGGTGACTTCATCTTGACTAAAACTGATGCTGAGCAAGAGCAATAATGGCAGGCAGCAAAGTATTGCCAATTTCCCTCTCATAATTTCCCCCGTACTATGTCCGTGCAATCACACTTATCTCTAGTCTACACATATTTGCAAAGCGCACAAAGCAATATAAGGCTTATCCGCCAACGATTGTCACTTGAGATTATGCGCGGGATAGCGTAGGCTTCACAGATGTTTCTAGGCAAGGGGAGGGCAAGTATTTGAAGCTGCACGAATATCAATCCAAGTTTTTATTCCGCGATTATGGCATCCCCATTCCGCAAGGCGAAGTCGCCAGCAGTCCAGCCGAAGCCTACGACATTGCCCGGGACTTGGGCGGTGTCGTCGTGGTCAAGGCACAGGTGCATGTTGGCGGGCGCGGCAAAGCCGGCGGCGTCAAAGTTGCCCGCGATGCGGAGGCCGCTCGTCGCTATGCGGAGCAGATTTTGGGCATGCGCATAAAAGACTTGCGCGTGGAAAAAGTGCTGATTGACCCCGGCGCCAATATCGCGCAAGAAATTTATCTGGCGATTACCAATGACCGCGGCGCCGGCCAGCCGCTGGTTATGACATCGATGGAAGGCGGCATGGACATCGAGCAGCTCAACCGCGAGCGCCCGGAAGCCATCATCCGCGAACATATTGACCCCAGCTCGGGTTTGCAAGATTTTCAGATGACTTATATCGCTAGCGCCATGGGCTTGCCGCGGGCGCTCTGGCGCAGCTTTGGCAAGATATTGCGCGCTTTATATGAATGCTATCGCCAGAGCGATGCCGAACTAGCCGAGATAAACCCGCTGGTCATCACCGCCGAAGGGGATTTGCTGGCGGTGGATGGCAAGGTCATCATCGACGACAACGCGCTATTTCGTCAGCCCGCTTTGGCGGCCGCCCGCGACACCAGCGGCGAACCTGAATCCGAGCGGCTGGCGCGGGAAGCTGGCATCACCTATATCAAGCTGGACGGGCAGATTGGCTGTATGGTCAATGGCGCTGGTTTGGCGATGACGACGATGGATATGACAAAACTCTATGGCGATGAGGCTGGTATCGGGCCGGCGAACTTCCTTGATATTGGCGGCGGCGCCAGCCCCGAACAAGTGGCGGCGGCCCTGCGCATTATCCTCTCCGACGAAAATGTCAAATGCGTTCTGTTTAATATCTTCGGCGGCATCACCCGCTGCGATGAAGTCGCCAAAGGCATCTTGACCGCCTACAACGAAGTCAAGCCGACGGTGCCGATGGTGATTCGGCTGCAAGGCACCAACGCCGCCGAAGGCAATCGCATCATCAGCGAAGCCCGCCTAGCCAATATCATCAGGGCCGAAACTTTGACGCAAGCGGCGCAGCGAGCCGTGGCGGCTGTAAAGGAGCAAGCCTAATGTCCATTCTCATCGATAGCAGCGCGAAAGTATTGGTGCAAGGCATCACCGGGCGGCAGGGCGGTTTCCATGCCAAGCTGATGCTGGAATATGGCACGGATGTGGTCGGCGGCGTAACGCCGGGCAAAGGCGGCGAATGGTTCGAAGGCAAACCTGTCTTTGATACCATGCGCACGGCCGTTGCCACCACCAATGCCGATGTCAGCTTGGTGACGGTGCCAGCCCGTTTTGCCGCCGACGCCATTGTGGAAGCGGCTGACGCCGGCATCAAGCTCATCATCTGCTTGACCGAGCATATCCCGGTCGCCGATATGATGCGAGTGCTGGCTTTTTGCCGGCGGCGCGGCAGTCGCCTGCTCGGGCCAAATTGCCCCGGCGTTATGACACCCGGCCAGGCGAAAGTTGGCATCATCCCGGCTATGGTGGCTATGCCGGGCAATGTCGGCGTCGTCTCGAAGAGCGGCACCCTCACTTATGAAGTTGGCTTCGCCATGAAGAATCAGGGCATCGGCATTTCTACTATCGTCGGCATCGGCGGCGACCCAGTCATCGGCACAACTTTCGTCGAGGTGCTGGAGATGTTTGAGAATGACCCAGAGACGGAAAAGGTCGCGCTCTTAGGCGAGATTGGCGGCAGCGCCGAGATTGCGGCGGCGGATTATATCAAGAATGCGATGACCAAGCCGGTGGCGGCTTTCATCGCCGGGCGCAGCGCCCCGCCCGGCAAGCGCATGGGCCACGCTGGCGCCATCGTCGATGGCGGCGAAGGTTCGGCCGAAGAGAAGATTCAAGCGTTGGCCGCGGCCGGCGCGCGCGTCGCCGCCAATCCCGAAGAGATACCCGGCCTGCTAGCCTGATTTTGCCGCCCGCACTTCGTGATGCTGGCGGCAGCGTGCCTCATACGATTCTTGCGCGCCCACGAGGATAATCGGGTCATCATAAGCAGCTGGCGCGCCATCAACCAGCCGCTGCGTGCGCGAAGCCGCTTCGCCGCAAACTACGCAGATTGCTTGCAGCTTGAGGACCTCTTCGGCGATGCTCAATAGCGCCGGCATAGAGCCAAACGGTTCGCCGCGAAAATCTGTATCCAAGCCGGCGACGATGACGCGGATATTCAGCTCGTCGACCAGGCGCTGCACCACATCGACGATAGCCGCATCAAAAAATTGCGCCTCGTCAATGGCGGCCACGGTCGTCTCGCCATTGGCGATTTCTAATATATCCTGCGCCGATTCGACGGCGATGGCATCAAACGATTGCCCGGTGTGGCTGGTGATGTTTTGAATGCCATAGCGGTCGTCGATACGCGGTTTGAAGACCTTGACCTTTTGGCGGGCGATGATGGCGCGGCGCACGCGGCGTATCAATTCTTCAGTTTTGCCGCAGAACATGCTGCCGCAAATCACTTCAATGCGCCCTGAATGATGTTTCATTGTCCTCTACTTCCCGCTGTTACTGACAAGTAGGCAAGCAAAAAGAACAGCGCAAGCTCTCGCTTGGCTGTCTGATTGCTTTAGCCTGAATTAGTTCTTGAGCTGATAGCCGCGGTTGCGCAGCGTCTTCTTCATATCGCTGAGGACTTTGCGCCCGATGCCTTGAATCGCCAGAATGCTGTTATCGTCGTTTTCGTCGCCCAGGCGGTCTAGCACATCGCCCACGACTGTGATGCCATTCTCCGCCAGAATCGTGCTGTAACGCTCGCCAATATCAAGTTTGGCAATCGGCAGGTCCAGCGGGGTGCGGTCGTCGACGTCTTTCTTCAAAGCCGAGCGGATGGCATCGCGCTGCTGCAACCGTTTCATAAATTTGTCAACGCGCCCTTCGGTATCGACGATGCGCTGCTCGCCCGTATAAAAAGGATGGCAATTCGAGCAGATTTCGACTGTCAGCGATTTGACGGTCGCGCCGGTGGTCCAGGTGGTGCCACAGGTCATGCAGCGCACCGGCGCCTCGTGCCAGGCAGGATGGATTCCCTGTTTCATGTTGCCTCTTTCTTTCTTCGCATTTGCGGCTCAATAGAAGTGGCGCAAATGACTTGACTTAGCTAACGCAAGGATTGGCCAGTTTTTTCATGGGTGTCATAGACTGAGATGCGTTTTTGCCCGCGGCGCCCGCGCATTTTCTCAAAGGTTACAAAGCCGGGGCGGGTGGCAAAAATCGTATAATCTTTGCCCATGCCGACGCCTTCGCCCGGGTGGAATTTGCTGCCGCGCTGCCGCACGATGATATTGCCGGGGATGACAAACTGCCCGCCATAATTTTTGACACCGAGTCGCTTGGAATTGCTATCGCGCCCGTTGCTCGAAGAGCCGCCGCCTTTTTTATGTGCCATTTTTATATCTCCTTATTCAGCTCTCACCGCACATTGATGTCGTCGATGCGGAGCCGCGTATAATTCTGTCGATGCCCTTGCTTGCGCCGATAGTTCGTGCGCTGCCGGTATTTGTAGACGATGATTTTTTTGCCGCGGAATTGCTCGACGACGGTGGCGCTGACCGACGCGCCAGCGACGCGCGGCTGCCCAATCAAGGTTTCATCGTCTTTGACCACCAGCAAAACATCAGAAATTTCTAGCGCTTCGCCGACTGCGTTGGGCAAGCGATCGACATCGATGCTCGCGCCGACCTCCGCCCGGTATTGTTTGCCGCCACTGCGGATAATTGCGTACATGGAAGACTCCAATCTTCTCTTCAGTTCTCCGCGGCAGATGCCGCCTGGCTCCACGCGCGGGGAAAATTGGTTTTACAGCAAAAGCCCCGCTGTTTGCGGCAGGGCAAATCTCAGTATAGACGATATATTCGCGGGCAGTCAAGCGGCAGTTTTGCTTTCGTTTCAACCCCACCTCATTAGCTTGGATTTACTTCTGTAGCAATCTTATTCGATGAACATAGCATCGCCAAAAGAGTAAAAGCGGTACTGCATTTCTTTCGCTCTTTCATAAGCCGCCAGCAGCGTCTCGCGCCCGGCAAAGGCGCTGAGCATCATCAGCAAGGTCGAGCGCGGCAAATGGAAATTGCTAATCATGGCATCGACAGCGCGCCATTGATAACCGGGGTAGATAAATAGCTCGGTGTTGGCCTCAAAAGGGCGGAGCGGCGCCCAGACGCCGTCATTGGAATTTGAGTCGGGCGCGCTCAGGCCGGCCGCCGTCTCCAGCGTACGGGCTGAAGTTGTGCCGACGGCGATGATGCGCCCACCCGCCTGCTTGCCCGCGTTGATAATCTCAGCGTTTGCCGCGTCGAGGCGGGCGTATTCGCTGTGAATTTTGTGCTGCCGCACAGTCGCCGCGGTAACAGGCTGAAAGGTATCCAGCCCGATATGCAAAGTGCAATAGGCCAGTTTGATGCCCTTTTGCTGGAGCTGGCTTAGCAAGGCTGGAGTGAAATGCAAGCCCGCCGTCGGCGCGGCCGCCGAGCCAGCCACAGCGCTATAGACGGTCTGATAGCGCTCGCTTTCTGGCAGGGGCGCGCTGATATAAGGCGGCAGCGGCATTTCACCTAAATCAGCCAGCCGCCCGTCTATGGGCTGGTCGAATTCGATGAGGCGCTCGGCCTTCTCTAACTGTTTGACGACCGTGCAAGACAAAGCGCCGTCGGCCAGGCGCAAGCGCAGACCGGCCCGCACATTGCGCCCACCGACCAGAGCCCGCCAGCGCCGTCCGGCTACGCGCCGCAGCAGCAAGATTTCCACCGCGCCGCCAGTTTTGGCTTTGACGGCGCGCAGCCGGGCCGGTATCACCCGCGTATTATTCATGACCAGGACATCGGGCGGCTTCAGCAGCGCAAGAATGTCGGAAAAGATGTGGTGCGAAATCTCGCCACTGGCGCGGTCTAGGCGCAGCAGCTTGGCGGCATCACGCTGTGCCAGCGGCCGCTGCGCGATATAGTGCGGCGGCAAATCATAATCAAAATCGGCCAGTTTCATAGCAGGCGCTGCTGCTCAGATTCAGAATCGCCTGGGTAGGGGATATTGAGGTGATAGTAGGCGTGCTTGGTGCAGGCACGGCCGCGCGGCTTGCGGTCGATGAAACCTAGCTGAATCAGATATGGTTCATAGACATCCATGATAGTGGCGCTGTCTTCGCTGATGGCGGCGGCAATGGTGTCTAAGCCGACGGGGCCGCCGCTGAATTTCTCGATAATCACGCGCAGGATGCGGCGGTCGACATCGTCTAAGCCAAGCGCATCAATCTCCATCAGCGCCAGCGCGGCTTGCGTAACTTCTATGGTGATGATGCCGTCAGCCCGCGCTTCGGCATAATCGCGCACGCGGCGCAAGAGCCGCAAAGCGACGCGCGGCGTGCCTCGAGCGCGGCGGGCGATTTCAACCGCGCCGGCTGCGCTAATCTCGACATCGAGCAATTGCGCCGCCCGCAAGACGATGCGCTCCATCGCCTCTAGCTCATAAAAATCCAAGCGGAAGCGGGCGCCAAAACGATCGCGCAAGGGCGCTGTCAATAGCGCCAGCCGCGTTGTCGCGCCAATCACAGTGAAGCGGGGCAGGTTGAGCCGCAAAGTCTTCGCCGCCGGGCCTTTGCCGATGACAATATCCAAGACAAAGTCTTCCATCGCTGGATAGAGAATCTCTTCGACAGCCTTGCCCAAGCGATGCACTTCATCAATAAAAAGCACATCGCCTTTTTTGAGATGAGTCAAAATCGCGGCTAAGTCGCCCGTGCGCTCGATGGCGGGCCCAGCCGTAACGCGGATATTCGCTTTGACTTCGTTGGCAATCACATAAGCCAGCGAGGTCTTGCCCAAGCCCGGCGGCCCATAGAAGAGGACATGGTCGATTGGCTCGCCGCGGGCCGCCGCCGCTTCGATAATAATGCTGAGATTCTCGCGCACGCGGTCTTGCCCGAGCATCTCGGCTAGGCGCTGGGGGCGCAAGGCGATATTCTCGCGGTCAGATTTGCGTGGCTTGCCGCTGACGACGCGCTGTTCCGCTGGCATATAAATTGGCTCCTTAATCTATAAAAGAGTATAGACTAGCAGCCAACGGTTTCAATGCTTGCTTTACAGAAGGGCGCTCTGCCCGTACACTAGAGGCAGAAGACGCACCTGCGTGAGGGACATTTCTGGCAAGCTCGCGCGCAGTTTTCTCCCTTCCCCCAAGCTTTGGGGAGGGGCTGGGGGTGGGGTTGAAACGAAGGCATAAAATTTGCAAAATTCAGTTAGTATTACTTCTATGGCAATTATTCCCTAAACGAAGAAAGGAGGCGGCATGTCCGCCAATTTGCGGGTTTCTTCTCATCCGCTAGTAAAACATAAATTGACCCTCTTGCGCGATAGCGCCACCGACCACCGCAAGTTCCGCGAGTTGACGCGGGAACTGGCTTTGCTGCTCTGTTACGAAGCGACGCAGGACCTAGAATTGCAGGCCGTCGCCGTTAGCACGCCGATGGGCGCGACAAGGGGCTGGCAAGCGCGCGAAGTCATCGGCCTCGTGCCGATATTGCGGGCTGGTTTGGGTTTGGTCGATGGCATCCAAGAGCTGCTGCCGGCGGTGCAAGTTTGGCATATCGGCCTATATCGCGACGAAGCGACGCTGCGCCCGGTGCAATATTATAACAAGCTGCCCGCCGAGCCGACGGTGCAGGTCTGCCTCGTGCTGGATCCGATGCTGGCGACCGGCGGTTCCGCCATTGCGACAGTCGATATCCTGAAGCGCTGGGGCGCGCCGCGCATTAAGTTTCTCGGCATTTTGGCGGCGCCAGAAGGGGTGGCGGCGCTGGCGGACGCGCACCCGGATGTGCCGATTCATGTGGCGGAACTGGACGAGCGCCTCAACGATATTGGTTTCATCGTGCCGGGCTTGGGCGATGCCGGCGATCGTATGTTTGGCACCTGATGCTCAGAATTTTTGCGTTTATCATCGTCTTCAACCTCGCTTTGGCGGCGGCTTTGGCGGTTGTGCCAGTTGCCCGTTTCCTCAGCCTGCGCTTTCGCATTATCTCTGTGCCTGGCGGCCGCCGCCAGGAGCCAATCGCTATGCCCAAACTGGGCGGCTTGGCGATTTTTGTCGGCTTTGTCGTAGGCATTATCGCCGCCCAAATCGTGCCAATCGAGCGGGGCGACCCAAACGAAAGCCTGCGGCTGACCGGCTTGCTGCTCGGCAGCGGCGTCATCTTTCTCTTGGGCATCCTGGACGATGTTTATGATTTGAACTATATTCAGATATTTTTGGGTCAAGTCTTGACTTCGGCAATCGCGATTGGCTTTCAAATTTTTATCGCCTTCTTCAATAACCCCCTCACCGGCGCCCAGACAGACCCTTGGTCGCCGATTGTGACAGTCTCCTTGACGCTGTTTTGGCTGGTCTTGATGATGAACACGGTGAATCTGCTGGATGGCTCGGATGGACTGGCCGGCGGCATCGCGCTGATTGCCTGCCTGGTGCTTTTCCTCAATAGCGCCGTGCGTCAAGAGCCGCCACAGACCAGCGTAAGCCTCTTGCCGCTAGCCTTGACCGGCGCGCTGGCCGGTTTTTTGCTCTACAATTTTTACCCAGCCCGCGTCTATATGGGCGGCAGCGCCTGGTTTCTCGGCTATGCCTTGGGCGCGCTCAGCATCATTGGCGGGGCAAAGATGGCGACGATTTTGCTGGTCATGGGCTTGCCGTTGATGGATTTAGGCTGGCAGGTTTTGAATCGCCTGCGCCATGGCAATAACCCTTTTCGCGGCGATCGCGGGCATCTGCATTTCCGTTTGCTGGATTCTGGCATGTTCAGCCCGCGCCAAATCGCCTTGGGTTATTATGCGATTTGCGCGCTTTTTGGTTTTTTGACTTTGGTAACGACCAGCCAAATGTTCAAGTTCATCGCTTTTGCCGTTATGCTCGTTTGCATCGCCATTGGTTTTATCGCCGTCGGGCGCATCGCCGCGCTGCCAGAGGATTAGCGCGCCGCGTCCTCGTCCGTGTCCTCGTCATAAAAGCTATCGTCGTCCGCGTAATACTCGCCATCTTCCAGCGGTTCATACAGCAATTCTTCAGTGTCGGCGCTGGGTCTTTGCGCTGTTGTGGGCTGTGCCGCTTTGCCCGGCTTAGGCACTGGGCGGGTTTTAGATTGGTATGGTTTTGCCTGGTCTGGGCGCGCGGCGGCTGGCGGCTTCTCAGTCGGCCGATCTGGTCTCGCTGACGGGGTCGGCGCGGCGCTTTCTGGCGGCCGCGTCTCCATCACGAAGGGGCGGGCAAATGGCTCATTCGCGCTGGCCGCTGGCGCAGCTGGCTGCTCATCGTCTTCGATGTCCATGTCTGGCTTGACGAAGGGCCGACTAAATGGCGCATCCTCGCCAGCGATAGCTTTTACTGGAATCGGCGGTGGACTTGCTTGCGCTTTTGGCGGCGTGTCCGACTTGTTGATAACCGGTGGCTCGGCTGGCTTATCCGACTTGTTGATAGCCGGTGGCTCGGCTGGCTTATCCGACTTGTTGATAGCCGGTGGCTCGGCTGGCTTATTGATGACGAGCGGCTTGGCTGGCCGGGGTTTTTGCCTCTGCCTGGGCGGTTTTGCGGGCGCAGCGGCCTCAGCCGTCGCTAGCACCGTCACAGCCTGGCGGCTGACAGGTTCGCGCTCTGGCGAACCGGGGATAGGCAACTTCAAATCGTAGATGGACTTGGGGGCGGGACTTTTTGTCCGGGCGGCCGGCGCTTGCCGTGCTGCTCGCCGCTGCGCCCGCTCAGCGACTTTGAACTGCCGCGCTTCTTCCCGCGTCATCGTGAGCATCTTGCCGCCGCTAAAGGTCGCGCTTTTGCCTGTCAGCCGCTCGATAAAGGCTTCTACACTGCCAAGCACGGCCAGCGCGCCGAGGTTGAAGAGCGTAATCTGCAAGATGACCAAGCCGAAGCTGCTCAGGTAGCTTTGCATGCTTTGGGCTATAGCCGCGTCGACGGCGGCCGCGCCGCGCCAAATCACAAATGCCAGCAGAGGCAAAATGCTTTAGAGAAAGGTCTTCTGCCGCCGACTGAATGGCTTAGGCCAGGCCGGGAACGTCGTATTGGCGATGGTGAATGCCAGATAAAACCAGAGCCAAAAGTCGGCTACGCCAGTCAAAGCGGCGATGGCTTGTGCCAGTGCGTCCAGCGTGCCGGCCGCCGCCAGCTCCAGCGCCGCCGACCAGGCAAAGACATGTTCGGAAATTAGCCAGAGCGCCGCCAGGCCAGCCAGCAGCGGCATCAAGGCGATGAGGCGCAGTTTGCTTGGGCTGGCTTGCGGGGAAAGGCGGATGAAGTTGAGCCGCAGCTCGCCGATGTCTTGCGCTTGCGGGAAGGCCAGGGCCCGCTCAGCCCGCACCCGCAATATGCCCGCCGCCAGCCACAGCGTCAGCTCATGCAGCAGGATGCCAGGCAAAAACAAGATGTAATAAACGAGCGTCGTCGCCTGATAATCGTTAGAGAGCAGCCAGCCGACCTTGAAGATATGCTGGTGCAGCCAGCGCTCGCTGTGGCGGAACAGGGCGAGCAAGAACCCGATGCCAACAGTCAGCGCCAGGTAATCCAGTTCGCGCAGCTTAGCCTTCCTTCGCCCGCGCCGCGATGGCCACAAGCGCGGCGAAGTCGTCGATTTTCAACGCCGCGCCGCCGACCAAAGCGCCGTCGATATTCGGCTGCGCCATAAACTCTGGCATATTGCCTGGCTTGACGCTGCCGCCGTATTGAATGCGCAGCGCATCGGCGACGGCGGCGCCGTAAAGCTCGCGCACGGTCGCCCGCACCGCGGCTTCGATAATGGCGTCGGCCATTTCGCCGCTGGCGCTCTTGCCCGTGCCTATAGCCCAAATCGGCTCGTAAGCGATGACGACATTTGCCATATCCGCCGCGCTGATGCCGTCTAAAGCCGCTCGCACTTGCCCGCGCACAAAAGAGACGGTCTCGCCGGCTTCGTTTTGCGCCAGGCTTTCGCCGACAGCGATGATGGGTTTTAAACCCGCAGCCAGAATTGCCCGCGCTTTTTTATTGACCGCCGCATCCGTCTCATTCAGGTAGGCGCGGCGCTCGGAATGGCCGATGATGATGTAGTCAACATAAGGCTGTAGCATAGCAACCGAGACTTGCGATGTATAAGCGCCGCTGCTCTGCCAATGCCCGTCCTGCGCCGCCACTTGCACCGCCGAGCCACGCAGAGCCGCCGAAACCGGCGGCAGCGCGAGAAAGGTCGGGGCGACCACCCGCTCGACCGTGTTATAGCTCTCAATCTTTGGCGCGAGTGCTTGCACAAAAGCGAGCGCCTCGGCGGGCGATTTATTCATTTTCCAGTTGCCAGCGATGATGGGGGTTCTTAGCATGCTCTGCTCCTACTGTCTGCCGGTTGGCTTCTTTTTTTCTTATGGCGCGAACTATAGGCGCAGCCTGTCAAAACTGAGCCGCGCTTAGCCCTCGTCTAGGGCGGCGATGCCGGGCAGGGTCTTGCCTTCCAGCAATTCTAGGCTGGCGCCGCCGCCAGTCGAAATATGCGATATTTGATCGGCCAGTCCAGCGCTTTCCACCGCCGCCGCCGAATCGCCGCCGCCGATAATCGTGGTCGCGCCCTGCGCCGTCGCGCTGGCTAATGCCTGCGCCAAGCCCAAGGTGCCTTGGGCGAAGGTCGGCATTTCAAAGACGCCCAAGGGCCCATTCCAGACAATCGTTTTAACGCCCGTTAAGGCTTGGGCATAAGCCTGGACCGTGGCTGGCCCAATATCCAGCGACTGCCAGCCCGCCGGCACATCTTCGGTCGCGGCGATGATACGATTAGCCGCTTCATTGCTGAAGTCAGCCGCGATGCGCTGGTCTAGCGGCAGCTGCAATTTGCTATCGGCTTGTCGCAGCAGGGCGCGGGCAATATCCAAGGCTTCTCCTTCCACCAGGGAATCCGCCATTGCGCGCCCTTGCGCCGCAAAAAAGGTATTCGCCATGCCGCCGCCCACCAGCAATTTGTCCACCTTAGCCAGCAGCGCGCTGATGACATCAATTTTGCCCGAGACCTTAGCGCCGCCGAGGATGGCGACAAAAGGCCGGCGCGGTGCTTCTAGGGCGGTGGACAGATAGTCAATTTCTTTTTCCAGCAGCAGGCCAGCGACGGCTGGCAAATGCGCCGCCAGCCCGACATTTGAAGCATGGGCGCGGTGCGCCGTGCCAAAGGCGTCATTCACAAAAATATCGCCATGCCCCGCCAGCTGCCGGGCGAATGCCTCATCGTTTTTGGTTTCGCCTGGGTGAAAGCGCGTATTCTCCAAGAGCAGGATGCCGCCGGGCGGCAGCGCGGCAATGGCGGCAGCGGCGGCGCGGCCGATGCAATTAGGCGCAAAGGCGACCGCTCTTTGCAGCATATCCGCCAGCGCCGCCGCGACTGGCGCCAGCGACAAGTCCGCTTGGCGTTGGCCTTTGGGCCGACCCAGGTGCGATAGCAGAATGAGAGTCTTCGGCTGCTGGCTGAGGATGGCTTTGAGCGTGGGCAGGGCGGCGCGGATGCGCGTATCATCGCTGATGCTCGCGCCGGCCAATGGCACATTAAAATCGACGCGGACTAAGACGCGCTTGCCCGCCAGGTCAACATCGCGCAGAGTCAGTTTTTTCATCTTTGTCGCCTCGCCCCTTAGCAGTCAAATACGCGCTTATAAGCGGTCGCCAACGAACTTGGTTAGGTCAGCTGTGCGGCAAGAATAACCCCATTCATTGTCGTACCAGGTGATGACCTTGACCAGGTTGCCGGCTACATCGGAGGCTAAGGCGTCGATGATGCTGGAATGGGGATTGCCGACATAATCCTGCGAGACCAGCGGCTCGTGCGAGACCGCCAAATAACCACGCATAGGGCCGGCCGCTGCCTCTTCAAAAGCGTCGATGAGTTCGGCTTTTCTCGGCACAGTATCGACCGACGCGACAAAATCCACTAGTGAGCCGGTCGGGGTTGGCACGCGCACCGCCATGCCATCAAATTTGCCTTTCAGCTCTGGCACGACCAGAGCCACCGCTTGCGCGGCGCCGGTGCTGGTCGGTATCATATTGACAGCGGCGGCGCGGGCGCGGCGTAGGTCCTTATGCGGCAGATCGAGAATCCTCTGGTCAGTGGTATAGCTGTGAATGGTGGTCATAAAACCTTGCTGAATGCCAAAGGCGTCGTTGACCACCTTAGCCGCCGGCGCCAGGCAGTTGGTGGTGCAAGAGGCATTGGATAGCACATGGTGGGCCGCCGAGTCATATCGGTCTTGATTGACGCCCAGCACGATGGTGATGTCTTCGCCTTTGGCCGGCGCGGAAATGATGACTTTCTTGGCACCGGCGCTAAGATGCTTGGAGGCGCTGGCTTTGTCGCGGAAGATGCCGGTGCTTTCGATGACGACATCGATGCCTAATTCGCCCCAAGGCAGCTGGGCCGGGTCGCGCTCGGACAGGGCGATAATCTCATCGCCGTCAACAATCAGCGCGCCCTCCGCCACTTCGACTGTGCCTTGATAGACACCGTAGTTTGAATCATACCGGAAAAGGTGGGCCATTGTCTGCAAATCGCCTAGGTCATTAAAGGCGACAACATCAATATCGGCGGGATAGTATTCCCGCATTGCTTTCAAGACTTGCCGGCCAATGCGGCCAAAACCATTGATGCCAACGCGAATCGTCATTTTCTACTCCTTCTTTCTCTGGCGCGCCAGTTTATATTGTGGCGCGCCGCTTAGTACACTGCGGATGATTATACAGCCTGAGCCGCAATTGTGGCATAGGCGGTTTAAGCGTGGCGCTTTTCCCAATAGACGCTGCTGAAGAACACTAGCAGCGCGCCAGCGGCGCAGAAACAGGCAATCAGTAGCGCGGCATCGATAAAAAGCTGCTCTGGGTAAAGGCGAATCAAGCTGTCCGAAAATAAAAAACGCCAAGTGCCGGCCGGGAAAAGCAATTCGTGAAAGCGGTCAAAAGCCAAGTCCCAACCGGCTAAGACCAGCGTCGCGCCGACCACTAGCAAAGCCAGCATGAGCTGACTGCCGCGCCGCCAGCCCACGATAATATCGCGCTGATACTGTGTCCAGCGTGCCGAGAATAGCGCAGCGCCAGCCATTATGCCGGCGCAGCCCAAAGCCAAACTAAAAATCGTCGTCGTGAGGTCTTTGACATCTTGCAGATGCCACAGCTCGCGGCTATTGAACAAGGGGCAATCAGGCGCCCCGGCCACCGCGCCCCAGCACTTCGCGGCCGACAAGCGCAAATTTGCCAGAGAGTCAATCGGCGCAGCATTGAATAGATAATCAATGGCATAAAAGCCATAAGCCAGGCGGTCGGCGGCCGTAAAGCCATAGCTATCGCTCGGGAAACCGGGCCGCTGATACTCAAAACGCAGGAACTCGTAACTCAAGAGCAGGCGCGCGCTGCCGGCCAGCAGCATAAACGGCAGCGCCAGCATAGCAAAAAAGCGCAGCGCGCGGTGAAGCGACCGGTCAAGGGTCATCAGCTGGCCGCCGAAACTCATCCGCCCGCCCCGCCAGCAGAAAATCCAAGACGATAGAATCCACCAGCCTCTCGACCGGGGCGTGGTCATCGGTGAAGACAATATCGCTCTCGCCCAGCGGCGTCAGCATCTCAGCCGCCTGCGCCAGCACCTCGTAGAGAATCGGCGCGGCCGTCTCGTCTGGCCGCGCGATATTCTGCCGCAGATTAGCGGCGCTGGTCGGCTGCTTGGTCGCTATCAGCAGCGTATTAAAAGAGCGCGGCACATCCAGCGCGTGAACGCTGGGGAAGACCTGCGCTAGCGTCTGTGACAACGCGTCCACCAAGCGCCTATCGGTATCGGTGCGCCCCACATTGATAGCGACAGCGCCATCTTCTAACAGTCGCGCTTTGACTTCGCTGAAGAATTCGACAGTCGTCAAATGCCAAGGGATATAGGGCGGGCGATAAGCATCGATGCCGATGACACTGTATTGCCGGTCCAGACGATTCAGCAAAAAGCGCCCATCGCCAATATGCGTCTGCAAATTTGGCATAGCGGTGGCGTTCATATCAAAAAACTCCGCGCCCACAGCGACAATCTCCGGGTCGAGTTCGATGCCGTCAATCGGTATAGAATCATAGACCGCATTATATTGACGGGCGATGGTGCCAGCCGCCAGACCAACGAGCAGCAGTGATTTGACTTCAGCCGGCCGATGGGGCGCTTGGTTAAAATAGGGCGCGACCAAAAAATAGTCCCAAGTGCCACCATAAAATATCTCGCGCTCGTGCCATTGGCTGTGCAGGCCTTGACCTTCATTGAGATAGAGATAGCGGTAGCCAGCCGCGTCTTGCTGCACTTGGATATAGTTATAGGCGCTTTCGCCATCGTAGAGCAGCTGGGCATCGGCCGCTGGTGGCCGCAAGGGCCCCGCCAGCGCTGAGTGGCTGAGCAAAGCGCTGAGCAATGGCATCAGCAAATAGGGCAAGGCGCGCCGCCGCTCTAAACGCAGCAGCGCCAGCAAAGCGCTGGCGAACAAAAGACCAGCAAAAAGCAAGAAAGTGCGTGTCGTGCCGATTTGCGGAATGGTCACCAGCACGGGCAAAAAAGTGCCAAAGAGGCTGCCCAGCGTGCTGACAGCGTATATCTTGCCGGCGATGGCGCCGCTGCCGGCCACATCGCGCATTGCCAGGCGGATGACAAAAGGCGAAACAGTGCCTAGCAAAGTGATGGGCAGGGAGAACAGAACGAGAATGACGATGAAAGAGCCAAAAGCCAGCGCCGCTTCCGCGCCAAAGACTGCCTGCGCCGCCCGCGAAATAATCGGCCGTCCGACCAGCGGTATCAAGCTGCCGAGAAAAGCCGCCCACAAGATTATGCGCAGCAAGACGCCGGCCCGTGGATGCCGATCGGCCAGCCGCCCGCCCAAAAAATAGCCGACGGTCAAATAGAGCAGCATCAAGCCGATGACATTAGCCCAGACGAGATTGCTATTGCCAAAGACATTGCCTAGCAAGCGCGAGGCGCTCAGCTCGATGGCTAGCGTCGTCATGCCGCTGGCAAAAGCGATGAGATAGAGCAGGGGCGCGCTCAAGGCGGCCGGCGGGATTCTAGACAAAATTAGACTCGATAGCTACAATTGGCTCGGAAATTTCTGCCTAGCATTATGCGCCAAGCGCTTGAAAAAATCAATGAATGCCCGTATCCGCCGCGCCAATTCAAGCGACGCCAGCGCCATCGCCCGCATTATGATGGCGGTATTTTCCGAGCACATTGACGTGCAAGCGCCGCGCACGGGCCGCATATTGAGCGCGGGCTTCACGCTGGTCGCCGCCATCGATGGCGAAATCGTCGGCTTCGCCCATAATTTTTTAAGCCAATCGGCCAGCGCCGCGCGCCGCTTTGAACTGGACCTGCTGGCAATCGACGTAGCTGCCCGCGGGCAGGGCCTGGGCCAGGCTTTAGTCGCCGCGACTATCGCGCTAGCCAGGCAAGCTAAAGCCGCTAACCTGCGTGCCTTAGTGCGGTTGGAAAACAGAGCCATGCAGCGAGTCTGCCGGCAAGGCGGTTTCGAGCGCTCGAGCCAATCCTATAGCTTGTTTGTCGCTGCGCCCAGAGCGCCAGCACAGACAATAGACGGCTGCCAGCACCGCGCCCATCTGATTCAAGTCGAGACATTGAACTACAGCGGCATCTGGCTGGAGGGCACGCTTTGCCAAAATGCCATCGACAGCGCGCAGGGCTTAGCGCTTCAGAGTGGCGCGCAGCTGCTAGGCGCGGTCATCGCCCAAAGTGATGCGGCAACTGCGGGCCTGCTGCGCCAGAACGCTTTTGAACCCAGCGGCGACTATCACTGGTGGACGCTCAGCTTAGAAAGCGAGCCAACTTAAACAGACTGTCATTATGCGGCGTCGCGCCATCGAGGGCGATGTCGCTGAGCATTTTGCCGATAAGCGTGCTGAACTTAAAGCCATGGCCGCTGAAGCCAGCGCCGATGACGATATGCTTGTATTCGGGGTGGGCATCGATAATAAAATGCTCATCCGGGCTTTGCGTGTAGAGGCAGATGCGGCTCTCCCGCGCCGGCGCATTGGCGATGCCCGGGATATGCGCCTGCATGAAGGGGCGCAACTTAGCCACATTCTCCGCCTCTGGTTCGTAATCTAGCTCGGCGAGCTGGGAAATCGGCGGGCCGCCATGAAAAGCGATTTTGAAACCCGAACCTGCGTGCGACGGAATGCCATAGACGGATTCAGGGAAGAGACCGCTGACATGGGCAATCCAGACCGGGCAGCGCTCCGCTTCATAGAGCGCGCTATTGGCGGGCGCCATGAAATTCAGTTGGCAGCGCAAAGGCCGCAGCGGCAGCTTCAAACCTGTCTGATGCAGCAATTCCCGCGCCCAAGCGCCAGCTGTAACGATGAGCTGGCCAGCGGCATATTGGCCGGCCTCTGTCTCAAGCGTAACGCTGTCCGTATGCGGGCGAATCGCCTGGACGGCTGTTTGATCTTTGATTACGACGCCATTAGCCTCAGCCAAGCGGAGATGCCCGCGCACCGCTTTGGAGGCCTTGATGAAACCAGTATCAGGCTGATACAGCACTTGAAAATCGTCGGCGAAGCGAAACTGCGGGAAGCGGCGCTGCGCTTGGGCTGGGCTTAGCAGCTCATATTCAATACCGCCCGCCCGCACCGCGCCGATGGTCGCGTTTAAGGTCTTGTTAGCCGCTGGCCCAAAATCGATGCCGCCCGTCTTGACATAAAGCCTCTCGCCCAGTTCTTCTTGCAGGGCGAACCAAAGCCCGTAGGCATCTTTAGCCAATTCAACATATTCAGGATGATCATAAGAATAGCGGATGATGCGCGAATAACCGTAGGAGCTGCCCTGGCGATGGTCCAGCTCGAACTGCTCCAAGAGCAAGACGCGCTGCCCGCGCTGGCTGAGGTAATAGCTGGCGGCGCTGCCCATCGCACCCGCGCCGATGACAATAGTGTCATAATTCGTCATCACTGTCTCATCTCGCTTTTGCCTAAATCAAAGCGGTCGCTGTTCCAGCGCTGTGGCGATATCATCGTCTCGTTTGAGGAGCAGCGTTGGAATCTTGACTAATTGTAACATGCTAAGGATAGCGCTGGAATCCAGTTGCGGGTTAAAAGATTGCGGGTCGATGAAGACGCAGACGAGGCGGATGCCACGGCGCAGCAAGACCTGCGCCTCGCTAATCCAGCCTTCGTCCAGCGACGAAGTGATTATAATGAGCGACGCGCCGCGGGTGAATTGATGCGCTTCCAGCGAGAGCATCTCGCGCAGGCTATGCTGGCAGGTGCTGCGAGCCACCGCCAGGACCTGCAAAATCCGCGTCAGCTGCAAGCCGCCGCGTTCGGGCTGAAACACCTGGCGATAGGGCGTATACGCGGCATAACCCAAGACGCGCTCGTCATCGAGGAAATGCTTGGCCAGCGAAGCCGCGACAATAGCGCCGTATTCTTCTGTCGATGGCGGGATGAGCCGCGATGTCGGAATGATGCTGCCAATGCGCCCGACCCGTTTGACACTTGGGTCTTCATAGAGCGAGGCGGCGGAAAAATCGCTGAAGAGCCAAATATCCACCAGCGGGTCGAGTTCAAATTCTTTGACCATGATATTGCCGGTGCGCGCGGTCGAGCGCCAGTGAATGCGGCTGATGCTGTCGCCCGGCACATAATCGCGGATGCTGCTGGCGTTGGTGGTGATTTGGTGCGTCAGTTGCCGCTGCGCGTCACCGCCAGACAGAGAACCCACCGGCAAGATGACGCGGTCCAACTCGACTGTCATAGGGTAGACCAGCAGACGCTCGGTTATGCCAATGCGCCGCGGGGAGTAGAAGAAGCCAAAAGGGTCGCCGCTGAGGACTGTCAGCGGCCCCAGCTGAAATTCGCCGCGGGCGGCGCAAATCGTCTCGACTTCCCAGCTATATTCGCGCCGGCTGAGCAGGGGCGGCACCACATGGCTGGCTTGGTGGCCAGGCAAGGTCGAGTGGTCGCGGATTTCTAGCCAGAGCTTAGGCAAAAGGCCGGTCTTGCGCACGCTGAAAGATTCGCGGAAGACGCGCCCGACTTGCGAGCGGCGCGTGCGCGTCTGGCGGCGCAAAGCAATGCCGTGCAGCGACAGCCGCGTCCATAGCAGCGAGAGCAGCAGCAGCGCGCCAATCATATAGGCGATATTGAAGATTTCCGCCCGGCCCGTCAGCAAGCCTAGCAGCAGACTGAGGCTGGTCAAGATATACAGGGCGTTGCGGCGGCCAGGCATGAGCGCTTTGCTAACGCACTGAGGCGCCAGGCACAGGCGTGCTTTGCAAGATGTCCTGCACCACCGCCCGCGAGGTGATATTTTTGATGCGCGCTGTTGGGCCGACGATGATGCGGTGCGCCAGCGTCACTTCCGCCAGCGCCTTGACATCATCGGGAATCACGAAGTCACGCCCGGTCATGGCGGCGCGGGCCTGGGCTGTGCGGAAGAGAGCCAGGGAGCCGCGCGGGCTGCTGCCTAAATAGACATCCGGGTGCCGCCGCGACGCCGTAATCAAATTGATGATGTACTGCTGCACCTCTTTGGCGACATAGACATCTTTTATCGCTTGTTGCGCCGCCAGCAACTCTTGCAGCGAGACCACCTGCTGCAAACTCTGAATCGGGTGCTGGTACTGCTGGGACGATAAGATTTTTAGCTCGTCCTGCGGCTGTGGATAGCCCATTTGAATGCGGATCAAGAAACGGTCCAGCTGAGCCTCTGGCAGGGGGAAAGTGCCTTCGTATTCAATCGGATTCTGCGTCGCCATAATCAAGAACGGGTTGCTGAGGCGGTAGGTAACGCCGTCGACGGTCATTTGCCCTTCTTCCATCGCTTCCAGCAAGGCGGATTGCGTCTTGGGCGTGGCGCGGTTGATTTCGTCGGCCAGCACAATCTGCGCCATAATCGGGCCCGGGCGAAACTCGAATTCTCGCGTTTTGGGGTTATAAATCGAGACGCCGGTGATATCTGAGGGCAGCATATCGGGCGTGAATTGAATGCGGTTGAAGCTGCAACCGACCGCCCGCGCCAGCGATTTTGCCAGCATGGTCTTGCCGACGCCGGGGATGTCTTCTAGCAGGATATGCCCGCGACAAAGCAAGCCCAGGGTCGTCAGGCGGATTTCGTTTTGCTTACCTAAGATGACCTGGCCAACGCTGCCGGCGATATGCTCGGCAATTTCTTGCACTGGCGCCGCGGCCTGCCGTGTCTGCGTGCCGCGCCTAGTCCGTCTAAATTCACTCATGCCTTCGCGTCCAATTCATTTCCTCACTCTAGTATAGCCGAATCCTGCTAGCGGGCAGGCGTCGCTTGCCCAGCCTTTTTGGATTTGCGCCCTCGATATTGCCCTTTGGCGCAGGCGAAGTATAATAGACTCCAGCGAGATGCTATATGGCAAATTGCCTTTCCGGCGCTTTCGACCCGCCTGTATCATTTTAGCAGCGAAATAGCATGCTTGGCGCAGCGGACTGGTCTTGCGTGCTGGGCGCTTATGGCGGTCGGCGGGAAGGGCAGGCAGCGGCGAAAGGGCAGCGGTGCTTAGCTCAAAAAGCGCACGAATCGTTGAGCGGCTCGGGACCTTGCGTTTGCTCGGCAGCGAGTTGCAGGCGGCGGCTCTCATCAGCCTGGACGGGTTGATAATGGCTGCTTCCATGCCAGATGAGCTGGAAGAAGAGCGGCTGGCGGCGATGACCGCGGCCATGCTGGCTCTGGGCGAGCGCATCGCGGCGGAATTAGCCCGCGGCGACTTAGAGCAAATCTATATCAAAGGCGAGCACGGCTATGTGCTGCTGCTGGCAATCGATGAACGAGCGGCGCTGACCGCGCTGGCTAGCGCCGAGGCGAACTTGGGTTTGCTCTTCTTGGATATGCGGCAAGCCGCGGCCGATATCGAGCGGCTGCTTTAGACGGCCTAGCAAGCGCGCAAAGCTGTCTAATTTCTCTGTAGTCAGTAGGACAAACTAAATTTTGCAACGGAGAGACTTTTCAACCCCACCTACGGGAGGGGCCAGGGCTAGGGTTGAAAATGGTGCATAATTAACTTGGACTTACTTCTATGACTAATTCTTCTGTTTTTCTAGTCGCAATAAAAACTTGAGCTTACTGAGATAGGAAGCAACGGTGAAACCGAGATACATATTCTGCACTGGCGGGGTGGTGAGTTCTGTTGGCAAAGGGCTGACAGTCGCGGCTATAGGCCGCATCTTGAAGGCGCGGGGCTTGAAGGTCGCCATCCAAAAACTCGACCCTTACTTAAACGTCGACCCCGGCACGATGAGTCCCTATCAGCATGGCGAAGTCTTTGTAACTTCCGATGGCGCGGAAACCGACCTGGACCTGGGGCATTACGAGCGCTTCGTCGACGAGAATGTCAGCCGCCTGTCTAATGTTACAGCCGGGCAGGTCTATCTCACCGTCATCGAAAAAGAACGCAAGGGCGATTATCTTGGCGGCACGATTCAGGTTGTGCCGCATATCACCAACGAAATCAAACGGCGCATCAAATTGCTCGGGCAGCACACGGATGCCGATGTTGTCATCGTCGAAGTGGGCGGCACCGCCGGCGATATCGAAAGCCTGCCATTTTTGGAGGCTCTGCGCCAGCTGCGCACCGAACTCAAGCGCCATGAAACGCTTTATGTGCATGTTACTTTCCTGCCGCATATCGGCGCGACTGACGAGCTAAAAACCAAGCCGACGCAGCACAGCGTGCGCGAATTGCGCGGCATCGGCATTCAGCCGCAGGTCATCATCGCCCGCACCGACCACCCGGTCAACCAAGACATTATCAGCAAAATCGCTCTCTTCTGCGATGTGGCTGAAAAGGCCGTCATCCCCTTGCCAACGGCGGATAATATCTATGCCGTGCCGCTCATCATAGAAGAGACGGGTTTAGCCGATTTTATCTTGCAGCGCTTCAAGCTAGAGGCGGCCGCGCCCGACCTGACCGAATGGCGCGCCATCGTCAAAAAATGCCGCGCCGCCAAAGACAGACTGAACATCGGTATCGTCGGCAAATATGTCGAGCTGCACGACGCTTATATGTCAGTGAAAGAATCTGTCGCGCACGCCGCCATCCAGCAGAACCAAGATGTTGAGATTCGCTGGATTTATTCTGGTAAGCTGGAAAATGGCCAGTCTCTCGCCGCACTGGAGGAACTTGACGGCATCATTGTGCCAGGCGGTTTTGGCGATCGTGGCATCGAAGGCAAAATCCGCGCGGCGCGTTATGCGCGGGAAAACAAGATACCCTATCTCGGGCTTTGCTTGGGCATGCAGGTCATGTGCATCGAATACGCCCGCCATGTGCTAGATTTGCCCGCCGCCAACAGCTATGAGTTTGACGACACGACGCCGCACCCGGTGATTGACCTGATGCTGGAACAGCGGTCGATTACCGACCTGGGCGGCACCATGCGCCTCGGCGAATACCCCTGTCGGCTGGAGCGAAATTCGCTGGCGGCGCGAGCCTATCAAAGCGCGGCTGTGCTAGAACGCCACCGCCACCGCTTTGAATTCAACAATGCCTACCGCGAAATTTTCGCTAGCAATGGAGTCTGCTTCAGCGGCATGAGTCCAGACGGCATGCTCGTAGAAATCGCTGAGCTAGAAGACCATCCGTTTATGCTGGGCAGTCAATTCCACCCCGAGTTTTTGAGTCGGCCAAACCGGCCGCACCCGCTCTTCGTCGCTTTTATCGAAGCAGCCGCGGACTACCGCGCTGAAATCGAGCGCTTCCGTGGACAGCCCGCTTATGGCAGCGACAGCGGCGGCTAAGGCGCTGCGCCGTAGCTTATATTGATTGAGGTTTCAAAATGTCCTTACGCGAATTTATTAGCGCCATACCCAAAGTCGATTTGAACTTGCAGCTCACTGGCGCGCTGCGCAAAGAAAGCCTGCTCTTGCTGGCTAATCAAAATGGCGTCTCCAATGTGCAAGAAGATTTTGAGCAGTGGCTGGCTTTGCTAGATGAGCCTGATTACAAGCGCGTCGACGAAATTGCCAAAGTCGCTGGCAGCTGGGTGATGTACCCGGAAGACATTGCCCTGGCTGTCTACGATATTGGGGTGGCGCTCTCCAAGCAAAATGTGCCTTATGCGGAAATTGCGCTCGCGCCATCGGATTTTATCGGCAAAGCGAATATGAATATCGACAAGTTCATCGGCGCGCTGAACGACGGCCGAGACCGGGCTCAGCGCGCCTGGAAAGTCGACCTGGCTTGGATCTTCTGCATCCCGCGCGATAACCCGCGGGCCGGCGATGAAGTGGCGCGCTGGGCGACTAGCAGCGCCGCCCGCTATGGCAATGTACTAGCCCTCGGTTTGCTTGGCCAAGAAGACACGCAGCCCATCGGTCAATTCCGCCGCGCCTTCAACATCGCACTCAAAAAAGACCTCTTCACCGTGGCCAATGCCGGCAGCAGCCTCGGCCCCGCCTGCATCGAAGCGGCGCTGGCCGAGTTGGCGCCCCAGCGCTTGCTTGATTCTTGGGGCATCGCCGAAGACCCAGAATGCCTCGCCCGCCTCGCCGAAAGCAAGCTGCCAGTTGTGCTGTCTTTGACGCGGGCCCTGCGCCTGGGCTTAGTCAAAAAAGCAGCGGACTATCCGCTGAAAGCGCTGTTTGACAGTGGCTTGCAGGTAACGCTCTCCAGCGGCATGCCATCGCTTTACCAGACGACGCTAGTCGATGAATATGTTCTAGCCCACGAGCAGTGCGGCTTGGCCGTCGACGACTTAGTAACAATGGCGCGGCGCTCCATTGCGCTGTCATTTTTAGCCGACGATGCCAAAACAGCCCTGCTCAAGCGCTTTGATAGCGAAGTTAAAATAGCGCGCTCCGCCTATCTCGACCGCGCCTGAGCGGCGGCTTATTCGACCGGCGTCACCGTGATATTGCCATAGACGCTGCTATCGATGGGCAAGCTGATGAGCAATCGGCTGCCGCTATCGACCTTAGCCCGCGCCTCATGTCCCTTGACCGGGATGGACAATTCCACCTTGCGCGTCAAAGGGCCGAAGCGGCGCTCTTGCAGCAGAAAGCGCGCCGTTGTTGGCGTCGGCTCGGGTTCGGTGCGCACGGCAATCGTCAGCACATTGGCTTCCAGGCTGATTTCGATGCTGTCTTTGACTAAGCCATCGATAGCCCCCGTGCTGATATAGAGAATGCCATCCGCCTCATACATATCCAGCGGCATCTGCTCAGAGCTGCTGGTGATGGTGCGGATGCCGCGCTCGAATTGCTTGGCAACCTGCTCGCCCAGATTCTGAAATTCTTTAAGCGGATCGAAACGTCCTTCGTTAGACATTGCCTGTCCTCAACTTCTTATGCTAGCTGTCTCATATTGTATTATACGCATTAGGCGAAATTTTGTCGCAGGCAAAGCGAAGCGCGTAATTTAGCCTTTGCTATTTTAGCCGCCTTCGCTATCATTTGCCGAGCGTGAAACAGCGGTGGAGAGCGAAGATAATATGCCTAGAGTGGCTTATCAAGGAATACCCGGTGCCAATTCGGAAATTGCCCTGCGCCAGCATTTTGGCTCTGAAATAGAGACGCAGCCTTGCCACAATTTCAACTCCCTCTTTGAAGCCTTGCAGCGGCATCAGGTCGATTATAGCTTGCTGCCGGTGGAAAATGCGCTGGCAGGTTCGGTCAGCGGCGCATTGGAATGGCTGCTGGAGACAGATGTGCGCATTCAAGCTGAGGTCATCTTGCATGTGCATCATGCTTTGCTGGCAAACCACGGCGCGGCTTTGAGCGATATCAAACAAGTGCGCTCGCACCCGCAGGCTTTGATGCAATGCGATCGCTATTTGAAGCGGCATGGCTTCGAGCCAGTCGGTTGGTATGATACGGCTGGCGCCGCCCAAGATCTGGCAAAAGCGCCAGAAGCGGGCGTCGCTGTCATTGCCACCCGTCTCGCTGGCGAATTATACGACCTCGCCGAGCTGGCTATTGAAATCGAAGACGAACCCTTTAATTACACCCGCTTTCTCTTGATGGGGCATGGCGATCCCGAACCATCGGAATACAACAAAACATCGATTGTCTTCGCCACACGCAATCGCCCGGCGGCGCTTTATGAATGCTTGGGCGCATTTGCCCAGCGCGATTTGAATTTGACCAAGCTAGAATCGCGGCCGCGGCGCAATCGCCCCTGGGAACCGCTGTTTTATCTCGATTTTGAAGGCCATTGGCAAGAGCCAAAATGCCAAGAAGTGCTGACGCAATTGTTGCAGTTGACTTCTTTTGTCAAGATGTTAGGCTCCTATCCGGCTGTGCGCTCTGGCACGGTGGGCATGTGAGCGGCGTGAGCGAATTTTAGCGGAGGAAGCGAACAGGTGAAAAGCATGCAAAAACTTGATGTGGCGGTATTAGGCGCGACCGGCGCTGTCGGGCAGCGCTTCATCCAATTATTAAAAGACCATCCCTGGTTCCGCGTGCGCGAAGTCATCGGTTCGAGCCGCAGCGCCGGCCGGCCTTATGGCGAAGCAGCCCACTGGGTGCTAGATGGCAACCCGCCAGCCGATATCGCCGGGCTGACGGTCAAAGCCCTCGATGAGGCCTTTGATTCGCCGCTGGTCTTTTCCGCACTGCCCAAAGAAGCGGCTATCAAGCGGGAATTAGAGCTGGCAGCGGCTGGGCATATTGTCTGCACCAATGCCTCCGCCAACCGCATGCTGCCCGATGTGCCACTGCTGCTGCCCGAGGTCAATGCCGAGCATAGCGCGCTGATTGATGTGCAGCGGCGGCGGCGCGGCTGGCGGGATGGCGCATTAATCGCCAATTCCAACTGCACGGTTATGCCGGTTGTCATGGCTTTGAAGCCGCTGGTCAAATATGGCATTCGCCGTTTGCATCTGGTCAGCGCGCAGGCTGTCAGTGGCGCGGGCTATCCGGGCGTCTCGTCAATGGATATTTTGGACAACATCGTGCCTTATGTGCCGAGCGATGAGCGGAAAATGGAAATCGAGTCGCGCAAGATGCTCGGTTATTTTAATGGCGCGGGCATCGATGACTTGCAGATGCGCGTCGGCGCGACCTGCACCCGTGTGCCAGTGGTGGACGGGCATCTGGTCAATATCTCGGTGGAACTGGCGGACGCGCCACCGCTGGCGGATATTATCGCCGACTGGCAGACTTATCAAGGGGCCCCGCCTATCCCCAGCCTGCCCAGCGCGCCCGCACATCCCTTGCAGTATCTCTATCAAATCGACCGCCCGCAGCCACGGCGCGACCGCGACGCCGGCAATGGCATGATGACCAGCATTGGCCGCCTGCGCGAATGCCCTATTTTAGGTTATAAATTCGCCTCGCTATCGCACAATACCATCCGCGGCGCGGCCGGTTGCAGCATCTTGAACGCCGAATTGCTGGCGGTGCAAGGATATATCGCCGATTTCCAATTAAGAGAAGCAGTGGCTCTGGCCGTCTAGCACACTAAGCGCTTGCATCCACAAAGAAAAAATCCCTCCAAACGGAGGGATTTTTCTACTTTGGTCTAGGCGATTTCGCTTTAGTCGTATTCGCCGCTGGAATGCACATAGATGGCGGCGCCAGTGTAATCGCCTGCGTCATAGTCATATTCGCTCTGCATCCAGTTATAGAACCAGAAGGCGTCCGTCAGCGAGATATTGACGCAACCGTGGCTCTGGCGGAAGCCGAAGCCATCGTGCCAGTAAGCGCCGTGCAGGGCGATGCCGCCATCAAAATACATGGAGTGTGGCACATCTTGCAGGTAGTAATAATCGTCATAGCCGCCGCCGCTCATCACTGTGGCAGTGTAGCGCACATAGACCTCGAAGATGCCTTCATTGGTGGGCCATTCTTCCAAACCCGACGAGATTAAGGTGGCGAAAACCGGGGTGTCTTCTTCGTAGGCGATGGCAACCTGCTCATAAAGATCGACGCTGATCCACTTTTCGTTTTCAATCTCGGCCGGTTTTTCGACTGGCAAAACCTTCGCCAATTTGAATTGATGCACCCATTGCTCGTCGCCAATGCGATACCACTGGTAGTCATCGACTTCGACGGTCTCGAAGATTGTTACCAGCGTATAGCGATAGAGGAAGGGATTGTCTTCCGCTTCGGGGCCGCCGGGCGTCTTTGAGCCATGCAGGTGATGCAAGGTCCAGGCGACTGGATTGTCTAATTCGGTTTCCGTCGGCAGCAGGGCGCCGGCGAAACGCGACGGGTAGATGCGCCCGCTGAGGATTTCGCTGCGCACCCACTGGTTCTCGCCAATGCGGGACCAGCCATTGTGTTCGTCGTGCACGGTCACATAGATGTAACCGCCGCCCATATAGCCAACCTGCTCGCCATTCGGCGCTGAATAAATCGGCAGGTCGCCATAGATGCGGCGATAATCGCGCCCGTAGAGGCGATTTTCGTCCACTGGCAGCGAGCGCACTTTGGCTTCGGGCAGGGATTCGACGACGATTTGGGCGGATACAAACGGGCTGGTCAACAAGAGTATTGCGGTCAAGGAAATGAAAATTAGGCTACGCATGTCAAACTCACTTTCTTTTTATCGGCTTGGCAACATTCTAAACCGATGTATTTGCCGCAATCAAGCGAACTGCCCCTATCACAGAGCAGGCGCATAGCGAGCGTCAGGTGGGCGTCGCTTTCGCCCTTTATCGGCGCGCCCGGCAAGTCAAGCGCCTGCGTTTCCACCGCTATATGTTACAATATTCAGGGAGAAATTAACAGAGAGAGACAGCCCATGGAAATGCTGGGGATAGATATAGGCGGCTCGGGCATTAAAGGCGCGCTGGTCGAGACCGATACTGGCGACTTTATCGGCAAGCGCTTGCGCATTGAGACGCCGCAGCCGGCCAAACCGCGGCCGGTCGCGGCGGTGGTCGGCGAAATCTGCGCCCATTTCAACTGGCAAGCGCCGATTGGCTGCACTTTCCCGGCCGTCGTGCAGCATGGCCGCACCTTGACTGCCGCCAATGTGCATAAATCCTGGATTGGCGCTGACGCCGCAAAATTGCTAGAAAAGCAGACAGGCAATAAGACCCTAGTGCTGAACGACGCCGATGCGGCTGGCATTGCCGAGATGAAGTTTGGCGCTGGGCGCGGGCAGCGCGGCATCGTCATCATCTTGACCCTCGGCACCGGCATTGGCAGCGCCCTTTTCATCGATGGACGCTTGGTGCCAAATACGGAATTTGGCCACCTGGTTATCCGCGGCAAGGACGCCGAGTGGCGGGCTTCTGACCGCGCCCGGCAACAGAAAAAAATGAGCTGGAAACAATGGGGCAAAAAGCTCTCGGAGTATTTTCAGTATTTAGAGGCGCTGCTCTCGCCCGACTTGTTCATCATCGGCGGCGGCGTCAGCAAACGCTACGAGCGATTCTTCCCGCATATCAGCTGCCAGACGGAAATTGTGCCGGCCCAGCTGCGCAATCGCGCTGGCATCGTCGGCGCGGCCATCGCCGCGCAAGACTTGCTCTAAGCCCGCGCTATTTGTCTTCCGTCGGCTGGAAAATGCCCCACTGACGATTGTGGTAGAGCAGGGGCAGCTTGTCATCGGTCCAGCCGCCTTGACGCACCCGCCCGATGAACATGCTATTTTCGCCGACATTGAGCAGATGCTCGACCGTGCAAGACAGCCAAGCCATGCACTCGGGTATGATAGGATCGCCTAGGTCAGTCGTCTCGCAGGTCAAGCCGTCAAAGCGATTGGTATAGACATCATCGAAGAAGCCGGCGAAACGCTTGCCCATGTCGAGCTGCCGCGCCGCAAGGATGCTGATGGCGAAATGACCTTCGCGGGCAATATAAGCGCGGGTATCGAGGCGATTGGCGATGTTTAGGCAAATCAGCGGTGGCGTCATGCTGACGCTGGCGAAAGAATTGACCGTAATCGCCTGCCAATCATCTTTGGAGTTGACGCTGACAACAGTGATGCCAGCCGTCCAGCAAGCCAATATATTCTTGAAGCTCTGGCCATCCACTTCGCGCATGAGTCCCTCTTTTCCTGTGGGCGAACAAGACTATTTTAAGCGCAAGACCCTAGAATTTCAGCAGTCAATCTGTTTAGAGTTATACACAGGGCAATCGCATCAAATTGAAATAAGAACAACCCCACCCCCGGCCCCTCCCCGAAGCTTCGGGGAGGGGAGTCTAAGCGACGAAAACTGGTCGCTAGACACTGGCGCCGGTCGCATAAACACTGCCCTACGGGAGGGACTTTCCCTCAAACTCCCCATAATTTTTGGGGGTTTTCTCCCCTCCCCAAAGCTTTGGGGCGCGTAGACACTGCCCTACGGGAGGGGCCGGGGGTGGGGTTGAAAATGGTGCATAATTAACTTGGACTTACTAAGACACGGAGATTTTTTCTTGCGTATCCTGCCTTATTTTATCTGTTTTACTTCTGCGGCTAATTTTAGTTCTAGCCACACTGCGGTTTTATGTGTTTCTCTGTGCCGCTGTGGCTAAATTTCTTTTTGCCTAGTCGCAACGCTTGCCACAGTCTACAATAAGCGCGTTTATAGAAAAAAAGGCGAGAGATATGCGCGCTGAATTGCCGCCCTTCCGCAAAGTCAACCGCGGTTATGCCAGCAGAATCATCCACAGCGTGCTTACAGGCGCTCGTGGCCCAGCGCTGCTTCGGCTGATTGAATACGATGACCATCACTTCCGCGCCATCTTCGCCGCGAGCTATTTTCAATTGGCCGCGGATAGAAGCGCGCCCAGCAAATCCCAATGGAACACTTTGAAGAAAAAGCTCAAGCGGCGCAACCGGTCTATCTTTGTCTTTCGCCGCTACGGCGAAATCGATTGCAGCCAGGTCAAACTAAAAGGGCAAGTTTGCCTCTATCTCGATTTTGGCTTTTTGCCCAACTGAGGCTCATTTTCTAAAGTCGATAAAGCGATAACCGACGCCGCGCTCGGTGATGATGTAGTGCGGCTTGGCCGGGTCGGCTTCGATTTTTTCGCGCAGATAATTGACATAGAGCCGCACATAATGCGCTTCGTCGCGGTATTCATAACCCCAGACCTTTTGCAAGATTTGATCATGCGGCACAGTCCAGCCCGCGTTGCGGATGAGGTGATAGAGCAGGCGGTATTCTGTCGGCCGCAGCTTGACGCGCTGGCCATCGGCGATGACTTCCCGCCGATTGAAATCGACGCTCAGGCGCTCGTCAATGCGCAGGATAGCTTCGTCCGTGCTGGGTTTTTCCAGGCGGCGGAATATGGCTTTGATGCGGCTGGAAAGCTCGCGCGGACCAAAAGGCTTGGTGATATAGTCGTCCGCGCCGAGTTCCAAGCCATAGACTTTGTCATTCTCTTCGCCTTTTGCCGTGAGCATGATGACGGGAATATCGCTAAACTCGCGCAGCATGCGCAAGGTCTCGAAGCCGTCCAGATCTGGCATCATGACATCGAGCAGAATCAAATCGGGCAGTTGGGTGCGCACGGCGTCCAGCGCTTGCAGGCCAGTATGCGCTTCGATGACCAGATGCTCTTCTAACTCGAGATTCATGCGGATGAAGCCAATCATGCGCGGCTCGTCATCGACGACGAGAATCCGTTTGCCCTTGCGCGGCGGCTTAAATGGCTGGCTAGGTAGCATAGTGCGCCTCCTGCTTGCGCTCAATTTGCCTTGATGCTAGGCGGAATCGGCTGCGCCTGGCACCTTGAAAATGATGACGGAGATATTGTCCTTGCCGCCGCGCTCGTTAGCCAGCTGCACTAAAGCGTCGCAGGCCTCTTGCGGCGTCTCGGCTGTATTGGTCAGTGTCTTTAAGCTCTCGTCATCGACGAAGTCCCACAGACCATCGGTGCAGAGCAAGACATTCGCCGCCGGCGGCAGCGCGCGAATCAAGCGTTCCAGGCGCAGGTTTTCGCTCTGCCCAATCGCCCGATACAGCACATTCTTCTGCGGATTTTTTTCCGCTTCGGCTGGCGTCAGTTTATTCAGCTTGACCAAGTGCTGCGCCAGTGTATGGTCGGTGGTCAGCTGCTCGATGCTGTCTTCATGGATCAAATAGGCGCGGCTGTCGCCAACATGCACGATATAGGCTAGATTGCCGACGATGGAAACGGCTGAGAGCGTGGTACCGCCACCTGGCACCTGCTTGCGCACAGCGAAGTGCGCTTTTTCCGCCGCCGCCAGCAGCGTCTCAAGGATGGTCGGGCTATTGCCGACATTAAAATTGCGCAGCAGCGGCGCATAGATTTTCTCCAGCATTTCCGCTGCTAGGGTCTGCACGGCGATGCCGGCCGCCAGCTCGCCATCGAGATGGCCGCCGATGCCATCGGCCACGATGAACAAACCAAAATCAGGCCGGTCATCGACCGTGATAGAGTGCCATTGCATGCCAAAGCTGGCATCTTCGTTGTTTTGCCGCACCAGGCCGACATCGCTGGCGATGCCATAAGTGAGCGGCTCTTTTTGCCGCCTGAGCATAGGTTTAGGGCTTGGCGTAGGTTTTGGCGCTGGCGGCGGCACGGGCGTGGGTGGCGGTTTTTCCACTTGCGCTTCGGCGACGGGCGGCTCGGCCCTTTCTGGCTCGGTCGCTTCGGCGGTATTTGCAGGGGCAACCGCGGCTGGCGGCGCTGCTTCGATTGGCTCTGGGCGCGCTGGCGCAGCCGGCGCCGTTTCTATTGGCTTAGCGCTCGCTGGCGCAGCAGCCGGCGGTGGCGCGGGCTTTGCTTCTTCTATGGGGGCCGGGGCGCTTGGTGGCGGGCTGGTTTCAACGGGCGGTTCTGGTGGCGGTTCGGGTGGCCGGGTTCGGCTCGGCGTCACATGGGCGCTGCGCCGCGGCGAGGCGCTGCTCGCCGCGCTCGGCCTGCCTCGCCCAAATATTCTTCGCAATAAGTTCATTTCTTTTGCCTAAGCGCCTCGCTTTTTAGAAGGCTGCGTTTCTCTTTCGTGAATGCAACTTGCGTAATTATATTTTAGCAATGACAATGACGCAATTATTTACTTGAGCCATCGCGCTATGTTAAATTCTGCCGCGCCACTTTCTATCTATCTGCATATTCCCTTTTGCCGCGCCCGCTGCAGCTATTGCGCTTTTAATACCTATACGGATTTGGCGCATTTAATGCCAGCCTACATCGCGGCGCTGAGCCAAGAATTGCAATATGCCGCCGCCCAGAATCCGCATCACACTGTGGAAACAGTGTATTTTGGCGGCGGCACGCCCTCGCTGTTATCGCCAGCGCAGTTCGAGCAGCTGCTAGAGCAGCTTCAGCGCCATTTTCCCCTGAGCGCCGCCGCCGAAATTTCGCTTGAGGCGAACCCGGATAATCTCACCGCCGACTATTTGCGTGACTTGCGCCGCTTGAGTTTCAACCGCTTGAGCATCGGCATGCAATCGGCGGACGCGCGCATCCTGCGCCTCTACGAGCGCGAACACGACCTGGCAGCGGTGGCGACGGCGGTGGACGCGGCGCGCGCGGCCGGCTTCGAGAACATCAGCCTCGATGTGATTTTTGCCGCGCCGGGCGAAACAGTCGCCGCCTGGCGCCGCACGGTCGCACAAGTCCTGCGCTTCGCGCCGGCGCATATTTCTATGTATGGTTTGGAATTGAAAGGCGGCACCAAGCTGCGGCAGCAGGTCGATGCCGGCGCGCTGCCACGCCCCGACGATGACGATTTCGCCGATATGTATGAATCGGCCGCCGAGGCTCTAGCCAGCCAGGGCTACGCGCAGTACGAGATTAGCAACTGGTGCCGCCCCGGCCGGCAATGCCGCCATAGCTTGCAATACTGGCGCAACCTGCCATATCTCGGGCTTGGCGCGGGCGCGCATGGTTTTGCCGGCGGCTATCGCTATACAACCATCGCGGCGCCGGCCCGCTACATTGCCGCTTTAGCCGACAGCACGGCTTTTGACGCGCCCTTTCCGCTGACGCCGGCTGTCGCCAAATCGACCCGGCTGGACGCAGCGGCCGAGCTATACGAGACGATTATGATGCGCCTGCGCTTGACGGGCGAAGGCATCGACCGCGCCCGCTTTCAGCGGCGCTTTGGCCAAGATTTTGCCGTGATGTTCCCGCAAGCGATCGAGAAATTAAGCGCGCTTGGCTTGCTCGTCGTAACAGACAGCAATGTGCATCTCAGCGAGCGGGGCCGGTTGCTGAGCAATGCTGTCATCCGCGAATTTGTCGAGCGGATTAGCTTAGCTGAATGAGTTCAGCCTGGCGCAAGGCGGCGATATTGGGCGAGGCGGTGCAGAGCATAGCGATGCGCAGTTGGGCGGTCAATTCTTCGATTAAGCTATCGACGGCCGCGAAAGATTCGCTGGCCGCCCGCAAAAAGGGACTGGCTAAGCCGCCTAGCTCTGCGCCCAGTGCCAGGCACTTGGCGATGTCGATGCCATCGCGCAGGCCCCCGCTGGCGAAGATAGGCAGCTGCGGCGCGCCCGCTTGCGCATAGACAATGGCGTCGGCCGTCGGGATGCCCCAATCGGCGAAGCTGCGCGCCACCCGCGCATGCCAGGCCGTCGGCGAGCGGTGGTATTCCACCTCGCTCCAGGAAGTGCCGCCAGCGCCGGCCACATCAATCGCCGCTACGCCAGCGTTCGCCAGGTCGCGGGCGTTCTGCTTGGAAAAGCCCCAGCCGACTTCTTTGGCGATGACTGGCACCGGCAGTCGGGCGCAAACAGTTTCGACCTGGCGCAGCAAGCCGCTAAAATCAATATCGCCTTCGGCCTGCACCGCTTCTTGCAAGACATTAAAATGCAGAATCAAAGCGTCCGCACCGACCATATCGGCCGCCTGCTGGCACTGCGCCAAGCCATAGCCGTAATTGAGCTGCACCGCGCCAAGATTGGCAAAGAGTAGAATATCCGGCGCGGCCGCGCGCACGGCGTAGCTGCTGGCCAGCGTCGCGTCTTCGATGGCGGCGCGCTGCGAGCCTAAGCCCATGGCGATATTATGCTTTTGGGCGGCGCGGGCCAGATTCAAGTTGATTTGCCGCGCGACTTCTGTGCCACCGGTCATGGACGAAATCAAGATTGGCGCGGCCAGTCGCTTGCCAAAGACCGTCAGCGAAGTATCAATCGCTGGCAGGTTCAATTCTGGCAAGGCTTGATGCAAGAAGCGATAGCGCTCGAGGCCGGTCGTCAAGCGCGGGAACTGCACATCCTGCTCCAAATTGATGCGGATATGATCCAGTTTTCGGCTTTCGGTGCTGGGTTTTTCCGTGACTTTTGCCATCAAACGGTGTTCCTTTATTCAGACTGCTTGAGCGGGCTGCGGCTTATGCTACATAAGAAAGGCGCGGGCTGTCAATCATTGCAATTATGAACAATAGCAGTATAATCGCATAAATGAATCAATTTCCGCTGGGAGGTACAGCAGGCATGGCATCAATTGAAGAGCGCGTAAAGGGAATCGTGGTCGAGTTGTTGGGGGTTGAAGATGATCGGGTCGTCGCGGAAGCCAATTTCCGGGAAGATTTGGAAGCAGACTCGCTCGACCTCGTTGAATTGATAATGGCATTTGAAGAAGAATTTGGCGGCGAAATCAGCGATGAGGACGCGCAGCGCATTGAAACAGTCGGGCAGGCAGTTGAGTATGTCAAGTCAAATATGGAATGATGCCTCGTGCCGATAAGCCACACTCATATTGAGGCAGCGACGCTGCCTCTTTGTATTTATCCTGCCCGCCGCCTCCCGCGAGCCGCCAGCAAAGCCAGACCAAGCTGCCCGCCATAGCTCAAAATCAAAAGCCACAAGCCCAGCCCAGCGCTATTCTCCAGCCCAAAACCGGTATAGAGCGCTCGCGCCGCCTGCAAACCAGCATAAGCGCTGCTAATGCCAATCACAGTTAAGACGACGATGAGCAGCGGCAAAATGCGCTGCCGGGCGAGCCAGGCATTAAAACGCAGGGCCCCTAGCCCGGCGACTAAACTCGCCGCCGCCAAAAAAAACTGCTGGCGATAATTCAAACTAGCGAGATCGCGCAGGAACTCAGGCGGCGGCGCTTGTGCGATGGCCAGCAAGACAATGATAAGCGCACCAGCTAGGCGCAGCCGGCCTTCAACGGCCAAGCCGAGCAATAAGGACAGAATGAGCAGCTGAGCGCGCAGCATCAAAGGCGCGAGCAGAGGCGGCGCGGTCTGCCACTGCGCTGGGTGTAGGCTAGCCCACTCAGCCAGGTCGTAGGCATGCAGCGTCAGCGGCGCGGCTGCCGCCACAACCCAGGGCAAGGCATAGCCTATCAAACCTGCCGCGAGCAAGGCATAGCGCAGCAGCGGTTGTTTCAGTTGATTTGCGCTGGGCATGCTCATCAGCCTCCTTTTTGACTCCCCGCGCATTGTAGCACGAAGTTCAGCCCGCCAGCAGCGACTCGTAGATGGACTTGAGCTGCTTGGCTGAGCGCTGCCAAGTAAACTGCCGCGTCTGCCGGTAGCCCGCCTGTATCAGCCGCGCACGGGTCTCTTTATCGGCCGCCAGCCTCTCAATCGCAGCGGCGATGGCTCGTGTATCATGCGGGTCAACCAGCAGCGCCGCTGTCCCAGCCACCTCGGGCAAGGACGAGAGATTGCTGGTGATGACGGGGCAGCCACAAGCCATAGCCTCCAGCACCGGCAAGCCAAAACCTTCGTAAAGCGAGACCAGCAGCAGCATGCGCGCGCCGCTATAAAGCGCTGGCAGGTCTTCATCGGCGACAAAGCCCAAGAGATGCACCGAATCGCGCAAGTCCGTTTCTTTGATAGTGCGGTGCATTTCGTCTTGCAGCCAGCCAGGGCCGCCAGCGATGGCATAATGCAGCGGCAGCCCTTGCCGCCGCAGCTGGGCTAAGGCGCGGATGACCGCGCTATAATTTTTGCGCGGCTGGACTGTGCCGACGGATAAGATGTAATCGCGTCCGGCCAGCCCATATTTCGCCAGCGTTTTTTCAAGCTGCGCCTCATCGCTGACGGGCTGAAAGCGCGCGTCCACGCCGCTATACAGCACGGTGATTTTCTCGGCGGCTGTGCCATAGAATTCAATCAAGTCGGCTTTTGTCGCTGCCGAATCGGCCAGGACATGATGCGCCGATTTTAGGGAGCGCGGCACCACCGCCTCTAAGTAGCGCTTGAGAGACGGGCTGGCGGCTGCTGGTACGCGCAGGAATGACAAATCATGCACAGTCAGCAGCCGGCGCGCGCCTGGCAGCGTCGGTGGCAAGACAAAATCTGTCGCGTGAAAGAGGTCGCTTGCGCCGCAGATGGTTTCCACCGGCAGCGGAAGCCGCGCCCGCTGCCAGATGCGGGCTAGCCAGCGCGGGTTTATTCGCGTCGCCTTCCAAGTAAAATTGGGCGCGGGCGCGGCTGGCAGGTCCGCTTTGGCTGCGCCCGCGACGAAGAGGCGATAGTCCGTGTCTTGGTCGATAGCCGCGAGGGCGGCTGTCAACTCGCGCACATAGCGCCCGATGCCGCCCGATTGTTCATAAGCCGCCGTATAATCTATTGTGACGCGGGGCATCAGTCGACGTCGTTATAGGTCCAATAGCGATTCGCCAAGAAGTTCCAGAGCATCACGACGATGACGCCAAAGAAGAGCGCTATCAATGTGCCGAGCTTGTGCTCATCCACCAGCTCAGGGGCATAATCAGGGGAAAAATTGCGCAGCACAGTCGTCGAGAGCGCGGCGAGCGGCTCATACGTATTGACAATCCAGATGGTGCGGATTATCCAGCCGATGACGCTGACGATGGCGAATTGCGTCAACTGGCTGCGCGCCGACCGCGACCGCGAATCTGGGTAAGTCCACAGGCGATTCCAGACAAAATTGCTGCATACCGCCAGGAAAAAGGCAATCGTGGTGGCGATAGCGACATTGACATGCAGCCGCGCGCCAGCCGCGTCCAGCGGTGGCAGGAGGGTATTTTGCAAGATGAAAGCGCTGCCAGAATCGATAATAAAACCCAGCAAGCCGACGCAGGCGAATTTGATAAAGCGCTCGATTTCTTTTGCTCGCGCCCCGCCAATGCGATAAGCCGCCCCGACAATAAGGCTGTCGACGGGCGTCGTCATTTTATGACTGCGCTTGCCTGCTTGGCCGGCATCGGTTTTGAGAGCCTGAGACATCGCTATTCCAGTTCCAGAGTATGCTTCAGCTGCCGCTGTAAAATCGCTAACACAGTCAATAATACACCGATATGCAAAAAGAGGTTGTTCACATAGAGCTTATCAAAGACACTATGCACCGCGATATAACTCCAGCAGCCGAGCAAGCCGATGGCGCAGGCGCGGGCGAACTTGTCGGGCTGGGCGCGCAGGCGCCAGGTTTGCCAAAAGATAAACAGCCAAAACAAGAGATAGGCGGCTAAGCCAAAAATGCCCGTTTCGGCTAGCAGGTTGAGATAATAATTATGCGCGTGGCCCAGAGCCTCGCCCCAGTTTATCAAGCGATAGTCAGCATAGACGACTTCGTAACTGCCCAGGCCGACGCCAAAAAATGGCTCGGCTTGGGCCATGGCTATAGCCGCCTGCCAATGGGCCAGGCGCTCGATAACGGCATAATTGACCGGGTTAATCTCGACGCCGCGCACATAGGCGGCTGTGGTCAAGCGATTGACGATGCTATTGGGCAACAGACCCGCCAACCACAAAGCAGCCAGCAGTGCGGCTAAACCAAAGGCGAGGCCGAGGCCAGCAAGCAAGCGGCGTGGCAAGGCGATGAGCATGACAAGCATGGCGACGGCGCTGCCCAGCCAAGCGCCCCGACTCCAAGAGGCGAGCAAAGCCGCGCCGAGCAGCACGGTGGCCAAGCCAAAGGCCGCCAGTAAAAAGACAGCTTGCCTGTTAAGTCTGGCGCTGGCGCGCCAGCCGCGCCAGAGTATTTGCGCTTGGCTAAAAGCGCCTAGCAGCGCCAGCGGCAGCGCCAAGCCCATGAAGCCGCCAAAAGGATTCGGTTGGCCAAAAGTGCCAAAGGCGCGGTAGAAACGCCCGAGTATCAAGAGATGGTCAGCGCCGCTGCCGCCAAAAAAAATATACAAGCCGACCAGGGCATTGCCAGCCGCCGCCAGCAAAACGGCGAAAACCAGCCAGCGCCACTGCGCCGCCGCTGACAGCGAAAGCGTCCAGACCAGAGCCGCTATCGCCAGCCATTTCAGCCACTCGGTCAGCCAATGGGCGACGGACGCGCTCTGCCAAGCGCCCAGGGCAAAGACCGCGCTCAAGCCTAAAACGGCAAACAGAATCGGATTGCGCTGGCGCTGGAAGAGTGGCCGCCGCTGGACGATTCGGTTCGCTAGCCAAAGGGCTAAATAGAGCAGCAGCAGCGCTTGTCCGATAGGCAGCGGCAGGGGAAAATTCGCTTCGGTCGCCAACAGCACGCGCAAAGGCGCCAAAGTCAGCAAGACCAACAGCGCGCTCAGCGGACTGAATAAGATGTTTTCGGCCGCGGGGCGCATCCTAGGCGGTTTCGGCAACTAAAGAGCGGAAATAGCGAATGGTGCGGGCTAAGCCCTCTTCCAATTCAACTTGCGGCTTCCAACCCAGCACGGCCTGGGCGCGGCTGGTATCGGGCTGGCGCGTCTGTGGATCGCCGGCGATGCGCAGGCCCTCGGCATAGACGATGCCAGCCGGGTTAGCGGCGACGCGATTGACTATATGGGCGAACTCTAAGATGCTGATTTCCCGCGTCGTGCCGATATTGATTGGCTCGACAAAATCGCTGTGTAGCAAGCGGTCTAAGCCTTCAATCAAGTCATCGATATATTGAAAGCAGCGAGTTTGCGAACCATCGCCATAGACCGTCAGCGCGTCGCCGCGAATCGCCTGGCCGATAAAATTTGGCACGACCCGCCCATCTTCCAGGCGCATGCGCGGACCATAAGTATTGAAGATGCGCACGATGCGCGTCTGCATCTCATGCTGCCGATGATAAGCCATGACCAGCGCTTCGGCATAGCGCTTAGCCTCGTCATAGACGCCGCGCAGACTGACAGGATCGACATTGCCGGTATAAGACTCTGTCTGAGGCCACACCAGCGGGTCGCCATAGACTTCTGAAGTGGAAGCCAGCAGGAAGCGGGCTTTTTTCACCCGCGCCAAGCCTAGGGCATTATGCGTGCCTAGCGCGCCAACTTTTAAGGTTTGGATGGGGTATTTGAGATAGTCAATCGGGCTGGCGGGCGAAGCGAAATGCAAGACCGCGTCCACCGCGCCTGGCACATGGATAAAATTGCTGACATCGTGATAGATAAACTCAAAATTGCGATTGCTATCCAGATGGGCGATATTGTCCCGCGAACCGGTGATGAGATTGTCCATCGCCACGACGCGATGGCCGGCGCTTAAAAAACGGTCACATAAATGCGAGCCGATGAAACCGGCGCCGCCAGTAATTAAAATGCGCAAAACCCGCCTCCGCCACTCTGTCGCAAGTGTACCACAGCCGCGCCGCCCGCAGTATGCGCAGCTAAACGTTTTCTTGGGCGATTTCTTTCAGCCGCAGCAGTGCCGCCAACTGAAACATAAAGATAAAAGCCAAGTCGATGACGAAGACGCTGTTGTCAATCAAGCCATGAGCCAGCAAAGCCGCCACACTGCCAGCCAAGCTCAAAGTCATAGCGAAGAGCGCCGCGTCGCCAGTGCGACAGCGCTGGAGCAGAAAACGAAGATCGCGCCAAAAAAGCGCTTGCAATAGCAAGAAAAGGCCCAGGCCAAACAAGCTCAGCCGTGTCCAGAAATCCAAAATCACATTGTGCGGGTGCGACAGGTCGCTATCCCAAATTGCGTCTGGCCGCACATAGTCACCGCGATACAGATAAAGAAATTGATCCAAGCCAATGCCGGTGAGCGGATGGTCGCGGATGATAGCCAGCGCGCTCTCCCACAGGCGCAGACGGAAAAAGCTCGTCGTGCCAGCGCTGAAATCCAGCACGCCAGCAAAACGGGCGGACAGGCGCGTCAGCAAGGTAAAAGCGCCGCCGCCGATGAAGCCCAGCGCGATAAGCGGCGCGAGCGCTTTCCTTTGATAGTGCCCGGCTAGCACGACGACTATAGCGGCTGGCAGCCCCAAAAAGAGCGCGCCGACGCTTTGCGTCAAGAGCAGCGTCAGCGCCATTATCAGCAAGCTGCCCAGAGCCAGCCAGCGCAGGCGGCGGCCGACATCGACCAGGGCAAAAGCGAGCGCGATGGGCATAGCCCGACCTAAAAGCAAACCAACATTGTTCGGCGAACCATAGACGCTGAGCAAGCGACAGCTGCCGCCCTCGGCTAGGATGCAATCGCCGACAATAAAATACATGTACAAGCCATAGAGCGCGACCAGCAGGGCGGCTAGCGCCAGCGCGCCAAAGAAACGCAGCAGGCTTTCGCGGCTCGGGCGGGCAGCGCGCAGCAGGGCATAAAAGAGCAGCGGCTCGATGATGAGCGTCCGCAGTTCGGTGAGCGCGGTCTCGAGATTCTGTGTCCATAGCAGGGATAAGATTGCCAGCAAGCCCAAGCCGCCGACCGCCAGATCCATCGCCTTGAGCGAGGCGAGCGCGCCTCGAGAAAAGAGCGGATAGGCGCTGTTGCGCATTTGCAGTCGCCGGCCCAGCGCCGCCAGCCCGCGCGCCAGGCCAGCCGCGGCCGTCAGCAGAATCATTACTTCCGCCATCGGCAGGGCATAGCTATATAAAGAAAGTGGAAAGAGAAAAAAAGGCACCCAGAAGAGCGTTACTATCAAGCCGCTCTCGAGGCGCTGGGCAATCAATAAAAAGAGAAAAAGAGCCAAGAGCGCGGTCAATATCACGCTCTCCGACAAGCGCAGCGCGCCGCTGGTGAGCAGAGCCAGCAGCAGATTCGTATCGTCGCGCAGCAGGAAGGAGAAGCGTGGCGAATCCCAGGCCCAGAGCATGGCGAAGAGCATAAAAAGCGACGTAATGCCGGTCAGCAGCAGGTGGGCGGTGGCGGAAAGCCCGGCGCTCAGCCAAGACAGCAGCGGCAGCCACTCGCGCCAAGGCGCGCCTAAGAGCGCCTCGCCAAATACCAGCAGCGACAGGCAAATCGACAGCAGACCCAAGCTAATCTGCCGATTGTAGGGCGCGGCCAAATCGCCCGAGCTGACGGCATAGCCGACCAGAGCCCAGCGGTCCCAGCCCCTATCCGCAATCACATGCAGCTTATGCTCTTCTAGAGGCAGGCCGGCGGCGATTGGCGCGAGGTTAGTTTCGGGATGGCGCGAATTGCTGCGCAGCATTACATAAGCATTGCCGCTGGCGTCGCGGCGGGTCGCGTTGGCCGGCTGCCCATCGACTGTCGGATACAAAAATGCCACATAATCATCTTCGTTGAGCAGCAGGGCGAGGTCGCTACCATAAAAATCGAACTCGAGCTGGCTGTCGTTAATCCAGCTGATGTCAGCGCCGCGCGGGCTAAATTGCCAGACGCCGCTGTAACGAGCGTGGGCATTGCGCGCATGATACAAGCCGTCCTGCGCCAGCGTCGGGTATTGATAGCTTTCCAGAGCTAGCAAGAGCGGCGTCGGCTGGCCATCCTGCCCGCGCAGAGCGAAACCCCACTGCGGGCTGTCGGCCGCTGCCGCTGGCTGCCAGTGCTGCAAGAACAGCGCGCCCAGCCAAGGCCATTCGCGCTGCGCCCGTTCCAGCGCGCCTAGGGTATAGTCGACGCGCTGCGCTTCGCTGACCGCGCCCCAGATTGAAGGCGGGCCCGCCCAATCCGCCGGCAGCGCATTCCAGCCATAATTGCTAGCCCAGAGCGCTTTTTTGCCGTCGTCATGCGCCAGCATCACTTCGCGCAAGGCGATAATGCGCGAGAAGTTCAGCGCCGCCTTATCGACTTGACGGTCTTGTGGCGAAGTCGAAAAGCCGTAGGGTTTGCCCGCCACCACATCCATCCATTGCCGCGCGCCCTGGGCATAGAGCGCGTCCAGATAGCGGATGTCGCTGATGTTGCGGCCGGCGGTTTCTGTCGTTGGCGCCAGCCCGGCGGCGACAATCAGCGCGTCGGGGTCGGCGCGCAAAATCGCCTCGTGGGTCATGGCTAGCAGGGCGGCATATTCGGCTGGCCGCGGCTCTAAGCCGCCCCAGGCCTCGCCCAGATTCGGCTCGTCCCAGATTTGATAATAATCAATCACAGCGCCATAGCGGGCAGCAAAAGCGCTGGCGAAACTGGCAAAATATTGCAGGTCTTGTGGTGGCGCGGTCTTGGTCAGCGGGCTATCGCCGCGCCGCGCGCGGGCCCAAGCCGGGGAATTCATCAAGACCGCCACCAGTTCAAACTGCGGAAAATCTTTTAGTGCCGTGGCCAGCTGGTCCCAAGCCGACCAGTCAAATTCGCCGGGCTGCGTCTCGATTTCATCCCAATAGGCAAATTGCCTGAGCCAGTGGAAATTCGCCCGCTGCATCAGCTGGAGGTTGGCACGCAAGTCAGACTCGCTGTATTGCAGCAGCTCTACATTGATGCCCGGCCGCGGCATAGCGAAGGGGATATTCTGGTCTTGACTCGCGTCCACATAGCCACGCAGTTGATAATCGCGCAGCTGGGCGGTGCCAAAAGTGGCAATCAGGCTGCCGATTAGCAGCAGAGCCTTGACAATGACTAAGATAAGCTGGCGCATCAGCGCGTCCAGACCGGGTTCGATGACCCGCCGTCAAAGGTAATTTGCTGGGCTGTCGCCGTCTCGACATCGATGAGCCAGACATCGCCTAGATAGATGAGGGCGATGGCGCGGGCGTCGGGACTCCAGACGAAGTCTTGCGCCGTCAAGCCAAAGTCATTTTTTTGCATGCCAGGCGCGCCGGCCGGCGGAAAGAGCCGCCGCTGGTTGCTGCCATCGCGGTCGGCCAGTATCAAATCATACTCGCCGTTCATGCTGTCTTGGGGGCGGCGCGCTTGCAACCAAGCTATATAGCCATCGCTGTCGGTGCTGCCGGGCGGGGCTGAATTTGGAGAGAAAGTCGGCGCAGCCCACATGCCGGCCGCTGGCGACAGCGCGGCCGAAAAACGCCCAGCGGCGTCTGTCACCAGCGCGTCAAAAATGGGACTATTTTCGGCTGGCTCGCCGCCGATAGGCGCGCCATGCGCCACTGAAGCGATGAGCAGGCTATCCTGCGACCAGGATAGCGGCGACAGCCACACCCAGTCCGTGGCGCTATGGAAGACGGCGTATTCGACTAAGGGCTGCAAGCGCTTGCCTTCTAAATCGACCAGGCCAAAACCGTCGACGCGGGCCCAAGCCAGGCGCTCGCCATCGGGCGACCAGGCAAAATGGGTACCCCACCAGCCGTACAGGCCGCCGCGAGTCTCAGCCAGCACGCCTTCGATGCTCAGCGCCCGCCCCGTTTCGAGGTCAATGCTCATCAGCCAGAGGTTGTTCAATGCCTGCCAGCCATTTGACGCAGGCTCGCCGGTGGAATAAGCGATGGCATTGCGGCGGCGCGGCCGCCACTCGGCATAAAGCACATCGGTCGGCGTCAGGCGCACAGGCGCGCCCTCGCCCGCCGTCGCGACCAGCCATAGCTCGTTGAAAAAATCATCGCTGGCGTCTATTTCACTGGTGAAGAGCAGCCAAGCGCCATCTTCGCGCTGCTGGAAAACCAGGGAATCGAGATTGTGGCCTGTGGTTAGTGGGCGCTTGTCGCTGGCATTGCCGGTGATGGTCCAGGCTTGGCCGTGGTTGATATAGCTGAGCCGCCCGACGAGCGCTAGCGCGTCGGTCTCTTGGCTCGGGGCGATATAGATAATCTCGTCAAGGGCTTGGCGCAGGATGATTGGAGTATCAATGAGCGCGCGCTCAACTTCTTCGCCGTCTTCCAAGATGAGGCGATAACAGGCTTCTTCGAGGCCGGGCGCGCCGACTTGCCCGAGGCGCTGTTGGCCGGCCGGGATGCCTTCGCGCGGCAGCAGCAGCCGTTGATAGGCAATTTCCTGCTCTTGACAAACTTGCTTTTCTTGCACGCGCCTGATGGTGAGGCGCATGCCGTCGGTAACAGAGGAAACCAGCGGATGGCTGGGGCGGTCGCGGGGACCTAGCTCGATTTGCGCGCTGGCCAGCAACTGGTCAACAGTCAGATTGTAGGCAAAATTATAAGTTTCTTCCCGGCCATCGACGACGACAGTTACATCAAGGGAGATTTCTGGCTCGGCGCTGCGGCAAGCGGCAAAGAGCCAAGCCAGCAAAAAAAACAGCGCAATCCGTATCGCTATCAATGCCAGTTGCCTCTCGCCCACGCTCACTCTATGCTAGCCGAATTTCGGGTAAGCACAAATATGCGCGGATGCAAACCGCGCAAATTAATTCTGATTTCGGCTTTGGGCTTCCAGCAAGACGCGCGCAGGCAGCGGTGCAGCAGCTTGACTTCATGCGTCAGCAGGATGAAAGTGGCGCTCGGCCGCGCCAAGCGTGCCGCCTCGCGCAAAATTGCCGGGTAGAGCGCGAGGTTCTGCGCATGGGAGCCGATGTGATGCCCAAAGGGCAGGTCGGCATAGAGGCGGTCGGCGCAGCCAGCCGGCAGCGGACTGCACCGCGCGTCGGCCAGGAGATGCGAAATTCGCCCCGATAATTCAGCAGCGGCGACATTGCGCTGGCCGGCCTCAAGCATAGCCGGGCTGTGGTCAAGCGCAATCAAAGCGGCGGTGGGGTAGGCGAGAGCATGCTCGATGAGAATCGTTGCAGAGCCGCTGCCCAAATTGACGACAAGCCCATTATTTTCTCGCGGCTTGAATTGCGTCATAGCATAAGCGACGCTGGCATTCAAAGCGCCCGGCACATCCACCAGGCGATAAGCCCGTTTCGAGAGCGGCTGGGCTGTACTGCGGGCTAGCAGCTGCCAGCCTGACCCAGTAGGCGCACGTAGCAAACGAAAGAAAAGTTCGCCTTTGCCATCGGCCGCCGCTGCAAGCCCCATAGCTTGCCCGATTTCGGCTTTTAAGCGGCGCATCACGGTCGAGCTGGCGCCGGCCGCGCCTAAGCCAAAACTGCGTGGCGGCCGCGCATACCCCCGCCGTCCCCCGCAGAATTTCTAGCAAGCGCGTGAAATGCTGATGCCCGAGCCAGGCTTTGGGCCTTGGGATGGCGAAGTGATGGATGCGATAGACGGCGATGACGGCGCGCAAAGTGGTTAAATTCGCGCTCGGGCCGCTGTAGGCAAAACGCAGAAAACCAGCCCGCGTCCGTTTGATGTCGCTGACCTGCTTGCCCAATTTAGCCCGCAGCTCAGCCATGGCGCAGCTTTCGATGCCCGCAATCACTTCGGCTTCATACGCGGCTGGGGCTTTTTTCGGCTGGCTCAGGGCTGCCATTTGGCTTCGCGGTCGTCGCTGCCGCTGGGCGTCAAGCGCTGGGGATTGCTGCCGTCCAGTGCAGCGCGATAGATGTTCAGCTCGTCGCCGCGGTCAGAGAGAAAGAGCAGTTGCACCTCTTCAGTTATCCAGGCCGGCTGACGCTCGGCCGAGGCGTCGGAAGTTACTTGCCGCAGGTCCGCGCCCGTCTGCGGGTCTATAATAAAGACGTCTTGATTGCCGGCGCGGGTAGAGGTGAAGGCTAGCAGGCTGCGTGTCGTATCATTGAGCCAAGCGGGGTGGAAGTCGTCGCTTTCATGTTTTGTCAACTGCATCAGCGGGCGGTCATCGGCCACGCTAATAACTTGAATATCACGCTTTCCGATTTCGCCGACCGCGTAGGCGATGAAGCCGCCATCGGGCGACCAACTCGGCTGGTCATCTGGCGTCGTATCAAAAGTAAGCTGCTGCTGCTGGCTGCCATCCGCGTTCATGAGCATGATGTCTTTATTGCCAAATCGGTCGGAAGAGAAGGCGATGCGCTCGCCATCGGGCGAGAAAGCCGGGCGGATGTTTTCGCCCTCTTGCGTCAAACGCTTGACCGCCAGCGTCGCTAGCTCGAGCAAGTAAATATCGTAAGCGCCGCCATCGCGCTGGGAGCTGAAAGCGAGCAGGCGGCCATCGGGCGACCAAGCCGGGTGACGGTCATTGGCCGGGTGCTGGCTCAAGTTGCGGGCGTCGCTGACGTCCGCCTTCATCAGATAGATTTCGTTATTGCCATCGCGGTCGCTCATAAAAGCGATCTGGCCGGTCGGCGCGCTGGTCGGCGGCGGCGGTTCAGCCACGCTGATTTTCAGCGCATGCTGGGCTGCGCCGCCAGGACCCAGTGCCGTCAAATTTACGCTGTAGGTCCCGGGATTCTCGAAAACGAAGGCAGGCGAAACTTCCCTCGAGTCCACCTGACCATCGCTCTGGAAATCCCATTCATAAGCCTGGATGTCGCCGCTGGATTGATTGCTGAATTGCACTGTCAGCGGCGCGACGCCGGCCTCAGGCGCGGCGCTGAACAGAGCCAGCGGCGGCGCGCTGGGCGCCTGCACGATAATTTCGCTAGTCCTGCTGTGGCTGCCGCCAGCGCCGGCCGCGGTCAAACTGACGTTGTAGCTGCCTGGACTTTCAAAAACCCAGGTCGGGCTGGCGGCGGTGCTATCGGGAGCACCATCGCCATCAAAATCCCAGACATAACCCAAATCGGCATAGAGCGACTGGTTGCTGAAGACGACGGTCAAGGGCGCGGTTCCAGTTAGTGGCTCAGCGCTGAAAGCAGCGACTGGGGCTGGCGGCGGCGTTGGACTGGCCGGCGGCGAAGTCGGATTGGCTGGTAGCGGAGTCGGACTGGCCGGCGGCGCGCTGACAAAAACTAGACGAGCAGCGCTGCTTTGTCCGCCCGGGCCCGCCACCGTGAGCTGGATATTGTATTCGCCGGCCTCGCCGAGTGTGATAGCCGGGTCGCGCTCTAGGCTATCGGGAAAGCCATCGCCGTTGAAGTCCCAGTGATAGCTTTCAATCGCGCCGCTGGAAGTGTTAGTCAGCTGCAGGGAAAGCGGCGCTTGGCCTTCGGTCACCGACGGGCTGAAGCTGGCAGTGGGCGGCGCAATCTGCTCGGCTTGCACGACAATTTGCCGCGCCGCGCGCGCTTCACCGCCGGGGCCGCGGGCTAGCAGCACAACTTCATAAGCGCCGGCGCTCTGGTAGATATGCGCTGGATGCGTCTCCGCGCTGCTGTCGCCATCGCCAAAATCCCAGTGATAGGCGCTGATGTCGCCGCTGGATTGATTGCTGAATTGCACGGCTAGCGGCGGCGCGCCACTGCTGGGTGTGGCGCTGAAATTTGCCAGCGGCGCGGCCGGCGCTGGTTGATTTTCGACAGTGATGACGCGAGCGTAGCTGCTGCTGCCGGTCGCGCTGTCGACGGTCAGGCTAGCGGTATATTCGCCCGGCGCGGCATAGACATGCAGCGGATTAGCGGCGTTGGAGCGGTTGCCATCGCCAAAATCCCAATAATGCTGCGTGATGGAAGCGTCGGCTGGTCCCGTGAATTGCACGGTCAAAGGCACGAAGCCATGGTCGATATCGAGGTTAAATTCGGCGCGGGGCAGGGCGGCCGGCGCGGTTGTTGGCACGACTGTCGGCGCGGCTGGTCCGGGAACTTGCAGGTTTGGCACGATAACCTGTTGCTGCTTGCCGTCGAGCAAGAACATGCGCAAACGCAGCTGATAAAGGCCGGCCGGCAGGTTGTCGCTGCCCGCCCGCCAGAGGCCCAAGACGCTATTTTGCGCTGGCGACCACTGGTCACCGCTGATGGGTTGCCAGATATCCGGCGGATTCGGCTGGCTGGCATATTCGAGGCGATAAAATTGGAAATTGGCATGGCTGGCTGAGCCGAAAATTTGTATGTCGCCGGTGATGATAGTGCCGGGCAAAGGCGAGCTGATATAAATGCTGTTTGGAAGAACCGTTTGTTGGGGCAGGGGAATGGCCGTCGGCGGGGTATATTGCCGCGTCGCCAAAGCAGGTGCTGAAGTTGGCAAAGTAATTCGCGTGGGGGCAATCACTGGCAAAGGCGTTACCGTAGGCATAATGCGGGTGGCGAGGGGTTGGCGGGTGATTTGCACTTCCAGCGCTTGCTGGCGCGGCCGACCGAGATTGCAGGCGGCCAGAGCCAGCATGGCTAGCAGAATAAACATGAGGCGCAGTTTTCTGGACAAGGGCATAGGCAGCTCGCAAAGAGAATCTGTCGCTCATTATACATTATTCGACCGCGCAGCGTAGTGCCGTCCGCTCGCGCTAGAGCTTTCGCGCCGCTTGCTGTAGAATAGCGGCGATTCTTCAGCTAGGGAGCGCTCATGCAAATCCAGGCCACGCTTTTCCAAAGAATTGCCGCGCTGCTGCTGGTCCTGGTTTTCAGCCTGCTAGCCTGGGCCCAAGAAGCAACGCCCAGCCCGACGGCGGCGGCCACGCCGACCGTCGAAGCCACAGCGGTGGCTGGTCCAGCGCTGGAAAAGCCCTATTTGCAGGCGGATTTGAACTTGCTGGTCGGCAATGTGCAGCGGCCCAATGGCATGGTCTATTTTGAAGGCGACCTTTTCACCGTTTGCAATGGCGATTGGACGGTTTACAAAATAGACGCAGAGACCGGCGAAACTATCACCTTTGTCTTCGGCGTGCGCAATGGCAACAACCTCATCGCCGAAGCGACCGCAAGCGGCTTCGACCTGTGGATTCCCGACCCAGATAATAGCGCTTTGTGGAAAGTTGACGAGCAGCGCTCAGCGCCTGTCAGCATAAGCTCCCAGCTAGCGGGGCCTTGGGGCATCGTGCGTTTGGACGCGAGCCGTTTTCTGCTGACGGACGCGCGGGCTAATACCATCCTCGAAATAAGCGAGCAGGGCGAGCGACAGATCGCACAGTCGGGTTTGCGCGCGCCCACGGGCATCGCGCGGCAGGGAAATCGCGTCTATTTCGCCAATGGCGGCAGCGCCCGCCGCGGTATCGAATATTTTGATATAGAGGGCGATGGGCAGTATTCGGAAGTGAAGCCGTTGGTCTCTGGCTTACAGAATACGACGAATATCCTGCTGGGCAGCGATGGTTATTTATATTTCGCTTATGCCTTAGGCACGCGCGGCGTGGTGGGACGCATCGAGCCGAGCCAATGCGTCGAGACGGCTTGCAGCCACGAAGATGTGCAGATAGTCGTATTTTCTGATACGCCAGCGCCGCTGGCGATTGCGCTAGCGGAAGACATGCGCCTCTTTTTGCACAGCCGTTTCCGCCCAGAGATCTATTGGACGCAATTGCCAACTTAGCCGCTATTCAGTCGGCGCAATAGTGAATTGGCTATAAGCATCTTTGCTGGCGGCTGGCAAACGCAGCCGCAACTGCCAGCCCGCTGCCTGCGCCTGCTCCGCTTCGATATAACCCTTGTCGTATAATTCCGAATAGACCTGCCCGGCTTGATAGGGAATCAATACATCAAGCTGGGTTTTCTGCTCTTCCAAAGTGGCGCGAATCATTTCTAGCAAATCCGCCAGGCCGTCTTTTTGCTGCGCCGAAATGGAGACGATGCCCTGGTAGCTATCAATCGGCGCGATGGCTGGCAGAGCGCCACGCAAGCGGTCGGTCTTGTTCAAAACCAGCAGGCGCGGGATATGCGCGGCTTCGATTTCCGCCAGGGTGTCTTCCACCGCTTCGATATGCTGCGCCGCATTCTGGTGGCTGATGTCCACCACATGCAAGAGCAAATCGGCTTCGCTGAGCTCTTCCAGCGTGGCGCGGAAAGCGGCGATGAGCGTGGTCGGCAGCTTTTGAATGAAACCGACTGTGTCGCTGAGCAGCGCTTGCGAGCGGTCGGGCAACTGGATGCGGCGCACAGTCGGGTCCAGCGTGGCGAAGAGCGCATCGGCGGCATAGACATTGGAAGCGGACAGAGCGTTTATCAAAGTGGATTTGCCAGCGTTGGTATAGCCGACTAGAGCCACCAGCGGCAAACCTGAGCGGCGGCGCCGGCCGCGCTGCAAGCTGCGGTGGGCCCGCACTTGCTCGAGATCCCGTTTGAGTTTGATAATCTTGCGGTTGATTTCGCGGCGGTCCACTTCGAGCTGGGTTTCGCCCGGCCCGCGCAGGCCGACGCCGCCACTACCGCCGCGGGCGCCCCCGCCACCGGCCTGCCGCGCCAGGTGCGTCCATTGCCGCGTCAAACGGGGCAGGCGATACTCGTACTGGGCTAACTCGACTTGCAGCGCGCCTTCGCTAGTGCGGGCGTTTTGGGCGAATATGTCCAGAATCAGCGCCGAGCGGTCTAAGAGCCGCCGCTCTTCGCCAAGCTGTTTTTCCAGCTCACGCTGATGGCGCGGCGAAAGCTCTTCGTCAAATATGACGACATCGGCATCCAGCGCGGCGACTTCGGCGACGATTTCGGCGAGCTTGCCAGAGCCAATCAGCGTCTTAGGGTTGATATGACGCAGGTTTTGCTGTGTCTGGCCGACGACGACGATGCCAGCCGTTCGGGCTAGTTGGGCTAATTCCGCCAGCGAATCTTCGACCGAAAACAGCGCCTGCCCGCGCAGCAGCGCGGTGCCAACGAGATAGCCGCGCTCGGCTTGGTCAGTATGCGCAAATTCGTCAGCTGGCAAATGAGACATTAGATTTGAGGCTGCGTTTCAAGAATCAGGCTTTTGATTATAGGGTCCTACAAGCGAGCCAGAGCCGCGCGCATGGAGCGTTCAGCACGCTCGGCATAAGCCTGGCGGCGCTGCGCTTTATTTTTGATTTTGCGCTCCAGCGGCGGCAAGATGCCAAGATTGGCTTTCATCGGCTGAAAATGCCGGGCGTCGGACTCAGTAACATAATAGCATAAAGCGCCGAGCATGGTATCGGCTGGCGGCAGCCAAGCGTCGAGACCTTGCAGCTGCCGCGACAGATTCAGCGCGGCCAGCAAGCCAGTGGCGATATTGCCGACATAACCCTCGATGCCGGTGATTTGGCCGGCGAAATAGAGGCAGGGCCGGCCGCGAAATTGCATGCTGGTATGTAGCAGGGCAGGCGCGTTCAAGAAGGTGTTGCGGTGCATCTGCCCCAGGCGGATGAACTCCGCCTCTTCTAAGCCGGGCAACATGCGCAGGATGTCTTTTTGCTGTTTCCAACGGATATTCGTCTGAAAGCCGACGATATTGTACAAATTGCCCGCCAGGTCATCCTGGCGCAGCTGGACCACGGCATAAGGCCGGCGGCCAGTATGCGGATTGGCCAAGCCGACCGGGCGCATGGGCCCGAAGGCTAAAGTGTCGACGCCGCGTTTAGCCAGAGCCTCAATCGGCACGCAGCCCTCGAAAAAATTGGGGTCTTCCCGCTCAAAATCGCGCAGTTCGATCGTCTCCGCTGTTTGTAAGGCGGCGACAAAACGATAATACTCGTCTTTTTCCAGTGGGCAGTTGATATAGTCGCCGGCGGCCGCCTCGCCGCGGCCATAGCGATTCGCCTGGAAAGCGCGGTGCATATCAATGCTGCGCGCCCGCACAATCGGCGAAATCGCATCGTAAAAATAGAGATATTCTTCGCCGGTCAGCTGGCCGATTTCCGCTGCTAGGGCGGGGGAGGTCAAAGGGCCGGTGGCGACAATCGTTGGCTTATCCAGTGGCAGGGCGCGCACTTCTTGGCGGATAATCTCGATATTCGGCTGCGCGCTCAAATGCTGCGTTACCGCTTCGGCGAATCGCTCGCGGTCAACCGCCAGCGCGCCGCCGGCTGGCACGGCCGCCTTTTCAGCGCAGCGCAGCAGCAGCGAACCCAGCATTTTCATCTCGTTTTGCAAGATGCCGGTGGCGCGGTCAGGCAGCTTGGAGCCGAGCGAATTGCTGCAAACCAGCTCGGCCAGGCGGCCGCTGACATGGGCGCCGGTGCTTTTGCTGGGGCGCATCTCGTACAGGCGCACGGCATGCCCGCGCTGCGCCAGTTGCCAGGCAGCCTCGCTGCCAGCCAAACCACCACCGATAATTGTGATAACTTTCGTCATTGCCACTCTCACTATAGCTTGCGGGCGATAATCGACGCGTTCTGCCCACCCAAGCCAAAGCTGTTGGACATAATGGTGCGCAGGCCCGGCACAGCCCGCGCTGTATTTGGCACATAGTCCAGGTCGCAGGCTGGATCGGGCTTAGTATAGTTCACGGTCGGATGCAGAGCCTCGCGCTCTAAGGACATCAAACAGGCGGCTAGCTCTAAAGCGCCGCAGCCGGCCATGGCATGGCCAATCATGCTCTTGGTCGAGCTGACGGGGATAGAATAAGCGGCCTCGCCAAAAACAGCTTTGATAGCGGTCGTCTCGATGGCGTCATTGGCCGGTGTCGACGAGCCATGCGCGTTAATGTATTCGATCTCCTCAGGATTGACTCCAGCATCGTCCAAGGTCCACTGCATCGCCCGTTTAGCGCCGCCACCGGCTGGGTCAGGCGCGGCGACATGGTAGGCATCGGAAGAGGCGGCATAACCCAGAATCTCGGCATAAATCGGCGCGTCGCGTTCTAAAGCATGCTCGAGGCTTTCGACGATGAAAACAGCGCCGCCTTCGCCCAGCACAAAGCCGGTGCGCCCAGCATCAAAAGGCCGGCTAGCTTGGTCGGGCGCGTCATTAAAATCGCGGGTCAAAGCGCGGGTGGCGCTGAAACCGGCCAGGATATAATCGATGATGACCGCGTCCAGCGCGCCCGCCATTGCCAAATCACACTTGCCCAGTTGAATCAAATCTTTAGCCTCGCCGACAGCTTGAACGCCGGTGGCGCAGGCAACCGATGGTGTAATCAAAGGGCCGACGGCCCGCATCAGCTTGCTCACATAATGCGCCGGCATATTGGGCAGAGCATTGACGATGCTCAGCGGATTGGCGCGTTTATAATGCGAGCGCCGCCAAGCTTGAATGCCCGCTTCGCCCACTTCATAGCTGCCCAGGGTGGTGCCGATGATAGTAGCGACGCGCTCGCCGATTTCAGCCATAGTGTCGATTGTCAGGCCGGCATCTTCGACGGCTTGGGCGGCGGCGACAATGGAAAATTGCGAAGCCCGCCCCAAGCGCCGCGCTTGCTTGCGCGGGATATAAGCCGAAGAATCAAAACCCAGCACTTCCGCGCCGATGCGCACATCGAGATGGGCGGCCTCGATGTTTTGCAGCTGGCGAATGCCAGATTCGCCGCGCTCGATGGCATCCCAAAAGGCCAGCTTGTCGCCTAAGGGCGAGACGACGCCTAGGCCGGTAATGACGACGCGCTTGCGGCCGTCGGCGGTGTTCATTTGCATAAAGCTGCCTCTGTCATACAAACTAAATTTTGCAGGTTTTATGCCTTCGTTTCAACCCCACCCCCGGCCCCTCCCCGAAGCTTCGGGGAGGGGAGACTAACCTCGGGCTTGGACACATTGCCCGATGGGAAGGGCTTTTCTGCAAGCGCGCCCACAGTTTTCGGGGTTTTTCTCCCCTCCCCAGAGCTTTGGGGAGGGGCCGGGGGTGGGGTTGAAAATTGTACATAATTAACATGGACTCACTTCTGTCATACGCTCTCTTGGGCGATGCCGCTGCCGATTGCGCCGATGACATTTTGCTGCACGGCAGTGCGCGCTTGGCGAATGGCATTTTTGATGCCGATGGCGGAGTTCTGCCCATGCCCGATGATGACGACGCCATTGACGCCCAGCAGCGGCGCGCCACCAATCTCTGAGGTATCAACCTGGCGGCGGATGCGGTTGAAGGCCGGCCGGGACAAAGCGCCGCCGAGCATAGAAATGGCGTCTCGCCGGAATTCCTGCCGCATCAGCGTCGCCACATAGTGGGCTGTCGCCTCAAACATCTTTAATACGATATTGCCGACAAAGCCATCCATGACAATGACATCGGCGACGGAAGTCATCAATTGCACTGGCTCGACATTACCGACAAAATTCATCTTGCTGCGGCGCAGCAAATCCGCCGCCTCGCGGATGAGCAGATTGCCTTTGGCGTCTTCTTCGCCATTAGACAGCAGGGCGATGCGCGGTTTGGGATAATTCAGCACGCGCTGGGCATAGATGCTGCCCATAATGGCGAACTGTGTCACCCATTCTGGTTTGACATCGGTATTGGCGCCCACATCGAGGAAAATCATGCGGTGGTTATTGATAGGGAAGAGCGCCGAAAGCACGGGCCGCCGCACGCCCGGGATGCGGCGCAGGGTCTTCAAGGTTGCGATCGCATGCACCGCGCCAGTGTTGCCCATTGTAACAAAAGCGTCGACATCGCCGTTTTTCACCGCGCCCAGCGCGACATGAATGGAGGAGCTGGCGTCGGCTTTTAGCACATCGGTGGGTTTGGCGTCCATAGCGATAGCGCGCGGCGCATGCAGAATTTCTACCTTGCCCGCGCTGACACTGTGATTCTTCAGCTCGGCTTCTATCAAGTTTTGGTCGCCGACCAGCACGATGGTATCGCCAAATTCATTAGCCGCCAGCACGCCGCCGGCAATATCGTTCAAGGGGCGGCTGTCGGTCCCCATCGCATCAAGCGCAATGCGCATCGCATGACATCCTTCCGCAGCAATTCTTTCCGCATTCACATATAATACGGCAGGAAAGCCATAGTCTCAAGTGCATTGCTGCTGGCTGGCGCGACTGGGCATTGACATCGCTGCGCCAGCCCGTATAATCGCCTTAGAATTTGCCCTGATGGCGGAACTGGCAGACGCGCACGGTTGAGGGCCGTGTCCTTAACGGGGTGGAGGTTCGAGTCCTCTTCAGGGCATCAGGCTCGCCAGCCTTGGCGGGCTTTTTTCTTGCAAGCCCGTCTAAGCAGGTGTACACTGCCTTCTAAACGGCGCAGCGGGCAGGCACAATCTTTGTCGGCTGGGGCGCGCTTTAAGGATGCTTATGAACGATGCTAAGGACTCTAACAGCGCAATTTTGCAGCGGGCATACGAACTCATAGAAAAAGGCGCGCTGGAAGAGGCGCAGGAAATCTTGCTGCCCCTGCTCGAATCAGATGCCGATAACGCGGCAGTCTGGTGGGTCTATTCGCATGCGACGCGCGATGCAGCGATAGGGCAGGCGGCTTTGGAGCGCGTGCTAGCCCTTGACCCGAACTATCCCGGCGCCAGCGAGCTCAAAGCGGAAACGGTCGGTGCGCTGCAAGAGCGCGAGCCTGGCTTCGGCCTGGACAGCATCGAGAGCCGCGACGAGACCATCGACAATATGGACATCGACGACTGGGAAGATTTGCAGCCCGTCGTCGGCGCGCCAGCGACAGACGCCGATGTAGAGCTGGAAGGCGGCCTCAGCCGGGGTCAAAGAGCGGCTTTACTGCTGCTGCCACTGCTGGTAATCGTCGTCGGCGCTGCGCTCATCACCTCAGGCTCGCTTGATATTTCAGACTGGTTCTCCGAACTGCTGCCGCAAGCGCAGCCGACTGTCATTGTCGTCGTGCCAGCGGGCGAAGCGGCGCCGACCGAAGAGCCAGACGCCACACTGCCAGCGACAGCGACCGAAGCGGCGGGCACGGCCGAAAGAGTGCCGCGCGAAGCCGATAAATTTCTGACGCTCACGGCCATAGGCGAAACGCCTATGCCGACCGACCGACCCGACCCGACGCAGGTGGCGCTGTTCGCCGCCGCGGAGACCTTTTCCAGCTTAGTGGCGGCCGACGCGAGCGACCTGGAAATCCAGAGGGTGGAAGTCGAAAATACAGAATTTGGCGAAACGATGGTGCTATTTATCTGCGCCGCGCCGGGGCCTGAATTTAACGAGCGCCTCAATTTGCTGATGAATGCGGTGGTGGCGGTCGCGCCTGAAATCCCAGCGGACATCAAAGCCGTCGCGGCCGGCCTGTGGAATTGCGCTGATGAAGCCGCTGTCGTGCGTGTCATCGGCACGACGGTCAGCGTCATCCTAGACTTTGTCGATGGCGCACTCGATGCTAAAGAGTTCCAGCGCAGCTGGCAGCCTTTTTCTTGAAGCAAGAAAAAAACGATGAGTAGCAGAAAAATCATCACTAGGAATCGCAAAGCGCAGCGCAATTATGCCGTTACCGACCGCTATGAGGCTGGGCTGGTCCTGCTAGGCTCTGAGATTAAATCGATTCGCAACCATAACATCAGCATCGGCGAGAGTTATGTGCAGGCGAAAGAGGGCGAGTTGTGGCTCTTGAACAGCCATATCGCGACCTATAGAGAGGCGCATCGCTTTGGCCACAGCGACCCGCGCCGCCCGCGCAAGCTGCTGCTGCATCGGCGCGAGATAAACCGCATCATCACAAAACTGCGAGAAAATGGCATGACCGCTGTGCCGCTGCAAGTCTATCTCGAGCGCGGCCGGGCTAAGGTCGAAATCGGCATCGCCCGCGGCAAAAAGCAGTACGATAAACGGGCTGACCTGGCTAAGCGGGATGCCAACCGCCAGATTCAGCGCGCCTTAAAAGAGCGCTAAGCCTGCGCTTGAAGCGGCGGCGCCACACTGTTAAAATGCCCGCGATTCAGCCACAGATAATACATGCGAGAAACCTTATGACAGCAGCCTCGACCGCTTCTAATGCAAAACCGCGCGTGCTTTCCGGCATTCAGCCCTCGGGCAATTTGACCATCGGCAACTATCTCGGCGCGCTCAAGCAATGGGTAGAAGTGCAGACGGATTACGACTGCTTTTATTGCGTGGTCGATTTGCACGCGATTACGGCGGCGCAAGACCCAGCCGAGCTACGGCAGAAAACGCGGGAAAGCGCCGCGATGTACATCGCGGCGGGCATCGACCCAGAGATTTCCACCATCTTCGTGCAATCGCATGTGCCAGCGCATTCGGAGCTGGCTTGGATATTGACCTGCTTAGCACCGCTCGGCTGGCTGCACCGCATGACGCAGTTCAAAGACAAGTCTTCCAAACAAGCTCAAGAATCAATCGGCGCTGGTTTGCTCAATTATCCCAGTTTGATGGCGGCCGATATTCTGCTGTATCACGCGCAGCTCGTGCCAGTCGGCGATGACCAGCGGCAGCATTTGGAGTTCACCCGCGATTTGGCGCAGCGCTTCAACCACCTCTACGGCGAGACTTTTACCTTGCCCTCGGTGATGACGCCCAAAGCTGGCGCCCGTGTCATGGGTTTGGATAACCCGACGGCAAAAATGTCCAAGAGCGAAGATTCGGAAAATCACGCCGTCTTCTTGCTTGATACGCTGCCGCGGGCGCGCAGAAAAATCATGCGCGCCGTTACCGATTCCCGGCGCGAAATTCGCTTCAGCGCCGAGCCTGAGCGTGCTGGCGTCAACAACCTGCTGACGATTTATCAGGCGATAACAAACGAGACGCGGGAAGAGATTGAGGCGCATTTCGCTGGCAAGGGCTATGGCGATCTCAAGCGGGCAGTGGCGGATTGCGTCTGCGCCACGGTTGAGCCGCTGCAAGCGCGCTATAATGAACTGATGAACGAAGCCGGTTATTTGGATAGCGTGCTGAAGCTGGGGCGGGAGAAGGCGGGTGCAATCGCCGAAGCGACGCTCAAGCGCGCGCAGGATAATATGGGATTTCTCGCTCCGTCTTGACTGGCGCGTGCGGGTAGGTTAGAATAGCTAATAAGCCCCATTCGTCTAGCGGCCTAGGACGTGGCCCTCTCAAGGCCAAAACAGGAGTTCGAGTCTCCTATGGGGCACACAGTTAATATGATTTTGTAGTTACCTCACTGTATTACTCCTCCTTATTGTTTTGTTTGCTTGGTCACTTGGTGAAGGATACTCCTTGAAATGGCTTACGATAAAGGCGATATCGTACATTTGCGTGTAGACCCTAGTCGGCAGGGGTCTATCGTCGACATCCTCCCAGCAGTTGGTGGAGTCCGCAAATACTTAGTTTTTCACTCAGCCTCATACGGAACACGAGAGTATTTTGAAAATCAACTCAATCCAGTTACAAAGATACATGCAACCTCAGATTTAACGAATGCGATTCTCCAAGGCGACTATTTGTCCTCGGATGAATTCCGGGCGAGAATTTCGGCCGCGAGATTGTCTAATCCGCAATCAGATAGTCTTTACTCCCTCCACGCCGCCCGTATTCAATATGTCCCATTCCAGTTCAAACCATTGTTGCGTTTCTTGCGCGCCGAGAAACCGCGGCTACTAATTGCTGATGAAGTTGGGGTTGGGAAGACGATTGAGGCAGGTTTAATCTTGCGTGAACTTCAGTCAAGACAAGAGATTGAAAACGTCTTGATTGTTTGCCCTAAAGCGCTGGTTTTGAAGTGGCAAGCCGAAATGCTACGATTCGACGAGAAATTCGATCTCCTTACCCCTGAAATCTTGCAATATTGCATCAAGGAGACCAATCTCGACGGGACATGGCCAGCAAAATATGCCAGAGGAATTGTGTCTCTTGAATTGCTGAGAAATAAGCATTACTTAGAAGGCAAACGCAGTCCCCGCAAAAAACACGGCTTACTCACATTGGAGACACCACCACGATTCAGTATGGTTATATTTGACGAGGCGCACCACCTGCGTAATCCAGAAACCAAGGGACACCAAGCTGCCCGCTTCCTATGCGATGTCAGTGACGCGGTACTCTTTTTGTCAGCGACGCCTGTTCACTTGGGCTCGCAAAACCTGTACTCATTGCTAAACTTATTACGCCAAGATTTGTTTCCAGATTTTGCTGTTTTTCAACAAATGATAGAGCCGAATGTCCATCTCATTCGCTCTATGCGACACATCCGCACTCGCATTCCTGAGCATAGTTGGCAGGGAGCTGGTTTGTCGGCTATCGACGATGCAATGCATACAACCTGGGGAGATAAAGTCTTGCGGGAGGATCCCCGTATAGTTGAATGGAGAAACAGACTCTCGCAACAAGCTGAACTTACCGACGAAGAACGAATTAGATTTTTGCGCGATTTGGAAGAGGTGCACACCTTGGCCCATTTGATGAATCGCACCCGCCGGCGTGACATTGGGCAATTCACCATTCGTGATCCTCATCCTGTTGAGGTTGGATTTACGCCAGTGCAAAAAGAATTCTACGGAGCATTGATCGACTTCCGCCGAAAAACGCTGTCCCTGAAATATGACCCTCGCATTGTTCGGCTGGTATCGGACACATTAGAGCGGCAGGCGTCGAGCTGCTTGCCAGCCCTGCTTCCAATGTTAGATAAATTTCTCACTACCGGGCGCTTTACTTCCGCACGCTTTACTGATGATCTTGAATCTGATGAAGATACGAAAATGTCCGCGCCCTTAGTCAAGTTAGCAGAGGAGCTTCGGAAAAAAGCTAATGACCTCCCACCACATGATCCAAAACTCGAAAGGCTTACTGAAATTATCCGCGATGTTCTCAACAAAAGCGGCCCCAAAAAAGTACTTGTATTTTCCTTTTTCTTGCACACTTTGGACTACTTGGAAAACAAACTCTCTGCTGCGGGATTCCGAGTCCAAAAAATAATCGGAAACATGGATGAGGTTGAGGAACGCGCTCCCTTGCGACAACGTTTTCGCTTGCCAGGTGATGACCGTAAGGCGATCGACATCCTGCTTTCGTCCGAAGTAGGTTGCGAAGGTTTAGATTATGAATTTTGTGATTGCTTAGTAAATTATGACATACCTTGGAACCCGATGCGCATTGAACAACGAATTGGTCGCATTGACAGGTTTGGACAGAAAAGCGAAAAAGTCTTTATCTACAACTTCATCACACCGGGGACAGTGGAAGAGCGTATCTTCTATCGCTGCTTTGAGCGCTTGGGCATCTTCCGCAACACTGTTGGGGATCTCGAAGAAGTCTTAGGGGAGTTAGGGGGGAAGCTATCGCAAATTGCCTACAATCCTGACCTTAGCCTTGAACAGACTGAAGAGCGAGCCTTGCAAATGTCAGATAATGTGTTGAGGCAGGCTGAAGAGCAGCGCCGTTTGGAAAAAGAAAGCGAAACCTTATTGGGTTTGGATCAATCCTTTATTGAAGAGGTCGATACGCTCGTTGAAGAAGGACGCTTTGTCTCTCCAAACGATTTGGAGCAGATGATTAAACTCTACGTTGAACAAGACGAAATCAGAGGTGGTATCACTCCTGTTCCCCGTAAACCCGGGCACCGCCGTCTTCGTTTGAACGAGGAGGCAAGGGCTGTTGTTCTGAAACATGTTAATGCCCTAGAAAGCTATGGCCGCACGAATGACAACTTCAGAAAGTGGTTAAGGGGCAAAAAGCCATATTTTCTGCTAACTTACGACCGTGAAACAGCTTTGGAACAGCGAGATCTGCCTTTCATCACGCCAGTACATCCCCTCGCCAAAGCTGCCGTGAATTATTGGCAACATATATCAAAGCCACTCGTGGCGAATCTAACAGTAAAGGACTCCCAACTCCGGGCTGGCGTATATCTTTTTGCGCTTGAACTTTGGGAAACCGTGGGCTTACAACCTGAAATCCGATTGAAAACTTTCGCCTGGGACCTACGCCGTCAGAAGATGTCAGAAGAAATAAACTCTCTTATGTTGCTGCTAGAACGAGCTTCGGGTCTCCAAGATCTCCAAGGGGAGCAAGATCCTAATATTTCGCGCTCAATAGATTCCGTCAATGAGTACGCAAATGAAATCCGCTTGGAAGAGGTCGAGCGGCTCAAGCGGCGCAACAGCAGAATCTCAGAGCAGCGACTTGCCAACTTGGAAAGTTACTACCTAAATCGCCTTGCTCAAATAAAAACAGAGTTGGAGCAAAACACGAATGAGCGTATTCGCATTATGAAGCAATCAGAAATGAGTCGTATCACTTCTGATTTTGACCATGGAAAGCGCGAGATAGAAGAACGAAGAGATTGCGATATTATCGTCGATAGAATTGCGCAGGGAATATTAACAATCCATTCGGACTGATAATGCTCAAATTTCTCGCCGTAATCAAAGATTGGATATCAAAGCTGGCACGAATCAATAAGTCAGCGCTCGGGAGAGAAGGAGATATGGTTCGTATTCGCTTGCGCCGGCAAGGTTCAAAAGGACAGCCCACTTATCGAATTGTTGTGACAGATCAGCGTAAAGCGCGCAACGGTAAGTATTTAGAAAATATCGGTCACTACAACCCACGCACCCGTCCGGCAACCGAGATTATTAAAGAAGATCGCGCTTTGTACTGGCTCAGCGTGGGCGCACAACCCAGTGACGCGGTACGCCGGCTGATGAATCATACGGGGACCTGGGAGAGGTTCCAACGCTTGCGAGCCGGCGAAAACATCGAAGACCTGGTAAAAGAGGCTGAAGAAAATCGAAACGAATTGCCAAGCCAGAAAACCAATTATCCGTCCCCGGCAAACGGGGCAGGCAGGATAAAGGCGCTTGAAGCATCGCGATTCGTCGCGGAAACAGCCGATGCGTCAAACGAACCAGATAACAAGTTAGAACCTACAAAATACGAGAAGTCGCAGAACCAACCAACAGATAAAACTTCAGAAAAAAATGACGTTGACTCAAATCTTTCTGATGCGTTTCAGGAAGCCTTTAATCGGCCTGGTAAAACGCAGCTAAATAATCCAGAGCCTTTGCCCAATCCACTAAGAAATCCTGATTACAGATCACATCAAAAAAGAAAGAGATTCGAGATAGCCTCAGGCATCAATCTAGTGAACGTCAACCCCAGTGGAAAATGTCCCTAAAACGCGAAGCAAAAGATCTAGCAACAAGGCAATTCTTGAAAGAAGGATACAATGGGCGTTGTCAGATTTGCAATTTCACCTTTACTAAGTGGGATCGCGAAAAACATTTTGTGGCCGTTTATATCATCGAGTACGAGACACTCGATGATTCGGCGAACGTACTTTGCTTGTGCCCGAATCATTTTGCTATGTTTAGGCATGGTACAAAAAAAGATCCAGACATCATTGGACAGATAAAGTCTTATAAAGGCGGCCCACATCACAATGTGAAGTTTCAATTGATTGACGAAGAAACGGAAATCTGTTTTACAGCCCGGCATATAATTGACATTATTGCGTTTTTGGAGGAAATCGAAAATGACTAGTGTCGTCCTGCACGATTATTGATACGACAAAATAGTTAAGAGAGGTTAGCCGATGTTGACGCAAGCCCAAATCGACGAATTCCAGGAAAATGGCTACCTAGCTGTCGACCGCCTGCTCGATTATGAGCTGGATATTTTGCCAGTCGTTCAGGAATACCAGGAGCTCTTGGACAGCCTCTGCGCCCAGTGGGTCGCGGCCGGGCGCTTGCGCGACAGCTTCAGCGACCTGCCATTTGAAGAGCGCCTGGTCGAAGTCTATCGCGCCGGTTGCAGCTACGAGCAAGCCTTTGACATCGCGCTGCCAAATAGCGGCATCGAAGCCGATACGCCGATCCATTTGGGGCCCGCCGTTTTTAACCTGCTGCGCAGCCCGCGTCTGCTCGCCGCCGTCGAGTCTCTGATTGGCGGCGAAATCTATAGCAACCCGATTCAGCATGTGCGCATCAAGCCGCCCGCCAGCGTCATCGTGGAAGACGATGTCAATCGCGCGCGCGTCGGCCGCACGCACTGGCATCAAGATAGCGGCGTGACGCTCGAAGAAGCGGACGAGACGAATATGGTAACTTGCTGGGTCGCGGTGACGGAAGCGACGGTGGAAAATGGCTGCCTGCAAGTCTTGCCCAAAAGCCACCGCGAGGGCATGGCTTTGCATTGCAGCACCACCGACCAGCTTGGCATCCCGGACGCGCTCATCGAGCAAGAAAAAGCGCGGCCAGTGCCGCTCAATCCAGGCGGCGTGCTTTTTTTCCACCCGCTGTGCAAGCATGCCTCGCTGGATAACAAGAGCGACGCCTTCCGCTGGAGCTTTGACCTACGTTATCACCCGATTGGTCAGCCGACCGGGCGGGCGCATTTCCCCGGTTTCATCGCCCAAAGCCAGCGCGACCCTGCTTCGGCACTGACCGACCCAGCAGAATGGGCGCGGCTCTGGCTCGCTGCCCGCGCCCGTCTGGCGCATCAGCCAGGCTTAAAGACGCACCGCTGGGATAGCGCCGATCCGCTCTGCGCTTGATAGAAAATAACTACAGAAGTAAGTCCAAGTTAATTATGCAAAATATGAGGCACGATTTTCAACCCCACCCTAAATTCCTCCCCGAAGCTTCGGGGAAGGACTTTCTCTCAAGCGCGCCCATATTCTTCGGGGTTTTCTCCCCTCCCCAAAGCTTTGGGGAGGGGCCGGGGGTGGGGTTGAGAGGTACTGAAAAATAACCCTATAGAAATACATGTATAAAGAGTTATAATTACCACTACGATGACCGAAAGCTATCTTGTCCCCGCCGCCCCCGCCAGCAGCGAGCTTATCATCAAAAAATCGCGCTTTTTGACGCGCATCCAGCGCGCCGCGACTGTGGCGGAAGCGCGGGCGGCGCTCGCGGCCCGCCGGGCGGAAATGCCCGCGGCCAATCACCATGTCTATGCTTTCCGCGTCGGCTTTGGCAAGACCGTGACCGAAGGCATGAGCGACGCTGGCGAGCCGACTGGCACGGCCGGTCCCCCGACCCTCGCCGTCTTGCGCGGCTGCGCGGTGGGCGACATCGTGCTGGTGACGACGCGCTTTTTTGGCGGCAGGAAGCTCGGCACCGGCGGTTTAGTGCGCGCCTATACCGAAGCGGCGCAAGAGACTTTGCGACAGCTGAAAACCGAACTCAAAGTCGAGAAGCAAGTCGTCGGCTTGGAGCTGCCCTACTCGCTTTATAATAGCGTCAAGCGCTTGATTGCGGCGCACAATGGCGCGGTGCAAGAAGAAGTCTTTGAAGCGCAAGTGCTGGTCATTGCCGAGTTCGTCGTCAGCGATTTGCCGGCCTTTAGCGCCGCCTTGCGCGAGCTTAGCGCGGGCGCCATCCAGCCAGTCAGCCTGGCTTGATTTAGCCGAACTATTGCGCCATTTTCTGGGCGATGAGGCGCCGCGTCTGCCATAAGGCGCGGTGCGACGGCGCGATGGCTTCGGCGCGGGCGATGTAAGCCCGCGCATCGTCCAACTGATCATTTGCCAGCAGATAATTCGCCATCTGCACCAGCAAAGGCACATGCCCGGGCGCTGCGCGCAAGCCCGCGTTCAGCTTCTCAATCGCCTCCGCTTGCTGATTGCCCGCCCAGAATATCTGCGCCAAAGCCAAAGCAAGCTGTGGCTCTTCGCCAGCCTGCTTTTCCGCCTCTTCTAGCACTTCGATGGCGCTTTCGCTATCTTTCCAACTGAGATAGCAGCGCGCTAAAATCACATAGATATCGACCATTTGCGGCGCGATTTCCAGCGCTTCTTCCAATAAATCGACCGCGCTTTCAGCCACCAGCCGCTTCGCGTTCAGCAAGACCTTGATTTCGGCGAAGGTCGCTTCAAAAGCGGGCAGCTTGGCATATAACTCGAGCCGCTGCAACTCCAGCTCGAGTTCTTCATCCAACTGCGCGAATTTGCTGCGGCAAGCGGCAATCATCGCAATAGCGAATTGGCTATCGTCGTCCGCCAGCGCCAGTTGCGCCAAATGCGCATAAGCGAAGGGGTTGTCATCGAGATAGCGCTCGAGAATCTCATAAGCAGGCGCGTGATCTTCGAGGTCGATGAGGCGGTCGATTGTTTCGCTGAGCAATTCGCCGGCACGGTCGCGCTGCACCAGCTGCTCGAAATAGAGCCAAAGCTCGTCGTCAGCGACATCAATCATATACGATAGAGCTAGCTGAAGCGCGCTGAGGTTCTCTGGCTGGCCCGCCAGATGCAGTTTGAGCGCCGCCGCAATCTCCAGCGGGATATGCTCTTCTTCAGCATACGCGTCAGGGTCGATGAGCAAGACCTCTTCCACTGGCCAGTCATTGGCTTCAGCCGCCATCAGCAGCTGCGCGTATTGCCAGTGCAGCGCTGGCTGGCTCAAGCCACTTTCCAGCGCCAGTTGATTGCTATCCAGCGCGGCGGCGATATCGCCGCTGGCTAAATGGATCTGAATCATGCTCTGCCAGACGCTGGCGGCGGCCGTCGGCCGCAGAAAGGGTTGCAAAAAATCGAGAGCGCGGTTGAAATGCCCAAAATCGGCTAAACCCAGGGCGATGGCGGCCGCGCCACCGGCCGCTTGGTCAGCTTGCGGCAGGGCCCGCGTGAGATCTGGCAGCAAGAATTCGCCAAAGTCTTGCAAGCCCGTCTGCATGACCTGCTTGGCCGCCAAGCCTGCGACCCAAAACGCGAAGGCGCTCGGCTCTTGCTGAGCAAATTCGACAAGCTCGAGAAACTGCGCCTGAATATCTTCTTCTTCCCATTGCAGACCCCAATGACTCAAATAGATATCGAGATTCCACTCAAAGATGGCTGCCAGCAGCTTGTCTAAATTGCGCGCGTTAGCCTCCAGCGCGGCATAAGCGATAATGGCGGTCTCATAGTTCCTGCCGCCCAGCGTCGCCATGATTTCAGAGGTCGCCGCCGGCAGCCCCGTCATCAAAGCCGCTAAAGACTCATAAGTGAAGCTAAGACTAAAGACTTCGTCTTCATCCTGTTCAGCCTGCAAAAGATCCATATCCAAGATGACGCGCAGTGTATAAGCCGCTTCGTCAACAGCCAGCTCGCCAAAAAGAAGCACATTATCGGCCAAGCCCTCCAGCTCCCAGTCGCTCGGCTGAAATTGATAATCTTCCGCTGATATTTCGCCACTCTCGTCATCTGAATCGCTAGTGGCGTCATCGATTTTGGCAAAGCAGCGATAGACCCGCGTATCCGGGTACTGTTCCAGTAGATAGCAGAGGCAAGCCGCGATGCCCATAGCCATTTCGGGCGCGGCGGCGCAGAGAAGCGGATAGACGCTGATGCGGAAGCGCTCGTCTCGCTGGATGGTCTGGGCTAAGCCGGCGGCGCTGCCAAAAATCGACGAGGGGCTGCCGCCCGTATCGCTGCTTTGCCGCCCGAGCGCTTTCATCCTATCCGCCGCTTGTATCATCACTCGCTCCAATCAAAACACCCTGCCACTTCTGACAGGGTGCATTGTATCTTGCTGATTTTGCTTTGAACAGAATCGCCTAGCTGATGACTGGCACCTGGCTATAGACGCCGCGGAAAATGGCATAGCTGTTGCGCAGCCAGCCTTCTCCGAAGCTGCCTTCGACGAGGAACCACTTCTGATCCGGAGAAACGCCGAGGACTAGCATTGTGGTACCGCCTTTGACGACGCTGACCTTGCTGTGCGAGGCACTCGGGCCCGAACGGATATTGAGGAAGGCCGTATTGACGATGACATGCGGCGCGCCACCCGGGATGTCCGTGCCACTGCCCAGATTGGTTGGCAAGCCCGGTATCGGCGCGCGGGCGACATTGGCGAAACTGCCGCGCGTTACCCCATAAGTCGAATTGACCCAGCCCACGCCGGCCGAAGTTTCAACTTCGTACCAAACGCCATCGCGGGCGATTGACTTCACCGCTAGCTCGGAGCCGCCTGGCACCACCTTCAAGACGCTGTTGCCGACGCCCGGACCCGTGCGCACATTGAGGAAAGCCGTATTGACAACGAGATGCGCTGTGCCAGCCGGCACTGGCGGTTCTTTTGGCATAGGCGTGGGCGCACCGATGCGCTCGACGCCAGCGTAACTGCCGCGGGTGATTGTATAAGATGGATTGAGCCAGCCCGTGCCAGCCGCAGTTTCTACCTGATACCAGCCGCCGGCATGGTCGATGCCCGTAACCGCCAATTCTGTGCCGCCTTTTGCCACGCCCAGGATGCCATGGCCAACCCCGGGCCCGGTTCTGATATTGAGGAAAGCGGTATTGACGACGACATGGGCCGCGCCTTGGGCGATGTCGGTGCCACCGATAATATTCGTCGGCAAACCTGGGATGGGTTCACGCGGAATATCGCTGAAATTGCCGCGCTGGATGGCATAGGTGGTATTGACCCAGCCGGTGCCGGCCTCAGTTTCTACCTGATACCAGACGCCATCGCGGGCGATCATCGTAACTGGCAGCTCCGTGCCGCCGGCGACTGTGGTGATGATACTGTGCGTGGCGCTAGGACCGCTGCGCACATTCAATCTATAGGTGTTGACAACCAAATGCGGCTGCGAGTGAACCTGCGCGACGACAAGCGACTGAGCCACAGGCAACACTAATAGAATTGCCATCAAAAATAATAGAACTCGTGGTTTCAAAACCCTTGCCATCGATTCCTCCCGAACTTGTACATATCTGCGAACTTTACAAGTATCAGTATAGTGCCGTAAAAATTTCGGGCAAACGGAAATCCGCGTAATCTGCAAGAGAATTTTGACAGCCGCTGCTAGCTGTGCTAACATTACGGCAAATCGTAAGCAAGTATAAGGAAGCAAGATGTCAATAGTTCAAGAAGCGATTCAAGTTGTCCGCGACGCATCGGTGTTGAATGTGACGCCGTCAGCGGTAGGCATTATCAGAAATTTGCTGGAAGAGCGCGCGATTCCGAACCATGCCCTGCGCGTTTTTGTTACGGGCGGCGGCTGCTCTGGCTTGCAATATGGCATGGCTTTTCAAGAAGCGCCCGAAATGGGGGACACAGTCGTCTCTTGCCAGGGCGTGCAGCTGCTCATCGATCCCACCAGCATGATGTACCTGCGCGGCGCGACGATAGACTATGTGGACAGCTTGATTGGCGGCGGCTTCCGCATCGATAATCCTAATGCGGCTTCGAGCTGCGGCTGCGGGCATTCCTTCAAATCAGATGACCAGCAAGCCGCCGACGCGGCCGGCTGCGGCACCTGCGGCAGTTATTAAGCCAGGCGAAATCAGCCGCGCAGCAGGCTGATAAGCAAACCAACAAAGCCTAAACCGGCTAATACAAGTATCGGCGCCAGTGGTGGCAGGTTCGTCCAAGGCGCGTCGCTGCTGTTTGGCCGGTCTTCCTGTCCACTGAAAAAGACCGGCGTCAAGGGCGGCGGGGTAAAAGTTGGCAGCGGGCTGGCAATATCCAGCTCGATTGCCTGCGGCGACAGTTCGATTGTTCGTTCGTCGGCCTCGCCTTCTAAAGCAGCCAAGGCACTGTCGATAACTTCTAATTCCGCTAAATCCTCGACCACTTCGATGCTGGTGGCGTCGCCTGTGATTTCCACTAAATCGCCATAAACCCAAGCCCGCCCGCTCGGCGCTAGGCTGTAGCGCAATTCATACCAGCGAAAGTACTGCCGCAGAACAGCGTATTCCGTGCCATAAGTGATAGTGCCAAGCACATCGCTGTCAATATCAGGCCGGGGGCGCACATTGACATTGCCGGCCGATTGCAGCGCTTGCAGCCGGGCGGCAGGCGCGGGCGTCGGGCTAGGCGCGGCTGTCACTGTCGGCGCTATGGCTGGCGCATTCAGCGGCGTTGGACTATGCAGGATAGCTGGTACCGCTGTCGCCCGCGTCTGCGCCGCGAGCGGCGAGACTGACCCAAGCAATATGAGCGGGCAAAACAGCAAAATGATTACGCGCCGCAATTCTAGCTGGCCTCGCCTAATCGCGCACATAGACTCACCAAGAAATGGCATTGATATCGGTATGCCGGCCTTGTTCCGCCACAACGCTATAATTGTCCGTTTCGCGTACCATAAAACCTTGATAAAGCTGGCTGCCCAGGCCGACGACGCGCCAGCCACTCATCACAAAAGGCGGCGTAGCAACATCAAAACGGCAGCGATTGCAATCGGCCGGTATCCATTCGCCATTATACCGGCGGGCGATATGCAGATGGGTAGCCGTGGCATAGCCACCTAAGCAAGAGGCATAACCGAGGATATTGCCCGCTTCTACCACCTGCCCTACCCGCAGCGCGTCATGATGGTCGATGTGCAGATATAGAATTGCCCAGCCGCTGCCTTCGTTGCCGTCGCCATCTAAGTCCAGAATCACCAAACCTTCGCCCAGGCGGGCGATAGCGCCGCGAGCCACCGCCGTCGTCGGATATGACGAGACATAGCAAGCGCCGCCAGCTTCGGCGGGGGGCGCGAAATCGATGGCGGACCAGGCGCTGCCATTGCCCCAGCCGCCGTGGAAACCACCGGTGAAACGCCAGACCTCGCCTTTTGGGAAAGGCAGCGTCAAGTCAGGCTGCTGCAATTCGGCTGGCACAGTCACATGCGCGCCTGCAAAGGGGTCGCCAAAGAGACGGCGATAAGTAGCATATAGACCGTCCGCGCTGATATCTTGTCGCCAGTCGGCTTCGCTGCGCAACTGCGCCAAGACGTATTGCGCGGCGACAGTGGCCGCATTCAGGTCCGTGGCGTAATTCAGGCGCTGGCCATCGGCAAATTCCAGAATCCGCAAGCCACGGTATTTCCAGTCGTAGTAGCCGCGATTGAGCCTGTCCGCCAGCCAGCTCAGTTGATTATAGAGGCCAGCGCGATCGACATTTCCCGCCTGCACTTGGCTGAGCAGCGGGTATAGCTCGGTTTGGGCATCGACGCGGGACAGGGACAGCAGGCCGGCAAAATGCTCCAAAAAAGCAAGCAGCAGGCGCGGGTCGACGCTGTATTCCAGGGAGACGCGCTCGATGGTTTGCGCTGCGCTCAGGTCCTCGGTACGTTGGCTGCCATCGGGCCGCCAGGTCTCGAGGTGGACGCGCATAGTGCGCAGAGCGCCGCTGCGCCCGCTGATGAAGGCGGCCGTGTCAAATTGAGCCGCCTCAATTGAGCGCACCAAGCGCGAATCGGGCAAAATGCGAAAGTCAGCCGTGAACTCGAGCGGCGTATGCGGCAATTGCAACACCTGCCCGACTTCCAGCAAGTTGGGATTGTCCAGGTTATTGGCCGCCAGCAGCGCATTGACTGAGACGCCGTAGCGTTCGGCGATACGGGATAAAATTTCGCCAGGAGCGACGGTGTGGCTGGTAACAGGCGTGCCGCTGGCTTCTTGCGCGGCCGCCGCTCGAAAACGCGAGGTTTCGGTGGCGATTTCAGCGGCGATTGAGGGCGACACTGTGCTGCTGGTTGGGCTGGCGGTCGCCGGCAAGGCCGGCGCCAAAGTCAGCACGACAACCGGCGGGTTTTCAGGCGCGGCCGTCTCTTCGAGTGCCGTCTCGGCGGCGCAGCCCAGCAAGAGCAACGGGCCCAGCAGGCAGAAAAGCGCCGCTCTCACAGGGGCCCAGCGCGCCTGCCGCCCGGCGCGCTGCATAAAGTCCCGCAGACGGCGAGATTGACCGCTGCGATTTTGCCTTCGCTTAAAAGCCGTCACTTGGGGCTTGCCTCAAAGGTCTGCTATACTCTGACATTATAAATGAAGTCATTAAGGAGAAGAACTTATGGCGACAGCGGCAGAGGTCAAAAACATATTCCCGGCGATGGTCAAGCGCTTTCTGCCTGAAAAGGCTTATGGCGTCAATGTCACCATTCTGTTTGATTTGAGCGGTGACAACGGCGGGCTGTTTTGGCTGAAAGTGGCGGATGGCGCGGTGGAAGCGGGCGAAGGCCCGGTCAGTGACCCCGCCATGACAATGAAAGCCAGCGCCGATGATTGGTTCGCGGTTGCCACTGGGCAGATGAATCCCTTGCATGCCTTCATGACCGGCAAAGTCAAAATCCAAGGCGATATGGGTTTGGCGATGAAATTGCAGACGATGTTCGCGCAATAGCCCTAGCCCAGGTCAAATTGCAAATCGAAGGCGGGCAAGCCCATATTTAAGTTGGCGGACTGCAAGGCTTCATCAATCAATTCAGCGCTTTCATCATCGTCTAGCACCTCAGCCAGCTCGCTAAAAATTTGGAAAGCCTGTTTGCCGCCAATCTCGCCTAAAGCCCAAATCGCGCCAAGCTGAAGCTCGCGGTCTTGGCTCAAAGTCAATTCGCCGATGCGCTGAACGCTGTCTGACAGCTGAATTTGCCCGCAGGCGGCGATGGCTTCGTAGACGGCTTCATTGTCGTCGCTGTTCAGTTCTTCCAGCAAAATATCGCGCCAAATGGCATTGCAAGTCCGCCCCATAGCGAAGATTGCGCTGGTGCGCATATCATGGTTGCCATCAGCGTAGGCAGCGCGGATGAGTGGCTCGACCTGCGGGTGGCTGGAGTTTGCCAGCGCTTCCAAAGCACAGCAGCGCAGCTTTAGTGGCTCGGTCGCATCTGTATGCAGACGCAGCGCCAGTTCTTGGGCTTCTTGGGCTAAAGCCGGCGATACTTCGCCATATTCGCCCCTGAGAATAAAATTGGCTAAAGCTCTCATGGCATTGACGCGCACGGATAGGTCGGGGTCGGCGGCGGCCAATATCAACAAGCGGCGCATAGCCCAGGGCGAGCCTTCCGCCCAGAGCAGCTCGACCGCCGGTGCCCGCACCAGCCCGCTGGCATCTTCTAGGCTCAGCCTAGTGATCTCGGAAAAGCTTAATTCAAACATCGTTTCAATGGATTCGTTGAGCGCACGTAGGACCCGATGCTTGAAAGTCGCCGGCAAGTCGCGCCACAGGCTTTCAAACCCGTCTCGCTCGTCCAGCGTCAAATCGCTCAGCCCATAAATGATAGTGGAGGAGATGACCTGCTGCGGCGAATCGGCTTCGCGGCGCAAGGCGGCCATCAGATCGGCTAGCGATGGCTTTTTATGCAGCGGTTCCGGCAGATCCATTTCAAAATTCGACATGCGGCACCTTTCAAATCAGCCAATGCTCGGCGGATTGACAATGTCATATATCATGACCAGCACCCCCAGCCCCAGCAAAAGCATGAGGCTAATCATATTGATGCGCGCTTCAATTTTAGGGTCAATGCGCTTGCCGCGCAGCGCTTCGATTAGCACAAAGAGGATGCGCCCGCCATCCAAGGCCGGTATGGGCAGCAGATTGGTCAAGCCAAGGAAAATGCTGATTAGAGCCGTGAAGTGCAGCATCAAGCCCGGTCCCTCGCGCAAGCTGCGTTGCAGGAATTCGCCGCCGATTTTGCTGATGCCGATAATGCTTATCGGACGGGCGTCTTCGCCGCTGAGCGAGCCATCCAGCAGCTGGCCCGGTATCGAGGCGATCATGCGGAAAACCGCGCCCGTCGTGCGCAAGCTGTATGACAGCGCGGCTGGCACGGTCTGGGGTATCATCTCTTTTTTATAACCAGCGTTAGCGAAGCGGGTTTGGTCGGCTAAGCTAAATTGCGAGCGCACGCCGATGCCCAGCCTGCCCTGCCCCTTTGGCGGATTGACGCGCGGCGTCACCGTGATGGCTAGCCTTTCGCTGGTGCCGGCGTCATTCAGGCGCAAAATCGTCAAGGGCAGCGGGCGGCCTTCAGCTTCGCGGGCTGCTTTGGTCAAGGCGCTGGTCGGGTCGCTAGCCGAATCGACGGGCTGATGATTGATTTCGACGATTAAATCGCCAACTTCCATGCCGGCCAGCGCGGCCGGGGAATCTTCCAGCGCAGTGAGAACCTGAATCAAGCCGGCGCGGCCGCCAAAATTCGGCGCGATGCTTAGATTATAGCTCTCGCCCGTTTCGCTGCGGAGTAGCGCGAATTCGATATTCTCGCCGTCGTACTCGGCCAGCACATCATGAAAAGCGGTAAAATCAGTGAAATACGCGCCATCTATTTTTTCGATCACATCGCCGACCTGGACTTGGCTGTCGGCAAAAATTGAGCCAGGCGGAATCGCGGCGATTTGGCTCAAGCCGCCGACATTGAGCGACAGGCCAATCAAAGCGGAGATAAATAACAGCAGCACGGCGGTGATAAAATTAGCGATAGCGCCGGCCGCCATAAAAAATATGCGGCTCAGGGGCGGCGCTTCTTTCACGGACATCATCTGCCGCTCGTCCACACCGCGCAGGCGCAGCATCTCGCGCTCGCCGACGATGCGTGCAAGGCCAGAGCGGCGCTTCGTCAGCACGACGCGATCGCGCTTGACCTTGTCTTCGCCGGCTGGGCCTATCATATCTTCGCCCAACGGCCGCACAAAACCGCCGATGGGCAGCAGGTTCAGCGTGAATTCTGTCTCGCCCCACATAAAGAGCTTGCCCACCCGCGGCGGAAAACCGATGCCGAATTCCAGCACATTGATGCCGACCAGTTTAGCCGCGAAGAAATGCCCCAATTCATGGATGATGACCGCTGGGATTAGCACGAGCGCAAAAGCAGTCAGAGCGAGCAGAATATCATTAGCAGCGGCTGGCAGCAGCATCAGCATTCACCTCTCATTTCTTCTTCTAGCTAGCTTCATTATAAAGGCAGTCTTTGCCCGATGCAACACTTCAGGCCGGCCTAGGGCATAAGGCGGGCGCCGCCGCCAACGGCCGATGTCAATATCTCGATATCAGGCGAAAGCGCGCGCAGCCGCCGCTCGACAGCCTCTGCCTCTGCCGCCGGGCAAATGCAATGCACATTGGGACCAGCGTCTAAGGTATAACAGACTGGCAGACCGGCCGCGCGCCAGCGCCGCACCGCCGCCATGATCGCCAGTGAAAGCGGCTGCCAATAAAAAAGCGGCGGCCAACTTGTCATCATGACGGCGTGCATCAGATTGCTATCTTCTTCGGCAATGCGAGCGAAAGCCGCAAAATCGCGCCGCAGAAGCGCCGCTTTTATCGCTGCCAGGCGGCGCGGCGCGTTTTCGACGCGGGCGCTCTGCAATATACTGGTGGGGGCGCTGCTGTGGCCGGCGCTGGAGCCGACGCGCTTGTGCGCCCGACTGACGATGGCGATGACATCGACCAAATCCCAATGTTCGGCGGCGGCAAATGTCTCTGCATACGATGTCTCATGCGAATTGCCGGCCTGCCAGAGCGTGAAACCCGCCGGGATTGAACGAGCCGCCGAACCCGAACCCAAGCGCGTCAGCGCCGATAGCTCGCGCTCTGGCAGGCGCAGGTCTAGGGCGGCGACGGCGGCCAGCGTGAGCGCGGCAAACGCGGAAGCGGAGGAGGCGATGCCGGTGCCCATCGGAAAATTGTTGCGCGATTCGACGCGGGCCCGCATGTCCGTCTTCAGCCGGGCGCGCAGCTGATGCAAATGCTGGCTAGCTCGTTGGCTCGCCGCTGGCGCGGCTGGCTCGCCATTGATATGCAGCGAATCTTCCGCGAAGACGCTCGACCATTCGACCGTCGTCGTGCTATGCAAAGCGGCGAGGTTCATGCTCAGCGAAGAATTCGCCGGCAGCCGCAGGGCGTCATCTTGGTTGCCCCAATACTTGATGAAGGCGATATTAGAATGCGCGCGGGCGCTGGCGATGGTCGGACGGCTCATCTGCAAAAATGTCGAAAATTGGCTAGAATAGTTTGACAATAGCATTAGACTCTTGAACTTGTCCACTGGCAAAGGTGAATGATTTGAAACTTCTGCATGGTTTGATTCTGACGATGCGGCCGCGGCAATGGACAAAAAATATGCTTTTTGTCTTCCCACCGCTCGTTTTCAGCGCCAAGCTGCTCGAGCTGGATTCGCTCTTGAAAGTGCTGGTCTGCTGCGCTTTGCTCATCTTGGCGTCGAGCAGCGTCTACATCATCAACGATTTGGCCGATGTAGAAGCCGACCGCCGGCATCCAAAGAAACGGCAACGGCCGATTGCCGCCGGCCAAGTCTCGGTGCGCAGCGCCAAAATCGCCGCGCTGGTCCTGCCACTCTGCGCCTTGCTAGCTACCTATTATTTTGACGCGCGCCTGCTGCCGCTTTTGCTGGCTTATCTGCTGCTGCAAACCGCCTACTCCTATTATTTGAAACACCTGGCTCTGCTGGATATTTTTGTCGTCACGGCCGGTTTTGTGCTGCGCCTGATGGCCGGCGGCCTCGTCATTGATGTGACCGTGTCGCCCTGGCTTTATACTTCAGCCGGTCTCTTGGCGCTTTTTCTGGCTATTGGCAAGCGGCGGCAAGAGCTTATCGAGCTAGGCGAGAACGCCGCTCTCAGTCGGCCAGTTTTCCGCGACTACAACCTGCCCCTGCTGGACGATATGCTGCGGGCGACGCTGACCTCGACCATGATTACATATATCCTCTATACGGTGGAATCGGGCAAGATGCTGCGGCAAGGTGAAAACTGGGGTTTGCTGACTGTGCCGATTGTCGTCTATGGTCTGTTTCGCTATCTCTACTTGATTCGCGTGCAAGAGCGCGGCAGCGCGCCCGACGAAATCCTGCTGACGGACCGGCCCTTGCAAATCACCATCGCCGTCGCCGCCCTAACCTATCTCGCTATTTTGTATCTGCCGTGAGCGTAATGAAGCGCGTCAGCGCCCCCGGCAAAGCCATTCTCGTCGGCGAGCATGCCGTGGTCTATGGCCAGCCGGCGATTGCCCTGCCGCTGCCGCAGCTGCGGGCAAGTGCCTGCATCCGCGCCAGTCAGCAGCCCTTGACGATTAGAACCGCCGACCTGCCCCGCCCGCCGCTGCGCTGGCAGGGCGCTAGTTTCGACCCGGCCGACCCTATCGCGCGCATCACCGCGCTGACGCTGGACTATCTTAATGTCGCTGCGCCCCAGGGCGAAATAAAGCTCCAATCAGATATTCCGATTGCCAGCGGCTTGGGCAGCGGCGCGGCGGTATCAGCCGCGCTCAGCCGCGCGCTGGCCGCGCTTTGCCGGCGTGAGCTGCCGCTGGCCGATTTGAACCGCCTCGTCTTTGAAGTGGAGAAGCTGCATCATGGCCAGCCCAGCGGCATCGATAATACGACGATTGTATATAACCGGCCGCTCTATTTTGTGAAAGGCGGCCGCCGCGAGTTCATCCGTCTCAAAGCGCCGCTGCAACTGCTCATAGCCGATAGCGGCATCGCCGCTTTGACGCGGGCGGCGGTGGCCGCCGTGCGTGCGCGGCATACGCGGCAACCAGAACAAACAGCGGCGATTTTCGCTGAAATCGGCGCGCTGGTGGATGAAGCGCGCCAGTGCATCGAAGCGGGCAATCAAACGCAGCTAGGCCAGCTCATGACAGCCAACCACCGCTTATTAAAAGCGCTGGCGGTTTCCTCTGTTGAATTGGATCGGCTGGTCGCGGCGGCTTTGGCGGCGGGGGCCCTGGGCGCTAAGCTCTCGGGCGGCGGTCGCGGCGGCAATATCATCGCTTTGGTCGAAGCTGCAACTGAGGCGGCCGCGCGGGAAAAGCTGCTGGCGGCTGGCGCCCGCCGCGTCTATTCAGCGACAGTTGAGCAGGCAGAACCAAAATGACGATTATGATTAAGCTCGGCGGCTCGCTCATTACCGACAAGCGGCGGGCAAAAACATTCCGCCGCGCAGCCGCCCGCGGCATCGCCGGGCAGATTAAGGCGCTGCATGCCGGCGGCATGCAGCGCCTTGTACTCGGTCATGGCAGCGGCTCCTTTGGGCATTTTGAAGCCCAGAAGCACAATACCGTCAATGGCGTCGCTAGCCCAGCGCAGTGGCTAGGTTTTGCGCGGGTTGGCGCCGTCGCCAGCGAGCTTAGCCTGCTGCTGCTGGAAGAATTGCTGGCGGCCGACTTGCCGGCCCTGCGCTTTCAGCCCTCGTCCATGCTCAGCGCCCGCGAAGGACAGATTCTAGCCATCGAGACGCGGCCGCTGGCATTGGCTTTAGAAAATAATCTGATTCCCCTGCTGCATGGTGATGTCGCCCTGGACAGTGCCATCGGCGGCACCATTATCTCGACTGAAGCCCTTTTTGCCCGTTTAGCCGCGCCGCTCGATGTAAGCGAAATTATCCTGCTGGGCGAGGTGGACGGCGTGCTAGACCAAGCGGGCGCGGTCATCCCGCGCATCAGTCCCAGTCGCTTACCCCGGCTGCGCAGCCTGCTCGGCGCAGCCAGCGGCGTCGATGTTACCGGTGGCATGCTGCAAAAAGTGACCGAAATGTTGGATTTGGTCGCAACCCAGCCCAGCTTGACGGTGCGCATCGCCAATGGCCAGCGGGCGAATATCCTGCCCGATTTGATTTTGCACCGCCAGCCGCTCGGCACCTTCATCTGCGCTGACGACTGATTTAGCCGGCTTCAATTGTTGTATTAAAGAGCAGCGGATAAAAGCCGTAGGCATCAAAACGCAGGTTTTGGACTTGAACGCGGGTGGCAGTCAAACGGCTATATTCCCGCAGCGGCAAAATCAGCGCTTCATTCATCAGCAGAGCTTGGATTTCATAATACTGATTGCGGCGCAAAGCGGCATCGCTGGTCTGCGCCGCCGCCAGTAGCAACTCTTGCAGGTTAGCCTGCCCGGCCCAAGAGGCGCGATAGCTGGAGCTATCGAGGAAAACCTGCCCCAGCAAGGCCGGGTCGATGCCATAATTGTCAATCGGCAGCAGGTCATATTCGCCAGAGCGTATCAAGGCTTCCAGCCGCGTCCTGCCTGGCACTGGCTCGATTTGCAACTCGATGCCGAGGGCCCGCCATTCCCGCTGCAAGAAAGCCGCCATTTCTGGCCAGCGGCCCCAAGGCGGCGTAATAATTTTGAGCGAGAGTCGCTGCCCGTCGCGCTGCAAGATGCCATCTGCGCCCGCCTCGGCATAGCCGGCAGCCGCCAGCAATGCTTGCGCGCCTTGCAAATCAAAGGCGAATTGATTCACATAACCGAGATGAGCATAACCAGTGCTTTCAGAGAGCGGCGTCCAAGCCACTGGCGAATAATTTAGATAGACCTCGTCGCTGAGGGCGACCCGATTGGTGGCGAGCAAGAGCGCGCGCCGCAACTCCGTATTGTTTAGCGGCGGGCGGTTTGTATTAAATAAGACTTGCGCGGTCTGGCCGGGTATCTGCATCGGCAAGAGCTGGACGCGGCTGTTGCCGGCCAGCGCGCGGGCTTCGAGCGGGGAAATATTATCCAGGACAGCCAGGCCCTCGGCTAGCAGGGACAGCGTATCTTGCTCTTCGGCGCGGGTAATCGCAAACTCGACCCGCTCGATTTCGCCGCCAGCCAACGGGCTATAAATGGCGGGTTGCACGCGGTAATCGGCGAAGCGGCGCAGGCCGACGCGCTCGCCAGGCAGATATTCCGCCAGCGTAAAAGGCCCGGTGCCTACTTGATAAAATTGATAGCGCAAGTGGTCATACTCATTGAACGCTGTCGGGCTGGCGATGCCTAAATGCGGCTGCGCCAAGCCATCCAGCAAGGCCGCATGTGGCTGGGAAAAATGCAAGCGGATAGTAAAGCTGTCGACGATCTCGTACTGCCAGAGTGGCCCGAGCAAGTCCCGCGCCCGCGCTGGCGGCCTGTCCGCGTCAAAGATGCGGTCGATATTGCGGGCTACCGCTTCGGCGTTGAAGGGACTGCCATCATGAAAGACGACATCCGATCGCAAATTAAAGGTATAGACCAAGCCATCGGCCGAAACTTGCCAGCTATGCGCCAAGCCGGGGGTAAACTCATGACTATCGGTGGTGCGGTAGACTAGCGTATCATAGATTTGGCGGAAGATCATGCCGGCTTCGGGGGCATCGCTGCTGTGCGGGTCGAGGACGGCGATATCCGCGGCGATGCCATAGCGCAGGCAGCCCGGGTGAGCCCCGCAAGCCAATTCGGCTGGCCCAGCGCCGCAGCCCGCCAGCAGGAAAATAAGCAGCAGCCAGTGTAGGCCGTTCTTTAGGCTTTGCCAGTCGCGCAATTTTTTGCCTCGCCGCGCCTTGTTAGTTTAGCATAATGCTATGATGATTATAAAAGATTATAAACGGTCGCTGCCCTAGCGGGTAGAAGAGTCAAAAACCAATGTTGGGAGATTCGCGCAATCAGGCTAGCGCCGCCGATGCTTATGCGTTTTTGCCGGTCTGGCGCCGCATCAGCCTGCAATTCACTCTGCTGGCGGCGGGGGCGGGCTTCATCGTCATCATCGGCGAATTTTTTGCGCCCCAGTTGCCGGCGCCAGTGGGGCGCATTTTGGCTCTGGCCCAGGTCTGCGCCCCTTTGCTCTTATGGCTGCTGCTGTCCGTGCTGCCGGAATACCGCTTTGCTCGCCCGCGCCGCCGCCTCATCGGTGTGGCTGTCGTCTGTGGTTTGAGCGCCGCCGCCATTGGCTTGCCGCTCGTAGAAGGCTTCTTCCGCAGCGCCGAATGGCTGCCGCTGCAATCAGTCTTCCAGCGCATACTCGGTTATAGTTTCACGGCCGGCATCGTCGATGTCGCTTTGAAATTCGTCGCGCTGCGTTATCTGGTCTATCCCCAAGGGCTGCGCGCCCGCAGCGATGCCATTGCCTACGGTATGGCTAGCGCCATCGGTTATAGTTTTTATCTTAACCTAGCCCTTGCCTGGCGCTTAGAGCCAACTTGGGACATCGCCGCGATTTATGTGCTGGCGCAGGTTGCGATACAATTCGCCTCGAGCATGTTTATTGTTTTGGGCATCATCGAATCCTATTTTTCTGATGCCTTTCCGCTGGTGCTGCCGGTCAACATATTGATCGCCGCTTTGACGACCGGGCTCATCACTCCGCTGGTTTCGGGTTTGCTGAGCGGGCCCCTCGGCACCGGCGGCAATAGCGACCGGCCGCTCTTTGCTATCGGCTTGGTGCTGGCTGTTTTGACGGCGACGCTGGCGGTGGTCTATTTCTTGTATAGCAATTCCGAACGGCGCTGGCGCGAGGCTTTTGGCCGCGATCGAGAAGACAGCGATGCAATTTGAAACCGGGCGCTCGCCCGCCATTCAATTCAGCCCGCGCCAGCGCTGGGCTATCGCGCTTAGCTATTTTTTGCTGTTGGCCGGTTTTTTCTTTGGCTTAAATCAGCGCGATAGCGCCCTCAATCAAGCCCTGGACTATAGCGATGAAGCGGCCGGCATCACAGCCCGCTATCCGGCGCGCTGGCTGCTGGAAGAGACGGGGGACTATGTTTTCCGCGTGCGGGATATGGCCCATCGCGGCTTCAATACCGTCATCGAAGTGCGGACAGTACCGGTCGGCGCGGACAGCGTCGAGCGCAACCTGCTCGATCAGCTCAGCTTGCAGCGGGCTCAAGTGCTAATTGATTATACTGTTCTCGGCTATGATACTTACCCGCTGCCCGACGATGCCGATGCCATCTCCATGGCCTATTCATTTGTAGCCCGCGACGCCAGCCCTTTCCTCGAAGGCCTTTCCGCCATTGTCAGCGGCTTGGACATCCTGACGATAGGGCGCGGGCAGGCGCTCATCATCTCTTTCCGTGCCGATGCCAGCGTCTACCAGCGCGAATTGGAAACCCTGCGATGGTTCATTCAAAATCTCGACTATTGATGTATAGCGCCCTTTGGCTCTGGCTCGCGCTCGTCTATTCGACTGCCGCGCAGCCCAGCGGCAGCCTCGATTTGGACCGCATTAAACGGGCGACTGTCTTCATTTATCAAGTGCGAAGCGGCGCGGAGGCTTTGACTGTCACCTGCATCAGCAGCGGCACGCTTATCAGCGCCGACGGTTTGATTATCAGCAACGCGCATGGCGTCTTGCCGAGCCAGCAATGCGCCGGCGATACGCTCATCGTCTCGCTCAATGTGGATTTGGCTGGGCCGCCGATTCCAAAATACCGCGCCGACATCGTTAACGCCGCCGCCGGTTTAGACATCGCCCTGCTGCGCATCAGCCGCGAGCTGGATGGCCGGCAGATTATGCCCGGCAGCTTGCCCCCCCTGCCCTTTGTCGAGCTGGGCAATGCGGCGGCTGTTGGCATTGACGATAGCCTGCTGGTAATCGGCTATCCAGATTTGGGCAACCAGCCAGTGGATGTCGCCCGCGGCACCGTAACCGCCTTCATCGCCGAGCCGATTGGCGGCAGCCGCGCCTGGTTCAAAACCCGCGCCGAAATCCCTGGCACGATGGCTGGCGGCGGCGCGTATAATATCGCCGGGCAGCTTATCGGCATCGCCACCAATGCGCCGCTGGCCGGCCTGAGAGACACGGAAAACTGCCGTTTCATCGCCGATACAAACCGCGATGGCCTGGTCAATAGCAGCGATAGCTGCGTGCCGACCGGCGATTTCATCAGCACGATTCGCCCGGTCACGCTGGCGCAGAGCTTGATCCGCGGCGCGCGCCTCGGCCTGACCGTCGAGCGACCAAGCGCGCCGGCTGAGACAGGGTCCGCAATGGACAACCCGCCACGCGTTTCCCGTCTATTTTTTGCGCCCGCCATTGTTGATGGTTTGCCGGCTAGCGTGGCTGGCGCGCTGCCGGCCAATCCGCGCGGCCTGTATCTATTTTTTGATTATGAGAATATGCGGCCCGAGACGGTGTATGAAATACGCGTAAGCCGCGATGGCATCCCAGACAGCGTCTTCAGCTTGCCGCCGGTGCGCTTCAGCGGCGGTGAAAGCGGCCTGTGGCATATCGGCAGTGGCGAGCAAACGTGGGCGAATGGCGCTTATGAATTCACCCTCTTGATAAATGGCCGCGCCGCCGGCAGCCAGCAGCTGCTCATCGGCGGCACAGATTCAGGCGGGCAATTCAGCGACATCATCTTTGGCACGTTGGATGCGACTGGCAACTTGATTGGCAATGGCTCGATATTGCCGCTGGGCAATGTTGCTTCGGCGCAATTCCTCTATAAGAATATGCAGAACGGTCAGGACTGGGCGGCGCTCTGGTATTTTGGGGGAACGGAAGTGGCGCGCAGCAGCGACGCCTGGAGCGATGGCGAGCAAGGGTTAAAAGCGATTAGCATGGCGCCGCAAGGCGGGCTGCTGCCAGGCCGCTATCGGCTCGAGCTGTATATCGCGGGCGCTCTATCAGCGACATCGGATTTTGTCGTGGCTGGGCAGCCAGGCGCGCCCCTGCCTCAGATTTTCCAAAATTTACGCTATAGCAGCGCCGACAACCCAACTGCGGCTCGCGCCGCCATGCCCGCCACCAGCTTTCCCAGCGGCATACCAGCGCTCTATGCCCTGTTCGATTGGCAGCGCATTGCCGTTGGCACGCCCTGGACCCTGCGCTGGCTCGTCGATGACCAAGTTTTTTTCGAGACGACCGGACCTTGGCGCACAGTCGATAGCGGCGCTGACTTCACCGTCGCCCTGCCCAATCCGCCCGACGGCAAATTCAGCCTGCAGCTGCTGGTCAACAACTTGAAACTAGCGGAAGCGGAAGCGCTGGTTGGCATTGGGCAGTTGCCTATCGACCGTTTCGCCGAATTTGAGGGCGCTATCCTCTCGGGCCAGGTCATCGACGCTGCCACCAAAGTGGGCATCCCCAGCGTTACAATTGTGCTGGTCAGCGAAGAGTACGCCGCCAACGAATTTACTTGGCAGCAAGAGCAGATAGCCGCCCTAGCCACAACTGACCGCCATGGCAATTTTCAATTCGCCCGTCCGCTAGTCTTCGGGCGACCGTATAGCATCGTCATCGAAGCCGATGGGTACTTGCCGCAAAGCGCTGACAAATTTGAGTTTAAGCAGGACGAGCCTTATATCGACATCACGATTGAATTGGTGCGCGGATGAAACGACAAAGCAGCGCGAAAAAAAGGCGGCTCGATGTCTTGCTGCTGGAAAAGCAGCTTGCACCCAGCCGCAGCAAAGCGGCCGCCATGATTATGGCGGCGGAAGTGCGCGTGAATGGCGCGCTCGTGGACAAACCCGGCACAATGATACGCGGCGATGCTCAGATTACGCTCAAAGCAAAAGCGCCTTATGTCAGCCGCGGCGGCGTGAAGCTGGCGGCAGCCTTAGAGACTTTCCCAATCGCGCCGACGGGGAAAATCTGCGCCGATGTCGGCGCTAGCACCGGCGGCTTCACCGATTGTCTCTTGCAGCAGGGCGCGGCGCGAGTCTACGCGATTGATGTCGGCAGCGGCATCATCGATTACCGCCTGCGCTTGCATGAGCGGGTTATATTGCTAGAGAACACCAATGCCCGCTATCTGGAGACGCTGGCGGAAGTGCCGGCTTTGGTAACAATTGATGTGGCTTTCATTTCGCTGCGCTTGATTCTGCCGGCGGTCAAGCGCTGGCTGGCGCTTGAAGGCGCCGATGTCATCGCCCTGGTCAAGCCGCAATTTGAAGTGGGCCGCGGCGCGGTTGGCAAAGGCGGCATCGTGCGGGATGTAGATGCGCATCGGCGCGTATTGCAAGATATTGTCGCGGCCGCTACGGACTTGGGTTTCGCCGCGCAAGATGTCATGCGCTCTCCCATCACCGGCGCCAAAGGCAATATCGAGTATCTGCTGTGGCTGCGCTTTGGCGCTGAGGCAAAAGCCGCGGCCGGGCTGGCAGCTAAAATCGCCGCGCTTACTGCGTCAGAGAGCTAAGAAAAATAGCCACAGAGACACAGAGGCACAGAGAAATGAGACCGTTTGCTTTATGCCTTCTACTTAGCTCGCCCTATTGCAAAGTCCCGTGATAGTTCATAATAGAATAGTAAATCGCTAAAAATCAGAATCGACGAGGAGCGATGAAACTCGCGCATATCCGCAATTTTTGCATCATCGCCCATGTAGACCATGGCAAAAGCACCTTAGCCGACCGCTTGCTGGAGTTGACCAAGACAGTCAGCGCCCGCGATATGCAGGCGCAGCTGCTGGACAGCATGGCCCTGGAGCGCGAGCGCGGCGTGACGATAAAAGCCTCAGCCGTGCGCATGCTCTATGACGCGCGAGATGGCCAGCGCTACACCATCAATTTGATAGACACGCCGGGCCATGTCGATTTCACTTACGAGGTCAGCCGCGCCTTGCAGGCTTGCGAAGGTGCTATCTTGGTCGTCGACGCCAGCCAGGGCATCGAAGCGCAGACCCTGTCCAATGTCTATTTGGCGCTGGAGCAAGACTTGGAGATTATCCCTGTCATCAATAAGATTGACCTGCCGGCGGCGCAGACTGACGAGGTCGCCCGCGATGTCGAAGACCTGCTCGGCGCAGCCGTCGCCGATATGCCGCGCATTTCGGCGAAGAATGGCATCGGCATCGCTGAGGTCATGGAAAAAGTGGTCGCGGATGTGCCAGCGCCGTCCACAAATTCGGCCGAGCCGCTGCGCGCCCTCGTCTTCGATTCGCATTACGATGCCTACAAAGGCGTTATCGCTTATGTGCGGGTGGTCGATGGGACGGTGAACAAACGCGACATGCTCAAGCTCTTTGCCACCGGCGCTCGCTTTGAGCCAGTAGAAATTGGCGTTTTCGACCCGACCATGCGGGCAATTGAGCGACTGGACGCCGGCGAAGTCGGCTATATTGCCACTGGCTTAAAAACCGTGCAAGAATGCCGCGTTGGCGATACCATCACCCTGGCTAAAAAAGGCACGCAGCAGCCCTTGCCTGGCTATGAGCAAGTCAAGCCGATGGTCTTCGCCGGCATTTATCCGACGCACAATGAAGAGTATGCCGATTTGCGCGATGCCCTAGAAAAACTGCAACTGAACGACGCCTCGCTGCTCTATCAGCCAGAGACATCGCAGGCTCTGAATTTTGGTTTCCGCGTTGGTTTTCTGGGCTTGTTTCACATGGAAATCATCCAAGAGCGGCTGGAACGCGAATATGACCTCGATATTTTGGCGACCGCGCCCAGCGTCGAATACCATGTGCTGCTCAAAGATGGCAGCACGCAGCTCATCGACAGCCCCGCCCTGCTGCCTGATGAAAATGTCGTCGCCGAAATTCAAGAACCGTGGATGAAAATTCAAATCTATATGCCACAGACTTATATCGGCCCGGTGATGGACTTGGTCATCAAAAAGCGCGGTCTCTATGAAACGACCGAATACCTCGATGCCAGCCGCGTCATCCTGCATTTTGCCATACCGCTGTCGGAGATAATCATTGACTTTTACGACAAGCTCAAAAGCGTGTCCCAGGGCTATGCCAGTCTCGATTATCAGTTTCACGAGTACCGCGCTGGCGATTTGGTCAAGGTCGAAGTGCTGGTCAATGAAGACTCGGTGGACGCCCTGGCGATGATATGCCACCGCGATGATGCCTACCATCGCGGGCAGCGGCTGGTGAGCCGGCTCAAAGGTTTGATTCCACGCCAGATGTTCACCGTGCCGGTGCAAGCGGCGGTGGGCAAGCGCGTCATCTCCCGCGCCAATGTGAAAGCGCTGCGCAAAGATGTGCTGGCGAAGTGCTATGGCGGCGATGTTACGCGCAAGAAAAAGCTGCTGGAAAGACAGAAAAAAGGCAAAAAGCGCATGAAGATGATTGGCGCGGTCGAAGTGCCGCAAGCCGCCTTCATGGCTCTGCTCAGCTTGGACGAATAAAAGCTGTCCTACGTTTAAGCGCCGTATTCTGCTTTTAAGAGCCGCCACAAGCTAGCCAGGCCCCAGCGCGCAATCCACTCGCGGGCGAGCGGCGAGCGGCGGCCAAAACCATAAGCGCGATAGCGCGTCTGCTCAGCCGTGGCGATAGCGATGGCGCTGCCCTGCGCCGTATCGGCCGCCTCATCTACATCGGGATAGCAAAGCACGACGATGCTGGCAGCCACATTTTCCCGCTGGCGGATGCGCTGGGCGATATCGATGGCAAATTCCCGCAGCGGCGCTTCTTCCGCTTGCGCGCCAAAAGCGACATAGGCTTCTTCCGGGCCGGCGTACTGGCAGCTGCGCAATAGCGCGTCATCGTCCGCCCAAGCACCGCTGATGACACCGGGCAAACCTGCTTCAAGCACATGCGCCCGCAGCTTGTGCTGCCGCAGTTGCTGCTCGACGACTTCTTCCAGCGTGGCCGCGTCGATGCCAAAGATGTCGTCGCCGATGCGTTCGTGCAGGCGCGCTTGCATGGCATCGAGCAGCGCTTCCGCTTCCGCCGGCGTCGCCGCTTTTGCGGTAACGCGCACATCAACGCAGCCATGATGCGCCGCCAAACCGACACTGGGATTGCGCTCGCTCAAAATATCAGCGCCGATTTTGTCATCGAGCGAGCTTTCGCCGATGCCAGCCGTGCGCAAAATGCGCGCGACAATGATGCCAAGTTCATACTGCCGCAGCAGATAGGGCATGACCGATTCGGTCATCAAGTATTTCATCTCGCGGGGGACACCGGGCAAGCTAATGACGACGCCCCGCTCCGCTTCGACGATGAAAGCGGGCGCTGTGCCAACCGGATTTTCGACCAATATAGCGCCTTGTGGCAGGTAAGCCTGCTGCCGATTGTTGGCTGTCATCTGGACGCCAAAGCCGCGAAAACGCTCGGCGATGCCATCGTAGAGCGCCTGCTGGAATTCTAGGGGCCGTCCGACGGCGTCGGCGATGGCTTGGCGCGTCATATCGTCGACTGTGGGGCCCAAGCCACCGGTGGTGATGACAATTTCGGCGCGCTCCAGAGCTGCGGCGATAGCCGCCGTGATACGGCTGAGATTATCGCCCACGGTCGTCATAAAAAAGACATTGACGCCGATATCGCGCAACTGCCGCGCCAGGAAGACCGAATTTGTATCTGTAATCTCCCCTAGCAGCAGTTCCGTGCCAATCGCGACAATTTCAGCATTCTGGTTGTCGGGCATATTTTCCTCGCTTGCTGGCTATTTACAGCAATTTTACATCCAATTAAAGCAATTCCTTGCAAACTGGAAAAAACTCGTTATAATCCCCACTATAATAATATCTTGCTGTCAAGTAAGGTATTTGTGCAGAAGTACCAAAATTTTCGCCAATCTGGATATAATTGGAGGTTCCTGTGGCTGGTGTCACTTTTACGCATGTTTCAAAGGATTTTGGTGATCAAAGAGTCGTTTCCGGCTTGAACATCGAAGTCCAAGATAAGGAGTTCCTGGTATTTGTCGGTCCCTCTGGCTGCGGCAAATCGACCAGCCTGCGCATGCTCGCGGGTTTGGAAGAGATTACTGAAGGCGAGATCATCATTGGGGATCGCGTCGTCAACAATGTCGCGCCCAAAGACCGCGATGTCGCTATGGTATTCCAAAGTTATGCTTTGTATCCGCACATGACTGTCTTCGATAACATGGCTTTTGGTCTCAAGCTGCGCAAGACGCCCAAGAAGATTATCAACGAGCGCGTAACTGAAGCCGCCAACGAATTGGGCATCGGGCATCTGCTGGATCGCCGGCCGCGCCAGCTTTCGGGCGGGCAGCGGCAGCGCGTCGCTGTAGGCCGTGCCATCGTGCGCGAACCCGCCGTCTTCCTGATGGACGAGCCGCTTTCCAACCTCGATGCCAAGCTGCGCGTTGAGGCGCGCTCTTTCATCAGCCGCCTGCACCAACGGCTGGAGACGACCTTTATCTATGTAACCCACGATCAGGTCGAGGCGATGACGATGGGCACGCGCATCTGCGTCCTCAACGAAGGCAAATTGCAGCAAATCGATTCGCCTTTCAACCTCTATCACAACCCGCATAATGTCTTTGTCGCCGGCTTCATCGGCAGCCCGTCGATGAATTTCTTCGACGCCAGGCTGAAGGAAGATGGCAACGGCATGGTAGTGGACACCGGCGCTTTTGAGCTGCAAGTTCCGGCCAACAAAGCCGATAGCTTCCGCAGCCATGTCGGCATGGATGTGATTTGTGGCATCCGCCCCGAAGACATTCACGACACGAACTTCCTGCCGCAGGGCATCATCCCGGCGAATCTGAGCTCGAATGTGGAAGTTGTCGAGCAGATGGGCAACGAAGTTATCATCTATTTGGAATCTGGCGGCAAGAACTTCATCGCCCGCACTGACCCGCGGACGGACGCCACGGTTGGGCGTGCCATGGGCGTAACCTTCAATTTGGACAATATCCACCTCTTTGATACCAACACCGAAACATCCTTGGCCTACGATACCAAAGCCAAAGCGGCAATCTAGGTCCCTACAACGAGAAAGAGCCACTCTAAGTGGCTCTTTCTCTACAGCGCGCCGCCCTAGAGAATGGGCGGGCGAAACTTATAGCCATAGACAATCATGCCACGCTCGCCATCTGTGCGCAGCTTGCGTGTTACCATCTCCACTTCCATGCCAATCTCCACTTCCGCAGTAAAATCCGTCAGCTGCGCGGTGATAAGGCTGCCATCTGGCAATTGCACCAAGGCTAAATAATAGGGCGCTTGAGCCTCAAAGCCGGCCGGCGGCTCTTGCACTAGCGTGTAGCTATAGATAGTGCCGCGCAGCGTGCCAGCTTCCGCCTGCCCGCTCATGCGACGGGTTCGGCGATTTTACGCTGAGGCGGCGGCATCGCCTGGTGCTTGTGGCGGGCCGGGCGCGGCGTAACATGGGCGGTCGGCTTCGCTGGCCGCATTCGAATAAGCCGATAGCGCAGTTTTTTGTTGCGCCAATATTTTGCGATCTGCATCTTCTTCTCCTCGCTGCCCTAGCGTCGCGGGCTGCTTTGCCGCGTCTACACTCCAATCTAGGGGCGGCGAACTATCAAAAGCTATCTTGATGGCTTTTGCCCGCTGCCAAAGTCTCTCAGTTTGCCCTCAACCCGCCGCGCGCAGGATATGCGTCGCCACTGTCGCGCCGAAGCCGCCGATATTTTGGATCAGCGCCTGTTTAGCGCCAGCGACTTGATTCGCCCCAGCCGCGCCGCGCAGTTGCCGCGCCGCTTCGACCGCTTGATAAATGCCAGTTGCGCCGGCCGGATGGCCGCGGCTCTTCAACCCGCCGCCGGTGTTAAGCGGCAATTCGCCATCGAGGGCAATGCGCCGCCCGCCAGCATCAGCCCAAGTCCAGCCTTGCCCGCGCGGGCTGCAGCCTAAAGCCTCCAATGCCAGGGTCGTCAGGATGGTGTAGGCATCGTGCAATTCCATGAGGTCGATGTCGCGCAAAGTCGAGCCAGCCTGCGCCAGAGCCGCCGTGGCCGAGCGCGCCACCGCGCCCAGATAGAGCGGGTCGCCGCGCTCTTGCAGCGTCAGGCTGTCAGTGGCAATGGCGCTGCCGACGATTTCTATGGGCTGCGGCACGAGGTCAGCCGCTATATCAGCAGCCACCAGCAAGACCGCGGCCGCGCCATCGGCATCAGGCGCGCTATCAAAGAGGCTGACCGGGTTGGCCAGCATAGGCGCTTTAGCAAACGCGCCCGCCCGCAATTGATTTTGATACATCGCCAGCGGGTTGCGCGCGCCATTGCGATGCGCATTGACGCTGAAACCCTCGAACTGCGCCAGCTCCAGCCCATATTCGTACATATAGCGCCGCATCAATAGCGCGGCTAAAGCGGTCAAAGTCGCGCCGTTGACCGACTCAAAATCGGCATCTAGGCTGACGCTGCGGGCAGCACCGCGGGCTGGGCCGACGATATCGGTAGCCTTCTCGACGCCGATGACCAAAGCCGACTTGACCATACCCGAAGCGACCGCCAAGCAGGCTGTACGCAGCGCAGCGCCGCCGGCCGCTTCCCCCGCTTCACAGGTATAAGCCTCACAGCCGAGCAAGCCCAGCGCTTCCGCAATCAAGCTGCCGAGCTGCGTCTGCTGATTGAAGGCCGCGCCATAAGCATTGCCGATATACAGCGCGTCCACGCTCGAAAGCGTGGCTTCGGCTAAGGCTAGCTCGCCCGCTTCAGCCGCCAATTCAGTGATGGAGCGCGCCCAGTGTTCCCGCACGGGAATCATGCCCGTGCCAACGATGCAAACTTTCATCCTCAGTCCCAATCTTCATTGCTGTCAAATTTCTCAGTATGGCAAACTAAATTTTGCAAATTTATGCCTTCGTTTCAACCCCACCCCCGGCCCCTCCCGCAGGGCAGTGTCTACGCGCCCCAAAGCTTTGGGGAGGGGAGAAAACCCTCGAAAACTATGGGGGTGCTTACAGAAAAAGTCCATCCCATCGGGCAATGTGTCCACACTCCCAGGTTAGACTCCCCTCCCCGAAGCTTCGGGGAGGGGCCGGGGGTGGGGTTGAAAATGGTGCATAATAAACTTGGACTTACTTCCCTGACCATTTTTTTCCTAGTCATAATATCCGCGTCTAATGCTTGAGCTTGTCGCGGAAGCGCACATAGGTCGCGTAATCGATTTCGGCGCGCCACTTGATATAATGCGCCGCGCCGGGCAAATTGCGCGGTTTATTTTTGATACCAGCGCTAACGCGCAAATCAAAAGCATCGGAGCCAGCGCCGCTGCCATAGCTGACCATCAAGATGCGCTGGCCGGGCTTGGCAATATCGAGAATGGCGGTCAAACCCAGCATGCAAGAACCAGAATAGACATTGCCAATATCGTCCGCCAGCAGACCCGCGGCGATTTGCTCTGGCGAAAAACCAAGCATCTTTGCCGCGCGGGCCGGGAACTTCACATTGGGCTGATGAAAAACGGCATAATCATAATCGGCCGCGGTCGTATTCATAAGCTGCATCAAGGTCGAGGCGGCGCTGATGGTATGGGCGAAATAAGCCGGCTCGCCGGTGAAGCGGTCGCCATGGCTCGGGTAGACCTCGCCAGCGCGCCGCCAAAAATCGGGCGTATCTGTAACATAGCTATAACTGCCTTGATAAACCGCCAGGCTTTCTTCGGCGGGTCCGAGCAGGAAAGCCGCCCCGCCCGAGCCAGCGGTGTATTCCAGCGCGTCGCCCGGGCGGCCCTGCGCCGTGTCCATGCCGATGCTCAGGATATACTGCGCCATGCCACTGCCGACCAAACCCAGAGCCGCTTGCACCGCCTCCGTGCCAGCTTTGCAGGCAAATTCCCAATCCGCCGCTTGGATATTGGGCGACGCGCCGATGCTCTCGGCGACAATCGTGCTGGTCGGCTTGACGGCGTAAGGATGGCTCTCGCTGCCGACCCAGACGGCGCGGATTTGCAGCGGGTCGATGCCAGCGCAGGCGATGGCATTGCGCGCCGCTTCAATGGACATCGTTACGACATCTTCATCCAAGCCCGCGACCGCTTTCTCGCGCACGGGCGCGCCACCTTGGCCGCCGGTCCATATCCGCGCGATTTCTCTGCCGGGCAGGCGATAACGCGGGATATACGCGCCATAGCCGACGATACCGACGGCCCGCTCGGCTTGCATCAGCCAGTTCCGCTCAGTTGTCATAAAATTCGCTTTCTTTCTGGTTTTGCTCTGAGACAATTTCGCGGGCCCGTTCCAAGCGAATCGCGCCTTCGTCAATCAATTGCTGGGCAATAACGCGGGCTGCGGCCGGCGGCGCACCGGCCGCCAGCGCCAGTTGCCGCGCGTGCAGGCGCATGTGTCCGCTTTGAATGCCGTCGGTGGCGAGTGCCCGCAGCGCGGCGAAGTTCTGCGCCAAGCCCAGCGCGGCCGCAATCCCCGCCAGCTCCTGCGCCGATTCGACGCCGAGCAGCTTCAAAGCGGTTTGCGCCCCCCGATGCACGCGGGTAGCGCCGCCGACGATGCCAAGTGCTAGCGGCAGTTCAATTTCGCCATGCAAGTTACCGGCCGCGTCTTGCCGCCATTTTGTCAAGCTGGCATAGCGGCCTGACCGGGCGGCGTAAGCGTGGGCCCCGGCTTCCACCGCCCGCCAATCGTTGCCTGTCGCCAACAAGAGCGCATCGATGCCATTCATGATGCCTTTATTGTGGGTGGCGGCGCGGTAGGGGTCGCATTCGGCAAAAACAGCCGCCTCGACAATCGCCGCGCCAACTTGCGCGCCACTGGCACCCGCTGTCGCTAAGGCAGCGCTTGCAACCATGCCAGTCGCGCGGGCTTTGCGCCTGTCGCTCAAGTTGCTCAAGATACGCAGATTGACGCGCCCGCCACTGATTTTCTCGACCAATGGCGCGATGCGCTCAAGCGCGCTGTTGATGGCATTAGCGCCCATAGCGTCGCGGCTGTCGTAAAGCAGGTGCAGGATGAGCATATTGCCGATGGCGGTATTTTTTAGGGGGCGCATTTCGAGGTCGATAGCGCCGCCGCCGCGGGCTACAATGCTGCCGGCCTGGGCATTGGCCGCCGCCAAGATTTCGCTTTTGCCCGCCAGTATTTTCTGGCCCGCGCTAGCCAAGTCGGGCAGATCCAAAACTTGCAGCTGCCCAATCATGATAGGCGCGTCGCTATGGGCGGTGAAGCCGCCGCTGGCGCGAAAGAGCTTGGCGGCATAGCTGCAAGCAGCGACCACCGACGCCTCTTCGATAACCAGCGGCACCAGGTAGTCCCGCCCATTGACGCGGAAATTCGTCGCCAGGGCAAATGGCAAGCTATAGCGCCCGATGACATTCTCCAGCATCAGGTCGGCTTGCTCTAAGGAAAGGCCCGAATCATTCAGCGCCGCCAGCTGCGCGGCGCTCAAGCCGCCCCAGTCTTTGGCGATGGCCTGCCTTTCGGCCAGGGGCTTTTGATAGAATTTAGAGATTGCTGAATTTTTCTTGTCGCGCATAGAGTCAATATAGCGGCCGGCAGCTTGCAAAATCTATCAGCGCGGGGCTGGATGCTCTCATTTGCTAGCGGAAAAAAAGAAAATCCACCGAGGGGTGGATTCTGGCTAGAAAAGCGCTTTGCGCTTAGTCGGGCAGGATGCGCGTATCCATAAAAGCGTCCAGCCAAATCACAAAGACCAAGCCGATTGGCACTGAAGTGAAGAGATAATACAGCATGCCATATTCATCGATGGAGACGCCCTGCGGGGTTTGCACGGCGCTGAAGAGTGGCAGCATATCAAAGCCGACAGTGATGATGCCATAGCCCACAATGAGGCCCAAGACCATCGAAATGACCCAAACAATTATTCTGCGAATCGTCAAGCTAGACATATCCCGCTCCGTAGATTAATCAGGCTTCGCCTATTATAGCCTGCGCCTGGCAGAATGCAAGTGAGATTTTTGCGCGAGCCAGCGCAATTTTTGTTGCGACTGGGGAATGAGAAATTTAGCCACAAAAGCAGGGCAAACTAAATTTGCAAGTTTTTACGTTCGTTTCAACCCCACCCCCGGCCCCTCCCCGAAGCTTCGGGGAGGGGAGTCTAACCTGGGGGCATATACAACATTGTCCGATGGGAGGCGCTTTCCTGCAAGCTCGCACAGTTTTCAGGGTTTTTCTCCCCTCCCCAAAGCTTTGGGGCGCGTAGACACTGCCCTACGGGAGGGGCCAGGGGTGGGGTTGAAAATTAACTTGCGCTTACTAAGGCTAGAATCTAACTGCGCATTGTTAAAGCGCGGCGCTGCTGATAGACTCCCCTAGCAGCGCTCGCAAGAATCATTGCCGTGCCAGCGCCAGGGGCATGTCAGGAGAGAATTGTGGCAGATCTATTTGACAAGATTTCGGGTTTCACCGTCGCCAAAGAAGCGATGGAGATGGGCATATATCCCTTTTTCCGCGCGCTTAGCGACTCCGAAGGCAGCACCGCGACTTTTGAAAACAAAGATGTGGTCATGCTCGGTTCCAACAATTATCTCGGCTTGACGACCGACGAGCGCGTGCGGCAAGCCGCCATCGAAGCCACGCAGCGCTATGGCACCAGCGTTACCGGCTCGCGTTTTCTCAATGGCACGCTGGAACTGCATCTGGAGGCTGACCGCCGCCTGGCTCAGTTCGTCGGCAAAGAAGCGGCGCTGGTATTTTCCACCGGCTATCAGACCAATCTTGGCACCGTCGCCGCGCTCTTGGGCAAAAATGATGTGGCGATTTTGGATAAAGATGTGCATGCCTGCGTTGTCGATGGCGTCAATATGTCGCGCGGCACGATGAAACGGTTTAAGCATAACGATATTGAGGACCTGGAGCGCGTCTTGAGCCGCGTGCCAAAAGAGGCTGGCAAGCTGGTCGTCGTCGATGGCGTCTATAGTATGGGCGGCGATTTTGCCTTGCTGCCCCAGATTGTCGAGGTTTGCCAAAAATACCAAGCCCGCGTGCTGGTGGATGACGCGCATGGCATCGGCGTGGCCGGCGGCGGCCGCGGCACGGCGGCGCATTTTGGCTTAACCGACCAAGTAGACCTGATTATGGGGACATTCAGCAAGAGCTTCGCCTCAATCGGCGGTTTTATCGCTGGCTCAGCCGATGTGATTCATTATGTGCAGCATCACGCCCGCTCCTTGATTTTCTCAGCCGCCTTGCCCGCGCCTAACCTAGCGGCCGTGCTAGCCGCCCTCGATATTATTGAGACCGAGCCGCAGCATGTACAGCAGGTCTGGCAGAACGCCGAGTATATGCGGCAAAGGCTCAAGAAGCTGGGTTACGATACCTTCAACAGCCAGACGCCGATTATCCCGGTGAAAATCGGCGAGCAATTCCGCACTGGTTTGACCTGGGCTGCGCTGATTGAAGAAGGCGTCTATACCAATCCGGTGGTGCCGCCGGCGACGCCGCCGAATCAAGCTCTGCTGCGCACAAGCTATATCGCCACCCATCGCCAGGCACATCTCGACCGCGCATTGGTCGCTTTTGAGACAGTCGGCAAAAACCTCGATTTGATCCCGGCCGACGCGTCGCTCAATTAAGTCCAGCTCGCTAAGCGACAGAAAGACAGCCCGCGCCTGGTTTAACTTCGCCCAGGTCAAAGGCGTTTTCGCCCTGCGCCCGCAGTTCAGCCAGCAGCGCCGCCGCTCGCTCGGCCGCCACAGCCATCAGCAGGCCGCCCGATGTCTGCGGGTCATAGAGCAGACCTAGCGCATACTCCGGCAGCTGCCGCTCCGCCCTAAGCCACTGCGAGAAATAGTCGCGATTGCGGTCCATGCCCCCCGGGAAGACGCCTTGCCGGGCGTATTCTTCCGCGCCAGGCAGCAGCGCAATTTTGCTGAAGTCGATGGCAAAATCGACTTGGCTTAGCTTCGCCATCTCCAGCGCATGCCCGGCTAAGCCGAAGCCGGTGATATCGGTCATGGCATGTGCGCCATGCTTTTGCGCGGTTTCGGCGGCGGCGCGGTTGAGGCGAGACATCGATTGCACGGCGCAAGCCAGATAGTCTTCGCACACGCTGCCGCGTTTCAGCGCCGTCGTCACGACACCAGTGCCAATCGCCTTGCTGAGGATGAGGCGGTCGCCGATTTGCGCGCCCGACTTGCGGATAATCTTCTCAACTGCAACTTCGCCAGTGACGGACAAGCCATATTTGGGTTCGGCATCGGTGATAGAATGCCCGCCGGCGATGAGCGCGCCCGCTTCTTTGACCTTTTCCGCGCCGCCGCGCAGAATCTCGGCTAAGATGCTCTTGTCCAAATCATCGGGATAAGCGACCAGATTGATCGCCATTAAGGGTCGCCCGCCCATGGCATAGACATCGCTCAAAGCGTTGGCCGCGGCAATCGCGCCGAAGTCATAGGGGCTGTCGACGACAGGCGGAAAAAAATCGGTAGTAGAGATAATCGCGCGCTGGTCATCAATTTGATAGACCGCCGCGTCATCAGGCTCGGCTAAACCGACCAATACTTGCGGATAGTTCTCTTTTTTATATAAGGCGCTTAGGGGACGCAGAACCTGCGTCAATTCGCTCGGGCTGAGCTTGGACGCTCAACCCGCGCAACTTGCCAAAGCTGTCAGCTTTATAGGAGCTTGCTGCATTTTCGTTTCTCCATATAAAAAGCCCACGCGGGGTGGGCTTGTCTCTGCTGGTCGGGGTACCCGGATTCGAACCGGGGACCTCTTACACCCCATGCAAGCGCGCTAGCCGGACTGCGCCATACCCCGATATAAATTGATAATAACACATAATTTTGCTCCCGCCAAGTTCAATCTTCCGCCAGCGGCAGCACACTATAAGTACAAGACTGGTAGTCGCGGCCGATGATAACTTCGTAGTCGTATTGCCGGTCGGCTTTTGGCTCGCGCCGCGCCTGCTCTTCTTCCATATTCAGCGCGCTGAGGATCTGCGGCGCCAGGCTGCCTTTCTCCGTCGCCACATAATCTATCAGCAAATTCGAGTCGTACTCGGCGCCATCAGCGCGCTGGCCCAGAGCCACCGCATTATAGCCGGCCCAGCGCAGCCTTTCGCTGGCGACGATGTCCCAGTTCTCGCCGCCGCTGCCGTTGTAGACAGCGATGGACGGGCCCGCCAGTGTCATTTGATAGGGCGCAGGGGGTCTATAAAAGTCTCGCATGAGGTAGGCAATTCTATCCGCTAGCGGCAGTTCGACTTTAGCGCCGTCTGGGGTTATCCATTCTCGGGTGTGATACTTGCGGCTCAAAGTGAAATTTTCTATGTCGCTCAAGTCGAGATTGATGACAGCGGGCAAGAGGCGCAGCATCACATCAAAAGGAATATCCGTCTCCACAATTGCTGTCAGCTCCTGCCACAAGCTTGGCAGCGCGCTAATCAGGCCTTGCTCTTGCACGCGCCGCCAGAGCGCGCGCAAGATTTGCTGTTGGCGGCGGCCGCGGTCGAAGTCGTCGCTGTTGCGCCGCGTGCGCGCATACCACAATGCCTCAGACCCGGTAAAAGTATAATAGCCGGGCCGCAAGGTGCGCACCGCGCCATCGGCCGCGTAATAATCTCGATAGCCGCAATCGACGGCGAGTTCGACACCGCCCAAGCGGTCGATAAGAGCCTCGAAGCCAGAAAAATTGACCCGCGCATAATAATGCACATTGATGCCGAAGTTATAAAAAATCGTCTGGCGCAGCAGACCAAAACCGCCGTCAGGCTGCCAGTCTATCTGCGCGCCCCAGCCAAAGGCGCTGTTCAAACGCTCCATTATGCCGTGCGGGATATAGACAAAGAGGTCCCGCGGCAAGCTCAACATCGATACGGTGCCAGTGTCCAAATTCAGCGAAACCACAATCATAGTATCGGTGCGGATGAAGTTGTCTTCGGTCAATTCGTCATCGCTGCCTAGCAAGATGATATTGATAAGCTGGTGGGCGCGGGCGATTTCTGGCACAGGCGTCGGCACCCATATCCCTTCTAGCCGCTGTTGGCCTGGTGGAGTGGGCGGGGGGATAAACTCGGGCAAAGCGAAACCGGTATCGCTGGGGAGCGCAGCAATTTCGCCCCCGCTGGGCGTGGCGGCGGGCGTTGCCTTGTTCAGGCTTTGCTGAAGGCGAATGAGGCGCGGCGCGGCGCGCAGGCTGGCCGGCTCTGCTTCAAGGCTTATTGCCGTGGCTGTCGCCCGATAGGCGTTTTGTCGGGCGGCCGTTGTGCCACTAGCCGCCGGCGGCTCTGCGATAGAGGCGACTTGTAGCACAGTCCAGCCCAAAGCGAGAGCGAGCAGCGCCAGCAAGCTCACAAGAGCAAACTTCAAAATATAGCTAAACCACCGAGAAAGCCCAGACATTCACAGTCCATTGAATTGGAGCATAATAGCACATAGCGCTCACGAATCCGACCGGCGGCGCGGTTCACTGAAGACAAGCGGTATATCGCAGACGCCGCCGATGAGCCTTTCGCCCGCAGAATCAAAGACTGTCAGGCGCAGGCGATGCAAACCGGTGCCAAATATCTCGGTATTGATTAAGCCGAGAAGGCCTGCTCGCGGCAAGCTATCCGCTTCCAGATAAAGCTGATAAGCCTCAGAAGCGGCCGGGCGCAGGGCTAGGCGATAGAAGCCGCCCGCGGGCAGCGTCGCGCTACCTTCGATAGCGAAGATGCCATGCCGCGCTGCCAGGGGCGCGGGCGCGCTAATCTGCGCGGCTGGCGCATCGCAGCCGATGACCGGATACTGCACGCCCTCAGCTGGGAAAATCGCGGTGGGGCTTGGCAGAGCGGCACTCGGCAAGCGCGGTACGCGCACAGTCTCGCCGCTGAATAAGCCGCGCACCAGCCCGAAGCAGTTGCCCGCGCGCAGTTCGGGCAGGCTGCTATCAATCGCTTGAGCCAAAGCCAGCAGCGTATAGCCCGCCATCACTTCATACTCCAGCCAGTCGGCGCGGGGCTGGCAGACGCTTGGCGGCGCTTCAGCCAGGGTGCCGGGCGCGGTCGGCGTCGGGACTAAATACGCGAAGAGCAAGGGCAGCAGCCGGCGAGTCGGGCTGCCGCTGGGCGGCGGGCTGGTGGCTGTTTGACTGACCGCCGGTGTATTTGTGGCTGGGCTTGTCGCAGTTTCCCCTGCTGGTGGCCTATCATCAGTTACGGTGCTGGTGGCAGTTTCCCTTGCCGCGACAGTCGCGGTGGACGGACTGGCTTCAGTTTCAGTTGCCGCCGGCGTATCAGTTGCGGCGCTGGCTATTTCGGTTTCGCTTGTCGCTAAAATAGTTGGTGGACTATCTGTGATTGCGCTGGTTGGCTCTGCTGGCAGGGCTAGATCTGTTGCTCTGTCCCCCGGCCGCTCGGTCGGAGTTGCCGTTCCCGTCAGCGCTGGGCTAGTGGCAGTCGCTTCAGCTACAGTCGGCGGCGCGCTGGTCGGTGATGCTGTTTTGGTTGCCCGTGGCGCGGCCGCCGTCGCTGTCGGTTTTTGCGTTGCCCTGGTCTTTGGTGCGCTTGTCGCTGTATCTGTCTGAATTGCCGTAGGCACCTGAATTGTCGCGGTGGCGGTGGCTGGTGCTTCAGTTGTGGCAGCGCTCGCCGCGGTTTCTGTAGCCGCCCCAGCTCTAGCAATGCCTGTCGCAGTTAAGTCAGCTGGCCTATCCGTAGCAACTTCCGTCGCCGTTTCTTTTGTTGGCGCTGCTTGCGTTGGGGCGCTGGTCATTGTTTCGCTCACCATAGTCATTGTTGGCTCGCTTGTTGGCAGGCTTGTCGCGGTGGCAGTGGCTGGTGCTTCAGTTGTGGCAGCGCTCGCCGCGGTTTCTGTAGCCGCCCCAGCTCTAGCAATGCCTGTCGCAGTTAAGTCAGCTGGCCTATCCGTAGCAAGGACTATCGCCGTTTCTCTTGCAGTTGCTACTTGCGTTGGGGCGCTAGTCATTGTTTCGCCTGCCATAGTCATTGTTGGCTCGCTTGTTGGCAGGCTTGTCGCGGTGGCGGTGGGTGGCGCTTCAGTTGTGGCAGCGCTCGCCGCGGTTTCTGTAGCCGCCTCAGCCCTAGCAATGCCTGTCGCAGTTAGGTCAGCTGGCCTATCCGTAGCAACGGCTATTACCGTTTCTTTTGTTGGTGCCGCTTCCGTTGGGGCGCTGGTCATTGTTTCGCTCACCACAGTCATCGTTGGCTCACTTGTTGGCAGGCTTGTCGCAGTTGCTGTGGCTGCTACTTCAGTTGTGGCAGCGCTCGCCGCGGTTTCTGTAGCCGCTTCTGACGTCAAAACCCCCGTCGCGGTTAGGTCTGCTGGCCTATCCGTAGCAACGGCTATTGCCGTTTCTTTTGTTGGCGCCGCTTCCGTTGGAGCGCTGGTTATCGTTTCGCCTGCTACAGCCATTGTAGGCTCACTTGTCAGCAAGCTAGTGGCAGTTGCTGTAACATCAGCCGCCACGCTCGTCGTTGTCTCATCTGCTGGTGCTAAATCTGTCGCTGGACTTGTCGCTGTTTGAGTTGCTACCACAATAGAAGTAAGCGCGCTTGTTGGCGCCGTTATCTGAATTGCAGTCGCAGTTTGCTCCATCGTTATTGTGGCGGTTTCTGTCTCTTCGGGGCCTGGTGGCAGACTCGTCGCTGTGTGCGTCTTTGTTGCTAAAGGCGGCGGCGCGCTTGCCGTAGGTTCAATGGCTTCAGTCGGCGGCGCGCTTGCCGTAGGTTCAATGGCTTCAGTCGGCGGCGTAGTTGCTTCGGCTGCCTCAGTTGCCAGTAGGATAACCGCTGTCGCTGTTGCCGCCGCTGAATCAGTCGCAATGCGACCTGCTCTTTCGGTGCCTTCCGCCAGGTCAGTGGCGGCTATTGATGTCAGCGCGGCATCAGTGGCTAGGCTCGCCGCCGTTGCCAGGCTGGCTCTTGTCGCTTCCGCGACACTCGGCGGCGGGCTGGTCGGCCTCTCCGTTTCTGTGGCTGGCAGAGCCTCAGTTGCCGTAATTGTTGAAATTTCAGTTGTCGGACTTACAGCCGGCGGCAGGCTTGTTGGTTCGACTGCGCCAGTGGCAGTCATATCCAGCATCACACTCGTCGCAGTTAGCGCGGCTGGCGAACTGGTCAATGATTCTGGGGATAGCGCCAAAGCTGTCGCGGTTGCCGCAGTTATAGTCGGCATTGCGCTAGCCACAGTCTCCGTCGCCGCTTCTGTTTCAGCCGTCTCGAGCCTATCTGTTGGGGAGCTGGGCGCTGTTTCCGTCGCTATTGCTACATCCGTCAAGGCAGTGGTCGGCTCAGCCTGGTCAGTTGCCGCTGTCGGCGGTGGCGGGGCCGGGTTTTGCGTTGATGTCGAAAGCAAAATAGCGAAGGCGGCCGCGAAAAGCAAAGCTGCCGCCGCAAACAGCGCTATAAGCAGCTCATTGCCCCTATTGCGCTGCATCGGCTAGTCCTCGATTGCTGGAGAAAGTTGCAGTGGCAAGGCGAGGTGAAATTGCGCGCCCTCGCCGGCCTGGGTCTTCACCCACAAATCCCCCTGATGGGCGCGGGCAATAGCGCGGGCTACAGTCATGCCGACGCCGGTATCGCTGAGGCCGATGATTTTGGCATTTTTGCGCCGATACTTGCGCGCGAAGATGCGCGGCAAATCGGCCGGCGCGATGCCACCGCCTTTGTCCACCACAGTGATTTGCACTGCGTCAATCGGCTGCTCCGCTTCAGGCAAACGCAGCCGACGCGCTCGCGCGTCGACAATAATTTGAGTGCCGGGCGGTGAAACTGCGCCGGCGTTCCGCAGCAGCTGGTCCAATATGTGCCGCACGCTGGCGGCCGTTGCCGGCAGCGACGGCAGCACATCATCGAGGGTTAGCTCGAATGAAAGGCCTCTTTCGGTAAAATCAGCCGACTGTTCGCGCAGAGCCGCTTCGATGAGACTCACCAGGTCAAGCGCGCTCTGCGGGCTGGCGTCTATCTCGGCTAAGCCCTGCAATTCGGCAATCATTTCGGTCAAGCGGCTCACATCGTCAGCCAGCAGCCGCAGGACTTGCAGCTGCGCCGCGCCTAATATGCCGATGGACTCGGCTAGCAGCAGGTTGCTGTAATCGGCGATGGCGGTTAGTGGCTGGCGCATTTCTTCTAGCAGCTTTGGCATGAGCGTATAATTTACGCTGGCTTGCCCGCTTGAAGACTCTTGGACGGCGGCTAATTCCGCCCGCGCGTCGCTCAAATCTAGCGCCAGCTGTTCGCGCTGTTGCGTCAACCGGCCGATGCGCTCGCGCAAGGCGACAATTTCTCGATTCATTTCTGGGTCCTCAGCATTGGCCGCGTTCAAGGCGGCCACTTTCGCCCTCAGCTGATCGCGGATTATGAGTAAATTATCGCGTTCTTGGGCTAAGTCGCGGATATGCTGCTGTATCGTTTCTTGCCCTTCGCTCTTCGCCGTCAGCTCAGCTTGCAGGGCTTCATTTTGTGATTGCAGCTCACCTTTTTCGCTTTCAAGCACGGTGATGCGCCGGCGCATTTCTTCTCGCGCGGTCAGCAATTGCTCGTGGTCGGCGCTCAAATGCTTGATTTGGCGCTGCAATTCTTCATCCGCTTTTTGGCCAGCGCCCGCTTCCCGCAGGCGCTCGCGCTCATCCAGCAGCGCAGCGCGGTCTTCGCTCATATCCACCAGCTGCTGGCGGAAGACCTTGCGCTCGGCATATAGCTGAAACAAAACCTGCGTCAAAGCGGAGAAGTCGCTCTCGAGGCCCAGTGTCGTCAGCTTTTCGAGTATGGCCTCGAGACGGCGCTTCTGCTGGTCGCGCTCTAAGCTGAGCTGGGCCGATTCATCGGCGAGGGTCTGCCAAAGCGCCTCATAGTTTTTCGCTTCGGGCCCCTGGCCCAGCACGAGCAAGCTATTAATCTGGCGGCGCAGACGGTCCCGCGCATTGAGCAGCAGGTTATATTCTTTGTGCAGGTATTCGCGGATAACCTGCGCTAGCGTCTCGTCGCTGTCAGCGCCGTCCAGGCTAGCGATGCGCAAAACAGTTTCCGCGTCCAGCAGCGCTCGGGCGCTCGCTTCGCAGCTGTGGCGCAATTGCGCCTGCTCGTCAAATAGGCTGGTTAACCTTTGCGCGGCGGCCTCATCGCTAGCATCGGCGACGCTGCCCTGCAGACGGCTATGCTGTTCCTGCGATTGCTGCTTGAGCTCGGCAATTTGCCGTGTCAGGCGGCGGCTGCGCTCTATGACACGCAGCAGGCCCGTTTCCAAATCGCGCCGCTGAGCCAGCAAAGCCGCTCGGTCCCACAGTGGCGCGCTCGGCTTGTCGGCAATGGCATCGAGGTCGGCTTCAGTCGCAGCGGGCCTGGCGGCGGCCAGGCTCCAGGCCAGCAACTGCCCGGCCACAAAGCCAATATCGCGCAGCGCGTCCATCTCGGCCGGCGATAATTCTGTTTGCCGATACGGTCGGCTGAGCAGCAGCACCGCGATAAGTTCGTCTTGGAAAGTGAGCGGCTGGATATGCACGCTGCCCGAGGCGCGGATGCGCAGCCGCCGAAACAGGTCTTGCAATTCATCGGGTTGATAATCGGGGAAGAGAATCGTGCTTTCGCCGCGCCGCGCCGCCGCGAGTAAGGTCGGCTGTTCTTTGAGATTGAGCGATATGCCCGCGAGTGATTGCTGGGCGACTTGGTCGTAGCCGGCAATCACATCGGCATAATTATTCTCTTGCACGCGCAGCAAAGCGCAGACTTCCGCATCCAATGTTTCCAGCGCCGCTTGTGCGATTTGCTGCGGCACAGCAGCATTGTCTCGGCTTTGCAGCATAATGCCAATGGCGCTTAGCAGACTCTGCGAATCGAGCGCGGCCGGCGCGGCGGCGAAATTCCAAGCGGCCGACTCAGCCAGCAGCGGGTCAGCTTCGTCGCCAGTCTCGGGCGGATTTTGCGCTGGCATGACAGAAGAGACAGCCTGCGATGCCGCCAGCACCACTTCGACCAAACTGTTCTCCAGCAAGGCAATCGCCAAACGATAGATTATCAGCGGCAGAAAGACGAGACCGGCGGTATAAGCCAGCCGCGCCCCGCCCAAATAATTGCCCATCAGCGGCCCTTGCTGAAGCTGCCAGAGGTCCCAGCCATTGCCGGCGATAAATATGAGAAAGAACAAGCTCTTGAGCGGCGCGTCGACGATGTGCTGGAAATTGAACACTGTGAGCAGCAAGCCAGCGCCGCCGATAATAACCGGCAGGGCTGACCAGAGCGGCGCAAATTCAGTCGCGTTGAATTGCAGGCCGTCAGCCTGCAAGTCCAGCCATTGGCGCGCGCCGCTGAGGTAAAACAAAACCAAGGGCAGAATTGCGCTGATAACAATAAGATTCGAGCGGTTGCACCAGCGGGGGAAATTGGCGCTGAGGAAAGCCCAGGCCAAAAACAAAAGCGTGCTGGAATAAGCCAGGCGCTCCAGCGGCGGCATAAAGGCATGGGGGTCAAGCGCGGCGTACTGCGCGACAAAAGCCGCCCCCAGCATCAGCAGCCAGACAATGACCAGACCGGCCGTGGCAATCACATAGCGCCGTGTCGCATGCTCATAAGGGAAGCGCGAGCGATGCCCAAAGGCGAGGAATAAAGAACCTTGGCTGAAGGCGATTACCAAAAGGAAAAATAGCAAATCGCCGGGGAATTCGATGAAAAGGTTCAAAATATCGAGCGGCGTTCTTGACAAATCGCACCATCCATTGGCCACAAGCGCCCAGCGGCTAGCTCACTGGCTAAGTATAGCATAAGGGGGCGGGCTGTACTTTCAATCGGGCGCGCATTCGGCGCGCCTGGTGCTTTGCCGTTGACGAGTAGATAGGCGGCAATCTAAACTCAGTAGAAGACATAAAGTAATGAGAATATGAAAAAGCCAGAAAGCGCATTTTCCCCGCAATGCAAAAATGTATGTCATTTATGAACCACAAAGACACAAAGAACACAAAGAAGTCTCATTTCTCTGTGTCTCTGTGCCTCAGTAGGACAAAGTAAATTTTGCATAATTACCTTGGACTTACTTCTATGGCAATTTTCTATTCTCTTAGGCGCAATAAAAACTTAGACTTACTTCTGTGCGATTGCAAGCGAGAGGAAACTTTGTGGCTCGCCATTTTTCTAGTCTGCTGCGCCGCTTTCCGTTTATAATGCGGCTGCCCTACCTGTTCTATCGCGGGCTGCAGGGTCGCTACACAGTGGGTGTCGCCGCCGTCATCTTTGACCGGCGGGGTCGAGTCCTGCTGGTCGAGCATGCCTATCATCCGCAGTTCCCTTGGGGTTTGCCCGGCGGCTGGATTGGCGCGGATGAAGACCCGGCCGCCGCCGTCCTGCGTGAACTCAAAGAAGAACTCGCGCTATCAGCCCGCGTCCTGCGCGCGCTGCACATCTCCAGGACGGCGCCGCAGCATATCGACTTAGCTTTCCACTGCGAAGCGCTGGGCGACATCGGCAAGTTGAGTCACGAGCTGCTGGCCTATCGCTGGGTCGAGCGGGAGCGGCTGCCGGCCTTAAAAGGCTTTCATCGGCATTGCATCGCGCTGGCACAGGCCGCTGCGGAGAGGAGCGACGCATGTCCAACAGTTTGAATGCGCGCCGCCGCCGCAGCGGTTTTCCCTTTCTTTTGGTCTTATCCAGCCTGTTGATTCTGGCGGCCAGCGCCTTGCTGGTCTACGAGCTAATCGCCTTCAGCCGCCGCGAGCAGCAGTTGCCGGCCGGCGTCACTGTGGGCGGCATCAATGTGAGCCAGCTGAGCGAGCGCGATGCGGTGGCGCGCTGGGAACGAGCCTACGCTGAGCCAATCACAATGTTCTACCGCGACGACAATGGCGACCACCCCATCCTGCTCCAGCCCGATCAAGTCGGCTGGCGCATCAGCAGCGAGGCTATGCTCGCCGATGTCTTGGCTTCGGGCGAAGAGGGTGGCGGCTTTTGGCGGCGCTTCGTCGATTTTCTGCTCGGCATCGAACAGACCGTCTCCCGCGATATTCCTCTGCTCGCCGATTATCAGGATAACGCGCTGCGCGATTTTTTGACCGATGTAGCGCAACGCTATGATAACCCGCCGGGCAAAGCCAGCTACGATTTGCAGACCTTGACGGTCTACGCTGGCGCCAGCGGCTATGCCTTAGATATTCCGGCCGCGCTGAGCGCCGTCGAAACGGCTTTGCGCTCAGCCGCAGCCCGCACCGAGCCAGTCTGGCTGCCCATCCAGCGTGTCGGCAATGAAAATGCTGACCTGCCGGCCCTAGAAGATCTCATCATCGATTATCTCGATAGCCAGGGTTTCATCTACGATGGTTTAGGCACGGTCGCCTCAATTTATGTCTTGGATTTGCTGACCGGTGAAGAAATCAATATCTTAGGCGATGTGGCTTATTCGGCGGCTAGCACTATCAAAGTGCCGATAGCGATTGAGTATTTCCGCAGCTTACCGGCCGCGCCGACGGCTGAAGAAGCCTGGCTCATCGCCAATTCGCTTTTGTGCAGCAACAATGCCTCGTCCAATCTGATTATGGAACTCATCGGCGGCGATATTTTTCGTGGCTTGCGCCGCGTCAGCGATACTATTCAGTCCATCGGCCTCAAGAATACTTATATTAGCGCGCCCTTTTATCTCGGCGTGGAGGGGCAGCAGCTCGGCGCGATTCAAGCGCCAGCGACCGCGCCTAACGCCACTTATAATACTGACCCCGACCCTTATAACCAGACAACAGCGGAAGATATGGGCAATCTTTTCAGTTTGCTCTATGACTGCGCCGAATTCGATTCTGGCTTAGCCGTCGCCCTGCCCGCTGGCCAGATAACGCAGCAGGAATGCCGCCAAATCCTCGAAGTCGGCAGCGCCAACGACCTCGAGCGCTTGCTGCAAGGCGGCATCCCGCCCGAAGCCCGCATCTCGCATAAAAATGGCTGGATCTTCGATACCGTCGGCGATGCCGGCATCGTCTATTCGCCCAATGGCCGCCATTATGTGATTTCGGTTTTTCTCTGGGAACGGACTGAGTTCCAAGATTACGAGAAGCTCTGGCCCCTGGTCGAAGAGATTTCGCGGGCGGCTTGGAATTTTTTTAATCCCGAGGCCGCCCTGCTCCAGCCGCGCGCGGATCTGCCGCCGACAGCCCTAGAATGCGAAGGCAACTATCTGCCGCCGGGTCCAGAATCTGTCAATCTCGATGACATCAATAGCTGGAAGCGCAACTGAGGCAGCGCCGTCTCAAAAACTGGCGAGCGCGTCGGCCTGACTGTCATAGATTTGAAATATCGTATCCAGGCCGGCCATCTCTATGGCTTCGCGGGCGCGGTCGGAAGGTTGGGCTAAGCGCAAGTCGCCGCGGGCTTGCCGCGCCTTTTTTAAGGCCGTCATCAGCTCCCACAAGCCATCCAAGCCCATAAAGTCCAGCTTTTGCAAGTCTAAGACCAGCTGGAGCCGCCCGGCTTCAATTTCGTAGCGCAGGAAAGCGCCCAGCTGCTCTGCGCCGGCACGATCCAGGCGGCCACCCGCTTCGACGATGAGGATATTTCCATAACTGCTTCGCTCGATTCGCAACATCAATTTCTCCGTTTTGCGCGTCTGTGGTACAATGCCGCTGTCAAGCAATTGTGTTCACAGCGGACAATATATGGACTGGAATTATGTCTTGCTCATCAGCATCGCCGTAACTTTGCTGCTACTGCTGGTCCAGCGCACGGTGCCAAAGCGGCGGCGGCTGGCCCTGGTGATTGTGGCCGGCTGTCTGCTGGTCATACGGCATAATGCCTTCCTCAAAGGCGATTTGCACGAAGAGACGCTGCTGGCTAGCGGCATCGCTTGTCTGCTCAGCGCGCTCTTTTGGTTGCTGATTGGTCGGTATAACCCAGTCGCTGCGGAGGACGAGATTCGCGTCATTGGCATGGACGATTGACTTAGCCAATGATGTTGATTGGGATGACATCAGCGCCTTGCAGCATGGCGACGCTGATGCGGGCGGCGGCGTCTTGCGCCAGCTTCTGGAAGGCGCGGCCGGCTGGCGACGCCGGTTTGTCTATCGACACCGGCCGCCCATAATCGCCGCCCTCGCGTATATTCGCCGAGAGCGGAATGCGCCCCAAGAATGGCAGTCCGCGGCCGTCGGCGAAGGCTTCGCCGCCGCCGCTGCCAAAGAAGTCGCCGGCCATATTTTCAACTACGCCCAGCACTGGCACTTTAAGCTGCTCGAACATGGCGCTGGCGCGAATCGCGTCGGCCACTGCCACCGCCTGCGGCTGCGTGACGATGATGCTGCCGGTCAAGGGGAAGGACTGCGCCAGCGAGAGCGGCGCGTCGCCGGTGCCGGGTGGCAAATCGACGATCGTATAATCTAGCCTGCCCCATTCGACATCGGTGAAGAACTGGCGGATGGCATTGTGCAGCATTGGCCCGCGCATAATCATGGGTTTGTCCGGCGTAGTGAGGAAGCCGGTGCTAATCAGCTTGACGCCATACACTTCCAGCGGCTGCATCTTGTTATTGAGGACTTTAGGACGGCCGCTGCCCAAGCCAAACATTTGTGGGATATTGGGATTGAGAATATCGGCGTCAATCAGGCCGACAGTCGCGCCGGCCTCAGCCAAGCAGACAGCGATATTGGTCGCGACTGTGCTTTTGCCGACGCCGCCTTTACCGCTGGCGATGGCGACGATGCTATTCATCGGCACATCGAGCCGGCCGTGGATGCGGCGGTCGGTCGGCACTTGCGCGTCCCAGTTGATGCGCACCCGTTCGATGCCCGGCACCTGCCCTAGCAGCGCGGCATTGCAGCGCTCGACAAAAACATCTTTTAAGGGGCAGGCGGGCGTCGTCAGCACTATGGTGAATTGGGCTGTACCCTGCTGCACGGTCAAATCGCGCACCATATTGAGCGAGACAATATCGCGGTTCAGCTCTGGCTCGATAACCGTGCTTAGGGCTTGCATCACCCGCTCGTTTAAGTTGCTCATCTTCTCCTCAGCAAGTCGAGTTAATTATGCAAAAAAATTGCATAATTTACTTTGTCCTACTTCTGTACCTCTGTGGCTATTATTCTTTTCCCTAATGGCTCTAATTAAGAGCCGCGTTTGGCAGCGCGGCGGGCTTTGCGCTCCAGAGCCTTGCGGCGGCGCTCTTCGCGCTTGGCGTCGTCTTCCGACCACGGGGTGGCGCCGGCGGCGGGCGCTGGAGCGGCGCTAGCGGCGGCTGGTTGCGCTTGACTGGCTGGCGGCGCGGCTGGAGCGGTCGCTGCGGCTGGCTGTGGTGCTGGCCGGGGCGCGCTGCTGCGCTGACTGCTGGCTGCGCCACGCCGCGCTTCTTTGGCGGCGTCTTTATGCTCCCAAGTGCCGCGCACCAGCATTTCTTCATAAGCGCGGGTGGGCGCGATGCTACGCCAATAGGAGGCAGGTTTAGACAAGCGCTCTTTGTCATGGATATGGTATGAGGTGCGGTCATAGCTCGCCAACTCATAATCGTGATCCATCTTAATCGCGTCGAAGGGGCAGTATTCGGCGCAGTAACCGCAATTCATGCAGATGTCGATGTCGATGAAAAAGGCTTCTGGATCTGGCACAGGACGGCCAGTATTCGGGTCATTGCCGCGCACGATCCAGATGCACTGCGGCGGGCAGACTTTGGCGCAGATGCCGCAGCTCGTACACCAATCTTTGCCGCTACGCGTCGGGTGGTCCTCGTCTTCGACAATCAGAAATGGCACAAAGCGAAAGCGCTCTGGCACCGCCACCTTCTCGTCGGGATATTGCACCGTGATGACGCCTTTGGTCTGTGTGCCTTGGCGCACGCCGAAATTATCGGTGGAATGGTGATACTTGCGGAAGCCGTAGCGCAGATCATCCACATAAGATTCGATGAAATGCCGCAGCGTCAGCCTCAGCCCTTTTGCCAAACCTGTTCCATACATGATGACTCCTCAAATTTTCGCGTCGTCTTCGCGGCGCAGGGCCAGCTAACGGTCAGTCTCGCCCAAGACGATATCTATACTGCCGAGAATGCCAACAATATCCGCCACTTTATAACCCTTGCTCATGTGGCCCAGCGGCGTCAGGTTGATGAAGCTGGGCGCGCGCACATGATAGCGCCAGGGGTTGGCTGAGCCGCCGCGGCCGCCAGCGGAAACGACATAATACCCCAGTTCGCCTTTGCCATTTTCCACCCGCCCATAGGCTTCGCCATGCGGCACGCGCGGGGCATAAGCACCGGGTTTGCCATCCGCCCAAATTGATTCGCCTTTGGTCGCTTCGAGGCGGGGCAAAATCTGTTTCAAGATGCGCACGCTCTCGCGCAGTTCGGTAACACGAACGCGATAGCGGGCGTACATATCGCCTTCGCTTTCGACGGCGATATCAAAATCCAACTCGGGATAGATGCTATACGGTTCGGCGCGGCGAATATCGTAAGCGACGCCGCTGCCGCGCAGCAGCGGGCCCGCCGCGCTGAAGTTGATGGCGTCTTCTCCGTTAAGCAAGCCAACGCCAATCGAGCGCTCCAGCAGAATCTCGTTCTGCGTCAAGAGCAGTTCCAGCTCGTCAATCGTGCGCGGGATGCGCTCGTTAATCATTTCGGTCAAAAATTGCATCGTATTATAATCGCGGACGCGGTCGTTGGTCAGGTTGCTGACGCTCTTGATGCGCTCGGGCAAATCGCCAAACAAGCCGCCAAAGCGCATATAATTGCACATCATGCGGCTGCCAGCGACCGCTTCAAAGAAGTCGAGGATGCGCTCGCGCTCTTGGATGAAATACAGCACTGGCGTAAAGAAGGCGCCGATGTCGTTGAGCCAGAAGCCAATCGCCCACAGGTGATTGACGATGCGACTCAGTTCGACCATCATCACGCGCAGAGCCTCGCAGCGATAGGTCGGCTGATTATAGCGCCGTCCCAGGCTCATCAGCTGTTCCACCGCCAGCACGTAGCCATGGTTGTTGCCCATGCTCGAGATGTAGTCGAGCCGGTCGGTGAAAGGGATGTTGTGCAAATAAGTATTGCGCTCGCCGATTTTTTCGTGATTGCGGTGCAGATAGCCCATAACTGGTTCGAGCGAGGTCACAGTTTCGCCATCGACCGTCAGCACCATGCGAAAAACGCCGTGCGTGCTGGGATGATGCGGCCCCATATTGACGACCAGCTCGTTGGTCTCGAAGCCGTCTTTGTCCAAAATGCGCTCGACATCGACGCCCAAGCCCAGCGATTGATAGACGGCTTGCTCCGATGTATCCATCAGGCGGCCGAGGTTGATGTCGGGCGGGTAAGCTACATTCTTGCCAAAGACATTTTTTTCTTCGGCGCGGTACACCTGACCGCCGGGCCAGCGGCTATCAAACGGTTTTAGCTCTTCTTCATAATAGGCTTCGCGCCAGTCCTTGCGCATTGGGTGGCCATGAAAGCCTTCCCACATCAGAATGCGCTTGAGATTTGGATGGCCCGGGAAACGAATGCCATAGAGATCCCAGGCTTCGCGCTCTTGGAAATCCGCGCCGCGCCAAACAGAAATCAAAGACGGAATCTCGGCCTGGTCGCGCTCGGTCTGCGCTTTGAAGACCAGCGCGCCGCCGCCGCTAGTGCGATAGGCGTGGTAGACCATCTCTAGGTGGTCGTCGACGCCCAGATAATCCACCGCCGTGGCGCTGGAAAGATAATCAAAACCCAGCTCGTCGCGGATGACGCGGGCGATGTCCAGCAGCCGCGCGCTATCAACAATGATGCCACCATAGCCATCGCGGTCGTCGTCTTTGACCGCGGCGGGATGCGCCGCTTTCAGGTAGTCAATCGCGCCTTCGATCGTCGTGCTGGCCAAGTCTTGCGCTGGGGCTGGTGCCTGATTTTCCATCGAAGTCTATTCCTCTTCTGTTGTGGCGCGGCGGGTGGCGCGCAGAGCTTTGCGAGCAAGGGCGCGCAGGCGGCGCTTTTCGCGGATGTCTTCCGCTTCAGCCCAGGGTGTGCCGCCAGTCGGCAAAACGAAGTTGAGAGCGTTGTCATCTACTGGCGCCGCTTCCGCCACTGCGGCTGGCGCTGCCGCCACTTTAGCCGCGACCAGCTGCGCCGCCGGCAATTCACGCCAGCCCAGCGTCTCGCGCTCGCGGGCGGCGGCTTCCGCCTGCCGCCTGATCATATCCATCTGCCGCGGGTCGATGATGTCTGGACCCAGCACCGGGATTGGCGTTGGCTCGGCTGAACCCAGGCCATACCAAGGCACATCGTCGCCATTGGCGATGCTCTGGCCGTCAATTTTGCGCTGCAAGGCAATCATGCCATAAAGCAGAGCCTGCGGCGTGGGCGGGCAGCCCGGCACATAGACATCGACAGGCAGGTACTTGTCCATGCCCGAGACGACATTGTAACCTTCTTTGAAAGGGCCGCCGCCGCTGGCGCAAGCGCCCATCGCCAAGACATATTTGGGTTCCGGCATCTGGTTGTAAAGCCGTACGATTGGCACGACCATCTTCTTCGTCACAGTGCCGGAGACAATCATCAAATCGGCTTGGCGCGGGGTGGCGCGCATAACCTCAAAACCAAAACGGGAAAAATCGAAGCGGGATGAGGCAGTGGCAATCATTTCGATAGCGCAGCAGGCTAAGCCAAAAAGCATGGGCCACATCGAGTTGCGCCGCCCCCAGTTATACAACTGGCTCAAGCTGGTGATAGCGACATTGTTTTCCAACTCATGCGGGACGGGAAACTCGGTCGCTTTGAGTTCTTGCAGGTTCAATTCCATCTAAACACCGATCTCCTCATACCACTCGCGCAGGATTGCCCTGAGTATCGCATCATTCGCCAGCGCCGGGTCATCGGCGAAGTCTGGCAAAGCGACAATGCGCTGGCTCAATTCATACAAACCGATGCTCTCCAACTCGGCATCGGGATAAGCCTCGCGCAATGCCAGGACAATTTCATAGGTTAAGTCCCAGTATAAACCCATTCTGCCGCATCGTTATAGGCTAGCCGCGCCAAATGCCGTTAGTATAAGGGCACAGGCGCGGCTTGTCAAGAATTTCACAAATGGCGCGCCGAATCATAATTATTCGCATTTCAGCGCGATGGCGCCGCGCCGATCAACTTGGGTCGCCTGGGTGCTGCAATCCATACCGACCTCGCTATACGTCGCGCGCATGGCCGCCGCGACCGCCGTCGCCACTCGCTTGCTATCACAGATGGCGCAGAGCGTTGGGCCAGCACCGCCGATGAACAAAGCGATGGCGCCGGCCCGCTTTGCCAACGTCCGCACCTCCGCCAGCAGCGGCATCAAATTTGCCCGCGCCGGCTCTATCACCGTGTCCGCTTCCACCGCCGCACCCAAAGCCTGCAAATCGCCGCGGTGCAAGGCATCCACCAGTTTGGCGACCTGCCCGCTTTGGTGAATCAGCGTCTTGAGCGGCACCTGTTTGGGCAAGATAGCCCGCGCGCTGTTCGTCGGCACCGCGAGGGCTGGCGTAACTAAAGCCAAGTGCAAGTTGGGCGGGATGGGCAGCGGCTGGATGGCCGCCACCGTGATGCCAGCCACAAGCACAATGCCGCCCAACAAACAGGGCGCGACATTATCCGCGTGATAGCCGCTGACCATCGCTTCGCCTTCGAGGCAAAAAGGCAGCAGCTCTGCGCGCCTAAACGGTTCGCCCAAGAGCTTGTTCAGCGCCACCACCGCCACCACCGAGCTGGCGGCGCTGCTGCCTAAGCCGCTGGCTAGGGGCAAGCCTTTTTTTAACTTGAGCTTTAACCCGCGTTTTTCGCCGACATGCTCGAGGAAAGCGCGGGCGGAAACCGAAACGACATTCTGCGCCGGGTCCCGCGGCAGCTGGCCTGCATCGCCTTCAATCGCGCTGATGACGATGCCCGGCGCGTCTTGCAATTCGACAATGACCCGATCGCCCAGCCCCTCAAGCGCCAAGCCCATTATATCGAAGCCGACGCCCAAATTGGCGACAGTCGCCGGGGCAAAGGCTTCCGCTCTGGAAAATGCCATGAAATATCGCTATCCTTGTCGCGTTTCCGCTGGGCGAGGTCGGATAAATGCCAAGCAGCATATTACACTGTATTGATTGCACGCAACAATACCCAATTCAACAGGTCATCTATACTTGCGCCGCTTGCGGCGGCTTGCTGGATGTCCAGCACGATTTCAGCGGCCAGCGCATCAGCCAAAGCCTCTTTGACCAGCGGCTAGGCAGTTTGTCTTTTCCTTATACTAGCGGCGTCTGGCGCTATAAAGAATTGATTTATCCCGGCATCGCCGATGAAGCCATCGTCAGCCGGCAAGAGGGTAATACCAATCTCTACGATTTGCCACGCGTCGCCACTTATGCTGGGCTGGAGACGCTCTTTTTGAAGCACGAAGGCGAAAACCCCACCGGCTCTTTCAAAGACCGCGGCATGACGACGGGCTTGACGCAGGCGAAGCTGCTGAAGATGCGGCGCGTCGCCTGCGCCTCGACCGGCAATACATCAGCTTCGATGGCGTCGTATGCCGCCCGCGCCGATATGCAAGGTATCATCTTCTTGCAAAATCAAGCGATTGCTTTGGGCAAGCTAGCCCAGGGCCTCGCCTTCGGCGCGACCTGCTTGCAAATCAACGCCGATTTCGACCGCAATATGGAATTGGCGCGCTTGGTCGCCGAGCGACTGGGCATTTATATCTTGAACTCGCTCAATCCTTTCCGCCTCGAAGGGCAGAAGTCCATTATGTTCGAGGCTTTGCAGCAACTGCGCTGGCAGGCGCCAGATTGGATCATCGTGCCAGGCGGCAACCTCGGCAATAGCTCTGCATTTGGCAAGGGCTTGCGAGAGATGTATGAAGTCGGCCTGATTGACCGTTTGCCGCGGCTGGCGATTGTGCAGGCGGCCGGGGCTAATCCACTCTATCAGTATTTTCAAAGCGGCTTCAAGCGCTTTCAGCCCGTCAAAGCGCAGACCATCGCCACCGCTATCAAAATTGGCAATCCAGTCAATTTACAGAAGGCAATCCGCGCGCTGGAATGGACCGGCGGCGTGGTCGAGCAAGTCAACGACCAGCAAATCATGGACGCCAAAGCGGTCGTTGATGGCGTCGGCATCGGCTGCGAGCCTGCTTCAGCCTGTTCGGTCGCGGGCGCGAAAAAGCTGGTAGAGCGCGGCATCATCAAGCGCGGCGCTACTGTGCTAGGCATTTTGACCGGGCATGTGCTAAAAGACCCGGAAGCCACTATCGGCTATCATGCCGCTACGCTCGAGAAAATCGCGCCGCGCTATCGCAATCGAATGCTGCAAGCCGACGACGACATCGACGCCATCTGCCGCCTGCTGAGCTGATTTTATCCCGCTGGCACCTGGCGCAGCGAGTCTTCTAGGTCGGCGATGATGTCTTCCGCGTCTTCGATGCCCAGCGCAAAACGCACCAGATTATCCTTGATGCCGACCGCCTGCCGCTCGGCGGGGCTGAGGTCGTGATAGCTGACATAGGCCGGCTGCTCGATGAGGCTTTCTGTGCCGCCGAGGCTTGGCGCGATATAAGGAATGCGCAGCCTATCAATGAAGTCGCTAGTCGCTTTGATGTCGCCGGCCACCTCAAAGCTGACCACACCACCAAAGCCGCTCATCTGCGCCGCCGCCAGCGCATGGTCGGGATGCGATGCTAAACCCGGGTAATAGACGCGCTCAATTTTAGCGTGGGCTTCGAGGTAGCGCGCCACTTGCAGCGCCGCCGCGTTCTGCTGCCGCACGCGCAGAGCCAGCGTTTTCAAACCGCGCTCGATGAGATAAGCCTGGTGCGGGTCGACGACATTGCCAAACATGCCGCGGGCGTCTTTAAGCGCTTTGATGCGGCCTTTATCACCCGCAATCACGCCGCCCAAGACATCGTTATGCCCGCCAAAATATTTGGTGGCGCTGTGCATAACAAAGTCGATGCCATACTCCAGCGGTCGCAAATTGACTGGCGTGGCGAAGGTGCTATCGAGCAAAGTCAATGCCCGATATTGCTTAGCCAGAGCCACCAGCCGTTTTAAGTCTACTACCCGCAGATAGGGATTGGTCGGTGTTTCGGTAAAGATAAAACGGGTTTTCCGCGGCACAATCGCCGCTTCCAGCGCGGCATAATCGCCGATTGGCACGATGCTCGTTTCGATGCCAAACTTCTTCAGCGTGGTCAAGCAGAATTGGCGGGTGCGGCGATAGCAGTCGTCGGTCATGACGATATGGCTGCCCGGGCGCAGCGCGGTCAGAAAAAGCGATGTTACGGCAGCCATGCCCGAGGGGTAGACCAGGGCATCCTGCGCGCCCTCGAGGTGGGCTAGCCGCCCTTCCAGGGACCAGACCGACGGATTGCCATAGCGAGCGTATTCTTCGCGGTCAAGCGCTTCGCCATAAATTTTTTTGTCCAAAAAGGCAATGAGCGTAGCGGTATCGGTGAAAGTATAAGTCGCTGATTGCACAATCGGCGTCGTCAGCGAGTGAAAGCCTTTATAACGCGGCGCGCCGCCATGCACCGACTTGGTGCTGGCGCCAGCGAATTGCCGATTTTCTTCTAGCTGTTTTGCGGTCATAGTCTGTCCTTAGAATAGAAAAAGCCCAAACATAGCCGTTACGCCAGTTTGGGCTTCCGTCGCTTTGCAGTGACTGAGGCACAGTCCACGGAATAACCGGGCGCTGTAGAAATGCGGCAGCGCGCCGGCGTTCACCCTCATCTTCCAGAATCATCTGCCGAACTTAGCACCTTCCCATTGCCAGCTGGGGGTTGCTGTGGCTTCACCGAGTCGGTCTCTCCACCACCTCTGGATAAGCGTAAACTTGTTTTGAGTTGTTAATCAATTTCACTATAGCATAGCTAGCTGAAATTGCAATATGCGCTCTTGGTCAGCCAAGTTTTTCTGTATCACCGTGTCTCAGTAGGACAAACTAAATTTTGCAGGTTTTATGCTTTCGTTTCAACCCCACCCCCAGCCCCTCCCCGAAGCTTCGGGGAGGGGAGTCTAAGCAAGAAAACTGGATGCGCGTAGACACTGGCACGACGGGAGGCGCTTTCCCTCAAGCGCGCTCATATTTTTCGGGGTGTTTCTCCCCTCCCTAAAGCTTTGGGGCGCGTAGACACTGCCCTACGGGAGGGGCCGGGGGTGGGCTTGAAAATGGTACATAATTAACTTGGACTTACTTCTGTGCCTTTGTGGTTATTTTCTTTTTTTCTAGTCGAAGTATAAACTTGAGCTTACTGTTGCCGCCATATCGCTTATCCGCTTGACGATTTCTATGCTATGCTGTAATACAATTCGAGACTCAGGAGATACCGCGCATGAGCAAAACCGCTTTACGAGTGCTGGGCGGGCACCCGCTCTTTGGACAAATCCGCGTGCAGCGCGCCAAAAATGCCATCCTGGCTATGATTGCCGCCTCCATCGTCGTCGAAGACGGCGAGACCGTGCTGCGGGATGTGCCAGACATCGAAGACGTCGAACGCGCCTTTGAGCTGCTGCGGGCGGTTGGCGCCCGGGTACAGCACGATAAACTGATGAAGATCGCCCGCATTGACGCGTCGCGCATCAACAACGGGGTTTTGCCAGCCGATATCGCCGCCCGCTTTCGCGGCTCGGTGCTATTCCTCGCGCCACTGCAAGCGCGGCTGGGTTATGTGGAATTGCCCAGCAGCGGCGGCTGCGATATTGGAACGCGCAAAATCGACTTCCACCACCGCGGCTTCGCCCGCCTCGGCGCCAATGTGCAATACCTCGATGATGGCCGCACTGTCATCGACCTCGAACAGCGCCGTTTTCGCGGCGCAATGCTTTACCTCGATTTGCCCAGCCACACCGGCACGGAGAATCTTATGCTGGCCGCCGCCCTAGCCGAAGGGCAGACGGTTTTGGAAAACGCTTCGGTGGAGCCAGAAGTCGTCGACTTCGGTAATTTCCTGAATGCCATGGGCGCCGATATTCGCGGTTTAGGCACCCACACCCTCTTTATCAATGGCGTCGAGCGGCTGCACGCCATCACCTACCGCCCAATGCCAGATCGGCTGGTAACTGGCACGATTATGATGGCAGCGGCAATCGCCGGCGGCGATGTTACGATACAGGATGTCGAGCCAGCGCACCTGCGCATCGTCAGCGCCAAATTGGAGCAGATGGGGGTGGAAATAACAGTCAATGACAAGTCGATTCGGGTGCGCCGCTCCCGGCGCTACAAGCTGAACCCCATCAATATCCAGACGCACCCCTACCCGGGTTTCCCGACTGATTTGCAGCCCTGCATCGCCGCGCTTTCTACTTTAGCCAATGGCACGAGCTACATCCGCGAGCGCATTTTTGACAATCGCTATGATTATGTGGAGGCGCTGCTGCAAATGGGGGCTGACATCCTCATCAGCCAAAGCGGGGTGTGCATTATCAAGGGCGTGGAGCGCTTAAAGGCGGCGCGCATGAGCGCCGACAATATCCGCGCTGGCGCCACTATTCTGTTGGCGGCTTTGGCGGTGGACGGCGAAAGCCTAATCGAAAATGTCTATCAGATTGACCGCGGCTATGAATATATCGAAGACCTGCTCAATCAGCTGGGGGCGGATGTTAGCCGCGTCGAAACGGACTTAATGCCACAGCCAGTCTGGTAAAGCGCTAGCCTAGACCTGCTTGATGACAGCGGCGGCGAATTCCGCTGTCGAAACCGGGGCGCCGTCGCCACTGACAATATCCGCCGTGCGCAAACCCGCCGCCAGCGCCGCGTCAACCGCCGCTTCTATTGCGGCCGCCTCGTCTTCCAACTGCAAGCTATAACGCAATAGCAGGGCCGCGCTGAGGAACATACCGATGGGGTTGGCTTTGCCCTGCCCGGCAATATCAGGCGCAGAGCCATGCACTGGCTCATACAAGCCGAAGTTGTCCGCCCGCAGCGAGGCCGATGGCAGCATACCCAGGCTGCCCGCCAGCACAGAGGCTTCGTCGCTCAAAATATCGCCGAACATATTGCCCGCCACAATCACATCAAAGCTGCTCGGGCGCGTCAGCAGGTGCATGGTCGCCGCGTCCACTAGCAGGTGTTCCAGCTCTACATCGGCATAGTCTTCTTGCATTTCGACGACAGTGCGCCGCCACAGGCGCATCGTCGCCAATACATTGGCTTTGTCGACGGAGCAGAGTTTTTTGCGCCTGCCTTGCGCCGCGCGGAAAGCCACATTCGCCACCTGCTCCACTTCGCTGCGGCTATAGCGCATTGTGTCGTAGGCGGCATCACCCGCGCCTTGCTCTTGCCGCTGACCAAAATAGATGCCGCTGACCAGTTCGCGCACAAAGAGAATATCGACATCTTGCAGCAGCTCGGGGCGCAAGGGCGCATGCTCAATCAAAGCGGGATAAGTCTTGACTGGGCGCAGGTTGGCGAAGAGACCAAAATGTTGGCGCAGGCGCAGCAAACCGCGCTCGGGCTGCACGGTCGCTGTCGGGTCAGACCATTTTGGGCCGCCGACCGCGCCCAGCAAAATCGCGTCGGCCTTTTCGCAAACTGCGATTGTGGCCGGCGGCAGCGGGTCGCCACTCTCATCGATGGCGATGCCGCCAATCAAAGCCTCAACGAAAGTGAAGTCATGCCCATATTTTGCCGCGATTGCCGCCAGCAATTCTGTCGTATGCCCAATGACTTCTGGCCCAATGCCATCGCCGGGCAATACCGCTATCGTCGCTTTCATCTTTTTTCTCCTAGGGCATAAATGCCTGGCTACTCGCCGATTGCCAGTGCCGCTTCCGCGCTGGGCGCAGTCGCGGAGTTCACCACCGACAAGCCATATTCGACGCTATCTACCAAAGCCAGCCAACTGGCGCAGATAATATCTGTGCCAGCGCCAACTGTACTCCAGCGCTGGCTGCCATTATAAGAATCGATTAAGACGCGGGTCATCGCGCCGGTGGCATTCTCGCTATCGAGGATGCGCACTTTATAATCTACCAACTGAATATCACGCAGAGCCGGATACTTGGGCAGCAGAGCCTTGCGCAGGGCTAAATCAAGCGCGTTCACTGGCCCATTGCCCTCGGCGGCGGTATGCACGACATCGCCATCCACATCCAGCTTGACCATGGCTTCGGCCAGTTGGCCGCGGCCGTGCCGGTCTTCGACGATGACGATGAAATCGAGCAGGCTAAAAAGCGGTTTATAATTCGGCGCGGCGCGACGCAAACGCGCGGCCACCGACGCTTCCGCCCCTTCAAAGACGAAGCCGGCATTTTCCAGCTCTTTGATGTCATTCAGCACTTGCACCGCTTCGGCTTTTGAGACATCCAAGCCGAGTTCTTCCGCCTTGCTCAACAAATTGCCGCGCCCGGATAAATCCGAGACCAAGACCCGCGTTTCATTGCCCACCTGCTGCGGTTCGATATGCTGGTAGCTATCCACATTGCGGCGCATGGCCGCCACATGGATGCCGCCTTTGTGGGCGAAGGCGCTCTTGCCGACATAAGGCAAATGCGTATCAGGCGCCAGATTGGCAATCTCAGCCACCGCCCGCGACAGCGGCGTCAGAGCGGCTAAATTGCCCGCTTCAGCTAAACAGGGAATGCCCATCTTTATAATGAGGTCGGGGATGATGCTGCACAGATTGGCATTGCCGCAGCGCTCGCCATAACCGTTGATAGTGCCTTGCACATGAGCCGCGCCCGCCCGCACCGCCGCCAGCGAATTCGCCACCGCCAGCTCGCTGTCGTTATGCGTGTGAATGCCAAATTGCATGGCGGGGAAAAGCTCGTGCGCCTTAAAGACAAACTCGGCGACTTCCCAAGGCATAGAACCGCCATTGGTATCGCAAAGCACAATCACATCAGCGCCGCCGGCCGCCGCCGCCACCAGCGTATCAAAGCCATATTCCATATCCAGCTTGGCGCCATCAAAAAAATGCTCGGCATCATAGATGACTTCTTTGCCCTGTTTTTTGAGATAAGCCAGGCTGTCTTCAATCATCCTGAGGTTTTCAGCCGGCGTCGTTTGCAAGACATCGGTAACATGCAGCATAGAAGTTTTGCCGACGACGGTCACGACCGGCGTTTCAGCCTCGAGCAAAGCCTGAATATTCGCGTCTTGCTCGGGTCGGATGCCTTTGCGCCTGGTGGAGCCAAAGGCGGCGATTTTAGACTGGCGCAAGCGCAAGCGGCGCACCTGCTCGAAGTAAGCCGCGTCTTTTGGGTTGGAGCCAGGCCAGCCACCTTCGATATAATCCACGCCTAATTCGTCCAAGAGTTGGGTGACATGCAGCTTGTCCGCGACCGAAAAGGAAATGCCCTCACGCTGGCTGCCATCGCGCAACGTGGTATCGTAGATTGCGACAGTCTGTTTCAAAGTCGGACCTCCTCTTTGCTCTGCCGGCGCCGCGTCAAGACGGCATCAAGCGGTGGTGCGCACCCGCGCCGGATTTTCCGCCTCGAAAGCCTGCACTTCTTCGTCCAAAGCCAGCAGATAGCCCAGCTGATCGACACCATTGAGCAGGCAGTATTTGGAAAAACCATCCAACGGAAACTTGACCTGCCGGCCATCAGGTAGGGTCACAGTCTGCGCGGCTACATCAACCGCGACTGTCGCGCTTGGGTCTTCGTCGGCCAGGCTAAATAGCTGCTGTTGGGTATCCCTATCGACGATGATAGGCAGCAGGCCATTTTTGAGCGCGTTGTTGCGGAAAATATCGGCGAAGTCGGTGCTGATGACAGCTTTGAAACCCGCGCCAATTAAAGCCCAAGGCGCATGCTCGCGCGAGCTGCCACAGCCAAAATTGTTGCCGGCGATTAAGACCGACGCGCCTTGATAGGCCGGCTGGTTCAGCACGAAGTCTGGGTTTGGCGTTTTGCCATCTTCCAGATAGCGCCAATCGCAGAAAGCGGCTTTGCCCAGACCCGCTTTATCCGTCACTTTGAGGAAGCGGGCTGGGATAATCTGGTCCGTATCAATATCGTTCACCGGGATAGCGACGATGCTGCCCTGTATATGCTTGAGTTTTTCCATATTGCCCTCCTAATTCGCCCCAGCCAGCATAAGGCGCGGGTCGGCGACCGCGCCCGCCACGGCTGAAGCCACCGCGGTCAAGGGGCTGGCGAGGAATGTGCGCCCGCCTTTGCCCTGGCGGCCTTCAAAATTGCGGTTGCTGGTCGAAACAGCGTACTGCCCCGGCTGCAACTGGTCGCCATTCATAGCGATGCACATAGAGCAGCCGGCTTCGCGCCATTCCGCGCCAGCCGCTTTGAAAATCTCCGCCAGTCCTTCGCGCTCGGCCTGCGCTTTGACTTGCTGCGAGCCAGGCACGACCAGCATCCGCACATTATCAGCGACTTTGCGCCCTTCGATAAAATGAGCCGCCTGCCGCAAATCGCTAATGCGCGAGTTGGTGCAGCTGCCGATGAAGACTACATCAATCGCCTTGCCCAGCAGCGGTTTGCCCGGCGCCAAATCCATATAGCTCAGCGCTTTATCCAGGGCGATTTTTTTGTTGTAATCTGGCTCGTCGGCCGGCGCTGGCACGGCGCTGGTGATGGGCATGCCCATGCCAGGATTAGTGCCATAAGTAATCATCGGGATAAGCTCGTCGGCGCACAGGGTGATTTCCCTATCAAAGACCGCGCCCTCGTCGCTCGGCAGCGCGCGCCAGCCGGCCAGCGCCGCTTCCCAAGCCGCTCCGCTTGGCGCATGCTGGCGCCCATGAATATATTCAAAGGTCGTCTCATCTGGCGCCACCATACCAGCGCGAGCGCCGCCTTCGATGGACATATTGCAAACCGTCATGCGCCCTTCCATATTCAAGCTGCGGATGGCTTCGCCGCGATACTCAAAGACATGGCCGGTGCCGCCGCCAATGCCGATGCGGGCGATAATCGCTAGGATGATGTCTTTCGCCGTTACGCCCGCCTCGAGCTTGCCGTCGATATTGATTGCCATTGTCTTTGGTTTGTTCTGTAAGAGCGTCTGCGTCGCCAAGACATGGCCGACCTCGCTGGTGCCAATGCCAAAAGCCAACGCGCCAAATGCGCCATGCGTGCTGGTGTGGCTATCGCCGCAAACGATGGTCATGCCCGGCTGCGTCAAGCCTTTTTCGGGCCCAATCACATGCACAATGCCCTGATGCTCATCGCCCAAGGCATACATCGGAATGCCAAAGTCGGCGCAATTCTGGCTGAATGTATCGAGCTGCCGCGCCGCCAGCGCATCCGCCACTGGGATGATGCCCAAGGCGTTGCGCGGCGTTGTCGGCGTGCTATGATCCATCGTGCCAATCGTCTGCTCGGGCCGCCGCACGGGCAAATCCCGCTCGCGCAGCATCGAAAAGGCCTGCGGCGAGGTAACTTCATGCACCAGGTGCAGGTCAATATACAGCACGGCTGGGCTATCGTCGCTTTGTTCGCGCACCGTGTGGGTCTGCCACACCTTTTCAAAGAGCGTGCGCGCTTTTCCGTTTGTACTCATTTGCTTTCCTTAAAACTCCTCTATAACCGCCTCAGGCGGAGCGAATGCCCACAGTCGCCACTTCGCCTTCTGGCGCCATATCGCCCAAACCCAAACTGGCAATCATGCGATTCAGCGCAGAGACATAAGCCTTCACGCTGGAGACGACAATGTCGCTATGCGCGCCATAGCCGCCAAAACTGCGATTGCTATTTTCCGGCGATATGCGCACTGTCACTTCGCCCAGGGCATCGATGCCTTCGGTTACGCTATGCACATTGAACTCCAGCAAGACATTGGGCGCTTGGATAATCTGGTCGATGGCGCGATAAGAAGCGTCAACCGGACCAGTGCCGACGGACGAGACGATAAATTCAGCGCCCGCTTGATTCGCCATTTTCACGGTGGCGGTTGGCATGCCCATCGTGCCGCAGACGACTTGAATATCCAGCAGACGGAAGCTATCTTCCAGCTTTTGCGCCGCCTCATCCGCCACCAGCGCTTCCAAATCGGCATCGGTAACGGTCTTCTTCAAGTCCGCCAGTTCTTTGAAGCGGCGGAAGACATCGCGCAACTCGTCGCCGTCCACTTCGTAGCCCAGCTCGCGCAGGCGGACGCGCAGGGCATGGCGGCCGCTATGCTTGCCCAAGACCAGCTTACTCTGCGTCAAGCCGACATCTTCCGGCATCATAATCTCAAAGGTCTCGGCATTCTTCAGCACGCCGTCTTGATGGATGCCAGATTCGTGGGCGAAGGCATTCGCGCCGACGATAGCTTTATTCGGTTGCACCGGCATGCCCATATAATTGCGCACCAGGCGGCTGGTCTTCATAATCTGCGTCGAATCGATATTGGTGCGCAGGTTATAAAAGCCCTTGCGCGTATGGATGGCCATGACAACTTCTTCGAGGCTGGTATTGCCAGCGCGCTCGCCGATGCCGTTTATCGTTACCTCGACCTGGCGCACGCCGCGCCGCAAACCCGCTAGGGTATTCGCCGTCGCCAAGCCCAGGTCATTATGGCAATGCACCGACCAAATCACGCCGCTGCCGGGACCAGCGCCCGGCGTCTCGTTGATGAGCATCTCCAGCGTATCAGCCCATTCAGCCGGCATAACATAACCGACGGTATCGGGGATATTCAGCGTCGTGGCGCCGCATTCGACGGCGGCGGCGCAGGCTTGTATCAGGTATTCGGTATCGGTGCGGCCCGCGTCCATCGGGCTGAATTCCACATCATCACAGAGGCTCTTAGCCAGGCTTACGGCATCGCGGATGCGCTGCAAGCCTTCTTCTTTGTTGATGCGCAGCATAGCCAGGTGGCTGGGTGAAGTGCCGAGGAAAGTGTGGATGCGCGGCTTGGCGGCAGCTTGTACGCCTTGCCAAGCAGTGCGAATATCGCTTTCCAGTGCTCGAGCCAAGCCAGCCACCGTCGGCCCGTCGGCAGTGCCAACTTCGCGGGCGATGCGCTGCACCGCTTTTAAGTCATCGGGCGAAGCCGCCGGGAAGCCAGCTTCAATGACATCGACGCCGAGCCGCGAGAGCTGCCGCGCAATCTCGAGCTTTTCGGCGCTGGACAGAGTCGCGCCTGGGCTTTGCTCACCATCGCGCAGCGTCGTATCAAAGACAATGACAGTATTTTCGTCGTACCTTCGCTCTACCATTTGGAGGATTTCCTTTCTTGAATCGAATTTGGTCGTATTTGTTAATTCGCAAACCTTGTCTATTAAGGCCAGCAAGACCATCTTCCGACATCAGGTACCTCCTTTCTCGCTCGGCGCTGCCCGGCGGCAGCTTCTCGCTCTGTTTCCATTAATCCATCTAAGCCGTCAGCTCGTCCCGCCGCCATCAGTCGCTTTGCTTGATGTTTTTGGCGGCGAGGAAAGGCATCATCTGGCGCAGGTCGGCGCCAACTTTTTCAATCAGCAAGTCATGCTCCCGCTGGCGGCGGGCATTGAAATTCGGTCGACCTTGCTTGTTCTCGTCAATCCATTCGCGGGCGAATTCGCCATTTTGAATCCGCTGCAAGACACCCGCCATCTCTTCTTTCACCGTGTCTTCAAACTGGTCGCCGATGACATAACCGCCCTGCTCCGCCGTATTGCTGACGCTGTACCACATATAGCTCAAGCCGCCTTCATACAGCAGATCGACAATCAGCTTGAGTTCGTGCAGGCATTCAAAATAGGCGACTTCGGGCTGATAGCCGGCTTTGACCAAAGTTTCGAAGCTGGCGCGAATCAAAGCGGTTACGCCGCCGCAAAGCACAACCTGCTCGCCAAAGAGGTCGGTCTCAGTCTCTTCTTTGAAGGTCGTTTCGATGACGCCGGCGCGGGTGCAGCCGATTGCTTTGGCATAAGCCAGTGCCAGCTCTTTAGCCTGGCCGCTGGCGTCTTGCTCAATGGCGATGAGGCCCGGCGTGCCAGCGCCTTCGATGAAAACTTCACGCACACGATGCCCGGGTGCTTTGGGCGCAATCATAGCCACATCGACACTGGCAGGCGGCACAATCTCTTTGAAATGAATGTTGAAGCCATGGGCGAACATCAGCATAGCGCCCGCTTTCAGATTGGGCGCGATATGCTCGCTATAGACCGCGCCCTGCCGCGTATCGGGGATAAGCACCATCACGATATCGGCTTGCTTTGTCGCGTCGGCGACGCTGAAGACCGCCAAACCATCGGCTTCGGCTTTGGCTTTGCTCTTGCTGCCGGCATGCAAGCCGATGATGACCTTTTGCCCGCTGTCTTTGGCGTTCAGCGCGTGGGCATGCCCTTGGCTGCCATAGCCAATGACGGCGATTGTCTTGCCCTCCAGCAGCGACAAATCGGCGTCGCTGTCGTAATAGAGTGTTGCCATAACTTTCTCCTGATTGAACCTAAGCAAAATCTCGCAGCTGCGCGAAAGCGCCGCGCGCGTCTTAAAGCATTAGACGATGCGCCCATTGCCATTGGCCGCATCGGCCTGGGTGCGGGCTAAATCTGGCCGCTGGTAATCGGTGTCGTGAATGCGCGTCCCCCGCCCCATCGAAACGACGCCGGTGCGGATCATCTCGACAATGCCGATGGGCCGCACTTGGTCGATAAATTCTTCCAGAATCTCTTCGGTGCCGACCATTTCGATAATCGCCACTTCAGGTCCAATATCGACAATGCGGGCTGGGTAACGGTCGCAGATTTCGGTGATGGTATTGCGGGACCTGGTGTCGTTATTGCGCACTTTGATGAGAGCCAAATCGCGTTCGATATGTGGCTCATTGTCATGCACGCGCACATCAATCACATTCACCAGCTTCTGCAAGTTGGTGGCGATGCGCTTGGCGTACTCATGCCCGGCGTCGACGCGGATGGTCATGCGCGAGACATGCGTTTTATGCGTGCGCCCGACAGTCAGGCTATCGATATTAAAAGCACGGCGGCGAAACAGGCTGGCGATGCGATTCAGCACGCCCGGCTCATTCTCGACCAAAGCGACAACGGTCACTTTATTGCTCACATTTTCTCGCGCCATCATTACTCTCCTGGTTTTGGCCTGCGTTTCATATCGTGCAAATCGGCCCCAGCCGGCACCATCGGATAGACCATCTCTTCTTTCTCGACCACAAACTCGAGCAGGACTGGCCCGGCGATGCTGCGGGCGAAAGCGACGGCATCTTCAATCTCGTCGCGCTGGGTGATGCGCCGATTTGGAATGCCATAAGCCTCAGCCAGCTTGCAGAAATCGGGATTGAGCATAGGCGTCGCTTGATAGCGCCGCTCAAAGAACAATTCCTGCCATTGCCGCACCATGCCCAAGAAGTGATTGTTGATGATAGCGATATTGACATCGACATTTTCCTGGGCGGCGGTTGCCAGCTCGCAGAGGGTCATCTGAAAGCCGCCATCGCCGACAATAGCCCAAATCTCTTCGTCGGGCTTGCCGAATTTCGCGCCGATGGCGGCGGGAAAGCCAAAACCCATCGTGCCTAAACCGCCGCTGGTGAGCAAGGTCGCCGGCCGCTGATGCGGATAATACTGCGCTTCCAGCATCTGATGCTGCCCAACATCGGTGACCGTGATGGCATCGCCATCAGTCAGCCGCCAGATGTCGTTGATGACCTGAGCCGTGAGCAGGCGGCCGGGCGTCTCATAATTCAAAATGTCGCGTTCGCTAGTATCTTCCAGCCAATCGTGGATGCGCCGAATCCAAGCCGGGTGCGATTTGCGCTCTAGCTGGGGCAAGAGCTGGTTCAGCACCGTTTTCAAATCGCCGGCGATGCCCACATCGACCCGCACATTCTTGTTGAGTTCCGAGCGGTCGATATCGATATGGATTTTGCGCGCGTTGACGGCATAAGTCTTCAGGTTGCCGGTAACGCGGTCATCGAAGCGCATGCCCAGGGCAATCAGCAAATCCGCCTCTTGAATCGCCAGATTGGCTGAGGCTTCGCCGTGCATGCCCATCATGCCGATGACCAAGGGATGATCCTCTGGCATATCACCTTTGCCGAGCAAAGTCAGCGCGACCGGTATCTGCGCCCGTTCCGAGAGTTCGCGCAATTCTGGCATAGCGCCCGACATCGTGATGCCATGCCCAGCTAGGATAATCGGGCGCTCAGCCGCATCAATCAAGCGCAAGGCGTCGGCGATTTCATGCTGCTGCGCCCGGGATGGCGGGTGATAGCCCGGCAAGACAATTTCGTCTTCGGGATAGATAAACTCGGTCTCGGCATTCTGCACATCTTTTGGCACATCAACCAACACGGGGCCGGGGCGGCCGGTGCGGGCGATGTGAAAGGCTTCTTTCATCGTATAAGCCAGGTCCCGCACATCCGTTACCAGATAATTGTGCTTAGTCACGGGCAGAGTCACGCCAGTAACATCAGTTTCTTGAAAAGCGTCCGAGCCAATCGCTGGGATTGGCACCTGCCCGGTAATCGCCACGACGGGCGAAGAATCCATTATCGCCGTCGCCAAACCTGTTACCAGATTCGTCGCGCCGGGCCCGCTGGTGGCGATGCAGACGCCAACTTCGCCGGTGGCGCGGGCATAGCCATCCGCCATGTGCGACGCGCCCTGCTCGTGCCGCACCAAGACATGGTGCAGGCGGTCGGCATATTGTGTCATAGCGTCGTAGGTGGGCAAAATCGCGCCGCCCGGATAGCCAAACATAATGCTAACGCCCTCGCGCAACAGGCATTCCATGATGATTTCCGAACCTTTGAGCTTCATCATCGCCTCCCCGCTTTTAATGCTTTCACTTGCTCACTCGCAATCGGCGGACCTATTCATTGACAGAATTCACATAAGTCAGCCAGTTGTATTTGTCCGGCGCTTCGCCGGCCGTAATCGCAAAGAATTCCCGCTGCACCGCTTGGGTGATGGGACCGCGTCCGCCGGAACCAATCGAAATGCGATCGACCGATTTGACCGGCGTTATTTCGGCGGCGGTGCCGGTGAAAAAGATTTCGTCCGCCATATACAGCATCTCGCGGGCGACGGGCTGAAAGCGCACTTCCACGCCCAGGTCAGCCAGGATAGTTAAAGCGCTGTCGCGGGTGATGCCCATCAGAATCGAAGACCAAGCGCCCGGCGTATAGACCACGCCGTCCAGGATGACAAAGATATTCTCGCCCGCGCCTTCGCTGACATAGCCGTGGACATCCAGCGCGATGCCTTCTTCAAAGCCATTGTCATGCGCTTCCATGCTGACGAACTGGCTATTGACATAATTGCCGCCCGATTTGACCAAAGCCATGTGCGTATTAGGCGCCATGCGGTGGAAAGAGCTGACCTGCACATTGACGCCTTGCTCAATCGCTTCCGCGCCCAGATAGCGGCCCCATTCCATCGTGAAGATGACAGTTTCAGTTGTGGTGCGGCCCCGCCCTTCCAAGCCGAGGGCGCCGCTGCCACGAAAGATTATCGGGCGAATATAGCAAGAGGCATGGCCATTGCGGCGCACGGTTTCCAGAATCGCCGTGTCCAGGGCCGCCGCGTCATAGTCGTGGTCGATGCGCATGATGCGCGCGCCATGGATCAAGCGCTTGCTATGCTCGGGCAGGCGGAAAACCGCCGGCCCTTTTGCCGTATCATAAGCGCGGATGCCCTCAAACACGCTCGAGCCATAATGCAAGGCATGCGCGTTGACATGCACGGTTGCCTCGTCCCATTTCACAAATTCGCCGTTGCGCCAAATCCATTCAGCCGTCATCTATACTTCCTCAGTTTTTCAGCTTTCAAACCCAAGCAAGAATAATTTACAAAGAAAAAGCCCCCGTGGCTTGGGGGGCTATTGTCTGCTTAATTTTGCGCCTTCACCACCCAAGCCGTTACAGTCCACTGATAATCACGAGGACGACAAGCAGAAGAATAATGACACTAATGATGTTGGCGGCGCTGGCTTTGTCGGGCATTTCTACCTCGAAAGGCTGACAATTCAATACGAAAGAGAGCTTACCTGAGTTTTGCGGCGCTGTCAAGGAATTCGTCTGTGGCGGCAAGAAAGGGCAAAACTTAGTATAAATTGCAGTATAAGTCTCGTCTATTTCGCACAAACTGATACATCAATCCTGCCCCCGCCCCGCCCCAAAGCTTTAGGGAGGGGAGAAAAACCCTGAAAACTATGCGAGCTTGCAGGAAAGTCCCTCCCACCGGGCAATGTCTACAGCCCCCAGGTTAGACTCCCCTCCCCGAAGCTTCGGGGAGGGGCCGGGGGTGGGGTTGAAACGAAGGCAAAATTTGCAAATTTTACTTTGCCCTATGTTTTCTAGTCGCATAAAACTTGCGCTTAGGCAGTCAAGAGGCCAGCCTGGCTTTTGCCAGCTCAATTTGGGCGCGCACAGCGGCCGGCGCCGTGCCGCCAAAAGCGGCGCGCTGCGCCACCGACTGCCCAAAATCGAAGACCTGCGCCACATCCGCCTCAAAATGCGGGCTGATTTCTTGCAGCGCGCTCAGCGGCAGTTCAGATAGCGGGCAGCCATCAGCCGCCGCCCGCTTGACCACCGCGCCAACGATGTGGTGCGCCTGCCTGAAAGGCAGGCCCTGGCGCACCAGATAATCGGCTAAATCGGTCGCTAGCAGCTCTTCGGTCAAGGCAGCGCGCATAGCCTCAGCATTGATTTTTAAGCTGCTGATGGTCGCTGTAATTACCGGCAGCAGGCGGCGCATAGTTTCCAGCGAATCAAACAGCGCCTCTTTGTCTTCTTGCAAGTCTTTGTTATAGCCGCTGGGCAAGCCCTTGAGCGTCGCCAGAAAGCCGGTCAAATTGCCAATCAGCCGGCCGGTTTTGCCGCGCATCAGCTCCATCGGGTCGGCATTGCGCTTTTGCGGCATCAGACTCGAGCCTGTGCTATAGTGGTCGTGCAAAGTGACGAAAGCAAAAGCCGGGTTGGAATAGAGCAGGATGTCTTCCGCCAGGCGGCTCAAATGCGTGGCGCACAAGGCGCAGCAATAGAGTAAATCGGCGACAAAATCGCGATCGCTGACGGCATCGAGACTGTTGGCGCTGGGCGCGTCAAAACCCAGCTCGGTGGCGATGCGCTGCCGATCGATGGGAAAAGGGTTGCCGGCTAAAGCGCCCGCGCCCAGCGGACAGACCGCCATACGGGTTCGCGCCCCTCGCAGCCGCTCCAGATCCCGCTCCAGCATCCAAAAGAAACTGAGCAGCCAGTGCGCCGCTGTGATGGGCTGAGCCGGCTGCAAATGCGTATAACCCGGCATCACCGTCTCGCTATGCGCCTCCGCGACGTTTAATAGCGCCGCCTGGGTCTGGCGCAAATCCGCCGCCAAAGCATCGCTGGCGCGCGTGCACCACAGGCGAAAATCGGTGGCGACTTGGTCGTTGCGGCTGCGCCCGGTGTGCAACTTGCCGCCGACCGGGCCGACCAGTTCGGTCAAGCGGCGCTCGACAGCCGTATGAATATCTTCGTCGCCCGGCGCCAGGGCAAAATCGCCGGCTTCAAATTCGGCTTTGACCTGCCGCAAGCCGGCCATGATTATCTCCGCTTCCGCGTCGCTGATGACGCCGGCAGCGGCGATAGCGCGCGCATAGACCAGGCTGCCTTCGATGTCTTCGGCATAGAGCGCCTTATCAAAATCGATGCTGTCATTCAAGCGGCGCAGGTCTGCGTCGCTCGGCTCGCTGAAGCGGCCGCCCCAGAGGCTCATCGCTCTGCCTTTCCGCCGCCTTAATCGCGCTTGAAGCGGCTGTAATCCGGGCGCGTATAATCGGTCAGCCCGCCGCCTTCCATTTGCAGCATAGCCTCGACTTTGATGGGCAAGCCAAAAAGCTGGATGAAACCGTGAGCGTCTTGCTGGTTATAGACATCTTCTTCGCCAAAAGAGGCGTAATCCTCGCGGTAGAGGCTGTAGGGGCTTTTGCGGCCGCCGACGATGATATTGCCTTTATAGAGCTTGAGGCGCACGCTGCCGGTCACTGTCTGCTGCGTTACGGCGACGAAGCCATCGAGCGCCTCGCGCAGCTTGCTATACCACATGCCATTGTAGACCAGCTCGGCGTATTTTAGGGCGATGATGTCTTTGTATTGCATGGTGTGCTTATCGAGGCAGATGCTCTCCAGCAGTTGATGCGCCCGATGGATGATGGTGCCGGCCGGCGTCTCGTAGACGCCGCGGCTCTTCATGCCGACCAGGCGATTCTCGACGAGGTCGATGCGGCCGATGCCATGCGCCGCGCCGATTTTGTTCAGCGCCACAAATAGCTCGACCGCGCCCATTTCTTCGCCATTCAAGCTGACCGGGTTGCCTTGGGCAAAACCGAGTTCGATATATTGCGCCGCGTCGGGCGCTGCTTCGGGGCTATTTGTCAGTTGGAACATCGTATCTTCTGGTTCGTTCCAGGGGTCTTCCAGCAAGCCGCCTTCGTGCGACAAGTGGAAGATGTTGCCGTCGCGGCTATAGATGTCTTTTTCTGTATGCGAGACGGGGACGCGGAATTCTTCGGCATAAGCCAGGGCGTCTTCGCGGCTGCGGATTGTCCATTCGCGCCAGGGCGCGATTGTCTTGAGTTTGGGATTGAGAGCCATGGTCGAGACTTCAAAGCGCACTTGGTCATTGCCTTTGCCGGTGCAGCCATGGGCGACGGCGTCTGCCCGCTCCAGGGCGGCGATTTCTACCAGATGCTTGGCGATGAGGGGCCGAGCGAAAGAGGTGCCGAGCAGGTATTCGCGTTCATAGACGGCACCAGCGCGCAGGGTCGGGAAGACAAAATCGGTCAAAAATTCTTCCCGCAAATCGCGAACATAGAGCTTGGATGCGCCTGAAGCCAGGGCTTTTTCTTCCAAGCCATCGAGTTCTTCGCCCTGCCCCAAATCGGCGCAGAAGCAGATTACCTCGCAGCCATAATTGTTCTTCAACCAGGGCACAATGACGGAGGTATCTAAGCCGCCGCTGTATGCCAAAACTACCTTCTTCACTTGCGCCATCGCTACTCTCCATTTTGCCTGCCGCATTTGCCTGAAGCGCCTAGTATAATGGAAGATGGGATATATGCCAGAAGTAAGCGCAAAAATAATTGCCACAGCGACACAGAAGTAGAACAAGCTAAATTTTGCAAGTTTTTGCCTTCGTATCAACCCCACCCCCGGCCCCTCCCCGAAGCTTCGGGGAGGGGAGTCTAAGCGGCAAAAACTGGTCGCTAGGCACTGGCCGCCGGTCGCGTAGACACTACTCTACGGGAGGGACTTTTCTGCAAGTACCCCTATATTTTTCGGGGTTTTTCTCCCCTCCCCAAAGCTTTGGGGCGCGTAGACACTGCCCTACGGGAGGGGCCGGGGGTGGGGTTGAAAATGGTGCATAATTAACTTGGACTTACTGAGAAATAGACGGCGAAAATTGTGAAGGGGCGATTTTCAACCCCACCCTAAATCCCTCAAGCGCACCTACAGTTTTTTGGGGGTTTTTCTCCCCTCCCCAAAGCTTTGGGGCGCGTAGACACTGCCCTACGGGAGGGGCCGGGGGTGGGGTTGAAACGAACGCAAAAAATTGCAAAATCTACTTTGTCCTACTGAGGCGCAGAGAAATAGACGGCGCAAATTGTGAAGGGGCGAATCCATGAAAAAATCGACTTGGAAAGGCGCGGCGGGCTTAGCGGCTGATGTGCGCTACTACGGCGAGTGGATGCGCGAGCGAGCTTTTGAGCGCATCGGGCATTTGTATCCCAAGCACAAGGGCGAGACCGTCATCGCCTGGCTCTGGGCGCGCACGGTCATCAGCCCCAACCCGGCTGTGAATGCGCCGGTGCCACTGGTACGGTCTTTTGCCTTGAGCAAGAAGAAGGGCCGCGAACATTGGGCTAAGCCAATTGTCGAGGGCAAGACGGTGCGCTTTGAGGTGCGGAAAGGCCTGCCGCCCGCCGACAATGATGGCACAGTCGGCAAGCGCAAGTTCGGCGGCGCGCGCTGCATTATCAGCGGCGAACCGATAACATTTGCCTACATTCGGGCGGAGGGGCAGGCCGGGCGCATGGGCGCGCAGATGTTGGCGATTGTGACGCAGGGCAAGCGCGGAAGAAACTATTACAGTCCAGACCGCGAGCAAGAGCAGGTTGCCGCAAAAGCGGCGACTATGGATTACTGGAAACCAAGTGGAAAGATGCCGCTAAAACACCGCAACTTTCAGCCTCCCTTGTACGGCATGTATGAATACGGCGACTTATTCACGGAACGCCAGCTTGTCGCGCTTACGGCATTTAGCGATTTTCTAGCAGTGGTGCGTGATAAAGTAATACAAGATACTTTACAGGCCGGATTGGTGGATGATAATGTGCTATTGCGAGATGGTGGGACTGGTGCGCAGGCTTATAGCGAGGCAATCATCTTGTGTTTGGCTTTTGCTGTTGACAAAGGTGCAGATAAATGGGCATCGCTTTGCGGTTGGGACTTGACGCGCGAAAACATGAGAAATGTTTTCGCGCGTCAAGCGTTACCAATGGTCTGGGATTATGCTGAAGGCAATCCTTTTTCAGGCTCTACTGGCAACTGGTCATCACATTTGAATTGGGTTTATAAAGTTATGGAACGGTTGCCGAGTCGCAGGTTAGGATTTGCTAACCAAATGAATGCCGTGCATATTAACAAGACAGGCATTATCCTTTCCACTGACCCGCCCTATTACGACAATATTAGCTATGCCGACATAAGCGACTTCTTTTATGTCTGGCTGCGACGCAATCTGCGGGATGTTTACCCAGATGTTTTTGCTACAATGCTCGTGCCAAAAGCAGCGGAAATGATTGCATCGCCAAACCGACACGGCGGCAAAGACAAAGCGAAGGCATTTTTTGAATCGGGTATGCTCGATACATTCACCAATATTCGCCGTTTTGTGCGGAGTGATTATCCACTCACTGTCTATTATGCTTTTAAGCAGCAGGATGCCGGTTTTCTCAAAGCTGGCGCAAAAGGCGAAGTCGCCAGCACCGGCTGGGAAACGATGTTGGAAAGCCTCATTCACTCATGTTTTTCTATTGAAGGCACCTGGCCAATGCGGACAGAATACAAAGTACGGGCAAACGCTAGGCAAGCGAGCGTCTTAGCCTCTTCCATCATCCTCGTCTGCCGGCCACGCCCGACCGACGCTCCCGCCCTCTCTCTGCGCCGCTTCCGCGATGCCCTCAAAGCCGAACTGCCCGCCGCCATCAACGAACTGCGCACCGGCGAAATCCTGCCCGTCGACCTGGCCCAAGCCAGCATTGGCCCCGGCATGGCTATCTACTCCCGCTATCGCCAAGTCCTCGAAGCCGATGGCACGACCGTCTCGGTGCGCGACGCGCTCGCCCTCATCAATGCCGCCCTGGCTGAAGCCCTGCACGAATTCGTCGGCGATGTCGACGACTACACCCGCTTCGCCGTCGACTGGTTCCAGCAGCATGAATTTGAAGCTGGCGACGCTGGCACCGCCGAGACCCTGGCTCTAGCCAAAAATACTTCTCTGATTGGCCTCGAGCGCGCGGGCCTCATCGAACTCGGCGGCGGCAAAGTGCGTCTTTTGCACTGGTCAGACTATGACCCCGGCGCCTATGACCCGCGCGAAGACGAGCGCCCGACCGTCTGGGAAGGCACGCATCATGGCGAGGTAGCGGCGGCCGGCTTGCTCAACAAGATGGATGGCTATTTGGCCGGCGCGGCGCAGGATTTGGCTTTTAGCCTCTACGACATCTGCGAGCGCAAAGGCTGGGCCGGTCATGCCCGCGATTACAATAGCCTGATTGCGAGCTGGCAAGGCAGCGATGGCATCGCCAGCGTCGCCGCTCAGCTGCGAGGCCAGCCTGAGCAGGGCGATTTGATATAAATAGCGCGCTCAAAATCCCGCTTGCGATTCAGCGCAGGCGCGGCTAAAATAGCCAACTAGAATAGCTACGCGGGGCTGGAGTGCTGATGACCACAGTAGAGCAATTAAGAGCGAAACGGGATGCGAAGGCGCAGCCGCACCTGGCGCAGTACGCGCCTGTCTGGCTGCTGCAAGAAGATGTCTTCGCCCAAGACGAAGCCATCCAATTCCATGTCCTCTTCCAGCATAATCTGCATGGCTGGGTGAATCGGCGCTATCGTTACGATGGCTTCAACAACACGCTCTATCACAAAGGGCAAACACTGCTGGCAGAAGACGATGCCCTAGATCACATGCTGGACAGCCCCTATATCGAGGCGACCGTCAAAGATATTCCTAATTCTTACGGGGGTTAGGTCTTCTTCAGCTTTTGCCCGGCAATCTCTTCAAAAACGCCTAGCAAACGTTCGGCGATGCGCGCCCAAGCATAATCTTGGGCGATGCGGGCGGCGCTGCTACCCATCAGCGCCGTCTTGGATGGGTCTTGCAGCAGCTCGATAATGCAATCCGCCAGCGAGATTGGCTCCCGCGCCGGGATGTGAAAGCCCGTCTCTTTATCCCGCACTAAAAATTGCAAACCGCCAACTTGAGAGGCGATGACAGGCGTGCCGCAAGACATCGCTTCCAGCGCCACCATACCAAATGATTCATAATCCGATGGCATTATGACTGCGGTGGCGGCGGCATAATAGCGCGGCAGCTCCGCCTGCTCTTTCGCGCCAACAAAGCTGACGAGCTGATTGATGCCCAGCTTGATGCTAAGAGCTTGCAAGCGGTTCATTTCGCGGTCGCTTTTATTGCGCGGGTCGCCGCCGACAATCATAAAATGCAGTTTGCGCAGCAGCGTCGGCGCTTTGTCTTTTAAGACGCGCAAAGCCTCGAGGATGGTGTCCACCGCTTTGAGCGGCTCGATGCGTCCGACAAAAAGCAAGACATTGCCCTCAGGTTTGAGACCGAGGGCTTGTCGCGCGGCGGCGGCCGGCATGATATTCTGAAAGCGCGCCGTATTCACGCCGGGCGGGATGACGGTGATTTGCTTGCGCCGCGCCCGATAGAGCCAACGCAACTGCGCTTGCTCGGCGGGCGTGGCGGCGATGACGCGGTCAGCCCACTGCAAGACATGCAGCTCCGTCAGAATGCGGCGGTCGGGTTGATAGATGGCATAGTCTTCGATGCGGTTTTTCATGTGGCCAAGCGTGTGAAACATGTGCGCGAAGCCAATGCCCCAAGCTTCTTTGAGCTTAGCCGCCACCCAGCCGCTCAGCCAATAATGGCTATAGACAATGTCGTAGTGCAGACGATTCAAAGTGGCGAAAGCCATCAAATTCGCAGTAAATTCGGAGAGCAGGGAATATTGTTCCGCCGGCGGCAAAGGCAGCGTCGGCCCGGCCTTCACATATATGACGCGGGCTTTGTCACTGATAGCAGTGTCAATATCAGGTTCTAGCGTTGAAGAGCGCCGCGTGAAAATATCTACCCAGCAGCCGCGCGCGCCCAATTCGCGGGCTAGCTCGCGGATATAGATATTCATGCCGCCCGTCTTCGCGCCGCCCATCGACGCTAGCGGGCTGGTATGCACGCTTATCAGCGCAATCCGTTTGATGGGCATCGCGATTTTACCATTTGCGGGCGCTCACTCGGCTCTAATGTTCATCACGGCCGTATCGCGGCCGCCCATACGGTATTTGTATTCTTCGTCGCCGCGCAAAAAATCGTAAAACTGGTAGCCCTCTTCGATGGCATGCCGGATATTATAAGCCAGCAATACGATGCCGGGGCTTAAAGCGCCATGGTCTTGGTGATCTAAGCCCGAGTTGTAGACCAGCACGCGGTTGCCATAGATAAAATTGATATAGGCGGCGGCGCGCTGCGCCCCCACAGTCAGAAAATTCATTTGCAGCCAGCCGCGCCGCTGCATCAAAGGCACGATGGCGCGGAAGAAGCGCTGGTTGCCTTCGTCTTGCAAAAAGCGGGCTTTTTCTGGGTCGCTGGCGGCCATCAGCCGCGTGAATTGGCGAATCTCTTCTTCTAAATCGTGCTGCCCATTGACGATGTACCAGTCGACGGTCTTCTCGCTGCCCTGGATGCGGCGCAGCTTGCGCCGCACTTCGTGGCGCTGCTTTTTATCAAGCTGGCTGAGGTAGCCGCGCCAATCACGCGGCAATTCAATCACCGGGCAGACTTCCTGCTGGCTGACGCTGGTGGCGAAACCGCGCTCTTGCAGCAAAGCGGGCAGGATGCTCTGGGTCGGCGAAGCGGCTGGGATATTGCAAAAATCGAGAATATCAAAGTCGGCCCGCTGGGCGGCGAAATAATCGGCAAAAACAGCAAAAACGGCCTCAAGCTGGTCGGCATCGACGATAAAATCGAGATAATCCGTAACATCGACGCAGCCGATAATCTGCGCCGAGCGGCCGCGGTCGGTCTCAGTGATGAAAAGCGGTGCGATGCCTAAGAGCGTTCCGTCCGTCCCGCGACAGGCGAGAATGCGCAGCGCGCCCGGCTGATAAGCCTGCCACCAGGTTTCTTGCCATTCCCAAGTATAAAAAAGACAGTTGATAGGCGCGCGGGCGAGCAGCCCGTTCCACTCCGATTCCAGTTCAGCAAATGCGTTGGCGTCTTGATACGCGATGAGTTCCACGCCTGACCTTTCTCTACTCCCAACGGGCAACATCAATTCAATGACAAGCTAGCGCCGCTTTATCTTACTTAATGCTTTAGATTGCGCCGGTGGCTTTGGGCGTCGCCGCGTCGTTGCCCCATTCTTTCCAGGAACTATCATAGATGCGCAGATTCTGGGCGCCGGCGATTTCCATTGCCAGCATGCCATAAGTGGCGGAGACGCCAGAATTGCAATAAAGCACGGTTTGCGGCGCGTCCAAGGCGATGCCCGCGGCGGCAAAGTGCGCCCGCAATTCCGCCGCGCTTTTTAGTGTCATATCAGCGGCGAGCATGGTCTTGCGCGGCAAGTTGATGGCGCCGGGCATATGCCCACCATAGCGGGCCCGCGAAGCCGTCCCGGCAAATTCGGCCGGCGAGCGCACATCGATGAGTTGCGCCTCGCCCCTTTCAAGCTGCGCCAGAATCTCGGCGGCGCTGATGCGCAGCTCGGCTTGCAGGCGCGGGTTAAAAACGGCCGGCGCGATTTCAGGCACTTCCGCGCTGACCGGGCGGCCTTCGGCGCGCCATTTTTGCCAGCCGCCATCAAGGATATAGACCGCCTCATGCCCATAATAGCGCAATGCCCAGCGCAAACGACAGGCGAACATGCTGGCGGCATTGTCGTAGACTACCACCTTTGTCGTATTGCTGATGCCGAGGCGGGCCATCAGCGCGGCAAATTGGGCGGGCGGCGCGATGTCGTTAGTCGGCGAGCCTGGCGCCACAAAATCAACCTGCCAATCGACAAAAACGGCATTGGGAATATGGGCTTCATCATAGCCGGCTCTATCGGTGAAATAATGCGGCGGTGGCTCAGTCGGCGGCAGCACCTGGCCACGGAGTTCGACGATGCGCAGCGCCGGGTCTTGCAGATGGCGCTCCAGCCAGTCGGTGCTTACAAGCGGGCTTGTCATCGGGCGCCTCCTTAGGCTTTGCAGAAATCTCGGGGAGATTGTACCCGCAATCGCCGCGCATTGCGAAAATATAAGTAATTCAAAGTTAATTATGTAAAATGCGAGGCGCTATTTTCACCTCCACTCCTGGCCCCTCCCGTAGGGCAGTGTCTACGCGCCCCAAAGCTTTGGGAAGGCGAGAAAAACCTTGAAAACTATGCGAGCTTGCAGGAAAGTTCCTTCCGCCGGGCAATGTCTACACGTCCCCATGTTAGACTCCCCTCCCCGAAGCTTCGGGGAGGGGCCGGGGGTGGGGTTGACGAACGCAAAAAGTCGCAAAATTCACTTTGTCTACCTCTGTGGCTAATAATTCTTTGCCGCCAAATATAGCCACTGCTCACAGATTGGCATATACTATCTATACAGCTTTACGAAGCTCGAGCTGCAAGGCGCGTAAATGGGTTTTCTGCCATTGTTTCCGCTAAAGACCGTGCTCTTTCCCGGTATGCAGATCAAACTGCATATCTTTGAGGAGCGCTATAAAATCATGATAAACCGCTGCCTAGAGGCTCAGCTATCTATTGGCATCGTGCTTATCAAAGAGGAGCATCAGGCATTTGACTCGATTCCGACGCCTTCCGCGGTGGGCTGCGCCGCCGCCATCAGCCAGGTGCAGCGGCTGCCGCTGGGGCGCATGAATATCGTCGTCACCGGGCAGTGCCGCTTTCGCATCAAAGCGCTGGACCATAGCCTGCCCTACTTGTCAGGCGAAGTGGAATATTTTTTGCCGGCGGAAGACCGGCCACATTTAATCCAACAGGCCAGCGCCATCCTGCGCCCGCTGGTCATTCGCTATCTGGAAATCCTCTCCGCTTCCGAAGGCTCTAGCTTTAATCCCGACGACATCCCGCGGCAGCCGCGAGCGGTGGCGCAGCTCGCTTCGATCTTGCTGCAAGCCGAAAATGAGCAGAAACAGGAATTGCTGGCCCTGGACAGTCTGTCCAACCTGCTGCTGACGCTGCTAGAAATCTATCGGCTGGAGACGCTGCTGCTGCATACGCAGCTTTCGCCGCCAGGCAAAGACTTCGATATCGGGCCATTTTCCCGCAATTAAAGCCGACCGTGCGCCGCCTCCTGCAAATTGTCCGCCGCGCCACCCTGCTCCTGCTATTGAGCTGGCTGCTGCTAGAGCTTTGCTTGCAGCTTGCTTTCCCCAGTCTGCCGCAGCCTCTCATCAGCCGCATGCCGCAATATCAACTGCGCCTGGGTTTCAACTTGGATAGCGAGCATGGCGCGCTGGAATATCCCGCCGGGGAAACGGTGCGCTATACCGTTACTGAGCAATTCGGCGATTTGTACCATCTCACCTGCCTCTCGCCTGAGGCTGCGCCGCCTTTTGAAGCCTATTTTGTCTCTTTCACGCGCGATAACCACGGTTTTCGCAATGTAGAACCCTGGCCCGAGACTGTCGATTTAGTCGTCCTTGGCGATTCCTTCACCGCCGCCGAAGCCATCCAGCGGCCATTTTGGCAAGACCTAGCCGATTCGCAGTTAGTCTTGGGTTTGCCGGGCAGTGGCACGCTGGAACAAAAAAGGCTCTTTGATGCCTTCGCCGCGCCGCGCCAGCCACAGACAGTCATTCTGGCCTATTTTGGCGGCAACGATTTAAGCGACAATGACTTTTTTCAGGCGCATCTGGCCACTGGCCGCAGCCGCTACGACTCGGTCTTCCATAACCATCCTCCCGGCGATTTGCTCGTCAGCCTGCATATCTTTCTCTACTTGCGCGATGCGCTTTTTCCAGCGCCCAATGGCGACTGCCACTATCCGACTGACCCGCCAACAGAGGTCGCTTTTTTCGATCGCTTCTTGCCGCTCTTGGCGCTTGACCAAGAGACGCTTGCGGAGAGCGAGAGCTGGCAAATCACGCGCGCGAGCATCAGCGAAATGGCGCAGGTTCTGGCCGCCCGCGGCGCCCGCTTGCTGCTGCTCTATATCCCGCAAAAAGCGGAATTGTACTGGCAGGACTTGAGCGACACGAGCAAAGAGGAAATCGTCGCCGCTCTGCGCGAACAGGGCAAAAATGTCAGCATCGAAGCGATTGACCGCAACTTGAGCGCCCAGCGCGACCTGCTGCAAGCCTTCGCGGCGCAGGCGGGCTTGGACTCTCTCGATTTGACCGCTGCGCTCCGCGCGGCCGCCCGCGCCGGCCAGCCGCCTTATTTCTTCGCTGATACGCATTGGAATCAGCAGGGGCATAATATCGCCCGAAATGCCTTGCTTGACTTCTTGAATTCGTCTACGCTTGAAATGTGATTGAGACAGCGTGGGGACGCGGATGAGAGAAATTTGGCGCATTGCCTGGCAGCGCTTCAGCATCAACTCGGCGATTGTCGCCGAGCTTAATAGTCGTTTCATCGCCACCGTATTTTATTTTACGATACTGGTGCCGTTTGGTCTGCTCTCGACGCTCTTTATGGACCCGCTGCGCCGCAAAAGCGCGCCGCTGCGCTGGCTCGAGCGGGAGCCGGTGCCGACCGATATCGCCGCCGCCAAAGAACAAGGCTAGCGATGTACATCCTCGGCCTCTCAGCATTTTATCACGATTCGGCGGCCGCCTTGCTCAAAGATGGCAAGCTGGTCGCGGCGGCGATGGAAGAACGTTTTTCCCGCAAAAAGCACGATAACGGTTTCCCTCAGCTGGCGGCGCAATTCTGTCTTGAACAGGCGGGCATCAGCGCGGCCGATTTAGACTATGTCGTCTTTTATGAGAAGCCCTTGCAAAAATTTGAGCGCATCTTGCAAACCGCCCTGAACAGCTTCCCGCGCTCGGCTGGGCTGTGGCGAGAATCGATGACGACCTGGCTGAGCGACAAGCTCTGGGTGCGCAGCCACATCGCCCGCGGCTTAGGCCTGCCCTATAGCAAAATTCTGTTTTGCGACCATCACATGAGCCACGCCGCCAGCGCCTTCTTCGCCAGCCCCTTCAAAGAGGCGGCGATTCTGACCGTCGATGGCGTTGGCGAATGGACGACCACGGCGCTGGGCCGCGGCACTAGCTGCCTCGGTGAAACAACCGATGCAGCGCCTACTATCGAGCTTTTTGAAGAGCAGCGTTTCCCGCATTCGCTGGGCTTGCTCTATTCCACCTTCACCGCGTGGCTGGGCTTCCGCGTCAACAACGGCGAATATAAAGTCATGGGCATGAGTCCCTATGGCCGGCCGCGCTATCTGGACAAGATTCAAAAGATTGTTAGTGCGGACGCGGCGACGGGCGCTTTCCAATTGAATATGGATTATTTTGACTTTCACCGCTCGACGCAGCGTAGCTACAGTCAAAAATTCCTCAATCTCTTTGGCGAGCAGCGCGATGCCAGCGCCGACTTTTTTACGGCCGGCACCCATCCAGAACGGGTGGCCGAGAAAACCGCTATGGAACAGAATCAATATTATGCCGATGTCGCCGCCAGCATTCAGCGATTCACCGAAGATACGCTCATAAATATCGCCCAGTATCTGCATCGGCGCACCGGCTTGAAAAAGCTGGTCATGGCCGGTGGCGTCGCCCTGAACACCAAAGCGAATTGGCGTATCTTGAACGAAAGTCCTTTTGAAGAATTATGGATTCAGCCGGCGGCTGGCGATGATGGCGGTGCTTTGGGCGCGGCGCTCTGGGCTTGGCATATCCTGCTGGGCAAGCCGCGCAAATGGCGACAGCGGCATGCCTATTATGGCAAAAGCTACGACGATGCCGCCTGCCGCGCCTTCCTCGAGGCGGAAGAAATAGGCTATGAAACTTATTCTGACGAGAAGAAACTTGTCGAAGTCATTGTCGACGCGATGACCCAGCAGCAGGTCATCGGCTTTTTTCAAGGCAGATTCGAATGGGGACCACGGGCTTTAGGCAATCGTAGCATCTTGGCCGATCCGCGCGGCAGCGAAATGAAAGAAATCGTCAATACAAAAATCAAATTCCGCGAGCCATTCCGCCCCTTCGCCCCCGTCATCCTGCGTGAGCGAGCGCAAGAATACTTCGATTATGCCCAAGTCGCCGAACACGATTGCCCGCGCTATATGCTTATGGTCGCGCCTATCAAAGCGGAGAAACAGGCGGAGATTCAAGCGGTCAATCACGCAGGCACTGGCCGCCTGCAATCCATCGACCGCGGGACCAACCCGCGTTATTACGATATTGTGCGCGCTTTCGGCGAAGCGACCGGCGTGCCGGTCGTACTCAATACATCTTTTAACTTGCGTGGCGAGCCTATTGTCAATACTCCACGCGAGGCATACAATACTTTCCGCAACAGCGATATTGATATGCTCGTGCTAGGCTCGCATATCGTTAGAAAGCCCAGCTGATTCTTTTACCAGGAGGCAAACATGACGGCAAAATCTAATTCTGGCAACAATGCACCTAGCGCATTGCAAGACTTCTTCGCCCGCCTAGGCGTTTTAGGCGAGCTGCTAGCTTTCCTCTGGAAGCGCAAGCTCTATTGGCTATTGCCGCTGGTCATCACCTTGCTAGTCTTCGCGCTCTTGATTATCATCGGCGGCTCAGGCCCGCTCAGCCCGTTCATCTATAGTTTGTTTTAAGCGGCGCCCAAGGGGCCGCGCGGGGCTTATGGAAATTTTCGATCGCAATACACTGGCGCTGCTGGTTTTGCTCGTGCTGGGGCTGGGGCTGGGCGGGCTGGTGCAGCGCCGCTCACTGGCGCGCCAGCCGCTCCAGGGCGGCGTCTTATCGGCTCTGTTCAGCTTGCTAGCCAGCCTCTGCTTAGTCGCCATTTTGCCCACAGTCTGTATGACCGTGCTGGTCTTGCAGCCTGAACACATCCACTTCGCTGGCCGGCCTTGGACTCCGCTCTTGCTGATTGTGCCAAGCCTGGGCTTGGGCAGCATTTTCTTTTCGCTGCTGCATGGCTTGTTTGAGCGCGGGCCAGCGCGCCGCGCCCAACAAGCCGCCGCCGCCCGCGAAGCGCGCGGCTGGACGGAAGCGGACGCCAAAAGCTCGGGCTTGTAAAGCGCTTAAATATCGAGGTTACGCACCTGGCGAGCATGCGTTTGGATGAAACGGCGGCGCGGCAGAACATCTTTGCCCATCAGCATATCAAAGATTCTATCGGCATCCGCCAGGTCTTCGATTGTAACTTGCAGCAGCGTGCGCTTTTCTGGATCCATCGTCGTTTCCCAAAGCTGGTCTGGATTCATCTCGCCCAGGCCTTTGTAGCGCTGCACGCTAACTTTATCCGGATTCTTGAATTCCTTGACCGATTGCTTGAGCAACTCATCATCGGAGAGGCCAGCCGTCGGATAGACATAGCGCATCTGCTTGCCATTTTTCAGCAAAAATATCGGCGGCTGCGCGATATAGAGATGCCCTTGCTGCACAATCTGCGGCATGTGGCGGAAGAAAAATGTCAGCAGCAAAGTGCGGATGTGGCTGCCATCGACATCGGCGTCGGTCATGATAATGACTCGGCCATAGCGCAGGCGGTCAATCGCCATCTCGTCGTGGATACCCGTGCCTAAGGCGGAGATAAGAGCCTTGATTTCGTTATTGTCGAGGATTTTGTCGATGCGGGCGCGTTCGGTATTCAAGATTTTGCCGCGCAGGGGCAGAATCGCCTGAAAATGGCGGTCGCGGCCCTGTTTGGCGCTGCCACCAGCCGAATCGCCCTCGACGATATAAATTTCGGCATTTTCGCCCCGTTCAGAGCAGTCAGCGAGTTTGCCGGGCAATGTGCTGCTTTCCAGCAGGCTTGGCCCGCTGCGCACGAGGTCGCGCGCTTTTCGCGCTGCTTCGCGGGCCCGCTTGCTCGTCAAGCACTTATCGACGATGCGGCGGGCTTCCCGCGAATTCATCTCCAGAAATTCATTGAAAGCTTCTGTTACCGCCTGCGAGACAGCGCCCTGCACCTCTGGATTCAGCAGCTTGACTTTGGTTTGGCTCTCGAATTGCGGGTCGGGATGCTTGACGCTGACAATAGCCGTCAGACCTTCTAGGGTATCTGGGCCAGAGAAGTTGCCGTCCTTGTCTTTGAGCAAGCCGGCTTTGCGGGCGTAACGATTGATGACGCCGGTGATTGCCGAGCGCAGCCCAGTGATATGCGTGCCGCCATCAGGCGTATTGATGGTGTTGGTGAAAGCAAGCTCAGTTGTCGTGGCGACATCGGAATATTGAAAAGCGACTTCGACGCCGATGGTATAGGTTTTGTCATTGCGGTCAAGGAATTCGACATCCTGCTCGACATGCAGGATGCTATGCACGGGGCGGCGCTTGCGATTGAGATAGCGCGCGAATGAGCGCAGGCCACCATCAAAATAAAAGGTTACTTCGCGAGGTATTGGCTTGACGCGCTCATCACGCAAGGTGATAGTAACTTTGCGCGTTACAAAGGCCATCTCTCGAAAGCGCGTTTTCAAAGTGTCGAAGCTGAAGTCGTTACGCTCCATCACAGTGAAATCGGGCAAGAAGCTGATGACTGTGCCGGTCACTTCGCCCTCTTCTAAAGGGCGAACCTGTGTTACCGCGCCGCCGTCTACCAGGCCTTCGCGGTAACTTTGCCGCCAGACATGCCCGTCGCGGTAAATCGTCGCTGTCAATTGCGCCGAGAGCGCGTTCACAGCGGAGAGGCCGACGCCATGCAACCCGCCGCTGACCTGATAGACTTGGTTATCAAATTTCCCACCGGTACCGATTTCCGTCATCACGACTTCCAAAGCGGATTTGCCGCTGGCGTGCATATCCACCGGGATGCCGACGCCATTGTCTCGCACGGTTACCGCGCCACCATCGTGCAGGGTGACGGAAATGCGGTCGCAGCGGCCGGCCAAGGCTTCATCGATGGAATTGTCGACGACCTCATAAATGAGATGGTGCAGCGCGCGCCCATCGGTGCCGCCGACATACATGCCGGGCCGCCGCCGAATATGCTCGCGCGGGACCAGCTTTTGGATATGCTTTGCGCTATAGTCGCTCTCGTGCTGGGCCACGACATCCTTGTCTCTTGCCATACTGTCTCCTATGTATTTGTCAATCGAATCGGGCTTGGCCGCCGTCATAGCGGCAAAAAAGCATCGAATTTCCGCTTATATTATACTATGAGAGCGTTTTATAAGCAATGCGAGGCAGCCTCAAAAAGCCCGCGCCCAGTGTTGACAAGGCAAGCGCGCCTTCATACAATCGCCCTATTGCCTCTGTAGCTCAGTGGACAGAGCACCGGTCTTCTAAACCGTTGGTCGCAGGTTCGAGTCCTGCCAGGGGCGTTATAGCGTATTGCCCGTTCAGACGGTGATATCGCTGAAGAGCTGTTCGGCCGCCCCGCTCAAGGGCCGTCTATTCGCGGTAGCCCATTTTTGCATTTCCCGATAATGACTTATCGCCTCAGCCCGCCGGCCCAGCTGCGCATAGAGCTTGAGCAGCTTCATGTGAATCTCTTCGCGGGAGAAATCGGCGGTCAGCACCTGCTTGAGCGTGTACAAAGCCAGCTCATGATTTTCTTGCAGCAGCCAATGATCAGCGATGTGATTTATGACCTCCATGTAAGCGCTATGATAAGCTTCGCGCCGCTCGCTAATCCAGTCGTCGTCATTACCTTCTAGGAAAGGGCCTCGATAGAGCTTCGCCGCCCGCTGCCAGACAGCAAATGAATCGGACGGCGCGCCGTAGCGGCCTTCGAGCAAGGTCTCGACAAATTCCACCGCGTCATAATAGAGCGGCGTCTCGGGGCTGAAGCAATAATAGCGATTCTCATAAACCATCATATCATCGCCGATAGCTTCGTGCAAACGCTGCTTCGTCACATGAAAGACATTCACCGCCTTATTCGGCTTGAGATTGGACCAAAAAGTGTCGCAAATTTGATCGCGCGTGAGCTGCGGCACTTCCAGCGCAAAGAAAAGCAGCATGCGCGGCAGCCGCCCTTCCCAGGCGTCAACCAAAAAATCATCGCGGAAGACATAGCCCGGTCCCAAGCCCAAAGCCTTGATAGGCGCGTCCGGGACGTTCTCGCGCTCATAAAAGCGGTTCCGCGTCAGCATGCTATCAGAAATGATGAGGGCATGGCGCTTGGCAATCATCGACAGCCAAGGCAGCCGCGGCAGCGAACGGCCGCTCAGGACAACATGGCAGCGCGTGGACATGTCATGAGAAAAGCGCTCGATGAAGCGCAGCACATCGTCGGAAGTCTCAGCCCGGTCAAAGTCATCCAGCACCAGGTAAAGCTCGTCGGTTTGGATATCTTCTATTTCGGCTCTGAAAGCCCGCAGCACGCGCTTGAAATGTTTCTGTGGCTTCGCCAGGGCCGCCGCGGGCAGCGCTTTGAGATGCCGGCCAAAGCTCGGCCGCTGCCGCGACAAAGCCCGGGTGATGCCAGCCAAGAAATCCCGCAAGTTAATATCGTCTGCATCCAGGGCGTAATACAAAGCGCGCAGATTGTCATCGCCGATGAGACGGGCAACAACCACCGAACGGTAGCGGCTGGCGGGATGCAGCAAGATAAGCTTGGATTCGCTGGCATAGCGCAGGAAATTGTAATACGCTGCTTGGGTTTGTAAATATGTGCTCATAGCTAAACACCACAAAGGCGGACTATGGTTGACGGGATATTGCTTGCCGCCGGGCAAGCGCGCGACTTGGACTCTCTCTGCCGAATCAACTGTTCTCCAGTTCCATACGCACTAACTCGCGCCGCAGGGTCTTGCCGACCATTGTCTTTGGCAATTCTTCGATGAAGGCGATGCGACGCGGAATCTCGTAGGGCGCGAGTTTCTCGCCCAAAAAGTCGATCATTTCTTCCGCCTTCAGCTTTTGACCGGGCTTCAAAACGATCCAGGCTTTGAGCGCTTCTTGGCCGATGCGCTCCGGGTGGGGTATGGCCGCTACGCCAACTTCCAGCACGGCGGCATGGGCGGCGATGGCATTTTCCACCGTCGTCGGATAGACATTATAGCCGCCAATCAGAGCCATATCTTTCTTGCGGTCGACGATATAAAAATAGCCGTCTTCGTCCATGCGCGCGATATCGCCGGTATAGAGCCAGCGCTTGCCATCTTTCTCGCGCAGGACCGCTTGTGTCTCGTCCAGCAGGCCATGGTAGCCGACCATCACATTCGGGCCCGCCATCAGCAATTCGCCCGCTTCGCCGACTGGTAGGTCCGTCTCTCCATCTTCGAGGCTGACGATGCGCATATCCATGCCGGGCAGCGGCAAGCCGATGGAAGCCGGCCGGCTCGGCTTGAAGAGTGGGTTGATATGGGTGGCGGTGGGCGCTTCGCTCATGCCAAAGCCCTCCCGCACCGAACCGCCCGAGAGCCGCTCGAATTCGGCTTTGGTCGCTTCTGGCAAGGGCGCCGAGCCACTTATGCAGAGTTGCAGCGAACTCAAATCAATCTCGCCACGCTGCACTTTCGCGTTATTGTTTATCGCGTTATACAAGGCTGGCACGGCTGGAAAAAGCGTCGTGCGGAAGGTCTGGATATTCTCCAAGACATCGTCAATATCGCGCGGGTTTGGCACTAGCACGATTTTGCAGCCGTTGTAGACGCTGGTGCTGACCACAACGACCAGACCGTAGACATGGAAAAAAGGAATCGCGCCGAGAAAAATCTGTTTTTCCGGCGGACTATCAAGCAGTTTGAGGAAACCGCCGGTTTGCAGCACATTTGCCACCAGGCCACGGTGTTTAGATATAGCCGCTTTCGAGACGCCGGTCGTGCCGCCGGTGTATTGAAAAATCGCCAGGTCGTCTGGCCCCACGGTTACATTCGCCCGCTTGCCATCGTAGCGCTCCAGCAAGTCCTGGAACCAATAATCGCCGGCCGCCACTTCAGCCAAGAAGTGACCGTCTTTTTTCTCACGCGCCAGCGTAAAGAGAAACTTGGCTAGCGGCGGCAGGTATTCTTTGATATTGGCGACGATAATTGTTTTCACTTTGCTGCGCGGCTGGACCTGCTTGACGAGGTCGTAGAAGAGCGTCAGCGTCAAGACAAATTCGGCGTCGCAATCGTTAATTTGATGAGCCATTCTTTCGGCGGGATAGGTCGGGTTGGTCGCGGCGACCACGCCGCCCGCTTTCAAAATGGCGTAAAAGCTGATGACAAAAGCCACCGAGTTCGGCATAACGATGGCGACCCGGTCGCTCTGCTTCAGCCCCAGGTCAACGAGCGCGGCGGCTAGGGCATCGGAAGCGCGGTCCAGCTCTTCATAGCTGACAGCGCGGCTGATGCGCCCGACCAACGGCAGCTTGGCCGGCGTAATCAGCGCCGTCTGCTGGGGTATGCGCTGGCGCGTCTCTTTCAAAAATTGATGCAGTGGGACCTCGGGAAAATCAATCGTGGTCGGCAGACCAGCATCATAATTTTTTGTCCAAGGTCTTTCGGCGTAAGTTACCATTTTAGGCTTCCCGCTTCCTGTTACTCCTGCTCTTCAGCAAGAGTACCTGCTTCTATAGACACAGTAAATTCTTACCAATCAATTACGCATTGCCTTGATTGCCCGGCTTAGGCTTCAGCAAAGAAAGAGCTATGCTAGCGCTGAATTGTGATAATAACAGATAGCACAGAGTTTCGCTTGTATTTGGCTAAAATCGCCCAAAAAGGCAAATTAAGCCTCGAGCCAGGCCCGCCAGGCGGCGGGTATGCGCGTGATTTCGCCGGCGGCATTCAGGCAAATCAACTTGAGGTTGGCGCGAAAGAGAAGCGCCGCCGTCGCCGTATCGACCACCTCGCAGCCAAAGGTCAGAGTACGGCTTTTATAGGCTTCGAGCCAAGTTTTGACTGTCACCCGCTGGTCATAATGGGCGGCGCGGCGGTATTGCGCTTGCAGCTCGCTGGCGGCTAAGAAGAAGCCGGCCGCCTCAATCTCGGCATAGCTCCAGCCGCGCTCGCGCAGGAAGGCGCTGCGCCCTTCTTCAAACCAGACGAGATAAACCGCATGATGCACCACGCCCATGCGATCCGTTTCGGCATAGCGGACATGGAAGGTCGTCTCGTTGATGCGCCGTTCTGCTGTTGGCATAGCACTCCGTCTCATTTTTTGCGCCGCCACATTCTACTGCCGCCGCCCGCCCTCTGGCAAGCGCGGCATTGAAACTTTGGGATTCTGTGGCAGACTCAAATTCAAAGCCCAGTCAAAGGATATATCATGTCGAGACCGACCAGAATTGCAATGCTCGCGCTTTTGCTTTGCTTCTTTTGCCTGCTGATACCGGCCCAGGCGCAAGACGACCCTTATGCCGACCTGCCACAGGCGCGAACAGCCGATGGCGCATTTGTCTTAGGCGAGCCAAGCGCCCCCGTAAAATTGATCGAATTCTCAGATTTTCTCTGCACCAGCTGCCAAAATTATAAACCGATTATTAGCAGCTTCATCGCGGAGTATGTGCGCAGTGGGCAGGCACAGTTTGAATACCGCATTCTGCCCGTGATTGACGCGGAATTGTCAGCCTTGAGCGGCAGCCTGGTCGAATGCGCCGATACCTTGCAGCCAGGCGCTTTCTGGCGCGCCCACGATTTGATGTTTGAAATCGTCAGCGCGCAGGGCTTCACAGCGGAAACGATGGCGCAATTCGCCAGCACCTTGGAACTGGACATCGACGCCCTGGGCGACTGCGCGGCGGCCGCGACCCAATATGCTGTCGACGCCACTTATGGCGCCAGTCTTGGCGTCCGAAGCGCTCCGGCGCTCTTCTTGCAATACGGCACGGCTGAGCCTATCCAAATCGCGCTGGCTTTGCCCGAACATTATCCTGCCATCGTCAAGGCTACCCTTCCGCAATCCAGCGAAACAGTTACGATTGAGCATGGGCGCTACGCCGGCTTGACGACTTATCGGGCGGCCGATGGCGGCTTTGTCTTGGGCGAGCCGACAGCGCCGCTGACCATCGTCGCCTTTGAAGACTTCCTCTGCCCGCATTGTCAGAGCTATCAAAGCATTCTGCACAGCTTCATCGACGAGCATGTGCGGGGCGGGCAAGCGCAATTTGAGTATCGCCTTTATCCCTTAGTGAATCCACAATTTTCGACGGCGATGGCGAAGATTGCCGAATGCGTGGCGGCGCAGGATTTGGCCGCTTTCTGGGATGCGCATGACCTGCTCTTTGAATTCGCCGGCGCTGGCAATCTGGAGAATATGGCCGCCAATCTAGCCAATTTGCTCGCCCTGGATGCTGAAGCACTGGTCACTTGCCAGGACCGCGCCATGCAATTCCTCATCGATACGAATGTGGGCCAGAGCGCTGGCGTCAGCGGCACGCCCGCTATCCGCGCCCGCGACCAAGCTGGCGCGCTGCAAACAATCTATGTTGATGGTCGCCCGCTGGACCGCGGCGGCCTGCCGCTGGCTGTGCTGGCGGCTCTGGCCGCGGACGCGCCTAATATCAGCATTGGCCCGCCCGCAGTCAAACTCTTAGAAGATGACAGCCTAATCACCGGTGAACCCTGCGCGCCGCCTTGCTGGCAGAATATCGTGCCGGGAGAGACCAGTATGACCGAGGCTCTGGAAATCGTGAATGGTCTGGAGGGCAGCGCGATTTTTGAATCCAGCGAAGATGACTTCATTTTTGGGCTGGAAAATAGCCCTTGCTGTCTCATACGCGGAGCAGACACCGTCGCTATGATACTGCTGCAACTCGCGCCGCAAACCAGCTTAAGCCAGGTCATCGAGCATTATGGCGAACCGCCGCAGGTTACCGGCGAACGGTTGGATGCCAATTATGTCTCGCTGATGTTCTATTATCCAGAGCAGCGCATGGTGCTCTACAGCTTGCTAGCCGGCGCCGACCCGCAGTTAGAAGAAAGCTCGCCTATCACCAATGTGATTTATGGCAGTGAAGACTTCTTCGCCAACACCTTCCCCGCTGGTCCCTACGACTATTGGAAAGGCTACCTCAGCTACAGCGAATATATGGATGGCGAATACGACTACGAGCCTTAGCCTCAGCGCGGCTGATGCCGCTCGCGCAGCCGCTGCTGCACATCAGCCAGGCTGATGCCCAAATCAGCCATCAAGACCAAACTGTGATAGAACAGGTCGGCCAGCTCGTCGACCTGTTCTGTTTTGCTTTGAGCCAGTGCCGCCACTAGAACTTCGACCGCCTCTTCGCCGACTTTCTGGGCGATGAAGGGGGTGCCGCGCGCTAAGAGTCGATTCGTATAGCTGCCGGCGACTGGCTGGCGCTGGCGCTCTTGAATGATGGCTTCCAACTTATACAGCATATCGTCCACAGTCTACCTCTCAATAGCGTTTCGGTTCGGCGCTGAAGCTCTGCCAATCGCGGAAGAAGCAGGTTTCAGCAAAAGTGTGGCAGGCGGGCCCAGCCGGCTCGACCAAGAGCAGCAGCGTATCGGCATCGCAATCGATGCGGATTTCGATGACGCGCTGCGTATGGCCGGAGGTGGCGCCTTTGCGCCAGAGTTCCTGCCGCCGCCGACTCCAAAAGACCGCCTGCTCCAGTTCCAGCGTGCGTCGCAAAGACGCCGCGTTCATATAAGCCATCATCAGCACCGCCCGCGTCCGCGCGTCTTGCACGATGGCCGGTATCAGCCCCTGCGCGTCCCACTTGATGGCGGCCAGAGCCGCCTCACTCAACTCCATTCAAATTCTCACAGCCATTCAAGCGCATCGGCAAGCCTTGTTCATGCAAGTACTGTTTGAGGTCGCTAATGCGCAGTTCATTAAAATGGAACAGGCTAGCGGCGAGAGCGGCATCGGCTTTGCCCTCTTGCAGAGCCTCGCGGAAATGTTCCTCAGAGCCGGCGCCGCCCGAGGCAATCACCGGGATGGATACCGCATCGGCTACCGCCGCCGTCAATTCGATATCATAGCCGGCTTTTGTGCCATCCCGGTCCATGCTGGTGAGCAGAATCTCGCCAGCGCCGCGGTCAGCCACTTCTTTCGCCCAAGCCACCGCTTCTTTATCGGTCGGGATGCGCCCGCCATTGATATGCACCACCCATTTGCCATCGATGCGCCGCGGATCGATGGCGACGACGATGCACTGGCTGCCAAAGCCCCAAGCCGCTGCCGAGATTAACTCGGGGTTGCGCACCGCCGCGCTGTTGATAGAAACCTTGTCAGCGCCAGCCAGCAGCGTATCGCGGATGTCGTCTAGCGTGCGGATACCGCCGCCAACGCAGTAAGGGATAAAAATGCTATCCGCCACTTGGCGCGCCATCTCCAGCGTCGTATTGCGGGCTTCGTGCGAGGCGGTGATGTCGAGGAAGACCAGCTCGTCCGCGCCCTCGCGGTCATAGACCATAGCCTGCGCCACTGGGTCGCCGGCATCGCGCAGGTCTACAAAATTCACGCCTTTGACCACCCGCCCATCTTTCACATCGAGACAGGGTATGATTCTTTTTGCCAGCATTATTCGCTCCTCGCCGCTTTTAGCGCGGCGGATAAGGTGAACTTGTTTTGGTAGAGGGCCATGCCGATGACCGCGCCGGCCACCGCGCCACTGCCCGCTAGTTGCCGTATTTCAGCGAGCTGGCTCAAGCCGCCCGAGGCGATGACCTGCAAACCCGTCTGCTCGGCCAGGGCGACGGTAGCGGCGATGTTGACGCCGCGCAGGCCGCCATCGCGCTTGACATCAGTATAGAGCGCATGCCGCGCGCCTTGCCGCCGCAGCCACCCGCCCAGTTCGACCGGGCTATGCGCTGACAGTTCGGTCCAGCCGTGCGTCGCCACTTTGCCATCGCGGGCGTCGAGGGCGATGCAGATGGCTTCTGCGCCAAAAGCGTCGATAGCCTGCGCGGCCGCCCCGGGGTCTTTCACCGCCAGCGTGCCTATCACCAGGCGCGCCGCGCCCGCGTCCCGCGCTTGCCGCAAAGCCGTCAAATCGCGCAGGCCGCCGCCAAATTGCACATTCACATTCAGCTTGGCGATTTTTTCTAAAATGCGCAGGGTCTCATTCGCCTGCTCAAAAGCGCCATCCAAATTGACGATATGCAGCCAAGCCGCGCCTTGGTCGAGCCAGGCTTTTGCTGTCGCCAGCGGGTCGTCGCTGAAGACGGATTGCCGCTGCGGGTCGCCTTCGCGCAAGCGCACCACTTTGCCGCCGCGCAGGTCAATTGCCGGGTAGAGTATCATCAGTCGCTCCTAGAGGCGCAGGAAATTCGCCAATATGCGCAAGCCAATCGTCTGGCTTTTTTCGGGATGGAATTGCAGCCCATAGATATTAGCTTGCTGCACAAGCGCGGCAAATTCAATTCCATAATCAACCGAAGCCGCGACAGTCCGCCCGTCGCTCGGCGCGCAATAATAACTATGCACGAAGTAGACATGATTCTGCGCGTCCAATCCATGCAAAAGTGCGCATTCGCTTTTGATGCGCAGCTGATTCCAGCCCATGTGCGGCACTTTGCGGTCTTGAAACTGGGGAAAGCGAATGACGCGGCCGCCAAGCAGGCCTAGGCCGGCGTGTTCGCCCATTTCTTCGCCCACTTCATAGAGCAGCTGCATGCCGACGCAAATGCCGAGATAAGGCGTGCCGGCGGCCAGAGCCGCTTTTAGTGGCTCGACCAGCCCTTGAGCCCGCAGTTGCGCCATGCTGGCGCCAAAAGCGCCGACGCCCGGCAAGATGATTTTTTGCGCCCCCGCGAGTTCATGCGGCTGCCGCACCAGGCGCAGGTCCCCCGCTTCCAGGTGCTTGAGCGCGTGCAGGACGCTGCGCAGGTTGCCCGCGCCGTAATCGATGACTGCCAGCATTTTACCTCCTCATACAAAGAAAAAGCCTCGCTTAGGAGCGAGGCATAGGCAGCAAGCAGGAAAAAACGAGAGGCTAAGCGCTGCGCGTCGCTCCAAGAAAATCGGCGATATGATGATGTGCCTGGCGCAAAAAGTGTGAGAGCATGCTCATAGCCTTTCTCTGAAACCAAGTCTACCCTATGAGCGCCGCGCTGTCAAATGGCGGTTGGGGGAAAAGGATAATAGCCACAGAAGTAAGTCCAAGTTAATTATGCACGATTTTCAACCTCACCCCGGGCAGTATGTGCGCAGCCGTCGGACAGCGCCTACACGCACCCAGTTTTGTCGGTTAGCCTCCCCTCCCCAAAGCTTTGGGGAGGGGCCGGGGATGGGCTTGAAAAGTGAGACGCAGTCGAAATTTTTTGCATATGTGCCTCTGTGGCTAATTCCTTTCCAACCCTTTTCCCCTGAAATTCTTACGCTTTTCTAAAAAAATTTGACAGAAGCCAAGCAAATCCAATATTATCACAGTAGGATGTTTGGCTCACCCACCCCAAAAAAAGGAATATGACGATGAAAGATAGACTTTATTTAAGCCGTCTGCCTGCCCTAGCCTCCAGCGCAAGAAATATTACGAAATATTACGAGAGGGCAGAGCTAATGCGCGCCCAAAAATCCCTGCTCCAGACCAGCCTCTGCGCGCTGCTCGCCTTTTTATTGCTCTGGGCCGCCGCGCCCGCCCAGGCCGCGACTATCTATGTTCCCGGCGATAATGCTGAGGTATGCACGCTGGACAAAGCGATCACAACCGCCAATGACGGCTTAGAGCAGACCGGCTGCACCACGGGCGACGGTAGCGGACCTGACACCATCATCCTGACAGCTAATTTTAGAGTAACAGAGGATACGGAAACGATTACCAGCGATATCACTTTCCGCTCCAGCTCCACTAGCAACAAAAACTTCTATATATGTGGAGCGGAAAGCAATGGTCAATGCGAGGGGACTAATCCTAATCCTAAACCTAAATTCAGGCTGCTGCATATCAATGACGCAAGCGCCGATGTAGTCGTGAACAACCTCATTATTAAATACGGCAAGAACGACAACGGTGGCGGCATCTATGTGCAAAATGCCAACACAGTGTCTATAAACAACAGCACCATTCACGGCAATATCAGCACTGCCACTAGCGGCGCCAATGGCGGCGGTGGCATCTATGCCGGCACAGGCGCGTTAACAATTGAAAATAGCAGCATCTATGACAATAAGACGTCAACACAGCTCAACACTACCAGTGGCGGTGGAATTCTCATACGCGCTGCTGGCACCGGCAATGCAGCCACCACCATCCGAAACAGCACTTTTAAGGGTAATTCAGGGAATTTCGGCGGGGCGATTTCAATTAACCTAACAAGTTCAGGCACAGTCAACCTCGAGCATATTACCATTGCTGAAAATACAGTAAACCAGACCGCGAGCGCCGCGGCTAACGGCCTGAATATCGTTGGATCAAATACGGTCGTCAATTTGCGCAACAGCTTGCTCAAAGATAACGGCGATGGCTCTGCCTGCTTGCTCGGTAGTGGCGCCACGCTCAACCGGACAAATAACCTCATCTATGACCCTGATGATACTGTGGATAGCTGCGGCAGCCCGCATGTAAACGAAGACCCGCAGCTGGGCAGCTTCACCAATGGCTATTTCCCGCTGAAAACAAGCCCGACAAAAAGCCCGGCGATCGACGCCGCCAGCTCAACCTACTGCCCGGCGACCGACCAGCGCGGTTACGACCGGCCAGCAAGTAGGCAGAAATGCGACATCGGCGCTTATGAAGTCGACGCCACCAACACAATCACTGTGGATTCAGACTGCTCTTTGACGCAAGCCATCACTTCCGCCAATACAAATACAGATACAGAGCAAGTGCAGTGCGAGGTCGGGGCGGCGGACGCTGTCGACCTCATCGTCTTGACAAAGAATGAAGAGCTAACGGCGGACTTGCCGGCTATCAGCAGCGACATCAGCTTCCAAGGCAACAGCTACACAATCGATGGCAATAACCACCGCATTTTTAACATCGGTAGCGGCCCGGTAAGCGTCAGCTACCTGAAGTTTGAGAATGGCAGCTCTGCCAATGGCGGCGCTATTAACTGCGCTAGCGGCGCGACCAGCCTGACAATAAACAATAGCGTATTCCGCAGCAATAGCAGCAGCGGCCACGGCGGCGCTATCCGGGCGATTTGCCCGCTGACGCTGAATAACAGCAGTTTCAGCGCCAACTCCGCTACGAGCAATGGCGGCGCTATCTTTGTTGGCTCTAACGCCACCGCCACCCTCAAGCATATTACCATCGCCGACAATAGCGCCGCCGCTGGCAATGGCATCTACCGCGACAGCGGCGGCAGCGGCGCGCTGAACCTAAGCAATAGCATCATCAAACAGGGCAGCGGCGGCAACGCCTGCAGCGGGCTAAATGGCACCAACACCAATAACTTTATTTCTAGCGGCTGCGCTGGAACGGTCACGGCCGATCCAAAGCTGGGCGCGTTTAACGGCCAGTATTATGCGCTGATGCCGGGCAGCGGCGCAATGGACGCGGGCGCTGACAGCATCTGCGCTGAACTGTCTTATGACCAGCGGACCCTTAGCCGGCCGACCACTGCCTGCGACATCGGCGCGATTGAATCCGATAATGCCATTATCAAGGTCGATGCTGATGACCCTGATGTTAACTGCAGTTTGGGGGAGGCGCTCGAATCTGTCAGGGACAGGCTCATTCCAGGCGGGTCGGGTTGCGTTCAGGGTGCGCGCGATGTCAACACCATCGATTTTGAAGAGAATGTGACGCTATCGGCCTTGCTGCCAACTATCAGCACCGCCAACACAATCTTTCAGGGCGATGGCCACAGCATCGACGGCGGCATGGACAGCAACAATTCAGGCGGCCGCCAGATTTTTTCCATCGAAAACGCCAATAATGTCATAATCAATAATCTCAGCTTTGCCAATGGCCATGGGCATGGCAATGTTAACGCTGGCTTCAGGAAGAAAGGCAATGGCGGCGCGATTTATATTGAAAACAGCCGTGTAACAATTAACAACAGCGTCTTCCGCAACAACAGAAGCTCCCTCAGCCCGACCACTTGCCAAATCGGCTGCCGGGGCGGCGCCATCTATGTTGAGGGGGCTGGCAGCCGGGTGAGTATCAATAGCAGCACTTTCAGCGGCAATTATGCCAGCCAATACGGGGGCGCGCTCTATGTGTATAGCGATGTGGCCAACGGCGCGCTCACTCTCCGCCATGTTACCTTAGCCGCCAATACGGCGAACACAAATGGCACTGGCATCTATAACCAGGCCTACGCCAACGCGGTGAATATCTACAACAGCATCATTGATGCCAGCGGCAGCGGCAGCGCACAGCCTGCCTGCACAGGCCAGTTTAGCCCGCCGATAGGTGAAAATATCAACAACTTTATTTCTAGCGGCTGCACTGGAACGGTCACAGCCGACCCAAAGCTAGGCGCGTTTAACGGCCAGTATTATGCGCTGATGCCGGGCAGCGGCGCAATGGACGCGGGCGCTGACAGCGTCTGCGCTGCCCTGCCTTATGACCAGCGGACCCTTAGCCGGCCAAGCACTGCCTGCGACATCGGCGCGATTGAATCCCATAATGCCATTATCAAGGTCGATGCTGATGACCCTGATATTGACTGCAGTTTGGGGGAGGCGCTCGAATCTGTCAGGGACAGGCTCAGTCCAGGCGGGTCGGGTTGCGTTCAGGGTGCGCGCGATGTCAACACCATCGATTTTGAAGAGAATGTGACGCTATCGGCCTTGCTGCCAACTATCAGCAAAGCCAACACAATCTTTCAGGGCGATGGCCACAGCATCGACGGCGGCATGGACAGCAACAATTCAGGCGGCCGCCAGATTTTTTCCATCGAAAGCGCCAATAATGTCATAATCAATAATCTCAGCTTTGCCAATGGCCATGGGCATGGCAATGTTAACGCTGGCTTCAGGAAGAAAGGCAATGGCGGCGCGATTTATATTGAAAACAGCCGTGTAACAATTAACAACAGCGTCTTCCGCAACAACAGAAGCTCCCTCAGCCCGACCACTTGCCAAATCGGCTGCCGGGGCGGCGCCATCTCTGTTGAGGGGGGCTCGCAGCCGGGTGAGTATCAATAACAGCACTTTCAGCAGCAATTTTGCCAGCCAATACGGGGGCGCGCTCTATGTGCATAGTGATGTGGCCAACGGCGCGCTCACTCTCCGCCATGTTACCTTGGCCGCCAATTCGGCGAACATAAATGGCACTGGCATCTATAACCAGAGCTACGCCAACGCGGTGAATATCTACAACAGCATCATTGATGCCAGCGGCAGCAGCAACACACAGCCTGCCTGCACAGGCCAGTTTAGCCCGCCGATAGGTGCCAGTATCAACAATATCACTTCCGATGGCAGTTGCAGTACGACCGCGACCGACCCAAAGCTAGGCGACTATTATGCGACGGGGGCTGGCGGCTATTATCCGCTGCACTACGATAGCCCGGCGAAAGACGGCGTGACCACAGCGGCGGGCGGCGCGCTTCACTGCCTGGATACTGACCAGATTGGCACCAGCCGGCCAGCAGTGCCGCCAGACACAGATCCAGCAGATGCCCTCTGCGACATCGGCGCGATTGAGCTGACAGTGCCGCCGAGACCAACAAGCATGCCCGAAGTCAACCGCACAACTTTCGTTGTTAGATGGATGCCAGCAGTAAGCGCTAATGATCACAAGTTGTTTATCAGACGAACGGATTTAACTACTGGAACAGACCACGACGCCGGGAACGAAACCGACGCAGATGGGTATATTAACCTCATCTTAACTTCGCAGCATATCTCGCAGCCGGGCAACTATATATTTGCCGTTGTCGCTTGCAACGAACACGGCTGCAGTCCGCGCGGCCCGCGCAGACGAGAAAATGATTTGCCAGAGCCGACAAATCCGACAACCGAGACGCCAGGCACGCCTGAAACACCCGAAACGCCTGGCACGCCCGAAACACCCGAGACGCCTGGCACGCCTGAAACACCCGGCACGCCAGGCACGCCTGAAACGCCTGGCACGCCTGGAACACCCGAAACGCCAGTGTCAACGCAGCAGGCGCCGCCGGTGCCTGATAAGCCAACTATCGAGATCGATATGGTGGAGCATCGGCATATTTTGCGCTGGGCCGCCGTCGCCAGCGCCAATAAGTATCGGGTCCGTGTGCAGCAGACAGACATGGAGACGCGCCCGACTCCGGCATACTTCGATCTGGGCAATGTGACCCAAGTGGAGCTGGACGCCGACTATGTGCCGACCCTCGGCCGATACAGTTTCCGCGTCAGCGCCTGCATCGACGCTACTTGCAGCTACTTCAGCAAGCCGATTGCTGAAATATTCTCGGTCATGCTGGGTCAGCCGCCGCAGCAGCCGACCCAGCCAGCAAAGCCGAGGTCAGCGGCGGCCACCACAGTGCCAACCGTGATGCCGACGCCTTTCTCCACCTGCGAGAACAGTTTGCCGGGCGCGATCCAGATTATGGGCTGGAATACCAGCACGCAGTGCCAGCAAATCTCGGGCGACGGCATCGGCATTCCGTCAGTCTTGGATCGAGGCGTCATCGAAGCGGTGGATATCTGGGGCTGGCTAGCCAGCGGGGTAGAGGTCTGTCTGCGCGGCAGCGGGACGCTGCTCTTCTTAGACGCGGCTACTAGCCCGCGGACGGTGATGGACCTGCCAGCCTATAGCAGGCAGCGGCGCTATGACCTGCGCGCAGTTGACGCGGCCGGGGTCGGTGGTTTTGGTGCAAGGTCCGCCGGCGCCGCCGCCCTCGCCCGCCGCACCGCCGAGCAATGCCTTGAGCGGCTGCACGGTGCGTACAACGCATATTCTGAACTTCCGTGAGGGGCCTGGCGGCGCGATCCTGGAGCATCTACCGTATGACATCACTTTGACGGCTCTGGAGTACAGCGAGGGCTGGTACAAAGTGGATTATCATGGGCGGCAAGGCTGGATAAGCGCGGATTATGTGCTGCCTCAGGGGAATTGTTAGGTAGAAAAAAACAGCTACAGAGGCACAGAGAGCTATTTTCAACCCCGCGATGGCATCCCGCCCCCAGCTCCAACCCCACCCCCGGCCCCTCCCCGAAGCTTCGGGGAGGGGCCGGGGGTGGGGTTGAAAATGTGGCCGCGTAGTTTTTTCTGGCTTAATTTTGTGAATTTTGCCGAAGCACGATTTTGATGCGATTGCCCTGCCTCTGCCCCCCTGAAGCTTTGGGGCGCGTAGACACTGGCCGGGGTAGGCTTAAAAATTACGCTTGACGCTAGCGCAGACCTCAAGTAGCATTGCGCCAGTAAAAGAAATCTCCCTGGAGTCTGCCATCTTGTTGCCAGCACAACATTGGGCTTATAACTTTACTATTGGCGCTGAAGACATCGATAGCATCACCAATCTCCTGCTCGAAAAAGAAAGGCCGCTGTCGGTTGTTCAGCTGGCCGGCGCCATTATCAAAAGCCGCGAAAGCGAGCAGCGGCAGCGGCTGATACAGCAGTACCAAGGCACGAAGGTCTACCGCCCCGCCGATAGCTACCAAGTCGGCGATCGGCTGACTTTCGCCAACTTGGATTACGCGACCGGCCGCGTCCTGCGCCTGCGGTCCGGCACCAGCACCGACTTGACCCCCATCGCTGTCGCCGCAGTTGAGTTTGACGATGCCGCCCTCCAGCCCGCTGGCGAAGCGCGCGAATTCGTCGTCGAATACCCCGACCCGCACCCGCTCAATGACCACGAACTGAATCGGCATCCCAGCCAGCTCGTCGCCGAATATACGGTCGAAGAGATTTTGAGCGACCCGGATGTTACGATTGTGCAGCAGGTCAATGACGCGCTGGAACGCAATCCCGATCTGGTGCGCATCGCTGGCACCTGGTTCGCCCGCGAGCTAATCGTCGAGGTCAACATCGGCTATCTGCATTTGGCGGAAGCGGTGCTGGATATGCACGGCGGCGGTCCGCTGCCGCCCGCGCAGATTTTAGAAGAAATCGGCGGCTTGGGCGACGCTCCCGCGCCGCTGCAAATCTTTTCGCTCAATTATTATATGAATCAAGATGCGCGCTTTGATGAGGTGGGACCAGCCGGGCAAGTTCTCTGGCATTTGACCGACCTGCTGCCGCGCCTGGTGCGGCAGGTGCCGGCTATCTTGCAATATAGTCCGCTGGACTATGACCGCGGCCGCCTCACGCGGGAGATGCTGCAACTGGAATACGACCTCGACGACGAGCATTCGCCGATTCGCGCGCCGCGCCCAGAAGACGAAGTCAGCCTCACTTTGATTTATCCGCACCGCCGCATCGGCACCTTGCCCATCAATTCGGAAACAAAATATATCTTCCCCGATGCCAAGACGCCGCGCATCGCCATCACCATTGTCGACGCCCTAGACAAGCAGGAATTCGCTTGCTGGGTCGTGCATGAATTTAAGTATGTCTATGGCCTCGCGCCGCTGTATCATAAGTACCATCTGCCCGTCGGCGCCTATGTCTATCTGAATCGCACCGCCGATAAAAGCCGCATCGAAATCGAGTTCGACACTTACCGCCCGCGCACCGAATGGATTCCGCTGGTCGAGCGCGCCGCCGGCGACCAACTGCGCCTGCAATCGGCGCAGCGGGCGGTCGGCGCTGATTATGACGAGCTAATCATCGTCGGCGTCAGCAACTTGCCTGAAGTGGACAAACTGGGCAAAGACATCCAGACAAAGCGTGTTACGCTGGTGAATCTGCTGCGGGCTTTGGTGGCGGAATTGAGCAAGCAGAATCCGCAAGGCACGGTGCATGCCAAAGTTCTGTACAGCTGCTTGAACATCTTGCGCCGCTGCCCGCCGGGCCCCATGCTAGCGACTCTGCTGGCCCAGCCAGATTTTGAGTATGTCGGCGGCAATTATTGGAAACTCAGTGACTTCTGAGCGATTCGTGCTGAAAGAGGAGGCGCATGCGTCTCAATTATCTAATCAAACCCAGCGTCGACACCAAGTTTTATATTGACTATAGCTGGTGGGAACAGAGCCGCGACGACCTGCAAATCTACCTGCTGACCCATCTCAGCCCAGAGCAGCAGCAAGCGCTGGCCGACCGCGACCTGCGCGAAGCTTTCGACTATGTGCATCCCCAAACGGGCGAAGTCTTTCAAATGGATACCCTCGAGCTGGCGATTCAAGAGTCGGCTAAGCGAGACGACTTCATCACCGAGCATATTGGTTTGATAGACAGCGTTTTCCGCGCCTTGCTGGTGAATGGCAACCAGCCGCTGAGCGCGCTGGAGCTGGCTGAAATCACGCGGCGGCCGGCCGCCACCATCTTGAAGACGATTGGCGGCCTGCGGGTCTATCGTGGTATCCGCCCGCAGCAGCCAGAGGCGGCGGGTTAAGCGATGGCTCGAGTCATCAACACCAATAGCCCCGGCAAACGCCGCAGCGCCCACATGCGCACCATCGCCGAGATTCTGCGCCGCCTCAGCCAGCAGCGCGCCATCAATGCCGAAACCAAAGATATGACCGCCATGCTGGTCTATTGCCTGCGCGGTATCAGCGCCACGGTTGAAGAGTCCAGCCAGGCTTGGGAAAAGCGCGGCTACTGGAAAAAAGCGATCGATTTTCAAGACAAGTGGTGGTGGGCGGAGCGTCAAGCCAGTGCCATCGAGACGCTCATCAAAAAGGACGATTGGCAGACCCTGCCCGAGATAATGGTGGGTCTCTTTCCTCATTTTGCCGATATGCAAATCAGCCGTCTGACGCGGGATCCAAAAAACTGGGTAGGCGCTTTTGAGCGTCTGCGCCAAGAGCTAAATAGAACAAATTAAATTTTGCAGGTTTATGCCTTCGTTTCAACCCCACCCCCAGCCCCTCCCCGAAGCTTCGGGGAGGGGAGTCTAACCTGAGGGGCGTGTACACATTGCCTGATGAAAGGGACTTTCCTGCGCGCCGCCCATAGTTTTCGGGGTTTTCTCCCCTCCCTAAAGCTTTGGGGCGCGTAGACACTGCCCTACGAGAGGGGCCGGGGGTGGGGTTGACTCGCGGAATTTAATTTGTCCTACCTCTGTGGCTAATTTCCCTTTCCTAAAATCCCGCCGCCGCCCTGGTTAATTTGTTCTATACAGCGCCGCCAAATTGTTGTATGCTTTAAGCAAGACAGCGAACTTCTTTTCTATCTAGGCAGTTTGTAGATTTATTTGTATAATCTGTATAAATCGGTGTATTTCGGCATAAAATTGCGGCAGAATTATAAGCGATGCGCTGGAATTGGGCAAGATAGGCAAGGCCGGCAGCGTCAGCAGCACATTGCCTCGTAAAGATTGATGTTTAAGGATAAGCAATGAGCATCACCCGCAGTCAAGAATTGACCGTCGAAGAAATTCGCAAATTCGCCCTGCCCCTCAGCACGCATATCCTGTCAGGCGAGGGCCTGCTGGACGAGGCGATTTCTTGGACGACCGTCATTCACCCGGAAGATGACATTCACTCGAAGGCAGTGCAGCGACGCGAACTCATTTTGATCCCGCCGGTCAACAACCCAGCCAAAGCGCATAGCGATACCGAACTCATCCATTGGAGCATCCGCGTTGGCGCGGCCGCCGTCATCTTCTGGGGCAGCGTCAGCATGACAGCGCTGGCCGAAGCCAAAGCCGGCAATCTGCCAGTGCTGGCTCTGGCCGACGACACCCGCGTCCGCGATGTCGAGAAGACGCTGATTAGCCTCTTGGTCAATCGCAAGGGCCAACTCGAGCGCCGCGGCACCCAAATCTACCGCGAGCTGACGCAGATTTCATCGCGCAATGAAGGCATGGACGAGCTTATCGCCGCCATGGCCCGCTTGACCAAAAAGAATGTCATCATCCAAGACAAGCGCCTGCAGCCGCTCTCGCATAAGCTCCAGCCAGAGTTGATCGGCCTGTGGGACGATATTGAGTTCTTCTTGAATAAGCAGGATAACCTGCCGGTGGAGCTGCATGACCGGCAGACCGTTGTAAAAGTGGATCCGCCGGTTCTCATGCAGGCTCTGCCAATCTCTGGCGTAGCGCGGCTGGTGGCGCCGATTATCACCAAGAATGTCGGCCGCGGCTATCTCTCTATTATCGGCCGGGAGAGCGATCTCGATGAGATCGACCAGCTTGTCTGTGAGCATGGGGCGGCGGCCTGCGCCCTCGAAATGGCGAAGCAGAAAGCGGTCAACGAGACGGAAAAGCGGCTGCGCGGCACTTTCCTCGACCAGTTGCAGCTGGGCAATGTCAGCCAGCAAGAAGCCATCCGCCAAGGCGAGCGCTTCGGCTATGATATGACGCGGACGCATGTGGCTGTTGTGCTAGCTTGGCGCGACGATGAACAACACGACGAGGTGCCGGTTGCTCAGCCGTCGCTGCGCCGTTTGGAAACGATTGTCAATGCCATCATCGCCAGCGAAGAGGCCGAAGCCCTGGTCTGGCTACGCGAGAAAGAAGGCGAAGTCGTCGTCTTCCAAGCCACCGACGCCGAAAATCCCATCGACCACAGCTTAGCCCTGTCGCAGGCTTTCAGCGAAGAAATCAAGCGGCAGTATCCGCAAAGCCGGGCGGTGATTGGCTTGGGCAATGTCGCCCGCGAGGTCTATGCCTGGCGCGGCAGTTATCGCGACGCGGTGCAGGCTATGGAATTGGCTGATCGCCTGCGCACCGATATGCCGCTCTTCATCGGCGACCTGGGCGTCTATCAGCTGCTGCTGAGCCTATCCGACCGCGACAAGCTCAGCGAATTTTGCGACCGCACCTTGGGCGCGCTGCTGGAATATGACAAGCGGCAAAATGCCGACTTGATTAAAACGCTGGATGCCTTTTTTACCTGCCATGGCAATCTGTCGCAGACTTCCGAATTGCTAATCGTGCATCGCAATACCCTGCTCTACCGTGTCAAGCGCATCAACGAAATCGCCGGCATCGATTTGAGGCACTCGGAAACGCGCCTGGCGCTGCACCTGGCTTTGACCATCCGCCGTCTTTTGAGCCTGGCTTAGAAAGATGCCGAGGATAATCTGTACAGATTGCACAGAGTATCTTGACATTTTCTATAAGTTCTTGCAATGACGCCGCGCTTGCAATTTGTTAAAATAGCGGGGAAAGCGTATTAAATTGTTTGCTGGCCAGTGCGCAGGTATTTGCTGGCAGGTCTAATATTACAGTTATGCTGGACGGTTTCATACAGCAAAGGATGAGAGATGACTCAGGTATATAATTCATCTAAATACGATCCTTTCGCCGATTTGCACCGCATAGACCGCGAGCATCGCGACGCTTGCGCTTTGATTTGCTCGGTGCGCAAAGGCGGGCAAGCCACCCACGGCAATGTCAAGCGCACCATCGAAGCGCTGACCCGCATGGGACATCGCACCGGCTATATCAATGGCGAAGGCGATGGCGTCGGCGTCTTGACCGATATTCCGCGTCAGTTATGGACGAAGTGGCTGGCGGAAGCGGGCTTGCGCTCCTCCCTAGCCACCGACCGCAATTTTTGGGTCGCCCATGTAATGATACCCGCCCACGACCGTACCCGCGCTCAATACATCGTTGACCAGATTTGCCGCCAAATCAGCGAAGAAGGCTTGCATATCCTGATTGACCGCGCTGGGCGCGTCAATCGACAGGTCCTGGGTCCCAACGCCGAGAAGAACGAACCAGTCTTCTGGCAGATTGCCGGCATCAACGGGCAAGTGCCGTCGGCTGAACTAGACCGCCGCCTCTTTGAATTGCAAGTGCAACTGGAGCGCGAGCTGGGTCTGCATTTCCCCTCCTTCTCGGCGCACAGCGTCGTGTATAAAGTGCAAGGCACCATCGAAATTCTGCGCCGCTATTATCCCGAATTGCGCGACCCAGATTACGCTTCTTCCATTACGATGGGGCATGCCCGCTACAGCACAAATACCAATCCCATTTTCGAGCGCGCCCAGCCTTTCAGCCTTATCGCCCATAATGGTGAGTTCAACACCATCTCCCGCTTCCGCCTCGAATCTGAGATGCTGGATATTCCCATGGTGGAAAACGGCTCGGATTCGCAAGATGTGGATCGCACGATTTATGCCCTTTGCATGCGCCACGGCCTCGACCTCATCGAGGCGATGGAGCATATCTTCCCGCCCTTTGAGCATGACCTCATCCAGCAAGCGCCCGAGATTCACACGATGTACGAGGAGGTACGCCAGGCTTTTGGTCCCTTCGCGCAAGGGCCAGCGGCGGTTGTCGCCCGGCTGGGCAATCAAGCTGTCTTCAGCGTCGATGCCCTCGGCCTGCGCCCGCTCTGGTATGGCGAGACGGAAAAAGAGCATTTCATCACCTCGGAGCGCGGTGTCTATGCCCTGGATTCTATGTCCATCAGCCCCAAGCCCATGGCCCCCGGCGAAAAAATCGCCATGACCGTCAACACCGGGCAAGAAATTGAGGTCATGGACTACCCAGCCATCCAGCAATATGTCTATAACAAATACCGCGAGCGCCAGCCTTATAGCCCAGTTTCGGCCGGCATCTGGCGCGCGCCGGAAACTCGGCCGAACAACCCAAGCCCAAATTATCCCATTCGCCCGCCCGCCAATGGCGGACCGCAATTGCAGACGCAGGTGGCACCGGTCGCTGTCTTGGAAAAGACTGCCGCGCCCCGCAAAACTGCCACGCACCTGCCCTGGACCGGTAGTCCCATCAAAGTCAATGCCGCTGTCATGGCGGGCTTCGGTTGGGAACGCTACCATGTCGAGATTGTCAAATCGCTCTCGCAAAATGGCAAAGAGCAGATTGGCTCGCTCGGCTGGGATGGCCCCCTGGCCGCTCTGAGCAATACGCGGGCTAACCTGGCCGACTTTTTCAAAGAGACAATCGCGGTCGTTACAAACCCGTCAATCGACCGCGAGCGCGAGCAAGCGCAGTTCTCGTCGCAGACGCTTATTGGCCAGCGGCCCGAGATTGTTGAGGGCCGCGCCGATAAGGCGAAGTTAATCCGCCTGCAAACGCCGCTCTTGTTAGAGGCGATTCCTGAGTTCGACGATATTAAAACTATACGGGCGGTCGCCAACGAGAATGGCACAGTGCTCATCAGTGACTTGGCAGATATATTTGCCGGCAAAATCGCTTTCTTCTCGATGGGCTGCCCGCAGGAAACGACAATCGATTTGGCAATCGAAGCTTTGCAGCAGAACGCGGTCGCGGCGGTGATGAGTGGTGCGCAATGCCTCATCCTGGACGATAGCGCTATCGCCGCCGGCGGCGAGCTTTACATTGACCCCTTGCTGGCAGTGGCGGCGGTTGATAAAGCGCTGCGCCAAGCCGACCTAAACCCGAACCTGCGCCGCCGCGTCGGTCTCGTTGTGCGGTCTGGCGCCCTGCGCGATTTGCACGATTTAGCCATCTGCCTGAGCTTGGGCGCAAACGCCGTTTTGCCCTATGCCATTTACGCCGTCGGCTTAGGCACCGCCCCGCGCGGCAGCCGCAAACCCTTAATCGCCGACCAGGTTGAGACCGCCCTCAGCAACACCGTAAAAGCTATCCACGCCGGTCTGCAAAAAATTACATCGACGGTCGGCTGTCACGAGCTGCGCGGTTATGGCCACAGCTTTAGCTCGATTGGCTTGTCCCGCAATATCGCCAACTTGCTCGGCACGCCAAACTACTTCGGCTCGACCGGGCGTGGCTTGACCTGGACCTCGCTGACGAATGACGCCCAAGCCCGCGCCCAAGAATTCAGCGGCAAAGTGCGAGCCCGCTTGAAAAACCCCGACCGTTTCTATCCCAAGATGTGGAAAAAGGCTGAAGCCGTCGCCCACGGCGAATTGCAATTCGATACCTATACGGAAACTTTGCTCAAACTCGAAGATACGATGCCGGTTTCCCTGCGCCATATCCTTGGCCTAAAAGAAAGCTCGACGCCTATTCCCGCTGATGAAGTGGACATCAGCATCAAAGGTTATGATATGCCGGTGCTGATTAGCGCGATGTCTTTTGGCTCCCAAGGCGAGCTGGCTTACCGTTCTTATGCTGAAGCGGCGCATCTGCTCAATATCATCTGTATGAATGGCGAGGGCGGCGAGATTCATGACCTGCTAGGCAAGCATCCGCGCAATCGCGGGCAGCAAGTGGCATCAGGCCGCTTCGGCGTCAACATCGCTTTCCTCAACGCGGCTGATTATATCGAAATTAAAATCGGCCAAGGCGCGAAACCAGGCGAAGGCGGCCACCTGCCCGGTTACAAAGTTACCGAACAGATTGCCGCCGTGCGCAGCACAACGCCGGGCATCGGCTTAATCTCGCCGAGCAACAATCATGACCTCTATTCGATTGAAGACCTGGCGCAGTTGATAGACGAGCTGAAGACAGCGAATCCGCATGCGAAAGTGTCGGTCAAGCTGCCGGTCGTGCCGGGCATAGGCATTATCGCCGTTGGCGTCGCCAAAGCCGGCGCTGACATCATCACCATCACCGGCTACACGGGCGGCACGGGCGCAGCCCGCGCCCATGCCCTGCGCCATGTCGGTTTGCCGGCCGAGATTGGCGTCTGGCTGGCGCATCGCCACTTGATTGAAAGCGGCCTGCGCGATGATGTCGAGCTTTGGGTCGATGGCGGCATGAAGAGCGGCCGCGATGTCATCAAGCTGGTTTGCTTGGGCGTGAACCGCGTCGGTTTCGCCACTTTGGCTATGGTGGCTTTGGGCTGCACGATTTGTCGCGGCTGCCAAGATGGCACCTGCCATGTCGGCATCACCACCCATGTGAAAACCAAAGAAGAAGCGGAAAAGCGCAGTTTCAAAGCCTTCCGCCCCTTTGAAGAGCGCGGCTCGCCCCATAGCATCGTTACAATGTTTGACGCCCTAGCCGAAGACATCCGCAAATGGCTGGCGAAGATGGGCATCAGCAATTTGCAGGACATCGTCGGCCGCGCCGACCTGCTCTATCAGCGGTCGCATCATGACCGCATCGATTTGAGCGGCTTGCTGCGGACTGTGCCGCGCTTGCAGAAAAACTTGGCGCAGCCCGGCGGCCGGCGCATCACCCGACCGCGCAACACAGTCAGCAAGCAAATCACCGATATTGTCAGCGAGTATGTCGGCAAAGGCGAATACGAACTGACTTATGACGATGGGCAGGTCATGGCTATGGATCGAGCGCTTGGCACGCACTTGGCTGGCGCCATCAAACGTCAGGCTATGCCCCAGAGCAACCGCATCCGCGCCATCAATTTGAGCTTCAGCAATTCCGCCATTCCCGGTAATGGCTTAGCCGCTTTTATTGACGACCCGGTCAATGTGCTGGTCGAAGGCGGGGCGCAGGACGGCGTCGGCAAATGCGCCGCCGGCAGCAAGGTCGCCATTCTCAAAGGCCTGAATCATAATGGGCGGCGTCTCGATGGCTCGGTGGGCAAGAGCTTCGCCTATGGCGCGCAAGGCGGTTTATTCATCGTGCAAGGCGATGCCGATACGCGCGCCTGCATCAGGATGAGCGGCGCTGATGTCATCTTTGGCGGCGAAATCCGCCAGCCATTGAATGACAGCCTCGGCGGCCTAGGCGCGCGGGCTAACCTCAAGGGTTACGCCTTTGAATATATGACATCGGGACGGGCGGTGGTCTTGGGCGACCCAGGTCCCTGGATGTGCGCCGGCATGACGGGCGGCGTCGTCTATCAGCGCGTGCAGCCAGAAATGGGTTTGACGCTTGAGGCAATCCACCAGCGCATCGCGGCCGGCTCGGTGGTGCAAGTGAAACCGCTGGATGACGAAGGCGAAGCTGACCTGCGCGAGCTATTAAATGCCTACATCCGCACGCTCGAGGAGAATCATCAGTCGCAGGCGGCGCAGCCGCTCTATCGCCTGCTGCGGCGGCCCGGCGACCACTTCGTGAAAATTGCGCCGCCGCTGGCGCACAAAATCGTCAACGAAAGCTAGAACTCGCGACTAGGAAAATAGTAACTTAGCCACAGAGACACAAAGCCGCAAAGAAATTAGGCGGCTTTGTGGCTTTGTGGTTAATCAACAACAGTCAGTAAGTTCAAGTTAATTATGCAGCATTTTCAAGCCCACCCCTGGCCCCTCCCGTAGGGCAGTGTCTACGCGCCCCAAAGCTTTGGGGAGGGGAGAAAAACCCCGAAAATTATAGGTGCGCTTGCAGGAAAACCCCTCCCGTAGAGCAGTGTTTGTGCGACCGGCGGCCAGTGTCTAGCGACCAGTTTTTGTCGCTTAGACTCCCCTCCCCGAACCTTCGGGGCGCGTAGACACTGCCCTACGGGAGGGGCCGGAGGTGGGCTTGAAACGAACACAAAAATCCGAAAGGATGTCAAATATGTCTAGCGCAAATAATGAATTGGATGACAGCCGAGAGCCTGTCTTTTCCATCAATTCCAAAATGAGTGAGCGCCTGCCCGTTTAGCGTATCTTTTTACTGAAAATCGAGGCTAGGCGGAGGCTGCCTCATTAGCCAAGCCCGGCACAGTCGCCAAGACGCGCTGCGCCTTCAAAGCCAGGTGCAGCAGCAGGCGGTTATCGGCGTCATCCAGGTCCAGAGCCGTCAATTCGGCGATGCGCTCCAAGCGATAGACCAGCGTATTGCGATGCACATCCAGCGCTTTTGAGGCTTTCGCCAAATTGCCATTAGCGGCGAAAAAGCCAGCTAAAGTGCGGACGAGGTCGCTTTGCTTGCGCCGATCCTGCTCAACCAAGGGCCCCAGCGCATCTTGATAGAATTGTTGCAAATGCGGCAGGTTGCGGTCTTTCAGCGCCAGCAGCAGTTGGTACAATTTCAAATCGCCATAAAAAGTCGTGCTAGCCCGCTCGCCCAATTCATCCGCGATGCCGACGGCGTCTTTTGCCTCGCGGTAGGCGTCGCGCAGGCTGGTTAAGCCGCTGGCCGGCCGGCTGATGCCCGCGGCGACCTGCCCCTGGCTGAGGCGGCTGGCCAGCTGGGCCCGCAAGTCTTCGACCGCGGCCCGAGCTCGCGCCAGCGCATTGGCGTCCTCGCTCTCCAGCGGCAGCAAAGTGACGATAGCATCCACATATTGCCCGGCTGCGCCAGGCAGCCCGCGGCGCAGCATAGTATCGCGCGCCAGCGAAAGCAGCGCCTCCAGCGGCAGCACTTGCCCGGTCCGCGAAATTGCCCGATAGACCGCCGCCACATAGAGCGAATCAGGCTGGAAGCCCGCTTGCAAGGCCCGGGCCAGCAAGAGGCCTTTGTCGACTGGTCCGCCGCTCAGCCACATCTGAATCCAGTCGCCGCGGGTCTGCTCTACAGCCGAGGCGATAGCCCGATTCTTCGCCATCTCCATCGCGCAGACATCAGCGCCATAAGTCAAGACCAAGCGGTCGAATTCAGTCAGATTCTCGCTGCGGTCAATCAAAGACAAATAGCCAGCCAGCCGCTTTTCGACTTTTAGCATCGTCGTATAGCCCAAGGGGCTGAGGCTGATACTGCCTAGCGCCGACGGGGCTTCTTGATTGAGCCAGAGGCGAAATTTTTCATAACGCGGGCCGGCGGTGGCGGGCCGTCCGTTCCAGCCGCGCCGGCCGGCATACGGTCGAATCTGCGTGATAAGCTGGCCCGCCCCGTCATGAATGGCGATGGGTTTGCCGGTCGAGCGCGCAATCACTTGCAGCAGGGTACTCAAGTCGCGGTTTTCCGCCGCCAGGCGGGTCAGCTGTCGCTGAATCTCGATGGCGCGCTCGGTCAAGCGAGCCGATCGATTGAGTATGAGCGAATTGACCGCCCGCTCGACGGATGTTAGGCTGGTCGTATTTGGCAGGGAAAGCAAAGCGACGCCGCAATCATTAGCGGCCTCAAGCGCCGTCTCTTCCAGCAGGCTGGTGGCCAGCACGGCGCTGACGCCAAAATCAGCCAGCTGGCGCAAGACGCTGGCTAGCGTCAAGCGGCTATCGAAGCTGCGCAGCACATCCATGGAGACCAAAGCCAATTCGCCGCCATAAATATCCGGCAAGACGGGCGGCTGGGCGCGGATAGTTACCGCCCAATTCACCGTCGTCTCTGGATCGCCGGCGACGAGGCTGGCATCTAATGGCAAAGAATAACGCAGCAGAGCCTGTATCGAAGCGGTTTTCTTATCTGACATAGCTAGATTCCGTCGGCATAATTGGGCGCATTTGCGCTTGAAACGCCGCCTAGTGGTCGAAATAAACAATAAAGCCAGTCGGCTTTGTCGCTTATCACTAAGTATAGCCCAAAGACGGCGCAAAAAAACAGGGCGAATCTGTGCAAACAGACCGCCCTGCCCTGCGTTTGGTTTATTTTGACGGTTAGCGCGTGCGCTTGACGCCGATTGTCAGCGTTTCGCCTTTGACTTCAACTTTTTCGCTGAGGAAGCGCCAGTTCCCTTCGCCGGCTTTTAAGCTGTCGGCCAGGGTCTCGTCGCTGATATAGCCGTTGAAAGTGCGCAGCACGCTCGCCAGCCGCGGCGATGCCTCGCTGTAGACAATGTCGATGTGGTCGTCCAGGGCAAAATCAGCTTTTTTGCGCAGGTTTTGAATGCGGCGCACCAGCTCCCGCGCCAGCCCTTCCTCGACGAGGCTGTCGGTCAGCTGGGTATTCAAGACGACGACATAGCCGCCATCTTCCAGCGCGCCGGCCGGAGCCTGCACGCTGGCTTGCACTTCGCATTCTTGATTCATAATCGGGAAGCTGACGCCGTCAATTTCCACCGCGATGTCCTGCCCGGCCAGCAGCTGCTCGGCTAGGGGCCGGATGAAATCTTGCTCGCCATTGCGCAGGGCGACTTGGATCGCCTTGAAGGCCGCGCCATATTTGCGCCCGAGATAACGCGGCAGTGGGTTCAAGCTATAGACGGTGCGGCTCTCATAGGCGCTGGCTTCATCCGCGCCCATGACGGTCAGGGATTTCAAGTTCAGTTCGCTCTGGATAAGTTCGGCATAGCGTTCGACGACAGCCGCTTCGGAGACATCGCGCAAGGCGAACTGGGCATTAGCCAAAGGCTGGCGCACGCCGATTTGGGCGGCATTGCGGGCCGCCAAACCGAGGCGCGTCAAACGCTGCACCAGAGTCATTTCCGCCGTTAGGGTGTCATCAATCAAGTCCGAGTCGTATTCCGGCCAGCGCGACAGATGCACGCTGATGGGGGCGGCGCTGTCTTGCTCGCCGACTAAATTGCGATAAATCGCCTCGCTCAGGAAGGGCATCGTCGGCGCCAGCAAATGCGCCACTGTCGTCAGCGCCTCGTAAAGCGTGGCGTAAGCCGACAGTTTGCTGCGGTCGACTTCGCTTTTCCAAAAGCGGTCGCGGCTCAAACGCACATACCAGTTGCTCAAACGCTCGACAAACTCTTCGATTGGGCGGGTGGCTTTCACCGCGTCATAGTCTTCGTAGGCTTCGGTTACCGTCTTGATGAGCGCATGCAATTCCGCCAGCAGCCATTGGTCCAGCAAATCGCGCTCGGCGGGCGGCGGCGCGCTGACAAAAGGCGTCCAGTCGTCGATATTGGCGTAGATGACGAAGAAGCTGTAGGTATTCCACAAGGTAGACCAGAATTTCTTGATGACTTCGTTGACCAGATTTATCGAGAAGCGCCGCGATTCGCCGGGCGGGCCCGAGGTATACATATACCAGCGGAAAGCGTCAGCGCCTGTTTGCTCCAGCACCGCCCAGGGCGAGACGGCATTGCCTTTGCTCTTGGACATCTTCTGCCCATTTTCGTCGAGGATATGCCCCAAGCAAATGACATTCTTGAAAGCGACCGTCTCGAAGAGCATGGCGGCGATGGCATGCAGACTGTAGAACCAGCCGCGGGTCTGGTCCACCGCTTCACAGATATAATCGGCTGGATGCTGCTCTTTCAGGATGCCGGGGTTATTTTGCGGATAAGCCCACTGCGCCACCTGCATAGCGCCGCTGTCGAACCAGACATCGATGACTTCTGGCACGCGGCGCATCAAGCCGCCCTCGCCATTCGGATTCTCAAAAGTGATTTCATCGACATACGGTCGGTGCAAATCGAGCTCACTGAGGTCGCGTCCGGCTAGCTGGCTCAATTCGGTAACGCTGCCGACGCAGAGCATCTCGCCTGTTTCGTCGTCCACCCAGACTGGCAGCGGCGTACCCCAATAGCGCTCGCGCCCCAGGGACCATTCTTTCAAATCTTCTAGCCAGTTGCCAAAGCGGCCATCGCGCACATGCCCTGGCACCCATTTCACCGTGCGGTTCAGGTCAATCATCTCCTGCTTGTATTTCAGCGTGTTGATGAACCAGGTCTCGCGGGCAAAATACATCAAGGGCGCGCCATCGCGCCAATTATGCGGGTAATTGTGTTCGTAGGTTTCCTGGCGGTACATCAAACCGCGCTCGCTCAAATCCTCGATGATATGCGCGTCGGCATCTTTGAACCATAGACCGCGAAAACTTGTTACCGCGTCAATAAAGCGCCCGGTCTCGTCGACTGTAATCAGCACCGGCAGGTCGTGCTTGCGGCCGGTCGCCAGGTCATCCACGCCATAAGCGGGCGCCGTATGCACGATGCCGGTGCCATCGGCTGTACTGACATAATCCGCCGCCACGACATAAGCATAGTTCTGCTCCACTGGCAAGAAAGTGTAAAGCGGCTGATAAGACCAGCCCAGCATATCCTTGCCTTTCAGGCGTCTGACAACTGTGTAAGCGGCCGGGTCGAGCAAGACTTTCTCCAGCAGATTTTCCGCTAGTATGAGCTGCTCGACGCCCTCGCCATCGCTTGCCGGCCCTTCGACCTGCACATAATCGACGTCTTCGCCAACCGCTAGGGCGGCGTTGGCCGGCAGCGTCCAGGGCGTCGTCGTCCAGGCCAGCAGATAGACGCCCGGCTGGTCGCGCAGCGGAAAGCGCACATAGACGCTTGGATCGACGATGGTCTTATAGCCTTGCGCGACTTCGTGGCTGCTGAGCGGCGTGCCAGATGTCGGGCTGTATGGCACAACTTTGTAGCCGCGGTAGAGCAGGCCTTTGTTCCAAAATTGCTTGAGAATCCACCAGACGCTTTCGATATAGTCATTGGAAAATGTAACATAGGCATCATCCAGATCGACCCAGAAAGCGGTGCGTTCGGTTAGCTTTTCCCATTCATTGATATGGCGGAAGACATTGTCGCGGCAGCGCGCGTTGAAGGCCGCCACGCCATATTCTTCGATTTGGCTTTTGCTTTCGAAGCCGAGTTCTTTTTGCACCTCGATTTCCACCGGCAGGCCATGCGTGTCCCAGCCGCCGCGGCGTCGGCAATAAAAGCCCTGCATCACTTTGTAGCGGGGGAACATATCTTTGAAAGCCCGCGACAAGACGTGGTGGCTGCCTGGCTCGCCATTGGCCGTCGGCGGACCTTCATAAAACACATACTGCGGCGCGTTTTCTCGGCCGGCGGTCGTCTGCTTGAAGATTTCTTGCATGCGCCAAAAATCGAGCTGGCGCTGCTCGAGCTTGTTGATGATTTCGCTGTTAACCCGCGAGTTGACTGCTCTAAACATGAGTTTTCATTTCTCCTTGCCCACTTGCCATCGATACGAATTTACGGTTATCCGACAGGCGCTGGCCGCGCCATTCCGCATCGGGCAGGCAATAACCCGCGGTGCGCGCGCATCTCGCTGTAACACCACGAAAACACCTCCTCGCTTGGGCTTTGAATTCCGCAAGGATTATGACTTAATTTCAAACTTTGCGAAAGGGCAAAATCAAGCGCCGTCAAGCAACTGCGTCAGCTGTGCAACATGCTCGGCTAGCCGCACGCTGTATGGCGTACCCTGATACTTGGCCGCTTCAGCGCGCCAAAAAGGCAGATACTCGCGGATGCGCTGACTAGGCGGCGACTCGTCCGCGCCCAGGCAATGCCACAAATACTGTGCCATCAATTGCTGCGCGGCGTCGGTCTCGAGCATGGCCGGCAGCCCGTTCAAAAGCGCCGCCGCCTTTTCATACTCGCCCTGCAGATAGTGGCAATGCGCCAATTCAAATTGGGCGATGGCTGGCGCGCCCGCCGCCAAAGCCCGCGTGAAATAATCCAGCGCGACGCCATACTCGCCCTGGACCTGATGCAGTTTGCCGGCGCTGAAGAGCGCCAAATCATGCGCTGGCTTGCGCTGCAGCGCGCTTTCCAAAGCCCGTCGACTCTGCGGGAAAAGCCCCAGCTGCCGATATGTGTTGCCCAGCAGCACCAGAGCATCCACCGACGCTTTGCCCGCCTCTGGGATAGCTTCCAATATGGCCCGCGCCGCCTGATACTCGCCGGCGATGAAATGCCGCTGCGCTTGATGATAGGGCGAAATATCACGCCGATTAGCCCATAGGAAGAGCAGCTGCGTCGTTATGAGGCAGCCAAAAGCGCCAATGCGGGCCGGCAGCTGTATCTCCGGTGGGCCGCCAAAACCCAAAAGCAAAAGCAAAAGCAATAAAACCAGGGCGAGGGCAAAAGACAGCTTGAGCGGCGCTTCCCAGGCAGGCAAGCGTTGCCCGGCCGCGCGGGCGAGCCGCCACAGCATCATTCCTTGTTTTTCCGCTTGTCTTGAGCCTCGGCAATGGTCTGCTCGATAGTTTCAATTTCGTAGTTGAGCAAGCTGCCGTAAGCGGTGCCTTCCAGCGCGCGCAGGGTCGATTTCCAGGCTTGCAAGCCATGGGCTGTCGCCAGCAGACGCTGAGTAGCCTGCTGCGCCTTTTCCCGCTCGCCCACCTTCAAATAATGCCGCGAGAGATAATAATTGACGCGCACGGCGTACATCGAGGGCATAGAATACAAAGCGGCATGCTTAAAGGACTCGATGGCCGAATCGTGCTCGCCGGCCAGCTGCTGCACAAAACCCAGTTCGGCCCAGATAATCGGCTGCGTTGGCGAAAGCTGGGTAGCGGTCTGCAAGGCAATCGCCGCTTCGCCATAACTGGCTTGCATGCGGTAGCCATTCGCCAAAGTCATATAAGCGCCGGCATCGCTGGGGAACATCTGCACGGCGCGGTCGGCTGTCTCCTGGGCTTTAGCCAACTGCCCGGTATAGGCATAAGCGCTGGTCAAGAGCATAAGCAAATCGGGCGTGATTTTGCCGCCGGCTAGCACGCGCTCCAATAAGTGAATCGCCTGCGGGAATTGCATCCTCTGCATCAAGCGATAGGCTTCGCCATAACCAGCGCCGTATTGCCGCGACTGCCGCGCCAGCAAAACGCCGACAATTAGAAAACCCAAGAGAATCATGCTCGCCGAAAGCGCCAAACCGGCCAGGGACATCTGCATCACTTCGGACAGATTGCTATCAAGCGGGTGGGTCAGGCGATCTAGCAATTGGATCACCAAGCCTAAGATAAAGACGATGAAACCCAAAGCCGCCAAAACAACACAGATAAAAACGGCAATCCAAGCGACTAGACGGCGGGCAGGCATTTCTATTCTCCAACTGCTTCTTGTATTAAAGCGCCGCGCTCGGGCAATGCGCCGTCGACTAAGCGCTGCGCCAAATCGATATCGGCGCTAAGCACAGCGCGCAGGGCTTGAGCCTCGTCCGCGCTCATAATCACTTGCCATTCTTCCAAGCCTGCTTTTTCCTTTTTGAGCGCCGCCAAAGCCGCGCCCGCCGCCTTCTCATCGGCCAAGCGCGTATAAGCCCGCCACAAGTATAAATGCGTCAGCAGCCGATGTCGAGAATCAGGCATTTTCAAAGCCAGCGCGCGCTGAAGCTGGGCGATAGCCGCTTGGTTATCGGCTAAGCGGTCTTCAATCATGCCTAAATTATAGGCGGCGACCCACTCCTCAGGCGCTAGAGCCTGTGCCCGTTGCGCGGCGGCCCGCGCCGCTGGATAGCGCTTCGCCTGCAATTCCACTTCCGCCAAGCCGTTGTAAGCGACTGCTGATTTCCCGTCAAGCTCGGTCATGCGCTGATAATCCCGCCGCGCCGCTTTGAGGTTGCCCGCTAGTCGATGCAGCTCGGCGCGGAAGAGGTAATGCTCGGGGCGGCTGGGCTGCTCGCTGATTTGCGCGGACATCGCGGCGATGGCGGCGCTATAATCGCCTTTGCGCATTGCCTTCACTGCCGTCTGGTAATTGCGGGGCCCGCCACTGCTGCGGAAGATAAAAAGCCCAGCCACAATCCAGCCCAGCCCAGCGCCGACAAATATGCCGGTCAAATGCGGCAAAAAAAGCGAGCCAAGCAAGACGGCTAAAGCCGAAGGCGCAATCACCGCCAGCCAGCGCTTGCGCTCTTCCGCCGGCAAGCGCCCCAAAATCAGCCAGCCTGCGCCGATGAGAAAGACGAAGAGCAGCAGCGTTTGCCCGGCCAGGGCCCAGTCGGAGTCGATGGCGTTCAGCATCAGACTGGCTAAACCGGTAAGCGCCAGCAAAGCGACAAAAGCGCGAAAACGGCGCGGCCCGAGGAAAATCTGAAAACGTTTTATCATCTTAGATAGTTTAGATAGTTGGCGCGCGGGGCAGCATAATTGCTGATTTCGACCAAGAATTCTTGCTGCTTATAAGCCTTGCGGCGCTTGACAATCAGCCCGTGGCTATCGAGCCAATACAGCGCCGCTTGGTCCCGATAGCGATACAAGCGCGTCGGCATGACGCGCTGGCCCAAGCGCAGCTTATCTTCCCCTGCATATTCCACCGGCGACGATACTGATTGCAAAGCGCCGGGGAAAAGCTGCGCATGTTCGAAGAGCGGCACAAAGAGCGGCACGAGCGCCGCGCCCGCCTGCGCCAGCGCCCGTATCGTCCCGCCCCGAAAAATCAGCAGCGGAATATCAATGTGGACTTGCGGCGGCAGAGCCATTTCACGATAAGCCCGCGCAGCACCATTCAAAGTATAGCCAACCTGCAATAAGCCGTCCATCAGTTGATAGGTCGCGCTCAGCTGTTTGATGCCGCCTTCAAAATTCGCGTTTTCATACCGAATATCCAGCCGCGCCAGCGCGCCATCAGCGCCGAGCAGCGCTTCAGCTAAAATAGACTTGCCCTCTCCCGCCCGCGCGTCCAGGTCAACGCGCCAGAAAGTTTCGCCATCGGGCAGCCCGTGCACTGTCCAAGCCTCCGATTTTTCTAAGGCTTGGCCGTCTTTGCTGAAGCGGTAGCGGCCGCTGGCGAGGAAGCGCTCGTGCGCTTGCACCGGATGCAGGTAGCGCATCTATCTAGTCGCTTAGCTCCACATACAGCCGCTTGTTGATGCCGCCTTTGCTTTTGTATTTGCTGATTTTGATATGACCGACTTCGCTGGTATTCGCCACATGGGTGCCGCCATCGGCTTGCAAATCCAAGCCCACAATCTCGACTGTGCGTACTTCTTGGATGCTGGCCGGCAGCAGGTTAATCTTAGTGCGGATTAAATCGGGGATTTGGAAGGCTTCAGCTCGCGGCAAAATCGCCGTTTTCACTGGGCGGGCGGCGGCCACTTCTTCATTGATTTTCACTTCGATTTCTTTTACGACGGCCGGCGCCAGCCGCTCAAATTCAAAATCCATGCGCCCAGCCAGAACATCCATATTGCCGCCTGTTACGCTAGCGCCATAATCGCGCCAAATCACGCCGCAAAGGATGTGCATAGCCGTGTGCGTGCGCATAATCTGGTAGCGCCGCGGCCAATCGAGCTGGCCGCGCACTTCGCTGCCGATGGGCGGCAAATCGCCCTCGATGATGTGCAGGTTGCCGCGCCGCGCCCGCCGGACGCGGTATTGCCTGTCGCCTTGATAAAGCAGGCCTTGGTCTGGCAACTGGCCGCCGCCACCGGGATAAAAGGCTGTGCGGTCTAGCAAGACGGCATTTTCTTTGGCAGCCTGGCCGCTGACCGTCGCGGTGAACTCTTTTATATAGCTGTCCCGCAGATAGATAAGTTCTGTCATCATTCTTCTCCTTAGCAAGCTGGCACTGGCGCGCGCATGCGCAGCATTGTCGTTTCGCCACCGATAGCGCGCCAAAAAGCCAGCGCCGCTTGATTCTGCGCGCTGACATGCCACTCAAAATACTGCACATCTTGAGCGCGAAACCAGAGCGCCAGCCGTTCGACCAATTGCCGACCGAGACCACGGCGGCGATAGGCTCTGGCGACACAAATATCGGCTAGCAAACCACAGCGCAGCGGCAGAAACATTTCGGTTGTAATATCGGCGATGATGCCATTGACATAACCGACCAGCGCGCCATCCACCTCCGCCACCAAAACGCGGGCGTGTGGGTCGCGCAGCCGCTCACGGATGCCCTGGGCATAAAGCGCGGCGCCATTTTCCGCCGGGCGGAAGATTGTGGCGTCAAATTGCGCGTGATGCGCAACCATCTGCGCCCACAATGCGCCGATTTGCGCGGCATCTGCTTCGATTGCCAAGCGAATGCTCACAGCTTTAGCCAATAGGTCTGGCCCCGGGGCCGCGCGCCCTGCCCCTGCCAAAAAGCGTCTTCGACTGGGTAGTAGGCGGGCGCTTCAATTTGCAGCTGCCTGATGCCGCGCTCGCGCAGCCAGCTTTTAGCCTGCGCCAGCAAGCCCCCGCTCAGGCCGGTATGCTTTTCATGCAAATCGACCGCCAGCTCCAGCAGGGCGCCTAGTCGCTCGGGCATCAAGCCAGCTGGCCCGTCAACGATAGTCAGGACGATATAACCGACCACAGCGCCCTGTCTCTCCGCCACAAAAAAGGCATGGTCTTCCGCTGCCAGCCACTGTTTAGCCCGCGCCGTCCAAGCCGCCAGCGCATTTGGCGCGAGCAGGATACTGGGGTCGCTCTGCTGCAATAAAAACAGCCGCTCCCGCCAGAGCTGCGCCGCCGCCGCTAAATCTCGCTCTTGCGCCAGCCGAATTTGCATACATACCCTGTGAGCCGTCCGCAAACAGCATAGCACCAGCGCCAATAGCAAACAAGACAGGAATCCACGGCAGCTTTCAACCCCAGCCCTACGGGAGGGGCCGGGGCTGGGCTTGAAGCGAAGGCAAAAAGTTGCAAAATTTACTTTGTCCTACTTCTGTGCCTCTGTGGCTAAATTTTCCAGTCGCAATAAAAACTTGGGCTTACGGAGAAAAGTAGCAAATTGGCGAATTTTTGTTAGAATAGAGTTATACTGACAAGAAAGACAAGAGCAAAAGGAGAATCACATGACCACACTACCCTCAGCGGAGAAAGTCGGGCAGGCTTGGCGCATGCACCGCGAAGGCGATAATGACGGCGCCAGCCGCATATTCGAGCAAATTGTCGCCGCCAACCCAGAGAATGTTGACGCGCTTTATGGCTTGGGTTTGGTCAACAAAGCCACCGGCAACCATAGTGCGGCGGCCGCCGCTTTTACGCAGGCGCTGGACATCACCGAAAGAGCGCTCTCCGCCGTCGAAATCACTTCGCATGCCGAAGGCCATACCAGCGGCAACGACCTCGCTACCAATATCGATGACCGCTATATGATGCTGACGCGCATGCTAAAACAACGAATCGCGGATGTGAGCGGCTGATTTTAAGCGGCACATGCGCAAACGCGAGCGCCTCGAACGCGCGATTGCCGGCGAACCTGTCGATCGGTTGCCGGTCGCTTTATGGCGGCATTTCCCCGGCGATGACCAGCGCGCGGCCGATTTAGCCCGTTCCAGCGTCGATTTCCAGCGTCGTTATGACTGGGATTTTCTGCGCCTTATGCCGGCGCGTCATTTTCAAGTCATTGATTATGGCTTGCGCGACGACTGGCGCGGCGACCCGCGCGGCATTCGCGCCATCGAAAAGCGGGTCATCCAGCGCTCGCTGGATTGGACTGAAATCCGTCCCCTTTCGCCTGGCCGCGGCTTCTTGGCGCAGCAGGTAGACTCCGCTCGCCTCATCGCCCAGGCCCTGCAAGCGGACGGGGTGCCAATCCTGCAAACAATTTATAGCCCGCTGGTACAAGCGGCGCAGCTGGCGGGACCCCAGAAAATGCTGCGCGACCTGCGCCGCCAGCCCGAACGGCTGCGCAGCGCTTTGACCCAACTGACAGAAAGCACGCTGCGCTTCCTCGAGGCTCTGCGCAAGCTGCCCAACCTAGCCGGCATCTTCGTCGTTACCGAGTTCGCCAGCCACGATATTATGTCCGAAATTGAATATACCGCTTGCAGCAAGTCCCTGCTCTGGGATATTTTTAGCGCATTGCCCCGCGAGTGGTGGCTGAATATCTTACAGATTGGCGGGGCGGCGCCTATGCTGCGGCTTTTCAGCGATTTGCCGCTGCAAGCCTTCAACTGGGATATGCGTAGCGCCGATAGTCTGCTAAGCGCCAAAAGCCTGTTTCGCAGTGCGGTTTGCGGCGGCCTGAGCGACGACGAAGACTTGCTGTGCGGCAGCCCGGTCCTGCTGCGCTCGGCGCTGCGGGAAGCGTTTAATCAAAGCAGCGGCCGCCGTTTTATCCTGTCCGGCAGCGGCGCGGGCTTCATCACGACACCGCTGTCCAATCTGCGGGCGGCGCGCGCCAGCGTCGACAGCCGGCTCTAGCGATGTCTCTGCGTGTCATCGCCGGCCGCGCCCGCGGCATGAAGCTGCGCTCGGTGCCAGGCGCTAGCACCCGCCCCGTGCTAAACCGCGTGAAAGAAGCCTTGTTCAGCATTATTGGCGCGGATATTCGCGGCGCGACCTTCCTGGATCTCTTCGCCGGCACCGGCAGCGTCGGCATCGAGGCACTGAGCCGCGGCGCCAACTTCGCCCTCTTCGTCGAGATTGACCGCGTCGCCATCAAAGTGATTCATGCTAACTTGGCGCATACGCGCCTGGCGGCCAGCGCCCGCGTCCAGCGGCGAGACTCTTTTGACCTGCTGAGCAAAGGACCCGACCGCCATTATGACTTCATCTATATCGCGCCGCCGCAATATAAAAATCTCTGGCAGCGCGCGCTCGAAGAGCTAGATAAAAATCCGCGCTGGCAGCGCCACAATAGTCGCGTCATCGTGCAAATCGACCCCAAAGAATATGATGAAGAGCGCCGCTTCGCCCAGCTTGAACCGATAGACGTACGCAGCTATGGCCGCACTATGCTCATTTTTTATCAGTTTGGGGAAAATTGCGCCGAGCTTGACGGCAGCTAGAAAAAAGAAATCTAGCCACAGAGGCACAGAACCAAGTCCAAGTTAATTATGCAACAAGATGATGCGCGATTTTCAACCTCACGATGGCGATCTCTCCCAGAAGCTTCGGGTCGCGTAGACACTGACCTACGGTAGGGGCCTGAGGTGGGGTTGAAACGAACGTAAATAGTTGCAAAATTTACTTTGTCTTGCTTCTCTGCCCCCGCAAGATAAAAGCGCGGGCTTCCTCAGCCGTATTGACCGCGCCGACAACCTGAGCCTCGCGCAAGCGCTTCAGCGAGCGCCCCACCTGCGGGCCCGGCTTGATGCCCAGCAAAACCCGTATATCATTGCCATTGAGCAGCGGCGGCGGCTTCACGATGCTGTCGAATTTATTGAAATAGGCATCGACCAACAGCGTTATCGCTTCCACAAACTCCAGCCAGTCGCTTTGCCGCAGGGCGCTGCCAGAACTGGCCAGCACATCAGCCACAGCGAGCAAGATGGCATCGATGCCGCTCGCGCCTAATTTATGCCAAAAGCGATGCTGCTCGAGCAGGCTCCAATTTCGTGTCTTTACGACTTGGCGATATTGCTGAAGGGCCGTCGCCAGCTTGCGCCTTTCATCGACTGTAAGTTTGAGCGCCGCCGCCATTTCTGCCGCTGCCGCCGCCGCATCGCCGGCATTGTGCCGCAAGGCGGCTAAGAGCAGCAATTCGCTATGCCGCCGCCCATTGCCATAGACTTGATTGAGATGCGCTTGCAGCTGCGGGCGGTAGCGGTCGAATTGAATCACCAGCATGCCCAAGCCAAAAGCGGCAGCGGTATTATCGCTGCGCCGATTGCTTATGGCTTTGATCAGCGCGCTCAAGCGCTCGACCGTAGCGAAGGCCAGCGGCGTAGCCTCATTGCCCGGCACAATCTCTGGCAGCAGCCCCAAATGCTCTGTAACGCGCAAAGCGCGGGCGGCGCTGTCTAGGCTTAGCAATTTGAAGAATTCGTCGCGCACGCGCTCATTAGATGTCTGCCGCAATGCGCTGGCATAGCGGCGAATATCGGCCGTGGTGGCAGGCTCTATCTTGAGCTTGAATTGCGCGCTCAGCCGCACCGCGCGCAAAGCGCGAATTGGGTCATTGGGAATTGCGCTTGGCTGGCAGCGCCGCAGGACTTTTTGCCGCAAATCGGCCGCGCCGCCCAGCGGGTCAATCAAGGTCTCGGGCGCGTCTAGCAAATCGGCCGCCATCGCGTTCAGCGTGAAATCGCGGTCGCGCAGGTCCGCCGCCAGCGTCGGCCCGCGCAAGCGGGCGAAGTCCAGGCATATTCTCTCCCCATTATCGATTTGGGGCAGGAAGACGCGGGCGACGCCGCGCTCGCGGTCCATGATATAAATATCGCCGTCAAGCCAATCCGCCACCCGCCGCGCTATGGCAATCGCATTGCCCGCGACGGCAATATCGATGTCTTTGATTGCGCCGCGCAAATAGGCGTCGCGCACCGCGCCGCCGACGAGATAGAGCTGGCTTGGCAGGCCCCGCGCCCGCAGCAATTCGGCCAAGTCATAGACAAAATCGGGCCAAGCCAACTGCGCTGGGAAGTCAACCATCGGACGGAGCATCCAGCCGCGCCACCGCCACAAAGCGCAGATTGCGGAAGCGCTCGTCTAAGTCCAGCCCATAACCAAAGACGAACTTATCTTCGATATCGAAGCCGATGTAATCAACTTCTAATTCGATTTCGCGGCGCGCGCCTTTATTGAGCAAGGCACAGAGCTTGAGGCTGGCTGGCCCGCGATTTTGCAGAGTCTTCAATACAAAAGCCAGCGTATGCCCGCTATCGATAATGTCTTCGACGACCAGCACATGCTGGTCTCGCACATCCAGGCGCAGGTCCATATCGATGCGCACCGAGCCAGTGGACTGCCGCGCGCCCGCGCCATAGCTGCTGGCAGCCATAAAGTCGATTTTGTGCGGCACAGTGATATGCCGCGACAAATCACTCAAAAACATGACGCCGCCTTTTAATATGCAGAGCAGCAGCAGATTGTCGCAGCCGGCATAATCCCGATTGATTGCCGCCCCTAGCTCGGCGATGCGGGCTTGCAAAGTGTTTTCGTCAAGCAAGACTTCTTGCAGATATTTTTCGTATGCCAATGCCATCGGTTTTCCTCGCTTCATTCGGCCGGCTCGAGCGCGGCATAATGCGATTGCAGGCTGCGCACGGTCAGCGGTTTTTCGCGCATGCGCTTGATGCCCTGCACGGTTGCCGCCGCCGCGCTCATCGTCGTAACAATCGGGATGCCCAGGGCGTAAGCCTGGCTGCGGATGGCCGCGCCGTCTTCGTGGGCTTGGCTGCCGCGCGGCGTATTGATGATAAGCTCGACGCCGGCCGCTTGCATGGCATCGACGATATGCGGGCTGCCTTCGGCCAGCTTGTTGACGCGGGCGGTTTTGATGCCGGCGCGGTTGAGCCAGCGGGCGGTGCCATCGGTGGCGATAAGCGCGAAACCCAGCCGCGCCAAGTCCTGCGCGAGTTTTGCCACGACTGGCTTGTCAAAATCGTTGACGCTGATGAAAACGGTGCCGCTTTCGGGCAGGGGCAAGCCAGCCGCCGCCTGCGACTTGACAAAGGCATGACCAAAACTGGCCGCATGCCCCATCACCTCGCCGGTGGAGCGCATTTCTGGTCCCAGCCGCGCGTCCACGCCGGGGAACTTCTGAAAGGGGAAGACTGCCTCTTTGACGAAGAAGCCATCCACTGTTGGCTCAGCCAGAAAGCCTAGCTCCGCCAAAGTTTTGCCAGCGGCAATCTGCGCGGCGTAGCGCGCCAGCGGCTGCCCGGTCGCCTTGCTGATGAAAGGCACTGTGCGGCTGGCTCTGGGGTTGACCTCCAGCACATAGACCTCGTCATCTTTGACGGCGAATTGAATGTTGAACAAGCCCTTGACGCCGAGAGCCAAGCCGATGCGGCGCGTATAATCGCGGATGATATCGAGATGAAAATAGCTGATTTTGTAGGGCGGCACGACGCAGGCTGAATCGCCGCTATGCACACCCGCCTCTTCGATATGCTGCATGATACCGCCGATTGTTACCTGCCCCCCATCGCAGAGGGCATCGACATCAACTTCATAAGCGTCATCGAGGAACTGATCAATCAGCACGGGGTGGCCGCCCCACTCGACATTTTCGTCCAGCCAGGCGAGCAGCTGCGCTTGCTCAAAGACGATAGCCATGCCGCGCCCGCCCAAAACATAGCTGGGGCGGATAAGCACGGGATAGCCGATTTTGGCGGCGGCTTGGGTGGCTTCGGCGCGGCTCGTAATCGTCGCGCCGGCCGGCTGCGAGATATTCAAGCGCCGCAGCAAGGCATTGAAGCGCTCGCGGTCTTCAGCCAGGTCAATGGTATCAACCGATGTTCCCCAAATCGGCGCGCCCAAGCGCTGCAAATCGCGGGCGATATTCAAGGGCGTCTGCCCACCAAACTGCACCAAGACGCCAGCCGGCCGCTCGCGGTCGACGATGTTCATCACATCTTCGGCTGTCAGCGGCTCAAAATACAGCCGGTCGGCCGTGTCATAATCGGTGCTGACCGTCTCTGGGTTGCAGTTGACCATAATGGTCTCGTAACCCAAGTCTTTCAGCGCAAAGCAAGCATGCACACAGCAATAATCAAATTCGATGCCTTGGCCGATGCGGTTTGGGCCGCCGCCGAGGATCATGACCTTGCGTTGGTCGGTCGGCGCGGCTTCGTCATCTATCTCATAAGTCGAGTAGAGATAGGGCGTCAGCGCTTCAAACTCGGCGGCGCAGGTATCGACGCGGTAAAAATTGGCGCTGATGCCCTGGGCTTTGCGATAGGCGCGCACGGCAAATTCATCTTCGCCGACCAAGCGCGCGATATAGGCATCGCTGAAGCCGTATTGCTTGAGCTTGAGCAGGTCGCGCCGATTCAGGTCGAGCAAGCGCAAGCCCTTTTTTAATACGGCGCTATGTATTGCCATAAGCTCGGTCATCTGCTGCACGAACCAAGGGTCAAAATGCGTCTGCTGCACAATCTCATCAAAAGCGACGCCTTCGGCAATCACGCCGGCGACTTGAAACAAGCGCTGCGCCGATGGCACGCTCAAGGCTTCGGGCGAAAGATTCGCATCGAATTGGCTGCCGAAGCCGTCTATGCCAATATCCAGCGCGCGCACGCCTTTTTGCAGCGCTTCGGGAAAGGTGCGCCCAATCGCCATCACCTCGCCGACCGCTTTCATCTGAGGACCTAGCACTGGGTCAGCGCCGGCGAATTTCTTGAAATCCCAGCGCGGTATCTTGACCACGATATAATCCAGCGATGGCTCAAAGCTGGCTGGCGTCGATTTTGTGATGTCGTTGAGAATCTCGTCCAGCGTGAAACCCACCGCCACCAGAGCCGCAATCTTGGCGATGGGGAAACCGGTCGCTTTGCTGGCCAGGGCTGAAGAGCGCGATACTCGCGGGTTCATCTCAATCACATAAACATCGCCATCGTCCGGATTGATGGCGAACTGCACATTAGCGCCGCCGGTGGTGATGCCGATGCGGTCAAATATCAAGCGCGACATATTGCGCAGGCGCTGGATCTCTTTGTCGGTCAAAGTCTGCGCGGGCGCGATGGTAACGCTATCGCCGGTATGCACGCCCATAGGGTCTAAATTTTCGATGGAGCAGACGACGACAAAATTGCCTTTGGCATCGCGCATCAGCTCCAGTTCATACTCTTTCCAGCCCAGCAGACTCTTATCCACTAGCACTTCGCCGACCGGGCTTTGATGCAGGCCATTGGCGGCGACGCGGCGCAATTCGGCCGCGTCATAAGCGACGCCGCCGCCCGCGCCGCCCATCGTATATGAGGGGCGAATCAAAATTGGATAGCCAATTTGCTCGGCGAAGTCTAGCGCGCCAGCGACGCTGTTGACGACCTGGCTATCCGGCACTTTCAAGCCGATTTCGCGCATAGTCGCGTTGAAGAGCTGCCGGTCTTCGGCGAGTTGAATGCTGGTCAAAGTCGCGCCGATAAGCTCGATGCCATAGCGCTCGAGGCTGCCGCGCTCTTGCAATTGCACCGCCAGGTTCAGCGCCGTCTGCCCGCCGACGGTGGGCAGCAAGGCGGCGGGCCGCTCTTGCGCGATGATTTTCTCGCAGATTTCGACTGTCAGCGGCTCGATATAAGTGGCGTCGGAAAATTGCGGGTCGGTCATAATCGTCGCGGGATTGGAATTGACCAGCACGACGCGGTAGCCCTGCGCTTTTAAGGCTTTGCAGGCTTGCACGCCGCTATAGTCGAACTCACAAGCCTGCCCGATGACGATGGGGCCCGAGCCGATAATCATGATGCTTTTGATGTCGCTTCGCTTTGGCATCCGTCTCTTTCTTGGCTAAGCCCGCCCTCGCGCGGCGGCGACAAATTCATCAAAGAGATAAAAAGAATCGTGCGGGCCCGGCGAGGCTTCGGGATGGTACTGCACGCTGAAAGCGCAGAGCGCACGATGGCGCAAGCCGGCCACGGTATTGTCATTCAAATTGAGATGAGTGATTTCGCCGCCGCGCAGGTCGCTATTGGCTGAGACGGCAAAGCCATGATTATGCGCTGCAATCTCAACTTCGCCGCTAGCCAGGTTCTTGACGGGCTGGTTGCCACCGCGGTGGCCAAAGCGCATTTTCTCGGTCTGGCCGCCTAAAGCCAGCGCTAATATCTGATGCCCGAGGCAGATGCCAAATAGCGGCGCCGCGCCTAAGAGGGCGCGCACATTTTCAATAGCATAGCCTACGGCGGCTGGGTCGCCGGGGCCATTGCTCAAAAAGACGCCAGCCGGCTGCATTCGCAAAACAGCAGCGGCTTCGGTCCAGGCTGGCACCACTCTGACGCGCAGACCGCGGTCGGTCAGCATGCGCAAGATGTTGCGTTTGATGCCAAAGTCATACGCGACAATCAGTGGCCGGTCCGTGGCGGCAGCATGCTCGCCGTACCACTGCGCGTCGCTGGCTTCAGTCCAGTCATACGGTTCTTTGACCGAGACCGCGTCGACGAGATTAGCGCCCGACATATCCAGCGATTGCCGCGCCACCTCAGCCAGCTCGGTCGTATCGGCCGCCGCCGGGCCATGGGCGATGACCGCCCGCATCACGCCCTGCTCGCGAATATGCCGCACCAAAGCCCGCGTCGCCAAGCCAGCAATGCCGATGATGTTGTTATCTTTTAAGTAAGTGGCGAGGTCGCCACGGTTGCGCCAGTTGCTGACAATCGGGCTGAGCGAGCGCAGGACAAAACCGGCCACCCAAACCCGCCGCGATTCTGGGTCTTCCAAATTGACGCCTGTGTTGCCGACATGCGGCACAGTCATGGTTACAATCTGGCGATAATAAGACGGGTCAGTCAAGATTTCTTGATAACCCGTCATCGAAGTATTGAAGACAATCTCGCCCGTCGAGAGGCCTCGCGCGCCAAAGCCCTCACCGGGGAAGACCCGTCCATCCTCCAAGACCAGCACCGCATCCATCGTCTGCCCCGCCTAAGAGCGGTAATCGCCGTTGATAGAAATATATTCGTGGCTGATGTCGCAGGTCCAGATGGTGGCGCAGCCCTCCCCTAAGCCACAATCCAGCGTGAAGGTCATGCTCGGCGCTGCCATTATGGCGGCCGCGTCAGCTTCTGCGTAATCCGTTGGCATGCCGCTGCTGAAGATCTCTAAGCCGCGCTCCGCTACGGCTTCGCCAGCCGCCAGCCAGAGCGAGCTGCTATCAGGTTCAAAGGGCGCGTCAGCCCGGCCGGCCGCGGCGATAATGCGGCCCCAGTTGGCGTCGCTGCCGTAAAAAGCCGACTTCGTCAAAACTGAAGCGCCGATGGTCTGCCCGATTTTTTCCGCCGCCGCTTCCGAGGCAGCGTTGATGATGTCTAGGGTGACGAACTTGGTAACGCCCTCGCCATCGCGCACCACTGCCTGGGCCAAATAGCGCGTCAAAGCATCCAAAGCCGCTTGGAAAGCCGCCACATCTTGCGCATTCGAGAGCGAAAGGCCGCTCTCGCCATTGGCTAGCAGCAAGACAGTATCGTTGGTACTGGTATCGCCATCGACGACGATGCGGTTGTAGCTCTGCTTAGTGGCGCTTTGCAAGGCAGCTTGAGCCTGCGGCAGAGTCAGAGCCGCGTCGGTAACCAGCAGGCTGAGCATGGTCGCCATATTCGGCGCGATCATGCCAGCGCCTTTGACAATGCCGACAATCGTATAGGAGCCGTCCGCTGTCTCGACGCGAACCGAGCCGAGCTTGGGTCGGGTATCGGTGGTCATAATGCCCGCGGCGGCGGCGCGCCAATCATCGCCTAAGTTTGCGCTGGCTAAGTCGATGCCAGCGGCAATTTTTGCCATCGGCAAGTGCGTGCCGATGACGCCAGTTGACATCACCAGCACTTGCTCGGGCGCAACTGACAGGGCGGTGGCGGCCAGCTCGGCGGTGGCGCGGGCGTTTTTTAAGCCCACGGCGCCGGTGCAGGCATTGGCACTGATGGTATTGACAGCGACGGCGCGGATGGACTCGGGATTTTGCGCCAGCCGCTGCATATCCAGCAGCACGGGCGCCGCTTTCACTTTGTTGCGGGTGAAGACGCCGGCGGCGACGCAATCGCTTGCGCTAAGCGCCAAAGTAAAATCGAGCGCGCCATCTTTTTTCAAGCCGGCATGCACGCCGGCCACTTGAAAACCGCGCACAGAATCGACGGCTGCTTTAATCTGCGTCATCGATTGCCTCCAAAATGCCCGTCAGCTTCTCGATGAGTTCGTCCACCTGGGCTTTCTCGATAATCAAAGGCGGCACGAAACGAATGACATTTGTGCCAGAGCTGACCAGCAGCAAGCCTTCTTCGTAACCCGCGTTGACGATGCCAGCCGGCGCGATATCAAGTTCGATGCCGGCCATCAAGCCGCGGCCGCGCACATAGACGATATGCGGGCTGTTCAATTCCGCCAGCCGCTCGAGCAGATAGTCGCCGACTTCTTTCACATGCGCCAAAAAGCCGTCGCTCAAGACGCGCTTGACGACGACCTGAGCCGCGCGCATCACCACTGCGCCGCCGGAAAAGGTCGAGCCGTGGTCGCCTGGCGCCATCGCGCCGGCGACAGCATCGGTCGTCAAAATCGCGCCGACCGGCAAACCGCCGGCCAAAGGTTTAGCTAGGGTCATAATATCGGGGTCGATACCGCTGAAGCTGTAAGCCCACAAATCGCCCGTGCGGCCCAAGCCGCATTGAATCTCGTCAAAAATCAGGGTCGCGTCGTGCTCATCACAGAGTTGGCGCAGGGTCTGCAAGAATTCGGCCGTCGCCACATTGATACCGCCCTCGCCTTGGATCGGCTCGACAATGACAGCGACAGTATCGGCGTCAATCACTGCCCGCGCGCTTGCGCTATTGTTGAACTCGCCGACGACCGCGCCTGGCACCATCGGTTTGAAGGGCGCTTGATATTTCTCTTTGGGCGTGATTGCCAGCGCGCCCATCGTGCGGCCGTGGAAGGCATCGCTGAAGCTGACGACTTTTGTTTTGTGCGTCGCGTCGTTCATATAAGCCCGCTTGCGGGCGAATTTCAAGGCGCCTTCGATGGCTTCCGCGCCGCTGTTGCAGAAATAGGCTTTGTCGGCAAAGGAGTTTTGGCAGAGCAGTTCCGCCAGCTCGACCATAGCCTGCGTATGATACAGGCCGCTGACATGGATCAGGCCGGTATCCATCTGCCCGGCGACGGCGGCGCTCAATTCGGCATCGCCATAACCCAAGGCATTGACGGCGATGCCTGCCACCCAATCGGTATAGGCTTTGCCAGCCGCGTCATAAAGCGTAACGCCCGCGCCGCGAGCCAGCACAAAATCCGGCCGCGCCGCCACTGGCACGCTGTACTGCTGATCTTTTTGTATGACTTCCGCTGTTATTGACATTGTCCCTCTCTCATTTTTCGCTCCATTTTCGCGCTATTCAGTTAATAAAAGTCGTTCCGCCTTGGTCCGCCCAGCCTGCCAAATCCGTGATGACAGCTTGCTCTATGCCCGATGATAACACAGCCAAAGCCGTCTTCACTTTAGGAATCATGCCGCTGTGGATGATGCCGCGGGCGAGCAAATCTTCGGCGGCGGCGCGGCTAAGCGTCGGCGCACGCCGGCCAGCCACCAGCACGCCGGTGACATTGGAAATAAAAATCACCTTAGCCGCCGGCAGAGCGGCGGCGATGGCGCCGGCGACTGGGTCGGCATTCAGGTTGAAGTTGCTGCCTTCGCCCAAGCTGACGGGCGCAATCACTGGCGTGACGCCCAAGTCAAGCAGGTCCTTAATGACTTGCGGGCGCACCGCGGCGACGCGACCGGTATAAGCCATATCGACACTGGCATGCGGCATCTTTTCCGCCCGGATTAAGCCCCGGTCGACGCCTGATAGGCCGAGGGCATCGACGCCGGCCGCCAGCAGATGGCGCACCAGGCGCTTGTTGACGGTGCCGCAGAGCGCCATCTCCACCAGAGCTAGGGAAGCGGCGTCAGTTACGCGCAAGCCATCCACATAGCGCGGCTCAATATGTAGCTGCTCTTGCAACTGCGTGATTTCTTTGCCGCCGCCATGCACAATCACCAGGCGCTCCGTTGCCGCCGCGACGATAGCCGCGAACTGCCGCAGCAGCGCCGGGTCATCGAGGCAATGCCCCGAGATTTTGACGACGCAAATGTCTGGCTGCATTAGAGCAATCCCATCGTTTCGTCGAAGCCAAACATGAGGTTCATATTTTGCACCGCCTGCCCGGCCGCCCCTTTGCGCAGATTATCGGTTACGCTGGTGATATGCAGATAGCGCTCCAGCGTCGGCGTCAGGCTAATGACGCATTTATTTGTCTTCACGGCATGTTTCAGGGTCGCCTGCTCGCCCAAAGGCAAGACCTCCACCAGCGGCTCGCTGCCGTATACTTCGGTAAAGACATCGTGAGCCTGCGCGCTGGGCAACGAGTCCTTCAATGTGAGATAGATGCTGGCCATCAAGCCGCGGTCGACGGGCAAGAGGTGCGGACAAAAAATCACAGGGCCAATCGCGTCGTCAACTTTATGCGCCTCTTGCTCCATTTCCCCGATATGCCGATGCGAGCGGCCCGTCTTGTAGGGAATAAGATTGCTATAGACTTCGGCGAAATGCGTCGTCAGCGATGGTTTGCGGCCAGCGCCGGTGACGCCTGATTTGGCGTCGACGATGATAGGCGCTGCGCTATCCAGCGCGCCGCAGCGCAAAAGCGGATAGATGCCCAGCAGCACAGTTGTCGGGTAGCAGCCCGGCGTGGCTGCGACATCGGCTTGGCGCAGCTGGGCGCGGTTTATCTCGGGCAAGCCATAGGGTGCTGGCAGCAATTCTGGGTGCGGGTGCGGGCTATGATAATGCTTTTCGTAGGCTTCGGCCGTATCGATGCGCAAATCCGCCGACAAATCGACCACCTTGACACCGGCTTCGATGCCGCGCTTCGCCATGGGCGCGGAGGCTTTGTGCGGCAAAGCGAGAAAAATGACATCCACATCCGCCAGCGAGGCTTCCACTGGGCGGACGAAGCGCAACGCTGTGCTAGGCACCGCCTCGCCGGCGTAGCTATTTGAAGTGGCGAAGACCAGTTCCACCTGCGGATGGGCCGACAAAATCTCAACCAGGTCCAGCCCGGCATAACCCGAACCGCCATAGACTCCCGCGCGAATGCTGCTTGGCATACTGCCCCCTATAAATAAAAAACCCTGACCGTTGCGACGAGATCAGGGCAGATTTCAAGTTTGAGTCGGAATCATATCACAAAGTCAAACCAAGCACACTGAGCTCGCTTCCCGGGCGACGCCTATAATTAGCGGTGTTCCTCTGTGCTTGGGACATTGGCGAAGGATTCCTCCAAAAGATTGAAAGCATTCTAGCCTAAGTGATTCTATTCGTCAATGGACTGGCTTAATCTTAGGCAATTTTTAATTCGGACTGTGCATTTTGCACGAAATTCCGCCTTAATACTGCGACTGGGGAAAACAGAAATTTAGCCACCGAGCCACAGAAGTAGGACAGAGTAAATTTTGTAACTTTTTGCCTTCGTTTCAACCCCACCGCCGGTCCCTCCCCCGAAGCTTCGGGCAGGGGCGTCTAACCTGGGGGCCTGTACACATTGCCCGATAGGAGGGCTTTTCTGCAAGCACACCTATAGTTTTCGGGGATTTTCTCCCCTCCCCAAAGTTTTGGGCGCGTAGACACTGCCCTACGGGAGGGGCCGGGGGTGGGATTGAAAATGGTGCATAATTAACTTGGACTTACTTCTGTAGCTAATTTTCCGTTATCGCCTGTTTTTTCCGCCCTGTTTGACAGAAATTTTATCTCCAGAAAAAGTCATTTGTGAAAAACTTGACAAACAATCAAATAACGGTTAAATTATTTCAATGAATGAAAGATTCAGCTATTTTGCCGCGTCTACAATGGGCGGCGGAAAAAAATTCGATTGAGACCGTCGCTGGAAATTCCTGTATCATAAATATAGCGACGCTTAAAGGAAAACATGTCATTTCATTTGCCTGCAAGTGAAATAAGTTTAGATTGCGCGTAATCGCGCCTGTTATGCCAGTAGAAAGGCTCGTCTGTGGTAGCGGTGTTAGATAGTTTATTGACTCAGCGGGAAGAGATTCTCAAGCAGCTCGTCGACAAAGGCCAGAAGCAAAGCTATATCGCCTATAGCGATATACTGGAGCTTGTGCCGCATGTCGAAAAAGATGTCGAGCTGCTTGACGATATTATGGACGGCATGCTGGAAGCCGGTATCGAAGTGATACCGAATCCGCGCAAGGCCGATGCCGCTGAGCCAGACAAAGAAAGAAAAGCCATTAAACCGGCGGCCACGGCTTTGACCGATACCACCGACCAAGAAGAAGAGGAAGAAGCGCGCGATGCCCTACGCAAAGCGCTGCGCGTCGACTTGACCGCCGATGCCGGCTATCAAGCGGCTCTGGATACCGATGATGTCGTCGGTTTATACCTGAAAGAAGCCGGCCGCGTGCCGCTGCTGACAGCCGAAGAAGAAGTCATGCTGGCTAAGCGCATGGAAGCCGGCGAGTGCGCCCGCGAGCGCCTGGGCGATGAAGATTGCGAGCCGCCCGCCGAATTTAGCTGGAGCGAAGAGCAAGGCTTACGCCTGGTGATGCTGGATGGCGAGCAGGCGCAGGAACATCTCATCCGCGCCAATGCCCGCCTGGTCATCAGCGTCGCCAAGAAATACATCGGCCGCGGCGTGCCTTTCCTCGATTTGATCCAGGAAGGCAACATCGGCCTCATCCGCGCCACCAACAAATTTGAGTACCAGCGCGGGCATAAATTCAGCACTTACGCCACTTGGTGGATTCGTCAGGCGGTCAGCCGCGCCGTCGCCGACCAAGGCCGCACCATCCGCGTGCCGGTCCACATGGGCGACCAGCTAAACCGCATGCGCCGCGTGCAACTCCAGTTGCTGCAAGAATTGGGGCGCGAGCCAAAAATCGCTGAGCTAGCCCAGGGCATGGACACCACGCCCGACAAAGTGCAAAACTTGCTGGAAATCTCGCGCCGGCCCGTCAGCCTAGAAATGCCTATCGACGATGACGGCGACTCGACCTTTGGCGATTTTATCGAAGACAGCAAAAGCCCAGCGCCGGCAGAAGATGTGAAGATGCGCCTGCTGCACACCCAATTGCAGCAAGCCTTGAACAAGCTGCCCGACCGCGAGGCGCAGATCTTGCGCCTGCGCTATGGGCTGCCTGATGGCCGCGTCTATACATTAGAAGAAGTCGGGCATACGATTGGCGTTACCCGCGAGCGCGTGCGCCAGCTAGAAGCGCAAGCTCTCAACCGCCTGCGCCAGTCCTCGGCTAAAGTCATCTTGGAGGACTATCTCGACGGGATTTAGCTTCGCCGCCAAATTGACTTGCAGCCTGGCGAAAATCAGATATATTGCAGAAGACGACCTCAATCGCAGCCTGATTGAGGTCGCGCTTTTTAGCCGAGTCAGTTTCAGCCGGAGCGTCGCTGATGCAAAATCGCCCCTTTGCGCCTTCTCAATTGACCTTCCGTGACGCAGTAGTGGCGGATATTCCCTACTGCCTGGCTTTGGACAGCGAGTTTCAGTCCGAGCATGTCTGGCAGATGACCGTGCAAGAACTCGCCGAAGAAGTCCGCGTCAGCTGCCGCCAGCAGCGCCTGCCGCGCCCGCTGGAAGCGCACCATAGCCCCGCCCAAGAGCAATTAGAAACCGCGCTGCGGCGGGATTTTTGCTTTGTCGTCGCCCAAGAGAAAAGCACAAATCACATCTTGGGCTATGTTACGATGCGCCTCGAGCCAGCCAGCCAGGTCGCTTATCTGCAAGATATTGTCGTCGATCGGCCTTACCGCCGGCGCGGCTTGGGCAGCAGTCTAGTGCGGGTGGCGCGTGTCTGGGCGAGCGATTATCAACTGCGGCAAATGCTATTCGAAATCCCCACCACCAACTTCCCTTGCATCTTATTTGTGCAGGCTCTCGGCTTTGGCTTCTGCGGCTATAACGACCACCATTTCGCCAATCGTGAGATTGCCGTTTTCTTCAGCCTGTCAATTTGAATGGGAAAATAGCCATAGAAGTAGAACAAACTAAATTTTGCGAGTTTTTGCGTTGAAAATAGCACATAATTAACTTGGACTTACTTCTGCGGCTAAATCTCTCTTTCCCCAGTCGCAATATAAACTTGGACTTGCTGAGGCACAGAGAAATTAGACTGCCCCGCACTCGCCAATTCCTCTCTCAATATCCCCGCCATTTTTTGTTACACTAAGATTTGACACAGTGCTTTCGATTGGCTTTGAGGTTTGTCTTGGGTCTGTTCCTGGACTTTTTATTCACGGACTTGCTGCCGACTGTCAATGTAACTTTGACAGCGGCCAATGTCATCATCGCGGTTTCGCTCTTGCTATTCAATCTCACGCGCAATCTGAACAACCGCGTCGCCAAGACATCAGCGGTCGTCTTGGCTTGCGTCACTGTTGCTTATATCGCCGATGCTTTTATTTCATTAAAACCAGATTATGGGGCGCATGAAATCGCGTCGCGCTTGCAATGGCTCGGCATCGCATTCATTCCCGCCGCTATGGTGCATTTGTCCGATGCCTTGCTAGCCACAACCGGGCTGCCATCGCGCGGGCGGCGACGGCGGGTTATCGGCCTGCTCTATTTGATTGGCGCCGCCTTCCTGCTCGCGGCGGCTTTCAGCGATGCCCTGGTGCAGTTTGTGCTGGCGGATACTGCGCTGAGCATTCAAGCGGGCGCGCTTTTTTATATCTATGCGCTTTATTTTCTGCTCGCCAATTGTTTCGCCTTTTATAATGTGCAGCGGGCACGCCAGCGCTGCCTGACGCAGACCACCGGCCGGCGCATGGCTTATCTGCAAATCGCTTTTCTGACGCCTGCGCTGGGCATCTTTCCCTATTCTGTGCTGCTTCAGCCCGGCGATGAATCGACTGTCGTCGGCTTGCTCGTCATCAACATCGCCAACATCATCATTATGCTGATGCTCTTTTTCCTGTCTTATCCCTTGTACTTCTTCGGCTCAGACATACCCGACCGCCTCGTGAAAAAGCAGCTGCTCGATTTTTTGCTGCGTGGCCCAGCGACAGGGCTGATTGCCCTAGCTGTTGTCAACTTCAGCACACAAGCTACCCGTATCTTGAGTTTGCCGGGCGATGCTTTTATGCCAGCGGCGGTTGTCGGCGCGGTGCTGCTCTGGCAATGGTTTGTCTCTTTGGCTCTGCCCTATTTCGAGAAATTTTTTATCTACCGCAACGAAGACGGCGAGCAAATTACGAAGCTGCAAACGCTTAGCGACCGCGTCTTGACGCACAGCGATTTGAAGCAGCTCATCATGGTGACGACAGAATCAATCTGCGATTACCTGCGCATCGAGCGCGCTTTTGTCATTAGCTTCGAGCGGGCTCAGTCAGAGTTCGTCAGCAAAGTCGGCGAATTAGACTTCGCTGATGCAGACATCTTGACGAATGAGGCGCTCTTAAACCAAATCGCAGCTGGCAGCGCCGCTGCGCCAGCGGCTCAGCTGCGCCAATGGGGCGAATACGCTTTGATTCCGCTCTTCAGCCGCGGCTTGAGCGGCAGCGCGGCGCAAGTGCAGACGATTGGCTTGCTAGGTTTGCATGATGGCGCGCCGCGTTTGCCAGAAAAAATCGCCGCCGCCGAAGGGCATCTGGCTGCCTATATCAATCGGCTCGAGACCAGCCTCGATGATATGCGCCTGCAAACGGAGATGTATAATTTGCTGGAAGGCTTGCTGCCCCAATTTCAGATGACGCGCTCGCGGGCGGGCCAGCTCGAATATCGACAAGCGCAAGCGCCCAGCGTCAATGCCTTGCCCGACCGCAGCGAACTCTTTGAGCAGGTGCGGGCGGCTCTGCGGCATTACTGGGGCGGCTCTGGCATCACCCAAAGCAATATGATTAAGCTGCGCGTTGTGCAAGCCCGCATGCAGGACGCGCAAGAAACGCCGGTCAAGGCTCTGCGCAAGCTGCTGGCAGATGCCATCACCGCCCTCAAACCCGATGGCGAGCGCAAAATGACCAGTCCCGAATGGACACTCTACAATATCTTGCAGCTGCGCTTTTTGGAAAACCGCAAAGTGCGCGAAGTGGCTTACCGCCTCAGCATCAGCGAAGCCGACCTCTATCGCAAGCAGCGCGTCGCCATCCAAGCCGTAACCGACCAAATCCTCAAGCAAGAAGAAGACCTGCGCAATTAACCGCCAATGCGCCAGTTTTCGCCGCGTTTTTTTGCCACTGAATTTTCGATTCTATCTATACTTGATAGCAGATAGCGATTGCCTCAGTGGCAGGAGCAGAGCAAACTAAATTTTGCAGTTTTTATGCGTTCATTTCAACCTCACCCCCGTCCCCTCCCCAAAGCTTTGGCGAGGAGAGAAAAACCGCGAAAATTATGGGGAGTTTGAGGGACTTAGGGTGAGGTTGAAAATTGCGCCTCACATTTTGCATAATTAACTTAGACTTACTGGGATGCAAGTGACCGAGCAGATATTGGAGCCGCAGCCACATAGCGCCGCCCAGGCTGAAGCGCCTAGGCCCGACACCAATGGGCCGACAGCGCAAGATGTCATCAAACCGTTAGAAGAGGAGCAGCCTGAATTTGATTTTTGGGCTGACCTCAGAGAAAGCATGCCGCCTTGGATCAGCGAGGTGCTTGGTTTCGCGCTGATTACTTTTGGCGTTTTGTCTTTCATTTCATTGTATATCGCGGTCGACGCGCTGGTCGCGGTCGCCTGGGCCGATATGCTGACGGCGCTCTTTGGCGATGGCGCGCTCCTCGTCGCTGGCGCCCTCTTCATCTTTGGCATTCTGCTCTGGCTGCCAAAAGCAGGCGTCCGCGTCAATTTTAGCGCGGCGCGCATGCTGGCTTTGGAGATTATATTCCTGGCGGTTTTAGCCATTTTGCATCTCAGCCACAGCGATGTCGAATTGCGAGCTTTGGCCCGGGCTGGCGAAGGCGGCGGCCTGATTGGCTGGGGCTTAAGCTATCAGGTCTTTTGGGTTATGGGCCGGCCGGCTGCTTTAGCCTTTTTTGCCGCGCTCATCATCGTCTGCGTCGTCATTCTCATCGGCTTGCAGCGGCGGCATATCGCCGCAACCCTCGCCCGCTTTGGTCAGAAAATGCAGGCTTTCAGCGCCGACGCGCTGCCAGCGGCCAGCGCCGCCGCGCCCGACGAAACGGAGAACCTCTATATGCAGCTGGCTGGCTCGCCCAGCTATCGCCGGCAAATCATGCACATCCGCCCTAAGCGCGCGAGCCTGCCTACTGAAGCCCCCGCCAGCCAGCCAGCGACCAAGAGTGAAAATGGCAGCGCTAGGATTCGCCCAGCTTCACAAGATGCGCCGAGCTTAGCTAGCCCAGCGGACGCGCCCGCCGCCAGCGAAACTGCGCCGCTGGCAGAATCGACCGCAGCAGCCATCGAAGAAAGGCAGAGCGAACAAGCACCGTCTACTGCCCAAGAGCCGGCGCCGCCCGCCAACAGCGCATCGCCAGGCCTATGGTGGGATTCCCTGCCCAGCCTGGACTGTCTGACTTCGGCCGAGCTGGTTATGCCGCCTGAGGAAGAAACTCAGCATAACGCCAGGCTGATTCAAAATACCTTGCTGGAATTTGACTTGGAAACGACAGTCATTGATGTGCAGGTTGGCCCGACGGTGACTCGTTATGCCCTGCTGCCGCATAAAGAAGATGGCAGCGACCGTATCCGTATGAGCAAAATCGCGTCTTATGCCCGCGATTTAGCCCTGGCCCTGGCCGCAAAGCGGCTGCGGATGGAGACGCCTGTACCCGGCACCAATTTCATGGGCATCGAAGTGCCAAATAAAGAGCCGGGCTTGGTGGCTCTGCGCAATGTCTTGGAGAGCGAGGGCTATCAAGAAGATACGCGCCGCCGCCGCGCCCCCCTGCTCATCCCACTCGGGCGGGATGTCGCTGGCGCGCCTATTTCAATCGACCTGTCGCAGCTGCCGCACTTGCTCATCGCTGGCGCCACTGGCACCGGCAAGTCGGTTTGCATGGCGGCCATCGCCACCGCCCTGCTCATGCAATACAGCCCAGAGCAACTGCGGCTGGTCATGCTCGATCCTAAAATGGTGGAGCTGTCGCGTTTTAATGGCATTCCGCATTTGCTGGGACCGGTCGAGATTGAGCATGAGCGCATCATCGGCGTCCTGCGCTGGTGTACGCAAGAGATGGAGCGGCGCTATAAGTTGCTGGAACAGCAGGCTACTCGCAACATCAAAATGTACAACGAAACACAGCTCGCCCTGGGTACAGCAGGCAGCCCCCTGCCCTATATCGTCATTCTCATCGACGAACTAGGCGATTTGATGCTGGTCAATCCTGAAGAAACCGAACGGGCGATAACGCGCCTGGAGCAGATGGCCCGTGCCGTCGGCATGCACCTGGTCATCGCGACGCAGCGCCCCAGTGTCAATGTCATCACCGGCCTCATCAAAGCGAACCTCCCGGCTCGCATCGCCTTCTCCGTAACTTCAGGCAGCGACTCCCGCGTCATCATCGACCGGGCGGGCGCTGAAGACCTGCTAGGCCGGGGCGATATGCTCTTTTTATCGGCCGATGCCGCCGCGCCGCTGCGCGTGCAAGGTTGCTTTGTCGCCGAAGCTGATGTGCGCACGATTGTGGCGCATTGGAAAGATGAAAAAGAAAAACACGGCGCAGCCAGCGCGCCCGCCGCCCCTTGGGCGAACAGCCTGCAGCGGCGTCAATTCTTGCAAGAAACCGACCCCATGCTGGAAGAAGTGCTAGAACTGCTGTTGGATAGCGGCGAAGCCTCCGCCTCCTTGATTCAGCGGCGGCTGGGTCTGGGTTATCCGCGGGCGGGCCGCATCATGGATTTGCTGCAAGGGCTTGGCATCATCGGCGAAGAGCTAGGCGGCGGGCGCAGTCGGGCGGTCATCATCCCGCCGGGGCCCGACCCGCTAGCTTATGTTATGAAGCGCCATAAGCAAAACAACGGCAATGGCTAGCCTGGCTATTTCTTTTTTGGTTTTTTGGGTTTGCCCAACTCGGCTATTTGCCGAATGAGACCGAGGACGGCTAGCAGCACAGCTAAAAGCTGCCCGGTGGGAATGGGCCGTGGCGCGCCGCCATCAGCGGCATTTTCTTCCGCCGCCCGCGTATACAGATAGCTCGAGAGCAAGCCAATCAATGCGCCCAGCCCCGCGCCGAACAAGATGACGCGGGCGCGGCGCTCTGGCGCGCTCGGCGGCTTATCAATTTGCGACATATTCATTCTCCCTCTCAGCTGGCGGCTCTGACGGCGGGTCAAAGGCTTTCAGCAAAGCCAATATAGGCGCCAGCCGCACCAGCCATTCCAAGACGCGCTTATCGACCTGCCCCAGCCAGCGCTCCGCATTGCCGGCCAGCATCGCCGTCCAAGCCTCAAGCCGGCGCAAAGGCGAGCGCGAGCGGGCTTGCCAGCGGCGCATCAACAGCACCAGCGCCAAGCTCAAAATCAGCAGTGGCAGCATGCAGAGCGTCAACGGCAAAAGCACCAGCACAGTCAGCAGCGAGTCCGACAGCAGCGCCACTTGCAGCGGGGCTGGCAACGATAGCGCGCTGCCAACAAATAAACCGACAATAAGCAGCACAAAAAGAAATGGCAATATCAAGCCCCGCCAAAGACTGCGCCGCGCCTGCTTTTCTTCTTGCGCTGCTATCTCAGCCGGCGGTTCAGAGATTTGACTCATGCGCCTTCCATCGCGCCTGGCTATCGCCTACAATAATACCCTAGCTCGCAAGCAGATTCCAGAGATAGCGCGGAACACATGAGCCATATTTCGCCAGTGGCGCAGCGGCTGCGCATCACTTTCGGCAAAGCCGGCCCTTTGAAATATACCAGCAACCTGGATGTGGCGAAGATTTGGGAGCGGGTGCTGCGCCGCGCCGCTTTGCCAATTCTATATACGCAAGGTTTTAATACGCGGCCGCGCATTTCCCTAGCTATGCCGCTGCCGCTGGGCATTTCTAGCGATTGCGAACTGCTGGATATTTCGCTGCGGGAAAAAATCGACTTCTGTGAAGACAAGCTGAAAGCGCAGCTGCTGGCGGTCGCGCCGCCAGGTTTGAGCATCAGCGCGATTGCCCAAGTTTACCTGCGCGCGCCGACTATGCAATCGCTCATCGAAAGCGCTGAATATCAAATTCAGTTTCTCGACCCCATCGCGCCAGCGCGGATTCAAGGAAAAATCGACGCGCTGCTCAGCCGCGAGTCGCTGATTATTGAACGGGTGCGCAAGCGCAAGCGCAGCGTCATGGATGCCCGCCCGCTGATTCTGGCGCTCAATCTCGAGGCCAGCGGTCTTTTAATCGCTCATCTGGCGGTGGGCGAGCGCGGCAACCTGCGCCCCGACCATTTGCTGGACTTGCTGGGGCTGGCGGAATACCATCATACTGTGCATCGCTTTAAGCTGCATACGCGGCCCGCATAGCGCATTTAGCGCGAAAGGAAAGGGGACACATGGCTCTTCATTTTTATATAGCGGCCGAAGTCCAAGCAGCGCTGGACCAGGGGCAGCCCGTTGTCGCCCTGGAATCGACGCTGATTACGCATGGCTTGCCCTACCCGCTGAATGTAAAGACGGCGTTGGATATGGAAGCTGCCGTCCGCGACGCCGGCGCTCAGCCAGCCACCATCGCCATCCTGAAAGGCAAAATCACAGTCGGCCTATCCGCCGCGCAAATCGAGAGCTTGGCGCAAGCGCCGGCCGGCAGCGCGCGCAAATGCAGCCGCCGCGACCTGCCGATTGCCGTCGCCCTGGGGCAAGATGGAGCAACGACCGTCGCTGGCACCATGATTATCGCCGCGATGGCCGGCATCAGAGTCTTCGCCACGGGCGGCATTGGCGGCGTGCATCGCGGGCAGCCGCATGATGTCTCCGCCGATTTGATGGAACTCGGCCGGCGGCCAGTGGCTGTAGTTTCGTCGGGCGCGAAGTCTATTCTCGATTTGCCAATGACGCTAGAAGTGCTGGAGACCTATGGCGTGCCGATTCTGGGCTATCGGACGGATGTTTTGCCGGCCTTTTATGCCGCGCAAACCGATTTGCCGCTTGACCAGCGCATCGAAACCGCGGCTGAAGCGGCCGCGATTATCCAGGCGGCTGCCGACCTCGGCGCTGGGCATGGCATCTTGATTGCCGCGCCCGTGCCAGCGGGAGACGCGCTCGCGCCCGCTATTGCCGAAGCCGCCATCAGCCAAGCGACGCGCGAAGCGGAAGCGGCCGGCATCGGCGGCAAAGACATCACGCCTTTTGTGCTAGCCCGCGTCAGCGAATTGACCGACGGCGCTTCGCTGAAGGCGAATATCGCCTTGCTCATCAACAATGCGCGCATCGCCGGCGAGATTGCCCTGGCTCTAAGCCGTCTCTAGCCCTTGCCCCACAGGTGCAGAATAAGATCTTGCTCGAAGGTCGGCGCGCCCAGGTCGTGCAGCAGCGCCAGAATCTGCGCCCGGTGGTCGGTGCCATGATTGACGAGATGCAGCAAGATTTGCCAGCGGCTATTTTGATAAGCGCCGCCGCGATGGGGAAAATTGACCTCTATGACTTCCGCCAAATCCGCTTCTGTCAGGCTGTTGACATATTGCGAGATGCGCTGGCGGTGCGCCTGCCAATGCGGGCGCAGCGTATTTTGGTCGGGATAATGCGCATATTCCAATAGGGCTGGCAAGTCTTGCTTTTGCAGCCGCGCCAGCCAGCGGTCTTCGGCGCTCAGGCAATGCACAAAATGATTGCGCAGCGAGCCGATTGAATACTCGGAATCGGCGACGAACTGCTCGGCGCTCAAGTCGGCGACAATATCCCAGATGCGCTCGAATAAGCTGTAGTGATAGTCAAATAGCATGCTGATAGTCTTTTGCATCATTCGGTCTTTTCTCCTTCTCTTTCAATCTACTGCAACCCGCCAAATATCCAAGCCAGTATCACAGCCGATAATCAGCGCTCGGCCATCCGCGCTCAGAGCGACCTTGTCCGGGATGCGCTGGCAACTGCGATAAGGGCCTAAATCGTAACGCTGCCCGCTACTCACCGCCCAAGCGAAGACCTCCGGCTGAAAATCGAGATTGACAATGATGAGAACGCTGGCATCGGCTGTCAAGAGAAAATGCTGGGCATACGCGCCCGCAAGCTCAGCCACCAGGCGATTCTCGCCCGTCGCCAAATCGAGCAAGTTCAGCGTATTTCTGGCGGCATCGCCCCAAGCGAAGTGGCTAGCGACAGCGCCATTGACCGCGCCAAAGACGGCGGGGCCATTTTCCAAGCTATAGCGCCTGCCCTTTTCTGGCCCGAAAGCGCTCGGATAGCGGTAGACAGTTAAGCCGCCATCCACCAGCGCCGCCATAATGACCAGCGGAAAATCAATGCGGACAATGCGCAGCTGGGGCGTCTCGCTGGCTTTGGCCGGGTAAGCAATCGTCTCGAGCCAGCGCAGCTCGCCGCGCTCGAGCCCGTAACGCAGGAAAACTGTGCCGCCCGTCGAGTCAAGGGCTTCGATGACGATTTCTTCAGCCGCCTCCGCCGCAAAGAGAGCGACTGGCTGCTGCGCTGTCGGCAGCGGGTAGTCGTTGATGAAATAAGTCCCATCCAAAAGATAAAGAATATGCGGCTGGCCGGCGATATAGCTGGCGTCAATCAAAGCGAAGACTGACTCGCTGTCCGCCGGCAGATAAGACCAGCTCCGGCGAATGGCAGTTTCGCCGACGGCATAAATCCGCTGCGCGCGGTCGAAGACGATAAATTCGGTAGCATCAGCATTGGCGGCGAAAAAGCCGACTTCAGGCGGGTTCGCAAAATCGGCGAAGTCGATATGGCCAGCAGAGCGCAAGCGCCCGATATTGCCCGCGCCGATAACTTCCGCCTCTTGCGCCAGCGGAAAAGCCGTCAGCATAAAGGCCAGAGCCAGGCAAAGAGCTAGCAGCAAGAGCCAGCGCATCGCTATACAAGTTAGCCGCATTCGGTTATAATCGCCTAGTATCAGCAGAAACGGCACAGGAAGCTAGCCCATGCCATCACTCGAGCCTAGATTAGAACGCTACCTCTTGCAAGTGGAAAAACCCGGCCGCTATGTCGGCGGCGAATATAATAGCGTCGTCAAAGACTGGGCGCGCACAGACATCAAAGTCGCGCTGGCTTTTCCCGATATTTATGACCTAGGCATGTCAAACCTGGGTATCATGAATCTCTACCATCAGGTCAACCTGCAAGAGAATATGCTGGCGGAGCGGGTCTTTTCGCCCTGGCTGGATATGGAAGCGGTCATGCGGGAGCAAGACATCCCGCTCTATTCGCTGGAGAGCAAGCAGCCCATCCGCAACTTCGACCTGCTCGGCATCAGCCTGCCTTACGAGCAGCTTTATACCAATGCGGTGAATCTGCTGGATTTGGCGGGCTTGCCCATCCTCAGCCGCGAGCGCGATGAGCGCCACCCGCTGGTGATTGCCGGCGGGCATGCCTGTTTTAACCCAGAGCCGATGGCGGACTTCATCGACGCTTTTGTCATCGGCGAAGGCGAAGAAATCATCGTTGAAATTGCCGCGGCTCTAGGCCGGCTGCGCGGCCGGCCGCGGTCTGAGCAACTGCGGGAAATCGCCAAAATCCAGGGCATGTATGTGCCGCGCTTTTATGATGTCGAGTATTTTGACGATGGCACCGTGCGCTCTATCAAGCCGAACGAGAGCGGCATCCCGCCGCGCGTTCTAAAGCGCATCGTCATCACCTTGCCCAAACCCTTCACCAAATTCATCGTGCCAAATATCGATACCGTGCATAACCGCGCGCCAATTGAGATTATGCGCGGCTGCACGCGCGGCTGCCGCTTTTGCCACGCGGGCATGGTTACGCGCCCGGTGCGCGAGCGGCCAGTGCCAGAAATCATGGCCGCCATCGCCGAAATCGTGCAATACACCGGCTTCGAAGAAATTAGCCTGCTCAGCCTGTCTTCTTCCGATTATGTCTGGGTGGAAGAATTGGCGGAAGAAGTCAACCGCGTCTATCGCGACGCGGGCTTGAGCCTCAGCCTGCCTAGCCTGCGCATCGAAAGCGCTAGCGCCGACTTGCTGGAAAAAATCGGCGGCACGCGCCGCAGCGGTTTCACCTTCGCGCCTGAAGCCGCCACCGAGAAAATGCGCGACCTCATCAATAAATATGTGCCAGATGAGCAGGTGCTGCAAACCGCCCGCGATGTCTATTCCCGCGGCTGGCGCACTATCAAATTCTATTTCATGATCGGCCATCCAGAAGAGACGCTGGCCGATGTGCAGGCGATTATCGACCTCTGCCAGCGCACCTTGCGCGAAGGCACGAAGATCCTGGGCAAAAAAGCGACGCTGAATGTCGGCGTCAGCACCTTCATCCCCAAGCCGCATACGCCTTTCCAGTGGGTGCCGCAGGACAGCCGCGCTAGCGTGAACCAAAAGCTGGGTTTGCTCAAGCGGCAGATGCGCCGCGGCGGCATGCACCTGCGCTGGAACAATTATGACGACAGCGAATTTGAAGGCTGGCTCAGCCGCGGCGACCGCCGCTTGAGCCGCGTCATTCGGCGGGCTTGGGAACTCGGCTGCAAATTCGATGCCTGGCAAGACCAGCATAAGCATGGCAAATGGTTAGAAGCTTTTGCGGACTGCGGCATTTCGCCCGATTTTTATAACTTCCGCCAGCGCGGTCTGGACGAAGTCTTCCCTTGGGACCACATCGATGTCGGCTTGCGCAAAAAATTCCTGCAAGAAGATTATCTGATGAGCATACGGCGGGAAACGCGGGTCGATTGCCGCGATAAATGCTTCGCCTGCGGCATCTTGCCCAAGTTCGCCAAAGAGCGCTCCACCACCGAAGACCTGGCTTGGGAATGCCCGCCAGTTAAGCCAATCAGCGAACGGCGCCGCGCCCGTAAAGCCGCTATCCCCTTGAGCGCAATCGGCTAGAGCCTAGAGCGGTGGACAGCAGAATCAGGATCCAGGGCAGCGCCATACGGCAAAGGATACTTGGCGCGGGCGCGCCTGTCTTGCTGATTCATGGCTGGGGCGCGAGCATCGATTTGCTACAGCCCTTCGCCCAGCGCTTGAGCCGCCGCGGCTATTGCTGTTATATGTTTGACCTGCCCGGTTTTGGCGAGAGCGATGCGCCGCCGGCACCCTTCGCCGTCGCCGATTATGCGCGATTCTGCCTGGCTTATCTCGACTTTCACGAACTTGACACAGCCCATTATTTTGGACATTCGCTGGGCGGGCGCATCGGCTTGCTGCTAGGGGCTGAGCATAGCCAGCGGCTGCGGGCAATGGCTCTGTCCAATAGCGCCGGCTTAAGAGTCGCGCCGCCCTGGCACCGCCGCGCGCGCCTAAAATTTTATCAAACCGCGCGCGCTGGATTAGAAAGGCTCGGCGCTGAAGCAGCCGTAACTCGCCTGCGCCAGCTCTATAACCAGCGCTATGGCTCGGCAGATTATCAAAATGCCAGCCCCATCATGCGCCAGACGCTCATCAAGGTAGTCGAGCAAGACCTGCTAGACTGCGCGCGGCGCGTCCCGGTGCCGACTATTTTGATTTGGGGCGACCAGGACACAGATACGCCGCTTTGGATGGGGGAAACGCTCGAGCGAGAAATGCCCGATGCGGCGCTTATCACGCATGCTGGTGCTGGGCATTATGCCTATCTCGATTTTCCTGAAAAGACAGCAAATATCGTCGCCGCGCTTTATGCCGGCGCTTAGGTCCCGTTGCCAATTTGCCTGCGCGGCGCAGGCTCTTATAATGCCAAGTAAGTACGGCTAGGGAAAAGAAATTTAGCCACAGAGACACAGCGACACGGAGAAATGAGGAATTTGGCTTGCTGCCATTGGCTTTGAGTTTCGAGCGTTTAGAATTTCTTATCGCGCTGATTTGGCTCGGCGGCACCTGGCTGCGGATTTACCGCCAGGCGCGCTTCTTCCAGATTGAAGAGTACATGAGCCGGCGCTATCTGCGCTGGACGCTGGCGAAACGGAGCCGCGTTTTACCGCTGCGGCCGGTCGGCGCTTGGCTGCTGGGTCTGGCCTTTGCCAGCGCATTCGCATCCCAGCGCAGCCTGCCCGCGCTCAGCGCCAGCCTGGCTGCGCTGGTCGCTATTCTGCCGCCGCGCGAAGCCGAAGTGAAAAAGCCGCTGGTACGCACGGCGCGGGTCAAGCGCATCCTCTTTGGTTCTTTTGCCTTGAGCTCGCTGGTTTTTGCCGCCGCGCTGCTGCTAGAGCCATCCCTGGCCGCGACTAGCGGGCTGGGCTTTGCGCTCTTCTTGCTGGCGCCGCTGTGGCTGGTGGGCGGCAATATGCTGGCGCAGCCGGCCGAAGCCTGGCTGCGCCGCCGCTATCTCGCGCAAGCGGCCAGCACGCTAGCAAAAATACAGCCCAAAATCATCGGCATCACCGGCAGCTATGGCAAGACCACCACCAAAAATTTCCTGCGCGATATTCTCAGCCTGCGCTACCAGACTTACGCCACGCCCAAAAGCTACAATACTTTAATGGGTATATGCCTGGCGATAAACCGCGACCTCGCCGACGACTACCGCAGCGAGTGTTTCATCAGCGAGATGGGCGCTTATGTCGAAGGCGAAATCGCCCGCATCTGCCAGCTCACGCCGCCCGACATCGCCATCATCACCGAGATTGGTCCCCAGCACCTAGAACGGTTTGGCTCGCTGGAGAATGTAAAACGCGCCAAATACGAGCTAGTGAAGAATCTGCCGCCAGCCGGCGTCGCTATCTTCAATTGGGATAATAGCTACATCCGCGAGATGATTGCCCTGGATTATCCTGCCACGCGCTTGAGCGTGAGCCGCGAATTGACGCTGGCAGAAGCGCGGCAGCGCGGTCTCAGCTTTATCGCCACCGATATACAGGATAGCCTGAATGGACTGTCATTTGTGGCAGTGCATGTGCCATCGGGCGAGCGGGCGCGCATCGAGACGCGCATTATCGGCGCGCACAATGTTACAAATCTGCTTTTGTGCATCGCTGCGGCCCAGCATGAAGGCATCGCTCTACGCGATATCGCTTTGCGCTGCCGCAGCTTGCAGCCCGCCGAAAGCCGCCTCGTGCGCGAGAAGACCGCCGCTGGCATCACCATCATCAACGATGCCTACAGCGCCAACCCCAAAGGCATCATCAGCGCCTTGCATATCCTGCGCCTGCACGAGACAGGCGCGCGCCTCTTGATTACGCCCGGCATGATTGAGTTGGGCCCGCTGCAAGACGAAGAGAATTACAAACTTGGCTTGCTGGCGGCGGACTGCGCCACCGACATCATCTTAATCGGACAGGCGCAGACCCAGGCGATATTCAACGCCATTCAAGCCACTTCTTTTGATTTAAGCCGCCTGCAAGTGGTCGAGACGCTCAAAGAGGCGGTGGAATGGTATCAGGGGAATTTGAAGGTGGGCGATACGGTGCTTTTTTTGAATGACCTGCCCGATACCTATTGAGTCTGAATTAGCCACAGAAGTAGGGCAAACTAAATTTGGAAGTTTTTGCGTTCGTTTCAACCCCACCCCCGGCCCCTCCCCAAAGCTTTGGGGAGGGGAGAAACCCCCGAAAAATATGGGCCGCTTGCAGAAAGTCCCTCCCGTCGGGCAATGTCTACAGGCCCCTAAGTTAGACTTCCCTCCCCGAAGCTTCGGGGAGGGGCCGGGGGTGGGGTTGAAAATGGTGCATAATTAATTTGGACTTATTGAGAAATGAGACTGCTTTGTTGTCCTCCACTGAGAAAATATTGACATGCAGCGCCTTTGCCAGCATATTAGACTTGCTAAAACTTTTATGAAAGGCCAGTTATGAGCAGTCGGCGGCGCAGAACAGTCGCGGTCATCTTCGGCGGGCGCAGCGTCGAACACGATGTCTCCATTATCACCGGGCATCAGGTTATGCAGGCTTTGCCAGCCGAGCGCTACGAGGTCTTGCCTGTTTACATCAGCCGCGGCGGGCGCTGGTTCACTGGCGCGCCGCTGGCTGAGCTGTCTAATTTTGAAGATGCGAATCTTGTCAATCGCGCCGGCGTCCAGCCATGCCTGCTCTCGCCAGATACGCGCCATCACGGTCTCATCATCAATCCGCTGGCCGGGCGTTTTAGTAAAAGCGAAGTCAAACGCGTCGACATCTTTTTCCCGGCACTGCACGGCTCGCATGGCGAAGATGGTAGCTTGCAAGGCCTGCTCGAACTGGCGGATATTCCGTATGTTGGTTTTGCGGCGCTCGGCTCGGCTTTGACCAACGACAAAATCATGACCAAGCAGGTCCTGCGGCAAGCGGGCGTCCCGGCGCTGCCAGAGTACGCTTTTAGCCGCGCGCAGTGGCTGAATGCGCCCGAGCCGATTTTGGCGGCTATCACAGAGCGATTTGCTTTTCCCCTCTTCATTAAACCCGCCACCCTCGGTTCCAGCATCGGCATCGGGCGAGCCGATTCGCTGGAGCTTTTGCGAGCTAGCATCGATATCGCCGCCAATTTTGACCGTCGCCTGCTGGTGGAGCCAGCCGTCAGCGATGGCATCGAAGTGAATTGCGCCGTCATCGGCTTTGGCGACGAATTCGAGGCTTCGACGCTGGAGCAGCCCCTGTCTTGGGCCGAGTTTCTTTCTTATGAAGACAAATACCTGCGCGGCGGTGAAGGCATGAAAAGCGCCGAGCGCCTGGTGCCAGCGCCCATCGGCGAGGAATTGACGCGGCAAATCCAAGAGTTGAGCATCCGCGCTTTCAAAGCGGTGGATGGCCGCGGCATCGCCCGCCTCGATTTCATCGTTCGCCCAGCAGAAAAGGAAGTCTATCTCAACGAAATCAATACCATGCCTGGTTCGCTGGCTTTTTATCTGTGGCGCGAAGATGGCTATAGCGCGACGGCTGTAGTGGAAAAGCTGCTAGAAATTGCCATCGACGCCCAGGCCGTCAAGCGCCGCAATATCTATGACTACCAGAGCAACTTGCTCGCTGTAGCCAGCCAGCGCGGTCTCAAAGGCGGCAAGGGCAAACGCTAGCCAAGTTTTGACTTGCGCGCCGCCGCGCCTTTGATTTATGATTACAGGTATGCAACCTGCATCATAAAACGAATTGTGCCTTATACCTCTGGCAATCCTCGCCCGCCTCGCCCTTCAGATATTGGCCGCTCTATTTGGGGCGGCGCGCCATTGCCGCCTATCCCCGAGCGCGTCTTTGATGGCATCCCCGGTTTTATCGCTTGGGTCGCTCTGCTGGTATCGATAGCCAGCGCCGCCTTCTTCCCGCAGACGCTAATGCTTATGGCAGCTCTGGTCGCCGTATACACCGCGCTGCGTTTTTTCCTGGCTGGCATCGCTAATGGCCTCGGCATCCGCCGCATCAAAGAGTGGGAAGCCATCGACTGGCACGCGAAATATCTGCAAGACCGAACATCAACTTCGCTGGAATGGGAGCCGGTGCATCATCTGGTCATCATCCCAAATTATAATGAATCGCCCAAAATCCTCAGCCGCACGCTAGACCGCCTCAGCATCCAGCACAATGCCCAAGCGCAAATTTCCGTCCTGCTGGCGATGGAAGCGGCTGAAGCCGGCAGCTATGAAAAAGCCCAGAGCTTGCACCGCCAATATGCCGACAAGTTCGCCAACATGTATTTCACAGTGCATCCCCGCGGCTTAATCGGCGAGATGCAATGCAAGTCGGCTAATCTGTCTTGGGCGGTCAGCTGCTTTTCAGAGAATGTCATCGGCGAATTCATGCAAGATACTGAGCATGTCGTCTTGACGACGATGGACGCCGATACGCGCTGGCACGAAAATCACTTCGCCGCCTTGACCTATCACTACGCCATCAACGAAGACCGGCACCACTGCTTCTGGCAAGCGCCGATTCGCTATCACGGCAATATCTGGCAAGTCAACCCGCTGATGCGCATCATCAATACTTATGCCACCGCCTTCGAGCTGGCGTATCTAGCCGCGCCTTGGTGGATGGCTATGCCGATGTCGTCTTATTCGCTCAGCCTGAACTTGCTGCGGCAGAGCGGCAACTGGGATACGGATGTCATCGCCGATGAATGGCACATGTTCATCAAAGCCTATTTCGCCACCGGCGGCCAGCTGCGCTTGCAGCATATTTATCTGCCCTTTTTAGCCGATTCCACCACCGGCTCCAACATCTTGGATTCGATACAAAAGCGCTTTAGCCAAACCTTGCGTCATGCCTGGGGCAGCAAAGAAGTCGGCTATATGCTGGCTAAGCTGATTGAAAACCCGCAGGCGGTCTCGCTGAATTCGCTCAAGCTGCTGCTGCGCATCGCCCATGATATTTTGCTGGCTGGCGCGGGCTGGATTATCTTGACGGTCGGCTCGCAGCTGCCAGTGCTTCTGCGGCCCGATATCGCGCCTATCAAGGTCGATGACTTGCTGGCGGCCGGCGATAAATTAGCTTATGTGGTGGATAGCCTCTCGCAAAGCAACTTAGCTTGGAGTCTGCTGGCTTTTTCAGGCATCGTTATGCTGGTACTGGTTGTGGTGATTCAAGTGCAGGATTATCGCATTCGCCCGCAGCGCAATCGGCCTTATACATTAGTCGAGTCAGTGCTGGAATTGTTGAGCATTCCCTTTATGCTGGTGCTGACGCTCTTCGTGGTGGCTTTGCCAACCTTGACCGCGCAGACGCGCTTACTGCTCGGCATCCCGCTGCAATTCATCGTAACCGACAAGTCCACCGACAACTGATTCCGCCACAGCTAGCCCTAGCGCCAGCTGCCCGTCTTGCTTATCATAGCCTCTCAGCGCGTCGAGATGACGCTATGGAGAAAGGAAAACCCCCGTGCCACAGGAGCGGGTGCAAAAAATCATGGCGCAAGCGGATTTTGGCTCGCGCCGCCACTGCGAAGAAATCATCCGCCAGGGGCGCGTGCAGGTCAATGGCGTCGTGATTAGCCTCGGCGCTAAAGCCGACCGAGCGCGCGACACTATCCTGGTCGATGGCGCGCGCATCGCCGCGGCCGCCGCCCCCTTGTACATTGCTGTCAACAAACCCAAAGGCGTCTTGAGCAGCAACAAACGCGAAAAAGACGACGACCGCCCGACCATCCGCGAACTCGTGACTGTGCCGGGCCATCTCTTTACCATCGGCCGTTTGGATGCCGATAGCGAAGGCCTCTTAGTCCTGACCAATGACGGCGACTTGACAAACCGCCTCTCCCATCCGCGTTATGAACACACAAAAACTTACAAGGTCACAGTCAAAGGCAAACCATCTCCAGCGACGCTAGAGCGCTGGCAAAGCGGCGTCTGGCTCGATGACAGCCGCAGCGCCGCCTGCTCGGTCAAAGCGCTGCAAGGCAACAAGCGCTCGACGGTGCTGCGCATCGTGATGGTTGAAGGGCGCAAGCGGCAGATTCGCCGTATCGCCACTTTGCTGGGGCATCCGACCATCCGCCTCGTGCGCACGCATATCGGCCAGCTCGGCTTAGGCACCTTGCGCAAGGGCGCCTGGTATCAACTGGATGAGACTGAAGTAGAAGCGATGTTGCAACCGGCTTGGGAACTGGCGGAAATCCGCCGCCAGCGCCGAGCACGCAAACGCAAAGCCAAGCAGCGTCGATGACAGCCGAGCTCAGCATCGCCGAATATATCGCGCGGCAGCCCGTCTATGACCGCCGCCGCCGCATCCTGCATCCCCTGTTGCGGGCGGCAGTGCCAAGTTTCTGCCAAGTCGAAGTCGATGGCTTAGAAAATGTGCCGCGGGCCGGCCGAACCTGCCTGATGATTAACCATGTCTCTTATCTGGATCCCATCGTCGTCACCGTCAGCATCCCCTTTCGGCATACAATTTCCTTGTCCAAAGTGGAGAATTTCGACATCCCGGTCGCGGGTTGGTTTCTGCGCCAGTGGGGGCATTATCCCATCCACCGCGGCGCTTATGACCGCAAAGCCTTGATGCAGACGATTGCGCTCTTGAAAAGCGGCCAGCTGGTGCTGATGGCGCCTGAAGGCACGCGCCATCCCCAAGGCCTGCAAGAGGCTAAAGATGGCTTGGCTTATGTCGCCAGCAAAGCCGATGCGGTCATCGTGCCGACGGCAATCTGTGGCGCGGAAGATTGGCGACAGCGGCTGAAGAGCCTGCGCCGCGCTTATGCCAAAGTGGTCTTCGGCGCGCCTTTCCGCTTTCGCCAGGCAGAAACACAGCCGGGCAAACGGATTCCCCGCGCCGCCCGCTCGCGGATGATTAGCGAAGCCATGTATCAGCTGGCTATGACTATTCCAGATGAATACAGTTATCTGCGCGGCTATTACAGCGCGCTGGAAAATGCCAGCAGCGAGTATCTCGAATTTGTCTAAGGGCTGATGCCTCAATCGCCCAGCGCCACCTCAAGGGCCCACTGCCCCAAAGCCGTCACCGTTTTATGCAAATCGGCAAAGCGGCGGTCTTGCGTCTGCCCACGCCTGTAACGAATATAAATCTGTTGCAAAATCACCAGCAAGCGAAAAATACCCAGCACATGATAAAAGCGCATATTCGAGAGGTCGCGCCCGCTTTTGGCGGCGTAGCGCTGGACCAGCTCCGCCCGCGTCAAAAAATCGTAATCGCCCAGCGGCATCATAGCGATGCGCTTGACATGCGGCGGGTCGTCGGCCTGCGTCCAATAGGTCAAAAGCGCGCCTAGATCCGATAGCGGATCGCCCAAAGTACACATATCCCAGTCCAGAATCGCGACGATGCGCGCCGGGTCCTCGTTGGCGAACATCGTATTATCCAGCTTGTAATCATTATGCACCAGCGAGGCATAGCTAGATTTTGGCAGATGCGCTTGCAGCCAGCGGTAGGTCTCGTCGGCCTGGGGGTTCTCATGCAGTTTCGCCGCTTGCCAGCGCCGCTGCCAGCCTTCGACTTGCCGCTGGATGAAGCCGGCTGGCCGGCCTAGTTTTGATAGACCCAGCTCTCCGTAATCGACGGCGTGAAAAGCGGCTAGCGCGTCGACCAGGGCTTCGCTCATCAAACGCGGCGCATTTGGCGCGGCGGCGAACTGCGATGGCAGCGCAGTCCGCGCCACAACTCCGTGGCAGCGCTGCATGATGACAAAAGGCGCGCCAATGACGGACTCATCAGCGCAATAGAGATAAGCCTGGGGCGCGAAAGCAAAAGCGCGATGCAGCACAGACAGCACCCGATACTCACGCCCCATGTCATGCGCGCTGGGGGCATACGGTCCCAGTGGCGGCCGCCGCAGCACATATTCTTGGGTCGCGCCAAAACGCAGCAGATATGTCAAGTTCGCTTTGCCGCCGGCAAATTGCCGCACCGTCAGTTTCTCGGCGGCGCCGGGCAGTTTGCCACGCAGATAAGCGGCTAGGCGCTCTTCGTCAAAGCGCTCTTCCGGGCGGATTTCAATGACATCAGGGACCTCAGGCGCCGGCATTTTTGACACGGTCTTTTCTCACACTAAGGGGAAAACAGAATAAAACCACAGTAGTAAGTCCAGGTTAATTATGCAAAATTTGATGCGCGATTTTCAACCCCACGATGGTGCTCCCTCCCCGAAGCTTCGGGTCGCCTAGACACTGACCTACGGGAGGGACTTTTTCTCAAGCATGTCTATAGTTTTTGCAGGCTAGACAGCCCTCCCCAAAGCTTTGGGGCGCGTAGACACTGCCCTGCGGGAGGGGCCGGGGCTGGGCTTGAAACGAACGCAAGAAGTTGCACTATTTACTTTGTCCTACTGAGACACAGAGCTACGGAGAAACTAGACCGCTTTGCGTTCTGTGAGCTGCACCAGCCATCATAGCAAGTATATCGCGCAGCGGAGTCTTGCGCGACTTTGGCAAAGGGGTATGATAGTCAGTATTCAGCCCAATCGAAACGAGTCAAATTGAAAACATATCAGCGTTTTCCTATTTTTGTCGCTTATCTCATCTTTATCGTCATCGGCATCGCCAGCGGCTTGCTGCATATCGCCTGGACCTATATGCAGGCGACCTTTGGCGTCTCGCACGATTCGTTGGCAGTCTTAGCGCCCGCGACGATGCTCGGTGGTTTGTTCGCCGCTTTTTTCAATGGCTCTTTAATCGGCCGCTTTTCTGTCGGGGCGGTGCTGGTCGGCGGCTTAGCCTTCGCTGGTTTCGGCTTGCTGGGTTACGCCATTGCGCCTGTTTGGCTTTTTTTGCTCGGCATAGCGATTTTCACCAGCGTCGGCAAAGGCACTATCGACGCGGGCTTGAACAATTTTGTCTCTTCAAATTATGGCAGCAGCGAGATGAATTGGCTGCATGCCTGCTGGGGCATCGGCTTGACGATCGCGCCGGCCGTCGTCACCTATTTTGTGCTGGATCAAGGCGGTGCCTGGCAGCTGAGCTATATCATAGTCGGCATCATTGTTTTGCTGCTGGGCTTGCTGATTTTGTTGACTCTACCGCAATGGCGGATTAAAGCGAAACGCGAGACCGAAATAGTGGCGGCGCAGCAGGTGCCGCTGCGAGAGAGCCTGCGCCGCCCGATTGTGCTTATCAGCATGCTCTTCTTTTTTCTCTATGGCGGCATCGAGATTGGCACCGGCCAGTTGGCGAACACGCTCTTCATCGAAGCGCGGGCAATCCCGCAAGAAATCGCCAGCAGCTGGGTCAGCGCTTATTGGGGCAGCTTCACCATCGGCCGCATTCTGATGGGCTTGCTGGCTCTGCGCCTGGGCGATAAGACCTTGCTCAATATCAGCCTCATTTTAAGCGCGCTGGGCGGCTTTATATTCTTCCTCAATCCAAGCGATGCGCTGAGCTTTATCGGCTTATTGGCTATTGGTTTTGGTTTGGCGGCCATTTTCCCCATTCTAATATCACAAACGGCTGAGCGGGTGGGCAAGCGGCATGCGGCGAATGCCATCGGCTTTCAAGTAGGCTGCGCCGGTTTTGGCGGCGCGGCGCTCTCGGGCTTGGGCGGCATTTTCGCTGAGCATGTCGGCGCTGAATCCATCAGCTTTTTTATCTTTCTGGGCGCGCTGCTCTGCTTCGCCCTTTATGAATTCATCATCCACTGGGAAGCGCGGCAAGTCGCTAAAGCGCCCAGCGCGGGTTAGGAGCCAGGCATGCAAAGTTTAGCCGGAAGAGTCGGACAACTGCTGATGGTGGGCTTTGAGGGCTCGCGCCCGCCAGGGCATATTTTGGACTGGCTGGCGGCCGGGCGCATTGGCGGCGTCTATCTCTTCGCCCGCAACATCGAATCGCCAGCCCAGGTCAAGCAACTGGTCGATGACTGCCGCGCCGCCGCCAAATATCCAATTCTGGTCGGCATCGACCAGGAAGGCGGCTTGGTAGCCCGCTTGCGTGACGGTTTCAGCGAAAGCCCCGGCGCCATGGCCCTCGGCGCGGCCAGAGACTCACAGCTTGCCGAAGATGTCGCGTATATGCTGGGAAGAGAGCTGGCGGCGCTGGGCATCAATTGGAATTTCGCCCCGGTCGCCGATATTGCCCACCAACGCGATAACCCGTCGGTCAGTACGCGCTCGGTTGGCAGCCGCCCGCAGTTGGTCAGCGACATCGTCACGGCGCAGATTCGCGGCTTTCAACGAGCCGGCGTCGCCGCGACCGTCAAGCATTTTCCGGGCCTCGGCAATACTATCATCGACACCCATGCCGCTCTCGCCAGAGTCAGCGGTTCTTTAGACTATCTCTACCAAAGCGACTTGCTGCCCTTCCGCGCCGCTCTGCGGGCGGATGTCGCTTGCGTCATGCTGACGCATGTTATGTATGAGGCTTTGGATAGTCAATTTCCCGCCACGCTTTCGCCGCGCATTGTGACGGACCTGCTGCGCGGCGAGCTTGGTTATACGGGCGCTGTCTGCACCGATTGCATGGAAATGAAAGCGGTTACCAATGGTTTTGGCGCGGGGGAATCCGCCGTGCTGACGGTGCTGGCAGGCGTCGATCTGCCACTTTTCTCGCACACAATCGAGCGGCAGGAAGCGGCTTATGCCGCGCTGCTGGCGGCGGCGCAGTCGGGCCGCATCTCAAGCGCCCGCCTGGACGAATCGCTGGCGCGCATCGCCGCGCTCAAGCGCAAATATGCCCTAGACCAGCGCCCGCCGCTGGAAGTGGTCGCTTCTGCCGAACACGAAGCGCTGGCGCAGAAAGCGGCGCGGGCGGGCATGACGCTGCTCAAACAGGGTGCGGCAATTCCCGTCAGGGATGGCGCGGGCTGCCTTTCGATTGAGTTTTCAGCCCAGCGCGTTTCTGTTGCCGTCGAAGGCCGGCAACCTGGTTATTTTTCCCGCTATCTGGCGCAGCGCTTGCCGAATATCGATTCTTATAGCCTTGACCCTGCCGCTAGCCGCCCCGAGCAGCGGGATAGCCTTGTACGCGCCATTGACGCGGCTGATACACTGATTCTCTTGACGCGCAACGCCCATCTGCAAGCCGCGCAGCTTGCCCTAGCCCAGGACTTCATTGACGCGGCGCGACAGGTTATCTTGATCTGCGCCCGCAATCCTTATGACGCCGCCGCTTTGACAGACGCCGACACCGCGCTGTGCTGCAATGGCGAAAGCCAGCCCGCCCTGACCGCAGCCGTTGACGCCATCTGCGGCGATTATCAGCCAAACGGCCAGCTCACGGTGGATTTAGCATGACCAGCCAGATTGATTGCGCCGCCCTCGAGCGGCTTATCGAGGCTTACCTGCCCCACGTCTTCCCGGCGCTCAGCCTATATATCATATATCGCGGCGAGCCGATTTTGCGCTTAGCCCGTGGCTGGCTGAATCCCGCTACCCGCGCTACTCCCGTTACCAGCGATACGCTCTTTGACCTGGCTTCCGTCAGCAAGCTCATCGTCGAGACCAGCTTTCTCGCACTGGTGCAAGCTGGCGCAATCGAACTAGAGAGTCGCTTAGTCGATGTCATTCCCGAGTTTGGCCGGCTGAGTCCGCGCCGCATGGCTGGCGGTCAAGACCCGCATACGCGGGCTTTCCTGCCAGTTGAAGCCCGCTTTCGCGGGCTGACGGTAGACCCTAGTGCGGTCAGTTTTAAGCATCTCTTGACCCACAGTTCGGGTTTGCCGCCTTGGGGCTCGGTTTACCTTTTAGCCAGTGATAAGCCGCCCGCGCCGCCCCAGCCCGGCGCGGCTTATGCGGCGCAGCGCTGGCAGCGCGGCTTGGCGCTTATGAATGATTTTCCCTTCGCTGGCACGGTCGGCGATACTGTGCGCTATACGGACATCGGCATTATGCTGCTGGGCGAAGCGGTGGCGCGCTTGCATGGCGCTCGGCTGGATGTGGCGGTCAGCGAATTGGTCTTGCAGCCGCTGGGACTATCTTCTTTCACTTACAACCCGGTGATGAATGGCATAAAGCGAGAAAAAATTGTGCCTACCGAAGAGGATGATCACTGGCGCTATCGGCGGGCTTGGGGCGAGGTACACGATGAAAACTGCTGCGGCCTCGGTGGCATCGCTGGCCATGCTGGCCTCTTCGCCACCGCCAAAGATGTCGCCCGCTTTGGCCAAGCCTGGCTGACAGGCGACCCGCGCCTGCGCATCGGCGCTGAACTGCGCCAAGCCGCAACCAGCGAGCAAATAAGCGGCCAATATCGCCTCGGACTAGGCTGGATGCTCAAAGCGGAGGCCGACTCTTCGGCTGGCGATGTCTATAGCGCCGACTCTTATGGCCACACCGGTTTTACCGGCACCTCGCTCTGGATCGACCCGCAGCGGCAACTGGTCAGCGCTATCTTGACCAACCGCGTCTATTATGGGCGGCAAGCGGAGGGCATCCACGCTTTCCGCCGCGCGCTGCACGATTTTATCGCCGCCAGCGTCGACGAGAGCGGCAAATAAAATGAGTGCGCCGCTCTTTATGGGCATCGATGGCGGTGGCAGCCGGCTGCGCATCGTCATCACCGATTGCCAACTCCATCCTCTAGCTTCTCTGCAAGAGAGCGCTGCCAATCCCAACATCATCGGCCACAGCGCAGCGCAAGCGCACATTCGGCGCGGCATCGGCGCAGCCTTGCAAATGGCAGGCGAGACAGCGCAGGCTATTAGCGCCGTCACCATCGGCATCGCCGGTGCTTCGAATACGCACAGCGAGCGCTGGCTGCTGGAAACGGTCGCGCCCGCCCTGCCCCAGAGCCAGCGCATCGCCAGCTCCGATTTAGAGATTGCTCTGGTCGGCGCTTTGGGGCAGCGGCATGGCATTCTGCTGCTGGCAGGCACCGGCAGCGCTGTCTATGGCCGGGCGCCTGCTGGGCCGGCGCTGCAAATCGGTGGCTGGGGTTATTTGCTCGGTGATGCCGGCAGCAGCTATTGGATTGGCGCGCGCCTGCTGCGCTGCATTACAGAAGAATACGATGCTGGCGCGACGAGCGCGCTGGCGCAGCGCTGCCTAGCGGCACTGTGCCTCGCCCAGCCCCGCGATTTAATCGCCTGGCTCTATCGAAGCCAAGAGCCGCCCGCGCCGCGCCTGGCCAGCTTAGCGCCGCTTGTCCTAGAAATGGCCGCCAATGGCAGCGCGCCGGCCAAAACTATCTTGCAAGCGGCGGCGCTGCGGCTGGTTGAGAAGGTTCAGCTTATGCAGCGACGGCTAGCTTATCCGACAGCGCCGATCGCTTTTGCTGGCGGCTTGATCGAGCAGGCGAATTATTTTTCGGAAGAGGTGGCGCGGCGCTTAGAATTGCCCGAGGTCCCGCGGCCAAAATATGCCCCGGTGCTGGGCGCCGCCTTGCTAGCGAAAATGCAATGGAGCGCGACGAATCGATGAAACTGCGGACCGAACAAGCCAACCCCGCCAGCCGACAGATTGACCAACTGCCGACCATAGACATGCTGCGTATCATCAATGCGGAAGACGCCAAAGTGGCGGCGGCCGTGGCGGCCACTCTGCCAGAGATTGCCCGCGCGGTGGATGCCTGCGCCGCCGCCCTCGCCGGTGGCGGGCGGCTCATCTATGTCGGCGCTGGCACCAGCGGCAGGCTTGGCATTTTGGACGCGGTGGAATGTCCGCCGACATTCAGCACGGCGCCTGAGCTGGTGCAAGGTTTTATCGCCGGCGGCGCTGGCGCAATCATGCAGGCTGTCGAAGGCGCTGAAGATGAGCCTGAGCGCGCCCGGCAGGATTTGACCCAGGCGCGCTTGACGAGCGCCGATGTTGTCTGTGGCATCGCCGCCAGCGGCCGCACGCCTTATGTCATCGGCGCATTGGACTATGCGCGGCAAGTTGGCGCGCGGCGCATCGCCATCGCCTGCAATGTCGCGTCGCCCATCGCCGCCCGCGCCGATATTAGCATCAGCGTCGATGTCGGGCCCGAAGTCATCACTGGCTCGACGCGCATGAAAGCCGGCAGCGCCCAAAAAATGATTTTTAACATGCTCAGCACGGGTACAATGATTCGCTTGGGCAAGGTCTATGGCAATCTGATGGTCGATGTGAAAGTCAGCAATCAAAAGCTCTTGGGGCGGGCTAGCCGCCTCGTGCAGCGGCTCACAGGCGTCGATGAAAGCGCCGCCCTTCACTTGCTCGCGCAGGCGAATAATGAAGTCAAAACAGCGGTGGTCATGGAACGGCTAGGCGTCGATGGCGCAGCGGCGCGGACTATGCTGGACCAGGCGAATGGCCAGTTGCGCGCCCTCATCGGCGATGTCGATTTTTGAGTGAGCGACAGCTATTTGCCTTGCCAGTCGATGGGATAAGTCTTGTCCATCATCGCTTTTACGGCATTGTGGAAATCTTCGCTGCGGAAGAGCTGGGCTTGCGCCCAAGCCTCAATCTGTAAGCCCCGCGCATTGTCAGCGATGTCATTGATGACGCGCTTGGCATAGCTCACCGCCAACGGCGCTGAGGCGGCTAGAGCCTCGACCAATTCCGAAACGCCCTGCTCCAATTCCGCGCGCGGCTGCACCGCGCCTAACAGCCCCCACTCCAGAGCCTGCGCCGCCTCGATGTTCCTGCCAGTCAGAATAAGGTCTTTCGCCCGCGCTGGTCCGATGAGCTTGACCAGCCGCACCGTGCCGCCGACATCGGGAATAATGCCCAGACGGGTTTCGGGCAAGCCGAGCTTCGTGCGCTCGGCGGCGATGCGGAAGTCGCAGGCTAGAGCCAATTCCAGCGCCAGACCCAGGCAATAACCCTGCATAACACAGATAACCGGCAGCGAGCAGCGTTCGACTTTGTTGAGAATCGCCTGATAGCGGGCGGTGAAGGGGAAGAGATTAGAGCGCAGGCCGGCATCGGCGGCACTGAACTGGGCTAGGTCGATGCCAGCGGAAAAGACGCGCCCGCTCGCCCGCAGCAGAACGACTCGCGCGCCTTCATTAAAAGCGACTTCGGCGCGGTCAAATGCCTCAGACAGGGCATTCATCATAGCGTCGTTGATGGCATTGCGCTTGTCTGGCCGATTCAGCCTAATCTCGAAGACTGGGCCCTGCCGCTGCGTGATAATCAAATCTGTCATAGGCGCTGCCTATATAGCCTTGCCTCAAGCATGCGCTTCCAAAAACCGTTCTAGCGCTTCTACGCTGTTCAGATTGATGCGGGTTTTGGAGCGGTCGATGCGGCGCAGCAAACCAGTCAGCACAGTGCAGGCGCCAATTTCGATGAAGGTCTGAGCGCCAGCGGCGATAAGCGCGCGCATGGACTCGGTCCAGCGCACCGTCTGCGTCAGTTGCTGGTCTAGCTCTTGGCGAATCTCGGCAACGGTCGGCAATGGCTGCGCTTTCACATTGCTATAGACAGGGATGGCGGGCGGCGCAAGCGCGGTCGCGGCAATCGCTTCGCGGAAACCAGCCTGGGCTGCGCTCATCAGCGGGGAATGCGCCGCTACGCTGACGGCCAGCTTGACCGCCCGCCGCGCGCCGGCCGCTTTCGCCAGCGCAATCAGACGGTCGACGGCGGCGATATCGCCCGACACAACCGCCTGGCCGGGGCAGTTATCATTCGCCAGCACGACCGTTTGCCCTGTCTCAGCCCTAACGGTCGCGCATAATTCCTGCACCTGCGCAATATCTAAAGCCAGCAGTGCCGCCATAGCGCCGGGCTTTTCTTCGCCGGCCGCCTGCATCAAGCGGCCGCGGGCATAGACGAGGCGCAGGCCGGCTTCAAAATCCAGCGCGGCAGCGGCGGTCAAGGCGCTGAACTCGCCGAGGCTATGGCCCGCCAGCCAAGCAGGCTGCGCCGCTGGCAGCAATTCCCGCAGCACAGTCCAAATCGCCAGGCTGCTGACATAGAGGGCGGGCTGGGTGTTGATAGTCTGGTTCAGCGCGGCGGCTGGTCCATGCCAGCATATCTCTGACAAAGCGAAACCCAGGATGTCATCCGCCCGCGCGAAAACCGCCCGCGCGCTGGGGTAGCGCTGGGCGAAATCCGCCCCCATGCCAAGCACCTGCGAGCCTTGGCCGGGGAAAATCGTTGCGCTTCGCTGCCAGTCCATGGGATAAGTTGCCGGTCGGCGCTCGAGGCAAAATTGGAGCGGCGCGCAAAAAAACCGCGCGGCGCACGGTCAGTCAATTTGCCTAGCGCCCGCGCCCGTCAATCTTGCTCAACTTCGATAATCTGCTCGTCGCGGTAAGAACCGCATTTGGGGCAGACGCGATGTGCGATATGATATTCGCCGCAAGACTCACATTCCACCAGATGCTTGAGCGTTAAAGCATGGTGGGCGCGCCGCCGATCGCGCCGCGACTTGGAGATTTTTCGCTTTGGTAAGGGACCCATCTCTATTACTCCTGAACGATGCCGGGCATAATTAGGGCATTATACAAAGGTAGAATAAGCGCTGTCAAGCGGCGTTGTATGCAGCGAAAGAGGCAAAATAGATGTGGCAAGCGACGCAAGACAAAATTGAAAGCCGCCTCGGCCGCCGCGTCCGCCAGATGCAGCCGCTGGCCGGTGGCATGGTCAGCCAGACGCTGCGCGTCGACCTGGCAGACGGCGCGTCGCTGGTGGCAAAAATCGGCGATAGCCACGACTTGAGCATCGAAGCCTATATGCTGCGCTATCTGCGCGCGCAGTCCGAGCTGCCCGTGCCAGCGGTGCTGTATGCCGCGCCAGACCTGCTGATAATGGAATATGTCGCCGGGCAGAGCGCTTTGCATGAGGACAGCCTGCTTCATCTGGGCGAGTTGCTGGCCGCCTGCCATCAAATCACCGGTCCGGCTTATGGCCACGAGCGCGACACCTTGATTGGGCCCCTGCCACAGCCAAATCCATATTGCGACTCCTGGATCACCTTTTTCCGCGAACATAGGCTGCTGTACATGCTTGAGCTAGCGCGGCAATCTGGCAAGCTGCCGCCCGCCCTCGAGCGCTCTTTGCAGGACTTAGCTGGACAGCTCGAGCGCTATCTCATTGAGCCAGACGGGCCTGTTTTGATCCATGGCGATATGTGGCGCGCGAATGTCTTGACCCGAGCCGGGCGGGTGGTCGCCATCATTGACCCGGCGCTCTATTATGCGCATAACGAAATGGAACTGGCGTATATGACGCTCTTTGATGGCATTGGACCGCAGTTTTTTGCCGCCTATCAAACGCATATCGCTATTGACCGCGACTTCTTTGCCATCAGGCGGCATATCTACAACTTATACCCTCTGCTCATCCATCTCGTGTATTTTGGCGAAAAATATATCCCGCACTTAAAAGAGACCGTGAACAAGATTAAAGTTTGACTAAAGTTAGATATATTTGTTTTTTCGTACTATATTTGTATAGTGAAATCAGCATTTTAAGGCTAAAGTCTTAGCTGTGGAAAAACAGACGCGAACAGCCAGCATGCGCCCAGCCGAGAGCAAGAAGGCGAAGAAGACCCGCACCCACTAAGCATGGGCTTGTTTGTGTTAGCTTGAGTTGCACGGATACCCGCCCGCTGGCGGGTTTTTTTATGTAAGTTATTCAAAGGAGATAGGCAGATGAGCGAGCAAATTCCGCTTTGCCCAGAATGTGAGGCCGAAGTCGAGATTCCGGCCGACGCGATGGAAAACGAGCTGCTAGCCTGCGCAGAATGCGGCGGCGAGCTGGAGATTATGAGTCTCGACCCGCTTGAGCTCGAGCTAGCGCCTGAAGTAGAAGAGGATTGGGGGGAATAAGCGCATGCGCGTCGCCCTGCTTGTAACCCATATCCGCGCCGAAGAAAAACTGATACTGGCCGCCTTTAATCGGCGCGGCATCAGCCCAGACATCATGCTCGACCGCGAACTGAATTTTAGCATCGCGCAAGGACCAGAGCAGCTTGCGCCTTCGGGCGTCGCCTGGAACACTTATGGTTTTGTCTTTGAGCGCTGCATCAGCACTTCCCGCGGTCTCTACGCGCTGGCTGTGCTAGATAGTTGGGGCTTGCGCTGCTTTAATAGTTATGAGACGGCGGCGATTTGTGGCGACAAGCTGCGCACGAGCATCGCCCTGACGCAGCACGGCATCCCCCAACCGCATACCCGCCTCGCCTTCACGCCGGAAAGCGCCATGCAAGCGATTGAAGATGTCAAATATCCGGCTGTGCTAAAACCTGTAACTGGCTCTTGGGGACGACTGCTAGCCCGCGTGCATAATCGCGACAGCGCCGAAGCCATCCTGGAGCATCGGCAGACGCTCGGCGGTTACAATCATCATATCTACTATGTGCAAGAATATATCGATAAGCCGGGGCGCGACATCCGCGCTTTTGTCGTCGGCGACCGCACTATCGCCGCCATCTACCGCGAGTCTAACCACTGGATTACGAATACAGCCCGCGGCGGCCTGGCTACAAATTGCCCCGTAACCGAGAGCTTGCACGATATTTGCCTGCGGGCGGCGCAAGCCGTCGGCGGCGGCATCCTGGCGATTGACCTGCTGGAAGACCCGCAGGGCGACTATGTTGTCAACGAAATCAACCACACGATGGAATTCCGCAACAGCAGCAAACCCACCGGCGTCAACATCGCCCAAGAAGTGATTGATTTTGTCATTCAAGCTGTTGGAGTCCCGGCGTGATTCGAGCCAGTATCGTCGGCGGCAGCGGCTATACCGGCGGCGAGCTGCTGCGCCTGCTGCATTTTCACCCGCAGGTCACAGTGGCGCAAATTACCAGCCGCGCTCAGGCCGGGCGCTATGCGCATAGCGTACACCCGAACCTGCGGGCGGTCTCGCGCTTGAAGTTCAGTCATCCCGATGCGCTCGAAGCCTGCGACCTGCTCTTTCTGGCGCTGCCGCATACGACGGCCGCCCGCGATATTGAACGCTATGCCGCGCTCGCGCCCAAGCTCATTGACCTCTCAGCCGATTTCCGCCTCGCTTCCGCCAGCGCTTACGCGCAGCACTATGGCGGGGCCCACCCAGCGCCGCAATGGCTGGAGCGCTTTATTTATGGCTTGCCCGAGCTGAATCGCGCTCAAATCAAAGGCGCAGATTATGTCAGCGGCGTCGGCTGCAATGCGACTGTCGTGAATCTGGCGCTGGCGCCGCTGGTCAAAGCCGGCTGGCTAGAACGGGCTATCAGCGAAATCAAAGTCGGCTCGTCGGAAGGCGGCAACAAAAGCAATGCCGGCTCCCATCACCCAGTGCGCAGCGGCGCCGTCCGCACTTATAAAGCGACCGGGCATCGGCATCTGGCTGAAGTGAAAATGATCTTAGGCGCTGAGATTCCGATTCATTTTGCCGTTACCGCGATTGAGATGGTGCGCGGCGTGCATCTGCTGGCGCACTGCTACCTGCGCCAGCCCGTAACAGAGCGCGATATTTGGCGCTTGTACCGCGGACAATACCGCGACGAGCCATTTATCCGGCTGGTCAGCGGCAAGGTTGGCTTGCATCGCTTACCCGAGCCGCGCGTCGTCACCGGCACAAATTATTGCGATATTGGCTTCGAGCTGGATAGCGATGGCCAGCATCTTGTGCTCATCGCCGCTTTGGACAATCTAGGCAAAGGCGCGGCCGGCAGCGCGCTGCAGTGCATGAATTTGATCTGCGGTTTTGCAGAGACGGCTGGGCTAGAGTTCCCCGGCCTCTATCCCTGAGAATTTTTTTATGGCGCATGAAAATCTTTTAGTGGTGAAACTGGGTGGCGGCGCTGGCTTAGACTTGCCGGCCGCCTGCGATGACCTCGTAGGCATCGCTTTGGCGCGGCCGCTGCTGGTGGTGCATGGCGTCAGCGCGACGATGAACCAGCTCTGCGCCGATTTGGGCATCACAGTGCAGACGCTCACTTCGCCATCCGGGCATAGCTCGCGGTATACGCCGCCGGCTCTGCGCGATATTTATGTGCGGGCGGCGGAACAGGCAAATACGCGCTTATTATCCGCCCTGCGCCAGCGCGGTCTCAAGGCGACTGGCTTTGTCGGCGCGGATGTCGCCCTGCATGGCGAGCGCAAAAAAGCGATTCGGGCGGTCGTCAATGGGCGTATGCGCATGGTGCGCGATGACCACAGCGGCGCTATCCGCAGCGTGGCTGTGGAGAGCTTGCGCCGGGCCCTGGCCGCGGGCAGCATTCCCGTCTTGCCGCCAATGGCGCAGAGCGCCGCTGGCTTGCTCAATGTCGATGGCGACCGGGCCGCGGCCGCTGTGGCGGGCGCTTTGGGCGCGCAGGCTCTGGTCATCTTGAGCAATGTGCGTGGCTTATATCGTGATTTCCCGAATGAAGACAGCTTCGTCGACGAAGTGCCAGCGGCGCAAAGCGAGCAGGCTCTGGGCTGGGCGCAAGGGCGCATGAAACGCAAAGTTATCGCCGCGCAAGAAGCGCTGCGGCAAGGCGTCGCCAGCGTCATCATTGGGGACGGCCGCGTCGAGAATCCCGTTTCGCTGGCTCTGGCCGGCCACGGTACGCGGTTTAGAGCATAGAAATAGAACTCATAAAATAATGAGCATAAGACAGAGCCAACAAGCGCGCAAAGCAACCTTATTTCTTTGCATTTCTGTGCCTAAATTTCTTTTTTCCTAATCGCAATACGAACTTGGATTTACTGAGGACCGATGCAAATGACTGACAGCCAGACCGTTTTTGAATTGGAAGAGCGCTACGGCTCCGGCGCTTATGGCAAGCGGCCGCTGGCCATCGCCCGCGGCGAAGGCGCGTATGTCTGGGATGTGGCTGGGCGGCGCTATCTGGATGCGACCAGCGGCCAAGGCGTCGCCGCCTTGGGTCACTGCCATCCGGCCGTCACGGCGGCAATCAAGTCGCAAGCCCAGACCCTGGTTACCAGCCAAGAAGCCTTTTATAACGACCGCCGCGCCGCGCTCTATGAGCTGCTCGCCAGCATTACGCCGACTGGCCTCGACCGCTTTTTCTTCTGCAACAGCGGGGCGGAAGCCATCGAAGGCGCGCTGAAAGTCGCTATTTTGCTGACCGGCCGCGCTGGCATTGTCGCGGCGAAACGGGCTTTTCATGGCCGCACCACCGGCGCCCTCTCGCTGACTTGGACGCAAAAATACCGCAAACCGTTTCAAGATTGGCTGCCGACAGTGGACTATGTCGCTTTTAATGACATAGCGGCGGCGCAGGCGGCAATCAGCGAGGCGACGGCGGCTGTGGTCGTCGAAGCGGTGCAAGGCGAAGGCGGCGTGCATCCAGCCAATGCCGCCTACTTGCAGGCTCTGCGCCAGCGCTGCGATGAGACCGGCGCTATGCTCATCATCGACGAGATTCAAACTGGCTTTGGCCGCACAGGCAAATGGTTCGGTTTTCAGCATGGCGACATCCTGCCTGATATTATCTCCCTAGGCAAAGCGCTGGCTGGCGGCTTGCCGATGGGCGCGGTCGCTTGGCGCGCGGCCCATGGACCCATTCCCCGCGCCACGCATGGCAGCACCTTCGGCGGCAATCCACTGGCTTGCGCCGCCGCTATCGCCGCCCTCAGCGCCATCCGCGACGAGAAGCTGGTGGAACAGGCGCGGGAAAATGGCGCTTGGTTCCTCGACGAATTAGCCGGCCGCAACTTGCGCGCCGTGCGCCAAACGCGCGGCCGCGGTTTGATGATTGGCTTAGAGCTGCGCGGCCGCGTAACGCCAGTGCTGAAGGTCCTGCAAGAAAACGGTTTGCTGGCTCTGCCCGCTGGTTTGACCACGCTGCGCCTCTTGCCGCCGCTGAATATCAGCCGCGACCAACTGCTTGTCATCGCCGATATTCTCAGCGAGGCTCTAAGCTAAAAATGCTGACTCCAAGCGACCAAGCAGCCGAGAAGCTGCTGCGCGATTTAGTCGCGCTGCCTAGCCCTTCCTGTCAAGAGGCGGCGGCGGCGGCTTTTTTGGTCGATTGGATGGGCGGCCAGGCCTTCGACGAAGCCTTCGTTGATGGCGCCGGCAACGCCGTCGGCATTGTCGGCAGCGGCTCGCGCGAGCTGGTCTTGCTGGGGCATATCGATACCTTTGGCGGTTTCCCGCCGGTCTATTGCGCCGGGCGCAAATTGTATGGGCGCGGCGCGGTGGACGCTAAAGGGCCGCTCTGCGCCTTCGTGGTTGCGGCGGCGCGGGCGAAGCTGAATCCAGCGCTGCGCCTCATTGTCATCGGCGCGGTGGAAGAAGAAGCCGCCACCAGCCGCGGCGCGCATTATGCCCTGCGCCACTATCAGCCAGAATTCTGCGTCATCGGCGAACCCTCACAGTGGGACCGCATCACGCTGGGTTACAAAGGCAGGCTGCTGCTCGATTGGCGCTGGCAAGGCGGTTTAGCGCATAGCGCTGGCAAGGAACTTAGCCCAGCCGAGCGGGCCGTCGCCTTTTGGCAGGCGGTCAAAGCGCAGAGCGACGACTATAACCAGGACATAAGCTCGATTTTCGCCCGCCTCGATGCCTCTATCCGCGACATCAATACCTGGCAGGAAGGCGTCGATGGCATCGCGGAGATGACGCTTGGCTTTCGCTTGCCGCCGGGCATCGAGCCGAGCGAGATTCAGCGGCGTTTCCCGCCGAGCGCGGGCGCGACGATTTCCGCCCGTGGCGCCGAGCGCGCCTTCACCGGTGACAAAAACAGCGCGCTCAGCCGCTATTTCCGCCGTGCCATCCGCGCCGCTGGCGGGCGGCCCCGTTTTGTCTATAAAACCGGCACTTCCGATATGAATATCGTCGGGCCCCGTTGGAACTGTCCGATATTGGCTTATGGGCCAGGCGATTCTACGCTCGACCACAGCCCGCAGGAACATATTGACTTGGACGAGTACCTGCGCGCGATTGCGGTGCTTACAGCCGTGCTCGAGGCAATCTAAGATAGGTGAAGAGACCCATGTACTTGAGAAACAGCCCCAATCCTGAATTCCATTTTATCGATTCGACCTTGCACGAGGGCGAACAATTCCGCGGCGCGCGCTTCACGCTAGACGATAAAAAGGAAATTGCCCGCTTGCTAGATCGCTTTGGCATCGAGTATATGGAATTGTCGACGCCGGTAGCTAGCCCGCGCAGCGCCGATGCCATCCGTGCCCTGGCCGATATGCCGCGGGACTTCAAGCTGCTGACGCATATTCGGGCGAATATGGAGGACGCCAAGCTGGCCGTCGATTGCGGCGTCGATGGCGTAGACTTGTATATCGGCACTTCGACCTATATGCGCGAATATAGCCATGGCAAAAGCCTGGAAGAAATCATCGACATCGGGCAAGAGATAGTCGCTTTCCTCAAAGCGCAAGCGGTGGAGACGCGCTTCAGCACCGAAGACACTTTCCGCAGCAATTTAGCCGATGTGATGACTGTCTATCGCGCCATGGACCTGGCAGGTGTAGACTGCGTCGGCGTCGCCGATACTGTCGGCATTGCCGACCCGCTTGGCACTTATAATCTGGTTTCCAGCCTGCGCGAGGCTGGTCAGCTGCCAAATCGAATTTCATGGGCATAACGACAGCAGCTGCGCGGTGGCTAATGCCTTCTGCGCTTTACAAGCTGGCGCGACCCATATTGATACGACTGTGCTGGGCATCGGTGAGCGCAATGGCATCACCGCCCTGGGCGCGCTGATTGGCCGGCTCTATACCTGCGATAAAGCGCTGGTAGAGAAATATGACCTGCCTTTGCTGGCTGAGATTGAAAAACTGGTCGCGGCAAAACTCGGTCTCGACATCCCCTTCAATACGCCAATCACAGGCGAAGTCGCTTTTCATCATAAAGCCGGTGTGCATACCAAAGCGGTGCTGCGCAACCCGACGACTTACGAAGCCATCGACCCGGCCGATTTTGGCATGTCGCGTTATATTGATGTGGCGCATCAGCTGGTAGGCCGCAATGCCATCCGCGACCATGCCACTGGCTTGGGCATCGACTTGGCGGGCGAGGCTTTGGGGCTGGTTACAGCGGAGGTCAAATCGCTGGCGGATGAGCGGCGCATCACACTAGAAGATGTAGACCGCATTCTTTTCGCCCGCGGCTCCAGTTGAGCTAGCGGCAGCTATAGCCTACTCCACCGCTGGCCAGGCTTGGCGGATAGCGCCGCGCGGGTCTTGCATCGGGATGACATAGACCAGCAGTGAGAACAAACCTGCCAGAGCAAAGATGCTGAAAGTCAGCTCAAAGCTGACAGCATCAACCAGCCAGCCGCCAATGATAGGCGCGAAGACGGTCACTGGCGCGATTAAAGTATTGGCTAAACCGATATAAAAGGGCCGTTCCGCCACCGCGCTGAATTGCACGGTGATAGTCAAAATCGTCGACCACTGGGTCGAATTGACAATGCCCATCAGCGCAAAAACCAGATAGAACCAAGTTACATCGGGGGCGGCTAAACTCAGCCCAATCGACAGCACTGTGAGCAAATTGCTGAAGATAAGCACCCGCCGATGCCCCCAGCGGTCGCCAATCCAGCCGATAAGCGAACTGCTTAATGTATTCGAGACGAGCAGCACGCTGGTCATCGCGCCGGCAAATTCGGGTGACATATCAAAGCGGCGAATACCAAATATGGTGAAAAAAGACAGGCAGGTCAAGCTCAGCGCGGTGAGGCCGCGGGCGACCAAGAACCAGCGAAAATTCTTGTCCGCGCGCAGGATATGCCAGAGGCGGCCGCTAAATTCGCGCCAGGGCAAGCGCTTGCCCACATCTTTGGGCGCGCTTTCTGGCTCATAAGTCAGGGTCAGAAAAGCGAAAGACAGGGCTAAACTGAGTCCAGTGATGAAGAAGAGCAGCGCAAAACCGTGCGGGAAATCGCGCCGCTCCAGTATAAAGCTGGCTAGCAAAGCGCCGCCCGCGCCAAAAAGATTGACGCAAGCCGACTGTATGCCAAAGAAAGTGCCGAGCCGATGCGGCGGCATAATCTTGCTGAGCATGCTCTGCCAAGCCGTCGCGGTGAAGCCGCCGCCCAACGATTGCACCGCTAATATAAACACCGTGAAAAACAGCGCCATTTCGATGCCGATGGTCGGTATCAAAAAAGCGACCAGCGCCAAAGCAAAATAGGGCAAGCGCTCGAAGAGCGTCATCGCCAGCACCATCGGTTTGTAGCGCCGCAGGCCAGCTACCCGATTGGCGGTCAATAGCTGTGGCACTTGCCAGCCGATGTGGAAGAGGGCTGCGACAAAGCCAATCAGCGCGGTCGACTCAGTCAAATAAGATAAATAGAGCGGGATTATGGTAACATAAGAGGCGAGGCCCATGATGCCGAAGCCGAAGAAACTGCCATCCAGCAGGTTAGCGAAATAATTTCTTTGCAGCTTGTCGCGCAAATCTTGTGAGAGCATAAGCCGCCTTTGCCAAACAATCTCGCAAGCGCCAATTCTAGCAGACATTTAGCTGAGCAAAAGCAAGAATGACTCCTATTTCAAAGCTGACGCTGACCGAAAAGCTCCTGGCGCGGGCCAGCGGGCAGCGCCAGGTCAAGCCAGGCGATATTGTCATCATCGAGCCTGATGTCGTGCTAAGCCACGACAACACCGCCGCCATCGCCGAAATCTTCGCCCAGCTGCCACAGCGCCGCGTCAAATACCCGCAGCGGCTAGCGATTACGCTGGATCATGCCGCGCCGCCACCGACCGTCAAACACGCCCAGAACCATGCCCGCATTCGCGCTTTTGTGCGCGCCCAGGGCATCTGCCATTTTTTTGAAGTCGGCCGTGGCATCTGCCACCAAGTGCTGTGCGAAGAAGGCATCGTCGGCCCCGGTCTGACTTTGCTCGGCGCGGATAGCCACAGCCCGCATTATGGCTGGCTGGGCGCTTTTGGCGCGGGGGTCGGCCGCAGTGAAGTCGCCGCGCTCTGGGCGACCGGGCAGCTGTGGCTGCGCGTGCCAGAGACGCTGCGCCTCAGCCTCAACGGGCGGCTGCGGGCAGGCGTCAGCACCAAAGACTTGGCTCTCGCGCTGATCCGGCGCTTTTCCGCCGCTGGCGCGACCTATATGGCCGTCGAATTTGACGGGCCCGGACTGGAGTCGCTCTCACCGGCCTCCCGCGCCGCGCTGGTTAATATGATGGCGGAGATGGGCGCGAAGAACGCCTGCCTGGCGCCAGATGCCGTCACCTGGAACTGGCTGCGCCAGACTCTAGCCCGCAGCCGCCCGCAGGATTATGAGGCGCGGCCGGCTTATCTCCACGAGCGGGCGCTCTATCCCGACGCCGGCGCGCGTTACAGCCGCCAGCATCAAATTGACTTGAGCGCCATCGAGCCGCTGGTTGCCTGCCCGCATAGCGTCGATAATACCCGGCCCTTGTCAGAAGTCGCTGGCACTGCCGTCGATGTCGGTTTCATTGGCACCTGCACCAATGGGCGGCTGGAAGATATTGCCAGCGCCGCCGCTGCCCTGCGCGGCCAGCGCCTGCGCAAGCGGCTCATCGTAATACCGGCCTCGTCGATGGTATTGCGCGACGCCATCGCGGCCGGTTATATCACCACCCTGATTGAGGCGGGCGCGACCATCGGCACACCCGGCTGCGGCCCTTGCATGGGCAATCACCTGGGCGTCTTAGCGCCAGGCGAAGTCTGCATCAGCAGCTCCAATCGCAATTTCCGCGGGCGCATGGGCGAGCCAAAAGCAGCAATCTATCTGGCGAATCCGGCCGTAGTGGCGGCCAGCTGCGTCGCCGGCCAACTGATTCACCCGGCCGAACTGGGAGACTCGGGTAGATGACAAAGACGGCGCACCGCGTCTGGAAATATGGCGATGATGTGAATACCGATGTCATCTTTCCCGGCAAATACACCTACACCATCAGCCAGGACCCAGCGGCTTTAGCCCGCCACGCTTTGGAAGACCTAGACCCAGCTTTCGCCAGCGCCGTGCGCCCGGGCGATGTCATTGTCGCCGGCCGCAACTGGGGCAATGGCAGCAGCCGCGAGCAAGCGGTAACTTGCCTGGTCCAGGTTGGCATTCGCGCTATCATCGCCCACAGCTTCGCCCGCATCTATTTCCGCAACGCCATCAACAACGGTCTGCTAGTCATCGCCTGCCCGCCGCTGGTGGATGCTGTCAGGCAGGGCGATACTATCGAGATTGACCTGGCGGCCACGCGGCTCTATCACCAGGGGCGGGCTTTTGCTTTCCCGCCGCTGCCGGCCCAGGTGCAGGCAATTCTGGACGCGGGCGGCATTATCCCCTATTTGCAAGCACAAAAATGAACACATAAGCACGCTAATTTTCTGCTAAAACTCGCGCTTTTTACTGTAGCATAGAAGTAAATGCCAGCAGAGGAGTTCGCCATGCTTGCCATCGTCAACACCTGCGCCGTCATCGGCTTGGACGGCCATATCGTCGAAGTGCAGACCGACTTCAATCCCCGCGCTCACCTGCCCAGTTTTAACTTGGTGGGCTTGCCGGGCGTCGCAGTGCGCGAGAGCAAAGAGCGAGCCCGCTCCGCCATTCGCAATAGCGGCCTGCGCTTTCCCAACAAAGCCTACGTCGTCAATCTGTCGCCGGCCGATATACACAAGCATGGCCCATCGTATGACTTGGCGATTGTGATTGGCGTGCTGGCGGCGACCGACCAGATTCCGCTGCATGCCCTGGACCGGGCTATGTTCATCGGCGAGCTTTCGCTGGATGGCAGCATCCGCCATGTCAAAGGCGTTTTGCCAATGGTCTACACGGCTTTGCAGCATGACATCGATATGGTCTATGTGCCAGAAGCCGACGCCGCTGAAGCCGCGCTGATACGAGACATCACAGTTATACCGGTGCGCTCGATCGGGCAATTGGTCGAGCATCTCTACCAGCTCAACCCCATTGCGCCAGTATATTGCGACCTGAAAGCCAGAAAAGCCGAGCGGGACCAGAGCGACGGCCTGGTAGATTTCGCCGATATTCGCGGGCAGGAGCATGTCAAGCGGGCGCTAGAAGTCGCGGCGGCTGGCAATCACAATATCTTGCTGTCTGGCCCGCCAGGCGCCGGCAAGAGCTTGCAAGCCAAAGCGCTGGCCGGCATCCTGCCGCCGCTGACCATGCAAGAGGCGCTGGAAGTTACGCGCATCTATTCCATCGTCGATATGCTGTCCCAGGATGAGCCGCTGGTGCGCCAGCGGCCCTTCCGCGCGCCCCATCATACAATTTCTAATGTGGGCTTGGTCGGCGGCGGTTCAATTCCCAAGCCAGGCGAAATCAGCCTGGCGCATCGGGGCGTACTTTTCTTGGACGAGATGAACGAACTGGCGAAGAAAATGCTGGAGATGCTGCGGCAGCCGATTGAAGACAAAACGGTGACTATCAGCCGCGCCAAAGGCAGCCTGACTTTTCCGGCGAATTTCTTGCTGGTGGGCGCGCGCAACCCTTGCCCCTGCGGCTATTATGGCGACCCGCAGCAGCCCTGCAAATGCAGCCCCAACCAAATCCAGCGCTATCAAGCTCGCATTTCTGGTCCCATCCTCGACCGCATCGATATTCATGTGGATGTGCCGCGGGTGGATTATGACAAGCTGATAAGCGAGAAACGGGCGGAAAGCTCAAGCCAGATTCGGCAGCGGGTCGAAGGCGCGCGCCAGCGCCAAATCGCCCGTTTCAAAGACCGGCCCGGTCTATTTGCCAATGCCGATATGACAGTCAGCGAAATTGACGAATTCTGTGTCTTGAACGCCGAGGCGAAACAGATTCTAACGCTGTCGCTGCGCAAGCTGCAACTCAGCGCGCGCAGCTATCACCGCGTCTTAAAGCTCGGCCGCACGATTGCCGACCTGGATGGCGCGGCCGAGATTCAAGTGCCGCATATCGCCGAAGCCTTGCAATATCGCGCCAAAGCCGACTAAGAGTCGCCCGCCTCAGCTGGCAAGATATAGCCATTGCGCAAATCGTAGGCGATGCGCGCTGGGTCGCGCTCGCTAGGCTCGCCCCAGCCGCCACCGCCCGTCGAGCGCATACTGACGACATCGCCCCTGTTCAGCGGGCCATAGAGATAGAGCCGCTGTGTTATGACTTCTTCTTTGTCGCTGCCGGCCCGCCTTATCATCAAAAAACTGATGCCCGAATCGCCGCCGCCATACAAGCCCCAGGTGCGTTCAATAGTGTTTTCGTTCATGCTCTGCATCAGGATATTGTCTTCCAGCATCTCATAATCGCGGATGACACCGAGGCCGCCGCGATATTTGCCCGCGCCCGCGCCTTCTAAGTTAAAAGTATGCCGCACTATGCGCAGCGGATAGCGGCCTTCGATGACCTCGACCGGCGTATTAGGCGCGTTGCCATCGCCGACGAATATCAAGCCATTGGGGCCATCGGCATGCGGGAAAGCGCCGCCGCCGCCCGCCAGCGGGTCGATATAGATAAATGGCTCGCCATGTCGTGGATCCATGCGATAGAAAGTGCCGCCAAACATCTGATAAGAGGCGGCCGGGCAGCGCTCGGGAATGGCCTGGGACAAGGCTTTGACGATGAGATGAATGACCATCTCGCCGACATAACCATAAGAATCGGTCGGCGCGGGATACTCTGGGCTGACGGCGGTGTTCGCCGGTGCGGTCACCGTCAATGGGCGCAGATGCCCATGATTCATCGGGTCATGCGGCATAGTCAGAGATTTAAGCACCGTCTGCGCCATAGCCACCGTGCCAATAAAAGGGTGATTCGTGGGACCTTGCACCGTATCTGCCGTGCCAGTCCAGTCGATGCGCATCTCGTCGCCGCTTACGCTGACGGTCACCGCCAGCTTATACGGTTTATCGAGCTCGACGCCGTCATGATCCATATAAATGCTGGCGGAATAGGCGCCATCGGGAATCTCGCGTATTTTGGAGCGCATTAGCGTTTCGGATTGGTCAAAGACCTGTTCCATCGCCTGTTGAATGGTCGCCGCGCCATAGCGCTGGCAGAGGGCGGCATAACGCTTGGCGCCGGTGCGGCAGGCGGCAATCATCGCGTTCAAATCGCCATGCACCAGCTCAGGGAAGCGCACATTTTTCAAGATGAAACGCAAAAAAGTCTGGTTTAATTTGCCCGCTTCATAAAGTTTGTCATGCCCAAAGATGAGCCCTTCTTGGTGAATATCGGTGGTATCGGGGCACCAGCCGCCCGGCGTCTTGCCGCCAATATCCGCCCAATGTGCCATCAAAGCGGAAAAAGCGACTAGCTCGCCGTCGTAGAATATCGGCATATACACGGCTGTATCGCTGATATGCGTGCCTGTCTCGTAGGGTTCGTTAGCCAGCAGAATATCGCCGTCGCTGAAGCCGTCAGGGCCGAGGGCCCGTAAGCCGCTTTGCACGGTCGGCCCGAGGCAGCCCATAAAGCCAGGCAAACCAGAGCCTTCCGCCAGCATCTCGCCGTGCTGATTGGTTATGGCTAAACCAAAATCTTGCACTTCATAGATGAGCGGATTATGCGCCGTTTTAATCAGGCTTATCATCATTTCGTCGGCCGCCGCTTTCAGGGCGTTGCGGATGACTTGCGTGGTAATCGGGTCAACTCGGCTCATGGCTGCTCTCGCTTAATAATCAGATTGCCAAAATCATCGACTGTTGCGCTTTGGCCGGGCAGGATAAGGCTGGTCGATGTCCACTCTTCGATGATGGCTGGGCCCCTGATTTCGCTCTGCGCCGCCAGTTGCGCCCGCGCATAAACCGGCGCGGCGATATTTTCGCCATAGCCGCGCACGGTGATTTGACGCTGGCCTTTCAGGGCAGCGGCCGCGCCGCCGTCGGATTGCGCGACAATCCGTTTGAGCGACGGCTTTTTGGTGATGCCCAAAATCGATACCTGCAAATTGACAATCTCGGCGGCGGAATCAGGTAATGCCAGGGCATAAGCCCGTTCGTGCAAGCTATCGAGGCGCTGGCGCAGCGGGCGCAGCGCAGCGGCGAAATCGCCCGACAAAATCGGCACTTTGACCGTATGCTCCTGCCCATAATAGCGCATGGCAGCATGAAACTGTATCACCGTCCGCCGCGGCGCGATATCATAGTTGGCGAAACGCTGGCGCGCTTCGGCTTCCAAGGCGGCCAGTTCTGCCTCAAGCTCTGCGGCCGAGACGGCGGCAAAGGGCCGCAAATAAGTGCGTAAAAAATCTTCGCGGTAATCGGCATTGAGCAAACCCCAAGCGGAGAAGGTCGCCGGATTCGACGGGATGATAGCGGCCGCCGCTTCCAGTTCATTGAGCAGGAAAGCGGCAAAAAGCCCGCCACCGCCGCCATAGCAAACCAGAGAAAAAGCCCGCGGGTCATGCCCGCGTTCAATGGTGATATTGCGGATAGCATAAGCCATATTCATGCTCGCCAGGTCGACGATGCCGGCCGCCGCGTCCAGCGGCCTCAGCCCCAGCGCTTTGGCGACGCGCTGCTCTATCGCCTGCTCAGCCCGCCCGCGATTCAGTCGCATGCGCTCGCCCAAATAATAATCGGGGTCAAGATAGCCCAAGAGCAGCTGCGCATCTGTGACTGTCGCTTCTGCGCCGCCGAGGTCAAAGCAAGCTGGGCCCGGGTCGGCTTCGACGCTTTGCGGCCCAATGCGCAGGCCGCCGGCGGCATCCAGCCAGGCGACACTGCCGCCGCCCGCGCCAATCGAGACGATATCGATGGTCGGCTGCAAGACCGGCCGCCGATTGACGCGATGCTCGGTTTGCTCTAGGGGCTGGCCTTGGTTGATGAGCGCGACATCAAAGGTGGTGCCGCCGACATCAGCCGCGACCAGATTGTCAGCGCCTAATTGCCGGCCTAAGGCGGCTACGCCAATCACGCCGCCGGCCGGCCCCGAGACAAGCGTGCGAATTGGCCCCTCCTGTGCCAGCCGCAAAGAAGTGATGCCGCCCGAAGACTGCATGATGTTCAGCTGGCCTCGATACTCTCGCCGCGCCAGTTCGCGCTGCAAAGAGGCTAGATAGCTCGCCAGTTTGGGTTTGGTATAGACATTTAAGACCGTCGTCGAAGTTCGTTCAAATTCGCGCCACTCGCGGCAGATTTCCGACGAAATTGTTACTGCCGCCGCCGGAAATTCTTCTTGCACCAATTCGCGCATTCTTTCTTCATGCGCCGGGTTGATATAAGAATGCAGGAAAATAATGGCGATGCCCTCGACGCCAGCGGCTTTTAGCTGGCGGATAGCGGCGCGGGCTTCCTCTTCGTCCAACGGCCTGACGACAGCGCCACGGGCATCGAGGCGCTCGCTGACTTCCAAGCGCAGGTAGCGCTCGACCAGCGGCGGCGGCGGCGCATAAAAAAGATTGTAGATTTCTTCGCGGTTGCCCCGCCCCAGCTCCAGCACATCGCGGAAACCCTTGGTCGTAATCAAGCCGATATGCGCGCCTTTTTCCTGCACGATGGTATTGATGACCATAGTGGAGCCGTGAATAATCGTCTGGAGCGTCGGCAAGTCCAGCGCCAGATTGTCGATGCCTTCAAAAAAGCGCTCTTGCAAAAGGCCGGCCGCCGACGTTTTCTCGATTCGTATAGCACCGCTATCTTCATCGAGACAGACAAAATCGACGAATGTGCCGCCTACATCAATTGCCAGTCGCTGCGTCACTGCCGCCCGCCTGTGTACATCTTGCCTCCTATTTTTTCAGCGTTAAACCGAGTCTATCCGCCGTTTTCAGTTTCATAAAGATGACAGTTCACTTGATGCCCGGCCGCCACCGCGCGCCGCTTGGGATACTGCTGCCGGCAGCGTGCCATAACCTGTGGGCAGCGCGGATGAAAAGCGCAGCCGGCCGGCGGATTCGCCGCGCTCGGCACTGTGCCAGGCAAGATGATGCGTTGGGCTTTATGCCCTGGATCTGGCACCGGCGTCGAGGACAGCAAAGCCTGGGTATAGGGATGCTGTGGGTTGGCGAAGATGGCTTCGCTAGCCGCCTCTTCGACAATTTTGCCCAAATACATCACGGCGATGCGGTCGCTGATATGCTGGATGACGCTCAAATCGTGCGTGATGAAGAGATAGGTCAAGCCGCGCTGCCGCTGCAAACGGATGAGCAGGTTGATAATCTGCGCCTGCACCGAGACATCCAAGGCCGAGGTCGGCTCGTCCAAAATGATAAAAGATGGATTGAGGGCTAAAGCCCGCGCTAGAGCGATGCGCTGGGCTTGCCCGCCGCTCAGCTGATGCGGATGGCGGCTGACGAACTCGGCGCTCAAGCCGACTTCCGCCAGCAAAGAGATAACGCGCTCGCGCATCTGCCCCCGCGACATAGACCTATGCGCACGCAGCGGCTCAGCCACCAGCTCAAAGCCATTCAAACGCGGATTGAGCGATGAAAAAGGATTCTGCAAGACGATTTGCATGCGCTGGCGCATTTGTCGCATCTCTTCAGCGCTCAGCGTCAGCAGGTCAATGCCATCGAAGAAGACGCGGCCGCCGGTCGGTTGGCGCAGGCGCAACAAACAGCGAGCTAAAGTGCTTTTGCCGCAGCCCGATTCGCCGACGACGCCCAGCGTCTCGCCGGCGCGGATGCTCAGGCTCACCGCATTGAGGGCTTGAATCTTCTGCGCAGCGCGGCCAAAAAAGCGGGCTTTGCGCCGGTAGACCATCGACAATGCCTGCGCATCAAGCAGCGGCTCAGCCATTAGCGGCGGCCTCGTGCAAAAAGCAGGCGGCTTGCTGCGCTGCGCCGAACTGGCTGAAAGGCGGCTGCGTATGGCGGCATCTGTCCATCGTATATTCACAGCGCGGCGCGAAAGCGCAGCCAGCGATGCGCTCGAGTCCGCTAGGCACGCTGCCGGGGATCACTTTCAAATCGCGGCCGCGGCTGCCTGGCCGCGGCAAAGCCGCCAGCAAACCTTGGGTATAAGGATGCTGTGGGCTGGCGAAAATCGCTTCTACCCCGCCTTTTTCGACAACGCGTCCGGCATACAGCACCACTACCCGCTGGCAGGTCTCAGCCACGATGCCGAGGTCATGCGTGATGAGAATGACGCTGATTTGCCGCTGGCTTTGCAAGACGCGCAAGAGGTCGAGAATCTGCGCTTGGATCGTAACATCCAGCGCGGTCGTTGGCTCATCGGCGATGATGACATCTGGCTCGGCGGCTAGGCTCATGGCAATCATAGCCCGCTGCTGCTGCCCGCCCGAAAGCTGATGCGGATAGACGGACAGCATTTGGGCTGGCTCGGGCAGACCGACGCTGGCCAGCAGCTCAATCGCTCGTCCCTTCAAATCGGCGCGCGGCGCGACTTGGTGCGCCCGCAGCACATCTTTAAGCTGCTGCCCGATGGTGAAAAGCGGATTCAAAGCCGTCGCCGGGTCTTGAAAAATCATGGCGATGCGCCGGCCGCGCATATTGTGCCGCTCCGCCGCGTTCAAATGCAGCAGGTCCGCGCCTTCAAAGAGGATGCGCCCTTGCGTAACGCGGCCGTTCTCCGCCAGCAAGCCCATAATGCTGCGCCCAGTAACAGATTTGCCACAGCCTGTCTCGCCCACCAGCCCAAGAATTTCGCCTTTGGCGAGCTCAAAATCGATGCCGCGCAGGGCATAGAGCGGACCAAAAGGCGTGCTGAATTGCACATGCAGGTTTTCGACCGTCAGCAAAGCCATCATAAAATCCGGCGCAGGCGTGGGTCAGCCGCTAGGCGCAGACCATCGCCCAAAAAGTTAAAAGCCATCGCGGTTAAAAATATCGCCAAACCCGGGAAGGTCGCCATCCACCAGCGGCCGGACAAGAAAAAGAGCCGGCCATCGCTAATCATCACGCCCCAATCGGCAAAAGGCGCTTGCGTGCCTAAGCCGATAAAACTCAAACCCGCCGCCACTAAAATCGCCGTGCCAACATCCAGCGTCGCCTGCACGACAATCGGTGTCATGATATTGGGCAGGATATGCCGGACGATGATGACACGGTCGCGCAGGCCGATGCCTCGCGCCGCTTCGATATAAGCCCGCTCGCGGATGCTGAGGGTCTGCGCCCGCGCCAGCCGGGCGTACCAGGGCCACCAAGTAACGGCAATGGCTGTTACGGCGTTGATATAGCTAGCGCCTAAGGCGGCCGCGATGGCGATTGCCAGCAGCAGCGGCGGAAAAGCCAGAAAGACATCGGTAACGCGCATAATCGCTTCGTCGACCCAGCCGCCGAGATAGCCGGCCAGCATGCCCAGCGGCGTGCCAATCGCCATAGCTGCCAGCACTACTAGCACCCCCATGGACAGCGAGCGCCGCGCGCCAAACATCAAACGGGCGACCTGGTCGCGGCCCAGTTCGTCCGTGCCAAAGGGATGCGCCGGGCCCGGCGCTTGGAAACGAGCCTCTAAATTCGGCTCGCCTCTACCCTGTCCAGCATAGGGCGTCAAAATTGGCGCGAAGACCGCCGCCAGCGCCACCGCCAGCAAAAAAGCGCTGCTGGCCAGAGCCAGCCGGTCGCGCTGCAAAAACCATAAACTCGAGCCAACTTCTATGCGTACCATCACGTCCTCAGGCCAAGCGCACGCGTGGATCCAGCAGCGCTTGCAGCACATCCACGACCAAATTGACAAAAATATAAAAGAGCGTGACGACCAGCGTAACCGCGATTATCACCGGGAAGTCCACATTCAGCACAGCTTCGGTAACATACTTGCCGACGCCCGGCCAAGAAAATATCGTCTCCACCAAAAAAGCGCCGGTGATGGAATAGGCGAAAGACAAGCCCACGACCGTCAGGGCTGGCATGATAGCGTTCTTCAGCGCCAGCTTGAAGAGAATGACGCGCTGGGACAAGCCAGCCGCCCGCGCTGCTGTGATATATGTTTCCGAAAGCGCCTCGAGCATCGAAGCCTGCGTCATCCGTATCGTGATGCCCAAGGGATAGGCGGATAGGACCAGGGCCGGCAGGATGAGGTGATGCAGCGCGTCAAACCAAGCCTGCCAGTTTCCGCTGATGGCGGCGTCAATCAGATAAAAGCCAGTTTGCGCCGCGATGGGGTAAAAGAGCGTCGCATCGCGGCTGATGCGGCTGCCCAGCGGCAGCCAGCCTAACTGACTGAAAAAGATGAATTGCGCGATTAAAGCCAACCAAAAAGACGGCACCGAAACGCCGGCAACAGCCACCAGCCGCGTGGCGTAATCGAAGACGCTGCGCGGATAGGCGCCAGCCAGCACGCCAATCGGAATGCCAAATACCAGCGCAATCAAGACGGCGGCGATGACCAGCTCCAGCGTCGCCGGCAAGAAGATGCGGAGGTCAGTATTGATGGCGCGCCGCGAATGATAAGATTCGCCTAGGTTGCCAGCCAGCAATTCATTGACATAGACGGCAAACTGCTCGGGTAGCGGTTTATCTAAGCCGAGCTTTTTTTCAATCGCGGCGACTTGTTCTGGGCGCGGGCGAGCGCCGGCATACAGCGCGGCGGGGTTGCTCGGGATAACGCGCGAGATGAAAAATGTCAGGATCAAGACGCCGATGAAAACAAAGACCGACAGGCCCAAACGGCGCAGAAGAAAAGTCAGAGCGAGCATAAAAGGCGCTCAGTCAGTATGTTGCGGGGGCGGGCACCGCAGCGGCCAAAGCCGCGCGCACTCGCCCTTTTCCAGCCGCTTAGCGCATCAAGTCGTAGAAAAAGACCACATGCGGATAGGCCGGGTTGTTAACATAACCGCTAATGTCGGAACGGACGACATGGATATCGGGAATATCAACGACAAAAATAGCGGCGGCATCATCCAGCAGCATTTGCTGCGCCTGGATGAACATAGCTTCGGCGGCGGCGCGGTCGGTGCCGCTAATCTGGTCGGCGGTGTCAATCATGCTGTCAAAGTCGGCATTGGCATAATAACCCAGATTGAAGAAGGGTTCTTCTTCGGTGCGGAACATGCCATAGAGCCAAGAATTGGGCGTAATCCAATCGGGCCACCAATAGAAGCCGAAGGCGTCTTGGGCGTTGGCTGGGTCGTTAATCGCCAGGTCCCACTGCGCTTCCCAAGCCAAGCCGCGTATCTCCAAATCGACGCCGATTTCGGCGAGGCTGGCGCGCCACAATTCGCCGACCTGCTGCTCGTCCAAGTCGCTGGCGACATGGGTATAGACGACGCTGATGCCGCCATCAGGATGCCCGGCTTCCGCCAGCAGTTCGCGGGCTTTGTCCAGGTCATGGCTATATTGGAAAAGCTCCGCCCCATGGCCCCACATATTGGCGGGGACGGGCCCGCGCCCTTGCGTGCCTAAACCGGCATAAAGATTCTCGACCACCGCGTCGTAGGGGAAAGCGTAAGAAAGCGCCTGGCGCACAAGTTTGTTGTTGGTTGGCTCTTTAACATTGTTGAGCAGGATGAGCAGGTTCTGGAAAGACGGCGTCACATCGACATGCAAGCCGTCAGCTTCCGCCAGCGCGGCGTAATTGTCGTAGGGCAAGCTATAGGTGAAATCGGCATCGCCCGACCGTATCATCTGTTCCAGCACCGTTACATCTTCGGTAATCTCGAAGACGATGGTGTCGAATTGGCCGTCTTGCCAACCGCCCCAATAATCGGCATTAGCTTGCAAGACCATACGCTGGCTAGGCTCATAGCTGGCAATCATGTAAGGGCCGGTGCCAGCGCCATTGCCATCATTGAACCAAGCGCTATCTTGGTCGGCGGCATTCGGGCTCATAATCCAAGCGGCATAGCCGGCCGAAAGTATCAAATCCAGCGGCGCGGCATAGCTCAAGCTGAACTGTACTGTCATCTCGTCTACCACTTCTATGGCGTCAATCGGACCAAAAATCCAAGCCGAGCCTTCGCCCATTGTCATCGTGCGGTCAAGCGACTTCTTGACAGCTGCCGCGTTCAAAGGCGCGCCATCATGGAAAGTAACACCGTCGCGCAGGTGGAAGGTCCAGGTCAGCGAGTCTTCAGAAGACTCCCAAGAAGTAGCCAGCTTAGGGCTGAGCAACTCGGCGCTGCCTGGCGGATTGTAAAAAGTCAGCGTCTCATAGACATTGCCATTGACCACATTTTCGTTGGAATTGCCGGCGCTGGGGTCAAGGTTGGGGAAAGAGACAGGATGGGCATAGACGACGACACTGCGGTCTTGGGCAATAACCCCAAATAGTGGCAGAGCCAACAAAGCCAGCAGCAAACTGAAGAACAGCAGACGTTTCATGACTTTTCCTTTTTGCTATACACGGACAGTTTCATTGTAACACAGGCCAGCGCGCCGCTACAAAATACGGGCGGCTCAGAGCAAAGCGGCCAAGCGCCTTTCTAAAAGCCGCTCGGCACTATAATTCTGCACCTTGTATTCGAGAGCCTCGCTTTGCGAGAGCGCGTCTTCTGGCATGAAACCGATGATTTCCCCGCTCTCGATAGCGGCGCCGTGCCGCCGGGCTTCTCGCCGAATCGCCTCTAATACCAGCGGCAGCGGGCTGATGCGATAATTTGTCAGGTTCATTGAGACCTGCGCTTTGCCTTTGACCAGCAGACCGAGGGCGCGTACATAGGGCAAGCCGCCGCTTGATTGGCGGATGATACGGGCGATTTTACGCGCTATCGTGACATCCGCCGTATTCAAATAGACATTAAAGGCGATGAGGGGCCCGCGCGCCGATGATACAGGCGCCGGCCCGGCCTAATTTGCGGGGCCCAAAATCGGGCTGGGGCGGCTGCCCGGCAGTGATAGTCTTTTTCAAGCGTTCGTAGCCGCCGCGGCGAATAGCCGGCAGCGCGCGATTTTCTGCTTGCAGAGCCGCTTCTTCATACAAGAAGACAGGCAGATTCAATTCCGCGCCGACGCGCGCGCCTAAATGCCGCGCCAACTTCACACAACCGGCCATGGTCGCGCCGCGCAGCGGAATGAAGGGGATGACATCAGCCGCGCCGATGCGCGGATGCTGCCCGCTGTGGCCCGTCAGGTCTATCAAAACCGCGGCGGCTTCAATGCCAGCGAAGGCGGCCTGCGCTAGGGCTAGCGGCGGACCCACAAATGTTACGACGGAGCGATTGTGGTCAGCATCGCTTTCCGCCCCCAGCACAATCACTTGTGGCTGGCTGGCGATGGCGCGGACAATCTGCGCGCAGACAGCGGGCCGCCGCCCTTCAGAAAAATTCGCCACGCATTCAACAAGCGCGTTTTTCATTCAAAGTCCTAAGCAAGCTCACGACAGGAAAAAGAAGTTTAGCCACAGAAGTAGAACAAACTAAATTTTGCAAGTTTTTGCCTTCGTTTCAACCCCACCCCCAGCCCCTCCCGTAGGGCAGTGTCTACGCGCCCCGAAGCTTTGGGGAGGGGAGAAAAACCCCGAAAACTGTGCGAGCTTGCAGGAAAGTCCCTTCTATCGGGCAACGTCTACAGTCCCCCAGGTTAGACTCCCCTCCCCAAAGCTTTGGGGAGGGGCCGGGGGTGGGGTTGAAACGAACGTAAAAACTTACAAAATTTAATTTGTCCACTAAGACTCAAAGGGCAAGACAGCCCAGCCAGGCATCTGCACTGGCAGAAGCCAGCAATTTACACTATAGTGCCTGCATTGACAAACGGGAGTATGACATGAGCGAGCTAGGCAAAGCAAGCGCGCTGAGCCGCGACATCCGCCTGCTCGGCAACTGGCTGGGCATCATCATCCAAGAGCAACATGGCATAGCCACCTACAACCTCGTCGAAGAAATCCGCGCGATGTCCAAAGCGCGGCGCAGTGGCGATGCCGCCGCCGCCTTTGCCCTGGCTGAACGGCTGGAAAACCTGCCCCTGACTGAAAAAAATGTGCTTATCAAAGCCTTTTCCAATTATTTTCAGCTCATCAATATCGCCGAGGACCAGCAGCGCATCCGCGTAATCCGCCAGCGCGAAGCGAATGACAGACTGGAAGAATCAATCGGCAATGCCATCCGCAGCTTAAAACAGAGCGGCAAGACAGCCGCCCAGCTGCGCGCCCTGCTCGAGCAGACGCGGCTGCGCCTGGTCTTGACAGCCCATCCTTCAGAAGCGAAACGGCAGGAGATTCTGGTCAAGCTGCGCCATATCGCCCAGATGATGGAAAAGCGCGATCAAGAGAAGCTGCTGCCGCGCGAGCTGCGCAAGCTGGAAAGCGAGCTGGCGGCCGAAATTGAAAGCCTATGGCAGACGCGGCAAGTGCGAGCCTCCAAAAAACAAGTGGCCGACGAAGTGGAGTTTGGCATCTCTTTTATTCGCTCGGTCATCGTCGATGTGGTCATCGATATTTATGAAGATTTGCAGCGGGCGCTGGAAGAGAGCTACCCCGACGAAGACTGGTCGGAATTGCCGCCTGTATTGCGCTACACCTCTTGGATTGGCGGCGACCGCGATGGCAATCCCAATGTAACCACCGATGTTACGCTGGAAACGCTGGCGACCCTGCGGCGGACGGCGCGGCAAATCTATCTCGAAGAGCTGGCGCGCCTATCGGAACATTTGACGCAAGACACTGATTTTGTCGGCGCGTCAGCCGAATTGCAGGCGGCAGTCGCGGCCGAATATGACGAAGCACGGGCTTTCCGCGGCGAAGTCTATCGACAAAAGCTGCGCGTCATCAGCAAAAAGCTGGCGGCCGACCAGTACCGCTCCAGCCGCGATTTTTTAGCCGACCTGCTGCAAATGCAAGACAGCCTCAAAGCGCATCGGGGCGGGCGCGTGGCTATGGGCGCAGTGCAGCGCTTGGTGCGGAAGGCGCGCCTCTTTGGTTTGCACCTGGCGCCGCTGGAAGTCCGCGAAGACGCGCGGCTGCATGCCGCCGCCTTGCAAGAAATCTTCGCCTATTACGACATCGCCGCCGATTATATTTCTTTGCCCGAAGCCGAGAAACAGGCTCTGCTCAGCACGGAAATCCGCAATCGGCGACCCCTCTTCCCCAATGAAATGGGCATTTTCAGCGAAAGCACGCAGAGCATCATCCGCACCTGGCACATGATAGCCGAAGCCCATGCCCGCTATGACCCCATCGTCATCGATACTGTCATCGCCAGCATGTGCATGCAGCCCAGCGATGTTTTGGCGATGCTGCTCTTCGCCCGCGAAGTGGGCATCGATAAGCATGTCTATATCGTGCCGCTCTTTGAAACGATAGACGACCTTTACCGCGCCCCCCAGATTATGCAGCAGCTTTTTGACAATGCCGAATATCATAAGCATCTGGTCGCCCGCGCCGGCAAGCGCGGCCTGCGCCAGCAGGTCATGATTGGCTATTCCGATAGCAGCAAAGATGGTGGCTATCTGGCGTCGAACTGGAATCTTTATCACTCCCAGCGCCTGCTCACCGAGAAGTGCTTGGAAAAAGGCGTCTCGCTCGAGCTATTTCATGGGCGAGGCGGCAGCATAGGCCGCGGCGGCGGCCCCACCAACCGCGCCATCCTCTCGCAGCCGCCGGAATCTCTGCATGGCGGCGTGAAAATCACCGAACAGGGCGAGGTCATCGCCTATCGCTATAGCAATAAAAACATTGGCCATCGCCACTTGAATCAGGTGATGAATGCCGTCTTGATTGGCTTGGGCTTGCAGGAAAAGCGGCCGGTGCCAGCGGGGTATTTCGCGGCTATGGCGCGCTTGTCCGAGCTGAGCCGCCAGCAATATCGCAAATTTGTTTATGAGAGCGCTGGTTTTATCGACTATTGGCAGCAGGCGACGCCCATCAACGAATTGAGTCAGATGCAGATTAGCTCGCGCCCGGCCAAGCGCAAGGGAAAAGGCGGTTTCGCCGCCATGCGCGCCATCCCCTGGATGTTCAGCTGGATGCAGAGCCGCGCCATCGTGCCAAGCTGGTTTGGCCTCGGCAGCGCCTTCCAGACTTATGCCGCAGCCGAGCCAGACGGCCTGCGCCTCTTGCAAGAGATGTATCAAACTTGGCCCTTTTTCAGCGCGCTTATCGACAACGCCCAGCTCGATGTGGCAAAAGCTGATATGGGTATCGCCGCGCTTTACGCCGATTTGGTCGAGCCAATTGAACTGCGCGAGCGATTTTTTGGCTGGATAAAAGCCGAACACCAGCTCAGCAGCGAGATGATTATGCGCGTTACCGGGCAGGCCGAGCTGCTGGAAAATATGGCCGCCATCAAAACTTCGATCCAGCGGCGCAACCCCTATGTGGACCCGCTGAATTTTATGCAAGTGGCTCTGCTGCGGGAATTGCGCCAGCTAGAAGAGACGGACGAAAACTGGCCCGCAGTGCTTGACGCCACTCTGTCCACCATCAATGGCATCGCCGCTGGCATGAAAACGACCGGCTAAGGCGCGTCGCTGAAGAGCTTGTCCACCGTCGGGTCGCTCAGGAAGGCTTGGCGCGTGTCTTGCGTCAGGGGGCGCTGTTCGGCGGCTAGCTGACTCCAGAACAGCGTCGGGTCGGCGATTTTGTCTTCGCCCGCCTGGCGATAATTGCGCAGCAGCTCAAAAAAAGCGGCATCGCCAATATCTTCACGCAAATTTTGCAGCATCTGCACGCCGCGCAGGTAAATCGCGTTGATGTATTCCCGCGGCGTCCGAAATTCATAGACCGCGCTATCGACCTGGCCTTGCGGGAAGAGGCTGGCGACGCGGAAGGTCACCACCAATTTTTCTCGGCCGGATAAAACTCTTCGATGAAGAGATATTCGCTATAAGTGGCGAGAGCCTCATCCAGCCAGGGGTGCAGCGCCGCATCGCTGCCCACGCGGGCGTACCACCACTGATGCGCGATTTCATGCACCGAAATCAGCGTCAAATAATTTTTGGGGCTGCCATCAAAATAATAGAACCAGGCGCTACCGACAAAGACGAGGCCGCTGAATTCCATACCATCGGGGAAATCGCCCTGCACGATGACAAAGCGCGGGCGCGGATAAGCGCCAAATTGCCGCCCAAATAGCTCCAGCGCCTTCTCCGCTTCTTGCCCGGCATGCTGCGCGCCATCCAATTGAAAGCCGCCAGCATTGATGGTCGCATCAGCGAAAGCGTAAACCGCAATCGTCAAATCAGCCGTGATTTCCTGCTCGGTCAGCACAAAGTCCTCGCTCAAGCTGATGGCGAAATCGCGCGAATTGTCTAAGCTAATTTCCCACTTGCCCGCCCCCATATCATTCACCAAGCCCGGCGCCGCCAGTTGCAGCGTTTCCGCCGCATTGAGGGCAGTGACTGTCACCTGCCAATCGGCGACAGCATGCACGACTTGCTCGCCGATGCCGATGGGTTTGTGAATCCGCCAAGCGCCGCCCAGGCGAGCTGCCACCGTCGGCAGAAAATGCGCCAAATTTAATTGCCGCGTGCTATAACCCAAAAAACCACGATAGGCGCGTAAGCCATCGCGTATCGCCGCTGGCTGCACCGTTAAGCCCAGCCCAATTTCCAGCCAGCAGCCGCTTTCAAGCGGACTGTGCAAAGCGACTTGCAGCCGATTCGCTTCCAGCGCATAGTCAGCCGGCGCTTCATCCACCGTCACATCGTTCAGCCAAAAAGACTCGGGCCATTGATTAGCCTGCACATCCAGCACGATTTCAGCCAGCGCGCTCTCTTCTCGATTGAGAAACTCGATGCGCTGGACAACTTCCGTCCTTTTTGTCGCGTAATCGATTGTTACATCGGCTTGTATCAAGCGGATCGGGCGCTCCGCTGCGGGAGCGCAGCGGTCCAGCGGCGCGGGGCTGGCGGTCGCTTTTGGCGCGGCGGTAACGGTGGCGGTGGCGCTGAGGGTCGGGGTCAGCTCCGCCACTTGCAAGCGCACGGGCTGCGCGCTGTCTTCGGTGGCGACAGGGACCGGCGCGGCGCTGGACAAGTTGCAACCGCAGAGCACGAGCGTCAAAAAAATAAGCGGGAAAATGCGATACATAGTCGCAATCATACTTGCCAGCGGCGCGAGAAACAATGCGGCATATCTAGCGCGGCGCGGCTTGTGCTATGATTAGCGGCCTGGACGCGACTCGGATGAATTCGCATGGAAAATAAAACTGGCGCGCTGCGCCCCAGCAAATTGGCTGCCTTGATTCGCTTTACGCGCTGGCGCGAGCATGTGCCTTTTACTGTACCCTTGACGCTCGGCGGCGCTTTGCTGGCGCTTGAGCTGCAGGCGGCGGCGGTCGATTGGCGGCTCGTGGCTGTATTGGCGGCAAATGTGCTGGCTATGTGCTTCGCCTTTATGATCAATGATGTGGAAGACGCGCCCGATGACGCGCTCGAGCCAGCCAAAAAAGCGCATAATGTCATCAGCAGCGGCTGGCTCAGCCGCCGCGAGGGGCTGCGGCTCTCGGCTTTGACCGGCGCGCTGGCTCTCTTGCTTTTTGCTTGCGGCGGCATTTTGACCCTGCTGCTGGGCGCGTTTACGCTGGCGCTCTGCGCGCTGTATTCGGCGCATCCTTTTCGTTTCAAAGCGCGGCCTGTGACCGATGTGCTTTCGCACGCCCTGATGCTCAGCGGCTTGCTGGTGATGACCGGTTATTTCACTTATGACAGCGCGCCGGGGCCTGTTTGGCTGGTCATCGGCGCAGCAATTCTATTTTCCGCCTACGGGCAATTTTATAATCAGGTGGCGGATTATGAAGTTGACAAAGCGGCCGGCTTGAAAAATACAGCGGTGCTGCTAGGCAAGCGGCCGACAGCGCTATTGGGGCATCTGTCTATTTTACTCGCCCTGCTCTGCATGGGCGCGGCCTTGGTGCAAGGACTTTTCCCGGCTTGGCTCGGCACAGTGCTGCTCATCGGCATCGTCACTTGTCTGCTCTTCCCTTGGGAGCTGGATATGCGCGGCAATCCAGCGCGGGATGGCGGCAATATGCAGCGCCCGGGTTTGCTGGTGGCTAATCTAGTGGCTCTGGCTTGGCTGGCCGCCAATCTGGGTTTCCTCAGCATACTTTGAGCAAAGCGCGCTATAATAAAGTTAGGCTTTTTCCGCGAGCAAAATCTTATGCCAGAAATCCACCAAATTCTCTTTAATATGCACATTCTCTATTCGCTGGCGCTGGGCGTTTGGGCTGCAGCCAGCGCAGCGCGGCGCGTACCAGTTTCGGGGCATTATCTGGGCGCGGTCGTCACTTATGCCTTGCTGGCCGGTGCGGCGCTGCTAGTTGGCATCGCTTTGCTGCTGACCGGTTATGAGCTGCGCTCGGGGCGGGTTATTGTCTACGTGCTGTACATGCTCTGGCTAGCGATTATCATGCCGGGCTTGTTCAGCTTGATGAGCGGCCGCGACGACCGCCGCGCCGCCCTCGCCTATGCCCTGCTAGCCTTTTTCAACTTCAGCACTTCCCTCAGCATGATTGAGCGCGAGCTGGTCGGGCCTTGGGTCGCGCTGTCTTAGGCAATCAGCGATGGCCGATTCGCTGACAATCAGCGCCGAGACTCTCATTCGCGTTCTGGGCGGGCCGGCTGCCACGCTCATCCAGCATATCGCCCAAGCGGCGCAAGCCGCCGACCGTTCGCTTTTTTTAGTCGGCGGGCTGCCGCGTGATTTGCTGCTAGGCAGGAAAAAACTTGACTTCGATTTTGTGCTTGAGAGCGACGCCACCGCTTTTGCCGCTGGCTTAGCCAGAGCCTACGGCGGCCACTCGCAAGCGCATACAGCTTTTGGCACGGCTAAATGGACACTGAATGCGACTGTAGCGGACAGGCTGCGCCTGCCCGCCGCCGAGCTGCCGCAGCATATTGATTTTGCCCGCGCCCGCCGCGAGCGCTATGCCTATCCAGCCGCGCTGCCGACGGTCAGCCCCAGTGATATTCGGCGCGATTTGTGGCGGCGCGATTTCAGCGTCAATACGCTGGCGCTGCAACTCAGCCCAGCGGCGCAGGCGGGCCAGCTGCTCGATATCTGCGGCGGCCAGGCAGACTTGCGGCAAAGACAGATTCGCATCTTGCACCAGCGCAGTTTCATCGATGACCCAACCAGAATCCTGCGAGCGCTGCGCTTTGCCCATCGGCTGGATTTTAAGATTGAGCGGCAGACAGAGGCTCTGCTAGGAGCAGCGCTGCCTTGGCTGGACCGAGTCAGCGGGGCCCGCCTGTGCAATGAGTTTGAGCTGATTCTGCGCGAGCCGCGAGCGGGCGCGATTGCGCTGGAACTGCAAGAGCGCGGCCTGTTGGCACAGATACAGCCCAATTTTTCCGTCAGTCCCCAGCTGCCAGACCTCTTAGAGCGCATCGACCAGCTGCGGCCGCCTTGGCCAACTGACCCAGACGACAGGCGGGCGCTGCGCTGGAATATGCTGCTGGCGGAAAGCGATGCAGACGCGGCGCTGGCAATCTGCGCGCGCTTGGCTTTGACGCAAAAGCTGACGCACTCGATTTGCGCCGCCGCCAGCTTGCGCGCGCAGTTCAGCGTCTTCAATGACCCAGCGTCGCGGCCCAGCGAAATTACACAGATGCTAGATGGCCTGCCGCCAACGGCAATCCAGGCCGCTTGGCTGCTGCTGGCGGATCGGCCGGCAGCGCAAGCGCAACTCAGCGCCTATATGACGGACTGGCGAAAACGGCAGCCGACCATCAACGGCAACGATTTGAAAAAGATGGGGCTGGCGCCTAGCCCGCGTTTCAAAGAAATTCTAAATGCGCTGCGCTATGCCTGGATTGATGGCGCAGTCGATTCGGCCGAAGCGGAGCGCGCTCTGCTGGAAAGGCTCTTAGCGGCGCAAGAATAGCGCATAATCATGCCTGCAATCTAATAAGAATTTGTTTATCATTAGGCAAGGCTCTGGTAATCAGCTGCTGGCAGAGTCAATGAGAAATGACAATCAAACTGTGCGCGCTGCAACGCGCCGGAGGATGCACTAATGGATAATGTTACTATTGGCTTAGCTTTAGTGGCCGGCTTTCTTTCTTTCATCTCACCGTGTGTCTTGCCGCTGGTGCCGGCCTATATTGGCTATATGGGCGGGCGGCTGACGCACAATGTCAGTCGCCAAAGCGCAGCCGGCGCCGCCAGCGCCAGCTTGACGCAGCGCTTGCAGATGCTCTTGCATGGCGTCGCTTTTGTGCTGGGTTTCACGGTAGTCTTCGTCTTGATTAGCTTGCTGACGACGGCTCTTTCCAGCGTCGCTGGGCAATCCAGCAACGCTTTCACCGAGATAATCGGCCGCGTCGGCGGCGGCGTGATTATCTTCTTCGGCTTCCAATTTATGGGACTTTTGCCGCGCCTCTTTCGCTGGCTGCGCCAGAAGGGCCAAGCCAGCCTGCTAGATAACGCGCTCTTCAGCCTGGTCTGCGCCCTGGTCGCCAGTGGCTTGATTTATTGGGCAACCTTAGAGCAAGCCCTGCTCGCCCTGCCCTTGATTGCCGCGCTGCTAGCCGCGATGTTTCTCAAGGGCGCTTTCACGCAGCCAGCCCTGTTTTGGAACAAGCTGCTCGACCGCTTGCAGCTGATGTTATATTCGGACACCCGTGGCGATTTGCAGGGCGGCGGCCGCGATGGCATTCTTGGCTCTGCCTTTATGGGCGTGGTTTTTTCCGCCGGCTGGACACCCTGCATTGGCCCCCTGCTCGGCACGATATTGACCGTGGCCGCAGCGACTGGCGCCAGCACCGGCGACATCGCCCAAGGCATGCTGCTGCTGACGGCTTATTCCATCGGCCTGGGCATCCCTTTCATCATCACCGCCATGCTGCTCAATAGCGCGCAAGGCATCTTGCGCCGCCTGCAAAGACACATGCACAAGATTGAGCTTTTTAGCGGCTCGCTGCTGGTGCTTATCGGTCTGCTGGTAGCCAGCGGCCAATTGCAGAGCTTGAGTCAAACTTTTTCCCGCGGCGAATTTGCCGATTTTACTTTGCGCGTCGAAGAATGCGGCGTCGGTTTCTTCGAGGGCAAGCTGGAACTTAGCCATGTCGGCGCTTGCTTGAACGGCAAGCTGCTGCCCGTCGCCCTCAATCAAAGCGCCATCGGGCAATTCAAACCCGATGCGCTCGAGCAAGAAGTCCTCTTCCAGGCCGCCGCCGGTGAAAACATCGATATCGAAGTGCGCAGCATCGCTGAAACTGTGCCAGATTTTGAAATGACGCTCTATGGCCCAGGCGATGTCGAACTGGCGCGGGTCAGCAAAGCTGATAGCCTCAGCGCCGATGGCAGCTTTTATCCCTTGACAGCCTTTGCGCTGGAGCAGGCCGGTTTATATCGCATCGCGCTGCGCGGAGCCGCCGTCGATGAAATCGCCCGCTTCCGCGTCAAAGCGCGCCAGGCCGAACCGCTAAGCAGCACCGAAGAAGAAGAGCCGCTGTCTCTGGCCGGCAACTTGCTGAGCAATCTGGCTGAAATCGTCAGCGAGATGGAGCCGCTGGTCGGTTTGGCGGAAGGCAACCGCCCGCCCGATTTCACGATTGAAACGCTGTCGGATGAAAGCGTTACGCTATCGCAGCTGCGCGGCCGGGTCGTGCTGCTGAATTTCTGGGGGACTTGGTGCGGGCCTTGCCGCCGCGAAATGCCCGATTTGCAAAAAGCCTATGAAGAATGGGGCCCGCGCGGTTTTGAGATTCTGGCTATCGCCTATAACGACAGCGAAGCGGCTATGAGCGCTTTCAATGAAGAATTTGGCTTGACTTTCCCGCTGGCGCTGGACGATAGCGGTGCCATCAACGACGCCTACAATATCCAGACGAGGCCCAGCTCCTATATGATTGGCAGTGACGGCATCATCCTGGCGCGGCATTTTGGCATCATCCACGAAGCGCAATTGACTGAAATGCTGGAAGCCGCGTTTGCCGCTGGAGAGCAATGACCCGCGCCAAAAGCTGGCTGCGCTTGCTGGCCGCGCTCGCTTGTTTGGGCGCGGCCTTCGCCTTGATTAACAGCGCCGGCCTGCCCGAGCGCAAAGCCTATAGCGGCTTTTACCTGGCAAATTCAGTCTATGTCGCGCCCGAGCTAGGCGCGTTGGCGCCGCCTTTCACGCTCTGGACAACCGCTTTTCAAGCGCTGTCGCTTGACCAAATTCAAGCCGATGCCATCATCATCAATTTTTGGGCGACCTGGTGCGGGCCTTGTCGGGCAGAAATGCGCGACCTGCAAGCGCTTTACGAAGCCGAGCCGGGCAACTGGCGCATCTTGGCGGTTAACCTAGGCGAAAGCGCAGCCACAGCGCAGGCCTGGGCGGCCGAGCTCGGCTTGACCTACGACATCCTGCTTGACCCGCTAGGTGAAGTGGCGCGGCTCTATCAGATTCGCGGCCAGCCCAGCACCTACCTCTTGGACAGCGGGCGGCGCATCCAGCAAATATATTTTGGGCCCCTACCTATCGAGGCGCTGGCGGCGGGCGGGCCATGATGCAGCGGCTGCGTCATATCGCCGGCTGGCTCAACCTAGGGCTGCTGCGCCTGGCGCGTAACTGGCTGGGCATCGCTTTGACTTTTTTGGCGCTGTATTGCGGCTTGCCTTGGCTCGCGCCGACACTGGCAAAAATCGGCTTGCAGCAGGCGGCCGATGTCCTCTACACAGTCTACAGCCCCTTCTGCCATCAATTCGCTTTCCGCTCGGTCTTTGTCTTTGGCGAGCAAGCCTTTTATCCGCGAGCCGCCGCCGGCACCGGCTACAAACCGTTTGAAGATTATGCGGTCGAATCGCCCGCTTTCCTCGAGCAGTATCAGTTCTGGGCGAGTTATTATGGCGGCGCGCCGACGCCGACGGCAGCCGACTTGCAGCAGTTCAGCCCAGCCCAGCAAATCGCCGCCCGCCACTTCATCGGCGACGACAACTTTGGCTATAAGACCAGCCTCTGCGCCCGCGATCTGGCGATTTATACACTGATGCTAGTTGGCGGTTTGATTTATCGGCGCTATCGCTGGCGCATCCGCCCCATACCGTTTTGGCTCTATATTTTGGCTGGTTTGGGGCCCATCGGCTTAGATGGCTTCAGCCAGTTGCTGAGCTACCCGCCCTTTGCCTTGTGGCCCGTGCGCGAGACGGTGCCGCTCTTCCGCATCGTAACCGGCGGTATCTTTGGCTTGATGAGCGCCTGGCTCGGCTTTCCGCATATCGAACGGTCAATGCAAGAGCTTATCGCCGCGCTATCGGCGCGGGCGGCGCGCTAGCTATCGGCGTCGCCTGGCTTGCTCAAGCGAGAGAGTCGCCTTTGCATGTCCTTGGCGTCGGTTTTACGCGGCTTGGCGCGCCGCGGGTCGGGCGCTTCGTCGACGATGTCAAATTTCTCATAGCGACGCCTTTCCGCTGGCGGCGGCGGCGAAAGCCCTTCGACCGGGATACGCTGCCGCTGAGGCGGCCGCCGGCTAGGGCTGGGCGCGGAAGCCGGCCGGCGCTCTTGCGTATCCAGCGCCGCTTCCAGCGTGCCTAACTCTTGTATCAAGTGCCGCGTCAGCAGGTGATGATCGCGCAACTCTGATTCGGCAAAAGTCAGTTGCTGCTGTTTCATATTCAGCTGCCCTTGCACGCGCCGCGCGCCAACCGTATCGCCCGCCCCCATCAGCGCGTCGACCTGCTCGTCCAGTTCCAGCACCTCTTGCATCAAACTGTCAATCTTGGCTTCGAGCGTCTTTTCATACTCGACAGCCTCGTCTAAGCGCTGGCGCAGGGAGCGGGCGGAGCGCCGCGGGTTCTTCTCCGCGTCTTCCGCGTCCAATTTGATGCGCGCCAAAGGCGACCGGGGATTCCTGCCCAAGACATCATTCATCTGCGCATTGATTAAAGTGCTGATTTTCTCGAAAAAGTCTGACATAGCCGCGTCTCTTACCACTGAACTTTCATGACTATTATAATCGTTTAGGCAAAAAATAGCAGGACAGCCTTGGCCGCTTGCGCCAGGCGCCTATCTGGCGCGGCCGCCCAGCGCCGCAGGATAGGCAGCGCAGTCGGCCAGGCGGGCTGCGCGTCGATTTGCGCCCCATCAGCAGCCAGCCAGCGGCGCAGAGCCGCGCAGGCTTGAAAAGCGGCTTCCTCATCGAGCTGCGCGCCGCAAGCCGTAATTAAAGCCAGGGTCGACGCCAAGGCGCTCGGCGGCGCCGCTTCAGCCAAAACCAAGAAAGCCGTCGCCCGACTGGCGGGCCGCTCTGCAATTAAGCGCGTCAAATGCGCGATGGCCTGCGTTTGTTCGGCGGCCGACAGGCGCAAGCGGCGCAATTCCCGCGGCAATTCGTCGCTGGATAGCGCGCTGGCCTGGCCCTGAGCCCGCCGCAAAAGCTGCGCCAACTGAAAAAGCGCGTACTCCCGCTTATCAAAATCGCCGCTTTGCATGGCGGCAAAGAGCGCGCCCAGAGCCCGCTCACGATAGGCTTTTTTCATGTCTTCGCCTTGTTTCGCCTATAGATACTGGCTAGCTCATCTCGATATTGCAAGCGCCAAGCCGCCGCTTGCAGCTGCTGTGCCAGCGGGCTTGCCGTTTCAATCAGCGCGCTGTCGATGTGCCATTTATCAAAGACAGCTTGCCAGTCAGTCCCGCTGGCGGCGACGGCGTATTCAGCCAGAAAATCGTGATACAAATCGGCGCGGCCATCGATGAAGACCGGATAGCCGGGCGCGGCAAAGATGAGATAGCCGCCCCAGTTGTAGCTGTTGAAGAGATTGCCTTGCAAAGAGAATCTGTTCAAATAGCTCACGGCTGCCACCGGGAAATTGCTCTCGATGGCTGCCTCTACCGTAGCCGCCGCCGTAACATATTGCAAGCGTCCTAGCGCGCCTAAGGCGACCACTACAACTAGTAGCAGATTTAGCAGCGCGCGGCGCGGGCTTTCCCACTGGCGGCGCGGCAAGTCCCAGCCGCGGCGCTTGAGAAGGGCGTCAAAATGCGCCGTCGTGATTGGCACCGCCGCCAACGTAAACAGCGACAAGTTGCGCCCGGAAAACAGTGTCAGCAAAAATTTGCCACCGACCAGCAGCGCTTCGGTAAAATCGAAGCGGCGGCGGCTGGTCAAAATTGCGATGCCGAGCAAGGCGGCTAAAATGAGAAAACCCCAGGTGTAGGGCTGGCTGAAATCAGGCGCTTGCCACTCCAGGATATAATCACGCAAGCCCTCTATCGCCAGCGTCTCGAGCGGTACGGCAAAGACGCCCAGTCCCAGTGGATGCAGCGGCAGCAAGAGCAAAGACAGCAGCGACAGCCCTAGCAGCTTGCGCAGACCGCGCATTGGAATGCGGCGCTGGCCAGCGCCAAAACGGTGATTCAGCCATTCGCCAAGGAGAAATGCGCCGATGAAAAGAAAGCCGAGAAAATAGCCGCCGTGGCTATTGCCCCAGAGCCAAAACAAAGGCGGCAGCAGCCACAATCGGTCCTGGCCGCCGCGCTTGAGCGCATGCAGCAGGTAGAGCAAAAACGCGCCAAAGAAAAAGGTGAACATCTGGGGGCGCGGCGACCAAAAGGCGGCGGCACCGGCCGCGCCAAAGACGAGTACAAAGCCCTGCATATAAATTGTGCCGCGGCCAGCGCGGTAGAGAAAATACAGACCGCCGACCGCCAGGACCGCGACATAGAGCGTCAAGCCAAAATGCCCGCTCATGCTCCACAGTCCATACATGACTATCTGCGCCAAGGCGCTGTGATTCTTGTGCGGCTCGCCAAAATAAGTGTGGGAAAATGGATCGGCATAAGCCAGTTCGCCCGTTTGCAGAATGCGCTGGCCGACGCGCAAATGCCACCACATATCGCTATCGACGGCGACGCGGCAAGCCAGGGCAAAAAGCAAGCTGAAGACGATATACTGTGCCGCACGCTGCACCGTCAAGCGGGTTAAACGCGGCTTCGCGGAATATTGCATGCCCATTAGTTTAGAAATGCGTTATTATCTTATTATGAACTATGATGTACCTAAATCACATAAAAGAGGAATGAGCCATGTCGGATGTACTCGCCTTGTATCGCATTCAAGAGCTGGAGCTAACGATCATCGAAGACAGCAAACGGATAAAGGCCATCAACGCGCAACTGCAAGATGACAGCGCGCTGCAAGAGGCCGAAGCCGCGTTTGAGGCGGCGCAAAGCGACTTTGCTGAAGCGAATAAACAGGCCAGAGACATGGAACTAGAAATCGCCAGCGAGACCAACAAGCGACAAAACGCCGAACAGGCTCTCTACAGCGGCGCGGTCAAAAACCCCAAAGAGCTGCGAGATATGCAAATGCAGGTGGAGGCGCTGACCAGCCGGCTGGCGGCGCTGGAGATTGAAATGCGGCGTCTAGCCGATGCCCGCGATGACTTAAAAGGAAAATCTGATGCGGCCGAGACGCGGCTGCAAGAGTTGCGGGAAGCGCGGGCCCAAGAAAACCAAGAACTACTGGCAGAAAAAGAACAGCTTATGACACAGGTCAAAGCCAAGCTGAGCCAGCGCAAAGCCAGCGTAGACAAAATCCCGCCCGAGACTTTCCAGGTCTACAACCGCCTGCGCGTGAAAAAGTCTAACCGGCCCATGGCGGTCTTAAAAGACAAAGCCTGCGCCATCTGCGGCATCGAACAGAACAGCGCCGTTATCACGACGATTTACCGCAAAGGCGGTCTCGTTAACTGCCAAAATTGCAGCCGCATCCTCATCAGGCTCTAGCGGCACCAGAATACAGCTCTCGCGCTAGAGTATCGTCATCAGCACGCTTATGCCCAAGAAGACAATGAGCGGGCTGAGGTCAATGCCGCCCAGCGGCGGCAGCATGCCGCGTATGGGCGCCAGCACCGGCTCCGTCGCCTGATAGAGAAAGCGAGCAATCGGGTTGTTGTGATCGAGATTAGGTATCCAGCTCATCAAGACACGGGCTAGCAAAATCAGTTGATAGGCTTGCAGAAGCCAATATAGCAAGTAAAACAAACTTTCCATCTTTCAGCCGCCTTTCTTAAACGGTCTTCTAAACGCTCAATTTCTTTCACCAAAAATCGCGCGGCCGACGCGTATCAGCGTCGCGCCTTCTTCAATTGCAATCGCATAATCATCGGTCATGCCCATGCTCAGCTCGGGCAAAGGCAGATTTAGCGCCAGCTCTAACTCCGCCCGCAGCGCATAGAGTTCGGCGAAGACGCGGCGGATAACCGCCTCTGGCGCGCCGAAGGGTGCCATCGTCATCAGCCCACGCGCTTGAATCTGCGGCAATGCGACAATTTCGCCCACTTCCCGCCATAGGCTTTCTTTGACCGCCATATCGCGCTGCCAATTATAACCCTGCAAGCCATATTTCGACGCTTCGCCCGAGACATTGATTTCTAGCAAGACTGGCAAGGTCCGCCCTTGCTCGCCGGCAAAACGAGATAAGCGGCGCGCCAAGCGCAGGCTGTCCACCGATTGCACGAGGTCAAACAGCGCGGCGACTTCTTTTGCCTTGCGGCTCTGCACATGGCCGACCATGTGCCAAGTTGGTCTGTGCGCGGTCGCGGCTTGCACCAGCGGGATTTTTGCCCTCGCTTCTTCTACGCGATTTTCGCCGATATGTTGCAAGCCAGCCTCGAGCGCCGCCACGATGTCGGCGGCGGGCTTGAGCTTGCTGATGCCAATCAGCGTGATAGCGGCCGGATCCCGCTTAGCTTTGGCGCAGGCAAGGGCGATTCGCTCTTGCACGCGCTCGATATTATCCGCGATGCTCATAGCGATATCACCACGCCGAAGCGGCCGGTGCGCCCATTCTCCGCTCGATGCGAATAGAAGTCGCAGGTATTTTCGTAGGTGCAGATTTCTAAAGTCTTCACATTTTTAAGCCCGCAGCGGGCAAAATCCAAGCGATTCGCAGCCCACAAATCAAAATAGGGTTTGCCAGTGGCTGGGTCGCGCCATATAACATCAGCCGCCGCGCCAAAATAGGTTTCGGCTTGAGCCGCGACCTCTTCGCCAACTTGATAATTGCGCCGCGAAATCGCTGGACCAATGAGCGCTTCAATATCTGCCGGGCGGCAGCCATAGGCCGTTTGTAGCTGGCGCACCATATTCGCCGCCATGCCCTTGACTGTGCCGCGCCAGCCGGCATGCCCCAGGCCAATCGCCTGCCGCACGGGGTCATAGAGCAACAGCGGCACGCAATCGGCATAGCGCATCACCAGCGGAGTATCTGGCTGGTCGGTGATAATGGCGTCGGCTTTTTGCAAGGGCTTTTTGCTATTGCCATTGCCATTCAGGACCAGCGTATCGACGCTGTGGACGAGCCAACAGCTAAAAGCGCGCTCGGCATTGACGGCGGCGGCGCGGTACATGCGAGCGTGATTCTCGCGCACGGCGGCGCGGTCATCGCCAATCGACGCGCCGAGATTCAGCGAGCGCCAGGGCGCTTCGCTCACCCCGCCATGGCGGGTGAAGATGCCGTGGCGGATGTCGCCCCAAGCCTCGTTGCGATACCAAGTCAAACCCGCTTGGCTGAGCCGTTGCATGCGTCCCCTCTTTGCGCTTTTGCCAGCTGCTCTACAAGCCAGATTTTACACCATTTCGTGTAATCGGGAAATAGATAGCCAGAGACACAGAAGTAAGTCCAGTTAATTATGTACCATTTTCAACCCCACCCCCGGCCCCTCCCGCAGGGCAGTGTCTACGCGCCCCAAAGCTTTGGGGAGGGGAGAAAAACCCCGAAAAATATGAGGGCGCTTGCAGAAAAGTCCCCCCTCGGGCAATGTGTACAGGCCCCAGGTTAGACTCCCCTCCCCGAAGCTTTGGGGCGCGTAGACACTGCCCTGCGGGAGGGGCCGGGGGTGGGGTTGAAACGAAGGCATAAAACCTGCAAAATTTAGTTTGTCCTACTTCTGTGTTTCTGTGGCTAATCTGTTTCCTAGCTACATAACACTTGAGCTTATTTCCGCACCGCGTCTTTCTTATGCTATACTTTGAGTAGAAAGCATCGTTGGCTGGGCAGCGGAGAATAACGCTGATGAAAGGGGAAGCGCCGATGCTAAGCGCTCGGGCGCAGCGCTGGACACAGGCGCGCGAATGGCTGCTCGACTTGGTTTTTCCGCCCTTATGCGGGCACTGCGGGCGCGTCGATTTTCGCTTTTGCCCAGCCTGCCAAACCGCGCTCGCCGCCCTGCCCCCAGACATCAGCTACCGCCAGCTCGAACATTTTGCTGGCCTTTGCGCCAGCGGCAAACAAGCCGGCATTTTAGAAAGCGCGGTGCGCAGCTTCAAATATGAGGGCGCGACCGAACTGGCGGAGCCGCTGGCCGCCCGCCTCAGCCGCGCTATAGACAGACAGCGCTGGCAGATTGACTGCATCTTGCCAGTGCCGCTCTTCGCTGACCGTTTGCGCGAAAGAGGCTACAATCAAGCCTACTTGTTGTGCCAGCGGCTGGCAGCGGCGCTGAGCCTGCGCTGCCGTAACGATTATCTCGAGCGCATTCGCAGCACCAGCCAGCAAGCGCGTCTCAAAGGCGTGGCGCGGCAGCGCAATGTGCGAGGCGCTTTTGCCGCCAGCGAAGCTGTGGGCGGGCTTTCGCTGCTGCTCGTTGACGATGTGCTGACGACGGGCGCGACCTTGCGCGAATGCGCCGCCGCCCTGCGGGCAAAGAATGCCCGCGCCGTCTATGGCGTCACTGTAAGCCAGGCTTAAAACTGCTATTGATTTCGTCAGGAGGAAGATGATGGATATCAGAATTCATGGGGATGGGATCAAGATTTCGGAAGCGCTCGAGCGCTATACGCGGTCTAAGATCGATCGGCTGGACCGCTATTTGCCAAACATCGCACAGGTGGGCGTCGAATTGTCCATCATTCGCACGCATCGCGGCGCTGACCTAGCCATCGCGCAAATCACAGTGCGGCATGCCCGCGGCGCGATTTTACGGGCGGAAGAGCGCATGGGCATCGAAAACCGCGATACCATCCGCCTCGCCATCAACAAAGCCGTCGACAAGCTGCATCGGCAGATTGACCGCTTCAAGAGCAAGCGCAAATCCAAAAACAAGAAGGTGCGCGACCGTTACCGGGCGACGCTGGCGGAGCTAAACATAGCCGAAGATCTGCCGGCCGCCAGCGGGCCCGCCGCCGTCGAAGAGGCGCTGCCAATCGAAATCCTGCGCCGCAAACAGGTGGAAATGATACCCATGCACGAAGAAGAGGCAATCGAGCAATTAGAGCTGCTGGACCACAATTTTTATATGTTCATGAATGCCGAAACAGAAACCTTCAATGTGCTGTATCGGCGGGACAATGGCGGCTACGGCATCCTGCTGCCGCAATAACGCGGCTCATCGTTTTTGCCACAACGCCGCCAGCAGCTGATACTTGCGGTATTCATAGCGGGCCATCATGAGCGAGAGGCGCAGGCCATGCCAGCGGTCTTGGTAGCCGCGCAGGCTGATAAAGCGCCAGTAAAATTGCCGCAGCGGCTGCAAGACGAAGTTGCGCGGCTGCGGGCGGATGCCCTGGGCGAATAAACTCTGCGCCTCAAAGCGGGCATAATTTTCTTGCTTGTCTTGGAAGTGCGCCAGGTCTCGATAATTGTAATGAATGAGCGGGCTGCGCAAGGTGCCTTCCGCGCCATAGAGCTTGACCACCTCATGCACCTGGCGCCGCGTATCATAATAGGCTTGCCCGACGCGCAGCAGGCGCGTCTGATAATCGGGATACCAGCCAGCGCCTTTGGTCAATACGCCGAAGATATAGTTATGCCGCGGCAGCCGCCAGCCGGCATACTCTGGCAGAGCGATTTTCTGCCGCACTTCCGCCGCCAGCGTATCCGTAACCCGCTCATCGGCATCGACAAAAAGCACCCAATCCGTCATTTCATCGGCGGCATCGAGGGCGGCGTTGCGCTGCTCGGCATAATTATCGAATTCATGCTGGAAGATGTCCGCGCCGCTGCTTTGGGCGATAGCCACCGTGTCGTCGCTGCTATAAGAATCAAAGACAAGAATGCGGTCGGCGAAGCGCAAGGTGCGGATGCAATCGGCGATTTGCTCCGCTTCATTATGGGTCAAGACGATGGCGGTGAGATGGGGCATGATTTTGCCAACTCGATGATATTATGACAGGCTTGCCGCAGCTCGGCATTTGTCCCGTCGCGACCGCGTAGCCGCCGCCGCATGCCCAAAATGACCAGTTGGCGCGCCAAACGGCTTTTCCAGTTCGGATAATGCTTATCGTACAATAATAACCTACTTTTCCATAAATTGATGAGACTGCGGGGCCGCGCTTGCGAAGTGCTGCCGCCGCCGATATGCGTTACATGGGCCCTTGGCACACAGAGCGCGCGCCAGCCCAAATTGCGGATGCGCCAAGCCCAGTCCACTTCTTCGCAATACATAAAAAAGTCCTCATCGAACAAGCCCGATTGCGCTATCACCTCGCGCTTGAGCATCATCGTCGCGCCCAGCGGGAAGTCTACCGCAAAAGGCGCATCGCCAGCATAGCAGTCTCGCGGGTAGCGCCCGTTGAAACTGCCATCGATAAAGCGGCTGGGCGCGGGGAAAAACTCGCACCAAAGCTGGCGCAAATCGGGAAAGCGGAAAGCGCTATGCTGGAAACTGCCATCGGCGAAGGTGAGTCGCGCGCCGACGATGCCAACATCCGCCCGCGCCATCAGCGTATCGTAGAGCAGCCGGCAAGCGCCTGGGTGCGTGACCGTGTCGGGATTGAGCAGATAGACCGCCCGCGGACCCGCGCTGGGCGCATTGCCGTCGCCAAAGCCGAGCCGCCGCAAAGCCAGATTGTTGGCGGCGGCGAAACCGATGTTGCGCTCGCAGGCTATCAGCTTGACACAGCTAAAATCTCGCCGAATGATGTCGACGGTCGCGTCGCTCGAGGCGGAGTCGACCAGCCAAATTTCATACTGCAAGCCGCTGCTGTCCAGGTCCTTAAGCAAGCTGCGCAAAGCCGCGGCAATCACAGCGGCGTTGTTCCAAGTTACGATGACAATCGCCAAATCGCTCATGGCGCTTTCACTTGTCGGCTCATTCTCTAGCTTCAGCGGCGGGGTCGAGAATCTGTATCGAGCGCAGTCCCACATGGTTATTGCGCAAGGTGATGGCGACATCTTCGTGAATCAGCCCGGCCCAGCAATTCTGGGGATTGCGCGCTTCGGCTTTAATCAGGTGGATGCCGCCCCAGACTACCGCGCTCGCGCCTGGCGGCAGATAAGAATAGGTATTGCCGCTGGCGACATCAAATACTTGGGTCAAATCTTCGGCCGCGCCCACCGCCCAGCGATAAGGAAAGCTGGTCCTGGAGGTCTCGCACTGGATGCCGACGCGCCAAGCGCCAGCTTCGTCAAACAGGCCCAGGCTGCCCGCCAGTTGGTCTTGCCGATAGACTGTGCCGGGTGGGGGCCCGCTGGTGCGAATCGGCACATCGCCATAATTCTCGACTGTCAAGCGGAAGACCAGCATATCGTTCACTGGCACGGTGATTTGCTGTGAAGCGGCCAGGGCGGCCGCATCTTGGGGCTGGGGCAGCAAAGCGCCGAGCTGGCCCGCTGTTGAGAAATAACGCGCTTCAAAGGGCTGCCGGGCAAAAGCGACCGCCACGCCGACCGCCTGCGGTTTAATTTCGGCATACGGTTTGCCGCCGCTTTCGATGGTGAGCTGTCCTTCGCGGCGGATGCGCTGCCCAACGCTGTCTTGGGCTAGCGCGATAACTTGATAAGCGCCATCAGGTGGCGGGTCGGCGCCTAAATCGATGCCGCCTTCATAGTCGTAGTAGTGTCGCCCGGCTGTGTGCTCTTGGCGCTCTTCCACCCGCGCCGAAATTGGGATGCGCGCGCCATCGCCGCTGATTAAATAGACCTCAAGCCGCGCGTCTTTTTCTAAATACACATTGATGGTGACGCGGTCGGCAATGCCATCTTGATTGGGCGAAAAAACGGGCGGCGAGATAGTGAATTCGGACATGATAGGCAGTGGCGTATCGCCCTCTTCGATGTCTAAGCTCCCGCTGACGCTGGCCGCTTCGCCGTCTTCCGGCCGCGCTGTCAACTGCCAAGAATAGGCGCTATTGGGGATTAAACGGCGCTCCACCTCGCCATAGACCGTCTCGCCCGCCAGCGTAAAACCATCGACCACGCCGCTAAAATACACAGTATAGTCGCCAGCGTCGCGGGGCTGCTCTTGGCGGAAATAAAATGTCTGGCCGGCGGCTGAGGTCAGCGAGAGGCTCACGCTGGCCGGGCGGGCAAGCGCATAACTGAAGATAGCGACATCATCAACGCCATCGGCATTGGGGCTGATGGCTGCGCGGTCAAAACCAGCTTCGAGAATCAAAGGCAGCGGCGGCGCGAGCAACAGGCGGCCAGCGACCATGACAATAGCGATGCCGATGGCAGCCGCCAGCAAAGTGAGAGGAAGTGGAATTCGCATAGAATTTCCCCGCCGCGTTAAACTTAATCAAGTCTACTAGGCTATTGTACACTGGCAAGGCTCTATCAACTTGTGAAAAGCGCGGCGAGCCAGGGCAATCGCATCAAATTGCGATAAGACCAACCCCACGATTGGCATCCCTGCCCGAAGCTTCGGGTCGCATAGACACTGACCTACGGGAGGGACTTTTTCTCAAGCACCCCCCACAGTTTTCGGGGTTTTTCTCCCCTCCCCAAAGCTTTGGGGCGCGTAGACACTGCCCTACAGGAGGGGCCGGGAGTGGGCTTGAAAATGCGGCGGCGTAGTTTTTTCTGGCTTAGTTTTGTTAATTTTGCTGAAGCACGATTTTGATGCGATTGCCCTGCGCGGCGAGCGGCGACTCTACCTTTTCCGCGCGCTTTAGGTTACACTGCGACGCTTGAGCGCAAATAGAATTGGCGGCGACCATGACCCACGACCTGACAGCGCAATTCCAAAATATCGCCCAAGCCGACGACGGGGACGCGGCGCAATTCGAGCGGCCCCTGCTGCTGCTGGATGAGCAAGTGCTTTTCCCGCAGGTCCTGAGTCTGATTCCGCTAGCCAACGAGGCGCAGGCTAAGGCCGCGCGGGCTGCCCAAAAGAGCGGGCAAACGCTCATCGCCTGCATGCTGCGGGCGCAGCCCGAGGGCGAGGACTTGCTCGACCGCATACACTTGGTCGGCACAGAAATCGCGCCCGGCCAATATACTGAAACGGAAGCTGGCGACTCGCGCCTGCTGGTTCAAGGCAGGCGCCGCGTCGAGATACTGGCAGCGCGGCAGAATGGCGCTTATCCTATCGCCACCGCGCGGCCCTTTGCCGAAGCGCCCGGCGAAGCGCAAGCCCTCGAAACCTTAAAGGCGGCTCTCATCGAACTCTTCAAACACAGCAGCCAATATTACGAAGCTATGCCCGAAACCGTCATCAAATACATCCTGTCGCTGAAAGAACCGGGCGAGCTGGGCGATGCGCTGGCGGCGATTCTCCCCCTGCCCCCCGAGGATTTGCAGCAAGTGCTGGAGCTGGCGAATATCGAAAAGCGGCTCGAGCTCTTAGCCGCCTTGCTCACATCAGACTTGCAGGACAATGAAACGCACGATGAGGTGCATACGCGCTTGCAGGACGAAATCGCCGCCAACCAGCGCGAGCTGTACTTGCGCGAACAGCTGCGCGTCATCCAGCAGGAATTGGGCGATGGCGATGTCTTCCAGCAAGAAATCCAGGCGCTCGGCGAGAAAATCCGCCGCACCGAACTGCCCGAAGAAGTCCACAGCAAAGCGATGAAAGAATTGTCGCGCCTGAGCCTCATCCCGCCCATGTCGCCCGAATCGGGCGTCATCCACACCTATCTCGACCGCCTGTTGACCCTGCCCTGGAACACCGTCAGCGAAGAAAACCTCGATCTCAAAAATGCCGAAGACATCCTCGAGCGGGCGCATTATGGCTTGGCGAAGGTCAAAGCGCGCATTATCGAGCATATCGCCGTGCGCAAGCTGGCGCGGGACAAACGCAAAAGCCCGATCCTCTGCTTTGTGGGCCCGCCCGGCGTCGGCAAGACCTCGCTTGGCAAGAGCATCGCCGAGGCCCTGGGCTGCAAATTCTTGCGCATCAGCCTCGGCGGCTTGCGCGACGAGGCGGAGATCCGCGGCCACCGCCGCACCTATATCGGCTCTATGCCCGGCCGTATCTTGCAGCAGATGGAACGCGCCGAGACGATTAATCCGGTCTTTATATTGGACGAAATCGACAAGATGAGCGCGGACTTCCGCGGCGACCCAGCCGCCGCCCTGCTGGAAGTGCTAGACCCAGAGCAGAATCGCAACTTCGTCGACCACTATCTGGAAGTGCCTTATGACCTGTCTAAAGTTACTTTCATCACCACCGCCAATGATTTATACGCCATCCCAGAGGCTCTGGAAGACCGCTTGGAAGTCATAGAATTCAAAGGCTATTCTCAAGAAGAAAAAATAGAAATCGCGCGGCGCTTTTTGATTCCCAAGCAGCTCGAGGCGAATGGCATCGCCGCGGTCGGCATTCGTTTTTCGACGGCAGCCCTCGAGCATATCATCCGCCACTATACTTATGAGAGCGGCGTGCGCAGCTTGGAGCGGGAAATCGCCAATATGTGCCGCAAAATCGCCCGCCAGGTGGCGGCTGAGCGAGCCTTCCCGCGACGCATCACTCCAGCCATCATCGAGAAACATCTTGGGCCGCCGCAGGTGCTGGACTCAAAAGTCAATCGCCGCGCCGCCATCGGCATCGTCAGCGGCTTGGTCTGGACGCCCAATGGCGGCGAGATTCAGACCGTCGAAGTCAGCCTCGTGCCGGGCAAAGGCAACCTGATGCTCACGGGCCAGCTCGGCGATGTCTTGCAAGAATCAGCGCATATCGCTCTCAGTTATCTGCGGGCGCGGGCGAGCCAGTACGATTTGCCCGTCGACGATTTTGAGAATTACGATATTCATATTCACATGCCCGAAGGCGCGGTGCCAAAAGATGGACCCTCGGCAGGGGTAACGCTGGCCGCCGCTCTCATCTGCGCCTTCACTGAGCGCCCGGTCAGCGCCGATTATGCTATGAGCGGGGAAATCACCTTGCGCGGGCAGATTCTGCCGGTCGGCGGCGTGGTGGAGAAGATACTCGCCGCGCGCCGGCGCCGCATCCCGCAGATTATCCTGCCCAAAGACAATCAAAAAGACCTGCGCGAGCTGCCCAAGGCCGCTAAGCGGGCGCTGCGTATCGAATTCGTCGAGGATATGGCGGAAGTGCTGGAACGCGTCTTGGGGACGCCACCGCCAAAACGCCAGCGCGACATCGAAGCCGAGCGCCGCCAGCGCGAAGAAGAAGCCCGTGAAAACGGCAAAACGGCGGACTGAGCGCTATGCTGCGACGAGCTATTTCCCGCTTAAGCCTGTTTTTCGCCGCCTGCCTGCTAGGCGCATGCAGCGCGCTCAGCCAGCCGACGCCCACCGCGACCGCCACTTTGACGCCGAGCGCGACAGCAACGAACACCGCCAGCCCAGCACCGACAGCCACGCCAACCGCGACACTCACACCCAGCGCCAGCCCCACCGCCAGCGCTACGCCCCGACCCACGGCGACGCCGACCGCGACCCCCAGCCCGAGCATCACGCCGCTGCCGGTGCCTGGTTTTGTCTTTGATAATTGGCAGGTCTTCACGCTGCCCGCCGACATCAAAGACGGCATTGACAGCCCGCTTATCGCTTTCATCAACGCCAATAACCAGCAGAGAATCGCCAATATCGCCACAGCTCAGCCCTTCACCGGCGTGCAAACTGTCTACCTAGTCTCGCCGACGCGGTCTCAGAGCCGCATTCCGGTGCTGGAAGTCAATTCCAGCGCCGGCCTCGATGTCTATATGGCGAAAGCGGGCAACGCGCTAGCCTTCGTCAAGACCGACGGCGCGCCGCAAAGCAACGGCCTCTACATTCTTGACCTAGCTAGCGGTTTTAGCGCGCGCGTCTTGCCCGGCGCTAATCCATTAGTGCAGCGCGGCTTTTATATGCCGCCTGCTTGGTCGCCGGATGGGCAGCAGCTAGCTCTAGCCCTCGCTACCGGCTATGACATCGATATCTACCTCTATGCCAAAGATGGCTTAGGCCGGGTGAATATCACTGAGCATGGCGCGTATGACCTCTGGCCAAGCTGGTCGCCCGATGGTCGATATATCGCCTTCGTTTCGGACCGGGCGGATTGCCCTAGCTGGATTCCCGGCCAACCGAACTTCTGCGATGGCCAGCAGACCGCGCCGCCCAGCGGCGGGCATGTTTATATCTACGAAGTCGCAACTGGCGCAGTGCGCCAAATTTCGCCTGTGACCGTGGCCGAGCCACCCTATTGGATAAGCGCCGCGCGGCTGGCTTTTGCCAGCGGCGATCCCTTTGACCTGCTCAACCCGCAGCGGCGCATCTGGCAGGCGGATATTGAGACGGGCGAAGTCCGCGAAGCGCGGGCGCAAGATAGCGCGGCCGCTAGTTATTTATCCGAAGCCTGGTCGCCAGATGGCGCGCTGGTCGTCGCGCAAGTCGTCGAGAGCGCCGGCCAGCGCAATCAGCTCGCCTTGCTGAATGCGGCCGGCGAACTGCTAGCGCAAGACGACGGGCTGGTCTTCCCGCGCTTCAGCATGCGGGCGAGCTGGGCGCCTGATAGCGGGCGCGTCGCCATCGGCGGCTCGGCCGGGCAATGCCCCTATGGCGCGCAGGTGAAGAATCGCGTTTTTGGCAGCGTCGCCAATGGCAGCCCGCCGCCGACAATGTGCGACCCGCAATTTTCCCCCGATGGGCAGTACATCGTTTTCAGCGGCGTCAACCCGCGGGTGGATGGCCGCAGCGACATCTATGTCGCGAGTTCAAATGGTTTTGGCGCATCCAGCTTGACCAGCGACCTGCGCGGGCAAGTGCAGCTGCTGGGCTGGGTTGGCGGCTAGTTTTATGCCTGCCTAAGTATTATAGTGAGTGGCGAAGTTTCACTGTGAGGAGAGAGCTATGTCTGGACTTGAAGGCAAAGTCGCGCTGGTAACTGGCGGCAGCCGCGGCATCGGCCGGGCAATTTGTCTGGAATTAGCGGCGCGCGGCGCAACGGTGGCCGTCAATTACAATCGCAGCGCCAGCGCCGCCGCCGAAGTTGTGGCGCAGATAGAAGCTGCCGGTGGCCAAGCCATGAGCCTGCAAGTCGATGTCGGTGATGCCGAGCAAGTGGCGGCTATGTTCAAGCAGCTGCTGGCGGCTTATGGCAAGCTCGACATTCTGGTCAACAACGCTGGCATGACGCGGGACAATGTCATTATGCTGATGAAGCCGGCCGATTTTGACGCCGTTATCGAGACGAACCTGCGCAGCTGCTGGCTCTGCTGCAAGACAGCCGCCCGCGCCATGATGCGCAAACGCAGTGGCAGCATCATCAATATCACCAGCGTAGTTGGCATCGCCGGCAATGGCGGGCAGACGAATTATGCTGCCAGCAAGGCCGGTATCATCGGCTTGAGCAAATCGCTGGCTAAAGAATTGGCGGTCCGCGGTGTGCGCGTCAACGCCGTCGCGCCCGGCTTCGTCGAGACAGATATGACAGCCGACCTGGCTGACGAGCTAAAGCAGTCTGCCATTGCCGCTATTCCCTTGGGGCGCATGGGCCAGCCGGCCGATATTGCCAATGCCGTCGCCTTCCTGGCCTCGGCCGAAGCCGCTTATATCACCGGGCAAACGCTAGTGGTCGATGGCGGCATGGTCATGTAATTCTAGCTGCTGATAGGAGTGAGCATGAGCACGATATTTTCGAAAATCATCGCCAAAGAGATTCCGGCCGACCTCGTCTATGAAGACGAGCTGGTATTGGCTTTCCGCGACATCGCGCCGCAAGCGCCGGTGCATATCCTCATCATCCCCAAGCGAGAAATCGCCACCGTGAACGATGTTACAGCAGCCGATGAAATGGCGCTGGGGCGGCTATTTATTGTGGCGGCGCAGATCGCGCAGAACGAAGGCATCGCCGCTGAGGGCTATCGTCTGATTGTGAATTGCAATGCGCATGGCGGGCAAGAGGTCTTCCACTTGCACATGCACATTCTAGGTGGGCGCGCTTTGGGGCCGATGCTGGCAAGATAGGGTCTAGTCCGCGCAGGAAAGATTGTCACAGAAGTAAACCCAAGCTAATTATGCACAGCTTTCAACCCCACCCTCGGCCCCACCCAAACTTTTGCGTGGCTTGCGCATAAGTTATCCGCCATCCGCTTCGGCTGAGTCTGAATCTGCTTCTTCTTCACCGTCCGCAGGCGCATCTTCCGCCACCTCTTCAGCTTCGGTTGAGTCTGCTGCTGTTTCTTCTTCACCGTCCGCAGGCGCATCTTCCGCCACCTCTTCGGCTTCGGTTGAATCTGTTTCGTCTTCGTTGTCCGCAGGCGCAGGCACATCTTCCGCCACCTCTTCAGCTTCGGTTGAGTCTGCTGCTGTTTCTTCTTCACCGTCCGCAGGCGCATCTTCCGCCGTCTCTTCGGCTTCGGTTGAGTCTGCTTCTGTTGTTTCTTCTTCGCTGTCCGCAGGCGCATCTTCCACCGGCGCCGGCAATCCCCAGTCGGCCGGCGTGGCTTCGTCGATTGCCTGCTGGATAAGCGCCGCCGATGGCACAGCCTGCCCCGCTTCCAGCGTCACGCCATTGACGCGGATGGTCGGCGTGGTGGCGACATCTTCCCCGACAGCCGCGTCAAGCGTCTCGCTAATCGCGGCCGAATTAAAACATTGGGTGAAAGCGGCGCTGCTTAAGCCCAGCTGCTCGACTCCCGCCAGCAGGCGATTCTGCGAGAAAGCGGTGTTGCCATAGCGCGTCTGCCAATCGAAGAGCACATCGTGCATCTCCCAAAACATGCCCTGCTGCCCAGCGCAGAGCGCAGCCCGCGCCGCGCCTTGGGCATTCGGCACCGAGCCTGTTTGCAGCGGCACAAAAGTAAAGACCGTCTGGCCGCTGCGCGCATAATCCAGCACCGCCGTAAAGCCGTCGCTGTGAAAGACCTCGCAGCCCGGGCAAGCGAAACTGGAATATTCTTCCAGCGTAACAGGCGCGTTTGGATCGCCCAGCCGCGGATAGCCCTCGGGCGAGAAGGAGCGCGTTATGCCCGCGTAGCGCGCCGATAAATCTTCTGCGATGAATATCTCGACCGGCTGGTTGGAGACAATTAGGACGGCGACAGCTACCACCGCCACGACCACAAGCGCGATGAGCAGCAGCATGCGGCGGTTCTGCTGGCGCTGCTTTTGCCGGCGCTGCCGCGCTTCGCGGCTACGACTTTTCTTTTTTGCCATGAGATTGCCCTCAATTGCTCAAACGGATTGCGCTTCTGCGCAACGCGGCAAGTCTACTCGAGACTGCGCCATTTGTAAAATGACAGTTCGCGCCAGCCAGCGCACGACTGGCAATAACATTTGTTTTGATTCTTTGCTAAAATGCGCGGCATTGTTCTTCTATCAGCGCGCTGACGCGCGGCAAAGGAAACAATATGAATAATCATTTTGGCACACGCGGCACAATCCCGCTTGACGGCGGCGAAGCGGTCATTTACCGTCTGCGCCGCCTCAGTGAAGCGGGCATCGGCCATATCGACAAGCTGCCCTTCTGCATCAAAATCTTGCTCGAGAATGCCCTGCGTAATCAAGACGGGCGCCATTTTCAAGCCGAGGATGTGTTAAACCTGGCTAGCTGGGACGCAAAAAACCCGCAGCCGGTCGAGATTCCCTTTAGCCCCGCTCGCGTCATTTTACAAGATTTTACCGGCGTGCCATCGCTGGTTGACCTGGCCGCTCTGCGCAGCGCGATGGCCCGCATGGGCGGCGACCCGCAAAAAATCAATCCCAAAGTGCCGGTCGACTTGGTTATCGATCACTCAGTGCAAGTCGATGTCTTTGGCAGCGCCGACGCAATCAGGCGCAATGCCGAGATGGAATTCGTGCGCAACCGCGAGCGCTATGAATTTTTGCATTGGGGCCAGAAAGCCTTCGAGAATCTCAAAGTTGTGCCACCGGCCACTGGCATCGTGCATCAGGTCAATCTCGAGTATTTGGCAAAAGTGGTGCAACTTTATGCCGACCCGCAAGGCGCAGGCCTGGTCGCCTTGCCCGATTCCTTGGTCGGCACCGACAGCCATACGACGATGATTAATGGCTTGGGCGTGCTGGGCTGGGGCGTGGGCGGCATTGAAGCGGAAGCGGCTATGCTGGGGCATCCCATTTATATGCTGATGCCAGAAGTGGTCGGTTTCAAACTGCTGGGCCAATTGCCAGACGGCGCTACTGCCACCGACCTGGTGCTAGTGGTAACGCAGATGCTGCGCGCCAAAGGCGTCGTCAGCAAATTCGTCGAATTCTATGGGCCGGGCCTCAGCAATATGACTTTGCCCGACCGCGCCACTATCGCCAATATGGCGCCAGAATATGGCGCGACGATGGGTTTCTTCCCGGTCGATGACGAAGCGCTGAGCTATCTGCGCCGCACCGGCCGGCCGGAGTCGCTCGTCCAACTCGTCGAAACATATTGCAAGGAACAGGGCCTCTTCCGCAGCGATAGCCTGGCCGACCCCGAATATAACGATACGCTGGAACTCGATTTAAGCACAGTCGAGCCGAGCGTGGCGGGGCCGCTGCGCCCGCAGGACCGCATTTTGGTGCGCGAGTTAAAACCGCGCTTTCACGAGGTCTTGCGCGCGCCGCTGGGGCCGCAGGGTTTTGCCCTGTCCGCCGAGCAGCTGGGCGCGCGCGGCAATTACCGCGCCAATGGCGATAGCACCGAGCTCGAGCATGGCGCAGTTGTCATCGCCGCTATCACTTCTTGCACCAATACCAGCAATCCGTCGGTGATGGTGGCGGCGGGCTTGCTGGCTAAAAAAGCCAATGCTCGCGGCTTGCGGCGCAAACCGTATGTGAAAACCAGCCTGGCGCCCGGCTCCAAAGTCGTTACCGAATACCTCGACAAAGCCGGCTTGACGCCACATCTCGAAGCCTTGGGCTTCCACACAGTCGGCTATGGCTGCACCACTTGCATCGGCAACAGCGGCCCCTTGCCCGAGCCAGTGCGCGAAGCCATCCACGGGGCGGATATTGTGGCCGCCTCTGTGCTCAGCGGCAATCGCAATTTTGGCGGGCGCATCGGGCCCGATGTGCGCGCCAACTTCCTGGCCTCGCCGCCGCTGGTAGTCGCTTATGCTCTGGCTGGCACGGTCGATATTGATTTGAATAGCGAGCCAATCGCCCAAGACCCAGCTGGCGCCGATGTCTATCTGCGCGATATTTGGCCCAGCCAAGCAGAAATCGTGCGCACAGTGCAAAACAGCCTCGATGCGCAGATGTTCCTCGAGCAATATGGCAATGTCTATGATGGCAATCCGCAGTGGAACGCCATCCCCAGCACGGATGAGCCGGTGTACCAATGGGATGCCGCCAGCTCCTATATCCAAGAGCCGCCCTTCTTCGTCGATTTGCCGCGGGAAGCGCCGCCGATTGCGCCTATCCTGGGCGCGCGTGTGATGGTCAAAGGCGGCGATTCGGTAACGACTGACCATATCTCGCCGGCCGGCGCTATCGCCATCAATGGACCCGCCGGGCAATACTTGCTCGAGCGCGATGTCAGCCCGCAATACTTCAACAGCTTTGGCTCGCGGCGCGGCAATGACCGCGTGATGACGCGCGGCACCTTCGCCAATGTGCGGCTGCGCAATCTGCTCGTGCCAGGCAGCGAAGGCGGCGTAACATATTATCTGCCGACTATGGAAGAGATGCCGATTTATGAAGCTGCGCTAAAATATCAAGCGGATGGCAGCCCGCTCATCGTTTTAGCCGGCAAGGATTATGGCATGGGCTCATCGCGCGACTGGGCGGCGAAAGGCACGCTGCTGCTAGGCATCAAAGCGGTTATCGCCGAAAGCATCGAGCGCATCCACCGCAGCAACTTGGTGATGATGGGCTTGCTGCCTTTGACTTTTGCCGCCGGCCACTCCTATAAGACGCTAGGCTTGACTGGGCATGAAACGTACGACATTCCCATCAGCGATAGCATCCAGCCATTGGACAAGCTGACCGTAACCGCCACCGACGAGACTGGCGCGCAGAAACAATTTGAGGTCACAGTCCGGCTCGATACGCCAGTCGAAGTTGATTATTACCGCAATGGCGGCATCTTGCATACGGTCTTGCGCAATTTCTTGGCTGAATAGCCGCCAGCGGCGAACATTGGCGGGCGCGTCCCAGCGGCGCGTCCGCTTTTTTGCTATAAAGCATTTTTAACTAAAGTATTCAGCGCGGGCAAACTGCCGCGCCGGGAGCGTCCATGTCAGCCGAGCTAGTCAAATACCCTTTGCGTGTTAGCCAGCGTTTGCTGTTGACGATTTTTGTAACGCAGAGCTTATTTTCCGCCGCGCAGATTTCGATTATCACCCTACATTCAATCGCAGCTGGCATCCTCGGCGGTTCGGACGCGGCGGCTGGCTTGCCAACCACGGTCGTAACCTTCTCGCAATCGCTGATGGCCTATTTCATGGGCATCATCATGGGACGCTATGGGCGGCGTATGGGGCTTTGTACGGCTTATGGCTTTGGCTTTTTAGGCGCGGTCCTCGGTTTGATTGCGGTGCTGAATGGCATATTTCCGCTGCTGCTGATTAGTTCAGTCGGCATGGGCATCGCCCGCTCAGGCTCCCAGATGAGTCGCTTTGTGGTGGGCGAGATGTTCCCAGCCCACAAACGGGCGCAGATGATTGGCCGCGTCGTTTTCGCTGGCACCATCGGCGCGATTTTTGGGCCAGCCCTGGTCGAGCCGAGCAGCGAATTGGCGCAACTGCTGTCGCTAGAAATTGCCGCTGGCTCGTCTAGCGGTGGCGAGCTGACCACGGGGCCCTGGGTCATCGCCAGCTTCCTCTATGGCATTTCTTTCCTCATCACATATTTCCTGCTGCGGCCAGAGCCAGCACTGGTCGCCCACCAGTATTCAGACGCGCCCAGCCAGTCCAAGAATCCAGCAGACACTGCCAGCGGGGATAAGCTGGTCGATTTGCTGCGCCTGCCCCGAGTCCAGCTTGCCATCCTGTCCATGCTCATCAGCCAGACGGTGATGAGCACACTGATGACGATAACGCCCTGGCACATGCACCTGGCCGACCATAACAATGCCCAGGTCTCGCTGGTGATTGCCGTGCATGTCTTGGGCATGTTTGGTTTGTCGCCGCTGACGGGCTATCTCATCGACCGCTATGGCCGGGTTACTATGATGGTTATCGCCGCGCTCATCCTCATCGCTTCGACGATTATTGCGCCGCTCTCGACGCAACTGTCCTATTTGCTGGCCGGTTTGTTCTTGCTGGGTTTGGGCTGGAATTTTGGCTATGTGGCGGGGTCGTCGATGCTGGCGGATGCGCTGAGCGGCAGCCAACGCACGCGCGTCGCCGGCTTTAACGATATGCTGGTGGCTTTTTCGGCTGGGTTAGGCACATTAAGCTCGGGCTTTCTCTTTAGCGTGGGCGGTTTTCTCTTTGTCAGCGTCGGCGGCGGGCTGTTGGCTTTGCTGCTGCTGGCTATCATCCGCCAGTTATCGCTGAAGGAAGTCGCTTTGCGGGCAAGCTGAGCGCGTTTAAGTTTGGCACTGCGACTGGGGAAAGAGAAATAGCCACAGAGGCACAGAGACAGGGAGAAATTAAGCGGCTTTCTGCGCTTGCTGGCTATTTCATATTAGGAATCGGCCGCTTGCTGCTGAAAATAACTCTGCTCGACGAGCGCCAGCCAAGCCAGGCCAATGATAAAAGTAGAGCTGCCAAAGGCGATACCAGTAATGATGGCGTTGGCGATGGGGATGCGGTCTAAGATTTCGTTGAGCAGAGCCTGAGCTAGGCGAATGCCAACATAACCCGCGATGCCGCCGCCCAAAACAATCACGCCGGTTGTTTGCAGCAGCCTGCCTAAATCTTGCTTAGTCAGGTCTTTGCCAAAGTAAGCGCGGTAAATATCCAAGCAGAGCCAGGCATCGGTGATCGAGATGCCGAGCTGCTTAGCCAATTCCAGCGATGGCGAAGTTACAGCGCTGGAAAGAGTCACCCCGCCCATCGTGCGCGTAATTTTCAGCAGACAATCATAGCGCAGCTTTTGCAAGTCAAGTTCTTCCGCCATTTTTCACCCGGTCTTTCCACTTGAGCAAGCGCGAGTTTTTGTCGCGGCTAGAAAAAAGAACAATTGCCACAAAAGTAAATACAAGTTTATTATGCAAAATTTGATGCGCGATTTTCAACCCCACAATGGCGATCCCTCCCCAAAGCTTTGGGTCGCGTAGACACTGACCTACGGGAGGGGCCGGGGCTGGGCTTGAAACGAAGGCATAAAACTTGCGCAATTTAATTTGTCCTGCTTCGGCGCGGCTATGCTAGACTTTTATGTAAGCTAATCATATTCTGTTGGACCAGAGAATGCAAATCATACTTTACACCGATGGCGCTTGCGACATTCATGCCGAAAATCAGCCGGGCGGCTGGGCGGCAATTTTGCGCGCGACCAATGGCGCTGGCGAAGTTCTCAAAGAGGAAGAACTCAGAGGCGGGCAAGAAAACACCACCAACAACCAAATGGAACTGCGGGCAGTCATCGAAGGCTTGCGGGCTTTGCAAGAACCAGCCCGCGTCACTGTCTTCAGCGATTCGCGCTATGTCATCGACATCGCGCGCGGCCGCAAGCGGGCCGCCAAAAACAAAGCGCTGTGGCAGCAATTCCAGCGCGCCGCCGCGCCGCATCGGATACGCTGGCGCTATGTGCCTGGACATTCCGGCAATGCCTTGAATGAGCGCTGCGATCGGATAGCGGTGGCGGAAAAGAACAAATTAGCCGCGCCAGAAGCGGCGGCCTCAGCGACAAACAGCGAAACCGAGTGGCAAATCTATCTATCGACGCAGGCTAAAGGCAAAACGGCCGCTTGGGCCGTTTTGCTTGTGAACGGCGCCCAGGTTACAGAAAAGAGCGGGCAGCTGGCCGGCAAGACCGAGCTGGAAGGCACGCTCATCGGCGCGATTCAAGCGCTGGAAAGTCTGCCGCCGGCCGCGGAGGCGACGATCTTCACGGCGCAGGACTATTTGGCTAAAGGCATAAATTTATGGCTGCGCGGCTGGCAAGCGAAGAACTGGAAAACCCGTACTGGCAAGGCGGTGAAATATCGCCAGCACTGGCAAGCTTTGCAGCGGCTGGCAGAGGGGCGCAAGCTCTATTTTCGTTTTGTCAAAAACCGCGCCGCCCTGCCGCATTTTCAGCGCGGTCAGGCTCTGGCAAAAGAAATTTTGGAAGGCGCTTGAAGCGCGAGCCTGTGGTATATTTTAGCCAAGCTAGAGAAAAAGCAGCGGAAAAGAGCTTATGCCAACATACGCAAAGCGAGTAGCGCCCTTTGGCACGACGATATTTACCGAAATTAACCAGCTTGCCGCGCGGCATCAGGCGGTCAACCTGGGGCAAGGCCGCCCAGACTTCGATGGCCCCCCAGAAATCATCGAGGCGGCTATCGCGGCGCTCAAGAGCGACAGCGCCAATCAATACGCGCCTAGCCCGGGCCTGCCTGCCTTGCGCGAAGGCGTCGCCCGCCATGCCAGCGTCTTCTATGGCTTAGACATCGACCCGCTGCAAGGCGTCATCGTTACGGCCGGCGCCACCCAAGGCGTCTTCAGCGCCATTATGGGCTTGGTGGACCCTGGCGACGAGGTCATCGTCATCGAACCTTATTACGACAGCTATGTGCCGGGCATACAGATGGCGGGCGGCAAGCCCGTTTATGTGCCGATGCACCCGCCAAACTGGACCTTCGTCGAAGCGGAACTGCGGGCTGCCTTCAACGATACAACCCGCGCCCTCATCCTCAATACGCCCAATAACCCCTCCGGCCGCGTCTATACCCGCGCCGAATTGCAGCTTTTTGCCGAGCTTTGCCTCAAGCACGATGTCATCGTCATCTCCGACGAGGTCTATGAGCATCTCTATTTTGAGGGGCATCAGCATATCGCCATTGCCTCGCTGCCAGGCATGTACGAGCGCACGGTCACGATTGGCAGCGCTGGCAAGACTTTTGGCATGACCGGCTGGAAGATTGGCTGGGTCTATGGGCCGCCCGAGCTCATCACCGGCGTCTGGCGCTCGCATCAATTCATCACCTTCGCCACCAACCACCCAACGCAGGCGGCCGTCGCCTACGCCTTTAGCTTGGGCAGCAGCTATTATGAAGAGTATCAGGCGCTTTACAGCCACAAGCGCGATTTGGTGATGCAGGTAATCGATGCCGCTGGCATGTCCGCCATTCAGCCCGAAGGCACTTATTTCATAATGGGCGATTTTTCCCAAGTCTTCGACGGCGACGACATCCAGTTTTGCAAATACCTCATCGAAGAAATTGGCGTGGCGACGATCCCGCCGTCGGCCTTTTTCAGCGCCGAGCATCGGCAGCACGCGGCGAATCATGTGCGCTTCGCCTTTTGCAAGAGCGACGAGACGCTGGAGCGGGCGGCTGAAAGAATGCGCCAGCTGCGCGCTTGAGTCGCGAAATCTTAACATTTCGTAAAATCGCCAGATAGCTCTTTACAGCCCCGTCACTTACTGATAGAATTGATAATATCTCTTGATTGATTGTATTCATCATACGAATGATGGAAATAAATCTCGGTTCGGACTTTCTCAATTACATCGTGCGCCATGGCTATCAGCCAGGCGACCGCTTGCCCTCTATCCAAGAGCTGACGCAGGACCATCACTTGGATATGAGCGCCAACAAAGTGCGCGAGCAGCTCGAAGTGGCGCGGGCCTTGGGCTGGGTCGAAGTGCGTTCCAAGCGCGGCACGCGGGTCAAGCAATACGCTTTCACGCCGGCGGTGCGCCTGAGCGCGCTGTATGCCCTAGCCTGCGGCGAACGCTTTGAGTCTTTCGCTTCGCTGCGCAACCATGTCGAAGTCGCCTATTGGCAAGAAGCCTGCGCCCTGCTCACGGCCGCCGACCTAGAGATGATGCAAAAGTGCATCGACAGCGCCAACAGCAAGCTGCATTCGCCGCCCATCCATATCCCAAACCCAGAGCATCGCCGCTTTCACATGACCGTTTTTAAGCATCTGGACAATACCTTTGTCTTGGGCATTTTGGAGGCTTACTGGGATTTGTACGAAGAAGTTGGCGTCAATCGCTATATGGATTATAGCTATCTGCGCCAGGTCTGGGATTATCATGCGCAGATTTTGAGCTTAATCCGCCATCGGCGCTTTGATGCCGCGCGGGAAGCCTTCATCGAACATACGCGGCTTTTGCGCTATGAACCGCACAGCCCCACTTGGAAAATGGAAAGTGGTCTATAAGAAGCAGCTCAATTTGTAAAGAATTGTGAAAGGAGCGCAAGACAGCGTAAGATCCTATGGCTATCAAAACAGAACCCCAAGCAAAAATAGCTACCCGCGAGCCGGTCATCAACGATTTTGCCTTTTCCGTCGCCACCAAGAACGGCTCGGGCAGCCAGACCTCCAACAATGTGCTGGTGAATTCGCTTTTTCGGATGGGCATCCCGGTCAATGGCAAGAATCTCTTTCCATCGAATATCAAAGGCTTGCCGACTTGGTATACCATCCGCGCCAGCAAAGACGGTTATACGGCGCGCAAGGCCATCACCGAGATTGTTGTCGCCTATAACAATAGCACCGCCAGCGAAGATGTGGCTAATCTGCCGCCGGGCGGCGTCTGCATCACGACGGACAAAATCGCCCGCGCCATCAAACAGCGGGCCGACATCTCCTACTACGAGATACCGGTGACCAAGTTGATGCGCCAGGCCACCGTGCCATCGGCTTTCCGCAAGCTGGTCGAGAATATGACTTATGTTGGCGCGGTCGCCCAACTCTTTGATATTCCGCTCGAACTCGTCTATGAAGTGCTACTGGCCAATTTCAAAGGCCGGGAGAAACCGGCGCTCATGAATCATGCGGTGGTCGAGCTGGCTTATAACTGGGTGGCGGAGAACATCGTCAAGACCGACCCCTACCGCTTCGAGAAGATGGACGGCACGCAGGGCAAAATCATGATGACGGGCAATGACGCCGGCGCGCTGGGCGCGATTTTTGGCGGCGTGAATGTTGTCGCTTGGTATCCCATCACGCCCTCGACCAGCTTCGTCGACGGCATCATCAGTTACCGCCACCTGCGCCAGACCGAAAACAAAGAAAATACCATCGCCATTGTGCAGGCGGAAGATGAGCTGGCGGCGGCCGGCATCATCACCGGCGCCGGCTGGGCCGGCGCCCGCTCGCTGACTTCCACTAGCGGTCCGGGCATCAGCCTGATGGCCGAATTCGCCGGCTTAGCTTATTTCGCCGAAATTCCAACTGTGTTCTGGAACATCACCCGCATGGGACCAAGCACGGGCCTGCCAACCCGCACCAGCCAAGGCGACCTCATCTTCACCCACTTCCTCGGCCACGGCGACAGCCGGCAGATTTGCTTGCTGCCCGGCAATTTGCGCGAAGCCTTCGAGTTTGGCTGGAAGTCATTTGATATCGCGGAAAATTTGCAAACGCCCGTCTTCGTCATCAGCGATTTAGACCTGGGCATGAACAACTGGCTCTCCGAGCCATTTGACTATCCCGACCAGCCCATCGATCGGGGCAAGATATTGAACGCGGCCGAGCTGCAAAACTTCATCGACGACTATGGTAAGTGGGGCCGTTATATGGATGTCGACGGCGATGGCATCCCCTATCGCACTGTGCCTGGCACCGACCATCGCTTTGCTGGTTATTTCACCCGCGGCACGGGCCACGACGAAATGGCAACCTATAGCGAGCGCAGCGATGACTGGATCGAGAATATGACGCGCCTGCGCCGCAAAATGGATACGGCGCGGGCTGTGCTGCCGCAGCCGATTATCGACAATGGCAGCGCCGCCGACATCGGCATCATCAGCTTCGGCACCAACGACGACGCCATCCGCGAAGCCCGCGATTGGCTGCATAAAGATGGCATCCAGACAAACTGCCTGCGCGTGCGGGCTCTGCCGCTGGCGGCTTCGGTCAGCGATTTTATCGACGCGCATAAAAGCGTCTTTGTCATCGAAAACAACTTCGACGGGCAGCTCACGCAGCTCATCCGCCTCGAGCACCCGGAAAATATCTCGCATGTACGGCCGCTGGCGCTCGGCGATGGCTTGCCGATGACGCCTAGCTGGATTTACGACAACCTCAAAGAACAGGAGGGATAAACATGGCATCTCGACCCCGGACACGAACTCGGACAAATCAGCTGGGCTTGGCGCGCAGCACCTATCGAGGCCGGCCCAGCACGCTCTGCCCCGGCTGCGGACACGATTCGATTTCCAATCAACTCATCACTATGGCTTATGAACTCGGTTTGCAGCAGCACAAAATCATCAAAGTCAGCGGCATCGGCTGCTCTAGCAAAACGCCGGCTTATTTTCTCGGCGGCTCGCATGGCTTCAACGCTCTGCACGGGCGCATGCCGTCGGTCGTAACCGGCGCTCTGCTCGCCAACAAAGAGCTGTCTTGCATCGCCGTCAGCGGCGATGGCGACAGCGGCTCGATTGGCATGGGCCAGTTCAAGCATGTTATCCGCCGCAATGTGCCATTCGTCTACATCATTGAGAACAACGGCGTCTATGGCTTGACCAAAGGCCAATTCTCCGCCACCGCCGATGAGGGCCAATTCCTGAAATACTATGGCACAAACCACATGCCGCCTATCGACCTGGCTCTAGAAGCGGTCATCGCTGGCGCGACCTTCGTCGCGCGCAGCTTCAGCGGCGATGCCAAACAGGTGCAGGCTCTGCTGCAAGCGGCTGTGCGCCATCCTGGCACCGCCGTCTTAGACATCATCAGCCCCTGCGTTACCTTCAACAATGCCGAAACCTCGACCAAGAGCTACCCCTATGGCAAGGACAACGAGGTGCCGCTGCACGAGATTCAGATTTTGACGCCTGATTATGTCGCCGCCAAAGAAGAAATCATGATCGACGATTATGAAGCCGGCGACATCATCGATGTCGAGATGCACGATGGCAGTTTCATCCGCTTGAAGAAGCTGGAGACAAACCACGACCCGCGCAATCGCCGCCTAGCGATGGATGTGCTGGAGCGCTCGATGCGCGAGCAGATTTTCTCGACTGGCCTCATCTATTACGAAGAGCCGCGCCCCACCCTAGCCGACACCGAAGAATTGCTGGCGACGCCGCTAGCGCAGCTTGACGAGGCTCAGCTGCGCCCGCCCAAAGCCGCCCTCGATGGCGTCATGCAGGGCTTGATGGTGAGTTAAGTAAGACAAATTAAGTTGCGCAAAATCTTTTGCGCAACTTTCAAGCCCACCCCCAGCCCCTCCCCAAAGTTTTGGGGAGGGGAGAAAAACCCCGAAACTTATGAGTGCGCTTGCAGAAAAGTCCCTCCCCGAAGCTTCGGGGAGGGATCGCCAATCGTGGGGTTGGTTCTACTTCAATTTGATACAACTGACCTGCTAGTATTTTGGCATGGCTGGGTCGATTTCATCAGCCCAAGCCAAAATGCCGCCTTCGACATTGTACATGCGCTCTAGGTCATAGCCGACCTCAGACAAGAAGGCGATGCTATCGGCGCTGCGCTTGCCCGAGCGGCAATGCAGATACAAAGACTTGTCTTTGGGGATGTCTTTCAAGACAGTCTCGTCCCAGAGTTTGCGCCCGGCTTGGATGCCGTTTTTCGCCAGTTGAATATCTGGCTTGGGGATGCGCAGCGTGCCAGCGATCGCGCTGATGTCCCATTCATGCGGGTCGCGCACATCAATCACCAGCACATCCGCGCCATTTTCCAGCGCCGCTTTGACATCATGCACAGTCACAGTCTTAATGCGCAGGTCGGCGCTATCTTCGACCGCGCTGAATTCGCTGTGGTCGTGGGCCGGCATGCCGCAGAACTGCTCATAATCAATCAGCTCTACCGCCTCTTTAGCGATGCCGCAGACCGGGCAATTTGGATCTTTGCGCAATTTGATGGTCTGGAAGCTCATTTCCAGCGCGTCATAGAGCAGCATGCGCCCAACCATCGGCTCGCCAATGCCTAGCAGCAGCTTAATCGCTTCGGTGGCTTGCATGGTGCCGATGGTGCCAGGCAAGATGCCCAAGACACCACCTTCGGCACAGCTCGGCACCAAGCCGGGCGGCGACGGCTCGGGGAACATGCAGCGATAGCAAGGTCCCTGCTCGGCATAAAAGACGCTGAGTTGCCCTTCAAAGCGAAAGATGCTGCCATAGACATTGGGCAAGCCCAATTTCACACAGGCATCGTTCACCAAATAGCGCGTCGGGAAATTGTCGGTGCCGTCAATGACGATGTGCCAGTCTTCGCTGAAAATGCGCAGGGCATTTTCTGAGGTCAGCGGCTCATTGTATTGCACGACTTCAATATCGGGATTGAGATCGAGCATGCGGGCGGTGGCGCTTTCTAGTTTGGATTTGCCGACGGTGCTGAGGCCGTGGATGACCTGGCGCTGCAAGTTGGTAAAATCCACCACATCATAGTCCACCAAGCCAATGCGCCCGACCCCGGCCGCCGCCAGATATAGGGCTAGCGGGCTGCCCAAGCCGCCCGTGCCAATCAGCAGCACGCTCGAGGCTTTCAAGCGGCGCTGCCCTTCCATGCCCACTTCCGGCATAATCACATGGCGGCTATAGCGTTTGACCTCGTCATTTGTCAATTCCGCCAACTGCTGGTGCAGAGCTGTCATTTTGGTCTCCAATCACTTCTATTAGCCGCCGGCGATGCTGGGGATGATGCGCAGGCTAGCGCCCGCTTCAATCTCGGTCTCGAGACCGTGCAGGAAGCGGATGTCTTCGTCATCGATGAAGATATTGACAAAACTGCGCAGCTCGGCTTCATTAAAAAGATGGGGCCGCAAATCTGGATGCTGCTCGACTAAGCTGCCCAGCGCCTCGCCGACTGTGTCACCCGTAACATCGATCGTCGACGCGCCGGCGGTATAAGCGCGCAGCGGCGTCGGAATGCGAATCTTCGCCATAATTTTCTCCTCTTGCCTCGGCTATAACTTCTTATTATTAAACGCTGGCGGCTAGCCAAATCTTACTTGCGACTAGCTTGCCGCTATTTGCAGGGCGCATTCTCTAAAGGCGCTGCGGTCGCCCTGCAGCAGCCAAGCGCGTATCGCCGCCGCCCGCGCCATCTTGACCGATGTGATGATATAAACAAAATTCGGCAGAGCATGCGCCCGGTCGTATTCCGACGGGATGGCCGGCGAATCGGGATGGCTGTGATAATAGCCGACCAAGCTCAAACCGCGGGCTTCCGCCTCATCTTCATAGCGCAGCCAATCTTGCGGCTTCATCGCATAGCGGTGATATTGCTCTTCGGCTGCAAAAGCATTTTCGACTTTGATGATGTCGACGATCGTAACTGCGTCAGCCGCCGCCTGCCCCAAGAGAAAGCCGCCGCCTTCGTTAGGATAGTTTATTTCCATCTGCTCGAAGATTTGCCCTTGCAAAGCGGCGCTCAAGATAACTCGCATTTTTATGCTGCCTGCCTTTCGATAGGCTGATAAAAGGCCGATAAATAGAAAAAGCCAGCCGCTAAGGGCTGGCTCTAGGCTGCGCGCTATGGCACGAGCTTTAGGTAGGCCGAATCCCGCCGCGGCGTTTCGCCTCGTCGCTGGCGCAGATACAACAACATTCGCATTGCTGAAAAATGTTAGACAAGCTCGCGTCTCTCATAAGCGAAAGAGTAACATAGCGCGGCAAAAGATACAACAGTTGATTTTTCCATTGCTGTCTGCATTCCGTTATTGTAGCGCGCTAAAGCCAGTGCTATACTAGCGGGCATTATTTTGCAGAATTTGCCGCCGCTCTTGCAGTGGCGTCGCGCGCCAGCCGCCACTTTGAGCGGCGGCGCCCAAGAAGGGAGTCTCCATGGCGAATAAAGGTGGGCTGGAAGGGGTCGCTGTCGCCGATATTACGACAAGCTATGTCGATGGCGCTAGCGGCAAGCTAATCTATTGCGGGTACGCCATCGAAGACCTCGCTGAAAATTGCTCGTTTGAAGAAGTGCTGTTCTTGCTCTTCAACGAGCGCTTGCCCAAGCGCGCCGAATATGACGAGTTGCGCCGCACAATCGCCGCCGAAGCCGCTATCCCCGCCGCGGTGATACAGATGTTGAAATTGCTGCCCAAAGATACGCCGGCCATGGCCGCCCTGCGCAGCGCCGTTTCCATGCTCTCAGCCTACGACGCAGCCGCCGAGAACCTCACCGACAAAGAAGTGGCGAAGGCAAAAGCCTTTCGGCTGACGGGCCAAATCACGACGATCTGCGCCGCTTGGATGCGCATTGTCAAAGGCGAAGAGCCAATCGCGCCCCGCCCCGATTTTAGCGTCGCCGAGAATTTCCTCTATATGACAGCCGGCGCAGAGCCAGCGGCGGCGGCCTGCGCCGCGCTCAATGTTTATCTGGTCTTGCTGGCAGAACATGGCATGAATGCCAGCACCTTCGCCAGCCGCGTCGTCACCGGCACCGGCTCCGATATGCACAGCGCCATCGTGGCCGGCATCAGCGCCCTCAAAGGGCCCGCACATGGCGGCGCCAATTCGGAAGCGATGAAGATGTTCGTCGAAATCGGCGAGGTCGAAAATGTCCGGCCTTGGTTCGAGAAATATATCAAAACCAAGCAGAGGCGCATTATGGGCATCGGCCATCGGGTCTACAAAGCCAACGACCCGCGGGCGAACATCCTGCGCCGCTATACACAAGCGCTGGCGGAAATTTCTGGCAAGCGCAAATGGCTGGATATTGCCATCACCCTAGCCGAGACGGCGCGGGCCGACGAGTATTTTATCCAGCGCAATCTTTATCCCAATGTCGATTATTACAGCGCTATCCTGCTGTATACGCTCGACTTAGACATTGATATGTTCACGCCGCTCTTTGCGATGTCCCGCATCGCCGGCTGGTCGGCGCATGTCATCGCGCAGATGGGCGGGCGCTTAATCCGCCCGAAAGCGAATTATGTCGGGCCCTTCGACCGCCAATGGCAGCCAATAGACGAGCGTTAGCCGCATTTTCAACCCCATCCCCGGCCCCTTCTGTAGGGCAGTACCGGGGCTGGGGTTGACGATGACTTGCAAAATTTAGTTTGCTCTACTTCCGTGCCCCTGTGGCTATTTTTCCCTAGCGACAAATTTGTGTTAAGCTCCGTATGCAAGTTGAGGCGGATGCTGGCGCATGATTCCCTACAAAATAGTCGGCAAGACTGATTATCGACCGTTCGTCGCTTTTTTTGTCACTGTCGCCAATGTGCTTTTCTTTGCCTACATCCTAACTTACGCCTTCCTCAGCGGTTTAGCGCTAGAAGAAGTCTATCGCCAATACGCGCTGAATATCTGCGCAGTGGGCGAGCAAACTTTGCTGGAGACGCTGTTGGCGGGCGCGCGCAGCATCTTCCTGCACATGAGCTTCGTGCATCTCACCTCGAACCTTATCATCTTCTATGTTTTTGGCTCGCGCATCGAAGAGCATCTGGGGCGCATGCGCTTTTTAGCCTTTTATCTGCTGGTCGGCTTTGGCGGGCATCTGGGGCATATACTCTTTGACGGCGCGCAATGCGCCGAGCCGCTGTATATGATTGGCTCGAGTGGCGCTATCTCTGGCATTATCGGCGCTTTTCTCTTTCTCTTTCCCGGCGCCCGCATCAAATCCAAGATTATCATCCTCAAAGTCTTTAATTATGATGTGAATGTGCCAGCTTGGGTCTATCTCATTTACTGGTTTTTCTTGCAGTTTTTCTATCAGGTTGGCTCGGTCGCGCCGCGTATCAATGTGCATTGGGGGCATGTCGGCGGTTTCATCAGCGGCTTAGCCTTGATTTTCCTGCTATCATTTTTCATCGCGCCGCCGCGCGGCGAACTTGCATGAAACGCAATCTTTGTGCTATCGTAATACTATAAAAGGAGCGTGAGGCAAGACAGATGTTTCCCTTGACAGTGCTAGGGCGCGACAAGACTTTTCCCAAAGCGGCGGTGGTCATCATTGCGATCAACCTGCTGGTGTTCCTCTGGGAGCTTTCGGTAGACGCCAAAGGCGATGGCTATTTGCGAGAGGCTCTGCAAAATTATGGCTTGGAAGTCTGCAAAATTGGCGAGCAGTCTATCGCCGCCAGCGGGCTAGATGCCTTCCGCAGCCTCTTCTTGCATAGCAGCGCCGCCCATGTCCTGGGCAATATGTGGTTTCTGTTCTTGTTTGGTGGCTTGGTAGAGCGCTATTTGGGCAGCCTCAGATTCCTGCTAGCCTACCTTGGTTTTGGCGCTGTCGCCACGCTAGCCCATGTCTTGCTCGGCAATATCGCCTGCACTGTCACGGATACGGGCGTCGTCATCGGCGCGAGCGGCGCGGTCGCTGGCATCATGGGCAGCTTTCTCGTGCTGCGGCCCAATGCCAAAGTGCGCACGATGCTCGGTTTCTTCCGCCCCTTCGTCTGGTCGGTGAATATCCCAGCCTTTCTATTCTTGGGTTACTGGCTGCTGATGGATGTTTTGCAGCATGTCGGCTGGATTGGCGTGGAGACGGATGTGGCGCACTGGGCGCATATCGGCGGTTTCTTGGCTGGGCTGGTCTTTATGTTCGGCGCTGGCTTTTTTAAGCCCCTGCCCAAAGCTGACCCGCTGGAGCATCTGGCGGAATAGAGCTGAGCGGCTACAAAAAGGGCAGGTACAGGATAGTCAAGTTGGCGACAATCTGGCAGAGCCAGGCGGCCGCCAAGCCATTGCGCCGCCGTACATAGACATAGAGCAGATTCATCAGCAAGAGAAAAAGCCCGATAACTAGCGTTACAGCCGGGAAACGCGCCACCGAGTCCCACATCACCGGGAAAAATAGCACATAATTCCAAAGCGTCGCCAGCAAGCCAACAAACCAAAAAGCCAGCAGATTTTGCAGCAAGCCGCGAAAGAATAAAGTCTCGGCCAGGGGCATCACAAAGACGAGGAAGGCTAAGGTGCCGCCCGCCGACATATCGGGGAAGAACTTGTCGGCCGCGGGGGCCAGCACTGCCTGATTAAGAAAAACCAAAAACGGTATGCCCAACATCAACCCATAGAGGATGCCCCAACCCAGATTCTCCGGGGTTTCTTGATTGATGCGCTCCATACTGCCCAGCAGCCAGGACAAAACGCTGACGCCAGCTAAAGCGCCCCAAAGCAAAGCATAGCGCAGCTCCACATTATCGGGCAGCAGCGGCGCTAGACCGATGCTCAAACCCATCGCGATGACAAAGCCAAAAAAAGGATCGCTGGCGCCGCGGCGCTGAGCCTGGCTGGCGATGCGCTCTCTTTCAGCTTGCTCGGCGCTGGCGGCGGCCGCTGGAGTCGCGGCTTGCTCCGCTGGCGGCGGCTCCGCTTTTTGCAGCGGGTCAAAAGGGGCTTCGGGCATCATAGCAATAAAGCGCTCACTGCTGAAACAATCTTTTCAATCGCGGCGCGGTCAATCCAATAATGCGTGCGCAAACGTATCTGACCGCTCTCCCCGCCGTATGGTGCCATGAGGATAGCATATTCTTCGCGCAAAATGCGCAGAAAGTCTGCCAGCGACAGTTTGGCGGCGGGCGTCAAAGAGAAATAGACAAAATTGGTGTTCTGGCTGTCGATAATTAGACCCGGTATCTCGCTCAAAGCTTCGGCGAGCAGCTGCGCGTTTTCATGGTCTTCCGCCAGGCGGTCGGTCATTTTGTGCAGGCCAATCAAACCGGCCGCGGCTAAGATGCCGGCCTGCCGCAGGCCGCCGCCCAAGACCTTGCGCGCCCGCCGCGCCCGCCGGATGAAGTCATGCCCGCCCACCAGCAGCGAACCGGCCGGCGCGCAGAGACCTTTAGACAAGCAAAATGTTACGGAATCCGCCCCCGCGACCAAGTCCCGCGCATCGACGCTAAAAGCGGCCGCCGCGTTAAAAATGCGCGCGCCATCGATATGCAGGGCTAGCTTGTTTTCCCGGGCGAAGTTGGCCACCTGCGCCGTATATTCAGCCGAGAGCGCGACGCCGCCGGCCGCGTTATGCGTATTTTCTAAGGCGACCAAGCGCGTGACCGGTTTATGTTCGTCAGCCGGATAGATAGCGTTTTTCAGGTCGCGCAGTCGCAGCGTGCCATCGGTCTGCACCGGCACCGTGTGCGGCAGGATACCGCCTACCTGCGCCATGCCGCCTTGCTCATAGCGGAAGATGTGCGAACTATGGCCGATGATGATGGCTTCGCCGCGCTGGCAATGCGCCAGCATGGCACAGAGATTACCCTGCGTGCCGCTGGTAACAAAGACGGCCGCTTCTTTGCCCAGCCGAGCCGCCGCGTCCGCCTCCAGCTGATTCAGCGTCGGGTCGTCGCTATAGACATCGTCGCCGACGGCAGCCTGTGCCATCGCTTGGCGCATTTCAGGCGTCGGGTGGGAAACAGTATCGCTGCGCAAATCAATCGTTTTCATTAGTCTGGCTTATTCCTGCCTTCGCTGGTTACAAGTAAAGATACTAGACAGAAAGCCCCCGCTTGACAATAGGCAAGCGCGAGCCAACCCAATCTGGCCTGTCAGGGCGGGATATTTTGGTACAATGCAAGCAAGCTCGCCCAGCCAAGAGGAGATATGACGGAAGCATACCGGAAAGATACAACTTCAGTTTTAGCCGAGCTAGCAGTAGACCAAGCACAAGGCTTGGCGCAGAGCGAAGTCCTGGCGCGGCAAAGCCAATTTGGCAAAAACACTCTGCCCAGCGACGAGGGCGTCAATTGGGTCCAGCTCATCCTCAGCCAATTCACCGATATTATGGTCATCATCTTGATTGTCGCCGCCCTCATTTCGGCTTTGCTCGGCGAAACGACTGATGTCTTGGTCATCTTAGCCATTGTAGCGCTGAATGCCCTGCTCGGCATCTATCAAGAGTATCAGGCTGAGCAGGCTCTGGCCGCCCTCAGCCGCCTGCAAGTGCCACAGGTGCGCGTGCGCCGCGGCGGCCAGGTTCACGAGATTAGCGCTGAAGAATTGGTGCCGGGCGATATCGTCTTGATTGGCGAAGGCGACCGCATCCCGGCCGATGGCCGGCTGATTAAGGCGATTAACCTGCAAATCGAAGAAGCGGCGCTGACCGGCGAATCGATACCGGTGGACAAAGACACCGCCGCTATCGTCTCTGAAAGCGCTGTTACCCTCGGCGACCGCAAGAATATGGCTTATATGGGCACCGCGGTCAATTATGGCCGCGGCGAGATGGTCCTGACCAATACTGGTTTGCGCACCGAAATCGGCAATATCGCCACCCTGCTGCTGCAAGTGGAAGCGGGCATCACGCCGCTCCAGCGGCGGCTCAATTTTCTCGGGCGCATCCTGGCCACCGCCGCGCTTATCGTAGTCGCCATCGTCTTTGTTGTTGGCTTTTTGGTGCAAGGCATCCCCGCCGAGCAGATGTTTCTCATCGCCATCAGCCTAGCGGTGGCGGCTGTGCCAGAGGGCTTGCCCGCGCTGGTAACAATCGGCTTGTCCCTGGGCGCAAATCGTATGGTGAAGCGCAACGCCTTGATTCGGCGCTTGCCGGCGGTCGAAACACTCGGCTCGGTCACAGTCATCTGCTCGGACAAGACCGGCACTTTGACCAAAAATGAGATGACCGCTACCTACCTGGTGCTGCCGCAGCACGACGACATCCGCGTCGAAGGCAGCGGCTATAGCAGCGACGGCGATTTAATCTCGCTCGGCACATACAACCCGGCGAGTCGCGGCAAAACAATCGACGCCGCCGCCGACACCGCCGCTCAGCGCATGCTCAAAGCGATGGCTTTGTCAACAAATGTCTATCTGGAAACGCAGGGCAGCGGCGGTCAAGTCAAGGTAGTTGGCGATAGCACCGAAGCCGCCCTGCTGGTGGCGGCGCAGAAGATTGGCTTCAGCCGCGAAATGCTCGAAAAAGAGCTGCCGCGGGTGGCGGAACTGCCCTTCAGCAGCGAGCGCAAGGCTATGACCACCGTGCATGAAGTCGTCGGCGACAGCGCCAAAGCGCTCTTCCCGGCCGCCGCTTATATCGCCATCACCAAAGGCGCGCCCGACCGCCTCATCGAATGGTCGGCGGACGAGCAGACGGCTCACGAAGCCTTGGCTTTGAGCGAGAGCGGGCGGCTCGACTGGCAGCGCCGCGTCGATAAGCTGGCGAATGATGGCTTGCGCGTGCTGGGCATCGCCTGGCGGCCCTTGGCCGCATTGCCGGCTGAAATCGATCCATCGATTGAGCGCGGGCTGGAACTGATAGGCTTGATTGGCATTCTCGATCCGCCGCGGCCAGAAGCGAAGCTAGCGGTGCAGCGGGCGCGGGAAGCGGGCGTGCGTACGATTATGATCACCGGCGACCACGCTTTGACAGCCGAAGCCATCGCCCGCGATTTGGGCATCATCGACACCGAGCAGCGCGCTATCACCGGCAGCCAGCTCGATGCTATGTCCGAGGCGGAGCTAGCGACGGCGGCGCGAGAAAAATCATGCTTCGCCCGCGTCTCGCCGGCGCACAAGCTCAAGCTGGTGCAAGTCTTGCAGGCGCAAGACAATATCGTGGCTATGACGGGCGATGGCGTCAATGACGCGCCGGCGCTCAAGCAAGCGGATATTGGCGTAGCTATGGGCATCACCGGCGCCGATGTCAGCAAAGGCGCGTCAGAAATGATTTTGACCGACGACAACTTCCGCTCCATTGTCGCCGCCATCGAAGAAGGACGGGCGATTTACGACAATATCAAGAAATTCATCAAGTATATGCTCAGCTCGAATGTGGGCGAAATCTTGGTGATGTTCGTCGCCCTCTTGATTAACTTGCCGCTGCCCCTGCTCGCGATCCAAATTCTCTGGATTAACCTAGTTACCGATGGCTTGCCGGCGATTGCGCTGGGTTTCGAGCCGGCGGAAAAAGGCGTCATGCGGCGGGGGCCGCGGCCAACAAACGAAAGCATCTTCGCCCAAGGCGCGGGCGCGCATATCGTGATTGTCGGCATCCTCATCGCTATCTTGACCTTGCTAAGCTATGTCTGGGGTTTTGACACGATTGGCTTGCAGGCCTTCAGCCCGTCGCTGGGTTTGGAAAATTTGTCGCGGGCGGCTGTGGTTGAATTGGCCGGCGCGGCGCCGGCGGACTGGGATGCCTGGCCGGCGGAGCAGCGCGTCGCCTTTCTCGGCGCGGCCGAGGCTGAAGCGGGCGCGCAATTCCTCGAAGAACACACTGTCGAACCGGGCCGCCACCTGCTGAATCAGGCGGAACGCATTCCGCGCACGCTGGCTTTCACTGTCTTGGCTTTCACGCAGATGTTCCAGGTCATCGCCATTCGCGCCGGCGACCATACGACCTTCTGGCAAGCGGGTTTCAAAGACAACTGGTTGATGTTCTGGGCGGTGCTATCGACTTTCCTTTTGCAGCTTATCGTCGTCTATATGCCATTTTTTCAGGGCTTGTTTGATACCAGCGCCTTGAATTTGACGCATGTTTTGGTGTCTGTGCTGGCTGGTATCTTGGTCTTGCTCTTCGTCGAAGTGGAGAAGCTGCTCTTCCGCCGTATCTGGAAGACGGCGGCAGTGGAAGGCATAAAGCGAGATGTGTGATGCCTAACTTTCACCCCCAGCCCCTGCCCTACGGGAGGGGCCGGGGGTGGGGTTGAAAAAAGCCTCACAGTTGCAAAATTTACTTTGTTCTACTTCTTGCCTCTGTGGCAAATATTCTCTTCCCTAGTCGCAATATAAACTCGGGCTTAATCGTCTAGCACATAACCCCAGTCTATCAAGCGCTGCAAGACCAGGTGGGCATTTTCGTCGGCCGTGCAGCCTTCCGCCGTCAGAGTAAAATCGGGATTGAGCGGCGGCTCATAAGGGTCGTCGATGCCGGTGAAACCTTTGATTTCGCCGCGGCGCGCTTTGGCGTACAAGCCTTTGACATCATGCGCTTCCACATATTCCAGCGGCGTCGCCATATAAATTTCCAAGAAACCGGCGCCGACCAGATTGCGCACATCCTCGCGGGTGGCGCGGTAGGGGCTGATGGCGGCGCAGATGACTAGCCCGCCGTGCCGCACAATCTCGCTAGCCACATAGCCGATGCGGCGAATGTTGGTATCGCGGTCGGCTTTGCTGAAGCCCAGTCCTTTAGAAAGATGCGTGCGCACCACATCGCCATCCAGCACGGTGACATTGCGGCCTTTCTCCAGCAATAGGTTGACGATATGCTCGGCAGTGGTGGATTTGCCCGAGCCGCTCAAGCCAGTGAACCAGAGGCAAAACCCGCGGCGATGGCGCGGCGGATAGCTCTGCGCCAGGATACTTGCGACTTCTGGCCGCGAGAACCAAGCCGGCAGGGGCTGTCCTTTGCCCAGATAGTCCTCCCGCACCTGTGTGCCAGAAATCTTGCGCACTTTGGCATTTGGCGGCAGTTTGGCGCTCTCTTCATAGCGGTCTTCATCTTCCAGGTAGACCATCTCGGTGAAAGGCACAGGCCGCACGCCAAGTTCATCAGCATATTGCCGCACCAAATCCTGCGCGTCGTAGGGACCAAAGAAAGGCTGGCCCTGCGAGTCTTTGCCTGGGCCGGCGTGGTCGCGGCCGACGATGAGATGATTCGCGCCATAGTTGCGGCGGATGATGGCATGCCAGACGGCTTCGCGGGGACCGCCCATGCGCATAGCCAAGGGTAGCAGAGAGAGCAAGCTGCGGTCTTCAGCATAATAATTGTCGATGAGCGTTTTATAAACCCGCACCCGCGTATAATGGTCAACATCGCCGGGCTGGGTCATGCCGACGACGGGATGCAGCAGCAGCACGCCATCGATGCGCGCGGCGGCCCGTTTGGTCAAGGCTTCGTGTACGCGATGCAGCGGATTGCGCGTTTGGAAGGCGACGACATTATCGTGGCCATAGCCCTCTAAGACGGCGCGGGTTTCGGTCGGGCTGCGGCGCAAATCAGCAAAATCCAGGTGCGGCGGCAGTTGCAGCACTTGCAGCCGCCCGGCGATATTGACTTTGCCCCAGCGGTGCATCTCGGCGATGATAGGATGGCGCGTATCAAACTTGCCAAAGACCTTCTGCGCCATTTCTCGCAAATCCCAAGCATAGATTTCTTCGACGGTTTGGATGGCGAGGATGTTGTTTTTGCTATCGCGCAGGGCGATGTCGCTGCCCAGTTTAATATCGGCGCGCGGCTCGATGGGCAGCGTGATAGGCATCGGGAAAAGCCTGCCATCGGCCAGGCGCAGTGTATCCAGCACGGACTGGAAGTCGGCTTGATTCATGAAGCCGCGCAAGGGCGAAAACGCGCCGACCGCCAGTAGCTCCAGATCGCATTCGACGCGCGGGCTGATTTGCACATAAGGCAGGGTATTGGCATAAGCCATCTTCTTGAGCAGCGCGGCGCGCGGCACCAGCAAATCAACTAAGGCTCCACCATAAGGCGCGATTAATCTCGCTTTCTCGACAGTCATTGATACTCCGATTTGTCAGTTGAATAGAAGGGTTTTGGCCGGCTGAGCCAGGCCGCGTTATTCTAGCACAGGCTTGCTGGCGGCCTCAGTGAAAATTGTTTAAGTGCCACGGTCGACGCCGGAGAACTTGCGCCCGATGTAGACTAGCACGATGCTCAAGGCATAGAGCGTCAGCAGCGGCGCCATGACCAGGAACATATTGAAAGGGTCGATGGTCGGCGTAATCAGGGCGGCGGCGATAGACGCGCCGACAATAGCGAAGCGCCATTGCCGCCGCAAAGTCTCCGCCGTTACCAAGCCTAGCAGCGAGACGACGAAGAAAATCAGCGGCGTCTGGAAGGCGACGCCCATCCAAAACAGCAGCGATGTAACAAAGCCGATATAGCCATCCGCCGTCCACTCTGCCTGAAAATAGTCTTTATAAAAATTGAAAAGGAAATCCAGGGCCGGCGGCAGCAGAATAGCCCAAGCAAACACGACGCCGATGATAAAAAGGGCTGTCGTCGCTGGAATGGACAGCATCACATAGCGTTTTTCTTTGCGGGTCAAGCCGGGCAAGATGAACATCAATAGCTGATAGGTCATCATAGGAATGGACAAAATAGCGCCGCTCATCAAAGCGACTTGGAGAAAAACGAAGATATTGGCCGTCGGGTCTAGGATGAGGAGTTTGCAGGCATCTTGCCCAGCAGTGCTGCAAAATGGCTCCCTCAGCAAATCAAAGACGCGGTCGGTGAATAAAAAAGCGATGACGGTGCCGACGACCAGCGCAAAGACCGCTCTTGTCAGGCGCTGCCGCAGCTCATCCAGATGCTCGAAGAAACCCATGCGCAGTTCATGGCCATCTTCAAGCCCAGCATATTCTTCTATCGACTCTTTAGGCTTCGCCACCGCTCAAATCCTATTCAGCCGCCGAGTTTTTAGACCAGCTGCCGAGGTCAGCGCCCTGGCCATTGACGGCGCTGGCCGAGCGGCCGCCCCAGGTGCCCATTGTCTGCGCCTCGGCTGGCTGGGGCGGTTTGAGGGCTGGTTTGCTTGGCGCGGCTTTGGCCGCGGCCGGCCTTTTGGCCGGCAAGGCGGCTGGGCGCGGGCCGCTGGAATTTGTTTTGGCGGCGCTGGGCCGGGTGGTCGGTGCTTTATTGTTCAGCGTATCGCTGACTTCTTTCACGCTGTTCAAATCTTTTTGCACTTCATTCAAGGTGGACTGCATGGGTTGGGTCAGCGGTTTGGCGGCGTCGGTCAAAGCGCGGTTGAGATTGGCGCGGGTGGGCGGCTCTTTCGGCAGCTGGATGCCAACGCCGGCTTCGTCGAATTCTTTTTGCACGATATCGACAGTCTCCGCCCAGAGGCGGCGGAACTTCGCCACATAGCGTCCCAAAGTATTCGCCCATAGTATCATGCGCTTGGGACCAGCGAATATGAGCATGATAAGCAGGATGACCAACAATTCCGACATGCCGACGCCAAGTATATTCATGCGCTCACCGCCTCAGCATCGGCGAATGGCACAGCCCGCTTTTCTGGTTTCAGGTCGGCGCTTAGCGCGCCCAGCACGCCATGCACAAAACTTTGCGTATGCTCCGCCCCAAAGAGCCGCGCCAAATGCACCGCTTCGTTGACAATGACGGCGATGGGCGTCTTGCGTTTTTGCAGCAGGTATTCATAGATAGCCAGGCGCAGGATGTTGCGGTCGACGACAGCCACCTGGTCGACGGGCCACTCGGGCGCGTACTGCTGCAAGATGAGGTCAATCTGCCGTCGATGCAGCACGACACCCCGGACCAGCCGGCGGATAATCGGCCGCACGGATTGGGCATCTTGCCGAGCGGCAAGATGGGCCGCCAAAGCCGATTCTAGGCTATGTTCTGTCGCGTCCAACTCATATAAAATTTGCAAACTGGCGCGGCGGGCAATCGACCTGTCGGCCGCGCCCACTGGTGGCTCGATGACCTCCGAGCTAATCAAATCGACTGTCGGGTCAAAATTCTCGAGTTCAAAAGGAAGTCCATCTATCACAGAGCTTCTGCCGCCTCGTTTGTCTCGCCTGGCATCCAGCCCCAGTGTAGCGCAATCTCGCTGAATTATCCATTGCAAATGGCAAAACTGCCAGCGGGACGCGCCTATTCTCGCGGCTAAAACGCGATTACAATACCAGCGCCAGTGATATATGCAGACTCAAGCCCCCATCTAAGTTGAAGGAGAAGCGAATGCTGGCAGAAGCCAGGCCCGAGCAGACCGACGCGCTGGTTGTCACTGAAATCAGCAAGTATTTTCATCTGCCGCAGCCGCCGCTGTGGCGGCGCTTGTTGGGCGCGAAGGCGGATTTACCGCCGCCGGGCGCGCTGCCGCCAGTCACCGAAGGCGAAAAAGAGCCGGTTGCCGCTGTCGATCATGTCAGCTTTCGCATCAAGCGCGGCGAAATCTTTGGCGTTCTGGGCCCCAATGGCTCGGGCAAATCGACGTTGATTCGGCTTATCTCGACCCTGCTGAAAGCTGACCGCGGCCGGGCTAGCGTCTTTGGCCTTGATATTGAAGCGGAAGAAATGGCGGTCAAGCGGCTCATCAGCCGCGTTTCAGTGGATGCCGCTTTTTTCAAAAAGCTCATCCCGCTAGAGAACTTGCTCTATGGCGCGCGGCTCTATGGCGTTACCGGCGCCGAAGCCAAGGTCAAGGCTTATGAGATAATGGGGCGGCTGGGCTTGAAGCGCGGCTCCTATACCGAGCCGATGGAAGAGATGAGCCGCGGCATGCAGCAGAAAGTGGCAGTCGCCCGCGCTTTTTTGACCTCGCCCATCCTGCTGCTACTGGATGAGCCGACAACTGGCCTGGACCCGCGTTCCAAGCGCGAGGTGCATGCTTTCATCGAAGAGCTGCGCGATTCCCACGACGCCACCATCTTGATTACGACGCACGATATGGAAGAAGCCGACCTGCTCTGCGACCGCGTCGCTGTCATTCATAATGGCAAGCTGGTGGCGACGGATAGCCCAGCCAATCTCAAACGCAGCATTTCGCAGAATGGCAAGCAGCCGACGCTGGAAGATGTCTTTATGCAGCTGACAGGCGAGCAGCTTGTCGATCACGACAGCCGTGAAGTTATCGGACCTGAGTGATGGAACAAACAAGGCAAAGCGCAATCCGCCGCGGTCTAAGCAACGTGCGTCTGCAATTCTTACAGTCTTACGCTTTTATGGCGCGCAACTGGCACTTAACCAAGCGCTATTGGGGCTGGGAGCTAGTCTGGTTTTTCTATTCGCTGACCAGTGGTTTGTCAGTCATCTTTATCGCGCAAGGCACCGAAGCCTTGACCGGCCAAAGGCCCGATTTTGATGTGCAGTACCTGACGATGTATTTGATAATCGGCACATTGGTTTTGCATTATTTGTCCAACATTTTTATGCTCACCAGCGAAGTCATCGCTTGGGAGCGCTGGGAAGGCACAATCGAATATACGCTGATGGCGCCGGTGCAACGCTGGGTGCATTTGATTGGGCAAACGGGTTATTCGCTCGTTTACAGCCTGATGACGACGCTGGTGATTGGCATTGCGATGGCGCTCTTTTTTGAGCTTGACCTGTCGCAGGCGAACCTGCTCGGCGCGGCGGCGGTGATATTGGCTGGCAGCCTATCTTTAATCTCCATCGGCATCATCGCCAGCATCCTGCCCCTGCTCTATCCAGAGCGCGGCGCTCAAATGACGAATGTGGTGCAAGCCGCCTTTCTTTTGATTTCGGGCGTCTATTATCCCATCACCGTCTTGCCCGAGTGGATGCAGGCAATCGCCATTTTCTCGCCTGTCACTTATTTGCTGGATGGCACCCGCGCCGCTATCCTCGATAGCGCGGACCTGCCCGACCTGCTGCCGACCATTTACCCGCTGCTCATTTTGGGTTTGGTCACGCTGCCCTTAGGCTTGCGCGCTTTCAAAATAGCGGAGAATTACGCCAAGCGCAGCGGCAAGCTCAAGCGCGTCGGTTAGGCGGTCCAGGTCCGCCGCAGCAGGGCGGCATAATTAGCGCCCGGCGTGATTTGCCCCAAAATCGAGGCTTGCCGCGCGCCTGTTAAAGCCGGCAGCTTAGCCGGCCGGCCATGCCAGGTTTCATACGCCAAAACCGCGAAAACGAGCGCCTCTTTGAAGTCGCTGTCCAGGCCGATGTCTTCATGCGTCAGCACCGCCGCTGGCGCCAGCAACTGCCGCAACATGCCAACAATGACCGGGTTGTGCCGGCCGCCGCCGCCCAAAATGACTTCTTCAATCTTGGCTGGCGCGAAACGCTGATAGGCATCAACGATGTTGGAGGCGGTCAGGGCCGTCAGGGTGGCGATAATTTCAGGCGGAGTCAAACCGCGCCGCTGGGCGGTGGCGACCAATTCCAGCGCGGCGGCTGTGCCAAAGGTCTCGCGCCCAGTCGTTTTTGGATAGGTCCGCGCGTAAAATGGATGACGCAGCAATTCTTCCAGCCAGTCTTCATTGATGCGTCCCTGGGCGGCGATAGCGCCATCGCGGTCATATTGCAGAGCGTCGTCGGTCAGCTGCGCCACGGCGATATCGAGCAAGGCATTGCCGGGGCCGGTGTCGAAGGCGATGGGCGCGGCCTGCTGGTCCTGCAAGGGCGGCAAGAAAGTTACATTGCCCATGCCGCCGATGTTCTGCACCGCGCGCCAGCGCGTCGGATGCCGCAAAAGCAGCCAATCGACATAGCTGGTCAAAGGCGCGCCCTGCCCGCCAGCCGCGATGTCACGGGCGCGAAAATTGCTGATAGTCGTGATGCCCGCGCGCTGGGCGATGACCGCCGCCTCGACGATTTGCAAAGAGACATTGACGCGACCGCTGGGCAAGACATTGTGCCAGACCGTCTGGCCATGCGAAGCAATCAAATCGACTTGCGCTGGTTTTAAGCCCTGCTGCAGCAGCAGGTCTAGCGTGCAATCGGCGAAGATTTCGGCGAGATCGACATGCAGCGCGGCAATCTGGTCGACTTGGCTGGCTTTCGGGTCGCAGCAGCTCAAGATGCGCCGGCGCATAGCTGGGCTGTATTCATAAGTTTGCCCGGCCAGCAAATCGACAGTCAGCCCGCCCGGCTGGCCGCGGATATCGCAGAGCGCGACATCGACGCCATCGGCGGAAGTGCCGGACATTAAACCCGCGATGCGCATGGCGCGTTATGGCTCAAGCCAGTTGCGCAAGCGGGTGATTACCCGGCGGCTGCGCCGCGCTTGACCTTGTCGCCGCGCCTGGTCTCGAGCAACGAGCGCCGCATCACTAGAAGAGTGCTGAGGATTACAGGCAGTATAATCAGCAACTCTCGCAGGGGAATGAAAGTAAGGAAAACGATGAAATCGAAGTAAAGTAGAGAATCATTTAACATTATTACGACAGGCAAGGCGATCAAATGCGCTGCCACCCACTTCCAAGCGCCGCGGGCGTAGCGGCGCAAGACAAGCGCTTGCATCGAAGACAGCAGCCCAAACAATATGCCTAAAGCTATCAAATTTGTCAGAAAATCAGGCGGGCTGGATTGAAAGCTGAAGTTGGCGCTCATCGAGATTGTCGCCGCCAGCCCGCCGCCAACGGTCGAAAACTGCCACCAACGGCGTAAATTGACGCGGAAACAATGCCGAACGACGACCTGCTGCAAAATGCCGATGCAAAAGCCATTTGTCAGCCCAAAGACGGCAACAAAAATATAAAAATGGTCGTCCCAAAAATAGTAGGCTGATGTGTCGATAAAAATCCCCATCGCCTCTCGCAGAGCAGGAATTAGCGCCATTGCAAGCACAACTGTGAGCGGCAGGACTGCCAGCCCTCCGATAAGCCACAATATAATAAAGGCTCTTGGCTTGATTTCAGCGGACATGCTTACCTCACTTTTTAGCTATGATACTGCTGTGATTATAACTGATCGGAAAGAAGTTTGCCGTCGTGCGCAATCGCCCAAGGCGCTGGCGCAAGCGGGTGATTACCCGGCGGCCGCGCCGCGCTTGACCTTGTCGCGGCGCCTGGTCTCGAGCAGCAAGCGCCGCATCACTAGAAGAGTGCTGAGGATTAGAGGCAGTATAATCAGCAACTGCAGTATAGTCAGCAACAGTTGCAGGGGAATGGTCTGGAAAGCGCTGCCGTAGAATAGAGACAAGAAATCATTTAACAGCATTACGAAAGGCAAGGCGATCAAATGCGCTGCCACCCACTTCCAAGCGCCGCGGGCGTAGCGGCGCAAGACAAGCGCCTGCACTGAAGCGAGCAATCCGAGAAATATGACTAAAACGATTAAGCTTGTCAGTACGCCATACCTGTAGGATTGAGCCAGCAGAACGTTGGCGCTCATTGAGATTGCCGCCGCCAGCCCGCCGCCAACGGTCGAAAACTGCCACCAACGGCGTAAATTGACGCGGAAACAATGCCGAACGACGACCTGCTGCAAAATGCCGATGCAAAAGCCATTTGTCAGCCCAAAGACGGCAACAAAAATATAAAAATGGTCGTCCCAAAAATAGTAGGCTGATGTGCCGATAAAAAGCCCCATCGCCTCTCGCAGAGCAGGAATTAGCGCCATTGCAAGCACAGCTGTGAGCGGCAGGACTGCCAGCCCCCCGATAAGCCACAATATAATAAAGGCTCTTGGCTTGATTTCAGCGGACATGCTCACCTCGCTCGCTAGCTACAACATTGCTTTGATTATACTAGTTTGGGGGTGTTTTGCAGTCGCGCGCTTAGAACGCAGGCAAAACGAAGGTTTAGGCGGAGAGGACAGGATTCGAACCTGCGGTACCCTTTAAGAGGTACAACCGCTTAGCAGGCGGCCCCAATCAACCACTCTGGCACCTCTCCATATTCGCACATTGTTAAGCTGTTTAAGGCGGAGAGGACAGGATTCGAACCTGCGGTACGGAGGACCGTACAATGGTTTTCAAGACCATCGCCTTAAACCACTCGGCCACCTCTCCACGCACGCTGCGTCGCTGTGGCAACATAATGCTAGCATAGGCTCCGGCCGCTGTCAATATTGATAGCAAGCAGTTTCTCGATTATACTGTGAGCCAGCAGCGCCAGGAAAAAGCATGCTCATCACATTTTTTATTTACATCTATGTCATAGCGCTGGTCGGACTGGCGAACCGCGAGCAGGCGCGCCAGACCAGCCGGGTCTGGACCGACCTGCTGACGCTGGGTTTGACGCGCTTCGACGGTCTCTGGGCTGCCGTCGGCAAAGCGCTGGGGCGGCTGCGCCTCTTTGACCAGCCGGCCTTTGATGCGCGCCAGCCGGTGCATCGCGTCGCCGCCCTGCTCTTGCTTTTTATGCAGTTATGGCTGGGCGGGCAGTTGTTTTACTCTGGCGGCTTGGCTGACAACATTGCTATTGATATCGAGCGCGAGCTTGCCAATGGTCTGTTTATGCTGCTGCTGGCGCTGCTGGGGCTGGGTTATGGCAGTCGCCGCAGCTTGCGCGCTTGCGCTAGGCGGCTGGGTTTGCGCCGCCCAAATCAAGAGGACTGGCTAACCGGCCTGGCAATGGCGCTGGCTCTCTATCTGCTGGCAGCTGGGGCAACCGCGCTCTGGCAGCGCGCAGTGCCGCCAGCCCTCTTTGAAGCGCAGACCAGCGCCGCGTGGCAAATCTTCGCGGACTTACAAGCCGCCTATCCGGCCGGTTTTTTGCTGGCGCTGCTGGTGGCTATCCCCGAAGAGATCTTGTTCCGCGGCGCCTTGCAGCCCGTCTTTGGCATCTTGCTCGCGGCGCTGGTCTTCTCAGCGACGCATCTGCAATATGGCTTGACGCCCGCCTGGCTGATACTGTTCGCGGTCGCGCTTGGTTTTGGCTGGCTGCGCTGGCGCGTCAGCACCAGCGCCGCTATCATCGCCCACGCCGCTTATAATGCCCTGCCCTTTTTGCTCGCGGGAATAGCTGCATGAAAAAAGTCAATCTCTATAGCTTGAACCTGACGGAGCTGAGCGACTTCCTGACGCAGCTGGGCGAAAAGCCATACCGGGCGCGGCAAATTTGGCATTGGCTCTACCAGCGACGCGGCCAGAGCTTTGCCGCGATGACGAACTTGCCTCGCAAGACAATCGCCAAGTTAGAAGAAAGAGCGACGCTGGGCGAGCTGGAGCTGGCGGCGCGGCAGGTCAGCCGCGATGGCACCGAGAAACGGCTGTATCGCCTCAGCGATGGGCAGCTCATCGAATCGGTTTTGATGCCCTATGCCGATGCGCGCCGCACCGCTTGCATCTCGTCGCAGGCCGGCTGCGCGCTGGGCTGCGTCTTCTGCGCGACCGGGCAGATGGGTTTTGGGCGCAACTTGAGCGCGGCGGAAATCTTCGAGCAAGCGATGCGCTTCGCCCGCGAGTTAGCCGCCCGTGGCGAGCGGCTGAGCAATGTTGTCTTCATGGGCATGGGCGAGCCATTTCACAATTATGCGGCCACACTGGCCGCGCTGCGCCAGCTGCAAAATCGGCTGGAGATTGGCGCGCGCCACATCACGATTAGCACCGTCGGCCTGGTCCCGCAAATCAGACGGTTCGCTGACGAAGGCTTGCAAGTCAAGCTGGCGGTCAGCTTGCACAAAGCCACTGATGCCGAGCGCAGCGCTTTGATGCCGGTCAATCGCCGCTGGAGCATCGACGAATTGCTGGCGGCCTGCCGCTATTATAGCGAGCGAACCAATCGCCGCGTCAGTTTTGAATGGGCGGCTATCGCCGGCGAAAATGATAGCCTGGCCGAAGCGCATCGCTTGGGCAAATTGCTGGCTGGCATGCTCTGCCATGTCAATATCATCCCGCTCAATCCGACTGGGGCTTATGGCGGCCAGCCGGCCGCGGCAACGCAAATCGCCGCTTTTATGGCGGTCTTGCGCGAATATGGCATTGGCAGCACTGTGCGCCTGCGGCGCGGCATCGATATTGACGCCGGCTGCGGGCAATTGAAGACGACGGCGCTGTTGCAGGCTGACGAAATCCGATTGTGAAGATTTGTTGCTAGACCGCCGCATTAGAAGTAATATCGGAGTGCAGACTGATTGAGCCAGAAGCAAGTCCAAGTTAACCATGCAAAATCTGATATGCGATTTTCAAGCTGGCCCCCGGCCCCTCCCAATGCTTTGGGAAGGGGAGAAAAACCGCGAAAACTATCTGAGATAGAAAAGTGGCAAAAGCGCTAAAAATCGCGCCGTCAATCTTGGCGGCGGACTTCAGCCGACTCGGCGAGCAGGTGCAGGCTGCGCAAGCGGCCGGCGCTGACCTCATCCATATCGACATCATGGATGGGCGTTTTGTGCCGAATATCACGATGGGGCCGTTGGTCGTCGAGGCGGTGGCGAAAGTGGCGCGTATCCCGCTCGATGTGCATCTTATGATTGTCGAGCCAGAGCGCTTCATCAAGCGCTTCGCCGATAGCGGCGCGCATTGCATCACGGTGCATATCGAAGCCTGCCCGCATCTGCACCGCGCGCTGGGGCAAATCAAAGATTGCGGCTGCCGCGCCGGCGTCGCGCTCAATCCGCATACGCCAGCGAATTCTTTGCTCGAGATTATCGATATGCTCAGCCTTATCAATGTCATGACGGTCAATCCCGGTTTTGGCGGGCAGCGCTACATCAGCGGCATGAACGGTAAAATTCGTCAACTGCGGGACCTGATAGACCAGCGCAATTTGCCTATCGAAATCGAGGTGGATGGCGGCATCAATGCGGCGACGGTTGGCGGGGCTATGGCGGCCGGCGCGACTATCGCCATCGCCGGCACTTGCATTTTTCAGCATGCTGATGGCATCGCCGCTGGCCTGGCCGAGCTGCGGCGGGCGGCGGCGCGGATTTAGTCTATTAGGCCGGCTGAGACGAATCTTTTGATTGAACGTTTAATAAAAGAAATGAAAGCATTACAATTTGAGCGTGCTGCTAGCAAGCAAGCCTTGTATCCCTGCTTAACGGGCGTCGAATAATGCCTAAAATACATATCGTTACCGATAGTGGCGCGCGCTTCTCGAATCCGCGGCTGGTGCGGCATTTCCCGGTGACTATTTTGCCAAATACCATCGAAATCAACGGCCGGCGCTACAAAGAAGACATTGACCTCGAGACTGAAGAAGCCTTTAGCTTGATGTCTCGCCTGGGTGCGCCGCCGCTGGTGCGGCCGCCTTCCGAAAGCGACTATGCCGAATTGTACACCCGCCTATCGCACCATTACGATGGTATCATTTCCATTCACCCTTCGCGGGAGCTTTCGGCAAGCTGGCAAAATGGCCGCCGCGCCGCCGAACAGGTCAGCGGCGACTGCGAAATCGCCGTCATCGATTCGCAAAGCCTCTGCGCCGGCCAAGGCATGCTCATCCGCGTCGCCGCCCGCGCCGCCGAAGAAGAGGCCAGCGTCGCCGACGCCATACAAGTTGTGCGCCAGGCTGTCAAACGGATCTATTCCATCTACTGCGTCAAAGATGTCAGCTTCCTGCGCGCCAATGGCTATATGAGCGCATCGCATGCCCTATTGAGCCGCCATCTAGGCGTCAAACCGTTCCTGAGCCTGGAAGATGGCGAGATTATCATTATCGAGAAAGCCCGCGGCAGCGGCGAGATCATCGACCGCCTGGTGGAGTTTTTGGTAGAATTTATCGAATTGGAAGACGCTGTCGTCTTGCAGCATGAGAAGCATATAAGCGAAGAAGCCCGCATCATGCAAGATTGCCTGGCGCTGGAGTTCCCCGGTCAGCATTTCCCCTTCACCATGTACAGCACCACCATGGCCAGCTATCTTGGCACCGCGGCGACGGGCGTGGCGGTGCTAGAAAAAGAAGACAAAGGCGACGAATTTGATTATGACTTCTAGCCCCAGCCATAGAGCCGCCGACAGCTTATGCGATTTGGCGGCGCCATCTGCTACACTAATTAATGAGACGAGCCTGGGCTTAGGCGCAGATTGGGCTGGGTTGCCTCGGCCTAGCGACACTGAATAGAGACTGGAGACGCTGATTTATGCCAACAGCATTGGAGACCTTGGTCAAGATACTCAAGCTGGAGCGCGAGCAAGGCGGCAAAGATAGCGCTGTGGTTGGCGGCTTAGGCGCGTATATCGATAGTTGGCAGCCGCAAGCGCGCGAGCAGGCGCGCCGCCCCCAGCATCAGATTCTGATTGACGAGATCGTCGATGCGCTGGCGGCTTATGACAATATCGACAATGCGGATGCGCGCATCGCCAAAATATCCTACCTGCTGGACAGGATGATGAACCGCCGGCCGCCGCCGCCAGCCTATAAATCGCGCTTGCCTGAATGGGCGGACAAAATGAAAGCGGCGGGCCGCCTGCGGCGCGACGGGCCGCCACGCCACGCGCCACAGACGCAGCGCAGCCACCGAAAGAAAGGCGGCTACCGCTCCGACAGCGCGAACTATGATGACGACTACGCTAGCAGCGGCTATGGCAGACCGCAGCTGGACCTGCCGCCTTTGCCGACGCTGTCGCGGCCGCCGCGCATTTCGCGGCCACAGCGCAGCCTCGAAGAGCAGCTCGCCCTGCAAGCGCAGCTCGAAGCGCCCACCACCGCTGCCAAAGGCATCGGCAAGAAATTCGCCGAGCTATTAGAGCAGCTCGAGCTATACCGCATCCGCGATTTGCTTTATAGCTTTCCCCGGCATCATAACGATTATACGGTGCAAAAACCGCTCAGATACTTGACAGCGGGCGAAGAAGCCAGCGTCATCGCCAGCATCGAGCGGGTGTCTGTCGTCGCTGGCCGCGATTTGCTCGTGACCGTTTCCGATGGCACGGGGCGGTTATCGATTCGCTTTTTTAGGCAGCAATATCTAGCGGCGCGGCTGCAGCGCGGCATGCGCTTGGCTTTGCGCGGCAAATTTACTTACTTCCGCGACATGCCGCAGATGGCCAATCCTGAATGGGAAGAGTTGGACATACACAATTTGCATACGCGCGGCATCGTGCCGGTCTATCGCATGACAAAAGGCTTGCGCCAGCGGTTGTATCGGCGCACGCTAAAATCGCTGACGGCCGAATGGGCGGCAAAAATGCCCGACCCTATCCCGCCAGCCGTGCTGGAGCGCGCCGAACTCGCTGGTTTGGGTTGGGCGCTGCAGCAAGCGCATTTTCCGGCCGGCTGGGATCACCTGCGCCATGCGCGGCGGCGGCTGATCTTTGACGATTTGCTGATGCTGCAACTGGCTATGCTGGGCAAGCGGCGCGACTGGCAAGCCCAGCCCGGCCCGCAATTAGACATCGAAGACAGCTTTCTGCAAGGGTTCATCCAAGCCGCCTTCCCCTTCGAGCTGACAGGCGCGCAGCAGCGTGCGATTGAAGACATTCGCCGTGATGTTACGCGGACCCTGCCGATGAACCGCCTGATTCAAGGCGATGTCGGGGCTGGCAAAACCGCTGTGGCTATCGTGGCCCTGGCTATGGCTCTGACCAATGGCAAGCAGTCGGCTTTGATGGCGCCGACCGGTGTGCTTGCCGAACAGCATTACCGCGTCGTTTGCGAGACCTTCGCCAAAAGTGAATGGGCGCAAAAACCTGTCATCGCCCTGCTGACAAGCGCGCTGACAACCGCCGAGCGCGAATCGATTTATCGCGGCTTAGCCGATGGTTCGATTGACATTGTGGTCGGCACACATGCTTTGATTCAAGCCGGCGTCGAATTTCATGCTCTAGCTATCGCCATCATCGACGAGCAGCAGCGCTTCGGCGTCGATCAGCGGGCGCGGCTGCGCGGCAAAGGCGAAAACCCGCATTTGCTGGTGATGGCGGCGACGCCGATTCCGCGCACCCTAGCTTTGACCGTGCATGCCGACCTCGATATCACGGTCATCGATGAAAAGCCGGTCGGACGCAAAAAGATTCTGACCAAGATAATCGAACCGCCCGCCCGCGAGCGGCTGCATGGTTTTGTCAGCGGGCAGCTAGAACAGGGCCGGCAGGCTTTCTTTGTGCATCCGCTGGTAGAAGAATCAGAAACGATCGATACAGCTTCGGCGCTGAAAGCCTACGAGCGGCTACAGCGCGTCTTTTTCCGTTTTCGCGTCTGCCTTTTGCACGGGCGCATGAGCCCGACGGAGAAAGACGATATGATGGCAGCCTTCGCCGCTGGCGAGCATGATGTCATGGTAACAACATCGATTGCCGAATTGGGCGTGGATGTCGGCAATGCCAGCGTCATCGTGATTGATGGCGCGAATCGCTTTGGCTTAGCCCAGCTGCACCAGTTTCGCGGCCGCGTCGGCCGCGGCGAGCAGCAGTCGTATTGCTTTTTGCTGCCCGATTCTTCCGCTGCCATCGACATCAACCGCATCCGCGCCCAGCAAGCTGGCGAACTGCCAGCGACAGAGCTGAACATTGCTGAGCAGCGCCTGGCGGCTTTGGAAGAGACGGACGATGGTTTTGCGCTGGCGGAGCTGGATTGGCGGCTGCGCGGCGCCGGCGATTTGCTGGGCCGGCGGCAAAGCGGGCAAAGCGCGCTGCAAATGAGCGAGCTGGTATCGCCGGGGCTGGTGGCTGAAGCGCAACGCGAGGCGCGCACGATCTACGAAGAAGACCCAGACTTGCAGCTGCCGCAGCACCAATTGCTAGCCGACTGCATCAGCCGCCTCTATGCCGATAGCGGCGATCTAAGCTGAGCAGCCGGCCGAGAAACCATAAAGAACACAAAGACGTCTAATTTCTCCGTGCCTCTACGCCTCTGTGGCTAAATTTCCGTCTGCCCCGCCCCAGTTTTTCTATTAGCAAATAATCGCTTTTCTGCGTAAATCTGCCAGCGAATCGATTGGCGCAATTTTTAGACTGCAATTACACTGGGCAAGTATGTAGGAGAAGCTCTATGGCAGGAAAAGGAATTGCGCTTTATCCGGCATCGCTAGACCCCATACACTATGGACATATCAATGTCGCGATCCGCGCAGCCCGCTTCTTCGATGAGCTTGTCGTCGCGATTTACGCGAACCCGAATAAAGCGAGAGTACTATTTGATGTGGACGAGCGGGTGGCGCTGGCGAGGGAAATCTTCAAAGAATACCCGTCTATATCGGTTGCGCGGTATCAAAGCCTCACAGTACAATACGCGCAATCGCTTGGCGCAATCGCTTTGATACGCGGCTTGCGAGTGTTCGGTGATTTGGAGTTTGAGTTTCGCATGGGCATGGCAAACAAAAAGCTGGCGCCAGAAATCGAAACCATCGTCATGCTAGCGGATGAGCAGTATCTACACATCAGCTCCAGCACGATACGCGAAATCGCAGAATTAGGCGGCGATGTCAGTTCGATGGTGCCGCCGATAATAGCGCAAGCTTTGCGCAGGAAATTTAACACTTGAAATTGAAAGCTATTATACCGTCTTGATGGGGAGGGACCGATGGATATTCAACATCTAGTAGATCGTTTGGAAGACTTGATTGACGAAGGGCGACATGTCTTCGGCACACAATATACGCTGGTGAACGAAGAGCGCGCTTTGGAAATCATCGACCAGATGCGGATATCAATACCGGAAGAGATTGAAAAAGCGGCGCGCACCATCCAGCAGCGGGACCGCGTCTTAGCCGAGGCGAACGAAGAAGCGGCCCGTATCGTGCAGCAGGCGCGCCAGCACAGCGAAGATATGATTGACGACCAAGAAATGGTCAAACAGGCTAAGGTGCGGGCTGAATATGTCATCGAGCAGGCGCGCATCGAAGCCGAAAAAATCACGCGGGAAGCCGACGACTATGTGCTGGCTCAACTCAGCCAGCTCGAGCAGCAATTCACCGATACGCTGGATGAAATTCGCAATGGCATCCAGTTGATGCAATACGAGCCGCCGGTGCCAATCGAGGTCGCGCCCGAGCCACAACCGCAGACAGCCGCGCCGCCGGGCAGCGATGGCAATGCCAAGCCAATAAAATTTGACCGGCCGGCCCAAGCGCCCATCGGCAACGCCTTTTAATTTCCGCAAATATCTGAGCGCCACCTAAATTTCAAAGGGACATCGCAGACGCGATGTCCTTTTCTTTTTTTGGGTCGGCTCGCATTTGTCCTACTTCTGTGGCTAATTTCTTTTTTAGTCGCAATATGCGCGCTTGTTGGACAGGCTTATAATCTTATAAATTACAATAATTGTCAATTAATCTGCTAAAATATATTTAAATTTACTCAACTTAACATCTGAGCGTTATTTTACCACCAAGCCCTGCTACACTGAAGCTAAGGATGAAGCTATTTTGCGTCGCCTATGCGCCTCATTTATGTCGCTCTCGCTTGGGTTTTGGGCATCAGCCTCGCCCGCGGGCCACTGGCCTTTGCGAGCTGGCAGTGGCTGGCGGCCTGTGGCGCGCTGGCTGCTGATTAGCTTAGCCGCCTTCGCCGCTGGCGGCTTGCGCCAATCCCTGCTGCCGCAATGGAGCGCAGTCGCGACGCATAACGGCTTCAGCGCCACGGTCACCGGCACAGTCCGAGCCGAGCCAGTCCGGCGCGCTGAGCGCTGGCAGCTGCGCCTGGCGGCCGAAGAAATATTTGTCAACAACCGTACTGCGCCGACGAGCGGCCTAGTCTTAGTCGAAACGAGCCAGCGGCATAAAGTCCGTTATGGCGACCGATTGCGGGCGACGGGCAGACTGGCACAGCCGGCAACAGGCGATACTTTTTCTTATGCCGATTACCTCGCCCGCCAGAATGTATTTAGCATCATGCGGCATGCCGGCCTCGAAACGCTTGGCCGGGGCCCGCATGACCCGCTCTTCGCGCGGCTGCTGGAGTTAAAAGACAGCGCCCGCCGGCTGATTGCCAGCGCTCTGCCCGAGCCGCAGGCGGGCTTGCTGACTGGCATCTTGCTGGGCGATGAACGTGGCATCGCGCCCGAGCTGGAAGAAGACTTCGCCCGCGTTGGCGCGGCGCATATCATCGCTATCAGCGGCTTCAATATGATAGTCGTCAGCGCCGTCGTCATGCGCGTCTCGGCGCAGCTTTTTCCGGCTAAGCCACGCTTTCACGCGGCCAGCGCGGTTATTGTCATCGGGCTTTACAGCATTTTTGTCGGCGCGAATGCCAGTATCCTGCGCGCCGCCGCTATGAGCAGCCTGCTGGTAGTTGGCCGGCAGCTCAATCGCCGCGCCTTCTTGCCGACATCGCTAGCCTGCGCGACGCTGCTGCTCTCTTTGCTCGACCCAACTGTGCTGCGCGACATCGGCTTTCAGCTGAGCTTTTGCGCCGTTTTGGGCATTGGCGCTTTTGCCAACCCGCTGTCTCAGAGTTTTCGCGCTTGGCTGGAGCGCCGGTTGCCCGCCGCCATCGCCCAGCCCCTGCACAATTTTCTCAACGAAGCGCTGATTGTATCCATCGCAGCGCAAATCACAACAACGCCATTGATTATGCTCTATTTCGGACGGCTGTCGCTGGTGGCGCTGCCCGTCAGCCTGTTGATTGTGCCAGTGCAAACAGCCGTCTTGCTGCTTGGCTTTTTGGCTCTGCTGGTTTATGCCATTTTGCCAGCCCTTGGCACGCTGCTCTTTTGGGCTGAACTGCTTTGCCTGTCTTGGACAATCAGCATAGTGCGGCTTTTCTCGCAATGGCAGTTCGCCGAAATCACCGTGCGCTGGGACGACCGGCTATTGCAACTTTTCTATCTGCTGCTGATAGGAGGCATTATGCTGCAAGCCGCTCGGCCGGCAGTCTGGCAAAGATTCGCCGGCCTCATCAGGCAAAGATTTGTTTTGGTTTTGACTGGCGCGACCGCCGCCGTCCTGTTCATTTTGATGCTGGCTATGCCCGGCAGCCGGCCCGATGGCCAGCTGCATTTGTGGCTGCTGGATCTAGGGCATAGCAATGCCTTGCTCTTGCAAAGCCCGGGCGGCGCCCAAATCCTGGTCGATGGCGGGCGCTACCCAGCCCGCCTCTTGACCGCCATAGGCGACCGCCTGCCCTTTTATGACCGTGAGATTGAGCTGCTGGTCATCATCCAGCCTGATGAGTGGGACATCGCCGCCCTTAATAGCGTGCTTGAGCGCTATACAATCGGCGCGGCCTTATACCATGGGCAGGACAATATCAATCAAAGTTTTCGGGAAATCTGGCAGCGGCTAAAAGAAGCGGGGACGCCGATTGTGCCAGCGCGGGCCGGGTATCGAATCGAATTCTCCGATGGACTTTTGCTTGAGGCGCTGCATCCGCCAGCACAGCCGGCCATCACCGACAAGCTGAATGACCAGTCCTTGGTCCTGCGCCTCACTTATGGGGCGGTCTCTTTTTTGCTGCTGGGCGACCTGAGCGCGGCCGGGCAGCGCGAAATGCTCGCGCAGGGCATTTCGCCAGCCGCCACAGTGATGCAGATACCGCAGCATGGTAGTGCTAGGGCGCTTGACCCTGCTTTTCTTGAGCTGGCGCAGCCGCAACTCTTACTCTTGCAAACGGACAAAGCCAATCGACGCGGCGATCCAGACCCGGATACGCTGGCTCAGCTCGAGGGCCTGCCGCTCTTGCGCACCGATGAGCGCGGCAGCATCCATCTCAGCACGGATGGCGAAGAGATGAAGCTGAATGTCTATTAGGTAAGTCCAAGTTAATTATGCAAAATGTGAGGTGTAGCAGCATTCCCTCCCCGGCCCCTCCCCAAAGCTTTGGGGAGGGGAGAAAAACCGCGAAAATTCTGGGGCGTTTGCGGGGTCGCCAGTCGTGGGGTTGAAAATCGCGCTCTCTTGCTGTCGGACTAGCGAGCGCTAGTAAGAAATATCCACATGCCTGCCGCTGGCGGCCGATTGCAGAATCGCGTCGCATATAACCGCGTTGCGATAGCCATCGACAAAAGTCGCGCCGTAAGGGGCGACATCAGCATCGTTGACAATGGCATTGAAGAAGTGGTGGAATTCATGCACGAAGCTATGCTCCCAGCCGATGATATGCCCGTGGGGCCACCAATTTTCCCAATAGGGATGATGCGCTTCCGTCACCAGCACATTGTGAAAACCCTGCGTCGTGTCGGGATTTTCGCCCTTCCAAAAGACATTCAACTCATTCATCCGCTCCAAATTGAAGTGAATCGAACCGTTCTCGGCATTTATCTCGAAGGAGTTGAAGTTCTTGCGCCCTTGGGCAAAGCGCGTCGCTTCGACTGTGCCGAGCGCGCCATTCTCAAAATCGAGCAAGGCGACGAAACCATCATCGACATCAGATTTGACCATCGCGCCAGCGCCATCGGGCCGCTCGGTAATCCAGGTGCGGGCTAAGCCAGCCACCGCCTTTGGCTCGCCGACTAAAAAGCGGGCTAAATCGATGATATGGGCGCCGAGGTCGCCCAGCGCGCCGCTGCCGGCGATGTCTTTTTGGAAGCGCCAGCTTGTCTCCATCGCCCGATCCATACCCCATTCTTGCAGATAGACAGCGCGCCAATGGTAGATTTTTCCAAGTTTGCCGCTTTCTATGAGTTTTTTCGCCTGCTGCACAGCCGGCACAAAACGGTAGTTAAAGGCGACCATGTGCTTGACGCCGGCCCTTTCCACCGCGTCCAGCATGGACTTCGCCTCGGCGGCGCTGCGGGCTAGGGGCTTCTCGCAGAAGATATGCTTGCCGGCGGCCGCGCCGACGATGCACGGTTCGGCATGGGCATCGTTGGGGCCGCCATTGTCCAGCACCTGCACATCGTCATTAGCCAGCATATCGCGCCAGTCGGTGTAGGCGTTTTCATAACCATAGCGCTCGGCGGCGGCTTTGACAGCGGCTGCGTTGCGCCCGGCGATGCCCACCAAACGCGGCAGCGCCACCGGCGGATACATCATATAAGGAATCTTCTTGAAAGCATTGGTATGCGCCTTGCCCATAAAGGCATAACCAATCATGCCAATGCCAATCTCGGGCGCGTCGGCGGCGCTGCCCGCGCCGGCCATGCTGGTGAAACTGCTGCTCACTTGTTTTTCTTCAGCCATTTTCTTCTCCCAATTCAATCAGCTTTTTCTCTGCTTCAGTTTATTCGTCGGCGAAGGCGGCGTCAAAAGCGACGGCGGAGGCGGTGAAATCATTTGCTTTGACCCAAGCGGCCGATTCGGTCGCGCCAAATTCACGATCCATGCCGCTGTCTTCCCATTCGACCGAGAGCGGCCCTTGATAGCCGATGCGGTTCAAGGCGCGAATCATAGCGTCAATATCCAAGTCGCCATGCCCCGACGAGACAAAATCCCAGCCACGTCGATGGTCGCCGAAGTTCAAATGGGAGCCAAGGATGCTGCTGACATTATCCAGCGTAACTTTCGAGTCCTTCACATGCACATGGAAGATGCGCTCGGCAAAACGGTCGATAAATTTGACCGGGTCGAATAGCTGGTGGATGAAGTGGCTGGGGTCAAAATTGAAACCAAAAGCCGGGTGATTATCCAGGGCGGCCAAGGTCTGTTCCGCCGTATAAATATCATAAGCGATTTCGCCAGGATGGGCTTCCAGCGCGAATTTGACGCCTTCGGCTGCAAAAACATCCAAAATCGGCCGCCAATGCTCAGCAAATTCTTGATAGCCGGCATCGACCATTTCATCCGATGTTGGCGGGAAGCGATAAATCAAATGCCAGACTGGGCTGCCGGTGAAGCCATTGACGACATCGACGCCGAAGGCTTTAGCTGCCCGCGCCGTATTTTTCATCTCGTCGGCGCAGCGCGCCCGCACGCCATCTGGGTCGCCATCGCCCCAGAGCCGATCGGGCAGGATGGCGCGGTGGCGCTCGTCAATATAGGCATCGGCGACGCATTGCCCGACCAGGTGATTGCTGATGGAAAAATACTGCAAGCCGTGCTGTTCCAAGACATCTTTGCGCGATTGGATATAAGCATCGCTCTCGAGGGCTTTGTCCACTTCAAAGTGATCGCCCCAGCAAGCCAATTCCAGTCCATCATAGCCGAAACTCTTAGCCTTCTCGGCGATGGTCGCAAAAGGCAAATCCGCCCATTGCCCTGTAAATAATGTTACCGCCCTTGCCATATTCTCTTCCTTTCTGCTGCTTTCGCTATTGCGATGGCATAAGTATAGCGAGCAACTGGGCAAGTTCCAATAGCGCGCCTCTGCGCCTCAGTAGGGCAAAGTAAATTTTGCGAGTTTTTGCGTTTGTTTCAACCCCAGTGCCTCTATGGCAATTATTCCATTTTCTTTTGCGCGCGGCTTTTGTTATCATAGCGGGCAAGAGTGGAAAATGACGAGGAAAAAAATATGTATAACGGACTGAAGATAATCGATTTTCATGTGCATTTCCCATCGCAGCGGCCCTGGTTCACCGGCCCCGGGCCCGACCTGCGCCAGCAATATCTCCAGCGGCGCGGCGAACGGCGGGCGCAGGTCGCCCGCGAGCATGCCATGAAATACAACCGCCAGTGGCGGGCGACCTGGGGCTTTGACCCGCCCGAGCGCAATACTTTTACAGATGAAGAGCAAGCCGACCGCTGGGCGGCTGAAGTCGAAAAATATGGCTTGCGGGCGGTGGGTTTTGTTACCGGCGGCGGCAACCAGAACTTGGCTAAGGTCATCGCCCGCCACCCGGATAAATTCGTCGGCTTCGCCCATCATTATCTCTTTGGCGAGGGCGCGGCGGCTGAATTGCGGCGCGCCGTTACCGAAGATGGCATGAAAGGTTATAAACTGCTGGCGCCAACGCTGGATCGCCCCGTCGAAGATTTAGACGGCTACCCGGTCTGGGAAGTCTGCGCCGAGCTGGACATCCCGGTCCTCATCCACTTCGGCATTCAAGGCAGCGGCGGCGGCATCGCCTGGCACGAAAATATCAATCCGCTCAAGCTGCACAATGTCGCTAAAGACTTCCCCGAAGTAACTTTCGTTGTGCCGCATTTTGGCTGCGCCTGGATCCGCGAAACTTTGCAGCTTTGCTGGGCTTGCGGCAATGTCTCTATCGATACTTCAGGCTCGAATCAATGGGTGCGCTGGGTCGATGGCGAGTGGTCGACGAAGAAGCTCTTCCGCAAATATATGGAGACGATTGGACCCGAGCGCATTATCTTCGGCACCGATTCCAGCTACTTCCCGCGCGGTTTCGCCGAGAAATACTTGATAGATCAAATCCGCGATGTGCGCGAATTGAATTACCGCGAAGACGATATTCAACTTATCTTCGGCGGCAACGCGGCGCAGCTCTTCAAAATCGAATTGTGACTCCATTTGGCATTCGCCGCGAGATGCGGTAGAGTCTGGCTATCCGCATCAAGGATAAATCGGCTCGTAATCTACAAAAGGAGAAAGAGAAAGTGTTTAGATCAAGATTGCTTGCGCTGTTAGCAGTGCTTGTCATCGTGCTGGCGCTGGGCGCAGCCGCCACCGCGCAGGATGACATGGTGGAAATCGAGTATTGGCAATATAATTTTGCCGCCCGCGTTGACGCGATGAATATGCTCATCGAGCAGTTTGAAGCGGAAAACCCGGGCATCAAAGTCGTGCATAACAGCGACATCCCTTATGCCAACTTCCGCGATGAGCTGGCGGCTTCGGCGCCGGCTGGCGTTGGTCCCGATGTCGTAACGCTCTTCTATGGCTGGATTCCCGCCTTTGTTGACGCTGGTTATCTCGTACCATTGCCAGATGAGCCTTTCAGCGAAGATTTCATCCTGGAGACCTTCTCGCCAATGGTGGCCAATTCCAAGTTCGAAGGCAGCTATTGGGCGATTCCGACGGCGGTGCGCTCGCTAGCTCTGTTTTGGAACAAGGACATCTTCGCCGATGCCGGGCTAGACCCAGAAATGCCGCCAGCGACGCTAGAAGAATTTGTCGAAGCCGCCATCGCCACGACGCAATACGATGGCGATATGAGCGACATCTATAGCATCACGCGGCAGGGGCATGCGCCGGCCCTCGCGGCGCAAGACCATCACTGGTTCCGCGAAGTGCTGCTGCGTCAATTTGGCGGCGTGCCATATAGCGAAGATGGCCGCACCGTCACCTATAACAGCGAAGAAGGCTGCGCCGCCTTTAGCTGGCTGGCGGCTTTTGAGACAGAATTTGTGACGGGCAGCAATGACATTCTCGATGGCGCGACCAACGCCTTCATCAATGGCGATAGCGCGCTGCATGTCGATGGTTCTTTCCGCGTTGGCACCATCCGCAATAACAACCCAGACTTGAACTATGGCGTTACCGAACTGCCTGTCGGGCCGAGTGGCGAACAGCATACTTTTGGCTCTTACTGGACGCATGGCATCACGCGCCGCGCCAGCAATGACCCGGCCCGCCTGAAAGCGTCTGTCAAGTTTTTGGAGTTCATCACCACGCCAGAAGCTGGCACGCTCTGGGTCAATAATGTGGGCGAGCTGCCAGCCCAGCTCAGCGCCGCTAGCGACCAGGACATCCTAGACGATGACATCCTTGGACCTTTCTCGGCCGGTTTGGCCTACTCGCATGCGACTTTCTTCGTGGATGAAAGCGCGCAGCGCCAGGTTTTGATTGACGCCTTCGACAATGTGCGCTTGGGCGGCATGGATCCCTGCGACGCGCTTGACGAAGCCGCCGCCGCCGAACAAGAGCTGCTGGATAACTTCTGGGCTAGCCGCGGCTAAGCAAAGCTGATTAGACAAAAAAACTGCGTCAGGCGACATAGCGCCTGGCGCAGTCTTTTGCCCACAATAGGGAGCGTCCCATGAAAATCAAAAACGACGACATCTATGAAGCTGGCTTTGACGAGGGCTACCGCGCCGGTCTGACGGCGGTCGGCAAACGCAAGCGCGTTGAGCCGCGCAATCAAGGCGCTTTTGTCATCGGGCTTATTGCCGGTTTCTTTGGCTTATGGGGCTTGTCTTATGTGCTTAACGGCAAAGTTGGCAATGGCTGCCTGTGGATGTTCTTCGTGGGGCCGTTCATCGCAGCGGCTTTGAGCGGGCTGACGCTTGCCAGCGGCGGTCTCGGCGCCATTTTCACCTTGCCGCTTTGGCTGGGCATCGTTTATGTGCAAGCCAAAAATGGCGCCAGCAACCTCTAAACCGATAAGCTGACGGATGCGGCCAATGTCTAAGCGCAAGGCAAGCGGCTTCACAATGACGCTAGCCAAGAAGAAGATCGTCTGGGCTTATATCTTCCTGGCGATTCCGATCGTCTTTTTCGCCTATATCCGCATCTACCCCACCATCTTCGCCTTCCAGATGAGCCTGCACGATTACAACCCGCTGTCGGCCGAGCAGCCCTTCGTTGGCTTCGACAATTATGAGCAGCTTTGGGAGCAGCTGAATAAAAAGAAGTCGGTCACCAAATCGGCTTTTCGCAATACAGCCAGCTATCTGCTCTGGGGCGTGCCAATTCAGTTGGGTTTGGCTCTAGCCATCGCTTTGATGCTCAACGAAATTCGCTTTATGAGCACCTTCTATCGCATTCTATTTTTCTTGCCCTTTGTAACTTCCACCATCGCTATCGCCTGGGTTTTCCGAATGCTTTATCAGCCGCGTTTTGGCATGTTTAATATTCTCTTGCAGCTGGTCTCGCTGCCGCAGCAGCCCTTTCTGCGCAGCCCGCAGCAGGCTCTGCCGTCTATCCTGGCGCTGGTCGTCTGGCAGGGCATGGGTTTCTCCGTCATTATATTTTTAGCTGGACTAAAGCAAATCCCGCGCACTTATTACGAAGCGGCTGAGGTCGATGGCGCCAGCCGCTGGCATACTTTTCGCTATATCACCATCCCCCTGCTCAACCCCAGCATCGTCTATTTATTGGTCTTGCAGACAATTTCTTTTTTGCGCATGTTCGCGCCAGTGCTGGCGATGACGGAGCAAGGCAGCGGCGGGCCGCTGGATTCGACGACGACCGTCGTGCTGCGCGTCTACCGCGAAGCCTTCCAGAGCTTTGATATGGGTTATGCCTCGTCTTTGACTGTGGTGCTTTTCGCCTTGATTCTGGGCGTTACCATCATTCAGCTTTCGGTAACATCGCGACGCATCAATTGAGGCGGCCTAATGGAATCCATCACTCCCTCAAACATTTTCAAAGACCAAAGCCGAACTAGCGCGGTCGGCCGCGCCGGCAGCGACTGGAAATACCGCATCTTCTCCTACCTGCTGCTGACGCTTATTGGCTTCACGATGATCGCGCCCTTTATCTGGATGCTCTCCACTTCGCTCAAGCCTGAGACCGAGATTCTGCGGCGCGATTTCTTCCCGGCTAACCCGAGTCTTGATAACTACAGCGAAGTCATCAACGAGACCGACTTGCCGCTCTGGTACAAGAATTCTTTTATCGTCGCCGTCTTCAGCACAATCAGCGTCGCCTTTTTTGATTCGCTTGCGGGTTATGTCTTCGCCAAATACAATTTTCCCGGCAAGCGGCCTATCTTCATCATCTTCTTGACCTCCCTGATGGTGCCAACCGAGATGCTTATCATTCCTTGGTTCATTATGTCGTCGAATCCGCCCATCGGCGGCACCTGGGTCGATACCTATTGGGGCATTGCCTTCCCGGGCGTGATAACCGCTTCCGGCATCTTTTTGATGCGGCAGTTCATGCAAGGTGTGCCAGACGAGCTGCTTGATGCCGGGCGCATCGATGGCGTCAGCGAATTTGGTTTGTATTGGCGCGTCGCGGTGCCGCTGAGCCTGCCAGCGATTGGCGCGCTCTGCATTTTTAATTTTCTCGGCAACTGGAACGCCTTTATCTGGCCCCTCATCGCTACGACCCGCAGCGAGATGTTCACCCTGCCCGTCGGCATCCAGCAATTCTCGTCCGAAGCGCAGACGCCCTGGAACCTGATTATGACTGGTGCATCGCTATCGGTCGTGCCGCTGCTCATCGTCGTCATTATCTTCCAGCGCTATATCATTGAAGGCATCGCTTTGACCGGGCTGAAGGGTTAAAGAATGTCTAGTGCGGACTCCGCTTTTCCCCACCCGCTCTATAGCAAATATGTATTAAAGCCCTTTTACGAAGACGCCAAAAAATATTATTACGCGCCGATGCTGGCGGCCAATCGCGCCCATGTCCTGATGCTGCGCGCCTGCGACATCTTAACGGAAGAAAATGCCGCCGCCTTGCTGGCCGCTTTAGAGCAAGTCGAAGACTTGGGCTTGGCGAAGCTGGCTTATCAAGCGGGGGTGGAAGACCTTTTTTTCGCCATCGAAAACAAGCTCATCGAAAGCGCTGGCCCGGCGCATGGCGGCAACCTGCAACTGGCCCGCAGCCGCAACGACCTCGGTTATGCCCTCACCCGCTTGGCTTTGCGCCCGCTGCTGCTGGACGCGGCGGCGGACCTGCTACAGCTGCGCTGCTGCTTGCATGATTTTGCCCGCGCCCAGCTCGAGACGCTGATGCCCGGCTATACGCATACGCAGCCGGCGCAGCCGACGACGATGGCGCATTATATCGCTGGCGTTCTCGCCTTCTGCCAGCGCGATTTCGCCCGCCTGCGCTTTGCCTATAAAAATAATAACCAAAGCCCCTTGGGCGCGGCCGCTTTGACCGGCACTGCCTTTCCCATCAATCGGCAGCTCAGCGCCGATTTATTAGGCTTTGACGGGATTCTGCTCAGTACTTACGACAGCATCGGCGCTTCGGATAACCTGACCGATGTGGCTGGGGCGCTGGCGACGCTGGGCGCTAACCTGTCGCGCTTCAGCAAAGATATGCTTTTTTGGGCGACGCAAGAGAGCGGCGCGATTCGCATCGACGACAGCTTCATCCAAATCAGCTCGATAATGCCGCAGAAGCGCAATCCCGTCGTGCTGGAGCATCTGCGGGCCCGCATCAGCCGCATGCTGGCGCAAGCGCAGGGCATCGTCTTGCAATGCCACAATATCCCCTTTGGCGATACGCAAGACATCGAAGACGAGATTTTCCCGCTGCTTTTTGGCGCGCTGGAGACGGCGCGAGAAATCTTGCAACTCTATGCCGCCGTGATGGAGACGCTGCAAGTCAATGTCGCGCATTTGCAGCAGCGGGCTGGAGCCGGCTTCACGACTGTGACCGAACTCGCCGATACACTGGTGCGGCATGAAAAGCTGCCCTTCCGCCAGGCGCATAGCATCGTCTCGCGCTTGGTCAGTTATGCGCAAGAAAATGCGCTGAGGCCAAGCGAACTGCGAACAGAGATGCTCAGCGCGGCCGCGGCGCAGCTGGGTTTGCAAGTGGAGCTGCCGGCCGATGTCTTCCAGCGGGCGCTTGACCCGTGGGCTTTCGTCGAGGCGCGGGACTTGCCCGGTGGCGCCGCGCCCAAAGCGACCGCCGCCGTCCTCGAGGCGCAAAGCGAAAGCATCGCCGCCGATCAAAAATGGCTGGCCGGGCGGCGGGCGGCGCTGGCGGCGGCCGAGCAGCGTTTAGCGGCCGAAGTCGAAGCCTTGCTCTCTATTTCAGCGTCAGCAAATAAGCGATGATGTCATAGATTTCCGCTTCGCTGAAGACCTGCGAATAATTGCGCGGCTCCAGGTTCTCAGGGAAATCTGGCGCGATAAAATCGCCCGGGTTAACAATCGAAGTGAAAAGATATTCGACGCCGCTCTGCCCCGCGACTCGGGTTTCCGCCCGCCTTCCGATATTCAATAGGCCTGGCCCAATCAAGCGCGCTTCCGTATCGCTGAAGTGGCAAGTGGCGCAGGCATAGCCGGCCGCCGGCTGCATAGCCTGGAAGAGCTCTGCGCCGCGCGCGGCGCTGGCGGCGGCGGGCAGCGCAATCTCGCCATAAATCCACACTTCCGCCGCGTCGCTGGCCGCTTCAGGCCCGTCCAAGTCGGATTCGCCGGCCAGCGTCATCAAATAAGCGACGATATCAAAAATTTCCAATTCGCTATAAATCTCGGTCCAATTCGCTGGCATCAGCTCGGCGTCAAAGCCCTCGACCACATAAGTTTTTGGCTCGGTGATAGATTTGTAGAGGTATTCGGCCGCGCCCTGGCCAGCGACGCGCGTCAAGGCGCGATCTTTGATATTCAGCAAGCCTGGTCCCAGCAGGGACTTTTCGCTGCTCGGGCTATGGCAGTTGGCGCAGGAATAATTGGCTGCGTCTTGAAAAGTTTCGAAGAGGAGCTTGCCATTTTCGATATCGCGGGCGGCCACCAAGCGATCCAGCGGCGATTGCGTTGGCCCGGCCGTCGGCGCTGGCGAAGGGCTGGCTGTGGGGCTGGGCGGCGCGCTTGGCTGAGGCGGCGGCGTAGCGGATGGCGGCAAAGCGCTTGGGCTGGGCGCGCTGGTCGGCGATTCCGCGATAGTCTCAGTGGGCGGCGCAACAAGGGCGGTGGCCGTCTCTTGTGACCGGCTGGGCCGGTCCAAGCTGCCGCAAGCAGCGAAAAGCAGAGCGAAGATGATAAAGCTAAATCCCAGAAAGCTCCGTGTCGGCATCGCATTTCCTTCGCAATTCGCATTCGCGTCGCCATTATCGCAAATTGCCCGCTAATCTTGTAGGCGAAGCCAGGGCAATCGCATCAAATTGCAATAAGAACAAGCCCACGATGGCGATCCATCCCCGAAGCTTTGGGGCGCGTAGACACTGCCCTACGGGAGGGACTTTTCTTCAAGCATGTCTATAGTTTTCACAGATTAGCCTCCCCCTCCCCAAAGCTTTGGCGAGGGGCCGAGGGTGGGGTTGAAAATGGGGCCGCGTAGTTTTTCTGGCTTAATTTTTTGTGAATTTTGCTGAATAATGATTTTTATGCAATTGCCCTAAGGCAAAAGCTAGAAAGTTCGATTTTTTGCGGTATTCTGTTAAACTGTTGGGAAGAGCTTTTATTACCCAGCGTGAAGACTACAAATCGAAAGAAAGGTGCACAAAATGAAGAAGATTCTTGTTTTGCTCTTGGTCCTGTTACTTTGGATCGCCCTGCCCCTGAGCGCGCAGGATGCGGACGAAGCGCCAGGGCCCGGCTTGGGTGGCATTGTCATCGAGTCCAGCACGGCCGGCGACCCGGCCACCTTCAACCCGCTCATCGGCAGCGACACCGCGTCTAGCGCTGTCTATGGCTGGTTATACCCGGCCATCATTGGCGTTAGCCCCTTCACTGGCTTGGAAGAGCCAAACCTGGCCGGCGCGATGGCCTCGGGCTGGGAATATGATGAGACCGGCACGGTGCTGACCGTCCACCTGCGCGATGACATCGCCTGGAACGATGGCACGCCTGTTACCTCGGCCGACTATTTGTGGGCGGTGGAAGCGACGCGCAGCGGCGAAATCGACAGCCCGCGCTCCGGCATTTTTGAGACCATGGCCGATGGTACGCCCGCTGGCGGCAAAATCGTCAGCATCGAAGCGCCCGACGACTACACCGTCGTCATCACTTTTAATGAGGCGGACTGCATCTCTTTCAGCGATGTGAATGATGTTACGCCGGTGCCGGCGCATATCTTCTCGGAGCTGTATGGCGAGAGCTTCGGCAGCATGAACGACGACCCGCGGCACATTCCGACTGTGTCTTTTGGGGCTTTCAAAGATGTCGAATTTTCCGCTGGCGAGCGCATCAGCCTGCTGGCCGACCAAGCCTATCCTGACAGCATTCTCGGCTTCGTCAGCCCGTCCGAACATGTGACGCTGCAAGTGGCGGACGAGAATGTCGCCACCGAGCGCTTTATCGGCGGCGAATTCAGCATTTTGGCGGTGCCGGCCACGCGGCAAGAGGAATTCCGCACGGATGAAGAACTGTTGGAGTTCCCGCGTTACGAGTTCACCAGCAATGGCTTTACCTTCTTCGCTATGAACCAAGCCAACCCGGATAACCCGCAGGCTGGTTTTGACGAAGACGGTAACCTCATCCCGCAAGAGCCGCATCCGGTCTTTGGCGATGTGCTGGTGCGCCAGGCAGTTTCGCACGCGGTCGATGTTGACGCGCTCATCGAAGGCATCCGCGATGGCAACGGCGTCAAAATCGCCACCCACACCATCCCCACCTCTTGGGTCTACGACCACAATTTGCAATATGAATATAGTCCCGAGATGGCGATGGAGAAGCTGACGGAAGCCGGCTGGGTCGATGACGACGACAATCCTGATACGCCGCGCGTCTGCCAAGATTGCCTCTTCGCCCGCGAAGTGGACGAGAGCTTCAATGGCGAGCCGATGACGGTCATGCTGCATGTGGCCGCTGGCAATGACACCAGCGAGCAGATGGGCTTGTACTTCCAAGCGGAGATGCAGAAAGTCGGTTTCGACGCTCAATTTGAGACCATCGACTGGGGCAGCGCCTTCATCCCCGAATTACTCGGGCAGACCTTCGATATGAATATGCTGGGCTGGAGCCTCGGCCTGCCAGTCGACCCAGACATCTCCGCCTTCTACTACCCAGAAGTCGATGTGCCTGGCTCGGGCTTCAACTTCGTCTCCTACTACAGCGCCGAGCTTATCGAGCTGAACGACCAGGCGCGAGTGGTGCCGGGCTGTGATACGGCAGCGCGGGCTGAGCTCTATGGCAAAGTGCAGGAGATCCTCTTTAACGACATGCCCTACTTCTATATGTATGTCTCCGAATCGATGACAGCGGTGCTGCCGGGCACGGGCAACTGGAATCCAACGCCCTACTCGCGCACCTATTCCACCGACGCATGGGTATCGCCCGCGATTTCCATGCAATAGTGCAGATAGCGGATTGGCGGCCAGGGCGCTTTGTTCCTGGCCGCTTTCCTAAATACTAATCAGGTGCGGTAATGCAAAAATACATTCTTCGCCGTTTCTTGCAAGCTATCCCCACTCTTTTTGGCATCACGTTTATCGTCTATTTCATTATGCTGCTGGTGCCGGGCGGGCCGGTTACGATATTGGCCTTTGACCCAACTATGCGCCAGGACGAACGCGAGCGCCTGGCGGCGCGGCTGGGCGTGGATGACCCCTTCTATGTTCAATACCTGCGCTGGCTGATTGGCGATGACTGGATGCTGGTCGACACCAATTATGATGGCGAGCCAGATGATTGGGGCGACAATTATGGCATTCTGCGCGGCGACTTCGGCACTTCTTTCAAGTTCCGCGGCTCCAACCCTATTCACTTGATTGCCGAGCGCCTCGGCGCGACGATCGAGCTGAATGTGGCGGTGCTGCTGACTGGCTTGACGACCGGCATTGTCATTGGCGTGATGGCGGCGGTCTACCGCGGCCGCGCTTTTGATCGCTTTACGCGCATATTCGCCGTCGTCGGCGACTCTGTGCCGGCCTTTTGGCTCGGCCTGATGGCGCTGGTCTTTTTTGGCATTATGCTGCCGCGGGCTTTAGAACCGTATGGCATCGGCGATGGCCGGCCTATATTGCCAATGGGTGGACGCTGTCCGCCAGTGCGCGGCGGCTGCCCGCCGATATTCGAGCGCATCCACTTTTTGCTGCTGCCTACTTTAGTCAGCGCCTTGGGCGTCATCGCCCCTTGGTCGCGCTATATGCGGGCTTCTATGCTAGAGACCATCAACAGCGATTATCTGCGCACCGCCCGCGCTAAAGGTTTGACGGATACAGCTATCTGGTTCCGGCACGGCTTGCGCAATGCCATCCTGCCTTTTATGACCTTTCTGGGGCCTGCCTTCGTTGGCCTCTTAGGCGGCTCCATCATCATCGAGCGCATTTTCACTTGGCCTGGCGTCGGCCTGCTGACATTGGATGCTTTTGTCAGTCGAGATTATCCGATGATTATGGCGAATGTGGTTATCGCCAGCGTGCTGACAGTGGTTGCCTATATCCTTTCCGATATTCTTTACGCGACATTTGACCCGCGTGTTCGTTTCTAAGCGACGAGTGCAAAATTATGTCAGAGAAACAGCTTCCTAAACAATTAGATGTAGACGAGACAAAACGCAAAAACACCGACATGGGTTTGCGCCCGTCGATGACAATGTGGCAGCGCGGTTTGCGCCGCCTGCGCCGGGATCGCCCGACGATTGTGTCGCTTTTTGTCGTGATTATATTTTCCGTGCTTTCCCTGTCCGCGCCCACGACTTGCAATTTGCTGCAAGTTGACCCGAACGAGCAAAACCTGCGCAACAAATATCTGCCGCCGCTGGAACAAGGGCATTTGCTCGGCACCGATGAACTTGGGCGCGACCATCTCTGCCGCCTGCTCTATGGCGGGCAGGTATCGCTGGGAATTGCGATTTCTTCGGCCATTCTTACCTTTGGCATCGGCATTGCGATTGGGGTTTTTGCCGGCTACTATGGCGGCAAGATGGACGATTTTATCAACTGGTTCATCATCACGCTCAACTCGATTCCTTTTTTGTTCCTGCTGATACTCATAACAGCCCTGTTTTCGCCCTCGCCGACGACGCTTGTGCTTATCTTCGCCATCCTGAGCTGGACCGGCGTTACGCGCTTGGTGCGGGCCGAGACTTATTCGCTAAAAGAGCGCGAGTATGTCATCGCGGCGCAGGCGGTGGGCGCGTCGCAGCTGCGCATCATGTTTGTGCATATCGTGCCAAATATCTTTTCCATCCTAATCACTGGGCTTATGCTTGGCATGGGTGGCTTGATTCTGGCGGAATCTGCCCTCAGCTTCATCGGTTTTGGCATCAAACCGCCAACGCCGACCTGGGGCAATATGCTCAGCGGCGCATTGGATTATATGCGGCGGGCACAGCACCTCATCGTCATGCCGGGCATTTTGATTAGCGTGACCGTCTTCTGCTTCTACCAGATTGGCGATGGCCTGCGCGACGCTTTTGATCCTAAAATCGCCGACTGAGCAGGCTAGACAGGCGCACCGCCTTATGCTATGCTTGCCCGCGTATTCTGAGACGGCTTGGAAAGAGACCTAGTAAATGGCAAACAGCAAATCGGCTATGAAGCGCATTCGTCAGAACGAAAAACGCCGCCTGCACAACCGCCACTATCGCAATCGCGCTCGCACTCTGGTCAAAAAAGCGCGGGCGGCAATCGCCAGCGGCGATGTTACCGAAGCGCAGGAAGCGACGCGCATCGCCGTGCGCGACCTCGACAAGCTGGCGAGCCGCGGCGTCGTGCATAAGCGTAATGCCGCCCGCCGCAAAAGCCGCTTGATGCAGCAGCTCGCGGCTCTGTCGAAATAAAACAGCGCTAAATGCAATAAAAAGCGCCTTTTGGCTACAGCGATTCTAAGAGATTCAACAGCCGGTTGATTTCAGCCCGGCTGTTGTATTTGCCTATGCCAATGCGCACCAGGCCTTCGGGGCGGCTTAGCCGCTGCATAATCTCCAGCGCGTAATAATTGCCACTCCAAACATAGACATGCTCTTCAGCCAGGTATTTGGCGATGGCATCAGGGCTATATCCATCTTTGACGATAGCCACCGTTGGCACGCGCCAGCGCCCGCTGTCGGTGATGCCGGCAATCGTGACGCCGGGTATAGCCTGCAAGCCCGCCAGCAGAGCCGCCACTAGCTCGCTTTCGTATTCTTGCACCGCGAGCAGAGCCTGCTTCAGCTTGAGACGGCGACCGCTGTATTGCGGCAAATTCGCTGCGCCAAAGCGCTCGCCAATCATCTGCCAATGCTCGAGGCAGGCGCGCAGACCATTCCAGGTTTCATAGCTCGGCGTGCCATTTTCCCAGCGATAGGGCGCGGTATCTTTGGCCGGGCGCACTTTATAGGCGGGCAAGGAATTGAGCAAATCCGCCCGCCCCCACATAATGCCGAGATGAGGCCCATAAAATTTGTAGGAAGAGCAAAGCAAAAAGTCGCAGCCAATCGCCTGCACATCGATTGGCACATGGGGCGCGCTCTGCACCGCGTCGACGATATGCCAAGCGCCAACTGCATGGGCCAGCTCAGCAATCTGCTTGATGGGGTTGAGCGTGCCGACGGCGTTGGAAGCATGCGTCGTCGCGACAATGCGCGTGCGCTCGCTCAGCGCCGCTTCCAGCGAAGCCATATCTAGCGTGCAATCAGCGCTGTGAATATCGACCCATTTCAGCCGCAAGCCACAGTCGCGGGCAATCAGCGTCCAGGGCGCTATATTGGCGTCGTGATCCAGCCGGGTCAGCACAATCTCGTCGCCGGGCGCGAGCCGCTGCGCCAAAGACCGACTCAAAGCAAAATTGAGCGTCGTCATATTTGGTCCAATGACAATCTCTTCAGCGCTGGGCGCATTGAGGAAATCGGCCATAAGCTGGCGGGTTGCCGCGGCCATGGCGTCGTTGCGCCGGCTGGTGGCGAAGAAACCGCCCGAATTGGCGTTCATCGTCATATAATAGTCCGTAACCGCGTCTATGACCGCCTGCGGCACCTGGGTGCCAGCCGGGTTGTCGAGGAAAATCGGCAGCCTGCCCTCAGCCGCCGGCACGCTCAAAGAGGGGAAAAGCCCCCGAATCGCTTCCGCGCTAAATTTCATTTTCTGCCTCAAGCTCTATTCGATTTGGGTAAAATGCGCCTGTACTATACTGCAAGTAGGCACAAAATTATATTTGCATTTCAGCCCGCCTGGTCTTCGATGCAAGCGCGCACTTGCCGCGTCAAGCGCAGGAACTCATTTTGATAGAGCAGCTGCGCCGAGCGTGGGCGCGGCAAATCAACGGCTATATCGGCGACCAGCCGGCCCGGCCGCCTTGACAGCACCAGCACCCGATCCGCCAGCAGCACGGCTTCATTGATGTCATGCGTTACCATCAGGACTGTTTGCTGGGAGCGGGCGCGCAGGCGCAGCAAATCCAGGCTGAGTTTTTCCCGCGTCAGCGCATCGAGCGCGCCAAACGGTTCATCCAGCAGCCAGACCCGCGGCTGCTGCGCGATGACACGGCCGAGAGCCACCCGCTGCGCCATCCCGCCCGATAGCTCGGCGGGATAGGCCAGGGCGAAATTCTCCAGGTTCAACAGAGGCAGCAGCGCGGCGACGGTGGCGGCGCGCTGGGCTGGCGCTTGGCCGGCAATCTCCAGCGGCAAAGCGATATTGTCAGCCACAGTCCGCCAGGGCAGCAGGTTCGCCTCTTGAAACATAATGGCGACGCCCGGCATAGGCCGCGCAATCAAAGTCTCATCGCAATAAGCCGCGCCACTTGTCGCCGGCTGCAAACCAGCCAAAACCCGAATCAGAGTGCTTTTGCCGCAGCCACTGGGACCCAGCACAGCCACAAACTCATTATTCGTCACTTCAAATGAAATTGGGCCAAGGGCGGGCAGGCTCTCGCCCGCTGGACCCCGAAAGCATACAACAAGCTGGCGCAGGCGCAAGCTCACGCGTCGCTGCCCGCCACAAAGCGATTACTGAAAGCCTCTTGCAAATCGCCAGACTCAGCGGCGAGGAAGCCCATCGCTTCCAGCGTGTCGCGCATGGCTTGCCAGGAGGCCAAATCGCTGAAACCAAGCTGCTCGGCATCCCATAATTCAATCGTATGCAGCAAGACCTGGAACTGCGTCAGCTCAGCCGCGTCGAATTTCATGGCTAGAGCCTCGCCCAAAGCCTGGCGACTGGCGGCGATAGCGACGCGGTCAGGCTTGGTAGCCAGGAACTCTACCTGCTCCGCCGCCGCCGCCTGCAATTCGGCCATCAGGTCCGGGCTGGCCGGCAGATTCTCTATATGCGGCAGGCTCAGCAGATACGCCGCGGCCGGGTTATTGATAACAGCGCTGAGGGCCCCGGTCAAGGCGCCCACCAGGCTCTCTATCTGCGCTGGCGCCTGCTCTAAGAGCGCGCGGTTGACAATCAAGCCATTGGAAACCAAATCGACTTGCGCCGCGACCGAAAGCACAGCCACATCGGCCACTTCGCCGCATTCGCCAGCCGCCGCTCGCTGGCGGATTTGCAGCGGTTCGTTGTTGACATAGACGACAGCCGCGTCCACCGCGCCCAAGCAAAAGACCTGCGGCGCATTGAAGCCGATTTCTTGCAACTCGATGTCGGCTTCGCTCAAGCCAGCGCTGCGTAACAGCGTCGTCAAGCCGCTATAGCTGGCGCCAAAGCGGCCAGGCAGGCCGACGGTCTTGCCGCGCAGATTTTGCAAATCGGCAAAATCCAGCACGCTATCGAAGACCAGCCCGACGGGATACTGCTGAAACCACTCGAAGACATAGATGACATCCCGCCCCTGCGCCCGCGCCAAAATGACCTGCTCGCCGCTGACGATGCCAAAGTTAGCCCGCTCCAGAGCCACCAGATCTAGCACTTCTGGCTCTTGCAGGTGTTCTAGCGTGATTTCAAAACCAGCGTCGGCGAAATAGCCGCCTTCAATGCCGACATAAAAAGGCGAGAACTGGACATTTGGCACAAAAGTGAGCAGCAGCCGCTCTTCGATAAGCCCGTCTTGCGCGGATGTGAAGCCAGCGCCGAGCAAGAGCAGCGCGAGCGCGAGTGAAAGAATCAATCTGAACATAAGATACAGTCTCCGTGAAATTCGAATCAATAAGCGGAGCGCCGCCGCCAAGCCAGCAGACGCCATTCCACATAAGCCACCAGTCCATACAGGCTCAAGGCGATAGCGGTCATCGTCAGCACGGCGACAATGACCAGGGCGTCGTTGTATTGATTGCGGGCTAAAACCACCATAAAGCCCAGGCCGCTGCCCGATGCCACAAATTCGCCGACCACCGCGCCAATCACCGCTAGCGTCGTGCTGGTTTTCAAACCAGCTAGAATCACTGGCAGCGCCGCTGGCAACTCCAGATAGCGGAAGGTCTGCCAGGGCCCGGCCTGCAAAGCCCGCAGCATATCGCGCAGGCTGGGCGAGACGCCGCGGATGCCGACGATGGTATTGACCAGGGTGGGGAAAAAGACGATGACCGCTGTGGTAAGGACTTTGCTGGTTGGCCCGCTGCCGAACCAGATTATCAGCAGCGGCGCATAAGCCACAATCGGCGTCGATTGAAAGGCGACGATAATCGGCGACAGGATGAACTCTAGCAAAGAGGCTTTGGCAATGGCATAACCGATGCCTAAACCAATGCCGACGCCCAAAAGAAGACCGTAGAGCATGGCTTGCACTGTGGTCCCAGTGTGCCTGAGCAGGCTGCCATCGGCCAGCGCCGCCAGAAAAGCGGCATAGACCTTGGCCGGCGGCGGCACCAAAATGCGGTGGATAATTTCTCTATCGCTGAGCCAATGCCAGAGCAATAGCAAGCAGAGGATAGTGAGCAGGGGGGACAAGTGCCGCAGCGTTTTGCCGAGCCTGTCTGTGTCAAAACCGCTGGCTTTGCCGGTCTTTTGCATAGAGCGCTTTCAACATAGGCAAATCACTAAAGCGACCGAGGTCGCCGTCATTTTAGCAGACTGCGGGTGGATTTCAATTTAGAATGTGGCTCAGAGCGGCGCGGCCAATTCATCGAGCGCAACGGCCGCCGCGGTGTCTGCGTCAATAAGGTCGGCATCGGCTTTTAGCACAGTGAAGAGGAAGTGGCCGCCATTGCCTTGGCTGTTGCCTTCCGCCCAGATTTGCCCGCCGTGGGCTTCGATGATGTGCTTGCAGATTGCCAAGCCCAAGCCAGTGCCTTCATCGCCGGAGCGGGAAATATCGGCTTGATAAAAGCGCTCGAAGATGCGCTCGCGCAGTTCTTCTGGCACGCCGGGGCCATTATCAAACACGGAAATGACAATCTCGTCGCCCTGCTCAGCGGCCGTGATGGTGATGGTATCGCGGGTTGGCGACCATTTAATCGCGTTATGAATTAAATTCGCCAGCACCCGGCGCAACTGGTCAGCGTCGCAGAGTACAAAGACCTTCTGCGGCACCTGGCTGACAATGCTAAGCTGCTTGACCTCCGCCTGCGTTTCCAGCCGCTCAATCGCTTCGTCGATGAGGCCTTTTAAGGGTGTCTTGACCAGCTTGAGGATGGCTTGCCCAGACTCTATCATAGACAAATCGAGCAGTTCTTGGGCTAGCCAGAGCAAAGCATCGGTTTCCATCGCAATCTCTTTGAGCGATTGGATACTAGCCTTGCGCTTGGGTTTGTCCGCCTCGAGAAAAAGCCCTTCGATAATCAGGCGAATGCGGGTGATGGGCGTGCGCAGCTCGTGCGAGATATTGGCGACCAAATCGCGCCGCGCCCGATTCAAGCTCACCAGCTCGGTGATGTCTTGCAGCGCGATACCCAAAAAACACCGCTCGCTGTCATAGCGCATCACCTGCGCGCGGGCGCGAAAATTGGCCTCGTCGATGATAAATTGCTCTTCGAGATCGCTTTCTTCGCGCAGGGCGAGCTGGGCCAAGTCACGCAATTCTGGCGCAGCGATGACATCTGCCAGGCGCTCGCCGATGGGGTTGCGCTGGGGGAAAAAGCGCTCGGCGGCTTGGTTGTACATAATGATAGTCAGCTCTTCATCGAGCAGCAGGACAGGGTCAAAAGCGACATCAGAAATTGTGGTGAAGAGGGCTTTGCTTTCGGCATTTTCGCGCTCAATGGCATCGAGCTGCCCACGCAGTTGGCGGATGACTGCGTCGCGGCGGCGCAGGCCGCGGGCCAGCTCGGCCAGCGCGCGGCGGCGGCGCCAACTATGAAAGGCCAAGCCAAGCAGAGCCAAGACTGCGAGCGCCAGCGCTATATCTTGAGCTAGCATAGTCAACCCTCGAAGCGATAGCCGATACCGCGCACCGTGGTGATGCGCTCGGGGCTAGACGGTCGCTCTTCGATTTTTTCGCGCAGCCAGCGGATATGTACATCGACAGTGCGCTTGTCCAGCGGATAATAATCGCTGCCCCAAACTTTGGTCAGAATCAAATCGCGGGAAAGCACGGCATTTTTATTGCGCATGAAGACAGTCAGCAGGTCAAATTCTTTATTGCTGAGTTTAATTTCCGTCTCATTGCGGAAGACGCGGCGGGCGGTCAAATCCAGGCGCAGGTTGCCCGATATCAACTCGTCTTGCGGCAGACCCCGGTCAGAGGCGGGGCGGCGCATCTGCACGCGCACCCGCGCCAAAAACTCGCCCAAACCAAAAGGCTTGACGATGTAATCATCAGCGCCGCTTTCCAAACCGACGATTTTATCCACTTCAGTGCCGCGGGCTGTCAGCATAATGATGGGGATATTGGCGGTCTTGCTGTCGCTGCGCAGCATGCGGCAGAGGCTCAAGCCATCCAAGCCGGGCAGCATAATATCCAGCACAATGAGGTCGTAGCGCTCGGCGCGAGCCAGCTGCCAGCCAGCTTCGCCATCCAGGGCGGTGAAAACAGCATAGCCCTCAGCCCGCAGTTTATCGGCCAGATTGGCTATCAGCCGTTTTTCGTCTTCTACCAGCAGGATTTTTTTTGCCACAGGCAGTCCCTCGCCACCTCGATTGCCTATAATAAACGGTTTATGCTAAATCGATGTTAAGGCATTTGGACTGTAACTTAAAGTGCGTTTTATGTAGCGGAGAGCGCGGGTGCGGGGATTGGCTTGCCTAAGCATCGCGGATTGCGCGGACGCCCGCCAAAGAAGTGGCCGCTTGCACGGCGCGGCGGATCGCTTTTGCCGTCATATCGGCGGCATAAGCGCCGACGAGCGATGGCGCGGCCGCTATCTCGCCAGTGGCTAGGGCAAAAAGCGTATCGCCATCATACATAGTATGCGCCGGGTTGACCGCCCGCGCGATGCCATCGTGGGCCATTTGCGCGACTTTTTGCGCCTGCGCTTTGTTCAAGCGGGCATTGGTCGCGACGACGCCAATGACCGTGTTCTCGCCAATCGGCGGCGCGACGGCGCTGTCCGCCAGCGCGTCAAGGACCGGGACAAAGCCGCTGCCATCCGCCGCGCGCAGGCCGGCCAAAATACGCCCGTCCGCGCCGATGACATTGCCGAGCGGGTTCACCGCTATCAAGACGGCTACGATTAGACCGCTGGGCAGTTCAAGCGCGGCCGAGCCGAGGCCGCCTTTGCTGGCCCGCGCATTGCCCAATATAGCCGCCACGCGCGCGCCGGTGCCAGCGCCAACGCTGCCCATAGCGACGGGCTGGGAATTGGCCGCTTCACAGGCTTGATAGCCAGCCGCCGCGTCTGGATAGACGTCTGGCTCGCCGATAGTCAAATCGAAGAGAATGGCGGCTGGCACAATCGGCACCAGCGCGCCGCTGCTGGCTTGATAGCCCAAACCGCGCTCGACATGCCAGCGCATCACGCCATCGGCGGCGGCTAAGCCAAAGGCGCTGCCGCCTGAAAGCACGATAGCATTGACTTCTTCGATGAGCGTCTGCGGTTGCAGCAAATCGGTATCGCGGGTGCCGGGCGCGCCGCCACGCACATCCACCGCGCCGACGGTCTTCGGCGGGCAAAGCGCAACCGTACAGCCAGTGGCAGCGGCGCTGTCGCTATAATGCCCGACTTTGATGCCCGGTACGCGGGTCAAGCTATCATTCATCGTCATCATCGGCGAAAGCTGGCTTCGCTTCATCATCCCAAATCAAGCGAATCTTGTCGTTATTCGCTTCGATTTCTTCGCCGCTGGCTGGGAATAAGAGAGCTTCAGCCCGGTCATAATCCGCCGGCGCGACCAGAATCTTGATTTCGCCCAGATTGCCATAAGTGATGCCGAGGGCGGTCGCGCCCGCTTCTTGATGCAGCATGGCCGGCAGGTCATGCGCTCGCAATTTGCCCAAGATAATATGCGCTTCGGGCAGGTTATGCGTGATGTAGACCGTAACCCACTGGGACCCAGCGCCCTTGTTTGGTTTTCTCTTTAAGGCCATTGTCCCTCCATCAATGCACGCTATGTATTATAGCAGGTTCTGGTCGGGAACGGTCTAGGCGGCCGCGTTTTATTGCTCCAAGAAAGTTTGGGCGGCCGCCGCGCGGGCCTCGACATGTTCGATGAGGCTGTCAGTGGCCGCGCGCAGAACGGCAACCGCCTCATTGTCTGCCGTATTGCTCATATATGCGGCAAGCAGCTCGAAATTCGCCTCATAAATCGGCTGCATGCGCTCGGGAGTGAAAACATCGGCGCTAATTTGCGCGACCAATTCCACATAGCGCTGGGCATAGACGGCGTCTTCCAGCAAAAAGGCGATGAGAGGCCAAGATGCTGCCGCGACCTCGACTAGGGGCAGAGTAAGCGCTGCCCGCAAGCCAGGTCGGGCCACGCCAACGGGCAGCTCTGCATCTGGCGCGTCAGCAGCCGGCTCTGAACCTGCCATCCTGCCAGCAGGCGGCTCGAAACCGGCCGGGCCAGAGCCAAGGCCGGATTGCAATGCCATATTATTGTCCCAAGGAATCCAGACCAATTGCCCCGCCGCTGGATCGGCATAGAGATAGTAATTGTGCGGCATATTGCCGTAGGTATCCCAATTTTGTATCAGGGTATTTGTCGCCAGCCAGCGCAAGAAGCCATCAACATCAAAGACGGTCTCTAAGCTGTTACGCCAGTCAGCGGGCGCGCTAAGGCGGTTCTCTGCATGCAGCGCGGCAAAAAGCGCCAGCACATCAGCGTAGTTGCTGTCGCGGTTGGTTTCTTTATCGAATGACTCTTCTCGGAAAGAATCGGCCGCAAAAGTGGCGCCGCTGCCTTCTGGTTTGTACATATTGCCACTGTCATCGCTGAATTGCGTTTCGATTAGAGTATCGTCGGGCAATTCGATGGCGGTGTACAAACCCCAATACTGGAAGCCCGCGCCAGCGCCTGTATCGACATAGACGGCGTAAAAGGCTGTCTGGGCGGCTGGCACGCCTGCCTGACGGAAAATATCAGCGGCGACTTTCTCGCGCTGGAGCGATGGGTCAAAATCGCCGCCGGCGAAGCTAAGCTGTTTGAAGCCATAAAAGCGCTGATTATCCAGCTCGGGGTGTTCGTCTTCAAATTCGTCAAAGTCCAGCTTGAAGGGCAAATTATCGACGCCGTTGCGCCAGCCGCTGGTCAGCGTCGAATTGCCTTTGAAGCGGAAGCCGACCTGCCACCAGGTTTGGTCGCCAAATTGAATCGTGACCGGCACCCAAATCGGGTTGCGTTCGGCAAGCTGCAAGCCGCGGCCAGTTTGATTTGGGTTTCCGCGTCCGCCACCTGGTCCAAAGCCGCCCGGCGGCAGCGCAAAACCAGATGGGAAACCAAGAGCCTCAAATATGGCGGCTTCTTCCATTTCTAGGCGAGCGGCGGCGGCGGCAAAATCGGGCAAAAGCGCCAGCGCGGCCGAAACGGCCGACTCGCTGCGTTCCAATGTCTCAGCGAGTTCGGCGATATTTGGCTGTGGCATGCGTCCAAAGCCACCCGGCCCGCCAGGCCGGCCGCGGCCGCCTTCATTACTGCCGCGCTCGCCATAAAGCTCGAGCATGTCTGCTTCTTCCGCCTGCCAGGCTGCGGGAGTGAAGGTGATATAGATTTCCTTGACCACATCATCAGGCAAGATAAGTTCATAATTCGGGGCGGCGCAGTTGCCATGTGATTCGGCAGTCCAGCCAGCCGGGCGGCCCGCGTCTTGGGCAAAAGTCGGCAGGGCCGCCGCGGCCAAAAGCAGCTTCAGTCCCACTTTTAGCAACTTGATAGGCAAACTTCCGCGTTTCTTTTGCACCATGCTAATCACCCTCCGCATAATACCAGACTTGCAAGCGAGCAGACTGATTTCTAAGGTTCACTTGATTGACTGTGACGCGCACAGGTTTGATGCCGGCGCGCTGGCGAATATCCTCGAACAAATCCAAGCGCCGCTGAGGCTGCAACAAATCGAGATTGTCATAAGACAGGCGCAGGCTCGAGCGATAGCGCATGAATTGTCCGAACTCCAGCGCCGCCATTGTCGCTAGCAGCGCCAGGTTCACCGCGACAAGCTGCTGCCATTCGCCATAAAACATCAGCAAGGCATTGACCAGCGAAAGCGTAATAGTGGCGAAGAGATAGGTCATGTCGCGCAGGGAAATCGCCACCGTGCGAAAGCGCAGCAGCGAGAAGATGGCAAAGATGCCAAAGCCAACTCCCAAGCCAATTTCAGCTTTTATCAATAGCTGAATAACGACATAAACCAGCATGCCGCCGACAATCATGGCGATGGCATAGTTGCGTTTGGGTTTGCGTCGCCAATACAAGCCAGTAATCAAGCAGCTGATGACTGCCAAATTGACGGCGAAGCGCAGCCAATATTGCAAGATTAGTTCTATACTTTCCATCGCTTTTCCCTTTGTCAGCAAGTTAAGTATTCGCGCGCTGCGGGGCCGCCCAGCAGCAACAGCACTCTTACGACAAGGCAGTATAGCTGTACCTAAATGCAAAAAAGTTAGGATAGTGTAAAAAGTTGGGAATCTAAGCAGGTTTTGGGAAAGAGAAGAGGGAAATCACAGGGAAAGCGTGTAGCGGACTGCTCCTGAGGCTTATCCGCTGCTTGTCAACATTGGCATCCTAGCATAAGCTAGGAATTAGATTCGCCGACTTGGAAAATCATGAGCGCTATTAGCATGCCCAGGGCGCGGCGGCAGCGATCGCGCTGGCGCAGCCCCATCTCGCCCGATACGATTTCGACCTTGCTGGCTGTCGGCGTCTTGCTGTGGATGCCACTGCAAACGCTCGACCTAGCCGGCTGGGCGATTGACCTGAATATCGTGCTGCCCGTTACTATTTTCAGCGTCTTCTTGAGCTTGATTCTAGCCCGCAGCCGCTTTGGCGAACTCAGCGCGCTCTTCATCAGCCTCTTCTATGGCATCGGCGCTGCCGTGCTCATTGCCGCCGTCCAGCTAGACCTGCCCTTCCGCGCTGGCATCAGCGCCGTCTTGACGCGCTGCTATGATTGGCTGGTCGATTTGGTCAGCGGCGGCATCAATACCGACCCGCTGGTGCTGACGCTGCTGGTGGCGCTGCTCTTCTGGTTTTTAGCCTACAACGCCAACTGGCATATCTTTCGGCTAGACCGCGTCTGGCGCGTCATCCTGCCGCCTGGCCTCATCCTGCTCGTGAACATGATATTCTTCCGCGGCGCCGAGCGGCTGGATGTCTATCTCTTTGGCTTTTTGCTGATGGCTCTGGTCCTGATTGTGCGCTCGCACATTGACCGGCGGCAATGGGACTGGTCGCTGCGCGGCATCCGCATGCCAGCCATCTTGCGGCGGCAATTCGCGCTCATCGGCCTGCTGCTCTCGCTCTTGTCGCTGGCCTTTGCCTGGGGCCTACCCAGCAGCGACCTGCAAGAGCGCCTGGATGCTTTTCAGCGCTTTCTCAGCTCGGACCCGCTGCGGGAAATCGCCGAAGTTTTGAGTCGGCTTTTTGCCCCTATCGAGGGCGAAGGCCCCGCCACATCCGACTATTATGGCGCCGATTTGCTCAACTTGAGCGGCGCAATCAGCCTGGGCGATACGCTTGTTTTCACTGTGGAAGCGCCGCCCAGCGCTCGTTATTATTGGCGTTCGCGCGTCTACGAGCGCTATGTCGACGGGCAGTGGTCGCCGTCGGCGTCCATCCGCTTTCCCGACCTTAGCGCGCCGCTGGAAGTGCAGATGAACAGCGAGTTCATCGGCGGCAGCCGCGAATCGGTGCGCCAACGGTTTACCGTCGGCGGCGCCAATTCGCGCATCTTCTACAGCGCCCCCCAGCCCCATATCATCGAAGCGCCCGGCCGCATCGATCTCATCTATACCGATAGTCCGCTCAATAGCTCGATGAATGTTTCGGTTATTCGCCCCTTGCAAGTGCTGAAGCGCGGCGACGCTTACAGCGTCAGCAGCTTGATAAGCCGCGCCAGCGCCGCTGAATTGCGCCGCACCAGCGTGAGCTATCCTGAATGGGTCAGCGGGGCGAATCTTTATGTCGGCGCGCCAAATACCCGCGTGCTGGAACTGACGCGGGACATCGTCAATCGCGCCAATGCGCAAAATCCTTATGACCGCGCCAAAGCGATTGAAAGCTGGCTGCGCCAAAACATCACCTATAACGAATCTATTAGCGCGCCGCCGCCAAATGTGGATGTGGTCGAATGGCTGCTCTTTGAAGCCCGCGAGGGCTATTGCACCTATTACGCCACCGCGATGATTATGATGCTGCGACATTTAGGCATCCCGGCGCGGCTGGCGGCTGGTTTCTCGCAAGGGCAATACGATGAGGCGGCTGGACACTATGTTGTGCGCGAGCGCGAAGCGCATACTTGGGTAGAAGTCTATTTTCCCGGCTATGGCTGGATTGAATTCGAGCCGACATCGGCGCAAGCGCCCATCCACCGCGATGGCGATGACCTAGCGCAGGAACAGGAAAATCCCCAGAATCCAGCCGCGCCGACCGCCAGCCCGACGGCCAGTCCAACACCTAGCCCGACGCCGACGCCCAGCTCCACGCCGCCGCTAAGCCCCGAAGCGCGCGCGCAGAACTTGCAGCCGCCCAGCCCGACGCCGACGCCCAACCCGCTGCCGCCTAGCCCGACACCGGTTATCTTGCCGACGGTGCAGCCACCCATCGCGCCCGACAATCCGCCGCCGCCGCTGACCGCGCAGCAGCCGCTGGTCATTTTTGCTATTGTCGCCGCGCTGCTGCTGCTCATTTTGGCGCTTATCGCCCTGCTGCTATTTTGGTGGTGGGAGTGGCGCGGCATGGGTGGGCTTAGCCCAGTGTCGCGGGGTTATGCCCGGCTGGAGCGCTATATTCAGCTAATTGGCATCTCGGTGGGCAGCGCACAGACGACGCTGGAAAAACGGCGCGAATTGCAGCGGCGCGTGCCAGCGGCGAAAGAATCGATCCAGACAATCAGCGATTTATACACGCACGAGCGCTATGGTCAACGGGTAGAGGACGATACCGCCTTCGCCGAGACAGCCGACAAAGCCTGGAATCGGACGCGCAGCAATATCCTGCGCCGCTGGCTGGAGCGCTGGCTGCCCTTCCTGCGCGATTAAAAGGGAAATTAGCCACCGAAGTAGGACAAACTAAATTTTGCAACTTTATGCCTTCGTTTCAACCCCACCCCTGGCCCCTCCCCGAAGCTTCGGGGAGGGGAGTCTAACCTGGGTGCTTGTACACATTGCCCGATGGGAGAGATTTTTCTGCAAGCACCCCCATAGTTTTCGAGGGTTTTCTCCCCTCCCCAAAGCTTTGGGGAGGGGCCGGGGGTGGGGTTGATTTGTCTTACTTCTGTGTCTCTGGTCTCTGTGGCTAAATTTTTTTCCTAGTCGCAATAAAAACTTGGACTTAATTACTTGTATTTTTCTATCACCAAAAAATGGGAGAGCGCCCAGGTATCAAGCGGGCTGCCTTCAAAGCGGTAGAGCAAGTCGCGCAGGGCGGCGGCCGGCGCGCCGAGCCGGGCGATGATATTGTCGTAACCGCCGTAGATGCGCCCATGATGCAGGATGCGCGCCCCATCGATGTCCAGCAGCCGGCGGATTTCGGCGGCGGTATAAGCCCGCACATGCGGCGCGAGGCGGTCTCGCCAGCGCTTAGGCAAATAATTAACGAATGGACTGTTGCCAAAATGATATGCGCCGCGCCAATAGTGGCCGTGGGTCTCGAAGGGATACCAGCGATTGGGGCAGAAGAGCAGAATGCGCCCGCCCGCCTTGCTGACGCGCAGCATCTCGCAAGCCGTTTGCCGGTCATCCGCCACATGCTCGATGACTTCGTGGGATAAAATCACATCGAAGCTGTCATCGGCAAAAGGCAAGCGTTCGCCGGCCGCCACCAGTGCCTGCGGCAACGCTTGTCGCGCCTGCCGAACGCGCTTAGGCTCAATATCAAAAGCCTGCACATGCTGGCTGTAGCGGCGATAAATCTGCCGGGCATAGATGCCAACGCCACAGCCCGCCACCAAGACCTGAGCCTCGGTCAAGCGCGCCCAGCGCGCCATCATTTGCAAGCGCCGCTCTTGCCCGGCCCGCCAAACATAGCTCGGTTCGCCGCGCAGCGATGCCAGCTCGGAATGGCTCATGCCGGCTTAACCGCTCAGCGAGACCACATATTGATAAAGATTGCGCGAGCCGCTATTGCTCAGGCGGTCGGTAGAATATTGATGGCTGGGTCCCAATTCGCCGCCCGATCGCATAAAAGTGATGAAATCTTCTTCGGAGAGCGCAAAATCCTGTAAGCCCTTGGCAGCGTCGCTGCCTTCGCCAGCGGTGCCGTGGCAGGTGGCGCATTCGAGAGCCTCGTAGCGGCCCAGACCGCGGGCAACTTTGGTCGGGTCAAGCGTGATGGCTTCGCTGGCATCGGCGGCGGCCTCTTCTTCATCCTCAGCCTCAAAAACCGGCGGATTGGTCGGCGCGACGTAGGCGAAGGTGGGAAATGGGGTTTGAGTCGGCGGCGGGGAAGTCGCCGTCGCCGCCTGTTGCCCGCCGCCGCAGGCCGATAGCAGCAATAGCGCTAGGGCCCCTAGCAAGCAAAAGAAAAAACGGCTGTTTCGCTTTTTTTTCATTTGATTCTCCAATTTCAATCGCCGCGGGCTGGATCCAGCGCTTCCTGCAAGCCATCGCCAACAAAAGAAAAGCTCAGCATCGTCAAGGCGACCAAAAGCGTCGGGAAAAGCGCCAGGTGATAATCCACTATCACCGTCGACGATTTTACACTGCGTCCCACCATTTTACCCCAACTGGCGGTCGGTTCAGTAATGCCGATGCCCAGAAAGCTCAAACCCGCTTCGGCGAAGATAGCCAGCGGCACAGCGAAGGTGAAAGAGACCAGCAGTGGCGTTAGCGCATTAGGCAGGATATGGCGGAAGATGACTTGGAAATCAGTCGCGCCTAAGGCGCGGGCGGCCAGAGCAAACTCCGTCTCGCGGAATTTCAGAAACTGGGCGCGGGCGATGCGCGCCGGCTCAATCCAAGATGTGATAGCCAGCACAAAAATTACATTCGCCAAGCCCGCGCCGGTGATGCTGATGAGAAACATGGCGAAGAGCAGCGCCGGCACAGCCGTAGCAATCTCGATGACGCGCAAGGTAAGAAAATCCCAAGTGCCGCCGCGGTAGCCGGCCAGCGCGCCCATTGGCACCGAAAAGCCAAAAGAAATCAGTGGCACCAGCAAACCGACAAAAAGCGAAGTGCGCGCGCCATAGATGAGTCGCGTCATAAAATCGCGGCCGACGCCATCGCCGCCAAAAAAATGATTCGGGTCTTCAAAAGGCCGCAGGCGCACGATGGAGAAATTGACCTCGTTAAGACCATAAGGCGCTATCAGGTCGGCCAGCAAGGCAAACAGCACCAGAATGACAAGCGCAATCGAGCCGAGCATAGCCAGGCGATTTTGCCGAAAGCGGCGCAGCGCATCGCGCAGCAGCGAGCGCTGTTCCAGCGTTTCTGTTAGTTCGACGTCTAAAATTGCTGGCTTACCGCGCATCTGGCTCACGCCCCTTTCGTCTCGCCCAGCCGGATACGCGGGTCAATCACGGTGTAGAGGATGTCGGTAATCAGATAGGTCAAACCCCAGAGCAGCGCGATCAGCAGCACCAAGCCCATAATCATCGGATAATCGCGGTTGAAAATGCTCGTAACAAAGAATTTGCCCAAGCCCGGCACGCCATAAACCACTTCAATAAAGAGCGAGCCGGTTAAGAGATTAGGAATCTGGGGCAGCAGCACTGTCACCATCGGGATGAGCGCATTGCGGAAGACATGGCGCAGCATAATAAAGCGCTCGGACAAGCCTTTAGAGCGGGCCGTGCGGATAAAATCCGCCGTCAGCACATCGGCGAAGCTCGAGCGGGTATAGCGGGAGACCAGGGCCAGCGGCGCCAACGCATAAGTCACCACCGGCAAGATATAATCCCAAGATAAGATAGCTGCGCCATCCGCCGTGACGGGTCCTAAGATCCATTTGCTCTCCGCGCCCCAGCCATTTTGCCAGCCAAAAATAAGCAAGAACCAGGTAGCGATGATGAAATTCGGCACGGCGATGCCCGCCGTCGCCACAAATGTAACAAAATTGTCAACCAGGCTGTTGTGATAATAAGCGGCGACAATGCCAAGGGTAATGCCAAAGCCAAATGAAAGCAGAATCGTATATAGGCCGAGCTGAAAAGTGACGGGCCAGATGCGAGCAATCAGCTCTGTGACTGGCGGATTGCCCGCCACCGAAAAGGAGTTGCCGAAGTCCAGTTGCAGCGCGCTGGTGATGTAGTTGATGTAGCGGATGTGCAGCGGTTTGTCTAAGCCATACTTGCGCTCGAGGTTCTCGAGCGCGGAACCTGAGTAACCGCGGTCGGCCAGGGTAAAGGGCCCGCCTGGCACCAGGTTCATCAACACAAAGACAAAGACAGATACCACCAGCAGCACAAAGCACAGCGATAGCAAGCGGCCTAAGATATAGCCTATCATAGCGGGACTGAACCTTTGAGAAAAACTGGGGGCGGGTAGGGACCCGCCCCCAGCGGCAATCGATTAATTCTGCGCTTACTCGTTACGATGGGTATCGTAATCCATAACCGCTTGGGTGATGTAATAATCGCCCCAGCAATGTTCATTGCCCCAATGGGTCGTGGCTAAGCCCTGCCGATCAGGTTCCCAGCAGTTACCCGTCGCGGCCATGTAGGGCTGCCACAGGTCGCCTTGAATGCGATGCACGAGGAAAGCGCCGCCCACATCTTCTACCATAATGCGCTCGGCATCTTGGTACATAGCAGTACGCACAGCTGGGTCGCCAGTGAAGGAATTGGCTTCCGTCACCAGGTTGTCAAATTCCTCGCTGCGCCAAGAATGACGCCCGGTGGAAACCCAAACGCCCATCATGTTGGCCGGATCCAGATAGTCCATGCCATAAGAGACGCCGCCCAGTTGCAGCGTGGTCGGGCGGGCTAGCAGGCGAGCCATATAATCCTGGAATTCCAGGTTGTTGACCGGGATTTCGACGCCCAGGCACTGGCTGATTGAAGCGGCTGTGGCGATGAACCAGTCCTGAATCGCCGCGGATTCGCCGCGCAGAGCCAATTCGACCGTCGGGAAGCCTTCGCCGCCCGGATAGCCAGCGTCCGCCAGCAAACCTTGCGCCGCTTCGCAGTCATAGTCTTGGATGTCTTTCAGACCTTCGCTGTTGGCGGCTGGGAAGCCAGGCGCCAAGAAAGAGTAGGCCGGGATGCCAACGGTGGTGCCGATAACATTCTCGACGATGGATTCGCGGTCAATCGCTTTGGCAAAAGCCATGCGCACATTCACATCGTTGAATGGCTCGGTGAAAGTATCAAAGAGCAGGTAGTCGGTGCGGAAGTCGCCGGCATGCTGGCGATAGTTTTCGGCGAGCATCGGGTCGCTGTAGATAACATCGAAGTCGGCTGGGCTAAGCACGCCATAGCTGACCTGATCGATTTGATGGTCTTGGTAGGCGAGGAAGCTGCCATTGAGCTGGTCGCCATAGACCCATTCCAAGCGACGCAGCCAGGGCGTGCGCGGACCGACATAATCGGGGTTGGCTTCCAAGACGACGCGGTCGCCGGCGGTGAATTCCTTCAGCACATAAGGACCGGCCGAAACATGGGTTTCGGGGTCGAGGATATAATCGGGGCCAATTTCACGCAGGGCTTTCGCCTGCATCGGCGGCCAGAAGAAGAAAGTGGAGGGCAGCGGCGGGAAAGGCACCTGCGTCGTTATGGCAAGCGTATTGTCATCAACCGCTGTTAAGCCAATCTCTTCCGGCGGGATTTCGCCCGCGTTAGCCTCGTCCCAGCCAGCGATGATGCCATTCCAGAGCCAGACAAAGTCATAAGCGCTCTCGGGATCGACCATGTGCTGCCAGCTGGCGACCCAGTCTTCCGCTGTTACAGGACTACCATCGTTCCACATCTGGTCGCCGCGCAGGTTGAAGGTCCAGGTCAAGCCATCATCAGACACCGACCAGCTTGTGGCGGCGGAGGGGATAATCTCCATATTGTTGTTCAGCACGACGAGAGAATCGGAGAACTTATCGAAGCCGCAGATGCGGGAATAGACTGAAACGATGGAAGAAAGCGAGGTTTGAACATTCGTGGAATTGCACAAATTACGATAGACTTGCATTTCGTAAGGCGCGGCGTCGGCTGGCAATTCCCGACCATAGATATCGACATTGTCTTGCGCCAATGCGGTCGGCAGCGCTAAAGCCAGCGCTAAAAGTACAAACAGAATTTTTCTTGACATCTGATTTCCTTTCTCGGACAGACTAAATGGATAGGATATTTTGACACTGCGGCAATTATAGCAGTCTCTTTGGCAAGCGCAATATCTGTTTGCGCCTAGCCCAGGGCAATCGCGGCAAAATCGTGCTTCAGCAAAATTCACAAAACTAAGCCAGCCAACACAAGTAGGACAAATTACATTTTCCAAGTTTTTGCGTTCGTTTCAACCCCACCCTAAATCCCCCAAGCGCAGCCATATTTTCGGGGGTTTTCTCCCCTCTCCAAAGCTGTGGAGAGGGACCGGGGTGAGGTTGAAATTGCTCCCGCTTGCAATATCGAGCAAAATAGTTACACTTCTCGCATTCTCCAGGACAAATCAAATTAAGAGGATAAGCAATGCCAAGACCAACCCAACTGGCGGCGAAAATCGGCAAATCACCGACTATCGCCATGAACGACAAGGCTAAGCAACTGGCGGCCGAAGGCAAAGCAGTCATCGGCCTGGCCGGCGGCGAACCTGATTTTGACACCCCACCGCATATCGTCGAGGCGGCGGTGCAGGCTATGCAAGCGGGCGAGACGCGCTACGCCGCGCCTTCCAAAGGCATTCGCCCCTTGCTGGAAGCCATCGCCAACAAGATGGAGCGCGACAACAATGTGCGCGTCGACCCAAGCAGCGACATCATCGTCACGCCCGGCGGCAAGCTGGCGCTCTTCCTGGCTCTGAAAGCGATGCTCGACCCGGGCGACGAGGTCTTAATCCCCGCACCTTACTGGGTCAGCTATCCTTCTATCACAACGATGGTTGGTGGGCGGCCAGTGGCCGTCGAGACCAGAAGCGCCGATAATTACCGCCTGCGCCTCGAGCAGCTGCGGGAACACATCAGCCCCCAGACAAAAGCTATCATCATCAACTCGCCCTGCAACCCGACCGGCCACATGCTCTCTTCAGAAGAAATTGAAGCTATCGCCACGCTAGCCCAAGAAGCCGACCTGTATATCATCTCAGACGAGATTTATGAGAAGCTGAATTTTGATGGCCGGCCGGCGGTGTCGCTGGCGGCTATCCCAGAGCTGGCGGCGCGCACGGTCGTCATCAATGGCATGTCTAAGGCTTATGCTATGACAGGCTGGCGCTTGGGCTGGCTGGCGGGGCCGACTTCGCTGATTAGCGTAGCTGGTATGTTCAATTCGCAGACGGCGACAGCCGCCGCCACCTTCACGCAGCATGCGGCAGCGGCAGCGCTGAATGGGCCACAGGACTGCGTCGAAGTCATGCGCCAATCCTATCAAGAACGGCGCGATTTTATGGTCAACGCCTTTAACAGCATCCCGAATATGTCTTGCCCGAATATCGAAGGCGCTTTTTACGCTTTCCCCAAAGTGGACGAGACCAGCAAAACCAGTGCAGAAGTCGCCAATGTCATCCTGGACGAGGCGATGGTGGTGGGGGTGCCGGGCGGGGCTTTCGGCGCGACCCAAGACGCGCATATCCGTTTTTCCTTCGCCGAAGATTTTAAGCTGCTGCAAGAAGCGGTGGAGCGCATCCGCGCTATCGCCGACAAGCTCGCTTAAAAGCGGCAACATTAGACTATGTGGCGCAAGAGGAGCAAGTCCAATTTAGCTATGCAAAAAATGAGGCGCAATTTTCAACCCCACGATTGGCTATCCCTCCTCGAAGCTTCAGGTCGCGTAGACACTGACCTACGGGAGGGACTTTTCCCTCAAGCGCGCCCATTTTTTCGGAGTTTTTCTCCCCTCCCCAAAGCTTTGGGGAGGGGCCGGGGGTGGGGTTGAAACAAAGGCATAAATTTGCAAAATTTAGCTTGTCCCACTGGGAAAACACCGTTCTCAAAAGGCTGTTTTTCCTCTTTTTCTTGCTGCTCGCCCTGCCCGCTTGCAACTTGAGCACCGACTGGCTCGAGCGCCCGCCAACCCAGCCCACCTTGAGCGCGCCGACGGACGCACCTTGGCAGCGCACCGCCGACGGCATCGAATGGCGCCTGCTCAAGCCGGCAGCGGATGAGCTGGCGCAAATGCTGGTGGCGCGCATAGACCCGCGCCAGTTTCGTTTCCGCGCTCTCTACCGGCCGGGCGCGCCGCTGAGCCTGAACGCTTGGCGGGAACAGGCGCCGTCCGCCAGCCTCATTATCAACGCCAACTTCTTCGATGCAAATGAAACAGCCCTTGGTTTAATCATCAGTGATGGCAGCGTCTATGGCCAGGCTTATCAAGAGCGCGGCGGCAGTTTTATCGTACGTAAGGGCCGACCGACAGTTATTGCCAATCGAGGAGCGGCGCTGTCTCTGGCTGGCATCGAGCAAGCGGTGCAGGGTTTTCCGCTGCTGGTCGAATATGGCGCGCCCGCTTATTTCGGCGCTTCGGGCCAGCGGAAACGGCGCACGGTCATCGCCGAAGACCGAGCTGGCAATATCCTTATTATCGTCGCGCCTTATTTAGGCCTGTCCCTAGCCGATTTGAGCGCCTATCTGGCTGAATCCGAGCTTGGCATCACACAGGCCGTCAACCTCGATGGCGGCGGCTCGACGATGATAGCTCTGCCCGGCGCCAATTATTTTCAGCCGTCGCTGGACGCTGTGCCAGCCATCCTCGCCATTTACGCCGGTTAGGCGGGCTACACTCTATCAGGCAATGGTAAAATCCGTTAAGCTAGCTGGATAAAATGACAGGATAGCGCATGGCAAAACTGGCGCAGGTGGCGACGGCGCGGCAAGCGCAATTACAAGATGGGCGGCGGCTGGGCTTCGCCGAATTTGGCGATAGCGCGGGCGCGCCCGTTGTCTTCTTTCACGATTTACTTGGCAATCGCAAGTTGCGCCATCCCGACGATTCGATCTTGCAGCGCCTGGGCATCCGTTTAATCGGCGTCGACCGGCCGGGTTATGGCGCGTCGACGCGCAAAGCCGGCCGCAGCCTCATGGATGTGGTGGACGATGTGATGCTCCTGTGCCGGGCGCTCAAGCTCGATCGCTTCGCTGTCTTGGGCTATTCGGCTGGCGGGCCTTATGCCCTAGCCTGCGCCTATCGCTTTCCCCAGATTATCCGCCGCTGCGCCGTTGTCGGCAGCCTGCCGCCCCTGGACCACGGGCAGGCTTTCCGCGCCTTGCACCCACTTTATGGCCGATTCTTTCAATTAGCGCGGGGCCAAGAATCTTTTTTTCGCCTATTGCTGCGCGGCTTCTTCCAGTTTGACGCGCGCCGCCGCCCCGAGCAGTTTCTGCGCGAGCTGGGCAGCACGCTGGCGCGGGCTGATAAAGAAGTCCTGAGCAATCCGGCGCTCTTCGAGAGCAGGCGCGATATGTGGGAAGAAATACGGACGGCCGGCAGCGATTGCCTGGCCGATGAGATGCTGACGCTCATTCGCTCTTGGGGTTATCACCTGCAATCGATTCGCGTCCCGGTCGATATCTGGTGGGGCGAAAGCGATATACTCTGCGCGCCGCTGGTGGGGCGGCGCCTAGCCCAGCTGATACCGCAGGCTCAATTGCGCCTCGAGCCACAGGCCGGGCATTTCATGCTCTATTCACATTGGCAGGCAATCCTGCAAACGCTGATTGCTAGCTGAGCGCGCTTTAATAAGGGCTGCCGTGCCCGTTAATGCGATCGTTCTCCACCGTCTCCAGCGCCAGGCTGTGCAGGCCGCGGATAGCCCGCTCCAAGTCGGCTTCGGCGACGATAAAAGAAATGCTGCATTCGGATGAGCCTTGGGCGATAGCCAGCACATTGATGCCCTGCTCGCCCAGCAGCGAGAAGACGCGCCCGGCGATGCCCGGCGTGCCGCGCATGCCAGAGCCAACCACAGTGATGATGACAATGTCGCTCAACACTTCGACGCTATCAATATGGCTATGCTGGATTTCGCGCTGGAGTTCAGCCTCAACCTCCGCTTTGACCGTCTGCGCCACTGGGTCGACCACGGTGAAGCAAAAACTCTGCTCCGACGACGCCTGCGATATCATGAGAATGTTGGCGCCGGCTTTGGCGGTGGCGAGAAAAGCCCGGCCGGCGATGCCCGGCACGCCTAACATGCCACGCCCGCTGACCGTCAGCATAGAGACATCTTTGATGCTCGTAACCGCTTTGATAACGGTGGCGCTGGCTTGGGCGCGCGCGCCGATAAGCGTGCCAGCGTGCGCCGAGTTGAAAGTATTGCGCACGCGCAGCGGGATGCCGCGATTGATGATGGGCTGCACAGTCTTGGGATGCAAGACCTTAGCCCCATAGAAGGCCAGCTCGCCAATCTCTTGATAAGAAACATAGGGCAAGACGCGGGCCCGCGCGTCTAAACGCGGGTCAGTGGTCATCACGCCATCGACATCAGTCCAGATAATCAGCTCGTCGCTCTCCAAACAAGCCGCGAAAATCGCCGCGCTGAAATCGCTGCCGCCGCGGCCGAGGGTCGTCAGCTGGCCCTCGGCCGTCGCGCCGATAAAACCGGTGATTATCGGAATCTTGCCCGCTGCCATTGCTGGCCGCAGACCAGCCGCAATGCGCTCTTCCGTCAGCGGCCAGAGCGGGTCCGCGTCTTGAAAATTGTCATCGGTGATGATGTAGTCGCTGGAATCGACTGGCTGCGCCGGCAAGCCGCGCGCGCGCAAGGCGGCCGCGATAACCCGGCTATTGAGCCGCTCGCCAATGGAGACAAGCGCGTCGGACAGGCGCGGCGGCACTGCGCCCAAAAGCGCCAGCCGCTCGCACAGTTCAAGCTGCTCAGCCAAGAGGGTTTGCGCTTCGCTTTTGATGGCGGCGCGGGCGGCGGCCTCGTCAATCAGGGCGTCGATGACCGCTGTATGCTTTTGGCGGATGGTTTCATTGATGGCAGTGTAACCGGCTTTGTCGCCTTGGGCCGCCGCTTCAGCCGCCGCCAACAGCATATCGGTCAAGCCAGCCATGGCCGATACCACAATCGCCAGCTCATGCCCAGCGGCGAGCTGGTCGTGGACAATCTGTATCACCTGCGCGATTGCTGCCGGCGAGCCAACTGATGTGCCGCCGAATTTCATCGTCAATCTAGCCATCTGCATCCCCTCTTCCTAAGAAAATAAAAAAAGCGTGTGGGGTTTCCACACGCTTTTTGCTGTCCGTTTTTTTCCGCCTACAACAAAAGCAAACCCCCGCGCTGCGCCCTTTGGCACATCATAGTCATGGTCATAGTTGTAGTGGTGGCAACGCTCGTAATTGGCATCGTCAGCTCGCTTTTCTTAGAGGCTTGCCCAGACTAAAGCATTTGAGACAGGCTGTCAAGGCTTTTTGTTGAAACTCTCTGTAGCTATTTTCACCCCCAGCCCTGCTGAAATTTTGCCACATTCTCAACTACTCTATGCCTTCCACCTGTGCTAGAATTGTTTTCCTTATTTCACTATGGCAAGGCAGGCACAATGTCCGCAGCCCGCAGCAATTCCAACAAACCCTACGCAAAAATCCCCTTCTGGCGCATTGCCAGCGCCTTAGCCGTCGCTTTAGCCTGCGCCTTGATTTTGGCGAACCTGCTTTACGCCGACCTAGCCCGCCGCGAATTCCCGCTGACCGGCCGCGCGGGCGCTTTGCTCTATGCCGCCGCTTTTGCCGGCTTCGCCGATGAATGGGACTTGTACGCCGGGCAGCAGAGCGCGCAAATGCAAGACGGGCAGCTCAGGCTGGCGGTCAGCGCGCCGCAGACCGCGACTTGGTCGAGCGCCCGGCCGCGCTTCGCCGATTTTGACGCCCGCGCCCAAGCCACTGCTAGCGCCGGCCCAATAGACAATGCCTTCGGTCTTGTCTTTCACCTGCGCGAGCGGGCGGCGGCCTGCGATTTGCCGGCCGTCATCTTCTGCGGGGTCGAGCGAGTCTTGCCGCTGGCCGGTGCCGCCCTGCGCCAGCTATTCGCGCCCAGCCACAGCAGCGCCTATTTCGCCTTCCTCATCAGCAGCGATGGTTATTATTCTTTATGGCAGACGCAGGCGGGCGCGACAAAGCCGCTCAGCGCTTGGATTGATGCGCCGCAAATCGAGCTGGGCTTGGGCGCGAGCAATCAGATTCGCGTCGTCGCCCGCGGCCGCAGCTACCGCTTTTTTATCAATGGCGCGCCGGCGCCGCTCTGCCTGCCCCATGCGCCCAGCGCCGCCAGCGCCTATTCTGGCGGCCAGTGCATTGATGGCAGCATGCAAGAGGTTTATCAAGCGCCGACGGCGGCGACGGGCAAAATCGGTTTCATCGCGCAATCAACCACCAGCGGCGGTGGCGGCTCAGTGCTGCATTTTGATAATCTGCTCGTTTTCAGCCCGGCGGCGGGCGCAGCGGAGGTCGAATTATGAAACTGCATTTGCGTATGGTGGGCTGTCGACTAAACCAAAGCGAGATTGATACGCTGGCGCGGCAATTCCGCGCTTTGGGGCATGAAATTGTCGATTCGCCAGCCGAAGCCGATCATTTTGTACTGAATACCTGCGCCGTCACCAACGAAGCGACGAAGACCAGCCGCAAGCTCATCCGCGATTTTCACCGCTTGAATCCGACGGGCGAGACGACAGTGACCGGCTGCTACGCGCAGATTGCCCCGGGCGACATTGGCCAGTTGCCGGGTGTGCGGCGGGTGGTGGGCAATCAAGACAAGGCGCAGTTGGTCCAGCGGCTCACAGGCAAGCAAATCGACCTGGCCGATACCGAGCCTTTTGAGCGGGCGGCGGCGCCGGGGACTTGGGAGCGGACGCGGGCTTTCGTCAAGGCGCAGGACGGCTGCGACAATTCCTGCACTTTTTGCGTGACGACCATCGCCCGCGGCGCCGGGCGCAGCCGCCCCATCAGCGAGGTCCTGCGCGAAGTACAGTATCTGCAAGGCTGCGACTATCAAGAAGTGGTGCTGACTGGGGTGCATCTCGGCAGTTATGGCTATGATTTTGGCCAGCCTCAGGGCCTGCGCCAGTTGGTGGAAGCGCTGCTGCGCGAGACGGATATAGCGCGCCTGCGCCTGTCATCGCTGGAACCCTGGGACCTGGCGCCAGATTTTTTCACGCTCTGGCAGAATCCGCGGCTCTGCCGGCACCTGCATCTGCCGCTGCAAAGCGGCTGCGATGCCACGCTCAAGCGCATGCGCCGCCAGACAAGTCAGAAGCAATTCCGCGCCTTAGTGGAAAGCGCCCGCGCCCGCATCAGCGATTTGCGCATCACCACGGATGTCATCGTTGGTTTCCCCGGCGAAACCGATGCTGAATTCGCCGCATCCGAGCGCTTCATCCAAGAGATGAATTTTGGCGGCTTGCATGTCTTCCGCTATAGTCGCCGGCCTGGCACCCCAGCCAGCCGCATGAAAGGTCAAGTCCGCGAGAAAACAAAAAAAGCGCGCAGCCGCCGCTTGCTGGACCTCTCGGCGGCGCAGGAGCGGGCTTTTGCCGCGCGCCTGCAAGGCACGACGCGGCCGGTGCTGTGGGAGCAAATCAATGGCGCGACGCCCGACGGTTTTATCCATAATGGTTATACTGATAATTATATGCGCGTCCGCGCGACGCATGCGCGCGACTTGACCAATTGCATCAGCCAAACCGCCCTAGGTTTGTTCACCGACGGCGCGATTTGTGGTACAGTGAAGGCAGCTCTGGCAAGTTAAGCCGCCAGTCAGGCCGAGAAGAGCGGAGCAGAATGGCAGCCCGGCTAAAGTCTGAACTGAATACGGCGCTGAAAGCGGCGATGCGGGCAAAGGACAGCGAAGTCCGCAACGCGATTCGCTTCTTGCAGAGCGCCATCAAGCAGGTCGAAGTCGATCGGCGCATCGAGCTGGATGACGCGGCTATTGAGGCTATCCTGCGTCAAGAGGCGAAAAAACGGCGCGAGACCATCGCCGAGTTAGAGAGCGTCGGCCGCAGCCCGGCCGCCGCCAGCGAGCGCGTCGAATTAGCCGTGATTGAGCGCTTCTTGCCGCGCCAGCTTACAGCGGCGGAATTGCGCCCCATCGCGCAGGCGGCCATCGCGGAAACTGGCGCCAGCTCAATGAAAGAGCTGGGAACCGTGATGCGGCTGCTGATGCCGCAGGTGGCTGGCCGCGCCGATGGCAAAATGGTCAACGGCATCGTAAGAGAATTGCTGAGCGAATAAGTGTACTTGCAATTTGCTGATTTTCTCGAAGACAGTTTTAACATTAGGCCTAAGCAGACCCTAGGCGCTATCTATTTTGCGCTGGCGGTCTTGGCGGCGGCATTTTTTATCCTCTGCTGCACGCTGATTATCGCCTTTGACGATATTTTTCTCGGCTTCAACAATATCGCCAATCTGCGCTTAAGCGATGTGCCAAATGAAGACATCATCGCCCGAGAAGAAGGCGTTTTTACCAGCGCGATTTTGACCGCGCAGGAGCGTCAACGCGCGCTGGCTGAGGTATCGACTGTCTATTATCCGCCTGATCCAAGCATCGCCCGCCAGCAGCGCGACCTGATGGAAAAAATCCTGCAATACATTGATAATGTGCGCGCCGATGCTTATGCCTCGCTCGAGCAGCAAATCGCGGACATGAAAGCCATCACCACGCTGCAGCTGAATGCGGCTGAAGAAAATGTTGTCGCCATCTTGCAACTGCCAGAAGAAAAATGGCAACTGGTGCGCGATGAGCTTATCCTCGTCTTGGAGCGCGTCATGCGGGACGAGATTCGCGCTATCGATGTAACTGAGACGCGCGAGCAGCTGCCCAATAAAGTTAGCTCGCGCCTGAGCCTGCAAGAGAGCGATATCGTCACTGTCATCGCGGCGGATCTTATCCGCGCCAACACTTATCAAAACCCAGAGCAGACCGCCATCGACCGCGAAGCGGCGCTGGACAATATCGAAGAGCAGGAGCGGCATTTCATCGCTGGGCAAATTGTGGCGCCGGCGAATCAACCCATTGACGCGCTCTCCTTCGAGGCTCTGCAAGAGCTGGGCATGCTGGCGCAGACGAGCAATCGCGGCTTGCATATCCTGCGCGCCCTGCTCGCCAGCCTATTGGTCATTACCATGCTCGGCTTGTATATCCGCCGTTTCGAAGCGCAGCTTTTCTATTCCGATAGAAAAAGCCTGCTGCTAATCGCCGGGCTTTTCCTCTTCGCTTTAGGCGCGATGCGGGCGGGCGGCACCGCCAATGTCTATTTGATGCCAGTGGCGGCCCTGGGCATGGTCTATGTCGCGCTGAGCAGCCCGAACCTGGCGATTGTCACCACGGTGAGTTTTGCCTTTCTCGGCAGTTTGTTGAGCCGCAGCCCGTCGCTGGAGATTGCCTGCTTGATTGCGGCCGGCAATATCGGCGCCATTTTGACACTGCGCAACGCCGGCCGCCTGAATAATTATTTCTTCGCCGGCTTATTTGTGGGCATAGTCAATGCCGCTGTGGTTACGATATTCGCGCTGCAAGTCGGCTTCGCCAGCGATGATTTGACGAATATGCTGGGGGCGCTTTTCAGCGGCTTGCTCATCGTGCCAACCACTTCCTTCGCCGTCATGTATGTGCTGACGGTGCTTTTCAATCTGGCGACGCCCTTCAAGCTGATGGACCTCAGCCAGCCGAGCAAGCCGCTATTGCAGCGCTTGCTGCGGGAGGCGCCTGGCACCTATCAGCATTCGCTGCAAGTCGCTAATTTGGCGGAGCAGGCGGCGGCGGCCATCGGGGCGGATACGCAGATGACCCATGTGGCCGCGCTCTATCACGATATTGGCAAGATGAGCAATCCCTTCTTCTTCACTGAGAATCAGCAGCATATTCATAATCCGCACGATGCCCTAGCCGACCCTTATCGCAGCGCCCATATCACCATCGACCATGTGATTGAAGGCGATCAAATCGCCAAAAAATATAAGCTGCCCAACCGCATCCGCGATTTTATCCGCGAGCACCACGGCACGACGCAGGTCTTTGTCTTTCATCAGCGGGCTTTGCAAGAGGCGGGCAATGCCAATGGCATCGACCTAGCTGATTTCAGCTACCCTGGCCCCATCCCGCAAAGCCCTGAGACAGCTATCCTGATGATGGCGGATAGCTGCGAATCGGCGATACGGGCGGTCAAACCACAGAACAGCCAAGAAATCGCCGACCTGGTGCATAAAATCATCGAAGGCAAACGCAGCGCCGGCCAGCTCGATGCCTCTAACCTGACGCTGAACGATCTGCGCAAAATCGAAGAGACCTTTGTCGAGATCTTTCGCGGCTTGTTCCATCCGCGCATCGATTATGCCAAAGCGGTCCAGCCAGGGGCCGCCCAGCCCAGCCCGAGCCGCCCGGCTCGCCCACCCCAGCCGCCCGCGCCGCCGCCGCGCCAGCCCGTGCCAGAAACAGTCCCCGCGCCACCCACCAACAGCAATCCGCCACCCCCCGCGGCCGACGACAATACCGACAACATCAACAATATCATGGAAGACGAAGAGCCATTCTATGAGGTGCCGCCTTTGCCCAAGCGCAATGGCAAGCCCGGCGCCGCCAGCGATGCCGTCGATGCCAGCGACGCCGCGGATAACCCAGCTTGAAGCCGCGCATCAATTTGCAAAACGCGCCAGCCGCGCCCATCGACGCGACGCGCCTCAAACAAGCCTGCCAGTCCGTTTTTCTCGCCGCGCCCGCGCCAGCCGGCAGCAGCTTGAGCATCGTGATTACGGACGCGGCCGCCCTGCGCGCCTTGAACCAGAAGCATCGGCAAGTCGATGCGCCGACCGATGTTCTGTCTTTCTCCGCGCCGCCGCTGCCCGCCGCCATCGCCGAATCGGAGCGCTATCTTGGCGATATCCTCATCGCTTATGATTATGTCGCCAGGCAGGCCGCCGCCCGCGACATTAATTTGAGCGACGCGCTCTGCTTGCTCGTCATTCACGGCAGTTTGCATCTCTTAGGCTACCGGCACGATAGCCCTGCCGAGCGCGAGCGGATGTGGTCGGCGCAAGCGGCGGCTCTGCGCCGCCTGGACCTCGACCCAGCCATCGTGAGAGCATACAGTGGTGCAAAAGATTAAGCGGCTGTGGCAAGAGCTGCGCGCCACCGCCGCCATTGACCCAGCCGCGCACAGCCCGCGCCTCAGCCCGAACCGCGCCAGCAGCTTGGCTTATGCCCTGGCCGGCTGTTTGTATATGCTGCGCTGGCAGAAAAATTGCCGCATTCTGGCCGGCGCGACCATCGCCGTGAGCGCCATCGGCCTGTGGCTGAGCCTCGAGGCGACCGACTGGGCGATTCTGCTGCTGACTATCGGCTTGGTCTGGGTCACCGAATTTATCAACGCCGCCCTAGAAGCGGCCGTGAACTTATGCGCGGCCGAGTATCAGCCGATGGCTAAGGTCGCCAAAGATGTGGCGGCGGCGGCTGTTTTGCTGGCGGCGCTGATTTCGCTTCTGGTCGGGGGCCTGCTCTTGGGGCCCGGCCTGCTCGAGCGGCTGCGCCTCTTCGCGCTGGCAAATTAGCGGCGATTCAATTTCGCCAAAAAATAGCTGTGCTATTATATTGGCAAGTCCTTTGTGAAATATTTTCTGGAATTGCTATGTTCAAGTACCCCGAATCCACCGCTGAAAATACCACTGCCGCGCGGGGCTCGCGCAAATTGCTCAGCGGCCTGCTGCGCCCCTTTCGCTCGACTGCGAACCAGCGCGCTAACAGCGAGCATCTGAGTCCGCGGCGCTCCTTTCGCTTAGCCGCTTTGCTGGCGCCAGGCAACCGCTGGAAGACCGGTGGCGGCTTAGCCGTCGTCGTGCTGCTCGGTGCGCTGCTCAGCGCGGCGCTTTTCCCACCAGCAGAAGACCAACCGCTCAACAATGCGATTTGGCTGGATCGCAACTGGGTCTTTGGCAAAGCCGACGCGCTTGATGACCTAGCCGCCCGCATGACCGAGAACGGCATCGGCAAGGCTTATGCCTATGTCAGCTCGCTGGGCAGCGGCGAGCGCTGGCAGAGCGGCGCCCAGGGCGAAAGCGGTTTTATGGACGCCCGCGCCGACATCGCGGAATTTGTCGAGACGCTCAAGAGCAAGAACGAAGAATTTACGCTCTATGCTTGGCTAGAAATTTGGACGAACCTGGACGACAGCGATGGCTACCGGCTGGACGAGCAAAATCTGCATCAAGACATCGCCGAGTTCTGCCGCCTCTTAATCGAACAGCTTGGCTTTGATGGCCTGCTGCTGGATGCCAAACCGCTTTTTAGCGATGACGACAATTTTATCCGTTTGATTCGCCGCGTGCGCTCGGCTGTGGGCTTGGACAAACCCATCGCCGTCGCCGTAACCGCCGACTTGACGCCGCATAACCTGCGCCAGCAGGCGGTGCCTTCAATCGCGCCTGGCACGATGTGGTCGCCCGATTTCAAAAAGCGCATCATGGTTTCGGCCGATGAAGTCGTTTTAACGCTCTATCAAAGCTATCGGCAAGACGCTAGCGATTATATCGATTGGGTGGCTTACCATGTGGAAAGCTATATCACGCTTTTGGAGACCAACACCGCAATCTATGTCAGCATTCCTAACTATGCTAGCGCTGGCGCCGGGCATGATGCCGCCATCGAAAACATGGACAGCGCTTTAGCTGGCTTGCGCAAAGGCCTGCGCCAGCTTGAACCAGCGCAGCAAGAGCTGCTGACTGGCGTCGCCATCTTTTCTGACACGCCCTTAAGCCAGGCGGATTGGGCAATCTTCCGCGAAAACTTGCTGCAAAGGGCATAGGAACATGCCCGCCATCGTCAAAATTCTGGGCGACCAGGGGCTAGAAAGCGTCGCGTATCAAGCTGATAGCTTGGCCGACGCAGCCCGCTATGAAAGCCTCGACAGCGTCTACACCGTCAGCAATACTTATAATGGCACGCAGACCCTGCTGCTAGAGGCGCATTTGGAGCGGCTGGAAGATTCGGCGGCCCGCGAAGGCATAGCCCTGCGCTATGAGCGGGCGCGGCTGCGGGCGGCTCTGCGCCAGCTGATTCTCGCTTCTGGTTATGGCGATGTCCGTTTTCGCATTTCAGTGCCAGCGGCGGCGACGCATTTTCTTCTGAGCATCGAGCCATTTCAAGCGCCCGCCCCCGAACTCATTGCCCAAGGCACGCGCTGCATCACTTCATCGCAGTTAAAACGGCGCAATCCAGCCGCCAAAACCAGCGACTGGATGCGCCAGCGCCTGCAAGCGGCGACGCCCGCCGGCATCTACGAGACTTTCCTGGTCGATAGTCAAGGCCGGCTGCTGGAGGGCTTGACTAGCAATTTTTTCGCTGTCATCGCGGGCGAATTGCGCAGCGCGGGAGATGGTGTCTTGGCCGGCATCGCGCGGCAGGTTGTCTTTGAAGTCTGCCGCGGCCAGCTGCCGCTCTCTTTAGAAGCGCCCACGCTGGCGGAACTGCCCCATTTCAGCGAAGCCTTTCTTTCTAGCAGCAGCCGCGGCCTCATCCCCGTGGTCGAGATTGATGGGCAGCCGATTGGCGCTGGCGGCGTCGGCCAGCGGACACTGGCGCTGCGGGCGGCTTATCAACGCTGGGTCGCAGCCCATCTGGAAGAGCTTTGATGCGCCAGCTAGACAGCTTGCGGACAGCGCTGCGCCTGGTCGGTTCAATGCGCGATTTCGCCCTGGAAACGCGCCAGTTTCAGTGGCAAGCGGGAGCGCCGAACACTTTTTTCCTGAGCGCGCAGCAAGCCGACATTCGCTTGGCTAGCCACGAGAGCGAGCGGATTTTGGCGACCATCAGGCTGCAAGCGGGCTTTGGCTGGCAGCTAAGCACCGACCAAGACGCGGCCGGGGTCTATATCATCGCGCGGCGCAAAGCGCTGGTCAGCGGCATCGCGCGGGCTAGATTCGACATTAAGCTGCCGCGCGGCCTCCATGTCTCGCTGAAACTTGAGCGCTGTCGGCTTTGCCTAGACAACCTGGATCTAGACTTGGAATTCTTGCCTTTTGCCTAGAATATAAGAATCCTGATAGACTTGCCGCGCCTGCTTGAAATTGCGGGCGGCTTATGCTATGCTGGAAATATGCGTAAAGCGAACGGAATGCTCCAGCCTATAATTTCTTGTTGTCGCCTGGCTAAGCAGTGAGCGGGTTTATTCGGTTTGCCGATGCACGGTTGTTCCTAACAACAGAGCCAACCCGCCGCGGTTGGCTTTTTTTAATTGCCGCGCGAGTGAGCAACCAAAAGCAATTGCAAGCAAAAACAGAAGAGGAGCAAGACCATGAGTGATATTAGTAGCCGCGGGTATACCAACCCAGACAAACTCGTATCAACCGATTGGGTCGCCGCGCATTTGAACGACGACAACATCCGTATTATCGAATCGAATGAAGACCCCCTGCTCTACCCCAGCGGGCATATCCCCGGCGCCGTTGAGGTAGATTGGGTGAAAGATTTGAACGACCCGCTGCGCCGTGATTATCTCGGCAAAAAAGGCTTTGAGGCTCTAGCCAGCCGCATCGGCATCACGCCAGAGACGACAGTCATCTTTTATGGCGATAAGAGCAACTGGTGGGCGACTTACGCCCTCTGGGTCTTTGAGCTGTTCAACCATACCAACGCCAAAATTATGGATGGCGGCCGGCTCAAGTGGGTGCAGGAAGGCCGCGAACTCACACGGGAACGGCCGAGCATAAGCCCGAGCGAATACAGCGCGCCCGAGCGCGACGACAGCCAGGTGCGCGCTTTCCGCGCCGGCGTCTTGCAGCATATCCAAGGCGGCGGGCAGTTGGTCGATGTGCGCAGCCCAGCCGAATACAGCGGCGAAAAGCTGCACATGGAAGGCTATCCGCAAGAAGGCGCGGTGCGCGGCGGGCATATCCCCGGCGCTAGCAATGTGCCTTGGTCCCGCGCCGCCAATGAAGACGGCACCTTCAAAAACGCCGCCGAACTGGGCGCTATCTATCTCGAGGAGATGGGCTTGAATTCCGCCGAGCCGACAATCGCTTACTGCCGCATCGGCGAGCGCAGCAGCCATACCTGGTTCGTGCTGACGAATCTGCTTGGCTTCAGCGATGTGCGCAATTACGACGGCTCTTGGACCGAATGGGGCAATAGCGTCGGCCTGCCAATCGAGAAGTAAGAAGACTCAGGGGGAAGAGCGCGTCTCTTTCCCCTGCCCTCCACCATCAATCAAGACGAGCGCGCTATGTCGAGCTACCCCGAAAAACTGCAAGAATACCTCGATGATTTCGCTTTCATCACTTCGCGGGAAGAACGGATAGAGTTTTTGATTGCGCTGGCGGATGAATTCCAGCCGGTGCCGGCTTCTGTCGCCACCAAACCCTACGACGAAGCGCATCGTGTCATCGGCTGCGAATCCGAAGCCTTTGTCTGGGCGATTGAGCGGCAGGATGGCCGACTCGATTATTATTTCGATGTGCTGAACCCACAGGGGCTGTCGGCGATGGCCCTCTGCGCCGTCCTGGCGGAATCTTGCTCTGGCGCGCCGCTGGAGCAGGTGGCGGCGATTGATGGCGATGTCGTCTTCCGCCTCTTTGGCAAAGAGATTTCTATGGGCAAGGGTTTTGGCCTGACCGCGACTATCACGGCCGTTGTCTATCAGGCTAAGCTGCGGCTCTAAGAATGGCGCAGATAACTGTCGCTGGGCGCGCCGTCGCTGAAGATGGCATGCGTGCCGAGCATGCCGCGATAGCTGCCGGGCGGCTCCGCATCAGGAATGACGATCGCGCCGACGGTTTTCTCGTAATAGGCGGCTGGGCCCGCCCAGCCGATGATGCCATACATATAACCCGCTGCTCGCATGGCATGCAGCGCCGCCAGCAGTAGCGCCGTGCCGATGCCCTGCCCGCGCTCGGCTTCGGCAACGCCGGTAGGCCCAAAGAAGTTTTTGTGCGTCGTCTCGTAGCAGGCGAAGCCCAAGAGCGTGTCGCCGCGCTGTGCCAGCGTTATTGTGGTCGGGTGCGTCGAAAAAGCGACATCCGCTTCACTGACCCAGTATTCGCTAAAATGCTGGCGAATCCAAGCCAGGACGATGGCTTTTTCTGGCGGCATAGCGCGCCTGATGGTGACGCCGGCCGCCCGCTGCCGCTCTAAGGCAGGTTCGAGCGGCGGCAAGTCATATAGCTTGACTAGCATATCTGGCATGGCGCGGCTCCCCTCCCGCAGCGCGTATATTTTTATTTTACACCGTTTCGCTTTTATGGCAGAAGTGGAAGGCATAAAATCAGCGAGAATAGGACAAATTCAGCAGGTTTTATGCGTTCGTTTCAACCCCACCCCCGGCCCCTCCCGTAGGTCAGGGTCTACGCAACCCGAAGCTTCGGGGAGGGATTTAGGGTGGAGTTGAAAATTGTGCCTTATTTTATTGTCCTACTTCTACGTCTCTGTGTCTCTGCGGCAATGAATCGCGGCGGGACTTGGAAGAGCGGCGGATGCGCCTTATGATTGGCGCGCTGAGGGATGAGGAAAGAAAAATGAAATTAAGACCAGAAACACATGCCGTGCATACCGCGCCGATTGATAGCGCCAGCGGCGCCATCGTGCCGCCGATTGTGCTTAGCACGACCTTTGCCTACGAGACGACCGGGCAGCCGCATACTCCGGATGAGCTTATCTATACCCGCTATCAAAACCCAAACCGCGCCGCCTTAGAAAATACGCTGGCGAAGCTCGAGCGTGGCGCCAGCGCCCATGCGCTCGCCAGCGGTTCGGTGGCTATGCTCACCATTTTTCAAGCTCTGCGCCCCGGCGACCATATCGTCGCCAGCGATGACATGTACTTTGGCATTCGCGTCCAGCTCAACGAATTTTTCGCGCCTTGGGGCTTGCAGACCAGCTATGTCGATATGAGCGATTTAGAGGCAGTGCGCGCGGCTATGCGCCCAGCGACCAAGCTGGTCATTCTCGAATCGCCGACGAATCCTTTGATTCGTTTAGCCGACATCGCAGCAATCGCCGACATCGCGCATGAAAAGGGCGCTAAGCTGCTCGTAGACAACACAGTGGCGACGCCAGTTACCCAGAATCCCATCGCGCTCGGCGCTGATATTGTCGTGCTTTCCTTGACAAAATATATCGCCGGGCATCACGATGTGCTGGGCGGCGTCATCATTTTTGGCGCAGAGGACGCTTTTTCCGAGCGCGTCATGCGGCTGGTCAGAATCGGCGGCGCGGTGCTCTCGCCACTGAATAGCTGGCTGGCTCTGCGTGGCTTGCAGAGCCTGGCCTATCGCGTACAAGCGCATAGCGAAAACGCGCTGCATGTCGCCTCTTTCTTAGCCGAACACCCTAAAATCGAGCGCGTCCTCTATCCCTATCATCCTAGCCATCCGCAATATGACTTGGCGCGGCGGCAGATGCGGCTGGGCAGCGGCTTGATGTCCATACTGGTCAAAGGCGGGCGCGACGCGGCTATCGAGCTGGTCAATCGGCTGCGGCTCTTCACCAGCGCGACCAGCTTTGGCGGCACGCATAGCTTGATTGAACACCGCGAATCGATTGAAGAAAGCTCAGCGACGCCGGCGAATTTGCTGCGCGTCTCTATCGGCTTGGAGCATCCCGCCGATCTCATCGCCGATTTAGACCAGGCGCTGGCATGATTTATCACATCACGGGCCGCGCCGCCTGGCAAGCGGCGCAAGAGCGCGGCTATTACGCCGCGCCATCCTTGGATAGCGACGGTTTTATCCACTGCGCGCGGCGCGAGCAGGTCTTAGCTGTCGCGGCCGATTTTTACTTCGGCGCGTCAAACTTGCTGTTGCTTTGCATCGACGAAAGCCACCTTAATGCGCCGCTGCGCTGGGAAGGGCCGGCGCATCCAAAACCCGCCCGCGCCAGCGCCGCCGAGACCGTCTTCCCGCATATTTATGGCCGTCTCAATCTCGAGGCGGTGCGGGCGGCGGTCGATTTCCCGGAGACAAGCGCGCTGCCGCCAAACTTGCCTTGAAGCCCTAGCCGACGCCCGTAACTTCCGCGCTGAATTCCCAGAGACGCCGCTGCTGCTCGCGGTCATGAGACATATCGCTGGAAGGCGTCGGCTTTTTCTTGTACCAATACTTGCCAGTGGTCCCGGCCACCTCGGCCGCCGCCGCTAGGTAGACCATCGTCTCAGCGCCTTTTTCGGGGCTGATGGCAAAAAGCCTTTGCATCAGCAAAATAATTGGCTTGATGAAACCGGTTGAATTGTGACCGAAGCCGGTGCGCACCAAACCAGGATGCAGCACATTCGCTGTAACGCCGCTGCCTTCGAGGCGGCGCGCCAATTCATAGGTAAATAGCACATTCGCCAATTTGCTGGCGCCATAGCTGCGAAAAAGGCTGTAGCCGCTGCGGTCGCGCAGCTTATCGAACTGCAAGCCCGTACGCGGGGTGCCGTTCCGATGCGCGCTGGAGGACACATTGACGACGCGGGCTTCGCCCTGTTCCCGCGCCGTCAGCTTCAAAATATCCAGCAGCAGCAGCGTCAGCAGGTAATAGCTGAAATGGTTGAGGGCGAAGGTCATTTCGTAGCCATCAGCCGAGACATGATATTCGGAAAAAGCAGCGCCGGCGTTGTTCAGCAAGACATCCAGCCGCTGGTATTGGTCGCGGTATTCAGCGGCGATGCGGCGCACTTCAGCCATCGAAGACAAGTCGGCGATGAGCAAGTCGATATTTGAACTGCCGCTCAAGGTCTTCAAGTCAAGCGCCACTTTGCGGGTTTTAATTTCGTTCCGCCCGACGACGACGACGCTAGCACCCATTTTTGCCAGCTCCAGCGCCGCCTGCTTGCCGATGCCATTTGTCGCGCCGGTAATGAGCACGCGTTTGCCCTTCATATTTCCCATCTTAGTCTGCCCCACTGCTTCTCTTGTCTTTTATGTCTTTCAGTTTAGCCAACACCGCCAGCAGAGACACTAGCCCTCTGGCTAGGAATTCGAGAGCTAGTCCTCGTCCTCGGCGCTATAGGCATGCCCGGCGAATATAGCGCGGATTTCGGCGGCCGATTTGGCATTTTGCAAAGCCCGCATACGGGCCGCTTCTTCCTTTTGCAAAGCCCGCGCATTGTGCAAAACGGCCGCCAGCTGCGCGGCTGGGAATTTGCACGCGCCATTTTCGTCCAGGTGGATGATTTCGCCCGGCGCCACATCCATGCCGCCGACGGCGACTGGCACATTCACCGCCTGCACCGCCATCGCGCCATGCCCGGCCGTTACGCCGCTCAGCATATATTGGAAATCCATCTCGCGGATTTCGTCCAAATCCCGCGATGGCCCATTCGATAGCAAGCCGACGCAGCCCAGTGCCTTCATCGCCGAGACCATATTGCCGCCGGCTAAGCCGACTTTGCCGGCGATGGCGGGCGGGAACTTCTGCTCAATGACCAAGATAGTCGGCTGCGGGCTGGCTTCAATTGCTTCCAGCACATCCATAAAACTCAGCCGGCTATAATTGGGGTCGGGCAAGCCATAGACGCAAGTTACGGCATAGCCGGCGCGCCGTCCCAATTCGGGGTACATACAGCGGATCGACTGGTCGGTGTACCAGTTTTCGCTCCAGGGGTTATAAAGCCCGAGGCAGAGCGGCGAATCCGAGTAAGTGGCGACGACATTGGTTATCGACGGCGTATCAAAATTTTTTAATTCTTCCAGCATTTCTTTTGCCTTCATCGTTCTTTCTCCTTATCACTTATGGTTTTTAGCTAGCGCAGCCGGCGCGGCGATTTCGGGGCGCAGGCTGCGGCGCAAGACAGGCAAAATCGGCAGCAGCAGCAGCGCCGATATTGAAATCGCCAGCCGCACCGATGTCAGCAGACCGATAGCGCCGACGACTGGCCCGCCAGCAATCTGCCCAAAAGCGTCCGACTGGCTTTGAATCGATAGCACGGTCGCCCGCACCTCGGATTCGGTATGCAGATTGATCCAAGTTTCCATCAGCGGATTGCGAATCTGCCGCGCCGCCTGCGCCAGCCACAAAGCCAGCAAGACCAGCGCGAAGCTCTCGCCCAGTGTGAAGAGCAAGATGCTAGCGATGATAGCGACATAAGCGCCGCCCAAAGCCAGCGTGACCAGGCGGCTGCTGTTCAAATCGAGGCGGCGGCGCAAGAGTTCAGTCGCGCCTAAGCTCAGCGGCATGGAAACGGCGCTGATGATGCCAAACCAGAAGATTTCATCCAGGTCGCCCAGCGGCGGCAGTTGAAAATTTTCCAGCAAATGCGCCGTCCACAAGCGGTCAAAACCTTCGCTAAAAGCGCCATGGATCACGGTCGCTAGCAATATCAAAAACAAGATGTGCTGCTTGCGAATTAAGGCGATGCCAGCACCCAGCGTCGAAAAGAGGGCGCGCCAAGATTCGCGCTCGCCGGGCGGGCGGCGCTTAAAGCCCGTTTCGGGCATCGTCAAAGCCAGAAAAGCGGCGAGCAAGATGAGCAGCAGGCCGCCGACGATGATGGCGGTTTGCAAGCTGTGGCTGGCCAGCGCGACGCTGACAAAAATCGACAGAAAGCTAGCCACCTGCGCCACTTGTGAAGCGCGCAGGAAAGCCTGCCCAGCCCGCGCCTGCCCAATCTCATCGACAATCCAAGCCGATGTCGCGCCGCTGAGAAAAGTATAACCCAAGCCCATCACCACCTGCGCCACCAGCAAGACTTCAAAGAGCGGTAGGCTGCCCTCGATGATGAAACCGCCGCCGAGCAAGAAAAAACCCAAAATAACCGATAGCCGGCGGCTATAGACATCTGCCAACAGCCCCGTCGGCACCTCCATAAAAAAGGCGGTCAGCTCCAAAGTCGTGCCAATCAAAACCAGTTGCAGCGGGTTCAAGCCGACCTGCTTGACATGATAGACCAGATTGACAGTGAAAACAGTCGTCAAGGCGATGGCCTGCACTGCCGTCAGCAGCAAATAGAGCTTATAGGCATCGAGGCGCTTTGTTTTAAGCGGCATAAATTTCCTAGCTAAGTAAGTCCAAGTTAATTATGCAAAAAGTGAAACGCGGTTTTCAACCCCACGATGGCGATCCCTCCCCGAAGCTTCGGGTCGCGTAGACACTGCCCTACAGGAGGGGCCGGGGGTGGGATTGACGAAGGGATAAAACTTGCAAAATTTAGTTTATCCTACTTATAGTGTCGCGCTTTCCCGGCGCAGGCGGCCAGTGGCGAGAAAGTCTTGCAGCTCAGCCAGGCGCTGCGCTAAAAGCGTCGGCGCCAGGGCGCGCGCGGTCGGATGATGGCGCTGGCGCAGCAGCCAGCGGCAAGCAGCTAGCTGGCGGGCGGCAATAAAAGGCTCGAGCCAAGCGCGCTGGGCGGCGGCCCTGGGCCGCACCGCCGTATAACCCGCCCACAGCGCCGCCTCTAGCGCATCATAATCCGCCGCCCGCTCACCTTTTAATTGCCAGAGCAGCGGCGCTAAATCATATAAAAAATAGCCCCAGCCGCTATATTCAAAATCCAGCGCGCCGACTGAGTCTGAGCGGAAGATGATATTCTTCGCCAGCAAATCGGCGTGGATAAGGCCAAAGTTTCCTGCCGCTTGGTCAAGCTGGTTCATCACCGCGCCGGCCGCTTCTGCTACCGAGCGGAAGATTGCCCGCCCTTTGTCGTCGAGGGCTTGGCTCTCAGCTTCGGAGTGATAAGGCGATTCCGCGCCGAACAGACCAGCCCAATCGAGGCGCGGGCGCTCAAAATCGCCCGCCGGCTGGAATTGCGCCGCGCTATGCAAGCGCCCTAGATAGCGACCAACCGCAGAGACATCCGCCGCCGTCAAATCTCGCGCTGCTTTTGGCGCGCCGTCAATAAACTCAAACAGGGCGCAATAGACAAGCTGCGGCGCTAGAGCCGGCGGCGCCTGCGTCTGCCAGAGCTGGCCTGCACCCGTAGCCAGCGGATAGGGCGCCAGCAGCGGCGTTTTTTGCCGAATGGCGCGCAGCCAGTGCAGCTCGGAGCGTATTTTTGCAGCGGCGGCCGGCCGCGCTGGACTGAGCCGCAGCGCATAAGCGCCGCTGGCCGCCCTGACTTTGAAGACGGCGTTGCTGCTATAACCCAGCCAGTCGATAGCCTGGGGCTGCAAGTTCCAGCCTGGCAGGGCAGCGCTGGCGATACGTCGCCACAGCACCTTCTGCTCAGCTAAAGTCCAATCAGCGAATTTGCTCATAAAGCGTCCGCCCACGAACAGCCCCTAGAACATAGAGGCATTTGCCAATAATAGCCACACCAGGCCGGCGCAATATCTTCGCTAGACGAAGCGCTAGCCTAGCTACTAGAATAGGCAAAAGAAAACCGCGCCCGGAGCGCGCTATGCAAAAATGGCTCATCCTTATCGGCTGCCTGTCTTTGACCGCCGCCGCCGATCAGCTCAGCAAAGGCTGGGCGCTGCTGAACTTGCAATTGTACGAAAGCATCGCGCTAGCGCCGCCGTTCTTGCATTTCACGCGCAGCAGCAATAGCGGCGCCGCCTTTGGCATCTTGCCCATGGCCGGCGAGCTTTTCTTGCTGCTAGCGTCGCTGATTATCGCCGGTCTGCTCTGGTACTTCCGCACTGTGCCAGCGACCGCCCGTTTTCTGCCTCTGGCCTTTGGGCTGGTCATTGGCGGCGCCATTGGCAACCTGCTCGACCGCTTGCAGCACGGGCATGTCATCGACTTCATCCATTATCAGATTCCGAACCTGATTTCGAGTGTGTCGAACCTGGCTGACCATGCCATCGTCTTAGGTGTGCTGCTCATCATCAGCCAGGGCCTGTGGCAAGATTATCGCGCCAAAACGCGGCCACCAGCCGAGGCCGACTAGATGATTTTTTCCAGTTCGATTTCGTCGCGGATGGGGATGCCATTCAGCCCGGTGATTGGAATCTGCGGTTTGATGCGACGCGCTTGGGCGATGGCATTGCGATGCACAGTAACCAGCTCATAACCGCGTTTCTGCCAAAACTTGAGCGCCGCCAGATTGTCATTGGTCGTTACCAGCCACAGCCGGGCGATTTCGCTTTCCCGCGCCGCGCTCTCGACCGCCTCGACTAAAGCGCTGCCCACGCCGACGGCCTCTGCCAGGCTATTGAGCGTTGTGATTTCCCACTCATTTTTGCCTTCATAGACCGTGACCAGACCGATATTCTCTCGCTGGACAGCGGCGTCGACGGTTTGGTCTTCGGGCGGGGCAGCGCGCTCAGCCATAAAACCCGGCAGCAGATGCCCATAGACGGCTTTGCCGCGCGAGACAATCTGGGTTGTGCCCCAGTGTTCATCCAAAAAATGCGCCACCCACTCGCGGTCGGAACGCTGCAAGGGGCGGATGATAAAATCAGCCATCGGCAAGACCTCGTTTCTGTCTTTTGCTTTCTCCCTTGATTATATCCCTTTTGCGCGATTTGAAAAAATCTCCGCCTCGTAAGCGGAATTTTATTGCCACAGAAGTAAGTCCAAGTTAATTATAGGCAATTTCCAACCCCACCCCCGGCCCCTCCCCGAAGCTTCGGGGAGGGGAGTCTAAGCAACAAAAACTGGCCGCTAGACACTGGCCGCCGGTCGCATAAATACTGCTCTACGGGAGGGACCGGGGGTGAGGATGAAAATTGCGCAAAATTTACTTGGACTTGCTCAGGTCAGGCAAAAAGCACCGCAATGCCCGCAATCGCCAGGCAGGTGCCAGCGATAGCGCGCAGGGTGATGCGCTCGCGGAAGACGATGTAGCCAATAGGAATCAGCATAATGGCGGTGGTGTGGGACAAGGTCGTCGCCACCCCGACGGGGATATGTTGAAAAGCCAGCAACAAGAATGAGCCGGCAATCACTGGCCCCAAGACGGCCGCGCCGCAGATTTGCAAGAAAGTCTTGGCATCGTTGCGAAAGGCGGACAGCGTTTCGCGCATATTGCCCTGCCAGGCGATGAAGAGCCAGAGCGTGACGATGCCCGCGCTGATGCGCAGCAGCGTCGCGCTGAAAGGATGAAAACCGCCTTCGACCCCCTGCGACGAAAAAACGAAGGCTGCGCCTTGGGCGAATGTGCCAAGCACAGCGAAGAGGACGCCGCGTTTCAAGTGCGGATTAGCGGTTTCTTGGGTTTTGCCGGCGGCTGGGCTGCGCTCGGCGACTACCCAAAAGATGCCCAGCAAAACCAGCGCGACGCCCATAGTCGCATTGGGCGGCAGCGCTTGTCCCAAAAAGAAAAAGGCTAAAAGCGCGCCTAGCACCGGCGCGAAAGAAGCGATGAGCATAGTCAGGCGGGGGCCGATAAACTGGTAAGCGTTTAACATAAAATACGACGAAACGACAAAGGCTAAGATGCCCGAGGTCGCCAGTGGCAGCCAGCGCTCCAGCGGCGCGGCGAAAGGAAACGGACTGCCATGCGTCGCTTGATGCAGCAGCAACATCACCGCCCAAGAAATGGGCAGGCTGGTCGCCAGCGAGACGATGGCATTGAGCCGCCGCCCGGCTAGCGTGAAAAGCACCGAAGTCAGGCTGAAGCTGAAAGCAGCGGCTAGGGCGGCGAATTCGCCTACGAAAGCCTCCATCACATTCTCCTCAAGCCGCGAAAAGCAGGGCTATGCCGCCAATCGCCACCAGCGTGCCAATCACCGCCCGCAGGGTAACGCGCTCGCCAAAGACCGCATAGCTAATCGGAATCAGCAGAATCGGCGTGGTGCCAGTCAAAGTCGAGGAGATGCCGACGCTGGTGAATTGCAATGATAGCAGCACTAAAGTCGCGCCCAGAACGGGCCCCGTCAGCGAAGCCAGCGAGAGCATCACCAGAGCCCGCCTTTCGCTGACGATGTGGCGGAGAGCGCCACGCAGCTGGCCGCGCAGCGCGATAAAGGTCCAGAGGATGGCTAAACCAACCAGCGTGCGGATGATGCTGGCGCTCATGGCTGGAAAATCGCCGGCTACCCCCTCCGCCATCAGCACAAAAGATAGTCCCTGCGTAAGGGCTGAGGCGAATGCCATTAACAAGCCGCGACGATAATTGGCTGGGGCTTGGGCGAAGCTGCGCGCCGCGCCTTCGGCGACGACAGCAAAAACGCCGCTAAGCACCAAAGCGATGCCAAGGATAGCATGCGGCAGCAGGCTCTGCCCCAGAAAGACCCAAGCCAGCAGAGCGGCGAAGATAGGCGCAGTCGCGCCCACCAGCAGCGTCAAGCGCGGCCCGATATATTGAAAAGCGCGCAGCAAAAATAGCGCCGATACCACAAAGCCAGCCAAGCTGGATAAACCTAGCAGCAGCCAGCGCTGGGGCGAAGCGGCTAGGGGCAAAGGCTGCCCTTGCATCAGCTGATGCAGCGGCAGCAAAAAAACCAGCGAGATGAGCAAGCTCACGGCCATAGACAAGCTGGCGCCAAACTTGCGCCCGGCTAAAGTGAAGGTGATGGAGGCGAAGCTAAAACTGAGGGCGGCCGCCAATGCCGCAATTTCACCTAAGAAGTTTTCCAATTTTGCCTGCCATCGGCCTAAAAGGCAATCAGAATGAGGCTCTGCTCTTCGATATGCGGCAGCGGCGCGTATTCATCAAAGCCGCCGGCCGCGTTGATTTGCGGCGCTGCCAGCACGCCCGCGCCAAAGACTAACTGAGGCTCGCTTAAATCGGAGTCGCTTTCCGCCAAAGTCAGCGTGAAGTCGGCGGCTGGTTCCGCCGCCAGATTGATGATGACAAGCAAGGTCTGGGCGGCATCGTGGCGCAGAAAAGCATAGATACCGCGCTGGGAACTGTCGACGGCGGTCAAGTTGCCGCCCCGCAAGGCGGAATTGCGGTTGCGCAGGCCAATCAAATTGCGATAGTGGCTCAAAAGCGAAGCTGGGTCCGCCGTCTGAGCCGCGACATTGGCGCGGGCGATATTCTCCGCGCCTTGCAGCGGCTGCCAGGCGCGGCTGGCCGTCGTAAAACCAGCCAGTTCTGAGTCGTCCCAGTGCATGGGCGTACGGATGCGCTCGTCGGGCTTGGTGCCTAACATGCCAATTTCTTCGCCATAATAGAGGAAAGGCAGGCCTGGACTCGTTAGCAGCAGCGAGGCGGCAACTTTGTTTTTGCCGACATCTTGCAAGAGCTGGTTCGCCAGCCGATTCTGATCGTGATTCGTCAGGAAGGTCGCATATTGGTTCAGTGGATAATCGCGCAGGGCATTACGCTGGGCGCGGGCAATATCGCGCTTGGAGCCGCTCTGCACCGCCGCCACCATCTCCTCGGCGATTTTGAAGTCGAAGGCGATATCGATGGCTTTTTCGTCAATATAGCGCTTCACGATGAAACTCGCGCCGCCATAAATCTCGCCGACGGTGAAGCTATTTTTCTTGAGCGATTCTAAGTGCGCTTCATAAGCCGTCAGCCATTGGCGGCTCTCGGGCGTATTTTCTTGCCGCTCGCCCACTTCGATGAGATGCTTGATGGCGTCCAGGCGAAAACCATCGACGCCGATGTCTTCCAGCCAAAAAGCCGCCACATCAAACATTTCTGCCGTAACAGCCGGATTGTTGAAATTCAAATCGGGCATGCCATCCCAGAAGACACCGTAATAATAGCGCCCACCAGCCTGATGCCAGGCAGGCGCCCCCCAGGGCCCATTGTAGCCGGGATGCTCGTCTTGCCAGATATACCAGTCGGCATAAGCCTCGTCGCCGAGGCGGGCGGACATAAACCAGGGATGGCGGCTCGAAGTATGATTCAAGACCATATCAATGATGACAGCGATGCCGCGCTTATGCGCCTCTTTGACCAAGCGGCGCATATCGTCGAGGCTGCCAAAATCGGCTTCGACCGCGTAATAGTCGGTAACATCATAGCCATGATAGCTATGCGCTTCAGCCGGCGGCATGAGCCAGATGCCAGTAACGCCGAGGTCGTCGCTGGTGGCGGGGTCGCCATCGTTCAGATAATCGAGACGGTCAATAAGGCCTTGGATATCGCCAATACCATCGCCATCGCTGTCTTGAAAGCTGCGGATGAAGATTTCGTAAAAGACGCGCTCGTTCCACCAATTTTCGGCCAAGCCGCCCTGAGCCAGATGCAGCGACTCCGATGGCGAAGCGCCGCCAGCCAGCAAAAGCATCAGGATGGCAATCGCGCCGAAGAGTGCCAAAGCCGGCCAGAGCGCCGGGAAGTTATTGAAAGGGGGTGAATTTTCGCTGTTCGTCGTTGTCATCTTAAATACCCGCACTCATTCTAGGCGCAGCAATTTTTCAAATTCGCGCTGCCAGGCGCGGCAATGCCGCTCGCGCCTGTCTTCTATTTTGGCGAAAGCGGCGCGGGCCGCTGCCATCCAGCGCAGCGCCGCGTCGTTCTGGCCCAGGCGGTGGCTGACCATAGCCAGATAATACTGCGTTTCGGCGCGGGCGGGCTGTGCCGCCAGCGCGTTCAGAAAATAATCGCCCGCCGCCGCCCAATCTTTCGCCTGATAAGCCAGCATGCCAGAACCATAATTCGCCAGCATCTCGTAGGGATTCAAGCGCAGCGCCAGTTCAAAGGCGGCTTTGGCGCCGGCCTTGTCTCTATTTGCCTTGTCTTCCAACAAGAAAAAGCCATAGGCAGCTTGATACTCGGCATGGGTGGGCAGCAAATCGATAGCGAATTGCGCTTCGCGTTTTGCCGTCTGCAGGTCCCGCGCTATGAAGGCGCGCAGAGCCGCTTGGTAGCGCTCGTCAGCCGCATAGCGCGGCAAGCCTAAGCGCTGGGCTAGCTTTGTCATGCGGGCGGCTATCAGCCGATATTGACAATCTTGCGTTGGCCGTCCTTGCGCACGACATAGGTGCGGGCTAGCTTGTCGTGCCAGCTTTGATTGTTTTTATCAAAAAATGCCCAGATGAAACCCAGCCCAAAGAACATCGCGCTGACTTGATAGCCAATGGCGCGGATGACGGCGTCAACATCGCTGATGGCGCCGCCGTCAGCTTTGATGACGCGGATGCCCATAGCGAATTTGCCCGGTGTCTGCCCGGCGCGCCGCGTCCAGAAATACCAATGATACGCGATTGGCACAGCCATCATAATGAACTGGAACAATGGGTTACGGGCTTCCGCTAGCGTCATAGCTGCCAGAAAAATCGAAAGCGTAAAAGCCAGCAAAATGCCATCAAGAAGGTTCGCTATAAAACGCGACCAAACGCTTGCCAGTTCATAGCCTTCAACCTGGCCGCGGTCATTTTTCTTCTTCTCTTCCATCAAATGTTTCCTCACGCCCTGCCAGTGATATAGGCAGTGTACTATCAAGAAAGGCTTTGGTCAATCATGCAAGTCATAGAGAATCGCGGGATTGGCTTCCGCTTCAAATTCTTTCAAATTCGCAATCGTCAGATAGCCATGCTGATACAGATACTCGATATGGGCGCCTGCTTCTTCCAGAGCCAGCAGGATGTGATAATCCTCGACATCCGGGTACATGGCTTGGCAAATTTGGCTGATGGTCATAGGCGCGCCATTGTCGCGCATAATCTTGCGGATGCGGTCTAGCTTGCGGTTATGGCTGGCGCGAATGGCGTGGATGCGCCCGTAGAGGTCATGAATTGGCTCTTCATGCCCGCCCAGAGCCAGGCGAATGCCCTCATAGCGCAGCAGCTTGCGCAAGGAATCGGCATAATGATCCAAGCCCATATAATGCGTGATGCTCTCGGGCGATTGATGCGGCGTCGTGCGGGAAAGCACATGGTCGGCGCTGAGCAAGACATCGCCCAAGCGGATGCAGACCTGGCCCGGGCAATGCCCCGGCGTATGGATGAACTCCATGCCATCCATGACCTGCTCGTCTTCCAGCCGAAAATCGACTGTGATGGAAGTAAGATGTTTCTTGGCAAAACCGTACATTTCAAAGAGGGCTTTGCGCAGGGCTGGTTTGACACCGGCGCGGTCAAAATAAATGCCTAAAGCCTTGGTCGCCACCACCAGTCGCTCTTCATAATTCGTCAAAACGCGCAGGTCCAGCTCGTGGATGCCGACGGGCGCGTCCGTATGCTCTTTGACAAAGCCTAAACCGCCGAAGTGGTCGATATGCCCATGCGTGATGATGATGCGCTCGATGTCTTCGAGCTGGTAAGCCTGACCAAAGCGCTGACGCACTTGGCGAAAGCCTTCCATCAAGTCGGCGTTGCTGCGCCCCATGCCCGAGCCGGTATCGACGAGAGTGAGCGGACCTGCACCGGCCAAGATATAGGCGAAGCCGCTGAAGCCATTCGGGAAGAGCAGCAATGGCAAGCGGTAAATATCGACGCCGCTGCTGCTGCGATACTGTTCGACCTGTGGCACTGGTTTCATCGGCGCGCCTTTCCTAAAATGACTGATATTTCTATTGTAGCAGAGGCGGCAAGCCATCAGCCGCCACACTGTAGAGGATGAAGGCGATGTATGCGCCCAGCAAAAGCGCCGCGCCGCGCCTGCCTAGCATTTTCTGCCGCGCAAAGGGCAGCAGCAAAGCGGCGAAAGCGATCATCACCAGAAACTCAAATTGCACCTCAGCCCACTCCACCGCAATTGGCTGGATAAAGGCGGTCATGCCCAAAATCAATAGCAGGTTGGCGATGTTCGAGCCGACGACATTGCCAATCGCCAAATCGGTTTCTTTGTGCCAGGCGGCCGAAAGCGACGCCGCCAGCTCGGGCAACGAAGTGCCAAATGCCACCAGCGTGATGGCGATAACCAGCTCGCTGATGCCAACCAGCCGCGCCAGATTGACCGCCCCCTCCACCATCAGCCGCGAGCCAAGCAGCAAAGCCAGTATGCCCACGACTAGATAGGCGAATTCTTTGCGGCGGTTGAGGGTCGCCGGCGCCTCGTCCATATCCGCCAGCAGTTGGTCGCGGGTGGCTTGCTCTCTCCTCGCCAGATAATAAAACATCAGATTGAAGCCGATAAAGGCGACGAGCAGCAGCAAGCCATCGGCGCGGCTTATCTGCCCGTCGACCGTGAGCAGCAAGCTCAAGACCGTGAAGAGCAGCATAATCGGCATTTCGCGGCGCAGCAGCGAGGCTTGCACGCGCAGCGGCGCAATCAAACCGGTAGCGCCGAGGATCAAACCGATATTGGCGATGTTCGAGCCGATGACATTGCCAATCGCCAAATCGCTTTTGCCGGCCAAAGCCGCCTGCAAGCTGACCAGCAGCTCTGGCATGGAGGTGCCGATGGCGACAAAAGTGAGGGCGATAATCATAATCGAGACGCCAATGGACAGCGCCAAGTTCGATGCGCCGCGCACCAGCCAGTTGCCGCCAAAAAACAAACAGACCAGCCCCAGCAGGAGCAGAAGGCTATCCTGAATCATCGCCTATCTTCGCTAATTCTCCCTGCGCCTGCTCAAGCATAAATCACATGCTGTAAAAGAAAACGCTCGATTTTGTCATAGTAAGTCGCAATCGTCGCTGGCATGCGCCAGCCATGCGCCTCGCCTTGAAAAAGATGGTATTCATGCGGCACGCCGCGCCGCTTGAGAGAGGCGACGATGCTGTCCGATTGATTTTGCGGTACGACCTTGTCCTCTGTGCCTTGAAAGACGATGATGGGGTCGACGATTTTATAGGCATGGAAGACTGGCGAGCGCTGTCGATACAGCTCGGCCGCTTCGGGCAATTCGCCCAAGAGCCAATAGGTATAGCGCTCTTCGAATTTATGCGTGTGCATCAACAAACCAAACTGGTTGGAAACACCATACGAGCAGACGCCTGCCTTATAAAAGCCGGGATAATCGACCAGGGACTGCAAGACAGTGAACCCGCCGGCGCTGCCGCCCATAATCACCGCTTTGCTCGCGTCGATATGCCCCTCGCGGGCCAGGTGCTTGACGCCGGCAATCGAATCCGTAACATCATACAAGCCCCAGTTGCCGCGGTGCATATTCATATAGGCTTTGCCATAGCCGGTGCCGCCGCGATGATTGACCTGCAAGACAGCATAGCCGCGAGTGGTGAAAAATTGTACCTCGTTATAAAAACCCGCTTTGCATTGCGAGGTGGGTCCGCCATGCACCAGGACGATGAGCGGCGGTTTGCCGCTGGGCATCTGCTCTTGCGGTACCGGCGCATAATACAGGCCATGCGCCGTGCCGCCATCATCGCCAGCCCAGCGTATCGCCTGCGCCGCCGAAAGCTGATTTGCGCTCAAGTTTTCCGCGCCGCGCCGCCGATGAATTGTTACATGCCCGCCGGCCGGCAGCGAAATCACGCGCGGCGGAATCAAAGAGGAGGACGCAATCAGGGCGACAGCGTCGCTCTTAGGCGAAACGGCGATTTGCTCCAACTCGCTATAAGCCTCTAAGCCGGCGACTGTTTCGCCCGCGGGCGCGGCCAGAAAGCGGCGCTTGAGGCTGATAAAACCGGCGTGATTCTCCAGGTAGAAAAGGGACTGGCTATCGGCCGCCCAGCCATAAGTGCGCAGGCCTTGGACCCAGGCCGGACTTCCATGCTCGGCTTGAGCGTCGGTCAACTGGCGATGCTGCCCCAGTTCCAAGTCATAAAGATAAATCTGCCCCCAACCGCTGGCATCGCTGATATAAGCCAGGTAGCGGCCATCGGGTGAAAAAGCCGGCTGGAAGATAGCCGTCTCTAAATCGCCGGCTAAGGTTACGATGTCCTGCGCATAGGGCAAGCCCCCGTCGCTGTCTGTGTCCAACTGAATCAAGCGCAGTTCGCTGCCATTCCAAGGCATCTGCGGATGATTCCAAGCGATAAAAGCGATATGCCGGCCAGCCGGGTGCCAGGTCGGCTGCATGACAAAATCGGTGCCATAAGCCAATTTGCGCGGGAACTGCTCGCCGGCCGCATCCACCAGCGCCAAGCCATCGACATGCTCATAGCTATGTACAAAGACCAGCCAGCGGCCATCAGGCGAGAGCGCCGGCGCGGCATACGCGCCAAACGCGGGACTGATGGCGCGGGCTTGGCCGCCAGCCAGCGCTTGACTGTAGAGCCGGCCATTGGCGGCAAAAAAGACCTTGCCCGCGCCCAGCGTAAAAGCGCCGCCGCCATAACCGACTCGCCCGGCTACATTTAGCTGTCCGTCAGTCAAATCGCGGGGCGCTTGCCGGCCGGTCTGCGCCTGCAAAAAGCCGGTCTTGCCCCGATTCTCCCACCAGACCAGCGTATCGCCGGCGCTATTCCACTGCGCATCGCGCAGGCTGACCGCGCTCGCAATCGACGCCCCGCTAATGGGACTCGCCCAGGTGCCATACGGTTTTTTCATCTCGCTTTGCTCCGTCCTCTGACAGCTATTGATTGTAGCGAAGACGGCGCAAAACAAAATGCCCACTTACGCGGGCATTGGCGATTCTTTCAGGAATTTGGGCTGGGCAAATCAATAATAGCGCCAGTTTGTATCGATGGTGGCGATAAAGTCCAAGGCATATTGCGCGAGTTCGCTCTCGGGCGGGAAATCTTTCGAAATAATTTCCACCATTGTGCCTTCTTCCGCCCAATCATAGAGCTGCTTGGCTAACTCATTCTCAGACATAATGCAGCCATAGGTCGAGGGTTCCCAGACCTCGCCGCCGCCGAGGTAGTTGCCGTTGGGCAATTTCACCGCGCCGTGGAAGCCATTCATCAAGCCGGGGACGACCTCATAAATGCCCATGAACCAAAACATATCCCATTGAGAGCAGTTGGTGAAAGCCACATCGCACAGGGCATAGCTGCTGCCATAAGAAAGCTCTCTGTGCGTCAAGACCTGGAAGATGCCGGGATAGGTGGGCGCCGTTTCGCGGCCAGAAGAAATGCCCCAATTACCTATAGGCTGCCCGTTTTCAAAGTAGACCAGCCACTGCGATTCCAAATCGACAATGATACGTTTGTGCGGCACGGGTTCCGCTGGCGTCATGACATCGCGCGAGGGGATTTGCACTATTTGCCCCACAGTCAAAGCGTTCCACTGCACCGACGGGTTGGCATCGAGAATCAGATTAGGTGGAATGCCTTTTCGGCGTCCGATGCTATGCCCGGTATCGCCGGGCGCGATGGTATAAGGCTGCGGCAGATAATTCAGGCGCAAGGTGATATAGGTATTGCTTGTGTCCAGCGCTTCTTGCAGAGTTTCCGTCGCGAGCAGCTTGTCGATGTAGCGCCCGCTGGCTATCAGCTTTTCGTGATTTTCATTTATATTTTTGATATATTCGTGGAATTTGTCCTTGCGCACCTCTAGGCCATTTTGCCCGGCCATCAGCCAGGCAGTAGCTTCGGTCTCATCAACGACAAAGAATACGCGCTCATCTTTGAAGGGGTCGTAGGCGCTCAAAGTGATGCCAGCGCTGAGGAAGACAATCGCCTCGTCCAGGAAGGGCGCGCTATCAAAGACAGTCGGATTCAAGGTAATCGTCGACAGCTCGAAGCGGCCGTCGGTAACGATGGCGCTGGCATCTCGTTTGAGCCGCTCTAAGCTCTCGCTGATGTTCAGATGGGTGCCGCGCTGCCCGGCCACTGTGACCAGCCGGTCGCCGGCCCATTTGTAACCCGCTTCGTATTGCTGCTGATAAATCTCCTCAGTCAGGTCGAGCATGAGCGATTGCGCCCGCCCATGCGACACAGTGACGATTGGCTCGATATTGATGCCGAAGGGGATGCCCGCCAGGCCGGCGGCTTTAGCCGCTGCCGCCATCGCCGGCGCATCGACGGCCAGGCCCAGCTCTTCTGGACCCACGCGATCGAGCGGCTCGCCGTTGACGGTGATGTCTATGCGGACTTGGGCGAACCATTCTTCGAGGATGGCGGTTTGCGCTTCTTCTGGCCGCAGCCCGCCCACCGGCTGGCTCATGGCATAGACATTCGGGAAGATGCGCCCGGCGAAGACATAGCTGCTCATAAAAAAGACAACCACGGCGATGACGACCACCGTTGTCAGCTTCGCCACTGGCGAGCGGCTGGAAAAAAGCCAGGCTAAGGCGCGGTGCGTCCAGCGCTCTTCGTTGTATGATGGGAAGCGCCGGCGAAAGAAAGCGTGCTTCTGCGCCACATTGGCGCGGTTCTCCATGATGGTTTGGCGACGGCGCTGCCGCGCCAAATTGCGCGCCCGCGCCCGCTTTGCTCGCCGCGGGCTTGGCCGACTGATTTTCTCGCTCATACGCTATTTCACCTTCCCCAAAACGCGGCCGGTCTGACTCTATTCTAGTGAAACCAGGCAATGGGGCAAATGCCATAGCGAGAAAACCGCGGGCTTGGGCGGCGAATCATAAGAATCGTGTCAATATTTTGCTTAATGCGCGAACTCCAATACCTTTTTTATCTGTCTATCGGTAAAGTAAGCTTAGGCAAGGCATTCAATATAAAGGCAAAGCATGATCAACAAGGACAGGCTAGAATGAGCGATTGGCAAATGTGGCTGAGCGAAGCCGAAGCGCCAGCGGCGAAGATTGAAATCAAACTCAGCGACGAGCTGGAAGAAGAAGGCACGGTGGTAGACCTGCCGGAAGAGCTGCCCATCCTGCCTTTGCGGGGCTTGGTCGTCTATCCCCAGACCGCGCTGCCCTTGACCGTCGGGCAGGAACGCAGCATTCAATTAGTCGACGGTGTTGTATCAGGCGATCGGATGGTTGGCTTAGTCGCCTCGACCGACCCGAATCTGGCGACGCCCGGAGCCGACCAGGTGCAAAAAGTCGGCACATTAGCCGCCATCCACCGCCTCTTCCGCGGCCCCGATAACACGATGCGGCTGCTCGTCCAAGGCTTGCAGCGCATTCGCTTGGATGAATTCGTCGACACTGCGCCCTACCTCAAAGCCCGCGTCAGCCGCATCCCCGAAGACGAAGTCGTCTTCGCCGATGACATCGAGATGGAAGCGCTGGTGCGCAGCATCGTCGAGCGCTTCACCGCTCTAGCCGAACTGGTGCCGAGCATCCCGCAAGAGCTGGTCAGCAACGCGCTCAATGTGGAAGACCCGCTGCAATTGGTCTATTCCATCGCCACTTATACGCGCATCGATTTGGAAGATGCCCAGCTCTTGCTGGAGATGGACCGCGTCGGCGACAAGATTCGGCATCTGCTCAAGCTGCTGAACAAAGAATACGAAGTGCTGTCTTTGGGGCGCAAGATTCAAGAAGACGCCCAGCAAGAGATGGAAAAATCGCAGCGCGATTATTTCTTGCGCGAACAGATGAAAGCCATCCAGCGCGAGCTAGAAGAAGACGAAGACCAGCAGGAAATCGAGAAGTTCCGCCAACTCATCGAAGAAGCCAATATGCCCGAAGAAGCGCGCAAAGAAGCGGAGCGGGAGCTGAGCCGCCTGTCCAAGCTATCGGTGGCGGCGGCGGAATATGGCGTCATACGCACCTATCTCGATTGGATTTGCAGCATGCCCTGGGACAAGCGCACCGAAGACAAGCTCGACATCGCCCATGCCCGCACTATCCTCGATGAAGACCATTATGGTTTGACGGATGTCAAGGAGCGCGTCTTGGAATTTTTGGCGGTGCGCAAGCTGCGCGCCGAGCGCGAAGCTGATTTTGCCGAGCGCGACCGCTATGACCCGGTGCGCCGCGACCGCTCAGGCGCGATTCTGCTCTTTGTAGGCCCGCCTGGCGTGGGCAAGACTTCGCTCGGCGCTTCCATCGCCCGCGCCATGGGGCGGGAGTTCATCCGCATGAGCCTGGGCGGCATCCGCGACGAAGCCGAGATTCGCGGCTTCCGCCGCACCTATATCGGCGCTATGCCCGGGCGCATCATCCAGGCTATCCGCCGGGCAAAATCGCGCAATCCCCTCATTATGCTGGACGAAATCGACAAGCTCGGCCGCGATTTCCGCGGCGACCCTGGCTCGGCTCTGCTAGAGGTGCTGGACCCAGAGCAGAACGCCGAATTCCGCGACCACTACCTCGATGTCGCTTTTGACTTGAGCGATGTCATGTTCATCACCACCGCCAACGCGCTGGATACGATTCCCGGCCCGTTGCGCGACCGCATGGAAATTATCCAGCTCAGCGGTTATACCGAACAAGAAAAACAGGCGATTGCGACGCAGTACCTGGTACCGCGCCAGCGACGGGAAAATGGACTGCATGCCGAAGAGCTGGATTTTGAGGCGGCCGCCCTGCTGCAAATCATCCGCGATTACACGCGAGAAGCGGGCGTGCGCAACCTCGAGCGCGAGATTGGCAAGGCGGCGCGCAAAGTCGTTACCAAAATCGCCGAGAGCAAAATCGAAAAGCTGAGCGTCACTGTCGACGCGGTCAAAGACCTGCTGGGCAAAGCGCGCTATGGCTATCGCAGCGAGCTGCAAGACCGCACCGATATCCCTGGCGTCGCCACGGGCTTAGCTTGGACGCCCGTGGGCGGCGACGCGCTTTTCATCGAAGCGACCAAGATGAAAGGTGGCAAAGGCTTTCAATACACCGGGCAACTGGGCGAAGTCATGCAAGAGAGCGCCAAAATCGCCTATAGCTTTGCCCGTTCCCGCGCCGAGCAGCTAGGCGTCGACCCAGCTTTTTATGAAGAATTCGATGTGCATTTGCATGTGCCAGCCGGCGCGGTGCCAAAAGATGGACCCAGCGCTGGCGTTACTATGGCCACCGCTTTAGCCTCGCTGCTGACCGGGCGCCGGGCGAAGAGCAATATCGCTATGACCGGCGAATTGACGCTGAGCGGGCAGGTGCTGCCAGTCGGCGGCATCAAAGACAAGGTGCTGGCGGCGCATCGGCTGGGCGCGGATACAGTCATCCTGCCGCGCAAAAACGAAAACGACCTGGACGATGTGCCAGCGGATGTGCGCGACGATTTGACTTTCGTGCTGGTCGAGCATTTGGATACGGTGCTGGATGTTGCCTTGGACGATGCCTGCGCCCGGCCGGGGTCAGAGACCGCCTAAATCAGTGAGTCCAAGTTAATTGTGCAAAAATTGCAGCTAGACTTCGCTTTTCAACCCCGCCCCCGGCCCCTCCCGTAGGGCAGTGTCTACGCGCCCCAAAGCTTTGGGGAGGGGAGAAAAACTATGAAAACTGTACGAGCTTGCAGGAAATTCCCTCTCATCGGGCAATGTCTACGCGCCCCCATGTTAGACTCCCCACCCCGAAGCTTCGGGGTGGGGTTGAAAATGTAGCTAGGTCTCATTTTTTTTGCATAAGTAACTTGGACTTACTTACTTCTGTGGCTAATTATCTGTTTCCCCCAGTCGCAATATTAACTTGGACTTACTTCCATCTGGATTCATGAAGCGCCAGTGATACACTGGTGGCTCTTTGGTTCACCGTTTCTGATTGATTGTATGCAAGCGCTGCTCGAAGCCCCAGTCCCAGCAAAAACGCCACTGCGCGGCTGGCCGGCCAATCCCCTCATTTACGAAATCAATACTTGGGTCTGGCTGCGGCAGCTCAGCCAGGCTTATAGGCGCGTAATCACACTGGCGAATGTGCCAGCGGCCGAGATTGAAAAGCTGGCTGCCTGGCGCTTTGACGCAGCTTGGCTGATGGGCGTTTGGCATCGCGGGCCAGCGACGCGCCGCAGCGCGCTCAATTACCTGCACGAATACCGCCAAGCCCTGCCCGATATTAGTGCAGCCGATGTAGCTGGCTCCGCTTATGCCATCCGCGCTTATGAAGTGGAGCGGCAGCTTGGCGGCCGCGCTGGACTAGCGGCCTTTCGCGCCCAACTGCAAGAACATGGCATCAAGCTCATCCTCGATTATGTGCCGAATCATGTGGCTACTGACCATCGCTGGGTGTATACGCGGCCCGAGTATTTTATGCGCGGCGCGGCGGATGCCGCCCAGCGCCAACCGGCCGCTTTCTTCCAAGCCGATAGCGCCAATGGCAGCGGCGCGATCATCGCCCGCGGGCGCGACCCCTATTTCCCGCCCTGGATCGACACAGCCCAGCTCAACGCTTTCCAGCCGCGTTTGCGGCAAGCTGTCATCGATACCCTCATCGATATCGGCCGGCAATGCGATGGCGTCCGCTGCGACATGGCTATGCTGATGCTAAATGATGTCTTTGCCCAAACTTGGCAGCTGCCCACCAGCGCCTTGCCCGCCCGCGAGTATTGGCACGAGATTATCCCAGCCGTCCGGGCGGCGCATCCGCAAATGCTCTTTATGGCGGAGGTCTATTGGGGCTTGGAACACGAACTGCAAAAACAGGGCTTCGACTATACTTATGACAAGCGCATGTATGACCGTCTGTTGAAGGCTGAGGTTGGCGAAATCAAAGCGCATTTAGCGGCTGACCTGTCTTATTTGCGGGCGAATATCCGCTTTATCGAAAATCACGATGAGCCGCGGGCCCTGGAAACTTTGGGCGAAGATCGGCAGAAACCGGCCGCCACGCTGATTTGCACGCTGCCAGGCGCGACGCTCTTGCATCAAGGGCAGCTCAGCGGCCGCCGCGTCAAGCTGCCGGTGCAAATCACTCGACAAGCGGCGGAGCCAGACCATCCACTCTTGACGCGCTTTTATCGCCGCTTATTGCGCGAAGTCAGCCAGCCTGTCTATCGCGCTGGCGCTTGGCGCATGCTGACGCCGCAGCCACTTGGACAAGCCGATTTCACTTATCAAAATCTCATCGCCTATACCTGGCGCAATTCAGCGACGGCGCGGCTGGTCGTCGTCAATCTGAGCGGCGAATGGTCGCGGGCCGTGCTGGAACTGGCGGAATGGCAAGAGCTGGCCGGACAAAGCTGGCAGCTTTTTGATGCGCTGAGCGGCAGTTTCACGCGGCAAAATGGCAGCGAGGTGGCAGAAAATGGCCTGCTGCTGGAAGTGCCGCCCTACGGCGCGCATATCTTTCGCTTCGATTCGCCGGCCTAGTCAGTGGCGCTTTTGACAATGCCAGCAACGCGCAAAACCACCGCCAGCCGCCTTGCCCGCCATCTGGCGGTCGTCGCTGGCCTGGCTATCTTGCTCTGGTCGGGCTTTGAAGACACTGACGCGCGGGCAGCGGCGCTCTTAGGTTTTTTTGCCGCGACCAGCGCGACGCTCTTTTTGCTAGGGCGGACTAGCTGGCTCTGGCCGGGCAAAAGCGTATTGCCAGACGCGGCGCTGGCAGGGACGCTGCTTGGCGCGCTCAGCGCTATCGCCACCGCGGCGCTAATGCTCTTCAAGAATCTGCGCCATGCGCATATCTACCCTGATTATCCCACGCCGATGCTGCTGGCGATGCTGGAGCGGGTGCCGCTGTGGGCGCTAGCGGGCGGCTTGGCCGGCATCGGTATTGGCCTGCTGCTCACGCTACGGGAAGAGAATTGAGCGCGGCCAGCATAAAACAGCTCCAGAAGTAAGTCCAAGTTAATTATGCAAAATTTAGTTTGTCCTACTGAGGCACAGAGAAATTAGGTTGCTTTGTCATATTCTCATTATTGTATGCCTTCTACGCAGTTGCCGGATATGCGCTACAATAGCAGAGGCAGCAACCAGATAGACACGAGGATACGATGATGGCGCGTTATATACTTTCGCTCGATCAAGGCACAACTTCTTCCCGCGCGATTCTCTTTGACCGCGCTGGCAACATCGTCCGCAGCGCCCAGAAAGAGTTCCGACAAATTTACCCGCAGCCGGGCTGGGTCGAGCATGACCCAGCTGAGATTTGGGCGACGCAGCTCGAGGTGGCGCAGGCTATCGTGACTGACCCGGCTGAGGTTGCCGCCATCGGCATCAGCAATCAACGCGAGACAACAGTGATTTGGGACCGGGCTAGCGGCACGCCAATCCATAACGCGATTGTCTGGCAAGACATACGCACGGCGGCCTTCTGCGACGCGCTGAAAGCGGAAGGCTTTGACAAGACAATTTTAGCCCGCACAGGCTTGGTGACCGATGCCTATTTTTCTGGCACCAAGGTCGCTTGGCTGCTGGAGAATGTGCCTGGGGCGCGGGAAAAAGCGCGAGCGGGCGAATTGGCTTTTGGCACAATTGACAGCTTCCTCGCCTGGCAGCTGAGCGGTGGCACGCTGCATATCACCGATGTCAGCAATGCTGCCCGCACCATGCTCTTTGATATTCACCGCGGCGATTGGGCGGATGACATTCTCGAGCGCTTGAATATCCCGCGGGCGATTTTGCCGGCGGTGCGCCCCTGCAGCCAAGTCTATGGCGAGAGCGCGCCGAGCCTCTTTGGCGCGGCGCTGCCGCTGGCGGGCATGGCCGGCGACCAGCAAGCCGCGACCTTCGGACAGGCGGCTTATCAAGCGGGCATGGCGAAGAATACCTATGGCACCGGCTGCTTTATGTTGATGAACACCGGCGCAACACCGCAATCATCGGCTAACAACCTGTTGACGACGGTGGCTTGGCAAGTCGGCGCGGAACCAATGCAATACGCGCTGGAAGGCAGCATCTTCATGGCTGGTGCCGCTGTGCAATGGCTGCGGGATGAAATGCGCTTGCTCAAAGACGCGGCTGAAAGCGAGCCAATCGCCAGCAGCGTCAAAAACAGCGCTGGCGTCTATGTCGTGCCGGCCTTTGTCGGTTTAGGCGCGCCGTATTGGGATCAATATGCCCGCGGCACCATCGTCGGCTTGACGCGCGGCAGCGGCCGGGCGGAAATCGTGCGCGCCACGTTGGAAGCCATCGCCTATCAGACGCGGGATGTAGTAGATGCCATGGCCGCGGATGCCGGCTTGGCCCTGGACAGCCTGCGCGTCGATGGCGGCGCGGTCGTCAATAACTTCTTGATGCAGTTCCAAGCCGATATTCTGGGCGTGCCAGTGCAGCGCCCGGCGGTAACGGAAACGACTGCGCTGGGCGCGGCTTATCTGGCTGGTTTGGCGACTGGCTTCTGGTGCTCGCAAGCAGAAATCGCCCAGCAATGGCAGTTGGAACGCAGCTTTGAACCAAAGATGTCGGCCGACGAGCGGGAAGCGCTGTATGCTGGCTGGCAAAGAGCGGTCGAACGGGCGCGGGCTTGGGCCCAAGACTAAAGACCCGTTTCCGCTATACTAAGCATATTGACGAGGCATAAACGGATTTTGCAGGATGCTCAAATTCGTTATTAGACGGTTGACTTTTTCGCTGCCGGTTTTAGTCGGCATCATGGTCGTCACATTCACGCTGGCGCGGGCGATACCGGGCGACCCGTGTTTAGCGGTGCTGGGCGAGCGGGCGACGCCAGAAATTTGCGAAGCCTTCTTTCGGCGCAATGGGCTGGACCAGCCGCTGCCGACGCAATTATTGATTTATATGCGCAATTTCGCCCAAGGCGATTTGGGCGATTCCCTGCGCTTTCACCGCCCGGTCATGGAGCTGCTGGTCGAGCGGCTGCCGACGACGGTAGAACTTGGCATTTTTGCCCTGCTCTTCGCCATCGGCCTGGGCGTGCCGCTGGGCGTCTTGAGCGCCTATCGGCATAAATCCGCTCTCGATGTCGGCACGATGATTGGCGCGAATATCGGCGTGTCTATGCCGGTCTTTTGGCTGGGTTTGATGCTGGCTTATCTCTTTGCCGTCATATTAAAAGATACGCCTTTCGCCCTGCCGCCATCGGGCAGGCTGACGCCGGGCGCTAGCCCCGAACCGTTTTATCTGGTGCAGGGCTTGGTGGCCGACGGCGAAGACCCGCTTGGTATTCTCATTTTCCTCTCGCGCATCAATACCCTGAACGCCATCTTGACACTCAATGGCGAATTACTGGTGGACGCGCTGCGGCATCTGATTTTGCCAGCCGTGGCCGTTGGCACGATTCCGCTAGCCATCATCGCTCGTATGAGCCGCTCCAGCGTTTTGGAAGTGCTGAATCAAGATTATGTGCGCACGGCGCGGGCGAAGGGCCTGCGAGAGCGCGCCGTCGTCGGCAAGCACGCCTTAAAAAATGCCATGCTGCCCGTCATCACTGTCATCGGTTTGAATTTCGGCTTGGTCATCAGCGGCGCGGTCTTGACTGAGACCATCTTTAGCTTGACAGGGGTGGGGCGCACATTGGTCGATAGCATCACTTCGCGCGATTATACCTTGGTGCAGGGTTTTACGGTGGTGATTGCGGCCGGTTTTGTGCTTATCAATATGGTGGTCGATATTCTCTACGGCTACCTCGACCCGCGCATCCGTTTCAACTAGCGGCTAAAGGATGGTGATGGCAAAGAGCGAACCTGCCAAACTCGCGCTGGAAGAGAATTATCGGTCGGCGAATCTGTGGCTGGAGGCCCTGCGCAATCTGCGGCAAAGCCCATCGGCGCTGCTGGGACTGGGCATTATCGGCGCGCTGGTAATCATCGCCATCGCCGCGCCCGTCTTCGCCACGCATGACCCTATCAAGACGATGATTGGCGTGCCAGGCGAGACCGGCCGCCTGCCCAGCAAGCCGCCCTGCATTCCCATTCTCGGCTGCGAAGAGCCGCAGCATATTCTCGGGCTGGACCTCAACGCTCGCGATTTATATAGCCGCGTCATCTATGGCACGCGCACTTCGCTTTCGGTGGGCATCATCACCATCAGCCTGTCAATTTTAGTTGGCACGGCGCTTGGCATCCTGGCGGGCTATGCCGGCGGCGCAGTCGATAATGTGATAATGCGCTTGATGGATGTGGTGCTGGCTTTTCCGGCGCTGCTGCTGGCTATATCAATTGTGACGATTCTGGGCCCGGGGCTGACCAATGCCCTGCTCGGCATCACTATCACTTTCATCCCGCAGTATGCGCGGCTGTCGCGGGCCAGCGTGCTGGCGATTAAAGAGCAGGAATTCGTCGTGGCGGAGCAGGCACTAGGTGCCAGCCCCTGGCGCATCGTCTTGGCGCATATCCTGCCCAATGCGATTACGCCGATTATCGTACAAGGCACGCTGGGCGTTGGCACGGCGATATTGGACGCGGCAGCGCTGTCTTTCTTGGGCTTGGGGGCACAGCCGCCGACGCCAGAATGGGGGCAGATCCTCAGCGAATCGCGCAATTATCTCTTCACCTCGCCGCATTTGGTCTTTTTCCCGGGCATTGCGATTATGATTACAGTGCTGGGTTTCAACCTCTTGGGCGATGGCATGCGCGACGCGCTGGATCCGCGGCTGAATCGGAATTGATTCAATGTGAAAGTATAAGCAGAGGTCTTTTTCGCTTATAATCAATTATGTCCCTTGCTGGCACGCCATTTCTATACCGATCAAATGCGTTCCGCACAGTTCTATGACATGGAGGAATTATTTCATGGATGAAGACCGTATATTGCTTTACGAAACAGCAGATGGAGAAACAAGGCTTGAGGTACTTCACCACAATGAATCTGTGTGGTTAACTCAGCGCGGGATGGCAGAGCTATTCCAAAAGGATGTAAGCACGATTAATCGACACATTAAAAATGTTTATGAGGAAGGTGAACTTCAACCTGATTCAACTATTGCATTTTTTGCAATAGTTCGAAATGAAGGCAATCGAAAAGTATCGCGTGATATTGCACATTACAGTCTCGATATGATTATATCTGTGGGCTATCGAGTAAATTCATATCGTGGGACACAGTTTCGTATCTGGGCAACTCAAAAACTGACCGAATTCATCAAGAAAGGCTTTGTAATGGATGATGATCGCTTAGCGTATGGAGACTCAAAGTACTTTAGCGAACTTGAAGAGCGTATCAGACGAATCCGAACTTCGGAGCGCAACTTTTACCTTAAGGTTTGCGATATCTTCGCCACAAGTTACGACTATAATTCAAACTCGACAAATGCAAAACAATTTTTTGCCACTGTGCAAAATAAATTTCACTTTGCAATTCATGAACACACTGCCGCTGAGCTGATATCAAATCGAGTAGACAGTGAAAAGCTAAACATGGGGCTGACAAATTGGCGACATGAGACGATGACCCTGAGAGATGCGTTTATTGCGAAGAACTCTACTTGACAACACTTGAATTGCAACGATTGAACTTGCTAGTTGAGCAATTTCTTGCCTTTGCTGAACTCAGAGTTGTGGAGAAGAAGATTATGCGAATGGCAGATTGGTCCAAAAAACTCGACCAGTTTATAGAACTCAACGAGAAACCAGTGTTAAACGATGCAGGCAAGGTGTCGCGAAGATCAATGGAAGCAAAAGTGAGGAATGAATACGAGACATACCGGCGCAGCCTAATCGCAAAAGAGGCGATTTCGGATGAAGAATTCGAGCGTCGCCTATCTGACGTCGGTAACAACATATTGCCACCACCATCTAGCGGAGCGACTGCCAAAGGAAATAAAAATTAAATCGACTAGCAAAACCATCTGCTCAATAAAAAAGTGCCGGCGGGTTTCCACCGGCACTTCCCTTTCCTGCAGTATTTAGCAGCTCGCTAGCACATATCGGGATTGATGAACTGCTGGAAGATGGACAGATAGATGCCAAAGCCTTGACCGGTGCCAGTGTGATTCGGGCTGGCGCAATCGGCGGTGGCTTGCCAAGACACAACGACATCATTGGCGTCCAAGCCCGAGCCATCGTGGAAAAGCACGTCTTCGCGCAAGTTGAAGGTCCAGACCGTGCCATCTTCAGAGACATCCCAGCTCTCCGCCAAGCCGGGGATGACATCGACACCGCCCTTGGCGAAATCGAGCAGAGCCTCTGAAACCTGGTGGCAGGCGCGGAAGGTCTCGCCATCCCAGGTATCGTTGCAATAGAGCGAGATTGGCTCGGCATTTTGCATATAGATGATGTTGTCATCGTCTGGGTCTTCGAGGCGGGAGAATTCTTCCGTGCCATCAAGCACGCCTGGATGCACGCCGACGATGCGCGCTTGCCAGACATCAGCAGCGCCCGCATGGCCGAAAGGCACCCAAGGCACAGCCGAAGCCATGCCGTCTGCCACTTGCTGGAAGAGTTCCATGCGCGCGGCTGGGTCAAGTTCTTGCCCGGCCGCAATCAGCGGTTCATAGACCTCTGGATAAGGATTGCCCATCTGCATCGCGTTGGGGCCATGGCAGCAAGTCAAGAAATTGGAGGCATCGGGGAAGTCCGCATGCCAGCCGAGAATGTGCAGCGGTTCGTTGCCAGACAAAGCCGACGCGATGAAAGCGCCAGATTCGACGACCTGTACATCGGCGATGACGCCAATTTCCGCTAGTTGCGCTTGAATATCGTTGGCGATGGTGCCGGGGTTGGGCAGATAGGCGCGCACGACATCGCGCCAGGTCAGGGTCAGCGCGCGGGCTTCGCCAGTGCGCGTATCGACCAGGCTCTCCAGCGGCAGGTCAAAGCCCAGGTCAGCCGCCGCTTCTTCCAGCAGCGCTTTGGCGGCTTCTTGGTCGAAACCAGGCACACCGCCTTCGCCGACATGGCCAAAGACGGCTGGCGGCACGAAGTCAGGCGTCAAGGGGGAGCCAGGCGGGAAGAAGTTATCGACGATGCGCTGGCGGTCGATGCCCATAGCAATGGCTTGGCGCACCCGCACATCATTGAGCGGCTCGAAGAAATTGCTCATCGCCACATACACGCCAGTCAAAGGCGGAATATCGATGAGGTTGAAGTTCGGGTCGGCGCGGAAGACCGGAATGTCATCGGGGTTAGCGAACTTCATGCCGTCGATGGTGCCAGCGCGCAGCTCGGTGGCGCGGGCGGCCGCCTCAGAATTCCAGCGCAAGATGACAGTCTGTTCAATCGATGGCTCGCCCCAATAGTCATCAAAGCGCTCGAAGACCATCTCGTTGCCTTGGTCCCAGTTCACCAGCTTCAGGGGGCCGGTGCCGATGGCATGCGTCAGCAGGTCGCCAGCGCCGTCATTCGCGTTCACATATTCACTGGGGTGGATAGATAGGCCCAGGCTGGCAAGCTCTTGATCGAAAATCGCATCCGGGTTGCACAAGGTGATGCGCACGGTCAGTTCGTCCAGCGCTTCGACCGACTTGAGATTGCCGCCATAGTCGCAATCGGCGGCGGCGAAGCTCAGCATGTCTTGGCTGGCGACAGGCGCGACGATAAGCCCCAGCAACAGCGCCAGCAGCGCCAAAATGGGAATTGCGCGATAAAACGTTTTCATATTTTCCTCCGTATCAATAGTTAAGATGGATTGTCAGAACACCTCGCCTTATGTCGAGGCAAGCATATTGTAATCTATTTGCGCGGGAAAACAAAAAATCAGTTTGGGGCAGGTCTAGCGGCCTCGGGCAGAAGTAAGTCCAAGTTAATTATGCAAAAAAATTGCGACTACACTTCGCTTTTCACCCCCGGCCCCTCCCCTGAGGCAGTGTTTATGCGACCAGCGGCCAGTGTCTAGCGACCAGTTTTTCTCGCTTAGACTCCCCTGCCCGAAGCTTCGGGGCGTGTAGACACTGCCCTACGGGAGGGGCCGGGGGGTGGGGTTGAAACGAAGGCAAAAATTTGCAAATTTTAGTTTGTTCTACTGAGACACAGAGGCGCAGAGAAACGGATTGCTGGCTGTGGACTAGAGGCTTATAAAGCGGCTATTTCGCCGCTGTCCAGAGCCGCTCCCCTAAAACTCGAATTCGTCAAAGTCGCGGCAGAGCTGGATGGGGCCATCGTAGGTCTCGGCGGCTTGCGGCACCAGCGTATCTGGGTCCTGGTTCCACACTTGATAGTGAATTAGATAGAGCTTGCCGACACCGGCTTTGGTGGCGGCTTCGCCGGCCATGCGGGCTGTGCTGTGCCCGGGCGGCGGCCCGCCGGCTTCGTGAATCAAAATATCAGCCCCCTGCGCGATTTTTTGCACATTTTGGCAAGGCTCGGTATCGCAGCTATAAGCCAGCACATTGCCATTATGCTTATTAGTGATGCGCATGCCGATGGTGGGGATAAAATGCACGACCGGGAAAGAATAAATCAGGAAGTCCTTATTTTCAAAGAGCAGCGTATTGTCTTGCAAGCCAATGCGGGAAAATGACACGGGGAAGAAATTGGGCCAATATTCCCAGCCATACATGTCCATCGTATCTTCGATGCGATTGATGCAGTGGGGAATGCCATAAAAGCGAATGGGCGTCTTGCGCCCCATCTGCCACATGTGCATCAGCATATTCGGCACGCCCGCCACATGATCCGAGTGGAAGTGCGTCAGGATAATGTCTTGCAGCTGGCGGTCATCCAAGCCCAGGTCTTTGATTTTGTCCAGCGGGTTAGAGCCAGCATCAACCAGCACTGGGCTATCTTCTTCGCCGATGAGCAAAAAATGCGTGTAGTCGTGCTGCGCATTATTGACCGCGCCGGAACTGCCTAAAATGATTACCCGCGCCATATCCCTGCCCTTGCCCTACACTACTCTTTAGTCTAACACAAACGAGCATTTCTGCCCTAGCCCCACTGACGATACCATATTTTGCGCGTATAAAAAACGCCGCAAAGCTACGCTAGGTTGGCGTTTCGCCGTCGCTAGCCCTATGGCGGCGCAGCAGCAAAGCCACTGAAAGCGCGAAGGCAATCAATGTAATCGTCTGCGAGCTGTTAATTGCGGACTCGCCAATGACAGCGATTTCGACGCGCAGGAACTCCAGCAAAAAGCGGATAAAGGAATACTGCACGATATACAGCAGCAGAATATCGCCGCTGCGCAAGCGCGGGCGATAGTGATGATAGACGCGCCACAGCACATAAAAAGCGACTAGGCTCCAAAGCGCTTCGTAAGCCCAAAGCGGGTGAAAAAGCGTATCGATAGGGTATTCGATGAGGCTTTCGTAGGGCGCGACGCGGGCTTCACGTGGAATCTGAATGCCCCAAGGCAAATTTGTCGGGTTGCCGTAGAGTTCCTGATTGACATAATTGGCAAAGCGGCCGATAGCCTGCCCGAGCGGGATAGCGACGCCGGCGATGTCCATCCAAGGCCCGAGCGGCATTCCATCAGTGGGGAAACTGCTGACCGGCCGCTGATAGCGAAAGGGGGCGACCGCCTGGCCCCGCAGCCGGTCGATGGGCATATTGACCAGCCAGCTCACAAGTTGAACCAGCCAGAGAATCGGAGTGGCGATGGTGGTGAAGAAGCCCAGCACCCGATTATGCCATTTGCTGAGATAGAGATAAGCGCCCAGCGCGCCGCCGATGACCGCGCCGAAGATGCTGAGACCGCCGTTCCAAATGGCGATAGCGCCATTTTCCGCATCAAAGAAATTCTCCAGGAACCAGGCGGTATTCTGGCAGACCTCGCCTTCCACCCCGCAGCCGGCGATTAGAGAAATCGGCGGGAAGAGAATAAACCACAGGCGCGCGCCGATGATGCCAGGAATAATCGCCCAGGTCAGCCCGCCCCAGATATGGTCGCTATCATGCCCGCTGCGCGCCGCCAGCAGCGAGGCTACATAAGCGCCCGCCAGCAAAGCGAAGACGATGATAATGCCATAATAGCGCACTTGCAGATTGCCAATTACGACGTATGCTTGTTCAAACTCCATTTAGCCACCTCTGTTTTTCAAAGCCTTATGTACAAACCATAAACGTTGCAGCGCGGTCAGGTTAGTGCCGACCGCCAAAATCAGCAAGCCTATTTCCAGCGGCTGGCTCTTGCCCAGCGCGCCGGCGGCGATGGTCATTAGCAGCAAGACGATAACGCGCTCCAGCCGCGTGAAAAGCCCAACGGTGACGCTGACGCCAACCTTCTGGTCATCGGCGCGGGCGCGGATATAACTCACCAGATAGCTGCCGACCAGAGCGGCCAGAGCCAAAGCCAGCATAGTATATCGCCCTTGCACGGCGAAATAATACCCGAAAGCGGCAAAAATTACACCGTCGGCATAGCGATCTAAAGTCGAATCTAGCACCATGCCAAAAGCGCCGCTGCGCTGCCGCGCCCGCGCCAGCGCCCCATCCAGCGCGTCTAGCGGCAGGCTGAAGAGCAGAATCAGCCCGCCAATTAAAAATTCGCCGCGCGCCAGAAAGACAGCGGCTAGCAGGACGAAGAGCAAACCGGCGACAGTCAGCCAGTCGGGCTGCAGGCCGAGGCGGGCTAAAACGACCCCGCTACGCTCCAGCGACGCGCCCGTCAGCTGGCGCAGCTGCTCAGTCAATGTTCTGGGCGGCTCTTTTGTCATTTCTACCTTGCCAGCGCAGAGCGCCTCCGCTAGAATAAAGTCCAATCGTCGGGGCGTGGCGCAGCCCGGTAGCGCGCACCGTTCGGGTCGGTGAGGTCGTGGGTTCAAATCCCGCCGCCCCGACAGCTAGACCAAGACTGTCGCGCTGGCCAGCGCGGCAGTTTTTCATTGGGCTGATACCGCCAAAGCGCTGCCCGGCTGCCCCGCCTGGCTGCGCCCCCAATGCCATAAGAATAAGCCCGGCAGCAGCGCCAGGCAAAAGAGAATGCCGCCCAGCCAATTTGGCACGGTCGGATCCAGCGCGAACAAAGCGCCAGACAGAGCCGTCGAGATGATGACGCCCAGGCTCATCACAGACTGATACAAACCCAAGACCGCGCCGCGCAGCTCCCGTCCGACCGTCTTCGTGACGATAGATTGCAGCGGCGGCAAGAGCAAACCACTACCGATAGCAAAGACGATAATGCTTGCCGAGCCAAAAATCGGCTCGGTCGCCACCGCCAGCATAAAGAGCGAAAGCGCACGCAAAACCGCCCCTTGCAGCAGGATGACCGGGTCGCTATAGCGCCGCAGCATGGCCGGCAAGATGATAATCTGCGCGACAAGCTGCCCGATGCCTACCACCATCAGCATCAAACCGACGCCGAGACTGACGGCGGCAAAATCGTAGCCGGTAAAAAGCACTTTTTCGGCAAAAAGCGCGAAAGTGCCGATGAGCAGGCCGAAAGCAAATTGAGCGATGAATGAGACGGTCAAAGCCGCCAGCAGCGGCACATTCTTCAGCAAATCGACTGGGCGCATGCGGGCGCGGGCGCTATGCCGATTGCGCGCTTGGTCTTCGGCGCTCACGGTCTCTTCGAGCGTGAACCAGGTCAAAATGACGGTGATGAAGGCCGCTCCCGCCGCGAAAAGAAATGGCACATGGGGACCGAGCTGGCTGGCTAAAAGGCCGCCGGCCGCGGGCCCGATAATGAAACCCAGTCCAAAGGCCGCCATCACATAACCCAAGGCCTGGGTGCGCCTGTTTTCGGGCATGATGTCGGTAACATAAGCTTGGGCGACGATGATATTGCCGCCGGTGATGCCATCCAAGACGCGAGCGAAAAATAGCACCGCGGCCGATTGAGCGAAACCAATCATCAAAAAAGCGATGACCGTGCCAAGCTGGCTCAAGACCAGCACCGGCAGGCGGCCGCGCCGATCCGACAGCCGACCGATGAATGGACCCGCGATGAACTGCGCGGCGAAAAAAGCCGTCAACAGCAGGGTGATGACCTCAGGTTCCAGTCCGAATTCACTCTGCGCATAGAGCGGCAGAATGGGATTGACCATCGAAGTGCCGACCATCTGCACGAAGACAATCAAGAGTATGGTCAACAGGCGGCGGTCAAAAATCCAGTGTTTCAAGCGGTGGCTCAATACTCGTTTTGCAATCTGTTCTATGATATGCCAAAGCGCGGCAGAGCGTTAGGCGCAGTTTTTAACCCCACCCCAGCCCAGGGCAATCGCAGCAAAATCATGATGCAGCAAAATTCACAAACTAAGCCAGAAAAACTACGCAGTCACATTTTCAACCCCACCCCCGGCCCCTCCCCGAAGCTTCGGGGAGGGGAGTCTAAGCGACAAAAACTGGTCGCTAGACACTGGCCGCCGGTCGCATAAACACTGCCCTACGGGAGGGACTTTCCGGCGCGCGCCCCACAGTTTTCGGGGTTTTTCTCCCCTCCCCAAAGCTTTGGGGAGGGGCCGGGGGTGGGGTTGGCCTGCCGGAAGCTTCGGGTCGCGTAGACACTGCCCTACGGGAGTGGACGGGGGTGGGGTTGATAAACGCATAAAATCTGCAAAATTTAATTTGTCCTACTGAGGCACAGACTATTTATGCCAAGCTGTCCTAGCCACACTGCTTACCACTGCCGCGCTATTTGGGGTTTGCAGCGCTGGCGGTCGGCTGCTAGAATTTTGCTGCGGGCTTATTCGGGAGAAGACTTTTGAAGACGACAATCTACCTTATGCGGCATGGTGAAGTGCATAATCCGCAAGAAATTCTTTACGGGCGGCTGCCCGGCTTCAAGCTCAGCGCGCGCGGCATCGAGCAGGCGCAGGCGGCCGGCGCTTGGCTGGCTGACAAAGCCATCGCAGCCATATATTGCAGCCCCATGCAGCGGGCACGGCAGACCGCCGCTATCGTCGCCGAACGGCATAGCCCGCTCGCGCCACAGATTGAAAAGCGCATCATCGAAGTCTCGACGCCCTACGAAGGCGAGCCGACGGCTAAGCTGGCCGCAAAGGGCTGGGATTTGTACAGCGGCAACACGCCGCCGTATGAGACGCCGACGACGGTGCTAACCCGCGTGCTGGATTTCTTCGACTATGCGCTGGCAACGCATGCCGGCGAAACGATTGTAGCCGTCGCCCATGGCGATATTTTGGTTTTCCCCTGGCTGCATGCGCAAGGCGTCGCGCCCGACGCCTTGATGAAAGACCACCTGCTCGATTATGGGCTGCCGATCGCCTACCCTGCCACCGCCTCTATTATGACTTATGAGCTGGAGCAATCGCCGCGGCGGGCGCGTCCGCGCGTCAGTTATTATTGCCCCTGGTAATTTCAAGTGAATTTAAGCAATTTCCTTTTTTTGAGGTAAGACTCGCGCCGCTTGAGGCTTCTACATAACAGCAGGTAGTAAAAGCGCAACTCTGTATAATCCGTATAAGAAAAGCCGAACTACCTTCTACAACCTGCCTAGTATCGAATACAATATCTTTTGTATCCGGTTAATTTGAGGAGAAGAATCGTGGATAACCTGATCTTTAACACCCCGCAGCTGCACAAGCAGCGCATGCAGGAATTGATGGAAGAGGCGCGCATCGAGCGTCTCTTGAATGAGAAGAAGCGCCGCGAAGCCACCGCCTGGCAGCAACGGCAGCTTCATCGCAATCGCAAGAGCAACTGAGACAACAGTCGCCTTAGTCGGAGCCTCGCAGCAGCGGGGCTTTTTCTTTTCTAGGCGGCAAATTGCCCGTCTGCCAACTCCAGTTTATACTCGACTTAGTTATGCAGCGTGCAGAAGCTAATGTAGGATAAATTAAGTTACAAAATTTACTTTGTCTTACTTCTGTGGCTATTTTCTTTTTGCCTAGTCGCAATACAAATTTGAACTTGCTTAGCTATGCGAATCTATATGCTCTGCTTCATATTGCTCTTTGCCAGCGCGCCTGCTTTAGGGCAGGAGTCGCTGCCAGCGGCGGCGCAGCAGCATTGGCAGGTCTTTATAGGGGCAGGGCTGGCAAATTCAGAGACCACCGACATCATCTTCGTCGACCTGCTAACAGGCGCGCCGAATCGTATCAGCGTGATAGGCGAGCGCTTCACTTTGACGGATAGCGGCGTCGTCTATCTGGACCAGGAAGAGGCGCAGGTCAAACTGGTTAAACCAGATGCCACTATCCGCGACCACCCCTTTATCAAGCTGATGCCCAGCGATTATCGCGTCGATTGGGCTGTTTCCGCTGACGGCGGGCGCATCGCCTGGTCGATTAGTCAAAAGGCGGGCGATGGGCAACTGTACAGCGCGGTATGGCTGGCGGACAGCGCCGGCACCGAAATAAAGAAGCTGCTGGATTATGGACCGCGGGCCGGCATTCGGCTGCTACCAGTCGCTTTCAGCGCCGATGAGGCCGCGCTCTATCTCGAAGCGCACCCGGATGGCATCGCGGAGGCTAAACCGTATGCCTGGCGCACGGGCCTCTTCGCCCTGCGCCTCGCTGATGGGCAGATTCAAGCCCTGCCAAGCGGGGAGCCTTGCTTCTGCGCCGTCGGTTTTGGTCAGGACATCATGCTGCGTTTGCAACCCGACGGCGCCGGCCTAGCGCCAGCGGTGCTGATGCAGAGCCTGGCTGGCGGCGATGCGGTTGTGATACCAGCCCTAGCGCGCAGCGAATACACGGAGGCGGGCAATATCTTGGTCAATGCCGATGGCGCCAGCGCCGTCTATGCCCTGTCGCAGCTTAGCGGTTTTGAAGCCAGCGCGGCGCAGCCTCAGACCGTCTTGGTCTGGGTAGACCTGCAAAAAAGGCAGCAGATGGTCATCAACAGCCCGCTGGCAGGCGCGCTGCGCCCGCTCAGTTGGACGGAAGACAATAGCGCGATACTCTTCACACAGGCTGGTGGCGGCACTTGGAAAATCAGCCTGATTGACGGCCGCAGCCAAAAAATCGCCGATGCCATATATTTGGGGCGGCTGGGGCGCAGCTAATCAAGAAGCGCGCGAGCGGGCAATCTGCGGGCGCTGCGCCCAATCCCAGACGGCATCGGCGATTTCCCAGACGGCATTGGGGCGGGCGATGCGCTTGGACTTGGCAGCGCGCTCGGCTAATTTTTCTGGACCCTCGTTCAGCCAAGCCAGGATGCGCTCGGCGACTTTTTCGGGTTTGGGCAGGTAGACGCCAGCGCCGTTTTCGGTAACGAGGCGCACATTGCCCGTCTCCTGGCCGGGGATGCGCTCGCTGATAATCATGGGCAAGCCAGCGATAGCGGCTTCGCTGATGGTCGAAGGTCCGGCTTTGGTGATAATAATGTCTGAAGCCGCCATGATGCGCGGCATTTCATAATAATTTGTAACATAGCCAAAGATATGCCGGGCATTATTCCAGGCGCGGTTTTCCAGCTTCGCTTTCAGCTCGGCATTGCGCCCGCAGACGACGACCAGTTGCGCGCCGAGCGGCTGCGCGTCCAGCGTCGTTACCAGCTTAAAAATGCCGCCCATGCCCTCGCTGCCGGCGACGATAAGCACAGCGGGCAAGCGCTTGTCAAAGCCAAATTCCGCCCGCGCCTCTTCTTTTGTCGTCATCGAGTTGATGAAATGTGGGTTGACAGGCAAGCCGGTGATTTGCATCTGGGATGGCGACATGCCCAGGCGCAGACCGCGGCGATAAGCCGTTTCGGTCGGCACAAAGCAGTGATCGACGCGCGGGTCATACCAAAAAGACGGCACTGTGACCAAGTCAGTAACGACGGTCAAAAAAGGCGGCCGTTTCTCCAGCGTCAAAAAAGCGCGGAAAGTCGGATTAGCGATGACGGAATGGGTGCATACGACAACATCGGCCGGGTGTTCGGCGACCAGACGGCGCAGGTTGCGCCGATTATTGCGGTAAATGAGCTGCCGCGCCCAGCGCGCGCGCCGCTTGCCATCAAAACTGTGATAGACCAGAGCCCACAAAAACTTCGAGGTATTGACGACTCGCGGATACAGCTCGGGCTGCTTATTAAAAGGCCACTTGCATTCGCGCAAGACATCGATAGCCTCAAATTCGACAGCATCGCCGTAGCGAATCTGCATGGCGTCGCGGACGGCCTGAAAAGCCGAGCGATGGCCGCCGCCGGTATCGGAAAAGAGGAAAAGCACTCGTTTGCTCACAGGTCGATTTTTCACCCGGCAAAATCGTTTTCAAATAGCAAGATTGCCCTACTATAGCACTTATCGCGCAGTTTTGAATTGACAATGCGCCAGGCAGGCGTGGAAATCTGCCTAAGGCTGTCTCAAATAGCCTAAAATCGTGTATATTTATAGGAAGCTGAATATAAGTAGCGAGATAAAGCGATGCTGCTAAATTTACACCCGCTAACTATCATCATCAATCTTATCGTGATAGGCATGGCGATGACCGTGCACGAGTTCGCGCATAATTTTGTCGCCTGGAAGATGGGCGATGATGTGCCGAAATTGCAGGGGCGGCTGACGCTGAATCCGCTGGTGCATATCAACTGGGTCGGTTTGCTGATGTTCGCCATCATCGGCTTTGGCATCTTGGGCAGCGCGCCCATCTCGCCGCAGCGCATGCGCAACCCGCGCTGGGGTTTCCTGTCGGCGGTGGCGGCTGGGCCTTTATCCAATCTGGCGCTGGCGGCGCTCTTCGCCTTAATCCTGCGCCTCGGTGGCTTGAGCGCCGCGGGTGCTTATGCCTACTATAATCCCGAGCTGCTGAATAACCCGCTTACTGTGCTGGCGGCGCTGCTCTATGCCGGGGTCTTTTGGAATGTCTTGCTCTTCGTCTTCAATATAATCCCGCTCTTCCCGATTGACGGCTGGCATATCGTGCTGACGCTGCTGCCGGGTACTTGGCTGAATCGCATGCAGATTCCAGTGGCGGTGCAGCAGAACCTGCGCCCGCTGGCTGAATTTCTGATGCGCCCGGCTTTTAAGTGGCGCGACTGGCAGACCGCCAGCTACTATGTCTTCATGGGTTTGATATTCCTGTACATCCTGCCCATCGGCAGCTTCAGCCCGCTTAGCCTACTCATCGGGCGGCCGACTAACCTGCTGCTCAGCCTTTTGCTTTTTTGATAATTCGCCCCCACTGCATGAAAGCGCTGCGGCATCGACTGGGCCAAGGCCTGCGGGCTTTGCTAGCTTTTGCCACTCGGCCCGACCTAGACTTGGCGCAGCAATATCTATCCGCCTGTGAGTTTCGCGCTTTTTGCCAGCTAGCCCGCGCCGAGCAGTTGCACAGCCTGACCGTGCTGCGCCGAGCGCTGGCGGCCGACCCAGCCGCCCCACCCGCCTTGACCGCCGCCGCGCTATTGCACGATGTGGGCAAAGCCCGCTATCGGCTGGCGGTCTGGCAGAAGACGGCGGCGGTGCTAATCCAAGCCGGCGCGCCCGCGCTCAGCCGCCGCCTCAGCCAGGGCGAAAGGCTGACTGTTTGGCGCGCGCCCTTTATCGTCGGGGCGCGGCATGCAAAATGGAGCGGCGAGACCCTGCGCGCCTGCGGCTCTGACGCGGCGGTCGTATGGCTGGTGGAGCGGCATCAAGAAGAGGCCGCTGCCTTCCGCGGGCATGCGCTTTATGAGCTGCTCTTGCGCCTGCAAGAAGCGGACAATGGAAATTGAGTCGTAGAAGTAGAACCAACTAAATTTTGCAACTGCGAGGCTTTTTTCAACCCCACCCTAAATCCCTCCCCAAAGCTTTGGGCCGGGGGTGGGGTTGAAACGAAGGCATAGAATTTGCAAAATTTAGTTTGTCCTACTTCTGTGGCAATCTTCTCTAAATGGCTATAGCTAGAAAGCGGCTGTCTGCGTTATAGTTAGCGGGCAAACTGCAACGAGGAGCGGGATATGGCAAGGCTGACGGTCGCCATTTTAGGTTTGGATCGGCTGGGCGTATCGATTGCGCTGCGCTTGCAGACTTATATGCAAAAAGGCGGGCAGCACCGCTTTGATTTGATTGGCCACGACAGCCGCGACGACTATGAAAAACCAGCGCGCAAGCATAAAGTCTTTGACAAAATAGAGCGCAAACCCTACACGGCAGTGGAAAAAGCCGACCTCGTCATCATGAACCTGCCCTACGAAGACCTGCGCGCCGGCTATGAGTTGGTGGCTAGCTCGCTCACGGATGGCGTCGTCATCCTCGATACCGCCGTCATCAAACAGCCATCGCTAGACTGGGCGGCGCAGCTGCTGAGCGACGAGCATCATGTCATCGGCTTCACGCCGATTATCAATGCCGAGTATATGCTCGAGCCTCAGCTAGGCGCGGAATACGCCAGCGATGATTATTTGCACGAGAGCGCAATTTATCTGACGCAATCAGTTAGCAGCATGCGCGAAGCCATCGACCTGGCGGTCAATTTTTCGCACATCCTAGGCGGCAAGCCGCATTTTCTGGACCCAGCCGAGCACGACAGCCTGCGCACGCTCACGGAAGAAGTTCCGCAGCTGCTCAGCATTGTCGCCTACAGCGCCGCCATGCAGCACAATGCCTGGGGGGACGCCCAGCGTTTGACGAACCCGCCTTTTGCTGTGCTGACGCGCTACCTGCTGACGCACCATCCCGATGCCCTGCGCGACGAGTGGCTGGCGAATCGCGATTCCTTGGCTCGCGCCATTGACGAGCTGACGCTGCGGCTGCGCGAGCTGCGCGAGCGGCTGGCGGAGAATGATGAAAGCGCCATCGAAGCCTTTCTCATCGCCGCGTCCGACGACTATCAAGTATGGATTAACAAAAGGCATAAAGGCGATTGGGACGAGCAGCCAGCTTCTCGCGCGCAACTCGATAATTCGATTGCTGGCACGCTCTTCGGCGGCGCCATCAGCAAGCGCCTTTTTGGCCGCAAAAACGAAGACAAATAGGCGGTCAAATTGATTTTGGAAAAATTTGGGGCAATTATTTGACGTCAGCGCAAAAATAGATTAAAGTATGGTTCAAGCGCTTTTTGCTAGATTTCGAGTTAAGACTTATCGAATTAAAGGAGCTAGGCACTATGAAATCCCTGCTTAACAATCTTATTCGCTTGCTCGTCCTATCGGCGCTGTTGCTGACGACGACAGTCGCTTTTGCCCAGGACGAAGCGGAAGCGGAAAACACAACCGTTCCCCCATTTATTGGCATTCGTTATACGCCTGCCGCTGATGGCTTGTTCGTGACAGGCGTGATTCCAAACACCCCGGCCGAAACCGCGCAGCTTGCGGCGGGCGATGTCATTACTGCTGTTGATGGCGAAGCCATCCGCGTCGAGACCGTGCGCGAGGTCGTCTGGAAGCATCCCATCGGCGCGACTGTTACGCTGAGCGGCCTGCGCGATGGCAGCGCCTTTGAGCGCGCCTTGACGCTGATGGCGCGGCCGGAAGATCTTTTCAGCAACCCTGACTATCTTATGCCGCTCGATATGGCGACCTTGGGCCTCTTCGTCGGGCAGTGCAATGACCATCTGCTGGTCATTGGCGCCGCCGCCGGCACCGAAATCGCCAGCGCCGGCTTCCACATGTACGACCAAATCTTGACGATTGACGGCGATAAAATACGCTCAATCGCCGAAGGCGACGCCGCCGTTTCCGATTTGAGCGATGGCGATGTTCTCAGCTTCGAGATACTGCGCGGCGAGCAAGAAATGACCATCAAGGTCATCGTGGTCGATCGGCGGCGGCATCCGCGCAAGCCCGTGCGGCGCCCCTACCCGCGCAGCGACATCTACAGCGTCTATAACGCCGACAGCATCAAGCTGGGGTATGGCGCGGACTTCATCGAAGTACAAGAACTGAGCGAGACGCACGATTTGTACGCGGCTGGCCTGCGCCCCTACGACCTGATTACAGCGGCGAATGACGCGCCACTGGCAAGCGCCAAAGACTTCTTCAATGGCGCTGATATCGAGCTGACAGTCCAGCGGCCGAACGGCGCGCTCGAATTTGATGTGCCGGCGTCGACGGCGGCGCTGCTGATGTTTGGCGATGCCGCCCCGGCCGAGCAAGACCGCTCGCAGTGGCTGGGCATGAACGAAAAGCAAGTTACGCTGGGCGTGCGTTATTGGCAGCTAGAGCCGGGCAGCCCCTATTTCCAGGGGGCGGCGGTAACGCAAGGCGCGTATATTGCCGAGGTCATCGAAGGTTTGCCGGCGGCGCAAGCGGGCTTGCAAGTTGATGATATTATCGTCGCGGTGGATGGCGAGGCGGTTACGCTGGAGATAGACCTGCGCAATCGCATCTATTTCCATGAGCCTGGCGATGAAGTGGCAATCGATTTCCTGCGCGATGGCGAGATGATGCGGGCGATGGTTACGCTGCGCGTCGCGCGCTAGCGTCAGCGACATAGTAAAGGGAGAAGCCTCTGCCGTTTGGCAGGGGCTTTTTTGTTTTTCAGCGCGGGCTGGCTATAATTACGCAATATTTTGTAATCACCCAGACCAGCGTGAGGTCTAGCATGTATGTCTTATTCATGACCCAGCAATTCAAAGACGACTTGGATAGGCTCGACAAAGTCATCAAAGAGCAAGTGGTCAAGAAAACAATTCGCCAAATCGCCCGCGACCCAGACATTCGCGGTTTGAACACAAAAAAGCAATTCACCATCCGCAAGCGCAAAATACAGCGCTCGCGCGTGAACCAGAGTTATCGCCTCTTGTGGGAATGGGTAGAAAACGCCATATATCTTTGGCGCGTCGGCAGCCATGACTTCATAGACGCCATCGACACTGTGTCTGGCGCGCAAGGCGCGCGCGGCGAATATATCTACTATGACAAAGTGGTGGATGATGGACTGCATGAATGGCGGAAAGAACTTAATCAAAGGCGGCCTTTCGATAATTTCCCGGAAAATATATTGCGCTTGCTCGGCGTGCCAGAAGAACAATTGCGCGCCGTCAAATCGATTGCCGATGCCGAAGAAATTTGGGATTTGCAACTGCCGCAGCATGTGCAATCGACCTTGCTGGACATTCTCACAATGCCCGACTGGACGGTGGAAAACTTGCTTGATACCCGGCAGTTGCTCTACCGCGCCACAGTCGACCAACTGGAAGGCTACTGCGAAGGCAAAATCAAGGATTTATTGCTCAAACTTACTGATGAGCAAATGGAGTATGTGGAGGCAAACGCCACCGGCCCTATCTTGATTAAGGGCGTCGCTGGCTCGGGCAAGACGACCATCGGCTTGTACCGGGCGCAATATTTGGCGGAAAGAATCGCCAAAGCGCGGGAAATGTTTGTGGAAGAGACATCGATATTGTTGCTCACCTACACTAATACCTTAGTCGACGCACTAGAACAGCTTTACATCGAGAAATTTGGCGAGGTGCCAGCCGAAATTACAATCAGCACCTACCTACGATAGCTGGATGAGGCAGCGCCTTTGGGACTGCGCCATCCAGCTCGAACCAGCGGAAAATAAGGTCAGGCTCAACTACATTAAGCAGGCGCAGCAGGAAGTGGCGCGGCAGCACCCGCAAGACACTGTTGTAAAAAAGCGCCCGCTCAGTTTCTTGCTAGACGAAATCGACCAGGTCATTCGCGCGCGGTCAATATCCAGCTTGCAAGAGTATCAATATGTGCGGCGGGTTGGACGCGGCACCGGTTTTAATCGGCAGCGCCACCGCCCCATTATGTGGGAAATCTATGAGCGCTACCAGCAGCTGCTGGATGAGGCGGGCTTCTTTGACTGGAAAGACTTACCGCGACTGATTTGGAAACACTGCGGCCAGCTGCCGCAATATGATGTGGTGATTATTGACGAAGCGCAGGACTTTCCGCCCAGCCATCTCTATTTGGCAACGCAGCTGATTCCCAATTATGAAGAATTGCGCAGCCTGACCTTGCTCGCCGATCCAGCGCAGAGCATCTATTATCGTGGCATTCCCTGGAAAGAAGCGGGCATCGACATCCGCGGCGGGCGCACCCGAGTGCTGGCTAAAAACTTCCGCAATACCCAGCAAATATTAGAAGCGGCGCGCTACATCGTCGAAGGCTGTGACGACCTCAAAGCCGAAGAAGAATACATCCCGCCAACCAGTACCAACAAGAAGGGACCTAAACCCGTACAAGTGGGTTACAAAAATCGCAAACAGTCCAACGAATTCATGATTGCAGAGATACTGCGGCTTTGCCAATATCACCAATACCGGCCGGGCGACATTGCTATCCTGTCGCGCAGCCGGCGCTTGTACAGGTTTCTCATTGATCCTTTCAAGCGAGCCAATCTCAACCTCAGGCCATACCGCGATGACGCTTTTCATATTCTAGAAAACGAAGTTAAGTTTGTTACCATGCACTCGGCGAAAGGATTGGAGTTTCCGGTTGTATTCATTATCGGCTTAGACAATAAATACTTCCCCTTTATCCACTCAGAATCCGAAACCAAAGACGAAGACTTGTTGCAAGAGCGCAAACTCTTTTATGTGAGCATGACACGGGCGGCCGAACGGCTATATTTGCTATATCCGCAGTACAACCGCTGCCGCTTCCTGTATAATTTGGCCGCGGCAACGGTTAGGGAGAAACGCCGCTAAAGCCTACTTCGCATACTGCACACGCCGCGTCTCGCGGATGACATGCACTTTAATCTGCCCCGGATATTGCATATCGTTCTCGATGCGCTTGGCAATATCCCGCGCCAGTTGCATCGAAGCGTAATCGTCCACCACCTCCGGCCGCACGATGATGCGCACCTCGCGCCCCGCTTGCAGCGCATAGCTCTGATCGACGCCATCGAAGGTATTGGCGATTTCTTCAAGCTGCTTGACGCGGCGGATATAAGAATCGAGGCTTTCGCGGCGAGCGCCGGGCCGCGCGCCTGAAATCGCGTCGGCCGCCTCAACGATGAAAGCTTCGACGCACTCTTTCTCCACTTCGTGATGATGCGCCGCGATGCAGTTGACCACCGCGTCTTTCACGCCATAGCGCTTGACAAATTCCGCCCCAATCATCGCATGCGTACCTTCTACATTGTGGTCGATGGCTTTGCCAATATCGTGCAGCAGGCCACCGGCTTTGGCGATATTGGCGTCCGCGCCCAATTCCAGCGCAATCATGCTGGCGATATGCGCCGTCTCGATGGCATGCGCATGCTGATTCTGCCCATAGCTGCTGCGGAATTTGAGCTGCCCCAAGAGTTTAAGCACCTCGACATGCAAGCCATGCACGCCCGTTTCATACGCGGCGCGCTCGCCTTCTTCGCGCACAATCTGCTCGACTTCGGTGCGGGTATCGTCTACTAGCTTTTCGATGCGGGCTGGGTGAATGCGCCCATCCTGCACCAGTTTCGCCATCGCGCGCTTCGCCACTTCGCGCCGCACCGGGTCGAAGCTGCTGATTGTTACCGCTTCCGGCGAGTCATCCACGACAACATCGACGCCGGTCGCCAGCTCAAAAGAGCGGATGTTGCGGCCATTGCGGCCGATGATGCGGCCTTTCATATCGTCGCTGGGCAGATGCACCACGCTAACAGAGACTTCGTTGACCTGTTCTGAAGCTAGGCGCTGAATGGCCATAGCAATGAGACTGCGGGCGCGCTGGTCGGCGGTTTCGCGCACTTCGGCTTCGACCTGGCGGATGATGCGAGCCATATCGTTGCGGGCGTCCAGCTCGATGGAATCCAGCAGTTGCTGGCGCGCCTCTTCGATGGTCATTTGGGCGATAATCTGCAATTTTTCGCTGACGCTGGCGTCTTTCTTGCGCACTTCATTTTCTTTGCGGTCGAGGCGGCTTTGGCGCTTGTTCATTTGCTGGTCGCGCTGTTCCAGGCGCTCCATGCGCTTGTCAAGCTCGCCGCGGCGGCGCAGGATGCGCTCGTCTTCGTCGTCCAAGTCGCGGCGGCGGCGCGAGATTTTGGCATCGGCGGCGCTGATGCGCTGCCGCGCCGTCTGTTCAGCGGCGCTGATGATGTCTTTCTTTTCGCTTTCGGCTGTTTTTAGCAGCTCATTGGCTTCAGCTGCGGCTTTTTGCAGGGCGCTCTGGCCCTCTTCCTGCTGCTTTTTTAGCAGCAGCTCCACCGCGCGGTGGCGGCCAAAGACATATCCCGCACCGATGCCCACAATCGCTGTAAAAACTGCCAGTACAATCTCCATAATCCTTGACGGTATCCAAAGGATACATGCGTCTTGCTCCTTTCTGTTTTTGATTTGCTTCGCGCCAGCGCTTACTCCACAGCACCGTGAAAATAGGCTGGCTCCCTTTCGTCAATTTCCTGCTGCAAGCGCAGGACAACTTTGTGTATTGTCTCTACATCAAAACCGCGCCGCCGCAATAAGCCGCCCAGCTTTTGGCGAAATGCCGCCGGGCTAGCGCCTCGATAGCGCGCCAGCAATTGCTGCCCCGCCTGATAGGCTGAGGCCGCCGCGTCAACTTCCGCCAGAGCCGCGTCAATCAGCGTCTCATCGACGCCCTTCTGCCGCAGCTCATAGCGCAGGGCCCGCGGACTCATCGGCTTGAAGCGCTCGCGGTCGGCAATCCAATAATCGGCGAACTCCGCGTCGTCTAAATATCCCCGCTGCCGCAAGCGCTCAAGCACAATCTTGCTGACATACTCTGGCACATTTTTTTCCGCGAGATGGCGCTGGACTTCGGCGGCGCTGCGCGGCTGGCATGCTAAAAAATACAGCGCTTGATTCAAGGCGCTTTGCGCGGTGGCCACTTCTAGCAAGGCGGCGACTTCCTTTTCGGTCAAGACCCAGCCGCTCTGCCGCAGCGCCGCCTCAAAAAGCGGCTGGTCAAAGACAAACTCATCGGCGAGGAAAAGCTCGGACCGCTCTATATCGCGCTGGAAATCTTCTAAAGCGGCCAGGCGGCGCGCGGCTATTCAGGTCTTACTCGCGCTGGTCAAGCTCGTCATGCCGTTCTTGAATGCGCTTGACTTCATCAGCCAGCTCGAGGCGATGGCGGGAAATTTCGCTGTCCGCCGCCTTGATGCGCCGCTGGGCAGTTTCCGTGGCGGCCGCCAGCCGCTCCCGTTTCTCCCGCTCGGCTCTCTCTAGCAGCTCTCGGGCATTCTGCTCAGCGGCGCTGATGATGTCTTGCTTTTCGCTTTGGGCTTTGCCTAGCAGCTCTCGGGCATTCTGCTCAGCGGCACTGCTGATGTCTTGCTTTTCGCTCTGGGCTTTGCCTAATAGCTCTCGGGCATTCTGCTCGGCGGCGTTGATGATGTCTTGCTTTTCGCTCTGGGCTTTGCCTAGCAGCTCTTTGGCCTCATCGGCGGCTTTCAGCAGGGCGCTCTGGCCCTCTTCCCGCTGCTTTTTCAACAGCTTTTGCACTGCCCGATCGCCGCCTAAGAAATAGCCCGCAAAAGCGGTAAACACTGCAAGCAAAATGGTTTCCATAGTCTATCGACAGCATCCAAAAGCTAGATGCGGCGCTGCTCCTTTCCGTTTTTGCCTGGCTTAGCGCTTACTCCGCCTCAGCGGCGCAAAAATAGCCCGGCTCGCTTTCATCAAGTTCGCGCTCTAAGCGCAGCAGAACATCTCTAATCGTTTCCCCGCCGAAGCCGCGCCGGCGCAGCAAGCCACCCAGCTTCTGGCGAAATTCTGACAAACTGCAACCGCGGTAGCGGGCCAGCCGTTTTTGCGCCGCGTGATAGGCGGATTCGCTGGCGTCGATTTCAGCCAGGACCTCATCGATGAGCGCGTCGGCGACGCCTTTCTGCCGCAGATCGTAGCGCAGAGCCCGTGGCCCGAGCGGCTTAAAACGTTCGCGGTCAGCCACCCAAAAACGGGCGAAGCTGAGGTCATCCAGGTAGCCTTGCGCTTGCAAGCGCTCAAGCACATACACGATGATTGGTTCTGGCGCGTCTTTCTTGGCGAGGTAGCGGCGCACTTCGGCGGCGCTGCGCGGCCGGTACGCTAAAAAGCGGATGGCGCGGTCCAGGGCTTTTTGTGCCGCGCCCGCTTCTAGCAGGGCTTGAACTTCGTCGTCGGTCAAGCATTGGCCCAGGCGCAGGCGGGCCGCTTCCAAGAGCGGCAGGTCAAAAGCGAACTCGTCATCGAGAAAGAGCTTGACACGCTCTTTATGGCGTCGATGCGTTTCTAGGGCAGTGATGACGGGCATGGAGGTATCCCAACAGTCCAACTGAAACAACCGCAGTTCTAACTACGGTCATACCAGGCAAATTACGAACTGCTTCAAAAACAGACCAGGCTAGGCCAAAAGGCGCTAAAAGCGGAACAGCTCCTGTGCCAAAGTCGGGCGGCGGCCCATTCTTTCTCTCATCAATGAACTTTCCCTAGAAAGTTCAACCCTCGATAATACATTCTTGCGCAGTCAGTCGTAATTCACGCGGTATAAACCGCTTATGCGCATGCGCTTTGTCGCTGCGCATGCCAAGCTGCCAGCCGCGCCCGCCAATGAAAAAAATTACAGCGGAAAGCTATCGCTGGCGCTTTTGAATCGCCTTTTTCAGCAGGTGAAGCGCGTGCGTGCCTTCACCTGTCTACAGTATTATACCGCAAAATATGCTTTAGCAAGAGTCGCCTTTGGCGAAGCGGCGGTAAGACGCTAAAATCAAGGTTCTTGCTAGGGTATTGGCAATTAAATTTGTAAAAAGAGCACAAATGGCAAGACAATCCAGAGGCATATTGGTAACGGGCGGCGGCACTTTTTTGGGCGATAACATCGCCTCGGCCTTGCTGGCGCAGGGCGCGGAAGTGAGTCTGCTGGTGCGGCCAGGCGGCGAAGACAAGCTGGGCCCGCTGGCGCAGCAAGCGCGCTGGTCGACGGCGGATGTTTGGAACCCGGCCAGCCTGCGCGGCCAAGCCCGCTTCCACTCGGCGGTGATTCACACAGTCGGCAGTTTGAAAGCCGAGCCAGCGCAAGGCCTATCCTTCCAGCGGCTAAACTTCGTCTCGGCGCGCAATGTGGCGGATATGTGCAGCCGCGATGGTGTCGCGCGCATGATCCTCATCAGCGGCGTCAGCGCGCCTTGGGTCAGCCGCGGTTACATCCAATCCAAGCGAGCGGCCGAAAATTATTTGCAGCGCATTGGCTTAGAAAGCACGGTCATTCGAGCGCCGCTGCTGTACAAACCCGGCGGCGGGCGGCCTTTGTTTTATCGGCTGATGTCCTGGCTAGGCGCTTTGCCGCCGCTGTCTTGGCTCTATTTCGGGCGGGTCGCGCCAATGTCAATCGCAGAATTGGCGCGGGGCGTGGCGCTGGTGGCGCTGGCAGCTGACGAGACAAAATACATTTATTACGCCCGCGATTTGCGCCGCCGCATCAAGCGCGGGGCGCCAGCAGCTAGTGAACTGGCAGACTTCCTGCCCGAAAGAAATGAAACTGCCGGCAGCAGCCCCTTCGACAGCTTAGACGAAGATATGCCCTTTGGCTGGACGCCCAGCGACGAGCCGCCTTGACGGGGAGAAAGTAGCCACAGTATTCACCCCGGCCATCGCTCAAATCAGGCTTGAAATCACAGCGAAGACCGCTATAATCATTCTCGCATTGGCGACGTAGCCAAGTGGCAAGGCAGAGGTTTGCAAAACCTTTATCGTGGGTTCGAATCCCACCGTCGCCTTTCATTTTTAGTCTAAGCAAGATGAAGAAATTCCAGGCTGCCAAACGGACACATCCCGCCCGCCAGGTCAGCAGATCTTATGCCGAGCGGCCGCGCGGGCCCTTGCCCAACTATAGCTTGAGCCTAGTCTGCCCCGCTTGCAATAGCAAGACGCATAGGATCGCTTGCAAAGTGCGCTGCGCCAAATGCGGTTTTATGTGGGATTGCAGCGAACTCTAAGCTAAACCAGGACTTGCCAGAACCGTTCCACATAAGCGCCCGCCCCATCGCTGAAGGCGCGGCGCACATCCGCCGCCATCGCCGCCGCGCTAGGCCAAAAAGTGCTAATCTGTGATTGGTAGCAGGCAATCGCCTCGATTTTGGCGCGCATATCGGCTTCGCTCAAGCGAACGCTAACTGGCTCTAAGTCCAACGCGGACAAGGCTTCATCAGTGGCTTTATCGGCTTTGGAATAGGGATATTCGGCATAAAAGCGGAAAGACCAGCCGGCTCGCTTTTCCGCCAAGCGCCGCAAGCCCCAAGCCAGCGCGATTTGATGATCCACATGCTGCCCCACCGCCAGCGGCAAATAGATTATCGCTCCGCTAGCCTCATCATTGACGGGTAAAGCGACGCGCTCCAAGACGGCCGGCGCGTAATCGACCGACTGCACTTGCCCAAAAAGCGACTCCTCCGATGGGTAAAGCGCAGCGCCATCAGCCAGGCGATAGACACAATCGGGCAAAGGGATATGCGCATACTCGACGCCCAGGGAAGCCACCGCCCGTTCGTCTTCGAGCTGACGATAGCGCAGTGGATTCTGCCCGGCTTGCCAGCGCCGATGCAAGTCGGCCAGGATGGGGCTATCAGGCAGCGGGCCCTCAAACAGCCCGCCCATCAGCGTCATAATCGTAACGGGCCGGCCAGCCCGCCGCAGTTGATGCGCCGTGCCGCCGCAGCTGAAGACGCCATCGTCAAAATGCGGCGAGATGATAATGACATGCGCTGGCATTATGCGTGGCTGACCGCTAGTTGCTGGCGGCAAAATAATCGCAGTGCGCGCTGATGGGGCAGCGCTGGCAGGCCGGCTTGCGCGCCTGGCAGGTATCACGGCCGTGCTGAATCAAGTGAATATGGAACTGATAATAATCGGCCGGCGGAGCGATGGCTTCCATCACTGGATGCGCGTCATTCGCCGAAATCTTCTCGGGCAAAAAGCCTAGACGCTTGCCCACGCGGAAGACATGCGTATCCACGGGAAAGGCCGGCCGGCCATAAGCGAAGCACAAGACAATGGCCGCTGTCTTAGGGCCGATGCCTTTCAGCGAGACCAGCCAGTCTTTCGCGGCTTCAAGCGGCAGGTCATTCAAAAAGTCGATGTTGTATGCGCCGACCGTGTCATGGATGACGGCCAGGGCTTCTTGGATGCGCGGCGCTTTTTGATTGGCTAAACCGGCCGGCCGCACCACCTCAATCAGTTCTGCCAGCTCGGCAAAGCGGACTTGTTCCCAGCTCGCATAGCGCGCTTTTAAGCGGGCGAAGGCGCGGTCGCGGTTGGTATCGTTTGTGCTTTGGCTCAAGATGCAGCTGATGAGTTCGTCCATGCCATCTTGATTGCGGGACCAATCGAGCGGGCCATAGACTTCGCGCAAGGCAGCGGCGATAGGCGCGTATTTTGCTTGGCGCGCCGGCAGATTATCAACTTTTTTTAGCGGGTCGCGTTTTCTTGGCATAGGTTGAGCAAGTCCAACTTTATTATGCACCATTTTCAACCCCAGCCCCGGCCTCTCCCGGAGGTGGCGTTGAAACGAAGGCATAGAATTTGCAGAATTTAGTTTATCCTACTTAATTGTACTGCGCGGCGTCATTTCCGCAACTGGCTAGCGCCCGCCCGCCATACCGGTCGAGAGCCGCCAGCGCCGCTTTTTTGACTTGGGCAAAAATTGCAGGCCAATCAGCAAAATCGCCAAATAATACAAGGCGACGCCGCCAAAAACCGCCCGCAAGCCAAAAAGTGCCGCGATGACCGAAGCGGTCAAAGGCGCCAGGCCATTGGCAAAAGAAGACACCGACGCATCCAGCCCATAGACCGAGCCTTCGTCGCCCAAGTCGGTGTACTTTGCTAGCATCGCCGCCGGCGCTGATAAGACGCCGCCCGCCGCGAAACCGGCCAAACCTTGCCAGAACAGCAGTTGCCCGATATCGCTGACAAAGGCTTGCGGGATATAAAAGAGAAAAGCCAGCAAAGCCGCGCCCAGCAAAATGTTGCGATAGCCCCACTTGTCGCTGAGCCAGCCAAGCGTCAGCGAGCCAGCGGTTGTCGTTACGGCCGAGACGGTCAGCACGAGGCCGGCATAACTGCTGGCGCCGGTGGCCAGCGCATTTGGTATCAGCGCCATAACAAACAGCGGCGCGATGGGCATCAGCGAGCGCTGGGCAAAGCCATTGAGAAAACGCAAAGAATAGACCGTCCTGACACCGCGCCGCCGCAAAATCCCGCGCCAAGCGCGCAGCATCTGGCGCGGATTCAAATCCAGGCGGCTATGCGTCGGCGGCTGATAGGTCTCGCGCACGCCGACTGTTACCAGCAGACCCGCCAAAACCAACAGCGTCGCAGTAAAAAAGAAGGGGATTTGAAAACCAAAACGCTCGGCTAGCAAGCCGCCAATCATGGGTCCAATGGCGACGCCGCCAAACAAACCAACTTGCAAAGCGCCGATGGCGAAGCCGATGCGCTCGCGCGGCGTCTCGCCCGCGACCAGAGCCATATTCGCCGCGATGATGCCGCTGGCAAAGCCTTGCAAAGCGCGCAAGGCGATGAGCGCCAAGGCGGTCTGCGCGAAGCCCATCAAAGTCAAAATGACCGACGCGCCAAATAAAGCGCGCAGGACCATTTTCTTGCGCCCGAACTGGTCGGCGAGGCGGCCCCAAAAGGGCGTCGCCACAGCCGCCACCAGCGGCGGCGCGGCAATCACCAAGCCAGCCAGCAACTCCGCGCTAATAAATTGCGCGTCTGGCAAAGTCTGGACATAAAGGGGCAAAAAAGGATAGATGAGGCAGATGCCGCCAGTGCCGAGAGCCTGCGCTAGCGCGACGATGAACAGCGTGACCAGCCAGCGCTTTGGCGATTTAGAATCTTCATCATCTAACATAAAGCGGCTCTTGTATTTCCGACAATCCTTTTAGCCTATACCCGTCTTAATATATTGCAAGCGTGAATCGAAGAATTGCCACAGAAGTAGAGCAAAGTAAATAATGCAACTTTTTGCCTTCGTTTCAATCGCACCGCTCCCGTAGGGCAGTGTTTATGCGACCGGCGGCCAGTGTCAGCGACCAGTTTTTGTTACTTAGACTCCCCTCCCCGAAGCTTCGGGGCGCGTAGACACTGCCCTACGGGAGGGGCCGGGGGTGGGGTTGAAAATCGCAGATCAAATTTTGCATAATTAACCTGGACTTACTAAGACACAGAGGGCGAAAAGCGATTCCATCTATATTTTCGCGGCATTCTATTTTATTCTGTGGCTTTGCAGTGATTCTGGCATGGTCGGGAGATGTCTGATGTGGCAAGCGAATAAGCTGGAGCTGGAACGGCTGGAAAAAGCCGAGCGCCTAGCTGAGAGCGGTGTGGCGCTCTATCCGCCGCGGGCTGGGCGCAGCCATCGCATCGCCGAAGCGGTCGCGGCTTATCTGCGGCAGGAAGAATCGGCTGACGCAGCGCCCATCGAAGTTACGCTGACAGGCCGCATTCGCCGCCTCAATTCAAAAGGCCGCGTTTCTTTCGCGCATATCGAAGACGAAAGCGGGCGCGTGCAGCTTTTCTTGCGGGTGAATAGCTTGGGCGAAGAAAGCTATGCGCGCATCCGGCGCAAGCTGATTGATGTCGACGATTTTGTGCAGGCTCGCGGCACCATGATGCGCACGCGGGCGGGCGAAATCAGCGTCAATGCGCAAGAGCTGCGCCTCATCAGCAAAGCGCTCAGCCCGCTGCCAGTGGTCAAGCAGCAGCGCCAGGCCGATGGCGCAATCGTCGAATATGGCGAATTCAAAGACACAGAGACGCGCTATCGCCAGCGTTATGCCGATTTGGCTGTCAATAAAACGGTGCGGGATGTCTTTGTCAAGCGGGCCCAGACCGTCAAGGCTCTGCGCGACTTCCTCGATAAAGAAGGCATGCTAGAAGTAGAAACGCCGATTTTGCAGCCGCTCTATGGCGGGGCGGCCGCTCGGCCTTTCGTCACCCATCACAATCAATTGCATCAGGATTTGTACCTACGCATCAGCTTCGAGCTGTATCTCAAGCGCTTGCTGGTCAGCGGATATGACGCGGTCTATGAAATTGGGCGCGACTTCCGCAATGAAGGCGTCAGCTACAAGCACAATACCGAGTTCACGATGCTCGAGTTTTATAAAGCCTATATCGATTACAGCGGCGTCATGGACATCACCGAGCGCATGTTCGCTTACGCGGCCGAGCAGGTTACGGGCGCGGCGCGCATTGTCTATCAAGGGCAGACACTTGACCTGAGTCCGCCTTGGCAACGGCTGAGCATCCGCGAGGCGGCGCAAAAATGGCTCGAGTTTGATTATATGGATTATCCGACCAGAGAATCGCTCTATGCCTATCTGGCCGACCGCGGTTTGGCCGAGGGCTTAAACCCGGCCGATACCTGGGGCCGCATGATTGTCGAGCATATTTTGGGCAAGCATATCGAGCCGCATTTGATGCAGCCGACCATCATCAAAGATTATCCGCGGGAAATGTCGCCTTTTGCCAAGCGCATGCCCGCGCCGCCCGCCAGCGCCAGCGAAAAAGAGCGCCGCTACAACAATAGCCACACCGAACGGTTCGAGTTTTTTATCGCGGGCATGGAGATGGGCAATGCCTTCACCGAACTCAATGACCCGCGGGACCAGCAAGAACGCTTCGTCGAGATGAAGCGGCTCTATGCCGAAGACGCGGATGAGACGACGCCGCTGGACGAAGACTATCTGCGCGCCATGCGCTATGGCATGCCGCCCAACGGCGGTTTTGGCAGCGGCGTCGACCGCCTGGTTATGCTGCTGACCGACCAAGTGAGCATCCGCGATGTCTTGCTCTTTCCGCATTTGCGCGCGCCCGCCTTGAGCGAAGCCGATTTGCGCGGGCAGTTTATGCTAGAAGCCGCCGTGCGCCAGCTTGAATATCGGCTGAATTTTCCGTTAGCGGGTCGCGTCGCGCTCTATTTGCCGGCGGTGGAAGTGGCGGTGGAGTTTCGGCTGGCGAATGCGCTGGCGGGCGCGCTGCCCCAATTACAGAAACTGCGCGAAGCCAGCCCCGGGCCGCTCTATGTGATGACGGAAGACAATTTTTATCGCGTCGACGAAGAAGAGTTGGCAGCAGTGGCGCTGGCGGATTTTTGGCAGTCGCTACCCGAGCGCTAGAACAATGGACTTCTTGACGCGCGAAGTATTTGACCTGCTCATCATCGCTAACATCGTCGTCGGTCTATTGCTGGCTGGACGCCGCTTTTATCAGGATATTCGCCGGCCGCCGCCCGCCAGCGAAAGCGATACGCAAGAAAACTTAGGGAAGAGGTAAAAAATGCTCGATATCGCGCTCATCCGCCAGCGAGCGGATTGGGTCAAAGCCGAAATCGGCAAGCTGCATGATGAGACGGCGCTAAAGCGCATCGACCGCATCCTGCAATTAGACGGGCAGCGGCGCGCGACGCGCACGCGCATCGAAACAGCGCAGGCCGCCCGCAACAAGCTCAACCGCGCTATGGGCAAGCTGCGTGGCAATAAGAAAATGTCCGACGCCGAAAAAGCGGCCCGCTGCCGCGCCGCCGCACAGGCCTTGGCTGCCGCCAACTTCGACGCAGCCAGCGCGCTGCTAGCTGGCTCGGCCGCCGCGCCAGCAGCGGAAGATGCCGATTTGAAACTGGACTTTGCCCAGCTGTTAAGCGCGATGCGGCGCATGGGCGACGACATCGACGCCGGCTTCCAAGAAATCGACGGCATCGAAAGCGAACTCAGAGAAAATATGCTCTGGCTGCCCAATTTGCCGCATAAGACCGTGCCGGTCTTCGCCAGCGAAGAAGACAATATCCCCAGCGCGCCAAAAGGCGAATTCCGCGAATTTGACTTCGACCCCAAGCCGCATTGGGAGCTGGGACCCGCGCTGGGCATCATCGACTTTGAGCGCGGCGTCAAACTCTCGGGCAGCCGTTATTATGTGCTAAAAAATGGCGGTGCTCGCTTGCAGCGCGCCCTCATCAGCTTCTTCCTCGAGCGGGCGCGGGCTAATGGCTATAGCGAACTGTACCTGCCCTATATCGTGCATGGCGAGATGCTCTATGGCGCGGCGCAATTCCCCAAATTCCAGGATACGGTCTACAAGCTGGCGGATGAAGAGAAGTATATGGTGCCGACGGCCGAAGTCGCCATCACGAATTTGCACCGCGACGAAATCTTGGAAGAAAGCGCGCTGCCGCTGCGTTATGTGGCACACACGCCCTGTTTCCGCAGTGAAAAAGCCAGCGCCGGCCGCGATGTGCGCGGCATCAAGCGCGTGCATCAATTTGAAAAAGTGGAGATGTATCAGTTTGTCGCGCCAGAGACCAGCTATGAAGTCTTAGAAACGATGACGCAGCAAGCGGAAGCGCTCTGCGCCGAGCTAGAGATTCCTTATCGGCGGCTGGAGATTGTCAGCGGCGATTTGGGTTTCAGCGCGAGCAAAAAATACGATATTGAAATGTGGTCGCCGGGCTGCCGCGAATGGCTGGAGGTCAGCTCGTGCAGCAACACCGAAGCCTTTCAGGCGCGGCGGGCGATGCTGCGCTATTATCCCGCCGGCAGCCGCAAGACGCGCTATCTGCATACATTGAACGGCAGTGGCTTAGCGACGCCGCGGGTGATGATTGCCATAATGGAGAATAACCAGCAAGCCGATGGCAGCATTGCCGTACCAGCGGCGCTGCGCCCGTATCTGGGCGGTGCAGAGACAATCGCCCCAGAATAAGCCCACAGCGAAGCCTGAGTAAGTCCAAGTTAATCATGCACCATTTTCAACCCCACCCCCGGCCCCTCCCGTAGGGCAGTGTCTACGCGCCCCAAAGCTTTGGGGAGGGGAGAAAAATCCAGAAAACTATAGGGGTACTTGAGGGAAAGTCCCTCCCGCAGCTGCGGGGAGGGATCGCCATCGTGGGCTTGGTCTTATCGCAACTTGATGCGATTGCCCGTGAAAAGGCGATTTTTATTGACAGCAAAATCCTGCCGAGTCTATAATCTGTAGACAGCGCCGGCTCTTAAAGACATTATCGACGCTAAGCCTGCGCTCCCCGTCCACAGATGTAAGGAGACCGCGATGGCCTCAGCGGCAGTAATCGAAATAAGCGGACTTTCCAAGACTTATGGCTCGGGTTCGCGCCAGACACTGGCTCTAGACAAGCTGAACCTGACGGTGCATGAAGGCGAAATCTTCGGCTATCTGGGCCCCAATGGTGCTGGCAAAACCACCACCATCCGCATGCTGCTCGATTTGATTCGCCCGACAAGCGGCTCGGCGCATATCTTTGGCCTGGACACCCGCGAGCAAAGCGTAGAAATCCATCGGCGCATCGGCTTTTTGCCCGGCGAGCTGAGCCTCTGGCCCGGCCGCACGGGCCTGCAAATCATCAATTATGTCGCCAGCATCCACGGCGATACGCGGGGCATCAGCAAGCATGCGGCCGAACTAGCAGAAGAGCTAAAACTTGATACCAGCAAGCGCGTGCGCGACCTGTCTTCCGGCAATAAGCGCAAGCTCGGTTTGGTGCTGGCAATGATGCACAGCCCCGACCTGCTCATCCTGGACGAGCCGACTGGCGGCCTCGACCCGCTGGTGCAGCAGACCTTTCACGAAATGATGGAAAACTACCGCAGCAAAGGTAAGACCGTTTTCTTGTCTTCCCATGTTTTGAGCGAAGTGCAAGCTATCTGCGACCGCGTCGGCATCTTGCGCGATGGCGACCTGAAAGCCGTCGAATCGGTCAACAATTTGACCAAGGTAGAGTTTCACTGGATTGAAGCGCAATTCCGCGACGCCATACCAGCGACTATGCTAGCTGAACTAGGGGCTTCGCCGGCTATTAGCGCGCTCAGCGTCAATGGCAGTCATTTGCGCCTGCGCCTGCTCGGCGATATTGACCCGCTGCTGCGCACCTTCAGCGGCGGCTATGTCGAGACCCTGCGCGTTGAAGAGCCGTCGCTGGAAGACATCTTCCTGGCATTCTACAGCGATAAGGAGAAATAGCGATGACTGGCATTATCATCGGCAACACCCTAAGGACAGCCTGGAAACAGATACTTTATTGGGGCTTAGGCCTGGGCATACTCGGCTTCTACGTCGTCTTCATCGCCTCCAATTCAGATATTGTGCAGGGCTATGCCGAGCTTTTTGCCTCCCTGCCACCGGCTTTGCTGCAAGCCTTCGGCGCCAGCAATGTGGATATTTTCCGCTCAACTGAGGGCTGGGTAGTCTCCATCTTCGTCTCGGAAGCGGTGTTGGTTTTGTCGATTTACGCGGTGATGGCGGGTTTGAACATCGCCGCCAACGAAGAGCAAGCCGGCATCATGGATGTGGTGCTGTCTTTGCCGATTTCGCGCACGGTCTACCTGCTCGAGAAATGGATTGCCTACGGCTTGATTTCCCTGGGCATTTTGGCGCTCTGCTCGCTGCTGCCGGCCCTGGCCGTCGTCATGCTGAACATCGACACGGATTTGGGCAAGATCGTCGCCAGCATCTTCAATATCTATCCGGGCTTACTGCTGGTTACGACTGTCACGACTCTGCTGACGGTTATTTTTCGCCTCCGGATGGTGGCAATCGGTCTGGTGGCGGCCTTCGTCATCGGCAGCTACATTTTTAGCATTATCGGCAATACCGCCAGCGGCGCTCTGGCCGATTTGATGCAGCAGCTTTCCTATTTTCATCATGCTCTGGGCGAAGACATCGTGCTTGGCACCTACGACCCGATGCGCTTTGTCGCGGTCTTCGCCGTCGCGCTGCTCGCTTTTGGCCTCTCGCTGCGCATGTTCAATCGGCGCGATATTGGTTTATAAGGAGTGAAGGATGTTAGGTTCAGTCTTCGTAGAGACCTACAAACAGACTTGGAAACAGATGGTGTATTGGGGCAGCGGCTTAGCCGGCCTGGCTTTGCTGGTGGTGCTGATGGTGCCGCTCTTTGATATGCAAGCGATGAAAGAGCTGCTGGGCAGCTTCCCGCCCTTCATCTTGGCGATGATTGGTATCGGCAAAGATTTGGAGATTTTCGCCACCAACGAGGGTTTTGTGGCGGTTGGGTTTTTTGGCAAATCAGCGCTGATTTTCGCCGTCTACCCGGTGGTCATGGGCATGCGCATCACAGCCGAAGAAGAGAGCAATGGCATCATGGATGTGCTGCTCAGCCTGCCCTTGCAGCGGCGGCAGGTCATCATCGAGAAATTTTTAGCCTACGGCCTTAGCATCATCGGCGTCGTGCTGCTCATCTATCTGGGCATGTATTTGGGCGTCATCGTCAGCGGCTTAGAGCTGAATGTGGCGCGGCTGGCTGAAGTAACTTTCTATCTGATACCGCTGATGGTCTTTGTGATGGCAGTTACGGTCTTCGTCACCGTGCTGGCGCGGCGGCGGCAGGTGGCTTTGGGTCTCATCACCGCCTATATCATCGTCAGTTTTATACTGCAAACGGTCGGCACAGCCGCCGAAGATACCGTCGCCGAACCGATTGGCGCAGTGTCATTCTTCACCTATTACAATGCTGGGGATATTCTGCGCGAAGGTTTCATCTGGCCGCATATCGCCGGCTTCTTAGGGCTGTCGCTGGTCTTGGTCCTGCTGTCGCTCTATCGCTACGAGCAGCGCGATATTGGTATCTGAGCGGGCTGGCTCCAAGAGTAAAGAGCCACCGAGGCACATTTGCAAATTTATGTCTTCGTTTCAACCCCACCCCCGGCCCCTCCCCGAAGCTTCGGGGAGGGGAGTCTAACCTGGGCCCGTACACATTGCCCGATGGAAGGAGCTTTCTGCAAGCGCTCCCATAGTTTTTGGGGGGTTTTCTCCCCTCCCCAAAGCTTTGGGGAGGGAAGACACTGCCCTACGGGAGGGGCCGGGAGTGGGGTGGGAAATGTGCTTGCGTAGTTTTTCTGGCTGTTTTGTGAATTTTGCTGAATCGCGATTTTGATGCGATTGCCCTGAAAATACGCTCGCCAAATTTTGAGATAGCGCCGCGGTTAGCTATAATGGGCTAGCATGTGTTTTTATCATGCGCCTAGTGACGCGCATAGAGTAAAGGAAAATCCGAATGCGTATTCTCCGCAATATCTTAGTTCTGCTCGCCTGCCTGCTGCTCTTGAGCGGCGCTGTCGCCGCCCAAGATGACATCGTCATCGATTTTTATTTCCCATCCGCGACCGCCAATGACGCCGAAGGCATATTCCAGCGCTACGCCGATATGTTCCAAGAAGAGAACCCGGGTATCGCCATCAACCCCGTTTTCACCGGCAGTTATACCGATACGCGCAACACCATCTTGACCGAGCTGCAAGGCGGCGGCGCTGGGCCGGATGTGGCGGTGATGCTGGCAATCGACCTCTATAGCTTCGCCGAAGAGGGCTATATCGTGCCAGCGCAGGGTTTTGTCGACGCCATGGACGACGGCGGGGCTTATGTTGACGATTTCTTCCCGGCGCTCATGCGCAACAGCCTCGACGAAGAGGGCAATGTCTGGTCTATTCCCTTCCAGCGCAGCACGCCCATTCTCTATTACAACGCCGATTTGCTGGCTGAAGCCGGCTACGATGCGCCGCCGACCAACAATGCTGAGCTGGTGGAAATCGCGCAGGCTTTGACCACAGAAGACCGCGACGGCTTGCTAGTGCCAGTGGCGGGCGGCTTCCCCATCTGGATGTATCAGAGCTTCGCTATCGCCTATGGGCAGAATATCGTCAGCGACGATCCAACTCAGGTTTATTTCAATACGCCAGAAGCGGTGGCCGCCGTCGAATTTGTGCGCTCGCTCGGCACAGATTTGGCTGTGGGACCGGCCGGTGGCGCGGCTTGGGGCGATACGCCAATCGCTTTCTTGGCCGGACAAGCGGCGATGATCTACCATACGACTGGCAACTTGACGCGCATTCTCAACGACGCCGATTTTGAAGTGGGTGTCTGGTATTTGCCCAGCGGCCCCGCCGGTGAGGATGGCAACGGCTATGGCGCGCCAACTGGCGGCGGCAACCTCTACATCTTCGACGACGGCAGCAAATCCCAAGCCGAGCTTGAAGCTATTTGGCAATGGGTGATGTTCCTCTCCTCGCCGGCCATACAGGCGGATTGGGGCGCGACCACCGGCTATATCGCATCCAATGCCAGCGCTTGGGAGACCGAGCCTTTGGCTTCGCTAGCCCAAGAGTACCCGCAATATCTCATCGCCCGCGACCAGTTGCAGCATGCTGGCAAAGAATTTTCTAGCTATGCCACCATCACGATTCAGGGCATCATCAATGGCACGCTGGAGAGCATCTTGACTGGCGAAGCGGAAGACGCACAAGCGGCTCTAGACGCGGCGCAAGAACAAATCGACGGCATCCTCGCCGAATATCGCTAAAGAATTCAGGGCGCGTCAAATAGGGCGCGCCCTTTTTTCGCTCTAGCAGCCATGCGAATAAGCCAAACCAAAAAACCGCTCGGCGCTTTTTTGCAGCCCTATCTCTTAATCGCGCCGACGCTTATCCTGGTCCTGATGTTCAATGTCTTGCCGGCCATCAGGACAGTTAACGACAGCTTTTATAAACCGGCGCGCGGTCTCAACGCCGCGGGCAAACCAGCCGAATTCGTCGGGCTGGGCAACTTCCATGACATCTTCGACGACAGCCATTATATGGGGGCGCGCTTCTTGCGCAGCTTCCGCAATACGCTCGTCTTTGCGCTGGCGACTGTGCTTTTGGGCGTGCCGCTTGGTCTTTTATTGGCGCTGCTGCTCAACCGCCAGCTGCCCTGGCTCGGCAGTTGGCGCTTCGCCGTCTTTTACCCTTCTTTACTGCCGCTGATAGGGGCAGCCAGTATATGGTCTTTCATCTTCTCCGATAGCATTGGCTTGGCAAATGCGGTCTTGAAGGGTTTTGGGCAGCCAGGTTTGAACTGGCTGGGCGATCGCAACTTGGTCTTGCTCTCGGTCATCATCGTCAATATTTGGAAGCAAACCGGCTATTTCATGATATTTTTTCTGGCTGGCTTGCAGAACATCCCGCGCGATCTGTATGAAGCGGCGGCGCTGGATGGCGCGGGGCATTTCCAGCAGTTCTTTTGGCTCACGCTGCCGCTGCTGCGCCGCACCGCGCTTTTTGTCATTGTCGTCGCTTTCACTTTCGCTTTTCAAACTGTGGAGCAGCTGCAAGCCCTGGGCGAAGGCGGGCCCGCCGATAGCGCTAATCTGCTGCTCTATCTCATCTTCCAAAATATCTCCGAAAGGCGCAACTGGGGTTATGTGAACGCGATGACCATTGTCCTCATCGGCGTCGTTTTGACTTTCACGCTGAGCAATTTCCTGCTCTTCGAGCGCGGCGAGACTGAATGATGACCGGCGCGAATAAAACCTTGCGGGCAGCAGCCACCGGCTTGACTATCGCCATCGCGCTCTTCTTTCTCATTCCGCTCATTTTCACTGTGCTAGTCAGCCTGCGGCCCGAAACCGAACCGGTTACAAATGGCAATATCTTCTTTGGCAGCGAAATCACCCTAATCAATTTTCAGCGCGCCGTCAGCATCGCGCCTTGGGCGCTGCACTATCTGAACAGCATACTCTTTGTCGGCGGCACGCTGCTGGTGCAGCTTTTCACGGTGACCGCCGCCGCTTATGCCTTCGCCCGCATGAAATTCTTTGGCCGCAATCTGCTGCTGATGGTCATCTTGCTGCAACTCATGATTCCAGCGGGCGTGCTGCTGGTGCAGAATTTCCGCACAATCAATATGCTCGGGCTGTTTGATACCCGCCTGGCGCTGATGCTGCCCTACTGGGGTTCGGCTTTTGGCCTGCTTTTATTGCGGCAGACCTTCCGCGAAGTTCCTATCGAATTAGAAGAGGCAGCCCGCATCGATGGCGCGAATCTCTTTCAGGTCATTCGCCATGTCTATGTTACAAATGCGGTGCCGGCCTATTTAGCCTTTTCGCTGGTGTCTATTAGCTCGCATTGGAACGAATTTCTCTGGCCTTTCATCATCACCCGCTCCGAAGACATCCGCCCGCTGACGGTCGGCCTGAACAAGCTCATCAAGACGACTGACCAAGGCGCATTCTATGGCCAGCTGATGGCTGGCACTTTGATTGTCATCGCGCCGCTGGTGATATTGTTCTTGCTCTTCCAGCGGCAGTTTGTCGAGAGCTTCGCGCGCAGCGGCATTCGCTGATTTTAGCCTATAGCGAAGCGCCACAGCGTACTATAATCAGAACAAAGCAAACAGCGATCTGGAGCGTTATGAGCAGCAAGCAGGCTTTGCTCGGCAAAATCGCCGCGCGAGAAGCGAAAATTGGCATCATCGGTTTGGGCTATGTTGGATTGCCGCTGGCGGTGGAGTTCGCTGAGGCTGGCTTTTGCGTCTTGGGGCTGGATGTGCAGGCGGAAAAGGTGCGGCAAATCAACGCGGGTAAGAGCTATATCGCCGATGCCCCGGCCGAGCGCCTGCGCCCCTTGGTCGCGGCCGGGCGGCTGCGCGCCACCACCGACCATAGAGAACTGCGCGCCGTCGATAGCATCAGCATTTGCGTGCCGACGCCGCTGGATGCCGCCCGCCAGCCTGATATGTCCTACATCATAAGCGCGGCGCAATCTATCGCCGAGATTCGCCACCCCGGCCTCTTGGTGCTATTGGAAAGCACCGCCTATCCGGGCGCAACCCAAGAAATTATCTTGCCGGCTCTGGCCGGCGCCGATTTGACCGTCGGCGAAGATGTCTTCGTCGCCTATTCGCCCGAGCGCATCGACCCGGGCAATAAAAAGTATTCCGTGCACAATACGCCAAAAGTGGTCGGCGGCGTCACCGCGCATTGCAGCGAAGTCGCCAGCGCGCTCTACGCCAGCTCCCTCGAGCAGGTGGTCACGGTCTCCTCGCCGACGGTGGCTGAAATGGTCAAGCTGCTGGAGAATACCTTTCGCGCGGTGAACATCGGCTTGGTCAACGAGATGGCCCTGATTTGCGACAAGCTACAAATTGATGTCTGGGAAGTCATCGCCGCGGCCGCCACCAAGCCCTTTGGCTATATGCCCTTCTATCCTGGGCCCGGCGTCGGCGGCCATTGCATCCCAGTTGACCCACATTATTTGAGCTGGAAACTCAAGACGCTCGATTATGATGCCCGTTTCATCGCCTTAGCCAGCGAAATCAATTCGGCTATGCCTGAGCATGTGCTTGAGAAAATCACAGCGGCTTTGAACAGGCAAGCCCGCGCGGTGGACGGCGCGCGCATTGTCATTTTGGGCGTCGCGTACAAGCGCGATGTAGCCGATGCCCGCGAAAGCCCGGCGCTGGAGATTATCAGCCGGCTGCGGCAGCGCGGCGCTGATGTGCGCTATCATGACCCCCATGTGCCAGAGATTCGCCTGGACGGCAATATCTGTCTGCGCTCGCAGACCTATAGCCAGACCCTGCTGCAAGCGGCGCACTGTGTCGTCGTCGTAACTGACCATTCGGATTTTGATTGGCAAGAGATTGCCCGGCACAGCCAAGCCATCGTGGATACGCGCAATGTCTTCCCCGCTGACGCGGGCTGCCACATCATCGGTTTGTGATGGCGCGGCCGGCCTCGAGAGCGCTGCGCGATGCCGCTGCAAATTGCGATTGACGCCAGCCGCGCGACGACAGCGCAGCCCACTGGCACCGAGGTCTATGCTCGGCGGCTCATCCAGGCGCTGATTAGCGCCAATGACCGCCGCCCGGCGCCTTTCCATTTTTCGCTCTACTTCCGCGAACCGCCGCCGGCTAAGCTCTTCCCGCCATCGCCCTATGTTACAGAAAGGGTCATAGCCTGGCCGCGGCTGTGGACGCATCTGCGTTTTGCTGCCGCGCTCTGGCGCCAGCGCCCGCAGATCTGTTTTGTGCCAGCGCATAGCCTGCCCTTTTTCTTCCCGGGCACGAGCGTCGTCACCGTGCATGATTTGGGTTATAAGCATTTCCCCGCCGCCCATCCCCGGGCGCAGCGCGCCTACTTGGACGCGACCACGCGCTACAGCCAAGCGCGGGCTGCTTTGGTGCTGGCCGATAGCCAAGCGACCGCGGCCGACCTCAGCCGCTTTTACGCGACGCCCGCCGACAAGATACAGGTTGTCTATCCGGGCGTCGAAATGGCTGGCGCTCCGCCAAGCGCCGCCGCCATCGCAGCGGCGCGGGCTAAATATCACTTGCCAGAGCGTTATTTTATATTCATCGGCACCTTGCAGCCGCGCAAGAACATCAAGCGCCTGGCGCAGGCTTTCGCGCTCTGGCAGCGGCAGCAAGGCGACGCAAGGACGGCGCTGGTCTTAGCGGGCGGCCAGGGCTGGCTCTTTGATGAGGCTTGGCTGGCCGGCATAAAAAATATCCACCTCACCGGCTATATCGACGCGGCGGATAAAGCGGCTTTGCTAGGCGGCGCGCTGGCTTTGGTCTTCCCGAGCTTATATGAGGGTTTTGGCTTTCCTGTCTTGGAGGCTATGCTGGCCGGCACAGCCGTCATCGCCAGCCAGACCTCCAGCTTGCCCGAGCTGGTCGGGGATTGCGGCTTGCTGGTGGACCCACTGGATGTGGCGCAGATTGCCGCCGCTATGCGCCGCTGCAGCGAAGACACGGCGCTGCGCCGCGATTTAATTCGGCGCGGCTTTAAGCAAGCGCGGCGTTTTACCTGGGCGGCGGCGGCGGCCGCGGCACTGCGCGCTTTTGAGGCGCTGGGCGTCCCTTCCATCTGATACAATGACGCTAGGCAGGCGGAGAAGATATTGATGGCGGATGAGCGCTATCTCCTGGTGCAATTAGCGGATATTGGCGATTTAGCGCTAACTACGCCAGCCATCGCCGCTTTGCGGGCAGCGCGGCCAAGCGCCCGCCTCGAACTCTTCGCTTCTGAGCCGGCCCTGCCGCTCATGCCCGAGGGCTTAATCGATAAGGCAATCCCGTTCAAACGGCCCCCCGGCCAGAGCGCGAGCCGCGCTTTTTTCACTAGGGCAAACCTGCGCCAGCTGCTATCTATCGCCGGCCGCCAGTACGACGCCGTCGTCTTTTTTCATCATTTCAGCCTACGCGCCGGCCTCTTGAAATTTTGGCTGATAGCCAAAGCCAGCGGCGCGCGGCGCGTCATCGGCTTGAAGGGCAAGCACGGCCGCTTTTTGACCGATTATGTGCTGGACGAAGGTTTTGGCGCGCGGCATCAAGCGCAGTATTGGCTGGATTTGGTGGCGCTCTTGGGCGCGTCGGCCGCGCCGCGCCCAGCCCAAGTGCGGCGCGCCGCTTTTTCCCACAAAGCGCTAGAAAGCGACAAACCAAAGGTCGTCATCCATGCCGGCAGCGGCGGTTATAGCTTGGCGCGGCGCTGGCCGCCGGCGCATTTCGCAGCCGTCGCGCGACAGCTCAAAGCGCAATATGACGCGCAAATAACCATCGTCGGCCAGCCAGCAGATGACGGGCAGACGGTCGCCGACTCGCTGGATTTTGCCGTCCTCAATCTCGTCGGTCAGACCAATTTGCCGCAGCTGGCGCAAGTCATCGCGCAGGCTGATCTTTTCATCGGCGCGGATAGTGGCGTGATGCACATCGCCGCGGCGACTGGCACCCCGGTCCTCAGCATTTTTGGCGCGAGCAACGCGGCGGCTTGGCGGCCCTGGACGCTTGAGGGCCGGGCGGAAGTCTTGCGCAGCGGCGTCGCTTGCAGCCCATGCAGCTATGTCGGGCTGGGCATCGGCGCGCGGGCGGGCTGCGCCGCCCGCACTTGCATGAAGCTGGTCAGTCCAGCGCAGGTCTATGCCGCCGCCGGCCGCTTGCTAGACAAAGAGAGCGCCAGCCTAAGCATGTCGCTAGCCGGCCAGCCAGCCAAAGATAGGCAGCGATTGAGCATATTAGGCTTGCCGGTTGATACCATCACTTATAAAACTTGGCTGGAGCAAATTGAGATTTGGCTGCGCGAAAAGCAGAGCGCTAAACAGGTCTGCACGGTAAATCCCGAATTCATTATGATTGCGCAGCGGGACCCGATTTTTTTTCACATTTTGCAGCGGGCAGCGCTCTGCGTGCCAGATGGCGTTGGTTTGCTCTGGGCGAGCCGCTATTTGGGCGCGCCGCTGCCAGAGCGCGTAACGGGTTCGGACGGGCTGCCGCTGATTGCCGAGCATGCCGCCGAGCGGGGCTGGAAGATATTTTTTTTGGGCGCGGGCGCAGGCATCGCGGCGCGGGCGGCGACAATCTTACAAGCGCGTTACCCGGGCTTGCAAGTCGTTGGCACGCACAGCGGCAGCCCCGCCGCCGACGAAGAAGATGCCATCGTGGCGCTGATAAATAAAAGCGGCGCTGACATCCTCTTTGTAGCCTATGGCGCGCCCAAGCAGGACAAATGGATCGCGCGCAATCTGCCGCGCCTGCAGGTCGGGATGGCGATGGGCGTTGGCGGTTCATTCGATTTCATCGCTGGCACGGTGCCGCGGGCGCCAGAGTGGCTGCAAAAGCGCGGCTTGGAATGGCTTTATCGCCTGCTGCGGCAGCCCTGGCGCTGGCGGCGCATGCTGCGTTTGCCGCGTTTTGTCTTGGCTGTGCTGTGGCGCGGACAAAATTGAAATCTGCGCTACACTGGCAGGCAATAACCATAGCGAAAGGCAAAACATGTCCGAGCAGCTGCAAGCGCTAGTCGCGGCTTTGGCGGAAAAAACTGTGCTGGTCATCGGCGATGTTATGCTCGACGAGTACATCACCGGGCGCGCCACCCGCATGAGCCGCGAGGCGCCGGTGCCAGTGCTGGAATTAGAAGCGAAGCGCTACATCGCCGGCGGCGCGGCGAATCCAGCCGCGAACATCGTCGCTTTGGGCAGCCGCGCGCTGCAAGTCGGGCTTATCGGCGCGGACGCGGCCGGGCAGCGCCTGCAAGAGATGCTGCGCGCCGGCGGCATCGACGCGAGCGGTCTGCTGCGCTGCGCCGACCGCCCCACTACAGTCAAGACGCGCATTCTGGCGCAGATGGGCTTGCGCTTCCCCCAGCAGGTTACGCGCATCGATACGGTCAGCCGTCAGCCGATTGACAAAACCACCGAAAAGCGCATCGTCGAATTTGTCGGCCAGCGCATCGAGACGGTCGATGCGGCGCTGCTATCACATTATCATGGCGGCTTGCTGGGACCGGCCCTGGTCCAGGGCATTCGAGAACTATGCGCCGAAACAGGCAAGCTCTTGACAGCGGACGCCCAGGGCCGCTTCGATACTTTCGCCGGCCTGGATGTCGTCAAATGCAATGCGGCCGATGCCGCCCGCTATTTGAATCGAGAGCTGGTTTCAGCGGCGGACTTCAGCCAGGCGGCCTTAGACTTGCAAGAGGCGCTGCAAGTGCAAAAAGCGATGATTATCACCCGCGGCAGCCAGGGCGCGACCCTAGCCGTACAGGGGCAGGCGCAGCACTGCCCTGCGCCAAAAGTCAGCGATGTCTTCGACACTGTGGGCGCTGGCGACACCGCCATCGCCGTCATCACTTTAGCCTTAGCCAGCGGCAGCACCGCGCGGGACGCGGTCATGCTGGCGAATTATGCCAGCGGCATTGTCGTGCGGCATCTCGGCAATTATGCGCCGAACCAGGCCGAATTGCTGGACAGCATCAGCGGCCGGCCATGAATCGAGCTGGACAAACTCGATGGTATTGCCATCGGGGTCGGCGAGCGAGGCAACCTTGGCTCCGGCATAGTCGTCAATGGGGTTGATTTCGCTGCCATGATTTGCCAGTCCCCTTTGTATCACCGCTTCGATATCGCGCACGATAAAGCGGAACTGCTGCCGATTCTGCTCGGCGCGGATGCCGGCGATGCTATTGGGGCAAAGCATCAAATCTATGCCAGCGAGCTTGCCGCTATAAAAGGGCTGGTTGCTGATTTGCGCTGTAATTTGCAAGTCCGCGTCAAAGACAGCGTTATAGAATTGCACCATCTGGCGCATTTCCTTTGTCGCAATCGTCAGCCCAATCAGTCGAATAGCGCCTTTTTTATTCGCAAAAAAGCCGTTCTCGCCTATTATATCAGGAGCGTGCATTGTTCTATCCACCTAACACTAAAGACTTCTTTGAAACGGTCTGGGATATCGTGAGGCAAATCCCGCCGGGCAAAGTCAGCAGTTATGGGCAAATCGCCTCGATGATTCCGCCAGCCGCGGGCATAGAGCCGCGGCGGCAACGCAGCTTGGCGGCGCGCTGGGTTGGCACCGCCCTGCGCCAGACACCACGCGGCGCAAGCATCCCTTGGCACCGCGTCATCAACAGCCAAGGCCGCATCAGCTTCCCTGCTGACAGCCCACAGGCAATAAAACAGCGCCGCTTGCTCGAAGCGGAAGGAGTGCAGTTCGACAGTCGCGGCCGCGTCGATTTTGGGCAAGTCGGCTGGCAAGGGCCAGCTGAGGCGTATTTGCAGCGCAAGAACCTGCGGCGGCCGCGCCTGCTGGGCTAGCGCTAGAATTGCACATAGCTATTCTCCGCCAAGACAAACCGGTGGGCGTCTGGCATGTGCGTGGCAGAAGTAACGCGGGCATTATCGGCGAGCAGGCTGCGGTCGATGCGGCCAACGATATTGCGAATCTCGCAATTTTTCATGACGATGCTCGCTTCGATTTCGCTGCCTTCCACTACCACATTATCGCCCAAAGAAGTGTAGGGCCCGATATAGCTATTGCGGATGATGGTGTTCTCGCCAATGATGACGGGCCCGCGCACCACACTGTCAATAATGCGGCTGTCGCGGCCAATCAAAACGCGATGGCTGACCTCGCTCTGCCCTTCAATCTGATTGCTGTTTTCTGGCGCTGGGCTATAGGGCAGCTCTTCTAGCACCAGCTGATTCGCCATAATGATGGCTTTAGGTTTGCCCGCGTCAATCCACCAGCCGTTAAGCTTGTACGAGGCGACCTGCTTGCCGGTCTCAATCAGCGCTTGAATCGCGTCGGTGATTTCTAGCTCGTTGCGCCCGGACGGTTTGATGCGGCTGATAGCGTCAAAGACCGACGCGCGGAAGAGATAGACGCCGGCGATTGCCAGGTTGGAGGGCGGGTCTGGCGGTTTTTCAATGACGCGCATAATGCGTCCATTTTCAATTTCGGCGATGCCAAAGCGCTGCGGGTCGCTGACCTTGCCCAGCACCACGGCCGCTTCGGCGCTCGAGTCGGCAAATGAAGTGAGCAAGCCCGTCATCTTGTCCTGAAAAATGTTGTCGCCGAGAAAAACAGTGAACGGCTCGTCGCCGACAAATTCTTGACAGAGAGCGGTGGCATGGGCTAAACCCAGCTGCTCTTCCTGCACGATGTATTCGATGTTGACACCAAGCGCGCGCCCATCTTTTAGGTTAGTGACGATGGGCGAATCCAGGCTGTTGACGACGATGCCAATATCGGTCAAGCCGGCTTTTTTGAGCGCGTCCAGCGCATAATTTATCAGCCAGCGGTTAGCCACCGGCACTAGCGATTTTGGCATGGTCAAGGTAACGGGACGCAGGCGCGTGCCTTGCCCCGCCGCGAGTATCAGCGCTTTCATCAAAATCTCCTGTGTCTGCGTTTAGCCAGCATCTATAGCATAGTAGCAGAGCTGAGCAATTCGCGCAGGCGCAGAGGCGGGCGATTGTCCTATGGCCGCGGGCGCGGTTTGCCGCTGGCGCATGACTTCAAAGGCGATGACCGCCGCCGCGCCGACTGTGCCTAAAGATTGGCCGAAGCCACGGCCATACGGAATTTGCAGCAGCAAATCCGCCCGCTTGAGGAAAGAACGGGTAACGCCACGCCGCTCGCCGCCAATCAAGAGGAAGAGCGGCGCTTTCAGCTCAGCTTGGAAGAGGGGGCGAGCGCCTTGGGCTTTGGCGCTGACGGCGATGCTTAAGCCGGCGGCGCGGAAGAAGTCGGCCGCGGCCGCTGCGCTGTCGGCGATGGCCAGGGGCATGCGCTCGCTGGCGCCGGCGCTGGCGCGGCCGACGATGGCGCTCGCGCTGGTCCAATTGCGCTGGCGCAGCACGACCCCATCGACGCCAGCGGCATACAAGACGCGCAGCGCGCCGGCAAAATTGTAGGGGTCTTCGATGCCATCCAGCATAGCGATGAAAGGCGCTTCGCCGCCGCTGGGCAGCAACTCGGCTAAAGCGCAGTAACGGCGGGGACCCGCCTTTGCGAGGACGCCACCGTGCGTCGCGTCGCTGGCAATTTCGTCTATGGCCGCCCGCGGGAGAAAAGAGACCGGGATGCTGGCCGCGCCGGCCTGGCGGCGCAGAGGGCGCAGCCGCCGCTCGGAACGCTTGCTCTCATCGAGCAGCAGAGCATGCAAATCGCGCCAGCCGGCTTCGAGCGCCGCCTGTATGCTCAGCGCGCCTTCCAGCAAGAACTCGTCCGCCGCCATTGTACAGCTATCGCCCTAGTCGCTTGGCTTCCTGCCACCAAGCCTCGAGCTGGTCTAGCGTGAAATCGGCCGGCGATTTGCCCTGCCGCGCCGCTTGCGTTTCGATATGGCGGAAGCGGCGATAGAACTTGGCGTTGATTTCTCGCAGCAGGCTCTCTGGATCATCAATCCCGAGCCAGCGCAGCCAATTCACCAGCACAAAAATCAAATCGCCAATTTCTTCGGCTTTTGCCGCCGGCGATTCAGCCGCGAAAATTTCCGCCAGTTCTTCCTTGAATTTCTCTTCGACGCCGCTGGGGTCAGGCCAATCAAAGCCGACTTTGGCGGCGCGCTTCGAGTATTGGTGCGCGACGAAGAGCGCTGGCCCGCCTTTAGTCACGCCATCCAGCAGCGATTGGCGCTGCTGGCCGCTCTCGGCTTTTTCTTCGTTTTTGATGTCTTGCCAGCTGCGACTTACCCGCGCCGCATCGCCCCGCGCGTCGACATCGCCCCAGACATGCGGGTGCCGCCGAATCATCTTTTCATTGAGGCGGCGCAGAATATCGCTCATTGTGAACTCGCCGGCGTCGATGGCGATTTGCCCGTGCAAAGCAACCTGCAAGAGCAAATCGCCCAGCTCTTCACAGAGCGCGTCGCTATCGGCCGCGTCCAGCGCCTCCAGGGTTTCATGCGTCTCTTCGATGAGAAAGGGGCGCAGGGATTTGTGCGTCTGCTGCCGATCCCAAGGGCAGCCCGCTGGCGAGCGCAAATGAGCGATGATATTCTGCAAAGCCTCGAAGCTGCTCAGTGCGCCCAACGGCGGCAAATAAAGCGCGGTCAGCACATCGATATGCGGACTGCGGTCAATCTCGTAGAGTTTTAAGTCTTCGACCTGGGCCTCAGCGCTGCCGACGGCATGAATTAGCTTGACCGGAAAATCATCCGGATATTGATTCATCAGCGTCAGCTTGAGTTCGGAGGCGGCGGCGCGGTTATAGACCTGGGCTAGCAAGGCCGGCAGGGCTGGATTTATTGGGGGATGGTACTGTTCGGCGCAGCTCAGCGCGTCTAATACTTGCAAGCCATCGAGGGCGTCGATGCCGAGCAGAGCCAGGCACGGTTCGACGAAGCTGATGCCGTGAATGATTTCGACGGGGATAGCTTCTTCAGCGGCGCGGCGGCGGATGCGCGGCACAGTCGCTTCGCCCACCAGTGGATCACCCGGTACAGCATAGATGGCTTGCCCAGATTGCCGCGCCGCCTGCAAGACGCGCTCGGCAATCTCGTCGTAGACAGCCTCAAAATGCTGATGGGATTCGTATACAGCGTCAAAGCTGACATACTTGAGCTGCGGCGGCAGCTGGGCGACGCAGGGATGGCGGGCTGTGCGCAGATAGACAGTCGGCGCGCCTTGCAGCTTTTGCCAGGCGCGCCGAGACAGCTCGTCGATGCCAGCGGGGCCTAAGCCGATTATGCTAATCATCGGCGCTGGCTGGGCGCAAGCTAACGCTTGGTATAAGTAGGCGCTTTGCGGGCGCGCTTGAGCCCGGGTTTCTTGCGCTCTTTCACGCGGGCATCGCGCGAGAGAAAACCTTCGCGCTTGAGCGTGCTGCGCAGGTCGGGGTCAATTTTTTCTAAGGCGCGGGCGATGCCCAGCAGAATGGCATCGCGCTGCCCAGTGATGCCGCCACCTTTGACATGCACGGAGATGTCATAAATCCGCTCTTGACCGATGTGGGTGAGCGGCGCGAGGCAGACTTCCATATCGCCCAAGCGCGGCATATAGTCCAAGCCTTCTTTGCCATTGATGATGACGCGGCCGGTGCCGCCAGGGAAGAGCCGCACCCGCGCTGATGAAGATTTGCGGCGGCCGATGCCTTCATAATATTGTGCTGACATTCATTCACTCCTCAATTATTGCTGACGCGCCGCGCCGCTCAAAATTCTAGGTTTTGCGGCTGCTGCGCCTGGTGGGGATGCTCGGCGCCGGCATAGACTTTTAGTTTTTTGAGCATGCGCCGGCCAAGCGGGCCTTTAGGCAGCATGCCTTTGATGGCGAATTTCAAGGCGCGGGTGGGGAAGCTCTGCATCATCTCGCGCAGAGTCATGCTCTTCAAACTACCAGGATAACCGCTGTGCCGATAATAGAGCTTCTGATCCAGGCGCCGCCCGGTCACATGAATTTTGTCGGCATTGACGATGATGACATAATCGCCCGTATCGAGATGCGGCGTGAAATAGGGTTTGTGCGTGCCACGCAAAAGCGGCGCCACTTTGGAAGCCAGGCGGCCCAAAGTCATGCCCCTGGCATCAATCACCCACCAGCGCCGCTCGATGACGGCCGGCGTAGTCGCATAAGTTTTTTGCACTTGCTGTCTCATGTTTTTCCCTCCAGCGGCGCTCCCGCTGCGATTATCGGGGCGGTCTGCGCAGATTCTTGCCAAGCCGTCGCTGGCCGGCGCGGCGGATAACCCACCGCTTCCAAAACCAGCCCCAGCTGCGGCGCCAGCGCTTTGGCTTTCTCGATGTCGCGGCTGCGCAGGATTTTGGCAAAACCAGCCGGCGAGAGCTTGCCCCGCCCCACCTGCGCCATCACCCCGACCAACCGCCGCACCATGTGATACAAAAAGGCTGTGCCGCGCACCCGATAGCGATAAATCTTTCCGTAAGCCTGTTCTTCCATTTCCCAGCGCGACCGATAAATCCGCCGCACAGTATTCGTGCTGCCCGCCTGTGGCGGGCGGCCAAAGGCGGCAAAATCATGCTCGCCTAGGCAAAGTGCCGCCGCTTCTTGCAACCGCTCCAGCGCCAAGCTTTCGCCGGGCAACTGCCAGACCTGCCGATTCAGCAGCGGATTGCGCGCCTGCCCGACGGCGATGCGATAGGCATACTGCCGCCAAAGCGCATCGTAACGCGGGTGAAAGCCCGCCTGCTGCCATAAATCCTGCAAGGCAATGTCCAGCGGCAGCCGCGCATTGATAGCCCGCAGCAACTCCTCATCGCTATGCCGCCAATGCAGGTCAAAGGCGATGACCTGGCCGATGGCATGCACGCCAGCGTCAGTGCGGCCGGCGGCGACAATGGCGCTAGCCTGCCCGCTGACTTGCGCGATAGCCACTTCGACCGCCGCTTGGATGGTCGGCGTCGGCGCTGGCTGCCGCTGAAAACCTTGATAGGCGCTGCCGTCATAGGCTAGGGTCGCGCCGTAGCGCGCCATCGCTGGCACTTGGCTCAATCCGTCGCGTAATCCACCAGCTCGATCAAAGCCATTTCGGCGTTGTCGCCTTTGCGCGGCCCGAGCTTGAGAATGCGCGTATAGCCGCCGGGTCGCTCGGCATAGAGCGGCGCCAATTCGTCAAAGACCTTGCCGACAAGAACACGATTGTTATTCAGGCGGCGGGCCACTTGGCGGCGGGCATGCACGGCAATCAGGTCATCGCCTTTCGCTTCCGCTTTTGCCAGACCGCGCTTGGCAATTGTAATCAGCCGCTCGGCATGCCCCTGCACGAACTTCGCTTTATGAAAGGTCGTGCGGATACGGCCGTGCGTAAATAGTTGACTGGCCAGGTTCATGCGCAGCGCTTTGCGGTGGCTGCCGCTGCGGTTCAGTTTCTTCCCCCGACGTCGATGTCGCATAATTGCGCCTCGCTTTTCTTCTCTCAGCCGACTGGTTTATTCAACCAGTTCTTCTGTCCAATAATTCTTCTCTTGCAGCTTCAGTTTCAGCTCTTCCAGCGATTTATCGCCGAAGTTGCGGATAGCCAGCATCGCTTCTTGCCCGCGATTCAACATATCCAGCACATCGCCCACTGAAGTGATGCCGGTGCGCTTCAAAGAATTGAAGACGCGCACGCTCAAATCCAGCTCTTCGATAGGTTTATCGTAGAGCGGCGGGAAGGTCGGTTCATCTTCGATTTTCGGCGGCAGCTCGATATTGTCCAGCCACTCTTCATCCACATTGGCGATGACCTTGAGATGACGCATCAAAATCTTCGCCGCTTCGGCCAGCGCGGCTTCGGGGCGAATGGTGCCATCCGTCCAAAGTTCCAGCACCAGCTTGTCATAATTGGTGCGCTGCCCGACGCGGGCCCGCTCGACATCAAAATTGACGCGCTTTATCGGGCTGAAAATAGCATCGACCGGCAGCTCGCCAATCGGCAGGCGGCCGCGGTCTTCGGCTGGGCTGAAGCCGCGCCCAGACTGCACTTCAAATTCCATCTCAATATCGACATTGCGGTCGTCGACAGTGAAGAGATAGAGGCTGGGGTTTTCGATCTCGACCTCGGGCGGCGCCCAGATATCGGCGGCGGTCACTGTGCCTTCCGCGCCGCGATGCTGTAGCCGCAGGCGGGCGCTCTCCGCGCCATGCAACACCAAGCGCAGTTGCTTTATCTGCAAGATGAGCTGGGTCATATCCTCGCGCACATGCTCAATCTCGGAGAATTCGTGATGCACATCGGAGACGCGGATGCTGGTTACGGCGGCGCCGGGCAAGGATGACAGCAGCACGCGGCGCAGAGCATTGCCCATGGTCAAGCCATAGCCGCTCTCCAGTGGGCCGATGATAAAACGGCCATAATCTCGGGTGATGTTTTGGCGCTCTGCCTGGTGTGGCAGGACCATATTCGCAATGACAAGATTGGCATCAACCGCGCTCGCGCCCAGCGACGCGGTATCAGATGGGAATACCATAGAAGCAATTTGCCCTTTCGACTAAACGCGCCGGCGCTTTGGCGGGCGCACGCCATTATGCGGCACTGGCGTCACATCCGAAATTGACCGCACCTTTAAGCCGCTCTGCTGGATGGAACGAATGGCGGCTTCGCGGCCGGGCCCGGGCCCTTTCACGAAGATATCCACTTCTTTCATGCCGTGCTGCTGCGAATTCGCCGCCGCCGTCTCGGCCGCCATGCGGGCCGCGTAAGGCGTATTCTTGCGGCTGCCGCTAAAGCCAGAGGTGCCAGCGCTGGCCCAGGTGATGACATTGCCCGATTGGTCAGTCATAGACACGATGGTGTTATTGAAGGTGGCGTAAATATGCGCCTGACCGTAGGGGATATTCTTAAATACTCGTCTGGCAGTCCCACGACTGCCGCGTCTTGCTCTTGCCATGCAAAGCTCCAGGACTAAAATTTCTGGTGGACTGGCAACGCCCGCCGCGATTGAGACAGGCGCAAAAATTGCCCGCTAAAAAACTTATTTCTTGGTCGCGCCGCGCCGCCGCCCGCGCCCAGCGACTGTCTGCTTTTTGCCGCGCCGGGTGCGGCCATTGGTGCGGGTGCGCTGCCCGCGCACGGGCAAGCGCCGCCGATGGCGCAAACCGCGATAGGAGTTTATCTCCATCAGACGCTTGATATTCAGCTGCGTCTGGCGGCGCAAATCGCCTTCAGTCGTCAAGTTGCTGATTAATTCCCGCAAGCGCTGGACTTCACCCTCGCTCAAATCGCGCACGCGCGTGCTGTGATTGATGCCGGCGCTATCGAGCAAACGCTGGCTAGTCGATTTGCCAATGCCATAAATATAGGTCAAACCGATAACCACCCGTTTATCGCGCGGCAGGTCTACACCTTCAATACGAGCCATCACACATTCTCCTCATAATCGGGGCCGCTTAGCCCTGCCGCTGCTTGTGCTTGGGGTTTTCGCATATAATCATCACCCGCCGTTTGCGCTTGATGACGCGGCACTTGGGGCAACGGCGCTTGACGCTGGCTGATACTTTCACGGCTTACCTCTTTTTGCATACGCGCATCGCAACAGAACCTTGATTGCGGCTCTGCCACAAAAGCGCTAGAAACAGATTCTTCTTTTCGGCAGCAGTTTCACCAATGCCGATACCGGAAGCGCATCATAGCATAAAATCACCCGCTGTAAAAGGGGCTTTTGTAAAATCTTTAGACTAATTTTCCGCGATAAAAAAGGCCGGCGCGGCTAAGTCGCGCAGGCAGGCGACCGTTGGCAGCGCCGTCGGCTGGCGCAAGAAGGCGCGCAGAGCCGCTTCGGCGCAGCTGCCGTTTTCCAGCGCGATATGCCCGCCAGCCGGAAGGACAATGTGCCAGCTCTTTGGCAGCCGAGCCTCGAGCGCCTCGGCCCAGCGCGGCGGCGTGATAGGGTCGTAGCGGCCGGAAAGCAGCAAAGTCGGAATATCAATAGGCGCGGCCGAGGCTGGCGGCGGCGCGGGCGGGACGGGCCAGAAATCGCAGTCAGCCAGCAAATCAAGAGCGGTCACCGTCAGCGCCGCGAGCGCTGAGGGCAGAGCCGCGCCGCGGGCTTCTATTTCGGCCGCGCTGGTCCGCTGCGCCTCTTCGGCGCAGAATATGCTCAAGAACAGACCGTCGCTAAAGGGGGCTTCGCTGGCACTGTCCGCGCCCCAGGGCAGATAGGCATACTCGCCAGCCGCGTAGGCGGCAATCAAGGCCGGCAGATAAGACAGGCGGACCCCATCGGCCAAGAGACCGCTGACATACAGCGCGAAGTCCGCGCCAGTCAAGCGCAGCGCGCCGCCCGCCACTCCTACTTCAGCCGGCCGCGCATCCAAAGCGGTAACTGTCGCTTTAAACTGCGCCGCCAAATTTGGATAGGCGCGGTTGCAAAGAGCGTCAGCGCGGCAATCGGCAAAGAGCTGCTCTAAAGCCCGTTGCACATTTTCCGCCAGGGCCGCTAAAACCTGCGCCTGCGGCGGATACAGGCCATCGAGGACTATTGCCCCTACTTGCACCTGAAATTGCTGGGCAAATTCTAGGGCTAGGCGGCTGCCATACGATTGCCCATAAAGATTCACGGCCGGCAATTCTAGCGCTCTGAGCAGGTCGCGCAGGTCCTGGACGCTGGCGGCGCTGCTATAATCCGCCAGCTCGATGCCGGCCGCCAGCAGGCGGGCGCGGCAGGCTCGGATGCCAGCGCTATCAACAACCTCAGCCAGCTCGGGGCAGGCTAGCAAAGGCCGCGATAAACCGGCGCCGCGCTGGTCAAGCAGGATGATATCAAAATCCCGCCACAGCTCAGAGCGCAGCCACTGCGCCAGCTGGCTGGAAGCCGCTTCGCCGGGCCCGCCGGCCAAGATCAGCAGCGGCGGCTGCGGCTGAGCGGTCGGCGCTTTAATCCGCAAGACAAACAAGCTGACTTCAGCGCCGGCCGGCGCTTGCCGATTCGCTGGCACATGCAAACGGCCGCAAATAATTTCGGCTGTGCCCGCTTGATTTTGCATGGAAGACGGGCAAGCTGCGCTGGCATAGCGCGGGCCCTGCGCCAGGACGCTGGAATGCCAAAGAAAGACTAAAATCAGAGCGAGGGCGCATTTCATCTTGGGGTTTCAGGAGTAGGACAAATTAAATTTTTTTCAGGTTCTATGGTTTCATTTCAACCCCACGATTGGCGATCCCTGCCCGAAGCTTCGGGCAGAGACTTTTCCTCAAGCACACCTATAGTTTTTGGGCTTTTTCTCCCCTCCCCAAAGCTTTGGGGAGGGGCCGGGGGTGGGGTTGAAAATGGTGCATAATTAACTTGGACTTACTAAGGCAAAGTCAGAATGAGCGGCTCGCCCTCAGTGATGGCAACTGTATGCTCGCAATGCGCGGTGAGCGAGCCGTCTTTGGTGATAACCGTCCAGCCATCCTCAAGCTCGAGCAAATCGGGCCTACCAGCGATGAGCATGGGTTCGATGGCATAGGTCATGCCGACCTGCAAATCGCAGTCCTCCCATTTGAATTTGCTTTTGCGGCTGTGCCACCAATTTGGCACCTGCGGCTCTTCGTGCATGGTACGGCCGACGCCATGCCCGGTGTATTCGCGGGCGACGCTATAGCCCATGCGCCCGGCGGATTTGGAGGTCGCTTTGGCGACATCGCTGAGTTTATTGCCTAGCACCGACGCTTGGATGGCTGCCATCAGCACTTTCTCCACCGATTGCAAGAGCCGCTGCGCCGAGCGGGATATTTGGCCGACGGGGTGGGTGAAGGCGGCATCGCCCACATAGCCATTATACAGACAGGCGATATCCAGCGAAATAATATCGCCCTCTTCCAGGACGCGGTCGGCGGACGGAATGCCATGCACCAGCTCGTTATTGATGCAGGCGGTAATCGCGCCGGGGAAAGGCGGGCGGTCGTTCGGGGCATAACCCAAAAAGCAGGGTTCCGCGCCAAAATCGCCCAGCACAGTCAGCGCCAGCGTTTCCAAGTCTTTTGTACTAACGCCGGGTTTGATGGCGCGGCACATCTCTTCGTGAGCCAGCGCGACAATGCGGCCCGCTTCGCGCATGTGCGCCAGCTCTTCTGGCGTCTTCAGCAGGACTGCCATGATTCGCTCGCGGCTCTAGCCGGCCGCCAGCCGGCCGAGCGCGCTTTGAATATCGGCCCAGACCGTCTCAATGCTTTGATTGGCATTGATGCGGCGCAAAATGCCTTTGTCAGCAAAATAATTTATCAAGGGCTGCGTCGTCTGCAAGAAAGTATCGATGCGCTTGATAATGGCATCGGCGCTGGCGTCATCTGGCCGGCGCTTGAGCGGCACGGCGCTTTCAAGCAAGTTCGCCTGCAAGCGCGGCGGAAAGCGCTGCTCTCCGTCCTGCACCCAGCTAAAATCGACGCCATCGGCATTAAAATAATAATTGTAGCTCCTGCCATCAGCTGCGGTAACGCGACCAAAGGCGCGCTTGAAAGCGATGTAGAGGTCAAGCTCCAGCAGCAGCGCCGCATTGAGCTGAGCGCCTTTCTCGGCTAAATGCGCCTCTAGGAAAGCTGCCTGCGCCTGATTGCGCGGGTAGCCATCGAGGATGACGCCCTTTTGCGCGTCGGCCTGCGCCAGTCTGTCGGCGACAATCGCGTTCGTGGTGTCGTCATCGATCAACTGCCCCGAAGCCATAAGAGCCTGCACCGCCTGGGCCAAGGCATCGTCTCGGCTGCGCATGGCGCGGAAGAGGTCGCCGGTCGATACTTGCGGGATGCCAAAATGTTCTTGCATTAGCTTAGCCTGCAAGCCTTTGCCAGCGCCCTGCACCCCCATCAAGATGACATATAAACTCATGCCTACACCTTAGCCTTAGAAAAGCGGCAATTTGACAAAATAAAGCCGAGTCCCCGACGCCGGTGAACTCGGCTCTCAACCCAAAGCAAACGCAGTCAGGCGCTTAGCGCATGAAACCTTCGTAATTGCGCATCACGAGCTGCGCCTCGAGCTGGCGCATCGTATCGATGACGACGCCGACGACGATAATCAGACCCGAGCCAGAAATGACCAGACCCGCATTGATAGCCGCGCCCGAGCTGGCTGCCTCCAGCGGGAAGATGATGCGATTCACGAAGTCAACCATGCCGGGAATAATCGCAATCACCCCCAGGAAGAACGCGCCGACAAAAGTGATGCGCCGCGTCGTGGTTTTGATGTAGTCTTCCGTGCGCTTGCCGGGCCGGATGCCCGGGATGAAGCCGCCATTGCGCTGCAAGGTCTCGGCTAAATTCTGATTGCCCACCATCACTTCAGCATAAAAGAAGGTGAAACCGACCGTCATCAGGAAGAATGTGCCCCAATAGACCAAGCCTTGCTGATAGCCGAAGGTCGTTTCGATGGCGGTGCGCAGCGCGCCGGCCGGGAAGAGGCTGGCGATAATCGCTGGGAAGGTGATGATGGACTGGGCGAAAATCAGCGGGATCATGCCGACCGGGTTGACGCGCAAGGGGATGAAGCTATCTTGCTGGGCGAATTGGCGATTGCCGCGCACCCGCCGCCCATATTGCACCGGGATGCGCCGCACCCCTTCTTGAATTACGACAACCGCTAGCACGCTCAAGACCGTGATGACAATAAACAGCACGAGGTTGTAGAGGCTGCGGTCGGGCTGCTGCGTTACTAGACGGATGAGATTGCTTGGCGCCAGCGCCACGATGCCGGCGAAGATGATGATAGAGATGCCGTTGCCGATGCCCTGCTCGGTAATCAACTCGCCGAGCCAGATAGCGAACATCGTGCCAGCGGTCATCGTCGTCAAGACGGAGACTGTCAAAAGCGGGTTGCTGTTCACGCCAGTAAAGCCGAAGCCGGGGATAATCTCCGCGCCGTTGCCGGCCAAATTGTAAATGCTAATCTGTCCCAGAGCCTGCAAAACCGCCATGGGTATGGAGACATAATAGGTATAGCGCTGGATCTTCTCTTGGCCGCCGGGTTCGCGTTGGATGCGCTCCAGCGCTGGCACGATTGGCACCAGCAATTGGAAGATAATCGAAGCGGTGATGTAGGGATAGACGCCGTTAGCCATGACGCTGAAATTCATGACCGCCCCGCCCGAAAGCAAGTTCATCACCTGAAGTAGATTGCCGGCGCTGCTGCCACTCTCGAAGACCTGCCGTAGCACATTGCGGTCGACGCCGACCACCGGCACATGCGCCGCAAACTGATAGACAACCAAGATGAAGGCGGTGAAGAGCAGTTTGTTTCGGACATCTGGCAAGCGCCAGGCATTACGCAATGCTTGAATCATAAGACCAGTTCCTCATCACAAATAAACGGGTTTGGCTAAATGGCTCAGCGGGCCGCTAAGCCGCCTAGCTCTGTCTACGCAAGAGTCCGCCGCCGCGTTGCCGAGTTTTGCCTTTTACTCCGCAGTTTGGCTCGTTTCGCCATAGAGACGTTCCAGATCGACCTTGCGCAGCTTTTTGACAGTGGCGCGGGCGCCGGTGAGCTTGAGCGCGTGCCGGTTGACAGTGCCGCCGGCCGCTTCGATTTTGGCGGCGGCGCTTTTGCTGAACTTGTTGGCATGCACTTCCAGCTGCTTGCCCAGTTCGCCGCGCCCTAGCACCTTAATCGGCGCTTGGGCATCGCGCACCAGACCGACGGCAGCCAGCGCCGCGCCATTGACCAGCGCGCCCTCGTCAAAGCGCTCTTCCAGCATATCGACATTCACCTCTTGATAAGTGATGCCAAAGATATTGGTGAAGCCGCGCTTAAAGGGCAAGCGGCGCACCATTGGCAGCTGCCCGCCTTCAAAATAGGGTCCCTTGCCGCTGCCGCCACTGCGGGCGCCCTGGCCTTTGTGGCCACGGCCGGCGGTCTTGCCTTTGCCAGAGGCGATGCCCCGGCCGACGCGCTTGCGCCTGCGTTTGGAGCCTTTGTCTGGTTTCAAGTCACGCAGTTTCATTTTCCTAGACCTCTTCCGCGACTTCTTCCACCTGCACCAGATGGCGGACTTTGGCGACCATGCCGCGAATATGCGGCGCATCGCCAATCAGCACTGTCTGCTGCATGCGCCGCAGACCCAAAGATTTGACCGTCGCCTTTTGGCGGCTATTGTAGCCAATCGGGCTTTTCACCAGCGTGATTTTTAACAGCTTGCCACTGCGCTCAGGCATGCTCGCCTCCTTGGCGGCGTTCCCAGACGGGCGCCACTTCATGCGGTCGCTTGCCGCGCATCTCGGCAATTTGCTCGGCGCTGCGCAGTTGCTTGAGCGCATGCAGCGTCGCCATTGTTACATTCAGCAAATTGGCGCTGCCTTGGCTCTTGGTCAAGACATTGCGCACGCCGACGACTTCCAAAACCGCGCGCACGCCGCCGCCAGCAATAACGCCGGTGCCGGGCGCCGCTGGTTTGAGCAGGACGCGAGCGCCACCGTGGCGGCCGATGACCGTATAAGGAATTGTCGCGCCCGAGAGCGACACGGTCTCGATATTGCGGCGGGCGCGCTCAGCCGCTTTGCGGATGCTATCGGGAACGGCGCGGGCTTTGCCGATGCCGACGCCGACATTGCCTTTGCTATCGCCGACGACCACAACCGTGCGAAAGGCGAAGCGCCGTCCGCCTTTTATCACTTTGGCGACGCGGCGGATGTCGACGACGCGCTCATCCAGTTCGTCGCGCTCGTCTTGGTCGCGGCGCGAATCCCGCCCTCGTCCTCGTCTTCTGCTATCAGCCATATCTGTCTCTACTCCAGTTATAATTGCAAGCCGGCGGCGCGCGCGCCTTGGGCGAGCGCGGCTACGCGCCCGGCATATTTGAAGCCGCCGCGGTCAAAGACGACGCGGCTGATGCCGGCTTCTTTTGCCCGCGCAGCCAACAGCTGCCCGACCAGCTCGGCCGCTTCGACTTTGCTCTTTTCGGTCAATTGCGGCGCCAGTTCCCGGTCGATTGTCGAGCAGGAGACCAGCGTATGCCCGGCGACATCGTCGATGACTTGGGCAAAAATATTGCGGTTGCTGCGGAAGACATTCAGCCGCGGGCGGCCCGCCGTGCCAGAAATATGCCGGCGCACGCGCCGATGCCGCCGCTTGCGGGCGAGATATTTCTTGCGTCCAGTAATATCAGCCATTCAGTTTCCTGCTCTTTCTCCGCTAGCGCCAGGCGCGGGCCAGCGTCCCATGCTTATCGTTTGCCAGCTTTGCCGGCTTTGCGCCGCACATATTCGCCCAAATAGCGCACACCCTTGCCTTTATAAGGCTCGGGCGGCCGCCAGCCGCGAATATCCGCCGCCACCTGCCCCACGACCTGCTTGTCGATGCCATCGACATGGATGATGGAGCCGCGGGAATCATTTGGCACATCGAAGACGATATTCGCCGGCGGTTCCACAATCACTTCATGCGAATGCCCCAAGCGCAGCTGCAAATTCTTGCCTTGCAAGATCGCTTGATAGCCGACGCCTTGAATTTGCAAAGTCTTGCGAAAGCCTTGCGAGACCCCTTCGACCATATTCGCCAGCAGCGCCCGCGTCAAACCGTGCAGGGCTTTGTGATGGCGCAGGTTGGTGGGGCGCTCGACGATAATTGCGCCGTTCTCTTGCCGTATCGCCAGCTCTGGGCTGAAGTCCCGCGTGAGTTCGCCTTTGGGCCCGCTCACTGTCACCGTATTGCGGTCAATTTTGACAGCCACTTTATCTGGCAGCGCGACTGGTTGCTTGCCTATGCGCGACATCTCAAATCCCTTCTATCACCAGATATAACAGAGGACTTCGCCGCCGACGCCATCGCGGCGGGCTTGCTGCGCGGTCATGACGCCTTTTGGCGTCGTGACAATGGCGATGCCGGTGCCGCTCAAGACAATCGGCAATTCGCGGCGCTTGCGATAGACGCGGCGGCCGGGCTTGCTGATGCGCCTGAGCTGCGTGATGACCGGCTGGCGCTCGCGGCGCGCGCCAAAGTATTTGAGCTGCACTTTTATCAGCGGCACGGGCGTCTCGGCACCGACGGTAAAATCTTCGATATAGCCCTCTTCTTTGAGGATGCGGGCAATCTCGATTTTGATTTTAGATTTTGGCACGATGACTTCAGGTTTGCCGCGCGTCAAAGCGTTGCGTATGCGCGTCAGCATATCGGCAATTGGATCGTTCGTCACATTTGACACTTCTACCGCCTCCTACCAGCTCGCCTTCACGACGCCGGGAATCTCACCATTGAGAGCCATCTCGCGGAAGCAGATCCGACACAGGCCAAAACGGCGGATGTAGCCGCGCGGGCGGCCGCAGATTTTGCAGCGATTGCGCACGCGCACCGCGTATTTGCGTCGCTGTTCCCGAAATTGCATACATTTTTTTGCCATACAACCCCTCAGTTTTCTTGGAAAGGCATGCCGAGCAGCGAGAGCAGACGGCGGCCTTCTTCATCGGTTTTGGCGGTGGTAACGATGGAGATTTCCATGCCACGCACCTTGTCTATCTTGTCGAAGTCGATCTCGGGAAAGACCAGCTGCTCGCGCAGGCCGACAGTAAAATTGCCGCGGCCATCGAGCTTGGCCGGCACGCCGCGGAAATCCCGAATGCGCGGCAGGGCGATATTAACCAACCGGTCGTAGAGCGACCACATGCGCTCGCGGCGCAGCGTCACTTTGACGCCGATAGCCCGCCCCTCGCGCAGTTTGAAAGTGGCGATGCTCTTCTTCGCCCGCGTTACCACCGGCTTCTGCCCGGTGATGGTCCTCAAGTCTTCGACAGCGCCATCCAGCGAGCGCGGCTCGTCAATCGCTTCGCCAACGCCGATATTGATGGTGATTTTGCTGATAGTCGGCACCTGCATCGGGTTTTTGTAGCCGAATTCCTGTGTCAAGGTCGGCACCACTTCTTCCAGATAGCGGGTGTACATGCGGTTTTTCATACTTTGACCTCGCCCGATTAGCCGATTAATTGAGATCGCTATCGCATTTTTTGCAATAGCGCGTCTTGAAACCGTCCGCCGCGATGCGATAGCCGATGCGGACGCGCGCATCACAATTGTCGCAGACCAGCATGACATTCGAGAGGTGCAGCGGCGCTTCAAAATCGATAATTTGCGCCGGGATTTGCTGCCCGCCCGGCGCTGGCCTCGCCTTACGATGCCGTTTCATGATGTTGACGCCATTGATAATGACGCGGTTTTTCTTGACCAGGACGCGCACCACCTCGCCGCGCAGACCTTTGTCTTTGCCGGCGATAACTTCGACCGTGTCCCCTTGTTGCACTCTTTGCATAGTTAGAACCCTCGTTTATAAGGTCTCGGGCGCCAGCGAGACGATCTTCATAAAACCTTTGTCGCGCAATTCGCGGGCGACTGGGCCGAAGACCCGCGTGCCGCGCGGATTTTCCAAATCTTCCGCCAGCACGACGGCGGCATTGTCATCAAAGCGGATGGTCGAGCCATCGGCCCGGCCATATTCCTTGCGCGTGCGCACAACGACCGCCCGCACCAATTCGCCTTTTTTTACTGCGCCGCTGCTCGAGGCTGATTTCACAGTGCCGACCACGATGTCGCCGACATAGCCATATTTCACCCGCGAGCCACCGATGACTCGGATGACCAGTATCTCTTGCGCGCCGCTATTATCGGCGATTTTCAAACGCGATTCCGTTTGAATCATCCTACACACTCTCCTCTTGGCGGCGGCTTTATTGGGCCGCTTGCAGAATTTCTTCCACGACCCAGCGCTTGCGTTTGCTGAGCGGGCGGCTCTGCACGATGCGCACCACTGCGCCGATGCCGGCGCCTGTTTCATCGTGGGCCATCACCTTTTTCATGGATGGCACGACCTTGCGATAGACCGGGTGCATCTTGCGATTTTTGATGGCGACAACGACGGTCTTTTGCATCTTGTCGCTGACGACTGTGCCGACCAGGCGCTTGCGATTATTCGGCATCTTGCTCTCCTACTGTTTCTGCTTGCCCTTGGGCGATCAATTCCGCCGCCAGTTCCCGCTCGCGCAGAGCCGTCTTCAAACGGGCAATGTCGCGGCGCGTCTTGCGGAAGAGCGTCGTGTCTTGCAGCTCGCCCGATAGCTTTTGGATGCGATAGGTGTACATCTCGACCTTGAGGTCTTCGATTTTGTCCAAAATCGCATCATTGGACATGGCGCGGATTTCGTTGATATACATCTAGCTGACCTCCCGCCCCGAAATCGGGTCGAAGCGCTTGACGAATTTCGTCTTGATTGGCAGTTTGTGGGCGGCGAGGCGCAGAGCCTCGCGGGCGTCGTCTTCTGGCACGCCGCTCATCTCGAAGAGGATGCGCCCGGGCTTGACGACGCAGACCCATTTCTCCACCGAGCCTTTGCCCTTGCCCATACGGGTTTCGGCGGCTTTTTGCGTTACCGGTTTATCGGGGAAAATGCGAATCCAGACTTTGCCGCGGCGGCGGATATAGCGCACCATCGCCCGCCGGCAAGCCTCGATTTGGCGGCTGGTGACCCAGCTCGGCTCTAGTGCCTGCAAGCCAAAATCGCCAAACTGCACGACTGCGCCGCGCCGCGCTTTGCCACGCATGCGCCCGCGCATCTGCTTGTTATATTTCCTTCGTTTTGGCATTAACATTGCGAAAGCTCCTCTATTGCCATTTAATTGCGGCGGCCGCGGCGGCCTTCACCACCGACCGTGCGCTGCGCGCCCGTGCTGAAGGGGTCTTCGCCCGGCAAAATATCGCCTTTATAAATCCAGACTTTGACACCAATCTGCCCGAATGTGGTCAGCGCTTCGGCAAAGCCATAATCTATATCCGCCCGCAAGGTATTGCGCGGCACGCGGCCATCGAACATCCACTCGCGCCGCGCCATATCGGAGCCGCCGAGGCGGCCGCTGACTTCGATGCGGATGCCGCCAGCGCCCTGACGCATGGACTGCATAATCGCCCGTTTCATCGCCTTGCTATGCCCGATGCGGCGCACTAATTGCGAGGCTACATTCTCCGCCACCAGCGTCGCGTCCAGGTCCGGCTTTTCAATCTCGCTGACTTCGACTTTGACCGTCTTGCCGGTCATTTTCTGCAAGTTCTGCCGCAGCTCTTTGACCGCTTCGCCCTTGCGCCCGATGATGAGGCCGGGGCGCACCGTATTGATAGTAATGATAACAACATTCGGGTGGCGCTCGATTTCAATGCGGGAGACGCCAGCCCGCTTTGTCTTGCTTTTGATGAATTTTCGTATCTGCCGGTCTTCCATCAACAGAGTGACATAGCGCTGCCCTTCGGCATACCAGCGAGCATCCCACTCGCGGATGACTTTCAGGCGAAAGCCTTTTGGATGCACTTTACGACCCATTGTCTTCTTCCTCTCGCTCAGCCAAAATCACCCACAGGTGAGATGTGCGTTTCAAACGCGGTTTATAGCGCCCGCGGGCGCCTGCTTTATAACGCTTCAGCGTAGGCCCATCGCCGGCATAAATCTGCGCTACATACAACTCTTCTCGATTCAGGTCAAAATTGTTCACCGCATTTGCCATCGCCGAAGACAAAGTCTTGCTGACGAATCTGGAGCCTTTCTGCGGCATATAATCTAGCACTATCAGAGCCGCTTCCGCGTCCATGCCGCGCACCTTGTCGCAGACCAGGCGCAGCTTGCGCGGCGAGATGGGCAGATAGCGGGAAATCGCGCGAACTTCCATTTTTAGCAACCCCTATCGTCTGATATCGGTGATGTGGCCGCGGAAGGTACGGGTGGGCGCGAATTCGCCCAGCTTATGCCCGACCATATTCTCGGTGATATAAATCGGCACATGGCGGCGGCCGTCATGCACAGCGATGGTGTGGCCGACCATCTGCGGGAAGATGGTGCTAGCCCGGCTCCAGGTGCGTATCACCACTTTTTTATTCTGTTGGTTCAGCCGCTCAACTTTTTCTAGCAGCTTAGGGCTGATGTAATAGCCTTTTTTGAGTGATCGTGACATATTCGTCTCTCCTGATTAACGGCGCCGGCCGCGGCGGCGGATAATGAAGCGATTGGTGCGTTTATTGCGCCGCGTGCGCACGCCCAGCGCCTTTTTGCCCCAAGGCGTCTTGGGCGCGGCCATGCCAATGCCGGTTTTGCCCTCGCCGCCGCCATGCGGGTGGCTGGCCGGATCCATCGCGCTGCCGCGCACGGTCGGCCGCCAGCCGAGCCAACGCTTGCGCCCGGCTTTGCCCAGCTTGACATTGGAATGCTCGGCATTACCGACCTGCCCAATGGTGGCGCGGCAGGTGCCGAGGATGAGGCGCATCTCGCCGCTGGGCAGGCGCAGCGTGATATATTTGCCTTCAGCCGCCAGTATCTGCGCCGAAGTGCCAGCCGAACGGGCGATTTGCCCACCTTTGCCTGGCCGCATCTCGATATTATGTACGACCGTGCCGAGGGGCATGTCTTTCAAGGCACGGCTGTTGCCCGGGCGCAGCGTGCTCATCGCGCCATTGCCAATCGTATCGCAAACTGTCAAACCAATCGGCGCGATGATATAGCTCTTTACGCCATCTTCGTATTGCAGCAAGGCGATGCGCGCCGAGCGGTTCGGGTCATATTCGATAGCGATGACTTCGGCGCGGCAGTCTTCTTTGCGCCGCTTGAAATCAATCAGCCGATAGCGTCGTTTGTGGCCCCCGCCGCGATGCCGCACGGTGATACGCCCGGTATTGTTGCGCCCGCCTTTTTTACGCAGGGCCCGCGTCAAAGCGCGCTCGGGCTTCTTCTTCGTAATCTCTTCAAATGTATAGCCGGTCATATCGCGGCGACCGGGCGAGGTGGGTTTGTAGACCTTAATCGGCATCGCTGCTGCCCCTTTTAGATGTTAAACATTTCGATCGTCGCGCCCTCTTCCAGCGTGACGATGGCTTTTTTCCATTGACGGGAGCGAATATAGGTATTGCTCCCGCGGCGGCCGCGCTTGGCTGGCATCACCATCGTATTGACCTTGATGACTTTGCCTTCCAGCTCAAAGATTTCTTCAATCGCCGCTTTGATTTTGATTTTGTTGGCATTGCGCGCCACTTCAAAGACGTACTTATTCTGCGTTTCGCCGATGTCCGTCGTCTTCTCCGTGATGACCGGCCGGCGCAGCACATCATACACATGCAACTCTGGCATCTTAGCTCTCCTTGCTCCAGATACTGGTAACAACATCGAGCGCGTCCAGCGGCATAATCACCTTGTCATACTGGAGTAGGTCGCGCACATTCAGATTGTTGACGACGATAGAATGCGCGTTTTTAAGGTTACTGACGCTCTTGCGCAGGCCTTTCTGCTCGCGCGTTACGAGGATTAAAGCCGAATCCTCGCCGACCAGCGTTTCAATCAAACCGCGCATCAGCTTGGTTTTATTCTCCGCCAGTTCGAGCTTGTCCAAAAGTACAAGCTGGTCGTCGCGCACTAAGGCGCTCAAAGTCGAGCGGATGGCGCCGCGGCGCATTTTCTTGGGCATCTTCTTGCTATAATCGCGCGGTTTGGGGCCATGGGCTAAACCGCCGCCGACGAATAGCGGCGCGCTTGCCGCCCCATGGCGGGCCCGCCCGGTGCCTTTCTGCCGATATATCTTCGCGCCACTGGCGCGGATTTCGCCGCGAGAGCGCGTATTGTGCGTGCCTTGCCGGGCGTTAGCCCTTTGGCGCACGAAAGCCTGGTGCATCAGACCTACATTGATTTTCGCTTCAAAAATATCGGCCGGCAGTTCGACCTGCGCGACTTCTCGCCCGCCGCTGTTGACAACTGGAAATTGCATGGCGAAAACTCCTGTCTTTCTCGCTGAGGCTAAGCGCGTTTCCTGGCTGGTTTAATCATAACGATGCTGCCTTTGGCGCCTGGCACCGAGCCTTTGACCGCCAGCAGATTCTTTTCCGCGTCAACCAGGACCAGCGCCAGATTCTGCATTGTTACGCGGTCATTGCCCATACGCCCGGCCATGCGCTTGCCTTTGAGCGTGCGCCCAGGCGTGGCACACATGCCGATAGAACCGGGCGAACGCATCCGGTCGGATTGCCCGTGGGTCTTGGGGCCGCGCGCAAAGCCATGTCGCTTGATAGTGCCGGCAAAACCCCGGCCCTTGCTCGTGCCAATCACATCGACCAGCTCGCCTGGCTCAAACACATCGACTGTGATTTCTTGCCCTTCTTCGACGGTTATTTCGGCTTTGTCCGCCAGGCGAAACTCGCGCAGATGGCGCAGGGCCGGCAAATCTGCTTTTTGCAAATGGCCAAGCTGCCCTTTGGTCAAGTTTTTGGGTTTGGTCTCGCCATACCCCAGCTGCACCGAGACATAGCCATCGCGCTTGAGATTGCGCACCTGCGTCACATAACAAGGCCCAGCCTGAATGACTGTGACGGGCACGACGGTGCCGCCTTCGTCAAAGACTTGGGTCATGCCCACTTTTTTGCCAATCATGCCTTTCATCAGCGTAGCCTCCATTCGGGCCGGCGGATTAGGCGCGCCAAGCCCGAAAATCGCTCAGTTTTAGGCGGCAGCAAGGGCCGCCGCGAGCGCTTAAATCTTGATTTCAATATCGACGCCCGCCGGCAAGTTGAGCCGCATCAAAGTGTCGATGGTCTTGCTATCAGGCTCCAGCACATCAATCAGCCGCTTGTGCGTGCGCACCTCGAAGTGTTCTTGCGAATCTTTGTCGATGAAGGGCGAGCGTCGCACGGTGAAGCGCTCGATGCGCGTCGGCAGCGGCACCGGGCCAACGACCCGCGAGCCAGTGCGCTCGGCTGTATCGACAATGCGCCGCGCCGATTGATCGAGTACCCGGTGGTCATAAGCCTTCAGCCGAATACGAATTTTGTTCTTTGCCATTCCGCAACCTTTTCCTGCGCAATCAGAATTCGCCCGGTGGCGAATAGATAGCCGAACCGGGCGCCTAGCCCGGTTCAGGCCGATTGCAGCGTCCCGCGCTACTCAAGAATTTCGGTGATGCGCCCGGCGCCGACGGTCAAGCCACCCTCGCGGATGGCGAAAGACGAGCCGCGCTCCAGCGCTACCGGCGTAATCAATTCCACATCGAGATTCACATTGTCACCTGGCATGACCATTTCCACGCCGTCGGGCAGCGTGATGGTGCCAGTTACATCCATCGTGCGGATATAAAATTGCGGCCGATAGCCGCTGAAGAAGGCTTTGTGGCGGCCGCCTTCATCGCGCCGCAAGACATAGACCTCGCACTTGAATTTCTTGTGCGGCGTGATGGAGCCGACCTGAGCGATGACCATACCGCGCTGCACTTCGGTGCGGGCGACGCCGCGCAGCAGAATGCCGGCGTTATCGCCAGCCTGCGCTTGGTCTAGCTCTTTGTTGAACATCTCGATGCCGGTGACGACGGTCTTGCCAATTTCGTCGCGCAGGCCGACGATGTCAACCTCCGTGCCTTTCTTGAGCGTGCCGCGGGCGACGCTGCCCGTTACGACTGTGCCGCGCCCTTTGATGCTGAAAACATCTTCAATCGCCATCATAAACGGTTTATCGACATCGCGGACAGGCGTCGGAATCCACTCATCGACGGCGTCCATCAGCTCGACGATGGAAGAGTATTCGCTGGCGTCGGGGTCGCTGCTGGGGCTTTCTTGAGCCGCCAGCGCCGAACCTTTGATGATAGGCGTGTCGGGGTCAAAGTCGTAGCCTTCTAACAATTCAGCCAGCTCCATCTCAACCAGCTCAATCAGCTCTTCATCGTCCATCTGGTCGGTCTTATTGAGATAGACGACCATAGCTGGCACTTCTACCTGTTTAGCCAACAGGACATGCTCGCGGGTTTGCGGCATGGGCCCGTCGGGCGCGCTGACCACGAGGATAGCGCCGTCCATCTGGGCTGCGCCGGTAATCATATTTTTGATGTAATCGCGGTGGCCCGGGCAATCCACATGCGCGTAGTGGCGGTTGTCCGTTTCATATTCGACGTGGCGAATATTAATAGTGATACCGCGGGCCCGCTCTTCCGGCGCATTGTCGATGTCGCCGTATTCGCGCTCCTGCGCCTGCCCCTTCAGCGCCAGCACTTTTGTGATAGCGGCAGTCAGGGTCGTTTTGCCATGATCTACATGACCGATTGTGCCGATATTTACATGCGGCTTACTACGCTCGAATTTTCCTTTTGCCATTTGACCATACCTCTTGTGAACTTGGCGATTTGAAAGTAATTAATCCAAACGAACGAAAACTTAGCGCCCGCCAGCTTTCACCATTTCGGCGATGCTCTCGGGCGCGACGGTGTACATATCAAATTCCATGCTGAAATTGCCGCGGCCTTGCGTATTGTTGCGCAAGTCATTGGCATAACCAAACATCTCGCCCAGCGGCACCTGCGCCTTTATCACCGAGACAGCTTCGCTATGCGGTTCCATGCCTTGGATCAAGCCGCGCCGAGCCGAAATGTCGCCGACAACGGCCCCGGTGTAGCTATCTGGCACGACCACCTCGACGCGCATGGCAGGCTCCAGAATGACGGGCCCGCCCTTTTGGATGCCTTCTTTCAGGCACATCGAGCCGGCGATGGTGAAAGCGATTTCGCTGGAATCAACTTCGTGAAAAGCGCCATCGACCAAAGAGGCTTTCAAGCCGACGACGGGATAACCGGCGATGACGCCGCCTTGCATGGCTTGCGTGATGCCTTTTCTGACGGCCGGGATGTATTCTTTTGGCACCGCGCCGCCGCGAATGGCGTCGACGAAGAGCAGCTCGCCGGCGGTTTCTTCTCTTTCTTCGCTGGTCATTGGTTCGAAGCGCACCGTGCAGCGGGCGTACTGCCCAGCGCCGCCGGTCTGGCGGCGGAAAGTGGTGTCGATTTCAATGGCGCGGGTGATGGTCTCGCGGTAGGCGACGCGGGGCCGCCCGACGCGGGCTTCCACGCCATATTCGCGCATCAGCCGGTCGACCAAAACTTCGAGATGCAGCTCACCCATGCCTTTAATTTTAGTCTGGCCCAGTTGGTCATCGACTTCGATTTGGAAGGTGGGGTCTTCTTCCGCCAGCTTGCGCAGGCCAATGCCCATCTTGTCTTGGTCGGCTTTGGTGTTTGGCTCAATCGCGACTTCGACGACGGGCGCCGGAAAGCTGATATTCTCCAGCAGGATGGGGCTGTTGAGCGCGCTGAGCGTATCGCCGGTGAAGGTCTCTTTCATGCCGATGACTGCGGCAATATCGCCCGCATGCACCTCTTTGACATCCTCGCGCCGATCGGCAAACATGCGCACGATGCGGCCGATGCGCTCGCGCCGCCCGGTCGCCGAATTGATGACCATCGTGCCAGCTTGCAAGACGCCTGAATAGACGCGGGTGAAAGCCAGCCGGCCATATTGATCGGAGACGATTTTGAAGACCAGCGCTGCCAGCGGCTCTTCGTCGTTGGCGTAGCGCAGCAGTTCGCGGCCGTCTTTTGGATGCTCGCCTTTGACGGGCGGAATATCCAGCGGCGAGGGCAGCAAAGCCACCACCATATTCAGCAGAGCCTGCACGCCTTTGTTCTTCAGCGCCGCACCACAGAGGACGGGGTGCAGCTGGCCGGAGATGGTGCCAGCCCGCAAAGCCGCCAGAATCTCGTCGTGGCTGATTTCCTCTTCTTCGAGGAATTTCATCGTCAAATACTCGTCATTTTCGACGATTTTCTCAATCATCTCTTCCTGGCGCGTCTCCGCCATTTCCCGATGGCTCTCGGGGATGGTGTGATAATTGATTTCGGTGCCTTCGTCATTGCCGTAGGTAATCAGCTCCATATTGAGCAAATCGATGATGCCTTCAAAATTTTCGCCACTGCCATACGGCACTTGAATGACGACCGGGTTGGCTTTCAGGCGGTCAATCATCATATTGACGCAGCGGTCAAAATCAGCGCCGACGCGGTCCATCTTGTTGACGAAGCACATGCGCGGCACATTATATTCCGAAGCCTGCCGCCAGACCGTCTCGGATTGCGGCTCCACGCCGGCGACGCTATCAAAAACCGTGATGCCGCCGTCAAGCACGCGCAGGCTGCGCTGCACTTCAGCCGTGAAATCCACATGGCCCGGCGTGTCGATGATATTGATTTGATGGTCGTCCCAACTGGCGGTAACAGCGGCTGAGGTGATGGTGATGCCGCGCTCGCGTTCCTGCTCCATATAATCCGTCGTCGCCGAGCCTTCGTGGGTCTCGCCGATTTTGTGGACCATGCCGGTATAATAGAGGACGCGCTCGGTGACGGTCGTCTTGCCCGCGTCGATATGCGCGATGATGCCGATGTTGCGCACCTTATTGAGATCAAAGCCGAAGTTCTTAATCATTTCCTGTCACTTCCCGCAAAGCGGCGGGATACCTAGCCCTTACCGGAAATGGGCGAAGGCGCGGTTGGCCTCCGCCATGCGGTGGGTTTCGTCTTTTTTGCGGATGGCGCTGCCCTGCCCGTTATAGGCATCCAGCAATTCATTGGTCAATTTCTCCGCCATGCCGCGGCCGCTGCGGTCCCGCGCGAACTGAATGAGCCAGCGCATAGCCAGCGTGACGCCGCGCTCCTGCGAGACATCGATTGGCACTTGATAGGTCGAGCCGCCGACGCGCTTGGGTTTGACTTCCACGGCCGGCGTCACATTGCGAATCGCAATCTCGAAGACCTCGATGGGGTCTTTTTTGGTGCGTTCACCCATCGCGTCCAAAGCCTGATACATAATGCGCGTCGCCAGGCTTTTCTTGCCGCCGCGCATCATGCGGTTGATGAACATCGCCACATGTAGATTGCCATAGCGCACATCGGGCGGTGGAATCCGTTTGGGCGGACGATTTCTCCTGGGCATGCTCTAATCCCTCACTTACTTATTTGGGCCGCTTGGTGCCATATTTGCTGCGCCCTTGCTCGCGGCCGCTGACGCCATTGGTATCTAGCGTGCCGCGCACGATATGATAGCGAACGCCAGGCAGGTCTTTGACGCGGCCGCCGCGCACTAAAACGACGCTATGCTCCTGCAAATTATGCCCTTCGCCACCGATATAGGCGGTAACTTCGATGCCATTGGTCAGGCGCACACGGGCGACCTTGCGCAGAGCGGAATTGGGTTTCTTGGGCGTCATGGTTTTGACTTGGGTGCAGACGCCGCGCTTCTGGGGCGCGCCCTTCTGCTGCCGCGAACGGCGATTCTTCAAGGCATTAAAGGTATATTGCAGGGCCGGCGCTTTGTTCTTCTTGCTCTTGCTGCGGCGCCCCTTGCGCACCAACTGATTGATCGTTGGCATAAATGACTCCGTCTCTTTTTAGGCTCCCAGTCTTTGCTAAGGGAGCGCTTCATTTTTACACATAAAACAGGCGCACACAACGAACGCCTATCTTTCTTTCTCGATGACGAGCGCCCCGCACTGGCGCGGCGCTATCGCCATATCGGCTCAATTCAGCCAGCAGCGCCTTCGCCGAAGGTTGCGGGCTGCGAGTGCAATGGCGGATATTAGCAGGGCAAAATAGGGCTGTCAAGATAGATTTTTGGCAATTTGAAATTTGCCCAGCCCAAATCAGCGCCCGCGGAACAATTCCCGCGTGATGATGTTGCGCTGTATCTCGCTCGTGCCTTCATAGATTTGGAATATCTTCACATCGCGCAGCAGCTTCTCGACCGGGTATTCTTTCATATACCCATAACCGCCAAAGACCTGCACCGCGTCCACCGCGGCTTTGGTGGCCATATCGGCGGCGAAGGCTTTGGCATAAGCTGGAATGCGCGGATTAAATATGCCGGCGTCGACCTGCCAGGCGGATTGCCAGGTCAAGAGCCGCGAGGCTTCATAATTCATAGCCATATCGGCGATTTTATGCCCGACCGCCTGATGCTGATAAATCGGCTGGCCAAAAGCTTCGCGCTCGCTGGCGTATTTTATACTCTCTTCCAGCGCCCGCCTTTGCAAGCCGCAAGCCCCCGCCGCCACGCCTGGGCGGCTGTAATCAAAAACTTTCATAGCCAGGTAAAAGCCCTGCCCCACTCCGCCGACGACATTCTCAGCCGGCACCTCGACATTCTCGAAGACAATCTCAGCCGTATCCGACGCGCGCTGGCCTAATTTGTCGAATTTCTTGCCCACGCTGAAGCCGGGCATATCCCGCTCGATGATGAAACAGGTCATGCCGCGATGCCCGGCGGCTGGGTCGGTCTTGGCAAAAATCGTATAAAAATGCGCGTGGCTGGCATTGCTGATGAAGGTCTTGCTGCCATTTATGATATAAGCGGCGCCTTTTTTCTCAGCCCGCGTTTGGATGCCAGCGACATTGGAGCCAGCGTTGGCTTCAGTTACGCCATAAGCGCAAAGTTTCCCTTGCTCGCCCAGCCGCTCGCCCAGCCAATAAGCCTTTTGCGCTTCGTTGCCGGCGAGCAGAATCGGCAGCATAGCCAGGGAATTGACGCCCAAGCTGGAGCTGATGCCGGTGCAGCCATAAGCCAGCTCTTCCGAGACGAGAACTTCTTCAAAGGCGCTGGCGCCGACGCCGCCGTAGGCTTCAGGTATCGTCATATTGACGAGGCCAAGCTCGCGGGCTTTATGAAAGATGGCGGTGGGAAAAAGCGCTTTTTCGTCGTGTTCGGCGGCGACGGGGATGATATTATCCGCCACAAAATCGCGTGTCATGCGCATGAGCATCTCTTGCTCTTCGCCCAAGTTGAATTGCGGGCCTGCCAGTGTCATCACTCACCTCATCTCTTCATCAACAAGTCCAAGTTTAGAAAAAAGAAAATAGCCACAGAAGTAAGTCCAAGTTAATTATGCAGCATTTTCAACCCCACGATGGCGATCCCTCAAACTCCCCATAATTTTCGCGGTTTTCTCCCCTCCCCAAAGCTTTGGGGCGCGTAGACACTGCCCTGCGGGAGGGGCCGAGGCTGAGGTTGAAACGAAGGCATAAAAGTTGCAAATTTAGTTTGTCCTACAGAGACACAGAGGAATAGACTGCTTTGCGCGTGTGCTGGCTCTATCATACTCTCATTATTTTATGTGTTCTACTTCCGCAATTAATTTAATGCAGATTCGATTCATTGTCCAGCCTCAGCCATGAGCGGCAAAATCGTGGCTAAGACCTGCGCCAGCTGTTCAGCGCGGGAAATCTGCGCGGGCAGATCGCCAGCCTGCGCGCCATACCAGCCAAAACCAGCGTGGTTGCCGCCGCGAATAAAGGTCTTGCGCGCGTCGGCCGGCAGCAAGGCGAAAGAAGCCTCGATCTCTTCGACGGTCGACAAGCCATCCCGCCCGCCATAAATCGTCGCCACTGGCAGAGCGCGCTCGCTCAAATCGACATGCCCTTCTGGATAAGCCGCCAGCAAGACCAAGCCCGCAACCTGCTCTGGCTGCTCATAAGCAAAGCGGGCCGCCATAAGTCCACCCAGGGAATGCCCGCCGATGACCCAGCTTTCAATCTCGGCATAAGCAGCGATGACATCAGCCGCCGCGCCTGGATTGAGGATGGCTAAGTTCAAGGGCAGTGGCATTAAGACCGCTAGATAGCCCGCTTCAGCCAACGCTCGGCCCAGTGGCGCGTAGGCTTCCGCCGCCACCCGCCCGCCAGGATAAAAGATGAAACCAGCTTTAGTTGCTAGCTCAGCTGGCGCAAAGCTAAGCCAGCGCTCGCGGTCGACGCGGACCTGCGCATCGGACTCCAGAGCCAGTTCAGCTTCTGGCAGCAGCGCGCCGATGCTCGTACCCAGCCAAGCCAGCAGCAGAGCAGCGACAATGGCTAGCACCAGCAGAAAAAGTAGAATAAAGACGAGCGGCTTGCGCCGCAATAGAGACCGTCTCATCAAGCTAAGGCATCCGCCAGCGCATTGCCGGCGGCAATGCCAGACAAAAAAGCGCCTTCTACCCGCCCGCGCCCGCCAAAGGCATCGCCAGCGAAGACCAGCGGCGGCAAATCTTTCGCCAGCAAACAGTCTTGCGGGTGCGTGGTCAACGGCACCGAATAGCGCCATTTTTTAAGCTGCGTTTGGGCGATGCGCGCGCCAGGTTTGAGATAAGGCAGCAGCGCCGACTCCAGAGCCTGGATGATGTCCGCTTCGGGGGCTTCCCAATTCTGGCGGCTGAATTTGGCGCTGGCGTGGCTGGTGATGATACGCGCCGGCGAGATGCCTTTCGCCTGGTTATCCGCCAGCCAATAGATGTCGCTCTGGAAATTTTGTACCGCGCCCGGCGGCGGCAATTCTATCTCGCCTTCGATTGTGTGCAGGCCACAGAGACAGGGACCAAAGCGGATGCGCCGCAAATCGGCATAATCAGTCGCATGCAAGAAGACGCCGCTGCGCGCCAAAAGCGCGAGCGTCGCTGGCATGGGCGGAGTCAGTAGCAGGGCCCGGCTGGTATAGCCAGTGCCAAGGCTATCAGTCAGGCTCCAGCCAGTTTCGGTCTGGCGCGCGAACAGGACTAAGCGCTCTGTAACAATATCTAGCTCAGCGGCGAGGTGCTGCGCCAGCGCCTTCATGCCGCCGCGGGCGGCATAACGCGGGTGGCCATCGCTGACGGTGCGCTTCGTGCTGCCATCCGACCAGCCGCTGCCCCAGACATAGACCAGGCCAGCCGCCAGCCAGCGCTCCACATAGCTTTGCAAGGTGTCGCTGCGTACGGTGAAGAACTGCGCGCCTTGGTCGGCGAAGCCCTGCGCCCCTACTTGCGCTGTCGCCAGGCGGCCGCCGACGTCCCGCTCCCGCTCGATGAGCAAGGCGGAATAGCCGCGGGCGCGCAGGGTCTGCGCCGCCATCAAGCCGGCCATCCCCGCGCCTACAATCAAGACATCCGCCGTCACTTCCAGCGCCTGCTCCTTTCACCGCCAATCACAGCTATCATACCGCATTCGCTCGGGTTAAGCATAGGGGTGCGTGCAAGTCCAAGATAATTATGCAAAAATTTCGCCGCCGTTTCACTTTTCAACCCCACCCCCGGCCCCTCCCCAAAGCTTTGGGGAGGGGAGAAAAACCCCAAAAACTACGGGCGCGCTTGCAGAAAAGTCCCTCCCCACTGGGCAGTGTTTATGCGACCAGTTTTTGTCGCTTAGACTCCCCTCCCTGAAGCTTTGGGGCGCGTAGACACTGCCCTACGGGAGGGCCGGGGATGGGGTTGAAACGAAAGCATAGAATCTGCAAATCTTATAAATCCGCCCTTTACAGCCTAAAAAAGCGGTGTTAAACTATATCAAGGTGAAGGGCATTTGTCTGGGTTGGCAGATGCTTACAGCCAGCACGGGGGCGAACTAGATTCGACGTTGGTGGCTGAAACCGTACGGCAAGCCGTGGCGCTATCACACGTTAAACTGGCAAAGCACATAAGTGCAACACCAAAAACCCAACCCCTCGCCATGGTCGCCTAGAGCGACTGAGGCGCGGGTGTAGAGGCACAGCCCTCTACCGCTCCTGTAGCATCGCTCCCCTCCGCGAGCTACAGCTAGTGTCATAAAAAGTGAGGGTGCCCGCTGTTCACGCCGATAAGACAGCGCCAAGACCCATCGGCTAGCTTCTCGCAGGCTGCGCCCGCTGGGATTGCCTGAAGCGAAACTTCACAGAGGGCTATGCTTGTAGAAGTGCGAGTTTCGAAACCAGCGGACCCGGGGGGCAGGTCCCCGGCGCTTCCACTAGCCAAAGCCGCCTTGGTTATGCAAGGCGGCTTTTTTGTTATAATCTCCCTATGCTATGCCTAAGACGGTTTCAGCTTGCGCTCCTGCTAAGCAGCCTGGCTCTGCTTAGCGCCTGCGCCGTTGGCGAGCCGCAGTCGAGCGCCGCCACCTTGCGCGCGCGGGCGCAAAGCGAATTAGACAGTCTGCGCGCTACCGCGACGGTGCGCCGCGCCCGCATGCAAACCACACTGGATTATGTCGGCACGCGCGTCGGCCAAGCCGATGCCGCCGCGAATTTCTTATTTAACAATTTTAGCGAACTTGGCACCGCTACCGACTTCATCGCTACCAGCATCAGCCAAATTGAAGCGGGGCCAAATGGCGCAACAGCGCCAGCGCCCACCCAAGCCGCCCAGCCAGAAGCGCTGAGCCTGGTTACGCCCATCGCGCCGCCAAGTCCCGTGCCAATCGCCAGCCCTACATCTGATGCCAGCCCGGCGCCGGGCGCGACCGACAGCGGCCCGCGCCTCGAGAACATCGTCCTAGCCAGCGGCGTCGATAGCAGCGGCTGCGCCAGTAACCGCGAGCCGCGTTTCACGCCAGCCAGCAGCGAGATTTATGTGGTCCTAAAAGCCTACAACATCCCGCCCGGCGCGGTGTTTTCTGCAAGCTGGCGGCACCCCAGCGGCGAAAGCAAGCAATTTGACTATCAACCCAATTATGTCAACAATGGCGACTGCATCTGGTTTTACATCGACCAGACTGACTTGTCTTTCACAGTCGGCGCTTGGAGCGTGGAAATTCGCGTCGATGGCAACGCGCTGGCGCCGCCGCTAGAATTTCAAATCGCAGCGGCTTAGCCCTCCGAGTTTGGGCTGGCATCAAGGGCAACTTTTGGCATAATATGCCGTATAATATAAGGGGCTTGAGAACGATTATAGGATAGGCAAGATGGCAATTGTTACGCGCTGGGACAACAAAAAAAAGACCGTCATTCTACTCGAGTTTGAGTCGGAATGGACTTGGGCCGACCTCGAAGCAGCGGTGCAAAAAACCGACACGCTCATCGGCAGCGTCGAACATTATGTCGATCTGCTCATCGACCTAGAAGGCACATCCATCCCGCGCGATTTTTTGACCGCCGCGAAGAGCCTGCTGGATGCGGGCGAGGCCCGCCCGAACGAAGGTGCGCGCGTGGTCGTCGGCGCGAACGGCCCGCTCAAGACGCTCTATCAGACCTTGCAAAAAACTTTTAACAAGTCGGTTGAAGGGCGCGAAGTGCTTTTCGCGCACAACCTGGCCGATGCCCGCGCCATCATCCGTGGCCTGGCGTTGGATCGCTAGGTTTTTTGCCACAGAGGCACAGAAGTAAGTCCAAGTTAATTTTGCAAAGTTTAGTTTGTCCTACCGAGACACCGAGAAACACTGCCCAAATAACCAGCCCCAAACCTAACCATCCTGGCAGTAGCCTTTCTACTGCGCAGGCCTCTATGCTATAGTCATAATAAGGAGGCGCGGGAAAAATGATGCGAGGCGGCGGCTGGTTCCGCTATATGCACGGCGTGGACGCCAAAACGAAGCCGAATGTTGCGCGGCAGCTGCTTTGGCGCGTGCTGGCTTATGCCCGACCCTACCGCACCCATATCGCCGGCATGCTCGGCACTATCCTGCTGACGACCAGCCTGGGCCTGCTCAGCCCGCTGATTTTCCGCGAAATTATCGACGCCGCCTTGCCCGAAAAAGACTTCGCCAAGCTGAATTTGCTGGCTTTAGGCTTGATGCTGATTCCGCTGCTCAGCGGCGGCGTGCGCATCATCCAGCGCAAGCTCAACGCCGCGATTGGCGAAGGTCTCATCTATGACTTGCGCGTCGCGCTCTATCATCATTTGCAGCAGATGTCCCTGCGCTTCTTCACCAATACCAAAACAGGCGAGTTGATGAGTCGGCTCAACAATGATGTGGTCGGCGCGCAGAACGCCATCAGCAATACCATCGTCTCCATCATCACTAATGTCATCACAGTCATCGCCACGCTGGCCGTGATGCTCTCGCTGGAATGGCGGCTGACCATCCTCGGCGTGCTGGTGCTGCCGCTGTTCATCATCATCGCGCGGCGGCTGGGCGCGCGCCTAAAAGGCATCGCCCGCGAGCAGATGGGTTATAACGCGCAGATGAACGCGATGATGAACGAAACCCTGAATATCAGCGGCGCGCTCTTAGTCAAGCTCTTTGGGCGCATCGATTCCGAAGTCGAGCATTTTGAGCGGCGGGCGGCCGATGTGCGCGACGCTGGCATTCGGCGCGCCGTGCTGGGCAGCCAATTCTTCGTGCTTATCGGCTTAGTCAGCGTCATTGGCACGGCGCTAGTCTATTGGGTGGGCGGCATCCTGGTGATTTCTGGCGAATTCAGCATCGGCGACATCGTCGCTTTTGCCGCCTATCTGACGCAGCTTTATACGCCGCTGCAAGCCTTGACCAATGCCCCTGTGGATTTCGCCCAGTCCATCGTCAGCTTCGAACGCGTCTTCGAGATTATTGACCTGCCGCTGGAAATCGCCGAGCAGCCGGCCGCCATCAAGCTCGAGCACGTCCAGGGCGCGCTGGTTTTTGAAGATGTGCACTTTCGCTATGACATAAAAGCGGGGCAATTGCTCAGCGATGTCGAGCGCATCGGGCGCATAGACAGCGTGGCGGCGACGCGCTCGGGCAATGCACGGCGGCGGGAAAATGGCGCGACGGCTGGCGGCTCGGTCCATCAAGCGCGCGAGCTGGCTTTAGAAAATATCTCATTTCGCATCGCGCCCGGCCAGCTGGTAGCCTTGGTCGGGCCTAGCGGCGCTGGCAAAACAACACTGACCTATCTCATCCCGCGCCTCTATGACCCGAGCGCCGGGCGCATCACGCTCGATGGCTATGACCTGCGCGACTTGACCCTAAGCACGATGGCGGAAAACATCGGCATGGTTACGCAAGAGACTTATCTTTTCCACGATACCATCCGCACGAATCTGCTTTATGCCAAACCAGCGGCGACGCAAGTGGAAATCGAAGCGGCGGCTAGAGCGGCGCATATTCACGATTTCATCTTGGGTTTGAGCGATGGCTACGACTCTATCGTGGGCGAGCGCGGCTATCGGCTAAGCGGCGGCGAAAAGCAACGGATGGCAATCGCCCGCGTCATCTTAAAAGACCCGCGCATTCTGGTCTTGGACGAAGCGACCAGCCACCTCGACAGCCAATCCGAAGCGCTGATTCAAGACGCGCTCAGCCAAATCATGCGCGGCCGCACCAGCATCGTCATCGCCCATCGCCTCAGCACCATTCTCGCCGCCGATATGATTTTGGTGCTGGATCGCGGCGCAATCATCGAAAAAGGCACACACAGCGAACTGTTAGCGCGCGGCGGCCTCTATGCCGCACTCTATGAGACGCAATTCAGCCACCAGCTTTAGAGGGCGCGAGATGAAAACGACCATCACGCAAATTGACGCGGGCCGCTTAGAGACGGATTGGCAGCGGCTGCGGCAGCATGTAGCGGCGCAGCGCTCCCAGCTTGTCTTGCTGCCGGAGATGTGCTTCGCGCCTTGGTTCTGCGCCAAGCCTAAGCCCGACGCGGCGCAATGGCGGGCCGCCGTCAGCGCCCATGACCAGTGGCTAGCGCGCCTGCCCGAGCTAGGCGCGGAAATCGTCATCGGCACCGCCCCGCGCGATAGCGGCGACAAACGTTTTAATGTCGCTTACGCTTGGACGCGGTCGCGGGGCTTGCAGTGGCTGCATCAAAAGACTTATCTGCCAAACGACGAGAGCTATTGGGAGGCGAATTGGTACGACCGCGCTCCGATCGCTTTTCAGCCGGCGCGCCTCGAGGGAGTCTGCGTCGGCCTTATGATTTGCACCGAGCTTTGGTTCTTGCAGCATGCCCGTGCCTATGGCAAAGCCGGCATTCATCTGCTGTTGAATCCGCGCAGCACGCCGCGCGGCACGAACGCAAAATGGCTGGCGGGCGGGCAAACAGCCGCTGTCGTCGCTGGCGCTTTTTGTCTGTCATCCAATCACGCCGGGCAAGCGGGACCGCTAACGCTAGGCGGCCAGGGCTGGCTCTGCGACCCGGATGGCGTGACGCTAGCGACGACCAGCGCCGCCGAACCGTTCGTCACGCTCGAGCTGGACCTGCGCCGCGCCGAAAACGCAAAATCCACTTATCCCCGATATGTGGATGACAGCCCGATCTAAACAGAAATTTAGCCGCAGAAGTAAGTTCAAGTTAATTATGCACAATTTTCAACCCCACCCCCGGCCCCTCCACGAAGCTTTGGGGAGGGGTTGTAACAAATGCAAAAAGTTGCAAAGTCTACTTTGTCCTACTTGTGCCTCTGTGGCTAAATTTCTTTTCCCAGTCGCAATAAAAACTTGAGCTTGCTACCGCTGTCGCTAGACAAGTTTTGGTGAACTCTGCTAACATACAGCGGTTGAACGGCGAGAGCGCGTGATGGCGAAGATGTATCTGATTGTTGGCTTGGGCAATCCAGGCGCAAAATACGCCCAGACCCGGCATAATATCGGCTTTTGGGTGATTGACACGTTGGCGCGGCGTTACGATTTGGGCGTGGGCCGGGGCGAGAAACAGGCCCGTGCTTGGGACGGGCGCATCCAGCATAAGCGCGTCAAGCTGGTCAAACCGCTGACTTATATGAATCGCAGCGGCGACGCAGTGCGCCCGCTTTTGCAGTATTATGGCATTCCGCTAGAAAATCTGCTGGTGGTGCATGACGATTTGGATACGCCCTTTGGCAAATTGCGCCTGCGCCAAGCCGGCGGCCATGGCGGGCAAAACGGCTTACGCAGCATCATACAGCAACTAGGCAGCCAAGATTTTGCCCGTTTGCGTTTTGGCATCGGCCGGCCGCCAGGCAAGATGGCGCCGGTCGATTATGTGCTGCAAGCTTTCAAAGGCGCGGCGGCAATTGAAGCACAAGAACTGGCTGAGCGCGCCGCCGACGCCATCGAGCTATGGCTGACGGCCGGCATCGACAGCGCTATGTCGCAATTCAATGGCGCGGCTCCCGCCCAGAGCAACCAGCCAAAAATCGACCTCGCCGAGCAGCTTGTCATCTATCAGCGCGCCCACGAACTGGCGCCGGCTCAGCTTAAGCCGCTGGTCAAGCTCATCGCCCTGCAAAAAAAGCTGGGCCAGCTCGAGGCGGCCGTCGACAACCACCTGAAGCTAGCCCAGCTTTTCGAGCGCTTGGACCAGCCGCGCTTGGCAAATGCCGAGCGCGTGAAAGCGGTAACGATTCAACCCGATTTGATTGATACACAGCGAGAAGTCGCCGCCTATTATCTGGCGCAGGGCAATATGAAGAAGGCGGTCGGGCGCTATCTGATTTTGGCGGAGCATTTCCGCGCCTGCCAGGACATAGCGCAGGCTTTGGCAACAGTCGAGCGGGCTTTAGCCCTCAATCCGCAGCACCCGAAAGCGCTGGCCCTGCGCCAATCTTTGCAAGAAACGCCGCAAGAAACGACCAGAGTAAAATAAGCTGCAAAAGGAGCCTCATAATGCAAGTTAGCGCTGCTGAAACAGTCGGCATGTCCGCCGAACGTTTAGGCAATATCAAAAGCAAATTGCAAGAATATGTCACGCGGGAACAAGTCGCTGGCTTCGTCACCCTGGTCGCCCGCGATGCAAAAGTCGTGCATTTAGAGACCTGCGGCTACCGCGATGCTGAAGCCGCGCTGCCCATGCAAACTGATACCATCTTCCGCATCTATAGCATGACCAAGCCCATCACATCCATCGCGCTGATGATGCTCTATGAGCAAGGCAAATTTCAGCTCTTTGAGCCTGTCAGCCGCTACATCCCGGCTTATGGCAAGACGAAGGTGCTGCGCGGTTATGGCTATGCTGGGCCCAAGCTGGTCCCGCAGAATCCGCCGATGACCATCCAGCATCTGCTGACGCACACGGCCGGTTTCAGCTACGGCTTTTTCTATGATACGCCCATTGAAGATATGTACCGCGACTCAATTTTCCGTAGCCACACGGCGACGCTCGCCGAAAAAATTATCGGCATGGCGGAATTGCCTTTGCGCTTCCAGCCAGGCAGCGCCTGGTATTACAGCATCGCCACGGATGTCTGCGGCTATTTAGTGCAGGTACTCGCCGATATGCCCTTTGAAGACTTCTTGCAAGAGCGCATTTTTAGCCCGCTGGGCATGATAGACACCGCTTTTCATGTTACAGCGGACAAGCTGGAGCGCTTTGCCAAGCTCTATCAGCACATTGCGCCGACCGGCGAGTTTAAGCAATATCCCGGCGCGCCCGATATTCCCCTCCAAGATTTCACCCAGCCCGTCCGCGCGCCCTCGGGCGGCGGCGGCTTGGTCTCCACCATCGGCGATTATTGGCAGTTCGCTAATATGCTGCTGAACAAAGGCGAGCTGGCTGGCACGCGCATCATCGGGCGTAAGACGCTTGAATTCATGACGCGCAACCATACCAGTCAAGATATGCTGCCGCTGGCGATTGGGCTGAGCCCGCTGTCAGGCCGGGGTTTTGGCTTAGGCTTCGATGTCGTCATTGACGCAGCGCAAACGGGCGTGCTTAACTCCGATGGCAATTATGGCTGGAGCGGCGCGGCGGCGACGAACTTCTGGGTGGACCCGCAAGAACGGCTGGTCGGCATCATCATGACGCAGCTGATGACGAATTTGCTGCCCTTCCAGCAGGACTTCCGCGCTTTAGCCTATCAGGCTCTGGTGGACTAGAGACCGCGCCTAGCCCGCTCTGAAGCGCTCTGCTATATACTGCTTTGCCGCAAAAAATTAGCATACAAAGGCCGATATGTCCCTTCATCTTTCGGGCTTGTTGCCGCTCCTGCGCGAGAGCGCCAGCTATCAAGACCTGCTAAGCCAACTCCTGGCTGGACAGCAGAAGTCAGAATCTGCCCGTATGCGCGTCGCGCGGGCGGCTAGGCCCTTTTTGGCGGCGGCGCTGGCGGGCGATTGGCCAGGTCCCATCATCTACCTGACAGCGGCGACCCGACGCGCCTACAATGTCAGCGAGCAGCTGCCAATCTGGCTGGAAGCGCCTGACAGGCTCTATCGCTTTGCCGAGCCATCCGCCCTTTTTTATGATCGCGCGCCCTGGGATGCCAGCGTCATCCGCAGCCGCATCCGGACTCTCGCCGCTTTGACGCAGCCGCCAACGAAGAAGTCGCCGATTGTCGTCGCTTCGGCGCGGGCCCTGCTGCAACGGACTTTGCCGCCCAGCTATTTTAAGAGCGCGACGCTCGAGCTGAAAGTTGGTCAAGTCCAACGGATGGACACGCTCATCCAGCGCTGGCTTGGCAGCGGCTATGAACCAGCGACCATCGTCATCGAGCCGGGCAGCTTCAGCAGGCGCGGCGGCATCCTCGATATTTTTCCTCTAGCCAGCGCCTATCCGCTGCGCATCGAGTTTTTTGACGATGAAATCGAGAGTCTGCGCCGCTTCGACCCGGCCACGCAGCGCAGCACTGAGCGCGTCGATGCGGCGCGCATCGTGCCAGCGCGCGAGGCGCTGCCGCGGCTAAGCCCGCCCGTCGGCGCGCAACTGCAAAAATGGCTGAAGACCATCACCAATGACAGCGCCGATTTCTCCAGCCTCAGCGCCGATATTGAAGCGCTGCGACAGGGCAGCGCCTTCCCCTGCCTCGAGCATTATTTGCCCTATCTCTATGGACGGGCGACTAGCCTGCTCGATTACGCGCCGGCGAATTGCCTTATCCTGCTAGAAGAACCGCATTTTTTGGCGGAGACAGCCGCGGAAATCGCCGAGAAAGCCGCGCTCAACCGCGCCGATGCCAGCGCCGCTTTTCAGATTGCCGCCGAGCACCCCAGCCCGCAGCAAGACTGGGCGGAGTTGGAGGGGCGCCTGGCTGGGCTGGCCAGCCTGGAGTTGAGCAGCCTGACCCAAGCCGACGCGCCCAGCCCGCTCAGTTTTGCGCCGGGCGAGCGCTTTGGCGGGCAGCTGCGGCTGATGCTGAATCAAGTGCGGCGCTATCGGCAGCGGGGCGACCGCGCTGTCATCCTCACCGAGCAGGTGGAACGGCTGGCGAATTTGTGGCAGGAACAGGATGGCTCGGGGCAAATCCCGACAGTCGCCGGGCTGGCCGCAGCGCCGCCGCCTGGCAGTTTGCGCTTTGTCCGCGGCGCGGCGGCGGCCGGCTGGTCTTTGAAAGCGGCGGCGAGCCAGCTGCACTTCATCACCGATGCGGAGATTTTTGGCTGGACCCGGCCCGAGCCGCGCCGCCGCCGCGAAGCCGCCCAACCCCGCGCCAGCAAAGCGCCCAGCACTGCTTACACCGACTGGACTGAAGGCACTTATGTCGTACATGTCGATTATGGCGTCGGCAAGTTTATCGGCCTGCGCCACCGCAAAATCAACGCCACCCAACGCGAATATCTACTCGTGGAATATCAGGGCGCGGATACTATTTTTGTGCCAATCCACCAAGCCGACCGCCTGTCGCGCTATGTCGGCGCTGATGACAAGCCGCCCAAGCTCAACCAACTAAGCCGCGCCGGCTTATGGGTCAAAGCGCGGGACAAGGCGCGGCGCAACGCCGAAGCCGAAGCGAAAGAACTGCTGGAGATTTATAGCCGGCGGGCCCGCGCCGTCGGTTATGCCTTCAGCCCCGACAGCGCCTGGCAGCACGAGATGGAAGCCGGTTTTCCTTTTGTCGAGACCGACGACCAACTGCGGGTCATAAAAGAGGTCAAAGCGGATATGAGCGCCCGCCAGCCGATGGATCGTTTGATTTGCGGCGATGTCGGATTTGGCAAGACGGAAGTTGCCTTGCGCGCCACTTTCAAAGCAGTGCAAGATGGCGCGCAGGTGGCGGTGCTGGTGCCGACGACTGTGCTGGCGCAGCAGCATTATAGCAATTTTCAGGCGCGGCTGGCCGCCTTCCCGGTGCTGGTCGAGATGCTTTCCCGCTTCCGTGGCAAAGCCCAGCAAAAGGACATCGCCGCCCGCCTCGCCAGTGGCGAAGTCGATATCATCATCGGCACACACCGCTTGCTTTCCAAAGACATCGCCTTCAAAAATCTCGGTCTGATGATAATTGACGAAGAGCAGCGCTTTGGCGTCAAGCACAAGGAACACTTCAAGAAGCTACGCGCCCGCATCGACATTTTGACCCTAACCGCCACGCCCATCCCCCGCACCCTCTACCTGAGTTTGAGCGGCATCCGCGACATCAGCATGATTCAGACGCCGCCCGAAGAGCGGCTGCCGGTGATTACCCAAGTTGGCTCTTGGGATGACAAGCTGAGCCGACTGGCGATTATGCGCGAATTAGAACGTGGTGGCCAGGTCTTCGTCGTGCATAACCGCATCAAGTCGATCGAGATCATCCGCCAGAAAATCGAGCGCATTGTGCCAGAAGCCTCCATCGCCATTGCCCATGGGCAGATGCCGCCGCGGGCGCTGGAAAAAGTGATGTCCGAATTCACCCGCGGCGAACATGATGTCTTGCTCTCCACTTCCATCATCGAGAACGGCATCGATATGCCGCGCGTCAACACGCTCATCGTCGACCGTGCCGACAACTTTGGCGTCGCCCAGCTCTATCAACTGCGCGGGCGCGTCGGGCGGTCGGCGCAGCAGGCTTATGCCTATTTCTTCCATAGCCCCGGCAAGCTCACCGAAGAAGCCCGCGCCCGCCTCGAGACCTTAGCTGAAAATTCACAGCTAGGCGCGGGCTTGCAAATCGCCCTGCGCGATTTGGAGCTGCGCGGCAGCGGCGATATCTTCAGCACGCGGCAATCCGGCCATATCGCCAGCGTCGGTTTGCACCTGTATACCGAAATGCTGCAAGAAGCGGTGGCTGAGCAAAAAAGCGCCGTCAATGGCGCGAATGGAAAAGAAGGCTTTGCGCCGGCCTCCGCCCGCGAACGCATCATCATCGACCTGCCGCTGCCGGCTTATCTGCCCACCGACTGGATCCCGGAGATGGCTCTGCGCCTGCAACTCTATCGGCGCATCGGCAATATCCAAAACCTGGACGAAGTAGCCGCGATGCAACAAGAACTCATCGACCGTTTTGGGCCGCTGCCGGCTGCCGTCGAAGGCCTGCTCTATCAAATCAAAGTCAAGGTTATGGCGCAGGCGATCCGGGCTACGCATGTGCGTTTGCCGCGCCAGCACCTGCTCATCAAGCTGCCCTACTTGGCGACTATCAAGCGCGAGCTGCTGGCTTTCACGCTGGGGGCAGATGTCGATGTTACGCGCACCGAAGTACAGGTGCCAGCCGCCGCCGATGGATGGCAAGAGCGGCTGCTGCAAATCCTCGAGCGGCTGAATGAAAGAGTCAGCCTCTTGGGCGCGCTGGGATAAGCGGGCCCTCAGTCGCGGACTAAATCGGCAAAGCGAGCCTCCGTGAGCGCGCGCAAGGTCTCTAATTCTATAGGAAAGATGGCATTGGCCGCGCCGCCAGCCGCGTAGACCGTGTCGAAGCGCTTGAGCGTCTCGTCCATATAGACCGCAAAGCCGCTGCTGCGGTGGGCGATGGGCGGCACCCCGCCCGGCGCATAACCCAAGACCGTCAGGCATTGCTCGCTATTCATCATGCGCACTTTTTTGCGCCCGACGCCAAAGAGCGCCGCCAGCTTGCGCTCGTCAATCGCCTGGTCGCCGCTAGCCAAGATAAGGGCTGGTATCTGCTTGTTAATCATAAAGCCGAGACTCTTCAAGATTTGCCCGAGCTGGCAGCCGATATTCGCCGCCGCTTGCTGCGCGGTCGCGGTCGGGCTGTCGAATTCGATGACCTGAATATCAAGTTGCCAGGCATCAAGCGCCGCTTGCACATCTCGCACGCTCATCGCTTGCATTTTCCACCCCTTCCAAAGTAAAATTGTCGCAAAGATTGTAATAAAAGCGGGGAAAAGAGCAACGGTTTGTTGCGGGAGAACGGCATGCGAGTAGATGTAGGGGCTTTCAAAGAACAAGGTTATGTTACTGTATCAGGTTTGTTCAGCACTGAAGAGGTGGCGCAGTATCGGCAGCATTTTATGGATATGCGCCGCCAGGGAGAATATCCGGGCGATTTTGCCGGCGTCGATTTGCAAAGCGTGGATCCCTTAAAGCGCTATCCGCGTTTGATTCACATGCACCGCTGGGATAAGCTCAGTTTAGATTGGCTGCTGGATGCGCGGCTGGGCGCTGTTTTCCGCCAGCTGCTAGGCACGGAACCGCTGGCGGTGCAGACAATGCTCTATTTCAAACCGGCCGGCGCCCGCGGGCAGGCTCTGCATCAAGACCAATTTTATTTGCGCGTGCAGCCCGGCACCTGCATCGCCGCTTGGATGGCGCTGGACGATTGCGATGAAGAAAATGGCTGCCTGCAAGTCGTGCCGGGCAGCCACACTCTGCCGGTGCTTTGCCCGGTTGAGGCCGATACCAGCCAGAGTTTCACCGATGTGACTGTGCCGCTCTCGGCCGATATGCAGCCCGAGCCTGTTTTAATGCAAGCGGGCGATGTCTTCTTTTTTAATGGGCAGCTCATCCATGGCAGCTTCCCGAACCGCTCCGAATCGCGTTTTCGCCGCGCCTTAATCGGACATTATATCGATGCTGAGGCGGCGCAGGTGGCGAAATATTATCACCCGGTATTGCGCTTTGACGGTTCAGTCGTGTCGCTTGATGTGAGCGAAGACGGCGGCAAGTGCGGCCTGTGGGTGGAAAAAGATGGCAGTCCAGTCGTCGAAATGCTGGGCGAGTTGGCCTGGTAATGGCTTGCGCAGCTAGCCCGCGTCAATCGGCGTAGACAGCGCCACCAGCCCGCTCGAAGCTCGGGCTAGGTTCGGCCAGCGTAGCTTCAGGATGTTTGCGCGGCACCGCATTGAGCAGGATGCGCCGCCTGCCCGCTTCAATATAATAGACATGCAGCGCTTGGTCGGGCTGGGCTTTGAGCTTTTTGCTCAACCGGTGATGGAAACGAATCGGATCGCCCGCTTTGCTGCTCAAGGTTGTCTTGCGCCAAAAGCGCCAGCGCGACTTGGAGTCTTCGGCAAAGAGCAAACGATAGCGCAGCTTGACGCGGGCGAAACGCCAAGCCCGCAGCGCGATGGTCAGCGCGAAAGCGCCAATGAGGGCTAGCACAATCAACCTGCCCGCCGCCCCATAACGCCCAGCCAGCAGAATCAGCGGCACGGATAATAAAAGCAGCGACGCCAGCGGCTCCGTAATCAGGGCTAGCCATTGTCGCGTCGACAGCCGCCCGTCGCGATTGCGCGCCAGGTCTTGGCGCAGTTCACTTGGCAGTGGCTCTGTCATGGCGGCCTCCTAGCTCCCTTCGTGCGCCAGGCTGAGGTCGACGCGCTGCCGCAGTTGCAAGAAGATGACGCTGCCGACAATCAGCGCCGCGCCCAGCCACTGCTGCCCGAAGACGACCTCGCCCAGAATCAGCATAGATACCAGCATAGACATAATCGGCTCGACGGTGCTGACCAGCGAGGTCTGCGCTGCGCCGATGCGCTGAATAGCCAGGTTCGTCGCGAAGATGGGCAGCACGGTGCCTAAAATGGCAATGCCGAGCAGCATACATACGGACAATAGATTTTGCGGCAGCTGCAAGCCACGCAGCGGAATCAGCAACAGGAAAAAGAAAAGCGTGCCGAGCATCATCCAGGCGCTGGCGCCTGAGACATCGGCGACGCCGGCCAGGGCCCGCTTCGCCAGCATATAATAGACAGCGACGACCGCGGCGTTTGTCAAGGCGAAGACCAGGCCAAGCGCATCGCCGGCGCCAGCGACAGAAAAATCTGGCACGGTCAAAGCGACGCCGATGAGCGCCATAGCCAAAGCCAGCCAGATGCGCGGCTGAAGCTTTTCGCCCAGCAGAACCGACAGCCCCGCCACCATCGCCGGATAAGAATAAAATAGCACGATGTAAGTGCTGCCGGGCAGGCGCTGCAAAGCAAAAAAGCTGGACATCACGGCCGCGGACAAGACCAGTCCGATCAACAGCATTGGCCGCACTGGCACATCGCTGCGGCGCGAGGTCGAGCGCCGCCCGCGAAAAACCAGCGCCCACATCAGCGGCACTGCCAGCAGAAAGCGCCAGGTAGCGATGTCCAGCGGTTCAAAGGTCGAATGCAAGTAGGTGATTTTCACCATGGACGGCATGGTAGAGAAGCCAGCCGCCGCCAACAGAATCCAGAGGAAGCCCTCGCGTTCTCGCCGAGACATCGAGCTTAAGCGATGTTGACCATACTGACGAGGTTTGTCGCTAAGGGATAGAAGATGCCAAAAATCAGCGTGCCGGCTAAAGCGAGATGGATTGCCCAGCGCACATAGCGCGTTTCCAAAGCCGGCTGCAACAGGCCGTCGCTATCGCGCAGGTACATATTGACGACGACGCGCATATAATAAAAGGCGCTGACGACGCTGGTCAGCACGCCAATCACCGCCAGCCCATAGAGACCGGCCTGCACGGCTGAGGCAAAAACCATAAACTTGCCGACGAAGCCGGCCGTCAGCGGCACGCCAGTCAAGCTGAGCATAAAGATCGTCATAGCCAGAGCCATCACCGGGCGCGAGCGGGCTAAACCGATGAGGTCGTCTATATTGCCGCCGCTGCCATCTTCGCGTTCAATCGCCATCACCACGGCAAAAGCGCCTAAATTGGTGAACATATAAGCCAGCATATACACCAGCGCGCCTTGCGTCGCCGCATCGCTGACGCGGGCGGTGCCAGCCGCTGCCACCGCTACCATAATATAACCGGCGTGGGCGATGGAAGAATAAGCCAGCATGCGCTTGAGATTGCGCTGGGCGATAGCCACAAAATTGCCCAAAACCAGCGTCAGTATCGCAATGAGAGTAGCGGTCGCCTGCCAAGCGGCTGCCTCGCCATCGGCTAAGACCAGCACCGACAGGCCGGTCACCAGCACGCGGAACAAAGCCGCGAAGCCGCCTATCTTTACCGTAACGCTCATATAAGCGGTAACGGGCGTCGGCGCGCCTTCATAGACATCGGGCGTCCACATGTGGAAAGGCACAACCGCCACCTTGAAGCCCAAACCGACAATCAGCAGAGCCGCGCCCACTAGCAGATAAAAGGTCGCGGAGGAAGTGGCGGCGGCGATGCTGCCGGCCATAGCGAAAATTTGCGGTATGTTGGTCGTGCCAGTCGCGCCATAGACCAGAGCCGCGCCAAAGACCAAAAACGCGCTCGAAAAAGCGCCGAGGATAAAATACTTCATCCCGCTTTCTTCGGATTTGAGCGCTAACTCGCTGCCATCGTTTTTCACCGAGCGGAAAGCCGCCAAAATATAGAGCGGGATGCTCAATAGCTCCAGGGCGACAAAAACGACAATCAGGTCATTGGCGGCGACCATGAACATCGCGCCGGCCGATGAGAGCAGAGCCAAAATATAATACTCGCCGCGGTGGACGCCGGCTCGCTTGAGATAATCCCAACTCATCAGAATCGCGATGAAGGTGGCGACCAGGATTAAGAGATTCAAAAAGCCGGTGAAAGCATCAGCGATGAACATGCCATAGAGCGCGCTTTGCTGGCCGGCCGGCGGCGCATAGACAAAGATATTGGCGACAAAGCTGATGCCCAAGCCGACGCAAGCCAAAATCGGCGTCCAGTGCTGCCGCTCTTCGCCGGCAAAGAGATCCACCAACACCAGCAGCAAGGTCCAGACGAGCAGCAGCGTGCCGGGCAGGGTCACAGTCAGATTGGATTGCGCGAGGAAGTCCGCGATAGTGGGTGCCTCAAACATTGCTATCTCCTAGCCAACAAACAGCGCGACGATCTTATCGACCGATATGTCCAGCATATTAAAAAAGACAATCGGCTGTAGACCCATCCAGAAGATCATAATCAATACTGGGATAAAAGCCGCGATTTCGTTCCAGCTTAGTTTGTAGCCAGCTTCATCGCGCAGCGGATTTTTCAGATCGCCCATAAAGACATGCTGGAACATCTTGAGCAGATAGACCGCCGCCAGGATGACGCCCAGCGTGCCAAAGAGCGTGAAGGCGAAGCCGAGATAATCGCTGCCCAGCGAGCCAAGCAAAATGGTGAACTCGCCGATGAAGCCATTGAGACCGGGCAAACCCATACTGCTGAGCGAGATGACCAAGCTAATCGCGCCGAAGAGCGGCATGGCTTTCCAAATCCCGCCATAAGCCGCCATCTCTTTGGTATGCCAGCGTTGGTAGAGCATGCCGACGATGAGGAACAAGCCACCGGTGCTGATGCCATGGTTGACCATTTGCAGGGTCGCGCCTTGCAAGCCCTGCGAATTGAGCGCGAAGATGCCCAGCACGACAAAACCAAGGTGGCTGACGGAAGAATAAGCGACCAGTTTTTTCACATTATCCTGGGCATAGCTGACCCAAGCGCCATAGATAATGCCGACGACGCCTAGGAAAGCGATTGTCGGCGCCCAAGCCACCGTCGCTTCGGGGAACAAATTGAGATTGAAGCGCACAATGCCATAAGTGCCCATCTTCAGCAGCACGCCGGCCAAGATGACCGAGCCAGCCGTCGGCGCTTGCACATGGGCATCGGGCAGCCAGCTGTGGAAGGGGAAGATTGGCACTTTGATAGCGAAAGCGATTAGGAAACCTAAAAAGAGGAAACTTTCGACCGAGCTGAAGAGGAAGCCCTCTTCTTCCTCCGTTTCTGCCGCGTCTGTGGCTGGGTCCCAATAGCTGCCATTGTCTTCATAAGTCTGTACCATCTCAATGACGCCGACATCACCGCCAGCGCTATAAGTGCTGAAGGTGCCAGAGCGATTGCCGACATACAAAATCGCAATCAACATCAAAATTGAGCCGGCCATCGTGTACAAGAAGAACTTGACAGCGGCGTAAATGCGCTCTTCCGCGCCCCAGATGCCGATGAGGAAATACATCGGCACGAGCGTAACTTCCCAAAAGACATAGAAGATAATCAGGTCATGCGCGACAAAAACGCCAATCATCGCCCATTCGAGCAGCATCAAAAAGATGTAATACAATTTCTCACGCCCGCGCTCTTCAAAGATGTGGCTGCCAAAAGAGCCAAGAATGGCGATAGGCATAATGAAAGTAGTGAGCAAGACCAGCAGCATGCTGATGCCGTCGACGCCGACGAAATAGCTGACATTTATGACCGATTCGCCCAGGGAGACCTCAGCCCAAGTGTTGCGCTGCACCATTTGCAGCTCGGCGGAGCTGGGGTCAAAGTTAATCCACATCAGCAGCGAGGCGACAAATGTCACGATGCTAGTGGCAAAAGCCACCCACTTCAGGTTGTCTTTTTGCTTTTCGCCGTGCATAAACAGCAAAATAGCAAGCCCAACCATCGGCAGGAAGAGCGTAATCGTAGTGAGCGAAAGTCCAGTTACATCCATGGGACTGCGTTCTCCTTAAAAGCCTGTTTGCAGCAAGGTCTGAATAAATGGCGCGAGCATGAGCAAAATAACGGCGACGACGCCGATGAAAAGCACGACGGCATAGAGGCGCACATACCCTGTCTGGGCGCGGCGCAGCCGCTGCGCCGTCCGCTGCACCAGCCAAGCGATGCCATTGACCGCGCCATCGACAATGCCGAGGTCGAAGGGCTGGCTCAGCAGCTGCCCAATGCTATCGAAGCCGCGCTTGATAATTTTGTCGTGGAAATAATCGTGCAAGAAATCCCAATCGACCCGATCGGCGAAAAAGCGGGCTAAGCGGTTGAAGGGTTGTTCAATCAGGCTGCCATACAGCTCGTCCCAATAGAGCCGCGCATTCGCTAGCCGAAACGCGCCGCGGGCGGAGGCATAAGTCTCCAACTGGTCGCGCCGCTCGCTGGCTAAGCCTTTGCCTTTGTAGACGCGGTTGGCAATGACGAGCGAAGCGATGCCCAGAGCCAGCGCGATGCCGGCAATCAAGATATTGAAGTCCAGCGAATGCCCACGCGAGACGCTGATGAGGCTATGCTCGAGGAAGTGCTTGAATTCATAGGTCTCGTAGATGCTGGCGAATATCGGCGTCGCCTTAGGCACATTGATTAAGCCGATGATGCAGGTAAAAATCGCCAAAATAAAGAGCGGCAGCAGCATAGCGCCATTGCTCTCAGGCGCTTGCTCGGCGGCTTCGCTGCGCGGACTATCGAAGAAGACCAGCACAATCTGACGCCACATATAAAAAGCAGTGAACGCGGCGGCAACGAGCAGGACACCAAAAGCAATGAAGCCGCTTAGCTGGTTAAGCTCAAAAGCCTCGTACCAGGCATCGGCCAGAATTTCGTCTTTAGACCAAAAACCGGCAAAGGGGAAGATGCCGGCCAGAGCCAGCGTGCCAATCAGATAAGTAATATAGGTAATCGGCATCCGTTTGCGCAAGCCGCCCATATTGCGCATATCCTGCGGGTCGAAGTCTTCTTCATGGTGCTGAGGGGAGGCATGGCTGTGTTCTTGGGCATGATGATGTCCATGCTCGACGCCGTGGATGACGGAGCCGCTGCCGAGGAAGAGCAGAGCCTTGAAAACGGCGTGCGTAACTAAATGGAACATAGCCGCCACATACGCGCCGATGCCCACGGCCGCAACCATAAAGCCGAGTTGAGAAATCGTCGAATAGGCTAAAACGCGCTTGATGTCCCACTGGCCCAAGGCGATGAAACCGGCCATGATAGCCGTGCCAGCGCCAACCAGCGTGATGATTAAGCCAATGACATAACCGGCGTGGTTCAGCTCCCACAAAAAGACATTGGAGCGCACCATCATATAGACGCCGGCGGTAACCATCGTCGCCGCGTGGATGAGCGCGCTGACGGGCGTGGGTCCGGCCATCGCGTCTGGCAGCCAGACAAAGAGCGGAATCTGCGCCGATTTGCCAGCCACGCCCAAGAGCATAAACAAGGCGATCAAAAGAATGACATCTTCAAAGTTCATTTGGAAAGCGCCAAAATCGACGGTTTCGCCATTGCCAAAGCGCTCGCTGGTCTGCCCGAAGACGCCGAGCAAGTCGGTGTCAAAATGGTGATTGTCGCAATAAATGGCGCGAATATCGCTAGCCAGCGGGTTTGACACCGCATATCCCTCAGCCGCGCCATAGCCATCATCGGCGTGGCTATCGGCAGCCTGGTCTTCACTATGCGCCGCGTCGGTCTCATGGGCCGCGGCTGGCACACAGACATACTCTTTGCCATAGCCGTCAGCGGCGGTTTTCGCCTCAGCATCCGCTGTCTCTTCCTGGTGTTCGAGCAAGCCATTATGCTCGCGCCAGTGGACCAGGTATTTCGCTTCGGTGTTCGGCAGTTCGTTGGCTTTGAAGAAATCAAGCGTGCCAAAGGTCCAGAATATGAGGAACATCGCTACCAGCAAGCCAAAATCGCCGATGCGGTTGACGATGAAAGCTTTGCGGGCGGCATTGCTATTTTTCCAGCCCTCGGGCGCTTTTTTATCCCACCAGAAGCCGATGAGTAAGAAAGAGCAAAGCCCAACCCCTTCCCAGCCGACGAAGAGCATCAGGAGGTTGTTCGCCGTTACCAATACCAGCATAAAAGCGAGGAACATATTGAGGTAGGCGAAGAAACGCGGGTAAGACTTGTCGCCGTGCATATAGCCGCGGGCATAGAGGTGAATCAGCGAGCCGACGCCAGTTACCACCAGCATCATCGTCACGCTGAGGGAATCGACGCGCAGTTGCCACGAAATATCCAAGCCGACCGATTCGATGCGCAGCCAGCCATCAAAGAAAGGCGGGTTGACGACAGCCGCCGCGCCGTCCGTGCCAGTTACATAGCTCAATAAAAAGAGCGAGACGACAAAGGCAAAAATCGACGCGAAGCAGCCGACATAACCAGCCCACTTCTCGCCCAGCCGCGCGCCAAAAAAGAAGTTGATGAAAGCCCCAAGAGCGGGAACAAAGATGACCAGTGGGACTAACAGTGGTAGATTTTGCATAGCTTAGCGCCTCTTCCGCTGGCGATTCTTACCCTCGCATCTGTTGCAAGTCGTCGATATTGATACTTTGACGCTCGCGGAAAATATTCACAATCAAAGCCAAGCCGATAGCCACTTCGGCCGCGGCCACGGTCATCACAAAAAAGACAAAGGCATGCCCATTGACCTGCCCCCATTCCCGCGCGAAAGCCACCAGCGCCAGGTTAGCCGAGTTGAGCATCAGCTCGACCGACATAAAGACCAGGATGGCATTGCGTCGTATCAGCACGCCCAGCGCGCCCATCAAAAAAAGAACCATGCTGAGCGCGATATAGGGTTCAGCGCCGATTGCATTCATTTCTTCTATCCTTACTCAGCTAGTCGGCTGGCGCGTCGTCGGGGCGGCTATCCGCGGGCCCGGGCAATTTCGCCAGATATTCGCCATCCAAGACATCAGACCCTGTCTGCTGCGAAATGACGCTGACCAGCGGGCGGCTGACGCGGCGGCGGCGATTGATGCGGCGGCGCTCGGCTTGGGCTAAAGCATCGGGGCGCGCCAAGACGATTACGCCAATCAAAGCCACCAGCAGCAAGACACCCACCAGCATCACCGGCAGCACATAGTCAATAAACAAGACCTGCCCCATCGCTTCGGGGCTGCCAAAAGCAGGCGCGGCGCTGGCATTAAAGACGGCGGCGCGGTAACCCGCTTGGCTGCCGGGCAAGCCCGGCTCGCGGGCTAAGACGCGGGTCTCAATCAAGCCGCGCTCGGCTTCATAGCCGGCCAGCGCGCGTAGCACAGTCTGCTCTGCGTCAACGAAAGCGAGATTATAATTGCTTTCGTCCAGCTCGATGCTGATGGCTGCGCCGGCCGGCAATTGCTCGATTAGAACGCGGTGCGGGATGAGCCGGCCGCAGCTGGGGTCGTCGCATAAGCTGCGCCGCGCTGTGTACTGCCCCATATCCACCAGCGAGACCTGCTTGTCCGTTACAGCGTTAAATAGCGTTAGGCGCATCTTGCCGACGCTCGGCTCGCTGATGTCGTCTGATAAGATCGTAACCGCCAGCAAATTCTCGGCATCTTCATAAAAGACCACCGAATGCGCCGTCTCGGGCGCCAGGCTGAGGTTTGTACTAAAGATAGCGCCAGATTCATAGCTGCCATCGCTGACGGTCGCGCTTATGCTGTAGTCGCCGGCGGGCAGACTGCTATAGCGGCCGGCGGTTTCCCGCGAATCGCTATAGACAACGCCCTCGATACTGGTATCGGCGCTGCCCTCGTCAGCCGCCTCCAGCAGAACGCTGCCGCTGACCGTGCCAACCAGGGGCAGCGCAAAACCCGCTTCCATGACGGTGAATTCTTCGCCGTCGCCGCCCGGGATAGCATTGATGACCCGCAGCTGCGCTTGGGCGTCCAGCGGCTCAACCGCTTCGTCGGCCAGCATATCGGAGGCGATGGGGAAAGCGAAAATCAAAAGCAGCAGGATAGCGACAGCGGTGCCAGCGAAACCGAGCCAATGCAGCCGCCCGCCGCTATCCGAAGTCGCCTCAGCGCCTAAGAGCATAATGACAAAGAGGAAAAGCACCATAATGGCGCCGGTGTAGACGGTCACCTGCACCATCGCCAAGAAGGGCGCGTCCAGCATCAAATAGAGAAAGGCGACGCAGCCAAAATTGACGATGAGGAAAAGGGCGCTATGTACCGCGTTTTTCCGCGTCAGCATCATGCCAGCCGCGAAGACCGCCACGAAGCTCACAATCAGGAATAACCATTCCATAGAAGTTAAATCCCACCCTGAATGACTTTGTGCATTTTAGCACAAGTAAGGCCGCTGTTCAATTTCAAATCCCTGTTTCCGCTGTTTAAGTTGGGTCTGGCATATCTGGTATCGAGCGGTCGTAGGCGCCTGGTTCGACTGCTTGCGGCGTGTCTGATGCGCCTTCGGCCGGCGCGTCGATAAGCATGTCTTTGGTATAGATGGCATCGCGCCGGTCGGTAAAAGACATCTGATGCTCATGACCAAGCTGGATGGCTTCGGTTGGGCAAGCATCTTCGCAATAGCCGCAGAAGATGCAGCGCAGCATATTGATTTCGTAGGTCTTGGCATAGCGTTCGCCGGGGCTATAGCGCTCGTCGTCGGTATTTTCGGCCGCCTCGACCCAGATGGCGTCCGCTGGGCAAGCGGCCGCGCAGAGCGAGCAGCCGATGCACTTCTCCAAGCCATTTTCATAGCGGCGCAGATGATGCCGCCCTTTATAGCGTTGGTGAAATTGCTGCACCTGTTCGGGATACTGCACGGTGACGGCATCGTCCGTCAGGTGCTTCAGTGTTGTTTGAAAGCCTTTTATCACATTCATATTCGCAGCCTTTACTCTATGCGGAAATTGGCGGCGCGCTAATCGCGGGCGCTTTTGATAGCTGTTTCGCTGCTCTCGAGCAGGCGGTCTTCTTCGGGACTGCGCCCGAAGCTAGCCATGCCTTCCAGCGCGCGGACTTGAAAACGGATATGCGCCAGCGGGATAGCCACCAGCATGCCCACCAGATGCACCAAAGCCCAGCCAAGCCCGCGCCGTTCGCCAGTGTACATCGGGTCATCTTCTAGCGGGATGGCTTCTTCGCTAGCGCGCTCGCGGCTGAGGCGGCGCAGAGCCAAACCGCCGATGAGCAGAACCAGCAAGAAGACAGCGCCTGAGATGAAGGGATAGGCAGTGCCGCCGAGGGCATCGCCGACGACAATAGAAACCGCCGTCCAAGCCACCGCCAGCAAAGCCAGCGGAATCATTACCTTCCAGCCGAATTGCATCAGCCGATCGTAGCGGATGCGCGGCAAAGTCGCCCGCACCCAAATCATGCCGCAGAGCATCAAAACGACTTTGAGGATGAAAATGAGGGGCGCCAGGAGCGGCAAGCCATCCATAGGCCATAAGTGATAGCCGCCAAAGAAAACCGCCACCGCCACCAGGCTCACCGCAATCATGCCCAAGTATTCCGCCATCATAAACAAGGCGAATTTCATGCCGCTGTATTCGGTCATATACCCTTGCGTGAGTTCCTGTTCCGCTTCGGTCAAGTCAAAAGGCGCGCGGTTGGTTTCGGCTAGCAGAGCCAAAATCAGCGCCGCCGCCGCCAGCGGATTTTGAAAGACGAGCCAATCCCAGATATTGCGCTGGGCATCTATGATGTCGCCAATGGCCATGCTGCCGACAATCATCACCGGCACCGCCAACGTCAGACCCATGCTCAACTCGTAGCTAATCATCTGGGCTGAAGCGCGCAGCGCGCCTAGCATGGCATATTTATTGTCGCTGGACCAGCCGGCCAGCACCACGCCATAAGTGGCGATGCTGGTGATAGCGATGATCCAAAGGATGCCGACATTCGAATCGATGAGACCCTGCGGCACTTGGAACCAGACATCGCCCAGCGCGGGCGCGAACCAGGGAAGCAGCAAATCCGGCCCCATTGGGATGACAGCGGCAATCATCAAAATCGGTATCACTTTAATCATCGGCGCCAGGCGGAAAACCCATTTATCCGCGCCGTCCGGTATCAAGTCTTCTTTGAAAACCAGTTTGACGCCATCGGCGGCCGGCTGCATAAAACCCAAAGGGCCAACGCGATTCGGGCCCACGCGGTGCTGCAAAAAAGCGAGCAAGCGCCGCTCGAGCAAAGTGGTATAGGCAAAGCCGGTGACGATGACAAAGGCGAAGCCAGCGGCAAAGATGATGGGCCAAAGCGCCGAGCAGCCGGCATCAGCGTCGCATTGAATCACATTCTGGACGCGGGCTTCTGGGTTGAGCAGCAAGCCAATCGCGCCCGCGCGGCCATCGAGGTTGCCGGCCTCGTCGAAGCCGATCCAGGCGGCAATTGCGCCCAGATTAGCGATAATCAAGGCGAGTGCCAGCGCCAGCCCAACCAGGGCGACGACAGCAATGCCTAAGCCTATCTTCATATTCCGGCTCATAATGCTTTCCTCTATCGTCTGGCGCGGGCTGCAACAGCCTGCGCGACCCGGCTAATGTCGCCGCGACTTAGCGTCAGCGGCACAGCGTCTTCAGTCAAATGGCGCGGCAAAGCGACTGTGCCAGCGGTAATCTCCGCGCTGAGCGTAGCCCGCGCCCGCAAGCGGGCCTTGCCGGCGCGAATTTCGAGTATATCGCCCGGGATAATGCCGCGGGCGGCCGCATCGGCTGCATTCACAATCGCGTAAGGCGCTAGCAGGCGCGGCTCGAGCAGCAGCGTCGGACGGAAGTTGCGCTGCCGATTATACAGCCGCGTTATCGGCATAATCAGCAGGTCGCCCGCGCCAGGCGCAGCAGCTTCGTCAGTGTCAAGTTCAGCCAGATTCAGGTCTTCTTTGCGGTCGGCGGCGGTCGGAATCTGGATGCCCAGCCCGCCGCTATTATTATAAGCGGTGCCGCCATAATACAGGTCGCGGCCGCCGACATCGGGGAATTGCCGCTTGACCTGAGCCAAATTTTTATAGCGCATGCCGGCGAAAGCTGGCACATTCAGGCTGATGTCGCGCATAACGGCGGCGGCGGAAGGCTGGCGGCGGCTAAGGCCGGCCGCCTGATTGACACTATTAAAGAGCTGCCAAGCGGGCAGAGCCTGCCCCAGCGGGCCCTGAGCCAGATAAAAGCGCTGCACCCGCCGCTCGCCATTGACAAAGCTGCCATCGCGCTCGGCAAAAGTTTGCAGCGGCAAAACATAATCCGCATATTCGCAGATCCCATCGTCGAAGAAATTGGCATAGATAACTGTGTCTACCTGGCTGAGCCAGTCGCGGGCCGTCGGGTCATCATCGAGCAGCTCGGCTTGGGCGACGATGAGAACCTTGGGCGGCTGCGCCATAATGTCCAGCGTCGCTTGCGGCGAATAGCCGAGATAATGCAAACCCATGCCATTCGCGCCGGGCAGAGGCGAGAGCAAGCCGTTATTGCGCCGGCCGGCATGGCCGGTCTCAACTAAGAAGTTCGCCGCCGCCGCCGCCAAAGCCTGACTGCCGGCCAGCGTTAGACCTTCCGCGCCGGCGACAATCACCAGATTTTCCGCCTGAGCCAGGCGCTCGGCAATTTCGGGGTGGGTCGCCTTCAAATCGCGCATGACGGCGGCGGCTTCGCCGGCGCCAAAGCGGATGGCATCGCCTTCGACCACTTTATCATTGCGCGCGCCTTGCAGGGCAAAGTCTTCCAAGCGCGTATCGCGGGCATTGGCGACAACCAGATAAGCGCCACGGTCCTGCGCTTGCTTGAGGCGCAAGCGCCAGATTGGCACTTCTTCTTCCAAATCGCAGGCGATGACCAGAATGGCGTCGCCTTTGCCGAGCTGGCCTAGGTTTGTGCCAAAGCCGACGCCCACTTGAGCGACCGCTGGCGCGGCGCCGTGGGTGGGCGGCCAAGCGCCCAAGCGCCCGCCGCCGCTGCCTTCGACCAAACGGCGCAGCTCCCATAAATCTTCGTTGGACATACTGCTGCCGGCCAGGGCGGCCACATCGCCGGCGGCGTCTTTTAAGATTTGCGCCAGCGCCGCGATGGTGGCGTTCCAATTCGAGTCGTGCAAGCTGCCAGCCAGCTTCATCTGTGGCTGCTGCAAGCGTTCGGCGCTGCGGGTGAAATGATGCCCGAAGCGCGTCTTGTCGCTGATCCAAATTTCGTTGACCGCTTCGTTCTGGCGCGGCATGACCCGTTTAATCAAGGCTTTGCCGCCAAAATCGCGGTCCAGCCGCATGCTCAGGCTGATATTCTCGCCCGCGGCATCCCAGGGTGAAATGCTAGCCACTTCGTTCAATTCCCAGGGCCGCGCGCCAAAGCGGAAATCGGCTGTGGTCAGCGCCCCGACCGGGCAAATATCGGTGGTATTGCCGCTGAAATAGGTATCGAAGCCGGGGTCGGAATTGGTGATGATTTGCAAGCGGCGGCCGCGCTCGTGAAAAGCCAGCACATCATCGCCAACCACTTCGTCTTGAAAGCGCACACAGCGGGCGCATTGAATGCAGCGCTCACGGTCGAGGAAAATAAGGTCGCCCAGGGGATAATGCTTTTCCAATAATTGCTTGTCTTCAAAATACATGCGGGAGGATTGGGGCCCGTGGCGCATAGTCAAATTTTGCAGCGGGCATTCGCCGCCTTTATCGCAAATCGGGCAATCCAGCGGGTGGCTGCTCAAGAGAAATTCCAGCACATCGTTGCGCGCCGCGATGACCTGCGGCGTATTTGTCTTGATGTGCATGCCAGCGCTGACAGTAGTAGTGCAGGCGGTTTGCAGCTTGGGAAAATAGCGAATCTGGGGGCTGCCGTCATCATTGCGCAGCAAATCGCCGGTGGCGCGGTCGCGGGCTGGCGTGCCAAGCTCCACCAGGCACATACGGCACATGCCGACTGGCTCCATCTTGGGATGATAGCAGAAGACGGGGATGTCGTTATTGGCGTGCCATTTGGCGGCATCGACTAGATTCGCGCCGGCTGGCACTTCATATTCTTTTCCATCGATATTGATTTTCACCGTGTCGGACATTCAAGCCTCCACTTTCATCGTTATGTTCGCCGCACTGTCGGGCGGCGGCAACTGGCTTTGCGCCTGGCGCAAGCCATAAAGCGCGCGGTCTTGCATGACCTGCTCCAAGATCAGCCAGCCCTGCGTCTCGTCCAAGTTTTCCAGCAAGGCTAGGCCCGCTTCAAAATCTGTCTTGGCGCGGGCATATTCGCCCCGCTGCAAATTCAGTTCGCCCCGCAAGACATAATGCAGCATATCCTCTGGCGCCGCCTCAATTTTTTCGCTCAGCTGGCGATAGCGCTGGTAAAAAGCGCGCTCGCGCTCTAGGGGCGATTGGAAAAGCGCCTTGAGCGCTTGGCGCAAAAGCGCGCCGATTCCGCCCCCGCTGTCTTCTATGCGCATTGCCGTCATCTCCGCGCTCGCCAACTAAGCCTGCACATGCTGGGCAAAATCGTCCGGGAAATGCCGAATCGTATGAATAATCGGATTGGCGGCAAAATCGCCTAGAGCGCAGAGCGAAGTGCCTTGCATATTCTCGGCTACATCGGCGATGCGCTTGACATCATCGGGGCTGCCGCGCCCGGCCAAAATCCGATCAATCACTTTGTCCAGCCAATAAGTGCCTTCGCGACAGGGCGTGCATTTGCCACAGCTCTCGTGCTTGAAGAACTTCGTCACTTTAGAGGCGACCCAGGTCATATCGACTGTTTCATCCATGACGATGATAGAAGCCGAGCCGATGATGGTGCCGATTTTTGGCGTATCTTCATAGCTCATCGGCGTATCCAGCACTTCGTCGGTCAAAGGCACAATGGGACCAGAGCCGCCCGATGGCAGCATAGCCTTAAAAGCGCGGTCTTCGTGCAGCGGACCGCCAGCCTGGTCATATAGCAGCTCGCGGAAGGTCGCGCTCATGGGCAATTCATAATTGCCTGGCCGCTTCACATGGCCGCTGACGCAATAGATTTTTGTGCCGCTGCTTTGGGCGGTGCCGATAGCCTTAAAAGCCGCCGCGCCCTCATGCAAAATAAAAGGACAATTCGCCAAAGTCTCGACATTGTTGACGACGGTCGCTTCTTTATATAAGCCGCCGCCTTTTTGGGCTGGGAATGGCGGGCGCACACGCGGCTGCCCTAAATAGCCTTCGAGGCTATTGAGCAGGGCGCTCTCTTCGCCGCAGATATAGGCGCCAGCGCCAAGATGCGTATAGACCTCGCAATCATAGCCCGAGCCTAAGATGTTCTTGCCGACATAACCTTTGGCACGCAGAGCCTCGATGCAGTCGTCCAACTGCGTTCCAATATCCCAAAACTCGCCGCGCAGGTAGATATAGACCGCTTTCGCCTGAATAGCATAAGCGCAAATCAGCGAACCTTCGATGAGCTGATAGGGATTTTCTTCCATGATTTCGCGGTCTTTGAAGGTGCCGGTTTCGCTTTCGTCGGCGTTAACGGTGACATATTTAATCGGCTCATGCTGCGGGATGAAACTCCATTTGACGCCGGTGGGGAAGCCAGCGCCGCCCCGCCCGCGCAAACCAGAGGCTTTGACAATATCAATCACTTCGGCCGGTTGCATAGCCAAGGCTTTTTTGAAGCCGGCAAAACCGGCGTGCCGCTCATAAACAGCCAAGTCCTTGATATTTGGTATTTCCCGTCCACGCAAAAGAATGTGCGTCATCGAATGCTTTCCTTCTTAGGCTGCGCTTAGTCTGCGGCGCGGCTAGTGGCAAACCCGTTCAGCGCTGCCAGTTGGCGGAGCGGGCGGCTTCGCTGCGCCACTTCGCCAGCAGCTCGCGCATTTTCGGCTTATCAAGATTCTCGACATAACGAAAATTGCATTGCAGCATCGGCGCTTTGTCGCAAGCGGCGAGACACATGACATGTTCGACTGTGAACATATCATCAGCGGTGGTGCCGCCTTCTTCGACGCCCAGCTCTTCTTTCAGCCAGGCGTGGAAGTCGTCCGCGCCTTTGAGAGCGCAAGGTAAATCGGTGCAGACTTGCAGCCAATATTTTCCTTTTGGTTTTTCCGAATACATCGTATAGAAGCCGGCAATGGATTTGACCTGGGTCGGGTCTAGATTAAGAATGCGAGCGACTTCTTCGATGCCCGCCTGGTTCACCCAGCCATATTCTTCTTGCGCAATATACAAAAGCGGCATCACGGCCGAGCGCTTGGTCTCGTACTTGGCAAGGTGATGCTGGATGCGCTCTTGGTATTTCGGATTGCCAATAATTGCCATGCACTACTCTACTTTCTTCTTGGGCTTGGCGGCTCGCCGCCTTTGCCAGCCGCCGCTCTGCAGGCTCGCTAGCGGTCGCAATCGCCCAGCACAATATCCACACTGCCGATAATCGCCACCATATCCGCCAGCAAATAACCTTTTGATATCACGGGCAAGGCGCTGATATGGATGAAAGACGGCGTCTTGAAATGCACGCGGCGCGGTTTATTGGCGCCCGTGCCATGCAAGTAGCAGCCAATTTCGCCGCGCGGGCTTTCGATAGCGCTATAAATCTCGTCATCGGGCGCGTCATAACCATAGGTCCAGAGCTTGAAGTGGTGAATGACCGCTTCCATGCTCTGCCCCAGCTCACTGCGTAGCGGCGGGCAGTATTTGCGATTTTCCGAGCGATAGGGGCCTTTGACCCGCTCCAGCCGTGCCGCCGCCTGCTGCAAGATGCTGACGCTTTCGCGGAATTCACGAATGCGAATCAAATAGCGGTCATAGACATCGCCATGCTCGCCCAGCGGCACATTGAAATCGTAGGTTTCGTAGCCGCTGTAAGGCTGAGCCTTGCGCAAATCCCAGTTGACGCCGCTGCCGCGCAAAGCTGGCCCGGTCAAACCGTAGGCCAGGGCGACATCAGGTTCAATCACACCGACGCCTTGGGCGCGGTCTTTCCAAATCGGATTCTGCGTCAGCAAAGCCTCATAGTCATCGACCTTAGCCGGGAAGTCGTCCAAGAATTGCTTTAAGGTGGGCGGGAATTCGGCTGGCACATCGCGCCAGACACCGCCCGGGCGAATATAGCTGCTCATCATGCGCTGGCCGGAGAGCATCTCGAACATACCCAAGATGCGCTCGCGCTCGCGGAAGGCATAGAGCAGCACGCTCATCGCGCCCATATCAATCGCATGCGTGCCTAGCCAAACGAGGTGGCTGGCGCAGCGGGCTAATTCCAGGCAGATGACGCGGATGATTTGCCCGCGCTCTGGCACATCCAAATCGAGCAATTTTTCGACCGCCGCCGCATAAGCCATATTGTTGGACATAGGCGAGAGATAATCCATGCGGTCGGTCAGCGGCAAGCCTTTTTCATAGCTTTTGTCTTCGACAGATTTTTCGATGCCCGTGTGCAGAAAGCCGATATCGGGCAAGCAGGTTACGATCTGTTCGCCGTCCAATTCTAGCAGCAGGCGCAAAACGCCATGGGTGCTGGGATGGTGGGGACCCATATTGAGCAGCATCGTGTCGCCAGTGAGGGCCCGCTCGGACACCAGGCCTTGCAACTGCTCGAGGCTGCCCTCCCAGCGGCGCTGTTCTTCAATTGATTGCGCTTGCGCTTCTGTTGCAACTGCCATAGCGACCTCGTTTAATCTGTAGCGAAGGGTTTGTATTTGCGGATTTCCGCCTCGTTAAAAGAAAAGGCGACTGTCTCTTTGCCCAGCGGATAATCGCGCCGATGCGGGTGGCCATGCCAGTCTTCCGGCATCAGCAAGCGCCGCTGGTCGGGATGTCCCTCAAAGACGATGCCCATCATATCGGCGATTTCCCGCTCCAGCCAATTCGCCGCCGGCCAAATAACCGTCGCCGTCGGCAAGCGCGGCTCTTCTTCTTCCGCGAAGGCTTTGACGCGCAGCCGCCGATTATACAGCATAGACAGAATATGGTAGGAGACGGCAAAGCGCTCGGGTCTAAAATCCTTTTCGCCGCCAGCATAAGCGGCGCCATAATCGTTGGGGTAATAATCCACCGCGCTGACATCCGACAGCATATTGTAGACCAAGCCGGCGCTGACGCGCAGGTAATCCAGCGCTTCAGGCAGGCGCTCGGGCTGGACAACGATGGTCGTCTCGCCGCGGAACTGCTTCACATGCAAAATCGCCTCGCCAAAGACGCTGCGAAGCGCGCTCACTGGGTCGCGTGCGGCCGGAATCTGCATAAGCTGTCTTTCCTTTATCGCCTTCTTCGCTCGGTCCTAAAATCAAGCCCAATCGGCGATGCGCTCGCCTTTGACCTTTTCGTGCAGGGTCAAGATGCCGTGCAGCAGTTGTTCTGGGCGCGGCGGGCAGCCAGCGATGTAGACATCGACCGGGATAATCTCGTCGACGCCCTGCACAATGGCATAATTATTGTAGACGCCGCCGCAAGAGGCGCAATCGCCCATGGAAATCACCCACTTGGGTTCAGCCATCTGGTCATAGAGCTGGCGCACGACCGGCGCCATTTTGCGCGTCAAACGCCCGGAGACGATGAGCAGGTCAGCTTGGCGCGGCGTGGCGCGGTTCAATTCCATGCCAAAGCGCGAAAGGTCATAGCTTGAGGCTTGCGAACTCATATATTCGATGGCGCAGCAGGCTAAGCCAAAAAGCAGGGGCCACATCGCGCCCGTGCGCGCCCAATTAACCGCTTGCTCGACGGTGGTTGTGACGACACCCAGATTGCCTAGTTTGGAGCTTACTCCCATTCCAAACCACCTTTCTTCCACTCGTAAACAAAACCGACGATGAGAATCGCTGTGAAGACGCCCATAACGGCTAAGCCGTAAGGGCCCAAGTCGCGCATAGATACGGCCCAGGGCAAAAAGAAAATGACTTCAATATCGAAGATGATAAAAAGCACCGCGACCAAATAAAATTTGACTGGCAGGCGGCGGGTGGCGGGCCCGATGGGTTTCATGCCGCTTTCATAAGGCACGGATTTGCGGTAAGTCGGGCGCTGCGGGCCCATTACGCGCGAGATATTGGCGATTATCAGAGCCAAAATCACGGCAATTACCAGCAAGGCGGTAACGGGACCAAATTCGAGAACGGTCATTTTTGCATTCCAAGCATTTGTGCTTTTTTGAACAAATTAAGTCTTAGTGAGATTAGCATACAATCCAGGCAAAATCAAGCGAGCTTGCGCCTGATTTTTGCGCTGTGGCTATTGTACAAGATTTAGGGCAGATTGGGCAGTCTAATCGAGGATCTTATTCAAGTAAGTAATTCTAAGTTGATTAGGCAAAAATTTTCAACCCCACCCCTGCCCCTCCCGTAGGGCAGTGTCTACGCGCCCCAGGTCAATCGCGTCAACTCTATGTTCGCGGCAGCTTCTTCAGTTACTTGCGAGGCCGGTAGTCTCCGCTTGAAAGCGCCATCTCGAGGCCGCTTTGAAAAGCGACGAGAACTTCTTCTTTTGTCAGCGCGGAATCAGCGTCAGAATCCCAGCCGGCCTGCGCTTCCAGTTGGCGGCGCAACCCGGCCAAGTCCTTACGGCTGGGCTGCCGCCTGCCCACTCCCGTCTGTTCAAAGGCTCGCTCCACCGCTTGGGCAATTTCCGCGGCGGCAGAACCTACCGACGCGTCTTGCCGCCGGGCCAGCAAAGCTCGCCGCGACTTTTTCTTTTTCTTTTTGACCCTTCGATGCTGTTTGACTTTTCGATTTGCCCTGCGCTCACCGCCTGGCTTCAGGCAATGCGCAAAAAAAGGGATACACCTTATTTGATGTATCCCTGGCAATTTGCGTTTTATGCGCCCAGAGCGCTAGCCAGCGCCCAGCCCGAGCAAACCAGTCTCAGGCTGCGCTCGACGGAACTGCTGCTCGTCATATTTGCCAAAGCGAATCACATCGCCAGTGCCAGTGATGGCTTCGACCGACAGGCCCAGGCTCTGCAATTCTTTGACCAGCACGCGGAAGCTGGTGGGGATGCCCGGCTCTTCAATCGGCTCGCCTTTGACGATGCTCTCATAAGTCTTGACGCGGCCTTGCACATCGTCAGATTTGACCGTGAGCATCTCTTGCAAGATATGCGCCGCGCCATAAGCCTCCAGCGCCCAGACTTCCATCTCGCCGAAGCGCTGCCCGCCAAATTGCGCCTTGCCGCCCAGCGGCTGCTGCGTTACCAGACTGTAAGGGCCAGTCGAGCGCGCATGGGCTTTGTCTTCGACCAAGTGCGCCAGCTTGAGCATGTGGACATAGCCGACCGCGACTGGGCGGTCGAAAGGCTCGCCCGTGCGACCATCATACAAGGTCATCTTGCCATAATGCGGCACCGGCTGCCCGGTCTTGAACATCAATTGCTCGGCAATGGCGAAGAGCTCGCGCGTCGAAAGCGTGGCGGGCAAGTCAATCTCGCCAGCGCCCGTCTGCTCTATCCAGAGACGGACAGACAGATCCAGCGCCTTTTTATCGCGCCGATCGCGCATTTCCGCCGGCAAATCGCTATTGTCGTAGACCATGATTTCATCGGGGCCATGGCCGAATTCGCGCAGAACCTCAGCCACAGCCACCCGTCGCACATAAATCGGGTCCCGCTGCAAGATGATGGCGTCGTTATCGTAAAGCCCGGAATCGCCCACCAAATCGATAAGATAGGCGCAGATGACATGCGTATCGTCGTCAAAGTCTTCCAAACCGATGCCAGCTCCCTTCGCCAGCTGCGCTTGCTTCTGCCAAGCCCGTTCCGTTGTCAGCTTCCAAGCCCAGTCAATCAGCCAAGCCCGGCCCAGCTCGGCTTGAATCTCCTGCTCTTTGACGCCATCAAAGACCGGCGTGATGGCGCGGAAGCCCAGCCTATCGGCCGCCCAGCCCAGGTGCAGCTCGAGGATTTGGCCGATGTTCATACGGCTAGGCACGCCCAGCGGGTTAAGGATGATTTCGACGGGAATGCCGCCGTTGATATAAGGCATGTCTTCCACAGTGACGATTTTAGAGATGACGCCTTTGTTGCCATGGCGGCCGGCCATCTTGTCGCCGACGGTCAGCTTGCGCCGCTGCGCCACGCTGACGCGCACCATCTTTTCGACGCCTGCTGGCAGGTCGGGGTGTTCTTCGCGGGTGAAGACCTTGACATCGATGACCTTGCCGCGGCCGCCGTGTGGCAGGCGCAGCGACGAGTCCTTGACCTCGCGCGCTTGCTCGCCAAAGATAGCACGCAGCAATTTCTCTTCCGGCGACAGCTCTTTTTCGCCTTTGGGCGTAATCTTACCGACTAAGATGTCGTTCGGACCCACTTCAGCGCCGATGCGCACAATGCCATGCTCGTCCAGGTCTTTCAGCGCCTCTTCACCAACATTAGGAATATCGTAGGTGATTTCTTCCGCGCCCAGTTTGGTATCGCGGGCTTCAATCTCATGCTTTTCGATGTGGATGCTGGTGAATTTGTCATTGCGCAGCATATCTTCGCTGACCAGCAAGGCATCTTCATAGTTGCCACCATCCCAAGACAGAAAGCAGGTCAAAACATCGTGGCCCAGGGCAAGCTGGCCATCAAAGGTCGATGAGCTATCGGCGATGACATCGCCGGGCTCAATCATATCGCCCTTGCGTACCAGCGGGCGCTGGTCGATGCAGGTTGACTGGTTCGAGCGCTCATACTTGCGCAGCAGGAAAACATGCTCTTTGCCATCTTCGGTCGCGCGCACGATGACGCGATGCCCTTGCACGCTGATGACTTCGGCGTGAATATCCGAGACCAGCACCTGCCCGCTATCAAAAGCGGCTTGGCCTTCCATGCCGGTGCTGACGACCGAGACATCGGGCGTCAAGAGCGGCACGGCTTGCCGCTGCATATTGGAACCCATCAAGGCGCGGTTTGCGGCATCATGCGAGAGGAAAGGAATGAGGGCGGCGCTGATGCCGACGATCTGGCGCGGCGCGACATCCATATAATTGATGCGCGTTGGCCGCTCCGAGACGAATTTTTGGTTGTAGCGCGACGAGACGCGATTCGAGATGAACTGGTCGCGTTCGTCGAGGCGGGCGTTGGCTTGGGCGATGATGAATTTGTCTTCGTTATCGGCGGAGAGGTATTCGATCTCGCGGGTGGCGAAGGGCTGGACTGGCACTGTTTTGATGCCGGCCTCTTTCAGCTTCTTTTGCGCCGCTTCGTCAATGATTGTATCTTCTTCGAGGATGAGGTTTTCTTCCGCGTCTTCGACATCATCGCGCACGGCGCGGCCGATAAGCATTGGATTATCGACGAGACGGCCTGTCTCTGCGCTGAGGCTCACGGCGTCGATATTCAGCAAAGCGAACTTTTCCAGCAGCTCTTCGTCGATGATCGCGCCTTTTTTCCCGACGACGCGCTCATCCTGGTCAATGACATCGGCATAAAGCGTCCGCTCGAGCAGGCCTTTATTCGGCGCTTTGTCTAGCACAGCGACAGATTCGCAATCCGAATCGGCTAAGAGTTCAAAGATGGCGGCATCGATGACGGTGCCGGCTTCAATATTTTGGCGCAAGACAATCTCTACTTCGGCAACCTTGTCTTTTACTAGCTTTTGTAGGGCGCTTTTGTCAATAACCGTGTTATTTGCTGCCAGTTCACATCCGAGCAAATCTTCATTTGGCACTTGTACATAGACCGGGACCAAGTGGCGCGCCGATTCTTGCAGCAGTTCCAGGGTTTTGGCATCGATGACGCTGTCGGCGGGAATGATGTGCTTTTGCTTTGCGGCCGGCGCTTCCTTGCCATCTGTAGCTATTTCTTTGCCATTAACAGCAGCCACTTTTTCAGCGGTCGCTACTTCCTTGCCATCAACGGCAGCTATTCTTCCAGCCAACAATTTCCCAGATTGAACTTGCACACCTTCAGCGACAAACGTTTCCCAGTGCCTTTCGCGGCGATGCTCTTCTTTTCCCTGCAATTCAATTAGAGACAAGCTCTTAGCCCCCACAGCAAGGATTTTGCTCTCCCGACGAGCAACGACTACGTCGTTTATCTTTTTAGCCAAATCCCTTGACTTGTGCTCCACTCTCACTTGCTTTTCATATCCGACGTCTATGATAGCTTTTTGGATTGCTTTTGCTACTTGTGGGTAATCAGCTTCAAAGGCACTCGAGTCAAAGGTCTTCTGACCTCGCGTTGTCAACTTGTAATGGTAGACTGGTCTACCCGGGTATCGTTTACTCTCGTTCTTTGTTTTCTCGACCAAACCTTCATTGTTTAGCTTATCTGCAAAATATCTAACGTCCTCTGACCAGAGAACTTCATTGGACAAAAGACGTTCATCCCCTTCTTCGTATATGTATTCTTCGTATCCGTCTTCCTCGTATCCGTTTTTTTCCTGATTTTTATCAAACGAGCGGGGATAGAAATGGAATGGGTTTGCCTCGCCCATTTGAACCGACTCATGGAGAAGGAGTATCAGACGGGTTAGACTCCAGACTTCTTCGTTGCTGAGTCTATCAAGAAGATAAAGAATCATGTCCCGTCCATCAGGTGGAATCGCTAAATGCTCCCCAGCTTTTACTCTCTCATCGGGTTTTACCAGCACTTTGTAATCAGCAGGCACATTTACCTGGCGTTCAGCCCAATCCTCAATACAAATAGAGTCTTCACTTAGGCTGACTTCACCATCAATACCAGCGCGAACAACATCAGCAAGTGTGAATTCAACCTCAACATCCCTGGCCAATTTCCGTCCCAGCAGCTCCTGTTTGATTTTCCGTTGTTTCATCTCTGATTTTGAAACCGGTACAGTGGTCGTGCTGACAAGTTCCACCTGCTTGGCGAGCCTCTTGTCCAGCAAATCTGGCTCGATGTCTAGCGATTTCTCGATTTCTCGCAAAACCTTCGCGCTGGCCGGCCGCGTTTCCACTTCTTCTATCTGCACGGGCAGTTCGTTCAGCACCTTGCGATAAGGCGTTTCGATAAAACCTAGCTCATTCACGCGCGCATAGCTGGCTAAGCGGCCAATCAAGCCGATGTTCGGCCCTTCGGGCGTTTCAATCGGGCAGATGCGCCCATAATGGCTGTGATGCACATCGCGCACATAAAAGCCAGCCCGCTCGCGGCGCAAGCCGCCCGGCCCCAAAGCCGAGAGCGTGCGCTTATGCGTCAGCTCGGACAGCGGATTGGTCTGCTCCATAAATTGCGAAAGCTGGGAAGAGCCAAAGAATTCGCGCACCGCCGCCACAATCGGGCGGATATTGACCAGGGAAACAGGCGTCAGATTCTCGGCATCGCGGATGGACATGCGCTCTTTGACTACCCGCTCCATGCGCCGCAGGCCGATGCGCAGCTTGTTGCCAACCAGTTCGCCGACAGTCTTGACGCGGCGGTTGCCCAGGTGGTCGATGTCATCGCGCTGCCGTTCGCCGTTGTTGATAATAATCATCTGGCGCACTAGTCTGACTAGATCGGCTTTAGCGATCGTGCGGTGCGAGGGGTCGATGATGCCTTGCAAGCCAAGTCGCTGGTTCAGCTTGTAGCGGCCGACCCGTTCCAGGTCATAGCGCCGCTGGTCAAAAAGCTGGCTTTGGAGGTATTCGCGGGCGTTATCCAGCGTTGGCGGGTCGCCGGGGCGCATGCGGCGGTAGAACTCAATCAGAGCCGCTTCCGCCAGCGTCTGCTTTTTCTTTAGTTCCCAAGTCGGTTCGTTTTTGAAGCAGGTCTCGATATATTGATGCGTCTCGTCCGTGTCGATATCGGCGAAGAGCTTCATGATTTCGTCATCGTCGCCTGTTTTAATGGGCGATAGCGAGGGGGGCAAGCCATCATCGGCCGCCGCCAGCGCCCGCAGCAAAATCGTCACCGGTATGGTGCGCTTGCGGTTGAATTTGAGCGTGATGTAATCGGTCTTGCGCGTCTCGAACTCCATCCAAGCGCCGCGGTCGGGAATGAGCTTGGCATTGGAGAGCAGGCGGCCGGTAGCCCGTTCTTCGTCGGCGCTAAAATAGACGCCGGGCGAGCGAATCAACTGGCTGACGACGACACGCTCGGTGCCATTGACGATGAAAGTGCCTTTTTCGGTCATCAGCGGGAATTCGCCCATGAAAATATCTTGGCGGATGATTTCGTCGCCCTGCTCGTGATTCACCAGCGCCACTTCGACATAAAGCGGCGCGGCATAAGACATATCGCGTTCGACGCATTCTTCTTCGCCATATTTGGGCGCGTCAAAATAGGGTTTGAGGCCAAACTCCTGAGCCTGCGGGTGATTGCCCGGGAAATACAGCGACAGGTTGCCATTAAAACTTTGGATGGGGTTGATATCGTCGAAGAGTTCCAACAGCTTGCCGCCGTAGAGGAATTCTTCAAAGGATTTCAACTGAATATCGATCAGCGACGGCAACTCCTGAATCTCTGGAGTACGAGCATAATTCTTCACATTATAATAGTGTTTCAAGGCCAGACTCCTAAAATTAAATGACTCGGTTGCTCATGCGAGGCGAAAACAGCAAAGGTTAGACCGCCGCGGCCGGCCGCAGCGGAAGGCGATACAAACTGCAAGTTACACAAAAGCGCATCCAACCAGTTTTCATGTACCCGACAAATTGTGACGGCAAGAGGACTGCAAAGACGCAGTGTAATAGAAATAAGAGGGTCTCGTCAAGACAAAACCTTAGCTTTCCCATAGGCGGAGTATATTGTTTATAGTCTAGCCGGGTTGTAGCATTATTGCAAGGGCTAATTTTGAATCGGATTAAAGAAATTTAGCCACAGAAGTAAGTCCAAGTTAATTATGTACCATTTTCAACTTTCAACCCCACCCCAAAGCTTTGGGGAGGGGCCGGGGGTGGGGTTGAAACGAAGGCAAAAAGTTGCAAAATTTAGTTTGCCTTACTGAGACACGGAGAAATTTTCTTGCTTATCCCGCATTATTTTATTTGTCCTATTTGACAGCGGAGGGCCAAAATGGCGCAAGATATTAAAGACCAGGTGCAGCGGCGCTTCAGCGCCGTCGCCGCCAATTACCGCAGCAGCCAGGTCCACGCGGCCGGCCAAGACCTCGACCTGATGGCCGCGTCAGCGCCCGCTCGTCCAGGTTTGCAGGTTCTGGATGCCGGCTGTGGCGCCGGGCATACGGCTCTGGCCTTCGCCGCCAAAGCGCGACAAGTCATCGCCTGCGATTTCAGCCGCGCCATGCTGCATCAGGTCGAGGCTCTGGCAGCCGAGCGCGGCGTGTGCAATGTCGCCGCGCAGCTCGCCGATGTCGAAAAGCTGCCCTTCCCCGCCAGCCGCTTCGACATCATCACCAGCCGCTATAGCGCGCATCACTGGCAGCAGCCGGAGCGGGCGCTGCAAGAGTTTCGGCGCACGCTCAAATCCGATGGGGTCTTGCTCATCAGCGATATCATGGCCCGCGAAGAGTATGCCCAGGACACTTTTTTGCAGGCAATCGAGCTGCTGCGGGACCCGTCGCATGTGCGCGATTACCGCATTTCCGAGTGGCAGGCTATGCTAGAAGATGCTGGTTTTGCCTCAGAAGTCTTGTTGCGCTTTGATTTGACGCTGCATTTCGCCACTTGGACGCGGCGCATGGCGACACCGCAGCAAAACGCGGCTATGATAAAGGCGCTCTTTCGCGGCGCGGCGGCTGATATTCGGCGGGGCTTCCGCCTGCCGTCCGCGATTGAAAATGACGACTTCAGCTTCGTCATCCCGGGCGCGATCTTGCGCGCGCGGCCTGGGTGATATGAGATAGAGACTTGACTTTAAGCAATTTACTATTACCGTGGCTTAACTTTTCATTGCAATTAAATTCAAATGCCTTGTTGCCTGAACCCAATAAGGAGTCTCGAGACCCGTGATATTGAAAGCATTGGTGCTAGAAAACTTTAGAGCTTATAAAGACCGTACTTGTATAGAGTTCGACGATCTGACAGCGCTTGTTGGCAAAAACGATGTAGGAAAGTCCACGATATTAGAGGCGCTTGAAATTTTCTTCAACAATGATGTCGTGAAGATTGCAAAGGATGATGTCAATGTAACGAGCGATTCACAAGAGGTTCGAATTGGCTGCATTTTTGATGATTTGCCTGAGACACTTGTTTTGGATAAAACTGCTAGCACCTCGCTAAAAAATGAGTATCTGCTCAATAGCGATGGACTTTTGGAACTTCACAAGATTTACAACTGTAAAGCCTCTCGAATTCCTCCACCAAAGCCTATAGCAATTGCCCACCACCCATCTGCTGACAAGGTTAAGGATTTGCTTTCTTTAAAAAATGCGAAGCTCAAATCAAGGTTAGATGAACGTTCAGTGGACAAATCTAAAGTTAATCAGAATTCGAATCCTTCAATACGACAGGCCATCTGGTCAAGTTTTTCTAATGACGAACTTCAGCTTGCAACTCAAGAAATATCTCTTGATAAGAAGGAGGAAAAGGAAATTAAGAAAATGTTTGAAAAAATCGAAATACACCTACCCGCATTTGCACTATTTCAAGCTGACAGCCCAAGTAAAGACGCCGACGCTGAAATACAGGATCCGATGAAGTTCGCTGTGCAGCAAGCGATCAAATCTGTTGAAGCGCAATTGGAAGAAATAAGAAAGACGGTTGAGGAAAAAGCGACTGATGTTGCAAACCGAACGATAGACAAACTTAAAGAAATGGAACCTGATTTGGCGGAAAATCTAAAACCTACCTTTAGCTCCGAACCAAAATGGGAGGGCTTTAAGCTATCACTGGTTGACGAAGATAACATACCGCTCAACAAACGCGGTAGCGGCTTTCGGCGGCTTGTTTTACTTAATTTTTTCCGTGCGGAAGCGGAGCGACTTGCTCAAGAAGAGCAGCGGCGACAAATCATATACGCAATAGAAGAGCCAGAACTGTCGCAACATCCAACAAACCAAGAAATACTTATCAAGGCCTTTAGTGATATAGCGTCCCAAGACGGGCAGCAAGTAATTTTGACAACCCATGTGCCACGTCTCGCTGGTTTAATACCTACTGAAAATTTGAGGCTTGTCTCCAGAAATGATCAAGGCCATCCAGTGATTGCATCCAAATCCGATAAAATATTGCGCCAAATTGCAGAGGAATTGGGGGTACTGCCTAATATAACGGAGATGTCTCGTCTGAAATTGCTCGTCTGTGTAGAAGGCCCCCACGACGTAAATTTTCTAAAGCACGCCAGCTCCCTATTACATAGTGAAAATAGCAATATCCCAAACATTGAATGCGACCCTCATATTGCAGCTATAGCACTTAATGGAAGCAATTTGAATCAATGGGTAATGCAAAAGTACTTTGTGAACAAGAATATTAAAGAATTCCACATCTATGACCGAGATGAAAAATGCAAGTATCAGGAAAGTTGTGACAAAGTAAATAGTCCAGATAACGATTCTTGTGTTTTTACTAATAAACACAATATTGAAAGCTATTTCCCGGCTGATCTGATAAACAAAATATTTGACTTACAACTAGCTCATGACGAGTATTCAACATACGACAGTGATGTAGCTAAACTCATAATTTCAAAACTAGGTGATAAGCCAGACGACAATGAGATCAAGAGATTTATTATGAAATCGAAAAGAGAAAAAAAGCAGCGAACACTTGTAAAAGAAAGATTGCATAACTGCGCGCTGCCCCAGATAACTTTGGATCATATAAAAGAAGTTGATCCTGATGGCGAGATAGAAGGCTGGCTGAAAAAAATCGCATCGATGGTATGCGATTCATTACGAACTAAGAAGGTTGAAGCGGAAATTTCACTAAAAACTTCGCGCTAAGCCAAAGTAGTCGCTTCAAGATATTCCGTATAGCCACCCAGATACTCTATCAATTCGCCGTCGCGGATTTCCACCAGCCTGTCCACCATCTGGTCGAGGAAATAGCGGTCGTGTGAAGCAATCAACGCTGTGCCGACAAAATCGTCGAGCGCCTCTTCCAACACTTCCACCGAGGCAATATCGAGGTTATTGGTCGGCTCGTCCAGCAACAGCAGATTCGGCTGGCGCAGCATCACCAGGGCCAGTTGCAGACGGCTGCGCTCGCCGCCCGAGAGCGTGCCTATCGGCTGCCGCGCCTGCTCATAGCTGAAGGCCATGCGCAGCAAAAAATTTACCGCGTTGGCCTCGCTGCTATTTTGCGTATTGCGGATTAAATCCAGCGGCGTCTTGTCCAGCCAATCTGCCAGCGTTTGGTGCTCCTGCGAATAGTAGCCGATGCGCACGCTGGGGCCTATCTTGATGCGGCCGGCGCTGGGCGCATGCTGGCCAAGCAGCAGGCGCAGCAGCACGGTCTTGCCCGCGCCATTTGGCCCAATCAAGCCGACCCGCTCGCCATGCCGCAGCAGCAGATTGGCCGCCAGAAAAATCGGCTCGTCAGCAAAAGCCAGCATGACATCTTGCAGCTCCAGCACCTTATTGCTGCCGCGCCAGCCAGCCAGTTTGAAATCCATCAGCTTTGGGTCATACACTTTTTCGATGATTTCGCCGCGGTCTTCCATCTTCTCTAACAAGCGCCGGCGCTGCCGCGCCGCCAGCATGTGCTTGCGGCTTTTGACCTGCCGCGCCCAGCGCTCGAAGCGCTCAATCATCTCTTCCAGGCGGGCGATTTCTTTCTGCTGCGTAACATATTGCTGCTGCTGGCGCAAGCGCTGCAGTTCGCGCTCGTTGATGTAATACGAATAATTGCCGTGATACAGCGTCAGCTTGCCATCTTCCAGCTCGGCGGTCTGCGTCGCCACCTCATCCAGCAGGTAACGGTCATGCGAGATGATGACGACGGCGCGGCGATAATGCAGAATAAATCGCTCCAACTGGTTTTTGCCGGCCACATCGAGGTGATTGTCAGGTTCGTCCAGCAGTAAAACATCCGGCGCGGACACCGCTAGCTGCACTAGAGCCAGGAGCTTTTTTTGCCCGCCAGAGAGCGCGCTGTTCGGGCGGTCATAATCCGCCGCCGTGAAACCCAGCAGGGCCAGCAGCTCGCGCACATGGCTAGCGTGGCGGTGGCCGTTCATGCGTTCATAGAGCGCAAGCTGGGCTTCGTGCCGCTCGAGCGTTTGCGCCAACCGCGCCGCGTCGTTGTAGACGGCTGGCTCCGCCAGTTGCGCTTCGATGGCGCTCAAAGCCGCTTCGACGGCGGCCAACTCGGGCGGCTTTATCAGCGCTGTTTCGATGAGAGACTTGCCCAGCGGCAGGGCGATGTCTTGCGGCAAATAGCCGATGTGCAGGCCCTTGGGCAGCGTGACAGTGCCGCGATCCAGCGGCACTTCGCCCAGCAGCACTTTGAAGAGCGTCGACTTGCCGGCGCCATTTGGTCCCACCAGCGCAATCCGATCTCGCAGGCCAATCGACCAGGACAGGTCGCTAAAAAGCTCGCGGCCAGCGAAGTTCACTGTGATATTGTTGACGCGCAACATAGTCGCTCTCGCCAATGCTAGACAAAGAAACGACAAGAGCATAGCACAGGATGCGCGGCACGGTTACACTTGAAAGTAAATCTTAGGCAAGGAGCGCTTATGCTCATTGTCGATGCCCAGCAGAATATCGCCTTTAATGCCCAGCAATTCGGCCGCGATTATAGCCAGTGGGCTTGGCAGCAGCGCCGCCAAGAGAGCGAGACGCAGGCTCGAGATTTGCCGCCAGCCACCACTTCCCTGCGCGACAATCTGCTGGGACGGGTGGCGCTTGTCTTTGGCAGCGTGCAAGTCATGGCGGAGTCGGCGCCGGCCCAGCCAAGCTGGCCGCGCTACACTTGGCGAACATTGGCTGACGCGCAGCAGCTCGCCCGCTGGCAATTTGATTATTACCGCCGCCTCGCTGACGACAATGCCAATATTCGGCTTATCTTGAATCAAGCTGACCTCGAGGCGGTGCTAGCCTCTTGGGCCGCAGACAAAGCGATTGACGAGCATATCAATGGCATCGTCATTGCGCTGAAAGGCGGCGAAGCCATCGCCGAGCCGAAGCAGTGCGAAGACTGGCTGGAATATGGCGCGCGCATTGTGGCGCCCGCCTGGCAGCAGAGCCGCTACGCGGCGACCGCTGGCGCCGGCGGCGGCTTAAGCCGACTCGGTTATGATTTGCTGGAGATGCTGGCGAGCTTCAAGACGCTACTGGATATCGCCGGCATGAGCGAGCGGGCGGCCGCGGCCGCAATTGAGCGCTATGAAGGCGCTATCATCGCCAGCCATACCAATCCGCGCTATTTTTGCGATAGTCCGCGCTGCTTGTCGGCTGAATTGATACAGCGCCTTGCCGAAGTCGATGGAGTGATGGGCATTATGTTGTATAATCGTTATTTAAGGAAAGACTGGCACCCTAGCGACCCCAAGCGGGGGGTAAGGCTGTCGCATTGGGTCGACGCCGTCGATTATGTCTGTCAACTGACAGGCTCGGTCGCGCATGTGGCTTTGGGCAGCAATATCGACGGCGGCTATGCCTATCGCAGCTTGCCGGCCGAAATCGATACGGCTAGCGATTTGTGGTGGCTGCGGCGGGCATTGTTGGAGCGCGGTTTCGCCGAAGATGATGTGGCGGCCATTCTGGGCGGCAATATGCTGCGCAAATTGCGGGAAACTTTGCCAGACGGATAAAGATTTATGTGGCGTTTCGCACAGGTCGGCATTGCACTGGGCGCATTAGGCGTGATGATTTGCTTGATGGGGCTTTTCCCCGGCGTGACGGGGGCTATCCCTTCGGCTGGCATCGGCTTGATTCAAGTGGTCATGGTGCTGACGGGCTATAGCCTGCTCATCTTTGGCGCGCTGATTTATCTCAAGTTCACATTTTATCTCGATGTGCCAGCGACGCTCAGCCAACAGATTGGCACGCGCCTGGCTCTGACTGGCATTCTCTTCGCGGCTCTGGCCGGGCTGGCCGATATTTTTGGTTTTGGCACGCATATCCGCGACGATGTCAGCGACATTTTCTTTGGCCAGCTGCAAATGATTGGCATTTTAGCCAGTTTTGGTCTGTCGTCGCTGGGAGTCTTGGTTTATGTGCTGGCGGGGGCGCACCTGGCGCGGCATGCGCCCATCGAAGCCTTGAGCGACAGCATCGCCGGCGTCGATGACACCAGCGAAATTTTCCTCAGCGACCTAGAAGAATCGACTTGAGCCAGCAGCGCTGGCCCCAGAAAGCGCTGGCCAACAGTGCAAAACCCAAAACGACCGACAGCAAAAAAGCTGCTCTATGTGGTGAATATCCCGCGCTTTTTTGTCTCGCATCGCCTGGCGCTGGCTCTGGCCGCCAGAGACGCTGGCTATGATGCCCAGGTTGCCACAGCCGCCGCTGACACTGAATCTGTCGCCCGCATCACCGAAACAGGTTTGCCTTTTCACCCCCTGCCGCTCAGCCAACATGGCCTCAACCCGCTCGGCGAATTGCGGGCGCTGCTAGCCCTGTGGCGGCTCTATCGGGCACTCCAGCCCGATTTGCTACATCATGTCAGCATCAAACCGGTGATTTATGGCGGCCTAGCCGCCCGCCTTAGCGGGCGCCGCGCGGTCGTTAACGCGCTGAGCGGCTTAGGTTATGTCTTCACAAGCGACAGTTTCAAGGCGCGGCTGCTCAATGCGCTCAGCTATATTCCTTTCAAACTGGCTTTGAACGGGCCGAGCCGGCGCTTGATATTGCAAAATCCCGACGACCAGCAGCTTTTTATTAGGCGCGGACTGATAGCGCCCGCCAAGACCGCGCTGATACTTGGCTCGGGCGTGGATGAAGCGGTCTTTCGCCCGCGCGCGGAAAATCTGACTGGGCGGCCGGTGGCGCTCTTCGCTGGCCGCTTGCTCTGGCAGAAGGGCATCGGCGACTTCGTCGAAGTGGCGCGGCGCTTGCGTGGCCAGGCGATTTTTCGCGTGGCCGGCTATGAAGAAGCGACTAGCCCGCTCAATGTCTCGGCTGCGCAGTTAAAAGCCTGGCAAGCCGAAGGCCTGATTGAATGGTTAGGCAAGCGCGATGATATGCCGCAGGTCTATGCCGATAGCAATATCGTCTGCCTGCCCTCGACCTACGGCGAAGGGGTGCCAAAGGCGCTTATCGAAGCGGCGGCTTGTGGCCGCGCCTGCGTCAGCGCCGACAGGCCCGGCTGCCGCGAAATCGTGCGGGATGGCATCAATGGCTGGCTGGTGCCGCCGTATGATATTGACGCGCTGACTCAAGCCGTGCAGCGTCTGATTGACCAGCCTGGTGAGCGGCAGGCTATGGGCGCGGCCGGGCGGCAAATCGTATTAGAAAATTTCACCTTGCGCCAAGTGATCGACGAGACCCTCGCGGTCTATCAAGCACTTTTGCAGGATGCGTAGCATAGAAAGCCGCTGCATTTCTCAGTAATACAAACTAAATTTTGCAACTTTTAGCGTTGGTTTCAACCCTACCCCCGGCCCCTCCCCAAAACTTTGGGGAGGGGAGTCTAGTCTGCGAAAACTATAGGTGCGCTTGCGGAAAAGTCTCTCCCATCGGGCAATCTGTACAGGCCCAGGTTAGACTCCCCTCCCCGAAGCTTCGGGGGGGGGGGGGGGGGAATGCGGTTGCGTCTCATCCACCTCTTGCTCTCGCTGTCGCGCAGACTGGCGGGCCGCCAGGCGGATAGACCCAGGTCTGCGGCAAACCCGCGCCACGCGCCATCTCGAGGAACTGTTCATAGACTGTCATCAGCGCCAGGCAATCGCCGCGGATTTCCGCGGATTGTCCCTGCAAGTACCAGCATTCGAGCTGGCGCTCGGCGACGGCGACATTCTGCTCTACCTGCAATTGCGCGCAGCGGGCAAAAGCGGCCTGCGCCGGCGCATACTCGCCACCCAGAAAATATTCCCGCCCGAGCTTATACCAGCCAGTCGCCCACTGCGGCGCCAGCTGCGTAACTTCGCGGCAATAAGTCCGCGCTGAAGCCCGCTCTTGTAAACGATTGGATAATTCACATAAGCGGGCCCGCGCCTTTACATTGCTTTCATCAAGCGTCAGTATGCGATAATAGGACACAGTCGCCAGGTCAAAATTTCTGATTTGCTGGGCATAATGCGCTGTCTCGAAATGCAGCGGTATCAGCCTATTATTGAAGGCTAGCGCGTGTTCCAGTTGCGCCAGCGCCAGGCGATAATTGCCCCGATCGCCCTGGGCGATAGCCAAGGCCCGATAGCTTTCCAGTTCATAGCGCCGCTGCGCTTGCGCCAGGCTGAGCGCCAGCTCCGCTTCGCGCAAGGCGGCGTCAAAGATGCCGCGCGCGCCATAGGACAGGGAGAGGACTATGCGCGCCAAGATATGCTGCGGCGCGCTTTCGATGACAAGCAGAGCCAGCCTGCCCGCCGCCTCAGCCTGCCCATTGGCTTGCAAGGCATAGCCATGCGCCGCCTGCGCGCTTAGGCTGCGTGGCAGGACCGCCAGAGCTTCTTGGCTGAAAGCGAGTGCCTGCGCGCGGTCGGCGCTGCCAGCATAATCGACATAGCTGCGATAAATCAGCGCTCGAATCAGCAGAACATAAGCCGCTTCATCGGTCGCATCGCGCTCGAGAACTTGCTGCGCAGCGGCGATGGCGGCGCTCAAATCGCCGCGGTCAAAGGCGGCTTGCGCGGCGGCTAGGTTCATAGGCGCGAGGCCGTGCCGCAGATTCAGTCGCATCCAATCGCGGCCTAAGACAACCACCGCCGCCGCTACGACAAACAAAACTAAGAGAGGCGCGCAGCCGCGACGCGGCGACGCGCGCCGGGCAAAAAGACCTGACTGAGGGCGCTGGATTTTCATGGGTTGTTCTTCGCGGGAAAGGCGCTTGAGAGGAGTCTAGCGCAATTCTAGGAAGTCTGCTTATGAGCGCGGGGTTTCCTCCGCGCCGCTGCCATCTAAACCTAGCCCAACTTCGCCGCCGCATGCGCGGCGCGGATTGGCATTGGCAAGCGATATTTCGGGCTGCACGACAAGACCAGCGCGACCGCGCTATCGATTTCCGCCAGGTGGCCCACAGAAACATAAACAGGTTTCACATTTGCCCGCGTGCGCAGGACAACGCCAAGCTGTTCGCCACGATAAAACAACGGACTGCGGCTACCTTTTTCGGCTGCCGGCACTTGATACTCGCCGATGTAATGCGTCTTGCCACAGCCCACCGTCGGCAGCCCCAGCCACAAACCCAGATGCGCGGCGATACCCAGGCGCCGCGGATGAATCTGCCCCATGCCATCAAAGAGCAAGACATCGGGTTTGCGCTGCAATTTCTGCAAAGCCCGCAAAATCACCGGCCCCTCGCGGAAGGCTAGCAAACCAGGGATATAAGGAAACTGCGTCGGCGCTTGGGCGCGGGCGGTCTCGAGCATCTCCAGTTCTGGATAGCGCAGCAGCACGACCGCCGCCCGCGATAGCTTGTTCTTGACGCTGACATCGACGCCGGCGATTATGCGAATTTTCTCGAGCGGGAGGGGAGTGGCGCGTCGCTGATGAGCCGCGGCGCCAGCGCCTCTTGCAAGGCGACGGCCTCCTTTGGACTGAGGTCCCAGCTATGCAAGGGCGCTATTTTCATAAATAGAAGGAAGGAAGCCGGCTACTTTTCGAGGTATTGCCGCAGTTCGCGGGAGCGCGTCGGGTGCCGCAGCTTGCGCAGAGCCTTGATTTCGATTTGGCGGATGCGCTCGCGCGTGAGGCCGAAGTACTGCCCGACCTCTTCCAGTGTATTGGCGCTGCCGTCAAGCAAGCCAAAGCGCAGTTCCAGCACTTGCCGCTCGCGCTCGCTGAGCAAGCCCAGAGCCGCGCGGATTTGCTCTTTTAACAGTTGGCGGCCGGCGGCATCCACCGGCGCTGGCACATTCTCGTCGGCGATAAAATCGCCAAGCTGGCTGCTGTCTTCTTGGCCGACAGGCATATCCAGGCTCATTGGCTCTTGGCTGACACGCATGATGCGGCGCACTTTTTGCGTCGCCCGGCGCAGCTTGCGCTGCAATTTTGGGTCAATCTTTTTGCCATTGCTCTTATGCTGTTTGATGATGAACCGCTCTTCGTCCGTGAGGAAGTCCATCTCCAGCACGATTTGCTCGGTAATCGGCTCAGCGCCTAAGGTCTGCAATAGGTCGCGCTTGACCTGCATCAGGCGGTTGATGGTCTCTACCATGTGGACAGGTATGCGGATGGTGCGCGACTGGTCGGCGATGGCGCGGCTAATCGCCTGCCGAATCCACCAAGTGGCGTAGGTGCTGAATTTATAACCCTTCGTATGGTCAAATTTGCTGACAGCCCGCAGCAAGCCGATATTGCCTTCTTGAATCAAATCCAGGAAGCTCATGCCCCGCCCCATGTAGCGTTTGGCGACGCTGACCACCAGGCGCAGGTTAGCCCGCGTCAGCGCTTCGGCGGCTTGGTCGGCGTGCTGCTCGGCTTGTTCTTGTTTCTGCTTCGCCAAGCTGATGGGGTCGACTGTATCTTCTATCCAGCTATCGAATTCCAGCAGCGGCGGCAATTCGCGGGCGCGGCGGAAATAGCGCTGCATCTGCGTTTGATGCTCGAATGGGAAGAGGAAGAGCGCATGCACTACCCTAAAATAGAGGCGGGCCATCTCGGTCCAGTTGTTGTCGCGGCCCCAGTTGCGCTGGTTCAAATAGCCGCGGATATACGAACAGGCATCGCGGTCCCAATTACGAATTGTCTCCTGCACTTCGGCTAGGGTCTTGAAAAAATCGGGCAGTTCTATATTGTGCTTGGCGGCGGCGGCTTGCAGCTTGCTCCAATCTTCGCGCAGGCGCTTGTAGGCAAAGCGCTCGACATCGAGATAATTGGGTTGCCGTTTTTCCGCCGCGTCATTGTCCAGGCTCATCAACTCATCGCGCAGCGCTTCCAGATGAGTCTCGGCCGCAATTTGTATGCTAAGCCAGACTTCGCGGTTGCTATCCAGCAGCGGCACCTGCCCAATTTCTTTTAGGTACATGCGCACCGGGTCATCGGGAACGGAGAAATTATCGTTGGCCATCAAGCTCTTCCGCCTCATAAGCCGGCTGGACTTGCGCCCGTCTCAGCCCATCATCTTCGTCGGCATCGGCGTAGCCAGCGTAGGCTTTTGTCCGTTCTCCCGCCTGTGTCATCTCTGGTCGACTCCCGTTAAGAAATAGGCTGCTTCTGCAAAGGCAGATTTTTTTGGCTGATTGCCCGGTCGATGCGCGCTTTTGCCCGCAGGGACAGCAAGATTTTGGCGTCGAGCGTAGCGTTCTGGGGCGGGTCGCTCGCGCTGACAGATTGGGCTTCTTCCTGCAAATACTGCATTTCGACGCGCTCGTTTTCCAGCCGTTCCAAGCGCAGATGCAGGGCGCGGCTAATCATCTCTTCCGACAGGCTCAGCGCCAGGCGCATGCGATACAAGCGCCGTTTGAAGATATCGTCCAAATCCGCTTCGTATTTATCGTTCAGCGACTGCTTGACGAATTGCAAATCGTCCCGTAGCAACAGCGTCAACTCCGTCTGCAATTCGCGGTCGAAGGCGGCGCGCAGATAATCCAGCGGCTCTTTATCGTCTTGGTCCAGAGCCGCCTGCAAATGACGCATCAGTTCGTGGTACAAGCCTTCGGTAAAATCTTTCGCGCCCAAGTCGCAGAGCGGGCCTCGCAGCAGCGCGTCTTCATTGGCCGCCAGTTCGCGCAGCCGCCGATTGACCCGATACAGCTTACCCGGGTTTTTCAGCAAGAGGCTGAGGCAATAGGCTTCGGCTACCCGTTTGCTCGGCGGCGCTTTGGCGGGCAGCGGGGCAGCGACATCTGGTGGCGGGGCTTCAGATTCTGCCGGCCAAAATTCTGGCGGCGGCTCGACATCTGGCGGCGGGACTGGGGATTCCCCCCGCGCAAAGTCTGGCGGTGGCTCTGCTATCTGTCGCGGCGGCGGGGCTGGGGCTGGCAATTTAGCCTGCGCCCAAGCTAGCAATTGACGCTCGGCAATGCGCAGACGGCGCGCCAGCTTTTGCAAGTTTTCTTGTTGATAAAGCTTGTTCTCCGTCGCCATGAGCAGAGGCAAAACCGAGCGGGCTACAGCCTCCCGTTCTTGCAGGCTAGCACCGGCCGGCAGAGCCTTCGTTTCCATATCGATGACAAAATCAGCCACTTCCTGCGCGCCGGCCACCAGCTCAGGCCAGAGATCAGGACTTTCCCGCAAGTAGTCGTCTGGGTCTTTGCCGGCTGGGATGCTCAAGATGCGCAAATCAACCGACAGCTTGCCGGCATAATCCTTCGTCAGTGTTTGCCGCGCCACTTCGAGGCTGCGGCGGGCGGCAGTTTGCCCGGCAGCGTCCGAGTCTAAAGCCAGCACAATTTTCTGAGCATGGCTCGGCGCCACCAGTCGAATCTGCCGCTCGGTTAAAGCCGTGCCCATCTGCGCCACCACATTCAAATAGCCCGCCTGGTGCGCTTGAATCGCATCCAGATAACCTTCGACAATGACGACTGTGCCGCTATCGCGGATGGCTCGCCGGCCTTTATGCAAAGCAAAGAGCAAGTGGCTCTTATTAAAAAGCGCCGATTGCGGCGAATTGATGTACTTAGCCCGATCCTCCGGGTCCATTGCCCGGCCGCCAAAACCGACCACCCGCCCGCGTCCATCGTGGATAGGAATCATCAGCCGGTTGCGAAAACGGTCGTAGACCCGCCCCGCTTCATTGCGGATGGCTAAACCCGCTTCGATGATTTCAGCGTCCTCATAGTTAACCCGCCGTAATTTGCCCAGCATAAAATCCCAGCTATTTGGCGCGTAACCCAATTGAAAGTCCTTGATGGTGGCATCAGTCAAGCCGCGCTGTTGGCGCGCATAGTTGAGGATGGCTCGAGACTCGGGCCGCTGTAGCTGCCGCTGATAGAACTCGGCGGCGCGGCCCAAGAGGCCGAGCAAGCGCTGGCGCTCTTCGCTGCGGCTTTTTTCTGCCGCGCTTTGCTTGCGTAATTCTACACCAGCTTCAGCCGCCAGCTCCCGCAGCGCCTCTTTGAAATCCCAGCCATGTATTTTCTGGGCGAAAGTGAAGAGATCGCCGCCTTCGGCGCAAGCGCCAAAACAGTGCCAGGTCTGCCGTTCGGGATTGACGATGAAAGACGGTGTTTTTTCGTTGTGAAAGGGGCAAGGCGCTTTGTAATTGCGCCCGGCTTTCTTGAGCGTCGGCACAAAGCGTTGCACATAATTCACGATGTCAATGCGTGACTTGATATCATCCGTCACTGACATGGGCAACTTCTCCTAAGAGATTTCGCAATATTATACAGCAATGTGCAAGTTTGCGCTAGGTTTCTCTGGCAATCTGCACAAGGCAGGCTTTAGAAGTTGTCTAATTCGCTCAAGTCAGCCCGGCCAGTTTGCATAGCGCTGATGCGCTGGAGCAGCGCGATGCGGTTAGCCCGCCGCGCGCTGTCGTCGCTATGCACCAGCACATTGTCAAAGAAGTCCGTTACCGCTGGCGTCATCGCTGCAAACGCCTGTAGAAATTCGGCGATATTTGCCGATTCGTCCAGTTTTTCCAGCGCCAAATTGTAGGCGGCATAGAGCGCTTTTTCTGGCGCGGCGCTAAAAAGGGTCGGCTGCAATTCTTGCGCCGCTTCGCCGCGGGTGATGCGGACGCAGCGGGCGAAGCTATCCAGAAGCGTCTCCCAATCCTCGCGTTTGACCCAAGCGGCCAAATCTGCGATGCCTTGCCAGGCGCGGGCCGGGTTATGCGCTTGGGCTTTGAAAACAGCCTTCAACACATCGCGCGGGTAATCGAATTCGTCGACGAGCCAATTTTCGAAGCGCCCAGCCAGAAAATCGAGCAGCTGCCGCTGGCCGGCCGCTGTAACCGGCACGGGCTGCCCGGCCGCCACCAGCTTGAGCGCCTGGCGCAGGTCGACCGAGATTTTTGCGTCGAGCAGAATTTGAATGATGCCCAAAGCGCTGCGCCGCAGCCCATAGGGGTCAGAAGTAGATTTTGGCGCCAAGCCGACGGCGAAGAGACCGACCAGACTATCTAGCTTGTCGGCGATTGCCAGCAGGCGCCCGGCCGGGCTGGTCGGCAGCGCGTCGCCAGCGCCGCGCGGCAGCCAATGTTCATAGATGGCTTCGGCCACCGGCGGCGCCAAGCCACCGCGCAGCGCATATTCGCGCCCCATCAGCCCCTGCAGCGAAGTCATCTCGACCACCATATTGCTGGCTAAATCCGCTTTGGCGATGCCGGCAGCGCGCTGGGCGATGTCGATAGCGCTCGCCTCAAAACCTAGCAGCGCCCCCAACCCGGCGACCGAAGCGGCGACGCGGTCATTTTTCTGCCGCATCGAACCGAGCTGCGTTTGAAAAGTCAGCGTATCGAGGCGCGGCAGATAATCCGCCAGGCGCTTTTTGCTATCCGCCTCGTAAAAGAAACGGGCGTCGGCAAAGCGGGCGCGCAGCACCTGTTCGTTGCCCTGGATCACTTTGTCGAGGTGCTTGCTATCGCCGTTGCGCACGGCGATAAAATAATTCAGCAAGCTGCCATCAGCCGCTTCCAGCGCGAAATAGCGCTGGTGCTTGCGCATGACTGTCACCAAGACAGGACGCGGCAGGTCTAAATAAGCGGCGTCAAAGCGGCCCAAAAAAGCAGTGGGCGCTTCGACCAGATTTGTAACTTCGTCCAGCAGAGCGGCGTCGGCTGGCACTGCGCCGCCGACCCTCTCCGCCAGCGCGTCGATTTGCCTTTGAATCGACGCGCGCCGCGCTTCAGCGGACAAGATGATGCCCTGCTCAGCCAGCATTTCATGATAGGCAGCGGCATCGCTCAGCGCGATTGGCGGCGAGCCATAAGGCCGCAGGCCGCGCGTAGTGGCGCCGCTGGCGACGCCGGCATAGCTGAAGGGAATCACTGTCTCGCCTAAGAGCGCGACAATCCAGCGCAGCGGGCGAGAAAAAGCGACACCGCTTTCGTTCCAGCGCATGGACTTGGCAAACTTCAAGCCAGCGATAAAATTCGGCAGCGCTTCCGCCAGCACGGCCGGCGTCGGCCGGCCGACGGTGCGCACCCGCGCCGTCACATAGCGCCCGCCAGCCAGGTCTTCGATGCGCAGGTCTTCGACAGCCACGCCTTTGCCGCGGGCGAAACCCTGGGCGGCGCGGGTGGGCTGGCCGGCGGCATCAAAGGCGCGGCCGGCCGGCGGCCCTTTGGCGATGAATTCTTCATCGCGCTGTTTTGGCGCCACTTGACGCGCGCTGATGACAATGCGACGCGGCGTCCCTTCGACTTCTAGCGCGGCATAATCCAGCCGCAAACCAGCCAAGAGGGCTGGCGCCGCCGTCCGCGCTTGCCTCAGCGCGCCGCTGAGATCGTCAGCCGGCAGCTCTTCGACGCCAATTTCAATGAGCAGGTCGGCAGCTTCGCTTGGCGCGGCGGCGGCCGGCGGGGGGCTTTCAATTTGCGGCGGCCGCCATTTCGGCGCCATCTTCAACAAGGGATAACCCAGCGCTTCGCGTTTTGCCAGGTACTGCTTGGCGATAGTGCGCGTCATATCGCGCATGCGGCGAAAATAATGCGCCCGCTCGGTAACGCCAATCGCGCCGCGCGTATCCAGCACATTAAAAAGATGGCTGCATTTAAGCACATAGTCGTAAGCGGCAATCAGCGCATCGCCTTCCAAAGCACGGGCATATTCGCGCTCATAAGTATCGTAGACCGTCTTCAAAGCGACGACATCAGCCACATCAAAATAATAGCGGCAATGCTCAACTTCGTCGCTGAACATCACATCGCCATAGTTGATGCCGTCCAGCCAGTCGATAGCCCAAGCCGAATCTTTGCCTTGCAAGGCTAGCACAATGCGCTCGATGCCATAAGTAATCTCGACGCTGACTGGGTCGAGCGCCGTGCCGCCCGCTTGCTGGAAATAGGTGAACTGCGTGATTTCCTGCCCATCCAGCCAGACTTCCCAGCCTAAGCCCCAAGCGCCTAAAGCCGGCGATTCCCAATTATCTTCGACGAAGCGAATATCATGCTCGTGCTGGTTAATGCCCAGGGCGGCCAGCGAAGCCAAATATAGCTCTTGCGGGTTGCCTGGGTCGGGCTTGAGCAAGACCTGATATTGATAGTATTTTTGCATGCGGTTGGGATTTTCGCCGAAGCGGCCATCATCGGGCCGCACGGTCGGCTCCACATAAGCGACGCGCCACGGTTCTGGGCCCAGGACGCGCAATGTGGTGGCGGGATTGCCAGTGCCAGCGCCCAGCTGCACATTGTAGGGGGCCCAAATCAGGCAGTCATGCGCCGCCCAAAATTCATGCAATTTTAAGATGACCTGCTGGAAATTTAGAGCTTTTGCCATAATCGTCCTGAAAAATCCTATGGATAAGCCAGCGCATTATAGGCTTGAAAACGGCAAAAGACGAGACCGCGCCTAAAACAGGCACAGCCTCGCCTTCTTTTGCTTTATAGGCGCTGTGACAATCAGCCGTCGTTCGCTTCAGCCTCAGGCTCGGGGCGGCGGATAAAATCCGCCTGGCTGATGTCGCGGAAGGTAGCCAGCGCTGTCTCGCGCACCGAAACATAATACTCGGCATCAGACGCTTTGAGAGCGATGTTGCCATCTTCCAGTTGCGCGCCAAAGCGCAGCGTCAGGGTCTCTTCGCTGTAGGCGATTTCGGGGCTTTCGTCCGCCGCCGTCGATTCGGCTGACGCTTCTTCTTCGGTGGCCTGCAGATAGCGCAGCCTTAATTCGACGGCTGGTTCCGCCAAGCCATACTCCGCCAACTCTGCCCGCCCCAGCGGTTCGACCAGCTGAATCGAGGTCGCATTGTACAGGATGCCCGGCAGCTTGGTATCTTCAAAGGTCTCGCCTTCGGGCAGGTCGGTATAGGTCCAGTCAGCGCCAACGCGCTGGAAGACGAAGCTACCGGCCGCGTTGCGCACCGTAATTTCTAGCACATCGGACTGGGGCAGGTTCACATAACTGGTATCGACCCAGCTCGAGACCTGCGGCGACAGTTGCCAAGAATTTAGCCCAATGCCGAGATAGACATTATTCTCGCCGCCGCGCCGCGCATAGACCGTGTCGACGCCGCCGCTGCCACCGAGGTAAAGCGTCCTGCTCTGCGCGTTGCTTTCAAGTTGCAGACGGCGGCGGAAGTCGTCGTCTTTGACCTCGAGGCGGGCGAAGTTGGCTGGATTCGCCGCCACCAGCCGCCGCGTATCCAACTCGGCGATTTTAGCCAGAATCTCATCGACTTTGCCGCTCGTGACGGGGAAGTCATCCGCCGCCGGCAAGACCCAACCGTCAGCGACGCGGGCGAAGCGCAGCGTATTGCCGCTCTCATCAGTGAGCGTGAGGCTATCGATGGCGGCGCTGTCCAAGCCGGCTAAGAGCGGCTCAATCGGCCGGGTTTCGCTGCCGCCAGCCGTCAAGACCGAGAGGGCAAGGGCGACGACAAGCTGCAAGGCCAGCAGCGCCGCTAAAAAGAGATTACTGCGATTCAAGCGCAACATCAGTTTCTCCTTCCTTTGTGTCAGCCGTTTCAGCGGCAGCGGGCAGCAGCGGCAGCGGCGCTTCGGCGCGGCGTTGCAGCTGCCAGAATATGCCAATCAGAAGCAAGCCGATGAGCGCAACGGCGTAATTCAGAAGCACCCATTGCGTCTGCGCCGCTTCGTTTACTGGGGGCAGGATGCGCGCGGCGCTGCCGCGGCTGCGGATAGTCGCCAGCGATACATCTTCGGTGAACCAATCAATCGCATTCGCAATCAACTGCAAATTGCTGACAAAGCGATCTTCGCCAAAGCTCGCCGAAATCTGATAAACATTGTCATTCAGGAATTCGGAACTGCCCAGCACGATGAGGCGCGTATTCATAGGCGAGCGTTCAATAAAGCCAATCGCTGGGCTTTCCGCCTCTGACTCCGCCGTCTCATAAGGGGAAGCGCGGTCGATAAAATAGCTGTCAAAAGCCCCTTCAACCGCCACGGCCAGCGTGAAAGACGACAAGTTTTCGCCCAGCGGGAAGCCGAACTCGGGATAAGTTTCTAAGTCAGGCTGCGGATCCGCCGTCGCGCTTTGCCAAGCGGCTTCGCTGGAGCGAATCAAAGTTGTAACTTGGTCCGCCGCCAGCTTGTCGGCGTCGATGATGATGGGCGAAGTCCAGCTCAGTGTTACCAGCGGCAAGCTATTGACCACTGGACTAGCGGCATCGAGCGCGTTCGGGCGCACATCGATGAAGTAGGGATAATCCAGCGCTTGCAGCTCGGTTACAATCATGCCGCCCAAGTCGCGCTCAACTTGCATGGGGAAAGGCGCGTTCTGGTAATCCATCACCAAGCTGTCGCCGATTTTGATGCCATAGCTCTCGAGCATGTCTTCGATGCCGTCGGCATTGACATCGAGCAGCAGCGCGCCGCTATATGGCTCGAGGCCGAGGCGATAATGCCCGCCAGCGACGATGAGCGCGCCGCCGCGCATGAGATATTGGTCGATGGCGTAACGCTGCAAATCGGTCAGATTGTGGGGCGCTACGAGCAGCATGACATCGATATCGGCCGGTATGCCGTCGGTCAGGGTCAGGCGGCGCACTTCATAAGATTCGCGCAGCACATCTTCCAAGATGCTATATTGCTGCAAGTGCGGCATTTGCTGGCCAAACTGGTCGGGCGGCGGCGCTGGCGGCGACCATAGACCCACTACTTTGAGGAAACCCGAAGAAGCCCGCTTCAAAGCCGCTTCGATGGCATTGCGAATCTCGGCTTGGCTGAGCGCGCCAGTAGGATAGATGACCTGCGTTTCGCCGCCGGCTTCAATCACCAGATGCAGGTAAAAAGTCTCTAAGTCGAAGAAACTGCTAGCCACTGGCTGAATCTGATAGCGGTCGAAGAGCTCCTGCTCGCTGATGCCGACATCAGGCGCGGACATATCAATCACTTCAAAATGTAGCGCCTGGGCATTGCTCGCGGCGATTTCCCGCGTAACTTCTTGCATAGTCGCGCTGGCTTCTTGCATGCTCTCGGGCATGGTCGCCGACGACAGGTAGAGCGTCATATTGGCCGGCGCTTCTAGGGCGGCTAGCACGGCTTCTAAAGATTGAAAGCCATAGACAGCGCGCTGGATGGCGCTGGTCAAATCGTATTCCAAATTGCGCAGGCGCACCTCGACGCCCAGCGGCGTATCGACGACTTCGATGACATCGGCGAAGTTCAAAACCGCTGTTTGATCGCCATAGGCAATCAGGACATCAAAATAGACATTGGCCAGGGAAAGTCCGCCGCGGTCATTGAATTGCAATGGCGTCGGGCGAATGCCATAGACTTGATTCGCCTCGCGCTCCATTTCTGGGTTGGTCAAAGGATCGACAAATTCCAGTTCCAGCTTGCCCCCCGCCGCCAGCTCATATTCGCGCAAGGTGTCTTTGATGCGCGGACTCAGCGGCGCCAGCAGCGGATGGCTCTCTTCGCTGAAGTAGCCGCGGACCAGCAATGGCTCCTGCAAATTCGCCAGCAGGTTCTTTGTAACATCGGACAGGCTGTATTCGCTGTACTGCGTCAAGTCCAGCCGAGCCGCGCTGACGGGCGCCAGCAGCAAGTTGAAAGCCAGCAGATTAAAGCCTAGCAAAACGAGGCTGAGCCGCCGGTTCAGGCGATGCGGCAAAAGATGCGCCGCGCCGCTCCAGCGCTTGCTCTCCAGCGACAAGATATTCAGCGCCAGGAAAAAGACCGTCAGCGAGACATAATAGAGCAGGTCGCGCAAATCGATGACGCCGCGCTCAATGCTTTCAAAGCGGCTACCGGTGCCAAACTGGCGCAGCAAATCGGCGACGCTCGCGCCAAAGAGCTCAGTAATCACGGGCGAGCCAATCGCCTGGAACAAGCCGCAGAGTGCGGCGCTGCCAATCAGAGCCACCAATTGATTATCCGTGCGCGACGAGACGAAGAGGCTGATGGCGATATAGCTGGAAGCCAGCAGTAGAGCCGCCAAATAACCGCCGATGACTGGCCCCCAATCGAGATTGCCTAGGCTGGCGACTGTGAAAGGCAAAAAGAGCGTCAAAGCCAGAGCCACCGCCACCAGGATCAAAGCCGAGAAGAACTTGCCCGCCACCAATTCCACCAAGCGCGTCGGCAGTGTCAGCAGCACCTGCAAATTGCCGCTTTCTTCTTCGCGGCTCCATTGGTGCATCGACAGGGCTGAGACGAGCAATATCAGCAGCAGCGGCATCCAGGCGAAGAGCGCGCGCGTATCCGCGATGCCGCGAGCGAAAAAAGAATCCACCCAAAAGAAGACAAAGAGCGTCAAAGCCAAAAAGACGCCGACGAATATGAGCGCCATCGGCGAGCCAAAATAGAGCTGAAGCTCTTTGCTGGTGATGGCGCGTAGCTTTTTGATTTTCATCGCTGCCTCCTAAGCCGTTGTCGCCAGTTGATTGAAAAAAGCCTCGAGCGTGACCGTATCGCGGCGCAGTTCCCGCAGGGGCCACTGGCTATCGCGGGCTAGGGCGAAAATCTGCGGCGTAATATCGGCTTCGCTGCTGATGCGGTAGGCGGGGTAATCATCGGCGGAGCGGATTGCTTGAATCTGGGTGATGCCAGCCAGGCCGGCCAGCGCACTATCGACGCCAGCCGTCTCTTGCTGCAAGACCAGGGTGGCGTCATTGCTTTGGCGCAAGGCGCGCAGGCTCTGGTCGGCTTTGACTTCGCCATTGATAATGATAATGACGCGGTCGCAAATCGCCTCGACTTCGGATAGGATATGCGACGAAAATAGAATGGTGCTTTCCCGCGCCAAAGACTTAATCAAAGCACGAATCTCGACAATCTGCGTCGGGTCTAAACCTACGGTCGGCTCATCGAGGATGAGGAATTGCGGCTTATGCAGAATCGCCTGTGCCAGCCCCAGGCGCTGGCGCAAGCCCTTGCTCAGCGAGGCAATCGGCCGCGTCAAATAGTCTTGCAAACCGACGCCATAGACCGCCGCTGAAAACAAGCGCTGAAAATCGGCGGCGGGCAGGCCGCGCAAATTGGCCATGAGCTTCAAATAGGCTTGCGCCGAGAGCTCGGGATAGAGCGGCGTATTCTCTGACAGGTAGCCGATTTTGGCTTGGGTGGCATGCAAATCGCGCAGCACATCCAAGCCATCAATCTCGACCAGGCCGGCATCGGGGTGCAGGAAGCCAGTGATAATTTTAATCGCGGTGGATTTGCCGGCGCCGTTTGGGCCGAGCAAACCGACAATCTCGCCCGGCTGAATATCAAACCTGACCCCGCGCAGGGCTTGAATCGCGCCATAACTCTTGGCAATGTTTTCTACATGTATCACAAAGGAACTCCTTTCTCCCAATCAACACAAGAACGCGCAGCGACAGGATACTTTCCGCAGGCATCATAGACAGCCTGCCTCAGAATTATATAAGAAAAAATTAAAGGATTTGTAAAAATTTTATCGCTTAATAAGAGACAATTTTCAGCTCGGTGCGAGCTAAGATTTCTTGATAATGCGCATACGGGAATTGCGCGCCACCGGCATAGAGCGCGTTAACCGTGCCAGCCGCCACGCCGCAGCGCAAAGCCTCGCCGTAGTCCGCGCCTTGTATCAGCGCGGTAACCAAGCCAGCGTGCAGACAGTCGCCGCTGGCGACGGGGTCAAGGGCTTGAATCGGCGGCGGGATGGCTTCAGCCATCAGCTTCTCGCTGAAAAGCAGCGCGCCTTGCGCGCCCATCGAAATGACCACCAGGCGAATGCCGCGGGCAATCAGGCTTTTGGCGGCGGCAATCACTTGCGGCCGGCTGCCAGCATCGATGCCCATTGCCGCGGCGATTTCTTCCCGGTTGACCTTGATGGCGAAAGGCAGCGCGTCAATGGCATTTTTTAAGTATTGCTTGCTGCTATCGACCCAGACGCGCTGGCCCAGGTCTTTGATGCGGCCAATCAAATTGGCTGGGGCGCCGGCTGGCGCGCCCTGGGGCAAACTGCCGCAGAGGCAAATCGCGGCTACATCGGGACGGGCGGCGACCGCGCAAATATCTTCGGCGAGAGCCAGCCAATCGGCCGGCGCGATGCAGCCCGACTCGTTTATCACCGTCGAATTGCCACCGGGCGACGCGATGATGGTGCAGGTGCGCGTCTCGCCCTCGAAGAAAGTCCACTCGGCGGCATAGCCATCGGCCGCTGTCATCGCCGCAATCATGCGCCCGCTATAACCGCCTAGCAAACCCATAGCCAAAACCTGCCCGCCCAAAATGCGCGCCGCCCGCAGCACATTCAAACCCTTGCCGCCTGGCACCGCAATCGCCCGGTCTATGCGCGAGATATGCCCGATGGCAAAATCTGGCACGACCAGCGTGCGATCCAAAGCCACATTCGGCGTTACGCAGACGATTGTTTTTGCCTCCATTGTTTTCATTGACGGACGCCCTCCCAAGCAAACCGGGCAAACAATACACCAGGCTCCGCCCAGCTTCAAGGCAACGATCGACCGCCGCCGCATCATAGCCGCCGCTGCCACTACACCTACCGCGAATGCGCAGTTAAAATACGGCACATTACGAAGAAATGATGGACGCGAGGCACATGACGGTCTTCGGCCGCTTTGACATTCATTTTCCCGACGGCCGGCAGGAGACCCGCGCACTGCAAGGCGACACTGTCACAGTCGGCAGCGCACCCGGCAACAGCATCCAACTGGCGGTCACTGGACTAGCGGCCCATCACCTGCACTTGCGGCACGAACATGAAGAGGACGCTGTCTACCTGACCGATTTAGGCTCGGCGCTTGGCACCAAGCTCGATGGCGCGCTGCTGCCGCCGCATATAGCGCGGCGCTTGCCAGCTGTCGCGCAGCTTCAGCTGGGCCAGTTGCAAATCACTTATAATCGGCAGAGCGATAACCCAACCATCGTGATGAGCGCCCTAAGCGAGCCGACGCAGCCGCTAGATATTGGTTTCCGCGCCGAGCTTGAAGTGGCGGAGCTGCCGGTCTGGTGCGCCGCTGGCAGCAGCCTCAAGCTGGAAATCAGCAATCTCGAGGACGAGACGGCGGATTTTCGCTTCGAGTCGGCTGGCCTGCCCGAGGGCTGGGTGAAACCCAAGCGCTTGACCTACCCCATCCATGGGCAAGATAGCAACCAATTCAGGCTGCACATCAAACCGACGCGCCGCGCCGATATGCCGCCCGGCGAGTATCCGCTGACCGTCACCGTCACGCGGCTCAGCGAGCCAGAGCGCGCCTTGCAGCTTAGGCTGTTGGTCAAGCTGGGCGGTTTCGCTGGCTTGAGCCTGGACCTGTATGCGGAGCGCGTAAACAGCCAAGGCGCTTTCACGCTCTACTTGCTGAATTTGGGCAACGAGAGCCTGCGCCTCAGCCTCAGCGCCGCTGCCAACGCGCAGCTTGACCTGCGCCTAGCGCAGACGGAGATTGAGCTAACCGCGGGCGAACGAGCGCAAGTCAGCGGGCAGGTGGCAGCGCGGCGCCGGCCGGTATTTGGCCGTCCGCGGCGCATCCCCTTTATCGTGCAAGCGCAAGCCCATAGCCCCGGCCGCTATCTGCTAGCCCTGCCCGCCAGCCTAGAGGTCAAAGCGGCTCTGCCGCCGCGGGTCCTGACGGCCCTGGCTATAGTCTGCGCCGCGCTGGTCATTCTGGCGGCGGCCCTGCTCCAGCCGCCCGCGCCAGAAATCAGCCGCTTCAGCCTGTCGCCAGCCCAAGCCGCGCAAGGCACGCCCGTCTCGCTGGCTTGGACGGCCAGCAATGCCCAGCGCTATATCATCGAGGTGAACCGCGTCGCTATCGCCGATTTGCCGGCCAGTGCCGCGAGCTATATTTTGCAGACCGCCGCCTACAGCGACCCAATCGAGATTGCGCTTATCGCCCTGCAAGGCGCAGACCGCGCCATTGCGACGCGCCAGCTGGCGCTGCATCAGCCGGTGAGCATCACCGAATTCGCCGCTGACCGACCCTTTATGCTGCGGCATGTGCAGGCGGAGCTTAGCATTCGCTGGCAAGTAACAGGCGCGGTAACGCTGACGGTCAGCCGGCCGCTCGCTTTTGAGACCATCAGCGAAAGCGGCGTCGGCGCGGACGCTGGCGAAATCCGCTTGCGCGGCGCGCCAGCCGAAGCCTTTCAGATTTTGCTGCGGGCCGAAGACGAAGGGGGCGCAATCAGCGAGCGCCGCTTAGAGATCGGCCTGCGCGAGCCTGAATGCAGCCCGCGGCAAGCGGCGCCGCTGTATCGCGGGCCAGGAACGGGCTTCGAGCAGGTCAGCCTGGCTCAGGCGAATTTGCCGGCGCTGGCGCGGGGCAGGACTGAAGACGGGCATTGGCTGCAAGTGGAGCTGGCCAGTGGAAAAACTGGCTGGGGCGCGGCGGCTGGTTTTGCCTGCCAGGACTTTGCACCGGCCGCCCTGCGCGTCATCAGCGACCTGCCGCCCCTGCCGCCGCCGACTGCGCGGCTGTTCTTGCCATAAACCGTTTTTATTGCCCAGGGCAATCGCATCAAAATCGTAATTCAACAAATTCACAAAACCTAAGCCAGGAAAACTGCGCAGCCGTGTTTTCAACCCCACCCCCGGCCCCTCCCCAAAGCTTTGGGGAGGGGAGAAAAACCACGAAAACTATGGAGGTGCTTGAACAAAAGTCCCTCTCCGAAGCTTCGGGGAGGGATTTAGGGTGGGGTTGTTCTTATCGCAATTTGATGCGATTGTCCTGTTTTATTGCCCGATAAACTGCGCCAGCATCCGCTGCACGGCGTAGATATTTACTTGAGAATTGAACTTCTTTTCGATCGGATCTTTTTGACCATCAATCCAAAATTGAAGTTTGGCAGTAAGGCTAAAACCCTTTTGCGACTCAATTTGAAACATCGTGATTTTTGTATAGGGAATCGATAAATAGTATCTTTTTGAATAGCTGTCTACTTTGACTAAAAGAAGGCGACGATCGGTAAATATCAAAGTTTCCCGCGTGTGGGATAAGCGAAAGCCTTTTTTGATATGTTCGTCCTTTGCCAATAAGACAGCATAGTCAGCCGTTAGTTCTTGCGTGTGGACGGCGCCAGTATCTTCCCGCTCCGCCGCTGTACTTTTTACTTGAACAGTTACTATCAGGTCGCCTGGCTTGCCGCCGCGCGCACCTGGTTTGCCTTTACCCGCGACCCGTATTTCAGCGCCGTCTTCGATTCCAGGTGGAATATCGACCAGAACACCTGATATACGATGCGAGAGTCCAGCGCGAGCTTCGCTCCAATTGATGCTGATTTTTTCTCGAGCATGAAAGCCAGATCGCGGCGCTGGAGAGCGTCTATTGTAGGCTGGACTTGTCTCATTTTTTGGCAGGTGAGCTTTCGCTTCGGCATAAGCGTCGTTGATAGCTTGCATAATTTCGGTAGCGCAGGCCAGCTTGCAGCGATCTGGGTGGTATTTCAAGGTCAGTTCTTTGCGAGCTGTCTCAATCTCTTCCTGGCTTGCAGTAGAGCTGACGCCAAGAATTTCGTGCCAGGCCGCGTCTCGTTTTACCCCAAGCTCTTCGTGCCAATTAGGTTGCCTTGCCATGTCTTCGCGGAATCCTCTAACCCAAACAAGAAAATAATAATAACAAGCATCTGCCGCGCGCTGCCAGTTTTGTCATATCGAGAACAGAGCAATCGCATCAAATTGAAGTAGAACCAACCCCACGATGGCGATCCCTCCCCGCAGCTGCGGGGAGGGACTTTTCCTCAAGCATGTCTATAGTTTTAGCAGGTTAGACTCCCCTCCCCAAAGCTTTGGGTCGCGTAGACACTGACCTACGGGAGGGGCCGGGGGTGGGGTTGAAAATAGCGCATCAAATTTTGCATAATTAACTTGGACTTACTTCTGTGCCACAGTGGCAAAATCTCCCCGCCCCAGGCCCAAAAGCCAAGACTGGCAATTGCCAGGCGCAAGCGGCTGGCGTATAATGTTCCATTCAGTCAAATTGAGCCAGCAGGATAGCGAACCTCTATGAGCAAAAGACCGCCCGTTTATCCTTTCACGGCCATCGTCGGCCAAGATATGATGAAGCTCGCGCTGATTCTCAATGCCATCGATATGCGCATCGGCGGCGTGCTTATCCGCGGCGAGCGCGGCACGGGCAAATCCACCGCCGCCCGCGCCTTAGCCGCCCTCTTGCCCGAAATTGATGTCATCGCCGATTCGCCCTTTCACGATGACCCGGCCCGCCCCGAATCCTGGTCGGATTTCGCCCGGCAAAAATATGCCGACAACGCCGAGATTCCGACGACGCGCCGCCGCATTAGCTTTATCGACCTGCCCGTCAGCGCGACCGAAGACCGCGTCGTCGGCACGCTCGATATCGAGAAAGCCATCCAATTCGGCGAGCGGCATTTTGATACTGGCGTGCTAGCGAACGCCAACCGCGGTATTCTCTATGTCGACGAAATCAACCTGCTCGATGACCACATCGTCGACCTGCTGCTAGATAGCGCGGCTATGGGCGTCAACATCGTCGAGCGCGAAGGCATCAGCTTCAGCCATCCGGCCCGTTTTATTCTCGTCGGCACGATGAACCCAGAAGAAGGCGACTTGCGCCCGCAGCTGCTCGACCGTTTTGCGCTGTCGGTCGATGTAACGGGCATCAAAGAAGCGCGCGAGCGCATCGAAATCCTCGAGCGGCATATCGCCTATGAAAATGACCCGCTAGACTTCAAAGCCGAATGGGAGCCAGTCGACGAGCGGCTGTCGCAGCGCATCGCCGCTGCCCGCGAAATCATCGACGAGGTTACGCATACGACGCCTGACCTGCGCATCATCGCCAGCATCACCAGCGATTTGCGCATCGATGGGCATCGCGCCGACCTGGTTATCCTAAAAGCGGCGCGGGCCCATGCCGCTTATGAAGGGCGCAAAGCTATCAATGACCGCGATATTACGCTGGCCATCCGCCTGACGATTCCACATCGCCTCAAGCGCGGGCCTTTCAGCGATGCCCAAGCCGACCTCAACGCCGTCGAATCGGCGGTGGACGAGAAGCGGCAGGAAATTGGCGAAGGCGAAGAAGCCGGCGAATTCAGCGAAAATAGCGACGAGAAAGCGGCGCAAACTAAAAAAAAAGTGATGCCCTAGACGGCCAAGGCGAGCCGCAGGAACAGCCCCTCGGCCAGACCGAAGCCGCGCCGCAGGATGTCTTCCCCAGCGCCGATGCCCGCTGGTGGGAAGGCGGGCAGCAAGTCGAATCCAGAGCCGAATTCGAGACGCGCAAGCTCAATACGCAGCTCGACCGCATGACGCGGCGCCAATCTGGGCGGCGCTCGACGACGCGCACCGACCGCAAGCGCGGGCGCTATGTGCGGGCTAAGCAAGCAGGCGAAAAACCGCGGGACATCGCCTTTGACGCGACGCTGCGCGCCGCCGCCCCCCATCAAAAAGAGCGGGCCACGCAAAAAGAAGAAACCGGCATGGCTTACGCCCTGCGCAAGACCGACCTGCAAGAAAAAGTGCGGGTGCGCAAAGCTGCCAATCTCATTATGTTCACCGTCGACGCCTCTTGGAGCATGGCGGTTTCCGAGCGCATGCAGGCGGCCAAAGGCGCTATCATGTCCCTGCTGACCGATGCCTACCAGCGGCGCGACCGCGTCGGTTTGGTCGTCTTCCAAAAAGACCGCGCCTCGCTGGTGCTGCCGCCAACGAACTCAGTCATTCTAGCCAAACAGGCGATGGTGGATATTCCCGTCGGCGGCAAGACGCCGCTTTCGGCTGGTTTGCTGATGACCTACGAAGCGGTCCTGCGCGAGAAGAACCTGAACCCGGATGTGATGCCGTTGATGATTTTTCTGACCGATGGCGCGGGCAATGTGTCCATCAGCGATTCGATTTCACCGCAGGAAGAGGCACACTCTATCGCGCGCAAAATCCAAGAAGCCGATATTCGGACTGTGACGATCAATATGGAGCATGTGGCTTTTGACCAGGGCCTGGCGCAGCGCCTCGCCGACCAGTTAGGGGGACCCTGCTATACATTGGCGCAAATCCGCGCTGAGAATCTGCTCAACACCGTGCGCGCGGAGATGGACAAGATGTAGCTGGATGTAGCGGAAAAAATTGCCGCAAAGGCGCGGGTTTATGTTTAACCACAAAGACACAAAGGACACAAAGCCGTCCGATTTCTCAGCAAGTCCAAGTTAATTATGTACCATTTTCAAGCCCACCCCCGGCCCCTCCCGTAGGGCAGTGTCTACGCACCCCGAAGCTTCGGAGAGGGCTCGCCAATCGTGGGCTTGAAACGAAGGCAAAAAGTTGCAAAATTCACTTTGTCCTACTTCTGGGGCTAATTTTTCTGCTCAACCTGCGCCAGTGCGCCGAGCGTGCTAATTCGCCCGCTTCTTTTGCAGCTGCGCGGCGATGCCATATAATGTCCTTAGGAGGTAGCAATATGAATAAGATACGGCTTATCGAATTGGCTGGCTCGCCTTACCAGATGGGCTGGGCGCACGGACAGCGCTTCCGGGACGAAATCCACATGTTCACCGAAGAGCGCGTCCGCCTGTGCCAAGATGCCAAGTGGACCGGGCATACGCTGTCGCGCTCGGCGGTTATCGACCTGGCTGAAGCCTGCGTCGCTGAGCATCAGGCTTATGCGCCTGAGCTGATGCAAGAACTGCAGGGCATGGCCGACGCGACTGGCTTGAGCCTGGCCGAACTCGTCATCAACAATGGCTTCACCGATTTTATCGATGTGGTCTATAACTGTGGCGCGCTTGCCAGACCGCCGGCGCGAGTAGCCGATAATTGTACCGCCTTTCTGGTGCCAAACAGCCGCAGCGCCAGCGGCAAAGCCTTTTTTGGACAAACCTGGGATATGCACGCCTCAGCCACGCCTTATGTCATCTTGCTGCGCGGCCAGCCCGACGATGCGCCTGCCTTCCTCACCTTCACCATCACCGGCTGCGTCGGCATGATTGGCATGAACAGCGCTGGCATCGCCGTCGGCATCAACAATTTGATGGCAACCGATGGTCAAATCGGCGTAACTTGGCCTTTTGTCGTGCGCAAAATCTTGCAGCAGGATACGCTGGAAGCTGCCCTCGCCTGCTTGACCAGCGCCAAGCTGGCCGGCGCGCACAACTATATGCTGCTAGACGCGCAAGGCAATGGCTATGAAGTCGAGGCTATGTCTACTTCGCAGGCGGTGCAAGCTTTGGGCGACGAGACAATCACGCATACAAACCACTGTCTCATTCAAGAGAACCTCGATGTCGAGCGGGAGCGCCCGCCAGAATCGCGCCATAGCTCGCAAAATCGGCTGCGGCGCGCCCGCGAATTGCTGACGAACGATAGCATCACGCTGGCTGACTTGATGGCTCTGACACGGGACGAAAGCGCTATCTGCACCCGGCCCAAACCGCCCATGCACGTCGAAAGCTGTGGCGCTGCGATTATGCGCCCGGCCAGCGGCGATTTTTGGTCAGTCTGGGGCATCCCCGCCGATCATTTCTACGAGCATTTCATGATTTGACGGCGGGACTTGGTAATAAAATAGCCACAGAAGTAAGTCCAAGTTAATTACGCACCATTTTCAACCTCACCCCCGGCCCCTCCCGTAGGGCAGTGTCTACGCGCCCCAAAGCTTCGAGGAGGGACCGGGGCTGGGGTTGAAACGCAGACACAAAAGTTGCAAAATTTAGTTTGTCCTACTGAGACGCAAAGACACTCTGCTGCTACCCCAGGCCGCCCGCAAGCGGACAAGCCTCTGTATACGTTACACAATTCCGCCAAAATGTACGAATTTTTTGTGTTACTTTCCTACATCGTGTATTATAGAGTTGTCACGATGTGGGAGAAAAAGACATGAACATCGGCATCCCAAAAGAAATCAAAGCGCAAGAATATCGCGTCGCCCTGCCGCCAGCGGCAGTGAGCGAATTGGTCAAGCGCGGGCATACCGTCTTCGTTGAGAGCGGCGCTGGCACCGGCAGCGGCTTCCTCGATTACGAATATAGCGACGCGGGCGCGCTGCTGCTGGCTTCCGCCGCTGAGGTCTGGACGCGAGCCGAAATGGTGCTTAAGGTCAAAGAGCCGCTGCCCAGCGAATATGGCTACCTGCGCCCCGAACTCATGCTCTTCACCTATTTGCATTTGGCGGCGACGGAAAGCCTAACCCTGGCCTTGCTCGCAAATGGCGTTACCGGCCTCGCCTACGAAACGGTGACCGACGCGCAAGGGCGGCTGCCTTTGCTGGAGCCGATGAGCGAGGTGGCTGGGCGCATGGCAGCGCAAGTGGTGGCGCAATATCTGGAAAAGCACAATGGCGGGCGCGGCATTCTGCTAGGCGGCGTGCCAGGTGTCGCCGCGGCCCATGTGGTCATTTTGGGCGCTGGCACAGTCGGCGCCAACGCCGCCAAAATCGCTCTGGGCATGGGCGCTCGCGTTACCCTGCTCGATATCAACCTGGAGCGGCTGCGCTATCTGGAAGACGCGCTGACGGGCAAGCTGACCATGCTCTATTCCAACCACAGCAATATCCGCGCCGCCATCCAAAGCGCCGACGCCCTCATCGGCTCGGTCTTGATTGCGGGCGCGCGGGCGCCGATGCTCGTAACCCGCAATATGCTGCCGCTGATGCCGCCGGGCAGCGTCATCGTCGATGTGGCTGTCGATCAAGGCGGCTGCGTCGAGACGACCCGCCCCACCACCCATAGCCAGCCAACTTTTGTCATTGATGGCGTTTTGCATTATGGAGTTGCCAATATGCCCGGCGCTGTGCCACGGACTTCCAGCTTGGCTCTGGCCAATGCCACCTTGCCCTATATCTTGAAGCTGGCGAATATGGGCATTGCCGCCTTGCAAAGCGATAGCGGCCTGCGTCAAGGGCTGAATACCTTTGCCGGGCAATGCAGCCATCCCGCCATCGCGCGGACTTTTGGGCTGGAGTATACGCCGCCAGCCCAAGCGCTGGCTAATGGCTGGCGCGTCGCCCTGCCAATCTAGCCTATTGAAATCGTAATACTCTGCTATCTTATTGTCGCAGCGCGAGGCAATCGGTAAGAGGCGGCATGAAATCAGGCAGGAAACGTTTTGCATTTGGCGCCGGGCTAGCCATCAGCGCCTTTTTCTTGTTTTTAGCCTTCCGCGGCTTGCAGCCAGAACAGTTCTTCAGCAGCCTCAGCGAGGTCAATCCCCCGCTGCTGCTCAGCGCCTTATTGATATATTTGCTGGCGGTGGTCGTCATCGCTTTGCGCTGGCAGTTTCTGCTGCGGGCGATTAAAGCGGTGCCGCTGGCGGCGCTCAGCCAGCTCGTCTTCATCGGCTATATGGGCAACAATGCCTATCCCCTGCGCGCGGGCGATGCCTTGCGCATCGCGCTGCTGCGGCGCAATTTTCAGGTGCCGCTGCTGCCAGCCACCACCGTCGTCGTCATCGAGCGCCTCTTTGATGGCAGCGTGATGCTGGCTTTTGTGCTATTCAGCCTGTTATTCATCGATTTGCAAGCGCCGGAGATTGAGGCGATGCTCGGGCTGACAACGCCGCTATTCATCGCCGCGATGTTCTTAGCCTTTTTCTTAGCGGCGAAACCCAGCCTGCTGCGCCAATTCGCGCGGCTTGCGCTGGCGCGGCTGCCAGGCCGGCTGGGCGCTATGCTAGCCCGCGTCAGCGAAGACATCATCACCGGCTTAGAAGGCTTGCGCAGCCCGTTGCAGCTGGCCGGCGCGGTCATCTCGTCCTTCGTCACCTGGGGCATCGAAGCCGCGACCTATTGGCTGGTGCTGCACGCATTTGGCTTGGGCGGCCTGGAAGCAAGCTATGCGGTCGCGCTGCTGCTGGTGGGCGCGGTCAATCTGGCTGGTTTGATACCGGCCTCGCCCGGCCAGGTCGGCGTCAGCGAGTTTGTGGTGATAACGATTTTGACGGCGCTGGGCATCCCTAAGACAACAGCGACCGGCTATGCGGTGGTGGTGCATCTGGTCATCTGGCTGCCGGTTACCAGCTTAGGCTTCTTCTTTCTCTTGCGGCAGGGCTTAGGCTGGGCTGATATTGGCCGCGCCAGCGACCTAGAAAGCGCCGCCCAAGGCTAAACGCTGAGCGCCGTGTCAAAATGCTTGATGAGGGGCTGCAAATCTGCCCAGAGCGGCGCGGGAATTTCGAGCTGAGCCGCCGCTATGCTGGATTCAGCTTCTTCTGGGATGCGCGCGCCCGGTATCGTCGAAGCCACCGGCGCCTGCCGCGTACACCATTGCAGAGCCACTGCCAGCATTGGCACCGCATAGCGGGCGCAGAGCCGCTGGATTTGGCGCACCTGGTCTAGGCAGTCTTGGCCGAAACGGCGGTTGAGATATTTTGTACCGGCTTGCGGCCCCGTCACGAGCAAGCCCCGTTCGAGCGGCGTCGCTGAGACCAAACCGACATCGTGCTGGTCGGCGGCGGCAAAGATTTCCCGCGCCGCGATTTGGTTAATCAGACTCCAAGCATCAGCGATGACGGCGGCGTCAAATTCGCCGGTCTTGATATAGGTGAGGTTGGTGGCTGGGTCATTCGCCGCCGTGCCGATATGCTTGAGCAAGCCCTGCTTTTGCAAATGCCGCAAAGCGCCCAGCGCGCCGCGTTCAGACAGCACCGCTTCCATGGGCTGCCCCATCGCATCGTGAATATGGACGATATCGACGCTGTCTAGCCCTAAGCGCTCCAGGCTGCCCTGCACGCTGCGCTGGATGCCGTCAAAGCTGTAGTCATAACCAGCGAAGCTGCTCCCGGCTTTGGTCGAGATAATAATGCTGTCTTTTGCCGCTGGCCGCTGGCGCAGGGTTTCGCCCAGCATCGTCTCGCTCAAGCTGCGGCCATAGAGGGCCGCCGTATCAAAGAAGGTACAGCCGGCGTCAATCGCCGCCACCAGCGTCGCCACGCCCAGCTCTTGATCGACTTGGCTGGGCGCGTCTTCATATTCGCCGACTGTTTTGTTTTGCGTGGGAATGCCGGTGAAAGCGGTGCCAATGCCGACAATCGGCACTTGCAATTCGGTGCGGCCCAGCCGTTTTTTGCGCATTTGTTTGACTCTTTTTCTCTGTGTCTCAGTAGAACAAACTAAATTTTGCAGGTTTTTCGTTCGCTTCAACCCCACCCTAAGTCCCTCCCCAAAGCTTTGGGGCGCGTAGACACTACCCTACGGGAGGGGCCGGGGGTGGGGTTGAAAATGGTGCATAATTAACTTGAACTTACTTCTTCTGCGCCTCTGTGGCTCTGTGGCTAAAATTCTTTTCCCTTATTTGCAATAAAAATTCCGTCAACTTCTCCAACTATCGTGCGGCGTTATTCCGCGTCAATTTGCTCGTCGGTTTTGCCGAAGCGCCGCCGCCGCTTGCCATATTCGCGCAGGGCTTGATAGAAGGCGCTGCGGTCAAAATCGGGCCAAAGAGTCTCAGTCGTATAGATTTCGCTATAGGCGCCTTGCCAGAGCAAAAAATTGCTCAGCCGAAACTCACCGCTGGTGCGGATGATGAGGTCTGGGTCTGGCAGGTCGCTGGTATAGATATAATTGCTGATGGTCGCTTCACTAATATCTTCGGGCGGGATGCCATCGCGCACGATATTCTGCACCGCATGCACAATCTCGTCGCGCCCGCCATAATTGAAAGCGACATTCAATATCAGCCGCCGATTCGCCTGTGTATAGGTGCAGGCTTCGACGACCTTGCGCGCCAGCCGCCCTTCGATGCCATCGATTTCACCAATATGCCGAATCTGCACGCCCTCTTCGTGCAGCTCTTGCAATTCGCGGTCGATAACCATTTCGAGGATGCGCATCAGCAGCAGGACTTCACGCCGCGGCCGCGACCAGTTCTCGGTCGAGAAAGCGTAGATGGTCATAATTTTGAGGCCGAATTCGACGGCGGCGCGGGTGATGCGGCGCAGATTCTCTGTGCCTTGGCGGTGGCCTTCAGACCGCGGCAGGCCGCGCTGCCGCGCCCAGCGCCCATTGCCGTCCATGATGATAGCCACATGGGTTGGCACTTTTTCCAGCGCTGGCAAATCTCGGCGCGCGTGCTGTTTTTCTTTTCTCAGGTCCCGCAAAAAGGTCATGGCTGATTTCCGAAAGTCCAGCGACCGGCAACAATCGCCAAAAGCGTGTACACCGGTATCGACCCAAATTCTTAATAAAGTCCAGCTAGACTTCCATGATGTCTTTTTCTTTGTCCCCGCCCAGCTCGGCAATGCGGGCGACAAATTTGTCGGTCAGCTTCTGCACTTGGGTTTCGCCGCGCTTGCGATCATCTTCGGAAATCAGTTTTTCTTTCTGAAATTCTTGTAGATCGCTATTCGCCGAGCGGCGGATATTGCGGATGGCGACGCGCGTATCTTCCATGCGCCGATTGAGGAATTTGACCAATTCCAGGCGCCGCTGCCGCGTCAGAGCCGGCATATTCAGGCGGATATTCTCGCCATCCACATTGGGATTGACACCAATATCTGACATTTGCAGAGCCTTCTCGATATTGCGCAGCGCGCCTTTGTCGTAGGGGCGGATGAGAATCTGCATGGCTTCGGGGGTAGAAATGCTGGCTAACTGGCGCAGCTCGGTATCTTGACCGTAATACTCTACCTTCAGCCGGTCAACCAGAGCCGTACTCGCCCGGCCGCTGCGCATGCGGCTCAATTCATCGCGGAAGACCGACAGAGTCGCTTCCATTTTGCCAGTCGCTTCTTCCAAAATTTCATCAATCATCTCGCACTTTCCATTTTCTAGCCTTTTAGCGGCGCGCCGCGGAACAGGCTTATTATATCGCCGATTGTCAAATAGCGTAAGGCAGCATTGGCCGGCAGCCGTAAAGCCGCTTAATTCAGCGGCGGCAGCCAAGCGGCATAAGCGCCGCCGGCTGTCGTAATCTGCTGCGCATTGCCGCCTTGGGCATCCAGCAGAAAGAGCTGGTCTGTTCCATCGATGGTCACTGTCGCGACGATGAATTCGCCCGCCGGGCTATAGCTCGCCGCCCAAACGCTGCCGGGCCCACTGAAAAGCAGCTCGCGCTCAGCGCCAGCCAGGTCCATGCTCGCCAGTACCCGCTGGCCATTGATAGTCGTAACATAGAGAATCCGTTGGCCATTCGGGCTGAAAAGCGGCGAAGCGTCTCGGTCTTCATTTTTTGTCAGCAGCTGCGTCGCGCCAGCGCGCAAATCGAAATGCCGTATCTCCCAGGTGCGGGCATCGTGGACAGCTGGCCCAGCGCTAAAGACGATAGTCGCGCCGTCGCTGCTATAGCGGGCGTGGCTGTTGCGCCAGCCATCGCTGTAGAGCGGCTGGGCCTCTGTTCCATTGGGGCGAACACGATACAAGTCGAAAGTTTCGTCGCCGCGCACATCGGCGGAATAGATAATCCAGGTCCCATCGGGCGACCAAGCTGGCAGCCGATCTCGATGCGCGTTGTCGGTGATTTGCCGCAGTTGGCCGCCCTGCCGATTGACCACATAAATTTCAAAATCGCCATCGCGGTCAGATTGAAAGGCGATCCAGCGGCCATCGGGCGATGGCTGCGGATAGAGGCTGTTGCCGCCCGCGCCAAAAGTCCGCCTGTGCCAAGTTTTTAGGTCGAGTACCACCAGCTCATAGACCGGCGCACCGCCGCTGTTATTTGCGCTTTTGGCGAAATAAACCAGCTCGCCTTCGACCGCTTGCAGCGCCGCGTTCAATGTTGGGCGGTCGCCGGGACTTATAGCCGCTGGGCTGGCGGTGGGCGGCAGCGGCTGGAAGCGGGCTTGCGCGGTGAAAGTCGCGTCAGCGGCGGCGTTCAGCGCGGCTAAGGTTGCGGCCAGCGGGGAGTCTGGCCGCTCGGTTGCCGCCGCTGTAGCCGGATGGGGCAGCGCGTCATCAAGCGAGAGCAGGCCCAGCATAGAAAAGCCCAGCGCCAGCAAACCTAGCAGCAGCGCACAGCCCAGCGCGCCGCCAGCGGCGATGCCGAGCCATATACTTTTAGTCCCGCGGGCTAGCAGCAGGCGGACAGAAAATGGCCGGCGCTTTCCCAGCGGCGGCCTATCAGCGGCTGGCCCGACGGCGGGGCCTGGGCCAGGTTCAATTGTCGGCACCAGGGCCGGTTCACGCGCGAACGGCTCTTCGAGGGCTTGGCGCAGCGCCGCCGCCAACTCGCCGGCGCTGGCATAGCGCTCTGGCGGCGCTTTGCGCAGGGCGCGCAGAATCACCGCCTCGAGGGCTGGCGAAACGCTTGACTCATAGCTGCTGGGCGCGGGTGGCGGGCTTGTCACATGCATAACAGCAATGCTATATGCGGTATCGCTTTCAAAAGGCCGGCGACCCGTTACTAGCTCGAAGAGCATAACGCCCAGGGAGTAGACATCGCTGCGGCCATCCAGCGGCTCGCCCTGCGCCTGCTCGGGCGACATATAGCTCGGTGTGCCGACGACGCCTTGGGTTGTGATTGGCTGGCCGGCATCGCTGAGGATGCGGGCGATGCCAAAATCGGTGATGAAGACACCGCCACCATCATCGAGCAGGATATTGCTCGGTTTGAGATCGCGGTGCAGGATGTCTTTCTGCCAGGCATAATCGAGGGCGGCGGCCACCTGCTCGATGATGCTCAGCACGCGCGGCAGTGGAATGCGGCCGAGGGCTAGCAGGTCTTCCACCGAGCCGGCCGGCATATAGCGCATAGCGATATAAGGCTGCCCGGCGAATTCGCCATAATCATAGACTGGCACGATATTGCGGTGTTCCAACTGGGCGACAATCGCAACCTCGCGCTCGAAGCGCTGCAAGTAAGCGTCGTCCTTCATAAAAGCCCGCGGCAAAATTTTGAGCGCGACATTGCGGTTCATCGATTCTTGGCGAGCGAGGTAGACGCTGGCCATACCGCCCTGCCCGAGCTGGCTGAGAATTTCGTAACCGTTGGCGCGTTGGCCGATTAGCTCCGTGGACATCGGATTATCCGCTAGAATTGAGATTAGGCGCTGCGATGGGCGCTTAATTATATGGCAGGAGCGCTATGCTGATAAACACCCAAAATTGCTCGGGCGCGCCGCGCGCCGCCGCCGTCAATTGCTTGACAAATTCGGCGAACGGACGCACAATGTCTGTAAGAACTGTTTAAGCCCTTGGGAGCGGGTGACATGCGCGATAGTCTCGTCACCGACTCCGCGGATTCGACTGAGCTGCGCATTCGAATCATCACAGCTGGCATCGTTTTACCGATCGCGATTCTCGCCGCCATCGCCGGTGGCTGGCTGTTTTTGGCTCTGGCTTTGCCGGTCATGTGCATCGGCATGCTAGAATTCTATGTGATGGAAAAAGACATCAGGATGCAAGGCAGCTCGCTGACGGGCATTCCCACCGGCAGCGCCGTCGTGCTCGGTTTCTTTCTAAATCATGACTGGCTATGGCAAGGGGCTTTGCTGGCCGGCATTGCCCTGACGCTGGTATTGGAGTTTTATCGCCAGCCAAAACAGCTTAAGCGGGCGCTGGCGCAGGTCGGCACGACATTTTTTGGTATCGTCTATATCGCCTTGCCGACCGCTTTTTTAGTCAGCCTGCGCAATGCCCCGCAAGATGGGCTGATGTGGCTCTTTGTCGTTTTTGCCATCACCTGGGGGACGGATAGCTTTGGTTATATTTTTGGCAAGATTTTTGGCAAGACCAAACTGGCGCCCTTGATTTCGCCCAATAAAACCGTCGAAGGCGCTATCGGCGGCATCTTCTGCGCCTGGCTGCCGGCCGGCTGCATTTTGCTGGTCAGTGGCGCTTTTCAACCTATTCTCATCCCGATGGTGCTGGCAGGTCCCTTTCTCGCGGTCAGCGGCGACCTCTTTGAATCGGCCTTAAAACGTTTCTTCCGCGTCAAAGACAGCTATGTGGCAGGTTTCAATTTGTTCCCGGGGCATGGCGGCGTGCTAGACCGCATAGACGCGCTGCTATGGGTAACAAGCTGGGTTTTTCTTTATCTCTATGCTGTTGGCTTGCTGTGATTTTGAAAATCGCCACAGAGGGACGGAGACACAGAGGCGGTTTGTATGCAGCGCGGAATGCGCTATACTAGACGCGGTGAGGCGAAGAGAGTTTGGTGATCTATGCCGAAATTTGAGACGCAAGTGCTGATAAACCGGCCTGTCTTTCAGGTCTTTCGCTATGTGGGCGATTTTAACAACGATGTGAATTGGCGCAATGTAGAGGGCATCGGCATCACCAGTGGCAACCCCATCCGCACTGGCTCGATGGTAGCGATGACGCGCCGCATCATGGGGCGCAATGGCTTTGTCAATTGCGATGTTACCGATTTTGAGCGCAACAAAAAAATCGAAGTCAAAGGCTCTTACTGGGGCTTTCCCTTCATCTCGACCATTACCTTCGAGCATCGCGGGCAACAGACGAATGTGCGGGAAACCATCGATATTCGCACGCGCTGGTTTTTCTGGTTTGGCATCTTCTTCAATATGACCCTAGGCGGCACCCTGCGCCGGGAATGGGAGACGCTCAAGCAATTGCTGGACGCGCACGGCGACCGCAAGTCCGCTTAAGCCGCTTAGAATCTATCCACTTTGTCCTTTTTGGGATTGTAATAATCATCGCCGATTTTGACAGCCAGGGCATATTGCGCGATCAAATGCTGCATCAGGTTGAAAAAATAATAGACGATGATTGTCAAGGCGATGCTGGTCATCAGCCCACTGCCGACGAAGCCGCCCAAAACCACCTCCACGACCGAACGAAAAGCCCCATAAACAATGGATAGCACGAGCATATAAAAGAGCAAGGCACTGCCAGCGCGAGGCTGCTGGCGGGCTAGGCGCAGATTGCGCCGCAGCTGCCAACAAGTGCGGTAGTCCCTTTCAATAGCAAAACGGGCCATGCCGATGAAATAAGCCCAGCCAAAAACACATGCCAAAAATAGGCCAGTGGAAATCGCCGCGAAGATTAAAATAGCGCCGTATAGGCCGCTGGCCTGCGTCCAGCTAATCAGCAGCGCAAAAGCGCCTAGCGCACCAGCAAAAAGCAGCCAATACGCGACGCTGGACAGGAAGAGGTAGAAACCATCTTTAATGTTGCGCGACATTTTTAGCGCCGGCAGGCTCTCGTCGCCGTGCATCAGCGCGCGGATAGTCTCAACGCTATAGCCAGAAAGCCAAAAACCCTGGGCGACCGCCACCACAACCAAACCCAGCAAGCCCAGCAGCGCGGTGGCGTCAGCGATAAAAATCGGCGCTAGGCAGCTCGAGTGCTGCCCGGTGATGCACTCGGTAAGCTGCGACCAATCTTGAGAATTGAGCAGCAAGCCGATGCAGGCGGCAAAAGCAATCGTCAATACCAGCACGATGCTCAGTACTTTGGCGAAGTTCTGAAAGGGATAACGAAAAGCGGCGCTAAAAGTCATGGGCAACCTCACAAGACACTCGGTTAAGACAATTCTAGCACAAAGCGCCTTGGCTTAGCCAACTTCTTCCAAGCGGTCGTGGGCGGGCGGCGGCGTAGCGGACAGCGCCGCAATCTCGGCATACCAGGCGGCGTCCATATCAACCTCGAGGGCGGCCAGCGACGCCTCAAGCTGATGCAAGTTGCGCGCGCCGATGATGGGCGCGGTGATAGCCGGGTGCGCCATCACCCAAGCGACGGCTAGGGTGGCGGGGTGAAAGCCGCGCTCGCGGGCATGGGCGCTGAAAGCCGCCGCCGTGTCATAATAATCAGCGACGCCATAACGTTTGATATAATTCTGATTTTCTACCAGCCGGCCCGCATCGGGTTTGGCCGCTGGCGCATATTTGCCCGTCAGCAAACCGCCGCCCAGCGGGCTATAAGGAATCACGCCGATGTCTTCGCTGGCGGCCATGGGCAGAATCTCGACTTCGGCCTGCCGTTTGACCAGATTGTACATGGGCTGCAAGCATTCGATGCGGGCCAGTCCCTCTTGACGGGCGATGCCCTGAGCCTTCATCACCTGCCAGGCGGCCCAGTTGCTGACGGCCGGATAGAGAATTTTGCCCTGCCGCACCAGGTCATCCAGGGCGCGCAGCGATTCTTCGATGGGCGTATCGGCGTCGTAATGGTGCAGGAAATAGACATCGATGCGGTCGGTTTTGAGGCGCTTGAGGCTGTCTTCGACGGCGATTTGGATATGCCGCCGCGACGCGCCACCTTGATTCACATCGGCGCCGGTGCGGGAAACGACTTTTGTTGTTAGCACAATGTCGTCGCGGCAATCGGCAATCAAAGCGCCCAAGATTTCTTCCGAGCGGCCGCCGGCGTAGGTATTGGCGCAATCAAAAAAATTGATGCCCGCTTCGCGGCAGCGGCGGAACATGCGCTCCGATTCGACCTCGTCAGCGATGTCGCCAAAGGACATCGTGCCAAAGCAGAGGGAAGAAACTTTGACGCCGGTGCGCCCTAAAATGCGGTAGTCCATTTTTTGTCCTTTCTTAATCTCAGTCGCTCAAGTTTGTATTGCGACTAGGAAAATAGGAAATTAGCCAGAGAGACACAGAAGTAATACAAACTAAATTTTGCAAATTTTATGCCTTCGTTTCAACCCCACCCCCGGCCCCTCCCCGAAGCTTCGGGGAGGGGAGTCTAACCTGGAGGACTGTAGACATTGCCCGATGGGAGGGACTTTTCTGCAAGCGCCCCCATAGTTTTCGGGGTTTTTCTCCCCTCGCCAAAGCTTTGGGGCGCGTAGACACTGCCCTACGGGAGGGGTCGGGGGTGGGGTTGAAAATGCGGCTACGCCTCGCACTTTGCATAATTAACTTTGACTTACTTAGTTCCACTTCTTCATATCCACTTTAATCAGCCGCCAGCCGGCCTTGAGCGACCAGCTCCACCTGCCCGCCGACGCGAATGACAATTTCGCTTGGACCCTGATAAGCCTCGAGGTGCAGCAGCGACGGCCGGCCAATCTGATAGCCCTGCTCGGCGCGGATGGCGATGCGCTCGCTATTGAAGTAGCGGTGCTTGAGCATATAGCCGGCGATGCAGCCGTTGGCGCTGCCGGTGGCTGGGTCTTCGGGCGCGCCATAGATGTCGTCCAAGACGCGCACATGGATGTCGTTTTCCGCATGCACGGTCTCAGCGCAGAAGATAGCCGGCGCGATCGCGTCGCCAGCGCCGAGAAATGCCCGCAGGCGATCGAGATTGACCCGCGCCCGCCGCACCGCGTCCAGGGAAACCAGCGGCGCCAGCACAAAGGCCATGCCCGTCGAGACTTCTTGAATCGGGAAGCGCGGGTCGATGTCACTTTCGGCGATATTGAGAATGCGCGCCAAATCCGCCGCCGCGAAGCGCTGCTTCTCATTAAAAAGCGGCGGCCGCTGCCGCATCCATAAGAGGCCGTCCTCAGCGAAGGTAACTGAAATCTGGCCGACGGGCAGATTGAGCAGCAAAGACTTGACGGGCCGCCGAATCAACTCGCGCTGAATGACATAGGCAGTGCCAAGCACAGGATGCCCGGCAAAATCAACTTCGACCTCGGGCATGAAGATGCGCACATTGTAGCCGCCGTTTTCGGGCTGCGCGCAAGTTACGAAGGTCGTCTCGGAAAAATTGATTTCTTTTGCCAGGCGCTGCATCAGCGCCGCTGGCGGATTGCCTAAGTAGACGGCGAGCTGATTGCCGGTATATTTTTCGCCGACGGTGAAGACATCGACGATGAAAAATTCCATAGGAGACATAGTCAAGCGCTCGTTTCTTCTTTCAGCGTATCTTGCCAGCGGGCCGGCGGCGCTGGCGCATAGCCGTGCAGCAGCCGGCCATAATGCTGCGGCCGCCGCTGATGCAGCAAGGGGAAAAGCTCCAAATACTGCTCGCGGACCTGGGCCCGCAAAACCGCGTGAATCACTTCGTCTTTAGCGCGGCTGGCTTGGGCTAAGACCCGCCCCAGCGGGTCGCAGATAAAGCTGCTCCCATAAAATGTTACCGCGTTCTCGTGGCCGATGCGATTGCAAGCGGCGATGAACATGCCATTGGCGACGGCATGCCCGCGCATGACCGTCTGCCAAGCGGCCGCCGAATCAAAATCGGGCGCGGTCGGCTCGGAGCCAATCGCCGTCGGATAATAGACGAATTCAGCGCCTTCAAGGGCATAAATGCGGGCTAGCTCCGGGAACCACTGGTCATAGCAGGTCGGTGCCGCCAGCTTGACCGCGCCAATATCATGCACGGGGAACTGGCTGGCGCCGCCAAAAAAGTCCGTCTCATGATAACCTGTGCCAGCCGGGATATGCACCTTGCGCGTGAAATGGCGCAGTTTGCCGGCCGGGTCGTGGATGGTCGCCGTATCCCAATACTGGCCGGCCCTGTCTTTCTCGAAGAGGCTGCCGATGAGATGCACTCGATGCGTCGCAGCCAGTTCGCTGAAAAATTCTTCAGAGGGTCCGCCGCGCAGTGGCTCTGCCCAGCGGAAGCCGGCTGGGTCGCGCCGGCCGGGGAAATACGGCAGAATGCTAAACTCGGGCAGGCAGATGAGCGCCGCGCCGCCGCTGGCGGCGGTGGCAACCAAATCCCGATAGAGCGCTTTGGTGCTTTCTTGCGCCCCCGTCCAATGCCCTTGGGCTAGAGCAATCTGAATATCTTGCATAACTTTACCTATTCGCCAAAATTTCTTGAGCCGCGCGCTGCCCGCTGAAATACGCGCCATGCACCATAGCCGTCAGATGATGCGGCGCGCTGGCTTCGCCTGCCCAATACAGCGGCGGCGTCGGGCGCGCCAGCTTTTCGCGCGCCTCATAGTGGCCAGACAGGCAGACGCTATACCCACCGCGGGCGAATTCGTCGGCGGGCCAATTGACCCAGCGCGCTTTGATATATTGCAAATCGGGCTGGCTCAGCTCGGCGCGCAAGGTCGCTAACCCTTTTTGCAGGGCGGCATCTTCGCCCAGCGGCAGCAGCGCGCGGGCATAATCGCCGCTGAAAAAAGCCGTCCAGACGACGGCGCTGCCGTCGTTCCGCCCTCGCCCTAACGAAGGCGACCACCACATCGGCGGATTGCCTTTGGCATAAATCGCGCCGATAGCTGGGTCGAGCAAGTCCTTTTCAAACAAATAAACCATTTTCATCACTGGTCCCATGCGCAAGCCGGCCAGAGCCGCTTGTTTCGTCGGCGGCAGCGGCGGATTAAAACGGACGCTGCCCGCTTTTAAGACGCCGAGCGGCAAAGTGATGACCGCAGCCGCCGCTTCGTGGACTTCGCCGCCAACCGTGCTGATACGCGCGCCAGCCGTCCAGTCCACTTCAGCTACGACCTGATTCAAGCGAATATCCAGCCCTTGCGCCAGTTTTTTATAATAGGCGTCGTAGCCAGCGAGAATGCGGTAATCGCCATAGAGGTCTTCGCTATCGCTGTCTTTGAAAAGCTGGGCATGGGCTTTGGCATTGAGATAGCGCATGCTCTCGCCTTCGGCATTGGCGAAAGACCGCTGCACATAGCGCAACTGCTTTGCGGTGAAACCGATGCGCCGCAGATAGGCGCCGAGGTCTTCGTCATCGCGTGGCGGCGGCGCGTCGCCCAGGGCCCAAGAGCGCGTAAGGTCAAGCTCAGCCGAAGCGGCGCGGGCCTGCCCCATTGTCAGCCAAGCGCCGTCTTCGGTGCGAATCATCGAGTCATCGCGTTTATTCCAGTGCCAGGTGCGCAGCCCTAGCTTTTCTACCCAGAGCCAAGTATTGACCTCGGGGCCACGGCCGTGGATCATCTCAGCGCCAAATTCGACGGGAATATCGGCAAAGTCATGATCGGTCCAGACGCGGCCGCCAATGCGGTCCCGCGCTTCCAGCACAGTTACCGCCAGCCCGGCTTCTTGCAAGTGGTAGGCGGCGGCCAGCCCGGCGATGCCCGCGCCAATGACAAGAACGCGCATACGCTAGTTCGCCTCTCGATAAGCCGCATTCTGCCAGACCAGCAAGACACCGGCCTCGCCGGCGGCTGGCTCATCGACATAATTTTCGACGACATATTCGGCGCGAAAGCCACGTTTCATCTGCATAGAAACAGTCGGGTCTTTTAGCTCTCCAGCGATGACTTTATTGCCATATTCGACGACATCCATTTTAGCGGCGTGGTCTTTATAACCCATCAGCATGCCGACGGTGTATATGCCGCGCAAGTTCAGCTTTTTAGCCAGCTCGAAGCGCGTTTCGTAAAAGCCCGTGCCGATGCCATGGCGGCGATAGTCTTTGCGTACAGCCATCTCGACACCATAGAGCCAGTCGCCAGCAGGCTCGTGGGCGCTGAGCGTGAGATCGCCGATGGCGTCGCGCCAGGGCTGGATAGCGGCCGTCGGCGGGCGAGATGTGCGCAGCGTCGTACACATGCCAATAACAGCGCCCGCAACGGGTCCGCTGATGCGCATAGCAATAAATTGCCCTTCAGCGAAACGTTCAATGTGAACCATGATGTCATAGGCGGTAAAACAGTCGGAACACGGTTGGCCTAAGCTATAAACGCTGTGCAAACAGTGACTGGCGTTAGCGGCTTGCCAGTCTGGCGTGGGCATAATGACGACGCCGGGCAAGGTATATACGACATCTTGGCGCTTGAAGCGATCCAGCCACCAGCCATCGAGGTCCAGGATATAGGTTTTACGCCCTTTGCTATCTATTGTGTATTCGCGCCCTTTGCTATCAACTTGTGTGTTTTCTTCTTCTTTAGCTTTTTTCCTCAAATACTGCTGGATTTCGGGCCAATCATAGTTTAAGGCTTGCTTGAGTTTATCTAGGTCTGTTTTCCGCTCGGACATATGGGTGCCTCCCTTCCTAGCCAAAAGTCGTCTTCTTAGCCAGGGCAATCGCATCAAAATCGTGATTCGGCAAAATTCACAAAACTAAGCCAGAAAACTACGCAGCTACATTTTCAACCCCACCCCCGGCCCCTCCCCAAAGCTTTGGGGAGGGGAGAAAACCCCGAAAATTATGGGGCTGCATGCAGGAAAGTCCCTGCCCGAAGCTTCGGGCAGGGATTTAGGGTGGGCTTGGTCTTATTACAATTTGATGCGATTGCCCTGTCTTCTTAGCCTGCGAATAGCATTTGACTTTAAGATACGCTACTATGCAGAGGAAGGCTAGAGTAAGTCCGCTTGAGGCAGCGATCGTGTCCCACTGGTTTCGCCGTACCCAAAAGAATGGTGTTTTGCTGGCATTGCCGACGACGCTCTGGCTGCTGATATTTTTTGTCTTGCCGCTGGTGATTGTGCTGGTCGTCAGCTTTATGTCGCGCGGGCGCGGCGGCGTAGCCGAACTGCCATTGACGCTCGAGCATTACCAGCGCAGCTTTGGCATCTTCTCGATTATCCTGTGGCGCTCGATTGGCTTGGCTGCGCTGACGACAGTGGTTTGCCTGCTGGTTGGTTATCCGCTGGCTTTTTTCATCAGCACGCGGCGGCGGCGCTTGACGCAGCAGATAGCGCTCTTCCTCGTGATTCTGCCTTTTTGGACGAATTTTCTCATCCGCACTTATGCTTGGCGCATCCTGCTCGGCGACGAAGGCACCATCAACGGTTTGCTCACGGGATTGGGTTTGATTAGCGAGCCGCTCTCGCTGCTGAATACGCAGTTCGCCGTGCTGGTGGGTTTGGTCTATGGCTTTTTGCCCTTCATGGTTTTGCCGATTTTCGCCTCAGTGGAGCGCTTTAATTTTCGCTATGTCGATGCGGCGCACGATTTAGGCGCGAACGATTTGCGGGTTTTCCTGCGCGTCGTCTTGCCCTTGACGATGCCCGGGGTGCTGGCGGGCTGCGCGCTGGTCTTCATCCCGTCGGTGGGCGCATTTGTAACGCCAGATTTGCTGGGCGGCACCAAAGGCTTGATGATTGGCAATCTTATCAACAATCAATTCGGCGGCTCAGGCAATATGCCGCTGGGCTCGGCTTTGTCGATTGTGATGATGGCGGTGGTCATGCTGTCGCTGCTGGTCTATGTCTTTGGCAATCGGCGCCAGGTAGAGAGCCGCTGATGGCAGCGCGGCAAATGCTCATCAACGAGAGCGCGCTGGGGCGCAATCGGGCGATGCGCCGCTTGGGCCAGGCAGGCTTGTGGCTGAACCCGCTCTTCGCCTATTTTTTCCTGTGGGCGCCGATTTTGATACTGGTGCTGTTTTCTTTTAACGAAAGCCGCTCCGTCGCCTCTTTCACCGGTTTCACCTTCAAATGGTACGGCAATATCCTCAACAATGTGATGGGGGCGGAGCGGGCTTTTTCCACCGAGATTATGCTGGATGCCTTCCGCAATAGCCTCTTCGTTGGCACGGTGGCGACAGCGATTGCGACTGTGCTTGGCACTTTGATTGCTTTGGCTATGGCTCGCGGCAAATTTGCGGGCAAGCGCTTGCTAGATGGTCTGCTCTTTTTGCCCGTCGTCATCCCAGAGATTACACAGGCGATTTCCCTGGCGATTTTTTTCAAAGTCGCTTTTGATTGGTATGACGTCATCAGCGGGCAGCGCATTTTCCCTGGCTTTCACACCATCATCATGGCACATGTTACCTTCAATATCTCCTATGTGGCGATTGTGGTGCGGGCGCGGCTGGCGGATATGAACCCGCAGTTAGAAGAAGCGGCCCGGGACCTAGGCGCGAACCCTTGGCAGACATTTTGGCGCATCACCTTCCCGCTGATTCTGCCTGGTGTCATTTCGGGCGCTTTGTTAGCCTTCACGCTGTCGCTGGATGATTTTGTCATCACTTTTTTCACTTCAGGCGTCGGCACGACGACTTTGCCCGTTTTTGTCTATGGCTTGCTAAAATTGACAGTCACGCCAGAGGTAAACGCCATCTCGACAATTATGATGGTCTTGAGTACGCTATTGATTGGCATTTCGCTGGCAATGCAGGGGCGCGCTGCGTCCCGCGCTTAGTTCGTATTTCAGAAATTGGAGGAAACTCATGAAAAAACTGCCGCTTTTACTCGCTGTGCTGCTGCTGTTGGTGCCTATTGCCAGCGCGCAGGATATGATGGAAGCCTGGACCTGCCCCGAAGGCTACGAGGGGCAGACGCTCAGCATCTTCAACTGGTCCACCTATATCGCCGAAGACACCGTGCCAAATTTTGAAGAAGCCTGCGGCGTCACGGTCAATTACGATATTTATGAGAGCAACGAAGATATGCTGGCGCGCATCCGCCAGGGCAACCCGGGCTATGATTTGGTCGTGCCGAGCGGCGACACCGTGCAGCGCATGAGTGAAGAAGGCCTGCTCATCCCGCTGGATATGGATATGATTCCGAATGTCGCCAATCTGCTGCCCGACCTGCTGGGCCAGCCCTACGACCCAGATAATATGTGGTCCTTGCCCTATCAATGGGGAACTATCGGGCTGGGCTATAGCACCGAAGCCTTCCCCGATGGCATCACTTCTTGGCAGCAGGTCTGGGATTATGATGGCAGCGTCGCCTGGCTGGACGACCGCCAGGCAATGTTTGGCATCGCCCATATCCTGCTCGGGCAAGACCCGAACAGCACCGACGCCGACGAAATCAACGCCGCCCGCGATTACCTGCTGGAAAAAGGCGGCAATGTCGTCACCGTCGCCGGCGATGATGGGCAGGTGCTGCTGGAACGCGGCGAGGTCGAGGTCGCGATTGAGTACAACGGCGATATTTCGCAAATCATCGCCGAGTGCGAATGCGACGACTATGCCTATTCCATCCCCGATGAAGGCAGCAATGTCTGGATCGACAATATGGCGATTCCTGTCGACGCGCCAAATGCGGCACTGGCAATGGTCTTCATCGATTACATCCTCGATGCCAAAGTCGGTGCTGATTTGACAAATTACATCGCCTACGCCTCGCCAAACAAAGCCTCGATTGAATCTGGCTATATCGATGAAGAGATTTTGAATGACCCGGCCATCTTCCCGCCCGAAGAGCAGCTGGCTATGCTCTTCTCGATTATCGATATCGGCGCTGAGGGCGAAAATCTCTACAACAATGCCTGGGACGAATTGCTGATTTTCTTGGGTCAATAATTCGGCGCGGCGCATAGACTCTCTGGCTGGCGGCTTAGCGCTAAGCCGCCAGCCAGGTATGGAGAAACGGGCGATGAAGACAGCCGATGTCGCTGATGTCGAACTGATAGACATCGTAAAAGATTTTGATTCTGGCGGCAGCGAAGTACGGGCGGTGGATCATGTCAGCGTGCAAATCGCCGATGGCGAGTTCTTCGCGCTGCTGGGACCAAGCGGCTGTGGCAAGACGACCACTTTGCGCTTAATCGCCGGTTTCGAGCAGCCGACTGCCGGCGAAGTTTTGATTCGCGGGCGAGCCATGGCCGGCATCCCCGCCTATCACCGGCCAGTCAATACGGTGTTTCAGGATTACGCCCTTTTCCCGCATTTGACTGTCGAGCAGAACATCATGTTTGGCTTGCAGATGGAAGGCATAAAAGCGGGCGCAGCGCGCAAGCAGGCGCAGGCCGCCTTAGAAATGGTGCGCCTGCCCAATATCGGCCAGCGCAAACCGCATCAGCTTTCGGGCGGGCAGCAGCAGCGCGTGGCTTTGGCGCGGGCTTTGGTCAAGCAGCCGGCCGTGCTGCTGCTCGATGAGCCGCTGGGCGCGCTGGACCTCAAGCTGCGCAAGAATATGCAGTACGAGCTGAAAGCCCTGCAACGCGATGTCGGCATCACTTTCATTTATGTGACGCATGACCAAGAAGAAGCGATAACCATGGCCGACCGCATCGCCGTTATGAAGGACGGCAAGATGCTGCAAGTCGGGAGCCCGAAAGAAATCTACGAGCGGCCCGGCACGCATTTTGTGGCGGATTTTATCGGCGAGACGAACTTCATCGCCGGCAATTTGCTCGAGCGCGGCGCGGACGGCTATGGGCAGGTCAAGCTGGCGAATGGGGCGGTCATCCGTGCCCAGCTGGCTAAGACTCTGAGCAGAGCCAGCGGGCAGGTCACGGTGGCGATTCGGCCCGAGCGCATCGGCATTCAGAGCCGCGCCGCAGCCCTGGGACCAGACATAATCGCGCTGGAGGCTGTAATCGTCGACAGCCAATACATCGGCACCGATACGCGCTATACTGTCCGCATCGGCGCGAACATCGACTTGGTGGCTCGCGTGCAGAATATCAATGACCGCGACAGCGCCGCTTTTGCCATCGGGCAAGAAGTGACGGTCTATTGGCATAAGTCCAGCACGACTGTGCTTGATAGCTAGGCGCAAAGGCGCGGAAAGCAATCTCATTTCTCTGTGTCTCTGTGGCAATTATTTTCTTTTCCTAGTACACAATACCGAGACTCTATTTCCTAATGATTGACAGTGCTTTAGAAAAAACTTGTTCTTGCACAGAATGCCGCTGCCAAAAGCCGGTTGATGCTCAAACGGGCTTTGAGGTAACGGCCGAATTCCAACGTTTTAATCAAAAATATGATATGTTCAACCGCGCCGTTTGGGACGACGAAGTGCGTTCGGAGCGCTCACGCAGGTTCTTCGAATCTTACTTCACCGATTTAGCCCAGTTCCGCAAAGTTGAGGGCTTTCAGCATCGTGATTATGCTCTGCGCAATGCTGCCTGGTATATTGCCGATTTTACGGCTGACCTGCTGGAAACTTCGCAAGACCGCAAAGAAGGTTTTCTCGATAGCTATACGATGTTCCGCGAGGGCGCGACGCGTAAGATTGAAAGCACTGCGACCGAAAATACAGCCGAGCTAAAGCGCGCCGGCCAATTCCTCGGCGCGGACGCCATTGGCATCTGCGACTATGACGAGCGCTGGGTCTATACGCATAACTACAGCCGCCAGACCTTGCAGGCTAAAGCCATGGACCTGCCGACTGACCTGAGCCATGTGGTGGTCATCGTCAACGAGATGGATCATGCGACGATTCAGACTGTGCCGTCGGCTTTGAGCGGCGCCGCCACCGGCCAAGGCTATAGCCGCGACATCATCGCTGTTTTGTCCATCACGCAGTATATCCGCAATCTGGGCTATCGCGCCGTCGCCAGCTTGAACGACACGGCGCTTTCGATTCCGCTGGCGGTGCAAGCGGGTTTGGGACAGTATGGCCGGCATGGCCTGCTCATCACGCCGCAATTTGGGCCCCGCGTGCGCATCGCCAAAATCTTCACCGACCTGCCGTTGCTGGCGGACGCGCCCATCGACTTCGGCGTAACCGAGACCTGCAATATCTGCCGCCGCTGCAGCGCGGGCTGCCCGGTCAAAGCCATCCCCTTAGACGCGCCCAGCTTCGAGACGCATGATGGCATCTCCCACCTCAAAGGCGTCAAAAAATGGACTATCAACGCCAAGCAATGTTTCAAGTTTTGGGCGAATCAAGGCACCGATTGTTCTATTTGTATCCGCGTCTGCCCCTATAACAAAGACTTCTCAAAATGGCACAACCGCGTCTGGCGCTGGCTGCTAGGCAATCGCGGGCGGCGGCTGGCACTCTGGCTGGATAGAAAGCTCAAATATGGTCGGCGCAAAAAGGCCGGCTGGTGGTGGCGGCAGGCAGCCCGTGAATAAGCAGCCGATAATCGCGCCGCTTCCCGAAATCGCCTCGGCTCTCGCGGAAATGCCAGCCAGCCCCGCCCCAGATTTCAGCGCGGCAGCGAAAGAGAAGCTGTATTGGGCTATGGCTGTCATGGCGGGCCGCTGTCTGGAGCGCGACTTGACGCAGACAGCCGCCGATATTTTGGGCTTTTTGCTGCTGCAAGCCGATGTGCCAGCCGCGCTAAAAGAAGAGACAGAAGAGCTATTCACCGAGCTTGAAGGGCGTATTTGCCCGCGTGTCATCTTTGATGCCCGCGAATTCGCCGCTGATATGGACCTCTTGACAATGCTTGAATACCTGCTGGATGTCGTGGCTGGCGAATGCTTTGAAGCGCCTCTTCTTAGCAGCCAAAGACCGGCAAACTGACGACTGCGCTACGACCACACCATATTGCTTGACCTGCCTTTTAGCTCTCTGCTAGGCTGAGAGTCATCTGTTCATCAGCGCTGGGGAATGATACATGACTCGTCTTAGCACCTGCTCCAGCCCGCTGCGTTGGCTGGCCGCCTTTGCCTGGTCGGTGCTGCTCTGCATCTTGCTATTGCAAGCGGAGTCAGCGCCGCTGATTGACCTCGGGCTGCCGCGCGGGGAAAATACGCTAGCCCGTGAGCTAGCCTTCAGCGCGTTGCACTGGCTGGCTTTTTGCCTGACCTGCTGCTTATGGTTTTTTGCCCTATCCACTCGCTTTAGCCTAGGGACAGGCTTGCTGCTGGCCGGCGGCATCGCCCTGGTCCTCGGCGGCACGACCGAACTCTTGCAGAGCTATACGCTAGATCGCCATACTTCTTGGCTCGACCTGATGGCAAATATCAGCGGCACACTGATAGCGGCGCTGGCGATTTGGCGGTGGCAAAGGCGGCGCGGCTGATTTTCGCGCTTGCCTAGGCTGTGCTAGCATACAGTAGGCAGAGTGTGAAGGCGGCGAGATGCGGCGGACTTTTTTATTTCTTCTGATTTTTGCTTTGAGCCTGGGCGCGGCACAGGCGCAGCGCGGCAATCAACCGCTTTATGCCTATCGCAATGGCGACCTTTGGCAATTTGACCTGGCGGCTGGCAGCGCGACGCAACTGACAGAGTGGGCTTATAACGGCGGGCCGATTTTGTCGCCCGACGGACGCAGTCTCGTCTATCTTTCGACCAGCGCCGCCTTCGTCGCTCAGTTCGAGGCCGGCGTCAGCTCACAGACAGGCGCCGGCACAGCGCCGGCAAATATCTGGCTGCTGGACATCGCCAGCGGCCGTTTCAGGCGCATCGCCGACCAGAGCGGCGCTAGCGCCGGCGGCTATCTACGCTCGCTGCCTGTCTGGTCGCCAGACAGCCGCCGCCTGGCTTGGCTGCAAGTCGACGCAAACGCGCCGCACACCACGGCGACGCTGCAAATCTATCAACTGGATAGCGGCTGGGCGACTACCCTCGTCAGCAATGTCGATTTGGGCGTGCAAGCGCGGGACATCCGCATGCCGAGCTTGCGCTGGGGCGAAGGCGGCATCGCCCGGCTGCACTTCAGCTATTTGGGCGGCAGCCAAAATGCCTATCTTTTCCTCGAAATTTATAACGCGGCGACCGGCATTTTGACGCGCTATAATCTCGAGCTAAATGCCGAGCGCGATAATAGCCCGCGCGATTTTTTCTGGGTGCGGCACCAAGGCCGCAGCTTGCTAGCCCTGCAAATACAGGATTATTGGCAAGTGCTGGACCCGCGCGATGGCCGGCGCCAGCGGCTGGCGGAGCCGCCGCGCTTGCAAAATCGCTTTTTGACGGGCGGTTTGCAGCTGATTCCCCGCTCTGTCGCGGCGGGCAGCGATGGCTGGCAGATTCACTGGTTCGCGGCGCTGGCGGGCAATCTCTATGACACCGGTTACAAAAGCGCCCGCGTCAATCGCAATTATCGCCCCGCCCTTTCGCCTGATGGGCGGCAAATCGCCTGGCACAATGGCGACCGCATCAGCACTTGGCAGCCCGGCATCGGCGAAAGCAACCGCCCGCCAGTCAGCGCGACTGGCGTCGCTTTCCCGATTCCTGAGCCGAGCAGCGTCGTCTGGGCGCCAACAGAATGGGTAACAACGGGCGCCGTGCTGGCGCCGGCGGCCGCGCCCGCTGCGACTGGCGCTTGCAGTTTGCCGCCGCTATTGCGAGCCGGGCAGCAGGCTGTCGTCAGTCCGGGGCTAGCCAATCGGCTGCGGGCTGCCCCCAGCATCAGCGCGGAACAAGTCGGCCGCATCGAAGCGGGCGAGCGCGTGCAAATCGAGGCGGGGCCGGTCTGCGCCGATGGCTACCATTGGTACCAGGTACGCAATTTTAGGGTGGCAGGCTGGACGGCTGAAGGCGCGGGCGGCGAATATTGGCTGCTGGCGGCCGCTTAATCAGCCGCGTACTCGGGATTCTGCCAGACAATCAGCGTCGCCCAATTATCGGAAGCCTCGTCTTTGATATAATTTTCCAGCAGGCCCCGCACCACAAAACCGCGCCCCAGCTGAAAAGAGAGCGTGCTGTCATAGATAGCGCCGGCGACAACTTGCTCGACATAAGCCTGGGGCGAGAGCGATTGTTTATAGGCGGCATAGCCGGGGATGAGACCGCCGGCCACGATGCCGCGCCGATTGAGCTTCCGCACGATGCCTTTGCGCGCCGCGTAAAGCCGCGAGCCGACGCCGCGCCGCCGAAAAGCCGGATGCACGCTAATATCGCCGCCATAGTACCATTGCCCATTCGGGTCATGCCTGCTGTAATAGCCGTAGCCGATTATCTCATAAAAGCTGTGCTGGGCTTGGGCGAAATCGAAATCGATGAGAAAACCCGAACCTAAGCCGATGACGCGCTGGCCATAGAGGGCGACAAAATTGCCGGCGGGGAAAAGGCGGCAATGAGTAAGAAAATGCTCTTCGCGCATCAATTCGCTGGCGGCGAGGGTGGGGAAGCAATCGCGCTGCAACTGGGCCAGGGCGGCGGCGTAGCGCGGCGCTATCGTCTCGATGCGGATGCTCGGCTCTTGCATTCTGGCTCGCCTTTCTTGTATCGCTTTTACATAGTTTAGCCTTGCCTGCCCACGGCGGTCAAATTGGCGGGGTGAGAGAATTATAGCCACAGAGACGCAGAGGCGCAGAGGTAGGAAAAAGTAAATTTTGCAATTTTGCCTTCGTTTCAACCCCACCCCCGGCCCCTCCCCGAAGCTTCGGGGAGGGGAGTCTAAGCGACAAAAACTGGGGGCATGTGCCGCTGGTCGCCTAGACACTGCCCGACGGGAGGGGCTTTCCTGCAAGCGCACCTATAATTTTCAGGGTCCCCCCCCCAAAGCTTTGGATCGCGTAGACACTGCCCTACGGGGGGCTGAAACAAACGCAAAATCTTGCAAAATTTAGTTGGTTTTACTGAGATACAGAGATTTTTTCTTGCGGTTGCTTTAGCTTGACAGCAAAAGTCTTTGCGCCTTATTTCTCCGTGTCTCTATGCTTCTGTGGCAAAAAAATTCGTAGCACGAATGGACTGCAATGGATATAGAGAAAGCGGGCGCTTTGCATTAGCATTAGCCATAGTAAGTTTTGCAAGAAAATGGGAGTAGAAAAATGGCAACAAACGGCCACAAGCAAAATGGCAGTGAAAAAGGCACGGACAAAGTCAAGCGCGGCTTGGCGCAGATGCTCAAAGGCGGCGTGATTATGGATGTGGTTACGCCAGAGCAGGCGCAAATCGCCGAAGACGCGGGCGCCGTCGCCGTGATGGCTCTGGAGCGCGTGCCAGCCGATATTCGCGTCCAAGGCGGCGTCGCCCGCATGAGCGACCCGGATATGATTGCCGGCATCATCGAGGCGGTCTCCATCCCAGTCATGGCAAAAGCCCGCATCGGGCATTTTGTCGAAGCGCAAATCCTCGAAGCGTTGGGCGTCGACTACATCGACGAGAGCGAAGTTTTGACGCCCGCCGACGAAGAGCATCATATTAACAAGTGGAAGTTCTCGGTGCCTTTTGTCTGTGGCTGCCGCAACTTGGGCGAGGCGTTGCGGCGCGTCAACGAAGGCGCGGCGATGATGCGCACCAAAGGCGAAGCTGGCACGGGCGATGTGGTGGAAGCGGTGCGCCATGCCCGCGCTGTGAATGGCGACATCCGCCGCATCAGATGCATGGATACTGACGAACTGTATACCTATGCCAAAGAGATACGGGCACCTTATCATCTCGTCAAAGAGACGGCGGAGCTGGGCCGGCTGCCGGTGGTGAATTTCGCGGCCGGCGGCGTGGCGACGCCCGCCGACGCCGCTTTGATGATGCAGCTCGGCGTCGATGGCGTCTTTGTTGGCAGCGGCATCTTCAAGAGCGGCAACCCAGAAAAGCGCGCCAAAGCTATCGTCAAAGCAGTAACGCATTACCAGGACGCGCAGATTCTAGCCGATGTGAGTCGCAACTTGGGCGAAGCGATGGTCGGCATCAATGTTACGCCAGAGCGGGTCATTCTCGGCAAGCGCGGCTGGTAAGAGCGGCCTTAAAGCGCTGTGTCATAACAGGCGGGGGCAATCGCTCGCCTCTGTTATGGCACTGGCCGCGCCCGAAAGGAAAAATTGCGAATATGGCAATACATACCCTCGACGATTTAGAAACGCCGAGCGTGCTTATCGACCTGGACATCATGGAGCGCAACATCGCGCGCATGCAGCGGCACTGTGACGACCTGGGCATAAACTTCCGCCCGCACATCAAAACGCACAAGATTCCGGCGCTGGCGCAGCGGCAAATCGACGCCGGCGCTGTCGGCATCGCCTGCCAAAAAGTCAGCGAAGCCGAGGTCTTCGCCGATGCTGGTTTCAGCGATATTCAAATCCCCTACAACATTGTCGGCCCGCGCAAGACGCGGCGGCTGGCAAACTTGGCGCGGCGCGCTGATGTGACCGTGACAGTCGACAGCCAGCCAGTGATTGAGGGTATCGCGCAAGCCGCGCAAGCCGCCGGCGTTACAATCAATGCGCTGGTCGAGCTGGTCTCGCTGGGGCAGCGCACTGGCGCTCGCGCGCAAGACGCGCTCAAGCTGGCGCGGCAAATCGAAGCGGCAGCGAATCTGCGTTTTGCCGGCTTGATGATTTACCCTTCCGACGCCGCCATCCGCCCGCGCTTGCAAGAGGCTCTGGCTTTGCTAGCCGAAGCCGGCCTTGAGGTCGAGACAGTCAGCGGCGGCGGCAGCGGCGCGATGCGCGATGCGCATCTGCTGCCCGAATTGACTGAGCTGCGAGTGGGGACTTATCTCTTTTGGGATTGGGGCAGCGTCGACAACGGCTATACCAGTTGGGAAAATTGCGCGATGCAGGTGCGCGCCACCGTCGTCAGCGCCAATGAAAAAAGCCGCGTCATCCTCGATAGCGGCAGCAAATCGGTGCATTCCGAGACGGTGAATGGCCTGTATGGCTATATCGTCGAAGCGCCAGCAGCCCGCCTGCACAAGGTCAACGAAGAGCATGCCTATGTCGATTTCAGCGACTGTGAGCGGCTACCGGCTGTCGGCGATATTCTGCACATCATCCCGGTGCATACCTGCGTCGTGACGAATCTGCACAACCAGCTTTATGGTGTCCGCGCGAATGCAATCGAAGAAGTTTGGCCGGTCGCCGCCCGCGGTCTGGTGTGGTGAGCGCTACTAGGAAGAAGCCCATGTTGGTCATTGACGCGCATTTAGACCTGGCTTGGAATGCTTTGCAGTGGAATCGCAACTTGCTGGAATCGGCTTATACCATCCGCGGGCGGGAAGTGCGGCAGCCGGGCAAGGGGCGGGCGCAAAACACAGTCGCGCTGCCAGAAATGCGCCGCGCCGGCCTGGCGCTTAGCTTTGCCACCCTGCTCGCCCGCTCGACCGGGCATATTGCCGCGCATATCGATTATGGCGCGCCGTCCCAGGCTTTTGGCATTGCGCAGGGCCAGCTGGCTTATTACCGCGCCCTAGAGATGGATGGGCAGGTACGCATCGTGACCGACGCGCCCGGCTTGCGGGCGCATATCGCCGCCTGGCAGCGCTGGGCTGCGCAAGGCGCTGACCCCCAAGCGACGCCGCCGCTAGGCTTTGTCATCAGCATGGAAGGCGCAGACCCCATCCGCGAGCCGGCGCAATTAGAGCAGTGGTGGCAAGCTGGTTTGCGCCTCTTGGGCCCGACGCATTATGGGCCCGGGCGCTATGCCGGCGGCACCGGCACCGAGCTAGGCTTGACTGAATTAGGCAGGCCTCTGCTGCGGGAGATGGAGCGCCTGGGTATGCTGCTGGATCTGACGCATTTCAGCGACGAGGCTTTTTGGCAAGCCTTGAAGATTTATGGCGGCTTAGTATTAGCCAGCCACAACAACTGCCGCGCGCTGGTGCCGCATCAGCGGCAATTCAGCGACGCGCAACTGCAAGCCATCATCGAGCGGGATGGCGTCATCGGCGCCGCCTTTGATGTCTGGATGCTGGAGCCGGGCTTTGTCCGCGGCGGCAGCAATCAAAATGTCTTCATCGACACGGTGCTTGACCACATCGACCATATCTGTCAACTGGCGGGAAACAGCCGCCACGCCGCTATCGGCACGGATTTGGATGGCGGTTTTGGGCGCGAGCAATCGCCCTGCGACCTCGATACAATTGCCGATTTGCAGGCAGTGCCGGCGAAGTTGCGCGCCCGCGGCTACGACGAAGACGACATCAAGAATATCATGCACGGCAACTGGCTGCGGCTGCTTTTTGCCGCTTGGGGCGATTGAGCCGGGCCTCAGAGATTCCGCTCTAGCATAGCGTCAAGTTCTTCGCTGGCGCGTTGCAACTGGCGAAAGACGGCGAAGTCGCTGCCATGCGGCACCATTCTAGCGCCTTGCCGCCGGTACTTGTCCACCTCTTCGATGGACGAAGCTGTGCGCGCCCAGACCTTGCCCTGCTTTTCCGCCGCCGCCGCTACCAGCGCGACCGCTTCGTCAATATCCAAGCCGCTGGCTGGGTCGACGCTCAAACGCAATCCCAGGTCAGCGGGCCCGACGAAGAGCGCGTCAATGCCCGGCACAGCCGCAATCTCCTCAGCATTGGCGACAGCGGCTGGCGTTTCGATTTGCGCCACGATGAAGGTCTGCGCATTGGCATCTTCGACATAAGTGCTGCCCGCTCTCCAACTATCGCCGCCGAAGTTGCTATCCAAGCCCGCGCCATCCAGCCCGCGATTGCCCAATGGCGGATACTTCGTTGCCTGCACGATTGCCTGCGCCATCGCCGCATCCGAGACAAAAGGAATCATCAGACCCGCCGCGCCGTCTTCCAGGTAGCGATACAGCCGTGTCCGCTGGATGGTGGGCGGGCGAATCATGCAGTCGATGTCGTATAAATGGCACAGGGCTTGCAGGTGCTGCACTTCGCGGGCGTCAAAATTGCGATGCTCCAAATCAAGCCAGAGACCGTCATACTTATAATGCGCGGCATAGCGGATGAAAAATGGCATAACATGCCCCAGCGAGCAGAAACGGGCGAACTCGCCCCGCCGCCACTTCGCTAACACCTTGCTCTTTCTCATAAGTCAGTTCCTTTCTGGCTGCGCGCAGCGACCGCTGCGGCAAGATAGGCTCTTATTGCAGCAGCGGTTTCATGCGAGCCAGAGCCTCTTCTAAGAGCGCGACATCGGCCGCGAAGCAGAGCCGCAGATAACCCTCGCCTTCGGGCCCAAAAGCAGCGCCTGGCGCCAAGCCAACGCCGCCTTGCTGCAATATGCGCTCGGCAAGAGCATAACTATCGGTCAAGCCATCGACGGCGAAAAAAGCGTAAAACGCAGCCCGTGGCTGGGGAAAGCGCAGGCGCGGCAGCGCGGCAAAAGCCTCTTGCACCGTTTGCAGCGCCGCCCGATAGCGCTCAATCGAAGCCTGAATAAATGCCTCGCCCTCTTGCAAAGCCGCGATGCCGGCGATTTGAGTCGGCGCGAAAATCGCCGAAAAATTGAACTCGCTGACCATCTCCAGCGCGCCGAGCAAAGATTTTGGCGCGATGACCCAGCCCAGACGCCAGCCTGTCATCGCCCAAGATTTGGAAAAGCTGTTGATGATGAGATATTTGTCATCATCGCTGACTTTGTCGGCGAAGCTGGGCGCGGCGCGCCTGTCGTAGACGATGCGATTATAGACCTCATCGGCGATGAGCCAGATGCCGCGGGCGCGGCAGAAATCGAGAATTTGCCGCTGCTCTTCATCTTCGAGCATCCAGCCGGTGGGATTGTTGGGCGAATTGATGAGCAGCGCGCTCGTATTGGGCTGGCAGGCGGCAAAGAGTTCGTCCAAGTCGAGCGACCAGTGGCCAGCCCGCGGGCGCAAGGGGACGCGGACAATCTGCGCGCCGAGAATCTCGGCGGCGGCCGGCAGGTTGGGCCAAACGGGCGCCGGTATCAGGACCGCATCGCCGGCCGTGACGACACATTGCAAAGCGACCGCCAGCGCGCTCATGCCCGACGGCGTAACCGCCACATTATCGACCGTGAAAGCGGTCTGATACAGCCCGTTCGTATATGCGGCCAGAGCCACGCGCAGCGGCATAATGCCGAGATTAGGCTGATAAAATGTTTGCCCTTCGTCAAGCGCGTCTTTTGCCGCTTGGCGGATGAAGGCGGGCGTAGCTTCGTCTGGCTCGCCAAACCAGAGCGGAATCACATCTGCCCGGCCCATAGCGGTGTTCGCCAGCTTGCGAATCAAACTAGGCTGTAGAGCCTGCACGCTGGGGCGCGCGGCGCGAATCGCCATCTGTCAGTCCCCTTGCTGTTTGTAGAGCGCCACCGCCAGCACAATAATAAGACCTTGAATAAGCCCTTGGATGAATTGGTTGACGCCGAGCATGACCAGAAAATTCGCCGTAATGCCGAGCAGCAGCACACCGCCCAGCGTGCCTAGAACGCTGGCGCGGCCGCCAAAAAGGCTGGTGCCGCCGATGATGACGGCGGTTATCGTTTGCAGCTCGATGCCATCGCCAATAGCCGGGTCGCCAACCCCCATGCGCGACAGCCAGAGCAAACCTGTTATAGACGCGGTGATGCTGCAAATCACATAGACGCCATAGCGCACCCGTTTGACTGGCAAGCCCGAGAGATGCGCCACTTCTGTATTGCCGCCGATGGCATAAAGGTATTTGCCAAAGACAGTATAGTGCAGCAGCAGCATCGTCAGCGCGGCTAGAACAAAAAACATAAGGGCGATAATGGGCAAGGGCCCAACTTTCTGCACATAAAACATCATGACTTCGCGGCTGGCTTTGCCAACGGGCGAGGAAGAAATGGTCAAGCCGATGCCGCGCAAAATCACCAGCGACGCTAGCGTTACAATAAAAGGCGCAATGCGCAGCTCGTTGATGAGGAAACCGTGAATCAAGCCGACCAGCACACCTAAGCCGAGCGTGGCGATTATGGCAGGCAGCACATTGCCGCTCTCGCCATTCATCACAATCGCCGAAACCAGAATCGAGACTTTGACCAGCGAACCGACTGACAAATCGATGCCAGCCGTCAAGATTACCAGCATTTGCCCTAGGGCGACGATGCCCAGAAAAGCCGACTGGCGGGCGACATTTGTGAGATTGCGCTCGGTCAAAAAGCGTTCGGATTGGGTGGCGCCGATGACAATGAGCAGCAGGATAAAGCCATAGACCATAATGATAGGGCCGTTGCGGCGCAGGAAGACAGCGCGCCGGCTTGATTCGGTCTTAAAAAAGCCCGCCGCGAAATTCATGCCTGCGCCAGCTCTTTCTCGCCCAGTGTCGCCAGCTCGATAATGCGCGCTTCGCCGGCTTCGGCGCGCGTCAGTTCGCCAACGATTTTGCCCGCGTTCATCACCAGGATACGGTCGCTCATACCCAGTATTTCTGGCAATTCCGACGAAATCATGATGATGGCGATGCCGCGGTCGTTCAGTTGGCGCATGAGTTTGTAGATCTCGAATTTCGCGCCGACATCGACACCGCGCGTCGGTTCATCCAGGATAACGATGGTCGGATTGGTCTCGAGCCATTTTGCCAAGACGACTTTCTGTTGATTGCCGCCGCTGAGGTACTGCGTCTCTTGATCGGCCGAAGCCATGACAATCGAGAGACGCTCTTGCGCCGCTTGCAAGACCTTGTTTTCGGCTGGCCGCTGCAAGATGCCGAGTCGGCTTACGCGGGAGAGAATCGGCAGCGTAACATTGATACGCACGGAAAGCGCGGTGAAAAGCCCGTGCGTCTTGCGGTCTTCTGGCACCAGCGCTAAACCTGCTTGGATGGCCTGGGCTGGGCTGCTCCAGCTTGCGCCCGTTTTGCCGACTAAAGTGATTTCGCCGCTGGTCAGTGGGTCAGCGCCAAAGAGAGCCCGCGCCAATTCTGTCCGCCCCGAGCCGACCATGCCGGCGATACCCAGAATTTCGCCGGCATAAAGCTCCAGGCTGACGCCCGCCAAAATGGTATCGGTGGCGATATTCTGGGCGACCAAGACCAAATCGCCTCGTGAGTGTTCGGAGCGCGGGAAGATCTCGTCCAGCGGCCGCCCCACCATCAGCTCGACCAAAGTTGAGCGGTCAAGCCCCTCGATGCTGCGGGTGGCGACCAGCTCGCCATCTTTTAAGACGGTCACTTCATCGGCGATACGAAAGACCTCTTCCAGCCGATGCGAGATATAAACGATGGTAACGCCCTGCTCCACCAGCGACTCGATGATGCGGAAAAGCTGGTCAAGCTCGCTGCCAGCTAGAATCGCCGACGGTTCGTCCATCACAATCAAGTCGGCGTTCTGCGACAGCGCTTTGGCGATTTCGACTAATTGCTGTTGGGCAATGGTCAAGGCGTTGACGGGCAGGCTGGTATCCAGCATGATGCCAAGTTGCCCGAGCAAGGCGGCGGCGCGCTCATGCAGTTCTTTCAGGCGCAGCAAGCCCAAGCGATGGCGCGGTTCGCGGCCGAGGAAGATATTTTCAGCCACCGACATCTGTGGCACCAGAGCCAGCTCTTGATAAATGATACTGATGCCGCTGTCGATAATTTCGCCGGTCGAGGCTTGGTCGCGGCGCTGGCCTTTATAGATGATATCGCCGGCATCGGCTTTATAGGCGCCGGCCAGAATTTTCATCAGAGTAGACTTGCCAGCGCCATTTTCGCCGACCAAGCCATAGACTTGGCCCGGCCGGCACTGAATCGAAACATCCTTCAGCGCTTGCACGCCGGCAAAGGCTTTAGAGATATTGCGCATCTCCAGGATGTAGTCGCTCATGCGCCCTCGCGGTCAAAAAGAAGTGGAACAAAGTAAATTTTGCAAGTTTTTGCCTTCGTTTCAACCCCACCCGCGGCCCCTCCCCGAAGCTTCGGGGAGGGGAGTCTAAGCGACAAAAACTGGTCGCTAGACACTGGCCGCCAGTCGCATAAACACTGCCCTACGGGAGGGGCCGGGGTGGGGTTGAAAATGCGGCTACGCCTCACTTTTTGCATAATCAACTTTGAATTACTGAGAAACGGTATCCGAGGCGGGAATGCGCCTCGAATACCGCTCCTATTGTTAAGCGACAGTTCCGCTAGCCGTCGTCGGCCATGCTTTTGTAGCCAAGTTCTTCCAGCTTTTCATCGGGCATAGTGATGGGTCCATGCACATCGTCGCTCCAGTCTTCGCGGAAATAATCCGCGCCCTCGACATCAGTGAAGGGTTCGCTGTTGGGGATGACGCCTGAGAAGTCGATGAAGCGGGCGATTGGCTCGCCGCTCAGAATTTGCAGCGCGGCGTCGATGCACATCGTAATCATGGCATTGGGATACTGCCAGGCGAGGTACTTGATGTCATGCTCGAGCGCCAGGCGCAAGAAACCATTTTGCCATTCGCCGCCGCCAATGGGCGGAATCTCTAAGCCCGCGTCCAAGTAGGCGCTGATGATGCCTTGGGACATCTGCGCGCCGCCCGACCAGATGCCGTCAATATCAGCGCCGTGTTGCGTCAGCCAAGTTTCCATGATGCCCTTGGCTTCCGATGGCGACCAGAAGCCCGGCTGCTTGTCTAGCACAGTGATGCCTGGATTCGCCGCGAAGACGGCGTCAGCGCCTTCTTCCATGATGTCGGAGGTGGTTACGCCAGGAATGCCAGTCATGATGACGATATTGCCTTCGCCACCGAGCTGGTCAACCACATACTGCGCCAGGCTAGCGCCGACGACCCAAAGATTCGTGCCGACTTCGGTAACAAAATTGTTTGTCTCGACCGCGCTAGCGCATAGCACCACTGGCACGCCTTGCATCATGGCGCGCTCGACGGGGGCGGACAAGGCGGCCGCGCCCATCGGCACGAGGATAAGCGCGTCAGGCTCTTGCGCCAGCAGGTCTTCCACCTGCGGCACTTGCACATCGGCGCTAGCCTGGGCATCGCCATAGAGCAGCTCGGAGACGACATCTTCGCCTAATTCTTCGACATACCAATAGGCATGGGCATCCATCAGCGCCGACCAGGCATTGCTGGTGCCTTGGGCGGCGAAGGCGATGCGGTAAGGTCCTTCTTTGGCGAAGTCGCTAGTATCATATTCTTCGTCCAGGCGAGAAAGCACACTCTGCAAATAGGGCGACGCCTCTATCTGCTCGTCGGTAAAGTCAAAACTCAGGCCGCCGCTCATATCGTCTTGAGCCAGGGTTAGGGCGCTCAAGCCGACGAGCAGGACCAGAATCAACAGTCCAGAGACTAATTTATTCATGATCGATTACCATCCTTTCGTGAATAGGTCTTTAGGTATTAGAAATTTCGCTAAAATTTTGGCGATAAACCACCTCCCCTTCTCAAACAGAATCACGCTTCGACATTGGCGACGCTATACAAAGTTACCGCGCCGAGAATGACTAGGCCTTTGATGATGAATTGCACTTCGACATCCAAGCCCATCAGCACGGCCATAGTGCTTAGAATTTGGATAATCAAGACGCCGGCGATGGTGCCGAGCAGGCCGCCGCGCCCGCCGATAAAAGCGGTGCCGCCAACGACCGCCGCCGCAATCGAATCCAGGTCGAGGCCGCTGCCGATGAAGCGATCGACATACAGCACATAACCCGTCAGCACGACGCCAGAGATGACGGCGAAGCAGCTGCCCAAGATATAGACCGAGATGCGGATGGCGTCCACCGGTAGACCCGACAGGCGCGCCGCTTCGATATTGCTGCCGACGGCATAGACCTTGCGCCCGTAAGCTGTGCCGCGCAAGATGAAAATGAAGACCGCGTTCAAGCCCAGCCACAGCGCCAGCGGTATCGACAAGACAAACCAAGACTGATTGACGATGCCGAGGATGTCTGGCACAAAGCCGCCTGGCACGCCGCGGGTATAAGCTTGGGTCGCGCCTTTGACCAAGACCAGCATGCCGAGCGTGGCGACGAAGGGCGGCACGCGGCGCTTTGTTACCAACAAGCCATTGCCCAAGCCGACCAGCGCGCCTAGGCCAAGAGCCGTCAAGATGGCGGGAATGACCATCTCGTTCTGCCCATTGCCGACTTCAGCCACCACCACCGAGGTCATAATGAAGATGCCGCCGACCGACAGATCCAAACCCGCCACCAGAAGCACTAGGGTCTGTCCGATGGCAACGATGCCCAGCTGCGAGGCTTGGCGCATGACAACGGCGATGGTATCAACCGAATAGAGCTTGGGCGTCAGCACGGCGGCGGCGAGCAAGAGGATGGCCAGGGCGATATAGACGCCAAAATCGGCGATGAACTTGCGCATGCGCCAGCGCCTATCGGCTGAAGCAGGTTGGTAGATTTTTGCCAGGTTCATTGGCAGGCCTTCGCTGAGCGGCGGGCGCTAATCGTCGAGATACTTCGCCGCCCATTCCACGCCTTCCCAAGAGATAATCTTCTCTGGCGTGATTTTGACCAGATAGCGGGGCCGCACCCGTGACGGCTCCAGATATTCGGGGCCCCGCTCGCCCAGATAGCGCACTGCCATCCGCCGCGCGATTTCCAGCCATTCGCCGTGCATCAGGGCTGGGCCCTCGACAATTTCCGCGCCGCCGCGGAAGAGGGCGCGGGTATAGGGACTGCTGTCTTTGGCGCAGGAAACCGAGCAGCGCGGGAAGCGCAGCAAATGTCGGGCAAAAATCGTCTTTGCCCGCGGGATAACCCACATCGCCTGCCCGTCCCACTCCTGCCAGACAGGCGTAACATAGGGGTCGCCTTTGCTATCGACGGTGGCGATGCGGGCTACGACGGGACCATCGAGAAATTCTTGCAGTTCAGCCGCGGTCAGCCCGCGCATCTTGCCCATCCATTCTGGGTATTCTCTTTTTGCGCTCATAAAAAGTCCTTTCAGTCTTTTTTGATTATGCACTGTTATGCGCCTTATGCGCCGCCGCGAGGTCGGGCGGGCAAAGGGCTATAAGTTTCTAGTGGAGTATAGCCAAACTTGCGCGCAAATCCAAAACAATCAGCTATCGCCGCAGGGCAATCGCATCAAATTGAGACAGAACCAACCCCACGATTGGCATCCCTCCCCGAAGCTGCCGGCAGACCAACCCCACCCCCGGCCCCTCCCCGAAGCTGCTGGCAGGCCAACCCCACCCCCGGCCCCTCCCCAAAGCTGCCGGCAGGCCAACCCCACCCCCGGCCCCTCCCCAAAGCTGCCGGCAGGCCAACCCCACCCCCGGCCCCTCCCCGAAGCTGCTGGCAGGCCAACCCCACCCCCGGCCCCTCCCCAAAGCTGCTGGCAGGCCAACCCCACCCCCGGCCCCTCCCCAAAGCTTTGGGGAGGGGAGAAAAACCCCGAAATTATGGGGAGTTTGAGGGAAAGCCCCTCCCGTAGGGCAGCGTTTATGCGGCCGGCGGCCAGTGTCTAGCGATCAGTTTTTGTCACTTAGACTCCCCTCCCCGAAGCTTCGGGGAGGGGCCGGGGGTGGGGTTGAAAATGTGGCTGCATAATTTTGTGAATTTTGCTGAATCACGATTTTGCTGCGAATGCACTGGTCAGCACGAGCAATTTCTTGACGAATGCGCGCTAATCCAGTCTACTTAATAAAGACTGTCGTTCTGGGAGAAATTAGTATGCGACTGACGAGTGATTTGCATGTGGTCGGCGGCGGCTACTTCGGTTTTGGGCTTTCGGGGCATTTAGACTGCCATGTCTATGTATTAAATAGCGGGTCGGAGCTGGCGCTGATAGACCCGGGCCTAGGCGCGGCCGGCGATTTTGACCGCATTTTAGACAACATCCGCGCGGACGGCTTAGACCCCAGCAAAATTCGCAAGCTGATTTTGACGCATTATCACTGCGACCATATTGGGGCGGCGGCGGAAGCGCAAAAGCGACTCGATGTCGAGGTCTATGCCTCGGCCTTCGCCGCGCCCGCCATCCGTACGGGAGATGAAAAAGCGGTGGCGCTGGACGCGGCTAAAGCGGCAAATTTTTATCCCCCAGAGTACATGCTGCCGCCCTGCCCGGTGGATGTGGAACTGGTCGAAGGCGACACAGTCACGGTCGGCCCGCTCGAGCTGGAGACCTTCGAGACGCCAGGCCACTGCGATGGGCATCTGAGTTTTATTATGCGCGGCGGCGACCGCGTCTATCTGCTCGGGGCGGATTTGGTGTTTTGGGGCGGCAAGGTGCTGTGGCAGAACATCCACGACTGCCGCATCGATGCTTATGCCAGCAGCATGTTCAAGCTGGAGCGGCAAGATTTTGACGCGCTAATACCCGGACATTTGCAGATTTCGCTCAGCGGCGGCAAGGTGCATTTGGAAGCGGCGGCGGCGGCTTTTCGTCAATTAGGAATTCCGCCCAATTTGTTGTAGGCTATTGTTGGCGAACAGAAGTAAGTGCAAGTTAATATCGCGCCGGGGAAAGGGGCAGCTATCGAGAGATTAAAGAGGCCTTATCCTGATAGAGTGTATTCACAATGTAAAGGAGAAGAAAATGAGATTTCGCCAAGCAAGTTTCCTGCTGCTTATCATCGTCTTTGTTTTTGCCGCGCTGCCAGCCGCGACGCAGGACGAAGACATCCAGATGACGATGTGGGTGCGCAGCATCAACTTCCAGACCCAAGAATTGGTTGATACTTGGAATGCCAACAACGACAGCCAAATTGAATTGACCGTCATACCGTCGGGCGAGTTCGTCACGAAGATGGGCGCGGCCATCGCCGCCGGCGAGCCGCCTGATATCGCCAGCATCGACCTCATCTATACGCCGGCTTTTTCGTCGGCCGGGCAACTGGTCGATATTACCGACTTCGTGAAAGCATTGCCTTATGCCGACGACCTGACGCCAGCCCACATGGAACTAGGCATGTATGAAGGGCGCAATTATGCCGTGCCAACCGCAGTTGATGGCTCTTTCATCGCTTACAATATCGACCTGTTCGAGCAAGCTGGTTTGGATCCAGACAATCCGCCAGCGACCTGGGACGAAATGCTGGAAGCGGCCCGCGCCATAAACGAGCTAGGCGATGATATTTATGGCTATTGGTTCTCTATGGGCTGCGCCGGTTGCAATGCCTTTACTTTCTTGCCCTTTATCTGGGCTAGCGGCGGCGATGTTCTCAGCGACGATTACTCCGCGCCCACCATTACCGAAGACCCAATCGTGCGCGAGGCGCTCGAGTTCTACAACACAATCTGGGAAGAGGGCTTGGTGCCAGAAGGCGCTAGCATTGATAACGGCAGCAATTTCGTCAATGCCTTTGCCGCCGGCAATATCGGTATGGCTGGTCTGGGCAACTTCGCGCTGTCCTTGTTCCAGAACGATCACCCCGACTTGAACTTCGACGTCTTCCATATTCCAGGCAAAGACGGTGGCGCCGCTTCCTTCGGCGGCGGCGATGTCATCGCCATTCCCAGCGGCACCGAACATGTTGACGAAGCCTGGCGCTTTATCGAGTGGACGATGAGAGAAGAGCCGCAGATCGAAGTTTACGCCAAAAATGGCCAGATTCCACTCCGCCTGGCGCTGGTTGACAACGAATACTTTGAGGGAGACGAGCGCCAGCAGACCGCCGCCAGCGCTTTAGCTGTTGGCCACACGCCCTATACTGTCGTCTACAATGACCTGTTCAACGACCCTAACGGGCCCTGGCTAGAAATGCTGCAAGTGGCAATTCTGGACGGCGACATCGATGGCGCGCTGGAAGTCGCGCAAGAACGTTTCACCCAGATTATGAGCGGCTAGAGGTCTAGCTTTTTGAATGCCTGCCAATTCGAGCTGAGTTCGCTTGGCAGGCATTCTTTTCTTCGCGCTCGCCACTAGCAGGTCCATAAAGAGAGTTTTGTGAAGCCTAAGCGCCAGCCGGCCGCCGCTTTGAATCTCAGTTGGGAACAGCGCCGCAAATTGACGGGGCTGCTTTTTGTATTGCCGACTGTCGCCTTCGTGACCGTCTTTTTTATCGTGCCGCTGCTGATGACTATCTTTATGTCCTTTCACGATTGGCCGCTTTTTGGCGAGGAGACCTTTATTGGCTTCGACAATTATAATACGCTGGCTAGCGACCGGCAGTATCTCAAGAGTCTGGATTTCACCTTTCGCTATACCCTGCTGATTACGCCGCCCATCTTCATTCTTGGTTTTATGCTGGCGTCTTTGGTGCGCCACAACATCCGTTTTATTGGCATCTTCCGCACGATTTTCTTTATGCCGGTTGTCATCGGCTTGGGCGTATCGAGTTTGCTCTGGGTCTGGTTATTGGACGGTCGCGTCGGCATATTCAACAAGCTCTTATTGGACCTCAACCTGATTAGCAAACCGCAGCTCTTTTTAGGCCGGCCCAATACGGCGATGAATGTCATCATCCTTTCTGTGGTCTGGAAGACCGTTGGTTTTACGATGATTCTGCTCTTAGCCGGTTTGCAGGCTATACCCGACGAGCTATACGAATCGGCTGAAGTTGATGGCGCGGGTTATTTTAGGAAGCTGTTTTATATCACACTGCCGCTGATGCGCCGCACCATCGCCCTGGCTTTGATTCTGTCTGTCATTGGCTCGGTCTTAGCCTTTGACCAGTTCTATATCATGACGCGCGGCGGCCCGCGAAACAGCACAATTTCTATCGTCTATTGGATTTTCAACAATTCTTTCACCTATTTTAAGATGGGTTATGGCGCGGCAATGTCCATCGTGCTGCTGGGCATCTTAGTAACGCTAACGGGCGCGCAATTTTATGTTTTGCGGGAGAAGGAATAAATGAGCGCAGCGACTGCGCCAGATGCGCGCAAGCAGCGAGACGAGCTGCGAACTGAGCAGCAAAAACGCCGGCGGCGGCAGCGTATCCGGCGGATTGCGCATTATTTTGTCTTGCTGCTCTTGGCTTTTCTTTTCCTGTTCCCCATTCTCTGGTCTTTCCTGAACTCGATAAAACTGCCAGCCGAAGCCCTGGCCGTGCCGCCGACTTATCTGCCGACGCAGATTGTCTTGGATAACTACACCGAACTTACAACTTACGGGAAAATCGGCGTCGCGCAGCATGTTTACAATAGCACCGTGGTCGCTTTGATGACGGTGCTGGGCAGCATTGTATTAAGCACCCTAGGCGGCTATGGTTTCGCCCGCTTCAATTTTCCCGGCAAAAATGCCTTGTTTATCTTGGTGCTTTCCACCTTGATGATTCCCTTTCAATCGATTTTGATTCCGCTCTTTGTGATGCTGGTGCAAGTCAATCTGCACGATACCCTCTTTGGCCTGGCGCTCGTCTACATTACATTTCAGTTGCCCTTTGGCATTTTTTTGATGCGCAACAGCTTCCTCGCCGTGCCGCAAGAAATCGAAGAATCGGCCCTGCTGGATGGTTGCAGCTCGCTTAGCGTTTTGTATCGCTTAATGCTGCGGCTGGTGCTGCCCGGCATCGTCACCGTCGCGATTTATGCCTTCATCAATTCTTGGAACGAATTCCTCGCCGCCTTAATTTTTATGACCGACCAAGACAAGTTCACTTTGCCGATTTTTCTCACAATGATTAGAAGCGGGCTTTGGGGAACGATAGACTGGGGCGCATTGCAGGCCGGCGTTATCGTTTCCATCATTCCCAGCTTAGGCATTTTCTTGCTCTTGCAGCGCTACTATATGGATGGGCTGATGGGCGGCGCGGTGAAAAGCTAAGCGCTTTTAACTTCGAAGGTTGCATAATGAATAAACTACCCAAGAATCGCAAGCCACTGTATCCCGCCGCGTTTCAAGCTTTGCCCCTGGGCGCCATCAAAGCGTGCGGTTGGCTGCTCAATCAGTTGCAAGTGCAGGCGAATGGCCTGACCGGCCACCTCGACGAGTTTTGGCCCGATGTAGGGCCGGATAGCGGCTGGCTGGGCGGCGCTGGCGAAGCTTGGGAGCGGGGACCTTATTATTTGGACGGCTTGCTGCCCCTGGCGCATCTGCTCGAGGACGAGCGTTTGCTGAAGAAAGTCGCGCCCTGGATCGAATGGACATTAAACAGCGGCGATGCCCGCGGTTATTTTGGTCCCCGCAATCCCGACTGGTGGCCGCGGATGATAATGCTCAAAGTGCTGATGATGCACTACGAGGTCAGCGAAGACGAGCGCGTCCTGCAGCTGATGCGCAATTACTTCCGTTATCAGTTGCGGGCTTTGCCCGTCCGCCCGCTGCATTTATGGGCTTGGGCCCGCGCTATGGACAATATGCTAGCGGTGCATTGGCTGTATAACTTCACGGGCGACACATTCCTGCTGGAACTGGCGCAAGAGCTGATGCAGAGAACACTCGACTGGCCGGAGCTGCAAGCGAACTACGGTCTGCGCGACATCCTGCCGCTTGAAGAATGGGACGACGGCATGATGACGCATGCCCCTAACAACGCGATGGGGGTCAAGGCGGCGGCTGTGTTTTATGTGCAAAGCGGCAAACCGTGGCACCGTCTGGCAGCGCGGCTCGGCATCGAACAAGTGATGGCCCACCATGGTCAAGCCAACGGCATCTTCAGTGGCGACGAACATCTGAATGGTAGATCACCCGTTAGCGGGACTGAACTGTGCGCGGTGGTCGAGTATATGTATTCTTTGGAAGAATTGATGCGAATTCATGGCGATCCTTTTTTCAGCGATCAATTGGAACGGGTTGCCTTCAATGCGCTGCCGGCAACATTCTCCGCCGATATGTGGGCGCACCAATATGACCAGCAGGTCAACCAGGCGCTGGCGACCGTGGCTGAGCGCAACTGGACGAATAATAGCGACGAATCCAATATCTTCGGCTTGGAGCCGCACTATGGCTGCTGCACCGCCAATATGCACCAAGCTTGGCCAAAATTCGTCAAGAGCCTCTTCATGGCGACGCCTAGTGACGGCTTAGCGGTTATTGCCTACGCGCCCTGTCAGGTCAAAACGACTGTGGCTGGCGGCATTGCCGTCACGGTTACTGAGACTACCGACTACCCTTTCAAAGGCGAAGTTCAATTCAGCTTCGAGTTGGAATCGCCCTGCGCATTCGATTTTCAACTGCGGATCCCGGATTGGGCGGCTGAAGCGCAACTAAAGATCAACGATGAGACCATCAAATTACAGGTCCCGGGAACTTTTTATGCGATCCAGCGAATTTGGAATTCTGGCGATAGTGTCAGCCTGCGGCTGCCCATGGACTTGCGCCTGAGCGCGGGACATAAGGGCTTGCTTTCGGTATATCGCGGGCCGCTGCTATTCGGCTCCAAAATTGATGAGGACTGGCGGCAAATCGCTGGCGAACTGCCGCACGCGGATTGGGAGATATATCCCAAGTCCGCCTGGAACTATGGTCTGATAACTGATGACAGAAATGGCTTGGCTGGCCTAAAAGTGGAAACAGCCGAGCCAAGTGATATTCCTTTTGCCACAGACAAGCCACCCATCACCTTGACCGTCGCTGCCAAGCAACTGCCACAATGGACTTTAAGCAACAACTCCGCGGCCGATATTGATGTGGGACCGCATGCAACTGACGCGCCTAGCGAAGAAATCACGCTGATTCCTTATGGCTCGACGCAACTGCGAATCGCGGCTTTCCCGCTCGCCGCTGTTGAAGAGGAGGCCAGATGAGCGACGCAATGCAGGATTATCCGATTCAAGCGCTGCCTTTCACGCAGGCTACAATCCGCGACCGCTTCTGGCAGCCGCGCATCGACACTGCCGTCAACATTACCATCCCTTACGATTTTGAAAAATGCGAAGAGACCGGGCGCATCGACAATTTTGCCAAAGCGGCCGGTTGGCTGGCGGGACCGCACCAAGGCATCTTCTACGACGATTCTGATGTCTTCAAAGTGGCGGAAGGCGCCGCTTACGCGCTGCAAATCGCGCCCAATGCCGCGCTGGAAGCCTATCTCGACAGCCTGATTGACAAGTTCGCCGCCGCCCAAGAAGACGACGGCTACCTCTATACCGCCCGCACCATCGACCCAGCCAACCCGCCCGAACGCTGCGGCCCCGAGCGCTGGTCTAATCTCTTTGTCAATCACGAGCTATATAATGTGGGCCACATGTACGAGGCGGCGGTGGCGCATTATGAAGCGACCGGCAAGCGCAAATTTCTGGAAGTCGCCCTCAAAAATGCCGATTTGATTGACTCGGTCTTCGGCGAAGACAAGCTCTGGGATGTGCCTGGGCATCAAGAAATCGAGCTGAGTCTGGTGCGGCTCTTCCGCGTTACCGGCGAGGCGCGCTATCTGCGCCTGGCGAAGTTCTTGCTCGATGCCCGGGGCGCGGCGGACAAGCGCGAAATTTATGGCGCTTATTGCCAAGACCATCTGCCTGCAAGCCAGCAGCGGGAAGCGGTGGGGCATGCGGTGCGGGCGGGTTATATGTACGCTGGCATGACAGACATTGCCGCGACCACTGGCGCGGCAGATTATGCCGCCGCCGTCGAAACCCTTTGGCAGAATGTCGTCGGCAAAAAACTGGCGCTCACCGGCGGCGTTGGCGCGCGGCACGAGGGCGAGGCATTTGGCGCTGATTATGAACTGCCCAACTTGACCGCCTACAACGATACCTGCGCCGCCCAAGCCAATATCCTTTGGAATCAGCGCATGTTCCTATTGACCGGGGACGCGAAATACATCGACATCTTGGAGCGCAGCTTGTACAACGGCTTTTTGGCTGGCGTCGGCCTGGATGGGCGCTCTTTCTTTTATGTCAATCCACTAGCCAGCGATGGCGAATTCCGCTTCAACCGTGAGAATGCCTTGACGCGGCAGCCGTGGTTCCAGACTTCCTGCTGCCCGACGAATGTCGTGCGCCTGCTGCCAGCGCTGGCTGGCTATATCTATGCTCAGCGCGAGCGGGAAATTTTGTCAATCTATATATCGCCGGGCAAGCGCGGCTGGAACTGGCGGGCTGCGAAATCACGCTAGAGCAGCATAGCGACTATCCCCGGGCTGGCACGGTGGACTTGGATTTGACGGTTTCGCAGCCGACCGATTTCACGCTGCGTTTGCGCATTCCCTCTTTTGCCCAAGGGCGGCCGCTGCCCAGCGCACTCTATCGCTATGCCGATGACCTAAGGAGCGCCCCCACCCTGACAGTCGATGGTAGTGAGCTGCCTTTGAAAATACGGGCTGGCTATACCGAAATTGCGCGGCGCTGGGAGGGGCAGACGCGCATTAACTTGCATCTGCCGCTGCCTATCCGCCGCGTCAGCGCGCATCCGGCCGCGACGGATTTGACGGGCTTGGTCGCGCTGGAGCGGGGACCGCTGGTGTATGCGCTTGAGACAGCGGATAATGCCGCGTCGGTGCTAGGGCTGGCGCTGCCGGCGGATAGCCCGCTCACTGCCCAGCGGCAGCCAGATTTGCTCGGCGGCATCACTAGCATTCATGGCACAGCGCTCGATAGCACGGGCAAATCAGTGCCATTTACGGCGATTCCCTATTATGCCTGGGGGCATCGCGGCCCAGGCGAGATGACAGTTTGGCTGCGGCAGGCTTAAGACCCACTGTTTGGCCAAGTATCCGCCAGGCGATAACCCTCGGGCCAAGGGTCGGCCGGGTCTAGCATAAGCTGCTGCGTGCCAGTGATCCAAGCCCGCCCGCGGATGCTGGGGATAATCGCCGCCCGCCCGCCAACTTGCGTTTCGGCTACCAGCCGACAATCAAAGCGAGAGTCGATAATCGAATGGGCGACAAAGCGCTGGCCCGGGCGCAGCGCGCCCCGCGCATGCAAGACCGCCATGCGCGCCGAGCAGCCCGTGCCGCAGGGCGAGCGGTCTAATTTGCCCGGCTCAATCGCGACTGTATTGCGCCCGCTCAGCCCGCCCTCAACTGGCTCAACTGGCAGCGTGAATTGGCAAAAAGAGATTTTGTCCCATTCTTTATGTATCGGATGACGAAAGTCGATTTGCGCGTTGGCGGCGGCGGTGATTTTCGCGCCTAATTCCGCCAGGTCTTTGGCTTCGGCCGGCGCCAGCGCAAAACCCAAGTCCCGCGCGTCAACCAACACGAAACTATCGCCGCCATAAGCGACATCGACAGTCAGCGTGCCAAAGCCAGCCAGCTCCAGCTTGGCAGCGAGGCGGTCAACATAAGATGGCACATTTTGGAATTCGATGCTCTGCGCTTTGCCATTGGCGCAATAGGCGCGAATCTGTACCAAGCCGGCCGGCGCCTCGAGTGCGAAGGTACTAATTGGCTCTTGCATCTCGAGCATGCCAGTATCTAATAGTACGGTGGCGACGCAAATTGTGTTCGAGCCAGACATCGGCGGCGTATGCGCTGGCTCCATGATTATGAAGCCATAAGCCGCGTCTGGGTGCTTGGGTGGCACGAGCAGATTGATATGCTTGAAGACGCCGCCGCGCGGCTCGTTTAAGACAAAGCGGCGCAGGCTTTGGTCAGCCGCGAGCCAGCGCGCTTGCTGCCAGAGTGTCTCGCCGGGCGGCGGCGCTACCCCGCCGACGATGACATTGCCCACTTCGCCTTCGGCTTGGCAAGATACGAGGTGAATCAGCTTGGTCGCGCGCATCGAATTTTCTCTGGATACTTAGGCGCTTGCCTCTAAATTGAGCAATCCTATTATCTATAAAACATAAGGATTGATGCAAATTTGCTTTAATCTACACGGACATGTTATTGTTTGCTTAGACTGTCTGCGCAATGACGCGCGCTAAAATCGCTAAATATTTAGGAGGATTATCATGAGTTTCTTGTTCAACCGTAAAGCGCTGACGCTGTTCAGCGTTTTTCTCATGCTCATTATGAGCCTAGGCGGCGCAGCCGCGCAAGACCCCGTCACTATCGAATGGTGGACGACAGCGGGCCTTGACACGCCAGAACCAGCCATACACGCCTTGATCGAAGCCTTCGAAGCGGAACACCCCAATATCAAGGTCGATGTCAGCATCATGGCTGAATCCGCTTATAACGACCTTATGAACACATCTCTGGGAGCGGGCGAAGGCGCGCCAGATCTCGCGTATTTTTGGGAGAACAATTGGCTGCCACAAGCGCTCGATATTACCGACCGCCTTGAAGCTGATCCCGATCTCAGCCGAGACATGTACCATACCGAATACTTCAATAATTGGGCGGTCTGGGAAGATAAGGTCATTGCTTTGCCCTTCGGCGTCGGTGCCAATTTTGTGATGTACAACAAAGATGTCTTTGATGAAGAAGGCGTCGACTATCCAACAGTCGACTGGACACCTTACGACTACATCGAAATCGCCAAACAGTTGAGGAATCCAGATAAGCGCCGCTGGGGCGGCGATCGGCCGCGGGGGCCCTTCCGCGCTGTCTGGCGCAACCTCGGCGCCACCAACCCATACAGCGATGATAGCGCGACGGTCGACGGTTACATCAACGGTCCCGAATCTGTCGCTGCCTATACTTGGCTCTGGGACTTGGTCGATAGTGGCGCTACGCCAACCCCGGCGGATATTGAAGTGCTTGGCACCGAAGGCACCGGCCCGGTTGATCTCTTTATGGCTGGCCGTTTGGGCATGGCCACGCTCAACAATGGCAGCATGATCGCGACGCGGGAAGCTGGCGTGAACTTTGGCGTCGTGCCAGAACCGCGCGTGCCAGAGAATGAGCATTGGGTGCATGGCTGGGCTTTGCGCGCTTCCATCTGGGCCGGCAGCGAGCATCCAGACGAAGCTTGGGAATTCCTGAGCTATTGGGCTGGGCCCGAGGGGCAGCGCCTTATGATGGAACAAGGCCGCCATTTCCCATCGATTCCGGCTGTTCTGGCAGAATACAAGGATGCCGATACCGAGTATTTCCAGGGTTTCCTGAACGTGCTTGACGCGACGCAAACCGCCTCTTGGCGCAAAGACCATCCTTGCTGGCGCGGCGCTGTCATCCGCGCCGTCAGCGATGCCTGGGATTTAATCATGCTCGGCGAAATCGAACGCGATGAGGTGCAATCCACGCTAGACAGCATGGTCGAACCCGGCCAAGCCGCGCTCGATGAATGTGTGCCGCGCCTCGGCGGTTAGCGCTCATTCCGCGAAAGTGAAATAAAAGCAAAGCGGTTGGGGCGAGAAACCTCGCTCCAACTGCAAAACTTCAAGGGCTGTATCTTAGATAATCGCCCGGCAAGGCGTCGCTTTCGCGCCTTGCCTCTACTAGGGGCGCTTTAGGGCAATCATGTTATCGGCTTGGCGAAATATGACGGCGCAAGAGCGGCGGGACGCGCGAACCGGCTACATTGCGCTCTCCCCCTGGATGCTGGGTTTCGCCGTATTTTACGCCTTTCCCATCCTCGCCACCCTCTATTTCAGTTTCACCGAATGGGTATTGGTGAAGCCGCCAACCTGGATCGGTTTGGATAACTATGTTCGCATGTTCACGCGCGATCCGCTTTTTGTCAGCGCGCTTAAAGCGACCACGCTCTTCGTTCTCATGTCGTTGCCCTTGAAACTCGTACTAGGCTTGATGTTAGCCCTGTTGCTCAATCTCAAAATTCCGGGCATGCATGTCTTCCGCACGATATTTTTTATCCCCGCCGTCATTTCGGGCGTCGCCGTCTCGCTGATGTGGATCTGGTTTCTTCAGCCAGACACAGGCGTCGTCAATACCTTGCTGAGCTACATCGGCATTCAAGGCCCTTACTGGTTCTGGGATCGGAACTGGGCCCTGCCCTCAGTTGCTATTATGAGCATCTGGAAAGTTGGCGGCGCGGCCATCATCTATCTGGCGGGCCTGCAAAATATCCCAGCTCATCTCTATGAAGCCGCCGAGATTGATGGCGCGGGCAAGTGGAGCCGCTTTTGGAAAATCACTATGCCACTTTTGACGCCGACGCTCTTCTTCTTATTAATCATCGAACTTATTGACGCTTTCAAGATATTCACCGAAGCCTTTGTCATCACGCAAGGCGGCCCATTAAAGGCGACTTATTTCTTTCTCTACTATTTTTATGAAGAAGGCTTCCGCAATTTCAATATGGGCTACGCTTCGGCACTTGCCATTTTCCTGCTAACGGTCATTATGTCGGCGACGATATTTGTGAATTATACCTCGAAGGAATGGGTCTTTTATGAGGACTGAGCTAGCCAGGCAGCAGGGGCAAAGCGCGCTAACGATAGAGCAGCAGCTGCGCCGCAGCAATAATCGGCGTCAGGCAAAGAAACTAATCGCTTACGCCATCATCTATGCCTGCCTGGTTTTTCTCGCTTTTATCTTTATGCTGCCGATATTTTGGATGGCGTCTACATCACTGAAGCAGCCGCAGGAAATCATGGCTTGGCCGCCGGAATGGATCCCCTCTAACCCGCAATGGGACAACTATGCCGAAGCTTTCAGCAAATACCCGCTCGGGCGCTATATGCTAAACAGCGCTTTTCTAGTTTTTGCCAATATCATCGGCGAGCTTATCGCCGTACCAATTATCGCTTATGGTTTCGCCCGTTTTAAGTTCCCGTTCAAAAATGCGCTTTTTCTCTTGATGCTGAGCACAATGATGGTGCCAGGCCATATCAAGCTGATTCCGCTCTTTCGGCTCTATCTAAGACTGGGTTTGATTGATACCTATTGGCCTCTGATATTGCCCGCGTTTTTTGGCAATCCTTTTTTCATATTTTTGATGACACAATTTATCCGCACGATTCCCCGCGACCTGGATGACGCGGCGCGCATTGACGGGGCTGGCGCCTGGAGCATTCTCTATCGCATCATCATCCCTTTGAGCCGGCCAGCGCTGACTGTCGTCATCGTCTTCACTTTCTTGTGGACCTGGAACGATTTCTTGCGGCCCATCATCTACTTGCGAGATTACGATTCGCTGCCAATCTCGGTCGGGCTTGCGTTTTTCCAAGGGCGCTACAGCGTGGAATGGCACCTATTTATGGGGGCGACCCTCGTCTCCATCATCCCAATCTTGGTTGTCTACTTTTTCGCCCAGCGGCATTTAATCGGGGGCTTATCATCAATTGGAATTAAGGGTTAGGCCGCTGCCATGGGCATGCTGGGCAAACAGGTCGCCGTATCTCAAGCGGGAGCGGCCATCTTGAGGCAGCCACTCTGCCTCCTTTCGGCCTCGATGAAGTCTCGGTGGGCGCTGCCTGAGAAAAATCCGCGAGAAAAAATCTGAAGGAGGGCAAGAGTATGCCGGCGCAAACGATGAGCGAAGTGTTCCAGATTCCACAGTATCCTAAGCCACGGCGCTTGCGCCAGACCTGGTTGAAAGATGTCGGTTTTGATGAGGCGCCAAATTATGTCGAGCGCATGGGCCTGGTTGAACTGGAGGATTTCCTCGAGGTAGCGGCAGCGCGGCTCGATTTTGTCAAGATTGTTACAACGCAGGTCATCTACAGCCCCGCCGCTTGGCTCAAGCGCAAAATCAGGCTCTATCAGCGGTTTGGCATCGAACCCTATTTGGACCACACCTTTTTTATGCTGGCATATCGACGAGGCGCAGTAGAGGCTGCCATCGAGGCGGGGCGAGAACTAGGCTTTCGCGTCATCGAATTTATGAACACGGCGGATGATGTCAGCGCGCGGCAATGGGCCGCTTGGCGCAAACTGGCATTAGAGCTGGATATGCGCATCATCTTCGAGCATCATCCGCTGATTAATTGGGATCGGTCGCGGCCGCCACGCGCCGCCAGCGCGGAAGAAATCTTGCGCGAGACGGAGCCTTTCCTCGCTGACGGCGCTTTCGCTGTCATGATCGACCATGAAGAATTTGATTTGCAAGGCGCGCAGGCTGGCGCTGAAATTGGCAAAGTCGTCGCCGCTCTGGGCTTGGAGAAGCTGGTCTTTGAAGCCACCTCGCCAAAAGAAGGCCCCATGATTTGGCGCGACAACCTGCGCCTGTACTTCGAGCTGTTTGGCGCGGACTGCAATGTCGCCAATGTGATGCCCAGCCAAGCTATGTATGTCGAAACGCTGCGCGCCGCAGCGGCGAAAGCCGGCTAGTGGTAGAATTGGGCAAAATCTTCGCAAGCATTAAACGAGGTAGACAAAATGCAAGCCGCCCTACTAGACAAGCTGCGCGCCTATGACAGCGCGACAATCTGCAATGTCATCGAGCTATTTGAAGTGCGGCCCCGCAATCGCGGCTTTATGCGGCGGAGCATCAAGGCGGCTTTCCCCGAGCTACCGCCGATGGTCGGCTTCGCCGCGACCGCGACCTGCCGCACCTTCACCGCGCCGCCAGCCCGTGAACTGCCAAAAGTGCCTGACCTCATCGACCGCTTTAGCGAATTGCCTGGACCGCCGGTGGTCGTGCTGCAAAATTTGGATAGCGGCGGCGCGGCCGCTATCTTCGGCGATGTGATGTGCAGTTCCTTCAAAGCCTTTGGCGCGGCCGGTCTCATCACCGACGGGCCTGGGCGAGATTTCGCTGGCATCGCGCCGCTGGACTTCCCCGTCTTTTGCGATGGCCTGGTCTGCTCGCATGGCTATAACCATCTTTTAGATATCAATACGCCGGTGCAGGTAGGCGGCATCAGCCTGCGGCCGGGCGATTTGCTGCATGGCGATGCCAACGGTGTTACGACGATTCCGGGCGACATTGCCGCTGATGTGGCCGATGCCTGCGCCGAGTTCGCCGCGGCCGAGCGTATTATCATCGACTTAGCCCAGAGTGGCGCAGCCAGCCTGGCCGAGCTGCGCGCTGCCTACGCCGAAAAAGCGCGCCGCGTCGCCGATTTGAACCGCCGGCTGCGCCTTTCCTGAGCTAAATAGGACAAAATAAATTTTGCAAGGGATGGACTTTTTTCCAAGCCCACGATTGGCGATGCCTCTCCGAAGCTTCGGGGCGCGTAGACACTGCCCTACGGGAGGGGCCGGGGCTGGGGTTGAAAACAAGGCCTCACATTTTGCATAATTAACTTGGACTTAGCTAGCACAGCAACGAGGATTTCCTATGCGATTGTATGTTACGGGCGGCACTGGCTTAGTCGGCAGCAATGTGATTCGACTGGCGCGGCAGCGGGGCATGGAAATCATCGCCTCGCAATACGGCCCAGCGCCAGAATGGACAGTCGATTATCAGCTTGACCCGCTGAACCTAGCTGACCACGCGGGCATCCGCCGCTCGATTTTGAAATACCGGCCAGATGCGGTCATCCATGCCGCCGCTATCTTGGATCAAATTTTTATGGATACGCAGCGCGCCCGGTCTTGGTCAATCATGGTCGATGGCACGCGGGTCTTGGCGGAAGCCTGCCGCGAAGTTGGCGCGCGCTTGGTCTTCGTCTCATCGGACTGGGTATTTGATGGCCGTGAAGAGCTGGTGGACGAAAACTCGCCGCCCTTCCCGGTCAATTTTTATGGCATGATGAAGGTAGCCTCAGAACGCGAACTCGGCGCGCTGGATGGCTTGAGCTATGGCGTTGGGCGGCTGGCCGGCGTCTATGGCTTCAATTACGCCGCGCCGTCGCTGCTGCGCCAAGAAAACGGCCTGGGTTTCGATTTTTCGGTCTATGTCATACATCGGCTGGCGGCGGGCAGGCCAGCGGCAATCTGGATGGGTCCAAAAGTCAATGACGCGGCGCATCCGACCCTGGCTAGCGACGCGGCGGATATGCTGCTGCGGCTGGCGCAGCACAGTGGCAATGGCATCTTCCACTGCTTTGGCAGCGAGTGCATAAACCGCATTGACCTGGCGCATAATATCGCCGCCGTCTTTGAGGCGAACCCGGCCCTTATCATGCCGGTGCCAACTGACCCGACCGTGCTAGACCAGCATCGGCATATTGGCATCCCCTTCCGCACGCGGGCTAGCACCGAACAGACCGCGCAGGCTCTGGGCCGGCGGGCTTTGACTGTGATAGAAGGCCTGCGCGCTTTTCGCCAAGAATGGGACGAATTTTGGCATTAAGCCAAACAAAGAAAACGGGAGAGAATATGTCACAGCCAAATGTCCTCTTTCTGCTGACCGACCAATGGCGTCTGCAAGCACTAGGGTATGCCGGCAACGCGCAGGTGCAAACGCCAAACATTGACCGGCTGGCGAGCGAAAGCGTCAACTTCAAACACGCGATTTCTGGCTACTCGGTCTGCTGCCCTTGGCGGGCTAGCTTCCTCACCGGGCAATACCCACTGACGCATGGCGTCATCGTCAATGATGTGCCGATTAGCGGCGCGCCGGTCGGGCTGGGCGCGGCTTTCAAAGCCGCCGGTTACAATACGGCTTATATCGGCAAGTGGCATGTGGACGGGCATGGGCGCAGCAACTACATCCCGCCCGAGCGGCGGCTGGGCTTCGAGTATTTCAAAGCGCTGGAATGCAGCCACGACTACAAGCAGTCGGCTTATTATGACAATGATGACACAAGGAAGCGCTATTGGCCGGGTTACGACGTCTTCGCCCAAGCCGCCGATGCGCAGCGCTACATCGAAGCGCAAAGCGACGAACGGCCTTTTTTGCTGGTCCTGTCTTGGGGCCCACCGCATAACCCTTATGAAACAGCGCCAGCCGCCTACCGCGCTATGTACTCGGCGCCGGACATTGCGCTGCGGCCGAATGTGCCAGCCGAGATGGCACCGCAAGCCCGCGAATGGCTGGCCGGGTATTATGCCCATTGCAGCGCCATCGACCGCAGTGTCGGCGATATTTTGGCGACGCTGGACGCTTGCGGCTTGGCGGAAGACACCGTCGTCGTTTTTGCCTCGGACCATGGCGATATGCTCGGTTCGCAAGGCACCGAGCGCAAACAAAAACCGTGGGAAGAGTCGATACGGGTGCCATTCTTGCTGCGCTATCCAGCGCGCTATGGCTGGCAAGGGCGCGCTGTCGAAGTCTTTTTGAACGCGCACGATATTATGCCGACCCTCTTAGGCATTTGCGACTTGCCCATTCCTGATAGCGTCGACGGCCGCGATTTTTCCGCCGCCCTAGCTGGCGCTCCGCTTGAGAGCGAGGCGGCTCTGCTGGCTTGTTTCCATCCTTTTGGCGAGTGGCCACGGCCAGCTGGCGGCCGCGAATACCGCGGCCTGCGCACCGAACGCTACACCTATTGCCGCACGCTGGCCGGGCCTTGGCTGCTTTATGACAATGTCGCCGACCCATTCCAGCAAAACAATCTGATCAACCACGCCGATTACACGGCTTTGCAAGCCGAGCTAGAGGCGCTCTTGCAGCGCGAGCTAGCGGCGCTTGGCGATGAATTCCTCGCGGGACCCGCTTATATCAAAAAATGGGACTATGAGCTGGACGCTAGCGGCACAGTGCCATTTAGCCGCTAGAGCCGCGCCAGCAGCCCGTCATAGACGAACATAGTTGCCGCTGTGGTGATAGATGAGCGGCGACTGCGCATCATCCGCCAGCGCAGCGCCAATTTCATAGCGCTCCACCTGCTCTTGGGACAGGATATTGCGCTGTCCATTAAAAACGCTGCCATCAGGCATATAAGCGCAGGTCATAGCGCGTCGGTAATATGGCGTCATATTGGCGCCCGCGCCGTGCGCCACCAGCCCATTATGAAAAGAACAAGCCCCCGCTTTCAGCTCCACCGCCACCGCTTCTCGCTCACGCCATTGCGGATAAGCCGCGAAGAGGTCGCCGATGTTGCTGCCGATGCCGACATTGTCGTAGGTGGCGGACTTATGGCTACCGGGCAAAAAATAGAGACAGCCGTTATCCCGCGTAACATCATCCAGGGCTACCCAGAGACTAATGGCGTCGCGGGAATAAAATGACCAATAGGGATTATCGAGGTGCCAGGCGGTCGGGTTGCCCCAGGGCGGCTTGATGAGGGCTTGGTCGTGCCAGATGCGGACGCCATCGACGCCGGCTAAATCCGCTGCCATTTTGCCCAGGCGCGCATCCAGCATCAACTGGCGCATGCCGGCGTGGTCATTCCATAGGTTGATGCGCTGGGCGAAGACGCGGGCATAATAATTGTCTTCTTCGAGCAGACTGCCATCAGCCAGCTTGCGTTTGCCGCGCTGCGCCACCGCTTCGCCGACATATTGCCGCCACAGCGCCAGCTCCGCTTCGTCCAAAAACTCGTCAAGCACGACATAGCCATTGTCTTGATAAAACTGAATTTGCGCCGCCGTTATTTGAGTGTTCATCTTTGCTCTCCCAACAGAAAGTGATTTACCAGTTTTTCACGATATTTTCCGCCGCGCGCCAGGCTAAAGCCATAATCGTCTCGACCGGGTTAAAACCGCCATTGGTCACATGGGGCGAGCCATCGGCGATAAAAAGGTTGTCTTGGCTATGCACGCGGCAGAAGGGATCGACGACGGAAGTGGCCGGGTCTTCGCCCATACGGCAGGTGCCAGCTTGATGCTGCCCGCCTGAGAGGCGGCGCTGCGGCAGCGGACCCCACACTTTCGTCGCGCCCGATGCCCACAGCCATTCTTTAGCTCGCTCGTGCATAAAGGTGGCCGTACGCACCGTTTCGGGATGGGTCGCGCCAGAGAGATGGGCGACGGGTATGCCATAGCGGTCGCGCAAATTCGGATTGACGGTGACGCGGGCGTCTGGATGTGGAATCTCTTGCGTCGGCCCTTTGATATCGTTGATGCGGCGGAAGTTCTCGCGCATGAATTGCTTTGCCGCCCTACCCCAGCGCGGCGTAGCCGGCGGATAATCCCGTTTCCAAAATGTTATTGGCGTTACGATGTCTTCGTCGGTCAGCATGCCGCCGCCAATGATGCCGGCGTTGCCATGATTAAATTCGCAGGTCGCCAGCGACGCGCCTGGGCCGATGCCATCATAAAGCGCTTGCGGGAAAAGCCCGACCGCGCCCGGATAATAATGCCCTTGCAAATGCCGCCCAACTTGGTCGCCGCTATTGCCGATGCCCGTAGGTTCTTGCCGCGTCGCCGAGTTGAGCAGCAGGCGCGCCGTCTCCACCGCGCCACAGCTGAGTACGACCACATCGGCACTGAAAGTGATTTGCTGGCCGCTGGCATCAAGCGCGCGCAAGCCGATGACGCGGCCGCCAGCGCTGCAAAGCAGCCGCTCTACCATCAATTCGGTCCGCACAGTGCAGTTGCCCGAGCGCAGAGCGCGCGGAATCGTCGTGTTATGGCTGCCATTTTTAGCCTCTACCGGGCAGGCATAGCCAACGCAGTGCTGGCAATTGATACAGGCGGGCCGGTCATTATACGGCACTGAGTTAATCAGGCGCGGTACCCGCAGCCATTGCCAGCCCAGAGCCTGCGCGCCGCGCTGATGCACGCTGGATTTATAGGGCAGGTGCAAGGCGGGCATGGGATAGGGTTTGGTATAAGCGGGCAAATGCGTCATCGTTTCATGATCGCCGCAAATGCCAATCTCCCATTCGACCCGTTCATAATAAGGCAGCAGGTCTTCATAGCTGATGGGCCAATCGGCGAGGGAGCTGCCAGGTGGGATGCCATATTCGCTGGCCATGCGGAAGTCTTGCGGCATAAAGCGCCAGGCCTGCCCGGCATAAACGCGCGTGCCGCTGCCGAGGCAGGCGGCATTGTTCTGGTAGCCAGGTTCATGCGGGCGCAGGACGCGGCCGTCTTCCATGCTGCGCGGATTGCCTTCGATATCGGGCCCCGCATTATGCCCATAGAGCGCGAGGCGCTGATTGCGCAGGTGGTCGCGGCCGACATTGCTGAAAGACAAAGCCCGCCCCCGCTCGAGCAGCAAGACAGATTTGCCCGCTTCCGCCAGCACGGCCGCTGCCACGCCGCCGCCAGCGCCCGAGCCGACTACAATTGCGTCAAAATGGCTCATCCGCGCACCTCGAAGCCGACCATCTGCCAGGCGATGCCATCACGGTTGCCGCCATTGCCCGGGTCGCTGTAATAACCTTCCCCACAATGCTCGACGATGCTAGTGAAAAAAGGCGCTGGCGGGATAGACCAATCCGCCGCGACCGCGCCTTTTTCAATTTTTGTCAGCAAAGCCGTCCGCTCTGCCAGCGTCAGCTCGGCAAATGGTTGCCCTAGCGTCAGGCGCGCTTCGGCTTCGAGGCCGTCGAGCCAGCTCTGATACGCGGGCAAGAGTTCCACCAAATCGCCCTGGAGCTGGCGCAGCAAGTAGTCGCCGACGCCCGCGTCCCAAGCGCCGGGATAGTCATCGGGCGGAATCAGCGTATCGAGCAAAGCCCGCAAGCCGCGCAGTTGCTCCGCAGTGAACATCGTCGCCTCATTTCTCTATAATTGCGCGAGTATAATACTTTTTGCCGCGCTTGTCATATTTCGCTTGCATTTGCCGCTTTTAAGACAACATGCCACAGCCTCGCAATCAGCAGCTCGCGGCTAAAAATATAGACGATGAGCAGAATGCTCAAGCTAGGCGGCGCTAGCAAGCTGGCGACGGCCAGAGCCAGAGCATAACTCAAGATTTGCAGCAGGACAAAAGCGCATATAGCGGCGCTGGTTTTGTCAATTTGGCTGACCAGCCGCGCGCCAAACATAAGCGCCAGCAGCCAAGCCAGGACCGTCGATTGGCTGTGCTCGAGCGGGACAAGCCAGGCGAGCAGAGCCAGCTCGAGCAAGCGCGCGCTGAGGACGGGCAGCGGCACTGCGCGCAGCTGCGTCAAAGTGATGGCTAGAGCCAGCAAAAATCCGATACAGACCGCACCAGCCAGCAGGCGGCGCAAAAAGCCGAGCCAAAAGACCGCCTCATCTTCGTTCAAGACCAGCTTGCCGATGGTCAAATAGATGAAGGGCCGGCCAGGCGGAATGACGCTAAGCTCATCGAGAAAGCCAGCGCGAGCGCCGCGGGCTAGCAGCGTCACAATGCCTGCGATCCAGACGGCACAGTATAGGCCGCTAAAAAGCATCAGCCACAGCGGCAGCGTCCAAATCAATGCCTGCCCGCTATGACTGTAGATTTGCGCGGCGCAAAAAAACAAGCCGAGCGCATAGAGCAAGCAAAGCGGCAGCAGCGGCGGCCGCCACTGGCTTTGGCGCTGCTGCCGAAAATGTTTGGCGACTGGATGCCGGGGGACGCGGCGCAAGCGGCTGAAGAGCCGCGCCCGCGCAAATAGCCGCCGGATAATAAGCGGCGGGCGGCGGTAAAGGCTAGTGGGGAAGCGCTGGTAGCGCGTCACAAGCGGCGGCGGGCAAATCAGCCCATAGCTGGCGTCAATGTTTTCTGCTGCGCCGCCGGGACCGACTCGTCAAAGAGGAAACATTTGACGCTGCGGCCTTCGTGCTGCACGCTCGGCGGGATGTTGTCGTGGCAGATGTCCATCACGGCCGGGCAGCGGCCAGCAAACTTGCAGCCGGTGCGCGTGTATTCGTCGGTCTCGATAACCGCCAAATCGACTTTTTCATTCCAAGCGTCGCTAGTGGTGATGCTAGGGATAGAGGCTTTGAGATTCTGGGTATAGGGGTGCAGCGGATTGCCCAGCACCTGCTCGGTCGGGCCCATTTCGACAATCCAGCCGCGCAGCATGACAGCGATGCGGTCGCCGGCATAAAAAGCGGTGGCTAGGTCATGCGTAATATAGATGACGCTGACTTCGTTATCTTCTTTGAGTTTGCGGAACATATTGACCACGGACATGCGCAGCGACGCATCGAGCATCGACACTGGCTCATCGGCGACAATCAGCGAGGGCTGGGTAATCAAGGCGCGGGCGATAGCGACGCGCTGCGCCTGTCCGCCCGAAAGCTCGTTAGGATAGCGCCCGGCAATCTCCGCCAGCGTCAAGCCGACCGTGCCTAAGACCTCGTTGATGTAGCGCGGCGCTTCTTTTTTATCTTTGACCATCTTGTAATTATAAGCCGTCTCGTAGAGGTAGCGGTCAATCTGCTTGAGCGGGCTGAAAGCGGCAAAAGGGTCTTGAAAGACAGGCTGCACTTCCCGATAGAACCAGCGTTTCAGCTCGCGCTTGCTGATGTCGTTGATGACGCGGTCTTTGTACCGTAGCACCCCCTGGGAAGGCGCCTCCATGCCCAGCACCATTTTGGCGAGCGTCGTCTTGCCGCTGCCGCTTTCGCCGACGATGGCGAAAATCTCTGGTTTATCGGAATCGATGACAATAGTCGCGTTATCCACCGCATGGAATTCTTGCGAGGCGAAACCCTGGCGGATGTGGAAGATTTTGCTCAAGTTTTCGATTTGCAGCAGCGGCTCAGACAGCTCGGGCATGGCTCAGCTCCTCTTCAACAACATGGCAGGCGGTGCGGTGTCTTGGCCCGATTTGAATCAATTCGGGGTCAATCGTTTTACAAATATCTTTAGCCAGCGGGCAGCGTTCGTGGAAGCGGCAGCCGCTAGGCGGGCGATCCAACGCGGGCGGGCGGCCGGGGATGCTCAGCCGCTCTTCGCGGGAATCCAAGCTGGGCAGCGATTCAATCAAAAAGCGGGTATAAGGATGGCGCGGGCTTTCTAGTATCGTTTTGGTCTCGGCTTCTTCCACCAGTTTGCCGGCGTAGAGGATGCCGATGCGGTCGGCCAGGTTGGCATGCACGCCAATGTCGTGGGTGATAAGCACGAGGGTGCTGCCTTCTTTTTGCTGCACTTCTTTTAACATTTGGATGACGCCGCGCTGCACCACGACATCGAGGGCGGTGGTCGGCTCGTCGGCGAAGATGAGTTTGGGCCACAGAATAGTCGCCAATGCGATGGTTACTCGCTGGCGCATGCCGCCCGAAAGCTGATGCGGGTAAGAAGCCAGCACTTTTTCTGGCAGGCCCAGGTCACGCAGATAATCCGCCGTCAGCTGGAAGGATTCGGCTTTGCTAACATCGCGGTGGGCGCTGATGAAATCGTGAAAGGTGTCGCGGATGCGGCGCACTGGATTCAGCACGTGCATCGAACCTTGCGGGATATAGGAGATGGTGCGCCAGCGCAGGTCGCGCTGCTGCTCTTCAGTCATTTCGCCAGCGCGTATCCGCTCGCCATCGAAGTGGTAGATGACCTCGCCGCCAACGACTGTCAAGGGCGGCTCATAGGCGCCGAGCAGGATGCGCAGCAGCGTCGACTTGCCGCAGCCCGATTCGCCGGCGATGCCATAGACCTCGCCTTCTTGAATTTCGATGGAGATGCCGTCGACGGCTTTGACGGTGCGTTCGACGCCGTAGGCTTTGGTGATGTAATAGCCGCGCAGGTCTTGCGTTTCTATGATTGCGCCCATTTAGGCATCCTTCTCTTTCCGAGGGCCATCGCCCTGCTCTGCCACTTGCGTCTGCAAACGGACGAGGCGCTTGCGCGGGTCGAGGTATTCGCTAAGACCAACCGAAACAAGATAAAAACCAACTACCATGAAAATGGTGGCGACAATCGGCACGGCAATGACCCACGGACGCCCAGCGGGAATCGACTGATAATAATTACCCCAATAAATCATCGTGCCGATAGTCGGGCTGTCGAGATCGGCCAAACCTAGATAAGACAGTGTAACTTCAATGCCAATCGAAAAGAGAAAGCCGCTCACGACATCCGCCAAGAGATAGGGGATGATAAAGGGCAAATGCTCTTGGACAACAATTTTGAAGGTGTTCATGCCGCTGAAAACGGCGGTATGCGTGAACTCGCGCTCGCGCAAGGTAAGCACCTGAGCCCGGTAGCGCTTGGAAGGAAAAGCCCAGTCGAGCAAGCCGATGAGTATGCCCAAGCTGTACATACTCAAAGACCCGCGCAGGGTGACGGCAATCAAAAGCAGTAAGGGCAAGCGCGGTATGACAATGACGCTCTCTACAATCGATTGAGTTACACGGTCGAAAATCCCGCCTAAATAACCGGATATCATGCCAAGAATGACACCGATACCGCGCCCGATAAGCACCGCGATGCTAGAGATAATCAGCGTGTTCCTCACGCCGTAGGTCAAGGTCCAAAAAACATCCTGACCTTGTGGAGTTGTGCCAAACAAATAGAGTTCCGACGGCGCTTGGTTGCGCTTGACCACGCGCCGCTTGTCTGGCTCGTAGGGCGAGAAGAAAGACAGGACAACAAAAACCGCCACCACCAGCAACAAGAGCGTGCCAAAGCGGAAGGACAGACTGAAGCGAAACAAATCACGAAGCGTAGTGAACATGTTTTTCAAAAGTTTCCCTTTCCCTAGTGGAGAGCCGCTTATCGCAAGCGGACGCGCGGGTCCGCAATCGGATAGATTAGGTCAACGATAAGCGAAGCGGTGGCGACGCCGACGATGGACAGCAGCACAATGCCCATAATCACATTGTAATCATTGTTGATGATGGCGTTATACAGCACATAGCCCAAGCCCGGGTAGGCAAAAAGCACTTCGGTAATCAGGGCGCCTTCAAATATCGCGCCGAGCGACAGAGCCAGGTCATTGAGATGCGGCAACATCGTATTGCGGATAATGTAATTGAAAAGGATTTTTCGCTTAGGCACAGCGGCCAGTTCAGCGTATTGCACATAATCGCTGGCTTCCTCCGAGGTGCCTAAGGCTTTTGCCATGATAAAACGAAAGGCCGTCGCGCCGATTATAATCGACACCGCTGGCAAGAAACCAAAGTAAAGCAGGGTGGAAATATATTCCCAAGTTAAGGCTGGATCCCCGCGTGAACCGCCTACCAAAGGGAACAGGGGAACATAGAAGGCAAACAGGTAGAGCAAGATATAGCCGATGATAAGATAAGGCACGGGGTAAATAACAATGACGACTCTTTCCAAGACCTGTGGCGGCAACCTATCAGAAAAATAAGCCGCGAATGAGCCTATAACGATGCCCAGCAGCCAAGAAATGATAGTCGTTATGCCCAGCAGCCCGATAGTCCAAGGCAGACCATTGCCTATAATCTCCAGCACAGGCGTCGGGAAGCTCTGGAAAGAGGGACCAAAATCGCCTTGCAAGAGCCGCGACCAAAAACTGACATATTGCTCAAATATAGAGCCGTCTAAGCCAAAGAGGTCTTGCACCGTGGCGCGCATGGCGACCACCGCTGCCGGGTCGATCGTCTGAAAGGCAGTCATCCTCGAAATCATTTCGTCGACTGGGTTGACCGGCGACAAACGCGGGATTAAAAAGGTAATAGATATGCCGACAAAGATGACCACCGCCCATTGCACGATACGCGGCAGGATGTAGGTTCGCAATAAAGTCATAAACTAGTCCACCTTATAGGACTGGCACAGACAAGGGCTGCCCCTACTCGTTCATTCCGAGCAGGGGCAGCAAACAAGTGGTTCCAGTGAAATCCGCTATGCCCCTAACTGCTGGGAGTCAGGTTTTGGATGGCGTACTTGCCGCCCTGGAACCAGTACAAAGGCTGATAGTTGGGATTCTCGGCGGTCGGGAAGCCCGTCCAGTAGCGCTCGTCCCAGGTGACGAATTTCTTGAAAGCGATGCAGGTGATGTCGAGCATATTCTCGACCCAGTGTTGCAGGTATTGGGTATTCAGCGCGACATTCGCCGCTTCTTCGCTGACCGGGTTGACCGCTTCCATCGCATCAATCAGGCCGTCCAGCGTCTCGTCCTGCAAGCGGCGCATGGAGTTGCCGCCCAAGGGCCGATAGTCTTCGCCGACTGGCGCATAATATTTGGAATGGTAGCCGCGTACATTGGGCCACATATCGCCCGAAGCTAGGGCGAAGCTCGTCCAAGGCGTGCTGACTTCATAGCTGCCGACCTGGTGATTTTGGTTCCAGGGGTTGCGGTCGAGCGTGATGAAGTTGACATCGATGCCGAAGTCTTTCCACATATCGGCGGCGGCTTGTCCCATACGATAGGCGTCGTTCTCGCTGGGGTCGGATTGCAGGTCCAGCGTCCACAGCTCGCCATCGGGCGTCAGCCAGTTGCCGCTACCATCGCGGCTCAAGCCCGCTTTCATCAGCAGCTTCTCGGCGGCATCAGTATCAAATTTCCACCAGCCAGAGCCAAAGACAGCGCGCGGCTCGCCTGGCACTGTATGGCCTTGGTTTTCTGCCCAAGCCGCAATTTGATCAGGCACAGTCGGGTCGTAGGGGTTGTACATTTCGCCATCGCCGAGGTCGATTTGCAGGTTCGTCAGCCATTCTTCCATCGGGTCGTGGTACAAGGAAGCCAGCTTAGCTGTTGGCGGCACGGGGAAGGGCGTTACTTTGGCGACGCCGCCGATGTATTCCGTTTGCAGCTCGACAATGTTGATTGCCAAAGCTAGGGCCCAGCGCACATCTTTGTTCTGTACCACCGGGTCGCCTTCGTAGTTGAAGACCAACTGACGGCTGCTAACTTCATTGGGATAGGCCCAGGGGAAGTCGGTGTACCAAGAGCGAGCGCTTGGCGTCGTATCCAGCGTCGTCTCGAAAGATTCGATATCGACATCGAAATAGACATCCAGCTCGCCGCGGGACATGGCAATCGCCTTTTTGATGTTCTCGTTGCCGTAGAAAATGCTCAAAGCGTAGGGCGGGCCAGAATTTCCAGTGATAATGCCAGCCAAAGATCTTTCAGGATCGTCGCGGCGCTTGAACAATTCCCAGTAGCCATTCGGGTCTACATCAACGGGCAGGTAGTTGCCTAATACGACAACATCTGGCGCTTCCCAGACCCAAGCGCCGAGGTTCTCGCCCTCGCCTAGTGCCATTTCCGCCGCTTCGACGACGTGCTTCGGCATCATATAAATGCCGTTCCAGCGCGATTCGAAGAGGGTATGGAAGCGCGGGTTCGAGCGGTCCAGCATGAATTTGACGCTGTGATCGCCAGTCTTTTCGACTTGAACATCAAAATCGACCAGTTGCGGATGCCAACCGCCTTGTCCCAGCTCCGGCACCGCTTTGATGGTCTCGATGGTATAGACGAGGTCGTCGGCGTCAAATTCTTCGCCATCGCTCCAGTAGACGCCTGCGCGCAGGTCGACCGACATCTCGGTGAAGTCGTCGTTGTAGACTGGGTCGCCAGCCGCCATCGCATGGATGAATTCGCCAGTCTCCTGGTCGCGGTTCCAGAGCGTTTCCAACATCAAAGCATGATGGAAAGGTGTCGAGCCGCCAATGCGCCAGACGTTGAAGTTGTTCACCGTCTGCCAGCGGAAGATTTGATCGAAGACCCACAGGTCTTCCCGCGGTACATCGACCGGCAAGCCTTGCGGCTCTTGGGCGAAGCCGACGAGCGTTGGCACTGTGAACAGCACCAACAAAGCGAGTAGTGCGAACTTTCTTAACATAGGAAAAACTCCTTACAGTACAGTCGGACAAAAATGTTAAGAGCGTCGAGCCGACGCTCAGCCTTGCCGTATTATAGACAACGCGCCTATAGTAACGCAAAATTAGCATAAGGCAAAACATTGCCTATACAATAGTGTCAGTTTGTTGATTGGCTGTCAAGCCTGCCAAAAAAAATTGTCTGGTACAGGCCTATAGCAGGGTCAAGCTAGCTATGTTAGACTTTGCGCGGCTGTTCGCCGGCAATTCTGCTACTATCAAAGCAGCGATTGAAACAAATGAATGATGCGAGGGAAAATGACAAAAAAAGCGAATGTTTTATTGATTGCCATCGATTCCATACGCGCCGACCACATGAGCTGTTATGGCTATCCGCGCTTGACGACGCCTTATATCGACCGCTTCGCCAAAAGCGGCACGCTTTTTGAAAATACTTTCAGCCCGCATATCCCGACGACGCCGGCTTACGCTTCGATGTTGACAGGGCGCGATTGCTTTGGCACGCAGGTTGTCGCCCTGCGGCACAAGGGCCCGCTGCGCGAAGATATGCCGACCGCCGCCGAAATCTTCCGCGCCCATGGCTACAATACCACTTGCGTCGGCTTCAGCGGCAATCCCAGTTCGCGCGGCTTCGATACCTATATCGATTACGCTGGCTGGGGCAGCTGGGACCAAGGGCGCAGCCCCAAAGCGCAGAACCTCAACGAAGTCGCGCTGCCTGAGTTGGAGCGGCTGACGGCGGCCGACAAGCCCTGGTTCGTGATGCTGCGGCACATGGACCCGCACGCGCCCTACCTGCCGCCCGCGCCCTACGAGCGCATGTTTTATCATGGCGACGAAACCGACCCAAATAACCGCTCGATGGAGCCGGTGCTGGCTTTCAAACCCTTTGGCGACTTTTTCGCTTCCTGGATGCCGCCGGGCATCACGGACAAAGATTATGTCATCGCCCAATACGACGGCGCTATCGCCTATATGGACGCCGCCATCCAGTCCATTTTCACCGCGCTAGAAAGCCTAGGCATCCTGGACGATACGATTATCGCGCTCAATGGCGACCACGGCGAGACGCTTTATGACCACGAATGCTGGTTCGACCATCACGGCATCTATGACAATGTGCTGCATGTGCCGCTGATTATCCGCTATGCCAAAAAGCTGCCGGGCGGGCAGCGCGTCAGCGGTTACAATCAACATAAAGACCTGCTGCCGACTCTGCTGGACTTGGCGGATTTGCCGCCAGACGACAGCCTAGCTTTTGACGGACGGTCGCTGCTGCCGCTGGTGCGGGGCGAAGTCGCCTCTTTTGAAAGCGAGTTCTACATCAGCGAATGCACTTGGATGCGCAAGCACGGCTGGCGCACCCCCCATTGGAAGCTAATGATCGCGCTCGAGCCAGATTTTCACTTCAAGCCCGAGGTCGAGCTGTATAACTTGATAGAAGACCCAGAAGAGAACAATAACCTGGCGGAAACGGAGCCTGAAGTCGTGGCGGAATTGCGGCGGCGCATGGAAGCCTTCATCGCTAAACGAGAAGCGGAAACGGGCTTGCCCAATCCTATGCTGACGCAGGGCGATTGGCATGGCAAAACAGGCGTCGGCGCATTTAAGACCTCGCAGCAAGCCTACGATACGCTGTACATCGGCAGCTTGTCCGAGGCGATTCGCTTGCAGGCCGAGTCGCGCAAAGAAAGCGGCGCCGAAGAAGAGTAAATCGACGCATCAAAAAAAGATAACAGGAGAATCTAAAATGACACTGCGTGTGGCAATCGTCGGCATGGGCGGCATCGGCAACAACCACGGCCGCTGTTATACCGCGCATCCAGAAGCGGAAGTGGTGGCGGTCTGCGATATCATTAAAGAACGGTCGGATAAAGCGGCGGAAACGTTTGGCTGCCAAGGCTTCTACTCGGTGGAGGCCCTGCTCAATAGCGGACTTGAATTTGACGCGGCTAGCGTTACGACGGCCGGCGTCGAAAATGGCGGCGACCATTATGCGCCGACGATGCAGCTGCTAGGCGCTGGCTATCCTGTTTTGGGCGAAAAGCCCATTTCCAACAATGTCGCCGAAGCGGAAGAGATGGTGGCGCTGGCGCGGGAAAAGAACCTGCGCTATGGCATCAACCTCAACCACCGCTTCACGCCAGCCGCCGTCTTGGCTAAAGAGTGGCTGCTGCGCGGCCGCCTCGGCGAAATCAATATGATTGATATGACGATGTGGATTAATAACCCGAACGAAAGCTCGCCGCATTTTCACATGCGGGCGTTGCACCCGCACTCGCTGGATGTGATGCGCTACTTCGCCCGCTCGGAAGTGACAAAGGTGCAGGCTTTTTACAAAAAGGGCAAAGGGCGGACGATTTGGTCGAATGCCCAGGTGAACCTGCTCTATGAAAACGGCATTATCGGGCATCTGCGCGGCAGCTATGATGGCAATTTTGGCAGCGCCGGCACCTATGGGCTAGAGACTTTAGAAGTGGTCGGCAGCGACGGGCGCTTCATCCTGCGCGATGCCTGCGAAGAATTGACCTTCTATCCGCGTTTTGATACGACACTGGAACGGCACGAGAATTATGGCGGCATGAGCCACTTCAGCCAAACATTTATGAGCCGCATCTCGCATTGGGTAGATCAGAACCTGGCTGGCGTCGCGCCCGAAAGAATTGACGCTTCGGGCGCGGATGCCTTGCACGTACAAAAAGTGATTGAAGCGGCCATCGAATCCTGGGATACCGGGAAGGTGGTCAGCTTGTGATTACCGTCATCGGCCGCGGGCATAGCGGCACGCGGGCGATTTCGCATACGCTCTACGCTAGCGGCGTCTTTATGGGTCAAACGCTCAATCCATCGGGCGATTTGGTGCCGCCCTGGGCGATTTACGATGCCTGCCGCATCTTCGCCCGCTATGTCAAATGGAAGGGCGATTTAAGCTGGGATTTCAGCCGCGCCCACAGCGCCGAGATTCCAGCCCGTTTCATTAGCCTGCTCGATAGTTACCTGGCTTCGGTGCAAAAGCATCGCGGACAGTTAAAAGGCTGGAAGATACCCGAGACGACCTTGATTTATCCCTGGCTAATACGGCTCTACCCGGATATTCACTATATTTTTTGGATTCGCAATCCACGCGATTGCATCATCGGCTCGCACAAGACAGACGATATGCGCGACTTTGGCATCCAATATCCCGAGACGACCGACGAGCGACTGCGCCGTGCCATTTCCTGGAAATATCAATATGATTTGGTCAAGTCGACGCCGAAGCCAAAGCGCTGGATTGAAGTGCGCTTTGAAGATTTAGTGACGGCGCAAGAAGCGACGCTAGCGCGGCTGGAAGAGTTTTTGGGCATCCCACTGGCGCGCATCATCATGCGCCAAGATACAATCAACCGCTGGCAGCGCGATGCAGGGGTTAATTATTTTGACTTCTTCGCGCTGGCCATGCGCGAATACAATTACGAGATGCCAGCCGCGCCAGAAAAACGGGCGCAGAAGGGCGACGAACGTACATGAGCTTACGAGTAGCGGTTATTGGGCTGGGACCAATCGGCAATCGACATGCCAAATTATATGCCGAAGACGGACTGGCCGAGCTGGTCGGCGTCTGTGATATACGTGAAGAACGGGCGGACGCGGCCGCAGCCCGCTTTGGCGTCCCCGCTTTTTACGATGTCGAAAGCCTGCTCAGCGATTTGGCGCCGGCCGTCGTCAGCATCGCCACCAGCGGCTACGAGAACAGCAGCGACCACTACCTGCCGACAATGCAAGCGCTGGCGGCGGGCTGCCATGTCTTGGGCGAAAAACCCATCTGCAACGAGATTCAACTGGCGGAAGAAATGGTGGCTAAAGGGCAAGAGATGGGCCTCTGCTATGGCATCAACCTCAACCACCGCTTCACGCCGGCGGCGCGCTTGGCAAAATCTTGGGTGGACAGCGGGCGCTTGGGGCATCTGCTCTTCATCAATATGGCGATGTGGATCATGAACCCGGCCGAGACCTCGCCCTACTATCATATCAAGTCGCTGCACCCGCATACGATAGATGTGATGCGCTATTTCTGCGGCGATATTGAAGCAGTGCATTGCTTCGCCACCAAGGCGCCCGGGCGCCAAATTTGGTCGACGGCGCAATTCAACTTCCGCTTTCGCAATGGCGTTGTCGGCGCGCTGACCGGCAGCTATGATATTGAGCGCGGCCATCCGATGGAGCGCTGCGAGGTGGCTGGCACCGGCGGGCGCTTTGTTTTGGACGATATGTGGCGCGAGCTGACGCTTTACCCGGCGGGCGATATGCAGAAGACAGTCTATACCGACCCGCTCTTTGGCGGTTTTCACAATTTTGAGAATACCTTCCGCGAGCGCATACATTGTTTCTTGCAGCAGGTAACGGCTGGCGTCGCGCCAGATAAAATCGATGGCAGCGCGGCGGAAGGCTTGGCGGCGCAGAAGGTCTTGGCCGCGGCTATAAAATCGCTGGAGACCGAGTCGGTTGTCACTGTATAGGCATGATTTAGTAAGCGAGAGGCAGCATGGGGATATGCAGTTTTTGTGGTAAGAACGCGGGTGTTTGGCGCACTGAACATGCCGAGTGTGCCCAGCGCCACGAGCGCGGCAAAGACAGTATTATGCGGCTGATGGCGAATGCCGGCATCGACCAGGACACAAATTTTTTGAGCTGCGAGAAGAGATAAGTTCAGTCGCGCTCAACAACTTTGTGAACCCTGAGACTGTGCAAAGCATGCGGCAGCAAGGCTGGAAACAGGCGGTAACAGTCGCCATCGACACCAGCGATTTTAGCGAAGCCCGAAAAGAATTATTGCTGCAACTAGCACTTAAATTCGCTATTCCGATAAACAATGACGCTGAGCTGATGCCACTTTGGAAGAAATTTGAACATGGGCATGAGATCTACCTAGCTGAGCAAGAACAGCGCAGAGTCGCGGAAGAAATGTATAAAGCGGCGCAAAAGCGGAAAAGAATCGAGCGCGAACGCCAGCAAGCCGAGAAAAAAAGACGGCAAGCGCGGCTAGCGAGAAAAAGAGCGGAGCGCAAAAAACTCAGACCCGAACAGAGCAGAATCGTCCGCGATGTGCAGATGGGCTTGCCGACTATTTTAGAACCGCTAGCGCCTCAGATGCCCTTCAACTTGCAAAAATCGGAGCGGCTGGTCTGGTTTTTCCACGATACGCTCTACCGCGAAGAGCGCGTCCTGCCGCCCCTCAAAGGCGGCGGACAAGCTGGCCAATATGTGATGGTGGATGTCGAGACTGGCACGCTAGGTTTGACCGACAAGCATATCTACTTTGTCGGCGAAACTGAACGTTTCCGCATCACTTATGAAAAGGTGATCGCATTTCAAGAATTTGAAGATGGTGTCGGCATCCAGCGCGATGCCATACGCGCCCGACCGCAAGAGTTTATCACCGACGAAGGCTGGTTTACTTACAATCTTCTCATCACTCTGGCTCAGGACAAATAAGCGCTAGAGACCGAGTGAGTTATTTTGGGGGCATACAATGGCTTATTGTCGCTACTGTGGCGAAGACGCAGGTTTCTTGCGCAGCGTACATGCGGAATGCCAGCGACAAAAAGAAGCGGCGGAAAGAGAAATCGTAAGATTAATCGCCAGACAAGGCACAAAGCCTGACGGTTTCAAATACCTTTCCAAAGAGATCCATAAGCTAGCCGCCGCGTCTTTCATCGGCGAAACGCTTTTGAACCATCTGGTCATCGAAGGCTGGGGCAAAGTAGCGCACTCGACGCTCAAGCAGTCTTATATCGACGAGGGTGATTTATTCGCTTTGCTAGAGCTGGCAGAGCGCTTAGGCATCGCGCAAGCCAAAATTGCCCAATCTAAAATTAACAAGCTCATATTCGCAGGCTGGCAGCGCATAGCCAACTCGAGGCTCAACCGGTCGCAGGTCGACGAGAGCAATTTATTCGCTTTGTTAGAGCTGGCGCAGCGCCTAGGCATCCCGCAAGCTACAATTGCCCAAGCCAAAATTAGCGATAGCCTACTCGCAGCCTGGCAGCGCGTCGCGAATTCGAGGCTCGAGCGGTCGCATAGCGACGAGAGCGATTTCTTCGCTTTTTTGGAGCTGGCGCAGCGCTTAGGCAGCCGGCAAGCCAAAATTGACAATAGCGTGCGCGGCGCGAATATCGGCAAAGAAGCGGCGCTGCAAGATACGCATAGTGGCGGGATTCCAGAGGAGTTTATCCTGCATGGGCAAAACCCATTTAACTTGCAAAAATAGAGCGACTGGTTTGCCGCAACTGGCATAATCATTAAATTGAAGCCTATAGGAAAACGAGGACAAAGTATGAAAATCGGAGCGAATTCACTTTTATTTGGCGCCTGGGATATGGAGACCGCCTTCAAGTATCTGGCGCTGTCGGGTTATGACGGCATCGAGATGTCGGCTATTGATTCCATGAGCCAGCATTTGGTCTTAGACCGCTGGCGGGAAATCGCGCCCGAAGTCAAGCGGCTGGCAAAAGCCTACGACCTAGAATTGCTGGCGATGGAGCAATCCTCCCGCGACCCTGATTTGATGGAAAAAGCCTTTCAGGCGGCGGCCGAGATTGGCATTCCGATTATCAACTGCGGCCCCGGCGGCAAATCCGACGACGAATCGACGTATCAGCAAGTGCTGGACGAATTGGGCGCGCTGGTGCTTAAAGCGGAGAAGTATGGCATTACCCTCTGCGCCAAAGCCCATGTCGGACAGTATGTCTATAATACGCCGACCAGCCTGAAAGTATTGAGCGACATCACTTCGCCTTATTTTGGGCTGGATATGGACCCGTCGCATATTCACCGCGCCGGGGAAAACCCGGTCGAGGCGATTGAAGCGGTCATCGACCGTATCAAGCATGTGCATATCCGCGATTGCAAAGGCCGCCAGCAAGGCCCCGGCAGCCCGCATGACCAAGCCAATGGCCGCGGCGATATCGACCTGGTTGGCTATATCCGCGTTTTGCACGAACACGGCTATACGGGCCCGCTGGATTTGGAAGTCATTGGCACCAAGTTCCAAAATTACACTTTGGAACAGTGTTGCATCATCGGGGCGGAAGCGCGGGGCCACATGCAAGCCTGCTTGCAAGCGGCCGGCGCGCGTTAAGCGCCAGAAAGAAAGTGCAAAAATGAGCTTTCAAATATCAGACAAGCAAATCCAAGCGGCTTATGACTTGGCGCAGGAACGCTATGCCGCCTTTGGGGTGGATACGGCGGCGGCGCTGGATAGGCTCAAAACCGCGCCCATCAGCCTGCATTGCTGGCAAGGCGATGATGTCAGCGGTTTTGAAGACCCGCTGCGCGGGCTTAGCGGCGGCATTATGGCGACGGGCAATTATCCGGGCAAGGCGCGCAATATCGAACAGCTGCGCGGCGATTTGGATATGGCTTACAGCCTGATCCCGGGCAAGCACCGCCTCAATCTACATGCCTCTTATCTCGATAGCGCGCGCAAAATCCCGCGCGATCAAATCGAGCCGGCGCATTTCCAGTCTTGGGTGGATTGGGCGAAAGAGAACGAGCGCGGCATCGATTTTAACCCGACGCTCTTTTCCCACGAATTGGCGGATGACGGCTTCACGCTAGCCCACGCCGATGCTGGCATCCGCCAGTTTTGGATTGACCATTGCATCGCCTGCCGCGAGATTGGCGCCTATATCGGCCGCGAGCTGGGCAGCGCCTGCATCACCAATATCTGGATTCCTGATGGTTATAAAGATATGCCGGCAGACAGGCTGGCGCCGCGTCAGCGGCTGCTCGAGGCGCTGGACGCTATCTTCGCCGAAGACATCGACAGCGCCTTCAACCTCGACGCGGTCGAATGCAAGCTCTTTGGCTTAGGCTCGGAGAGTTATGTGGTCGGCTCGCACGAATTTTATCTGGCTTATGCTGTCACGCGGCAAAAGCTGCTCTGCCTCGATGCCGGGCATTTTCACCCGACCGAGACCATCGCCGACAAGCTCTCGGCCATCTTGCTCTACCTACCAGAAATCTTGCTGCATGTCAGCCGCGGCGTGCGCTGGGATAGCGATCATGTGGTAACGCTGACGGACGACTTGCAGGCGATTATGCAAGAAATCGTGCGCAGCGACGCGCTGGAGCGGGTGCATATCGGCTTGGACTTCTTCGACGCCAGCATCAACCGCATCGGCGCTTGGGCTATCGGCACGCGCAATGCCCTGCGCGGCCTGCTGCTGGCTTTGCTAGAACCGCACGCTTTGCTGCGGCAGTATGAAAATGAGGGCGATTTCACCGGGCGGCTGGCTCTGCTGGAAGAGTTAAAGAGCCTGCCTTTTGGCGCTGTCTGGGACTATTACTGCCTGCAGCAAGAAGTCCCAGTTGGCATGGCCTTCATGGATGAAATCCGCGCTTACGAGCGGACTGTGCTGGCCGGGCGGGAATAGCCTTAAATCATTATCCAACGCAATTAAAACAGGAGCAGCCATGCAGCTTTTCAAACCAGCCGAATATCGCCATGTCAATTATCTTTGGGAAGATGAAAAAGCCGCGTCGCTGGATGCGGTCGAGCGGCTCGTTTATCGCTCGAACCTGCTTGGCAGCGACCAGCGCATCACCAATACCGGCGGCGGCAATACCTCGAGCAAAATCATGCAAAAGGACCCTTTGAGCGGCGCGGAAGTTGATGTGCTGTATGTCAAAGGCTCGGGCGGCGACCTACGCACAGCCAAGCGCGAGAACTTCGCCTCGCTGTATATGGACAAGCTGATGCAACTGCAAGCGATTTATGCAGGCGCGGCGGTCAAAGGTGTTAAGACGCCGATTGAAGATGAGATGGTAGCGATGTATCCGCATTGCGTCTTCAATTTGAATCCGCGGGCTAGTTCGATTGACACGCCGCTGCATGCCTTCATCCCCTATCGGCATGTTGACCATACCCATCCCAACGCTGTCATCGCCATCGCCGCTTGCAGCAATGGCGAGCAGCTGACAAAAGAAATTTATGGCGATGCGGTGCTGTGGCTGGATTGGCAGCGGCCGGGTTTTGATTTGGGTTTGGCTCTGCAAGCGGCAGTGGCGAACAATCCGGGCATCGTCGGCATCGTGCTGGGCGGGCATGGCTTGATTAACTGGGCTGACGACGACAAAACCTGCTATGAATTGTCTTTGACTCTGATTGAAAAAGCGGCTCGCTATCTGGCGCAGCATGACAAAGGCGCGGCGGCTTTTGGCGGCCCGCGCTATGAAAATCTGCCAGCCGATAAGCGCGAGGCTCTGCTGGTTGAAGTGCTGCCCAAGCTGCGCGGCTTAGTCTCGCGGCAAAATCGCTTTATCGGCACGGTGCAAAGCGACGCCGCTCTCTTGAGCTTCGTCAACAGCGTCGACGCCGCCCGCCTGGCTGAGCTTGGCACCTCCTGCCCCGACCATTTTTTGCGCACCAAAATCAAGCCGCTCTACATTGATTGGGACCCGCAGACGGGCGATAGCGCCGCTCTGATAGAAAAATTAAAAGCGGGCATCGCGCAATACCGGCAAGATTATGCCGCTTATTACGCCGCCTGCCAGCGCGCCGACAGCCCGCCTATGCGCGATGTCAACCCGACGGTGATTCTGATTCCGGGTTTGGGCTTGCTGGCTTTTGGCAAGAACAAAAGCGAGTCCCGCGTTACCGCCGAATTTTATACCTGCGCAGTGGCGGTGATGCGCGGCGCGCAAGCGGTGGGCGAATATGTGGCGCTGCCGCGGCAAGAAGCCTTTGACATCGAATACTGGGCGCTGGAAGAAGCTAAGCTGCGCCGTATGCCGCCCGAGAAGAGCTTGGCGCGCAAGGTCTTGCTGGTGATTGGCGCGGGCAGCGGCATTGGCGCAGCTGTGGCTCAGCGCGTCGCGGCGGAAGGCGCGCATGTGGTCTGCGCCGATCTCAATATCGCTGGCGCGGAGAGCGCCGCCACCGCTTTGAGCGAAGTCTATGGGCCCGGCATCGGCGTGGCTGGCACGGGCATTTCTGGCTGTGGTCCCGCCATCGCCCTGCCCGTTGATATTACTTCGCCCACCAGCGTCCAGCAGCTCTTGCAACAGACGCTGCTGGCTTATGGCGGCATTGACGACATTATCGTAACGGCCGGGCTTTTCTTCGCGCCTGATAAAGACGGGCGCATCAGCGCCGACAAGTGGCGGGCAACTTTTGAAGTCAATGTGCGCGGCGGTTATGTCGTCGCCGATGCGGCGCGGCAAATCTGGCAAGCGCAGGGTCTGCCAGGCGCGCTGGTGCTGACAACCAGCGTCAATGGCGTGGTGGCGAAAAAAGGCTCAGTGGCTTACGACACGAGCAAAGCGGCGGCGAATCACTTAGTGCGGGAGCTGGCGATTGAGCTGGCGCCGCTGGTGCGGGTCAATGGCTTGGCGCCGGCCACAGTCGTCCAAGGCAGCAGCCTGTTCCCGCGCGAGCGCGTCATCGCGTCGCTGGCTAAGTACGGTTTGCCTCACAGTGAAGACGAAGAGACGGCGCCGCTGCGGGAGCGCTTGGCGGAATTCTATGCCCAGCGCACGCTGAGCAAAGCGGCAATCAGCCCAGAGGATCAAGCGGAAGTGGCTTACCTGCTGATTAGCGCTGCCTTCAGCAAGACGACCGGGCAGATAATCAATGTTGATGGCGGCTTGAGCGAGGGTTTTTTGCGCTAGCCTTTCTAGCCGGCCGGCCGCGCCTCAAAACCGCGAAAATAGTTGACGATATGCCAGCGTTCGCTGACGCTCAAGTCGCCTTCACACGGCGGCAAGCTGCGCCAGCCTTCCACTATGACCGCATAAAGAAAATCATCGCGGGCTGAATCCAGCCGGTTGCGCAAAGCCCGAAAATCAGCCGACTGCCCCTGCCAAACCAGACAATGCCGCTGATACAGCGCTCCGCCCTGCTCTAAAGAATCAGCCGTCGGCAGCACAGTATTGACGACAGTCGGCAGCGGATTCAAAGTGAGGGCGTACTGGCGCTGTTGCTCGTCGATTAAGCGCGCGCCGGCCAGCATAATGCCGCCAGCGACCGCCACCCCCGCCAGCGCCAACAGCGCGCTGGCGGCCGTCAGATTTAGCGCAGCGAAGAGCCGCCGCGCGCGCGGATAAACCAGCAGCGCCAGCGCCGCGCCCAGCGCCAAGAGCGTCAGCAGATGGATGGGCTGCGGCGGGCGCAATGGTTGAATCGCGGCCGCTTCGCTGCTCTCCCAGGCGAAGGCGGCGCGCCTCTGCTCGCCATTTGCTTCGATAACATCAATCAGCGTCCACCACTGCCCGGCGATGCTAACCTCGTCGCCCGCCGCGACATACAAGCCGTCTTCCACCTGTTCCGCCAACTGCCAGCGACTGCGCAGGCCGCGCTCGGGGTTGACCAACTGCAAATACACTTTGGCATCGCTTATTGGCGCGGCAGCCCGCGCCAGCGCAGTATCATAGGTGTTGACACCCGGCGCGCCGGGGATAATCGCGGATGTAATCGTGAATGCGCCCTGGGTTTGCGTGGCCTGCGGCGCTTCCAGCGCCGTCTCCAACGATTGCGGTTCGGGGATAGGCGTCGCGCTAAGCCAAGCCACCGCGCAGAGACTTATGAACATCAGCGCGACTTCCAGGCGCAGCGCCGCCAGGCGGCCGGCGGCGCGGGCGATTCGCGCGCGCAGTGGCCGCGGCAGGCCGGCGGCGCGGGCGATTCGCGCGCGCAGTGGCCGCGGCCGGCCGGCGGCGCGGGCTGGGCGCAGCGACAAATGCTGCCACAGGCCCAACAGCAAGAGCGGCGCCACCAGCAGCAGCTTGATGCCCAGCGTCCTGCCATAACTCGTCGCCAGGTCGGCCGGGCTGATAAAAAAATTGAGCGCGTTGTAGATGCCGCTGACGATTACCAGCAAGACTAAAGGAGTGACAAAGCTCGAAAAACGCAGCAGGACAGCCTGCAGCGCTTGCTGCCGCTGCTCGGCGGCATAGGGCGCTAACGCGGGCTGGAGTAGAAGTACCAGCGTCATAGCCCCGCCCAGCCAAAAAGCCACCGCCAGCGCATGCAGCCAATCCACCGTAATCGCCAACCAGGGCAGCAAAGTTGAGCCAGCGGCGTGACTCGTTACCAGCGATAGCCCGATGAAAAGCGCGCCGAGCCAAGGCAGGCCGCGCCAAATACCGCTGGCTAAACTCGGCATTACAGCGCGGTAATATTCGCTGACGAAGAGCAGGACCGCGCAGAAAATCAACAGCACCAGGCGGAAGGTCCAGACATCGCCAAAGCGCGAGCCAAGCAGCGTTACCTGCCACAGATTCTGGGCGAGGACCTGGGCGGCGTCGACAGCGAAAAAGACCATCGACTGTTGCAAGAGCGCGATGAAATTGGCGCTGAAGGCGAGCGCGACAGCGGCGACCAAGCAGGCGCGCAGACGACGCAGCACGCGCGGCGGCAAGCCGCCAGCCCGATAGCGTCCGCTGCCCCAAGCCGGCAGCAGCACGAGGCTATAGAGCGTCGCCGCGCCGAAGAAGAGGAAATTCGCCAAATTCAGCGCAGCGCGCCACAGCGCTTCGAGTGGGATGGCGCGGTCATCCGCCACTTGACCAGCGACGCCGCCGACCTCTTCGCCAATAAAAAAGACCCGAATCTCGGCGATGACATGGCCATCGCTAGCGAAGGCCGGGCGCAATTCGACGATGTAAGCGCCATCGGGCAGCGATGGCGGCACAGTCAAGGCGAGCAGCGCATGATTGCGGGCGTCGACGCTGCCGCTGGCGATGACAGTCCCAGTCTGGTCGCGCAGCGTGATTTCGCTGAAGCGCGGCTCCAAGTCTTCGCTGAACCAGTATTGCAGGCGCGTCGGCGGCCGCGGCAGGGTGCTGCGGTCGGCCGGGATAGCGCGCACGACATAGCCGTGGGCTTGAGCCTGCCCGCCGAGAAACAGCGCGAGGCAAAGCGCGCCAAGCCAGCCTCTCCAGTCCAACAAAAAAGCCCTCATCTTCATAGGCGCATTTTACCTAAATTAGCCGCGTTTTTGATGGGCTAGCCGATAGCGTTTTGGGGAATGCGCATAGGGTGGCTATATCAAAAAATTCGCCATAGAGGCACAGAAGTAAGTCCAAGTTAATTATGCACCATTTTCAACCCCCGGCCCCTCCCGTAGGGCAGTGTCTACGCGCCCCAAAGCTTTGGGGAGGGGAGAAAAACCCCGAAAACTATGGAGGGCTTGCAGAAAAGTCCCTCCATCGGGCAATATCTACAGGCCCCAGGTTAGACTCCCCTCCCCGAAGCTTCGGGGAGGGGCCGGGGGTGGGGTTGAAACGAAGGCAAAACTTGCAAAATTTACTTTGTCCTACTCCTGTGGCTAATCTTTTAATACCCTCAACATTCGCCACTCGCCTATTGAATGCAGGCGCGGTCTTGATTAAGATACACTCAAGAAAATTGGGGGCGAGCGTGGAAAAAGAGAGCAAAAGCAATTTCATCACCGAAATAATTGACGCGCACAATGAAAGCGGGCGCTTTGAAAGGCGCGTGCATACGCGCTTCCCGCCCGAGCCGAATGGCTATTTGCATATCGGCCATGCTAAGTCGATTTGCCTAAATTTTAGCCTTGCGCAGCAATACGGCGGCCTGTGCAACCTGCGCTTTGACGATACCAACCCGGCCAAAGAAGAGCAGGAATATATTGACGCCATCACCGAAGATGTGCGCTGGCTGGGTTATGACTGGGACGAGCGCCTGTACTATGCCTCAGATTATTTTGAGCAATTCTACGAGATGGCTGTCGAGCTTATCCGCATCGGCCGCGCTTATGTCGACGAGCTAAGCCCAGAGCAAATTCGTGAATATCGCGGCAGCTTGACCGAGCCGGGCCGCGAAAGCCCCTATAGAGACCGCCCGATTGAAGAGAACCTAGCGCTCTTCGAGAAGATGCGGGCTGGCGGCTTCAAAGAAGGTGAAGCCGTGCTGCGCGCCAAAATCGATATGGCTAGCGGCAATATCAACCTGCGCGACCCAGTGATGTATCGCATCCTCGATGCCCGGCATCCGCGCACAGGCGATAAATGGAAAATCTACCCGATGTACGATTTTGCCCACGGACAGTCGGATTCTATCGAGGGCATCACCCATTCCATCTGCACTTTGGAATACGAAGACCACCGCCCGCTCTATGACTGGTACCTGGACAATATCGAGCTGTACCATCCGCAGCAGATTGAGTTCGCCCGGCTGAACCTGAGCCACACCGTCTTGAGCAAGCGCAAGCTGATTCGGCTGGTGCAGGAAGGCTATGTAGAGGGCTGGGACGACCCGCGCATGCCGACCATCGCCGGTTTGCGCCGCCGCGGTTATACGCCGGCCGCTATCCGCGACTTCTGCGACGACATCGGTGTCGGCAAGGTCAAAGGCGTCGTCGCCCTGCATAAGCTGGAATACCACCTTCGCCAAGACCTGAATCGGACAGCGCCGCGCGTCATGGCGGTGCTTAATCCGCTAAAAGTCGTCATCGAGAATTATCCTGCTGACCTAGTTGAAGAGATGCAGGCTATCAACAACCCCGAAGATGCCAGCGCCGGCACGCGCTCCGTGCCATTTTCCAAAACGCTGTATATCGAGCGCGCCGACTTCATGGAAGACCCGCCGCGCAAGTTCTTCCGCCTGGCGCCGGGGCGCGAGGTGCGCCTGCGCTATGCCTATTTCATCACCTGTACTGATGTCATCAAAGACGCACAGGGCGAGATTGTCGAAATTCGCTGTACTTATGACCCAGCGACGCGGGGCGGCGCCGCGCCCGATGGCCGGCGCGTCAAAGCGACTTTGCATTGGGTTTCAGCCCAGCATGCCATCAAAGCCGAAGCGCGGCTCTATGAGAATCTCTTCAGCGCCGAGAACCCAGAAGGCGACCGCGAGAAAGATTTCACCGAATTTATCAATCCCAACTCGCTGACCGTCATCGACCCTATTTATGTCGAGCCGCATTTGCAGACGGCGCAAATTGGCCAGCGCTATCAGTTCGAGCGGCTGGCGTATTTTGTCGTCGACGCAGACTCGACAGCGGACAAGCTGGTCTTCAACCGCACAGTCACCTTGCGCGACCAGTGGCGCAAAATGCAAAAAAGAGCCGGCAAAGCGCCGCGGCAAAGGCGCAAGAAGCGGCAAAAGCCAATGACAGCCTGAACCATTCGCCGCCGCCGCCAGGCTGTGCTAGCATAAAGTCATGTCCAGACGCTTGCTGAAAGTGATATAGATTTGGCTCAAGTTCGATTTGTCTTTTTAATGTTGCCCGTCCTTAGTTTCAGCTTGACTTCAGCTTGGGCACAGGCTGAAGCCTGCGCGGACATCGTGCAGCAAGCCCTCGCCGCCATAGCGGAGAATTGCGCCGACCTAGCGCGCGATAGCCTCTGCTATGCCCATGCGCCGGTCGATGTCAGCCATAGTGCCGCCGCAGCGGACTTCAGCCAACCGGCTGACCGGCTGCCGCTGCGCGGCTTGAGGCGGGCGCAGACTGGCCCGCTCAGCCTAGACGATGCGGCTTGGGGCGTCGCGTTTTTGAACTTGGGCGCAAATTCGCCTCAAACTTATGCCGGCCCAGGCGTCCTCGTGCTGTTGGCAGGCGCCGCGGAAATCCAAAACCAAATCGATCCAGCCCAGCTTATGGAAATTGGCCCCGCGCTAAGCACAGTCGCCTTAGCCAATGCGACGCGCTACCGCAATCCAGGCGTCATTCCCGAGCCAGTCGGCCAGCTCGCCGGCGGCGAGCTGCTGCTGGTCGATGCTTATGATAGCAGCGGCGAGTGGCTGCGCGTCGTGACCGATGGCGCAATCTCCTGGGTGGAGAGCGACAAGCTAGCCCGCTTGCAGGCTATGGCGACGCTGCCAAAAATCCGCCTGGGCCAAGTCTTCCCTTTGCAGTCTTTCTCGCTCTGGACTGGCAGCGCCGCTCCTGAATGCCAGAGCGCCGAGCCGATGGTCGCGGTGCAAACGCCGCCAGCGCTGCCGGCGAATCTGACTGTCAATGGCGTCGATATTCATATCGACTCGCTGGTTACATTCCAGCGAGTGCATCCCAGCGCGCTGAGCTTGACTGTGCACCGCGGCAAAGTTACGACTGTCTTTGGCGGCATCGCGCAAGTAGGCGAGAGCATCATCGGTGTCCTCGAGCCAACGGACGCGCGGGAAAGCGCCGTGCTGGATTGGAGCGATACCCTAGCCGCCTCTGAAGCCGAATTGGCGCGGGGCGAGCGGGCGCAGGCGGCCTTCAATCAACTGGCGCGCGTCAATGGCTGGCAAGAGCGCGAGGCTCATGCGCTGCCGGCCGAAATCGTGCATATTATTCAAAGCGGCGACAGCCTCCATAGCGTGGCGCAGCAATATGACGCCAGCGTCGCCGAGATTGTGGCGGCGAATGAAACTGGGGCGCCGCTGCGCCTCTTCCCTGGGGAAGAACTGATTGTGCCAAACCCGGGCCGTGGTTTCGCTGGTATGGGGACTGGGGCCTGAAAAGTGCGCATAGCACTTGCAAATTTAGTTTGCCTTACTCAGAAAGACAGCGCTTGAGCAAGTCCACAAAGGCGGCACGGTCAGCTTGGGTAACGACATTGACTTGCGGCGGCCGGCCAGTCATGCCCAGCCAGTCCACCACAGTCAAGCCGCGCGCCAAATCATCGCCCGTAGTTATATCGACGCGCAGTTTCCGATACTGCGCCAGGCTCGGGTCAAGCGCTATCGCCATCGTAATCGGGTCGGGCAAATCGAAGCCAGCCAGCCCAGTTTCAGCGATGGCGTAGTCGGTCAGAGTCGATTGAATATCGACGAAAAAATCGGCTAAAGCAGTGCCGCAGCTTCGCAGGTCCGCCACCGCCGCGGCGTCAAAGGTGGCGTATTTCCAAGAAATGTCCCAGCCCACCATGGTGATAGGCAAGCCCGATTCAAAGACGATTTTCGCCGCTTCTGGATCGACCCAGATATTGAATTCCGCCAGCGGACTGATATTGCCATGCCCAGTGCCGATGCCGCCCATGATATAACAGTGAGAGACCTGCTGTGCCAGCTCTGGCTCGCGCAGCAGGGCGAGAGCGACATTGGTCAAAGGGCCAAGCGTAACCAGCGTAATATCGCCAGCATGAGCTTTAATCTGCGCCCGCAGCGCATCGGCCGCGTGGCCTGGCGCCGGCCGCCGCCCTTGCAAAGGCAGGCCGATATCGCCCATGCCATCGTTGCCATGCACCTCTTGGGCGGTGGCGAGCTCGCGCAGCAGCGGCTTGGCGCAGCCGGCATAGACCGGCACCGTCGCGCTGCACAGCTCGACGGTGTACAAGGCATTTTGCACCGCCTGGGCCAGCGGCACATTGCCAGCCACCACTGTAATCGCTTTCACAGCCACATCAGGCGCTTGCAGCGCCATGACCAGGGCGACGGCATCGTCTGAGGCTGTGTCGGTATCGATGATGAAGTTTCGCATCGCTCCTCCTTATGTGCGCGCCAGTATAAAGCAGAGCGGCAGGCGGCGCAATGCGCGCCTAAAGTTCATACTTTGCCGCCGCGCCTGTGTTATACTGCCCTAGATTTTAAGCGCATAGTTAGAGACCCTGCTGATGGATTTTACAATTCCCCGCCAGATTGAGCTGCTTGCCCACCGCGCCCGGCAGTTCGTCGATGCCGAAGTCATCCCGCTGGAGACAGAATTGTTGCGTACAGGCGCAGAGCTGAGCGCCGCGCAGCTGCAAGATTTGCGCGACAAGGCAAAAGCGGCCGGGCTATGGGCGCCGACGATGCCCAAAGACTGGGGCGGCCTGGGCCTCAACATTGAGCAGATTGCGCCAATTTTTGAGGCGGCCGGCCGCAGCCTGCTGGGGCCGCTGGCAATCCACTGCGCCGCGCCCGACGAAGGCAATATGCACCTGCTGCACAGCTGGGCGAACCAGGCGCAAATCGAGCGCTATCTGCTGCCTTTAGCGCAGGGGCGGACATTTTCCGCTTTTTCTATGACGGAGCCGCCGCCCGGCGCCGGCAGCGACCCGCGCATGATCCAAACGCGGGCGGTGCGCGAGGACGGGGATTGGCGCATCAACGGGCATAAATGGCTGACGACCAATGGCGAAATCGCGGACTTTTTTATCATCATGGCTGTTACCGACCCGACTGTGCATCCCTATCAAGGCTGCACGCTTTTCCTCGCCCCGCACAATAGCCCGGGTCTCAAGATTCTGCGCGATGTGCCGGTGATGGGACCAAAAGATTTTGGCGGGCATGTCGAGGTTGTCTATGAAGACCTGCGCCTGCCCGACAGCGCAATCTTGGGCGGCGCCGGCCAGGGCTTTATGCTAGCCCAATCGCGTTTGGGGCCGGCGCGGCTGACGCACTGCATGCGCTGGACCGGCATCGCCCAGCGGGCTTTAGAAATTGCGACCGACTACGCCAGCCGCCGCGAGGCTTTTGGCGGCAGGCTGACCAGCCACCAGTCGGTGCAGTGGATGCTGGCCGATTCGGAAATGGAACTCAAGATGGGCCGGCTGCTGATACAAGAAGCGGCTTGGCGCTTGGCACAGGGGCAGCAAGCGCGGGTCGAGACTTCGATTGCCAAAGTGCAGGTGGCGGAAATCGTCGGCCGCGTCCTCGATCGCTGCGTGCAGATTTGCGGCGGCCGCGGCATCTCGCGGGATTTGCCTCTGTCCACTTGGTACGAGAAGGCGCGGGCTTTCCGCATTTATGACGGCGCTTCAGAGGTGCATCGCATGGTAGTGGCGCGGGATGTCATCAAGCGCTATGGCAGCGCCTAAAAGCTCGAGAGCTTCAAAGACATATTGCGCGAGATTATCAGCAAGCTGCGTAGAACAAGCTGAATCACGATTTTGCTGCGATTAGCCTGCATTAAGCCAGCGCCGCTTGCAGATGCGCGGGGCGCAGGCGGCGGTCGTAGTATTTTTCGGCAGCCGCCGCCATGCTCTGCATCGTCTGCGCATTGAGAAAGGCGTTGACCAGGGCCCCAACCACCGGCAAAAAGCCGACAATCATGCGGGCTGGGATGCGCGTGCCAATGCGCGAGGCTAGGCGGCTGGCTAAACGACGGCTGACTTTCCTGCCCATAGGCCGCGTGAGCATAACCTCGCAATTCAGGTGATTCACATTGCTTTTGGCGCTAGCTAGCAGTTCGACCGCCGCCTCAGGTCCGAGCATGGCTTCGATAATCGCATAACCGCGTTCATCGCCGGCGGCAAAATTCTCCGCTAAACGTTGCAAGATATGATAGGTGCGGCGGGTGGTAGCGGCGCTCGGCGCGTCCAAGAGCGCCGGCATAGCCGCCTGCCCTTCCGCGCTCACCGCCCAGCGCAGAGCCTCCAGCGAAATCGCCAAATGCTCGATGATGCTGGGGTCAAAATGCTCTTCGTTAGCCCAGAGGGCGAGGATGTTGCGCAGGTCGGAATAGGCTTCGGTCTCGATGATATAAGCGCCTTTGAGCGCGCCGATGCCCCAGCTGATAGCGCCCATCTTATGCAGCAGATAGCTGATGCCGGTTGGAATCGTGAAGCTGTGCAAAACAGGCACGACCATCTCCGCGCCCCCGACCAGAGCCAGTTTGGTCGTCTCCTGCTTTATCCACTGCTCGGCGGATTCGCAATCTAGGGCGGCGCTGACAGCCCGCTTGGGATTGCCCGCCAGCTCATCCATCGCCATAATAATCGCTTCAGCAATCGTATCTTCCAGTGCCATATCTCTAATTCCGCTGTCTCTCTTCTCTCAAGCATTATACGCAGGGCGGCGCAATGCGTTGCGCTTCAGCGCTGGTCCATAGCCGCCGCCCAGACCGCTAGCGCGTCAAAGTCGACAGTCAGCCGGCGGCCGGCATAATTCATGACACCGACCAGGCCGACAGCGCCGCTGGCGGCCCGGCCGTCACGCGCTTCCGCTATGAACTGGCCATTGACCCAGAGCGCCAAATAATCGTCAATGCAGACGGCGCGGATGTGGTTTGTCGCCGCGCCGCGCTTGATTGCGGCGGCTGGCGTCGCGCTGACGATAGGCGTAAGCGAACGCCCATTGCTCCAGCGGATGCTGGCGTAGCCATCGCCACTGATGAGGAAAAAATAACCGCGGCCGCGGTTGGCTGAGTCGAGCCGGCAAGCGACGCCAAAAGCGTTATGCGCGAAAGTAGAAACCTGCGTCGCCTCAAGCTCGATGACCGCGTCGCTGATACGCTGCGGCCTCTGCGTCCAGACATATTTGCGCCCCTTGAAGTCGATGCGAAATTTGCCCTCGGCTAGGCCAAGGGTCAGAGTCTCGTCAGCGGCATAACTGCGCCAATCGCCTAAGCGGTCGAAAGAATCAGCGAAGAGCGGCTCCAGCCGGCGGTAGCCAAGGCTGGGATTGGGGCTGGACTGCAAACCAGCGCAAGCCGCCAACAGCGCGGGCAATAAAAAGAAGAGAAAAGAAAAAAAGCGCAAAACCCTACTCCGCAAGCCAGCTCCTTCTGTGCCTTTGTGTCTCTGTGGCAATTATCTGTTTTTCCCAGCCGCAATAAAAACTTGGGCTTGCTTTTGTAGAGTGTAGCTGAAAATGAGGCGCAGTACAGCAGGGCAATCGCATCAAATTGAGGCAGAACCAACCCCACGATTGGCGATTCCTTCCCGAAGCTTCGGGTCGCGTAGACACTGCCCTACGGGAGGGGCCGGGGCTGGGCTTGAAAATGTGGCTGCGTAGTTTTTCTGGCTTAGTTTTGTGAATTTTGCTGATTGTGATTTTGATGCGATTGCCCTGAGTCCAGCGTTTGCATTTTGGCAAGCGGCGATATGGGTGTATAATGTGGAAGTGAGAGATGCGGGGGAGGCGACGCTTATGATACAAATGGTTGTTGACCGGGTTCAAGTCAGTTTAATGTCGCAGCATCGCCTGGTGGTGCTACGCGATATGCACGAAGAGCGCTATTTGCCAATTTGGATTGGCCAGTTTGAATCCGAAGCCATTACTTTGGAATTGCAAAAGATGCCGCGCGAGCGCCCGCTGACTCACGATTTGCTCAAGTCCACCATCGCCCAGATGGGCGGCGCTGTGCGTTATATTTTCATCAACAAACTGAGCAAAGATGTCTTTTATGCCCAAATCGCCATCGATGTCCGCGGCCAAAGGATCGAAGTCGACGCCCGCCCCAGCGACGCTATCGCCTTGGCGGTGCGCTTAGGCGCGCCGATTTATGTCGACACTGATGTGATGCAGCGCGCGAGCATCCGCCCCGACCGCAATGTCGAGGCGGAGATTTTAGGCTTGCCCGACGATATGCGCGATGGCGAGCCGACCGAGCAAGTCGACGAAAGCAAACTGAGCGCCTTCGCCGATTTTGTCGATACGCTGAATCTGGAAGACCTGGAAGACGGAGACTAGGCGCTACCCTCATCGGCCTTTGCGGTTAATGCCGATAAAATTGCCAAAGAAGTAGTCTCATTTCTCTGTGTCTCCGTGTCTCTGTGGCAATTTTCTGTTTCCCTAGTCGCAATAAAACCCTGCGCCTACTAGGGCGCGGAGAACTTTGTAATTTCTCGTAGCTTTGTGAGTTTTAATTCCGCCGCTCTTCGTCACAGTTGCTGAAAGAAAAATGTGCCGCGATTTCCGCGCCGACCGCGCAGGATGTGCTATTATCACCAGTATCAATTGATAGACGCCCGTTTTCTTTATATAGAGTTTCTATAGTTTGTAGAAGACAGATGCGGGCGATTTTTAGCAACCTCGAAAGTCAGCCATGAACCCGGAACCGCCACAGCAGACACAACAACTGCATGCCCCCATGAGCCTGGAAGCGGAGCAAGCGCTGCTGGGCGCTATCTTGCTGGAGCCAAAGGCTTATCTCAGCATCGCCTCATTCTTGACGGCCGAGGACTTCTTCCTCAAACGCCATGCGCATATCTGGCAAGCCTACAGCCGCTTGCAAGACCGCAACGACGAAATCGACTATGTAACGCTGGCGCGGGAATTGCAGGATATGCGCCTGCTGGAAGAAATTGGCGGGCAAGCCTACCTGACCAGCCTGGTCAACAATACGCCGACGGCGGTGCATGCCGAAGTCTATGGCGAGATGGTCGCCCGCACCTCGACGCGGCGCAAGATGCTGATGGCCGCCGATGCTATCCGCCAAAAAGCGCTGGACGAAGAATTGCCCATCGACAAAGTCATCAACGAAGCCGAGCAAGCCCTCTTCGATGTCAGCAACAATCGCATCAAGCGCGAGTTCGTGCCGATTTGGGATGCCGCCAGCGATTATTATGACGAGATTGAACGGCTGCTGGAGCTGGGCGATGGCGCTGTCGGCATGCCCACCGGTTTCAAAGCCCTCGATAGCTTGCTGGGCGGCTTTCAAAAATCGGACCTGGTCGTCTTTGCTGGGCGGCCCGGCATGGGCAAGACAAGCTGGATGCTAACAGTGGCTGTGTATGTGGCGCGGCGCGGCGCCCGCGTGGCGATTTTCACGATGGAAATGGGCGTCGAACAGCTCGTGCAGCGCTTGATTTCCATGGAAACCGGCATCCGCATCCAGCAGCTGCGCACGGCTAACATCAGCGCGCGCGAGCATACGCGGCTGACCGAAGCCATCGGGCGCATCTCTAACCTGCCAATCTTTATCGACGACACGCCCTCTATTACGCCGGTCGAAATGCGCACCAAAGCCCGCCGCTTGCAGCACGAATACGGACTGGACATCGTGATGGTCGATTATATGCAGCTGATGTCGGCTGGCCGCGCTTATTCAAATAACCGCGTGCAAGAAATCAGCTATATCAGCCGCTCGCTGAAAGAGCTGGCGCGGGAATTGAATGTAACGCTGCTATCGACAGCACAATTATCGCGGGCGGTGGAGCAGCGGCAGGACAAGCGCCCGCAACTTTCTGACCTGCGCGAAAGCGGCAGCATCGAGCAAGATGCCGATGCCGTGATGTTCCTCTATCGCGATGAAGTCTATAATCCCGAAACCACTGAATTCCCCAATCAAGCCGACATCTTGCTCTCTAAGCATCGCCATGGGCCAACTGGCACAGTGCAGCTCTATTTTGAAAAAGCGATTACGAAGTTTATGGATGTGAAAATGCAGCGAGTCGACCTCAGCAATTTGGAATGAGCCGATGATAGACAAGCACATTAAAAACGGACAGTCTAGCGACGCTGAATTGCGCGGGCTGCCAGCCCGCTTTTTCAGCGAATGGCTGCCGGCCATCGACGACCTGGCCGAGTTGAAGGTTACGATTTTTTTCTTAGCCCAGGTGCAGCAGAAAGAAGGCGATTATCGTTATTTGCGCCGCGCCGAGTTCCTCGCCGATTCAGACCTGATGCGTGGCCTGGCGCTCTTGCATCGGGCAAAAAATCCAGCGGCAATCTTAGATATGGCGCTAGAAAAAGCGGTCAAGCGCGGCAGCCTGCTGGTGGCGGAAATCGCGCTGGGTCAGACGGCGCGGCGCTATTATTTTGAAAATGACGCGCGGGGCCAGCTTTTGCAAAGCCGCATGCAGGCCGGCGACTGGCGGCCAGCGGCCGGCGCTGAAATCGAATTGCTGCCGCCAAGGCCTAGCATTTATCAACTTTATGAAGAGAATATCGGCGCGCTGACGCCGATGATTGCCGAAGCCCTCAAAGAAGCGGAACAGGCTTATCCGCGCGCTTGGATCGAAGAGGCGCTGCGCTACGCCGTCGAGCGCAACGCGCGCAACTGGCGCTATATCAGCAAGGTGCTAGACAGTTGGCAGCAGGAAGGACGCAGCCATGAGACCTCTGAAAGACATCATGAAAGGCAGCGGAAATATACCACCGGGAAATGGAAAGACTACATCCAATCCTGAACCTGACCAGGTGGAAGACAGCTATATCGATTTTCTCTGCCGCGACCCAAAAGACCCGGAGCTGCCCTGCCCGCATTGCAATGGCGCTGGCGTCTATATGCTGGATGTGCCGCTGTCTGACCCGCGCTTTGGCAAGTTTCAGCGCTGCCCCAACTTCCCGGTCGAATTAGACCGCGGCATGCAAGAGCGCCTGCGCCGTTTTGGCAATTTGCAGGCATACCGCGCCAAGACCTTCGCCACCTTCAAAACGCAGCCCTTTGGCGGCAGCTATGCGCCGGGCGTCATAGGGGCCTTCAAGGCGGCTAAAGCCGCCGCGCGTCAGTATGCCGAAGCGCCAGTCGGCTGGCTGGTCTATGAAGGCGCCCATGGCAGCGGCAAAACCCATTTAGCGGCCGCCATCGCCAACTGGCGGCTCGAGCAATATGGCGAGCGCGTCGTCTTCCTCACCGCGCCCGACCTGCTCGATTTCCTGCGCATGACCTACAATGCCGAAGCGCGGTTTGAGACGCATTTTGAGCATATCCGCGATGCGCCGCTGCTGGTTTTGGACGACTTGGGCATGGAAAACCCGAGCGCCTGGGCTAAAGAGAAGCTCTTTCAATTGCTCAATTATCGGCATGTGAAGCAGTTGCCGACAGTGATTACGACCAGCCGCCCGCTGGATGAGCTGGAACCGCGCCTCAGCAGCCGCTTGCTGGATGAGAGCGTCGTCCAGCATATCGTATTAGCCGTGCCAGATTACCGGCGGGCAACGCATTCACGCCGGCTGGAGCTGCGTTTTAATAACCTCGAACCTTATAGCCAGCTGACATTCGCCAATTTTAGGACTGACAGTGCCTTCCCCGATGAAGAAGCCAACTTAAAAAGAGTGAAAAAAGCGGCGCAAAGCTGGGCGGATAATCCGCAAAACTGGCTCTGCCTGCTGGGGGATTATGGCAGCGGCAAGACCCACCTGGCCGCGGCCATCGCCAATCACTTATATGAACCGGGCAAAGACCTGAAGTTCGCCAATGTGCCAGACCTGCTCGATTATTTCCGCGAGACTTTTGCGCCGCAGTCCCAGTTGCGTTTTGACCAGCGCTTTCACGCTATTCTCGATACTTCTATCCTGCTGCTGGACGACCTGCGCCTGGCCAGCGCGACGGCTTGGGCTAAAGAGAAGCTCTTTCAAATCATCGATTATCGCTATCTCAGGCGGCTGCCGACTGTGATTACGACGGTAGAGACACCGGAAAGCATCGACCAGCGCATCGCCACCCGCCTGCTGGACCAGCGCCTTTGCAGCATCTACGCGCTGGCAGCGCGCAGCTATGTCGTGCGAGCGCCGCGCCCTGCCCGTCAGAAATAGCCCGGCGGCAGCGCCGCGAAGACAAAGCGAGGCTGATGCGCGACCGGCAGCTCACAATCAGACCGTATATGCGCCAAGACCGCCGCGCCCTGCTCGACTTGAACTGGCGCAGCCCCTGGACCCACGAACACCTAGACTGGTACGAACTCGAGCAGTGGCTCGATACTGAGCGCGGCTTGGCTCTGCTGGCTTGGCAAGCCGAGGCGCTGCTGGGTTATATTGGCTTGTCCCAGCCCAGGGCCGGCTGGGCTTGGATTCGCCTGCTAGCCATCCGCGATGGGCGCATGCCCGGCGCTGTCGTTGAAGCCTTGTGGCAAGAAGCTGAAAAATTTTGCCGCGCCCGCGGCGTCGATAGCGTCGCCATCTTGATGCTGACCAACTGGCTGCCAAATTATCTGCGCCGACAAGGCTTTGCCTATGCCGACGACCTGATTTCGCTGAGTCATATCGGCAGCCGCCTGCCGGCGCAGCCGCCGGCCTGCATCACGCTGCGGGCGGCGGAAATTGAAGATGTGCCGCGCCTGGCGGATATTGATCAACTAGCCTTTCAAGCGCCTTGGGCTATATCGCGCTATGATTTGCGGCAAGCCCTGCGCGCCGCGACTAACGCGACCGTTGCGACGGCCAATGGCGAAGCGCTGGCTTATCAACTGACCGTGCAGCGGCCGGGCATCAGCCATTTGGCGCGACTGGCGGTGGACCCGGCTTTTCAGCGGCGGCGCATTGGCGCAGCCCTGCTGCGCCGGCTGCTGGCGGATTTGAAAGAACAGCGCGTCGAGGCAATCACGGTCAATACCCAGCTCAGCAATTTGCCCTCGCAGCGGCTTTATGAGCGTTATGGTTTTTTTCGCAATGGCCTCGATCATGAACTGTGGCAGAAGCGGCTGGCTTAAAAGCAAGACAGGCAGACACAGGAAAAGCGCATGGCGACAATCTATCGGGAAAACGACGCCAACCTCAATATCTTGAGCGGCAAGACAATCGGCATCATCGGCTATGGCAATCTCGGGCGGCCGGTGGCAAACAATCTGCGCGATTCGGGCCTGCGTGTCTTAATTGGCTTGCGCCACAACGAAACCCGCGCCCATGCCCGCGAAGATGGCTTCGAGCCGCAGGATATCGAAAAAATCCTGCCACGCTGCCATATTATCTGGCTGCTGCTGCCAGATGTCGTGTTGCCGGAAGTCTATATCGAGGAGGTATCGCCATATTTGCAGCGCGGGCATTTGCTGGTGCTTGCTAGCGGCTACAACATCGCTTATGGTTTTGTGGAAGCGCCGCCTTTTGTGGATGTCGGCATGATTGCGCCGCGGACGATTGGCGCGGCCGTGCGCAGCCGCTACCTCGATGGCAGCGGCTATTATAGCTTTGTCGGCGTCGGGCAAGACGCCAGCGGCAGCGCAATGCCGACGCTGCTGGCTTTGGCGAAGGCTATGGGCAGCCTGCGCGCCGGCGCTATCGAAGTTAGCCCAGAGCAAGAAGCCCAGCTCGACCTGTTTGTGCAGCAGGCGATTCTGCCCGCCTTCCACCATGTGATGACGACCGCGGCCGACATCCTGCTGGAAATGGACTATCCGCCAGAAGCGGTGATGATGGACTTGATTATCTCCGGCGAATTCACCGATTATCTCTCGCGGGCGGCGCAGCGCGGCTTGCTGCATGCCATGCGCCTGTCTTCATTGACCGGGCAATATGGCATCTTCAGCCGCTTGCACCGCTTCAAAGAACTCAAGCTGGAAGGCCTGATGGAAGCGACGCTGGCGGAAATCCGCAGCGGCGATTTTGCTATCGAATGGTCCCGCGAGTATGAGAATGACTATCCGCGCTTGACCAGCCTGCTGCAAGCGCAAGAGAAACTGACGCTCTGGGCTTTGGAGCAGGATACGCTAAATCGTTTGAAATAAGCCCAGCCTTTTGCCAGAGAAGTCCTGCGCTAGAATAAACCCATTTGCCTAAAGAAAGGATATGCTCGTTGTTCAAGCAAATCGAAGCGGTTATTTCGGATATGGATGGCGTGCTTTGGCGGGGGTCGCAAGCCCTGCCCGGCCTGCATGCGCTCTTCGAGGCGCTCTTCGCCCGCGACATCGATTTTGCGCTGGCGACAAATAACAGTCGCAATACCCCAGCCGATTATGTGCATAAGCTGGCGGGCATGGGCGTAACAGGGGTGCAGCCGCACCATATTCTCACTAGCGGCGCGGCGACTGCGCGCACCTTGCAGGCGCAATATCCGGCTGGCACAGGCTTATTTGTCGTCGGCGGCGATGGTTTGAAGCAGATGCTGGTCCAGGCTGGCTTTGAGCTGACCGAGCAGGCGCAGGTGGTGGTCTGTGGCATCGACTTTGATTTGACTTATAGCAAGCTGCGCACGGCGACATTGCTGATACGCGGCGGCGCTGACTTCATCGGCACTAACCCAGATTCTTCTTTCCCGGCGCCTGAGGGTTTGGTGCCAGGCGCGGGCAGCATTCTGGCTTTGCTGGAAACGGCGGCCGGGCAGGCGCCAACTATCATCGGCAAGCCCGAGCGCGGCATGTTCGAGGCGGCGCTGGCGCAATTAGGCAGCAGGCCTGAAGAGACATTGATGATTGGCGACCGCATCGGCACCGATATCGCTGGGGCGCAGGCTCTGGGCATTAAGACGGCGCTGGTGCTGACGGGCGTAGAAACAGAAACCAGCCTGCGCGCCAGCGCGGTGCAGCCGGATGCGGTCTTCCCTGGCTTGCCCGAGTTGATTGCCACCCTGCCATAAAATAATTGCCACAGAGGCACAGAAGTAAAACTAGCTAAATTTTGCAACTGCGAGGCTTTTTCAACCCTACTTCCGGCCCCTCCCGTAGGGCAGTGTCTACGCGCCCCAAAGCTTTGGGGAGGAGAGAAAAACCCCGAAAATTATAGGCGCGCTTGCAGGAAAGTTCCTCCTGCAGGGCAGTGTTTATACGACCGGTGGCCAATGTCTAGCGACCAGTTTTGTCGCTTAGACTCCCCTCCCCGAAGCTTCGGGGAAGGGCTGGGGTGGGGTTGAAACGAAGGCAAAAACTTGCAAAATTTACTTTGTCCTACTGAGACATTAGACAGCAATTATTTCTCGCCATCTTCCAGCAGAGCAGCTAACACCGCCTCAAGCGCGGGCAAGTCGTCGGCGTCTTTGAAATGCGCCATTCGCTGATAGACCTCATGCGCCGCTAGGAAGAAGCCCGGCGGCAGACCGGCCCGCTCAAAAGTGGCGGCGATTTCCTGCATTTCACCGGCGAAGCGCCAGGCCTTCGCTGTTACCTGACGCAGGCTGCGCTGGCGCTGCTGCGTCGCTTCTGGCTCGCGCCGCGTCCATTCGGCATCCAGCGCCGCCCGCACGCCAAGGCTTTCCGCCGTGCCTTGGATCACCGCCAGCAAAGCGCTGAAACCTTTGGTCTGCGCGGCGAAGACCATCTTCAGCGCGGAGGCTTTGCCCACTTCCTTGCCGATAACGATGGCTTCGGTGACTGTGCCGGCGAAAAGCGCGGCAATTGTATCCGCGGCCGAGCCAGACAGATAGAAGCGCGTCGTGCCAGCTTGCCAAGCGGGGGGACCAATGATGCTGCCATCGACAAAATCGATGCCGACAGCGCCCAGGCTCTGACCGATAGCCTGCGCCTTTTGCGGCGCGATGGCATTGCCGTCGCAATAAAGGCCCGTGAAACCAGCCGCGCTGACGGCTTGCGCGACCGCTTCCGCCGCATGTGGCGGGCAGACGCAGATGAGAATCTCGCAAGCGGCACAAAGCGCCGGCAAGGACTCAACTGCGCGCAGGTTCTGTTCGGCGGCGCGCTGGCGGGTGGCGGCGCTGCGCCCGGCGGCAGCCCAAAAGACCTCATGCCCCGCCGCCCGCATTGACGCGGCGATGGATATGCCCATTGCGCCTGGATTGATAATGCCGATTCTGCTCATAAGTAGCCTAAAACTTCGCCTGTATAAAAAGCGCGGCTATCAGAATGCAAGGAGCGCTCAAATTCGTCGAAGGTCGCTGATTTTTTATCAAAGACATAGTCGGGGCGGGTAACGATAATATCGGTGCCGCCGAGGGCGCGCAGGTGCTGCATAGTCTTGTGAATCAGATTGGAGCGCACCAGCAAGTTGGTCTCGAACCAGTTTTGCTGGCTGCCGGGCGGGCTGGCGACGGCGACGACGCCGGGCCCTTTGCTGCCGCTGAGGGCGGGATTGGCGAGGATGCGCTGCTGCACATCCGCTACTGATTCGCCGCTGATATTGGCGCGCAGCGAGACAAACTGACGGGCGCGCCGATGCGCCTCAATCAACTCGATGAGTTCGCGCAGGGTCTCGAGCTTAGCCGCCGATGCGCGCAGGCTGTGCCGATTGCCAATCAGCACCGCTTCCGCGGCGAGGATGCTGCCGCCACCAAGCGGACGAAGATGATTTTCGCGCAAGGTCGTGCCAGTCTCAGACAGGTCGGCAATCATATCGGCATAACCCATGCGCGGCGCCGCTTCCAGCGCGCCATCGGCATAAACCAGCAAAAAATGCGAGATGCCTTGCCGATATAAAAAGCTCTTGGTCAAGCTGCTGTATTTTGTGGCGATGCGCAGTTGCGCGCCCCGTTCTTGATTGCGCAAGCTCAAATCGGCTAAATCGGCGATAGAAGTTACATCAATCCAAGAATCTGGCACAGCCAGCAGCAGCTCGCATTTGCCAAAACCTAGGCGGTCAATCACCATCACATCGGTCGAATATTCGGCGTGTTCGACGACAATGTCCAAGCCGGTGATGCCAATATCAGCCCGCCCTTCGCTGACTTTGCTGAGAATATCGCGCGGGCGCTGATAGACAACTTCGCTCTGTGGCAAGCTCGGAATAGTCGCGGTGTATTGGCGGCGGTTTGGTTTATAGATTTGCAAGCCCGCCCGTCCCAAGAAGCGGTCGGCCGCATCGCCTAATTGCCCCTTGCTCGGCAGGGCGATAATCAAATTTTCCGCTGTCATCGCTCCCGCCCCTTCAAAAGCGCTTCGACTTGGCTGGGCAAGGCGGCTAAGGCGACGTGCTCTTCTTGATGGCTGCGCATATCGCGCAGGATGGCTTGCTGCGCTTGGCGCTCGCTTTCGCCGATGATGATGACGAGGGCTGCGCCGCGGCGGTCGGCATATTTGAGGCGGCGGCGCAGGCTGCGCTCAGCGCTGTTCACTTCGACGGCGAAGCCGTGCCCACGCAGCGTTCGCGCAATTTGCTGGCTGGCGGCGAAATCGGCAGTGGCGACAGGGATGATGCACACTGCGGAGCTAGCCGGCGCGGCAGGGCTAGGCAAAGCGCTAGCGATACGCTCGAGGCCGCAGGCAAAACCGACGGCCGGCGTCGGCTCGCTGCCGCCGAAGCTGCTAATGAGAGTATCGTAGCGGCCGCCGCCGCAAAGCTGGAGCGCCCCGCCAGCGCCGACGCTATGATACACCTCAAACATCAAGCCGGTGTAATAATGCAGACCGCGATTCAAACTGAAATCCAGCCAGATTTCGCCACTGAGTTCGCCAAAATCGTCTAAAGCCGCCAATGTGCTTTCTAAGGCCGCAAAAGCGTCCGTCTCGAATTCAAAGTCGGTGGCGAGGGTGCGGGCAGCATCAAGCACTGCGGCCGGCGCGCCCGTCAAAGCGCAGAGCCGCTGCATATATTCCAGAGCGATTTGCAGCTTCGGTCCTTGCTCGGCTTCGCGGATTTTATGCAGCAGGCGATCGATAACTTCGGCTTCGTCTCGATTTGTATCGATGCGGATATTCAGGCTGCGCAAAAAATCGCTTATGGCCTGCTGCGCCTCGCTGTCCGTCATCTCGCGCAGCGCATTGATAAGCGGCTGGCTTTTTTGCCCGCTGGCTGCGGCCGCCTGGGATGGATGCGCAGCCAGCTCAAATTCGGGAAAAATCGTCCGCAGCGAGTCCAGCAGAAACGGCAGACCGCGTTTGCGCAGGTTTTCCATGTTGCGCAATAAGAAGTTATGCAGTTGTTTGCGCAAGCCCAGCTTGCGCAAAAAATCTTCCAAGACCGCGCTATGCCCAATGACGAGCCGATAATCGCGCAGGCCAAGCCGCTGCAAGCTGCTGCAAGCTAAATATAAAATTTCGGCGTCGGCTTCTGGTCCGCTAGCGCCTAACAGTTCAGCGCCGCTCAAGGTAAATTGGCGATAGCGGTGCTGCTGTGGCTTTTCATACCGGAAGACGGGGCCGCTATACTGCAGGCGCAGCGGCAACGGCTCGTCTTGCAGCTGCTCGACGTAGGCGCGCAGGATAGAGGCGGTCATTTCTGGGCGCAGGGCAATGCGCCGACTCTTGAAGTGAAAATCATAAAGACGAGCCGCAGCCGCTTCGCCCGCTTTGCGCAGATAAAGCTCGGTATTTTCTAGCAGCGGCAGGTCGATGGGCGCATAGCCGTGCAGGCGCAGCTGCGCGGCCAGGGCATCTTGCAGGGCGCGGCGGCGCGTATATTCGGCGCTGAAGACATCGCGCATGCCGCGCAAGGCGCTTATTTTTTCCGCTGCGGCCATGCCAGTTTCTCTACTCGTTCTGCAAAGCCCCTACAGCTTACCATCAAATTGCGGCGCGGTGTAGCGGGGCTAAGCCTGGCGGGCAAAATCGACCTGATAGCTCGGCGCGTCTTCGTCGATGAATTGGAGCAGCCGCAAGCCCTCGGCTTCAATGGCGGCCAGCACGGGCGCCGGCTGCGCTTCAAAGAGCGAGACTTGCACGGTCGCCGTCTTTTTCTGGCGCTGCCGCTTCCAAATCCCGCCGACAAAACCATCGATAAGCACCGTGCCTAAGACCCGCCCGGCCGAGACAAAGACTTGCTTGCGCCGCTCTTCGGGCAGGATGCGGCGGCGGTCTTTATGCGCGATCAAAATATTGTCGTATTCTGGCAAAAAGCGAATGGGCGCGGCCGCATCGCCAGCGCAGATAGGCGCGCCCGGCAAGTCATAAAGCAGCGCGCCAGTTTCGCTATGATAGACAGTGAGGTCTTTGAGCGCGGGCGCCAGCTTCGATTTGAGGCGGGTCATGCCGCTCCAGGTTTGAAAGTCCATAACTGTCGCGGGCCCAAAAGCGGCTAGATAGCGCCGAAAGAGCGTTGGCAAATCGCTTGGCTGCGCCGGACCCAGCCAGCTTTCGGCGGTGGTATAAGTTGCCCGCGTGCCGACGCCCCAAATGCCGCTGGGCGGAACTTGCACCAATGGCAGGTAGCTGCGCACGGCATAAGCCAGCGCCTGCTTATCCTGATTCGCCTCGTGCTGCAGCAGATAATCGCGCAGAGCGCCAATGGCTGGGCGCTCCGCCTCGAGATAGGGCTTGGCGATTTTGATGAGGCGCTCGATGTCCAGCCCTTTGGCGCGGCCGCCAAAAAAAGAGCGCAAGCCCCGCGCCAGGGCTGGCTGAATCACCGCTTGAAAGCGCTGATGGTCTTCGGCAGTTACGAGGTGCAGCGTCGAACGAATCCAAGGCGCTCGCGCTATCTGCCGCGTTTCGAGCAGCGCTGTGAGCTGGCTTTTCTCGAAATTTTGCAGGCGCGTCCACAGGCCGATGTAAGGCGGATTAGGAATATGCGATTGCAAAGCCAGCAGTTTTTCAATTGCTGTTTTGCTGTCCAGGCGCTGGCGTTCCAGCAGCAGCTGCCGCGCCAGCAGGCTGCGATTCAGGTCTTTGAGCGAGAGGGTCTTTGCAGGCATTGGCAGTATCAGCCGTATCAGATGTAGAAGACGGGATTATGTATAGCAATATTACTCCCATAAGCAGAGTCGGAGTAGCCAAACCTAGCAGGAATGCGGTCATTCCTTTAAGGCAGAAAGCCATAAAGCTCGGTCGCTAAAGCGGATTCGGCAGGGCTTCTTCTTGCATGTCTTGTATATCTTGCGCCGCGCCAGAGCCGAGCAGGCGGCGCAGCACAAAAAGCAGGCAGCCAGCGCAGACGGCTAAAACCGCCGCCAGCGATACGCGCGCGGACATCTGCCGCAAACGGCTGACCGGGTCGCGCTGCGCCGCCTGCAGGTCGGCGCGCAGCGCAGCGGCGAATTCTGGCTGCGGTTCCCGCGCAGTCAAGGCGCTTTGCAAGGCCTGAATCAGCTCGGCAAACTCGCGCCAGGCGGCATCATCGCCGGGCGCGGCGTCGGCCTGGTCCAGCGCCGTCTCAATATCCGCGCCATTTTGCAAAGCAGCGCTGACAGCGGCAAGCTGCTCGACTTCGACGACGGGCGGTGTATCTTGGCTCATCATTCTGTTCCACCTCGGCGGCGCTTATGCACGCCGCTCGGACTAAGCTCGGCGCGCAGCGCGAGCAACGTGCGATGATAGAGCGATTTTATCGCGCCTTCACTGCGGCCCATAATCTGGCCGATTTCGGCATTTGATAGCTGCTCGCTGAATTTTAGCAGCAGCAGTTGCTGCCTGTCTTCGGGCAGTTGGCGCAAAGCGGCCATGAGTTCGCCTATTTCTTCGCGCTCTTCCGCCAGCTGCTCGGGCGCGTCCCCCCGCAGAAAATGCGTCATATACTCATCGAGGGCGATAATCTTGCGCCGCCCTTGGTCGCGGTGCCAATTCGCCACCAGGTTATGGGCGATGCGGTAGAGCCAAGCCTGGAATGGCAGCCCTCTATCGACATACTTGCCGATATGCAACAGAGCGCGAAAAAAAACCTTCGCCGTCAAGTCTTCGGCATCATGCGTATTGCCCGTGCGATAATAGACATAGCTATAAATCTTGGGCAGGTAGCGCTCGTACAATTCGCCAAAAGCCTCTTTATCCGCCTTTGCCAGCGCGACCAAGTCTTGGTCTTCGAGGTCTTTGTAATTGGGTCGGCGGGCAAAAGGGTTTCGCATTCTCTAATTCCTAAACCCAAGAGCGGGGCGCGGGTTACGCAAAAGGGCGCTTAGCGCGCCTTAGCCAGCAGCAAAGTCTCGACCTCAGCCAAGCTGGGCAAAGCGGACATGGTGCCGCGTTTGGTGCAGCTAAGCCCGGCGGCGGCCGAGGCGAATTCCAGCCGGCGCGGCGCAGTCCAGCCTTGAGCCAAACCATGGCAATATGCGCCAACGAAGGTATCGCTGGCGCCGGTGGTATCAAGAACCTCGAGCGGGAAAGCGGGCTGCGCGATTTTGCGGCCGCGTTCGTAGAAGATGCTGCCCGCCTCGCCGATGGTCAAAACCACCTGTTTGATGCCGAGCCGCAGCAGCTCGCCCGCCAAGACATCCACATCTTTGGCGTCGCAGCCGAGGATAAGCTGCGCTTCCAGCTTGTTGGGGATAATCACATCGACCAGGTGCATATATTTGATGACAAAGGAATCGCGAGTGAAAAAGGGAGCAGGATTAAGCACAGTACGAGCGCCAGCCAAGCGCCCCAGTTGCAGGGCGAATTGCACCAGCGGCTGCGGAATCTCAAAATTGAGCAAGAGAATATCGCCGGCGCGCAGGTCGCTCAAAGCAGCGCGGATATGCGCTTCGCTGATTTTACGGCTGGCGGCGGGCGCGCCGATGAAGCCGGGCAGATTGTCCCTGACGACGATGCCGGCGATGCTGCTGCGGGCGCTCGGGTGCTGGCGCACCTGCGTCACATCGACGCCGATGTCCCGTAAAGCGCCGAGCATCTCCGCGCCGAACATATCAGCGCCGACGCAGCCAATCAGCCGCGCGTCAGCCGCGCCCAAAATGCGGGCGGCGGCGGCTTGATTCAAGGCTTTGCCGCCGGGCGAGAGCGTTACTTGCGTCGCATGCACGGCGCGGTTCGGCTGCACCCAGTCTGGCACCTCAAAAACAATATCGTAGACCAGCGCTCCGATGACATAGATACGCGGCATGCGCAATTTCCTTTTTTTCTGTTGACCTAGCGTTACGCGCTAGCCATTGTAGCATAGAGAAGGTGGCGATAAAGGCGTAGAAGCGGAACAAGTAATGAGAATATGACAAAGCCAGCCAGCGCAGAAAGCGGTCTCATTTCTCTGGTCTCTGTGGCTCAGTAGGCAAACTAAATTTTGCAAGTTTTTGCGTTCGTTTTAACCCCACGATTGGCGATCCCTCCCCGAAGCTTCGGGGCGCAAACACTGCCCTAGGGAGGGGCCGGGGGTGGGGTTGAAAATGTGGCTGCGCAGTTTTTCTGGCTTAGGTTTGTGAATTTTGTTGATTATGATTTTGATGCGATTGCCCTGGTTGCCCCCACCAGAGAATTTGCATTTGAAACGAGACGCATTATACTTATAAAAAGTTAAATTGAAGATTATCCTCATGCTAAATTTGGCTGCCTGGCAAAGCCTATTACGGACGCGGCGTGGCAGAATCCTGCGCGAGAATCTGACGGCTTATCTCTTTCTCGCGCCGGCCGGTCTTTTGATTTTTCTATTTGGGCTGTTCCCAGTAGCCTTCGCCTTTTTTGTCAGCCTGCACCGCTGGCGGCGCTTTCCCGATGGCTATATCGGCTTGGCGAATTATGAAAAAGCCTTGGGCAACCTAGGCTATATCCTCTTCTTCTGGCTGGCGCTCGCAGCTTTTGCCGCCGCGGCGCTGATGGGCAAGCGGCTGCTGCAATCGCTGCCGGCTGCCAAAGGCAATGACCGCGCCATCGCCCTGCTCGCGGGCGGCGTCAGCGGTTATGCCGCCTTGCTAACGCTGGACTGGTTCTTCAAGCTCATCCCCGTCATTATGCTCATCCCGCGGCAAGTGCGCGGGCAGAATACTTCGCTGACGCTCTTCATGCAGAAACTCGGTGAGAGTTTCGCCCAAGCGGAGGTCTATGCCGCTGGCAATCTGATGCTGGCTGGCGCGCTGGTGGCGGCTTTGCTTAGCGCGCTGCTGCTTTGGCGCTTTCGTTCTGACCTGGCCTCAGCCATATATTCCCGCAGTGCGCTCACGACAGCGCTGCTGCTGGCGGCGGTCTTCCTGCTGCGTTTGACAATCGACGAGACGCAAGCGGCCATCGCCGCCGCGCGGGACACTGGCGAGGCTTTGCCGATTTGGTCGCAGCTCGTTTTTATCAGCGCCGGCTTGGCTTTAATGGCGCTAGCTTGGTGGATTTTCCAGCGCGGCATCAAAGCGCAGCAGAATCGGCGCTTTGTCTTGCTGCTGTTTAGCGGCCTAGCGCTGGCTGTCGGCGGCTACCTGCTCATGGCCGAGGTGCCAGCCGCTTTAGCCGCCGCGGATGACGACCTGCTGCAAGGCTTTTGGGTGACGGTGATGTACGCGACAGGCACGGTGCCGGTACAGCTTTCGATTGGCTTAGTGCTAGCCTATCTGCTTTTTCAGCCGATACGGTTCCGCGCTTTCTTCCGTATGGTCTATTTCATCCCCTACATAACGCCTTTTGTGGCGACTTCGGTTGTTTTTCGCGTTATCTTTGACGCTGGGCAATACGCGCCGGCGAATCGTATAGTGGCGCTGGCCGGCATAGAGCCGCAGCGCTGGATACTAGAGCGGTCGTCGATTGGCGATTTGCTGGGCCTGCCGGATTTCTTGGCGGGACCAGCGCTGGCACTAATCGTTATCATGATATATTCCACCTGGACATATATTGGTTATGACGCGGTGATTTTCTTGGCTGGTTTGGGCAATATCCCGGGCGAACTCTATGAAGCTGCCCGCATTGATGGCGCGAATGGCTGGCGCATCTTCCGCCATATTACCCTGCCCCTGCTCTCGCCGACGGTCTTTTTCCTGTCGCTGGTGGCGATTATCGGCACTTTCCAAGCCTTCACGCAGATTTGGATTTTGCGCACCGGCGCCGTCGGCAGCAAGGTCAATACCGCCAGCGTCTATATCTTTGACGAGCTGCAAAACACCAACCGCTATGGTTATGCCTCGTCCATGGCTTTTGTGCTTTTCGCGCTGATTCTGCTGCTGACGCTCTTCCAAAACCGCATTATGGGGAGGCGCGTCTTTTATGGCTAGCGTGAGTCGGCCGGCCAATGCAGCCGGCAAGTCGCTGAATCTGGGGCGGCTGGGCATATACGCCGTGCTTTTCGCCGGCGTCATCATCGCCGTCGGCCCCTTCCTCTGGATGGTCAGCGCCTCATTTATGACGCTCAGCGAGGTCAATCTGACGCGACTGTTGCCGGAGAACCTGCTGTGGGAGAATTACGCCACAGCTTTGCGCCGCGCCAACTTCCTCGATATCGAAGTGTTGACCGACCCGCAGAGCGGCACCTTGCAAGCATTGAGCGTCTCGGGCTATTTATGGAACAGCCTACGCATCACCTTGATTACTGTGAGCGGCTCTTTGCTGGTTTGCATCCCGGCGGCTTATGCCTTCGCCCGCATGGATTTCATCGGGCGCAATTTTATTTTCGCGCTCTTTATCTCGACGATGATGATACCGGGCATCGTCATGCTGATACCGCATTTACTGACGGTGATTTGGCTGGGCCGCTTGAGCGAGAGTCTCTTTGGGCCCGCCGGGGCTTGGTTCAATAATTGGCCCGCTTTGACCATTCCCTTTTTTGCGTCGGTCTTTAATATCTTTTTATTGCGGCAATTTTTCTTGCAAATTCCCAATGACTTGTGGGACGCGGCCCGCATCGATGGCGCTGGGCATCTGCGTTTCCTGCTGCGCATCGTGCTGCCCATCTCCAAAGCGCCTATTATGACTATCGTAACGCTAGGTTTCATCGGCTCTTGGAATGCGCTTATGTGGCCCCTGCTGGTGACAGTCAACGATGACTGGCGGCCGATCGCGGTGGGCTTATCGAATTTTGTTACAGCGGATACGCCGGGCGATTTGAACTTGCAAATGGCCGCTTCGGTGATTACTGTTATCCCGATCCTGATTTTGTATTTTGTGGCGCAAAAACAATTCACCGAGGGCATTGCGCAAACTGGGATTCGGGGCTAAAAATAAACTCTCCGCCGCGCGAGCGCGGCGCTCTATCGCTGGCTGTTGCATAAGAGAGGGTATGGGCAGCAGATTTCCGATTTCTTTAGCTAGAGGAGTGTAAAGCATTATGAAGATTCGAGTGATTGTGGCGCTTCTGCTGCTGGTTCTTGGCCTGGGCTTAACCAGCGCGCAGGATGCCCGCAGCTATGAAGGCGTCGACCCGAGCGGGCAGACGGTCGTCTATTGGCATCAGTACACCGAAGATAGCTCGCAAGGCGATACGATGGCGGTGCTGATTGCTGATTTCAACAGCAGCAACGAATACGGCATCACCGTCGAAGCCCTGCATCAAGGCAGCTATGGGCCGATTGAAGACCTGATGAATACGGCGATTCTTTCGGGCGAGCTGCCAAATCTAGTGGCCGGCTATGCCAACGCGGTGGCCGGCTGGGCTAACGAGGGCGTCGTTGTCGATCTCAACCTGCTGCTCAACAGCCCGCAATGGGGCATCCCCGCCGACGAGCAGAAAATGCTCAATTTCAACCTGCTGAATGTGAACCAACTGGACTTCCCGCCCTTCCATGGCATGCGGGTGGCTTGGGCAAATCAGAATTCGCTGAATGTCTTCTATACCAATCTTGATATCGTTGAGAGATTGGGCTTCGAGCGGCGCGCGCCACAGACCCTGGCCGAGTTTGAAGAGATTGCCTGCGCTGCCGGCGCCGCCGACGGCTTGCAGGGTTATCCGCTAGACACCGGCACCTCGCATTTTGAGAGTTTTGTGGCGGCGCATGGCGGCGCTATCTTTGATGGCGAAGCCGGCGCTTACAGCTTCGAAGCCGCAGAGGTGGTCGCGACGATGGACTTGTTCACCCGCATGCTGGAAAATAATTGCGCCTATCTCTTCGCCGCGCGCTATCAGAACACGGGCGATTTTGCGCTGGGCATCACGCCCTTCGCCGCCGGCAGCTCGGCCGGCATCCCCTTCATCACCGCGGATGCCGCTACCGCCGAGATGATGGATGAGTGGGTCATCACCGCTTTCCCGGGCGCTGAGGGCGTCGGCCAAACAATCCAGCTCTTCGTGCCTAGCCAGGCAATCTTGATTACCACGCCCGAAGCCGAGCTGGCTACCTGGCTCTTCGTCAAATATCTGGCGGGGACAGAAGCTCAGCTGGCCTGGTCGGGCGCAACCGGCTATTTCAGCATTCGCAACGACATCAATGTAACCGAAGCCGATTTTACCGAGCCGCGCATGCCTTATTCGCGCTTCCAGGAAGCGCAAGGCATTTTGCGCGACGAATCGGTGACCGTCTATTCATCGCCCGGCTTGCCGAGCTATAGCGCTGTGCGCGGCTTGGTGCCAAATACGATCGCGGAAGTGGTCAATGGCGATGCGGCCGCGGCCGATGCCTTAGCCGAGCTTAATGACGAAGCTAATGACCTGCACCAAGACCTCGACATGTAGCTGCTAAACCCGCTTATGCTTCCCCTAGCCAGCGAGCTAGGGGAGGTATATAAGCGGGGGGTGGTAGTAGGACAAACTAAATTTTGCAGGTTTTATGCTTTCGTTTCAACTCCACGATGGCGATCTCTGCCCGAAGCTTCGGGTCGCGTAGACACTGACCTACGGGAGGGACTTTTCCGCAAGCGCGCCCATAGTTTTCGCGGTTTTTCTCCCCTCCCCAAAGTTTTGGGAGGGGCCGTTTGAATTACAAGGGCTTCTAGTGTATAAATTGCATAAAAAATTGGACAAATGCCAGTTGACTCAGGTTTTATCCTGTGATATATTCATTGCGTACAGATTTTTTCACCAGTTAAGCACGAGATACCCCTAGTCTGAATTATGTTAGCCCCCTCTAGGGAATGTGCGGAACCTGCCAAAAGGTGATGGCGGCGCGTATCTCTCCGATAAGCGAAGTGGAAATTGATCAGAATATGCGGCATCTCTATGTCTTTGCCCCGCCGCAACTAGCATTTCAGGAAGAAGCAAATGAATATCGCAACACTTGAGGGAAAAACCCTGCCCGAATTGCGTATATTGGCGCGCAAGCATCATGTGCCGCGCTTCAGCCGCATGAAAAAGCAAGACCTTATCATCGGTCTGCTGCGGCAAGAAGCGGAGCGGCGCGGGCATCAACTGCGCGGCGGCATACTCGAAGTCATCGACGACGGCATCGGCTTCTTGCGCGCCGAAGGCTATTTGCCCGGCTCGAACGACATTTATGTCAGCCAAACGCAGATACGCAAGTTCAACCTGCGCACCGGTGATATGGTCATCGGGCAAGTGCGCGCGCCCAAAGATACCGAGCGCTATTATGGCTTGCTGCGCGTGGACGCGGTCAATGGCTTAGACCCGCGGGAAATCCGACACCGCGCCAGCTTTGAACGGCTGACGCCGATTTTCCCCGAGGTGCGCTTCAACCTAGAGACGCTGCCGCGCATTATTTCCACCCGCATGTTGAATCTCATCGCGCCGATTGGCTTCGGCCAGCGCGGCTTGATTGTCTCGCCGCCCAAAGCCGGCAAGACTACCGTGCTTAAAGACATCGCCAATGCCATCAGCCAAAATTACCCGAATGTGCATCTGATGATCGCGCTCATTGGCGAAAGGCCCGAAGAAGTTACCGATATGGATCGCTCGGTCGATGCCGAAGTTATCGCCTCGACCTTCGATGACCCAGTGCATCACCATGTGCGGGTGGCGGAGATGGCTCTGGAACGGGCGAAACGGCTGGTGGAAGTCAAGCGCCATGTGGTGATGATGCTGGATAGCGTAACGCGGCTGGCGCGGGCTTATAACTTGGTCGTGCCAACTAGCGGGCGCACGCTCTCGGGCGGTTTGGACCCGTCGGCGATACATCCGCCCAAGCGCCTCTTTGGCGCAGCCCGCAATGTGGAAGAAGGCGGCAGTTTGACCATCGTCGCCACCTGCCTGGTCAATACCGGCAGCAAGATGGACGATGTCATCTATGAAGAGTTCAAAGGCACCGGCAATATGGAGTTGCACCTCAACCGCCGGCTGCAAGAGCGGCGCATCTTCCCCGCTTTTGATGTGGAACAGTCTTCGACGCGGCGCGAAGAATTGCTGCTAGGGCCCGATGTCTTGCAACGCGTCTATACGATGCGCCGTATGTGGTCGCATTTGGCGGAACAGCCAGAAGGCATCGTCGGCGCCACCGAGCGCTTGCTGCATAACTTCCGCCTGTATGATACCAACGAGAGTTTCCTGAACAATTTGCATGGCGGCAATGGCCGCTAGGCATTTTGCCAGATTCGCAAAAAGCTCTTGACAGGCGTAGCGAAATGCGTTAGCCTAGCCTCAAGTTCGAGAAAGGCCCTTGCAACCCAATGAATCGCGTCATCTGCGCTTGCCCTTGTTGTTGTCTGACACTATCAATCGATAGTCCTGCGGTGTTGCCTGGTTAAAACGCGCTTGGCGCGCAATTTCAATCAAGAAGCCCCGTTTCACCACGGGGCTTTTTTCTTGCCCGACGGATGAAAGCGGTGGAGGAGAAGTCAATGCAATTTCAGCGCTCAGCTTATGTCTGTGTATGTTGTCCTTGTTTGCCGCCAATTTGGCAGGTTTATCCGCGGCCGGTTGGTCGATGTCCCTAGCATGTCTAAGCACTCACAGGGCGCCTCGGATAAACCGGGGCGCTTTTCTTTTAGGCGCATCCGACCCATCTAGCTGAGAGAGAAAATGACCACGCAAAACAGCGCGGCTTTAGCCGCCGAATTTGAAAATGCCAGCCCCCACGACATCCTGGCTTGGGCTAGCGCGACTTATGGCGAGAAACTAGCCATCGTAACCAGCTTTCAAATTACCGGCATTGTTACCTTGCACATGCTAGGCAGCATCGCGCCGCAGACGCCAGTGCTGACGCTCGATACGGGCTTACTCTTCCCCGAAACACAAGATTTGATTGACACGCTGGAAAAGCGCTTCGCGCTTAATTTGCGGCGCGTCAAGCCGCGGCAGAGTCCAAAACAGCAAGCCCGCGATTATGGCGACCGCCTGTGGGAACGCAACCCCGACCGCTGCTGCCATATTCGCAAGACAATCCCGCTGCGCGAGGCTCTGGTCGGTTTCGAGGCTTGGGTAACCGGCCTGCGCCGCGACCAATCGGCCAGCCGCGCCAACACGCCCATCATCAGCCGCGACCGGCGCAATGGCTTGCTCAAAATCGCGCCTTTCGCCAACTGGAGCGAAGCGCAGCTTTGGCGCTACATCCGCCAGCATGACCTGCCCGTCAATTCGCTGCATGGCTTGGGCTACCCTAGCATCGGCTGCTGGCCTTGCACCAAAGCGGTTGTCGATAAGGACACTGGCCGCAGCGGGCGCTGGCCCAACCGCAGCAAAAGCGAATGCGGCTTGCACCTGCCAGCGGCCGCCCAGCTCGAGGTCGCAAATGTCTGAAACAGCTAAAGCAAGCGAAACAGGCGGCTATCCCATCTTGCTGCACTTGCAAGACAAGCAAGTCGCCGTCATTGGCGGCGGGCGAGTGGCAGAGCGCAAGACAGCCCGCCTGCTGGCGGCCGGCGCGCGTGTCTTGCTCATCAGCCCGACGCTCACTGACGAACTTGACGCGCTGGCGCAGGCTGGGCGCATCAACTGGATCGCCGCTGCATACGAACGCGATATGCTCAATGACTATATGCCGCTGCTGGTTATCGCAGCCACTGATGACCAGCGCGTCAATCAAACAGTCGCGCAGGATGCCCATCGCATTCGCGCGCTTTGCAATATGACGGATGGCAGCAGCGCCGAGAGCGATTTTAGCAATATGGCTCTGATTGAGCAGCCGCCGCTGACCATCGCGCTCAGCGCGCAGGGCAAATCGCCGGCTCTGCTGCGCCTGCTCAAAGCGCGTTTGACCGAGCAAATCGGCGAAGAATATGCCTTGCTGGCCGCCTGGCTGGGCGGCATCCGCGGCGCGCAAAAGCAGCGCCTAGCCACGCAAGCCGAAAGGCAGCGGCTCTATGAGGCTCTGCTCGCATCGGAAACTTTGCCGCTGCTGCGGGCTGGCGAGCTAGCGGCGGCGCGGCAGGTCTTCGACGCCATCACGCAGGGGAGCGCGCCGTAATGAGGAATCAGGCTTTGCTATTAGCCGGGCATGGCTCGCATATCAGCGCGGAAACCGCTGGCCTCGTCTGGAGCTATGTCGATCGCTTGCGCCATTTAGGCGTCGCCGATGAGATTGGCGCTTGCTTTTGGAAAGAGCCGCCGGCTTTCTCGCAGGTCTTGGAGACGATCGCGGCGGCTGAAGTCGTGGTTGTGCCAGTTTTCACCGCCCAGGGTTATTTCACTGGCGAAGTCATCCCGGGCGAGTTCGGCCTAAATGGAACAGTGACCGAGCGCGCTGGCCAGCGCATTCACTTGACGGCGAGCATCGGCGAGCATCTGCGGCTGGAGTCGATTGTAGAGACGCGGCTGCGGGCGGCGGCCGCCGAACACCGCCTCGACCCAGCGGAAACAGCGGCTGTCATCATCGGGCATGGCACGCCGCGCAACCGCCGCAGCCGCGCCGCCGCCCGCCAACAAGCCGCGCAAATCCGCGCCCTAGACTATTTCAGCGAGGTCTTAGCCGTTTACCTGGATGACGAGCCGAATATCCCCAGCATCTATCGCAGTACGCGGGCGCGCAATATCATCGCGCTGCCCTGGTTCTTGGCTCAAGGCTCGCATGTTACGCAAGATGTGCCGCGGGCCCTGGGCTTGGCGGGCGGGCCGGCGCCAGAGCAGGTCCAGGGACGCGTGGTTGTCTATTGCGAGTCGATTGGTTCAGACGAATCCATTTTCCAGGTAATTTTGGATTTAGCCCGCGGCACCGGCTTTGCTTTTGCCGAGCGCAAAGACGCGGGGGTCTGGGACGCTTTCCCCAAAGCCGGCCGCGAGACCTTGCTACGGGCCCTAGCCAGCGGCAAAACGCTGACTTTTGGCCAGCTGCTGGTCAACCGCGAGCGCGTTTGGCATAAGGAGGGCGCGGCTGCGCGCCGCGTCTTCAGCGCGCCGGCCGCGCTGCGCCAATATGTCCGCGAAGCGCCATTCCGCCCGCTGCCAAGCAGCGCCGATATGCCAGGCGGCTGGCAGGTCAATTTGAGCCAGCCGGCCGAAGCCCATGCTGTCATTGAGACCGTCTACCCGGGCTTGATTGCCGATTGGGCGGCGCGGCAAACGGGGCAGCTAGCCAGCGAATCGCTGGCGCAGCTGGGTGCGCGGCAGCGCGGCATGTTCAAAAACATCGGCAAATTGCCCCGCGCCGCCATCGAAAAGACGGTTGCGGCGGTCTGCGGCAACTGCATTCGCCAGCCGGCTTGGTGGCACGGCGCTGTCAGCGCCGGCCTGCCCTGCCGCGCCGCTTGCAATTATTGGCTGTCAACCGCTGTCAAAGCAGGAGAAACTGCCTTATGAAAATCGGAAAAGTGTATCTGGTCGGCGCGGGTCCGGGCGATCCGGACTTGATAACGCGCAAAGCGCTGCGCCTGTTGTGGCGGGCGGATGTCGTCATCTATGACCGCTTAATCCCGCATGAACTGCTGGATGAAGCGCGCTATGATGCCGAGCTTATCAATGTGGGCAAGCAGCCCGAGCGCCACCGCTTGGCGCAGGCCGACATCAACGCCCTGCTCATCGACCGCGCGCTGCACGGCCAAGAAGTGCTGCGCTTGAAAGGCGGCGACCCCTTCGTCTTCGGCCGCGGCGGCGAAGAAGCGCTGGCTTGCCGCGCTTATGGCATTCCCTTTGAAGTCGTGCCGGGCGTCTCCAGCGCTTTTGCCGTGCCAGCCTACGCTGGCATCCCGTTGACGCAGCGCCAAATCAGCAGCGCCTTCACCGTCATCACCGGGCATGAAGCGCCCGAAAAGGCCGCGAGCGACATTAACTACGCGGCACTGGCGCAGCTGGGCGGCAGCATCGTCATCTTGATGGGCGTCAAGCAACTGCCTTCAATCACCGCGCAGTTGCTGCGCTACGGTTTAGAGCGGGCGACGCCCGCCGCCATTATCGAATGGGGGACGCGGCCGCGGCAACGCACTCTAGTCGGCACCGCCACGACCATCGCCGATATCGCCCGCGACGAATGGATTCGCCCGCCGGCTATCACCGTCATCGGCGAAGTCGTGCGCTTGCGGGAGGAAGGGCTGGCTTGGTTTGACCTGTTGCCGGCCGCTGTATTGGAACCTGCCTATGCGCTGTGAAGCCGGGCAGGAAACGCGCAGGAAAGCAATTCTAAAGTCATTTGAAAGGAAAGGCAAAAGATGACAAGCTGGAAAGACATACTCAAAGACAAGATTCCGACCGAGATGGGGCAGCTTATCGACACCTATGAGGCGCAGATGGAATTGCGCAAGCAGGGCAAGCTGGATGAAAAAGTCTTCGCCGAAGCGCGCCTGCGCAAGGGCGTCTATGGGCAGCGCTATGACAACGGGCAGCGCCATGATGGGCAGCGCACGCGCGAGCTGCATTATCCCTCAGCCGAAGTTGTCAAAGGGCCAGACACGCTTTGGGACGCGCCTGGCATGCAGCGCATCAAGATACCGTATGGCGGCATGACAGTCGAACAGTTGGAAACGCTATCCGAGCTGGCGGATGAATACTCGGACGGCATCCTGCATATCACCACGCGGCAAGATATTCAGCTGCATTATGTGCATATCGACGATACGCCAGATCTGATGCGGCGGCTAGCGGCGGTGGGCATCACGACGCAAGAAGCCTGCGGCAACTCGGTGCGCAATATCACCGCTTGCAGCCTGGCCGGCGTCTGCCATGACGAAGTGTTTGATGTCAGCCCTTATGCCGATGCCATGACGCAATTTTTGCTCGGGCATGACGATGTGCAGGACTTCGGGCGCAAGTTCAAGGTCGCTTTCTCTGGCTGCGCCGGGCATGCCTGCGGTCTAGTCAAGATGCACGATTTGGGTCTGCTGGCGCAGACGCGGCAAATCGATGGCGAAGCAGTGCGCGGTTTCACCGTCTTCGTCGGCGGCGGCCTTGGCACAGTGCCACAGCAGGCGAAAGTGCTGGCCGACTTCGTCACCGAAGAGAAGCTGCTGCCGCTGACGCAGGCAATCGCGCGGGTCTTCGCCCGCTTAGGCGAAAGGAGAAACCGCAACCGCGCCCGCCTGAAGTTCCTGGTCGCCAAGCTCGGCATCGACGAATTCCGCCAACTGGTGCAGGAAGAGCTGAAGATTGTGCCGCCCGACCCGCGGCATAGCGCTTATATCGAATCGCTTAGCGAGTTTGCATACGAGCCGGCGAAGGCCGGCATGGCACTGAATGGAGCGCCCCTGCCGGCGAACTTCTCCGACTGGTATCGCAGCAATATCTACCATCAAGCCCAGCCCGGCTACAGCACTATCACGCTGCATACGCCGCTGGGCGATTTCACCGCCGAGCAAGGTTTTGCCCTGGCCGATATCGCCCGCAAATATGTTGGCGATAATATACGGCTGACCGTCGAGCAGAATATCGTGCTGCGCTGGGTGGCGGACGCCGATTTGCCAGCGATTTACCGCGAACTGCGGGCGATTGGCTTTGGCGATGCTGGCGCCGGCACCATCGTCGATATTACGACCTGCCCCGGCACTGATACCTGCAAGCTGGGCATCGCGTCGTCGCGCGGCTTGACAGCCGAGCTGCGCACGCGCCTGATTGAAAAAATCAATCTGCTGCCCGATGCCGTGCGCGAGCTAAAAATCAAAGTCAGCGGCTGCTTCAATTCTTGCGGACAGCATCATGTCGCTGATATTGGCTTTTTTGGCAACAGCCGCCGCTCTGGCAATCACAAGCTGCCGCATTTTCAAGTGGTGCTGGGCGGGCAATGGCAGGAGAATGCCGGCAGCTATGGTTTAGCCGTCGGCGCTGTGCCGGCTAAAACTGTGCCTGATGTGCTGGCGGCTTTGACCGAGCGCTATGTCGCCGAACGCGACGAAGGCGAAAATTTCCAACGCTGGGTCAAGAAGCTGGGGCGCCGGGAAATCAAAGCGATGCTAAAACCCTATACCAAGCTGCCCCGCTTTGAAGAGCGGCCGGACTATTTCAGCGATTGGGGCGATTCCCGCGTCTACACCATCGACGATATCGGCGTTGGCGAATGCGCCGGCGAGGTCGTTTCGCTGTTTTCGATGGAAATTTCCAAAGCCGAATCGACGCACTTCGAGGCTCTGCTGGCTTTGGATGAAGGCGATTACGCGCTGGCGGACCAGCAAGCCTACAAGGCTATGGTGCAGGCGGCGCGGGCTTTGGTGCGCACGAAGCACTTGGATGTCGGCGATGATTATAATAACATCGTGCGCGAGTTCCGCGCCCGCTTCTACGATACGGAGCTTATCTATGACCGCTTCGCCAAAGGCAAATTCGCCCGTTATCTTTTCAAGCGGCATGCGGCGGCGCCAGCGCGCGTCAACGAAGATTATGCCCATCAGATTATCGACGAGACGCAGCTCTTCATCGAAAACATCCATAGCGCCGAGCAGCGCATCAACGGCGTGATTGTGGGCTGAGCCAATGGCCGCGCCAGAAAGAGAGGAAATTATGCCAGCAGTGCCACAAAGGCTGGGCATCAAGCTCAACTTAAAGCAGAAGCCGCGGCGGCAACCGCAGCACATCGTGCCAATTTTCCAGCGCTGGATTCAAGAGCATACCGTCGAAGGCATGCTGATTGATGTGATTGACTATAAGCATGTGCCGGCCGGGCCCGGCGTCGTGCTCATCGCCGACGAAGCGGATTACGCTTATGATTTGGCCGATGGGCAGATTGGCTTGCAATATATCCGCAAGCGGGCTTTGCCGGCCGATTTTGCCGCCGCGCTGCGCCTGACTTTCCATTGCGCGCTCACAGCGGCGCAAGTCTTAGAAGCGGAAGCGCCCGGCGATTTGGTCTTTGATTATCAAGCGGCGAAAATCAGCTTTTTTGACCGCATGCGCTATCGCAACGAACCGGAGATTTTCGCGCAGGTCCGGCCAGCGCTAGCGCAAATTTTGGCGGAAATTTATGCGGCGCCGGTCGAAATTAGGCAGCTGCATGAAGACCCGCGGCGCATCTTCGCCTTGCGCGTCGAGGCTCTGGCGCCGGTCGATGTCGCTGCTCTTGGCGCCCGCCTGCAAGCGCAGCGTCAACTCGCTTAAGCTATGACACGCGCCCGCAAGTGCTATTTCATCTGTTTCACTGTGCGCAGCGGCAGCACGCTGCTCTGCCAGTTGCTGACGGATACAGGCTTGGCGGGCGCGCCCAAAGAGCATTTTTATCACAACATCAGCGCGGCGCAGCCCCAGGGCGACGAGATTGCCGATTATGGCGCATTTTTGGCGCGGACGCTGGCGGCGGACACGACAGCGAATGGCGTCTTCGGCAGCAAAATTGGCGGCGGCTATTGGAAAGACTTCCTGCGCCGCCTACGCTCGCGGGCTGATTTGGCGGCTTTGCCGGCTAGAGCGGCTTTAGACGCCGTCTTTCCCGATTTGCGCTACCTGCACCTGACGCGCCGCAATAAAGCGCGGCAGGCGGTCTCGCATTGGCTGGCGATTCAGAGCGGGCGCTGGACCTCAGACGATGCGCCGAGCGCGGCAAAGCCCAGCTACAACTTCGCCGCGATTGATATGCTCTTGCAAGAGATTATCTTCCGCGAGGCGGTCTGGGCGGAGTACTTCGCTAGCAATGGCATCCGCCCTTTTGTCATCACTTACGAAGACTTCGCGCAGGCGCCAAGCGCCGCCGTCAAGGACATTCTGGACTTTCTCGAAATAGACCGACCGGCTAATTTTCTTCTGCAGGTGCCGCGCTCCGCCAAAGTCGGCGGCGCTTTAGCGGAAGAGTGGACCCAGCGCTTCCGTCGGGAGAAGCAGGCTCCTTTCTGGACAGAATTTTGGTAAGGGGAGGAGAAATTTAGCCACAGAAATAAGCCAGCTAAAATAAATACGATATAAATTTCTCTGCGCCTCTCTGTCTCTGTGGCTAAATTCTCTTCCCCCAATCGCAATAGAAGTTGGATTGCCAGAGAGCTAGCAAAAAACGCCCGTGCAAGGCCGCCTCAAATCGGTTATATTTCTAGCGTTTGGATTTCAACACGCAAGAAAGCGAAGCAATAAGCCGATATGAGCGCATACAATTTTGACGAAATTATCAACCGGCGCGGGCATAGCAGCGCCAAATGGGGCCGGGCTGAAGGCGATTGCCTGCCGATGTGGGTGGCGGATATGGACTTCCGCTCGCCGCCTAGCGCCATCGATGCCATGCTGGCGCGGGCGCAGCACGGCGTTTTTGGCTATACCCTAGACCCACCCAAGCTGAAAGAAACCGTCGTCGAGCGCATGCGCCGACTGTATGACTGGCAGATTACAGTCGACGATGTGCTGTTCTCGCCAGGCATGGTGCTGGCTCTGGCCGCCGTGTGTCGGGGTTTTGGCGCGCCCGGCGACGCCGTGCTGATACAAACGCCCGTCTATGGCTCTTTCTTCAAAGTAGTGCGCAGCAACCAAAAATTCACCTGCAATATCGATATGCAGTATGTTGCCGCTGGGCCGCAGCGCTTTTATTATGAAAATGACTATGCCGCTTTTGAAGCCGCCGCCCGCGAACCGCAGACTTCGATTTACCTGCAATGCAACCCGCAGAACCCGGCTGGTTTTCTCTTTTCGCGGGCTGAGCAAGAGCGCGTCGCTGAGATTTGCCTACAAAATGATGTCTTGATTATCGCCGACGAGATTCATTCCGACCTTATCTTAGAGGGCGAGCATATCCCCATTGCCACTTTGAGCGCCGAAGTCGCCCAGAACACGATTACGATGATCGCGCCCAGCAAGACCTACAACCTGGCGGGTTTGGCTTGCTCGGTCTTGATTGCGCAAAACCCAGCCCTGCGCGAGACGCTGGCGACCGCCCTGCAAAACATCAGCGCCCATGTCAATATAATGGGCTACGAAGCGGCTTATGGCGCTTACACCGGCGGCGATGAATGGCTGCGCCAGTTGCTGCTCTATCTCAAAAGCAACCGTGATTTCGCCATCGACTACATCAACCGCCACCTGCCACAAATCAAAACGACGCTGCCGCATGCGACTTATCTGCTCTGGCTAGATATGCGCGAGCTGCCGCTTGCCGGCGATTTGATGGACTTCTGGCGCGAAGAGGCTGGCGTGCTGCCGACGGACGGCACTTTCTTTGGCAGCGCCGGCGCCGGTTTCGCCCGCTTGAATTTTGGCTGCCCCCGCTCGCTGCTCGAGCAAGGTTTAGAACGGCTGCGGGCGGCGGTCGAGCGGCTGCCCGCCTAGCGCTGGAGACGCCGCCATGCCCCGCCCTTTTTTGATTGATACCGATGCTGGCTCGGATGACGCGGTCGCCGTCTTGATGGCACTGCGCCACCCCGATGTCGATGTGCGGGCGCTGACCGTGGTGGCCGGCAATGTGCCGCTGGAGCAAGGCATCAAAAATTCGCTCTATTTCTGTGAACTGTGCGATGCGGTGGTGCCAGTCTACGCTGGCGCTGACAGGCCTCTGCTGCGCGAATATGTTTCGGCCGATTGGTTCCACGGCGCGGATGGCTTGGGCGATTGGGGCGAACGCTATGCGCCGCGCCGGAGCCAAGCGCAGCGGGCCCATGCCGTTACAGCCATCATCGACGCCGCCCGCAGCATAGCAAATCTCGTCATCGTTACGCTGGGCCCGCTGACGAACCTAGCTTTAGCCCTGCGCCAAGCGCCTGACATCGCCGAGCGGGTTGCCCGCTGCGTCATTATGGGCGGCGCGGCCTGCACCAATGGCAATGTAACGCCGGCCGCCGAATACAATATCTGGTGCGACCCAGAGGCGGCGCGCATCGTCTTCCGCTCCGGCCTGCCGATTGAGATGGTCGGCTGGGAATTCAGCCAGGGCGAATTCGTGCTTTCGCCTGAAGACATCGTCCAAGTGCGGCGCATCAATACGGCTTTCGCCGACTTCACGCTGGATTCAAATATCAAAGGCATGCGCGGTTACGAGATTCAAACGGGCGAGATTGGCATTTCCCTGCCCGATGGCGTGGCGATGGCAGTGGCGATTGACCCGACTATCTGCACCCGCCAGAGCCAGCATTATGTCGATGTAGAATGCGATAGCGCCTTGACGCGGGGCATGACCGTGGTAGACAAGCTCAATCTGGCTGGGGATGTGCGCAATGTGGCCGTCTGGCGCGAAGTGATGGCGAATCCAGTGAAACCGTCAATCTGCTGGGAACTGGATGCTGGGCGCTGGAAAGAAATGCTGTATCAACTGCTGCGCTAGCTGGACCAAAAACGTATTTCTCAGTAGAACAAACAAAATTTTGCAGCGGAAGGGCTTTTCTCCAACCCCGCGATGGCGATTCCTCAAACTCCCCATAATTTCGCGGTTTTTCTCCCCTCCCCAAAGTTTTGGGGCGCGTAGACACTGCCCTACGGGAGGGGCCGGGGCTGGGGTTGAAACGAAGGCAAGAAGTTGCATTATTTACTTTGTCCTACTTCTGTGCCTCTGTGTCTCTGTGTGGCAATGTTCTTTTCCCCCATCGCAGGCTTGAGGCTATGCGCCTCACTGTTTTGCCGCGATTGCCCCAGATTGATATAGGAAAGCCCAGCAACTTAGACTATACTGATGCTATAGTAAAATACCGATAAGGAAGGCTGGCGCGCGTTTATGGGCGGCCAGCGCCGCGCATTTGCAAAAGAGGTGCATCATGATCGTTAGCGTCTTGCAAGAGGATTTGGCAAAGAGCCTGAATATTGTTACTAAAGCGGTTGATAACAGCCCGCCTTTGCCGGTGCTTGCCAATGTGCTGCTGGAGACGGAAGATTCGCGGCTGAAGATTTCGGCGACCAATTTGGAAATGAGCATCACTTCTTGGATTGGCGCTAAAGTGGAGCAGAGCGGCAGCATCACCTTGCCCGCGCGCACATTCAGCGAATTGGTCAATAGTTTATCGCGGGAACGGGTCGACTTGCGCCTGGATGCCGCGACGCACACTGTGGAGCTGCGCTGCGGCGTGCAAAAATCGAATATCCGCGGCATTGACGCCGACGAATTCCCGCCCATCAATCACAACGAAGAAGCCACCTTGCATATACAAGGCGATAGTCTGCGGCAAATGATTTTGCAGACGGCTTTCGCCGCCGCCCGCGAACAGAACCGCCCGATTTTAACCGGCGTCTACCTGTCCCTGGCCGGCAGCGAAATCACAATGGCGGCGGCCGATGGCTACCGCCTGGCTGTGCGCACCGCCGCTGTCGCCGAAGAGTTCAGCGAAAAGCAGGAGATCGTCATCCCGGCCCGCGCGATGACCGAAGTGGCTCGCATCATCGAAGATGACCAAGAAGTCGGCCTTTCGCTGGCGGCGCAGCGCAATAGCATCACTTTCTTCGCGCCGAATGTCATGGTCTCGTCGCAGCTGCTGGAAGGCCGCTTCCCCGATTTCGCCGCGATTATTCCGCGTTCCTTCAGCACTTCGACCGTGATGTACACCAATGACCTGCTAATTGTCTGCCAGCGCGCCGAGATCTTCGCCCGCGACAATGCCAACAGCGCCAATTTGCATGTCAAACCGGCGCAAAACCCGGGCGAGCCAGCCGAAGTCTTGATTGTGGGCAAAAGCGCCGAACGCGGCGATAGCGAAGGCATGCTAGACGCGACGGCCGAAGGCGAGCCGCTGGATATTTCTTTTAACATAAAATACCTAATTGATGTGCTGCGGGTCATCAAAGAAGAGCGCGTCAGCTTCCATAGCAATGGGCCCGAGAATCCGGGCGTGCTGAAGCCTGAAAATCGCGACGACTTCGTGCATGTCATCATGCCGATGAGTAAATAGCCAGGCGGCGCGGCTCCGATGCGCGCCGACGGCTTAAGCCAACCGCCAAATGCCCGCCGCCTGCGGCCAAACATGGCCGCTTATGGCGTCTCGCCTGATGCGACAGCAGATATGCTGGCTTGGCATTGGGTCGCGACGCGCCTGGCCGAGGCGCGCAATTATTGGCTCTGCACCACCCGCCCCAGCGGCCAGCCGCACGCCGTGCCTATCTGGGCGGTCTGGTTCGAGGACGCGCTCTATTTTGGCAGCGAGCGGCAATCGCAAAAATTCCGCAATATCCAGCATTGCCCGCAAGCCCTCGTCCACCTCGAAAGCGGTGATGAAGTTGTCATATTTGAAGGCGCGCTCGTTGCCTGCTCATTGACGGCCGCTCTAGCCCGAGCCTACCAAGAGAAATACAGCTTTGACCCTAGCGCCGGCAATGAAGCGGCCCAGTTTTACTGCCTAAAACCGCAAAAAGTAATGGCTTGGCGCGAAAGCGCCTTCCCCGCAACTGTCACATATTGGCTTTTTGATGCCTAAGGCTTGAACTGGATGAGACCACGCTTGCCATTGACGCGCCAAGTGGAGTCTTCGCGGTCGAGCTGGGCGGCGGTCTCGGCGTTTGGTAGGCCGACGACCGGGTCGCTTTTGAGCGTGCGCAGGCACAGCGCCGGCGCGGGCAGATAAGCGAGGACGGCGGCAAAAGCGCTATGGGCGGGCCAGAGGCAATCGCCGACGGCACGGCGATAATTGGCATCGCCTTTGATGATGACAAGGCGCGCATCCGCAAACATGCTACGCAAGCTCGCCAGCAAATCCCACAAAAAACGGCTGCTATTCCAATAAGGGTGCGGCAGAAAGCGCAACCGTTCCGCTTGCCAGGCGGCTTGCAGGCTGGCCGCCAGCGTCGCCGCGCGGCCGCCGCGCCGCCCCATCTCCGCCAGCATCAGCCAAACATCGCGCGGAATGGCATCGCTGACGAAGGTCGGATGGGCTTTCAGGCAGATGACGACACGCTCAGTTACCTGGCGCAGCAGGCAAGCGCTGAGCGCTAAATCCAGAGCCAATTCGGACCCAGCGTTGTCGGCGATAAGGTAGACTGGCTGGCTGGCGAAAAAATCGGCTGACGCGGCTGAAGCCGCCAGATAATCCAGCAGCGCGGCGCGGTCATCGACCAGCAGGTCCTCGGGGCTTATGTCGGTGCCGCGTTCCAGCGCGGCGGCATAGCTCAAATCGATGCGATTCGCCCAGAGGTCAAATTCCAATGCTTGCATCAGTTCGGCGGCGGGCGTCGGCGCTGGCTGCAAAGCACGCTCGAGCAGCGTCCACAGGTTCGCGCTTTGCAGCTCCGTCAGTTTTTTGGGCAAGAACGGGTCGCGCCCGCTCTCATGCCAGCGCACAGCTTCAATCAAGCAGCGGTAGGCATAAGTCTCGGCGAAGAACCACTCGGCATTGTGCCAGCTCAGTTCGCCGGCGGCGCTGCTTTGCTGCTGAGCTTGCGCCGCCGCCCAAGCGGAATAATCAGCGGCGGTCAGCGGGAGCTGGGGCAGTGGCGCGCCAGCAGCTATGGCATCGCGCAAGGCGCGCAAGCGCCGCTGGATAGACGGCGCATAATCGGCATTCAGCGTCAGCGTCTCGTCGATGATGGCCGGCAAGCGCACGCGCATTGTATTGTTGGCGAAGGCATTGCTGTGGTTGGTGCGGATGGGGGCTGGTCGAGACATCGCTTGTCAATAGCTTAAAGGGGGCTAAGCGCCGCGGTAAATCGTAACATAGCGGCGCGGTTCATCACCGACGCTGGCGGATTGCATCTGCGCCCGCCGCGCCAGCTCGTGCTGCCGCTTGCGAATCTGGGAAGCGCGGGGTTTGAGATTGATATAATCCTCGCCGGCGCGGATGCGCTTAATCGCCTGTTCCGCCTCGAGTATGGCTTCGCCGATATGGTCAGGGTCTTTGCGCAGATTCAAACGGAAGAGATCGAGCAGGAAATTTTCCATCTGCGTCACGGTGTTGGCGCGCAAGACATAGATGGACAGGCCGCGTTTTTCGCCGTCGCTAATCAGGCGCGGCCGCCGCCGATAATGCGCCTTGAGGGTAACAATAGCCTCAACTTCGGCGAAGTCGTCGCTAATCAAGAGCGGCACCGAGAGGCGGCGTGCCGCTTGTTCGAGGCGGTTGCGCGCCACGCCATAGGGATAGAGTTTAATTGGGCGCAGGTCGCGGCGGCTGCTTTGGCCCAGGTCATCCTGCATTTCGCTGCGGGTCTTGCCATTATCGCGGTTGCCGCGCACGACATGGGCCTGGCTGCCGCGCCGATTCTGGCTGGCTTCGTCGCGGGCTGGCGCCGAGCGGACGGCCGCCTCAAGCAGATATTCGCTGATGTGAATCGCGCCGCTGTCGTCGCGCTCGCGCAATTCGGCGGCTAAAGGCCGATTGCGCAGCATAGCGTCAACCGCCGACGCGACATCGTCATGCACGACGAGGCGGTCCCGTGCTTGAATCTCAATCATGATGTCAAAGGTGGGCGCGGTGCGTCGCTCTAAGACGACCTTTTGCGTGCCGCGCCGCCGCGCCTCGTCATCCGACAGCGTAACGGACTCGATGCCGCCGATGAGGTCGGACAGCGTGGGATTGAGCATAAGATTTTCTAGGGAATTGCCATGGGCGGTGCCAATCAATTGCACGCCGCGTTCGGCGATGGTGCGGGCGGCCTGAGCCTCGAGTTCGCGGCCGATTTCATCGATGATGATGACTTCCGGGTTGTGGTTTTCCACCGCCTCAATCATCACTTCATGCTGCCTATCGGGTTGCGAGACCTGCATGCGGCGCGCCTTGCCGACGGCTTCATGCGGTATATCGCCATCGCCGCCGATTTCGTTGGAAGTATCGACGATGACGACGCGCTTGTCGCGGGCGCGGACGCGGGCGGCTTCGCGCAAGAGCGTCGTCTTGCCGACGCCGGGCGGACCCACAATCAGCACGCTCTGCCCCGCTTCAATCAAATCGCCGATGATGTCGATGGTGCCATAGACCGCCCGCCCGATGCGCACAGTCAAGCCGACAATCTTGCCGCGCCGATTGCGAATCGCCGAAATGCGATGCAAAGAGCGCTCGATGCCCGCCCGATTGTCTTCATCAAAGTCGCCTATTTCAGCGACGAACTGCCGCAGGTCCTCTTCCGTGAACTCGCGGTCAGACAGCTCGTATTCGCTATTGATATAGCGGGCGGTCGGGATGCGGCCCAGGTCTAGCACAATTTCCAAAAGCTGGCTGATATTGCCATAGGCATCGACGGCGCGGCGAATCCGCAGCGGCAAAACGCCCCTGAGTATGTCAAAATCGTCTGCGATATGTTTGTTCATGTATGCGGTCGCTGTCCTCCATCGAATTTTGGGCGGCTCATTGGGGCGGCAAAGCGCTTTCGCGCTTGTCGCGCAAGCCCGTCAAGCGCAAAGTCGGGGCGGTTTTATGCCCGCGGCTGGCGTTGAGATTGACGCGCTCAAAAGATGCCTGGCGGATGCCGGCGGTCAAATGCTTGACCATCACCGCCTGCTCCAGCCAGGGCTGAAAGCCTAGATCCAGCATAGCGTTTTCCAGCCAGCCTTGATAGCCGCGCACGCAAACATAGATTGGCAGCTTGCGGCAGCGCTCGATTTGCTGCAAGGCGGCGGCGATAATGTCCGAGGCTTCACTCAACACTTCTGGGTGCAAATAAGGCAGCAGATAGACGCCATGCTTGCCTTCGGAAAAGCTCAGGTAGGCTTCGACCTGACCGGCTTTGCGATAGACCAGCCCGGTCATATCAGTCGAGGGCCCCATAATCGTCTGCAAGATGCGCGGGATGGTGCAGCCCAGCAGCGAAGCGATGCCGATGGCGTCGTCGGCGGTTTCCGGGGTCAGCGTTACAGCCGGCGGCGCTTTGTCCGCCACCATCGGCTCGCGTTGCCAGATGACCTGGCAGCTGTAGACAGCATAGCCGGCTAGGCGCATCGTCTCGAAGAGACGGTGGCTGATTTCGACTTCGCCCAAGAGCGTATGCGCGCCGTTTTTGCCCGCCTGCTGCGCCATCGCATCGAGCAGGTGCAGCCAAATCGTATCATCTTCGCCATCATCCAGCGTCGGCGCCAGATAGACGATATGGGCATTGACATCGCCCGGCCGATAGCGAAACTGCCCGACCACATTCTTCTCATCGAGATGCGCCAGCAGCGTATGCAGGCCGCGGGGGAAGACAATGCTGGAGAGCAAAGCGCTGTTCTGGCCGCGGGCATCGCCCGTCAAACCTAGCTCGCTATGCAGCACGATGGCATTCTGCTTGAGACGCAACATCAAAGGCAGGTCAAGCAATTTCATCGCGTGGGTGTCTGTTTGGCTGAACAAGGCGACCTCATATATCAACTGAACCGAACAGGAAAGCGGCACAATTGCATTGTAGCATTTTACTGGGCTGTCTTTCAATCATTAGACGCTATTGCGACTAGGGAAAGAGAAAATTAGCCACAGAAGTAAGTCCAAGTTAATTATGCACAATTTTCAACCCCAGCCCCGGTCCTTCCCGTAGGGCAGTGTCTACGCGCCCCAAAACTTTGGGGCGGGAAGAAAAACCCCGAAAACTATCGGTGCGCTTGCAGAAAAGTCCCTCCCATCGGGCAATGTGTACAGGCCCCCAGGTTAGACTCCCCTCCCCCGAAGCTTCGGGGAGGGGCCGGGGGTGGGGTTGAAAACACAGCCATGCCCCACTTTTTGCATAATTAACTTTGAATTACTTAAATTCTGTATCTCGGCGCGCATGTGCTAGAATTGGCGCATTGTGCTTGGCTTCAGCGCTGAGGCGGATGGCGAGACATTTATGGCAGCGACAAAGAATATGTTTGAGGCGCGGCCGCGCGCTGGAACTAGCGTCTTCAGCCAAGACCGCCGCCTGACCGCGCCTGCCATAGACCTGCCGCCGCAGATCTTGCCCAATACCCGCTTAAAGATGGATGGCTTGGCCCTGCTGGCCGCGCTCGCCGCTGCGTCTATCCCAGTCGTCTTCTTTGACCCGCAATATCGCGGCATCTTAGATAAAATGGCTTATGGTAATGAAGGCGAAAGTCGCGGCCGCCGCCGCAGCGCCTTGACGCAAATGCCTGAAAAAACAATTTGCCAGTTCTTGCGCCAAATTGACCGCGTCTTGCTGCCAAGCGGACATGTCTTTTTGTGGCTCGACAAATTCCATTTGTGTCAAGGTTTTCGCCACTGGGCCGCTGACAGCCAGCTCGAGTTGGTCGATCTGATTGTCTGGCACAAAGGCAGACTTGGCATGGGCTATCGCACGCGCCGCGTCAGCGAATATTGCGCGGTCTGGCAAAAACAGCCCAAGCGCGCCAAAGGCGTCTGGCAAGCGCATGACATCCCCGATGTCTGGCGCGAGCGCGTCAAAAACAAAAGCCATCCGCATCAAAAACCCATCGAATTGCAAGCGGCTTTGATTGCCGCCGTGAGCAATGAAGGCGATTATATTGTAGACCCAGCCGCAGGCTCATTTTCGGTCATGCAAGCGGCGCATAGTCAAAATAGAAATTTCATCGGCTGCGACCTCGAAGGCTAGCAGCCCAGAGACAGGAGAGAAAAATGGACAGATTGCGCGTTGCCTTCATCGGCACCGGCAGAATCTCCGACCTGCATGCCCTGGCCTATCTCGATGATGAGCGCGCCGAGATTGTCGCCGTTTGCGACCGCAACCTAGATTTGGCGCGGCGGCGCGGCGAACAATGGGGCGTCGCTGAAACGCGCATCTTCAGCGACTACGAGCAAATGCTGGAGCTGGTGGAGATTGATTTGGTAGAGATTTTGCTGCCACATCATCTGCACCACCGGGCGACGCTGGCGGCGCTGGCGGCGGGAAAGCATGTCTCGGTGCAGAAGCCGATGGCTCTATCTGTCGCGCAGGCTGACGAGATGGTCACGGCCGCGCAGACCGCCGGGCGCATCTTGAAGGTCTATGAAAATTTCATTTTTTATCCCCCGGTGCAGCGGGCTAAAGCCCTGATTGACAATGGCGAAATCGGCGAGCCGCTGACCATCCGCATCAAGAGCAACTCTGGCATCAGCCCGAGTGAATGGGAGGTGCCGGCCTCAGCGCGGGCTTGGCGCTTGAACCCGGCGGAATGCGGCGGCGGGCCCCTGGTCTTTGATGACGGGCATCATAAATTTGCCCTCGGCTGGCATTTTATGGGTCAGGCGGAAGAAGTACATGCCTGGATTGGCAGCACCGAAATCGCGCCCGGCAGCTATCTGGATGCGCCGGCGATTGTCTCCTGGAAATTCCCCGGCAACCGCTTCGGCTCTTTAGAAGCGGTTTATTCGCCCGAATTGACACTGGATACGCAGCATTATGCCCAAGACGACCGCATCGAAATCACCGGCAGCAAAGGCGTGATTTGGGTAACGCGAGGGCATGGCAAAATGCTGGATTTGCCGCCGGTTATCTTATACAAAGAGCGGCAGACGCGGACTTTTTCCGATATGCCGGTCGGCTGGCAGCATAGTTTCATCAACTCGACGCGGCATTTCATCGATGCTTATTTTGCGGGCGCGCCGCCAAAACTGACCGGCGAAGAGGGGCGCGAAGTGCTGCGTTTTGCCCTAGCCGCCCAAGAATCCGCGCGCAGCGGTTTAGCTGTCAAGCTGTAGGGACTGCTGCCGCTCTTCCAGGATAGTGATGCTGTCGCCTGCTATAGCGGTGATGGTGGCCAGCGCCTGAATCGGCACATTGTATTTGGCTTGCACCGCTGCCCGGCCGCCTTCAAAAGTCTTTTCTACCACGACGCCAACGCCGACAAGATTGGCTTTGGCGCTGACGACAATGCGAGCTAACGCTAGCAGCGTCTGCCCGGTGGCTAAAAAATCGTCGATAATCAGCACATTTTCGCCAGCGTGCAGGAATTCTGCCGCGACGAGCAGCACGGTCTCGCCGCCTTTGGTGTGGCTGGGCGCGGTCTCGAGATAGACGGGTCCAGACATCGTGATGGGCTTTTTCTTGCGCGCATAGACCACTGGCACATTCAGCTCGAGGCCCGTCATCAAAGCGGGCGCGATGCCAGAGATTTCGGCGGTCAGGATGCGGTCAATCGCAATCCCGGCGAAGCGCCCCGCAAAAGCCGCGCCCATATCCGCCATCAAATTTGGGTCGAGCTGATGATTGATGATGCTGTCCACTTTGAGGATGCCGCCGCCGAGATTCTGGCCTTCGGCGCGGATGCGCTCAAGCAAGGCTTTCATCTCGCCCTTCCCTGCGCCAAGACGCGCGTGATTTGCTCGAGGTGGTCCAAATCGTGCAAGCCAACCTGCCGCGCCGCGTCAGTCATAGTGAAGCTAGCGCGCTCGGGATGCACGCCGCCGCGCTCCCATTGCTGCGGTGTCAGCGCTTTGAAAAAAGCGATAAAGCGCTGCCGCGAGGCGTGCAGCGCGCTGTACGCCGCCGCCAGCGTCTCTTGCTGATAAGCCCGCTCAATTGCCATTGCCTCATGGTCGTAGGCCGGCAGCTGCGGGTTTTCTTGGTTCTGCATCATCAGGGCGCGCTGGTAAAATATCTCGTCAAAATCGCGCAAATGGCAGACAATCTCTATAATCGACCAGCCGGCTGGGCCATCGCGCAGCTGCCGCGCCTGCTCATCCGAGAGATTCTGCAAGATATGCCCTAGGATGTCGCAGCTCAAGCGCATACTGGCGATATGGCGGGCGCGCACCTGCGCCCAAGTCGTGCGTGATTCTTGCATAGCATGCCTCCCGCGCTATTCAGCGCAATACCTATATTTTAGCCCCGCTTTGCCCAGCCTGCCCAGCGCATTGAAGCGGAACTGTGATTGTCAGGGCATTGGCGGCTTGGCGGGAAGAAATTAGCCACAGAAGTAAGTCCAAGTTAATTGTGCTCTGTTTTCAACCCCACCCCCGGCCCCTCCCCGAAGCTTCGGGGAGGGTTGTCTAACTGACAAAAACTGGGGGCGTGTAGACACTGCCCGACGGGAGGGACTTTTCTGCAAGCGCCGCATAGTTTTTAGGGTTTTTCTCCCCTCCCCAAAGCTTTGGGGAGGGGGCCGGGGGTGGGGTTGAAAATGCGGTTATGCCTCATTCCCCACTGCCTTAAATCCCTCAAGCCAAAGCCCACAATATGACGCGGTTATCGCCGGCGCCAGAAACTAAGAGCGCACCGGCCGGGTGAAAGGCCAGCGCCAGCACCGGCCGGCTATGCGCCGCCAGCGCAGTCAATTCGCGGGGGGAATCCAGGTCCCAGAGGCGGATGACATTATTACGGCCACCGCTGGCGAGCAAATTGCCAGTCGGCGCAAAGGCCAGGGCGTCGACGCCGCCAGCATGAGCCAGCCAGCGTTGCTCTGGTTTTGCCGCGCCCGGCGGCCATAAAGCGATTGTCATATCTTTGCTAGCGGAAGCGATAGTCGCCGCGCCTGGCCGAAGCGCAATAGCGCGAATCCAGTCGTCGTGCCTGCCCAGTACCCTGGACGCGAAACCTGCCTGCAAGTCCCAGGCGCGGATAGTCCGGTCGCGGCTGGCCGAGAATAAGAATTGGCCACTGTGGTCGAAAGCCAGGTCCGTGATTTCGTCTGCATGTCCGCGCAAGACGGCGACTTCCGCCCCGGTTGCCAAATCCCAGAGCCGCAGCGTACAATCAGCGCCGCCTGATGCCAGCAAGCGCCCGCCCGGCGCAAACGCGACCGCTTCGATCGAACTGCTATGCCCGCGCAGCCGCGCCGCTTCCAGCAGCCCTTCAGCGGCGATTGTGTACAATTTGACCGTGGTATCCGCGCTGCCAGCGGCCAGCAGCTTGCCACTGGGGCTGAAGGCGATGTCTTTGATGGGCGCGTCGGGAGTGGACAGGCTGAGCGTCGGCGGCCCGCCAAAGCTATTGACATAGACCGCGATGCCGGCGCCACCGCCAAGAGCCAGCATATCGCCGCGCGGCGACCAGCGAATTTGCGCGATCCAGCCAAATTGGACCCGGCCGCGCTGCCGCAACCGCGTCGCATTTTCCCTTGTGATGCGTCGAAAAGGCATAACCCGCCCAATCGCAGAATAGAAGACCGCCCGTCAGCCTATTATAATGACAGCCTATTTCTTAAAAAAGAGAGGCGCAATGAGCAAAATCAAGACAAGCCTGGCGGAAATCCGCCAACTGCCCAAAATGCACGCGCAGCGAATCCCGCTCGACTATCTGGATGAAAACCAGCATGTGAATGTGCAGTATTATGTGCATTTAACCGAGCAGGGTTTGGTGGCGCTGTTTGAGCAGGTCGGCTTAGGCGCGGCTTATGCCGCTGCCACCGAATTTGGCAATTTCGCTTTGGAGCAGCATATCCGCTACCTCGCCGAGATGCTGCTCGGCGATTGCATCAGCGTCTATATTCGGCTGGTCGAATTATCGCCCAAGCGCGGCTATTTTATGGGCTTTCTGGTCAACGAGACGCAGGCGCGGCTGGCGGCGACAGTCGAAATTGTGCAGATGAATGTTGAGATGGCAGAGCGGCGCGGCGCGCCCTACCCGGCCGCGGCCAAAACCCAGCTCGATGCCCTGCTCGATGCACATCGGCGCTTGCCTTGGGCCCCGCCTGTCTGCGGCGTTATGCGCGCCTAGCTAAAGCTCACGCGGGTAAGAAGTCAACACATCGATGCCATCGTCCGTGACGACGACATTGTCTTCGATGCGGACGCCGCCTAGGCCGGGGATATAGACGCCAGGCTCAATCGTGAAGACCATGCCCGGCTGCAAAAGCTCTTGATTGCCTTCTACCATATTTGGCAGCTCATGCACGCTCAAGCCCAGGCCATGTCCCAAGCGGTGAATAAAATACTCGCCAAAACCAGCCGCCTCGATGACAGCGCGGGCGACGCGATCGACGGCTTCGCAAGCGACGCCTGGGCGGGCGAATTCGCGGGCGGCTTTATTCGCTTGATAAACCGCTTCATACATAGCGCGCATCTGTGCCGTCGGCTGGCCCTGGCAGAAGGTGCGCGTAATATCTGCCGGATAATCTTGGTAGCGGGCGCCGAAGTCTATCAGCAAAAATTCGTCTTCGCCCCAGACGCGATCGCCGGTATTGCCATGGGGTAAGCCGGTTTTCTCGCCTGTCAAAACCAGCAAGAAGGCTAAGCCTTGCGCGCCGCGGGCTAGCATTTCCGCCGATAGCCGATCGGCGATTTGCCGCTCTGTCAGGCCGGGACGGGCCCAGGCCATCGTCGCGTGCAGAGCCGCTTCGCTGATGTCGATTGCCCGCTGCATATTGGCAATTTCGGCCGGCGCTTTGCGAGCGCGAGTCTGCAAAAATAGGTCGCCAATATCCAGCGCATTGGCTGGGGCGAGGCCGGCTTTTTCCAGCGCCAGCCACTCGAAGAGGCGCAGAGTCTGCCCATCGAGGGCGCAGGTAGCCGCGCCTGGGGCTAATGCGGTTACCGCCTCTTGGAAAGCCCCTTGGTAGCCGCTTTGGTCTGTCCAAAGGAAGCGGCGCGCTTCGAGCTCGGGCCGCGCTTCCAGCTTCGGCACTTCCAGCTCGGGGATAATAAAGGAAAGCCCCTGCTTGTTATACAAACCCAAAATCGGGCGCTCGGACAGATGGAAGTGCAAGCCAGTGAAATACAGCATATTCTCGCCGGGGACAAAAGCCAGCAAATCCGCCCCGCTGCGCTCTAATAAGCTGTCTAAACGCGCCAAATAATCTATCGCCACAATCGCCTCCTTCGCTTGACCGATGGGCAAAGTGTAACGAAATTTTGCCGCTTTTGCACAGCCTTTCCCAGGGCAATCGCATCAAAATCATAATCAGAAAAATTCACAAAACTAAGCCAGAAAAACTACGCCGCCACATTTTCAACCTCAGCCCCAGCCCCTCCCGTAGGTCAGTGTCTACGCGACCCGAAGCTTCGGGGAGGGAACGCCAATCGTGGGCTTGAAAAAAGTCTGTCCGTTGCAAAATTTAGTTGGTTCCACTAAGACACAGAGGCGCAGAGAAATGAGACAGCTTTGTCCTATTCTCGCTGCTGTATGCCTTGCACTGAGTTTCATCAAAGCAAGCGCGGCGGCGCGGAGAATGCTAAAATAAGATTTTAGTGAGGCGACGGTGAAGAAGAGTCAGGTTCCAGTCATTCAACAGTATGCGCCGAGCGCGGTCTTTCTCGGCTTGCAGGATGGCGCTAGTTATCGCAATCGCCTGGTTGGCAGCTGCGTCTACGCTTGTCCGCGCTGCCGGCATCAGATTCGCTTTCGCTGGCGCAGTTTCTATAACGCTGACGGTCGGTCGGCTTTTGGGCGCAAGCTGCGCCGCGTCTTTGAAGAGATGACGCCGGCCCTGGCCGCTGAGCTGGGTTTCATCGATTTTTTCTGCCCCACCTGCGCCGCGCCAACGCGTATTATCTTCAGCGCCCAGAATTATAGTAAAATCACTTATCATTTTGATATGTACGCCGCGCTGGTTGGCGAAGGGACGGCCAGATGAAGACCTTGCTGGCGACGCTGCGCGCTTATGATGCCGGCATGCTGCCCGCTTTGGCGCAGGTTTGGGCGGTGGATAGCAAGCGCCTCGCCGCTGACGCGCTCTTGCCCGCCCTGCAAGAAGCGATGTTAGATAAACAAAAAGTGGAAGCGGTCTGGGACAAGCTGGCTGAGGCGGAGCGCAGCGCGCTGCAACTCTTGGTCAGCATGCAGCAGGGACGCATGAAAGTCGCCCAGTTTGAGCGCCTCTATGGCAAGATTCGCAAGCTGGGCCGGGCGCAAATCGAGCGCGAAAAACCGCAGCAGCAAGCCAGCAGCAGCGCCGAAACGCTCTATTATCGCGGTTTCATCGGCGAAGGCTATGACCGCGTCGGCGATGCTCTCATCGGTTTTGTCTATATCCCCAGCGACCTCATCGCCGCTCTGCCGCTACATAAGACAAGTTATGAAAACCTGGACGCGGAGGTCAGCCCGCCGGCCGCGGAAGCCCTGCCCGCTTTCTCGCCGCTGGACATTATCGAGACGGTCGACGATTTTCGCCCGGCCGATACAACTATCGTCGATGACATGACGAGCCTGCTGGCCTGGCTGCAAGCGACGCCGGCGGAAATCGAAGGCGGACAATTCGCCAGCGCTGAGGACATTATGCCCTTGCTGCTGCGCCGCAACCCGATTCGCCTGGCTTTTATGCTGGGCATCGGCAACAGCGCCAAGCTCATCGCCCGGCAAGAGGGCAGAGCCAGCCCACGCCGCGATGAGGCGCGCCAATGGCTGGGCGCCAGCCGCGCCGAGCAGATTCGCGCCTTAGCCAGCGCCTGGCTAGAAAGCCAAAGCTGGCGCGATATGTGGCATGTGCCTGGCTTATACCCTGATAATTCGAGTTGGTCTTATGATGCTACCGCTGTCCGCGGCGCCGTCTTGAACCTCTTCGCCGACCTGCTGCCAGACCAGGGCTGGGTCTCGTTGAACGACCTCATCGAAATCATCAAAGAGTTCGAGCCAGATTTCCAGCGGCCCGATGGCGATTATGATAGCTGGTACATCCGCAACGACGCGGGCGAGTATCTCAGCGGTTTTGAAAGCTGGGACGCGGTCGAAGGTTCGCTGATTGAATTTTATATTGTCGGGCCCATGCACTGGCTGGGCTTGGTCGATGTGGGCGATGATGTCTTGCGCTTGACCGCTTATGGCCGGGCTTTCCTGCAAATCAGCCCGTGGCCGGCCCTGCCGCCAGAGCCGCCGCCGCGCATCGAAGCGCGCAATGATGGCAGCTTGCTGGCGTCGCGGCGGGTCAACCGCTTCGACCGTTTTCAGCTGGCGCGCTTTGCCCGCTGCCTGCGGGCCGCCGACCCTTATGTCTATAGCATCGATGCGGCTGGCTTGCAGCGGGCTGCCGCGCAGGGCATCAGCGTCAAGCACATTCAAGCCTTCCTCAGCCGTCAGCTGGCTGGCCGGCCTTTGCCATTGCCGCTGCTAAAGCTGCTGCGCAACTGGCAGGATGGCGTCCGCACTACGGTGAGCTTGGAATCGCTGGTGGTGCTGCGGGCGACATCGGAAGAGACAGTAGACAAGATTTTCGCTTTCCCCGCCTTTCGCCGCTACCTGGGGGCGCGGCTGGGGCCGCTGGCCTGCGTCGTGCGCGCCGGAGAATGGGAGGCGCTGCGGGCTAAACTGAGCGAGAACGCTATCGATGTCGATATTGAGCGTTTGAGCCTCGACGATGCGGGGCAGGATTAAGAAAATAGCCACCGAGGCGCGGAAGTAGAACAAACTAAATTTTGCAACTTTTATGTCTTCGTTCCACCCCCACCCCCGGCCCTCGCACGATTAATTTGAGCTTACTGCTACTATTCGCTAGCGTCGCTTAAAGCAAGCCCCAGCCGATAGACCGCTTTTTTCTGCCAGCCGGCGGCTTTAGCCACCGCGCTGGCCGCCCGTGACAGCGATTCGCCCGCGGCCAGGCGCTCGGTCAAAGCGGATTTGACCTGCGCCTCGGGCCAGCGCGCGTCTGCTACATCAGCGCCCGCGATGACCAATGTAACTTCGCCGCGCGGCTTATCGCTGGCGAAGAGAGCGCAGACTTCCTGCGCGCTGCCGCGATAAAACTGCTCGAATTTTTTGCTCATTTCCCGCGCGACACAGACCTGCCGCGCGCCGCCCATACTATCAACAATGGCCGCCAGAGTCTCGCTCAGTCGATAGGGACTTTCATAGGCGATGATGGTCTCCTGGCGGCCGGCCAGCTCGCGCAGGCAGGCGGCGCGGGCTTTGGCTTTGCGCGGCAAAAAACCGATAAAAAGAAAGCGGTCGCTGGCTAGACCTGAGCCGACGAGCGCGGTGGGAATGGCGCTGGCGCCAGGCAGCGGCACCACCGCATAGCCGGCCGCCAGCGCCGCGCCTATCAATTCAAAGCCAGGGTCGGATATGCCTGGCGTGCCAGCGTCAGATATTAGAGCCACATCGCCCGTCGCTAATGCGGCAAAAATCTCATCCAGCTTGCCGAGTTTATTGTGTTCGTGGTAGCTGGTCATAGGCGTATCGATCTGGTAATGCCGCGTCAAAACGCGGGAGTTGCGCGTATCTTCAGCGGCGATAAGCGCAACCTCGCGCAGAATCCGCAGGGCGCGCAAGGTAATATCTTCGAGGTTGCCAATCGGCGTCGGCACGATATAGAGGATGCCCATTTTTGACCTGCGCTTAATTTATTGCGGCGGGAAGGCGTGGGCTAGAGCCTCTGGCAGCACGCTCTTAAAAGCGGCTAGGCTATGCCCGCTGCCCAGCTCAACAAATTTATAGTGCAGGTCTGGGTCATGCGACATGCGCCGTTCCAAGATGCCGCGCAGGGCTAAAGCAGGCTGATAAAAACGCAGCTCCTGCTCGTAACGCCCGACAGAGTGAAAGATGCGCTGGGGCAGAATGGGCGAATCGCGAAAGCGCTGGGCAAATTCTTTTAAGAGCGTGACGGCCGGCGCCCGCCCCAAAGGCGGCGAAATCATAATCAGATGGCCGAAGATGGCCGGGTTTTTCAAGGCGGCATGGGCAGCGGCGATAGCGCCTTCGCCAACGCCCGCCAGCCCCAAATCAATCGGCTCGATGCGATGCTCGGCTTGCAAAAAGGGCAGCAATTCCGCCGCCAGCATAGCGTAATGCTTGTCGTTGCCGACATATTCTGTCAGGCGCTCGGCTTGGCTGCCGCTGGCTAGCATAGCGATAATCATAGGCTCCATGCGCCCGTGCTTTATCAGGGCATCGGCGATAAAAGGCAGCTCAAGCGCGTTCACCGCCCATTGCCCGTCCAGCAGCAGCAGCAGGCGATAATCGATGCCATCGCCGGGGTCATAAGCCGGCGGCGTATAGACCCAGAGGCTGCGGTCGCTGAAACCGAGCTGGGTCGAGCTAAAGTAATGGCGCTCGACCCGCCCGCGCGGCACCGCCGTCATCGCCGCCCAGTTAGGAAAAGGCCGGGCCCGCGGCATTTGCAAGACCGAGGTATTCACCTGATTGCCGCGGATGGAGCTGGCGTTCAGCGGGTCAGATTCCCAAAAGCGTCTGACCCGCTTGAGCAGATCGATTTCTTGCGACAACGGCGTGCCGGGGTCATCGATGGCAAACATATAATCCACCAGCGCGTCTCGCTCAAAATAGCGCTGATAGTACCAAAGCGAAGTGTCGTTCAGCCGCGTCATATTCTCGAAGGGCGGGTCGCGGTTGATGATGTCGATATTGAGCGCGACATTCTGCGCCGTCCAAGAATCGAAGACGAAGGTCGCTTTGTCGCGTTCGACCCAGGGCCATTCGTCCTGGTTTTCCAGCAATTCATCAACGAGGGCTTGGTGGTCCTCCGCCGGCGTCTGATAAATCTCGCATAAGAATTGGATGAAAGAATTCCATCTCGCCAAAGCCAAGCTGCGCTCTCCTCAAAGATTTATCCCTACAAAAAATTAACCGCAAAGGCCGATGAAGTAGGACTAATTAAATTTTGCAAGTCGTATACGTTCGTTTCAACCCCATGATTGGCGATCCCTCCCCGAAACTTCGAGACGCGTAGACACTGCCCTACAGGAGGGACTTCCTTCACGCGCCCCCATAGTTTTCGCGGTTTTTCTCCCCGCCCCAAAGCTTTGGGGCGGGGCGGGGGTGGGGTTGAAAGCCAAGCCTTACATTTTGCATTCTACCGAGAATTTTAGCATATCGAGGCAAAGTCGGCATATTTTTTATGGACGTCTATCTTTGACGCCAGGCTTATGCTGAGAAGATACTGGGCAATCCGTACAAAATCGCAACGGCGAGCGGCGCTTTGCTGTATGATTAAGACGGTTGCGCGCCCTAAACAAGCCGAGCGCGCAGAAAAAAAGGGGCTGCTTATGCCAAGCCGATACATCTACTCTTTCAGCGAGCCGATTAACCCGGAAGAGCTGCATGCGCTTTTTCAGCAGGCCCACTTGGCCGGCAAGCGCAGCCCGCTCGATATTCAGCAGCTGCTAGACCATAGCCAGATTACGCTCGGCGTTTGGGACGAAGACCGCCTTATCGCCTTTGCCCGCGCCATCACCGACGACCTGTTTCGCGCGCTTATCAACGATGTAGTGGTGGACCGGGCTTATCGCGGGCAAGGCATCACCGCCCGTATGCTGGATAAAATGCTCAAGCGCATGCAGCATATCGAAGCGATTATGCTGGATTGCTTGCCCGAGCTAGGTGATTTTTACGCCCAATTTGGCTTTCAAGCTCAAGAGAAAAGCCCCCTCATTAAGTATAATCCGCGCTAGGCTGCCTGGCGCGCGGCAAACCAGGCGCTTAGCAGCGCCAGCAGAATGCTTTATTCCGCTATCTATTGGAGAAAGGTGAGGCAGCATGAGCGGATTGCGCTTTAACCCTAAGATACAAGCCTTCACGCGGGCTGACGCCAGCCGCCGCCCGCCGCCGCCCGCCGGTAAGTTCTATCAACTGGCGAACAACGAGAATCCGCTGGGGCCCGCGCCCGGCGTCGTCGAAGCCATCAATGCCACTGCTAGCACACTGTCTTTTTACCCCAATTATTCCGATATTGAACTGCGACGGGCGCTGGTGGCGGTGCTGGGGCGCGGCTTAAGCCCGGCGCATATCTTCACCGGTTGCAGCGGCTTCGAAGCACTGGAGCTAATCGCCCGCGCCTTCCTCGAGCCGGGCGACGAGATTATCCTGTCGTCGCCCACATTTGCCGGCGCTTATAAAAAAGTTACTGAACCGCTGGGCGCGCGGGTCATCGATGTGCCGCTGAAACCCGAAACCTTTGCCTATCGGCCCGAGGCTGTGCTAGCCGCCATTACTGAGCGCACTAAGCTGATTATGCTCTGCAATCCGAACAATCCGACTGGCACGGTGATAAAAGCCGACGCGATGGAGCGGCTAATGCGCGGCTTGCCTGAGCATGTCTTGGTCGTAGCGGACGAGGTCTATCACCATTTTGTCGAAGATGCCGCTTACCCCGATTCGCTGCAATATGTTTTGGCCGGCAAAAATATCGTCATCGTGCATAGTTTCTCCAAAGCCTACGGTTTGGCCGGGCTGCGCTTGGGTTATGGCATCGCTAGACCCGAAATCGCCAATTATATCGCTGGTTTGCATCGCGGCTTTCATCATAATAAGCTGGCGTTGGCGGCCGGCATCGCCGCTTGCGCCGACCAAGCCTATATGCGCCAGGCTGTTGAGTATCTGCGGGGCGAGGCGCGCTGGGTCTGCCAGCAGTTTGACCGCCTTGATATTCGCTACTGGCCGACAGCGACGAACTTCCTGCTTTTTGAGACGCAGCTGCTGGGAGAAGAGCTGCACCAGCGCTTATACGAGCGCGGCTTTTTGCTGCGCCAGCAAACGGGCAATGGCTTGCCTTATGCGATGCGCTTGAGCTTGGGCTTGCGGGAAGCGAATCAAGCCTTCATCGCGGCGCTGGAAGAGATTTTGACCGCCGCAGAAAAGATATAAGTGTTGTACAGCTTGCGAAGGGAAAAATTAGCCGCAGAGACACAGAGGCGCAGAGAAAAATTCTTTGTGTCCTTTGTGTCTTTGTGGTCATACCTTCCCCGCCCATACACATCATCTTGCCCAAAACCAAGTATTGTCCCTGCCCCGCGCCTATGCTAGACTGGCTCGCGGCATAAATGCCAAAATCCCACGCAGCAGGACTCGCGCTGGGTGTTGTCCGCCACTGGCGGATTATCAGCGCGAGGGTGAATGCCGCGCGAGCGATAAACACCAATATCAAGGAGAATAGGAATGCCTTCAGCAGTAAGAATGCGAACTTTGCTCGAAACTGGCGTACACTTCGGGCATCGCACCAATAAGTGGAATCCCAAGATGGACGAGTTCATCTTCACCCAGCGCAACGGGATTCATATCATCGACTTGCAGATAACGCTCAAAAATCTCAATCGCTTCCACGATATGATTGTCAATTTGGTGGCGGGCGGCGGCATAGCGCTCTTCGTCGGCACCAAGCGGCAGGCGCAAGACATCATCCAGCGCGAAGCCGGCCGCTGCGGCATGCCTTATGTCAATCACCGCTGGCTGGGCGGCACGCTGACTAACTGGAAGACCATCCGCAGCCGCATCGATACCTTGAAGCAGCTCGAAAAGCGGCGCGATGCCGGCGAATTCGACCGCTTGACCAAAAAAGAAGGCCTGGTGCTGGAGCGCAAGATTTCTAAGCTGCAACTGCGCCTGGGCGGCATCCGCGAGATGAAGCGCACGCCCGAGCTGCTGATTTTGGTGGACGCCGAGCGCGAATACACCGCCGTCAAAGAAGCGAATATCATCAAGATTCCGGTACTGGCTTTGGTCGATACCAATGCCAATCCGGATATGGTTGATTATATTCTGCCGGCCAACGATGACGCTATGCGCTCAATCCGCCTGCTGGTCAGCGCGCTGGCCGATGCCATTCTCGAAGGGCATCACATGCGGCAGTCGGCCAGCGTCGAAGAAGAGCCAGAACCGAGCTTTGCCGATACCTACGACGAAGAATTGAGCGATGAAGACCTGCTGGGCGAATCGACGCTGGCGAAATTGCGCGATGCCAATCTCTTCGGCGATGATGAAGAAGCGGCCGACAGCGACGACGCCAGCGGCGACGAATAGACAGACATGAATCAGGTGAATGGAGACAGATAGGCAAATGGCAGTAAGCGCAAAACAAGTAAGAGCATTGCGAGATAAGACCGGCGCGGGTCCGCTGGATTGCAAGAAAGCCCTAGAACAGTTCGCGGGCGATATTGACAAAGCCGCCAATTTCCTGCGCGAAAAAGCGCTGAAAGATGGCATCAAGCTGCAAAGCAAGGGCCGCAGCGCCAATGAAGGCGTCATCGGCAATTATCTGCATTTTGACCAGCGGCTGGCGGTCATCGTCGAGGTCAACTGCGAGACCGACTTTGTGGCGGCGACGGCGCAATTCAAGGCTTTCGCCAAAGACATCGCCATGCACATCGCCAACATGGATCCTAAATATGTCAAACGGGAAGATGTGCCGGCGGACTTGGTGGCTGCGGAAAGCAAAATGCAGCTCGAGCGAGCTTTGGGCGAAGGCAAGCCAGCCCACATCGCCGAAAAAATCGTCGCCGGCCGCATGAACAAGTGGTACGAAGAAATTGTGCTGCTGGAGCAGGCTTTTGTCAAAGACGACGACAAGACCATCAGGCAATACCTGCAAGAGACAGTCGCCGAAGTGGGCGAGACGATTAACATCGGCCGTTTCCAGCGCTTGGTTATCGGTGGCGAGGCTTAGGCGCTTTGCCCGCGAAACCACATAAATGCGCTATGCAATGCAAAACCGACGGGGGATTAGCCAGGGCTAATCTCCTTTTGTCTTTGGCGAGTCTATGAAACCGACCAAGACTGACTGGCAGATTCGGCTTTATATTTACGCGGTCTTTATCGAGCGGGGCCGGCCGCCGACTGCGCCGGCCATCGCCGCCCGCTTCAGCCTGTCAGCGGCGGCGGTGGCGCAGTCCCTGCAGCACTTAGATGCAGCGCATGCTCTGGTATTGCGGGATGGCGAAATTTTGATGGCGCATCCGCTTTCGGCTGTGCGGACGGATTATCGCTGCCAGGTCAATGGCCGCTGGCTCTATGCCAACTGCGCGTGGGATTCTCTGGGCATCCCGGCCATGTTAGACGCCGACGCGCAAATCGAAGCGCGCCATCCCTTGAGCCGCGAAGTCATGCGCTACGCGATCGTCGACGGCCAGCTGCAGAGCGCTGGCGATGAACTTGTGCATTTCGCCCAGCCTTTTCGCCATTGGTACGCTGACATTGTAGATACTTGAGCGAGCATTTTGCTCTTTCGGTCGGAAAGGGAGATTGCGCAATGGCGCCGCCAGCAGGGACGGCAAGGCGGCGCGGCGCTGAGCTTGGCGCAGGTCTGGCAGCTAGCCCAGCTGTGGTATAGCGATCGCCTGGCGGCGAATTTTCGCGGTCGGTCATTGGCGGAGGCGCAAGGGATTTTCCGCCGGCTGGGTTTGAGCGGCGATTTTTGGCGGGGGCCGACCCGCGCCTCAGAGAACGAGAAGAAAAAGGAGCGGCTATGAGTGGGGAAAGCGCGTTACCGTACAAGCGAGTCTTGCTGAAATTGAGTGGCGAGGCTTTGGCCGGCAATGGCGGCGCTGGCATCGACCCAGCGAAAGCGGCTTATATCGCCCAGCGCGTGGCTGAGGTCTATACTTTGGGCTTGCAGTTGGCTATCGTCATCGGCGGCGGCAACCTATGGCGCGGCGAGCCGGCCGCCAAACGCGGCATGGACCGCAGCACGGCCGACCACATGGGCATGATTGCCACGGTCATGAATGGCCTCGCCTTGCAAGACGCTATCGGCCGGCTGGGCATCAGCACCCGCGTGCAGACCGCCGTGGAGATGAATTCCATCGCCGAGCCATATATCCGCCTGCGCGCTATCCGCCACATGGAAAAAAGCCGCGTCGTCATCTTGACCGGCGGCATCGGCAGCCCCTACTTCACCACCGACTCGGCGGCGGCGCTGCGGGCTAGCGAGATTCACGCCGATGTCATCGTGAAAGCGACCAAAGTGGATGGCGTCTATTCGGCAGACCCGCTGCAAAATCCCCAGGCCCAGCGCTATAGCCGCCTGAGCTATCAGCAGGTGCTAGACCAGCAGTTGCGGGTCATGGATACAACCGCTTTCACGCTCTGCCAAGAAAACGCCATGCCGATTATCGTGCTTAATTTTTGGAATCCGCAAGATTTGCTCAAAGCCCTGCATGGCGATGCCACAGTTGGCACATTGATATGCGATTGAAAGAGAAAATTGCCACAGAAGTAGGACAAATGAAATAACGCAGGATACGACATAAAAAGGTGGCAACTTTTCTCTGTGTCTCAGTAGAGCAAACTAAATTTTGCAAGTTTTTTCGTTCGCTTCAACCCACCCTAAATCCCACCCCAAAGCTTTGGGGAGGGGAGTTTAGCCTGCGAAAACTATAGACGTGCTTATCGTGGGCTTGAAAATCGTGCATCAAATTTTGCATAATTAACTTAGACTTACTTCTGCGCCTCTGTGGCTAAATTTCTTTCCCCCTAGTCGCAATACAAATTTGAGCTTGCTGTGGGCAAAATAAGCGCTCTAACAATTGAAAAACTGCTCGAAATAGCCTACAATAGCCATAAAGCTAGCAAGTGTTTCCTCTTGTCAAGAGGGCAAAAGTTGTTGACAAAGGTTGAAAATAGCTTGAGAATAATCAAGCGCGCATTATTGGCATGACGCAGACGAAATCGAGGTAGTACAAGTGGCTAGCAATCTCCCTTCAGACGCGCCGCCTGCGGCGCGCGCCGGCGCCAGTTCGCAAGCTGTACCCCAGCGCAAAAAAATCGCCATCTTTTCGATGACGCCACTTTACCCTGATGTAACCTTGGGCGGCTCTCAGGCCCAGCTAAAAAAAGTTTCACTCTATCTCGGCGAACAAGGGCATACGCTGACTATCCTGGCGACGCGGGACGAAAACTCGACGCAGCCTTTCAAATGGCACGAGAATGTCGAAATCCACCCCATCCTGCGTTTCAGACAGCCCTTCCCGCAACCCTATTTGACGCCGATTTATCATATCGGCAACGCAATGCGTTATGTCCACGCGGCGATTGCCGCCGCCGATGTGCATTACAGCCACGATGGCGACTTGATATTCCCCTATGTCTATCAAGACAAGCCGACTGTGATTTCCCATCGCAACATCATCTACCCTGAGTCGCTGCAAAGCGCTTTCCTGTTTCAAGGCGATGAATGGATCTTGCCGTCGGAACATACCCGCGCTTCTTACGCGGCTATGATTGCGCAGTTCGCGCCTGCCGTCAGCGAGCGCATGCACACGATACACAATGGCTTCGATTGGGATGTCTTCACTTATACAGCGCCCGACGCTATCTTCGAGCTTATCCCGCCCGAGGTCGCGGCGCATCCTACCCTGCTCTTTCCCCACCGCCCCGAAGTATTCAAGGGCATTTACGAAGTGATACAGGTCGTGACAAAGCTGGTTTATGACTGCGGCTTCAGCGATTTGCGCATCCTGGTGCCGCGCGGGCTGGATGCCGAAACTTCGCAGCGCAGTCTCAGCTTTTATAACAAGCTGTGCCAGGCCATCAGCGACGCTGGCTTGAACGAGGTCTTTGTCTTCCATGACTGGATCACCGAACCGCTGCTGCCCGAATATTATAGCTTGGCGGATTTGACGCTCTGCATTGGCAGCTGCGTCGAGACTTTTGGCAATACGCCTTTCGAGTCTTTGGGCTGCGGCACGCCGGCCATCGTCGCCCGCGTCTCGACCTACCGCGATTTACTGCCCGACGCGCACATAGAGCGCGTCGATTATGGCGATATCGACGCGACGGTCGCCATCGCGCAGTCCATTTTGCGCCAGCGCCGCCGCACCCCAGCCGCCACGCTGCAATACCTGCGCGCGAATTTTTCGCTTGAAGAAATGGTAACGCGCTATGCCGATGTCATCTTGAACGCGCAAAAGCGCCCGCCGCTCAGCTACCGCGTGCCGCAGCTCACGGAAGATATGCGCTATCAACTGGCGCCTTGGTGCTACCTATCGCAGACGCGCGGCATCTACCACGATTTCCGCAACGATTATCAATGGGATGAAACTTTGATAAGCCTGGCGCGAAGCGCGCCAGCGGGTTTCTTCGGCCGCGAGATTGGTGCCGCCCGTTTGCGCGCTTGGCTGGACGCTGGCTATATCGTACCGGTGATGCAGCCCGATGGGCCAGATTAAGCCGCAGAAGTAGGACGAACTAAATTTTGCAACTTTTTGCGTTCGCTTCAACCCCGGCCCCTCCCGTAGGTCAGTGTCTAGGCGCCCCGAAGCTTCGTGGAGGGATTTAGAGTGGGCTTGAAAATCGCGCATCAAATTTTGCATAATTAACTTGGACTTACTGAGATTTCTGGCAGTGCCTCGATACGGAGCGAAGGATTGGCGAATATGGCCGTTATCAGCGAATTGATTGACGCGGGCTTGCGCTTGCGGGAAAGCGGCAATCTGCGCGGCGCTATCGAGCATTTCCGCCAGCTAGACAGCACCTACCCCAAGCACGCGCGCATCATGTTTGAGCTGGCGGGGACCTGGCGCGCCTTTGGCGTGCCAGAGCAAGCGCTGCCACTCTACCGAGAATTGCTAGCCCTGCCAAAAGCGCAGGGCTTGGCCGCGCGCTACCGGCCGCGCCTCTATACGCAGCTGGCAATCACCCTCGGCGAACTAGGCGATTTGGCAGAAGCGCTGGCGATTATCGAAGAAGGGCTGTGCCTGCACCCTGGCTATCGCCCCTTGCGCGCCTGGCGCATCTTGACCTTGCAGGGCAGCGGCGCGCCCCAGTTAGCCCTGCTGGACGCGCTGGAGCTGATGCTGGAATCGCTGGCGCCCTCGCGCTGGGATATTTTTGAGGCGGATATTATCGCCGCCGTCAAAGCGCTACGCGCCAGCTTACAGGACGCGCCAGCACCGCTAGCGGCAAATGCGAGCGAGACAAGCCGCCCAGCGCCGCCTGCGGAAGCAGAAGAACCAGCCGCAGTCCTTGACATTGCGCCGCCCGAAAAAGACCCCGTCACCATCGAGGTCGCGCCAAAAAGCGCCGCTGAAGCGGATTTTGAAGTGGCGGTCTCGGTCTTGCAGCCAGCCAAGAAACAGAAAAAGCCGCGCCAGTCAGCGCGCCCGCAGTTGGGCCGCCGCGCCGTGCGCATCGACATTCATTCCGACGCCGACGAGAAAAAATCGGAGGAAGACGACGAGCCGCCCGCCAGCGCCGCCAACTTCAAAATTCCGATTGACATCGATTAGCCGCCCCAGCGCTCAGCTGGCGCGATACGCAATTTGCCCTCCCGCAAATGCCAGACTTGGCTGGCGATATGCTCGATAAACCAGCGGTCATGCGTCGCCGCCAGTATCGCGCCGGGGAAGCGCCTCAGCGCCCGCTCCAAAGCCTCCAAGCTCATCAGGTCGAGGTGGTTCGTCGGCTCATCGAGCAGCAGCAGATTGGCGCGGCTGTGAATCAGGCAGGCCAGCCCGAGCTTGCGCCGCTGCCCCAAGCTCAAATCCCCGACAGATTTGCCAGCTAAATGCGCATCGCGGAACAGGCCGCTGCGGTGCAGCAGCGTCAAGATATTGTCGGCGCTGTCGCTGCGGATGTCTTTTAGCAGCGCGACGATATTGCGAGCGTCATAGAAGGCTTCGCCCGTCTGGTCTAAATAGCCGATTTTCGCACCCGGCATCACTTTGATATTGCCGCCGGTCGGCTGCAACTCGCCGATAATCAGGCGCAAGAGCGTCGTCTTGCCACTGCCATTGGGCGCGACCAAGGCGACGCGCTCGCCCTTGCGCAAAACCGCCGCCACCCCGCAAAGCAGCCGCTGCTGTCCAAAACGCATACTCACGGACTGCAAATGCAGCGGTTCTAGGCTCGTCAGTGGCAGCGGGTCAAAGTCAAATTCGATATGCCAGACATGGCGCGGATTCTCCAGCCGATTCGCCTCGAGAGCCTCCAACTGCTGGCGGCTGGCGCGCACTAGCCGGCTGACTGTGCGAGCCACCTGCTGCTGCCCGGCAAATTTGATAGCTTTATCGCCGTCATCGGGGCGCTTGGCTTTGCGATGGCTATGCGCCTCTTTTTTCATTTGCGCGCGCAGAGCCTTCATGCGATTGACTTGCGCATGATAAGCCTCGACCTCGCGCTCATACTGCGCTGCCCGCTGCGCCAGATAAGCCTCATAATTGCCAGGATAGGCCTGCAGGCTATGCGTTACAGCCGAAAGATCGAGAATTTTGCTGGCGACGCGGTTGATGAAGCGGCGGTCGTGCGTAATCATCAGCAAGGCTTTCGGATATTGCAGCAGATAGTCTTCCAGCCAGGCGATGCCCGCAAAATCGAGAGGGTTGGTCGGCTCGTCCAGGATAAGCAGGTCAGGCGCTTGCAGCAGCAAGGCGGCTAAACCGACGCGAGTTTTTTCGCCGCCACTGAGCGATGCCAGGCACCGCTCTGGCGCCAGATGCTCCAGGTCCAAGCCGGCAAAAATCTGCTGCAAGCGGCTTTCCAGCCGGTAGCCACCGCGAGCCTCGAAGATTTCTTGCAGCTGGCCATACTCAGCCAGAACGATATCGAGATTGTCGCCGCGGGCCATTTGCTCCTCCAAAGCGCGCAGACGCTGCTGGATCGAATGCAATTCGCCGACGCTCTCGGCGATGTAGGCGGCGACAGTGATTTGCGCATCCACCTGCGCTTCCTGCGGCAAATAGCCGATTTGACTGCCCGGCGCTAGGCGGATGCGGCCCTTATCAGCCACTTCCGCGCCGCATATCAGCCGGGCTAAGGTCGATTTGCCGACGCCGTTTTCGCCCACTAAAGCGGCGCGCTCGCCTCGATTCAAATTCATATTGACATTATCTAGGATGAGCTTAGCGCCGTAGTATTTTTGCAGGTCCGCGATAGAAAGGATTTCGTCGCTCATAGTCGCTCCCGAGTTTGGCGTGCCTATTCTGCGTGCATAAGCACAACCTGGCAACCGTCGGTTCAGATTTTGCGGCGCTTGGTCTATAATGCTGGCATTAAGCCGTTTAACGCTCGAGGCGGGGCATGCCCATCATTTTGGCGCACGGCGCTTTAGGACCCTACGACGAGATTATCTTCATCGGCATCGCCTTGATTTTTTTGGCGATGATGGCTGTGAGCTGGCTGCGCAGCCAGCAGCTGACCGACGAGGTCGACGCGTTGGATGAGGCGGCCGAGCCAGATGCCGAGCGTTTTGAATTGCAATAGCGGCAAACAATTACGGAGTGAGAGAAACTGATATGAGACTAGAACACATCGCTTTTAATGTGAGCGACCCGGCCGGTTTGGCGGCTTGGTATGTCGCCCATCTCGATATGCGCATCGTGCGCTCCTTCGCCGAACCGCCCTATATTCATTTCCTGGCGGATAGCGCCGGCAAGAGCCTGGTGGAGATTTATTGCAATCCGCTAGGCGAATTTGTGAAGTATGCTGAATATCATCCTGTAACATTCCACCTGGCTTTCGCCGTAGAAGATATGGCAGCGACGCGGCAGCGTTTGGTGGCGGCCGGGGCGACGCTCGCGGGCGAAGTGGATGAACGGGCAAACGGCGACAAGCTCGCTTTCCTGCGCGACCCTTGGGGGCATGCCATCCAATTAGTCCAGCGCCAAACACCGATGCTCGACTGAGCGCTTATGTCGCTAAAAATCACCTTTGACCTGCGCGCGGAAGGCGCGGAACTGCCTGATGCCTTCCTCGATGAGTATGAGCTGGAATTGATGTTTGATAGCACGCGGCGCTCGATTGGGGCTGGGCTGCGGCGCAAATTTGGCGCTGTGCGCTGCGCAGAACATGGCGCTGCGCCAGAGTTCACTATTAGCGGCCTCTATGACAAAGACAAAGAAGAAATGGACATTCAATACCATGTCGATACCTGCTGCCAGCATTTCTTGCTGCGCGTCATGCAGATTTTGAATCAGCGGGCATAAAAGAAATAGCCACAGAAGTAGGTCAAACTAAATTTTGCAAGTGCGAGGCTTTTTTCAACCCCACCCCCGGCCCCTCCCTGAAGCTTCGGGGAGGGGTTGAAAATCGCGCATAATTAACTTGGACTTACTGAGACACAGAAAGGAAAGTGCAATGCGAGTCCTACTACAACTGGTGAGCGCCGGCTCGGTCTCGGTTGATGGGAAAATCACCGGCGCAATCGAAACTGGTTTTGTCGCCCTGGTCGGCATCACCCAGTCCGATGCACAAGCGGAAGCGGAGAAGCTGGCGAAGAAAACAGCGAATCTGCGCGTCTTCGCTGATGCGGCGGGCAAGATGAATCGCTCGCTGCTGGACATCGGCGGCGGCGCGCTGGTCATCTCGCAATTCACGCTCTATGCCGATGCGCGCAAAGGCCGGCGCCCGAGTTATATCCGCGCGGCCGCGCCCGACATCGCCGCGCCGCTGGTGCGGCATTATGCCGATTGCCTAGAGCAAGCGGGCGTGCAGCCGGTGCAGCATGGCGTCTTTGGCGCGCTGATGCAGGTGGAAATCCATAACAATGGGCCCGTTACCATCATGCTCGACAGCGCCGAACTATAGCGCTGTCTCATATCAAAAACAAAAAAGGCGACTCGGACGAGTCGCCTTTTTGTATTTTATGCTATTGACTGCGCTTAGTCGTCATCAAAACTTTCGCGCAGGGGCAAGACATTGGGCCAAACCGAAGCGTGGTGTTCGTAGGCGTCAATGCCGATACGGTCGGCTTCGGGGTCAACATGCAAGACATTAGCCGCGTTCAGCGCTTTGAACATGACCCAACTGGTAACGCTGACCCAAACCAAGATGACGACGACGCCGATAAGCTGGGTAATGAGCAAATCGAGACCGCCGCCGTCCACCAGGCTAGGCGCGCCCAAGGCTGACGAGCCGACGATGCCAATCATCAGCGTGCCAAAAGCGCCGCAGACCCCATGCACCGAAACCGCGCCTACCGCATCATCCACTTTCCTATTCTCGAAAAAGTGGAAGGCTAAGACGACCAGAACGCCAGACAGCGCGCCAATGAACAAGGCAGCGATTGGCGTAACAAAAGCGCAGCCAGCGGTAATGCCGACTAAGCCCGCCAAAGAACCATTCAAGATAAAGCTGACATTCCAGTGGCCGCCAGTCTCAAGATGGCTGTAGAACATAGCGGCGAGCGCGCCGGCCGCCGCCGCCAATGTCGTATTGACCGCGACCAGACCCATAATGTTGACATCGTTGGCGGCTAAGGTCGAGCCGACATTGAAGCCGTACCAGCCAAACCACAAGATAAAGGTGCCAAGGGACGCCAGCGCCAAATTGGAGGCGGCCGGCGGCCGCCCGAAGACGCGCCCAGCCCGTGGCCCCACGATAAGCGCGCCGAAGAAAGCGACGACGCCGCCCGTCATGTGGACGATGGTCGAGCCGGCAAAATCGAGAAAACCGTTCTCGGCCAGCCAGCCGCCGCCCCATGTCCAAAAGACAACGACGGGATAGATGACAGCGCCGAGGATGGCGCTGTAAATCAGCTTGCCGACGAAGTTGGTGCGCTCGGCCATAGCGCCCGTGGCGATAGTGGCGGCAGCGCCGGCAAAGGCAAATTGGAAGAAGAAATTGACCAGCAAAGCGCCATCGCCGGGGTTGGTGCCATCAACGCCGCCCAGCAAAAGCGGTATGTTGGCCGGCGTAAAACCACCGCCGTCTAGCCCAGCCTCAACAGTGCCGTAGGCGATGCCATAACCAACAGCGAAGAAGACAATGCCAGTAACACAGGCGTCCATAAAGTTTTCCGCCAGCGAGTTGACGACGCCCGTCTCTTGGATCATGCCGCCTTCCAGCATGGCGAAACCCGCCTGCATAAAGAAGACGAGGAAACCCGCCAGCAAGATCCAGGTCATATCCAAGTTTGTTTGCACATCGGCGGCGGTGATTTCTTCTACCACCATCTCTTCGGCCGCTTCTTCGGCCGGTTGATCTTGCGCGATGGTGCTGAGTCCAAAACTCCAAAGGATACAGAGTCCGAGAAAAATGGAAATCAAGCGATAGAGCAATTTGCGTTTATTCATTGTGCCCTCCCAGGCATTGCGCCAGTCAACTTAATAATAGTGTAGACGGAATCATAGGGATAGATTAGCGCAATATTATCCCAATTACCAGTATTTGCTTTAGCTATTTCTTACAAGAAACTCTGTAGCGCTTGATTTTAAGGGCTTAGAGCGCGGGAAAACGCCCTTTTCCGGCGGCCTAAGCGGCGAGAATTTGGTGCAGCGGGATAGGGTCTTGTAAGTTTTCACCATAGCCCAGCCGGGCGGCTTTAGCCCAGCGCGGCGTGCTTGATGGCTTTCAGCCGTTTCATGGCATCGTTCGCGCCACGGCCAAAATAAGCGTAGAGCGTCTGGTATTCTTGGAAAAGCTGGTCGTAGATTTTTTGATTCTGGGGGATGGGCCGCACAACTTCGTCTTTGAGCTTGCCCATTTTGGCGGCGGCGGCTTGGATATTGGGGTAGAGACCGGCGGCGACGGCCGCGTGCATAGCCGCGCCCAGCGCCGGCGCCTGCGCCGAGCCAGCCAGCTTGAGCGGCCGGCCGGTAACATCGGCGAAAATCTGGCAGAGCAGCGCGTTTTTCTCTGGCAGGCCGCCAGCCGCCACCAGCTCACGCACTTCAATGCCCTGCGCTTCAAAGGCTTCGATGATTTCCCGCGTGCCATAAGCGGTGGACTCCAACAAAGCGCGGTAAATATCCGGGGCGCGGGTGGCTAGGGTCATGCCCAGCAGCATGCCGCTCAAATCGACATCGACCAGCGTGCTGCGGTTGCCATTCCACCAGTCGAGGGCGATGAGGCCATGCGCGCCGACTTTTTGCTGCGCCGCTTCTCGCTCGAGATATTCGTGCAGGCTGAGGCTGGCGCGGGCGGCGGCTTGATGATATTCGGGCGGCACAGCATGGTCGACGAACCAGGCGAAGATGTCGCCGACGGCGCTCTGCCCCGCTTCATAGCCATACAGGCCGGGGATAATGCCGCCTTTGACGACGCCGCACATGCCATCCACCACTTTCAACTCGCGGCCAGATAGAATGTGGCAGCAGGAAGTGCCCATGACCATAACCATCACGCCGGCTTCCGTCGCTTTGACGGCCGGCGCGGTAACATGGGCGTCGACATTGGCGACAGCGACGGCGATGCCAGCCGGCAAGCCCATCATTGCCGCCATCTCTGGAGTGAGTTCACCGGCTTTTGCGCCTAGTTCGGCAAATTCGCGGCCGACCTTCTCATCCACCACATTCTCAAAAGCCGGGTCCAGCGCTTTGAAATAGGCGCGGCTGGGAAAATCACCATCCTGCACCATCGCTTTGTAGCCGGCGGTGCAGGTATTGCGCGTCTCGCAGCCGGTCAGCTGCCAGATGACCCAATCGGCCGCTTCGACAAAGCGGTCGATGCGGGCGTAAATATCGGGCCGCTCCTGCAAGATTTGTAACAATTTGCTAAAAAACCATTCGGAAGAGATTTTGCCACCATAGCGCGGCAGCCAGTTTTCGCCCATTTGCCGCGCGGTTTCGTTGATTTGGTCGGCTTGGCGCTGAGCGGCGTGGTGTTTCCAGAGCTTGATATAGGCATGCGGCTCGTCTTGCAAATCGGGCAGGAAGCAGAGCGGCTCGCCAGCGGCGGTGGTTGGCATGGGCGAGCTAGCGGTGAAATCGATGGCGATGCCTTTGACAGCGGCCGGGTCGACGCCGCTCTGGCGCAGGACGGCTGGCACAGTCTGGGCGAAGACATCCAGATAATCCTGCGGGTGCTGCAAAGCCCAGTCGGGTGGCAGCTTTTTGCCCGAGGGCAACTGGCTGTCCATCACGCCGTGCGGATAATCGAAGACGGCTTGCGCGATTTCCGTTCCATCGCGGCTATCCACCAAGACCGCCCGCCCGGATAAAGTGCCAAAGTCTAGCCCAATCGTGTACATCTGCCGCCTCTCAATCGTCCTATTGCCAGGGCCTCTATTGTGGCGAATCCGCGCCCAATGCGCAATACGCTAAAATCGTGGTGAAGCGATAAGAAATTAGCCACAGAGGAAATTTCTTCTGTGCCTCTGTGGCTCAGTAGGGCAAAGTAAATTTTGCAAGTTTTTGCGTTCGGTTCAACCCCACCCCCGGCCCCTCCCCGAAGCTTCGGGGAGGGGAGTCTAACCTCAAAATCTGGACGTGTAGACACTGGCCGCCGGTCGCATAGACACTGCCCGCCGAGAGGGACTTTGCTGCAAGCGCATCCATATTTTTCGGGGGTTTTCTCCCCTCCCCAAAGCTTTGGGGAGGGGAGTCTAACCTCAAAAACTGGACGTGTAGACACTGGCCACCGGTCGCATAGACACTGCCCACCGGGAGGGACTTTGCTGCAAGCGCATCCATATTTTTCGGGAGTTTTCTCCCCTCCCCAAAGCTTTGGGGAGGGGAGTCTAACCTCAAAAACTGGGCGTGTAGACACTGGCCGCCGGTCGCGTAGACACTGCCCTACGGGAGGGGCCGGGGGTGGGGTTGAAAATGTGGCTGCGTGGTTTTTCTGGCTTAGTTTTGTGAGTTTTGCTGAATCGTGATTTTGATGCGATTGCCTCGAAAAACTGTAGACCTTGTGAATGCCGCCGCATTTTGCTAGGATATTTATATGCATTGTTCTTAGAAAAGGACTGAAGCGCATGAAAGAGCTTGTCTTCCCGCCTGGGCCGCCAGATATCGGCACCGGCGCCATCGAAAAGTACCTGACTTATCGCAACTTTTTGAAAGACCCGCTGACTCGCGTTACCCGTTGGCTGCATGAATACGGCGATGTCCTGCATTACAAGTCGGGCAATCATCATGAGTATATGCTCGCCAATCCTGACATGATCCGGGAAGTGCTGGTGCGGCAAGCACAGAACTTCATCAAAGGGCCTGAATATACCAGCGAAAAAGGCGGCTTAGCCCGCTTTATGGGCCAGGGCCTGGTTACGAGCAATGGCGAGTTTTGGCGGCGTCAGCGCCGCCTGGTGCAGCCCGCTTTTCATACGCAGCGCATCACTGCCTACGCCGATACGATGGTGAATTATGCCCTGGAGCGCAGCGCAAGCTGGCGCAGCGGGCAAACCCTCGATATCGCCGAAGAGATGATGCAGCTGACGCTCTTGATTGTCGGGCGCACGCTCTTTGACGCCGATGCCTCGACGACGGTGAACGAGGTCAAGAAGGCGGTTGATGTGGTGCAGAAGGCCAGCAATACGGCGACACTGCTGCCGCATTGGGTGCCGACGCCGATGCGGATTCGCGCGCGGCGCGCCAATGCCCTGCTGAACACCATCGTCTATCGCTTCATCAATCAGCGGCGGGCGACTGGCGAAGACCGCGGCGACCTGCTGTCTATGCTGCTGCTATCAGAAGACGCCGATGGCGAGCGCATGACGGACAAGCAAGTGCGCGATGAAGCGGTAACGCTCTTTTTAGCCGGGCATGAAACGACGGCGAATGCGCTGAACTGGACTTGGTGGCTGCTGGCGCAGAATCCGCAAGTGGAAGCACGCCTGCATGCGGAGCTGGATAGCGTGCTGGCGGGCGCGCCGCCAACGCTAGCCGATTTGAAGCGCCTGCCTTATATGGCGGATGTCATCAAAGAATCGATGCGTTTGATGCCGCCAGTCTGGTCAATCGGGCGGTTCTGCAAAGAAGATACGGAAGTGCTGGGCTATCCCTTCCCGGCCAGGACCCATGTGCAAATCAGCATATACTGTGTGCATCGGCATCCTGATATTTGGCAACAGCCTGACGAGTTTATCCCCGAGCGCTGGCAAGACCCAAGCATTAACGATATTCCCAGGTATGCTTATATTCCTTTTGGCGCCGGGCCTCGCGTCTGCATCGGCAACAGCTTCGCCACGATGGAAGCCAATCTTTTGTTAGCGACGCTGGCGCAGCGCTATAAGATGCGGCTGATTGACGGGGTAGAAATTGTGCCGCAGCCCTTCGTGACGATGTTCCCGCGCGATGGCTTGCCGATGCGCTTGGAAGCGCGGCCGGTCAAGCAGTCAGCGCCGGCAGCGCCAGTCGATGTGGCTGTGCCAGCCTAAAGGGTTAAGCGTAGAAGTAAGTCGAGTTAATTGTGCAGCATTTTCAACCCCACCCCAAACCCCTCCCCGAAGCTTTGGGGCGTGTAGACACTGCCCTACGGGAGGGGCCGGGGGTGGGGTTGAAACGAAGGCATAAGACCTGCAAAATTTAATTTGTACTACTGAAAACACAGAAAAAATGAAACAGGTTAGAATAGGCACATTCCTAAAAGCGACAGGAGCCAGTCGTGATTGAATTGACAAAAAAACTGGTAGAAACCTGGGGGCCGTCCGGCTACGAACATCGCATCCGCGCCCTTATCCGCGCCGAAGTCGCAGACCTGGCGGATGAGATTTGGGTGGATGGCTTGGGCAATCTTATCTGCCGCGTCGGCCAAGGCGGCCAAAAAATCCTCATCGCCGCCCACATGGACGAAATCGGCTTGATGGCGAATTATCAAGAGCCAGAGAGCGGCTACCTGCGTTTCACCAATCTCGGCGGCCTGCGCCTGGACACGCTGAACGGCAACCGCGTGCAATTTGAAGATGGCACGGTCGGCGTCATCGCGGCGCAGCAAGGCGGCGGCAAAGCCCTCAGCGACTTCTATATTGATGTGCAGGCGGATAGCCAGGGCAATGCCACGCCCGTCGGGCAGCCAGCCGGCTTCATGCGCGAGCTGCAAAGGCGCGGGCAGCGCCTCATCGCCAAGTCTTTAGACGACCGCATCGGCTGCGTCGTCGCCATTGAAACGATGCGCCGCTTGCAGCGGCAGAGTCTGCACGAACTATATTTTGCTTTCACCGTGCAAGAAGAAGTCGGCTTGCGCGGCGCAAAAACGGCGGCGCAGGGCCTGCAGCCCGATATTGGCATCGCCATCGATGTTACCGGCACCGGCGACCAGATTCGCGGGCGCAAGATGCTGGTCAAGCTCGGTGGCGGTGCTGCCATTAAAGTGCATGACCCAGGGCTGATTGTGCCAGCCGCCATCAAAAACTGGATGATTGACCGCTGCGAAGCCGATGGCATTCCTTATCAACTGGAATTGCTGGCCGGCGGCACCACCGACGCTGCGGCGATTCAACTGGCGAATGCCGGCGTGCCAAGTGGCTGCATTTCTATCCCGACGCGCTACCTGCATAGCACCAGCGAAACAGTCGATATTGGCGATGTAAGAGCCTGCATTGATTTGCTGACGGGCTTGCTTTCCAACCCAATCGATTTTTGAGCGGCGGTCAATGAAAGCGGTTCTTTGCCGAGCCTTCGGCGATCCAGCGGATTTAGTCGTCGCCGAGCAGCCTAGCCCAGCGGTCGGCGCGGGCCAGGTCAAGCTTCGCGTGCGCGCTTGCGGGGTGAACTTCCCCGATGTCCTGCTAGTACAAGGTTTATATCAGGTACGCCCACCGCTACCCTTCAGCCCGGGCTTGGAAGTTGCCGGTGAAATCAGCGTGGTCAGCGGGGATGTGCCGAGCTTGCGCGCCGGGCAGCGCGTGATGGCGGTATTGCCCTATGGCGGCTTCGCCGAAGAGGTCAGCGTGCCAGCCACTATGGTCTTGCCCATGCCGGCCGCTATGCCTTTTGCAGCGGGCGCTGCTTTGCCCCTGGCTTATGGCACGGCGCATCTGGCTTTGACGCGGCGGGCAAATTTGCAGGCGGGCGAGACAATTTTAGTTTTAGGCGCGGCTGGCGGCGTCGGGCTGGCGGCGGTTGAATTAGGCAAGCTGCTCGGCGCGCGCGTCATCGCCGCGGCCAGCAGCGCGGAAAAACTCGCTCTAGCCGAGCGTTATGGCGCTGAGGCCGGCATCGACTATAGCCATGAGAACCTGCGCGAACGCATCAAAGCACTGACCGCGGGCCAGGGCGCCGATGTCATCTTTGACCCGGTCGGCGGCGACATCTTCGATCAAGCGGCGCGCCGCATCGCCTGGGAAGGCCGCTACCTCGTCATTGGTTTCGCCAGCGGGCGCATCCCCAGCCTGCCAGCGAATATCGCCCTGCTCAAAAACGCTGCGCTGGTTGGCCTCTATTGGGGCGCTTATTGGCAGCAGAATCCAAAGGCGATTCGCCGCTCTATGGCGCAGTTGACGGACTGGTACGCCGCTGGCAAGCTCAAACCGCATATTCATCAGACCCTGCCCTTAGAAGAGGCGCCGGCCGCCCTGCGCGAATTGATGGAACGGCGGGCCCTGGGCAAAATCGTCTTAACCGTCTAAGCCCCTCTGACATCATTGAAAAAATGTTCTAAGGCGAATCGCCCGCTTTGCATTTCTATGCTATGCTGAAATAGACGCGGCAGATGGCGGCTGTCGGCCGCCCGTCGTCTATGAGTTTTGAGCGGAAAAGATCTCCAGCATGTCCAATCGCGACGCGAATGAGCCAGAATACATCAACGATGATGAATTTTATAATGCTGACCCTAGCCAGCGCGGCACGCATGTCTTGGGCGGCAGCGGCTCGCGGCCCGGGCGCGCTAGCTTCCGCCCGCCGCCAGACGATAGCCAGCCGCCGCGCTCCGCTAAGAACGGCGGGAAGCGCGGGCAACGCTCGGGCAAAGGCGCGGCGGTCAAAGCGCGCAATCCCGCGCCAGCCAGCGCCAGCAGCGAAGAACGGCGGGCTAGGTTGGCCGGCAAAAGCGCCAAAAAGAATCGTCGCTCATCAGCGCCCAGTCAAGCCGCCCCGCCAGCGGCCGGTCAGGCCGCTCCGCTAGCTAGCGCGGCCGATGGCAAAAAGCGCTTTGGCAATTTGCGGGCGCGCTTCGCCCGTGACAAAGGGGCGGCGGCAGAATCAAGCCCAGCCGCGAAACCGTCGCGGCTGGCTTCAATCGCGGGCGGCTGGCGTGGGCGCTTAGGCAAATCAAGCAGCCCCAAGCAAGAACGCAATACCGGCCACAATGATTCTGCTCGGCGCGGAAACCGCCGCGAGCGCTCCGCCAGCCGGCCAGAACGGAACAGAAATAGACCAACAGACGCCAGCAAAAGGCCCAGAATCGAAACGACGGGCTGGCTGGATTTAGACCGCAAGCTAGACCTGCTCGGCGTCGCTCTCGTCTTTGGCGCAATTGTGCTGAGCTTCAGCGCGCTCTCCCAAGAGCAAGCTGCTATCAGCGCCCTGCATACGGTCATCGGCCAGTTGCTGGGCTGGGGCGCTTTTGCTGTGCCTATTAGCATGTTCGCCGTCGGAGTCTGGCTGATAATCCGCCATTTTGGCGATACCGCGCCGACTATCGACCCAGTGCGGCTGACGGGCGGCGTGCTCGCCTTCCTTAGCTTATTGATATTCTTTCAGTATCTCGATAGTTTCAGCTATGCCGCCATCATGCCGACGCTGGCGCAATGCAATAGTCCGAGCCAGCCCGCCTGCGTCGAGGCATTGGTGCAGCGTTCTTATCAAAGCGGCCAGGGCGGCGGTTTCATCGGCGGCTGGTTTTATAGCGCGCTGGTCAATAACTTGACTGAGATTGGCGGCCTGGTCGTCGTCGGCATGACTTTGACCGTCAGTGCGATGCTCATAACGCGCTCGAGCATGGCTGAACTCGCGGTGGTGGCGATTAGCCTGAGCCGCGAGCTGCGCAGCCGCGGCGGGCAGTTCTTGGCTGCGCGGCGGGCGGCGCGCTTGCAAGCGCAGCGGGAACTGGCTTTTGCCCAGCCTGAAGCCCAAGTGCAGGTCTCAAAACCGCCGCCGGCCCAGCTCACCGGCGCTGGCTTGCAAGCCTTGCCGGAGCCAAGCACCGACTGGATGCCAATCCCCAAACGCTTGCGCGCCTTATTTTCTCAGGCGGGCAAAGCCGCGCCCGAGTCCGAAGTAGCGCCGCTTGAAGCGGCGGGCGGTGAAAGCACGGCCGCGCCCGGCGCGAGCTTAGCCCGGCGCTTTTTCGCCCGCAGCAAAGAGCAGGCCGAGCCAGTCCCCGCCGCCGAGGCTCCGCCCCGGCGCAAAACCAATTATCTGGAACGTTTTCTCAATCTGGGCGATGACTTGCCGCCGCCCGCCGCGGAGCCACCGGTATCACAAGCGCCGCCAAAGGCAAACCTGCCAGGCTCAAGCGCGCCGCGCGCTTACAGTCCAGCGCCGCCGCGACGGACAAACAAGCCCGCGCCGATTGCGCCAGCCGCCGCTGAAGCGCCTGATTTGAAAAGCGCGAACGACGACGACGCGCCGCCTAAGCCCAAAATCACGCCGCTGCCGCCGGCGCCGTCAACGGCCGCGCCGAGCGCTGCGAGACCGCCAGCGGCGCGGGAAACTTTGCCACCCGCCCCAGAAGAAGAGTCGCCCAAAGAGGCATCAGCGGCCGCAGTGGCCGAACCAGAACCAGCCGCTGCGTCGCCGCCAGCCGCCGCGCCCGGCGAGCCAGAACCAGTCAAGCCACCTCCCAGCATCGATTGGCAACTGCCCGACCAGCAGGCTCTGCTCAATAAAGTCTCAGCCAGCGATTTAGATCAAGAGCCGCTGCTGCGGCAGGCGCAAATCATCGAAGAGACGCTCGCCAGCTTTGGCGCGCCTGGGCGCGTCGTCGAAATCAATTCGGGGCCGGTGATAACGCAGTATGGCGTCGAACCAGCCTACTTGACCGCCCGCACGGGCAAGCGCAATCGCGTCAAAGTCGGCGCGATAGCCAAACTCGACAAAGATTTGCAGCTGGCTTTAGGCGCGCGTTCCATCCGCATGGAAGCGCCAGTGCCAGGCAAGGGTTATGTCGGCATCGAAGTGCCAAATCCGATTGCGGCGCGGGTCAGCCTGCGCGATGTGATGGAATCGCCCAGCTACCAGCAGATAGAGTCGCCGCTGGCGATTGCTCTCGGCATGTCGGTGGATGGCCGCCCGATTGCGGCGGATTTGACGCAGATGCCGCATTTGCTCATCGCTGGCGCCACCGGCGCCGGCAAGTCAGTCTGCATCAATGCCATCATCAACAGCATCCTCGTGAACAACTCGCCGGCGGAAGTCAAGTTCATCATGGTCGATCCCAAGCGGGTGGAATTAACTGGTTATAACGGTTTGCCGCATTTAATCGCGCCGGTGGTGGTCGAACTGGAGCGCATTGTTGGCGTGCTGCGCTGGGTTACGACCGAGATGGACGAACGTTACAAGATGTTCAGCCAAGCGGGCGCGCGCAACATCATCGATTACAACAGCTTCCGTGAGCCTGATAGCCCGCCGATGCACTATATCGTTGTCATCATAGACGAGCTGGCGGACTTGATGATGATGGCGCCTGACGATACTGAGCGGGCCATCACGCGCATCGCCGCCCTCGCCCGCGCCACCGGCATTCACCTCATCATCGCCACTCAACGCCCGTCGGTCGATGTAGTAACCGGGCTTATCAAAGCGAATTGCCCAGCCCGCATCGCTTTCGCAGTCGCGGGCAGCGTCGACAGCCGCGTCATCCTCGACCAGCCGGGCGCGGAACGGCTCTTAGGCAAAGGCGATATGCTCTATCTTTCGGGCAATGCGCCGGCGCCTCTGCGCATGCAGGGCGTCTGGGTCTCTAATGAAGAGATTGAGCGCATCAGCCGCTTTTGGAAACTGCAAGGCGCGGGCTTGCCGCAGGTCTCGGCGATTCCGCTGCCGCCGCCCAGCAGCCCAACCGCCGCCTCGAGCCAAGCGCCGCCAGCCGCCTACCGCCAGAAAAACGGCCAGACGGCCTTTTGGGATATGTCAGGGTCAAGCAAAAAAGCGGGCGGCGGCGCCGACGAAGAAGAAAAGCTCTATCAAACAGCGGTGGAGCTGGTGCGCAAGCTGGACAAAGCCTCTATTTCGCTCTTGCAGCGGCGCTTGCGCATCGGCTATCAGCGGGCGGCGCGCATCGTCGATATGATGGAAGAGCACGGCGTCGTTGGCCCGCCCAAAGAAGGCAGCTCCAAACCGCGCGATGTCCTGCCGCGCAAGGAAAATTAACCACAAAGACGCAAAGAACACAAAGTAGTCTAGTTTCTCCGTGCCTCAATAAGTCCAAGTTAGTTATGCACCATTTTCAACCCCACCCCCGGCCCCTCCCCGAAGCTTCGGGGAGGGGAGTCTAACCTGGGGCATGTACACATTGCCCGATGAGAGGGACTGTCCTGCAAGCGCCCCCATAGTTTTCGGGGATTTTCTCCCCTCCCCAAAGCTTTGGGCGCGTAGACACTGCCCGACGGGAGGGGCCGGGGGTGGGGTTGCATAAAATCTGCAAAATTTTAGTTTGCCCTACTTCTGCGCCTCTGTGTCTCTGTGGCTATTTTCTTTTTTCCCAATCGCAAAATAAACTTGGACTCCCATCTACCCGCGTCGTCAAATCCGGCGCTGTCTATGGTTAAATCTAAGACTTGCGTTACAATAGCCCGCGAACCGAGCGAAAAAAGGACTTGCCCCGATGAAATACAATCGTATCGATGGAATCGACAAAGCCGTCGCCCGCCTGCTGCAAGGCACAGTTATGCTCAGCGCCGAGGACCGCGATGGCAACTGGCGCTTGCTCGACGCGCTGTTTGAAAAAGGCTTCAATACCTTTGATACCGCGCATGGCTATGGCGGTGGCGTCTGCGAGACCGAACTCGGCGCTTGGATCAAAGAGCGCGGCTTGCGCGAGCAGGTCATCATTTTGACCAAAGGCGCGCATCCTTATGCAGGCGAGCCGCGCCGCGTCAAACCTGAATTCATCCGCCGCGACCTCGAAGAATCGCTAGAACGCTTACAGACTGACAGCGTCGAGCTGTATCTGCTGCACCGCGACAATCGGGAATACCCGATTGGCGAGATTGTTGATGTTTTGCACGAGGCGAAAGAGAAGGGTTATATCGGCCTCTATGGCGGCTCGAACTGGCGGGCGGACCGCGTGCGCGCCGCCAATGAGTACGCGGCGGCCAATGGCAAAGAGCCTTTCACCCTCAGCAGCCCGCAATTCAGCGTCGCCGAGATGATTAAAGAACCGTGGGACGGCTGCATCAGCGTCAGCGGGGCACAGGGCGAAGCCGACCGCGCTTATTATGCCGCCAACAATATCTCGCTCTTCACCTGGTCGAGCTTGGCCGGCGGTTTCATGACCGGCAAATTCACCCGCGACAATCTCGAGAGTTTCACCAGCTATTGGGACAAGAATCCCATCGGTGCGTATGCCTACGAGAGCAACTTCCAGCGTCTCGACCGCGTCTTGGAGCTAGCGGCGGACAAAGGCGCGTCGCCGGCGCAAATCGCCGTCGCCTATGTTCTCAGCAACAACCCGCGCTATCATGCCATTGTCGCCAACTGGAATGTTGAAGAAATTGCCGATAATGCCGCGGCGGTGGATATTGAACTGAGCGCCGCCGAAATCGCCTGGTTAGAGATGAAAACAGAGGAGAAACCAGCATGAGCGACAAGATAAGATGGGGTTTAATTGGGCTGGGCAGTATCGCGCGCAAGTTCGCCACTGGCTTGGGCTTCGTCGAAGACGCCGAGATTTATGCCGTCGCCTCGCGTTCGCAGGCTAAAGCTGATGCCTTTGGCGCGGAATTTGGCGCGGCGAAATGCTATGGCAGCTATGCAGCGCTGGCAAATGACCCTGATGTCGATGTCGTCTATGTGGCGACGCCGCATACCTATCACATGCCCAATACCCTGCTCTGCCTCGATGCGGGCAAGCATGTGCTATGTGAAAAGCCTTTCGCCGTCAATGCCCGCGAGGCGCAGACGATGATTGCGCGGGCGCGGGAGAAAAAGCTCTTTTTGATGGACGCATTTTGGACGCGCTTTTTCCCCGGCATGGCGAAGCTGCGCGAGTTGCTGGCGGAAAAACGCATCGGCGATGTCATGCTGGTGCAGGCGGATTTTGGCTATCGCACCGGGCAAATCAACCCTGAGAGCCGCACTTATAATCCCGACCTAGCCGGCGGCGCTTTGCTCGATGTCGGCTCTTATTGCGTGCAGCTCGCGTCGATGGTCTATGGCAAGCAGCCGGCCGAAATCGCCTCGCAGGTTACGCTGGGCAGCACCGCTGTCGATGAGCTTTCGGTTTCGGTTTTCAAATACAGCGACTATGAAATGGCGACTATCACAACCGCCATTCGCCTGAACACGCCGCATGAAGCCCGCATTATGGGCAGCCGCGGCACTATTTCTATCCCGCAGTGGTGGCATCCCAGCGAGTTGACGGTCGCTGTCCACGGTCAAGCGGCGGAAACTTTGCGCTTCGACAATGTGGGCAATGGCTTCAATTATGAAGCGGCGGCGGTGGGCGCTTGCATCCGCGCTGGCTTGACCGAAAGCGCAGTGATGCCGCTGGACGAGACGCTGGCCATCATGCAGACGATGGACCGGCTGCGCGCGCTCTGGGGCTTGCGCTATCCAGCCGACGCCGGCTAGCGGTTGGCAAAACTGTGGCTGAGGGCATTCTGGTTTCCGCTTTGAGCCTGTTTGCCGCTTTTGGCTTGCTGCCAGCGGTCTATTTTATCTTGCGCGAACGGGAAGTGCCGCTGGAGCGCGGCTGGCGGCTCAAAGGCGGCGCGGCGGTCCTGCTCGGCTTGATACTCTTGAGCTTGGGCTTGCTCTTCCTGCTCAATGTGCTGGCGCAGGATGTGTCGCTGCTGCTGGCTCTGACGGCGCTGCTGATTGTCTCGCCACTGGCTATCCTGCAATTCGACAAACGGCGGCGGAAGTAGAGTAAACCCAGCAAGGCAATCGCATCAAAATCGTGATTCGGGAAAATTCACAAAACTAAGCCAGAAAAACTACGCAGCCACACTTTCAACCCCACCCCCGGCCCCTCCCCAAAGCTTTGGGGAGGGGAGAAAAACCCCGAAAACTGTGGGAGCGCGTGCAGGAAAGTCCCTCCCCGAAGCTTCGGGGAGGGATTGCCATCGTGGGGTTGATTTTATCGCAATTTGATGCGATCGCCCTGGTAAGCCCAGCCAAACGCTTGACAGCCGCCGCCCACTCCGCTATACTGAAATCAAGTTACATATTCTAAGATTCAGGCCTGCCAGAACCCGGATGTTCGGCAGGTAAAAGGGGAAGTCGGTGCAAGTCCGACACTGTCGCGCAGCGGTAACTGATTCTCGCAATCAGAAGTCCGAATGCCTGCCTGAGGCTTAGCTCGTAAATCTTTCGCGTCAAAAGGGAGACGAGCATGGCACAAGCAACCTTTGTCCGCCTAGGCAGCCAACGCTGGCTTGCAGCGGCGGCTGTTTTTTTCTGGACTTGATGCCATCCCCGTTTCCTCCTAGTTCCATAGGAGGGACAGATGAAAACCACCATCTTCACCATATCTATCGTAATCGCGCTGTTTTTGACTGTGCTGCCAGCGGCAGCGCAAGAGCAGAACCAGACCGATGGCTGCATCAGCGAGTATGCGGCTGAGGTCGATTATTTCCCGCAGAAAGTCGAAGTATTAGAGGCGGCGAATTTCAGCGTCGAATACTTCAAGCATTATAAAGTTGTCAGCGTGGCGAATGCCTACGAAGACGCGCCGCCTTTCGAATATGTGCTGTGGCAATGCGGCGCGCCCCAGCCGCCAGCCGCCGACTTCGCCGCCGACGCGCAATTCATCGAAGTGCCAGCCGGCCAGCTCATCACCCTATCAACAACGCAGCTGCCAGCCCTAGCAGAGCTAGGCTTGCTGGATAAGCTCATCGGCGTCGACAGTGGCTTTTATATCAGCAATCCGGAAGCGCTGGCAATGATCGCGGATGGCGCGGTGGCGGAAGTCGGCTTTGGCGCGGACATCAACATCGAAAAAGTGCTGGAGCTGGCGCCGTCTATCGTGATGAGCTATGGCTACAATCCAGCGACCGATGCGCACCCGGTCTTGCTAGAAGCGGGCATCTTCACTGCGCTGGACGCCAGTTGGCGCGAGGCGTCGCCCCTGGGCCGGGCTGAGTGGCTGAAGTTCAGCGCGCTGTTTTATAATGCCGAGGCGGAAGCGCAGGCTATCTATGACGATATCGCCACGCAGTACCAGGCCGCCCGCGACTTGACGGCCGACCTGCCAGCGGCCGAGCGCCCGACCGTGCTGCTCAATTCTTTCTTGAGTTATGCCGATGCCTGGTATATTCCCGGCGCCGCTACCTACGTCGGGCATTTAATCCGCGATGCCGGCGGCGACCTGCTATTGGCTGAAGAAGATAGCGGAGAAAGCCAAGCGCTCAGCTTTGAAATTGTCTATGAGGGTGGTTTGGCCGCGGATATTTGGCTGCTAGAGACATTCGGCGTCTATTCGCAGGCAGATTTGCTGGCGCTCGATAGCCGTTTTGGTGATTTTGCCGCTTTCCAAGCTGGCGCTGTCTGGAACAATAACCGCGACGAAAACCCTAACGGCGGCAACAATTATTATGAATTAGGCGCGGCCAATCCGCAGCTTGTGCTGGCGGACTTAGTGGCGCTCTTGCATCCGACTTTGCTGCCCGAGCATGAATTCGCCTTCTATCACCACCTGCCGAGCGAATAAAATGCGGCAACTGGCTGATAAGCCCGAGTTCGCCGGCGCGAAGCCGCTGCTCTTGCTGCTTCTATTGAGCCTGCTCGGACTGCTTTTTATGCTGAGCCTGGCTCTAGGCTCGGTCTCGATTCCCGCCGAGCAAATCCTGACTGTGCTATTGGGCGGCGAGGCGGAGCAGGCGGCTTGGACGCAGATCATCCTCAAGTTCCGCCTGCCAAAGAGCGCCACGGCTCTGCTGGCCGGCATGGCTTTGGGGGTCAGCGGCTTGTTGATGCAGACCTATTTTCGCAATCCACTGGCGGAACCGTTTGTGCTGGGCGTATCGTCGGGGGCGAGCTTGGGCGTGGCTCTGGTCGTCTTGACCGCCGGCGCGGGCGGCGGCGCTTTGCTAGCGGGCCTAGGCCTGGCCGGCGACTTGCTGCTCACAGGCGCCGCCGGGCTGGGCGCGGCCGTGACGATGGGTCTGGTGCTGCTGGTCGCCCTGCGCGTCCGCAGTAGCGTAACCCTGCTCATCCTCGGTTTGATGTTTGGCTATCTGGTGTCGGCTCTGGTCAGCCTATTGCTCTATTTCGCTTTGCCCGAGCGCATACAGGCTTACATCAATTGGACCTTTGGCAGCTTCAGCGGCGTTACAGCGGCGCAGCTGCCCATTTTGGCTCTGATTGTGGCGGCGGGTTTGCTGCTGGCGGCGGCTCTGGTCAAACCCTTGAACGCGCTGCTGCTCGGCGAAGATTATGCGCGCAGCCTGGGCTTAGGCTTGCGGCGGACGCGCTGCGGCATCGTCGTCGCGACAGCCCTGCTGGTCAGCGCGGTAACGGCCTTCTGCGGCCCAATCGCTTTTATCGGCATCGCCGTGCCGCACCTCAGCCGCAGTTTGCTCGGCAGCGCCGACCATCGCCTGTTGCTGCCTGGCACTTGCCTGGCGGGGGCCTGCGTCGCTTTATGCGCCGCCCTCATCGCCGAGCTGCCGGGCAACAATCTGGTGCTGCCGCTAAATGTCGTTACCGCCTTGCTCGGCGCGCCGGTGGTGATGCTGGTTATCCTGCGCCATGCCCGAGGCAAATTATGAAAGCGCCAGCGCTAGCGACGCGGGAGCTGGCTATCGGCTATCGGGGGCGCAAAGCCGCTGTCACGCTCGCGCGCGGGCTGAACCTGCGGCTGCGGCCGGGCGAGCTGGTTGGCCTGCTAGGGCAAAATGGCATTGGCAAAACGACCTTGCTGCGCACGCTGGCGGGCCTGGAAAAAGCGCTGGCGGGCCAGGTGCTGCTGGCTGGCCAGGCAATAGCGGCGCTCAGCCCCAAAGAAATCGCGCGGCGGCTCAGCTTGGTGCTGACGGCGGCCGACTGCCCCGCCTTGCTGAATGGCTATAGCCTGGTAGCTCTGGGGCGGCAGCCGCATACCGATTGGCTCGGCCGCCTGAGCCAAGCCGACCGCGCCAAAATTGACTGGGCGCTTGCTGCCGTCGACGCGATGGACTTGGCGGAGCTGCCGGTGGCTGAACTCAGCGATGGGCAGCGGCAGAAGCTCATCATCGCGCGGGCTTTAGCCCAAGAAAGCGAAGTCATGCTGCTGGATGAGCCGACCGCTTACCTCGATTTGCCGCGGCGCATAGAAACCATGCGCCTGCTCCAGCAACTGGCGCAATCAACCGGGCGCGCCATTCTCGTCTCGACGCACGACCTTGATTTGGCTCTGCGCTGCTGCGGCCGCCTGTGGCTGATGACTGAGACGGGCATACAATTGGGCGCGCCCGAAGACATGGTCTTGGATGGCAGCTTAGACGCGGCTTTCCACCTGGCTGATTTTAGCTTTGACGGGCGCAAAGGCCCCATTCAGCTCGCTTCCGCGCCCGGCAGGCGCACGCTTGTCATAGGCGAAAGCAAGCAAGCTTATTGGATGCGGCGCGCCCTAGAGCGCAAAGGTTATGCGCTGCCAGCCTGGACGGATGGCCTCAGCATCCCAGAAATCGCCTACGCGCCCAATAACAGCAGCAGCCATTGGAAACTGCGCATCGGCCAATGCACCACAGTCCACGCCAGCATTCAATCTGTCTTGCACGCTCTGGAAAGGAATCAGCATGCGCAATAGAAAGCCACAACGGGGATTGGTGCTAGTGAATACTGGCGCTGGCCGCGGCAAGTCCACTTCTGCCTTTGGCGTGATTCTGCGCATGCTCGGGCGCAAGAAAAAGGTCGCGCTGATACAATTCCTCAAGCACGAAGGCGGGCAATGGGGCGAAGTGCGGGCTTTGCGGACGCTGGGCTTAGAGCCAATAAAGACGGGCGACGGCTTTACCTGGACGAGCAAAGACCTGGACGAGACGCAGGCGCGGGCTTTGTATGGCTGGCAAAAAGCGCAGGCTATCATCACTTCTGACGAGTACGATTTGGTCGTGCTAGACGAATTCACCTATCTGATGGATTTTGGCTGGCTGGCGGCCGACGCGGTCATCGACTGGCTGAAGGCGCATAAACCGCCGCGGCAGCACCTGCTCATCACCGGGCGCAATGCCCCGCCCGCCCTCATCGATTATGCCGATACTGTCACCGAGATGGTCAACATCAAGCATGCTTATGACAGCGGCATCAAAGCCCGCGCCGGCATCGAATTCTGATTTCTAAGAAATTTAGCCACAGAAGTAAGTCCAGGTTAATTATGCACCATTTTCAACCCCACCCCCGGCCCCTCCCCGAAGCTTCGGGGAGGGGAGTCTAACCTGGGGCGTGTAGACACTGCCCTACGGGAGGGGCCGGGGATGGGGTTGAAACTGTGGCTATGTAGTTTTTCTGGCTTAGTTTTGTGAATTTTGCTGATTATGATTTTGATGCGATTACCCTGTCGAGCTTACCCAGTTTATTTGAGAAACCCCGTTCTCAAGTTACAATTCCCAGTTGAAACCATATCAAGATAGCGAAAAGGAAGAGAGCGCATGCCGCTTTGGAATTCAGACGAAGAATTGTTCAGCCTAGCCAGACAAGAGCTTTTCCCGGCTGTCGTCGGCGATGTGATGGACAAGCTGGGATTGCAGCGACAATTTCTGCCGCCGCGCATCAAACCGCTGCAAGCTAAGATGGTGGTCATCGGGCGGGCAATGCCGGTGCTAGAAGCCGATATGCCCGGCGAATCTATCGCCAGCAGCGCCAATGCCTGGATGCAAAGACCGTTTGGCTTGATGTTTCACGCGCTGGATGACTTAAAAGCGGGAGAAGTGTATATCTGCACTGGCGCATCGCCAACTTTTGCCTTGTGGGGCGGCTTGATGAGCACGCGGGCATTGCGGCTCGGCGCGGCTGGCGCGGTGCTTAATGGCTATTCCCGCGATACAAACGAGATTTTAGAGCTGAACTTCCCGACTTTTTCTTTTGGCGGCTATGCCCAAGACCAGGGCCCGCGGGGCAAAGTTGTCGATTTTCGCATTCCGATAGACCTAGCTGGCGTGCGCGTCGCGCCAGGCGATATTGTCTTTGGCGATATAGATGGCGTCTGCATCGTGCCGCAAGAGGCTGAGCAAGCCGTCTTCAATGCGGCGCTGGAGAAAGCCCGCGGCGAGCAGAGCGTGCGCCAAGCCCTCGAAGCGGGTATGAGCACAGTGGAAGCCTTTGAGAAGTATGGCATTATGTGAGGCAGTGGGCTCTACAAGACTCGAACTTGTAACCTCCTCGACGTCAACGAGGCGCTCTGCCAGTTGAGCTAAGAGCCCACAATATATGGAGTATAACGCAGCCTGCCTGGATTGCAAGTCTTTTCCAAATAAGTGGGACAAATTAGATTTTGCAAGTTTTATGCCTTCGTTTCGAGCCCACCCCCGGCCCCTCCCGTAGGGCAGTGTCTACGCGCCCCGAAGCTTCGGGGAGGGGAGTCTAAGCGACAAAAACTGGTCGCTAGACACTGGCCGTCGGTCGCATAAACATTGCCCTACGGGAGGGGCCGGGGGTGGGCTTGAAAATGGTGCATAATTAACTTTGAATTACTTCTGTGCCTAATTTTTTCTTTTTTCCTAATCGCAATATAAACTTGGGCTTAGTTCTGCGCTTAAAGACAGCGCAGCCTAGCACGAGAAAGAGACAGGTCCATGCCAGCGAGCATCGCGGAACAGCTCAAACTGCGCTTCCGCGCGGTACAGGATGTAAAATTCGCTAGCGCCCGCCCCGAAGCCACGCTGACCGCGCGCAGCTATGAACCTGATCTCGTCGTCGAGACCTGGATGAACAGCCGTCTCTATGTCTATATCTTCACGCAAGCGCCAAAAACCCGCGCGCTCAAAGCCATTCTCAAGCAAAACACCAAAGCCAGCATCGGCTCGCTCTTCTTGATTGACGCCGCGCTGCTGCCCGGCGATGGTTATTGCGGCAAGCTGCGCGATTGGCAAGACGACCTGCGCGCGCTGCATCTGGGCGCGATTTACGCTTTTTCCGCCAGCGGGGCGCCGGCAGAAATCCGCCTGCTGCAAGTCAACTTGGACGAGACGCCGCAGCGCAACGAATTCACGGTCTGGCACAGCCGCGATTTCCCGCTGGACGCGGTTTCGGTGCGCCGCCGCGAGTATCAGACGAATATCCGCGGTACCTGGTATATCGGCGATATCGCCTCGCCCAAGTTCAAGCGCCGCATCAGCGAAGAGCGGGCGCGGCAGCGCTTCCATTATCGCGCGCGGGCGACGCAAAAAGACGCTCTGCCCGCCGAGCAGATTAACGCCGCTTATTTGGCGCTGGAAATCGAAGTCGGCGCTGGGCAAGCGGCGGTGAAAGAAGCCTTTCGCCGGCTAGCCCTCAAATATCATCCTGATGTCAGCGCGCATGAAAAAGCCGAAGCGGAGCGGCGCTTCAAAGAAGTCAAATCGGCTTATGAAAAGATAAAATCCCACCGCCGCTGGCGCTGAGTGAGGCGCTTGAAGTGGGTCCACCAGGACTCGAACCTGGAACCAATCGGTTATGAGCCGACTGCTCTGACCATTGAGCTATGGACCCTCTGCCAGAGCGGGTAACGGGATTCGAACCCGTACTGACACCTTGGAAGGGTGGAGTGCTACCGTTACACCATACCCGCGTTGTGTCGGGGCGCCCGGATTCGAACCGGGGGCCTCACGGACCCAAACCGTGCGCGCTACCGGACTGCGCCACGCCCCGCAAACTGTCCTTATCTTACTGCCTTTGCCCGCCGCCGTAAAGCCAGAATCTGGTCTTAATTTTCGTCGGCCGCAAATAAATCGAGCCACTGCTGCACTTCGTGAGCCGAGAGCGCTGGATTCTCCTTTTCGCTGGGGCTTTGCGCCGCCTGAGGCCGGCGGACTGCGCTCAACTCGCGCGCGAATTCGGGCGAAGTCAACGTCTTCATCTGGCAGCGGCGCGCGCAAGCCAGAATCTCATTATCCGACGAGACGACGGTCCAATTGCGGGCGTCGCGCATTTTGCGGATGCGCCGCTTGATTAAAGAATCGGCATTGCTATGTTGGGCGGCGGCGAAAATGACCTGCACGCCGCGCGTCGACATAGACGAGCGGCCGCCGGGCAGGCCGCCATCAAAAATCACCGTGCATTTCTTGCGGCTGCGAGCAGCGAAACTTTTTAGCTTGTTGACCAGTTTGGCTTCGTCATCGGGGTCTTCGAGCGCAATATCGGGCAGGTTGGCGATCAAATTATGCCCGTCAATCAATAGCGGCATCAGGCTCAGCTTTCGCTAGCTGTATAAGTCGGCAGGCCGAGCGTGAAGATGCTGCCGACATCAGGTTGGCTGCGCGCTTGCAAGAAACCGCCATGCGCTTCGCAAATCGCCTTCGCCACATAGAGACCCTGCCCAGCGCCACGCGGCGCGTCTGGCCGGCCCTGGCCACCGCGATAGAAACGGTCGAAGATATGCGGCATATCTAGCGGGCTGATGCCGCTGCCATTATAACTGACGCTAATAAGGGCATATTGGCGGGCATTGCGCCACTCTGTTCGCGCCGCCAGCGCCACATAGCCACCTTCTTTATTATAATCAGCGCCATTGCGCAGCAGATGTCCCAGGGCCCATTGCAGCCGCGCCGCATCGCCCCGTACCTGCAAACCGCTTAAGCCGCGGGTCATCACCAGCAAGTCAATGCCGCGACTCTTGATAGCCGGGTCGATGCCATTGGCAACCGACCAAATCACCTCTTCCAGCAGCAGCGGCTCGCGGCTAACATCGAAGCTGCCATTGCGCAGGCGGGCAATATCCAGCAGTTCCAGCGCCAGCTGATCGAGAATATGCACATTGCGCAGCAGCTTGCCCAGCAGCTGTTGATTGACGGCGCTGTCTTCGGGCAGCCCGCGCAGCAATTCGCTGGCCAGCCGAATGACATTGGCCGGGTTTTCCATCTCTTGGGCGACATGGGCGACGAAGCCATCTTTGAGCCGCACGGCCAGGGCATCATAAGTGAGGTCGCGCAGGATAATCACCGTGCCGATGCGCTGTTTGTTCTCGTCGCCGATGGCGATGAGCTGGGCGCGCAAGACACGGTTATTCAGCGACAATTCATCCGATTCGCCCAAGGGCGTCAATTCGGCGGCGCTAACTTGCACATCGCGGTAGCGCTCGAAGAGCGTGCCGAGGGCGCTATGCCAGAACGCGCGTTTGCTGCCCAGCATCTCTTCCGCCGCTTGATTCATCATCGTAACTTTGCCGTTTATATCCTGCACGATGATGCCTTCATCGAGGCTGCCCAGCACAGACTGGAGCCGCTGCAATTCGCTGCTGCGCTGACGATGCTCGCTCTGCAAGCGCTGATAATCGCGCTGGAGCGCCGCACCCGCGGCTTGGCTCTCGCGCAGCAATTGCTCTTGGCGGCGGTTCAGTCGGCTATAGAGCCGGCGAAATATGGACTCGCTGGCTTGGCCTAAGCGATGCACCTCGCCCAAGCCGGCATTGGCAGCGCCATTAGCTTCGGTTGGCTGGCCGTTCATCTAATACAATCAGCTTGCTAGAATAACCATCTTCAATAGCCAGGTAAAAAGCGCTCTGGCTAACATAGATTCGATTATAGTAAAAATTGACAAGCCTGCGAACGCAAGCGGGCGCAGATTGCGCCCAGCGGCAAATAGGCTATCATCAATAGGTGAATAGTGCAGAGAAGACTGTGGCTAAATCAAAAGCTAGGCGGGCAAGCGAGCGATGCGGAATATAGCGCCGACGCGGCGGCTGCAACGGCGCGCCCGTGATTTTCTGCTGACGGCGGCGCTGGTCTTTCTCTTTGGCGCGGCGCTGCTGGCTATCGGCATCGCCTTGCACATTTTTGGTCTCGTCTCGCCTTTTAACCGCGGCTACGCCGTCTATGATGTTACGCGCAAGGCTTTGCTGGCAATCGGGCTGAGCCTTCAGCTTGCAGCAATCTGGATGGCGCTGCGGGCAATCACTTGGAAGACGGATAACGCTTTGGCGCGGCAGCTGGGCGCTGTGCTGGCGCCGCATTTAGGCCCTCGCTTCTTCTTCATCCGCCATATCAGCGGCCGCGCCATTGGCCCCATCGATGCCGCGCTGGTCAGCCCACATGGTTTGCTAGTCCTGCGCATCAACGACCGTCGGGGAGAGTTCGCTCATGCCGGCGGGCAGTGGCTGCAACTGCGGCCCAATGGCAAGTGGCGTCCGCTGCGCTGGAATCCGACGCGCGAAGCGGCACAAGACGCCGTCAAGCTGAAAGAATACTTAAATGAGTATGACTTAGGCGAGGTGCCGGTCTATGCCGCGGTCGTCTTCCTGCACGACGCGCCGGCCGTAGAGCTTTTATTGGACGAGCCAGACTTGCCGGTCGTCTATGCCAGCGCGCTCATCGAGAGCTTGGGCGATAGTTACTTCGCTGCCAAAAGAATCGACACCCAGACAGCGCGAGAAGTGGTCAACCTGTTCTATCCTTAGATTTGCTAGAATAGAACTTATGAAGTAGCAGAAATATGACAAAGCCAGCAAGCCATTCGTCTCAGTAAGTCCAAGTTAATTATGCAAAATTTACTTTGTCCTATTTCTGTGCCTCTGTGGCTAAATTTCCCCACCCCAGCAAAAACCTGGCTTACTAGGAGTGAAGATTGGCGAGCATACTGCATTTGGCGCCGGTAGGCAGCGGCAAAACTGAAGAAGTCCTGGCGCTGCTGCGCGCATTGAAGCAAAAGCGGCAGTCAGCCTTGCCCAAAGTATGGGTGCTGCTGGCGACGCGGCGGCAGGAATTGAGTTTTCAGCAGCGCCTGATAGAAGGCGGCCCGGCGGTCTATTGCAATATCGAGTTCTTCAACTTCCGCAGTTTGAACGCCCATCTGCTCCAGCGGGCAGGCCAGCCCGCCCGCCGCCTGAATAACCTGACGCGGCATACGCTGCTGCGGGAGCTGCTAAGCGAAATGCTGGCCGCCGGGCAGCTGCGCTTTTTCCAGCGTATTGCCACAACGCGCGGTTTTGTCACCGTGCTGGCCGCGCTGATTGACGAACTCAAGCAAAACAAGGTGAATGATGCCACTTTCGCCGCCGCCGCCCGCAGCGAAAAAGACCAAGAAATCGCCAGGATTTATCGCCGCTATCAAGAGCTGCTGAAAAATAGCGATTTTGTTGATGTGGAAGGCGAGGGCTGGCTGGCTCTAGCCCTCTTGCAGAAAGAAACTGCCAGCGCCGCCGATGTCGATTTGCTGCTGGTCGATGGTTATGACCAGTTCACGCCGGTGCAGGCGGAAATTCTGGCGGCGCTGGCTGGCAGCGTCAAAGAAGCGCATATCACGCTGACGGCTCTGCCGGCTGAAGGCGCGGGCAGCCTGCCGCAGCGCAGCGTCTTAGCGCGCCAGCGGCTGCAAGCGGCTTATGCCGCGGCGGGCATCAAGCTCGATAGCCGTGTCATTCGCGCGGGGGACGGCACCCGTCAGCCCGCTTTGGAGCAGCTGGCGCAGAAGATCTTCCGCGACCGCCCGCCCGAAAGCCCGAGCAAGGCGCTTAAGCTGATTGAAATGCCGGATATAGCGGAAGAAGTCAAAGCGGTCTTGCGGGCGGTTAAGGCGCAACTGCTGGCTGGCGCAGCGCCAGAAGACATTTTGCTTGTGCTGCGCGATTGGCAACGCTATGCCGCGCACTTCGAAATCGGACGGCAAGAGTATGCTTTGCCGCTGCTGCTGCATCATCAGCCCGCCTACGCCAGCAGCCCCGTCATCGCGGCGCTCATCGACCTGCTGCAATTAGCGCCGCGCTTCCGCCGCCGCGACCTGCTTGATGTGTTGCGCTCACCGTATATCGACGCCGGCTTAAGCGACGCCGAGATTGACCTGCTGGACAAAATGAGCCTGGCGCAGCAGTTTTTAGGCGGGACTAAGGCGGATTGGCTGGAAACTATTGACCTGGCGCAGCGGCAAAGCGCGGCCAGCAGCGCGGCTGAACTAGCCGATACGCAGCTGCCCGCCGTAACTGAAGCGCAAGCGGCCCTGCTGGCAAAGCAGCTAGCCGCTTTCATCGATGGGATCAGCCCGCCGCCGCACGCCCATATTCGCGTCTATATCAACTGGCTGAGCGACTTGCTCGGGCCTGATCCGCGGGCTGACCAGGCTGACGCTGACGAAAATGACCCGGTGGGCAAAATGCCCGGCGACTACTACACGCTGAAGATTATCAAATGCGCTTACCAAGAGACGGAGGTGGACTCCGCTATCGCGCGCCGCGACCTGCTCGCCCTAGACGGCCTGCAAGACATTTTGCTCGAGCTGCTGGCCAGCGACGATGTTCGGCTTATATGCTTCGGCGGCAGCGGCGAACGGGACTGGACAAATTTTTGGCCTGAGCTCAAGCATGCGCTGGAGAACACGGGCGACGCGCAGAGCAGTCAGCCGCAGACGGGCCAGGTCCTCGTAACCACCGCGGCCGAAGCGCGGGGCTTGCCCCATGCGCATGTCTATATTTTAGGTTTGGCGGAAGGCATCTTCCCCGCCAAAATAGCCGAAGACCCGCTCTACCTCGATTCTGAGCGCTTGCAGTTGCAAAAGCGCGACATTCAATTAGAGACAAGAGCCGTCCGCATCGATGACCAAGGCCTGTTTTATGAGCTTATCAGCTTGCCCCGCGCCAGCTTGACCCTATCGCGGCCGACCTATCAAGCGGGCAAGGTCTGGATTGAGAGCCACCTGTGGCGAGCGGTAAAAAAAGTCTTGCCCGCCCAGCCGCGACAGCGGCGCGCCGTCGGCAGCGTCATCGCGACCAGCGAAGCGGCGAATAGCGCGGAGCTGATGCTGGCGCTGGCGGCGCAGTTGAACGGTCAGGATGCGGCAGCGGCGGCGCCAGCGCTGCGGGCGAAGAATTGGCTGCGCGCCAATAACGAGTACGCCGCGCAATGGCAGCGCATCGATGCCGGGCGAGGCTTAGAGCGCGGCCGGCTATCTTATGCGCCGTTTGACCGCTACAGCGGCATTCTGTCGCAGCCCGCCCTATTGACGGAAATCGCCCGCCGCCTCAGCGAAAAGCGGGTTTGGAGCGCCTCGCAGCTCAAAGATTATGGCTTATGCGGCTTTCGCTATTTCGCCAAGCGTCTGCTCAAACTGGAAGAAGTACAAGAACCAGAAGCGGGCGCGGACGCCCTGCAGCTTGGCTTGCTCAATCACGACATCCTAGCAGCCGTTTATGAAAAAATCGCCGCGCGCGGCCTAGCCATCCAAGAAAGCAACATAGAGGCGGCCCTAGAAATCTTAGCCGAGGTCGCCGAGATTCAGCTTGAGGGGGCGCCAGCGCAATACAATTTCCGCGCCACCGCCACCTGGCAAGCGGAAAAGCAAGTGATAGGCAATCGGCTGGCGGCGCTCATCAAAGAAGATTTTTCGGCCGATAGCCCGCTGAATCGATTTGGCAGTCCCCGCGCGACAGAAAGATCGGAGTGGGAGTTCAGGGCTGTCGAGATTCCCTTGCCGGCTAGCCGGGCGCCTTTGCGCGTCAGCGGTTTTATCGACCGCATCGACCGCGCCAATGGCAGGTCCATCGTCGTCGATTACAAAAGCGGCAGCCGGGCTATCAGTCGGCGCGAGATGGAAGAAGGGCGCGACTTCCAGATGATGCTCTATATCTTGGCGCTGGCGGCGCAGGGCGGAGCTGTGGCGGGCGGCTTATTCTGGCATTTGAGCAATCGCAAAGCCAGCGGCGTCTTTTCCATCCAAAACGAAGAAGATATAGCCGCTATCGAAAAGGCGCGGGCCCATATCGCGGACAATTTGCGGCAGGGACGCGCTGGCCGCTTCCCAGTGCATGCCAACAAGTTGGAACAAGGCAAATGCGTGCGTTATTGCGAATTCAGCCATTTTTGCCGCCGCCAAGTTACTAATCCGCACAAAAATTTGCCGCGCACATAGCAAGAGAGTAGACCACATAAAAAGCCCATGCGAGCAACCTCAGAACAGCAAGCCGCCATCCACATTCACGACAAGAATCTGATTGTCGTGGCCGGCGCTGGCTCGGGCAAGACCCGCGTCCTGGTCGAGCGCTACTTGCAATTATTGGCGAGCCAGCCGCGTTGGCCCATCAATGCGCTGGTGGCTATCACTTTCACGCGGGAAGCCGCTTTTGAGATGCGGCATCGAGTGCGGCTGGAATTGGAGCGGCGCGCGCAGGGCTACGACGGCGCGCTGTGGGCGCGGCATCTGTCCCAGATGGATAGCGCTCGTATCGACACGATACATGGTTTGTGCGCCGACATCTTGCGGGCGAACGCCGCCCAAGCCGGCATCGACCCGCAGTTCAAGGTGCTGGACGAGGTCGAAGCTGCCATTCTTTTAAGCGAAAGCGTCGAAGATACGCTGGCGACGATTGACGCGCCTTTGAGCGAACTCTTCGCCCAGTACGATGCCTATCGCATCATCAGCGAGCTGAACCGAATGCCGCTGGTCAACGGGCCCGCCCCGCCCCAGCCACCGACCAGCGCAGCCCTGTTCGCCACCTGGCAGCGGCAATGGGACAAAGCCGTCTTCGCCCTGCGCGAGCGGCTGCTCGGCGCACAAGAAGTCGGCGCGCTGGCCGAGCTGCGCTACTTGCCGCCCAACGACAAACTAACCGAGCTGGTTGAGCAGTATCACAGCTATCTGGCTGACATCTTGCTCGCCAAAGAAGCGGCGCAGGTTCAAAAGCTATTAAAAGACTGTTATGCCGCTGGCGCCGTTGGCAATAAAGGCGCGGTCTCCAAATGGGGCAGCCAGGCGGCAAAGCAAGCGGCGGCCACTGCCCTGCGCGACCTGCGCGCCTGCATCAAAAGCGCCAGCGACGAAATTGGCGAGCCGCCCGGCGCCTTAGACCGCATCGCGGTGCAGGTCCTGCCGCTGTGGCAGCGGCTTTTGCGGCGCGTGCAAGCGGTCTATCAAGCGCGCAAAGAAGCGAATGCCCAGCTCGACTTTGATGACCTGGAGCAGTTGACAGCGGCGCTTTTGCAAGACAAAGCGGTGCAAGCCCGTTATCGCCAGGCCGAGTTCAAGCACCTGCTGGTCGATGAATTTCAGGATACGAATCAGGCGCAGTGGCGCATTATTCAAGCGCTGGCGGATTTGCAGCAAGGCGGCTCGCTCTTTGTGGTCGGCGACCCCAAGCAGAGTATCTATCAATTTCGCGGCGCTGATGTCAGCGTTTTCAACCGGGTAAGCGCCGAAATTGCCGCCCGTGAAACGGGCCAGGCCCTGCCGCTGGCGACATCTTTCCGCAGCCATCACAAGCTGGTCAGACAATTCAATCATCTCTTCGAGAGGCTGCTCACGCGGGATGAGAGCAGCCCGGTCAAAGAGTTTGAAGTGGTCTTTGACGCGCCGATGCGAGCCTTCCGCCGCCACAGCCCCCCCGACCCGGCCATCGAATTGCTGCTGCTGGATTGCCATGCGCGGGATGAGACGGGAGAGCGCAAGCTGGAGCGGGGCCGCCAAAAACGCTATTCCAGCGACGAGATGCGCCACTGGGAGGCTTATGCGATCGGCCAGCGCGTTAAAGAGCTGATTGCCCAAAAGCGCCAAGTATATGACAAAGAAAAGGCGAAATGGCGCGACATCGCTTATGGCGACATCGCCATCCTCTTCCAATCGCTGACGCAGGTTACGCTGTATGAAGCGGTCTTCAAAGCCCAGCAGATTCCTTTTCTCACAGTTGCTGGCCGCGGCTATTATGACCGCCAAGAAGTCTGGGATATGCTCAATTTGCTGCGTTTCTTGCACAATCCGGCCGATAATCTATCGCTGGCAACAGCTCTGCGCTCGCCCATCTTCGCCTTCAGCGACGACCTGCTCTTCGCCCTGCGGCTCATCAAGGCTGACGGAGATAAGGGCAGCGCGCCGCGGCCGCTTTGGCAGGCTCTGCAGGTGGCCGTCGACGGCGAGCCACTCGGCATCAGCGAAGCGGACAAGCCGCTGCTGCGCCACGCCCTGGCTACCTTGACGGATTTACGAAGACTGGCCGGGCGCGTAACCATCTCAGAATTGCTGCGGCGCGCCCTAGCGCGGACGAATTATATGGCGATTTTGACGGGCTTGCCCGATGGCGCGCGGCGGCGCGGCAATATCGAAAAATTGCTGCAACTCGCCGAAGACAGCGGCAAAATCACGCTGGGCAAATTCTCGCAATATCTGGCCGATTTGACCGCGCGCGAAGTGCGGGAGGGCGAAGCTTTGCTCGAAGCCGGCAATGCCTTGCGCATTATGTCTGTGCATGCCAGCAAAGGTTTGGAATTCCCGCTGGTTATCCTAGCCGATACGACTTGGGAACGCGGCTACATCGGCGCGCCGATATTGCTGGATGACCCTGAATTTGGCTTGAGCTGCCAGGTCTACGACCCAGAAGAGGCTAAGCTAGCCAGCGGTTTCGCCCACCGCCGCAATCGTGATTTGCAGGCGCGCAAAGAGGCGGCGGAACGCAAGCGGCTGCTCTATGTCGCCGCCACCCGCGCTCAAGATTATCTGCTTATCAGCGGGCAATTTACCTTTAACAAAGAAGAGCTTTTGGCGGCGCGGGGCGGCGCTGGCTCAAGCAGATTATGCAGGCCTTGAGCCTGGAAGACCTGCCGCGCCTGCCCCAGCAAAATGTTCAGTTCGCCGGCGAAGCTGTTTCAGTGCTGATGCCGCCAAAACCGCCAGCGCGGAACCTGCTGCATGAATCAGCGCTGCTGGCTGATGACCTGTGGCAATTCGACGCGGCGGAAAGCAAATTCCCAGCGCAGGCACCGCCGCTGCTGGCGGCGCTGCCGTCGACGCCCGCCGCGCTGGCCAAACATATCAGCGTCAAGCAGATTACTTGGCTCGGCACTTGGCAGCATAGTACAAATAAGTAACAACGCGAGACCCACAAGCGGCGCTTTCGGCAGAGCGCCTTGCAGTCCATCCCGCCAGAAATCAACCGCTTAAAGCGCGACCGCGGGCGGGCTAGCCCGGCTCTTATCGGCGAGATTGTGCATGAGCTTTTGCGCGATGGCAATTTTGCCTCCGAGCAAAGAGACCTGGACGAGCGCATACGGGCTATCGCCTGGCGGCGGCAGCTGACGGACGAAACAGCGTTGCGAGAGGTAAAGCAAAAAGCGCAGGCTTGGCTCAGCCAATATCAGCAGAGCGATGTCTGCCGCTGGCTGGAAAGCGCGCGGCGCGCGGGCCGGCCGCTCTATACCGAGCTGCCCTTTATCTACCGCAGCGAAAAGCGCGTCATCCATGGCGTCATGGATGTCTTGCTGCAAGGGCCCGCTGGCGCTTGGTGCGTCATCGATTATAAGACGAGCAAAGTCGTCCGCGCGAGCCTGGCGCAGCATGCGCGCCGCTATCAGTTGCAATTAGGTCTCTATGCCGCCGCCGCGCAAATGCAGCTGGAGCTAGAGCGCCTGCCCCAACCGTATGTGCATTATATCCGCCACAATGAAACCATCGCTTTAGACCGAGCCGCTTGCCGCGCCGAGCTTGAAGACCTCGAATCCACGATTGGCGAGCTTCTGCCAGATGCTTAGAACAATCAGCTGGCTGCGGCCAACTTGGCTAGCCTCAGCCTATCCCCTGCTGCAATACGAATTGTCGGCAGCGCAGCGGCAGCGGCGGCGCTTTGCCTGGCAGTTTTGCCTGCTGACGCTATTGCTGGCTGGCGCAGCCTGGTTCTATGGCGCGTTGGTCCCAGACCCAGCGGCCAATAGCGTCGAGCGCCTCTGGCAGAGCTTGTATTATCCGCTGCTGCTGCTGCAAGGGCTGACGCTGCTGGGCGCATTTATGCTAGGCGCGGCTTCGGTGCCAGGGCAGCGCCGCCACAAAACTTGGGATACCCTGCGCGCCACCGAAAGCGGAGCGGCTTTGGCTCTGCGGGCGCGCTGGCTAGCTATTTTATATCGGCTGCGCGCGCCAATCGCGGCTCTGCTGCTGGCACGGCTCATCTTCGCAGCCGGCCTGTTAAGCGAGCTGACGGCTTTTGGCGGTCTTTATGCGCAGCTGCTAGCAGAGCGGGCGCAGCCGCCCTTAGCCGATTGGCGGCTGGCTTTGCCTCTCATCGCTTTGAATTTGAGCCTTAACTTTTTGCTGCCGCTGCTCTTGCCGGCGACAGCCGCCGCGCTAGGCATTCTGCTATCGGTCGCGCTGAAAGAACGCATCTATCTAACCACCGCGCAAATTCTGTTTGTAGCTGCGGCTCTAACTCTCCTGCCTAGCGCCGCCATCGCCGTCAATCAGATGCTAAGCTACGCTGGCAGCCAGTTTGACTCAGTGACTTTCGCGCTGTTTTTAGCCTATAGCGGCGGCGGCGATTGGGGATTGCTCTTGATGCAGCTCGGCAGCGTGGGCGAACTATGGCAGCGCCTGCCTGGTGGCATCTATCTCGGATTCGGCTTGAGCTTGCAGGTTGTCTTGCAAGCGGCGGCGACGGATGGCATGCTGGGGCTAGCAGCGCGCTTAGCTGAAAGTCGCGGCTAAAGCATTTTTTCACCGCATAAACATCGGCAACAGGCAAAAAATTATGCTAGAAGACAGCCGCGACTACAAAAATAGGACGGATTTTCTGCGCCATCTCTATCAATGCGAGCCATTCAGCCGCGCTGGCATCGAACACCCAGTCACAGTCTTCTATCCGGCCGAGTGGCAGATTGCCGATGTGGACAGCCTGCTCGACCCTTATCCGCCCGTCCCCGAAGAGCGCGATTTCGCCGTCTACGACTATAGCTATCTGCACGACCTGCAAAATAGCAAAGCTGAACTTTACAATGGAGCGACCTTCACGCTCAAGCGAATTCGCCCGCGGCCGCTCAAGCTGCGCGGCGCGCTTGGCCGCTATTATGATATGCTAGCAACCTGCGCCGCGCTGGAACGAGAATTGCATGACGCGGTGCTTGATGGCGCGATGCGGGCGCCTGCCCGCACAACTTATCATCGGCAGGTGCCGCCAGCCGAAGCGCTGCTTTCTGGCCAGCGGCGCAGCGCCGCCATCGGCATCGGCGTCTTGACTGTCTACAATGACTGCGGCCAGTATAAGGCGCTCTTGGCGCGACGCTCGGAAAAAACCGCTTTTGATAGCGGGCTTTTTCATGTTTTGCCGGCTATGATGTTTCAGTCGACGACAGCCAATTTCGCCGATAGACGGGAATGGAGCGTCAAACATCAGATTTTCCGCGAAGTGCTGGAAGAGCTGTTTAATATGCCCGAAGAGCGGCAGCCGCCGCGCTGGGACTATTTTTACGCCCAGCCAGCGCTGCGTTATTTGCTAGCCCTGCTGGAGAGTGGCGCAGCCCAGCTGCTCGCTACTGGCATTGCGCTGAACCTGTTAACGCTGCGCCCGGAAATCTGCGCTCTGCTATTGATTCATGACGCCGAATGGTACAAGCGCGTCAGCGCGGCAGATAGCGATATGCCGCTGGCCACCGCAGCCGAGACAGTCCGCGACAGCCTCACAAGCGCGCCGATTGATAGCGATGAAGAATTTCTGGCGCATTTTCCGCCGCGCCTGCATCTGCGCATGCCAGCGCAAGCCACCGCGACCCTGTGGTTAGGCATCGACCTGGCGCGCCGCGAAATCGCCCGCCGCTAGGCCAGCGACTTCACAGCAGGCGCTGCCTTGCGCTAAAATAAAGACAGCAAAAGACGAACGAAAGACGAATGAAAGAAAGGATAGCAGTATGCCAAGCGTTGGCGAGATGGCGCCAGATTTTGAACTGCTCAATCAGCAGGGCAAAAGCGTCAAACTGAGCGATTATCGGGGCAAGAAAGTCTTGCTCTTCGCCTATCCAAAAGCCGGCACGCCCGGCTGCACCCGGCAGGCTTGCGGCTTCCGCGACAACTTCGCCCAGATCGAAACGGCGGCGGCCGTCGTCTTGGGCATAAGCCCAGATGCGCCCGCCGCCCTAGCCAAATGGATCGAAGAAGAAAATTTGCAATACGACTTGCTGGCTGACACTGAACATACAGTACTGGCCGACTGGGGCGCTTGGGGCGAGCGGTCGATGTACGGCAAGAAATATATGGGCGTCATCCGCTCGCACTGGATTATCGGTGAAGATGGCACAGTGCTGGATGCGCAAGTCAAAATCAGCCCGCAGAAAAGCGTCGAGAAAGCGCTGAAGTTTTTGGCGCGGGCTTAGAATCCTGCCGCCGGTTTTTTGCTGAGATAGCCGCGCTCGATAGAAAACGCGCTGGATAGCGGTACATGAACGCTCAAGCGATTTTGCTCTTGCTGCTCGCCATACTGCTGGCTGCTTGCGCTGTTGAGGAAGCCGCGCCGCCAGCGGCCCCGCCCGCGCAGCCAACAGCCAAAATCTTGTATGTTACGCCGACGGGGCCGCCGACGCTGGTGCCGACGGCGGCGCGCTTTCCGCCGACGGATGCGCCAGAAGCCGCGCAACTTGACAACTGCGACCTGGCACTGGAAAAATTTTACGCCGCCGCCAGCGAGCGCTGCCTCAGCGGGCCTACCGACAGCTTCTGCAATGGCGGGCAGGCGCTTGTCAGCCAACCGCCGGCGGCAGCCTTAAACGCGCCCGGCGCTGTAGCAAATCTGGCCGACATCGACAGCCTGCACAGCCCGCCGCTAAGCGCCGCGGGCGGCGGCTTGGTCTGGCTGCGGCAGGAGACAGACAGTCAAATGGCGGCGCTGCTGGTGGGCAAGGCCCGCCTCAGCCAGCGCAGCCCACCAGCCAGCGGGGCCGCCAACTGGCACTCGCTCATCATCGAAACGGGGAAAAATGGACCGGCCGCGGCCGGTTGCAGCGCGCTGCCGGCGCTGGGCGCGCTGGTAATCCAAGGGCTTTATGGGCAGAGCGCCCGCTTGACACTCAACGGCGTCTCGGCCGAGATTAATGGCACGCTCATCGTCTTGACGCAGGAAACGCTGAGCAAATTCATCGCTATCGAAGGCCAGGTTCTCTTGCGCGCTTTTGGGCAAGCGGTCAGCCTCAATGTCGGGCAGCAATTAAACCTGCTCTACGCGGCCGGTGATTGGAGTCGCCCGGTAGAATTGCCCGGCCAACCCATCCCGCTAGAACGGCAGCTGATAAAGCATTTGCCGGTAGTTTTATTCGACCGCCCCCTGCCGATTCCCCAGCCGGGTTATGCTCAGACGCAAGGCGGCGTCAATATGCGCGCCGCGCCCGATATCAATTCGCGTCTGCTCTTTCAAGTGCCCGCGGGCCACACAATGGGTTTGCTGGGCATCAGCCAAGACCGCCAATGGCTGCATATCCGCTTTGGCAACGGCGAAACAGGCTGGATGAGCGCCGAGCTGCTGGCGCGCCACTTAGGCCAGATTGAAGATGTCTATGACTTGACGCCAGCGCCGCCGCAGCGCTATGGCGCTTATGCCTACCGCGCCGCCGTCAATGTACTGGCGGGCGGCAACCTGCGCGAAGCCCCCGATACCGCTTTCGCAATTAAACGGACTCTGCCCTATGGCCTGCAAGTGAAGCTGCTAGCCCGCAGTCCCTATAGCCCTTGGGTCCAGGTAGAGGCGGACGGTGAAACCGGCTGGATGGCGCTTTTTACGTTGGAGACCAAGTCGGTGATTAGCTCGCTGCCGATCGATTATGCAGCGCCATTGCCGCCGCGGGCGACGCCGACGCCGTCTTTCAGCTATGGCGGCGGGCATGCCTACCCCGACCCGCGCGGCGGTTTCTAAGTCCAAGCAAGCTGAATGTGCAGCGGCGGCAGTTTCGATATATGCTTTAAGAGAGGCAATCAGCGAGTGAGGAGTGGAAGCGATGGCAGAGCAGCGCGCGCTTGACGCAGGCGTATATAAACGGCGAATCAATGCCTGGGCCATGTACGATTGGGCGAACTCGGCTTTCGCCACCACCATCCTCGGCAGTCTGCTGCCGATTTATTACAGCACCGTGGCCGGCAGCAACTTGCCCAGCGAAGCCACCGCCACCGCCTATTGGTCGCTGACGATTAGCCTTTCGCTCTTTGCGCTGGCGATTTTATCGCCCATTCTTGGCACAATTTCCGATGTCCTGCGCAGCAAAAAACGTTTCCTGGCTATCTTCATCGGTGCGGGCGTCATTGGCACCGGTCTGCTGGTTTTGGTCAGCACCGGCGATTGGCTGCTGGCATCGCTATTTTTTGTCTTGGGCAGGCTGGGTTTTGGCGGCTCGCTCATCTTTTACGACGCGCTGCTGCCGCATGTCGCGCGGGAAGAAGACCGCGATTGGGTCTCGTCGCGGGGTTATGCGCTGGGCTATCTGGGCGGCGGCATCTTGCTGGCAATCAATGTGGCGATGTTCCTCTTCATCCCCGATAGCCTGTTTGCGAATGCCGGCATTCGCCTGTCTTTCCTCAGCGTGGCGGTTTGGTGGCTGGTCTTTTCTCTGCCTATTTTGCGCCAAGTGCCAGAGCCGCCATCGCTGATGGCGACGCTCAAGCGGGGCGAGACTGTCATCGGCGTGAGCCTAAGCCGCCTGCGCCAGACCTTTGGCAACATCAAAAAATATCGAGAGCTTTTTAAGTATTTGGTCGCTTTCCTCATTTACAGCGATGCGATTGGAACAATCATCGCAATAGCGGCGATTTATGGCGCGGAGCTGGGTTTCAGCCTGGAAGAGCTGGTATTGGCGATTCTGCTGGTGCAATTCGCTGGCATTCCCTTCAGCATCATCTTTGGCCGGCTGCCCGGGCATAATGATAGGCGCGCGCCATTTTACCTGGCTTTCATCATCATTAACGCCATCGGCCTGCCCATCTTAGGCATCGGCCTAGTGAACATGCTGCCAGCGGAAATCAGCGGAGCGCCGCCCGCGCCTTATGTTCGACAAGGTGAGTATGTCGGCGAGGGTCTCTATACCGTCGGCGAATCTGCCTTCAGCGCCAGCGGCGAATGGCAAGAATTGCTTGTCCCGGGCGATGCGCTTATCGGAGACGGTCCGCTCGGCCGCTTGACCGCGCTTTTGACCGGCCGCCCGGCGGACCTGGCTTATGCCGAAAGCGGCGATATGACGGGGGCGCAAGTTTTCGCGTTTAATGGCCGTGACCTGACCCTGAGCTATAATCTTTCGCCGGCTGGCGGGCTGATTGGCTTTAGGCTGGATGGTGACACCTTGCTAGGCGATGATGACGCGCCGCTGCTAATTGATACTTACAGCGAGACCGTCCGCTATAGCGAAACGCAGACACTTGAAATCGCGGCGGCGGGCCAGCATAGCTTGGAGATTATCAATGCCTCTGACGCTGATGACAGCGCGCGCGGCACAGTTATCAGCCTGGTGCAAATCGAAGTGCTGCCGCCAGCCCGTCAAAGCAGCCTGCCTACGATTATCGCCATTATCGTCGCCTTTGAGCTGCTGGCGCTGGCGGTGGCCTGGCTGATACGCGGACGTCTGCATGTGCTGGCGGATTGGCTGGATACGCGCCGCAGCATTTTGCTCTCGCTGGTGGTTTATTGCATCATCGCCATTTGGGGTTTTATGCTCGATGCGACTCTGGAATTCTGGCTGCTAGCTTTGATGGTGGCGATGGTGCAAGGCGGCAGCCAAGCGCTGAGCCGCAGCTTATACGCCAGCCTCTGCCCAACCGCCAAGAGCGGCGAATTCTTCGGCTTTTATAGCATTATGGAGAAGTTCGCCGCTATCATAGGTCCATTGATTTTCGCCTTTGCCGGCATTGTCTTGGGCAGCAGCCGGCCCGCGATTCTGAGCTTGATTGTGCTCTTTGTTTTGGGCGGCTACCTGCTCAGCCGGGTGGATATCGCCGAGGGCCAGCGCGTCGCCCGTGAAGAAGATGCGCAGCACGGTATCGCTAGTCAATGAGGCGCTGTCTCATTTCCTTGCAAGCGCGTCCATAGTTTTCGCGGTTTTTCTCCCCTCCCCAAAGCTTTGGGGCGCGTAGACACTGCCCTACGGGAGGGGCCGAGGGTGGGATTGAAAATTGAACTTACCGAGAAAGTGAGGGAGGAAATATGCCAACTGTAGGCGAGATGGCGCCGGATTTTAGCTTGCGCAACCAAAATGGGCAAACCGTTAGCCTGAGCGATTATCGCGGCAAATATGTCATCATCTTCGCTTTTCCCAAAGCCAACAGCCTAGGCTGCAACAAGCAAGCCTGCTCTTTCCGCGATACCTTCCCACAGATTGAAGCGGAAAACGCCGTCGTGCTGGGCGTCAGTTCGGATAGCGTTGAGACCCTGGCCGGCTGGAAAAAGCGCCTGAGCCTGCAATACGACCTGCTTTCCGACCCTAAGCACGAGATGTTGACGGCTTGGGGCGCTTGGGGGCTTAAGCTGCTGATTATCAAGCTGCCTTCCGCCAACCGCTCTTATTGGGTGATTGATGAGACTGGCATCTTGGTCGAAGAGAAGATTGGCGCGGGACCACAAGAAAGCGTGGACAAGGCTCTGGCAGCAGTTAGGCGCTTGGCGAACTAAGCCAGCCGATGTATGATTGCGCGCGCTGACGCACTGCGCAGCGCTACAAAGAAAGGCAAGCAATGCGACTGATTCTCATTGGTTTTGGCAGCGTCGGGCAGGGTTTTGCTGAAATCCTGCGCGACAAGGGCGACGACTTGCAGCGCGAGCAGGGTTTCGCGGCAAATATCGTCGGCGTAGTAACAGCCAGCAAAGGCAGCTTGTATCGGGCGGCCGGACTGGATATTGCGGCGCTGCTGGCGGCAGCGGCCGCGGGCAGCTTCGCGGCTTATCCCGAGCAAGCGGGCTTGCAGCGCGGGCAAAGCGCCAGCGAGATGCTTGCCGCCGGCGCCGCTGATGCCCTATTGGAGCTAAGCCCGACGAATTTGGAAACAGCCCAACCGGCGCTCAGCTATTGCCAGCAGGCGCTGGCGGCGGGAATGCACCTGGTGCTGGCGAACAAAGGTCCCGTGGCTCTCGCATGCAGCGAACTGAAAGCGCTAGCTCGCGCCCAAAATGTGCAGCTGCGCTACGAAGCGACTGTGATGGCAGGCACGCCGACGCTGAGCTTGGCGCAAGAGGCTTTGGCCGGCTGTAGGATTCACAGCGCCCGCGGCATCCTCAACGGCACGACAAATTATATTTTGACGCGCATGGAAGCCGGACTATCTTATGCCGCGGCGCTGACGCAGGCGCAGGAACTTGGCTATGCGGAAACTGACCCGAGCGGCGATGTCGAAGGCTGGGACGCGGCCGGCAAGGTCTTGATTCTGGCACAGGCGCTTTTTGGCCGCGATTTGACTATGGCCGACCTAGCTGTGAGCGGCATCACGGGCCTGAGCGCGGCGGACATCGCGGCGGCGCAGGCTCAGGGGCAGCGCTATAAATTAATCGCGCAGGCGACGCCAAGCGGCGGCGAAGTGCGGGCCCAGCGCCTGCCGCTCAGCGACCCGCTGGCTAGCGTCGGCGGTGCAACTAACGCCATCACGCTGGAAACCGACTTGCTGGGCGCAGTAACGCTGATTGGCGCTGGTGCCGGCAAAAGAGAAACAGGCGTCGCTCTCTTAAATGATTTGCTGGCGATCCAGCGAACTTCCAGAAAGCCCTGAGACAGCGCAACCTTAGTCTCTGTTTTGCGTAAATAAACGCAGACAGCGACAAAGCCATTTTGATAATACCGTCGATTTTTGCTATACTGGTTTTAACTCCTAGCATTTGTGACTAGGTAAGAGACTTGCTTAGTAAGGGGATAAACTGACCATGCCATCTATTTTGCAAAAAGTTCAGACACTGTTCAGCGCGAACATGCACGGGATGATTGACCGGGCGCTGGAGACAAATTCGCTCAAAGTCATGGACGAATACATCAGGCAAGTGGAGCGCAACCTGGAAGCGCTGCAAGATTCGGCGGCGACTGTCGGCGGTTCCGTGCGCACGCTCAAACGCAAATATGACGAATTTTCTAACCTCTGCGACAAGCTCGATCGGGACATCGACACGCTGGTCCTCAGCGGGAAGAATAACCTGGCGGCCATGGCCCAGGCGGAATTGAACACCAAGCAAGAATTGGCGCAGGAATATTATGAGCAGTGGCAAGTGCAGCAAGAGCAATACCAAAGCATGCTGAACATGCACCTGAAGCTGGAAGGGCGTTTGGTGACCATCAAGCAGGAGCGCGAGAAAATGCGCTCGCTGCTGGAACTGGCCGAGACCAAAAAGGTCATCACCAAGACGCTCAAGAGCATGGACAAACTCGATACGACCGGCGACCAAGAAATCGACGGTTTGCTGGATTCTATCTACTCGAAGATTGACCAAGAAGATGCCCGCGCCGAGCTGGCCAGCCGCAAGCTCTCCGACCAGATTGAAGACACGGTCGGCATAGGCCAAGTCGAATTGCAATTAGAAGAGCGGCGGCAGCGCCTGCTGGGCAGGGATTAATTGCCTGGCCAGCTATTAAGAACGCGACTGCGATGAAGGAAGAGACACAATGACGGCAAATGGAGAAGCGCGGCAAAAAGTGATTGGCACGCTCATAGCCAGCGCCTTGCTGCGCTGGGAGACGCTGGTCACCATCATGGTAACGGCGATTCTCTTCCTCTTCGTACAAGATGTCAGCCTGCCTTTTATAGAATGGCAGCCCTGGTATTGGCTGCTGCTCGGCGGCTTGGCGGAAGCGGTCTTGGTCGCCTCGCTGCTCAAAGACCCCGAAGCCACCGAGCAAGCGCTGGCGGAAGATTTTGAGCGCGAATATGACCTGCGCAACATCCGCAACCGCGTCTCGCGCGAGCGGCTGCGCGATGCCTTTGAATATCGGCGCAATATGCTCAAGCTAGCCGATGTGGCGCGCGGCGCGATGCGCACGCGGCAGCGGCATCTCATCAGCGGCATCAATGACTGGATCGCCCACATGTACAACCTGGCGAACCGCATCGACCATTTTGAGAACAATGACCTAGCCGCCCGCGATTTGCAGCAGGTGCCGCGCAAAATCGCCCAAGTGCGGCAGCTCATCAAGACCGAGACCGACGAGCGGACGCGGCACGATCGGCTACAGCAGCTCAAGCTCTTGCAGCAGCAGCTCGTCAGCCTAGAAGCCAGCGCCAGCATCATCAAGCGGGCGGAAATTCAGCTAGAAAGCACGCTATCGGCTTTAGGCACGGTCTATGCCCAGATGTCCCTGCTCGGCACCAAAGACACCGACAGCACCAAAGGCCAGCGGCTCAGCATCGAAATCAAAGACGAGATTGACAAGCTGCAAGATACGATCGACGCGATGGACGAAGTGCAATTTCACGGGCGGCATTTGAGCGACGACCTGCGCGCGGTGATTGACGAGGCAAATTTAGAGAATTTAGAACGCCTCGAGCAAGTCGAAGAAGAGCAGAACGCGCGCCTTCGCCGCGACAGCGCGGCCAGCGCAGACGAGGACTTCGCCAGCGTCTTCGAAGAAGACGCGCAGCTGCAAAGCCAGCGCTAATCAGCCTATTTTTAAGCGCAGAAGTAATTCAAAAGTTAATTATGCGGAATTTCCAACCCCACCCCGGCCCCTCCCGTAGGTCAGTGTCTACGCGACCCAAAGCTTTGGGGAGGGGAGAAAAACCCTGAAAAACTGTATGAGCTTGCAGGAAAGGCCCCCATCGGCAATGCCTACAGTCCACCAGGTTAGACTCCCCTCCCCGAAGCTTCGGGGAGGGGCCGGGGATGGGGTTGAAACGAAGGCATAAAACTTGCAAAATTTAGTTTGTCCTACTGAAACCTAAAGGCAAAGAACAATGTCAGCTATTCACTGGTTCGAGATTCCAGTCGCGGATTTTGAGCGGGCTAAGACTTTCTATGAAGCGGCGCTGAACACGACGCTTTTCGTAAATGACCAGCGCGAAACGATGGGCAGCATGCTGGGTGTTTTTCCGCATCAAGACGGTATCGGCGGCTGCCTGGTGCATAATCCACAATACGGCTATGAACCAGCCGGCGCTGGCACGCTGGTCTATCTGGCGGTGGCGGGCGCGCTGGATGATGCGCTGGCGCGGGTGCAAGCAGCTGGCGGCGTGGTGCTGCTGCCTAAGACGCCCCTCGGCGAAAATGCCGGCGGCGGTTTTGTCGCTTGGATTAAAGATAGCGAAGGCAATAAAGTCGGCTTTTACGCCGCAGCCTGAGCGCTAATCGAAAGATTCGACGATCGGTTTGCGTTTCGGCTTGCCCGGGCGCAGGGCGCTCATCCGCTGGACGATGCGCGGCGTCTCTCGATTGATGTTGATAGTATCTTCCAGCAGGTTCACGCAGGTCTGCGCGATGATAACCAGCGTCAAATAGATGTAAGCGACCACGGCGTAAGTCTCGACATAGCGGAATGAGCGGCCGGAAGAGGTCTTGGCGATTTGCGTAATATCACGCACGCCGAGGAAAGCCAGCAGCGACGAGTCTTTAATCATAGCGACAAAGTCGTTGCCCAGCGGCGGCAGAACATTGCGGAAAGCCTGTGGCAGCACAATCGAACGCATCGTCTGCCAATAGGTCATGCCCACCGAATAAGCCGCCTCGAACTGCCCCTTGTGGATAGACTGAATGCCAGCCCGCACCGTCTCCGACATATATGCGCCATAAGTCAAACCCAAAGCGAGGATAGCCGATGGCGCGGAGCTGCCGCGCCAGAACAAATCGGGGATTTCCGGGTCACTCAACATATCGCGCAAGCCTACCAGCAGCCCCTCATTGACAAAATCGCGCAGGGCCGGCACCACGATAAAAGCTGTTACTAGCAGGACAATCAAAATCGGGATGCCGCGCATCACCGAGACATAGACAGTACAGACATTGTAGATGGCGATGCGCAGGACTCGCGCCAGCGCTTTGCGCCAGGTCTGCTTGGTCTGTGGCGGGTCGGGCGGATTCGAGCGGATGATGCCAACGAGAATAGCGATGAGCAAGGCGAGCACGTAAGAACTTACGCTGACGAAGAGCGTCATAGCGACGCCTTCCATCAACTGGTTGAAGATATTGGAATAGATTTTGTCGGTGAGGATGCTTATAGCCAGCAGGATGCCGATAAAGATGAGGAAAGCGAACCAATAGGGCAGCGTATACAGGCGCGCATAACGCAGCGCCCGTCCGCGCGATTCAGCGGTGATAGCTTCTAAATCAGGGTCGGGCCGCCAGGCGGAAGTTGTCATAAGCCTCAGCTGTCAAGCGCGTAAAGCGCAATAGAGAGCGGAGCCAGGCACGCCCAGCCCCGCTCTTTTTGGTCTACTGCGGCAGGCGCTTAGGCGTCGGCGCCGAACCATCTGGCGTTGATTTCTTCCAGCGTGCCATCGGCCATCATGCTCTCGAGAGCCATGTCGAATGGCTCGACCAAATCCGACCCTTGCGGATAGATAAAGCCGAGTTGCTGGGTGATGAGTTCGTCCGGCAGCAGCTTGATTTTATCCGCGTTCAAGCCAGTGTAACCCTGCCCCGCCACATCATCAATCACAACCGCGTCAACATCGCCGCTGATGAGCGCTTGCACCGCAAAACCAAACTCGCCGTAGGGCGTGATGCGGTTCTCATCGCCACCAAGCAGCTCCGAAGCGGCAATATAATTCGTCGTGGCGACTTGCACACCGATGACAAAATCGCCGGCGATGAACTCTTCCGCATTGGCAAAGCGGTCTTCGCCAACCTGCACCATCATGCGCTGGATGACATCGATATAACCCATCGAGTAGTCGACGATTTCGGCGCGCTCTTCAGTGATAGTGATGCCATCTGCCGCCATATCATACTCGCCGTTGGAGACAGCGACGATCAAGCCTTCCCAGCTGGTCTCGATATACTCTGGCACGCAGTTCAAGCGGGCGCAGATTTCGCCGAGCGTATCATAATCCCAGCCGATCGCTTCGCCCGTTTCTTCGTCGATGACATTGAAGGGCATATAGGCATTCTCGACGGCGACTGTGACTGTGTGCCCTTCCAAATCGGGCAGGTCCATCTCTTCGTCGTCAGAGCCGAACCACTTGGCATTGATTTCGGCTAGCGTGCCATCGGCCATCATGCTCTCAAGCGCCATATCAAAAGGCTCAATGAGATCCGAACCCTGGGCGTAGATGAAACCAAGCTCCTCTTTTGTCAGCAGGTCGGGCAGCAGCTTGATATCTTCCGCATTGACACCGACATAACCCTGCCCAGCGACATCGTCAATCACGACAGCGTCAACATCGCCGCTGATGAGAGCCTGCACGGCAAAACCGAAGGAGTCATAAGCCACAACGCGCTCTTGCTCGTCCTCAGGAATCAGGTTTGTCGCCGCCTCAAAATTAGTCGTCGCCACCTGTACGCCGATAGTGTACTCCCCAGCGACGAATTCGGCCGCGTCAGCGAAGCGGTCTTCGCCAATGCGCACCATCATGCGCTGGGCAATATCGATGTAGCCCATCGAGTAGGCGATAACTTCGGCGCGCTCTTCGGTAATCGTGATGCCATTGGCCGACATATCGTATTCACCGTTGGAGACGGCGATAATCAGGCCTTCCCAGCCGGCCTCAATGTACTCTGGCACACAATTCAAACGCTCGCAGATGGCGTCGACCGTGTCATAGTCCCAGCCGATCCAATTGCCGTCATCATCGATAATGCTGAAAGGCGGATAGGCGTTATCGACGGCGACCGTAACTGTACGCCCGTCCAAATCGGGCAGATCCTCCGCGCTAATGACTGCCGTAAAAGGCAATGCCAAGAGCAGCAGGAGCGTAAAGAACTTCTTAAAAGTTTCCATTAAATGTCCTCCGTGGAAAATAGATTTCCCTCAGTTGAAATGTACCCGACTGCATTTTAACAGTTTCCGCGCCGTTTTTATAGCATTACTTGATTGCATTTTGCGCGCTAATAGCGGGCAGGCGCGATAAATATGCTATGCTTGCGTTAGGGAAGTGGAAATTTAGCCACAGAAGTAAGTCCAAGTTAATTATGCACCATTACCCCCCAAAGCTTCGGGTCGCGTAGACACTGACCTACGGGAGGGGCCGGGGTGGGGTTGAAACGAACGCAAAAAGTTGCAAATTTACTTTGTTCTACTGAGGCACGGAGAAATGAGCCGGCTTTGCGCGCTATTTAAGCCCGTCTTTTTTTGACAAGCGGGAATTGCGCATTATCATCAAGCTAAAGGGAATAAGAGCCTGAAAGAGGATAGGATGATTGAATTAGCGCTATCAACTTGGTCGGTGCATGGGGCGCTGGGCGCGGTCTGGTATGAGCCGACTGCGGCCGGGCAAATGGTGAACCAGAATCCGCCGCAGCCGGCCCAGCTAAGCCTGCTCGAGCTGCCGGCTTTTATGGCGGCCGAAGGCATCAAAGTGCTGGAAATCTGCAATTTTCATCTGCCGTCCATCGCCGCGGACTATCTGGCGCAGCTGCGGACGGCGCTGGAAGCGGCCGATGTTAGGCTGGTCAATCTGCTGATTGATACTGGCAATCTCTCGGCAGCGGACGATGTGCAATGGCGGCGCGATATTGAAGCGGCGCAGCGCTGGCAGGATATTGCCGTCCAGCTAGGCGCGCGCGGCGTGCGCCTCGATTGCGGCACAGAAGCGCCTAGCCCAGCAGCACTCAGCCGCAGTTGCGCGGCGCTGCGTGAACTGGCTGATTATGGCGCTAGCATCGGCTTAGCGACGACGACCGAGAATTGGCGTCAAACCAGCGTCGAAAGCGAGAGCCTGCTAAGGATCCTGCGTGAGGTCGAGCGCCCGCTCAAGCTCTGCGTCGATTTTGGCAATGCGGCTAAGACCGCCGATAAATACGCTACTATGCGGGCTCTGCTGCCGCATGCCACTTCCCTGCACTGCAAAGGGAATTTTGCTGGCGCGGCGCTGGATGTGGCGGAATTTCGGCATAGTCTGTCGCTGGTGCGGGAGGCCGGTTTTGCTGGGCATGTGGCGCTGATATACGATGGCACCGATGGCGAATGGGAGAAGCTGCGGGCGCTCAAAGCGCATGTGGAACGCGAGCTGATGGGGGCTTGAGGGGCGGGCCAGACTGCCGCCTATCTAAGCGCCCGGCAGCCACAGGCGGAAGACCGCGCCTTGCCCCGGCCCATCACTGGCGCCTGTGATGCGGCCGCCATGGGCTTCGATAATCTCTTGCGCAATCGCCAGACCCAAACCTGTGCCGCGCCGCGGGCCACGGGCTTTATCCACCTGATAAAAACGCTCAAAAACCCGCGCCAGCTCGGCCGGCGCGATGCCGGTGCCAGTATCCCGCACCGACACTGCGACGCCAGCGTCAGCCCGCTCCGCCTCGACGCGCACAGTGCCACCCGCCGGCGTAAACTTGAGCGCATTGCTCATCAGGTTCATCAAGACCTGCGCCAAGCGATCGCCATCGCCGATGACCGGCAGCGCGGGCGCAGCCGACACTTCCAGGCGGATGCCCTGCTTTTCCGCCACGACCGTCAAGCTCTGCGCCACCGCCTCACAGAGCTGCGCCATATCGATTGGGTCGCTCTTCATTGATAGCTTGCCCGCCTGCAAGCGCTCCAAATCCGTCAAATCGACCACCATGCGATTCAGGCGGCTAGCTTCTTCATAGATGATTTGCGCCGCTGCTTGGCTGTCTTTGGCCGCGCCATCTACGATAGCTTGGGCATAGCCTTGTATTGAGGTCAGCGGCGTTTTCAAATCGTGCGAGACATTGCCCAAAAAATCGCGCTGAGCCGTATTCGCCGCCAAAACTTCGGCTGTCATCTGGTTGAAAGATTCGGCGAGCGAGCGCACCTCTGGCGGGCCGCTGATTGGCACCTGCGTCGAATAATCGCCGCGAGCCATAGTGCGCGCCGCTTTTGCCATGCGCTGCAAAGGCTGGGCGATGGTGCGGCTCAACAAAGCCGCCATCAGGATGGCAAAAGCCAGGCCGGCGAGGCAGGCGAGCAGCAGCGGCGGCGCCAGCGCATTGCCAAAGACCGCCAGTGTCTGTTGCAGGCTCACGGTCGGGCGCGGCTCTGCCAACAGCCAAATATCGCCATAGAGCGAATGCGGCGAACGCTCGGGCAAGCGCCACTTCTCTTCGAAGAACAGCCCGCCATAGAGCCATTTGCCGCCACTGTCAAGAAAAGCGCCAAAAAATTGCTCGCTGCTGCGACCGACGACCTTCGCCAGGCGGTCATTTTGGTAGCTGTCGGGCCGCAAATAGATGAGCTCGCCAGGCTGATAGCTGCGAGCGCTATCGTAAAGCACATGTGTGCCTTCGGGGCTGAGCTTAATATGCAGGGTGCGCACTTTGCGCGTCTGCGCGAAGGCGTCTAATAGCTCAAGCACCTGTTCTTGCAAAGACGGCAGGTTACGGTCGGTGGGAATGTCGGCGATGTAATCGAGGAAATTGAGCCCTTGCGTCAAGGCAGCGAGACGGTCATAAGTGGGTTCGGGCGGGGCGGCGCGGTTGCCAATCAGCACAAAAAGGGCCACGGCAATCACGCCCAGCGTAACCATCAGCAGCAGCAGATAAGAAGCCAGCAGGCGCAAGCGCAAATTGAAAGAAAAAGGGCTTGCTCTATTCTTCATCCAGCTTGTACCCGACGCCCCAGATTGTCTCGATAACTGGCTCCATGCCGCGCAGTTTGTGGCGCAGATGCGCGATATGCACATCGACCGTGCGCGTCTCGCCAGCAAAATTATAACCCCAGACCACATCCAGCAGGCGTTCGCGGCTGAAGACGACGCCTTTGTTCTGCGCCAGGGCGTATAAAAGATCGAACTCTTTTGTGCGCAGCGCGATGGCACTGCCATCTAGCTCGACGCGGCGGCGCTGCGCGTCAATATGCAGATTGCCGATGTGAATTGGCGGCGGCGCTTCGTCTGGGGCGGCGCTGCGCTCTGTCCGCCGCAGAATCGCTTTTACGCGGGCTAGCAATTCCCGCGGGTTGAAAGGCTTGGTCAAATAGTCATCAGCGCCAAGCTCCAAACCGACGATTTTGTCGATGTCTTCGCCGCGGGCTGTCAACATGATAATTGGCACATCGGATTCTTCGCGGACGCGCCGGCAGACCTCCAGTCCATCCATGCCGGGCAGCATCAAATCGAGCACGACGAGGCTCGGCTTGTCTTGCAAAATCATGCGCCTAGCCGTCGTGCCATTCGTCGCGCTGGTAACGCGGAAGCCGTCTTGCTCCAGGTACATGCGGGCCAGCTCGATAATGCGCCGCTCGTCATCCACCACCAGAATCGTTTCCATCATCGCGCTTTATTATATCCGTCATTTTAGCTAGTCTAGCCGTATTATGGCGCAGAAAACCCCTAAGCGTCTAAGCCAAGCTGTAAAGTTCCTGTAAAATATCGCCTGGTTTTGGCTATAATGGCAGCATAATGCGAAGCCTGTGGGAGGAATTCCGATGGCAGTGCGGCAGATTATTCAACCTGATAATCCAATCCTGTGGCGGCCCGCCGCGCCTGTCAGTGACTTCAGCGCCGAGTTTCAAAGGCTGGTCGATGATATGTTCGAGACGATGCTCGCGGCGGAAGGCGTCGGTCTGGCAGGCCCGCAGGTGGCGCAGAGCCTGCGCGTCGTGCTCGTCCGCCTGCCGGATGAGGATGAAGAAAGCCGCGAGCTTTTTGGCGAGCAAGCGGGCCAGCTCTATGTCGTAGCCAACCCCAAAATCACCAAATGCAGCGAAGAGATGGTGGAAGACGTCGAAGGCTGTTTGTCGTTGCCTGGTTTGCTGGGTGATGTGCTGCGCCACGAAAGCATCGAAGTCAGCGGGCAAGACCGTTACGGGCAGCCGCTCCGCCTCAGCGCGGATGGCTGGCTGGCGCGGGTCTTCCAGCATGAGATTGACCATTTGGACGGCATTTTATATATCGACATCGCCAGCCGCGTCTGGCAACGGGAAGATGAGGCGGCCAGCGACGAGAATGAAGCGAGCGATGCAAAATGAAGACCAGCATTCGATTAGCAGCCACAGCGGACGCCGCGGCTATGCTAGAAATTTACCGGCCCATCGTGCGCGAGACGCATATTTCTTTTGAATATACTGTGCCGTCTGAGGCTGAAATCGCCGCGCGCATCACGAAGACCCTGGCGCAGTATCCCTGGCTGGTCTGCGAGCTTGAGGGACAGCTGGCCGGGTATGCCTACGGCAGCGCTTTTCGCGGCCGGCGGGCTTATCAATGGACGGCGGAGACGACGGTCTATGTGCATAGCGCGTTTCAGCGGCGCGGCATCGCGCGGGCTTTGTACACCGCGCTCTTGGCAATCCTGCGCGAACAGGGTTATTGCAATCTGGTCGGCGTGATTGCCCTGCCCAACGCCGCCAGCATCGCCCTGCACGAAGCGCTTGGTTTTCGCAAAATCGGCGTTTTTGACAATGTCGGTTACAAGGCAGGCGCTTGGCATGCAACCGGCTGGTGGCAGCGCGCCCTGCGCGAGATGCCGTCCGCGCCGCTCGACCCGCGCCCAATCAACGGCCTGGCGCAAGAAAGCCATTTCCCGCGCCTGCTGGCGACGGGCCTGCCACACATTCGTTCTTAGCCAGCGCGCCTCTTTTCTCTGTGTCTCAGTAAGACCAAGTTAAATATGTACCATTTTCAACCCCACTCCCGGCCCTCCCGTAGGGCAGTGTTTATGCGGCCGTCGGCCAGTGTCTAGCGACCAGTTTTGTCGCTTAGACTCCCCTCCCCGAAGCTTCGGGGAGGGGCCGGGGGTGGGGTTGAAACGAAGGCATAAAATCTGCAAAATTTAGTTTGTTCTACTTCTGTGCCTCTGTGGCTATTTTTCTGTTTTCCCACTCAAGAAAAACTTGAGCTTACTTCTATGCGCTTCTTGTCTTTGCGATTAAAATATGCGCGTACTGACCGCTCAGCCACATATCGGTATCTATGGCCATACTAGAGACTTATGCCAAATCGCTCTTTGGCGTCTCGCTGTCGCCAGCGCAACTGCGGCAATTCGCCCAGCTGACAGACCTGCTGCTGGACTGGAATCAGCGCATGAACCTGACGGCGATTGCCGCGCCCGCCGAGATCGCCATCAAGCATTATTTGGACGCGCTGACGCTGGCGCAGGTCATACCGCGTTTTGCCGGCCTGCGCTTGATTGATGTAGGCACCGGCGCTGGTTTCCCAGGCTTGGCTCTGGCCATCGCTTATCCGCGCCTGCGCGTTACGCTGATGGATTCGACCGGCAAAAAACTGCGCTTCATTGACGCGGCCGGACAAGCGCTAGGGCTAAAGAACATTCAGACGCTGCATGCCCGCGCCGAAGATGCCGGGCGACACCAGGCGCACCGCGAGCGCTACGATATTGTGACGGCGCGGGCTGTCGCCCGCATGCCGGCGCTGATGGAATATACCCTGCCGCTGGCAAAAATCGAGGGCCAGGTCATCGCCATGAAAGGCAGAACGGCTTATGCAGAAGTAAATGAAGCGGCAAAAGCGATTGATACGCTGGGTGGCGAGCTTTTTACCATCGAAGAGGTGCGGCTGCCAACGCTGGATAACGCCCGCTATCTTATCGTGGTGGATAAGGTCTTTGCGACGCCGCGGCGCTACCCGCGCAACGCTGGCACCCCGACGCGCGAGCCAATCCTCTAAGCAGGCGGCGCATTGGCTGGCTCGTGCAAGGCGATGCGATAGGGATGCCACTCGGCGCGAAAAAGTTTCTGCGCCACGCCAGGATCTTCCGCCGTGATTTGCCGCATGTGCGCGTCATCGCGGGCTTGAAAGATGGCGATGCCAAAGGCGGAATAGTCGCTATTGAGCGTGCGGCCAGCGAGAATGAGCAGGCCTTCTTGCATGAGCTTTTGCAGATAGGCAAAATGCTCGCCAGCGATGCGGGCTTCGTCGGCGGTTGGGCCCTCAGCCAGCATGGCCGGGCGCACTGGCTGAATGCGATAGATATAAGTTGGCATTATGTTTTCCTTAATATAGCAAAAGCGGATTGAGACAGAGAATAGCTGAAACTAGCGACGGCGCAGAGAGTGAAACGCTACAAGTTCGCCACCTTACGCGAAACGCAAGCCACAAGACAGTCGTATCTAACTATAGCTTCAAAAATCGAGAGAATAGTGGAGAGAATATGGCGGAGAAGCCGAGCGGCAAGCGGCAGGTGAAATTGGAACTGCCCAAAGACCCCAGCGCGATTTATTCCAATATGGTCATGATTACGCATAATATGCACGAAGTGATTTTTGATTTCATCCAGGTCTTGCCCAATGACAATCGGGCGCGCTTGCAAAAACGCGTCGTCATGACGCCGACCCACAGCAAGCTCTTCCTGAACGCGCTGCAAGAGAATATCGGCAAGTACGAAGCGAAGCACGGCGCCATTAGCACGCTGGCCCGCCAGACCCTGGCTGACCAGCTTTTTGGCGCGGTGCAGCCAGGGCAGGATGACGAGGATGAATAAGCTCAGCGCCATCTGCGACGCGCTGCGGGCGGATTTGGAAGAACGCAATAGCGCCCGCGACCACGCAATCGTCTTATCACGCCAGCTGACGCGGCACTGCTCGGAGAGCATCCGCGCCCTGCATCGGCGTGACTGGCAAAGCGCCGAAGCCAAACTGGCGCAGGTCGACGCCGCGGCCGCGGAATTAAAAGCGGTAGTCGCCGCTTTCCCCGATTTGTATTACACCGGCTATACACAAGACGCGCTGAAAGAAGTCGCCGAGGCTCGCATCACCCGCGCCATCCTGCGCGGCAGCGCCCTGCCGACGGCCAGCGAACTTGATCTGCCCAGCGCGACCTATCTCAAAGGTTTGGGCGAAGCCGCCACTGAGCTGCGCCGCTCCATTCTCGATATAATGCGGCGGGAAGCCGCGCACAGCGCCGAAGCCGAGCGCTTGCTGCGGGCGATGGACGATATTTATGACCAATTGGTTACATTCGATTTTCCCGATGCGTTGACGCATGGCCTGCGCCGCCAGACCGATGTAGTGCGCGGTGTGCTAGAACGCACCCGCGGCGACCTGACGCAGAGCCTGCGCCAGCAAAAACTGCAAGACGCGCTCAAAGACTTCGAGCGGCACATGCAAAGCGATAGCGTCTAAGACGCTGGCTGCCACTCAATCAAAGCGCCCGCTACCCAAGTCGGCTTAGGCTGGTCGTATAATTCCGCAGAATCTGTATAGCTCATATCGAGGACTTGGCCGCGCATCGCGCCCCGCAGATAGCGATAGACTGGCCCAGTATCGCGGGCGTCGCTCTTCGCTTCGACGCAGTGCTGGTTATAAGCCCAGTAATCGCCTTTTTCCAAGAGGCGCAAGCCAGCTTCGATGGTGGCTTTGGCATAAGCCAAGCCTTCTTCATCGTGCTTATAGGTCGCGTCAGGCGCGTCGCCATAGCCGATACCGTGATGGAAAGGGTCAGCCGTCGTGACGACAGCCGCGCCTTCCATCAGACGCGCCAGCTCGTCGATGCCAGGTAGATTTTCTGGCTGCCCGCCGGCGAGATAGGGATAGCGCTCGTAGACTGTAGGCGCGGCCGCCGCCGATAGGCCGCGGCGCTTCAGCTCCGCCTGCCAAAAATGCCGCCAGCTAATCAAAGCGTGGTCGCCGCGCCACTCATCCCGCCCGTCAATGCCTGGTCCCTGGATGCCCCAAAACTCAAATTGCGCCGGGTCGGCGCCAGCGGCGACCGCGACGCGGGCCGCTTCCATCGCCGGGCTGAAGGCATGCAGAACGCTAAGCACGACGATTTTCTCCGCCCCGCTATCCAGCGCCGCATGCACACAGGCGGCAATCTGATAGCCGCAGTCATGCACGCCAGCATGTGGGAAGACTAAAACGCCGCCAGCCGTCAGCGTGCTGGCAAGCTGCCATTTTTTGCCGCGCTCGAGATGTTCCAGCGTGCCAGCTTCGCCCAGCTCGGCATGTTCACGGGCATAAAGCGCATACACTTTCTTTTGCAGCGCGCCGCGGTCTAATTCCATTCTCTTTTCCCTTCGCATAAGATTTATGGGCAGCAGCCTCAAATTGCGCCTTGACGCCGCCGCTAAAGCCAGTATAATGCCCTAGCTTAGAATCTCATAGTAGCGTTCACCGTAGACAGCCGGCGGGCAAGCGCCCTTAATTCCCGGCCGAGGCGCGCGCAGCAGTCTCCCTTCACTATGATTGGACCCTGACGCGCCCTCAATTTACGGGCGCTGTTTTTGTTCGGGTCAGGCGCGCGGCGTCTGACGCAGAAAGGAGCGACACTTGCCAATTTCTAGAATGCGCAAGCAAGAACTTGTCGCCAGCTATGTTGATATCCTCAACGAGAGCGATGGCTTCGTGGTGGTGCAAACGCAGGGTTTGACCGTCTCCCAAATCCAGGGGATGCGCAATGCCTTGCGCGAGCAGAACGGCCTGTATATCGTCGCCAAAAATACGTTGATGCGCAAAGCGTTGGAAGAAGCCAACTGGGTCGTGCCAGAGCAGCTGCTCAGCGGGCCAGTGGCTTTCATCTTCGGGCGCGACAATATGCCCGGCTTATCGAAGGCTTTGTTCAAACATATTGAGGAGCATGATTTCGACGAGAAGATGCAGGTTACGGGCGGCGTCATGAGCGGCGACATCCTCGATGCGCAGCAGGTCGATGCCGTATCCAAACTGCCGACGCTCGACGAGCTGCGCGCCCAGCTAGCGGGTATGGTGATTGCACCAGCCCAGGGCATCGTCAACGCGCTTTATCAAGCAACTGGCGGCGTCGTCAATGTGCTGCAAGCCTATTTGGACAAACAGGAAGAAGGCGCTGGCAGCGACTGAGGCGCGCGGGCTACCGCCCGGCACGCCATCACACAGAATATCATTAGCAAGAGACTGTAAGAAAGGGAAAGATAATGGCTAACCTGGATAAACTGGTAGAAGAGCTTAGCGCGCTGACCATCTTGGAAGCGGCTGACCTGAAGAAAAAGCTGGAAGAGGCTTGGGGCGTCGAAGCGGCTGTTGGCGGCGGCATGATGATGATGGCACCCGGCGCTGGCGCTGTTGAAGCCGAGCCAGAAGAAGAACAGACCGAATTCGACCTCATCCTGAAAGAGATCGGCCCCAAGAAAATCAATGTCATCAAAGCCGTTCGCGGCATCACCCCGCTGGGTTTGAAAGAGGCTAAGGAACTGGTGGAATCCGCGCCAGCGACTGTGCTGGAAGAAGTCAGCAAAGACATCGCCGAAGACGCCAAAACAAAACTGGAAGAAGCGGGCGCTGTCGCCGAACTCAAGTAAGCGGCCCGCGCGGCAATTTGAAAGCGGCTGGCAAGCGCCAGTCGCTTTTGATTCTATATTAGTCACAGAGACACAGAAGTAGGACAAAGTAAATTTTGCAACTTTTAGCGTTGGTTTCAACCCCACCCCCGGCCCCTCCCGTAGGGCAGTGTCTACGCGCCCCAAAGCTTTGGGGAGGGGGGAAAACCCCGAAAAATGCGCGAGCTTGCAGAAAAGTCCCTCTCGTATATCCGTGCCTAGGCGTCCTTAGGTTAGACTCCCCTTCCCGAAGCTTCGGGGAGGGGCCGGGGGTGGGGTTGAAAATGGTGCATAATTAACTTGGACTTACCTCTGTGCCTCTGTGGCTAATTTTCTCTTCCCCATTTGCAATACAAACTTGGTCTTTCTTCTGCGGCGATTCTTTATGTTAGAATAAATATGAAGAAAAAAGTCGAGTTTCGGCGCGTGGCAAAGATTTCTTACAGCAAACTGCTGGACCCAGTCAGCGACATCATCGCGCTGATGGAGTCGCTGTTGGCGGGCGCATTTGGCAAGACCAGCGGCGACCAGCGCGAATGCTACAAGCGCATTCATGCCTACAGCTGGGGTTTGCATACCCTAGTCATGGATGTCATCACCGCGCTCGGCTTAGAAAACGCGGCGACGCGCCCAGCGGTGCTGGAACGCTTCAAGTCCTTGAACCACCCCATCAAAGCGACGCTCGATAATTTAGCCGCCGGCTTTGATGGGCCGCTGACCGAAGAGCAAAGCGGAGTCATCGACTACGCGGTCGCGGCCATCCTGTCTATCGAGCATTCGATGAGCAACCTCTGGCAGTATTCCTTGTTGAAGCACCAAAAGCAGGTCTATGCGGATGAAGATTTTGACGGTGTGGCTCTGTTGCAAAAATTGCAAGCGACGCTGAAAGCTGACCCCTTGCCCGCGCTGCGCCGGCCTTTCCGCCTCATTGGCGACGAGCGCTGCCTCACTTACGCTTTTGGCGAAATCGCGCATAATATCCGCCAGCACGCAGGCGTCGACTCGGCTTCCATTCAAGCGCAGGATTATGGCTATCGCGCCGACATAACGATCTATGACCGGGGCAAAGGCTTCCGCCTGCATAACTCCCAGCTCGCTTTCCAGCCTTTCTGGCAAGCGGAAGCCAACGATCCCGGTTTGGGACTGGGTTTGTATCTGGCGAAAGAATTCATCGAAGGCAGCGGCGGTGCTATCTCTTTGAGCAGCCAGCCCCAGCGCGGCACCTTAATCAAAATTACGCTGCGCGCGGAACCGTGATTGCCACCAAATTCGCGCTATAATGCGCCAAGACATAAATAAGCGGGAGCGCCGCCATGCCAAAAGAAAAAGTATTCGTCAGCCGTCAATTGCCGCCCGCCGCGCTCGAGCGCCTGGCGCAGCATTGCAACCTGGAAGTCTGGCACGGCTTTTTGCCGCCTACTTATGCTGTCATGCTCAGCAAGATGGGCGAGCTGAGCGGCCTGCTCTGCCTCTTGACCGACCGCGTCGACGCGCAGCTGCTAGACGCGGCGCCTAAGCTGAAAGTGGTCAGCAATATGGCTGTGGGTTATGACAATATCGATGTCGCCGCCGCCAGCGCTCGCGGCATCCCCGTGGGCAATACGCCCGGCGTCTTGACTGAAACGACGGCGGATTTTGCCTTTGCCCTGCTGATGGCGGTGGCGCGGCGCATCCCCGAAGCCAAACAGTATATCCAAGACGGGCAATGGCGCACCTGGCATCCGACAGTGCTATCGGGGCAGGACATCTTTGGCGCGACCCTCGGCATTGTCGGTTTTGGGCGCATCGGGCAGGCTATGGCGCGGCGCGCTGTCGGTTTCAATATGCGCATCTTGGTACATAGCCGCGGACAGGCGGCTGAAATCGCTGCCAGCGGCGCGGAAAAAGTGAGTTTAGAGCGGCTGCTGCGCGAGAGCGATTATGTCAGCTTGCATGTGCCGCTGACGCAAGACACGCGCCATCTCATCGGCGCGCCTGAATTGGCGCTGATGAAAAGCAGCGGCATTCTCATCAATACAGCCCGCGGCGCTGTGGTCGATCAAAACGCGCTCTACACCGCGCTGCGGGATAAGCAGATTCTGGCGGCCGGGCTGGATGTTACCGAACCCGAGCCAATCCCGCTCGATGACCCGCTGCTGACGCTGGCTAACTGCCTGGTTGTGCCGCATATCGCCAGCGCCAGCGTCGCCACGCGCGCAAAAATGGCGCAGATGGCGGTGGACAATCTGCTGGCTGGCCTGCAAAGCCAGCGTTTGCCGAACTGCGTCAATCCGACGGTCTATGCGGGCTAGACGCGCAGGCTAGTGATGACTGCCGTGCCATAAGCGTGGATGATGAAGGCTTGCGCGCCTGTCGTGTGGTTGAAAAGGCCTGAGGACGTAAAACGCAGGCCGACAACCGCGTCCGCGTCGCGCATATCGGCTTTTTCCAGCATGCGCTCGACCGCCTCATCCCGCGCCTCTTTTAGGATTTGCTCAAGAAACGGTTCATTGGCGCGATGTTGCCAATGTATCGTGCTGCCCATGCCATCGACCAAGCCAAGCGTATGCGTAATTTCCAAGCCAGCAATTTCATCTTGCGTTGTCATCAATATGCGGCCCATCTTCCACCAACCTCTCCGCGCGGTAATACAGCACTTGACACTCAACTAAAATATAGCATACTAGCGGCGGCGCTTCGCCAAATTGCTCAGGACTATTTTGAGACAAAAAGGCGATTATTTGAAGAAGCGGCTTGATATTGTAAGGCTTTTTTAGTATATTTCAGGCACATATAATATAAGCTGGTTGGCGCGCGTCCTGTCTTTTGGCAGGGCGTTTCCTATACTATCCGCCAAGCTATGCTAGCGGCGGATAAGTGCTTTTTGCGGAATTCCGCCGCGAAGGCATTCGCCATACGAAAGGAAAGACCCATGGCAGAACGACGCATTCGTTTGACCCGTCAAGGCTATTTGAAGCTGCAGCGCGAGCTAAACATCCTGACGAGTGAAGAAAACGCTAAAATCGCCCAGATGCTCGCCGAAGCGCGCGAAGATGACCAAGGCGAAGAGGCGGTCTTCTTTGACGCGATGGTCTCCAAAGAGCGGCTCGATGAGCGCGTTTCCCATTTGCAGAATGTGTTAGCCCGCGCCGAAATCATTGACGCCGACGAAGACCCGAATACGATTACGCCTGGAAACCGCGTGACCGTCTATGACAGCGCGGAAAAAGAAGAATTCACTTTGGATCTGCTCGATACCGAAGAGATTACGCATGGGCGGCGCGGCGTCTCGCTGGATGCGCCCGTCGGCAAGGCTCTGCTGGGCAAAAAGGTCGGTGACCGCGTCAAGGTGCAGGTGCCAGATGGCTTAGTTACCTACCGCGTGCGCAAAATTGAAATGATCCCGGACGACGCGAGCTGAAAACCTTGCCAGCGGCGGGAGAACCTGCGCTTAAGCCTTCAAAGGCAGCTCGTCCAGCACATCAAGAATGGTCAAAAGTAGATAAGGCGTCAGGGCCAGCGTCGCTGTCGCCACTTCTGGCTCGGTGCGGGCTAGGTTCTCCGCGTCTTCTAACAGTTGAATTAAGGCGTCGGTGACCAGAGACATCCAACCAATAGTCTCAATCACCACATTGCTGAGCAGCTCGGGGTCGCGCTGGGCATTCAGCACCAGCCAAGAAGCCGCTTCCATAATTGGCATCATAGCCATCATCGTGGCGGAGAGGCAGAGCATCATCACGCGCTGCGTTTCTGGCGGCAGATCCGAAAGCGCGGTTTCGGCTTGCAGCTGCTGGGCGACGCGAGCCATGATGGTGGCGGCCAAGCGCGCTGGCGCCCGCTGTTGCGGCGCGCGCTTCAAGAGCGCGTCAACCCGCTGCAAACTGTCGTATTCGCGGGCGGCCGCTTTATCGCCGCCCAAAATGCCGACCAGCTTGCGCGCCATGGCTTCGGAAAGCTGGCCATCAATCGCCTCTTGCATCAGTTGTTGCTGGCGCTGCTGCTGGCTTTGCTCGTCGGCCATCTCAATGTCCTTTCGCTAAGGGGAGGGCTAAGCGCCCTTCAATATCAGCCTGACCCCCAGCCTCACTGTTGGCTTTATCGAGCAGCTCGCCTAGCTTTCGGCGCGCGCGGTGTAAGCGACTCTTGATGGCGCTTTCGGTGGTGCCTAGCTCGCGCGCAATCTCGGCGTAAGACATGTCATACCAATAGCGCAAAACGACCGCCAGACGATAGCTTTCATCAAGCTGCTGCAAGAGCGTTTGAAAAAAATCGCTGACTTCGTTTTGCATGGTGGCTTGTTCTGGCAGCGGGTCGCTGCTGCTCAGGGCGAGGGCGGCCGCCGTCGGCTCATCGTCGAGAGAGACGAAGCGCATGCGGCGCTTGCGCAGCCGGTCGATGCAATGATTCGACGCGATGGACAGCAGCCAAGTCTTAAAAGGACGTTTCATGTCATAGCGGTGCAGGTTCATAAAAACGCGCAGGAAAGTCTCTTGCGCCGCGTCTTCCGCTTCGCCGCTTTCGCCCAGCATGCGATAACACAGGTTATAGACCGGGTCGGTATACAGATGCACCAGCTCGGCGCAAGCGTCTTGGTCTGATTGTTTTGCCCGCTGTATCCATTCGAGGATGATCGGGTCTTGCTCCGCCACAGATATTGTCCGCTTTCTTTCGCGTCTTGCGCTTCATTATGCGGCTAGAAAGGCGCCAGCAAAAGCAAGAAATGTGTTAAATCCCGCCCAGCGCGCCGCCTCAAGCATTGATAAGCAGGATGGCTGTCGCGCTATTCGTCGCCAGCGGCACATTATGCACATTGCAGATGCGCAGCAGGCTTTGAATATCCGGGTCATGCGGGTGCTTGCCCAGCGGGTCAACAAAGAAAAAAACCGCGTTGACCCGCCCTTCCGCCACCATAGAGGCGATTTGCGCATCGCCGCCATAAGGACCCGAGAGCATGCGCTTCACCGTCAGTCCGGTTTTTTCTTGGATGAGCTTGCCCGTTGTCTGCGTCGCGACCAGGTTGAATTCAGCCAGGCGCGCTTTGTGATCCATCACAAAGGCGACCATATCGGCTTTTTTGCCATCGTGCGAGATGAGCGCCAGACTGCGCTTCGCCGGTTCTTTGGGCATTTTTGCCTCGCGTTATTTTGCCTAAGCGCGCTTGAGCTGGCTGCGCGGGCGGCGCGCCAGTTGCGCTGGAATCGACAGCGGCAGGTGATAGCGCGTGAAGCCAAAGAGTCTTTTGAAGCGCTCGTTCATGGTATGAGCCTCTTCATAATAGCCTTCGAGCTGCGCCATCAAAGCTGACCAGGGACGCTCTTCGGCCAGGGCCCGCGCGCCGCGGCCGAGGGCCCGGCGAGTAGCGGCATCCAGACGCAAACGCTCGATGGCCTCCGCGTATGCGGCCCGCGTCGGTTCGGTGATGAAGCCGCTGCGCCCAGCTTCGATGACATCGGGCGCGCCACCGGCATTGACCACAACGACCGGCAAAGCCGAAGCCATCGCCTCTTGAATCACCTGCCCGAAGGTCTCGTATTCGCCGGGGAAGACAAAGACATCGGCGCTGGCGTAGGCCTGAGCCAGCTCGTCGCCGATGAGATAGCCGGTGAAATAGGCGTCGGTATCAGCAAAGCGGGCTTCAAGCTCTTCGCGCAGAGCGCCATCGCCAATAATCGTCAGAGCGACGCCGGGCAGACGCGCCACATCCAGCAGCAGGTCAATCCGTTTTTCTGTTGCCAGGCGGCCGACAAAAATGCAAAGCAGCGAAGCTGGGTCGCGGCCATTCAGCAGACGGCGGCGCATCGACGCGCTGGCTTGCCGGGGATGAAAGCGCTCGGTATTGACGCCGCGCCCCCAATGGCGCACGCGGCGATAGCCAACCGCCCGCAGCTGCTGGATGACGGTGCGCGTCGGCGCTAGCGTCAGGTGGCAGCCATTGTGAATATAGCGCAGCCAGCGGCTGACTGGGCCCGAGAGCAATGGAAAACCATAATGCTCGGTATAACCCGGCAGGTCGGTCTGATAATTGGCGATGACTGGCAAGTTCAAGTGTCGTCCGACCGCCATGCCATTGACCGCCATCGCCGCTGGGCTGAAGAGATGAATCAAATCGGGCTGAAACTCTTCGATGTGGCGGGCGACAAGCGGGTTGGGCAAAGCCATGCGCGTCTCGGGCGCTTGCGGCAGGCTGATGGAGCGCAGCGGGATAACCTGCGATTCACCGACATGCTCGACGGCGATATCGGGCGCGAAGACCAAAACCTTGCGCTTGGTCGCCTGCAAATAGCGAATCGTCAGATAGGCCGTCTTGACCACGCCATCGACTTTGGGCAAAAAAGACTCGGTGAGAATAGCGACTCGTTCCACTCGGTCAAAAGGCGGCACGCTATACTCGCCGTCAGTCAAGCTGGCAGTGCCGAAGAAGTCGTCGATATCCTTGTCGTGCTGGGCTTGGAGATTGTCCAGCAAGCGCTGCGCGTACATGCTCTCCCTTTAGCGCAAATTAACGCTTGCAGTATAGCATATTGGCATCAAGCCAGCGCTACACCGCATTTAGCGCGTCTATCACATTTATATTGATAACACCGAACTGCCCACCTCGATTTGCTGCCTAATTCTAAGCAGGGCGAAATAACTTTTGCAAGTTTTTGCCTTCGTTTCAACCCCACCCTCGCCCCTCCCGTAGGGCAGTGTCTACGCGCCCCGAAGCTTCGGGGAGGGGAGTCTAAGCAACAAAAACTGTCGCTAGACACTGGCCGCCGGTCGCATAAATACTGCCCTACGGGAGGGGCCGGGGGTGGGGTTGATAATTAACTTGGACTGACTTCTGTGCCTCTGGTCTCTGTGGCTGATTTTTCTTCTCTCATTTGCAATACGAACTTGGGCTTGCTTAATTGCATATACGGCTAAGCGGCGGCGCGGTTTCTTGAGGCTGCTATCAACTGGCGGCGCGGCCATAGAGCGCCCGATAGATATTGTAATTGCGATAGATATTCTGCACATAATGCCGCGTCGAATCGATGGTGATGGTGGTCATAAACAGGTCGGGGTCGTCGCTGGAAAGCGCATGCCAATCGTAGGCGCGGCCAGGACCGGCATTATAAGCCGCCAGCGCCGCAATCGCGTTCTGCTCAAATAGGTCTAACTGCTCGTCGATGTAATAGGCGCCAAAAGCGATGCCAGCCTGCGGCCGGAAGAGGTCGCTGTGCTGATAATCGGGCCAAGCGAGGCGCTCGGCGATGTATTGCGCCGTGGACGGTATCACCTGCATCAAGCCTATTTCGCCAGCGGCGGCGGTGGCATGCGTATTGAAGAGGCTCTCTTGCCGAATCAGCGAGAGCATCAGTGCTGGGTCGATGCCGCGGGCCGCCGCCTCTGGCTGGATAAGATCGATAAAATAGGCGGGAAAGCGCAGGCGGGCGAGGAAAGGCGGCGCTTGCAGGGTGCCGGCTTTTGCCGCGATGATGACATCGGCCGCCGCGATGATGCTCTCGCGGTAGCTGCCCAAGTCGCGCAAGTAGACCGCCAGCTGATAGCTATGCAGCGCAGCGCCCGTTTCCCGCGCTTCATCGACCAGGTCTTCAAATTCGGTGAAAGCGGCGTCAAAAGCGCCCACCGCGTAAAGCTCGCGCCCGCGGATTAGGCGCGGGTCGCTGTTTAGCGCGGGGGACAAGTGCCAAAGCTCGCCCGTTTCTTCTAGGGCGAAGACGCGACGCAGCCAATCTTCCGCCACGGCCCGCTCGGCGCTTTCATCAAAGTCGAATTGCCAGGCGGCCGGGGCGGCAAACGGTGGCTGCCCGCGGCGAAAGTCAGCGGCGCGGGCGGCAAAATAGCTATCGGGCGCGGCGGCGACAGCTTGGGCAAAAGCCTCGTCGGCGACAGCGGGCGCGCCGCCTGTGAGCGCGATGCGCCCCAGCCAGAGATAGGCGGCCGCCTGGTCAGCGCCGCTGGTCAAAGCGGCGATGCGCCTATACAGCGTCTCGGCCAGAGCCCATTCTTCATCGCGCACAGCCGCCGACGCCGCAATGAAAAGCCCATTGGTGGTCAACTCATGATTGGGATAGCTATCGGCGAGGCGGGTGAATGTCTGGCGCGACAGGGCGGTTTCGCCATTTGTGCCATAAAGATAGCCAGCCCGCCAGAGAGCCTCGCCGGCCGCAGCCGCCAGCTCTGGATAAGAATCGGCGATTGCCAGATAGAATTGAATCGCGGTCGGGCTATCGCCAGCGAGGAAGCGCGTCCGCCCGCGCTCGAGCAGCGCCGCGCCGAAGAGCGGATCCTGCGGGTAATAGTCGATGACCGTTTGGAAAGCGACTGTTGCCGCCTCAGAATTGCCCAGCTGCCGATAAGCTCGCCCGAGCAGCAAGAAGAGTTCCGCTGGCAGCGCGGCGGGTTGCCGCGCCGCTCGGTATTCGTTAAAAGCGTCAACAGCCGCTTGATAGTCGCCAGCGCTGTAGGCGGCTTTGCCACGCTGCCAGCCATCGTAGCTGATGCCCTGCTGGCTCAAGACCGTGAGAGCTTGCCAGGCAGTGGCGGTGCCGCTGTAATCGGCAAAAATAGCAGCCATGCGCTCGATGCCGGCCGCGGTCGCGCCGCCAGTGAGAGCCGCTTGAGCCGCGCTGAAGGCGATAGTGGCGCGGTAGGGCGCGTTGCGCGCCACCACCAGAATCGCGTCATACTGCGCGATGGCCGCTTCAAAGCGGCCCATCTCAAGATAAATGCGCGCCAGCTTCTCGCGCAAGATGAGCAGTGGCACCTTCGAGCGCCCGGCTTGAATCGCCAGTTCAAAATTGCCCAAGGCGACTTCGGTCTGCCCCAGGGCAATTTGCGCATCGGCAATGCGCTCATAGACATAGCTGTCAATCAGGCCCGGGCGCAGCGCTAGGTATTGCTGGAAGTCGGCGCTAGCCGCTTGCCATTGCGCCAGACCGAGCCGCGCAGCGCCGCGCAAAAAATAGGCCTGGGCCGCCCCCGGCGAAGCCGGAAACTCGCCGATGAACAAGTTAAAGGCTTCTAGGGCTGGCTGATAATAACTGGCGCGCAGCGCTGCCTGCCCCAAAGAAAAAGCCGCCGCCGCCCGCTGCTCTGGCACGATGGCCGCGCCATGATTCAGCAGCGTGCGATAGACGCCGGCCGCCTCTTCATAATTGCCATTGCGCAGATAGCTATCGCCGAGGCCCAGCAATTGAGACGCGTCGATGGCTGGCGGCGGCGCAGTCGGCACTGCGGTAGCTACGGCAGCCACAGTAGCCGGCAGTGGCGTCGCGGTTACATAAATGATATTTTGCGCGTTAGCCGTCGGCAAAAGCGGCTCGGCCTGGCGGATGTTGCAGGCGCTCAGGCTGAAGCCACCTAGCAAGAGCAATAAAAATAAAAGTCTTGGCATGCGCTTCTGCCCCCGGCCCTGGTCGAAGATAAGATAGACATAGCTGGCAATCATCTTACGAAGCTGGCTTAGGCTAAGCAAGGGCGGGCAACTGCCAGCGTCTACTTTTCTGGCGGGACCAGCTCGCCAGCCAGCCAGGGCAAGCCATAACCCACGATGAGATGGCCGGCTTCCGCCAGAGCCTTGCCCAAAGAATCGGTATCATGATAAGTCCACCAATGCTCCGCGCTGGGCAGGATATTGACGCCGAAGTCAGCGACGACCAAAGCGCTGAGGCTGCGGCTGACAGAACCGGCCCGCGTCAGCTGCACGCTAAAACGCGACGGCGCGCCGGCCGACCAGGCTGTATCGCTATAGACCAAAGCCTGAAAATCGATCGTGGCAGAAGAGCCATCGGCAAAAGTTTTCTGGAAAGAATACTTGCCGCCGGCCCATTGCAGCGGGCGCTCTTGAAAATGATAGCCGGCGGCGGCTAGAGCCTGCCCAAGCACAGTCCGCAGCAAGGTACGGAAGTAGGCTTGGGGCGCTTGCCGCTCTTGCATCAACTGAACTCGGCGAGCAGGCGCGCGGTCTCTGCGGCGCTGCTTACTGGCAGCTGACAAGTAAAATTGCGACAGACATAGACCGTTGGCTGCCCGTCAATTGTTGCCCGCCCGCGCAGCAGTGGTATCGCAGTATCGGCAGCGCCCGCCGACCAGGCGCTAATCAGGTTGGGGCGGTATGGCAGATGCAGCGTTCTCAGGATAGCCTGCGCTTCCGCGCCCGTCAAATCGCCGACCAAAGCGACTTCAGCCAGGCCATGGATCAGCAAATCCGCCGCATTCAGCGATTCGGCGAAGGCTTGCGGATATTCGCGCATGGCATCACAGAGCTTGCGCAGGATTTCGCGGGCAACGCTCTCATACTGCGCCGCGCCGGTATAAGCGGCTAAGCGCAGCAGCTGCTTAGCCATCATCGCGTTGCCTGACGGTGTAACATTGTCCTGCAAATTGCGCGGGCGCACAATCAGCCGCTCGTGGTCATCGCTGGTATCATAAAAGCCGCCGTCAGCCGTTTTGAAATGCGCCAGTACCCGGTCCGCCAGCCGCCGCGCCGCCATAAAATAGCGCTCTTCATACGTCGATTGATACAGCTCGAGCAGGCCGTCGATGAGGTTGGCATAATCTTCGAGATAGGCATTGAGTTTGCTCTGGCCGTCTTTATGGCTGCGGAAGAGGCGGCCGCTGTCGTCGAGCATCTGAGTCAGCAGGAAATCGCCGGCCCGGCGCGCCGCCTGCAAATAGTCCGCCCGCCCCAGGACCCGCGCCGCTTCGGCCAGGCTGGCTAGCATCAAGCCATTCCAAGCGCAGAGAATTTTATCATCCAAGCCTGGCGGCACGCGCTCCGCCCGAGCGGCGTAGAGTGCCGCTTTGCTGCGCGCGACCGCCGCGCGCAGCTCTTCCACGGACAAGCCGAGGTCGGCCGCTACATCTGCGTCGGCCTGCGGCCGCTGCAGGATATTCGCGCCTTCAAAATTGCCGGCCGCGCTCAAGCCAAAATATTCGATGGCGATTTCTGTGGCTCGCGGCAGGTCGGCGCTGATGGGCGCCAGAGCCGCGCGGGCGTCTTCGATTGTCCAAACGAAGAACTTGCCTTCGACGCCTTCGCTGTCGGCATCAGTCGCGCTGTAGAAGCCACCAGCCGGGGCCGTCATCTCGCGCAAGATATAATCATAGATGTCTTCGGCAACACTCTTATAAAAGTCGTCGCCGGTAATCTGCCAGGCATGCAGATAGAGGCGGCTGAGCTGGGCATTGTCATAGAGCATCTTCTCAAAATGCGGCACCAACCAATGGGCATCGACGCTATAACGGGCGAAACCACCGCCAATCTGGTCATAGATGCCGCCATTAGCCATCTTCTTCAATGTAAGCGTTAGCAGCTCAAGCGCGTCGGCTGCGCCCGACCGCGCCTGCTGGCGCAGCAGAAATTCGAGGCTGATGGGGTTGGGGAATTTGGGCTGAGCGCCAAAGCCGCCATTGACGCGGTCTGTATTCGCCAGCAGTTTTTGCCCCGCTTCCGCCAGCAGCTCAGCCGTCAGCCCGCTGTCATCGGCGCGGCCAATGGCCAGCGTATCGCGCTTGAGCGCAGTGTGCAGATTATCCGCCTGCTGCTCGAGCAGATCGCGTTTATTGCGGTAAGCCTCGTGCACGGCCGCCATCAACTGCTTGAAAGAAGGCATGCCATAGCGCGGTTCTTTGGGATAATAGGTGCCGCCATAAAAGGGCCGGCCATCGGGCAGCAGGAAGACGGTCATTGGCCAGCCGCCCTGCCCGGCCAGTGCCTGCACCGCGCCCATATAAATATCATCGACATCGGGCCGCTCTTCCCGATCGACCTTGACATTGACAAAGAGCGCGTTCATCATCGCGGCGGTTTCCGCGTCTTCAAAACTTTCATGGGCCATCACATGGCACCAGTGGCAGGCGCTATAGCCGACGCTGAGCAGCAAGGGTTTGTCGGCCTCGCGGGCAAGCTGGAAGGCTTCCGCGCCCCAGGGGTACCAGTCCACCGGGTTATCAACGTGCTGCAAGAGGTAGGGACTGGTTTCGTCTTTCAGTCGATTCATGGTGCGTTCGCCTCCGCCTGCGGGTTTTCCCTAAGCATAGCGGAGATTCGGGCGCAGGAGAATTGCCAGTCATTAGCAACTGCCCCGCGCAAATTCGCGTATAGCCTGTTATGATGAAAAAGGGGCCGCGGCCGCGCGCCGCAGACAGCGCCTTTTCTAAGACAAAACTTGCAGAAATCCGGTCCGAGATGCGGTATAATGCAAGAGGTTAGACAAATGAAGGTACAAAGAGGCGATGCAATTTTGGGATAATGACAATAAAGACGAAGAGCGCGAGGGTGGCGGCAATCGGCCGCCGCCGCTGCCGCCGAACTGGCGCAAGTGGATCTCGCCGGGTCTGCTCGTGCTTGTCATGCTCTTGGCGCTGCTGGCGTCGCCTGGCATGCTCGGCGGTTACTCGTCTACGCCACAGATATATTTGTCAGATTTCTGGCAGCAGCTGCGGCAAGGCAATGTCGATGACGGCATCGTCTATATGGATGCCAATGCCATCGACGCGCGGCTGCGAAACGGGGTCAGCCTCAGGACGGTCGAAGGCCGGCAGCAAAATGTTACCCGCTTCACCGTGAACATCCCGCCGGTGCGCTGGATCAAGGTTGACGAAGAGATTGAACGGCAAGACCTCCATGTGCGGCAGCACCAGACGCAATCATCGCCCTGGCTCTCCATCATCCTCAACTTTCTGCCACTGGTCCTGCTCATCGGTTTCTTTGTCTGGATGGGCCGGCGAGCTTCCGGGCAGATGAGCGGTCTCTTCTCTTTCGCGCAATCGCAGGCGCGGGAAAAAACGCCCGAGATGCCGTCCATCAACTTTGAGGATGTGGCCGGGCAAGACGCCGCCAAGCTCGAACTGACGGAAGTGGTCGATTTCCTCAAGCAGCCTGAGAAATATATCAAAGTGGGCGCGAAGGTGCCGCGCGGCGTCTTATTGATTGGCCCGCCAGGCACCGGCAAGACCTTGATGGCGCGGGCTGTCGCTGGCGAAGCCAATGTGGCTTTCTTCAGCATCGCGGCGTCGGAATTCGTCGAGATGTTCGTCGGCGTGGGCGCGTCGCGCGTGCGCGACCTTTTCAAGCGGGCTAAAGACAACGCGCCCTCCATCGTCTTCGTCGACGAGATTGACGCGGTCGGGCGGCGGCGCGGCACTGGCTTGGGTGGCGGCCACGACGAACGCGAACAGACTTTGAATCAGCTGCTATCAGAGATGGACGGCTTCGACAACGACACCAATATCGTCATGATTGCCGCGACCAATCGGCCCGATGTGCTAGACCCAGCCCTGCTGCGGCCCGGACGCTTTGACCGGCAAATCACCGTCGACCTGCCCGATGTCAAAGGCCGGTTCGAGATTTTGAAGATTCATACCAAGAACAAACCGCTGGGCAAGAATGTCGAATTGGAATCGCTGGCGCGGGCGACGATTGGTTTCTCTGGCGCTGATATCGCCAACCTAGCCAACGAAGCCGCCATGCACGCCGCCCGTTACGATCGGCGCTTCATCACGATGTCAGATTTCACCACCGCCTACGAGCGCATTCGCCTCGGCACGAAGCGCCCGCCGCTCTCAAACGAAAAAGATCGGCGCATCACTGCTTATCACGAGGCGGGGCATGCCCTGGTCTCCTTCTTGATTCCCGATGCCATGGCCCTGCTGAAGACGACAATTATCCCGCGCGGGCGCTCGCTGGGCGTCGCTTTTTATATGCCCAAGGACGATTCCCTCCACCAATCGCGCAAGCAGTTGGAGGCTTTCATTCGCGTTGGCCTGGCCGGGCGCATCGCCGAAGAGGTCGTCTTTGATGATGTAACGACTGGCGCCGCCAACGATATTCAGCAAGTTACCCAGATTGCGCGGCGCATGGTCAAGCTCTTTGGCATGAGCGACTCGGTCGGCATGGTGAATTATGGCGCGGATTCAGACCAGCCTTTCTTGGGTTATGCCATCGCCAGTGGCCGCGATTACAGCGATGACACAGCCGCCAAGCTCGATGCCGAGATAAAACGCATTATCGATGTCGCCTATCAAGAGACGCGCGAACTGCTAGAAGCGCATCGCGACGAGCTGGATCGGCTGGCGGAGGCTCTTCTGAGCAAAGAGACAGTCGAGCGCGAAGAAATCCTGCGCATCCTGGGTCTGGAAGAAGATGTGGCGGCTGTCGTGCCGGAGTCGGTGGCTCAGGCTATGCGCGAGCCGCCAAGCGCCGAGCAGAATGGCGCTGGCAACCCAGAGCCAGCCGATGTGGAAGGCTAGCGCATTAGCGCCAACATAACCTAAAAAGAAACGGGCGAGGTAGACCTCGCCCGTTTCTTTTTGCCGCTGACGCTTCTTATTCGGCCGCGGCTTGCACCTCAGCGATAATCTCTTCCTGCACATAAGAAGGCACGCGGTCATAGCGGTTGAAGTCCATAGTATAGATGCCACGCCCGCCGGACATGGAGCGCAGGTCATTGCCATAGCGCAGCATTTCCGCCAGCGGTACTTCGGCGGTAACGATGCTCTTGCTGCCGACGGTATCCATGCCTTGCACGCGGCCGCGGCGCGTATTCAAATCACTCATGATATCGCCCATCATCGATTCTGGCACGGTGATGCGCACATCCATAATCGGCTCCAGCAAGACAGGTTTGGCTTTGCGGAAGGCGGCGCGGAAAGCTTCGCGGCCAGCGATTTGAAAAGCAATGTCTTTGGAATCGACGGGATGCTCTTTGCCATCAAAGACATTGACTTTGATGCGCTCGACTGGGAAGCCGGCGATAACGCCATCGGGCAAGACGGCGCGGATGCCCTTCTCGGTGGAAGCGACAAATTGCTGGGAGATTGCCCCGCCGAAGACCGATGACTCAAACTCAAAGCCTTCCAATGTAGGCTCCACTTTCAAGTCGACGCGACCATATTGGCCGGCGCCGCCCGTCTGCTTTTTATGCGTATAGCTCGACTCAGATTTGCCGGTGATAGTCTCGCGGTAAGGCACTTTGGGCATATCGGTGTCGATGTTGACGCCGAGAGCCGCCGCCCGCTTGAGCGTAACTTCGAGGTGAATCTGACCCATGCCTTCCAGCACAGTCTGGCGGGTATCGCGGTCTTGGCGCCAGCGCAAGGTCGGGTCGGCATCGCAGAGGTTGCCGAGGGTGGGGCCCATCTTGGCACTGTCGGCTTGGGCCCGCGGCCGGACCGCCAGCATATACAGCGGCGCGGGAAAATCGGGCTGGGCGACGCGGATGCTGTGGTCGGTGTCGACGAAAGTATCGCCTGTTTTGGTCTCGTTCAGTTTAGCGACAACGCCAATATCGCCGGCATGCAGTTTCTTGACCGGCATCTGTTCCTTGCCACGCATGACAAAGAGAGAATTGAAGCGCTCTTCCGCGCCGCTATCGGCATTGATATTGCGCCCATCGCTGGAGATGCTGCCGGAAAAAATACGAAAATAATTCAATGTGCCGACAAAACGGTCATTCAATGTCTTGTAGACATAAGCCACCAGGGGCGCGTCATCGCTCTGCGGCGGCGGCAAGACAGCGGCTTCGTCGTCGCGCTGGATGTTCACGCGGCGCTCGGAGGGCGCGGTCGTATAAGCGATCAAAGCCTCCATCAGGGGGATAGTGCCGATGTTCTCAGTGGCGGAAGCGACAAAAACTGGCACCGTCTTGAGGTCGGGCGCGCGCGATGCCTGGCGCATGCCTTGGCGGATTTCGTCGAAAGAGAGCGTCTCTTCTTCAAAGTATTTCTCCAGCAGCTCATCATCGGCTTCGGCGGCGGCTTCCATCAGTTCCATGTGCGCTTCTTCTAGCGCGTCTTCATACTCCGCTGGCAGGTCGGCGCGTTCGGCGCCAGCGCCAAAATAGGCTTTCTGCGTCAAAGCATTGGCGACGCCTTTGAAATCCGCCTGCTGGCCGATAGGCAGCATGACGGGGATGAATTTGTAGTCGCTAAATTGCTCGCGCAGTTGCTCCAGCACCGCTTCATAATTGGCATTGTCGCGGTCCATCTTGTTGATGACGGCGATGATAGGCTGTTCGCTGCTGCGGGCATACTCCCAAGCCAGCTCAGTGCCAACTTCGACGCCAGCCACCGCATCCACGACAACGATGACCGAATCGGCGGCTAAAATCGCGTTTTTGAGCTCGCCTTGAAAATCAGTGAAGCCAGGTGTGTCCAGCACATTGATTTTGATGTCTTGAAATTCTACTGGCACCAAAGATGTGGAAAGCGACAAGCCGCGCTCGCGCTCTTCATCATCCCAATCCGAAACCAGATTCTTTTCGGAAATATGTCCCATGCGCGTCGTGGCGCCGGTGCTATAGAGCAGAGCCTCGACTAAGGAGCTTTTGCCACAGCTTTGATGCCCGACTAAAGCGACATTTCTGATATTTTCTGTTTGATATTCTTTCATGAGGGGACTGCCTCCCAAAAAGCGCCGAAATCCTGCTGACAAATGCCGACTCGCGGAGAGCCGGGAATAGCTCCGATTTTAATGGCGCGTTAAAGGATTGTCAAAGTCCTAAATGCGCGGGAATAACAAAAGGGGGAATTGCCACAGAGACACAGAGGCACGGAGGTAGAACAGACTAAATTTTGCATAATTAACTTGGACTTTACTTCTGTGGCTAGTTTCTTCCTGTATAGAATCCGCGCTGTTCTTATGCTAGAATGAAAGCGAGATTTGAGGCAGGAAACAGAAGAAGCGGATTCAATTATGAGTTTCAAGGATTATCTCTTCCGTGGCAGCACAGAGGCACTAGACCCGGCCGTCGCCGAGTTGATTCGGCATGAGACAGCGCGGCAGCAAGAAAAGCTCATCCTCATCCCATCCGAAAGCACGGTGCCTTTCGCCGTGCGCGCCGCGCTCAGCTCGCCTTTTCACAATATCTACGCCGAAGGCTATCCGCTAGAAAATACGCGCCGAATGTCGCAGGCCGACATCCTCGATTATGGGCAGCGCCTGCCCGAGTTTCGGCGCAATGCCGACCAGCGTTATTACAAAGGCGTGGAATACGCCAATATATTGGAAGCGCTGGCGCGGCGGCGGGCGGCAGAACTCTTCGCCAGCAATGGTCTGGGCGCTGACGACCTATTTGTCAATGTGCAGCCGCTGTCGGGCGCGCCGGCCAACAATGCCGCCTACACTGCCCTGCTCGATGTCGGCGATACCGTGATGGGCATGGACTTAATCATGGGCGGCCATTTGACGCATGGCAGCCCAGTCAATCGCAGCGGCATCTTCTATAACATCGTCAGCTATAGCATCGATGCCAAGACCGAAAAGCTGGATTATGGGCGCATGCTGGAGCTGGCGCTGGAACACCGGCCGCGCCTCATCATCGGCGGCTTTAGCAGTTATCCCTTCGCGGCGGATTGGGCGGAATATCGCAAAATCGCCGATGCGGTCGGCGCCTATCTGCTGGCGGATGTGGCTCATGTGGCTGGCTTGATTGCGGCGGGAGTCTACCCCAATCCCGTCGGCATCGCCGACATCGTCAGTTTCACCACCCACAAAACTTTGAACGGCCCGCGCGGCGCTGTGCTTATCACCCACCGCAAAGACATAGCGACAAAACTTGACCGCGCAGTTTTCCCCGGCGAGCAAGGTGGCCCGCATATCAATGCCATGGCCGGTTTGGCGGTGGCTCTGCGCCTGGCTGGCACCGAGCAATTCCGCGCTTTGCAGCGGCAGACGCTCAAAAATACAAAAAGGCTAGCGGCTAAGCTGGCGGCGCGCGGCTTCCGCCTGCCGCACGGCGGCACGGATACGCACCTGCACCTGCTCGATTGCCAGACGATAATTGGCCCCGATGGCACCGCGCTGAGCGGCGATATGGCGGCGCGCATCTTGGATTTGGCCGGCATCGTCGTCAATCGGCAAACTATCCCCGGCGATCGCTCGGCGCTGCGCCCCAGCGGCATTCGGCTCGGCGCGACTTGGGTTACGCAGCGGGGCATGGGGGTAGCCGAGATTGACGCGCTGGGCGACATTATTGCCGATGTGCTGGAAGCCTGCGTGCCATTCAGCTTGACCGGGCGCGTCCGCCCGCTGCCGCGGGCAAAGGTCGATTTTGATGTTCTGCATGCGGCGCGCCGCCGCGCCCGCGCCCTGGCCGCTCAAATCGGCAGCGATACCGCCGCCGTCGCCGACGGCTACCCGCATTTTTATCAGCTAGACGCGCAGGCTGAAGCAGCCTGCTACGAAGTAAGCGTCACTGGCGCTGTCAGCGGCGACTTTTTGCAGGTCGTTTTGACCAGCGATGTGGCGGCGCTGTCAGATGGCGACAGCCAGCCGACGCATATCTTGGAAAAAGATGGCGCGGTGATGGCTAGCGGCCGCGTGACGCGGCTGTCTAAGAGCGAGTATCGTTTGAATATCGCCGGGCAAGCGGCGCGGGCTCTGGCTTGGCTGCGCAGCCTCAGCGATGGCTTCGCGCTTTTTGATGAGACTGATGTTCGTGCCAAGGTCCCGGGCCCAGTGGCGGTAGAAATGCTAGGCGAAGCCGAGCCGCTGATGCTGGCTGGCACGGCTGGTTATGCCCAAAAAGCCTATTGCATCGGCATGAATGGCACGAAGTATCTGGAGCAGCCGGCGGCGGATTTGCCTGAGTTCGCGCCCGAGATCGCCATGGTCGATATGCTGCGCGAGACGCCGCTGCACGGGCTGCATCAAGAGCTAGGCGCGAAGATGGCGCCTTTCGCCGGCTATGATATGCCGCTTTGGTATCGCTCGGTCAGCGAAGAGCATAAAGCCACGCGGCAAAATGCCGGCATCTTCGATGTAGCGCACATGGGCGTCTTTGATGTCAAAGGTCCTGGCGCCGAGCAATTTCTCGATCTCGTGACGACCAACGATCTGCGGCGCTTGAAAGTCGGCGCATCGCATTATACTTATCTGCTGGATGTGGCCGGCATCCCGCTGGACGATTTGATGATTTATCGGCTCGCCGACCAGCATTTCCTCGCCGTCGTCAACGCCTCGAATAATGAGAAAAATTGGCAGTGGCTCAATGCTGTGCGCGCTGGCGCGGTCATGATTGACCCGAAGCAGCCGAGCCGGCGCATCGAAGGCCGCGACCGTTTTGAACTGCGGGACCTGCGCCTGCCGCAATGGGGCGCCGAGCGGCGCGTCGACATCGCCTTGCAAGGTCCCAAGAGCCGCGATTATCTGCTAGCCCTGCCTGGCAGCGATACCGACAAAGCAAAAATCAAGCGGCTCAAGTGGGCCGGCGTAACGCGGGTGGAACTCGGCGGTTTTGATATGATTGTCTCGCGCACCGGTTACACGGGCGAGCGCGTGGCTTATGAACTCTTCGCGCATCCAGAGCAGGCAGCCGCCCTCTTCCGCGCTTTGGTCGATATGGGGGTGACGCCTTGTGGTTTGGCGGCGCGGGACAGCCTGCGCACCGAAGCCGGCCTGCCACTCTATGGGCTGGAGCTGGCGGGGGATATGAACTTGAACCCGGCTGAGGCTGGTTTTGGCGCTTATGTCAAGCTCTACAAACCGTTCTTCGTCGGCAAACGCGCCTTCATCGAGCGCGAGGCTAAGCGCAAGGCGCAGATTAGTCGCTTCCGCCTGGATAATAGAGGCGCGCGCCCGGCGCATTATGGCGACCCCATCGTCAATGCCCGCGGGCGGGTTGTTGGCACGGTGACGAGCTGCAATATCGACGCAGACGGTTATCAGCTGGGACAGGCGCTGATGGAAAAAGGCTTCCGTAAGCCTGGCACAAAACTGGCGGTCTATGCGGGGTCGGCGCGGGCAAAAGCGATTGAGGTGCGCCAGCGCGCCTTAGGGCAGCGCATCAAAATGCCAGAACCACTGACGATTATTTCGCGTTTCCCGCGGCGCAAGTGATATTTCCGCCGGCAAAAGCGCGTCTAGCTGCCTGTTTCGTTACGGCCGATAATTTCAGTAATTTGGTCGTGCTGGGCGAATAGCACCAGCGTATCGTCGCCGCGCATCAAGACATCGCCGCGCGGATGCACATCGGGCAGGCCGTCGTCCGCCCGATGCAGCAGCACGATATCGACGCCTTCGCTCTCTTGAATGGCGGCGACGGTTTGCCCATCCATGAAAGAGCCAGCGCGCACGGTCAGGCGTATCATGCTGTATTCCAGGCCCGCGATATGCAGATTCTGGGTGATTTCAGCGCCGACAGCCGCGCCGGCAAAAGCGGGCGCCGCCAGGTCGGACGCGCTCAGCGCTTCGACATTAAAGAAACGTTCGATTTGCTGCGCCAAGCGCCGGTCCCACATACGCAGGACCAGGCGAATGTCTTCATTCGTATCGCGGATGCGCATGGCGACTTCGAGATTGACATGGTCGTTTGAGGTAACGACGATAACAGCGTTGGCATGATTGAGCTGGGCGGTTTCCAGCGTTTGAGCCGCGCGCGCATCGCCCGCAACCAGCGGCACATCGAGCTTTTGCAATTCCTCTTGGGCTTCTTTATTAACCTCAAGGTCGATGGCGACGACCTCAAAACCCATCTGCGAGAGTTCGCGCACAATCCGTATGCCCGTGTGGCCAATGCCAATCACAATAATATGCCGCCGATATGTTGATGCCACCGCCGCCTCCCAGGCACTCCGCCTCTGGTCTCGGTTAATAAAAAGCCGCAAAAAATCCGCCGCGCCGCGCCCGACGATATAAACCGCCAACAGCGGCATCACATACCAAAATATAATCAGATATGGTTCGACTGGCACATCAATCGACGCTTCTAACACCATCAGCGCCACCATGATGTAGGGCATATCGACATAATTCAGTGGTGCGTTATCGGAATAATTGTTGTTCAGAATCATGTAGAGGAAGCCGCCGCCAAAAACCGCCAGCGTAAAAATCAACAGCGGCCGGCGGAATTCCCGTAGCAAGGCCCAGGTATCATGCCAGACAGCGCTGGAGGCTCGCGCAAAGCGCGATCTTTTTTTGCGCAGCGCAACCGCTTCCACCAGCCGAGCGTCGGTCACATGTTTTCTCCGCTTTATTTCTAAGGATTACGATTATATGAAGCCAAGCGCCTTTTTCAAGCCCACGATGGCATCCCGCCCCGAGGCTTCGGGGCGCGTAGACACTGCCCTGCGGGAGGAGGTGGGGTTGAAAAGTGAGGCGCAGACGCAATTTTTTGTATAATTAACTTGAACTTACTGAGACAAAGAGGAATTAGACGGCTTTGTAGTTCAAACCTAGACCAAGCCATTCTGGAGCAGATAAATTAGCACAGACAGCGTAATAGGGCTGAGCAGAGTCGTGGTCATAATGATATTGAGCGCGAGCTCCTCGTCGCTATTAAATTCATAGGCTAAGACCAGCGTCATCACCGCCGTCGGCATGCCCGCCTGCAAGATAAAAGCGAAACGAGCCGCGCCCTCCAGCGCAAAGAGGGTGGCGAAAAAGACCGCCAGCAGCGGCGCCAGCAAGAGGCGCAGCGCCGTTGGCTGAAGCACCAGCCGCCAGCGACCCGGCCGGCGCAGGCTGCCTAATTGCAAACCGAGCAAGACCAGCATCAGCGGGATGGCCGCGTCCGCCAGCAATTGACTGGTGCGGCTGAGCGCCGGCGGCAGCGTATTGATGCCGGCCGCTTTTAAGCCGAAGGCTAAAAGCAGAGCATAGACCGTCGGCGTGCGCAGGACGCTGCCCAGCGACTGGAGCATAGAAGCCCGCCCATTCGACGAGGCATAGACGCCCAGGGTATAAGCCGTGCTTGAGCCAGCGACAAAGGCAATCACGGCATAGCTCAGCGCTTCAGCGCCGAAGGCAAAACTGACAATCGAAAGGCCAAAATTGCCGCCATTGAAGACAAAAGTGGAAACGATGGCGGCGGCGCGTTCGGTGCTTTTGATTTTCTGCCAGCGCAAGAGCAAGACGGCAAAGCCAGCAATGGTCCAAAGCAAAAAGAGCGTGCCGCCATACATGCGCAAAAAATCGCCGCCGCTGATGTCGCGGGTATACAGCGCGTTGAAGGTCAAAGCCGGCGAGAAGACATGAAACATCATGCTGGAGATCATCGGCGGATTGACGGCGAAACGACGGCGCAAATAGATACCAAAGCCCGCGATAGCGAGCACTGGCAGCATATTGTCGATGAAGATAGTCAGCAGTTCTGACACTGGCGGCTCAGCTCGCTCCAGCTGGCCGCGCCGGCGCGCAGCAAAGAATCAATTGTTTGGCAGCCCGCACTTCATCCAGGCGGCGCACGGGCGTGGTATGCGGCGCTTGCAGCAGCGTCTCTGGCTCCCGCCGCGCTTCCGCGGCGATTTTTTCCATCGCCTCCACGAAGGCGTCCAGGTCTTCTTTGACTTCGGTTTCGGTCGGCTCAATCAGCAAAGCCTCTGGCACAATCAGCGGGAAGTAGTTCGTCGGCGGGTGAAAGCCATAATCCATCAGGCGCTTGGAAATATCCAGAGCGTGAATATCGGCGACATCGTCAAAATGCCCTTCTAAGACAAACTCATGCCCGCAGTAGCGCGGATATGGCACTTTGTATGTTCCCATCAAGCGCGCACGCAGGTAGTTGGCATTCAGCACGGCGAAACGGGTAACATCGCGGATGCCGCTCTGGCCATAGACGCGGATATAAGCATAGGCGCGCAGGTGCATGCCGAAGTTGCCTTGAAAGGCTTTCAAGCGGCCGATGCTCTTCTCTGGCATCATAAAGCCATAAAGCGCAGCGCCTTGCTCGTCTTCTTCTTCGACCACAGCCACTATCGGGCCCGGCAGATAAGGCTTGAGCTTGGCATTGACGCCGACCGCCCCGCTGCCTGGGCCGCCGCCGCCGTGCGGCGTGGAAAAAGTCTTGTGCAGGTTATAGTGCATGACATCAAAGCCGAGTTCGCCTGGCTTGACCACCGCCATCAGCGCGTTCATATTCGCGCCGTCCATATACATCAAGCCGCCAGCCGCATGCACTGTCTCGATGACATCGAGGATAGTCGCCTCAAAAAGGCCGAGGGTGCTAGGCACGGTAATCATCATGCCCGCGATGCGGTCGCGCAAGGGGCCGGCGCAAGCGGCGCGCAAAGCCGCCAAATCGACATTGCCCTCGTCATTAGCCGGCAATTCATGCACTTTCATGCCAGCCATGGTCACAGTCGCTGGGTTAGTGCCATGGGCGCTGTTTGGCACGAGGATGGTATCGCGCTGGTCTTCGCCCTGGTCGATGTGATACTGGCGGATCATCAAGATGCCGGCGAATTCGCCTTGTGCGCCAGCCGCCGGCGTCAAGCTGACCGCCTCAAAGCCGCTGATTTCGCCCAGCCAAGTTTGTAATTCGTGCATCAAAAAGAGCGCGCCCTGCGCGCCATTCTCGTCCGTCAGCGGGTGTAGCTGGGCAAAGCCGGGCAAACGGGCTGCGTCTTCGTTAATTTTGGGATTGTATTTCATCGTGCAAGAGCCGAGCGGGTAGAGGCCCTGGTCGATAGAATAATTGAGCTGGCTCAATTTGACGAAATGGCGCACAACCTGCACTTCGCCCACTTCGGGCAGAGCTAGATCGTCGTGCAGCAAATCGCTGGGCAGCTCGGCCCTTGGCACATCACAGTCAGGCAGGTTGACGCCGATGCGCCCGGATGCGCCTAGATCGTAAATCAGCGGTTCTAGCATTAGCTCAGCCCTCCCAAAATCTCGACCAAGCGGTCAATTTCTTCTTTGCTATTCGTCTCGGTAACGCAGAGTAGCATACGGTCTTGCAGGTGAAAATAATGCTGGCTCAGGTCATAGCCGCCGATGATGCCCTCTTCGAGCAGAGCGGCGTTTATCTCTGCGACGGGGCGCGGGCAAGCGACAATAAATTCGTTGAAGAAAGGTTTGCTCTTATCCACGCTGTAGCCATAGAGCCGGTCGATTGTTTCGGCGGCATAATGCGCTTTGTGATAATTAAGCTCGCCGACGCGGCGCAAGCCATTTTTGCCCATCAAGGACATATAGATAGAGGCCGCCAGAGCCATCAGACCCTGATTGGTGCAGATATTGCTGGTGGCCCGTTCGCGTTTAATATCTTGCTCGCGCGGGCGCAGCGTCATCACAAAGGCCCGTTTGCCAGAAGCATCGACTGTCTCGCCGATGATGCGCCCGGCGATTTTGCGCACATGCTTTTGTTTGATAGCAAAATAGCCTAAGTAAGGCCCGCCATAACCGAGCGGGATGCCCATAGACTGGCCTTCGCCCACGACAATATCAGCGCCGAGTTCGCCAGGACTCTTAAACAGCGACAGAGCCATCGGGTTGGCTACAATCACCAGCAAAGCGCCAACGGCTTGCACCGCCTCAGCCAGCTTGGCAATATCGTCTATCTGCCCGAAAAAATTGGGATACTGCACCGCGAGCATGGCGGTGTTGGTATCCAGCATTTCCATCAGGTCAACGATGTCGCCGCGGCCCCGATCGCCAATGATGCGGATGTCGCGCCCTTGATGGTAGGTGCGCGCGACTTCACGATATTGCGGGTGAATGGCATGGCTGAAGATAACTTTTTTGCGCCGATGCCGCGTTACCTCGAGGGCGACGGTGACGGCTTCAGCCAGGCTGGTCGCGCCGTCATAATGGCTGGCATTCGCGGCGTCCATGCCCGTCAGGGCGCACATCATGCTCTGGTATTCATAAGTGGCTTGCAGCGTGCCTTGCGACACTTCAGGCTGGTAGGGTGTATAGGCGGTGTAGAATTCGCCGCGCAGCAGGATGTGGTTGACGACAGATGGGATGAAATGATGATAAGCGCCAGCGCCGCGAAAGATAGCGAAATCCTGCCCGTGGTCATTGGATTCGCTAAGGGCAAGCATCTCGGCCGCCACATCCATTTCGCTCGCCGGCGGCGGCAGGTCGAGGGCGGGGAAACGGTGCGAGGCTGGCACCGCCTCGAAGAGCGCGTCAATCGAATCGACGCCAATCGCCGCCAGCATCTGCCGCTCGTCAGCTTCGGTATGGGGTATATAACTCACTTTGGCTGTCCTCTATCTCTAAGCGCATTAGCGACTGGCGCAATAGGCGGCGTAGGCGGCGGCATCCATCAGCCCGTCTAGGGGCGACAAATCCGCCGCGCGGATTTTGACCAGCCAGCCAGCGCCATAGGGGTCAGCATTGACCACTTCCGGCTCGTCTTCCAAATCCGAGTTGACGGCGATGATTTCGCCAGCGACCGCGCTATATAGCTCCGACGCGGCTTTGACGGATTCCACCTCGCCAAAAGAATCGCCGGCCTCGAGTTCGTCGCCAGTGTCTCTGAACTCGACATAGACAATATCGTTAAGCTGGTCTTGGGCATAATCGGTGATGCCGATAGTCACGGCATCGCCATCAACAGCGAACCATTCGTCGGATTCGGCATAGCGCAATTCCGCTGGCGTATTCCAATCTGCCATTGTTATTTCCTCCATAAGAAATAAAAGGGCGCACCCCATGCCGAGAATGCGCCCTGTCGGTCCCTTTGGCCTTCAGAGTATCTTTGCCACGAGAATCCTTTTGCCTGAGAGTTTCACGCAAGCTGGCCGGCTTGACGCTTGCCCCTTCGGCGTTTTGTCGGCGGACAAAATCTCTCTTCTCGTAGAAATTTAGTGTAGCTTGTTTGCCGCCAATTTGCAACAGCAATGTTGAAAGGAAAAATACCGCGCATCTCCCGCGCCCTCTGTCTACACTGCGCTGGCAAAGCCTGCTAGAATCATTAGGTAGCAATTCAAAAGTTAATTATGTGAGAAAGTAAGACGCGGTTTTCAAGCCCACGATTGGCAGTCCCTCAAGCGTCCTATAGTTTTCGGGGTTTTTCTCCCCTCCCCAAAGCTTTGGGTCGCGTAGACACTGACCTACGGGAGGGGCCGGGGCTGGGGTTGAAACGAACACATAGGACTTGCTGAGCAGGCACCTTGAAAACAAAAAGAAACGCCGATTTTTTTATGTACGTGCTCTTGGGCCTGGTGGCAGGTTTGCTGCTGGGCATTGCGGCGCTGGCGATTTTTCTCGTGCAGCAGCGGCTATGGGACGCAGCGCCGGCGGCGCCCGTGCCAGCCACCGGCACAACCGAGTTCGATGGCATCATCGCCCTCGAGCCGCCGGTCGCGTTGCCGGATTTCAGCTTGCTCAATCAGCAGGGGCAAGCGACCCGTCTCAGCGATTTGCGCGGCCGGTTTACGCTCTTGACCTTCGGCTTCACCCATTGCCCGGACATCTGCCCCATGACGCTGAGCGATTTTTGGCAGGCGCGGGAAATGCTGGCGGACCAGGCGCGAGACCTGCATTTTGTCTTCATCAGCGTCGATGGCGCGCGCGATAAGCCGGCCGTTCTGCGCGAGTATTTTGCCTTTCGGCAATTGGATGACTTCATCGCCTTGACTGGCAGCGACGCCGCCCTGCGCGAACTGGGCGTGCCCTTCGGACTCTTTTTTGAAAAGAGCGCTGAAGCAAGCCCGGGCAATTATCTGGTCAATCACACCGTGGGCGCTTTCCTGCTCGACCGGCAGAGCCGCTGGATTCGCCGCTATCAATTTGGCTTGCCGCCGCGGGCTATCGTGGCGGATTTGCAAGCCTTGCTCGCGGCTTGAGCCGCGTTCAAGAAGATGCGCGGCGCGCGCGGCGCAATCGAAGTAAGCGCTTCGTAGTTGATGCTGCCAATCCAGTCCGCGACCTCGTCGGCGCTGATTGTATCCGCGCCCTGCTGCCCCAGCAGTACAACTTCATCACCCAGCCGCGCCTCAGGGATATGGCTGACATTGATGGTCGTCTTCTCCATGCTGACGCGGCCGACGATGGGCGCGCGCTGCCCGCGCAGCAGCACGGCGCGCCAAGTTTGCGGCGCGCGGCGCAGGCCATCGGCATAACCAACCGGCAAGGTCGCAATGCGCTCGCTGCCGCTGGTGCGATAGGCATTGCCATAACCCACGGGGCTGCCCGCCGGCAAGGTCTTGAGCTGTATGACGGTTGTTTTCCAAGCCATGACCGGCTGGAGCGCGGGCAAGCGCTGTTGCTGCGGACTGGGATTCAAGCCATAGAGCGCCAGCCCAATGCGCGCCAGGTTAAAATGACTGGCCGGGTAGCCGAGGGCGGCAGCCGAATTCGCCGCATGGATGTATTTGAAGCGATAAGCGCTGGCGTGCAGCCTCTCTAAAACAGCCTGGAAGCGCCGCAGCTGTTCAGCCGTATACAGCGGGTCTTCATCGGCCGCGGAGAAATGGGTGTAGATGCCTTCGAGACTGATAGCGGTATCCGCCCGCAAAGCCTCGCAGAGCGCGGCGGCCGCCGGCGGCGCTAAGCCCAGCCGGCCCATGCCGCTATCCACTTTGAGATGGGCTTTGAGGCGGCCGCCAGCCGTCCGCGCCGCCGCGCGGTATTGCTGAGCCAAGTCCCAATCATAAAGCGAGACAGTGATATCGGCGGCGATGGCTTGAGCGATGGCGGCGGCCGGCAAGTAGCTCAAGACTAAAATAGGCGCGGCGATACCCGCCTGGCGCAGCTCCAGAGCCTCCGCCAGGTTAGCAACGGCTAGCATAGCAGCACCGCTAGCCAGCGCGGTTTGCGCCACTGGCACAGCGCCATGCCCATAGGCATTGGCTTTGACCACCGCCATCAAAGCGACAGTCGGGCCGAGCGCTTGCTTGAGCTGGCGCGCGTTGCTCGCCAGAGCCGCCAGGTCAATCTCAACCCGGCTAGGGAAGCTGTCAACTGTTTGCATCAGGCTCATCTCGCTAACCGCCAGCAGTATAGCACGGCTTTCTTGATTGCCAGCAATTTGGACTGGGCTAGTTTATGTTATAATAGCGCCGTTAATCACCGGTTGGGGAGTAGCTGGATTCATGCGCGCAAGAAAATTCGAGACTTGAGCAAGCGGTTGTGCCAGCATCGATATAGGATTTCTTATGTCATTCGAATTTGAAATTGTCGCCACCGATGGCAATGCGCGCGCTGGTATCCTGCATACCCCGCATGGAACTATTCCGACGCCCGTTTTTGCGCCTGTCGGCACGGCCGGCAGCGTCAAAGCCGTCCCCCCGCGCGACCTCGACGACCTCGATATCAAGCTCATCCTGGCTAATACGTATCACCTGTTCCTGCGCCCGGGTGATGAACTCGTGCGCGAGCTGGGCGGCTTGCATGCCTTCATGGGCTGGCAGGGCCCTATCTTGACCGATTCGGGCGGCTTTCAGGTCTTCAGCCTAGCCGAAATCAACCAGATTGACGATGAGGGCGTAACTTTCCGCAGCCACATCGACGGCAGCTTAAAACGGCTGGACCCGCAGCGCTCGATGCGGATTCAGCAGAATTTAGGCGCGGATATCATCATGGCTTTTGACCAATGCCCGCCGCCAGCAGACCGCGCCCAAGTCGAAGCGGCGGTGGCTCGCACCCATCGCTGGCTGGAGCAATGCCGGGCGGCGCATCCATCGGACGCGCGGCAGGCGCTTTTTGGCATCGTCCAGGGCGGTATCTTCCCTGATTTGCGCGAAAAATCGGCGCGTTTTGTAACTAGCCTAGACTTAAAAGGTTATGCCATTGGCGGCTTGGCGGTTGGCGAGAGCAAGGCGGAGATGGCGGCTATGCTAGACCATACCCTGCCCTGCCTGCCAGCGGAGAAGCCGCGCTATCTGATGGGCGTGGGCGAGCCAGATGATTTGGTCGAGGGCATCAGGCGCGGCGTGGATATATTTGATTGCGTCATCCCGACGCGGCTGGCGCGGCATGGCGCCGCCTTTACTTATGACGGGCGCATCAACCTGCGCAACGCGCAATTCAAAAGAGACAAAGGTCCGCTTGACCCAGCCCTGTCAAATTACGCCAGCCATTTTTCCCGCGCCTATCTGCGGCATTTGCTGATAGCCAAAGAATTATTAGCCTACCATCTCATCAGCGTGCATAATATCGACTTTCTGGCGCGGCATGTGGCGAATATGCGCGCTGCCATCATTCAAGGGCGGCTGCAAGACTACGCAGCGCGCTTCTTGCCGCGTTACCTGCGCCGCGCTTTGACCGCCGAATAGCGATGCGTCGCATGAGACAGGCCCGTCGGGCATTGGCAACCCTCGCTTTCGCAGCGCTTTTAGGCTGCACCGTGCGCGCTCCAGCCAGCACCCCAAGCACCACAATCCAGCCGCCGCTGGAATTGCATAGCACAGTGGCGACTTATACCTTCACGCGGGATTTGGCGGGGCAGTACGCGGCGGACTACCCGAATTCCGCTTTTGCCATAGAAAAGCGCTCTTTTGCCGCGCTGCTCGCCGGGGTCGAAAATGGCGCTATCGACTATTTCATCAGCAGCCATGTGCCGCCGCAGGCTGAAATTTGGGCTGCGCCGCTAGCCCTCGATGGCTTGGCGATTGTCATCAATCCTGAAAACGCCATCTCGAATCTGAGGCTCGCCGATTTGCGCGACATTTTTAGCGGCCGACAGCGGGACTGGAGCGCCTTAGGCTGGCAAGCCAACGAGCCAGCAGCCGAGCGAGCGATTATACCCTTGAGCTTGCCGCCAAGCTCCGATGTCGCGCTGGAGTTTCAGCGCCTGGTGACGGGCGCGCTGGGCATCACGGGCCAGGCGCGCCTGCTGCCCAACCCGGCGCCGCTGCTGCAAGAAGTGGCGCAGAATCCAAATGCGATCGCGTATCTGCCGCTGAGCCAGGCCGCGCGCCAGGTAAAAATCATCACCATCGATGGCATAGAGCCAAATGAGTCGACACTACATAAGAAGATTTATCCGCTGCGCTCGACGATCTACTGCCATCGGCCGCGAAGAGCCGCCCGCGGCCTATTTCAATTTCTTCGGCTGGATACAGAGCGCGGCTGGCCAAGCGCTAGCCGCCGAATCCCTGACCAAGCTGCCTTGAGCGCGCCGCGCTTTAGAGCCGCACTCCAGCGAAGAGGTCATCTTCGTCGACGCGGTCCGCGGGCGGCGGTGGATAGGCGCGGGTGAAACCCTGGCGGTTATAGAGCAGGCGGCGCAGCCAGCGGGAAGTGCGGTTGATGCGCCCGCCGCCCTGGCTGGCATGGCAGCGACTCGCCTCTTCCCAAATATCGAGATAAGCCGCGATGGGGATGCGGGCGTGTACCGGTTCGGTATGGGCGAGGGTTTTGAAGATATCGACATCCTGGTTGCGTCCCATGCGCCGGGGGTCTTTGCCAGCTAAATAAGCCCGCAAAATGCGCAGCCAAATCGTAACTTTTGGAAAAGCGGCATAATACAATTTTTGCGGGCGATAGTCAGTACCAGCCGCATCGCGCAGGCAGTCAAAAGCCCTGACGGTGGCGCGCTGGATGGCGATGTGGTCGGGATGGCCATAACCGCCATAGCGATTGAAAGTGATGAGGACCTGGGGCTGCGTCTGCCGCATCACCGCCAGCACTGTCTCAGTAACGCGCTGCGGGTTTTGCTGCCACTGCTGCCAAAGCGAATCGGGGTGGTTTATAGTCTCGCTGCCGAACATGCCGCTATCGCGGTAGCCCGGCAGGAAGACCTCTTTGAACTTGAGATATTGGCGGGCGCAGGCCAACTCGCTGAGGCGCAGTTCGGCCACGGTCGGGTACTTGCCTTGCAAAACAGGCGGCACGGTGCCGACATCGCCATTAGTGGCGCAGAGCAGATAGACCTCGACGCCGTCGTCAATCCATTTGGGGATGGCAGCGCCCAAGCCAAAGCTCTCGTCATCGGGATGGGCATAACAGATCAAGAGCCGCTTTTTTTGCGTCATTTTTTCCCTATCATTTCACTTCGCGCTATCGCTACGCTTCGCCTATTATACTGACTAGACCTTGCCTAAGGCAGTGCCGCTTCCTATACTATTACCGTTAATGCAAGCGCGGGGAGATAAAGCGAGGGACAGCGATGAGGCGATTCACACAGGCGGCTTTTTTCCTGCTCGTTATGGGCTGGGCGCTGGGCCCTGGCTTTAGCCAGGCGCAGGAGGCGGCGCAAGCGCCGCCGCTGCAAGGGCCGGCGATACTCGCCACAGCGATTGCCGATGTCTATGCGCCCGGCGCGCCAGTTACGCTCGGCCCGCGCGATTATCCGCCCGACATCAATACTTTGACGGGCTTGCCCTACCCCAGCGAAGCGGCGCGCTCCCGCCGCAATCTCGTCATCAAAGTCTCGAATTGGCCGCCGCGCGTGCGCCCGCAGCACGCAGTCAATCAAGCCGATTTGGTCTATGAATATGAAGCGGAAGGCGGTGTAACCCGCTTCGCCGCTATCTATCGCTCCAAGTCGCCGCAGCAGGTCGGCTCCATCCGCAGCGCCCGCCTGCTAGATATTGAGCTGCTGACGATGTACGCGGCTCTGCTGGCTTATTCTGGCGCCAGCGGGCCCATCCAAGAAATCTATAAAAATGCCGATTTTCGGCCCGTCCTGCTCTCGCCTTCTTTGAGCGACAACTGCGAAACGGCTGGTTTCTGCCGCGATGACAGCCTGATAGAGCGCGGTTATGAGCATACGCTTTTTGGCGATACGCAGAAAATGTGGCAGCGGGCTAGCAGCCGCAATCTGAATATCGGCTATCAAGCGCGGGGTTTTGCCTTTGATTTGCAGGCGGACGCGGGCGGCAGCGCCAGCGTCGATATTTATATCAACTGGTACAACCGCACCAATGCCCGCTGGCAGTATGACGCGGCCAGCGGCCGCTACCTGCGCTATACCGATAGCATCGCGCACCGCGACGCCATCGATGATTCGCAGCTCTGGGCGGACAACCTGATCTTCATTCAAGCCGCGCATAATCCGCGCCCCGACCTCTTCAGCGCGGGGGCGGTTGACGAATCTTTTGAAGTCGCGCTTTGGGGGCAAGGGCCCGCTTTTGTCCTGCGCGAGGGCCAGCTCTACGATGGTTATTGGCAGCGGTCGAGCAAAAATCGCGGCGAGGCCTTGTCACTGATACACTTCAACGGCCAGAATATCATGCTCAAACCCGGGCGCAGTTGGATTACGGTGATGCGCAACTTGGAGACGGTGCAGTTCAGCGAGACGCTGGCGGATATGCCCGTCGTCACGGACGCGCAAGGCTGACGGAGTTCGACGGCAAAAGCGAAATGCTGCGGCGCGCACTGCAAGTAATTTTTTCTCTCGCTATCATCCTGCTCGCGCTGGGCGCATTGCTCTTCCTGGCAGCCTACTTAATTACCGATGGCCAAGTGCTGCATAGCGCGCAGACCTTTTTGCTGCGCTTGCAGCTGCGGGGCCGTCAGGCAGAATTGAACGCGCCTTACGGCGCTACCGCTGAGCCACTGCGTTTCTCGATTGCGCCAGGGACGAGCGCCGGCGGCATCGCCGCGGACTTAGTGGCGGTCGCGCTGATTGGCGATGCCGCGCTCTTCGTCGATTATGCTCGCGTCGAAGGCTATGACCGCCGCTTTGAAGCTGGCATTTATTTCCTGAATCAGACGCAGTCCATCGCCCAAATCGCCCAAATCTTGACTGACTCGAGCAAGAGCTTTATCTCCTTGCGCATCTTGAAAGGTTCGCGCATCGAAGAGCTAGCGGCGCTCATCGACCAGAATGGTTTATTCGCTTTTAGTGGCGGCGAGTTCTATGCGCTGGTAGCGGCCGGCGCAGCCCCGCCGCCGGACTTTGCCGATTGGGTCGGCCTGCCGGCCGGCGCGTCTTTAGAAGGTTTTATGTTCCCCGATACCTATCAACTGCCGCCCGACATCAGCGCGGCTGGCTTGCGCGATACGCTGCTGCGCACCTTCCGCGAGCGCGTCGGCGCCGAGCTGCGCCGCGAGGCTCAAGCCCAAGACCTCAGCCTGCGGCAGGCGGTTACGCTAGCCTCTATCGTCGAGCGGGAAGTGGTCTGGCGCGACGAACACCCAATGATTGCCAGCGTCTATCGCAATCGGCTAAGCCTAAATATGCCGCTGGAAGCCGACCCGACAGTGCAATATGGCCTGCAAGGCGAACGCGGCGCTTGGTGGCCACAAATCACCCAAGCCGACTACCGCGAAGTGGCATCGCCCTACAATACCTATCTGCGGCGCGGTTTGCCGCCCGGGCCCATCGCCAGCCCGAGCCTGTCGGCGATTCGGGCCGCGGTCCAGCCGGCCGAGTCCGACTATCTCTACTTCCGCGCCGCCTGCGATGATTCTTTTTACCACAACTTTGCTGTCAGCTTCGATGAGCATTTGCAGAATGCCTGTTAAGCGCGCCAAACTGCTGCTCGTAGTTCTGGCGCTTACATTGGCCGCTTGCGTCGCTCAGGAACCGCGCAAAATTGCTTTGCTAGCGCCCTTTGAAGGGCAATACCGCGAGATTGGCTATAACGCGCTCTATGCCCTGCGCCTGGCATTTGCCGATACCGCCCCGCCGACCGCACAGCTGCTCGCCGTCGATGATGGCGGCTCGGTAGAAGCGGCGACCGACCGCCTACAGGCACTGAACCTCGACCCGGCCGTGCAGGCGATCATCGCGCTTGGGCCAGCCGCCACCCAGCCAGCGGCGCAAAAAGCCAGCCAGCGCCCTTTGATTCTCATCGGCAACTGGGGGCATGACCGTGCTGCTGAGAACAGCCTCTACGCGGCGCATAAAGACTTGGCGGGGGCCGGCAGCGCCGGCGATTTGCTGATGCTGGAGCAGGCCCAGGCTTTACAAGCCGACAGCGATAGCATCAGCTTTTGGAGCAGCGGCCGCCTGCCTCCCGCGGACTTCCGCGCCCGCTATGAAAACAGCGCCCCTTATGCGCCGCCGCCGAATCTCTTGGCGACGCTGACTTATGACATCGGCCGTTTCCTGCTGGCGGCTTCAGGCGATATTACAAGCGCGGCTCATCAGGGCATCAATGGCTTGATAGACTTCCGCGATGGCTATTGGCAGGCTGCGCCGCTCAATCACTTCAGCTATGCAAATGGGCAGCTCCTTCAGCTGGCCGAATAGCCGTCTCGCCCATCGACGACGCCATAAAAAAGCGGCAAGCGCTCGACCGGCGCCGCGCTGTAGCTAATCGAGTCGGCCAGAAGCTCGAGAGCGGCCGCCAGGCTCTCGCTATTATTGGCATGCACGGTCAGCAAGCGCTCGCCGCTTTGCACGGCATCGCCGACATTTTTATGCACTTCGATGCCAACAGCATGGTCGATTGTGTCTTCTTTGGTGAAGCGCCCAGCGCCTAAAGCCAGCGTCGCCCAGCCAATTTTATCGGCATGAATCGCGGCGAGGTAGCCGCTCTGCGCCGCCGGGAAATCGTGGCGCAGCCTTGCCTGCGGCAGACGGCTGAGGTCGTCAATCTGCGCTACATCGCCGCCTTGAGCTGCCACCAGCCGCCGCAAGCGCTCGAAGCCAAGTCCAGCGCGCAGAGCGCGGTCGGCTTCAGCCCGGGCCTGCGCCAAATCCGCCCATCTTTCGCCACGACCAGCCAAACGCAGCATTTGCGCCGCCACCTCGACGCAATGCGCATGAAAATCGGCTGGGCCCGCGCCTTGCAGCGTCTTCACCGCTTCCGCCACTTCCAGCGCATTGCCCGCCGCCACGCCCAGCGGCTGATTCATATCCGAGAGCAAGGCGACCATATCGCGGCCGGCATCGACGCCAATTTGCACCATCATTGTCGCTAGGGCGCGGGCCTCTGCCAGCGTCTTCATAAAAGCGCCGCCGCCCAGCTTCACATCCAGCACAATGCCATTAGCGCCAGCCGCCAGCTTTTTGCTCATAATGCTGCTGGCGATGAGCGGCAGGCTGGCGACCGTGCCGGTTACATCGCGCAGGGCATAGAGCTTGCCATCAGCCGGGGCTAAGGTCTGGCTCTGGCCGGCCAGCACCATGCCCGTCTCTTGCGCGATGCGCCGAAATTCCGCCTCAGACAAATTGACAGTGTAACCGCTGATAGCCTCGAGCTTATCCAGCGTGCCGCCGCCGAAGCCCAAACCGCGCCCGCTCATTTTGGCGATTGGCACATCAAAGGCAGCCACCAAAGGCAGAACGACCAGCGTTGTCTTGTCGCCAACGCCGCCGGAAGAATGCTTGTCGATGGCATAATCGGTGATGGCGGACAGGTCCAGCAGGTCGCCCGATTCGGCCATGGCCAGGGTCAGCTGTACGGTTTCGGCGCGGTTCATGCCATTGAGATAAATCGCCATCAGCAAGGCGGCCGCTTGATAATCGGGGATTGCGCCGGCGGTATAGCGCTCGATAAAAAAGCGGATTTCCGCTTCGCGCAGCGCGCCGCCATCGCGCTTTTTTTCTATAATGTCTAGCATACGCATTTTGCCGCTCCTAAGAATCACTTGCAAAGACATTTAACCACAGAGGCGGCAGAGCGCAAGTTCGTATTGCGATTGGGAAAAAAGAAATAGCCCTAGAGGCGCAGAAGTAAGTCCAAGTTAATTATGCAAAATTTAGTTTGCTCTACTGAGAAATTAGGTGCTTGTTTCTTTTTGCCCCCGAGTCATAATTGACGATTGGCGCTTTGATTTGTAGCATTGCCTGGCAAGGGCCAGCAGATTGGGAGAATTGCTATGAGCGAGAAGATAAATAATGCGCCGCAGCCGACGCGGCTGATTATCGGCGGTATTATCCTAGCCGCAATTATCGTGGCGGGCGTTTTTGTGCTGCTATCCAGCCAAAGCCCCGTCAGCCAGTCCAGTTCTGACTACGGCCAGATACCAAAAGAACGGCAAGAAGACGGCGGCTTTGTCTTGGGCGAGCCGAGCGCGCCTATCACCATCGTCGCCTTTGAGGACTTCCTCTGCGGGCATTGCCAGCGCTACAAGGCGACGGTCGACCAATTCATCGAGGCTTATGTCGCCACTGGCATGGCGCGTTTTGAATACCGCTTTGTGCCAGTGGTGCATCCTGGTTATTCGCGGCTGGCGGCGCAACTGACAGAATGTGCCGATACGCTGGAGCCGGGCGCGTTTTGGCGGGCCCACGATGTCATGTTCCAGATTGCCAGTGCCCGCGCCTTCAGCGATAACTCAGCTCGCAGTTTCGCCGACGAGATGGGCATGTCCTATGCCAAGCTGCTGGAATGCTCGGCAGACGCGCGGCAGGTGGACCAAGATATTCAGCTAGCCAACCAGATGAGCGTCACCGGCACGCCGACAGTCATGGTGCGCTATGGCGCTGGGCCGCCGCAGCGCAGCGACTTCGGGCAGCAGCCCAGCTTCGAGCAGCTGAGGCTGCTGGTACAGGCAGCCGGCGGATAGCTCGCATAAGCATAGCGACGGGATAAGCATAATGCGCACGGTGCAATGGGATGACGGCGCGGTCAAAATGATTGACCAGCGCGCTTTGCCTTGGCAGCTAGAATTTGTCCGCCTCGATACCGCTGAAGCGGTGGCCGAGAGCATTCAAAATATGACTGTGCGCGGGGCGCCGGCGATTGGCGCGGCGGCCGCCTTTGGGCTGGCGCTGGCGGCCCGGCAGAGCGAGGCCGAGAGCATAGACGGCCTGCTCGGCGATTTGCAGCAGCAGGCCGCGCGCTTAAAAGCGGCGCGGCCAACGGCGGTCAATCTGGCTTGGGCGGTGGACAAGCTACTGGATATAGCGGCCAGCGGCGAATTCCAAAACACCGCCGACCTGCGGGCCGGTTTGCTGCTGGCGGCGCAGAGCATCGCCGATGACGATGTGGCTATCAATCGGCGCATCGGCGCGCGCGGCGCGGCTCTGGTGCCAGATGGCGCGACTGTGCTGCATCACTGCAACACGGGCGCGCTGGCGACGGTGGATTATGGCACGGCTCTGGGCGTCGTACGTGCCGCCTTCGAGCAAGGCAAAGCTATCCATGTCTTGTTAGACGAGACGCGGCCGCGCCTGCAAGGCTCGCGGCTGAGCGCCTGGGAGCTGGAGCAGCTAGGCGTCAGCTACGACATCATTCCCGACACCGCGGCCGGTTATTATATGCAAAGCGGCGAGGTCGATATCATCTTGGTCGGCGCTGACCGCATCGCGGCCAATGGCGATTTCGCCAACAAAATCGGCACCTATCAACTGGCGCTGATGGCGGCGGCGCATGACATCCCCTTTTATACCGTCGCGCCGACATCGACGATCGATTTGGCTTTAGCCAGCGGCGCGCAGATTCCGATTGAACAGCGTGACCCGGCCGAAGTTACAACACCTTATGGCAATGCCATCGTGCCGCCGCGTTTCAAAGCGCGCAATCCCGCTTTTGATGTAACGCCCCACCGCTACCTCAGCGGCATCGTAACGGAAAATGGCATCGCCCGCCCGCCTTTTAGCGAGAGCCTGCGGCGGGCGGTGGCGGGCGCAGCGGTCTAAGTGAAAAAAATGACGCGGGAAATTCTTGTTACAGGGTCAATCGCCTACGATTATTTGATGCGCTTTCCTGGCCGCTTTCAGCAGCATTTCATCCCCAAAGCGCTGGCTAATATGAGCCTCAGCTTTTTGGTCGATGATATGAGCAAGCATTGGGGCGGCGTGGCGGCGAACATCGCTTTTACGCTGGCGAAGTTTGGCCTGCGTCCCAAACTGATGGGTACAGTCGGCCGCGACTTCGGCGATTATCGCCGCTGGCTCGAGGGCAATGGCGTCGATTGCAGCACGGTGATTCAACTTGACGAGGTCTTCACCGCCTCCTTCTTCGCCAATACCGATGAAGAGAATAATCAGCTCGCCTTCTTTTACGCTGGCGCGATGAACCTGGCGCGCCAGTATCAAATCGCCGATGTATTAAGCGAAAAACCTGATTTAGTCGTCATTTCGCCAAACGACCCGCTGGCGATGATTCAGCTCTGCGAAGAATGCCGCCGGCGCAGCCTGCGCTTCATTTATGACCCCGGCCAGCAAGTCGCGCGCTTGAATGGCGAGCAACTGCGCGCCGGGCTGCGCGGCGCATATCTACTTATCGTCAATACTTATGAGGCGGAAGTCATCTACAAGAAGACCGAACTGCAACTGGCCGACCTACGCGAGCAAGTCGAAAGCCTGGTCATTACCGCCGGCGAACATGGCTCCACAATCTATCGGGGCGCAGAAATTATGCCAGTGGCCGCTTTTGCGCCGCGGGCGATTGCCGACCCGACCGGCGCTGGCGATGCCTACCGCGCTGGTTTGATTTTTGGCCTGAGCCAGGCCTTGCCGCTCCAGCTAGCGGCGCAGCTTGGCGCATTGAGCGCGACTTATGCCCTAGAATGCGTTGGCACCCAGAATCACGATTTTACGCTGGCGGATTTTGTCGCGCGTTTCCGCCGCCTGGCGGATGATGGCGGCCAGCTGGAAGGCTTGCTCGGCCAAGCCTGAAGCGCGCCGTAGAAAAGACTGGCTCATGTATGCTAGAATGCCTGCGTTTTAGCCTGCTTGCATTTTGCGCATAACTGGAGAGAGAATGACAATCTCATACGATATCAAAGATACTGAACTGGCGACCGGCGGGCGTTACCGCATTGAATGGGCTGGGCAAGAGATGCCCGTGCTTAAACAGATACGCGAGCGCTTCGCCAAAGAAAAGCCGCTGGCGGGCTTGCGCGTCTCGGCTTGCCTGCATGTTACCACCGAGACGGCGAACCTGATGCAGACCTTGCAAGCGGGCGGCGCTGATGTGGTGCTGACCGCTTCCAATCCGCTGTCGACGCAAGATGATGTAGCGGCGTCGCTGGTCGTCCATGATGAAATCCCGGTCTATGCCATCAAAGGCGAAGACAACGAAACTTATTATGAACATATTCACGCGGCTCTCGACCACAAACCGCATGTCACAATGGACGACGGCGCGGATTTGGTCGGCACGATTCACAAAGACCGCCGCGAAGCGCTGGAAGACATCATCGGCGGCACGGAAGAAACGACAACCGGCGTGATTCGACTGCGGGCTATGGCACAGGATGGCGCTTTGCAATTCCCGGTGATTGCCGTCAACGATAGCGCGACTAAGCACCTTTTTGACAACCGCTATGGCACGGGGCAAAGCACCGTCGATGGCATCATCCGCGCTACGAATATCCTGCTGGCGGGGCGGGTTGTGGTGGTGGCCGGTTATGGCTGGTGCAGCCGCGGCATCGCCATGCGCGCCGCCGGCTTAGGCGCGAATGTCATCGTAACCGAAGTCAATCCGCTGCGCGCCCTAGAAGCGGTGATGGATGGCTACCGCGTCATGCCTATGCTAGAGGCAGCGCCCATCGGCGACATCTTCGTAACCGCCACTGGCGATACGGATGTGCTGGATCGACAGCATTTCGCCCGCATGAAAGATGGCGCTATCGTCTGCAACAGCGGGCATTTTAATGTCGAGATTAACCTGGGCGCCTTAGCCGAAATGGCGGAGGGCGCGCCCAGCCGCGTGCGGCCTTTCGTCGAAGAATATAGGCTAGGCGCGCGCTCAATCTATGTTTTAGGCGAAGGCAGACTCATCAACCTGGCGGCGGCGGAAGGGCATCCAGCGTCGGTCATGGATATGAGCTTCGCCAATCAAGCGCTCGGCACAGAATATATGCTGCGAAATGTGGAAAATTTGGCGGCGCAAGTTTATACTATACCAGCCGATGTAGACATGGAAATCGCGCGGCTGAAGCTGCTGGCGATGGGTGTGAGCATTGATATTTTGACCGCAGAGCAGCAAGCCTATCTGAATCAGTGGCAAGCCGGGACTTGAGGCGCGGAGCGCAGCCTGTCCCGTAGCGCCAAAACGGGCGCGATTTTCATGAGTGATGGGGATGGGACAAATGCGTGTCAAAAGCTGGCGCAGCGCCCCGCTTTTTGCGGTCGCCATCGTTGTCGTCGCCTGCCTCTGCCTATCCAGCGCCCTGGCCCAGACTAGCGTAAGTGCGCGCTTCCTGCATATCGCGGCCGGCAACCCCGCTATCGATATCTATGTCAACGATGCCTTAGCCATCGCCGAGCTGGGCTACGGGCAATCTTACGAACATATAAACCTGCCGGCCGGTCCCGTAGAGCTAGCCGCGTATGTGGCTGGCACATCGCTGCGGATGGCTCAAGAAACGCTTGACCTGGCGGCCGATGCCGCAATCGCGCTACGCGCTGGCGACGGCTTGCATTTTGCCCGGCTGGCGGATGACTTGAGTCCGCTCGAATTTGGCGATACCCGCTTCTCTGTCTATAACGCCCTGGCGGATGGCAGTGCCATTGACATCATCAGCCAGGCGGATGGGCGAGTTCTGGGCGAAAATATCGCCGCTGGCGAAACCGCCGGCCCCTTTGAGACTGGCGCCTCAGTGCAGGATTTTGCGATTCTGCCGGCCACAGAGGCCGCCGACGCCGACAGGCCCTTGCTGGAATTCAGCGCGGCGCTGGCCGGCGGCACCAGCAATATCTTAGCCTTGCACGGTTCAGCCGCGCAGCCACAAGTTCTCAAAAGCAGCGCCACTGTCGCTGGGGTCGGCGAATACAGCTTGCTGCACTTTGCCCATGTGGCGCCCGATGTAGCGCCCATCGACCTCTGGCTGGATAGTCAACTGCTTGTGCCCGCGCTGAGTTTCGCCCAGCCAAGCGCCCGCATCGCCATCCCCAGCGGCACCTATCGGCTCACATTGCGGCTGGGGCGCATTGAGCTAGCGGAAGCGGCTTTGGATCTGCAGGCCGGGCAAATGCAGACTGTGCTTGTGCTAGGCTCGCCCGCCACCTTGAATATCGCCGTCTATAGCGATTCGTCGCAGCATTTAGCTGAAGACGCCGCTGTCGTCAGACTCATCAACACCATCGCTGGCAGCGTCGTCAATTCGCTCCAGTTAGATAGTGGCGCGATTGTCGCGGTGGACCTGGAGTATAGCCAGGCGGGTCGCAGCGTAAAAATCGTGCCAGGCAGGCAGGCTATGTCGCTTGACATCAGCATTGGCGACTACAGCGGCACCATCGCGGTACCAGCGCGGCACTATTATGGCGGCGTCTATTACACTCTGCTGGCTCTGCCAGGCGATAGTTTCTCCGCGCCCCAGCTGCTCAGCGTCGAGACGGTTTTGCAGCGCCACCTGCGGGCTGCGCCGCCCGCGCTGGAAAGCCGGCCGCCCGCCGCTGCTAGGCCGACCGAAGCCGCCCCCACCGCCGCGCCCCTTAGCGCCAGCGCGACTGAGACTGTGCCGACCCCCAGTCCGGTTGAGACCCGCATTCCGACTGGGGCCGGCGGCGCATATTTTGGCCTTGGCCCTTATGCCATCGTCGATTTGGATCCGGGCGCGAATTTGCAGCTGCGCCAATATCCCTCAAGCGCGGCGATGTCGCTCGAGCTGCTGCCAGCCGGCAGCGAATTGATGATTTTAGGCCGGCGCGGCCCGACTGAGTATTGGGCCGGCGACCCAACCGATCTGCCGGTTGACCTGAGCGATTTTACTAGCGACCCTGCCGCCACTCTGTACCCGATAGAAGACCTGCGCCCCGCCGATACCTGGCTCTATGTGATGTACAAAACGGACGCTAGCGGCACGCTCTATGGCTGGGTTTATGCCTTCTACCTGCAAATTTTTGATGAAATGCGCAGGCAAGAGCAGCGGCTGCGAGATTTGCCTCCAGTGCGGCAGAACCAGGCGGGCCGCGCCCTGCAGCTCGAGCCGGCCTCGGCCAGGCGCGCCAAGCGCATCGCCGCCCGCGTTCACGGCCTGGTGGCCGACGCTTTTTTATATATCCGCTCAGCGAACGACGCCCAGTCCCAAGCCTTGGGTTCGCTCGCGCCAGGCACAGTGCTGGAGCTTGTTGGCTTCGACGCCGCTGAAGATTGGGCTTTCGTCCGCCAAGAGACAAGCACCGGTGAAGTCATCAGCGGCTGGGTCAGCGCCGATTATATTCAAGTGCTGTTGAATGGCGATCCGATCCGGCTAAATGTTTTGCGCGCGCTGGACGCGACGGCGGTGGAACTGGTCAGCGCTAGCGCCCGCGGCAGCATTACGCAAGCCTCAGATAGCGCTGGCTAGGCGATTCTACCGCCGCGCCCCTTTAGCCTTCTTTATTCCTGACAGCAAAATCATTCGCTTCACAGGCATAGAGCCAAAGCGGGCTATGCTATAATGCGCTGGTATAGTCAATCCTTTCCAGAGGCTTCATTTTGCGCGTCTTAATCACTGGCGCTGGCGGCTTCGTCGGGCAGCACCTGACAGCGCATCTCAGCCGCGCCGAACCAAGAGCGCAGCTCTTTGGCACGACGCTCTTCCCGGGTGAGCGCCCTCATCCCGCGCTGCACGAGGCGCGGCGCATCGACCTCAAAGACTACGCCGCTACGCGGGCCTTGCTCGCGCAGTATCGCCCTAGCGCTATCTATCACCTGGCTGCGCAAGCCTTCGTGCCGCGTTCTTTTGAAGACCCTTGGGAAACGCTGGAAAACAATATCCGCGCCCAGTTGAATCTCATCAAAGCCTGCCTGGAACTGGAGCTGCGCCCGCGCCTGCTCATCGTCAGTTCGGCGGAGATTTATGGCGCGGTCCGGCCCGAGCAACTGCCTTTAGCCGAGAATGCGGCGATTCGGCCAACGAATCCTTACAGCGTCAGCAAAGTGGCGCAGGATATGCTGGGCTTGCAATACTATCTCAGCCATGGCCTGCCGATTATGCGCGCCCGGCCTTTTAATCACATCGGGCCGGGGCAAAACAGCCGCTTTGTCGCGCCTGCTTTCGCCCTGCAAATCGCCCGCATTGAGGAAGAGCAGCACGAACCGTTTATATATGTTGGCAACTTGGCGGCAAAACGCGACTTCACCGATGTGCGGGATATCGCGCGGGCTTATCACCTAATCGCGCAAAAGGGGAAACCAGGCGAGGCTTATAATGTGGCGGCCGGCAAAGCCTATAGCATTCAGCAACTGCTGGATACCTTGCTCGCATTAAGCGATATAAAGATAGAGGTTCGCGTTGACCCAGCCCGCCTGCGCCCGGTCGATGTGCCGGCCATCCGCGGCGATGCCCGCAAGCTGCGCCAGCATACCGGCTGGCAGCCGGCGCTGACCTTTGAAGCGACGCTAAAAGATGTGCTAGCGGATTGCCGCCAGCGCGTCCGGCAAAAGGCGTAAAATAATGAGAATATACCCAGCCAGAAGGTGCGCGCGAATCAACCCCAGCCCCGGCCCCTCCCGCAGGGCAGTTTCTACGCGCCCCAAAGCTTTGGGAAGGGGAGAAAAATCCCAAAACTATGGGAGCGCTTGCAGAAAAGCCCCTCCCATCGGGCAATGTGTACAGGCCCTCGGGTTAGACTCCCTTCCCCGAAGCTTCGGGCAGGGGCCGGGGCTGGGGTTGAAAAAAGCCTCGCAGTTGCAAAATTTAGTTTGTCCTACTTCTATGACAATTTTCTTTTTCCTAGTCGCAATAAAAACTTGAGCTTAGCGAAGGACGGGATTGATGACAAAGAGAGCGCTTATCACAGGCATCACCGGGCAGGATGGCTCTTATCTGGCCGAGTTTCTGCTGCATAAAGGCTATAAAGTCTATGGCATGGTGCGGCGAACCAGCACTGTGCGCTATGAACGCATCAGGCATATCCAAAACCAGCTCGAGCTATTGCAAGGCGATATGGGCGACCTGAGCAGCCTGATTAAGATAATCAGCACCGTCGAGCCAGACGAAATCTATAATTTGGCGGCGCAGAGCTTCGTGCCGACCTCTTGGAATCAGCCTGTTTTCACCGGCGACATCACTGGCTTGGGCGTAACGCGCATTCTGGAAGCGGTGCGCACGGTGAATCCGGCCATCCGCTTTTATCAAGCGTCGAGCAGCGAAATGTTTGGCAAAGTGCGCGAGGTGCCGCAAAAAGAGACGACGCCCTTCTATCCGCGTAGCCCTTATGGCGTAGCTAAGGTCTACGCGCATTGGATCACCGTCAATTACCGCGAAAGCTACGACCTCTTCACTTGCAGCGGCATCCTCTTCAACCACGAATCGCCGCGGCGCGGCTTGGAATTTGTAACGCGCAAAGTAACCCACCACGCGGCGAAGATTAAGCTGGAACTGGCAAATGAGATTCGCATCGGCGATCTCGACCCAAAACGGGATTGGGGCTTCGCCGGCGATTATGTGCGGGCGATGTGGCTGATGCTGCAAGAAGACCAGCCCGATGATTATGTCGTCGCCACCGGCCAGACGCACTCGGTCAAGCGGCTGCTGGAAGTCGCTTTTGGGCATGTCGGTTTGAATTGGCAAGATTATGCCGTGCAAGACCCGCGCTTTATGCGCCCGGCCGAAGTGGATTTGCTGGTTGGCGACCCGAGCAAAGCGCAGGCGGCGCTCGGCTGGCAGCCGCAGGTCAGCTTTGAAGAACTGATTGGCATGATGGTCGAAGCCGATTTGAAGAAGCTGCGCGACAATCCCAATCAGGTTATCTGAGGTCCCGACCCACCTTGATTGATACGCACTGCCATTTGAATTTTGAGCGCTATGATGAAGATCGGGCGGAAGTATTGCGGCGGGCGCGCGCGGCGGGTATCAGCCGCATTATCATCCCGGCCATCGACATCGAGAGCGGCCAGCAAGCCCTGGAGCTGGCGGGCGCGAACAAGGGCATCTATGTCGCCGTCGGCATCCATCCGAATAGCAGCTCGGCTTGCAACGCAGAAACGCTAAGCGCCCTGCGCGCTATGGCGGCGCAGCCCCAGATCGTCGCTATTGGCGAAATTGGCTTGGATTATTATTGGCATACCTGCCCCAAGCCGACGCAGCATACGGCGCTGGAAAGCCAGCTCGAGCTGGCGGCGCAACTGGAACTGCCCGTCATCATGCACAACCGCGAGGCCGGGGAAGACCTGCTGGACCTGCTGGAGAATTGGGCGCCGAGCGCGCCTGCGAGTCTGCAAGACCGGCTAGGCGTGCTGCATTCTTTTTCAGCTTCAGCGGCGCTAGCGCGGCGGGCGCTGCGGCTCGGTTTTTATCTGGGTTTCACCGGTCCTATCACTTTCAAAAAAGCGACCGAGCTGCGGGCTATCGCGCAGGCAATCCCCCGCGAGCGTCTGCTCATCGAAACCGACGGGCCCTTCCTCGCCCCCGAGCCGCGCCGCGGCCGGCGCAATGAACCCGCCTATCTGCGCTATATCAACAAAAAATTGGCGGCCTTGCATGAACTGTCAGCCGCAGAGATGGCGCGGCAAACGACGGCCAATGCCGAGCGGCTTTTTGCCCTGCCGCCGCTGGATTGAAGCCGCATGGCAAAGAAGACTCCCCAGCCAGCAAAAGCGAGGCAGCGGACTTTGAGCGAGCTTTCCATCATCATCGTCAACTGGAATGTGCGCGATTTGCTGGACAAGTGCCTAGCCAGTTTGCAGCGAGCTGATGTAGCAGCGGATGTCATCCTGGTCGATTCGGCCAGCAGCGATGGCAGCGTCGCTTTGGTCCGCGAGAAATATCCTACAGTGCGCCTGCTGCCACAGACAGAAAATATCGGCTTCACGCGCGGCAATAACCTTGGTTTGGCTCAAGCCCGTGGCGACTATATCCTGCTGCTCAACCCCGATACTGAGGTCAGCCCAGCGGCTCTGAGCCAGCTGCTCGCATTTATGCGCGCGCGGCCCGCGGTCGGCATTGTCGGGCCACACACGCTGAACAGCGATGGCAGCCATCAGTCGACGCGGCGCCGTTTCCCGAATTTGCTCACGGGAATTTTTGAAAGCACTTGGCTGGCAGCTTGGGCGCCGCCCGCCATAGAGCGGCATTATCGCATGCTCGATACCGCTGATGCAGCCATCATGGAAGCCGACTGGGTGCAAGGCTCGGCTCTGCTGCTGCGGCGCGCGGTGTATGCGGACATCGGCGGCTTGGACGAAGGTTTTGTCATGTACTCCGAAGAGCTGGATTTTTGCCGCCGCGCGAAGAGCGCGGGCTGGCAGGTCTGGTATCATGGCGGCGCTTTTATCACGCATCACGGCGGCAAAAGCAGCGAACAAGCCGCCACCGCCAAGCAGATTCATTTTCATAGCAGCAAACTGCGCTATTTTCGCAAGCATCACGGTTATGGACCTTATCTAATTTTGCGCGTCGTTCTGCTGCTGCAATTCCTCTGGCAGTTGGCGCTGGAGAGCGTCAAAGGCGCGCTGGGGCATAAACGCGCTTTGCGGGCGCAGCGGGCGCGGTTATATTGGCAGGTGCTGCGCAGCGGTCTGAAAGCGAAACTATGAGAATCGGCCTTATCAGTGGCGAATTCCCGCCGCTGCCGGGCGGCATCGGCGATTTTTCGGCTTTATTAGCCGCCGGCTTAAAAGCGCGCGGGCAAGATGTCTATCTCTTCAGCCGCGCCGGCAGCAAAAGCGCCGACTTGCCGCTACGCGCAGTCAAGCATTGGGGGCTGAGCAGCCTGCTGCACTTGCGCGCTTGGGCGCGGGAAAACGCGCTCGATATTGTCAATTTGCAGTTTCAAACCGCCGCTTACGCTATGTCGCCTTGGGTGCATTTTTTGCCCGCAGTCCTCGGCGCGCCGCTGGTAACGACATTTCACGATTTGCGCTTTCCTTATCTTTTCCCCAAAGCGGGTCCTTTGCGCGACTGGATTGTCTTGCGGCTGGCGCGGTCTTCGGCCGGTATCATCACGACCAATCAAGCAGACGCCGCGCGGCTGGCTTTTCTGCCCCGCCGGCGCATCATCCCCATCGGCAGCAGCGTGCCGCGCCGCCCCAGCGACCCGTCAGCCCGGGCCGCTTTGCGTCAGGAACTTGGCACTGATAAGAACAGCTTTTTGCTCGGGCATTTTGGTTTCATCAATGCGCTAAAAGGGGTCGAATATCTGCTGGAGGCAGTGGCGCGGCTGCGCGCGGCCAACTATGACCTGCGCCTGGTCTTTATTGGCCGGCGCAAGAACAGCAGCGACCAAGCCGCCGACGCGACTTATCAGCTAGAATTAGACCAGCGCCTCGAGGCGCTTGGGCTGACAGAAGCGGTGCATTGGACCGGGTTTTTGCCGGCGGCGGCCGTAGCCGCTTATTTTAACGCGGTGGATTTGATGACCCTGCCCTTCACCGATGGCGCATCTTGGCGACGCAGCAGTCTCATCGCCGCGCTGCATCAAGGCTGCGCCATTTTGACGACCGAGCCGACGGTAGAAATAGACTGCTTTCAGCATAAGCGCAATCTCTGGCAGGTGCAGCGGGCGTCGGCAGCGGCCATCGAAGCGGCTCTGCTGCACCTGCTGCACGACCGGAGCCAGTTGCAAACTTTGCGGGCCGGCGCCGCCCAGCTGAGCGCCCGTTTCGCTTGGGATTCTATTATCGACGAGACCATTTCATTTTTTGAAGCGACGCTAGCGGGAAAACCACGATGAGCCAACTGCGTCAAATAGCCGCCAATTCAGATGCCCGCGCGCTGGCGGCGCTGGTTCTGCTCTGGCTGCTATTTTTTTGGCGGCTCTTCACGCCCAGCGCCGCCGACCAGGCTTCGCTGGCGCAAGGCGATTTTTCCGGGCAGTTCGTCGCCTTTGGTGGCTATCAATACGCGCGCCTGGCGCAAGGGCAGATTCCGCTCTGGAATCCTTATAACAATGGCGGCCTGCCTTTCATCGCCGATACGCAAGCGGCGGTTTTTTATCCCCCGCGCTGGCTGACGATTGGACTGAGCGCGCTGGCCGGCGGCTGGAGCTATAACGCGCTGCAACTGGAGATGGCGGCGCATGTCCTGCTCTATATAATTTTGATGTATGGCTTTTTGCGGCGGCTAACCTTAGGCGCCGCCCGCAGCCACCTGGCCGCCTTTGTCGCGGCCCTCATCATTGGCTATGGCGGCTTTACGACAGGTTACGCGCCGCTGCAACTGGCAATACTGGAAGCGGCGACTTGGCTGCCTTTGGTCGGCTTAGGCATCCTCGAGGCGACGCGCAGGCAAAAGCTGGACTATCGCGGGCTGGCTCTCGCTGGCTGCGCTTTAGGTTTGGCTTGGCTGGCCGGGCATCCCCAGACAAGCTGGTTTCTGAGCTATCTGGCAGTCGCCTATTTTGCTTGGCGCTGCTATGGCGGGCGGCTGGGCTGGCGGGCTTTTTTGGGCGGCGGCGCTTTTTTGAGCCTGCTTACTTTTGGTTTGTGCGCTGTTACCTTGCTGCCAGGCTTAGAATATCTGCGCTTGACAGCCCGCGACGGCATGGGTTTCGCCGCCAAAGGCAATGGCTTTCACTTCCGCGACCTGGCGCAGTTCATCTATCCCGGCGCGGTCAGCCAGTGGTGGCCGCAGTATGTTGGTTTGCCAGCCCTGTTTTTTATCGCGGTCGCGGTTTTTTGCCAGGCGCGGCCGAGTCGCTTTTGGCTAATTGTAGCCTGCGTCGCTTTGTTGCAGAGCTTAGGCGAAAACGGCGCATTGTATCATATCAGTTATAATCTGCTGCCGGGTCTGCGTTTTTTTCGCGGGCAAGAACGGGCAGCTTTCCTCGTCGCGAACAGCCTGGCGATTTTAGCCGGGCTGGGCGTCGCCGCCGAGTGGCAGAATCAACTGCATCGGCGGCGGGCGCTGCGCTATTGGTTGCTATTCAGCGCCGCGCTGACGCTAATCGCGGTGATTCTGCTTTTTGCCTGGAGTTATGACGCGGCCAGCTGGGGGGATTTTTATGAGCTGGCCGCGCGCAGCGCCGCGATTGCGATTGCGGCTTATTTTGTCCTGAGCGCTTTTAGCCGCGCGCCCCAGCGCCGCCTTTTTCAACTCGCGCTTGTCAGCCTCATCGTCTTTGAGCTTTTCTCGGTCAATCTGGATTATGAGCAGGTCTACGATTCTGTGCCGCATAGCCAGCAGCTCAGCATGAGACCGCCGCCCCTAGTACAGCAGGCAATCGACGATATGGGCGCGGAGACCTATCGAGTTGATGGCTTCCGCGGCCTGCAAGATAATTATGGCAGCCTCTATGCAGTGATGGACATGCGCGGCATCAGCCCGCTCTTCCTCAAAGGGCCGGGGCTGCTCATCTACCGCGATTATGTCAATAATGCGCTGGCCTGGGAATTGTTCGCCGTAAAATATGTCTTTAGCGAAGCCGAGACTCTAGCGGCGCCGACGCAAATTATCGGCCGCGGCCAGGACCGCGATGGCTCTATGCACCTGCATCGGCTGGCAGACCCACGGCCCTTCGCCCGGCTGCTTTACCAATACACCCCCGTCGATAGCGATGAATTCGCGCTGGCCCTCTTAGAAGACCCAAGATTTGACCCGCGCCAAGAGATACTCTTACAGGGAGAACCGACGCTGGTCTTGCCCGAAAAAGCGGCTGAAGGCAGAGCCACTGTGCTATTATTCGAGCCTGAAGAAATTGCCCTGCGAATCGAGACGACAGAGAATGCGATTCTGTCTTTAGCCCTGCCGCATTATCCAGGTTGGGCAGCGCGCTTGAATGGCGAGCCAGTCGAAATCTTGCGCGCTTACACGGGCTTGAGCGCCGTCGAAATTCCGGCCGGGCAACACACGCTGACCCTGCATTTCGCGCCGCTGACTTATCATATTGGCGCTATAATTAGCCTGATAAGCTGGCTGGCTTTGCTCGCCATCGGCTGGCGCTGGCTTTGGCGGAGGTAGACTATGCGCGCGCCGACAGCCTGGCAAATTCATATCAGCCACTTGCATAGCCGCCGCTACGCTTTGGCTCTGGGCTTTATCATCGGCAGCGTGGGCGCCGGCATCGGCTTGCTGATTGCCGGGCTGGGGCCGCTTCTGGCTCTGGCCGCCCTCGGCGGCTCGCTCGTCGGTTTGTATGTGATTACCGATATTCGCGTCGCCCTCTATGCCATCGTCGGTGTTACGCTGCTGCTGCCTTTTGGCGTCTTCCCGGTCAAAATCGCCATCACGCCGACGCTATTAGATTTGGCTCTGGGCGGTTTCCTGCTGGTTTATCTCTGCCAATGGATGACCGGGCGGCGCGGCGGCCTGCGCCTGACGCCGCCCCAGGCTCTGCTCGCTGTCTATCTGATGTGGCTGGTCTTCGCCTTCGCTTTGGGCCTGCGGCATGCGGGGCCAACTTCGACAGCGATACGGCAATTCGCCGAGACCCTTCTGAGCATCGGCCTGGTCTTCATCCTCGTCGACCTGCTGCGCAGCCCGGCCATGCTGCGCCGTTTGGCTCTGGTCATCTGTTTGGCGATTGGCCTGCAAGCCTTCTTGGCTTTAGCCCTCTACCTGGCGCCAGACACGCTGGCGGAGGCTCTGCTGGTGCGGCTGGCGCGCATTGGCTATCCCGATGGCGGCGTCATTCGCTATATCGAAGACAACCCCGCATTGGGCGAACGGGCGATTGGCACCTGGGTCGATCCAAATGCCCTGGGCGGCATCCTCGCCAGCGCCGCTATCATGCTCGCGCCGCAAATCGCCACGAAAAAGCTGCTGGCTTTTGGCCGCTGGGGGCGCTGGCTGACGCTAGCCAGCTTTGGCGCGGCCGCGCTAGCCCTCTTGCTGACGGCTTCGCGCGCTTCTTTCTTAGCCTTAGGCACGGGTTTGCTGCTGATTGCCTTCCTGCGCCATCGGCGACTGCTGCCGCTGCTCTTTTTGGGCGCGGTCTTATTCTTGCTGCTGCCCCAGACGCAGGCTTACCTCGACCGACTGCTGCAAGCCTTCCAAGGCGAAGACCTGGCGACGCAGATGCGCCTCGGCGAATGGTCGGATTCGCTGGAGCTTATCAGTCGCTATCCGCTCACAGGCGTCGGTTTCACTGGTACGCCTGAAATCGATATCTATACTGATGTCGCTAGCATGTATTTGCTGATGGCGAACCAAATTGGGCTGGTGGGCGTCGGCATTTTTCTGGCAGTCGTGGGCGGCGTCTTCGCTTATGGCTGGCGGGCCTGGATCCAGGCGCGGCAAAATCCAGAATTCGCCGCGCTGCAGCTGGGCTTTCACGCCGCGCTGCTGACCGGACTGGTCAACGCCGTGGCCGATTTATATTTCTTCCGACTGGATTTCCAGTCATCCATCACCTGGTTCTGGCTGATTGTGGCGCTCTGCCTGGCCAGATCGCGCTTGGCGCTTGAGAACGCGGAAAACGCAAAAGAAAAGCGCGCAAAAACCACTCTTGCAAAAGCCACCTCCTTGCGCTAGCATAGCCAATCTACAATTCAATGATAGCTTTCCGCTCCGCGCTGGCAGCGCGGGGCAACTATCCGAGGAAAGGAACCGCCATGAGAGATTATGAACTCACCTTCATCGTGCGCATTTTGCCCTCCGATGAAGAAGTGAACCAAGCCATCGACCAAGTTATCAGCTTTATCGAACTCGGCGACAGCGGCGTCGTCAAGAGCGTCGACCGCAAGACTTTTGGCCGGCGGCGCTTGGCCTACGAAATTGATGGCCAGCGCGAAGGGCATTATGTGCTGATAAAAGCGGCCATCCAACCCGAACACCTCGTCGAGCTGGAAACCGAATTGAAACTCTTCGAATCCGTCTTGCGCTATCTGCTGGTGCGGGACGAAGGCGAAGTAAAAGCGACGCCGCAGTAAAACTGCCGCATTCCCTAGCAAAAACGGAGTATGGAGAACAATCTCGTGAGCGAGAACACGGAAAACAAAGAGACAAGACCAGCGGCCAGCCGCAGTCAAAGCCGCAGTTCAAGCGGTGGACGGCGCAGCGGTGGTCCCCGTCCGCGCGGGCGGGGCCGCGGGCGGCGGGGCCGCCGCGGCCGGCGCGGCAAGACCACCTATTGCCCCAAAGGCCGCTGCTTCGATTATAAAGACCTGGATACGCTTTCGCATTATATCAACGAGAGCGGCAAGATTAAGCCGCGGCGGCAGACGGGCAACTGCTCGCGCTGCCAGCGGGGCTTGGCGCGGGAAATCAAGCGCGCCCGCCATCTGGCGCTGCTGCCTTATGTGGCTACGGATTAAGCGGCGCTTCTGGCCCGCGCCAGCGGCAAAGCACCTGAGGAGTTGAGAGATTCATGTCGAAACGGGCTCAAACGACCGGCGCGCCCAAACGCAGACGGCGGCGGCAAGCGGCGCCAGGCAGCGCCAGCCAACAAGCGGAAGACAATTATAAAAGCCGCGCCGAAAGAGAAGCCGAACTGCAAAAATGGGTGATTCGCGGCGTCATCGCCGCCGCCGCCGCCCTGATTGCCCTGGTCGCAATCGCCTTCGTCTTCGAGCAATTCATCATCCCCAACCAAAATGTGGCCGTCGTCAATGGCGAAAACATCAGCGTGGGCGAGTTCCGCCAAGAATATCTGCTGGAGCGCAATCGGCTGCTGCTGCAACTGAATCAAATTCAGAATTCAGGCATCGATATGCAGCAGTTGGCGCAGCAAGAACCCTATCGGACTTGGATGAACGAAGTGAATGTGCCGGACCAGCTCGGTCTGCGCATCATCAACGATATGGTGGATGACAAGCTGCTGGCGCAGGCGGCCGCCGCGCGCGATATCAGTGTGGACGAAGCCGCGCTGCGCCAAGCGGTAGAAAGCTATTTTGGCTTTGACCCAACGCAAGTCGCCTTAATTGGCGTCGAGCCAACCGCGACCCTGACGCCAACTATCACGCCGACGCCTTATGTTTCGCCAACGCCGACCTATACGCCGCTGCCCAGCCCGACGCCAGAACCATCGCCAACGCCCGACCCCGAAGCGACGCCGGTGGCTGAAGCCACCCAAGCGGAAGAAGCGCAAGAGCCGACCATCACGCCCCAGCCGACTGTTGTCGAGCCGACGCTCAGCGCCGACGAAGTGCGGGAAAACTTCGAGCAGACCGAGCGCGATTATCGCACATATTTTGATACCGCTGGCATCGCCGGCGAGACGCTGGACGCCTTCTTCGAGCGCAACGCGCTGGAAACGCTGCTGGCCGACGCGCTCGTGCCAGACGATAGCAGCCTGCTCTATGCCGATTTGCGGCATATCCTGGTCGAAGACGAAGAGACGGCGCTAGCGGCCTTAACGGCTTTGCAGGCTGGCGAGTCCTTCGCGGCTTTAGCCCGCGCCATTTCGACTGACCCTGGCAGCGGCTACCGCGGCGGCGATCTGGGCGAAGCCTATATTGGCAATTATGTGCCAGAATTCCGCCAAGCCATTGAGACGGCGGAGATTGGCGCGCTGGTCGGCCCGGTCGAAAGCGAGTTTGGCTTTCATATCCTGCAAGTCCGCAGCAAAGAAGAACGCGGCGGCGCGGAAGAGCAATCGACGCGGGACCGAGCGAAACAGCAAGAACTGGAACTACTGCGCGAGACTTTGCGCGAAGAACAGAGCGAGAACTACGAAATCTTTGATACTTGGCTCGACCACATCCCGAGCGGCTAAGCGCCGCCAGCGAGAGACAGAAGTGATTCAAAGTTAATTATGTAATTTGGGCGCAGTTTTCAACCCCACCCTAAGTCCCTCCCCGAAGCTTCGGGTCGCGTAGACACCGACCGACGGGAGGGACTTTTCCTCAAGCATGTCTATACTTTTCGCAGGTCAGACTCCCCGCCCCAAAGCTTTGGGGCGCGTAGACACTGCCCTACGGGAGGGGCCGGGGCTGGGGTTGAAAATCGCTCTAAGCGCATTTCTACTTTGCCCGCTGCGCCGACTCGACTATAATGCAGGGCATGAGCCTAAACGCGATTGACAAGCTGGAAGCCCAGTTAGAGACGCTGATTGAAGGCGCTTTTGCCCGTTTATTCCGCCGGCCTATCAGCGCCCGCGATATTGCCATTTTGCTCTTGCGGGCGATGGAAGACAGCGCCGCGCCGCCCCAAGAAAGCGGCGGCAAGCCGATTGCGCCGTCGGTCTATCGCATCGAACTGCACCCGGCGAATGCGGCGCAATTTTTAGCGCGCTTCCCCGATTTGCCCGCCCGCCTAGCGCGCATCATCCAAGAACTGAGCGCGGAATCGGGCTATCAACTGCTGCTGCCGCCGCGTGTGGCGGTCTTGGCGGCGGCCGACTTAGCCGCGCACCGCGCCCGCATCAGCGCCGAGCATGAACAGGCTTCAGGCGCGCCCACAGAAGAAATGTCGCCCGTCGAGAGAGCGGACGCGCCGCTCGCGCAAGCGCCACGGCTGCATATCGCCGGCGACCGCGTTGTGCCGCTTGGCAAATCCGTCATCAATATCGGGCGGGAAGGCGGCAACGACATTGTCATCGACGACGCTTATATCTCGCGGCATCACTTGCAACTGCGCAAGCGCTATGGCGCTTACACGCTCTTTGATGTGCAGAGCCGCGGCGGCACCCGCGTCAACGATACGGCTGTCAACGAGCATCGCTTGCAAAATGGCGATGTGATCCACATTGGGCGCACGGCGCTCATCTATGTCGAGAGCGGTAGCCTGGGCGCGCAAGACAATACCACCCAGATTCTGCATTCGGGCTGAGGCAAGAGCATGCCCATCGAGGAGCTTTTTTTCATCTTGCGCGCCCTAGCTGCTTTAAGCCTGCTGGCTTTTCTGCTGGCGCTTTTTTTCATTATTTGGCGCAATACAAAACAGATTGAAGCGCAGCTGCGGGCCGCGGGCCAAGCGCGCGGCTTTTTGCTGCGCAGCGACAATCAGGCGGCCGGGGCCGCGCTGGAACGGTTTGCCCTGCTGCCCATCACCACCTTGGGCCGCTCTGCGAACAACTCCATCGTTGTCGACGATGAATTTGCCAGCTCCAGACATGCGCAAATCCTGCTGGAGAATGGGCAGTGGTGGCTGGAAGACCGCCGCAGCCGCAATGGCACGCGCCTGAATGACGAGACAATCGCCCGCCGCACCATCCTCGCCGACGGCGATGTCATCGGCATCGGCACCTACAGATTTCGCCTCGAGCTCAATCCGAGCTCAATCAGCAATGGCAAGCGAGAAGCATGAGGAGACAGAATGGCTGAGATTAAAATTGCCGTGATTGGCGGTTCAGGTTTATACAATATGCCGGCGATAAGCGATGTGCAGAGCCTAGACATCGATACGCCTTTTGGCAAACCCAGCGGCGCGATTCGCCTGGGGACTTTGAGCGGCAAGCGGGTCGCTTTTTTGCCACGCCATGGCGCCGGGCATAGGCTTGCGCCGGGCAACCTGCCCTACCGCGCTAATATCTTCGCCCTCAAGAGCCTAGGCGTCCGTTTCATTATTTCCGTCAATGCCGTCGGCTCGCTGCGGGAAGAATACGCGCCCGGGCATATCATGACGCCTGACCAAATCATCGATTACACGATTTTCACCCGCGCCCGCTCTTTCTTCGAGCGGGGCGTGGTGGCGCATATTTCAGTTGCCGAGCCGATGAGCGGCTACCTGCGCGGCGTCATCGCCGACGCGGTCGAGGCAGTCGGCGGCACAGTCCACCGGCGAGGCACCTTCTTGATTGAAGACGGGCCCCGTTTCGCCACCCGCGCCGAGAGCCATCTCTTCCGCGCCTGGGGCTGCGATTTGATTGGCATGACCGCCGCGCCCGAAGCCTTCCTCGCCCGCGAAGCCGAAATCGAATACGCCTCGCTAGCCCATGTTACCGACTATGACTGCTGGCACGAAGAAGAAGAAGCGGTAACTTCAGATATGGTGATACAGACCTTGTCCAAGAATATCGACACAGTGCAGAAGGCTCTGGTGGCGGCGATTGCGCAGTTGGACGAAGACAAGCTGCTGCCGGCGCATACTGCCCTGGATAGCGCTTTAGCCACCGCCCGCGAGGCTATGGACCCAGAAGTGGTAGCGACGCTGCGACCGCTCTTAGCCCGCGTCCTCGGGCTGGACGCGGACGGCTAAAGTGGCACGGGCCGACGCGCCGAACACAATGGCCTTTGGGCAGCGCTGGTCGGGCTGGCTGCTGTTGGGGCTGGCGGCGATTTTTGTCTTCGCGGGCAAAGCCTCGATTGCGCTGGCTCGCCCGGCCGACAGCCGTATCTGGCTCGGCTATCTTATCTGGTGCGGCAGCGCGCTAGCAGGCGCAATTATCTTAGAGCGGCGCCTGCCCAAGCGCGACCCGTTGCTTTTTCCCCTAGCCATGCTCTTGAGCGGCTGGGGTTTGGTCGCCATCGAGCGCTTAGCCCCCGCCTTTGCCGAGCGGCAGGCCCTCTGGCTGATTGTCAGCGTCATCGCCTTGCTGCTGGCGGCGCTTTTCCCGCATATCTTGCGCTGGCTGCGCAGCTATCGCTATGTTTTGCTGGCTCTGGCTTTGCTGCTCTTGCTAGCCACAATCGTCATTGGGCGCAACCCCTCAGGCTTTGAAGCAGCGCCGCGGCTTTGGCTCGGCATCGGCTCGATCTATTTTCAATCTTCAGAAGTCATGAAAATCATCCTGCTCGGCTTTTTGGCTAGCTATCTAGGCGAGCAGAGCGCGACCGTGCGCCCCAGCGATGGCTTGGCGCGCGAAGGCCTGTGGACTTCGCCGCGTTTGTTCGGGCCAATCTTTCTGATGTGGCTGCTGTCTATGGTCATCCTGGTTTGGCAGCGCGACCTCGGCACAGCCATGCTTTTTTTCATCGTCTTTCTGCTGCTGCTATATATGACCAGCGGCGATTGGCGCATCATCGCTGGCGGTTTTGTCTTGGTCTTGCTAGCGGGCGCGGCGGCTTACCAGCTTTTTGATGTGGTGCAGCTGCGGGTGGATATTTGGTTGAATCCTTGGCCCGAAGCCGCGGGCCGCGCCTACCAAATCGTGCAGAGTTTGCTGGCTTTTGGCGCGGGCGGGCTGTTTGGCACGGGCGTCGGTCTCGGCTCGCCGGGTTATATCCCCGTGGCGCATTCGGATTTTGTCTTCGCCGCCATCGCCGAAGAATGGGGCTTGCTCGGCGTCATCGGCATCTTGAGCTGTTTCGCCGTCTTAGCCTGGCGCGGTTTGAGCATCGCGCTGACGCACCCAGCCCGCGCTTTTCATAAGCTGCTGGCGGCCGGCATTACGCTGATGCTGGTGGCGCAAGCGCTGATGATTATGGCTGGCGTGCTTAAGCTGCTGCCTTTGACTGGCCTGCCGCTGCCTTTCATCAGCTATGGTGGCAGCTCCCTGCTCGTCTGCTCTTTAATGATTGGTCTGCTGCTGCGCCTGTCCACTGGGGAGCGTTGATGCAATTCGCCCGCGAAATCCGCCGCATCCTCTTCGCGCTATTTGCTGCTTTAGCCCTGATTGGCTTTTCCGCCGCCTACTGGGCTTTAACCGGGCAAGCGAGCCTGCTGCTGCGCGAGGACAATCCGCGCTTGATAGAAGCGCAGGCTCGCATCCAGCGCGGAAGCATCTATGACCGCAACGGGCAGCTGCTAGCGGAAACCAGGGCCGGCGATAGCGGCCTGGAGCGCCGCTATCTCTCCCCGGCGACCTATAGCGCGGTCGGCTATTATAGCCTGCGTTATGGCAGCAGCGGCGCGGAAGCCGCTTTTGATACGCTCTTAGCCGGCCGCCAAGACATTGATAGCCTGGAGCGATATTTCGCCCTGAATGTGCTGCGTCAGCCGCCGATAGGCGCGGATATTATGCTGACGCTGGATGCCGATATTCAGGCGCTCTTGGTCGCGGCCCTGGACGATGCGGCCGGCGCGGCGGTAGTGATGCAGGCAGATTCTGGCGCAATCCGCGCCTTAATCAGCCAGCCCAGTTTCGACCCCAATACGCTAGACGCCGATTGGGCCCAGCTCATCGAAGCGGCGGGCAAGCCCTTCTTCAACCGCGCGCTGCAAGGCAATTATCAACTTGGCAGCGCTATGTATCTGCTATGGCTGGCGCAGGCTATCGAAGCTGATTTCCCTTTGGCGCGGCTTTTCGACGGAGCCAGCGCGCCAGTTGCGCTGGACAGCGATACCACCCTCACTTGCGTCATTACGCCGCCGGCGGACAGCCTGTCGCTCATTGAAGCGACCATCTATGGCTGCCCAGCCGCTTTCCAGAGCTACCGGCAAATCGAAACGACGACGAATTATGCTGAAATGATTGCGCCTTATCACTTTGACGCGCCTATCACGCTGGCAGGTTTCCCGCTGCCGGAGCAGTTGGCGCAAGCCCTGCCAGCTAGCGACGAAGCCCTTGACCCGGCAATGCGGGCGCTGCGCAATACGCTGGGTCAAGGCGATGTAACCGCGACGCCCTTGCATCTGACGGCGGCGATGGCGGCCATCGCCAATCGCGGCAGTGCGCCCGCCCCGCGCATGCTCGCCGCGCAGCGCCCGCCAGGCGGGTCGGACTGGCTGGTGGCATCAGCCAGAAGCAGCGCCATAGCCATGCTGCCAGCCGCGACCGCCGAGGCCTTGCAGGGGATATTGCGCGAAAGCTGGGCGACCTTGCAAGCCCAGCCGCCAGCCGATTTTGATGTCGGCGCGACGCTGGCTATGTCGCATTCAGGCGAGGACAAGCAGATTTGGCTCAGCGGTTTCGCCGCCGCAACGGCCGGTGAGACCTTAGCCTTCCTCATCCTGCTGGAAGACAGTGTCGATGCGCCGCGCCTGCTGGCAATCGGGCAGCAATTGATACAAGGGCTACCGGCAGCGGTGCAGTAAAGTCGGCTTTAGTCTAATTTGACAATCTTAGGAAAAACAGAAAATAGCTACAGAGGCACAAAGACACAGACGTAAGTCCAGGTTAACTATGCAAAATGTGAGGCGCTATTTTCAACCCCATGATGGCGATCCCTCCCCGAAGCTTCGGGGAGGGGCCGGGGTGGGGTTGAAACGAACGCAAAAAGTTGCAAATTTAGTTCGTCCTACGCCTGTGGCCTAAGTTAGCCGATGAAGGCGATGCCGCGCTGCGCTAGAGCCTGATTGAAGTCGGCGATTTCCCCAGCGTGCAGCTCATCAAATGCCGCCAGTCGCTCTTGAATCATGGCGGAGAGCTTTTCATAGACAGCGTAAGACTGCTCTGTCGGCGGGAATTCGCCTAAGCCGACGACAGCCGGCAAACCAGCCAGTCGCTGCAAAGCCTGCGTGCCATGATTGACGCGCCCGGGCCAGCCCTCGCGCAAGCCAGGCATCATGATGCCCTTTTCGATTTGCAAGACCTGTTCTTTCAGGGCAGCGGCGCGTGGCCCAAGCTCAGCTTCCGCATCCGCCAGCCGCTCGGCAAGCTGGTCTAGCTGCTGGCGATAGCGGCGCATTGCATTGACCGTCTCGGTCGCTGTCGAATAAAGCTGATGAATTTCCAGCAGCAAATCGAATTGTTTCTGCGCGTCGGCGGCGGAAGCGCTTAAAGTGGCATCTTTGACCAGGCTAAAGGCTTGCGTCTGCACCAGGTCGCCAACTTGCAGCGATACCTGATAAGCGCCCGGCGTGACAGTGGGACCAGGCATGCGCTCGAACTGCGGGTCATCGCCATTCAGCGCTGGCGATGTTGGCAGACGCATATCCCAGACAAAGCGATTCCAGCCGGCCTTCGCTGTCAAGTAGGTGATAGATTTGTCGCGCTTTTTGCGCTGCCGCTGGCGGTCGGTCTCGTCCAGGCTGCTGAATTCGCGCAGCGTATTGCCATCTTCGTCGGCGAAGCGCAGCGTGATTTTCTCCGCCGGTGCCTCTTTCAGATAGTAGGTTACGAGGACGCCGCACGGCAGATTTTCGCCTGAATCGAGAAACTTGCGCTCCACCACATTTTCGGCAGTGAGCGAATGGGTGTAGGGGGCCATTGTCCCCATAGAACTCATATAGGTCTTGCCGGGTTGGTCAATCAGGCGGCGGGCGTCCATGCTCTCCAGAATGCGCTGGGTAGCGCGCGGCTTGAGCAGTTGCGCGGCTTGCTCTTGCCACTCGCCCTCCGCGTCTTTTAGATCTTTTAATTGATGCAGGCGGCTCAGGTCGTCCAGAATCCAGAAAGAGCGCCCGTGAGTCGCCGCGATTAAATCGCCATTTTTCACCAGCAGGTCGTGAATTGGCGCGACGGGCAGATTTAGTTGCAGCGGCCGCCAGTTAGCGCCATCGTCAAAAGAAATGTAGACGCCCGTTTCGCTGCCAGCGTACAAAAGCCCGGCTCGCGCTGGATCGCAGCGGATGACGCGGGTGAAATCATCGTCGCGGATGCCCTTATCGATGCGCGTCCAAGATTGGCCATAATCGTTCGACTTATAAAGATAAGGCGCATAGTCGTCAAGTTTGTAGCGCGTCGCCGCCAGGTAGCAAGTCGCTGGGTCCTGGGGCGAAAGCTCTAGCATGCTGACCATCGACCAGTCTGGCAAATCGGCCGGCGTGATATTCTGCCAGGTCGCGCCATTGTCGCGGGTGATATGCAGCAAGCCATCATCCGAGCCAGCCCAAATCGTCCCTGGCGCATGGGGCGATTCCGCCAGCGTGTACACCGTCGCATAAACTTCGGCCGAGCCGACATCGCGGTTGATGGGCCCACCGCTCACTTGCAGGGTAGCGGGGTCGGCGCGCGTCAAATCGGGGCTGATAGGCTGCCAGCTATGCCCTTCGTCGGTGGATTTGAAGATGCGATTGCCGCCGATGTAAAGCGTATTGGCATCGTGGGGCGAAAAAACAATCGGATAGGTCCAAGAGAAACGGTGGGCATAATCGGCAGCAGCTTCGCCAACCATCGCTTCGGGCCAAGTCGTTACCAACCGTATTTGTTTGCTGCGATGATCATAGCGCTGCAAGCAGTTGCCGCCGCCGGGCGAGCTGCCGATAGCGCCGACAAAGATAATGTTGTCGTCATCGGGTTTGACGGCGATATAGCCGCTTTCGCCAGTGCCGGCGATAAAGCCGTCCATCCACATCAGCGACGATTTGCTATTGCTGCGGCTAGGCACCGCGATGCTGCTATTGTCTTGCTGGGTGCCATAAACAAAATATGGCTCGCGGTTATCCGCGGCGACATGATAAAACTGCGCTGTCGGCTGGTTAAAAATCGTCGACCAAGAAGCGCCGCCATTCAAAGAAACGCAGGCGCCGCCATCATTGCCCTGCACCATACGTTTAGGATTCTGCGGGTCAATCCAAAGGTCGTGATTATCGCCATGGGGCGTGCCAATCATAGAATAGTTGCGCCCACCGTCGATCGATTTCCAAAAGCGCAAGTTATTGACATAGACCGTATCCGCGTCTTGCGGGTCAGGCGTGAGGTGCATGTAATACCAGGCGCGCGAGATAATGTCGTTATTGCGCGCGACAAAGTCCCAGTTATCGCCGAAATCATCCGAGCGGTACATGCCGCCCTCTTCATGTTCAATCAAGGCGTAGACGCGCCCGGCTTGCGCCGGCGAGGCGGCAATGCCAATCTTGCCTAAGGGGCCAGGCGGCAAACCGGGCTGGGTCGAGATGTTTTGCCAGCTAGCGCCGCCATCGGCCGAGCGCCAGAGGCCGCTGTCTGCGCCGCCGCTTTGGATCGTATAAAAGTCGCGGCGCGCTTCCCAAATCGCAGCATAGATGATGCGCGGATTGTTCTCGTCGATGCTCAAATCGACAGCGCCGGCCTTGTCGCTGACGAAGAGGACCTGCTGCCAAGTGGCGCCGCCGTCGGTCGAACGAAAGACGCCGCGCTGCTGATTGGAGCCAAAAGCATGTCCCAGTGCGGCGACAAAGACCGTATCCGGGTCTGTCGGGTGAATGCGGATTTTTCCGATGTGGCGAGTATCGGCTAAGCCGATGTGCTGCCAACTGCGGCCGGCGTCGCTGGATTTGTAGACGCCATCGCCATGCGAGACATCGATGCGGATAGTCGCTTCGCCGGTGCCGGCATAGATGACATTGGGGTCGGTTTGGGAGACGGCCAGGGCGCCGACCGAGGCGGTATTAAAATAACCATCGGAGACGCACTGCCAGTATTGGCCGGCGTCTTCGGTTTTCCAGACGCCGCCGGCGCAAGCGCCGAAGTAGAAAGTGCCGATGTCGGTGGGGTGGCCGGCGACGGTGATGACGCGGCCGCCGCGGAAGGGGCCGATGCAGCGCCAGCGTCCGATATTATCGAGCAGAGGTTTCATGTGATTGCTGTTCCTTGTGTCTATGGATAAATATAGGCTGAGACTATTGTAACGCGAAGGCGGGCAAGGCGGCTAATTTTGACAGCCCGCTTTACACAACGCTAAAAGCGGATATAATGCGATTAAGGTGATTTTTTCTCATTTAAGGCAAGTGAAAGGGCGGTTGGCATGCTGATTCTCTTCACGGTCGAAAATTTTCTGTCATTTAAGGATGAAGTTGAGTTTTCGATGGTTGCGGCTGGGCGCTTGCGCAAGCATAAAGACCATGTCATCACAAATGGCAAGCGAGGCGATATCCGGCTGCTTAAAACAGCGGTGATTTATGGCGCGAATGCCTCGGGGAAGTCAAATTTGATTAAAGCGATGGCATTTGCGCGCGAGCTAATTGTAAGCGGAACTCAAGGCACACAAAATATCGCTACCGTAGCATTTCGATTTGATAGCGAGACGAAAAACCGGCCTTCAAAATTTCAGTTCGAAATAAAATGCGCGCAAAGAGTTTATATTTACGGCTTTGAGGTTGACAAACAGCGTGTACATTCAGAATGGCTGTATGAAATGGTTTCGAGCCGCGAGAAAATGCTTTTTGAGCGGGAAACGGATCGGCAAGGCAAGACCGTCATCGCCTTTGGGAAGTTAGCCTATACAACAGAGCAGAATGAGCAGTTTTTTAGATTTGTCGCCACCGGAACTCGCCAAAACCAACTTTTTCTAAAGGAATGCTTTGAACGCAATGTATTGCTTTTTGCAGAAATAAATAAATGGTTCACAGAGAAACTTGTGCTTATCTTCCCCGATGACAAACCAGCAGGCATTGAGTTAGCGTTTTTGAGCGACGAAGCCTTCCAGAATAACTTTGTAGACCTCATCAAGCTGTTTGATTTGGGGATTGATAGTATTGGACTAGAAGATTTTGACCTGGACAAAGAGACAAGAATTTCTGATGAGGTTAAAGACCGTATCAAGCAAGAGATCTTGCAAGCGGGCTTCGATCCTGCCAGCCGCATCGTTATCCAAATCCCTCAGCTTAACATTTTAGTTTTTGTTGATGAAAATCAGGAAGTAATATCTAAAAAAATTATGACGCTGCATAAAGTTGCCGGCGAGGAGAAGTCGGCGCAGCTTGAATTGACTGAAGAGTCTGACGGGACGCAGCGCGTGTTCGAAATTGTGCCAGCCTTGTTTGAGCTGATAAACAAAAATAGTGAGCGCGTATTCATCATTGACGAGCTTGATAGACGGCTGCACAGGCTCTTAAGCTATAAGATTCTAGAAATCTTCTTGGCAAAAAGCCAATATCAAAATAGCCAACTAATTGTAACCACCCACGAAGTAGGTATCCTAGATCTTGAATTATTGCGACGCGACGAAATCTGGTTCATAGAGAAAAACGCAAAAGGCGCATCATCGGTGTTTTCATTAGAAGAATATCATCCTCGTTATGACAAAGATATTCGCAAAAGCTATCTGCAAGGCAGATTTGGCGCAATCCCGCTTTTGCCTAGTCGTCATCTCATCGAGACACAATAAAGTCATGGCTAAGCGCTCATTCAAACCATCCGCTCGTCAAGTTACCCATCGAGACGCTAAATTCATTCTGATTGCGACTGAAGGCACTGCAACTGAACCAACTTATTTTGAGAGCTTGGCACTCGCTGAAGAATATAAAAATCCGCGAGTGAAGGTTGAAGTTATCAAAAGTGTGAGCACCGCTTCTTCCCCAAAGCATATACTTGAACGGCTTAATAAGGCAAAACGCAAGTACAACTTAACAGTTTGCGATGAACTGTGGCTTGTTATTGATATAGATAATTGGAAAGCCCGCCAGCTAAGCGAAGTCGCGCAGCAAGTTCAGCAAAAGGGTTATGCCTTGGCGGAAAGCAATCCCTGTTTCGAGCTTTGGCTTCTTCTCCATCACAAGTCATTGGCAGACTATGATAAAAATACCTTAGCGGAATTCAAAGATAACCAGAGGCAAGGCAGTCGGACAAGACTGGAGAAAGAACTTGTCCAAATATGCGGCTCATATAATAAAAGCAAATTACAAGTTAAAGATTATATCCCGCACATCAAAACTGCCATCAAAAACGCCGAACAGGCCGACCGCCAGCCCGCCGACCGCTGGCTCAACCAAATTGGCAGCCGAGTCTACAAACTCGCCCAATCTACCCTCGACTCAAGCAAATCCCTCGACTAGCGCCGCTGCCCGCTCGACGCCGCCCAGAGCCGCCAGCTGACGCGCTAGCCGCCGCGCATTCTCCCCCACCCAAGCCGCCTGCAAAAGCGCCGACACGCCCTCACGCAGCTGACCTTGCCGCACATCGTGAGCCGTCAGCTGCAAGCCCACCTTCGCTTCGGCAACCCGCCGCGCTTGAATGCGCTGGTCGGCAGCATGCGGCACCACAATCTGCGGCAAGCCATGCAGCAGGACGCTATGCGTCGTGCCCATGCCGCCGTGATGAATGACGAGACGGCAGCGCGGCAAAACATGCGCATAGGGCGCCCAGTTCAGCAAGCGCGTGCCGGCCGGCAGCGCCCGCTTTAACTCGGCTTTTTTCTCCGCCGCCAGCGGATTCCAGCCCAGCGTAACAATCGGAATCAAGCCCGCCTGCGCCAAAGCCTGCGCCGCCCAGCTATAAAAACCCAAATCGCCCGTGAAGATTGTGCCGAGCGTTACAAGACCCAAAGATTTAGACGGCGGAATATCGAGCAGCCATTGCGGTGGCTGTCCGAGCGCGCTTTCGATCGAGCCACCCACAAATTGTGTCTGCGGTAGGATAGACGGCAGCTCAGCTTGATACCACTCGGGGTTAAAATAAGTGATATGCAGCGCGTCGCTGACGATAGACGGGGTAGCACCGCGGGAAAAATTGCGCCCTTCGATGCCAAAACGCGCGCAAAGACGCTGAATCCGCTGCTGGCTGTCGCTGCTCAAATCGCGCTGCACCGGGAAAAGATTGTTGGCGTCTAGGGCAGTCTGCGCTGGCCAGCCGCAGATTATCAAGGGAATCGCCAGCGCTTCGGCGGCGATGGCGGCGGCGCTGAGAAATGGCTCGGACACGATGGCGGCCGGCGCGCCAATTTCCGCCGCTAGTTCTTGCAGAGCCAGGACGGCCGCAGCGACCAAGTCTTCACTGAGCCAAGTATCAAGGGCGCGGGTATAGCGCAGCTTGACCGCATCCTGCGCTGGCATTTGGCTGAGGTCGGGCGCGGGCGGTGGCGGCCAGAGCCAGCCCGTTTTGCGGATAGCGCGAAAAGCCAGGCCATTTTGCGTCAGCGCTTTTTCCAGCGGCGCTTCGCTCAGCCAGAGGATGTCGTGCCCACGAGCCTGCAAAGCCTGCGCTGTCTTGAGGAAGCCGCCCCAATCCGTATGGCTGTAAAGCGGTGCGGAGATAAACCAAAAGCTAGCCACAATTTGCCGTCCCGCAGCGCTCAGACCGGCACGGGCAATTTCAAATAGGGCGCGAGATAGTGGCCGGTGTAACTCGACGCGTTGGCGGCCACCTCTTCCGGGCTGCCTTGCGCGACGACTTCACCGCCGCCGCCCCCGCCCTCTGGTCCCAAATCGATGATATGGTCAGCGACTTTGATGATATCCAGATTATGCTCGATAACAACAATGGTATTGCCGGCATCGGCCAGCTTCTGCAAGACATTGATGAGCTTTTCCACATCAAAAGCATGCAAGCCTGTCGATGGCTCGTCGAGGATATAGAGCGTCTGCCCGGTGGCGCGCTTCGATAGCTCGCGGCTGAGCTTGATGCGCTGCGCCTCGCCGCCGCTCAAAGTTGTGGCGGGCTGGCCGATGCGAATATACCCCAAACCTACTGCGTCCAATGTTACCAGTTTGCGCTGGATGCGCGGCAGATTCTCGAAAAATTCCAAACCTTCGCTGACGGTCATATTCAGCACATCGGCGATTGTTTTGCCTTTGTACTGCACTTGCAGGGTTTCGCGGTTGTAGCGCGTGCCGCGGCAGACCTCGCATTGCACATAGACATCGGGCAAGAATTGCATCTCAATTTTAATCAAACCCTGCCCTTCGCAATTCTCGCAGCGCCCGCCCTTCACATTAAAACTGAAACGCCCGGCGCGATAGCCACGGATCTTGCTCTCGGGCAGCTCGGCAAAGAGGCTGCGAATAACGTCAAACATTTTGGTATAGGTGCCGGGGTTGCTGCGCGGCGTGCGGCCAATCGGGCTTTGGTCGATATTGATAATCTTGTCAATTTTGTCCGCGCCGATAATCTCGTCATGGGCGCCGGCCCGCTCGCGGCTGCGGTTGACCAACTGGGCTAAACGGCGATAGAGCGTCTCGACAACCAGCGATGATTTGCCGCTGCCGCTAACGCCGGTCACGCAAATCAATTTGCAGAGCGGGAAAGCGACATCGATGCGCTTGAGGTTATTCGCCCGCGCGCCTTTGATGGTCAGATAGTCGCCCGAGCCGGGCCGCCGCTGCGCCGGCAGCGGGATTTGAAAGCGGCCCGACAAAAAGGCGCCTGTGCAGCTCGCTTCCGCCGCCGCCACTTGCGCCGGGCTGCCGGCCGCGATGACCTGCCCGCCATGCTCGCCGGCGCCCGGGCCCAAATCTATCAGCCAGTCCGAGGCGCGCATGGTCTCTTCGTCATGCTCGACCACCAGCACAGTGTTGCCAATGTCACGCAGGCCGGTCAAAGTATCGATGAGACGTCTGTTATCGCGCTGATGCAAGCCGATCGACGGCTCATCCAAAACATATAAGACGCCCGATAACTGGCTGCCGACCTGCGTCGCCAGCCGAATGCGCTGGGATTCGCCGCCGCTGAGCGTCGCCGCGCTGCGCGAAAGCGACAGGTAATTTAAGCCGACATTGTTGAGGAAGCCGACGCGGGCCGTCAGCTCGCGCAGGACTTGGTGGGCGATTTGCTGTTCGCGGCCCGTCAAAATCGCCGGCTCGCCGCGTAGGGAATGTACCCAGCATTTCAGCGCGTCAATCGGCTTCTGCGTAATCTCGTGAATGGTCGCGCCGCCGATGGTGATGGCGAGGGCCTCTGGGCGCAGGCGCTGCCCATTGCAAGCGCGGCACGGAATCTCGCGCATATAGCTTTGAATCTTCTCGCGGATGAATTCGGATGAGGTTTGCCCAAAGCGCCGCTGGAGATTGGGGATGACGCCTTCATATTTGGTCTTCCATTTGTTTTCTTCGCCATCCGAATTGTAATAGATTACATTGAATTTCTTGCCTTTTGAGCCATACAGGACCAGCTCCTGATGTCTCTGGCTCAAATCTTTCCAAGCTACATCCAGCTTAAAATCGTAGACGCGGGCTAGGCTTTTGAAAATGGTCCAAGTCCAGCCCTTTTTGTCATCGACGCTAAAGCCATTGGCGATAATCGCGCCGTCGGCGATAGATTTGTTTTTGTCTGGCACCACAACATCGGGGTCAATCTCCAGGCTGATGCCTAGGCCTTGGCAGTCCGGGCAAGCGCCGCTCGGCGTATTGAAGCTGAAGAGGCGCGGCTCTGGCTCTGGCACGCTGCCATGCCCATTGGGGCAAGCCAGGTCTTCGCTATAGAGGTGGTCTACCGACTTATCGCGGTCAGTTACATCTTGGATAATCATGCGCCCGTCGCCAAGTTTTAGGGCGGTTTCCACGGCGTCGGTGAGGCGCGTTTCAAAGGCGGCCGCATCTTCCGTAGAGGCAGTGGCATCGCGGCGGATAATCAGCCGGTCGACGACGATTTCAATATCGTGAATGACATAGCGGTCTAGCTCGATGTCCTCGTCGAGGTCGCGCACGACGCCATCGACGCGCACGCGGGCAAAACCCTGCTTGCCGATGTCTTGCAAGACCTTGACATGATTGCCTTTCTTGCGCTGGATAATCGGCGCTAAGACTTGAATCCGGCTGCCAGCCGGCATATTCTGCACTTGGTCAACAATCTGTTGGGCGCTCTGCGCCGAAACGGCCGCGCCGCATTCTGGGCAATGTGGCTGGCCAACGCGGGCATAGAGCAAGCGCAGATAATCGTAAATCTCGGTAACAGTGCCGACTGTCGAGCGCGGATTGTGGCTGACGGTGCGCTGGTCGATGGAGACGGCCGGGCTTAATCCTTCGATTTGATCGACATCTGGTTTTTCCATTAAACCCAGAAATTGCCGCGCATAGCTGCTCAAACTCTCGACATAGCGCCGCTGGCCTTCGGCGAAGATGGTATCAAAAGCCAAAGAGGATTTGCCCGAACCAGACAGCCCGGTGATGACGACCAGGCGATTGCGCGGGATTTCCACATCGATATTTTTGAGGTTGTGTTCGCGGGCGCCGCGGATGATGATTTTGTCTTGCACTCTGCCTCCCGTCTATTTAGCTTTGCTTATTTATATTGTATAGCAATCTGGCTAATGCGAATAAGAACGAAAGGGTATTCTAATAGGGTGCAGGCTGGCGTTTTTCAACCCCGCGCTCCGGGCAATCGTATCGAAATCCATTATTCACCATACTGCGCAAAAACCAAGTCAGCAAGACGCGGGAGCGTTTTCAACCCCACCCCCGGCCCCTCCCCAAAGCTTTGGGGAGGGGAGTCTAACCTAGAGCATATACACATTGCCCGATGGGAGGGACTTTTCTGCAAGCACCTCCATAGTTTTTGGGGTTTTTCTCCCCTCCCCGAAGCTTCCGGAGCGCGTAGACACTGCCCTGCGGGAGGGGCCGGGGGTTGAAGCGAAGGCATAAAACTTGCAAAATTTACTTTGTTCTACTGAGACATAGAGAAATTAGACGACTTTGTGACCTTTATGCCTTTTGGTCAAATTTTTTCGCGTACAAAATCCGCCACAAAGACGCTATTATAAAGCTAGACTGATTTTTGACCAAGCGAGGCGATGATGGCTAGCCAGTTCCAATGGGACGACCCTTTTTTGCTAGAAGAGCAGTTGCACGAAGAAGAGCGCATGGTGCGCGATGCCGCGCGCGACTATTGCCAAGGCAAGCTCATGCCACGCATCCTGCAGGCCAACCGCCAGGAGCAGTTTGACCGCGCCATCTATGAAGAAATGGCTCAGCTCGGCATATTAGGCGCGACCCTGCCCGAAGACTATGGCGGCGCTGGCTTGAATTATATCTGCTATGGTTTGATTGCCCGCGAAATCGAGCGCGTGGACAGTAGCTATCGCAGCGCTATGAGCGTGCAAAGTTCCCTGGTCATGTACCCCATCTATGCCTATGGCACAGAAGAACAGCGGCAGCGCTATTTGCCGAAGCTGGCCAGCGGCGAATTGGTCGGCTGCTTTGGCTTGACCGAGCCGAACCATGGCAGCGACCCGGGCCGCATGGAAACGCGGGCGGAGAAGGTGGACGGCGGCTGGCTCTTGCGCGGCAGCAAGATGTGGATTACCAATGCGCCGATTGCTGATGTTTTTATCGTGTGGGCTAAAGCCTACGGCGCTGAGGACGCGGGCGCGATTCGCGGCTTCATCCTCGAGCGCGGCCCGGCTGGCTTAGCCACGCCGGCCATCGAAGGCAAGTTCAGCCTGCGCGCCAGCAGCACCGGCGAGATTGCGCTGGACGAAGTCTTCGTACCAGAAGAGAATCTGCTGCCAGGCGCGCGCGGCTTGCGCGGCCCGTTTGCCTGTTTGAACCGCGCCCGTTATGGTATCGCCTGGGGCGCTTTGGGCGCGGCTGAGTTCTGCTGGCATGCCGCCCGCCAATATACATTGGATCGGCAGCAGTTTGGCCGGCCCTTGGCCGCGAATCAACTTATTCAGTTCAAGTTGGCGAATATGCTGAGCGACATTGCGCTAGGCTTGCAAGGTGCTTTGCGCGTGGGACGGCTCTTGGATAAAAACAAAGCGACGCCCGAGATGATTTCCCTGGTCAAGCGCAATTCCTGCGCCAAAGCGCTGGATATCGCCCGCATGTCCCGCGATATGCACGGCGGCAACGGCGTCTCTGACGAATTCCATGTCATCCGCCATGTGATGAATCTGGAAGCCGTCAATACCTACGAAGGCACCAGCGATATTCACGCGCTGATTTTGGGCCGGGCGCAGACCGGCATTCAAGCCTTTATGTGAGAGTGCTAGAGAAAGAAATACAGACGGAGAGAGACAGATGGAAACAAAGACATTTGAAGTGCCAAATATCGGCTGCGCCGGCTGCGTGCAGGCGATTAAACTGGAACTGCAAGATTTGGCTGGCTTAAGCCAGGTCGAGGGCGATGTGGCTAGCCGCCGCATCGAAGTGCAATACGCGCCGCCGGCGACTTGGGCCGCCATCGTCGCCGCGCTGCAAGACATCGGCTATCCGCCCGCCACCGATTAGATAGCGCAGCCTACCATGGCCCTGAGCGCGGCGCGCATCAAAGCCAAAGCGCGGGCGCTGGGTTTTAACCTCTGCGGCATCAGCCCGGCCCAGCCCTCGCCTACCCTGTCCGCCTATCTGCGCTGGATCGAAAGCGGCATGCACGGTGCGATGGCTTATATGGCGCGGCCAGACCGCGTGCGACGGCGGCAAGACCTGCGCCAAATTATGCCAAGCGCCAAATCCCTCATCATAGTCGGTTTGGATTATTATGCCCGCTATGCCGACGCCGAGACGCTGGCCGACCCAGCCCGCGGGCGCATCGCCTCTTATGCCTGGGGGCTGGATTATCACCGGGTCATGGAACTGCGGCTGGAGAGCTTCGCCGAGTGGCTGGCGGAGAACTGCCAGTCAGGCCTGGAGCGCAAGATCTATGTTGATACGGGCGCTTTGCTAGAGCGCAGCCACGCCCAGCAAGCCGGGCTGGGTTTCATCGGCAAAAATACCATGCTGATTCATCCGCGGCGCGGCAGCTATTTTTTCATCGGCGAGATTTTGACAGCGCTGGAATTTGATGATTATGACGCGGCGCAGCGAGCCACGATGTGCGGCAGTTGCACGCGCTGCCTGCAAGCCTGCCCGACCGACGCTTTCCCCGCGCCCTATGTGCTAGACGCGCGCCGCTGCATCAGCTATCACACCATCGAAAACAAAGGTTTTATCGACCGCGCTTTGCGCCCCGCTTTTGGCAACTGGATCTTCGGTTGCGATATTTGCCAAGACGTCTGCCCTTTTCAACGCTTCGCTAGCGAAACCGACGAGGTCGCCTTTTTGCCCTTTGAATTAGACCGCGTCGCGCCCCAGTTAACCGATGTGCTAATGCTGACCGCGCAATCTTTTCGCGCCCGCTTCCGCCGCAGCCCGGTCGAGCGCATTAAACGGGCGCGCCTGGTGCGCAATGCCTGCATCGCCGCCGGCAACTGGCGCGATACGCGAGCTATCCCCCACTTGATACAACTGCTCTACGACGAGAGCGCGCTGGTGCGCGGACACGCGGCTTGGGCGCTCTGGCGCACGATGGAACTCGATAGCAGCAAACTGCTGACTGAGCTATACCAGCGCGACGATGATGCCCGAGTGCGGAACGAAGTGGCGGCACTTTTGGGCTAGGCTTGGCTCAGTTCAGTCAAATCAGGGTATTGCCGATGCCAGTCCGTGGCATCTTGATAGGCTTTGGCGACGGCTAGCGTCTCTGCCTCTTTGAACAAGCCGCCGATGAAAGAAATGCTGGTGGGCGTCTTTTTGTCGGTGAAGCCATTAGGCACGACGACAGTCGGCTGCCCGGTGAAGTTAGTGATTTGCAGGGCATTGGCGCCATAGCTCGGCACGATGAAGACATCGACTTCTGCCATCACCCGCGCCATATCACGCATGAGCTGGCTGCGGATGCGGTTAGCGTTGATATATTCGACGGCGGGGATAAAGCGGGCGGCGCGGAAGAGATTGGGCCAAGCGTCATCGTCTTGCCGCGCCATTGTATCGACGCGGCCATCGCACGTGATTTCATCAAAGGCGGCGGCGGCTTCCGCAATCAAAATCAAGAAAAGCGCGTTCATATCGGTCTTTGGCGGCTCAATTGCATGCAGCTCGAAGCCCTGCTCGCGCATAACCTCGAGCGCCGCGGCGCTGTTTTTCTGGTTGGCGCGCTGCAGGGCATCCCAATTTGGCAAGGGATTATCTGGCTCTGACGGCGCTTCAAAAGCGGCCGCGACATAGCCGACGCGCAAGGTGCGCGGGTCGAGGGCCGGCTGCCAGTGAAATGGCTGGGCGCTGACGGTCGGGTCTTTGCCATCGGGCCCATAAATCGCGCTGAAGACCAGGGCACAATCCTCCACGCTACGGCACATTGGGCCAATCTTGTCCATGCTCCAGCTGAGAGCCATCGCGCCATGCCGGCTGACGCGACCAAAAGTGGGGCGCAAGCCGGTAACGCCGCAGCGCGTCGAAGGCGAGACAATGGAACCCATGGTCTCGGTACCAATCGAAAAGCCGACCAAGCCGGCGGCAGTGGCAGCGCCTGGACCTGCCGAAGAACCGCTGCTGCCTTCGCTGCTATCCCAGGGGTTCTTGGTCGTGCCGCCATGCCAGACATCGCCCATCGCCAGCGCGCCCAAGGTCAATTTGGCAATCAGCACCGCTCCTGCCGCTTCGAGGCGCTGCACGACTGTGGCATCTAAATCAATCAATTGGTCTTTATAGGGCATCGCGCCCCAGCCCGTCGTATAGCCGCGCGTCGCCAGCAGGTCTTTAGCGCCCCAGGGGATGCCATGCAGGGGCCCGCGATACAAGCCACGGGCGATTTCGCTATCGGCCCGTTCTGCCTGCTGCATAGCCAGCTCTTCGGTGTAAGTGGCAACGCATTTGAGCTGCGCGTCATAACGCTTGAGGCGCCCGAGATACATCTGAGTCAATTCCAGCGAGCTTACCTGCCGGGCGCGCAGCAGCTGCGCCAACTGCGTCAGGGGATAAAAGGCGAGAGCTTCGAGGTCGGCCGGGCGGCTTACTGGTGGCTGCGCGCTCATCGGGTAAGCGCGGGGAATGGTGGCTGGCGCGGGCGCGGCGCTATTCACATTAAAATGCAGCGCCATTGGCAGGCTGTTGTCCAGCGCGGCGCGGCGGATAGCGGCGTATTGCGCCAGCCGGCCGGTCAGCAGCTTTTGCATTTGCGCGCGTTGGGCGGCGCTGAACTCTAAGCCGAGCAAGGTTTCGGCGGCGGCGATTTCTTCAACGCCGATGGCGCTTTCGGCCTGGTCGGACATAGTTGCTCCTTTTAAGCTCAAGTTTGTATTTCGACTGGGAAAATAGAAATTTTTGCCACAGAAGTAAGTCCAAGTTAATTATGCGCGATTTTCAACTCCACCCCCGGCCCCTCCCGTAGGTCAGTGTCTACACGACCCAAAGCTTTGGGGAGGGGAGAAAACCCCCGAAAAATATGACTGTGTTTGCAGAAAAGTCCCTCCCATCGGGCAATGTGTACGGGCCTCAGGTTAGACTCCCCTCCCCGAAGCTTCGGGGAGGGGCCGGGGGTGGGGTTGAAAACCACGCCTCATTTTTTGCATAATTAACTTGAGCTTGCTCCTGAGAAAAAACACGCCGCTTATTTTGCCTAAGCCGCGTCGGCCAGCGGCAAAGCTTTCTGCCGCAAGCGCAGCGAATTGCTCACCACAAAGATAGACGAAAACGCCATCGCGGCCGCGGCGAACATCGGCAAGAGCAGACCCAGCATCGCCACCGGTATCAGCACGATATTGTAGATAAAAGCCCAAAAGAGATTCTGATGGATGGCGCGCAAGGTCGCTTGGCTGAGGTCAATCGCCCGCGGCAGCGCCAGCAAATCGCCGCCGACCAAGGTAACATCGCCCGCTTCGATGGCAATATCAGCGCCGCTGCCAATCGCCAAGCCGACATCGGCTTGCGCCAGGGCCGGCGCGTCATTGATGCCATCGCCGACCATCGCCACAGTCGCGCCTTCGTCTTGCAGCTGCCGCACCGCCGCCGCTTTTTCAGCTGGCAGGACTTCCGCCATAACCCTTTCGATGCCGACTTCGCGGGCAATCGCCGTCGCCGTCGCTTGATTGTCGCCGCTGATGAGCGCGACCGTCAAACCGCGTTTTCGCAAGGCTTGAATCGCCGCCCGCGAGGTCGCTTTGACCGTGTCGCCGATGGCCAGGGCCCCCGCCAGCCGTCCGTTCAAAGCCAGCAAAACGACAGTCTGCCCCTGATTTTGCATAGCGGCAACCTCAGCCGCCAGCGGGCTGATTTCGATGCCGTTTTCGCTGAGCAAGCGGGGGCTGCCTAGCAGGATATTCTCAGCGCCAATGGAGGCGCTGAGGCCGCGGCCGGGCAGCGCCTCGAAATTATCGAGCGGCGGCAGGTCGATGCCTTGCGCATTTGCCGCTGCCAGCACAGCCGCTGCCAGCGGATGCTCGCTGACTGCTTCGGCGGCGGCGCTATAGCGCAGCACGGTTTCCGCGTCTGTATGCGGCACGGCGACAACGGCGGCGACGCTGGGCTGGCCGCGGGTGATGGTGCCAGTTTTATCCAGCAGCACCGTCGTCAGCGCCGCCGCCCGCTCGATGGCCGCGCTGCTGCGGAAGAGGATGCCGGCTTCCGCGCCGCGGCCCGAGCCGACCATAATGGCTGTCGGCGTCGCCAAGCCCAACGCGCAGGGGCAGGCAATCACCAGCACCGCAATCATATTGAGCATAGCCTGCGGGAAGGGCGCGCCGCCGAGTATCAGCCAGCCGAGCAGCGTTACCAGCGCCAGGAAAATCACCGCCGGCACAAAATAGCTGGCGACGCGGTCCGCCACCGCTTGAATCGGCGCTTTGCTAGCCTGCGCCGCTTCGACCAAGCGGATAATCTGCGCTAGCACCGTGTCCGCGCCGACGCGCCGCGCTTCGATGACCAGCCGGCCCTGCTGGTTGATGCTGCCCGCCACGACCTCAGAACCGACGGTTTTATCGACGGGCAGGCTCTCGCCCGTGAGCAGGGCTTCGTCCACTGTCGAGCGGCCCTCAGTGACGATAGCATCGACCGGGATGCGCTCGCCCGGTTTGACCAGCAGCAGGTCGCCCAGTTGCACCTCTTCAATCGGAATCGAGACGGCTGCGCCAGCGCGCAGCACGGTGGCGGTCTTGGGGCGCAAGCCCAGCAGCTTCTTGATAGCGGCGCTGGTCCGCCCTTTTGCCCGCGCTTCCAGCAATTTGCCCAAAGTAATCAGCGTCAAAATGACCGCGGCTGACTCAAAATAATCAGCTTTGCCGACGACATCGGAAAAATCAAAGACGAGACCCAGCAAAACGATAATGCCGTAAATATAAGCAGCCAGCGAACCCATAGCCACCAGCACATCCATATTGGCACTGCCATTGCGCAAAGACTTCAGCGCGCCGCTGATGTATTGCCGCCCGAGCAAAACCAGCACCGGCGTCGCCAGCGCGCCAAAAATGAAGAGCCAGCGCTCATCAGCCAGCCAAGGGAAGTTCTGCCCAATGAAGGGGATTTGCCCCATAAAATGGCGCGCCATGCTCAGGATAGTCAGCGGGATGGTGAAGAGCGCGCCGCTGCGCACGAGGCGCGTCTGCCGTTCGATCTCGGCTTGACGGGCGGCCGCTTCGACATCTTCGGGCGCTTCGGCGCGGCCGGGTGCGGCGCTGTCGATGACGCCATAGCCGGCGCGCTCGATGGCCGCCACCAAATCGCGCCGCCGCGCCAAGCCCGGCAGATAGCGCACGCTGGCTTTCTCGCTAGCCAGATTGACAGTCGCCTCAAACACGCCATCCGTGCGCTTGAGGGCGCGGCTGACATTCTTTTGGCACATGGCGCAGGTCATGCCAGTGATGGGCAGGTCGATGCTGGCGCTGGCGACGCCATAACCCGATTTTTCTAGGCGCTCGACCAAATCGCCGGTTTTTGGCGCTGCGTCGGCATATAGCACGGTGGCTTGCTCGGTGGCTAGGTTGACCGTGACGGCGGTAACGCCGTCGGCTTTTTTGAGGCTGCGCTCGACATTTTTTACGCACATGGCGCAGGTCATGCCGGTGACTGGCAGTTTGATTTCTTTTGCGTGCATGCGTCGGCTCTCATATAGTGGGCGGCGTGTTTTGATTTAACCACAAAGATGATGGAAGTAGAACATATAAAATCGTTGAGCGTGAGACCAGCTAGAAGACAGTGATTCGACAGAGATTTTTTGCCACAGAAGTAGGACAAACTAAATTTTGCAAATTTTAGCGTTGGTTCAACCCCACCCCCGGCCCCTCCCCGAAGCTTCGGGGAGGGGAGACTAACCTGGTGGCCTGTAGACACTGCCCGACGAGAGGGACTTTTCCTCAAGCGCGCCTATAGTTTTTGGGGTTTTCTCCCCTCCCCAAAGCTTTGGGTCGCGTAGACACTGACCTACGGGAGGGGTTGAGGGTGCGGTTAAAAATGGCGTATAATTAACTTGGACTTACTCCCGCTCACTCATCAGAGCTGAGCAACGGCAGAGCCGCGCAGGCGCCAGCGAAGGCGACCGCATCGCCGCGGACCCAAACGCCCTCAGCCAGCTTCCACCAGAACAGACCGTAGCGGCCCGTGCCGCGCGCCACCGGCTGCGCGCTCTCCCGATAGGCCATGACGGCGATAATCGGCGCGGTCGAGTCTGGCTCGGCGCGGAGGTTAGCGCCTTCGCTGCCGGCTGAAATCTTGCAGTCGTCAGCCTCGCCCAAGCCAGCAAGTGGACTAGCGCCATCGGCAGGCATGGGCGCGACAATCGAATAGACATGCAAGCTGACGCGAGCAGGATAGAGCAGCTGCTGCACCGGCAAGCGAACCAGCTTTTCATAATTGTAGGCTGTCGGCGGGCTGGGCGGCGCGGCGGGCCGCATTGCACCAGCCGCCGTCGCTGCCAGCGGCACAGTCGTTTGAAAACCCGCTTCCAGCGTTTGCTCGCCCTGCTCCGCATAGACCAAGCCTTCGCCATCAATCAGGTGAATCAGCAAGCCACGATTGCTCTGCGCTTGCAGCCACGCCGTGCCACTGGGCAGCAGGCGCGCGCCGTTGATTTCAAAATAGCGCGGCGCGGTGAATTCGGGCGCTTGCAAGAGCAGGCCGCTCGGTTGCAGGCTCACGCAAGGCGCGTCATCCAGACCCGAGCGGAAGTCAAAAATTTGCCCCGGCTGCCATAGCGGAACCGTCGTCGCCGTCTCGATTGCGGGCAAAGCGGCGGCGGCGGCTAGGTCCAGCAAGTCGCGGCTAACCCAGCCGCGCTGGGCCGGGTTCACATAAGCCAGCAGCCACTGCTCATCTGGGCTGCTGCCGGCGACCTTAACTTTAGCTCGCACATTCAGCCGCGCGATGACTGCGGCGCTGGTGCTGGGACGGGCGCGCAGGTTGGCACCTTGGCTGGCGCTGACCTCAGCCTCGACCAGCTCAGCCGGCAAATCGACCGCTGGCGGGAAAAACAGCGCCACATTGCCCAAAGCCAGCAGAGCGGCGGCCCGCGTCTCCAAGTCCTCAGCCGCATAAGCCGGGAAGATAGCCCGCGCCGTACCCCAGGTCTTCGCCTCAGTGCTGGCGCTCAGCCAATCGATGCTGTTGAGAGCGATGGTATCGCCTGGCCGGCGGAAGCGCTCAAGCGCAATGCCTGGCTGTGGCACCGCGTTCACAGTCGCATGGCCGATACAGACTGTGCTGCTTGGCTGCTCGGCGCAAAAGATACGGATATTGTCCAGCGCTTGCTCTTGCCAGGCCTGGCAGGCCTGGGCCTGCGCGGCGCTGGCAATCAGCCAAATGAGCGGAAGCAAGAGCCAGCGTTTCATTATATTTCGGGCTTTCTCCCCTAGCCGCCTGGCTAGCGTTTTTCGTAAAGCTCGAGCAGGACGCCGCCGGTGCTGCGGGGATGGATAAAAGCGTAGCGCCGACCCTCTCGCTCGCGCGGCTCCTCATTGATGATTTCACAGCCAGCAGCACGCAATTGCCTCAGTTTCGCGTCTAAGTCTGGCACTTCGAGGCAGAGGTGGTGCATGCCAGGCCCGTGCTTTGCCAGATAGCGGGCTAAGCCGCTGTCGGCCGTCGTCGGCTTGATAAGCTCGATTCGGCTATGTCCCAAATCCAGGAAGGCAATCTCAGCCGCTTCAGCTGGCACAGCCTGTATTGGACCGGCGGCTAAGCCGAGGCTGTCGCGCCAAAAGCGCAAAGCCGCCTCCAAATCCTCCACCGCCAGCGCGAGGTGATTCAACTTGATGTCCTTATCGCTCGGCGCGGTTTTTAAGCCCACGATTGGCGCTCCCTCCCCGAAGTTGCGGGGCGCGTAGACACTGCCCTACGGGAGGGCCAGGGGTGGGGTTGAAAATTGCGCATAATTAACTTGGACTTGCTTCTGTGGCTAATGTGTTTCCTCGCTTATAAATTTGGCTCACTCAGGTCTCATAGACCATATCCAAATGTTATAATTAAGAAGCGGAATGCGCAAAAAAACAAAAGGCGAATTGTGGAGGACGGAGCATGGCCTTAGCCGAAAGAGGACGCCAGCTGAGCCTGGCGCTGACGGAAGAGCATGAAATGCTGCTAGCGGCAGTGCGGGATTTTGCCCGCCGCGAGATTGCGCCCATCGCGGCGCAGTTCGACGAAAGCGGCGAATTCCCACTGGAAACAACGCGCAAAATGGGCGCGATGGGCTTGATGGGCATCGAAGTGCCAGAAGAATACGGCGGCGCTGGTATGGATACGCTGGCGCATGCTTTGACTATGATCGAAATCGCCAAAGCCGATGCCAGCCACAGCACGATTTTGAGCGTGAACAATTCGCTCTATTGCAGTGGCATCCTGCGCTTTGGCACTGAGGCGCAAAAACGAGACTGGATCGCTCCCATCGCCAGCGGCGCGGAAATTGGCGCTTATAGCTTGACCGAGCCGATGTCGGGCAGCGATGCCGGAAATATGGCTAGCCGCGCGCGCTTGAACGAAGCCGGCCGCCATTACATCATCAATGGGCGCAAGAGCTGGGTGACGAGCGCGCCGGTGGCCGACCGCCTCATATTATTCACAATGACAGCGGCAGAAGCGCGGCATCGCGGCATCACCGCTTTTCTCATTGATACGCGCCAGCCGGGTTTCAGCCGCGGCAAGACCGAGCCAAAGCTGGGCATCCGCGCTAGCGCCACTAGCGAAATCATCTTTGATAATTACCGCTGCCCAGTCGAAAATGTCTTGGGCGAGGTGGGCCAGGGTTTCAAAATCGCCATGACAGTGCTGGATGCCGGGCGCATTGGCATCGCGGCGCAGGCAATCGGCATCGCCGAAGCGGCTTACGAAGCGGCGCTCAGCTATGCCCGTGAACGGCAAGCCTTTGGCGCGCCTATCGGCAGCTATCAGATGATTCAGCAAAAAATCGCCGATATGAAAACGCGCATCGAAGCTGGGCGCGCGCTGATGTATCAGGCGATACTGGCTAAAGAGCGGGCGCAAGCAACCGGTGGGCGCTATACGACTGAGGCTAGCATGGCAAAATTGTTTTGCAGCGAAGCCGCCGCCTTCGTCACCGACGAGGCGCTGCAAATCCACGGCGGCATGGGCTATAGCAAGGAACTGCCCCTAGAACGCTATTACCGCGATGCGCGCATCACGCGGATTTATGAAGGCACGAGCGAGATTCAGCGCATGGTCATCGCTCGCAATGAATTGGAGTTGCGATGAGAGCGGCAGTATTGAGCGGACACGGCGGCGCGGAAGTCGTCGCCTATACAGAAGGTTTGCCCCAGCCGACGCCAGGTTATGGCGAAGCCCTTGTCAATATCAAAGCGGCGGCTTTGAATCGGCTGGATTTATGGGTGCGGGCTGGCTGGAAGGGCCTGAATTTGACCTTCCCGCATGTTATATGCGCCGATGGAGCGGGCATCGTCGAAGCCGTCGGCGCTGGCGTTACGCAAGTGGCGGCCGGCGACCCTGTTTGCATCAACCCGACTATGCTGCGCCCGGATGACCCGGCGCTGTATTCAGGTTTAGAGAATCAGGCGCGCATCGCCATCTTGGGCGAGCATCACAGCGGCACAGCGGCGGATTATGTCGTTTTGCCGCAGCGCAACCTGATGAAGATGCCCGCCGATTTTGATTTTGGCGCGGCGGCGGCTGTCGGTTTGGCCGGCTTGACGGCTTGGCATTCGCTAATTGCCCGCGGCGGCTTGCAAGCCGGTGAAACGGTCTTGGTTGTCGGCGCTGGCGGCGGCGTCAACAGCCTCAGCATTCAAATCGCCAAGCTGGCCGGCGCGACGGTCTATGTGGTCGGCAGCAATGCGGAGAAATGCGCGGCGGCGGCGGCGCTTGGCGCGGATGTTACCATCAACCGCGCCGATGAGCCGCAGTGGTCGCGCGCCGTCTATAAGTTGACAAATCGACGCGGCGTCGATGTGGTGGTGGACAATGTGGGGGCGGCGACTCTAAGCCAGAGCATGCGCGCCTGTCGCAGTGGCGGGCGCATCTTAATTGTAGGCGGCACCAGCGGCTATCAATATGCCCTGAATGTGGCGCAGCTCTTCGCGCGGCATATCAGTTTAATCGGCAGCACAATGGGCCCCCAGCGCGATTACCTGGCTTTCATGCGGCAAGTTTTTTCCGGGCGCATCAAGCCCGTCATCGGCGCGCGCCTGCCTTTAGCCGAAGCGCGGCAAGCCCAGACTCTGCTGGAAGAGAACGCCGTCTTTGGCAAAGTCCTGCTGGATTTATAAAGCGGATACAGGCGGCGATGGACTTTGATGGCTCGAATGTCTATCAGTTGGCGGGCAATCTGGGCTTGCCCGATTTGCTGCTGGTGGTGCGGCAGGCCGGGGTCATGACCGTCTTGCAGCTGACGGTCTATTATGCCGAGCAGCGCCTGCGGCATTCGGTGGCGCAGCTCATCGAATACCAATGGGGCGATGTGGCGCTGCAAGTTGCCTACGAAGGCGTCAAGCTCAGCCAGCCTTTGCAGCTGCCGCTAGAGCGGCGGCGCATCGACAAGCTGCAAGCGGTCTTGCTCGAGCTGCGCTTTGGCAAGCTGCGCGACCAAGCGAACCTATCCTATGCCGAGCGCAGCCTGTGGCTGATTCAGCGCGCGGCCGGCGCGCATATCCATAGCGTCATGCTCGCGCCCGACCGCGCCGAACTGCCCTATACGCGGCTGGTCAATGCCATCGATGCCTACCTGCCCGAAGCCATCCGCGAGGTGCCACTGCGGTGAGTTACAGCTTGCGAGAAACCGAAGTCAAGCTGCATACGCCAGATTTAGCCGCCGTCGAGCGGGCGCTGGAGCGGGCGGGCGCGGCGCTGGTGAAGCCGCGCGTCTTCGAGCGCAACATCCGCTACGACCGGCCCGATGGCGCGCTCTCGGCTGACGGCATTGTGCTGCGCCTGCGGCAGGACGACAGTGCAAAGCTCACTTACAAGACAGCCGGGCGCATGCAAGACGGCATCATCAGCCGCTTTGAAGCGGAAGTGACCGTCAGCGACTTCGCGGTGATGGACTTGATTTTGCAGCGGCTGGGTTATGAGGTCGCGCTGATTTATGAGAAATATCGCAGCAGCTATCAATTTGGCGGTGCAGAGATTGTGCTAGACGAGCTGCCCTACGGCAATTTCACCGAAATCGAGGCGGAAGCGGCGACAATCGAAGCTGTGATTGCGGACTTGGGCTTGGGCGCTTGTCAGCGCATCGGCGCGAGTTATACCGACATCTTCCTCGCGCTGCGGCAGCGCTTGGGTCTAAGCGCCCGCGATTGCAGCTTCGCTGTTTTCGCCGGGCTTGATGTGGGCGATTTGTTTGAGTAATTCATTGCCACAGAGACACAGAGGCACAGAGATGATTTTGTTGATGAGCGAGTTAGAGAAGTTTTTAGAAGAGCGGAAAAATGTACCGATTCCAAAGGGTGATGTGGCGCCAGTCAAGTTGTTGGCAAAAGAAATGGTTTTGGGGGTTCATAGAGGTTTATGGGGACGGCAAATCGGTTTTGATATGGCTGGAGGCTTTGAGCTACTTGAGACTGAACTTGAAAACTATTTCAAGCATAGATGGAATGGCGATGTTGAACACAATATTGAACTTCTAAAACTTCACAAATACATTATCAAAGTTGGAAAGTCATACGAACTGTCGGAAGAGGCTGTTTCTCTTCTCGACGAAACCGAACCCTACAATATCTTCATCTCTTACAAGCGCAGCGAAAATAGTATGTTTGCACTTTTGGTCAACAACACTCTACAGCTAAACGGTTTCGCGCCGTTTTTTGATATGTTCTTGAAGCCTACAGATGATTGGCATGCTAGGCTGGAAGAACGGGTAAAAACATCAGCCTATTTTATTGCTTTGCTGGGACCCGACACCCACAAGTCAAAATACACGGTGCGCGAAATCAATTGGGCTTTGACGCACGGCATACCAGTGGTGCAGATATGGAAACACAACTTTACCCTCAAGTCATCCGAATGGCAAAGCACGAAGTATCCAGAAGTTGCGGAAAGACTAGAACAGCAGAAGGCAATTCTTGTTAAAACAGACGATGCTGAAGGCATCCACCTTGCATTGCAACACCTCTTAAACGCTGTGGGAATCATTCAATAACTTGATGTCATTGTAAAAATCTCCGTGCCTCTGTGTCTCTGTGGCAAAAATTTACCCGCACCTCGACAGTCAAAATCTATCCTAACTGGTTTATACTAAGAAGGTGTTTTATGATGATGCGCTGGCGCTGGACCGCGCTTGACCCAGCGCCGCCTTGACCGGCCACAATAGCAGCGCCGACCCAAACAAAGAAGGAGTGCAAAATGACAAGCGGCTCAAAGATCGCGCAACTGCGCCGCAAACGCGCCGAAAGCCAGCAAGGCGGCGGCGCCGCGCGCATCGAGCGGCAACACGACAAAGGCAAAAAAACCGCCCGCGAACGACTCGATATTCTACTCGACCCCGGCACCTTCCACGAAGTCGATGCCTTCGTGCATCACCACAATACAAAATTCGGCTTGGAGCGGAACCGACCGCTCAGCGATAGCGTCGTGACCGGCTGGGGCACCATCGACGGCCGGCTGGTCTATGTCTATTCGCAAGACTTCACTGTCATGGGCGGCAGTTTGAGCGAAGCGCACGCGGCGAAAATCATCAAAATTATGCACATGGCGATGAAGGTTGGCGCGCCGGTTATCGGTTTGAATGACAGCGGCGGCGCGCGCATCCAAGAAGGCGTCGAAAGCCTCGGCGGCTATGCCGATATCTTCTTGCAGAATACGCTGGCTAGCGGCGTCATCCCCCAGATTAGCGTGATTATGGGCCCCTGCGCCGGCGGCGCGGTCTATAGCCCGGCTCTGACCGATTTTATTATCATGGTCAGAGACAGCAGTTATATGTTTATCACCGGGCCAGATGTGGTCAAACAGGTCTTGAACGAAGATGTCAGTTTTGAAGGGCTGGGTGGCGCGTCGGTCCATAGCAGCAAGAGCGGCGTCTGCCACTTTGTCGCCGATGATGAGACCCAGGCTCTGACGCTGGTGCGCGAGCTGCTGAGCTATTTGCCGCAAAACAATATGGAAGACCCGCCGCCCCTGCCGACGACCGACGACCCGCTGCGCACAGCCGCCGCCCTGGATACGATTGTGCCGGAGAATCCGAACCAGCCTTATGACATCAAGCAGGTCATCGAGCTTATCGTCGATGATGGGCATTTTTTTGAAGTCCACGAAGAATACGCCGGTAATATCGTCGTGGGTTACGCGCGCTTGGGCGGCAATGCCGTCGGCATTGTGGCAAATCAGCCCATGGTCTTAGCCGGTGTGCTGGATATCAAAGCCAGCGAAAAAGCCGCCCGCTTCGTGCGCACCTGCGACGCTTTCAATGTGCCGCTCATCACCTTTGTTGATGTGCCTGGTTATCTGCCGGGCGCTGACCAAGAGCACAATGGCATCATCAGCAGCGGGGCTAAGCTGCTCTTCGCCTATTGCGAAGCGACGGTGCCTAAGCTGACAGTGACGACGCGCAAATCTTATGGCGGCGCTTATTGCGTGATGAACAGCAAGCATATCCGCGCCGATTTGAACATCGCCTGGCCCACTGCCGAAATCGCGGTGATGGGACCAGAAGGCGCTGTCGAAATTATCTATCGGCGGGAACTGCGCGAAGCGGCCGACCCGGTCGCGCGCAAAAAAGAATTGGCTGACGAATACCGCGAGACCTTTGCCAACCCGTATATCGCCGCCAGCCGCGGCTTCATCGACGACATCATCGAGCCGCACAATACGCGGGCCCGCCTTATCAATGCCTTGCAGGTCTTCCAGAACAAGCGCGATGAGAATCCGCCCAAAAAACATGGCAACATCCCGCTCTAGCCGCCAGCCAGCGATATAAAGATTAAGTACGAGGCAAAATTGTGCTGACAGGTCCATTCAACAAGATATTGATTGCCAATCGCGGCGAAATCGCCGTGCGCATCATCCGCGCCGCCCGCGATTTGGGCATCCCGACCGTCGCGGTCTATTCCGATGTTGACCGCACGGCTCTGCATGTGCGCTATGCCGATGAGGCGGTGCATATCGGCGGGCCCCGGCCGGCGGAGAGCTACCTGCGCATGGATAAGCTCATCGAGGTGGCGCGCAAAACAGGCGCTGATGCCATCCACCCGGGTTATGGCTTTTTGGCGGAGAATGCCGTTTTCGCCCAGCAGGTGATGGACGATGGTTTGATTTGGATTGGCCCCTCGCCCAGCGCGATTGCCACAATGGGCGATAAGCAAGCCGCCCGCAGCGCCGTAACGCGCAACCAAGTGCCGCTGATACCCGGCACGCAAGCTGGCATGCCCGATGAGGAGCTGGTTCACGCGGCGCGGCGCATTGGTTTCCCCGTGCTGATAAAAGCGGTCGCGGGCGGCGGCGGCAAGGGCATGCGCCCGGTGCACCGCGAAGCCGATTTTGCCGAAGCCATGGCAACGGCGCGCCGCGAGGCGGAAAGCGCCTTTGGCAATGGCGATGTCTATGTGGAAAAGCTGCTCTTGGGCGCGCGACATATCGAATTTCAGATACTGGCGGATGCCCATGGCAACACCGTGCATTTAGGCGAGCGCGAATGCTCGATCCAGCGCCGCCATCAAAAGCTGGTGGAAGAGGCGCCCAGCGTTTTTGTCGACGCCGAGCTGCGCCAGAAAATGGGCGTTATGGCGATTGCCGCCGCCGAATCGGTCGGTTATATCAATGCCGGCACCATCGAATGTATGGTCGACCGCGATAAAAATTTCTACTTCCTCGAGATGAATACGCGCCTGCAAGTCGAGCATCCGGTAACAGAATTGGTGACAGGCGTCGACCTGGCTAAGGAGCAGATTCGCATCGCCCGCGGTCGGCGCATGGGTCCGACCGAATCGGTGCTAGAGCCTAAGGGCTGGGCGATTGAATGCCGCATCAATGCCGAAGACCCCTATGCCAATTTTATGCCTTCGACCGGGCAAATCAGCACGATGATATTGCCCAATGGGCCAGGCGTACGCGTCGATAGCGGCGTCTATTCAGGCTCCGAGATTACGCCTTATTACGACAGCATGATTGCCAAATTGATTACCTGGGGCGAGACGCGCTCGGAAGCCATGCTGCGCATGCGGCGCGCCCTTTCCGAATATCGCATTATGGGCCTCAAGCACAATATCCCCTTCCATATCAACCTGCTCAACAGCATCAGCTTCATCGCCGGGCAATTTGACACCAACTTCGTCGAGCAGCGCTTCAATATGACTACTTACGAGCAAGACCCAACGCCGAGCGAGTTGCAGACGGCCGCCATCGCCGCCACGCTCTATGCCCATCGCAAGCGGCAGTTGGCGTCGCAAGTGGTGGCGCCAGCCAAGCGCGATGCCAGCAACTGGAAATGGATGGGCCGCTTCGAGAGGATGCACCGATGAAGTATGTAACCATCATCGAAGACCAGCGTTACGAGATCGAAATTGACCACGATGGCAGCGTGCTTATCGATGGCGCAGAGCGCGATGTCGATTTTTTGAACTTGGGCGGCTCGCTCTTTTCGGTCATCACCGAGAATAAATCCCTAGAAGCGGTCATAGATGACGATGCCGGCAAAATCGCGGTCATGATGGGCGGCCGTCTCTTCGAGGCGCAGGTGCTGGACGAGCGGGCTTTGCTCTTGCTGCAGCGGCGCGGCGGCCAGCGGCCCAGCTCCGGCGAGCTGCACGCGCCTATGCCTGGCTTGGTTGTGCAAGTCGCTGTGGAAAGCGGGCAGACCGTCGAAAAAGGCGAGACGCTCGTCATCCTAGAATCGATGAAGATGCAGAACGAGTTGAAGTCGCCGGTGGCTGGCATCGTCGGCGCGATCCAGGCGCAGGCGGGCCAAGCGGTGGATAAAAACGCGCTGCTGGTCGAGATTAAGCCGCTGCAAGACAATTAACCGGCAATTTTCCATAGATGCCTACAAACCAACGATTGACAAAATTAAACATTGTGCGAGAAGTAAGTCCAAGTTAATTATGCAAAAATTGATGCGCGATTTTCAACCCCACGATGGCGATCCCTCCCCGAAGCTTCGGGGAGGGACTTCGCCTCAAGTACGTCTATAGTTTTCGCAGGCTGGACTCCCCTCCCCAAAGCTTTGGGGAGGGGCCGGGGGTGGGGTTGAAGCGAACGCAAAAAGTTGCAAAATTTACTTTGTCCTACTGAGATTAGAGACTCTCGCTAAAGATGAAAACAGGATTGCGCCTATGCTAAGACACAAAAGACTCCCCCGCTATTTTGATGTGCTGTGGCTGGCCTGGCTGACTTTTTATATTGTGTCGGGCAGCGCACCCGTGCCTTTTCACGGCGACGAGTCGACGCTCTTTTTTATGGGCCGCGATTATCATTATCTCTTTGTACAAGGCGATTTAAGCAAAATCTACTATGACCGCGCTTGGAGCAGCAAGCCCAGCGAACAGCATTTGCGCTTGCTGAATGGCACAATCTCTAAGACGATTTATGGCTGGCTGACCGCCCACAATGGGCTTACTCCCGCCGATATTAACAACCAGTGGGTCTGGTCAAAAGATTATGCTTATAATGCCGGGCGCGGGCATATTCCCCAAGCGACGCTCTTGCAGCAAGGCCGGCTGGCATCGGCTTTGCAATTAGCGCTGGCTGTCGTCCTGTTTTTCAAATTCGCCGATATGACGCTGAATCGCCCGAGCGCCTACCTGGCCAGCGCGCTCTTCGCGCTGCAGCCGAATGTGCTTATCAATGGCCGGCGGGCGATGATGGAAGGCAGCCACCTGCTAGGTCTGCTGCTGCTGCTTTTGATGGCAGCCTGGCTGCTGCGCGAGCGCAAGTGGTGGCAATATCCGCTCTTAGGAGTTTGCGCCGGCTTTGCCGTCGCGACAAAACACCCCAACATCATCAGCGGCGCGCTTGTTTTTATAGCCCTAGCGCTGGCGGCCTGGCGCAATTCAGCCTGGATTGGCCAGTGGTGGCGGCATTTGGCAGGCCTGCTGGTCGCAGGCCTGGCCGCGCTATTGCTATTTTTGCTCTTGAACCCGGCCTGGTGGTCAGCGCCACTAGAGCTGGGCCCGCTGGTCATGGAAATGCGGTCAGAGCTGCTGCAAGGGCAAGTCAATGTGTTCGGCGGCTATACTTCTTTTGCCGAGGGGCTCAGCGGCTTTTTTGACTTTGTCTTCAGCGGGCAGTATCAATACTTTGAAGTGGCGCGCTGGGCGGGCTATGACGCGATTAGCGCCCAAATTGAGACCTACGAAAGCTCGGGCTGGGCTGGGCTGCTCATCGGCGGCACGAGTCTCTTCGGCTTCATCTGCTTGGCGCTGGCAGTATTTGGCGCGAGCGCGCTGCTACGCAGCCAGCGCGTCACAGCGGAAAACAAGCTGCTCCTATTTGTCTGGATTGGCGGGTCGGCGCTCTTGACGCTGCTTCTGACGCCGCTGCCCTGGGCCCGCTACTATCTGCCCCTGCAACCGGCGCTGATGCTGCTGCTGGCGTATGCGCTAGTGGTCAGCGCGACGGCGCTCTGGCCAGCTTTCAAGTCAAAGACCGATGGCTTCGCTTTATTGGCTTGAAGCAGCGCTAGCCGGTTTTCTGCCAACGCTGTGGCTGGTCCTGGGCGTCGGCCTGCCTTGGGCTTTTGCCATTCTGCCAACGCGAGATTGGCAGTCGCGGCCGCTAGTCGCGGCTTTGGCTCTGGCGCTGGGGCCTGCCTGGCTGAGTGCTTGGCTGCTGCTCTTGGGCAGCGTCGGCGCGCAGTCCGCGCAGCCTCTCATCACAGCTGAATGGATTCTGCTGGGCAGTAGCTTTATCGCCTTAGCCGGCATCGCCATCGCCTGGCGCAAGCGACAGCGCTACCGCCCGCGGCCAGAGCCTCCCGCGCCAGTGGCTTTTGACGAAAAACTGCTCATCGCGCTTATCGGCGGCGCGCTGCTGCTGCGCTGGCTGCATACCGCCTTTTGGCCTTTCACCGCTTACGACGCGCTCTGGGTCTATGGCTATCAAGGCAAGCTCTATTTTCTGGAAGGCAATATCCCGCAAGCCATCGGCTATTATCCGCCATTTTTACAACTGCAATTCACCTATGTACAAACGCTCATTGGCGCAATCAATGACCAGGCGGCGCGGATGGTCTTGCCGCCGCTGCATATCGGCAGCGTGCTCGCCGCTTATCTGCTCGGCGCGCGGCTCTGCAATCGTCGCGTTGGCTTGTTCACAGCGGCCCTGTGGAGCCTGCACCCGCATGTCGGGCAATGGGCTTATGTCGCCGACCTCGAAATTCCGCTCACTTTCAGTTTCACACTGGCGGCGGTCTTCTTGCTCAGCGCTTGGCAAGAAAAAGCCGACGCGGCGCGGCGACGCGGCGATGCGCTGCGGGCGGGGCTGCTGCTGGGCATCGCGCTTTTCACCAAACCGACGGCCGGCGCTTTCATCTGGGGGGTTTTGCTGCTGTTGGCTGTCGCCCTGGTCCAGGCGAAATTTAGCCTGCGGCGCTGCTGGCCGCGCTTGCAAGTCGCTATATGGACCGGCCTGGCCTGCCTGCCACTGGGCGCGGTCTGGTACCTGCGCAATATGCTGCTGGGGCATGACGCTATTACCTTGCCCAAAGCAATATGGCTGGAACGGGCCCTGCGCAGCGGCGATTATTTAGCGCCCTTTATCCTGCTGGTCGTCGTCGGCTCGGCCGCAATCCTGCTTTCAAGGCGGCGAGAAAGAAACTGGCGCGCGCTTGCCCTCTGTGGCCTAGGCATCGCGCTACTGCTAGCTGGCGCGCTGGCATCGAATGCGCGGCTCTTTCCAGCGCGGGTCGATCCGCCAGCCAGCTATATCAGGCCCGCAGAATGGCTGCTGATGCTAGCAGGTTTAGCCCTCATCGCCCTCAGCCTGCGCCTGCGCCTCAAGCCGCCCTTCAATCCAGCGACGGCGCGCCTCTTGAGCGCGGGCGGCTGGTCCCTGCTGCTCGCCCTACCCTATTTCATCACCTTTTTCTACTCCTACAGCTATCATTATCGGCTCGGTTTTGCGATTGTGCCGCTGCTCTGCCTGCCAACGGCGATTAGCCTGGCGGAGATTTTGCGGCCGGCCCGCTGGCGCGCTGGACTGCGGCGCGCTTATTATGTGGCGCTGGTCTTGCTCTGCTTGCCCGGCATTGCAGCCGTCGCCGTCGATGTGCATTGGTCCTCAATCTGGCTGCTGCGCGCCGAACTGGACAGCGATTTCAAAAAATATCAGGTCTTTAACCCCTCGCTGATGGAAGTGGTGATTGGACTAGAAGATTACCAGCGCGACAAGCCGGGAAACGCGCCGATTACGCTGGCGCCAGGCGAAGAGCGCCTGCCTTTCTTTTTCCCGCAGATGACAATTTTCGACCAGCTCGTCACTGAACTGGCTGAATATGAAGCTCTCGGCGCGACGCATTTTGTCTATGGCGCAAAAGCGGCTGAAGCCTATCGAGAGGCGGGCCTCGAAAGGCGGCAGCTCGCCGCGGCGCGGGGCCGCTACGACCTCTTCGAGCTGAAAAAATCGCATTATGATGGCACCTTCAGCTATGAACTTTATGAGACATTAGACTTGAGCAGCCGCCAGCGTCTGCCGACGCGGTTCAGTTCGCGGCCAGAGAATCGCCGGGAAATCATCTTTGACGAGCGGGTGCAGCTCTACGCGCTTGGCGCCTATCCGCCCGTCATTTATCCCGATACGCCCATCACCTTCGAGCCAACTTGGCGCGCTTTGCAGCCCCTAGAGCGCGATTATGTCTTTGTCATGCAGCTGCGCCCGCCCAATAGCGCGGAAGCCGTCTATGAATGGAGATTCGGCGCAGCGCCGCATCGGCGGGGCCATTATGCCAGCTCGCTGTGGCAAGTCGGCGAGATAATCAACGATAGGCAGATTCTGCGTTTGGAGCCCGGGGCAAATATCCCGCGCGGCGAAAATTATAGTTTTTGGCTCGGCGTCTGGGATGCGCCGGCGGAGCGCTTTTTGCCGCTAGCGGTGGATGGACTGGCGGCGGCCGGCGCTTTTTATCAGCTGCCGGGCAGCCATGCGCTGCGCACTTGAGGCAGGGCTAGGCTGGCGGGACTGTGTGGAAAAAGCCACAGAAGTAGGACAAAGTAAATAATGCAACTTCCTGCGCTTGTTTCAACCCCACCCCCGGCCCCTCCCGTAGGTCAGTGTCTACGCGACTCAAAGCTTTGGGGAGGGGAGTCTAACCTGGAAGCTAATACACATTGCCCAATGGAAGGGACTTTTCTGCAAGCACTGCCATAGTTTTCGGGGTTTTTCTCCCCTCCCCGAAGCTTCGGGTCGCGTAGACACTGACCTACGGGAGGGGCCGGGGGTGGGGTTGAAAATTCTACATAATTAACTTTGAATTACTTCTGTGGCTAATATGTCGCAATAAAAAACTTGGACTTACTTATGCCGAAACAAGCAAAAAACCGTGAGCGCGTTGTCTTCATCACTGGCGCTTCGAGCGGGATTGGCTGGGCGGCGGCGCTGGCTTTCGCCCGCGCCGGTTATGATGTCTGTGGCTTCGCCCGCCGCACAGAGCGCCTCAAGGCGCTGGCGGCCGAAATTGCGCACCTGCCGCCGCCGCATGGCGCTTTCCTGGCGGCGCCAGGCGATGTGCGCCAAGCAGCAGACTTAGTAGCGGCCGTCGATTTGACGCTAGCCCGTTTCGGGCAGCTGGATATTCTGGTGGCGAATGCCGGCGTCGGTCAGCATGGCAAGCTGGCCGAGGCCGACTGGCAGGACTTGCAGACCGTGCTGCGCACAAATATCGATGGCTTGCTGCACAGTCTGCGCGCTGCCGTGCCAGCCTTGCGCGCCAACGGCGGCGGTCAGATTATGCTCATCTCATCCGTGGTCGCCGGCCTGCATACGCCCTACACCGCCACTTATGCCGCCAGCAAAGCCTTCGTCTCTAGCCTGGCAGGTTCGCTGCGGCTGGAACTGGAAAGCGACAATATCACCGTAACCGATGCCTTGGTCGGACGCACCGAGACGGAATTCAATCAGAATCGTTTGGGTTCAAGCCAGGCGAATCGCGGCGGTCTGCCGACGCTGCCAGCGGCAGAGGTGGCGCAGGCTCTGGTCAAAGCAGCTGAGCGCCAGCCGCGCCATGTCATCATGCGCCGCTTCGACCGCCTGCTTCTCATCGGCGGCGTCATCGCACCTGGACTGATGGCGCGCTTGGCGCAGCGGCAGTATCAACCGACTAAAAGCGAGTGAGCACGATGGCAAAACAGAAAAAACTTAATGCGATGCGCCTGCTAGAAGCCAATGCCATCGCCTACGAAGTCTATCATTACGACAAGAGCCTGCGCGATGCGCGGCAAGTCGCCGCAGCCGTCGGCTTCAGCGCCGACGAGGTCTTCAAGACTCTCGTCGCCGAGACGCCAGCGCGCGGCAAACCCATGCTTGTCCTGCTGCCAGCCAATACAACTTTGAATCTGAAGCGCCTGGCGAAAGCCCTGGGCGTGAAAAAAGCGGCGCTATGCGCCCATGAGGCCGCCGAAAAACTGACCGGCCTGCAGGTCGGTGGCATCAGCCCGTTGGCTTTAAGGCAGAAAAATTGGCCCGTCTATCTCGATGAGCGGGCGGCGGCGCTGTCGCATATCGTCATCAGCGCCGGGCAGCGTGGCCTGCAGCTGCGCGTAGAAACGGCTGGTTTGATTGCGCTTTTGGGCTGCCAGCTTGTTGATGTCGCCGATGCGACCTAAAGCTGGGGACAATCAGCGCGAAAGAATCTTGGCCAAGCCGAAGTATTCTGGCGTGATTTGACGAGTGCGCCGCGTGCAGTCGGCTAGAGACAGCGGTTTTTGGTCGCGGCCGACGCGGGCCACCATCAAGCCGCTGGCGCCGCTGAGCAGCAGATCCACCGCATAGACGCCCATGCGCGTCGCCAGCAAGCGGTCGAAAGCGGTCGGGCTGCCGCCGCGCTGCGTATGACCCAGAATGGTCAGCCGAATCTCGAAACCGATATGCTTTTGTTCCAAGAAGCTAGCGAGCTGTGGACCTTGAAAAGGTGCGCCTTCGGCCAGGATAGCGATAGCGTGGGATTTGCCGCGGACATAAGCATCTTCGAGCGCGACCGCGATTTCCTCCATGCTGACGCCATTTTCGGGCGTAACCACAATTTCCGCGCCGCCGAGGATGCCGCTCATCACCGCCAGATAGCCGCAATCCCGCCCCATCACCTCGACGACAAAGGCGCGATTGTGCGAGGTGGCGGTATCGCGCAGGCGGTCGACCGCATCGAGAATCGTATTTAGCGCCGTGTCGACACCGATACTGGTATCGGTGCCCCAAATATCATTGTCGATGCTGGCGGGCAAGCCAATGACAGGGATGCCCATATTGTGCAGGGCGAGCGCGCCGCGTAGGCTGCCATCGCCGCCAATGACGATGACCCCTTCAACGCCATTTTCATTGAGACGGCGCTTGCCTTTGCGCTGGCCCAGAGCCGTTTTGAATTCTTCGTTGCGGGCAGTTTGCAAGACGGTGCCGCCGCGCTGCAAAATGCCGCTGACCTCGCGGCTGCTGAGCAATGCCATATCGCCGGCCAGCAAACCCTGATAAGCCTGCCGAATGCCGTAGACCTCAACATTTCTATCTAAACCAGCCCGCACGACTGCGCGCACCGCCGCATTCATGCCGGGCGCGTCGCCGCCGCTCGTCATCACGGCGATCCGTTTCATCAAGTCCGACTCCAATGAGATTACTGCCGCGTATTTTAGCGTTTTTGCGGACAGTGTTCAAATAAGAAAGCGTTAAGATTTTGTGAAGCGGCTAGCTGCTGGGGCTTTCAATGCTGATAAACTCGGCGCTGCCGACAATTTGCAGCAAGTCATCGTTGAGCGCGACGCAGATTTTGGTGGTTTGCCCGGGAAAGCGCAGCGTCGTCCTGGTCTCGCCGCGCTGGATGACAATTTTGAAGTTGTCTTTGCCCGGGTATTTGACCAGGCTATTGTGAATGCGCGTCAATTTGCGGCGGTCTTTTTCTGGGTCGGCTGAGGTTTGCAAACGGACCAAGACGGTTTGCGGCGGCGCTTCTTCAACTTCTTCGCTGCCGGGCATTTTCAGGTGGCTATCGCCATTGACCCAGGCCGGCTCGTCTTCGGCGGCTTTTTTGGCCGTCGGCGGCGGCTCGGCGCTGGGCGGCGGCTCGGCCGTGGGCGGCGGCTCGGCGACAGGCGGCGGGGGCGCGTCAAGCTCGGCCGCGGGCGGTGGAAAATACTCGTCTTCGTCCGGCGGTGGTGGCGGCCCGTCTGGCGGCTGGGCCCAGTCAGGCGCGGCGGCGTCAAAAGCTATGGCTGCCGGTTCAGCCGCGGAGATAGACTGAAAATCGCAGCTGACATTTTCAGCGATAATTTGCGCGTCGCCGCGGCTGTCATCGTAACGGCCGGTAACCAGCACAATCTCGCCTTCGACTAAGCCTGTCTTGTTTTCTTCATCATCGGCATTGATTTCGGCGAAGGCGGCGCTCACGCGGCTGTAAGTGCGGGGGAAAAGCACAACTTCGATGATGCCGGCGCTGTCGTGCCAGTCTTCCAGGCTGAACACCGCCATCAAGTCGCCATTGCGGGTGGTGAGTTTGCGCACAGCGGTTATCTCGCCGGCGATGCGCACATTTTCAGGCTTGGTCAGCGACGGGCTTTTTAGCTCGGCGATTTTATGCAGATTCTGCTTGGCGAAGAGCTGCCGGTGGCGGTCTACCGGCCGGCCGGTGAGGTATAGCCCCAGCAAATCTTTCTCCCACTTGAGCAGCTCGCGCGGGGCATGTTCTTCTATCTGTTTCAAGTTTTTGAGCAGCTCGTCGTCGGTGGCGGCGGCTTCGCCAAACAAATTCATTTGGCCAACTTCTTGGTCGCGGTGATAATTTCTGCTATAGTTGATAATGCCATCCAGAGCCGCCATCAGGGTGGCGCGGGTGCCAAATGTATCGAGCGCGCCCACCTTGACTAAACTCTCTAGCGAGCGCTTGCCCAGCTTGCGCAGGTCGACGCGCTGGCAGAAATCCACCAGACTAGCGAAAGGCGCTGCGCCGCGCTGCTCGACCAGGTTGCCTAAGGCATAAGCGCTGGCATTTTTGATGGCGGCTAAGCCAAAACGGATGCCGCGCCTGACTTCGTCCACCGGCTCGATGTCAAAATCGAGCTGGCTATAATTGACATCGGGCGGCAGGATGGGGATGCTCAGGCGGCGGCATTCTTCGAGAAAAGTCGAGACCTTGCCCATATCATCGCGCTGCACGCTCAAGAGCGCCGACATATATTCTTCGGGATAATGGCATTTGAGGTAGGCGGTCTGCACGGTGATGATAGCGTAATCGGCGGCGTGCGATTTGTTGAAACCATAATTGGCGAAGAACTCAATCATCTCAAAGATAGCTTCGGCAGTCTCGGCCGGGATGCCATTTTGCGGTCCCCGCTCCAAAAAGATGGCTTTGTGCTTCTGCAAGTCTTCGCGCTTTTTCTTGGAGACGGCGCGGCGCATCAAATCCGCCTCGCCCAGTTCATAACCAAATAGCTCGCCGGCAATCTGCATAATCTGCTCTTGATAGACGCAGATGCCATAGGTCTCGCGCAAGATAGGCTCGAGCTTGGGGTGCAGCAGCTGCACTTCTTCTTCGCCGTGCAGGCGCTTGCAATAATCAGGGATGAATTCCATCGGGCCTGGGCGATAGAGCGAAATGGCGGCGATGATATTTTCAAAGATGCGCGGGCGCATGCCGCGCAGCATCTGCTGCATGCCGCCCGATTCGACTTGGAAGACGCCGATGGTCTCGCCCCGCCCCAGCATGACAAAAGCATCGTCCAGCCTGGCGCGCTGCTGCTCGTCGGCGCTGTCATGGCGGTAGGGGATGCTATCAAAGCTGTACTGAATGCCGCGATGCCGCGCAATCAGCTCACAGGCTTTGCGCATAATGGTCAAAGTTGAGAGGCCGAGAAAATCGACCTTGAGCAAGCCGATAGCTTCGGCGGTTTCCATCGGGAATTGCGTGACAGCTTTGAGCGCGCCGCCAGAGGGGTCTTTGCCGGTGATGCGGTGCAGCGGCACCAGCTCGACCAGCGGGCGGTCGGCGATGATGACGGCGGCGGCATGGGTGGAGGCGTGCCGCGTCATGCCCTGCAATTCGCCGGCGGTATTGATGACGCGCTGCAATTCGGCATCGCTGTCATAAAGATCGCGCAATTCTGGATTGCCATCGACATATTCGCGGATTTTCTTTTGCCGCGCTTCTTGCGGGATGAGGGCGGCAGCGCGATTAATCAAACCCAAATCGACATCCAAAGCCCGCCCGACATCGCGGACGGCGGCTTTCGCACCCATCGTGCCAAAGGTGATGATAGCGGCGACCTTGTCTTCTCCATACTTCATAGCGGTATAAGCAATCATCTCGCCGCGGCGGTCGTTGGGATAATCTAAGTCAATATCGGGCATGCCGACGCGGCCGGGATTCAAAAAGCGCTCGAAGAGCAGGCCGTTCTGGATCGGGTCGATATTGGTGATGCCCAGACTATACGCGACGAGGCTGGCCGCGCCCGAGCCGCGCACATTCCACCAAATATCGGCGTGACGGGCAAATTCGCAGAGGTCCCAGACAATCAAAAAATAGGTGTCAAAACCCATGCTGTGGATGATGTTCAGCTCGCGCTCGATGCGTTCGGTGAAGACCGTGTTCGACCGCCAATCAGCGCCATAGCGCCATTCCATGCCGATGTTGACAAGATGGCGCAAGTAGATCTCTTCATCGTGCTTGGCTGGCACGGCGAAGGCGGGCAGATGGTAACCTTTTGGATTGAGGTCCAGCGCCGTCATATCGGCGATTTTGAGCGAATTGGCGAAGGCTTCGTCGATGAGTGCGGGCGGCGCGCCAGCGAAGCCAGCCCGCATCTCGGCGCTGGTCTTGAGATAATAGCTGCTGAAAGGCTCCATGCGCATGCGGTTGCGCTCAGATTTTAAGGCTGTGGTCTGAATGCAGAGCAGGGTATCGTGGGCTTCAGCATCGTTCTGACGCACATAATGCACATCGTTTGTCGCCAGCAGCTGCACCGCGCTATGCCCGCTTTGGCGATAGTCGCAGAGCCAGCGGTTAAGCCGCTGCAGGGCTGGCAAGTCGTGATTTTGCAATTCGAGATAAAAATTCTCCGTGCCAAAGACCTCTTGATACCAGCCGATGCTATCCCGCGCGCGCTGCTCGTCGCCCGCCTCAACCCAGTGCGGGATTTCAGCCGCCAGGCAGCCGCTGGTGGCGATGAGGCCGGCCGCATGTGCCGCCAAAAATTCTTTGTCGATGCGCGGGCGATAATAAAAGCCGTCAAGCTGCGAAGCCGAAGCAATTTTGAGCAGGTTTTGGTAGCCGGTCATATCCTTTGCCAGCAGCAGCATGTGATAAGGGCTGCGGTCGAGGCGCGGGTCGCGGTCGGTCATGCCGCGCGGCGCGAGGTAGGCTTCCACGCCGATGACGGGTTTGATGCCAGCATCAACGCAGGCGCGGTAAAAATCAAGCACGCCGAACATCACGCCGTGGTCGGTGATGCCCAAGGCCGGCATCTCCAGCTCCTGCGCCCGCCGCACCAAATCTTTGATGCGGCTCTGGCCATCGAGCAGGGAAAACTCGCTATGCACATGCAGATGAACAAAATCGCTAGTCATAATCTCGAAAGTATACTTGTGGCTATGGCTTTTAATCCGCTCGGGATAGCCGTATTATAGCAGTCACCTGCAGATGTTGTTCGTTGGAATCGGGCGGAAAGAATATTAAAGATAAAGCAGAAAGATATGAAGATAAAGAGGACAAAAGCGAATGCCTGAGCTGCCGGAAGTTGAGACCGTTGTCCGTGGCCTGCGCGAGCCTTTAATCGGCCAGCGCATTGAAGCTATGTGGCAGGACTGGCCACGGGCAATCCACAGCCCCAGCCCGGCCGAGTTCGCTGCCCGCGCCCGGGGCCAGACGGTACGAGCGGTCAAGCGGCGCGGCAAATATATCCTGATTGAACTGGAGCGCGACACGCTGGTCATTCACCTCAAGATGTCGGGGCGCTTGTATGTGACGGAAGCGACGGCACAACATAGCGCGGACAAGTGGGTGCATCTGCGCTTTGATTTGGCGGGCGGCTGGCAGCTGCGCTTTTCCGATATGCGCAAGTTCGGCCGCGCCTATTTGACCAATGATGTGACGCAGCTCTTAAGTCACTTGGGCCCCGAGCCGCTGAGCGCGGACTTTCTCTTAGAAGAGTTTCAGGCGGGCTTGCGCCAGCGCAAGCGGGCGATAAAAGCGCTGCTGCTAGAGCAGGAATTTGTGGCTGGCATCGGCAACATCTATGCCGACGAAGCCCTCTTTCGCGCTGGCATTCACCCCGCTCGCCCAGCCAATCAAGTGAGCGAAGCGGCGGCCGCCCGCTTGCATCAGACGATTCAAGACGCGCTGCGGGCAGGCATCCAGCACGAAGGCGCTAGCATCAATTGGTATCGCAAGCCAGATGGGCAGAAAGGCAGCTCGCAGGAGCATTTTTTTGTCTATGGGCGGGCGGAATTGCCCTGTAAACGCTGTGGCAGCCTGATAAATAAAATTCGGCTGGCGCAGCGCGGCACGCATTTCTGCCCCAGCTGCCAACCGCCCGGCGACTGAGTCTAGCCAGCCACAGGATTGTCGTATTCGACTTCCACCGGCTGCACTGTGAGCCTGCCTTGTTCATTTTCTATCAGCCGGCCAGCAGGTCGCAGCGCATCGTGCGGGAAGATGAGCAGAGCCTGCGTCGCCAGGGCCCATTTCTGCCAGTGCCGTTTCGTCTCCAAAGTTACCAGCGGTTCGACATCATAGGCGCTCATCCAGCCGAGGCGCTCAAAGTGTATGGCCTGCGATGCCAGGTCAGACAGGAAGGCGGCCTGCGCGCCTTGACTCGCCAGGCGCAGGCTCATGTGGGCGGGCGTATGGCCGGGCGTAACCAGCGCATCGATGCCGGGCAAGATTTCGCTATCGCCCTCTAAAAGCCGCAGCTGGCACGATTCGTAGAGCGGCTGATAATTGGCCGGCAGATAAGTAGCGCGGGTGCGTTCGTTGGGCTGCATAGCCTCGTGATATTCGCGTGCCTGCACCAGATATTCGGCATTGGGAAAGGCGGGCTGGCGCGCGCCGGCCGCATCCAAGCGGAAGTTGCCCGTGCAATGGTCGTCGTGCAAATGCGTGTCGATAACGATGTCGATGTCGGCTGGCGCGATGCCTAAGGCGGTCAAACCCGCATGCGTGCCATCAAAATCCGTAACGCTGCGGCGCTTGCGCTGGGCGGCGCTCAAGCAGTTGCCAAAGCCAGTATCGACGATGATGTTCTGGCCACCAGCGCGGATGAGCAGGTTGTGCGTCGCCGTTTTGAGCAGATGGCGCGCGTCCACAGCATAATAGCGTGACCACAAAGCCCGCGGCACCAAACCAAACATGCCGCCTGTATCAACCCAGGTCGCCGCGTCATTGAAGAGATAAACTTCTATGTCGCCGATGCGGAACATCGCGCTGGCGCTAGCCTGCTTGCTGGAATTTGCCCGAGAGTCGGTCTTCGCGCATGTGGCAGTGCTTATATTTTTTGCCGCTGCCGCACCAGCAAGGTTTGTTGCGCCCGGGCCGCCGATTACTCTTACGCACAGTCTGTTGCTTGGGGCGCTCGTTGTTGCCAGAGAACGCGTCGCGTCGGCCTTCGCTCAGCTGGCGGCGGCGCTGCCGGTTCTGGGCCTGGGCCGGCTGCACCAAGAAGATATTGCGGGCGGCAATCAGTCTATAAGTATCTTCGACCACGCGGAACATTTGAAAGCCCTGCCGCTGATATTCGACCAGCGGGTCTTTTTGCGCCACCGCCTGCAAGCCAATGCCCTCGCGCAGAATATCGAGATCGGTCAAATGGCGCTGCCAATAGTGGTCGAGGGCGCGAATGACAGTTTGGCGCTCGGCAATTTCCATCAGGCCGGCGCGGGCGGCTTCGAGCTGCGCTTTTTTCTCTTCCAGCAGCGGGCGCGCATAATCGCTGATTTGCCTGACCAGGGACTCGCGCAAGCCCAAGTCGTCGGCATCCGCCGGCAGATCCAGCGTCGGCGGCAACGGCAGGCCGTTCAAAGCCAACTGCTGAAACAGCACGCTCGCCTCAAGCACCTCGCCCGACTGGTCGGCGGAGAGGACATCGGCTGCATTCGCCGCGATTTGCACATCGATCATGTCCCGGTAATGGCTGTGCAATTCTTCGGCGTCATGCTTCAGCCATTCGAGGCGCTGCGCATAGATAATCTCGCGCTGGCGGTTGACCACATCATCATATTCGACGACGCGCTTGCGGATGTCAAAATTATGCCCTTCGACGCGGATTTGCGCTTGTTCGATTGATTTGCTAATGACGCTATGCTGGATCGCTTCGTCTTCGGGGAAGCCGGCGGTTTTCATCAAGCGCTTGACATTGTCGTTGGCGAAGCGCCGCATCAGCTCATCATCGAGGCTGAGGTAAAAGCGGGAGGCGCCAGGATCGCCTTGGCGGCCAGAGCGCCCGCGCAGTTGGTTATCGATGCGGCGCGCTTCGTGGCGTTCGGTGCCAAGCACAAATAAACCGCCAGCGTCAAGCACCACTTGCCGGTCGCGGCTGACAATTTTTTCCGCCTCCGCCAGTGCCTTTTGCCATTGCGCCGCCGTCGCGGTGGTTAAATCAGTGCCTTGGCGGCGCAAAGCCACCCGCGCCAAACCCTCTGGGTTGCCGCCCAGCAAGATGTCGACGCCGCGGCCCGCCATATTGGTGGCGATTGTTACCGCGCTTGGCCGGCCGGCCTGCGTAATGATTTCGGCTTCTTTTTCATGCTGCTTGGCGTTCAGCACCTCGTGCTTGATGCCAGCGCGGTGCAAGTATTTGCTGAGGCGCTCGGAAGTTTCGACGGCGACCGTGCCAACGAGGATGGGCTGCTGGCGGGCATTGCGCTCTTGAATCGCTTGCACAATCGCGTTCCACTTCGCCGTTTCATTCACATAGATAAGGTCGTTTTCATCGTTGCGGATGACGGGGCGATGCGTCGGAATCGGTATGACATCCAGCTCGTAGGTTTTCTCGAATTCTTCGGCTTCGGTGAGGGCGGTGCCGGTCATGCCAGCCAGCTTGTCGTACATGCGGAAGAAATTTTGGAAAGTGATGGTCGCCATAGTGATGTTTTCGCGGCGGATTTTCAGGCCTTCTTTGGCCTCGATGGCCTGGTGCAAGCCTTCGGAGAAGCGACGCCCGGGCATGAGCCGGCCGGTGAAATCGTCGACGATGACAACTTCGCCCTGCTGCACGATGTATTCCCGGTCATTCTGATAGAGCGTCTGGGCGCGCAGGCAATTATCGAGGTAAGGCAGCATCTCGGCATTGTCGGGGTGATAGAGCTGCATCACTCCCAGAGCCTGCTCCACTTTTTCGACGCCCTGCTCGGTCAAATAGACGATGCGGTCTTTGATGTCTAAGACAAAATCGCCATCGGGTTCTTCCAGCTCGACGCTGTCTTCGCTGCTTCTTTTCAGCCGCTTGACGATGGAAGCGAAGCGGCGGTAAAAATATGATGGTTCATCGGCGGGGCCGGAGATAATCAAGGGCGTACGCGCTTCGTCAATTAAGATATTGTCAACCTCGTCGACGATAGCATAGCGCAGTTCGCGCTGGACCAGCTGCTCCTGAGACAGCACCATATTGTCACGCAGATAATCGAAGCCGAATTCGTTGTTCGTGCCATAAAGAATATCGGCGCGGTAGGCTTCGCGGCGGCTGATGGGACGCAGATTCTGGTAACGGGCATCGTCGGAGAGGAAGTCAGGGTCGAAGAGGAATGAGCCGCTATCGGGCTGGCCGCCGGTGTTTTGAATCACCGCCGCCGACAAGCCCAGCAGATGATAAATGGGCCCCATGAATTGCAAGCCATGCTTGCTCAAATAATCGTTGGGCGTTACCAGGTGCGCGCCGCCGCCCTTCAAGGCATTCAGATAGAGCGGCAGGGTCGCGACAAGCGTCTTGCCTTCGCCCGTTTTCATCTCGGCGATGCGCCCTTCGTGCAGCACGATGCCGCCAACCATCTGCACATCGTAGTGGCGCAGGCCGATGGTGCGCACCGAAGCTTCGCGCACGAGGGCAAAAGCCTCGACCAAAATATCCTCGAAGTCCAAGCCCTCTTGCAAACGCTGCTTGAACTCGGCGGTTTTGGCGCGCAGCTGCGCATCGCTCAACTTTTGCAGGGCCGGTTCGAGCGCGTTGATTTTATCGACCGTCGTTTGATAGCCAGCTAAGGCTTTTTCCATCGGGTCGCCGAATATGGTCTTGACGAGATTGCGAAACATAGCTTCTCACCTGGCTTTCTTTGGCGATGCACTGATTATAGCATAGACTTGACGCTGGCAGAGAGTTCTCCGGCCAGCGGCGGACCTCAGTCGAAAATCTTTTCGAAGAGGCGGGTGATGAGACGGCGAAAGATGACAAAGAAAACGAAGAGCAGGGCCGCGCCGACATAAAACATCAGCAGCAGCTCTTGGTTCTGCGCCACTTCGCTGCCGATAAACACAAAAATGAAGGTCGGCAGCAAACCGCCAAAAAATGACACTAAGATATACACCGACAGCCGGATATGCCCCAAGCCAACGCCGTAGCTAATAAAATCGTAGACCGAAAAGAGCAGCAAGCGCGCCGCCAAGAGCGACTGCCAGTCATCAAGGTGGTCCCGGTAAAAAGCGTCGATTCGCTTCAAGCCGGCTTTGCCGACGAAACGCATGACAATGCGCCGGCCGAACATGCGAGCGATGACCACATTGATGGTGCCGCCGATGACCTCGCCCAGCACCGAATAGAAGGTGCCGGGTATCAAGCCAAAGAGCAAGCCCGAGGCAAATTGTATCGGGCCGGCCGATAGCGGGGCGAAGGTAAAGGTCAGCGCTTTGATGCCGACGAAGACAAAGGGTCCCCAGATGCCGGCGCTGGCAATCATCAATTGCAATTCGCGCAGGCCAACCACTTGCACCAGCCAATACAAAGCCGTGAGCATGAGCAGAAAGCCGCCGGCGCTGAGCAAGAGCGTCCGATTCGAGAATTCGGACGGGGCTTCTTCCGGCTGGTTGAAGATAGAATTCTGTTCTTGAGTTTCGGTTTCGTCATTCATTGAAGAGAGCGCCTACACTTCTGCCCTCGTGCGCGCGCAGGATGACCTCGCCCAACAAAGGCGCGATGGAGAGCACGGTCATATTGGGAAGTTTTTTTGCTTGGGAAATTGGCAAGGTGTTGGTGAAAATGATCTCGCGCAGATTGAGAGCGGCAAAGCGCTCATAAGCCCGCTCGGAGAAGAAAGGATGGGTAAAAGCTAAAAGCACATCGCGGGCGCCATAATCCCGCACCACATTGACCGCGTTGACGATACTGCCGGCGGTGTTCACTTCGTCATCGACCAGCAAGACATTTTTGTCGGCGACGCTGCCGATGAGGGAAAGGGCGCGCGGGCTTTCCGCATTGCTGACGCGCCGCTTCTCCACGAATGCCAGCGGCACGCCGAGGGTCTCCGCCCAGTTGCGCCCCTGTTTGGCAAAGCCTAAATCGGTGGTGACGACGACAAGATTCTCAAGTTCGCCGCGGCGCAGCTTGCCCACAACATAATCGCTGAGCAGGTGGAAGGCGCTTAGCGCATCGCCGGGGATATTAAAAAAGCCTTGTATCTGCCCAGCGTGCAAATCTATCGTCATATACCGGTCGGCGCCGGCCGTTTCAATCATATTTGCCACCAGGCGGGCGGTAATTGGCACGCGCGGCTGGTCTTTTTTATCCGAGCGGGTATAGCTCATATATGGCACGACGAGATTGATGCGCCAGGCCGAATCCCGCTTGAGCGCGTCAATCGTAATCAGCATTTCCATAAAATTGTCATGCACCGGCGAAGCCATCGTCTGCACGAGGTAGACATCTTTGCCGCGCACGCTCTCTTCGAGCTTGATGAAGATATTCTCGTTGGAAAAGACGGTGCGGTAATAGGCGCCTGGCTTGACCTTGTAGGTAGAAACACCGCGGATATAAGCGGCGATTTCGTCGCCCAAGGCCTGAGAGGCGCTGCCGCTGAAGAGCTTCATCGAGCCAAAGCGCATCGTCGCCGATTGCTCCTGCTCTTCTTGATACACGATGTTGGCCTGGCTGGGATTGTATTTCGCGCCGGGGACTTTGGCTTGCCCTAGCATTTCCATCATGACTCAGCAACTCCAGCGAAAACTTGGCAGGGCGATACTTTCATCATACCAAAAAATCGGGCGCGTCAAGTAGAGTCAAAGCGTATCTTTGCCGGAAAAGAAAAACGCCCATCGCGTCTTGATGAGCGTTTCTCGAGTTCGGCGCGGCGACAATTAGATATGCGTCACAATCTTGCTGACGATTTTGCCTTTGGGTTTGAAGCCAGTGATGCGCTCGACCGCTTCGCCCTCTTTGAAGAGGATCAAGGTGGGGATGCCCATGATGCCGTAGTGCATCAGAATCTCTTGGTTGGCATCGGCATCGACCTTGGCGACGCGCAGCTTGCCGGCGTACTCGCTGGCGATTTCGTCGACGATGGGCGCAATCATCTTGCAAGGACCGCACCACTCCGCCCAAAAATCGACCAATACGGGGGTCGCGCTATTCAGCACTTCGCTCTGGAATTCGTCTTTATTGACATCGAAAGTCATGTTGCCCATTTTATCGTCTCCTGTGATTTTCTGGTTTCCGAGCGGCTGTGGCCCGCCCGTCAATTCGTCTGTCGAATCTATTGTTTTGACGATGAGCGCCGCCTACATCTTACATAAGATTCGTCTTTGATGTGGCGGCGTTTTCGCGCGCTTAGAACAAGTCTCAGTCTGCTTCCGTGATTTCTGTGATAGATTCAAAGCCAAAATATCGCTTCGTATACCAATATGTACTGTCGGGATATGCGGCTGACAGGCCAGAGCGCCAAAGATATTCGGCTAAATCAAAAGTGAGCGGCGCCACTTCAATTTCTTTGTATCCGTCGTCACGCAGCCGCAACATCAATTGGTGACGCTCGTCCCATTCTTTAGCGAAGGTCGCAAAGTCTGGAATAAGCCACACCTGCCCATAACTGACGCCGACACAAATAATAAGCAGGACGGCCAAACATATCTTGCTTCTCCAGGCTAACCATAGTTTTCCGGCGCTGGGCGGCAAGCAGACTTGCTTCATCAGCAAGCCTAGGAGACAACCCCAAAACAAGCCGCTTAGCACTTGCATGAAGGTTGAGACTACCAAGATGCGACCGAATACAGTGCCATGCACATATAGAGATACGACAAGCAGCGCTACAAAAATTGCCGCCGTCAGCAGCTGCCAAATCAGCGCGTAGACGCCATAGCGCCTAAAACGCTCATCCGCGATGAGCAAGATTAACTGCCAGCACAAGAGGCCAAGAAAAGACAGCGCCGACAGGAACAAATAAGTCGCCGCCTTGTAGTGTATACTTTTGAGCTGCGTCAAAGTGAAGAAAAGCAGAAACAGCGCTAGCATAAGGCTAGAATAAACTAGCCATCGCTTTCGATTTCTGAGACGATAAGGCTGCCAAAGCAGGAAAACAAAAGCTAACGTCAGCGCCAGATTCAAAGAAATTACCGTTGCGAAGGCAAAGCTGAAGCGGCCAAAAACCTGCAAATTGTCGCTCGTATGTGTCCACAATATCGGCATAAAGCACAATTGCACGATAAGCCCAAGCCAGAGCGGCTTGCGGGAGATAGTAGCCTGGAAGCGCGGTGGCGAAAGCGGCGCTTTGTATAGTCTCAAAGTCAGGAACAAGCCACCAGCCAGCAACAGCACAAAGCCGGCAAATGCTTCTTGATGCCCAATGTATTGAAAGGTCCTATTCGCAGTCTCGGAAAAAAGCGCTGGCAGCGAGCGCATCGACTGCGCCAAATCGCTCTGCGCAATTTTGATAGACCGTAGGGCTACGCCTGGCGCAGTTAGCTGCAGGAATAAACTAGCGCAAGTGCCGGCCAAACCCGCGCCAAGCAAGACAATATAAGAAAACCGAGCAGATTTATCGGCAAATACAAAGAAGAAAATAATAAGCGAAATAAGAAATGCCAGTTGAAAGACCAGATACATTTCGGCCAGCCCGGCGATTATAAAGCAGAGCGTGGCCCCAACTAGCGCAACCGCGACTCGAGCGCCAAGAGCCTGGACGCTTCTGGCCGCCTTTACGACAAGCGCCAAATAAATCGTGAAGACTGCCAGCGGTAAAGTGTAGCGTGTGCTGGCGGAATACCAGTAGAAGGCCTCGAGCGAATACATAGCGTTAATCGCCGCGGTCACAATGACTGCGGCCAGCGTTATGGCAATTAGCAAGCGCCCTTGCCTGACTTGCAAGGCAGATAGCGCTTGAGATATTAGCCAAGCCAACCCTAAGAGCCACAAAACGATGATGACAGTCGGTGTGATAGGTGGAATTAAAGTATCTAAAGGCGCCAGCAAGCCATGGAGAAAATAGTGCGTATAACTTCCGTTATGGATGTCGCGCCAGTACAGCACACTCTGCCAAGGGCCGAGTTCTCGACCAACAGCAAAGTGGATATAGTCGTCTTTGATAATGCGACTGAACTGCCCTAAGTAGGCAAACAGCGCGACAGGCAGGAATGCCAGCAGCGTCACCAGCGGATTAAAGCCGGCTTCTTTTTGCAAAATTGACATTTTTATATATTTGTATAATGTATATCTCATAAAAATAGAATATATCAGAGAAAACCTTTCAAAAAATGCAGGAATAGAGCAGGTTTGTCAATTAGGCGCGGGCGTGTTAGCATTGCCAGCATGCGCCGCGCTATTTGGCGAAACCTATGAACAATGAAGGGCAACTGCCCGCCCTCAGCAGCCGCCAGGAAGACATCCTGGCCTGCATCGTGCAGGCTCATTCGGAGAAGCCTGAGCCAGTCGGCTCGCGCTATCTGGTCGAGAATTATCAGCTGAATATCAGCTCGGCGACGGTGCGCAACGAGATGGCTCAGCTCGAAGAGATGGGTTATATCGCCGCGCCGCACACATCGGCCGGCCGCGTGCCGACGGCGGCTGGCTTTCGCTATTTTGTGCGCCGCCTCTTGCAGACGCGCAGCCTGACCCGCGGCGAACAGAGCCATATCTCGGAGCGAGTCGGCACTTTGCAGGCCGGCATGGAACAATGGATGCGGCGCACCGCCGCCCTGCTAGCCCGCTCGGTGCAATCAGCCTCCATCGTGACGCCGCCCATTTCCCAGACCAACTCCTTCAAACACCTCGAACTCATCGCGATTCAAGGCCGGCTGGCTTTGCTGGTGCTGGTCTTGAATAGCGGCAGCGTGCATCAGCGCATGCTGACGCTGGCGGAACCAGTGCCGCAGAGCAAATTGGCGGCGGCGGCCAAGCGCATCAACGAAGCCTGCGCCGATATGGGGGCGCGGCAGGTGCGCCTGCGCAGCATCAACTTGCCGATGCTCGAGCGCGAAGTGGCGGAGCTAGCCGCCGAGCTTATCGAAAATGTGGACAATAACCGCGCCCGTTCCATCTACCGCGATGGCTTGAGCCGCCTGATGCAGAGCTTCGCCGATGAAGCGGGCGCGCAGCAAGCCATCCGCATCCTCGAAGAGCATACGGTGTTGAACGCGCTGCTCAACGATTTGCTCGACCGTTTGCCGCCCGCCGCTAGCAAAAAGCCGCGCGTGCAGGTGGTCATCGCCGGCGACGGCCGCTACGAAGATTTGAGCCACCTGAGCATGGTGCTGAGTCGTTATGGCGATCCTGACAAGATGAGCGGCACGATTGGCGTTTTGGGACCAACGCATATCAACTATGGACGGGCGATTAGCACCGTGCTTTATGTATCTAACCTGATGACGAATGTGCTGGCGACGCTGTACCAAGACAATGTAGAAGACTCGGCGCGGCAAATATAAAATCTTCGTAAGACTTCCCAACTGCTATCTTTTTTCTGTGAAAACTAATATAATTCTATGATGCTTGCGCTATGTTAATGGTGCAGGATTTTTTATTATTCTATATGAAGCGCTAAGCAAGAAATGGAGTTGAGAATGCGTGAAGCTGAGAATCAAACTGATAAACGTGAGCAGGAAGAACAAATGGCGGCAGAAAATGCCGAGAATGTGGCGGAGGTAGCAGACACTGTGCAAGCCTCAGAAATCGGCGAGCCGACGGCGGAAGCTGAGCTTGCTGCTGAGGACATCCAAGACGATGCGGCAGTCGATGAACCGGTAGCGGAAGTCGAGGCTGCTGACGATGCGGCAGTCGATGAAACAGTCGCAGAAACCGAACCAGCAGCTGATGACACGGCAGTCGATGAACCGGTAGTGGAAATCGAAACTGCTGACGATACGGAAGTCGATGAAACAGTCGCAGAAACCGAAACTGTGGCCGATACGGAAGTCGATGAAACAGTCGCTGATGATACGGAAGTCGATGAACCGGTAGCGGAAGTCGAGGCTGCTGACGACACGGCAGTCGATGAAACAGTCGCAGAAGTCGAACCAGCAGCTGATGACACGTCAGTCGATGAACCGGTAGCGGAAGTTGAAACTGATGATGATACGGCAGTCGACGAACCGGTAGCGGAAGTCGAGGCTGCTGACGATGCGGCAGTCGATGAACCAGTCGCAGAAACCGAACCAGCAGCTGATGACACGTCAGTCGATGAACCGGTAGCGGAAGTCGAGGCGGCTGACGATGCGGCAGTTGATGAACCAGTAGCGGAAGTTGAAACTGCTGACGATGCGGCAGTCGATGAACCGGTAGCGGAAGTTGAAACTGCTGACGATGCGGCAGTCGATGAACCGGTAGCAGAAACCGAACCAGCAGCTGATGACACGGAAGTCGATGAACCAGTCGCAAAAACCGAACCAGCAGCTGATGACACGGAAGTTGATGAATCGGTAGCGGAAGTCGAGGCTGCTGATGATACGGCAGTCGATGAACCAGTCGCAGAAACCGAACCAGCAGCAGCTGATGACACGGAAGCCGATGAACCGGCCGCGGAAGTCGAAACTCCAACTAACATCCAAGTCTACGAACCGGCCGCAGAAACGGAAACTGCTGACGACACCCAAGGCGACGCGTCGGCCGCAGAAGAGAGCCTAGACGCGCAGCTGGCGCTGCCAGCAGAAAGCGCCAGCCAAGCCGAAGACACCGCCGCAGAAGAACCAGCGCAACTGCCGCTGCGAACTGCTCCCGACCAAACAGCAGACCAGACGGACTTGCAAGCTGAGCTTGCGACAGTGAAGACTGCGCTGGAAACGGCAGTACAGACAAACGCCGACTTGGAAGAGCAACTGAAAACAGCAGCCCAAAGAAAGGCCAACTTGGAAGAGGCACAGGCTACGGCAATGCAGAAAATTGCTGACTTGGAGAAGGATTTGGAAGCAATGCGGATAAAGTGGAAACAATCCAAGCAACTGCATGACGCATCGCAATCGAAGCTGGAAAGAACGAAGCAGGAATTGGCTGCTATAGAAAACGAGCTAGAAGCAGCGCAGCAGGAATTGGCTGATAAAGAAAGCGCGCTAGAAGCAGCGCAGAGCGAACGCGATGCGGTGCAAACTGAGTTGGCAGCGGCGCAAAGCACACTGGAAAAAACGCAAACCCAACTCGTAGCCGCAAAAGAAAACAGTTACCTGGAACACTGGCAGCGCGAGCGGGCCCAATTTGACAATTACAAAAAGCGCGTTGCCAGAGACAATGCCAGAATCGCGCAACAGAATGAGCTTAAATTTCTGAAGGAATTTTTGCCCATCATCGACAATTTTGCTCTCGCTTTCGACAATCTGCCAGCAGAAATACAGAGCAATTCTTGGGTGGACGGCATCGTAAAGATTCGAAAAGAGTTTCTTACGCTGCTACAGAAACACGATGTCGAGATGATCGACCCTGTCGGCGAAGTTTTTGACCCCAAATGGCATGAAGCCATCCTCGCCGAGCCAAGTGAAACAGTCGAAAGCGACCATGTCATCGAGACATTGCAGTCCGGCTTCCGCGCTGGCGATATTGTGCTGCGCCCGGCCCTGGTTAAAGTGGCGCAGTAGAGCCTCAATTCATTCAAAGGATAGAGAGTAAAGAAAGAAAAGAGAGAAAAATGGGCAGAGTAATTGGCATTGACTTAGGCACCACCAATTCGGTTGTCGCCTTCCACGAAGGCGGCGAAACTAAAGTCATCCCCACCCAAGATACCGTCGGCAATCTGACGCCATCGGTGGTCGCCATCAATCCAAAAACCGGCGAGCGTTTGATTGGAGAAGTTGCGCGCAACCAGGCAGCAAAGAATCCCGAGAACACGGTCTTATCAGCTAAGCGCTTTATGGGGCGCGAGTTTCGTAATGCCAAAATTGGCGACACTAGCAAATTGACGCCTTATAAGCTGACTGAAGCCCCAAATGGCGATATTCATATCATTATGAATGGCAAGGATTATAGTCCGCAAGAAATCTCAGCATTCATCTTGCAAAAAGTCAAAGCCGATGCCGAAGACTATTTGGGCGAAGAAGTTACGCAAGCGGTTATCACCGTGCCAGCTTTTTTAATGACCGCCAGCGCAATGCCACCAAAGAGGCTGGGCGCATCGCCGGTTTAGAAGTGCTGCGCATTGTCAACGAACCTACCGCGGCCAGCTTAGCCTACGGCTGGCATGAAGATAATGACGGCATCATCGCCATTTATGATATGGGCAGCAGCGCCTTTGACATCTCCATCTTGAAGATCGACGACGGCATGTTCGAAGTCCTCGCCACCCACGGCGATACCTACCTGGGCGGCGACAATTTTGATGAACATGTCATGGAGTGGATGATTAATGAGTTCGAACAAGAAAATAATGCCAGCCTGGACATGAAGCCAATGCTGCTCTGGCGGCTGAAACAAGCGGCCGAGAAAGCAAAATGCGAGCTGTCTTCCGTCCACAGCACCGATATACACCTGCCTTCTATTACGGCGGATGTCAGCGGCCCCAAACACCTAGAATTGACCCTCAGCCGCGCCAAGCTGAAGAGCATGATTGACAATCTCATCTACGGCTCAATCGGTTGCTGCCGCCAGGCTCTGGAAGACGCCAAGCTAGATGTCCGTGAAATTGACGCCGTGCTGCTCGTCGGCGGCTCGACGCACATTCCAGCTATCCAGGAAGCAGTTGAGCGTTTCTTTGGCCAAACGCCCGCCAAAAATGCCAACCCAGATGAAGTGGTGGCAAAGGGTGCCGCCATCCAAACCGGTATGCTGGCCGGAGAAGTCAACGACATTTTGCTGGTGGATGTTACGCCGACCACGCTGCGCAGAGAAACTATGGGCGGAGCGACCACCGTACTCATTGAACGCAATACACCAGTTCCGACCAAACGAACAGAAACCTTCTACACCGTCGCCGATAACCAGACCCAGATGATGGTGCATGTCTTGCAAGGCGAAAGACCGCTGGCGAAGGACAATGTCTCGCTAGGCAAATTTGCTGTAGAAGACATCCCGCCGCTGCCGCGCGGCGAGGCAAAGGTCGAAATAACTTACTCCCTCGATGCCAATGGCATGCCTGATGTCAGCGCCAGAGTTGAAGCCACTGGTAAAGAGCAAAAGATGACTATAGTCGAGTCCTTTGCCCAACAAGAAAAACTGATAGAGAGCAAAAAAGAAGCAAAATATACCGTCTATTTAGTAGAAAAGTTTATACGGCAAAATCGCCAAAGGCTAACAACTTCTGAGCTGCGCCAGACCGAGACGAAGATAGCCGCAGTGCAAGATGCGCAAAATAACAGCGATATCGCCGAGATTGATAACAGCGTCGAGAAACTAAATCAGCAACTCTGGCGATTAGGCAAGCGATTGTATCCCTAAAAATTCAGACAACAGGGAAAAAAGAACAAGGAGGAAGAGGAACACAAATGGGTAGAATAATCGGTATTGACCTCGGCACGACCAATTCGGTCGTTGCCGTGATGGAAGGCGGCGAACCCACCGTCATCCCATCATCCGAAGGCGGCAATCTCATCCCGTCCGTCGTCGCTATCAACAGCAAAACTGGCGAGCGGCTGGTCGGGCGGGTAGCCCGCAATCAAGCGGTCGTGAACCCGGAAAACACGGTCTTCTCGGTGAAGCGCTTCATCGGGCGCAAGTTTAATGACCCCGAAGTGCGCGCAGCCGCCAAGCTGGTGCCATACACGATCTCCGCCGCTTCTAACGGCGATCTGCGTATCAGCATGAACGAGCGCGATTATAGCGCTCCCGAAATTTCGGCGATGGTCTTGCAAAAAATCAAGGCGGACGCCGAAGCCTACCTGGGCGAAGCCGTCGACCAAGCCGTCATCACCGTGCCGGCTTATTTCAACGATACGCAGCGCAACGCCACTAAAGACGCCGGCAAAATCGCTGGCTTAGAAGTGCTGCGCATCATCAACGAGCCGACCGCCTCTAGCCTGTCTTATGGCCTGGGCGACCGCAACGAAGGCATCATCGCCGTCTATGACCTGGGCGGCGGCACCTTCGATATTTCCATTTTGGAAGTCGCCGATGGCGTCTTTGAGGTGAAATCCACCAATGGCGATACCCACCTCGGTGGGGATAACTTCGATGAAAAAATCATCGACTGGATCGCAGACGAGTTCAAACGGGAAAACGGCATCGACTTGCGCGCCGATAAGCAGGCTTTGCAGCGGCTGAAAGAAGCGGCTGAAAAAGCGAAAATCGAGCTATCGACAACGCTTACAACCGAGATTAACCTGCCCTTCATCACCGCCGACGCCACTGGCCCCAAGCACCTCAATATGAGCCTGTCGCGGGCTAAGCTGGAAAGCATGGTCAATGACCTAGTTCGCAAGTCCATCGCGCCTTGCAACCAAGCGCTCAAGGACGCCGGCCTGAGCATTAGCGATGTGGATGATGTGCTGCTGGTCGGCGGCATGACGCGCATGCCGGCGATTCAAGAAGCGGTGCAGCGTTTCTTTGGCAAAGAGCCAACCAAAGGTGTCAACCCCGATGAGGTGGTGGCTCTAGGCGCGGCCATCCAAGCGGGCGTGCTAGGCGGCGATGTCAAAGATGTGCTGCTGCTGGATGTAACGCCGCTGACGCTGAGCATCGAGACCCTGGGCGGCGTGGCGACGCCGATGATCGACCGCAATACCACCATCCCCAGCAAGAAATCGCAGGTTTATTCCACTGCGGCCGATAATCAGACACAGGTTGAGATTCACATTATGCAGGGCGAACGGCCGATGGCACATGATAACAAGTCTCTGGGCAAGTTCATCCTCGACGGCCTGCCGCCCGCCCCGCGCGGCCTGCCGCAAATCGAAGTTACCTTCGATATTGACGCCAACGGCATTCTCAATGTCAGCGCCAAAGACAAAGCCACCGGCCGCGAGCAAGCCATCACCATCACCGCCAGCAGCGGCTTATCGGATGATGAAATCGATCGTATGGTGGCGGAAGCCGAGCGCTTCGCCAGCGAAGACGCCGAGCGCAAAGAACAGGCCGAGGTCAATAATCAAGCGGAGAGCGCCATCTTCCAAGCCGAGAAGCTCATCAGCGAGAACGCGGAAAAACTGCCTGAAGATGCCGTCAAGCAGACACAAGAAAAAATCGCGGCGCTGAAAACAGCCCAGTCCAGCAATACCGTCAGCGAGATCCGGGCAGCCACCGAAGCGCTGATGGCTCAGGTGCAGACCCTCGGCGCGCAGATGTACCAAGCGGCGCAAACGACGCAGGATAGCGATACGAGCAATCCGCCGCCAGAAGAAGACATCATCGATGCCGAGTACAGCGAGACCTAAAGCGCGCTGACTGCCTGCCAATTTTGCCTAAACGGGGTATATTTTATAGAAATATGCCCCGTTGCGCCGCAGCTATCAGAGGCGCGCGCAAGAAAAGGACACTAAGGAAAGCTCTATGGCAAAAGATTATTATGAGGTACTCGGCGTAGCCCGCGGCGCGGATACACAAGAGATCAAAAGCGCCTTCCGCCGGCTGGCGCGGCGCTATCACCCCGATGTCAGCAGCGAAGCGGATGCCGAAGATAAATTTAAAGAAATCAACGAAGCCTATGAAGTGCTTTCCGACGATGAAAAACGAGCCCGCTATGACCGCTTTGGCCATGCCGGGGTCAATGGTGGTGGCGCGGGCGGTTTTGGCGGCGGCATGGGCGGCTTCGGCGGCTTTGAAGACATCTTCGATATTTTTAACAGCGCCTTTGGCGACCAGATGGGCGGCACGCGCCGCCGCCCCGTCAACCGCGGGCGCGATCGTCGCGTCGATGTAACCATCGACTTTGCCGAGTCCGTCTTTGGCGTCGACAAAGAAATCGAATTTCAGCGCTTGGAACGCTGCGACGAATGCGCTGGCACGGGCGCTGCCGCCGGCGCCCGCCCGACAACTTGCCACACCTGCAAGGGCAGCGGCGAACTGCGCCAAGTGCAGCAAACCTTGCTCGGCTCGATGGTGCGCGCGCGCCCCTGCCCGAACTGCGGCGGTAAAGGCACGGTCATCACCAATCCCTGCCGCAACTGTGATGGCTCTGGCCGGCGGCGCAAACGGGCTGTGCTGAGCGTCAAGATACCGGCTGGCGTCAGCGAAGGCATCCAGATTCAAGTGCGCGGCGATGGCGATGCCGGCGAGCAAGGCGCGCCGCCTGGCAATCTCTTCGTCGTCGTGCATGTGAAAGACCATCCCTTCTTCAAACGCAATGAAAACGACATCATCCTCGACATCGGCATCAACATCGCCCAAGCCACCCTCGGCGACCGCATCGAAGTCGATACAGTCGATGGCCAGCACGAGCTGTCTATCCCGCCCGGCACCCAGACGGGCAAGGTCTTCCGCTTGCGCGGCAAGGGTTTCCCGCGCTTGCGCGCCGATGGCAGCAACTCGGGCCGCGGCGATCAACTGGTCGTCGTGCAGGTGCAAACGCCAACCGAGCTGAGCGAGCGGCAACGCGAACTCTTTGTAGAATTGGCTAGCACCTTCGGCCGCGAGGTCAAACCGCAAACGGGCGGGCGCGGCATCTTCGACAAGGTGATGGACTTCCTCGCCGGCGATGAGAAATAAGCCGCGGCCATGAGCGCCTGGATTGAAGTTACGCTGCCGGTGGATGGCGAAAGCGCGGAAGCGGTCGCCGAGGTCTTAGGGCGCTTTGGGCATCAAGGCGTCGCGCTGGAACAAGCGGACATTCCGCCCGATACTTGGGACGAAAGCGACATCCCCCCGCCCCAGAACCTCATCCTGCGCGCCTATTTCCCAGCTGATGAGCGCCAAGAGGCGACCAAGCGACAGCTAGAAACAGCACTCGGCCACATGCGCTTGATGTACCCGATGCCGACGCCCTCTTATCGGCAGCTGGCGGAAGCGGACTGGGCCGAAGCCTGGAAAGCGCATTATCAGCCCTTGCGCCTAGGGCAGCGCTTGTTGATTCGCCCGCTCTGGCTCGAGGCGCCGCTGGCAGCGGGCGACATCGAAATCGCGCTGGATCCGGGCATGGCCTTTGGCACTGGCAGCCACCCCACAACCCAGCTTTGCTTAGAAGCGCTAGAAGCCCTGCTGCAACCGGGGCAAGATGTGCTGGATTTGGGCAGCGGCAGCGGCATTCTCTCGATTGCGGCGGCGAAATTAGGCGCGCGCAAAGTGCTGGCACTGGATATTGACCCCATCGCCGTGCAAGCGACGCGGCAGAACGCGCGGGCTAACGGCGTAGAAGCGTACATCGTTGCCCAGCGCGGCAGCCTCGAAATTGCCTTAGGCTCGGCGCGCCGTTTTGACCTGCTCATCGTCAACATCCTAGCCCGCATCATCCTGGAGCTAGCCGGGCAAGGCTTGGGCGCGCTGGCTCGACCAGGCGGACGCGCCCTCTTCAGCGGCATCATCGATAGCCAAGCCGACGAGGTCGAAGCGACGCTGCGTCAAATTGGCTTTTCGACTTACGCACGGCGGCAGCAAGGCGACTGGCTGCTGCTCGAAACCATAAAGCTAGCTGAATAGCGGACATAGCGGGAAAGCGGATGGCGCATCTCCAGGGCAAAGAGCGGGCGGCTTATGTGCAGGCTATGTTTGACCGCATCGCCAAGCGCTACGACCTCATCAATCGGCTGATTAGCGGCGGCCAAGATTTGAAGTGGCGCCGGTTTGTCGTCGAGATGGCGGCTCTGCCGGCTGAAGGCCGGCTGCTGGACCTGGCGACTGGCACCGGCGATATCGCCTTCGAAGCCTTGAAAAAAAGACCGGCGGCACAGATTTGCGGCGCGGATTTTGCCCTGGGCATGCTGCGCGTGGGCCAGGCGCGCGGGCCCTTGGGGGGGCGCATCGCTTGGACCGGGGCCGACGCCCTGCGCCTGCCCTATGCCGCTAACAGTTTTGACGCCGTCGTCTCCGGCTATTTGATGCGTAATGTGGTGGATATTCCGCAGGCTTTAGCCGAACAGCGGCGGGTGCTGAAGGCAGGCGGCCGCCTCGTGATTCTGGATACCGCGCCGCCGCCAAATACTTGGCTGAAACCGCTGATACAGCTGCACCTCAAATATGGCATTCCGCTGATTGGGCGGCTGGTTGGCGGCCGGGCCGCCAGCGAAGCTTACCGCTATCTGCCCGAATCGACGCAGGCTTTCAAAAGCCCGGCCGAGCTGGCGCAACTGGTGGCAGAAGCTGGTTTCGCTGAGGTGCGCTTTCGCCAATTCATGTTTGGCGCGATGGCGGTGCATTGGGCGCTGAAGCCCGCGGGCGGCGGATAAAAAAAACGAGCCATCTTTACGATGACTCGTCGCTCAACATTGCTGCGGAAACATGCGGATTACTCCTGGCGCTGCGCCGCTTTGGTCAATTTTCCCTAGTGGGTCGCTGCCTCAACGGTGAGCGCGTACATTCTCCTTATGCCGATAAATGATGCGCCCGCGGTTCATATCGTAGGGGCTCATTTCCACTTTTACCCGATCTCCTAACAAAATGCGAATATAAAATTTGCGCATCTTGCCCGACAAATAAGCGAGCAGGCGGTGCCCGTTGTCAAGCTCGACCATAAATTGCGTATTTGGCAAAGCCTCGATAACGGTGCCTTCTACTTCTATCTTCTCTTCTTTCTTAGCCATATCCCTCCTTTTAATGGCAGGCCAAAACTACTGTAACTGAAAAAACCGCAGCATTCGATAAGGCGGCGGATTTTCACCTAGGGGCGCCAGGCAAAGCGCAATCGGGCTTTGGGCCCAAAGGGCTAATCAGCCTTTGCGCATGCGGCGGCGCGAACGCCTGATCGCCTTCTTCTTCTCGATGCGGCGCAGCTCGCTCTTGGAGATATGCCAGCGCTTGCGCCGCACCGTGCTTAATATGCCGGCATTGGTCACGCGCTTGCGGAAACGCCGCAGCAATTGTTCCTGGCTTTCGCCCGGCTTAAGACGGACTGATGCCATGCTCGCTCCTTTGCTGTCTGATTTGCGATAGCCCCTGCCCAGTCTGGCGGGCAGGGACTGTTAGTGTACACGAGAAAATCGCCGAGAAACAGGCTAATTCTGCGCGGCCGCCAGTTCAGTTTCGGCCGCTTGCTCGGCTTGCAACTGCGCCGCCGCTACTAAATCTTGCTGACGCTCTTCCCATTGCGCTTTTTCCGCCGCCGTAACTTCGGTCAAGCTCAAACCCAGGCGCTGCCGCGCCGCTTCGATGCTGATGATGCGCATGAGCAGCTTCTGTCCCTCGTACAGATGCCGCTGCGGGTTTTCTTCAGAATTGTCTGACATTTGGCTGATGTGCAGCAGCGCTTCGATACCTGGCTCCATGCTGATGAATGCGCCAAACGACTCGAGGCGACTGATGACACCTTCCACCAGCTGCCCGATATGATACATGCCGTCGACCAAGGTCCAGGGATTGGGCTGCAACCGTTTCAGGCTCAAGCCGATGCGCTTGCCCTGCTCATCGAGCTTGAGGACATAGACTTCGATTTCGTCGCCGACGGCGACCACTTGGCTGGGATGGCGCACGCGCCGCCAAGCCAATTCGGAAATATGCACCAAGCCATCAGCCCCGCCCAAATCGACAAAAGCGCCAAAATCGCAGAGGCCGCTGACGACGCCCTGGCGCGCGCTGCCTTCTTGCAATTCGCGCAGCAAGGCTTCCTTGCGCGCGGCGCGGTTTTCCCGCTCGGCTTCTAATTGGCTGAAGACAAGGCGGCGGCGTTTGCGGTTCACCTCTATGACCTTGACGACAATTTCTTTCTCCACCAAGTCGCGCATATAAGCGGTGCGCTCTTCTTCTTTTAAGCCGCGCGGCATATCCAGCACATGGCTGGCCGGCACAAAGCCCTGCAAATGCCCAAAACTGACAATGACGCCGCCTTTGTTGCTATCGACAATTTGGCCGGCCCATAAGGCTTCGCTGTTCATAAGCTGCTCAGCCCGTTTCCAGTCTTCATTTTGGCGGGCTTGGGCCGCCGACAAAATCAGATTGCCTTCGCTATCATTCAAATTGACAACCGTAACATCAATCTCGGCATCAATCGCAAAATCCTCCGTGCTAAGCCCCATGCGCTCAATATCGCCGCGTGTAACGATGCCATCCTGCTTCCAGCCGATATCGACAATCAGACCCTGACTGTCGACTGACAGCACCGTGCCGCTGACAATATCGCCGCGCTCGATTTTGCTGCCATTGAGCGATTCTTCAAGCAGAGCCGCGAAATCCAGTTCCTCCACCGGCTCTCTTACTGCTGTTTCACTGTGCATTAGAAATACTCTCCCCGAACGAATGTAAGTGTGTTTTGGCGAGAGACCCAGCGCCGCTAGGCAAAATAAAACCCGGTTACAGAGCGCCGCTCTGCTTAACCAGGTTCGCCAGCTCTAGCGGTCTATGCCGCATAAACGAAGACGGTCTTCTCCCCAAAAACGCGAGCATTATACAGGTGCTGCTAGACTTTGTCAATATTACGACGGTGGAAAAATTGAAACAATTAGTAGGACAAAGTAAATTTTGCAACTTTTTGCCTTCGTTTCAACCCCACCCCCGGCCCCCCCCCCCGTAAGGCAGTGTCTACGCGCCCCAAAGTTTTGGGAAGGGGAGAAAAACCGCGAAAATTATGGGGAGTTTGAGGAAAAGTCCCTCCCGTAGGTCAGTGTCTACGCGACCCGAAGCTTCGGGGAGGGATTTAGGGGGTGTTCTTATTGCAATTTGATGCGATTGCCCTGAGGGATTTACGCTTTAGTGCCGCCGCCTGCCTCTTCGCCAATTTCGGTGCCCCAGCGCTGCGTGAAACCGACGCGGCGCTTTTCTGGCTCCAGGTGGCTGATGCGCAGGGACAGGTGGTCGCCCTTCTGCACATAAGAATATGGCTCTTTCAAAGCGCCATCGCCCATTTCGCTGAGGTGCAGCAAACCTTCCAAGCCATCTTCCAGCGCGACAAACGCGCCAAAATCGACCACATTGGTAACATAGCCCGAGACTAGCTGCCCTTCGTGATAGCGATACTGCGCATCGTCCCAGGGGTCGCTGAGCAGGCGCTTGCGGCTGAGCGCGATGCGATTCGTCTCGCGGTCGAGATTAAGCACATAGACTTGGATCTCTTCGCCGATATGCAGAATGTCCCGCGGGTGATCCACGCGATGCCAAGCCAGCTCGCTGACATGAATCAAGCCGTCAGCGCCGCCGATGTTGACAAAAGCGCCAAAATCGCGCAGGCCGGTCACGACGCCCGGCACCACATCGCCGATATTAAGCTCAGCCAGCAGCTTGGCTTTGCGTCGGGCGCGCCATTCTTTCTGCGCCTCGCGCTCGCTGAAAATCAGCCGGCGCCTATCTTGGTCAACTTCGATGACTTTCACACCCAGCACATTGCCAATCAGCTGCGTCATCGCTTCCTTGCGGTCAACGGTGAGATTGGTCGAGACCAGGTGCGAGCTGGGGATAAAACCCTCGAGCCGATTCCAGCGCACGAGCGCGCCGCCTTTGTTGTAGCCGCTGACTTTGACATCGACGGCGTCCTGCGATGAGAGCAGCTCGCGCGCTTTTTCCCAATCATAGCGCTGCAAACCCATATTGATGGAGACGATGAGATTGTCATTTTGGTCCCGCGGGTTGACGATATAAACGGGGACGCTGGCGCCGGCTTCTAAGGTATCGCGGAAGGCGTCGTCCATGCGCTCCAGGTCTTGCGCTGGCACGATGCCATCTTGCTTCGCGCCCAGATCGACGATGATTTCGCGTTCGTCAATTTGCAAGATGGTCGCTTCGCGGATTTCGCCGCGCCGCGGCGGCGTATAAGAAAAATCGAATGATGACGCGAGCATTTCTTCGAAATTCTCATCGGCGAATGTGTTCTGTTCTTGATCTTCACTCATTATATGATATGCCTCCTGCTTGGGCATGTTCTCGCCGCCAGTGCGACGCTCCTATTGACAACGCAACTTCATACAGATAACTATATTCGTATTATAGACAGAACTTCATCACAATTACAAAAGAAACCTGCCGATTCCAAAAAAATTAACATTGTGACTGCGTCTGCGCGGACAGAGCAAAAGCGCGCGGCGCGGGCGACGGCTTATGTCTGCTCTGCTGGCTAAGCACAACAATAGGCATTATAACCCATTGAGTGCCGCCTAGTACAAATTTGCGCTGGATTGCGTAGGAAAATCATCAGATTTCTGGCTGCGCTGCGCCAAAACCCCGGCCCAGCAAACCGCGGTCAATCTCCCAAGGATAGACCACATAAGTATCAGTAACATCGCCATACAGGTCTGGTTTGATATTGGAAAACATTGTGCGATACGGGTTATAGTGCAGCACGCAGTTGAAAGCCCGGCCGCCAGCGGCATTCACCCGCTCGCGCACGGAGATGCTGGTGCGGCCGCTGCCCCAGACATCATCGACAATCAAAGCGCGCCGCCCGCGCAGCAAATCTGGATCGGGAAATTGCAGAAAAGTCGGCCAAGCCATCATGCCCGATTGCGCCGTCGCCACGAAGTCCACCGACGCCGTCAGCAGATGCTGGATGCTCAGAGCCTCCGCCAGCAAACCGCCCGGGATGACGCCGCCGCGCGTAATCATCACCATCGCGCCAAAGGGGCCCAGATGCTGAATGCGCGGCACCAAGCCATCGATGAGCGCATCGACCTCGTCCCAGCTGATGAGGCGGGGCTGGCGCGGTTCTAGCGGGCGCATCAACATGCGGTCTTCCCCTTCATTTGCAAATCCGCTCAAATCCCTTCAAAGATGTATGCTGTCATTATAGAGGATTTGTTCGCATTACCCAAATGCGGAATCTTCGCAAATAATGACAATGGGTCGGCCTTGGCTGCGCGTCAGCGCCAGCACGCGGGATTCGCCCCCGCCTTTGAGCCGCAGCCGCGCTATCAAGGCTTCGGGGCTCATAGCAAAACCGCGCTTCTTCACCGTCACCCGCCCCACCCCGCGCTCAGTCAAATAGCGGCGCAGGCGCTTGAGCTGGAACGGCAGCCAGTCCAAGATTTTCCAGTAGCGACCCCAAACAGTCGGCACTTTCTTTTCCAGCGTCAAGTAGGCAATCGTCTCATCGAGCAGCGCAACCTCCAGCTCGACCGCCAGCTGCCGCACCAGCCCGGCGCGCAGCACAGCCGGATCAGGCTCAAAAAGCCAAGCCTGCGGCGGCGAGAGGCTGGCCTGGGCCGCGCCCTGATAATGCAGCTGATACGCCGCCGCGCCAGTCAGTTTTGTCGCAAAGGGACGCGCTTGCCGCCGCCGCAGCCAGAGCAGCGCTTCGGTCAGCTGGCCCTGGGCTGAGATGAATTCGACGCTGCCGCCATAAGACTCGAGCTGCCGCAAATCGACAGCGGGCGAGAGTTTGACGATAAGCTGCCGCGCCCCCCAAGTGCGCGCTAGAGCCAGCGGCGGCAGGCTGCGCTCGACATGGCGGATGCGCCGCCCTTGGGCATCACGCCGCGCCGGATCATAAAAAATGCAATCGTAGCTCGCTGGCAGCGGGTCGCAGGCATCCGCCACTTGAAATTGCGCCGGCAGTCCCATGACCGCGGCATTGTGGCGGGCGATGGCGATGCGGACCGGGTCAATATCCAAGCCCAGCACAGGCGCGCCAGCCGCGGCAAAAGCCAGGCTGTCCGCGCCGATGCCGCAGCAGACATCAAGCACCGGCTGCGCTCCGAGCTGGTCAGCGCGATATTGGCGGCAGAGCGGATGGCTGGCTTGCTGCAAAGCGGCCGCCGTGAAGAGCATAGACTGGGCAAAACGCGGGAATTTCGCCACCGCTTTTTGGCGCAGACGCAGAGTTGTCAGCACAGCGGCGGCCTGGCGCGGGTTTAAGGTCTGGCGCAATTCCAGCAAGAGCGGCAGGGTATTGTCGGCGGCCAGGTCGCGCTCGGCATAAGCAGAGAGAAGCGCAGCGCCTCGCTCGCTGCTGAGAAAGGCGATGTCGTCGAGGTCTAAAGCCATCAGCCGCTATTCAATCGGCGCGGCTGCCGTCGCCGGGTCAATATCGACATAAAGCAAAGTCGCGCCTTGGATGGTTGCCAGCGTCGGATTTAAGAGCATGCCCCAGTGCCAGCGGCCGGCCGTCTGGCGGCTGAAGCGGCCGACTTTGTTAATATCGCGAATAACTCCAGCCAGCACGGCCGGCTGCATAAAAGCGACGGCTTTGGGCAAGCTGCTGAAGGTCAGCAAGCGCGGCTGGGGGGCGCCAGGCGCGTCATCGACGACGGCGGCGGCGCGCCAGGTGATTTTCTCTGATTTTGCCAGCTGCCAGACAGGTTTAGCTGGGCGCTGCTGAATCAGCAGATGCAGGTAGCGGCCTTTGAACTGAGGCAGAGCCAGCAAATCTGATTCAGCGCCGGCCACAGCTTGGATGCGCGCGGCTGTATCAGCGCTTTGGTGCCGCTTTTCGCCGCGCAGCAAGACGCCGATGCCATCCAAGGCCGGTTCGATGAGGATGCGAATAAATCCGCTGCTTTCCAGCAGGCGCAATTGACTTTCGCTGACGCGGGCCCGGGGCTGCACCGCGATGAAGCGGCCGCCCGGGCGCAGAACGCGCAAAACCGCGCTGAGCAGCGGCGGCGGCAAATCAATGTCGTAAGCGACGACGGCATCAAAGCAATCGGGCGGGCGGGCGGGCGCGCTAAAGTCAGCGGCGGACTGGCGCATAAGCTCGAGGTCGTCGCGGCCGCCCGCCAGGCTAGCGCCAGCGCGGCCATCGAGATCGAGCAGGCGCAAGCGGGCCCCGCTCGGCGGCAGATGCTTAGCCATCACCGCGATAAAATGCCGCTGAAATTGCAGCGCCGTCATCAGCCCGTTTTAGTATTGCTCGCCGCGACTTTGATAAGCTGCAAGAATTCAGCCCAGTCTTCGCTGAAGAAATGCAAGGTGGCTACGCCTAATTCGATATGGTATGTGGTTTCGCCATCGGGCGCCGGCACTTCCCAGACCATATAATTTTCGGTCTCGGCGAGGGCCCTGGACGGCGAATCGCCATTGTTGGTCATCGGCTGTCTCCATCTTTTGTCACAAGATAGGCAAAACGCGCGGCCATATAGACGCGCGCGTTTCCGAAATTCATAGGGACTTCTACTTGTCCGGCACTAGCAACGGCGGTCGCGGTCGCCGCTGCCGCGCCGTCTATCGCCGCCGCCGCTGCGTCGCTCACGGTCACCACCACTGCGCCGCTCACGGTCACCACCGCCACTGCGCCGGTCACGGTCGCCGCCATAGCGGTCGCTGCCACCACGCCGGTCGCCGCCACCACCACGCCGGTCGCCGCCACCACCACGCCGGTCGCCGCCACCACCACGCCGGTCGCCGCCACCACCACGCCGGTCGCCGCCACCACCACGCCGGTCGCCGCCACCACCACGCCGGTCGCCGCCACCACCACGCCGGTCGCCGCCACCACCACGCCGGTCGCCGCCACCACCACGCCGGTCGCCGCCACCACCACGCCGGTCGCCGCCGCCGCGTCTATCACCATAGCGGTCGCCACCATAGCGCCCGCCGCCGCGTCTATCGCCACCACCACGGCGGTCGCCGCCGCGCCGTCTATCGCCACCACCGCGGCTGCCAGCGGCATCGCGGCGCTGCGCCTCTTCGACATCCCAGCCTTCCAGCACCGCTTGCCGGCTCAAGCGCACGCGGCCCGTGCCATCGATATTGATAACCATGACCATAATCTCGTCGCCGACGCTGACCTCTTCTTCGACGCTGCGTACATGATAATCCGCCAACTGCGAGACATGCACCATGCCTTCGGTGCCAGGCAAGAACTCGACAAAAGCGCCATAATTCTCCACCCGCTTCACGCGGCCCGTGTAGATATGCCCCAACTCTGGCTCTTCGACCATCGCTTGGATTTTCTCTAGGGTTTTCATCACTTCCGCGCCCGATTCGCCGGCGACATAGACCAGGCCATCTTCTTGAATATCAACTTTGACATTGTATTCTTCTTGCAGGGCGCGCACATTTTTGCCGCCCGGCCCGATGACCGCGCCGATTTTATCGACCGCGATTTTGAAAGATTCCATGCGCGGCGCGAAATCGCTGAGGTTATCGCGCGGCGCGTCAAGGGTAGCCTGCATCACCTCGAGGATTTGCAAGCGGGCGTCTTTAGCCTGGGCTAGCGCTTGGCGCATCGTATCGCGGGTTACGCCAGCGATTTTGATGTCCATTTGCAGCGCGGTGATGCCCGCCGCCGTGCCAGCCACCTTGAAATCCATATCGCCGAGATGGTCTTCCATGCCTTGAATGTCAGTCAAGACCGCGACTCGCTCGCCGTCTTTAATCAAACCCATAGCGATGCCGCCGACCGGGTTCTTGATTGGCACGCCCGCATCCATCAGCGCCAGCGTGCTGCCACAGACGCTTGCCATTGAGGTGCTACCATTGGAACTCATCACTTCGCTGACGAGGCGCAGCACATAAGGAAATTCTTCTTCCGATGGCATCATCGCTAGCAGGGCTTTTTCGGCGAGGGCGCCGTGGCCGACTTCGCGGCGGCGGGGCCCGCGCAGCGGATAAGTCTCGCCAGTGCTATAGGGCGGGAAGTTATAGTGGTGCATATAGCGCTTGTCGTCTTCTGGGCTTAAGCCATCGAGAAACTGTGAATCGCGCGGGGTGCCAAGCGTGGCAATCGTCAGCACCTGCGTTTCGCCGCGCAGGAACATGCCAGAGCCATGCACGCGCGGCACCAAGCCAACATCAGCCGCCAGCGGCCGCATCGTGCTGTAGTCGCGGCCATCGGGGCGGATGCCCTCGTCGATGATGCGCCGCCGCACCACCTGTTTTACGACTTCGCTATAAGCGCGGTTGACTTGCTTGAGGTCGTATTGAGCCGTCGCGTCGGCGCTGTCCTCGTTCCGCCGGGTATATTCGGCGACCAAAGCCTCTTGAATCTCGCGCAGCGGCGCGCGGCGGGCGTTGCGGTCGCTATGCTCGGCCATGACCGCCGCTATCTGGGTTTCGACCTGGTCGCTGACTTCAGCGAGCAGGGTCTTATCGAGGTCATCGACGTTGGGAGTCTGCTTTTCTTTGCCGATTTCCGCCCGCATGCGCTGCTGCAAGGCGATGATGTCCTGCACGGACTCGTGGGCTAGAAACAGCGCTTCGAGCATGGTCTCTTCGTCGACTTCATTGGCATTGCACTCCACCATATTGATGGCTTCGGCTGTGCCAGAGACGCGCAGATCCAGCCGGCTGTCTTGCATTTCGCTATAGGTCGGGTTGACCGCCAGCGCGCCATCAACCAGGCCGATGCGCGCGCCCGCCACTGGGCCCTGCCAGGGGATGTCGGAAATCATCAGGGCGGCGCTGGCAGCGATGATGCCCAGCATATCGACATGATGTTCTTTGTCATGCGAGAGCGATATGAGGATGACCTGCACATCGTTGCGCATATTTTTGGGGAAGAGCGGGCGCAGGGTGCGGTCGATGACGCGGGAAGTCAAAATCGCGCCTTCGGAGGGCCGGCCCTCGCGGCGGAAGAAACCGCCCGGCACTTTGCCGCCGGCGTACATCTTCTCTTCATAATCCACGCTGAGCGGGAAAAAATCTAGGCCTGGGCGCGGCGACCCCATCGTCGCCGAGCAGAATAGCATCGTATCGCCCATGCGGACGGTCACAGCGCCGCCCGCTTGCTGGGCTAAGCGGCCGGTCTCAATGATGACCTCTTTGCCGCCTACCATGCTTCGATATTCGCGTATATCTAATGTCATTGCGTTCTCCATATTGTTAATCTGCGTCGGCCAGCCCGGGACAGCGGCGTAGCGCCGCCGCCAGCGAGCCTGGCCGACTTATTGCTTTTCGTCTTACTGGGGTGGATGCCAATGCTGTCAATGATAGCAGCGGCGCCAAATGGCATTTCATAGGGAGCCTTTATGGCCCAGCCGGCCCCGGGCGGGCGGGCTCGCAGGTCGCGCGGCGGGCATCAGCGGCGCAAGCCCAGCCGCTGCAACAATTCACGATACACGGCCGGCTTCTTGCGCGCGATATATCTCAAGTGGCGGCGGCGCTGACCAACCAGCTTGAGCATGCCGCGCCGCGAATGCTCGTCGTTGCTATGCGCGCGCAAATGCTCGGTCAGCTGCCGGATGCGGGCGGTGAGCAGGGCAATCTGCACTTCTGGCGAGCCGGTATCGCCCTGCTCGCGGGCAAACTCTTTGATTATCTCGGTCTTCGTCGCTTTATCCAATGGCATGTCTTCCGTCCCTTCGCTAGCCACCGGACAGGCAGGAGCGGTCGCCTGTCGGTCTGAACAACGCGGCAAGTGTAGCAGTGAAAATGCGCCAGCGCAATAGCGAGCTAGCCATTGGCGGTCGCCACTTGCTCAAGCTCGCCATTGGCAACCTGCTTCACTGTGTGATGCGTGCGGAACAAGCTGTATTGGTCGGCGCGGCCTGGCAAGGGATTCAAGACATTTTCAATCCGCATGATAGACAGCCACAAATCGATATCCCAATGGCTGCCCAGATGCTGTTCGAGGCTGCTGCGGGTGATGCTGATATTCACGCGGTACATCTCTAGCAAGACGCGCAGGAACTCGTCGCGCTCGGCGAGGATAATCGCCACAAAGGGATTGGTTTCCGCCAGCTCGATGCCTTTGGTCATGAAACTGCTGCGCGGGTTCTCGTATTCGTTCAAAGCGACCATGTCATTTATCAGCAGGTATTCCACCGCGCGCTGGAAGACCAAGCCCCTATCATACTCGCGCAGGCGCTTATGCAAACTGCCGAGGGGGCACCAGGCAAAATTGCGGAAGCTGGTAAATTGCTGCACGCTGACGACGATGCGCGAGACCATGCGCGCTACCTCTGGCTCGGTTTCGACAAGACGGTGCGGTGGGATGCAGAGCCATTTTTCCGCGGCGCTGGTATCCACCGCGGCTTGTTTTTCTTGCTCGACATGCGAGACAACCGGATTTTCGTAAAGAGAGGGAATGCGTATCACCGGCACCATATCCTCTGGATTATGCCGGTGCGGCACCAAATCGCGCTGCAAGACCCGCTCGCGCACCAAGCAATCGATCCAATGCGAACGCCACTGGTCGCTCTCGTTCATGCCCGGCCGGTCGAGGTCGCGCTCCATCGCCAAGCCCTTGAGCAGGAAGCCATAATTGACATATTCCCAGTTGCGCGTTGACAATGTATTAGCGACGCGCCGCACCATTCGATTGACAATCATCAAAGTCTTTTCCACCACTGGGTGATGGTATTGCAAGTCGATGACGCCCAAATCGCTCTGCTGCTTCAAGATGCCGAGGGAAATCGCTTGCGAGACCAGGTCATGGCCGCGCTCAACCGAAATGACATCGCCGACATCTTCCATCTGCTGTATCAAATGGTCTACCGTAATCGCTTTCTCAGGCTCAGCCGATTGCAAACGAAAATATTGGATGATGACGCTGGACCATTGCGAGGGAATGAAACTTTCTTTGTCTTCTTTTGTCTCCACCGTCGCCAGCGATTCGTGGGTGCGCAAATCCGTGAAGTCGTCGATGTATTCCAATTGCAGGGCTGGGTGGTTTTGCAGCAGGCGGCCGGTGCTGCCGCGCACGCCCCAGACGATGACCGTCTTGCGCTGCTGCAAGAGCGAATTGATGACATCATTGAAGTCGCGGTCGCCGGTGGCTAAGATGATGACATCGCCCGCTTCCGGGTGGTTGACATCGGTCAAGGCGTCGCGGGCGATGCGAATATCGGCGCTTTGCTTGCCCGGCAAGTGAAAGACCGGGTCGATATTCGCCATCATCAAGCGAGCCGGTGCGTCATCCGCCACTTCTCGCCCCGAGGCATCGACCAGCGGCGGCAAAGCGCCGCGCTGCCCCCAAGGCGCATAAGCCGCCATTTTCACCAGTTGGCCATGAGCCTTAGCCTGCGCGACGAAGCGCTGTATCAAGTGGTCTAGGTTGACCACAAAACCCTGCTCATTCAAGCTGATGGAGATATTCTCAAAATCGATGTAGACGCAGACATTCTTGGTCTGGATGCCGGGCAAAGAGGCTAAAGGCTGGAAGATGACATCGCTGGCTAGGCGTCTGCCCTGCAGCATCGCTTCATCCGCGCCCCAGACCCGCACGGCTGTCTCTCGCTGCAAACCGATGCGCGGAATGAGCGAGAGCAAGTCGCCGCTGGTCGTCGCCAAGAACAGCCAGCTCATCGGACTACTGCCATCCAGCGAGAAGTAAGTGTCCATCAGGCAATCGGCGAGATAAGCCCGCTCGGGCAAATCGAGGGTTTCGTAACCGGCGTCTTTGAAGATAGCCTGCGGCAGCGCGCGCCAGTTGCCGTGCTGGGCATGCGCCGTCCAATCAGCCAGGGCAATAGCCTTGAGCTGGCTGGAATCGGGCAAGCCGGCGAACAAAGCGGCATTGCCGCGCACCGCCACCGCCAGCTCCTGCAAATCGATCCCGTTTTGCTTGGTGAAATCTAGCAGTTCATCAACATCGACTATCAAATAAGCAGTCATCATTTAGTCCAAAAGCGTATGTCGCCAACACAATTAGCATCGTCTTGGGTCAACGCATTTATCCATCTATTCGAGACAGAAAGAACAGTATATGCGAGTCGTTGTAAAATCATTCTCTCAACAAAGTGGTAAGAAAGCTTTCTTGCTGGCAAAAGGTCTTGCTGGCATTTTACTGTTTATGTTCGCAAGTCACTGATTTCATCAAAGCCCTTAACTTGCCTATCCGACCGCGATAGCGCAAAAATTGCAAATATATCGCGTCCCAACTACAAGCTCATTATACAGCAAAATTTCGATTGTGTCAATTTTCACAATAGCGCCGTCTTAGAAACGCCTTAGAAACTGCGCCAGCGTGTCTGCCATATATACACCATATACACAGTTGGGTCTCAATATGCTTTAGCGAAGAGCGCCCGCCTCTCAGCCGCCTGCCCGCTAAGGATGCAAGCGCCCTTGTCTCTCTCTTGCTCAAAAGGGAAACAGCGGATAGTAGCGCCTGTTTCTTCTTTCACGCGCAGTTCATCAGCATCAGTGCTAGCCCAAGGCGCCCGCGCCCAATCGCCGGCGGCGATGACTTCTTTGAGCGCGTCATAAGAGGCTACATCTTGGATATGCGCATCGCGGAAGGCTTGAGCGTCCGTCAGCAGAGCCTGCTGAATATCTTCCAGCAGCGCTTTTACCGCCGGCACGATGCCAGCCTGGGCGACGAACTGCTTGCCGGCCCGACCTAGTACATCCCGCCGCGCCAGCACCGCATTGCGTTTCTCGACATCTTTCGGGCCAATCTCGACGCGCACTGGCACGCCCCGCATTTCCCAGTCGTTGAACTTGAAACCGGGCGATTGCCCTTCGCGCCGATCGACATGCACGCGCAAGCCAGCGCTTTCTAGCTCGCGGCGCAGGCGCTCGACCGTTTCCAAAACGGCGCTGCGCTGGGCGTCGCGCCGATAAATCGGTACAATCACGGCCTGATGCGGCGCCAGTTTTGGCGGCAAGCGCAGGCCCTTGTCGTCGCCATGGGCCATTACGATCGCTCCTACCATGCGCGTGCTAAGCCCCCAAGAGGTCGTCCAGCAGTATTCCTGCACATTGCCTTCCGTCAGATAGCGAATATCAAAGGCTTTGGCAAAGTTCTGCCCCAGATTGTGGCTGGTGCCAGATTGCAACGCTCGCTTGTCTCGCATCATCGCTTCTATAGTATAAGTACGCAAAGCGCCGGCGAATCGTTCCAGGCGGCTTTTTTCGCCTTTGACCACCGGGATAGCGGCGTCATTGATGGCGAAATCAGCGTAGGTATCGAGCATCTGCAAGGTTTCGGCTTCGGCTTCGGCTTGGCTGGCATGAGCCGTATGCCCCTCTTGCCAGAGGAACTCGGCTGTGCGCAGGAAAGGCCGCGTGCGCAGCTCCCAGCGCACCACATTCGCCCACTGATTGATGAGCAAGGGTAAATCGCGGTAGGACTGAATCCAATCGCTAAAAGCTTCGCCGATGACAGTTTCTGATGTCGGCCGCACGACCAGCGGCTCTTCCAGTTCTTTGCCGCCGGCATGGGTGACGACGGCCAGTTCTGGGCTGAAGCCTTCGACATGCTGCGCCTCGCGCTTGATATAGCTTTCCGGGATGAAGAGCGGGAAATAGGCATTCTGGTGGCCCGTCGCTTTGAAGCGGCGGTCCAAACCAGCTTTGATGCCCTCCCATATTTCGTAGCCGTAGGGTTTGATGATGACACAACCGCGCACTGGGGAAGGTGCCGCCAGGTCGGCGCGGTAGACAATCTCGTTGTACCAGCGCGAAAAATCTTCGCTCTGGGCGGTAACAGCCTGTTCGGACATCCGATCAAATCCTTCCCGTCGGCTTATGCTTAGGTGACATAAAAACGCTTTGGCAAGCAAGCCAGAGTATTATAATGCGGCTGGCGCAGATTAAAAGACCTTTGCGCTTAAACGCGCTTATTCGGCGGCTGATTCGGCTGGGCGCTCAGCGCCTGGCCAATCGCGGGCATAGTTCTTTTCTAACTTTTCCAGCACCGCCTGCCCGAGGTCAATGCCGCTGAGGCTGGCGAGTTGCAGCAGATAGAGCATGACATCCGCCAGCTCTTCCGCTAGTTCTGCCGGCAGCTCGGGCTGCTCGCTCCATTGAAACAGTTCCAAGACTTCGCTCGCTTCCAAGACGAGCGAAATGGCGAGATTGCGCTGCGTTTGCGCTTTTGGCGAATCGGCGGCGTCCCAGCCTTTGCTGCGCACAAAGTCATACATCGCTTCGGTCAGTGTTTCCAGGTCCATGCGGCGGTTCAATAGGCGTTGCGGTTAGAGCGAGTCAGCGACTGCCAGATAGTGCGGATGATGATGAAGATATCCAGCCACAGCGACCAGTTCTCGACATAATAGCGGTCGGCTTCGGTGCGCTGGGCGATTGAGGTATCGCCGCGCAAGCCATTGACCTGGGCCCAGCCGGTCATGCCAGCTTTCTCGCGGTGGCGCATCATATAATCTGGGATTTGCTGGCGGAATTGCTGCACATACATGGGGCGCTCGGGGCGGGGCCCTACCAGACTCATCTGGCCCAGCAGCACATTGATAAGCTGCGGGATTTCGTCCCAGTTGCTGCGGCGCATATATCGGCCCAGGCGGGTAACGCGCTCGTCATTTTCCACCGTCCAAGTGCGGCCGCTTGTCTCCGCATCATGGCCCATCGAGCGGAATTTAATCATGGGAAAGGGTTTGCCATCCAAGCCCATGCGCACCTGCCAATAAAAAATTGACCCGCGCGATTCCAGCCGAATCAAAAGGGCGGTAAGCAGCATAAAAGGCGAAAGCAAGACCAGGCCCACAGTCGCGCCAAAGAGGTCCAGCATGCGCTTCAAGCTGAGCTTCCAGCCGCGCAGGGCAATATCGCGCACGGTCAAAAGCGGTTTGCCGCCGAGGTCATCGACATTCAAATCTCCTGCCATATAAGAAAACAGGTCGGGATAGACCTTAATATCGACCTTGCCGCGCTGGCAGAGATTGACCAGTTCCACCATCTCGCCGCGCCGATAACCCGACAGGGCGACAATCACCTGCTCCACTTGCAAAGTGTCAATCAAGCGCGGTATATCGTCATAGACGCCGATATAGGGGAAACCGAGCATATCGCCCGTTTTCTCTTCGGCCGTGACGATGCCGACGATGGTATAACCAAGCTCTGGACTGCCCCGAATGAGGTTGCTAATATCGCGGGCGATATCGCCATCGCCGACAATCAGCAGATTATCGCGCAGGACGCCGCGCCGCCGCAGGAAACTCCATATACGGCGATGCAATTCACGGCCAAAAACCGTCAGCAAAGCGCTAAAAAACAAAACATAAAATAGCAAAGTGCGCGGATAGACGACTTCTAGCGCGGTATTTTGCAGCAGGAATTCTTGTATGCCGTTGGCGATCAAAGCACCAAGCGTGACGATGCCGACGATGTTGCGCAGCTGTTCGATGCGGCTGAAAGCCCGTTTAAGATGATAGAGCTGCAAGAAATAAAACATGACGATGATGGTGCCGGTGTGCAGGATGACGGTCGGCAGGTAATTTGCCAATGCGGGCTGCTCCTGCGGCTGCGGGAAAAAGGGCAAGACTTCGCGCGCTTCATAGCCGACAAGAAAGGCCGCCACCAGCATCAGCAAATCGGCGGCAAAAAGCGTCAGCGAGGAAAGCGCCTTGAGGTGGTCATTGCTCCAGCGAATAGCCCGCGGTCTTATGCGGTAGGTGTCGGATGCCGAATCTCTTGCCACAATCCGGGCCCTCCTTTGAACAAGAGCGCTAGCAAAATCATCACATGCAGCGGCAGGGCTGTGCTATGGCGAAAATGCTTGCGGTAAAATATGAGCATGGCACGCCAGAATTCAAATTGCGCGCGCGGGCTTTTGCGGCTGGCCGCCCGTTTGACATGCTTGACCGTTACCGCCGCATGATACCAAATTTTATACCCAGCCCGCTGGATGCGGAACGCCCAATCCAAATCTTCGCCGTACATAAAAAAAGATTCGTCCAACAAGCCGACGCGCTCAATCGCCGTTTTGCGCACCTGCATATAAGCGCCAACCACAGAATCGACCTCGAGGTCTTGGTTTTCATCGGCGAAGCTCATATTGTAGCGCCCCAAATGCCGATTGTGCGGGAAGAGCCTGGCTAAGCCAGAATAATGATAGAAGCTGACCAGCGGCGTCGGGAAGCCGCGGCGACAGGCTTTGTCCAAGCTGCCATCGGGCAGAACCAGCTTGGGCCCAGCAGCGCCAATATCTGGGCGGGCGTCCATGAACTTCAGCATACGATACAGGGCAGCGGGCGGCAGCTCGGTATCAGGGTTGAGCAGCAGCGCATAGCGCGGCGCGGATTGGGCAGACGGGCTGTCATAACCCAACTGGCGCAAGCCAATGTTGTTGCCGCGCGGATAGCCGATGTTCTCGGCATTGGCAATAAGCTCTACCTGCGGGAAAAGCCGCGCGACCATAGCCGCACTGCCATCATCTGAGGCATTGTCTACCACGACGACGCGATAAGTGAAATCCCCTTGGCTGGCGCAGACTGTTTCCAAGCAGCGCTGCAATAAAGCGCAGGTATTCCAGTTAACGATGACAATGCCAAGGTCTTGCATTTCGCCTCACGTCGCTTCCTTGCCATGATTTTACCATAGAAACCCGGCCCGCAGCGGCAAAAATGATATAAGGTGGCTTAGCGTAGGGTCGCGCAGCTGGCGGGATTGAGGCAATAGAGAATCAAACCAGGATTATGCCAATACGACGCCATATTCATCATCGTTTCTGAGCCAAGCCAAGTCGGACGCTCGATGTGGGCCAGACGCTGATAGCTGGCATCGAGCCGCTGTAGATAATCGCGCTGGCCTTGGCGGATTGCGGGCGGCACAATCATCTCCGAGCGCAGGATGTCAAAAGCCAGGGCGTCGGAGTAAATCATGTAATCGTAATCCGCGCCGCTCGGCAGTTCGGCGACATAGTTGCCATATTGCGGCACATTTGGATACAGGGCTTCATCCAGCGGCACATTGTAGGGGCCATTGAGGAAGAACCGAGAACCGCGCGGGATATTTTCATGAATCCAGTCCAGCATAATATGGCGCGTATCGGGCTGGCGGAACATCCACACGACATGCAGCGACAAAACGAGCGGCTGGATGACGAGAACGAGCGCGATGGCTGGCATCATGAATCGCTTTGGCAGCGGAATGCGCTTGACCAGCCAATCCGCGCCGATGGCGGACAAAAGAGCGAAATAGGGTAAGCTCGGCAGCAGCATGTGATCAGTATGCCCGGGGCGGATGGTACGAAACACAACCAGGATATACGCCAGCAAAAACAGGGTAATGAGAATGACATAAATCAAAAGTGCGTTATGTCTGTGAGGCTGTGGCTTGCGCCCCTGCCAAGCGGCAATAAAAGCCGGCAAGAGAGCGGCCATTGCAGGAATGCCCAAGGAAAAGAGGCTGATGTATATAAGCAGATATAGCATACCCGTCTCGTGGCTAACGAGGAAATAATCAGCCACCTGCCCTGGCACTTGGTATTGCGCAACGATATTTGTGAACTCCTGCCAGAAATGCTCGAAATCGCGCAAGGTATAGGGCGAGATAAGGATAAAGACAAGCGGAATCAGCAGCCAGGATAAGGCAATCAGCCGCAAATTGCGCCGCGACGGCTGACGATACAAGAGCGCCAAGCCCGCCAAACATACGATTATCGCTACTGCAACCGCGTTGTAGCGGGTTGTCGCCGCCAAGCCAGTGAAAATGCCCGCAAAGATATACAAGCGCTCGCGGGAACGGGCGCGGCGGGTATGCAGCGCGGCAATGCTCGCCCAGGTCGCCAGCATCATCCAGCCAGTAGCGAGCGATGCTGGCTTGATGTAATTGGAATGCTGCACGAGGGTATAGCTAACCGCCACCAGCAAAGCGGCGCAAAAAGCGGCGTAGCGCCCGCCAAGCATACGGGGGATAGCGTAAGCGCAAGCGACCGTCAGCAAACTGCCAAAGACCGAATACATGCGAGCGAGAACATATAAGGGAAAAGCGGCATAAGTGCGCTGACTTTTGCCGGCGCGGTCATCAAAGGACAATCCCTCAAGCGCGCCAGTGAGATGCAGCATGACAAAATTGCTGTTGATGATAAAAGCCGGGTAATTGAAAAACTCAGGATTCAAGCGGTTTTTAAGCGCCATCTCCACCGGTATCGCCACATTAAAAAGCTCGTCGGGCTGTATCGGCAGCTGCTCATGCACCATGCCATAAGGCGCATAAGACGGAAAATAGTCAGCTTTCAGCTGCCCATAGCTGATGCCGATAATGCGCAGGCCAGCGGCGAAGAGCAGCAAAAGCGTCAGACCCAGCCAGTCAAGCGGGCGCATAGCTCAGCCCCGTCGCTGTTGGCAGCGTGCGCAGCGGCGTGCCGCGCAGCGCCGCCCGCAGCGCCTCGCGGTCGTCCCAAGCATACTCAGTCTGGCCGAAGCACATGCTCTGCTCATGCCCCTTGCCACAAGCCATGACTAAATCGCCGGCCCGCGCCATTTGACAAGCGAAATAGAGCGCTTCGCCGCGGTCAGGCACGCGAAAGAAGCTCTCGCCTTCGCGGCCGCCCTGCGCGATGCAGCCTTGCGCCATCAGCTCGAGGATGTCAGCCAGCGCTTCTGTGCGCGGGTCTTCCGCCGTCAGAATCGTGATGTCAGCCAGCTGCGCGGCGGTCTCCGCCATCAAGCGGCGCTTTTCCACATCGCGCAGGCCAGCGCTGCCAAAAACAGCGAACAAGCGCTTGCCCGGCAAAAGCAAGCGCCGCCCAGCCGCCAAGGCCCGCCGCAGCGCGTTGGGCGTATGGGCAAAATCGACCATAGCGATGAAATCCTGCCCTTCGTCAATGCGTTCCATGCGCCCGGCAAGCGAATCAACAGCGGCGATGCCCTGTTTAATGGCCGGCCACGGTACGCCTAAAGCGCGGGCTGCGCTGATGGCCGCCAGCGCATTGGCGATATTAAAGTCGCCGAGCAAGCGCAGCGCAATTTGCTGACCCCGCACTTGAAATTGAGTCGCGGCCGCCCCGCGCTGAATCGCAGTCGCTTGATAATCGGCCGGCGCAGCGATGCCATAGCGCAAGACGCGGTCGGCAGGAATGGCAGCAAAAAACTCCGCCGATGGGTCAGCCGCATTTATCACCGATATTTTAGGCTGGCCGGCTTTGCGGGCCGCCGCGCCGAGCATTTGGAACATCAGCGCTTTGGCAGCGCGATAATTCTGCCAACTGCCGTGAAAATCTAAGTGTTCGTGCATCACATTGGTCAGCACGGCGATATCAATATCGACGGCTTGCAAACGCCCCTGTGCCAAGCCATGGCTCGTCATTTCGAGGATGCAATGGGATAAACCCGCCTGTCGCATGCGCGCCAGATAAGACTGAATCTGGGGCGCGCCAGGCGTCGTTACATGCAGGCCGGTCGGCGCTGCCTGCCCGCCAAAATCGGCGGAAATAGTGCTGATATAACCCGCTTTGAAGCCTGCGCATTTAAGAATGCTATGCAGCAGGTGGCAGGTGGTCGTCTTGCCATCGGTGCCAGTGACGCCGATGATGGCTAAGCTGCGCGCGGGAAAATCATGATAGGCGGCCGCCAAGAAACCCAGCACCCGCTGGGCATTTTTGACGCGGACATAAGGAACGGGCAGCTTCTCTTGCGCCGCTTCGCCGACGATGGCCGCGGCGCCAGCGACGATAGCCGCCGGGATATAGCGCTGCCCGTCAGTTACTTGGCCGGCGCGGGCAACAAAGAGCCCGCCCGGTGCCACATCCATGCTCGATTCCACCACCTCAGCGGCGATGACAGCGTCCAGCGCGCCGGCAGTCGAAAGGATTTGCTCGGGCGGGATGGCAGCCAGTAGCTGCCGCAGTGTCTTGGGCATAGCGCTTGACCAGAATTGGCGGATAGACGGCAAATAGCATCAGCTTAATTCAAGCATGATTGCCCGTTTCTGACAAATAGAAAACGCGCCGGAACAGGCCGGCGCGCTTGTGTAAAATCGAAATTTGGCTGGCGCTTAGTTCAAGCTGCGCGCCAACTCATTCAGCTGCGAGCGTAGGCTGCCGTCAATCATGCCGCCCTGCCAGCGCACAATCAAACCGCCCAAGATGGTCGGGTCGACTGTGAAGCGCGCTTCATCAGCGCCGACTTCCGCCTGCACCGTCTGCTGCTCGGCGGCGTTGAGCGGCATCGCGCTGACTACTTCGATGCTGCCGCCCAGCCCTCTGGCGCCTTCTGGCAAATCGGCAATGAAGCCGTCGACCAGTGATTTTTGCTTGGACTGGTCGATGCTCTCGTTCAGAATACGACTGGCGACGGCGACCGAGATATTCAGCACCTGTTCGCGCAAGTTGCCCAATTCTTGGTTGCGAGTGGCGATAGCTTCGGTCTGCGCGTCGTACTGAATCTTGGCGGCGGTTTGACGCGCCTCTTGCTCGATGCTGGCGGCGACTTCTTCGCCGCGACTACGGGCTTCGTCAATCACTTTCTGCGCTTCGCTGCGCGCCTGCGCCATAATCTTATCGGCTTCGGCTTCGGCATTTTCCCGCGCCCGCGCCGCTGCCGCCGCATCTTCCAAACCCTTAGCGATGCGATTGCGCCGTTCGTTCAGCACATTCACCAAGGGATCATAGATGAAGCGGGTCAGCACGACATACAGCACGATGAAGGCGATCGCCCAGATGATCAGCAAACCCGGGTTAATGCCCAAATTGTCAAGTACACTCATATTCTTCTCCTATCCGCCTCAGGCAACTAATTGAGTACGAAGAGGATAATCAGCGAGACGACCAAAGCGTAGATAGCGACAGCTTCCGCGAAGGCAACGCCGAGGATCATATTCGTCTGAATCGTCGGGGTATGGTCTGGGTTGCGCCCCATCGCCTGCACCGCACCACCGACCGCGAGGCCAATGCCGATACCGCCACCGGCCGCGCCAATCATAGCCAGCCCAGCGCCAATCGCTTTACCCAAGATTATCGTTGATTGTGGATCCATTTAGATTTCCTCCCAGTTTGTTCTTGTCTGTTAGTGTGCTTCGGCATGATCATGCTCATCATCGTGATGATGGCTGATCGTCGCCAGATTCATAAAGATCGCGGTCAACAGGGCGAATACCAGCGCCTGTATAACTCCCACGAAAAATTCCAAGATGAAGAATGGCCATGGCAAAATCGGCACCAGGAAGCTCATCACGAAGAGCAGGATGGACCCAGCGAAGATATTGCCCAAAAGACGGAAGCTGAACGAGAGTATCTTGGCGAAATCGCCAATCAGCTCGAGCAAGCCAACCGCCACATCGATGCCGCCTAGCGGCGATTTGAAAAGCGTGCCGAAGTTGAAGAACTTCGTCAGATAGCCGAGGCCCAGGGCTTTGAAGCCGACGTATTGAATCATGACAAAGGCTATTAAGGCGAGGGCGAGCGTCATATTCAGGTCGGTCGAGGCAACGCGCACGAAGGGCAAGACCACCCAAGGAACGCGCTTGTACTCTTCTTCATTGCTCGGGTCCGCATGCAGCGGGATGTCCTTCTTTCTGCTGGTGTAATAGTCAGCATCATAGTCATCATGCCACGGCACAGGTCCCACACCAGTGTAACAGCCTCGGTCCTGCCGCGCTTGCTTTTCCGCTTCGCGGGCGGCCAGCACTTCACTGCGCGCCGCTGCGGCCGCGTCCGAATCGCCGGCCTCTTCAGCATGCGCGTCAGCGCCATGCGCATCGTCCGCGTGCTCATCGCCCGCCGCTGCTTCGTGTTCTTCGCCATGCGCGTCATGGGCCGCTTTGTAGCGGGCATAAGCCGCTTCTTCAGTGAGCTGTTGCTGCGCCGCCGTAGCCGCCGCGTCCGCTCTGAGCATAGCCGCTTCATCCGCCGCCATTTCATCCGCTGGGCTAACCCAATTGCAATGCCCGTTAACCGCATAACCAACGATGGACGGGTATATCTCGTAGCCATCGGTAGTAATGACCTTGTACTCGCCGGTATCAGGGTCATATTTCTCTTTGGTATGCGGATGGATAAAGCCGATGGTATCGATGCCGGGTATGAGTTCCATCCAGTTGGCAATCAGCACAATCAGGAAAATCGTCATGAACATATTGAAGATCAGACGAAAATGCCGGCCGCCAGCGATGCCGCCCACAAAATTCATCAGCCCCTCAAAGAGCGCCTCAAACATATTGTAGAAGCCGCCTGGCGGCACTTCGCTGCCATCTTTGGGCCGGCGCCGGGCGATGTAGGCTGCCAACAAGAGCAGCAGCAGCCAGACAATCACCGCAGCCACGAAAGTGTTCGTGATGCGAATGTCCGTGAAGGGGATGTTATAACCCTCCGGGAACTTTTCGCCAGGCAGTTGGATGAACGGTATGACTGGCGGCACCCGCAGCGCCACAAAGACGCCGCTTAGGAACATTATTAGAGCGACGTACCGGCGCTTTCCGTTCCAAAAACTATTCACTTATATCTTCCTCCTTCTGTCTAGCGGTGCTATGCAGTTGTTTCGCTTTATATCGCGTATAAAAGAAAATGGCCGCTGTGCTTAAAGGGACGCTGACCAGCAGCATTATCAGGATGAATGCGGGGCGCGTCCCCAGCGCCTCGTCCAAAGCCAAGCCAAGCAGCAATGTCCCCAAAATCACGAGCAAGATTAAACAGCCCACTTGCCCGACTACCCCAGCCACCAAGCCGTATGTGGACAGGGGGTTGTTATCTGGTTTCATCTAGCGCATGGCTTGTCATTGTATATCGCAGCGCATCCCACAGATAGACCTTGAGAATAATATCACAAAGGCGCTTGGCTGCCTACTGCAATTATAAGCCGCCCGCGCCCAAAGCTGCCCAATCATAAATCGGCGTTACCGCAATCGTGCCGAGCAAAATCACCACCAAAGCCGTGATGCCCAAAGACCAGGCATAAGCCCGCGGAATAGCAATCGGCACATCGTCAGCCGCCCCCACATCAACATACATCACCTTGATGACCACCAGATAATAATAGAGCGCGATGATGGCGTTGGTAACGGCAATCAAAGCCAAACCAACCAGATTCGCGTTCACCGCCGCTTGAAACAGGAAGAACTTGCCAAAGAAACCGGCCGCCGGCGGGATGCCGCCCAGCGAGAGCAGGCCGATGGTGATAAAAAGCGCCAGCCACGGGCTGCGCCGATTCAAACCGGCCAGGTCGCTGATTTCTTCCGTATCCGTCGCCGCGATGAAGAGAATCACGCCGCCGAAGACCAAGAGGTTGGTGAAGATGTACATAAACATATAAAAAGACACGGAAGCCACCGCCAGGCTGTCATCCGCGCCTTGCAAGGCGACCACGCCAATCAAGGTATAGCCCGCTTGAGCGATGGAGGAGTAAGCCAGCAGCCGTTTGATATTGCTCTGGCGCAGGGCGACGACATTGCCCAGCGTCATCGTGACGATGGAGATGACAACCAGCAGATTGACCCAAAAATCCTGGATAATGATGCCGCCGATGACCAAATCGACCGGAAAAACCGCCGTCAAGAAGCGCAGCAGCAAGGCAAAACTCGCCGCCTTGCTCGAGACACTGACAAAAGCGGTAACCGGCGTCGGCGCGCCTTCATAGACATCGGGCGTCCAAAAGTGGAAAGGCACGGCGCTAATTTTGAAGCCGAAGCCGACCACAACCATCACCAGCGCCGCCATAACCGCTACGACGCTATCGCCTAAGCCTGCGCTCAGCGCGTCAGCAATGCCGCCGAGGTTGGTCGTGCCAGTGAAGCCATAGAGCAAGCTGAAGCCGAAGAGCATAATCGCCGACGCAAATGCGCCATAGAGAAAATACTTCATCCCACCTTCAGCCGAGCGCTGGTCGCCGCGGCGAAAACTCGCCAGCATATACAGCGGGATAGACAGGGTCTCCAGCGCGACAAAAACCAAAATCAGGTCGCTGGCGCTGGACATCATCAAGCCGCCCAAGGTGGCGACGATGACAATAAGATAGAATTCGCCTTTGTCGCCGACGCCTTTATCGCCAGCTGCCATCAAGCAAGTAACCGCGCCGGCCAAGAGCAGCATCACCTTGAAAATCTGAGACAGCGGGTCGTAATTGACCATGCCGCCCCAGAGCAGCGCGCCATTTTCAAAGAGCGCGGGGTCGGGCTGCCATATAAAAGGCACCAGAGCCAGCAGAGCCATGCCGATAGCGGAAATGGAAACGACATTGCGCCGCGCCACCGCCGAGCCATAGAGATCGACAAAAAGCACAACCAGGGCCAGGGCAGTCAAGCCCAGTTCCGGCAAGACTGATGGTAGCTGTGCCCAGAGATCAAATTCCATCTAGCCACCTCCCAACAAGGCGATAATGGGGCGAATGCCGGACTCAATCATGGGCGCCATAATCGGCGGATACAAGCCGAGAATTATCAAAGGCGCGCCCAAAATAAGCAAGACAAGGCGGTCGGTCATTTCGATATTGCCGACATCGTGGAAGCGCTGCGCGTCAAACTCGCCAAAGAAGACCTGCCCCGCCACCCGCAGCACATAAGCCGCCGTGATGACGATGCCCAAGGCCGACAGGATGACGATGACGCTGTAATAATTGCTGAGCTGGAAAATGCCAAGCTGCAAAGTGATTTGCTCGGAAGCCGCCCACATGCCTTGAAAAATCGGAAATTCGGCGATGAAGCCGCTCAAGCCCGGCATGCCCATACTGGTCAAACCGCCAATGACAAAGGCGACGCCGACCCAAGGCATCACTTTCATAAAGCCGCCGAGGCTAGGAATATCGCGGGTGTGGGCGCGGTCATAGACCATGCCGACGCAGCCGAAGAAGAGCGCCGTCATCGCGCCGTGGCTGAACATCTGGATGCCAGCGCCGGTCATTCCCGTCAAATTCATCGTCGCCCAGCCCATGCTGACCAAACCCATGTGACTGACGGAGGAAAAGCCGATGACATATTTGAAGTCGCGCTGACGAAAGGCAATCAGCGCGCCATAGACCACATTGATGAGTGTCAAGAAGACCATCCAAGGCAGGTGTATCTCGGCGCCGTCTGGCAGCAGCTGCACGCCAGCGCGCAAGGCGGCAAAAGCGCCAACTTTCATCAAGACGCCAGCGTGAATCATCGAGACCGCCGTTGGCGCCGCGACATGACCATCGGGCGACCAGTTGTGGAAGGGGAAGACGCCCGCCAGCACGCCAAAGCCCATAAACATAAAGGGGAACCAGAACTTGGCGAAATTCAAGCCTTCGATGCCCAAGATGTTGATGCCAAAAGCGCCATTTTCCGCCGCCAGCGTCAATTGCACGATGCTCCAGCTATAGGGCTGGCTATCGGCGGGCAGCAAGCCGCTGGCTACGGCTGCCTGAAAGACATCAGCGCCGCTGCCCGCGAAATAAGCGCCGGCGGCAAAATACATCGCCACCGCCGCCACCAAAGCAAAGACCGAGCCAACCAGAATATACAGTGTCAGTTTCATCGCGGCGTATTCGCGCAGCTTGACCCAGCCCCAGCCGGCAATCAGCAGGTACATCGGGAAGATAGCCAGCTCATAAAAGAAGAAGAGCATAAAGAGGTCAACGGCGATGAAAACGCCATAGACGCCGGCGACCAGGAACATAAAGAAAGCCATAAACTCGCGCAGGCGGTCTTGGATATTCCACGAAATCAAGACGCCGGCCACCGCCACCATGCCTGTCAGCAGCACCATCGGCGCGGAGACGCCGTCGACCGCCACATGATACGCGATGCCCAGCGATTCCACCCAGACGACCCGCTGCTCGAAGGCCAGGGCGTCGACAAACATTTGCGTGCCGCTAACTTCCGCGCCAGCGCTTAATAGAGCCAGCTGCCCTTCGATCAAGCCGTCGGCCGCTTTGACATAGGTGTCATAACCTAAGAACACCGCCAGGGACAAAGCCAGCACGGCGGCGGCGGCCGCCAAGCCGATGCCGCGCACCAAATCGCGGTTGCGGCGATCCAAAAACAGAATGACCACACCAGCGATGATGGGGATAAAGATAATCGCAGTGAGGACTGAAAAGCCCGTTCCCGCCATAGCGCAATCCTAGCTCGCCAAGCCGGCGAATATGGTCGAAACCGTGGTATTAATCATGGGCAGAATCCAGTTGGGATACAGACCCGTCAGCAGCATCAGCAAGAGCAGCGGCGCCATGCCGAGCAGTTCAGCCGGGGTCAGTTCAAGATTGTAATCGCGCCAGCGCAGATTAAAAGGCCCGTGCAAGATGGCGCGGATGCCCTTGAGGATGTAGCCGCCGGTGAAAAGCAAACCCAGCATTGCAATCGCCGTCAAAGCGGTGAAAACGGGGAAAGCGCCGCGCACAATCAAAAACTCGCTGACAAAGCCATTCAAACCCGGCAAGCCCAAACTGGCGAAGCTGGTGAAAAGCAGAATCGCGCCCATAATCGGCGCTTTCACCCACAGCCCGCCATAGTCCGACAGCTCGCGGGTATGCGTCTTATGATAAAGCGCGCCAGCGAGCAAAAACATGCCAGCCGAGCTCAGCCCGTGATTGAACATTTGCAAAACCGTGCCATTGGTGGCGAGAATAGCCGATTGAATATCGGCATTGGGGTTCAGCCCGCTCCAAATCTGGGCGTAAGTCTGAGCCATGACGGCGATGCCGATGCCGACAAAGCCCATGTGATTGACCGAGCTATAAGCGACCAGGCGCTTGATGTCGGTTTGCCCAAAGGCGGCGAACGCGCCTAGCACAATGCCAGCCACGGACAAGATAGCGAAGAGCGTCGCCACATTCACGCCTATAATCGCCACTTGCGTCAGCCAGACATCGGGGAAGAAGGGAATGACGAGGCGGATAAAACCATAAGCGCCTAGCTTGAGCATCACGCCGGCCAGCAGCATAGAGCCAGCCGTCGGCGCTTCGCCATGGGCATCGGGCAGCCAAGTATGGAAGGGCCAAATTGGCACTTTAATGCTGAAAGCCACAAAAAAGCCGACGAAGGCTAGCGCCTTGACTGTGCTGACATCGATGCCGAGCAGAGCCTCACCCTGACGGAAGAGGGGCCAGCTTTCGCTCAAGACGGCGATATTGTAGCTGCCCGCCGACCAGCCGATGAGCTGCGTCGCTAGCAGCATGCCCAAGGTGCCGCCAAAAGAATAAATCATGAATTTGGTCGAGGCATAGAAGCGGCCGCTGTATTTGATACCCGCTTTGGGCAGGCTGCCCCATTGATTGATGAGGAAATACATCGGCACTAGCGTCAGTTCATAAAAGAGGAAGAAGACCATCAAGTCCATCGCGGCGAAGACGCCCATGCTGCCCGTCTCGAAGAAGAGCAAAAGCGCCAGGTGCATCTGCGAGCGGTCTTCGACATTCCAACTCGCCAAAATCGCCAACGGCGTCAGAAGACCGGTCAGCAGAATCATGACCGCGCTGATGCCATCAATGCCGAGCGTCCAGCGAGCGCCTAGAGCCTCGAACCAGGGTAAATCTTGGGTGACGATATATTGCTCGTCGCCGATTTCTAGCCCGGCCGCCTGATACTCGGCGAAGACGGCGATAGAGACCAGAGCCAGCAGCAGCGAGAGGATGAGCGCCAGCCAGCGCCCGATGGTCTTGCTTGGCACTAGCGACGCCAGCGCGGCCACGACAAAGGCGCTGAGCGCGGGCCCAAAAACCAGTACCGAGAGCGCGTCTATCCCAAAAATATCAAACATGAATGCGTCTCCCTATTGCGCCAAAGCCACGCCCGTCGACAAGACTAGGACGAGGCCAATCAGCACGGCCGCCACCAGTGCCAGCAGCAGGTATTGCTGGATGCGCCCAGTTTGCATGCGCCGCAGCCAGCCGCCAAAATTGAAAATCGCTATCGGGATGCCATCGCCGACGCCATCAATCAACCAGAGGTTAAGCACCTTTATCAAATCGCCAAGCCAAGTGAAGATGCGGGCGATGATGTGCAGGATGTTGTCTATGATGCCGCGGTCAAAGAAAGCGATGACCTGCACTCCCAGCCACTGCGACGGCTTGACGAAGACCTGCTCGTAAATGTCGTCCAGATAATAGCGGTTCTTGAACAGCGGATGCAGCGGGCCCAGGGCCGCTTCCAGCGGATCGGCTTGCCCGGCCGTCAGCGGTTTGCGCCAATAGACCCGCCAGCCCAGCCACAAACCCAGCAGCGCCACGATGAAAGAAGTCGCAACCGGCACGATGTTAAACGGCGGCGCGTGCGGGTGATAATCAGGCAGCGAGGCATAAGCGGCGGTGGTCTCGGGCAGAGGCAGAGCCTCAATCATCAGATGATGGAAAGAATTATATTCCGGCGAAAAAATCGGGCCCAGAATCGGGAAATCAGTTGGCACGCCGACGAAACCAGCGCCAATGGCGAAGAGTGCCAAAATCAGCAGCGGCAATGTCATTGTAAAGCTGACGATGCCCTGCCCCAGATTGGCGTGTTTCGCCGCTTCGCTGCGCGGCTCGCCGCCAAAGGTCAGCGCAATCTGCCGCATCGTATAAAAAGCGGTCATAAATGCCGCCAGCGCCAGCAGCAGGAAAACCAGCGCATGAGCGCCGCTGCCATAATTCTGAATGCCCAGCCAGGCATCCGCCAGAATCTCGTCTTTAGACCAAAAGCCGGCTGTGATAATCGGCAAGCCCGACAGCGACAAGCCGCCAATCAAGAAAGTCCAAAAGGTAACCGGCATCGTCTTGCGCAAGCCGCCCATATTGAACATATCCTGCGGGTCGAAGTGATGCCCGTGGTCCTCATGTCCCTCATGGGAATCGTGGCCGTTGTGGCTGTGTTCGTGTACATGATGCTCGCCATGCTCCATGCCGTGGATGACAGAGCCAGCCGCCATAAAGAGCAGCGCCTTAAAAAAGGCGTGCGTTATCAGGTGGAAGGCGGCGGCGATATACGCGCCGATGCCCAGTGCCGCCATCATAAAACCAAGCTGCGAAATCGTCGAATAAGCCAGCACCGCTTTGACATCGCTCTGTGCCAGGGCCATCGTCGCCGCCAGCAGCGCCGTAAAAGCGCCGACCACCGCCATAAAAGCCAGCGGTTCGGTCAAGATGCCGTGATGCGGGTCGCCGCCAGCGGCAAAGAGCGGATACAGCCGAACGAGTGAAAAGATGCCGGCCGAGACCATCGCCGCTGCGTGAATCATCGCGCTGACGGGCGTGGGCCCTTCCATCGCGTCGGGCAGCCAGACATGCAGCGGGAACTGCGCCGATTTGCCGACCGTGCCAATGATGAGGAAAATGCCGATGATGCTAGCCGCGCTGACCGTCCAGCCGCCAAAAATGATGGGGCTGGTCGTCGCCAGCATATCCAGCGTCTCTGGGTTATACATAATGTCGCGGTAGCTCAAGGTGCCGGTGATGCTATAGAGATAGGCGATGCCGAGCAGCATAACGACATCGGCGATGCGGGTGGTGGTGAAGGCTTTGATGGCCGCTTTGTAGGCGCTTTCTTTCTCGAACCAGAAGCCGATGAGCATATAAGAACAGACGCCCATAATCTCCCAGCCGACAAAGAGCAGCAGCACATTATCCGCCACCACCAACGTGAGCATAGCGCCGGCGAAAAGTGAAATCAAAGCGAAGAAACGGGATTGCCGCGGGTCATGCGCCATATAGCCGATGGAATAAATGAAAATCATCAAGACCGCAATCGGCACCATCACCAGCATAATGACCGTGGCTGGGTCAACCAAGACGCCCATAAAGAAAGAAGTCTCGCCCGTGCTCAACCAAGGAATGCTGCTGGCTAGCACTTCCTGCCCGATGTGATGCAGCTGGGAAGCGTCATAAAGCACGCGCCAGCTAATCAGCAGGGCGGCGATGACGCCGGCCAAGCCCACCAGCACGCTGATGACGCGGCTGTAGCGCTGCACAACTGGCACCGGCATGCCCTCATAATCGGGGTGATGCCCGCCGTATTCGTGCTGGTCGGTGGCTGGCACGAGCTTGGATTTGTTCGTCAAGAGCGTGATGAGCAAAAATGCCAGCAGCGGCCCAGCCGGAATCAGCCAAGGCAGAATATGCGGATCGTTGAAGAAGTCCATACCGGGCCCTTTATCCTTTCAGCGTCGCGGCTTCTTCTGGGATGACCGAACGCCGATTGCGATAGACCGTGATGATAATCGCCAAGCCGACCGCCGCTTCGGCCGCCGCCACAATCAAGACGAAAGCCGTAAAAGCATAGCCATTGAGCAGCAAGCTGGTTTCGGTCTCGCTATAGCGCCAAAATGCCACCAAGTTGATATTGACCGCGTTCAGCATCAATTCGACGCTCATCAGAATGGCGACGGCGTTGCGCCGCGACAGCACGCCAAAGACGCCCAGCGAAAAGAGGGCGGCGGCGATTGCCAAATACATCCAGAGAGGTACCATTGCCGTCCTTCCTCCCTATGCGCTCTCGTCGCGGGCGATGAAGATTGCGCCAATCATCGCCGCCGTTAGCAAGACTGAGGCTAGCATAAATGGCACGACATAGCCATTCTCATCGACCAGAGCCAAACCCAAATCTCGCGTTGAAGCGACATATTCTGGCGCTGTCTCTGGCAGCTGCCCGCCAAAAATCGGTATCGTTATGCCCAGCAGCAGAATAAGAAAGAGCAAAAGCGAGGCGATGAAACTCGGCAGGGTGCGGATGTAGCGCGTCTTGATGCGGGTTACGCTGCGCGTCAGCATGACGGCAAAGGTAATCAGAATCGCGATCGCGCCGATATAGACCAGAATCTGCACCGCCGCCAAGAAAGGCGCGCTGAGCAAGACAAAATAACCAGCCACGCCAAAGAGGCTGACCATCAGCCAAATCGTGCCTTGGAAGAGGTTGCGCGTCGTCACGACACCGATAGCGCCGCCCAGCGTGAAAATCGTAAAGACGACGAAGCCGATGCTCACTGCGTTTAATGCCATAGTTCGCCCCCTATTCCGCGCCGGCCAAAGCCGTCCGCGCCGCCATCGATTCGCGGCGCGCCTCTTGCCCGCGCCGCCGCAAAATGCCCAGCAGGTAGAGCGTCAGCCCGCCATTTATCAGCAACAATATCATGGTCAGCGGCAGCAGGTCGGCAAAGCTGGCGCCGATAAAATTGCGCGGCGCCCAGCCTAGTTCTTGCATGATTTTGAGCGCCAGCGAAATCAAGACCACATTCGCAATCGAGAGCGGCACCAAGAATTTCCAGTTGAAAGCCATGATTTGGTCAATGCGCAGGCGCGGCACAGTGTTGCGCAGCCAAAGGGTGGTGAGATAGATGAGGCCGCCCTTTGCGCCCAGCCAAGCGAAGGCAATCAGCGGCGATTCATAATAGAAGGGACCCAGCCAGCCGCCAAAGAAAAGCAGAGCCATCAAAATGCCATTGGTAAAAACATGCAAAAACTCGGCGGCGAAGAACATGCCAAATTTCATGCCTGAGTATTCGATATTAAAACCCGCCACCAGCTCAGATTCGGCTTCGATGAGGTCGAAGGGGGCGCGGCCTGTCTCCGCCTGCGACGAGACATAGAAGATAATAAAGGCTAGCGGCGAAAGCGCGACAAACCACATGCCGGTCTGCGCGTTCACGATGTCGAGCAGGCTCATGCTGCCGGCCAGCATCACTGGCACCAGCAAGGCAAAGACCAGCGGCACTTCGTAACTCACAAGCAAAGCGACCACGCGAAACGCGCCCAGCAAGGCGTATTTGTTATTGCTAGCCCAGCCAGCCGTCATAATCGCCAGCGTGCCAAAAGAAGCCACCGCCACAAAGAAGAGTGCGCCAATTTCTAAGTCGACGCCATAATGAAACGGTGTAAAAGGCACAACCGCCCAAATAAGCACCACCGACGCGAAAGAAACCAGCGGCGCTGCGTTATACAGCAGGCGGTCGGCGGCGGCCGGTGTGATGTCTTCTTTGCCGAGCAATTTGAGCAAATCGGCGAAGGTCTGCATCAAGCCGATGGGGCCGACGCGGTTGGGGCCAATGCGGTCTTGAATGCGGGCGGCGACTTTGCGCTCGATCCAGATAAGCAGAATCACCGTCAGCAATGGCACGCCGCTCACCAGCAAAACGCCAACCAGCAAAGAAGCAAATTGCGCCAAACCGGCATCGGCGCCCGCCTCTACCATAAAGCTGCACAAGCCGCTACAAAGTTCTGTCATCGTCGCCTCCCGCTGGCATCAGCGCCCGCCTATTTCCAATCCAGCGCATTTTTGCTCCAGGCATAAAAGAGCGCGTCGGTCAGCAGGAATATAAAGAGGAAACCCGCCACAAAGCCGAACAAGCTCATTTCGTTATACGCGACCGCCCAAGGGAAAAGGAAAACCATCTCCACATCAAAGACGAGAAAAATCAAGCCGTAGATATAATACTGCACGCGGAATTGCACCCAAGTGTCGCCGATGGTTTCGACGCCGCATTCGTAGGTCGAGTTCTTCAGCACATTGGGCTTGCGCGGGCGAAAGAGCCAGGCGATGACGATTGGCAAGGCCGGGAAGACTGGCGCCATCAGCGCAAACAAGCCGATAAAAGCCCATTCATTCAATACATTCATCGCGGCTGTACCTTAGTATGCGCTCAACCGAGCGTCTCTTTGGTCAATCTCAAGCGTAGGCTGCCCCCAGCCGCCGCCGGTCGTTTGCGCCATTTATCACAAACGGCATTAGTATAGCAGCGGCGCGCGGTTTTTGCAACGGATGATTAGCGGCGCTTTTCACTTCATTGCCCGCATTCTAGCACAAGCGGCATTTTATTCATACTGCCAGCGGCTGGCAAAACAGAGCAATCGCATCAAACTGAAAACAGCCTTTAAGCGCATTTTTTAGCTATATTGAAGTAAGCTCAAGTTTCATTGCGACTGGGGAAAAAGAAATAGCCACAGAAGCAGGACGAGCTAAATTTTGCAGGTTTTGTGCCTTCTTTTCAACCCCTCCCCGAAGCTTCGGGGAGGGGAGTCTAACCTGGGGGCCTGTACACATTGCCCGATGGGAGAGACTTTTCTGCAAGCGCCCCTATAATTTTCGGGATTTTTCTCCCCTCCCCAAAGCTTTGGGAAGGGGTGGGGTTGAAACGAGCGCAAAAACTTGCAAAGTTTAATTTGCCCCACTGAGAAATGCGCCGGCTTGCGGACTTAATTTTTGTAAATTTTGCCGCAATTGCCCTGAGCTGGCAAACTGGCACTATGAATGCGCGGCAAGCTCGCCCAAAATGCGCCTATGTTTAGCGCCAGCTCTTCAACAGTCAAAACAGACCACCACCTAGAACTGATGCAGCCGCGGGCGGCGGCCTGGGACGCTTTTGTCTGCGCCCAGCCGCGGGCCCATGTCTTGCAGCTATCAGCTTGGGGCGCTTTGAAAGCGCGCTTTGGCTGGCAGGCGCAGATTGTCGCGCTGGGCAAAGACGGCGCGATACAGGCCGGGGCCCTGGTGCTGCTCAAGCGGCTGCCGCTGGGCAGCGGGACGCTAGCTTATGTGCCAATGGGCGGCTATGCGCCGGCGGCGCTCTATCCCGCGCTGTGGCAAGCGATACGAGAAGCGACCGGCGCCGCCTTCTTGAAACTGGAAGCCGGGCATTTCCCGGCTGGCGCTGCGCCTGACCTGGCGCGGCAGGGCTTCCAGCCTAGCCCGCAAACCATCCAGCCGCCTAATACCATCATTATTGACATTGCCGACGCTGATGCCGCCATTATGCGGCGCATGAATCAAGGCACGCGGCGCAAAATCCGCAAGAGCTTGAAGAGCGGCATCACTTATACCGAGGGGACGGCCGCCGACCTGCCCGCCTTCGGCCGGCTGATGGCCGAAACAGGCGCTCGCAATGCTTTTGGCGTGCATAGCGCCGCCTATTTTGAAGCGGTCTACGAGCTGCTGCTGCCGCAGTATGGCGCGCTGCTGCTCGCCTGGCACGAAGGAGAGCTGCTGGCGGGCATCATCGTCTTCGCTTTGGGCGACAGCGCTTGGTATCTTTATGGCGCGTCGGCGCGGGCAAAAAGCAATCTCTATGCGACCTATGGCATTCAATGGATGGCGATACAATGGGCGAAAGAACGCGGCTGCCGCTATTATGACCTGTGGGGCGTGCCAGATTATGACGCGGCCACGCTGGAAGCGCAGTTCCAAAATCGGCGCGACGGCCTCTGGGGCGTCTATGGCTTCAAGCGCGGCTGGGGTGGCCAAGTGCGCCGCTCTTTAGGCGCTTGGGACAAAGCCTGGAACCCGCTGCTCTACGCCGCCTACCGCGCCGCCCTAAAGCTGCGCGCCTAGTCAAGAAAGACCAGCTTATGCTGACAGTCTGCGAGATTAGCGAGCCGGCGCGTTGGAACGACTGCCTGCGCCGCTTGCCTTATGCCCATGTTTTGCAAACCTGGGAATGGGGCGACTTCAAGCAGGCGACCGGCGCTTGGCAGCCGCAGCGGCTAGCCTTCAAGCGCGGCGGGCAGATTGTCGCCCTAGCCAGCCTGGCGACGCGCAAAATTGGCCCCTTCAAAGTGATGACCGTCAGCAAAGGACCTGTCCTGGATTATGCCGATACGGCGCTGGCGGAAGCGGTCTTGCGCGAATTGGAGCGGCGGGCGCAGGGCCTCGGCTTCATCTGGCTCAAGATTGACCCCGATGTCATCGCCGCGACTGGCTTGCCCAAGAGCGCCGCCGACCAGCCTGATAGCACTGGCAGCGCGCTCATCACCTTGTTAAGGCAGCGCGGCTGGCGCTTTTCTGAGGCGCAGGTGCAATTCCGCAATACGCTAGCGATTGACCTGCGCCGCCCCGAAGACGAGATTTGGCGGGCCCTCAGCGGCAATACGCGGCGCAAAGTGCGGGTGGCGGCTAAAAAAGGTGTTACTATCCGCAGCGCCAGCCTAGCCGACCTGCCCTTGCTCTATGAGCTTTATCGCCTGACCAGCGAGCGCGACAATTTTTTCATTCGCCCTTTTGCCTATTATGAGCAAGCTTGGCAAGCTTTCATGCAAGCGGGTCTCGCCCATGCCCTCATCGCGGAATATAATGGCGCAGCCATCGCCCATGTGATCCTCTTTCACTTTGGACGGAAGTGCTGGTATTTTTATGGCGCTTCGGCTAACGCAGAGCGGCAGCGCATGCCCAATTACGCGCTGCAATGGGCGGCGCTGCAATGGGCGCAGGCGCGGGGTTATGCCGTTTATGATATGTGGGGCGCGCCCAATGTCTTTGATGAAAGCGATACGATGTGGGGCGTCTATCAATTCAAGCGCGGTTTCCGCGGGACGCTGCTGCGGCATGTCGGCGCTTGGGATTTCGCGCCCCAGCCGCTTTTATATTATCTTTATGGGCAGCTGGAGCCGCGCCTGCTAAAAATGATTTGAACTCAGGAGAGAATAAATGAACCAGAACAGTTTAATCGAGCGCTATCGAGACGACGGCTATGTGGTGGTGCCGGCTCTGTTTTCGGCGGCGGAAATCGCCTTTATCAAAGAGCATTTTATGGCGCTCAACGCCGCTGGGCATGGCTTTGCGGGGGATGCGCCACTGCTGCAAGGCGCGGATGACCCGCTAAGAACTTACCCGCGCATTGTGCATCCGCATCGCTTTGACGAGTTTTCCCTCGCTTGGCTGCTGGATGCGCGCCTGCGCCACTGGACAACTGCGCTGCTTGGCCTGGAACCGTATGCCGCCCAGACGATGTTCTATTTCAAGCCGCCTAAGGCGCGGGGGCAGGCTCTGCATCAAGACCAAACGCCGCTGCGGGTGCAGCCCGGCACTTGCCTAGCCGCTTGGCTGGCGGTTGACGATTGCGACGAAGAGAATGGCTGTTTGCAGATAGTGCCGCACACGCAAGATTTGCCGCGCTTATGCACTGTGGCCGCCGATGTCTCGCAGAGCTTTAGCGGCAGCACTGTGCCGCTGCCGCCGGGCAGCCAGCCCAAGCCGGTTATCATGCAAGCGGGCGATGTCGTCTTTTTCAATGGCCAGGTGATCCATGGCAGTTATCCCAACCGCAGCGCCAGCCGTTTCCGCCGCGCGCTGATTGCCCACTATGTCGTCGGCGAAGCGGAAAAAGTAGCCGAGTTCTATCATCCGCTGTTGAACTTCGCCGGTGAAGAAGTCGTACTGCAAGCAAGCGAGAAAGGCGGCCCCTGCGGCGTCTTCGTCGACGGGCGAGAGCCTGTCATCGAAATGGTCGAGGCTTAGCTGCCGCTAGGGGAATACAATAGCCACATCTGATCTCTGTGGCTATTTTCTTTTTCCCTAGTCCCCCTGCGCGCCAACCGCCAGCAGCAAATCGGCTAATTGCCGCGCGCCAGCCGGATTCGCCAGCGCTTTAGCCTGGTCCCGCATCGCCTGCAAGCGGGCTTCATCTTGCAGCAGACCGCGAATCGTCGGGTAGAGCGCCGCCGCCATATCTTCGTCATTCATGCGGATGGCCGCGCCACGCTCGCTCAAATAATCGGCGTTGACCTTCTGATAGCGCCAGGCATAAGGATAAGGCACCAGGATAGCCGGCAAGTTGAAGAGCGGCAGTTCGGCTAAGGTGCTGGCACCGGCGCGACAGAGCGCCAAATCAGCCGCGGCAAAGGCTAAACCCATATCCTCGTGCAGATAGGCGAATGGCCGATACTGCGGCTGCGAGCGCAGCTCGCCGACTTGCTGCATGCTGCGCTGCCAATCCAGCGGGCCGGTGATATGGATGACCTGCAAGCCATCGGCCAGCAAGCGCGGCAAAATCTCGCCCAGCGCTATATTGATGCTGCGGGCGCCGCGGCTGCCGCCAAAGACCAGCAGCGTCGGGCGCGCCGCCTCCAGCTTGAAATGCGCCCGCGCCCGCTCGCGCTCAGCTTTGAGGCGATTCTCTTGCAAGGGATAGCCAGTGACGACGGTTTTCCCGCTGGGGAAATAACGGGCGGAAGGCGGCACGGTGATGGCGATTTTGCACGCGAAATGCTGCAAGACCTTGATAGTCAGCCCCGGTTCTATATCGGGCAGGTAAATCACGATGGGAATGCGGCGCAGCCAAGCGCCCAAAGCCAGCGGCAGATTCGCCCAGCCGCCCGTCAGCAACAGGACCTGCGGCCGGATGCGCCGTAGTTTCCATAGGGCCTGGGCTGTGCCGAGCTTCAGCTTGAACAAACTAGCGGCAGCGCGTAGCAGATTGACGCCATGCAGCGGGCCGGCCCAGACTTCTTCATACGCAGCGAAGGGCAAAGCCGATTCTGCCACCAACTGCCGTTCCATGCCGCCGACAGCGCCGATGAAATAGAGCTGCCGCGCCTCGCTATCCGCGCGCAGCAGGGCCTGGGCGGTTGCCAGCGCGGGGTAGACGTGCCCGCCCGTGCCGCCAGCTCCGATCAAAATTCGCAATATTGCCTCTCCGTTCCGCGCCGCTTTTGCGCTTGGTCGCCACGCGCTGTACGCTGAGCATCAGCCCCACGCCAACCATCACCACCACCAGCGACGAGCCGCCGAAGCTGATGAAGGGCAGCGGCACGCCAGTGGAAGGCGCCGCCCCTGTCATCACCGCGATATTGAGCAGGGCCCGAATAATCACCCAGCAGGTGAAACCAAAGCAGAGCAGCGAGCCAAAATTGTCCTTCGCCCGCCGCACCAGCTGAAAGCCGCGAATCGCAAAGGCGATATACAGCGCGACTACAAGCGCTGCGCCAAATACGCCGAGTTCTTCGCCGATGATAGCGAAGATGCTGTCGGTGTGGGGTGCGGGCAGGGCGCCAAATTTCTGCTGGGATTGCCCAATGCCGACGCCAAACCAGCCGCCGCGTAAAAAAGCCGCGATCGCCTGCGTCGTGTGATAATTCGCCTCGGTCAAATTGCTAAAACTGGCGAGGAAACTGCCGATACGCGCCTGCGCTAAGGACGAGGCCAGATAGATAAGCCAGCCGGCAATTGCTGTCAGCAAGGCCAACCCGCCCAAGTGTAAGATGTTTGCCCCAGCGACAAAAAGCATGACGCTGGCCGTTAGCACGACGATAGCGGCCGAACTCAAGTCTGGCTGGCGCGCAATCAAAATGGCGATAACTCCCACCACCAGCAGAAATGGCAGCAGGCCAAAGAAAAAGCTGTCCACCCGCGTCTTCTGCGAACCAAGCCAGGCGGCCATATAAAAGACGATGACAAATTCCGCCAGCTCGCCTGGCTGAAAGCGCCCGTCGAGAAATGAACGGCGCGCGCCAAACTTATTGTCGCCAATGAGAAGCACGGCAATCAAAGCGATTATCGTGAAGAGCAGCAGCCAAATGGCAAAGCGCTTCCAAAAGCGATAGTCCACCGTCGCAAAGAAGAGCAAAGCGAGGCTGGAAAACAGCACATTGCGCAGATGCTCTTGCACAAAGAAGCCGCTGGCCGTGCCATATTGTTCATTGCTCCAATCGAAGGTGGAACTGAAGACCATCAGCGATCCGATAATCAAGAGCAGGATGACAATGGCCAGCAGCGGCTTATCCAGCGTCGCCAAAAAATGCTGGTTCTGATGCGTCGCCGGGCGGTTGCTGTTATCGTTGAAGGTGGGGAAACTGCCGCGCCGCAGCTGGCGGCGGAGGCGGCGCTGGCGGCTGTCGGGGCTGGCTTGCTCGGTCATACGGTTCCTTTGCTGCTGCGCTGGCCCGCGCGCATACTCTCTATAATTCCGCGACTAATTGGCGAAAATGCTCGCCACGCTCGGCGAAATCGACATAAGCGTCATAGCTAGTGCCGCCGGGCGAGAGCAGCACGACATCGCCAATGCGCGCCACTTCAGCTGCCCGTTTCACCGCTTCCGCCAGCGATGGTGCGCGTGAGACGCGCCCTTCGCTAGCCTGCATCAGCGCCAGCAGCTTCATCACTTTTGTCGCGACCTGCTTGTCGCCATCTTCGCCAAAGACAATGATATGCCGCGCCTTGCGCAGCGCATGATGGATCGCCGTCTGCCAGGGCAAATCTTTATCCGCCCCGCCAATCAATAAGACGAGCGGCTCTTCATAGCTGCTCAAAGCGGCCAGCAGGCGCTCGGGCGCGGTGGCGATGCTGTCATTGACCCAAGTTACGCCGGCCAGTTGGCGCACTGTCTCCAGGCGGTGCGCCACAGGCTGAAAAGCGCGGATGGCGGCCCGCATCTGCTCAGGCGAGATGCCCGGCCGGTCAATCGCCAAACCCATGGCCCCCGTAATCGCGCAGGCCGCCAGCGCATTCAATACATTGTGGTCGCCGCGCAAGGGGATTTCAGCCCGCTCGCAGACGACATGCGGGCCAGTATCGTAACTGGCTGAGCCTGCCACCAGCAAACGGCTGCCCAGCATAAAAGCGCCGTCCGGCACCATATCGTATTGACTGAAAGCTAGTAATTCGCCGCTGACAATCTGCTCGAAGGCTTTGCTGCCAGCGTCATCCCAGCCCAAGATCGCCACATCCGTCTTCCGCTGATAGCGAAGGATATTCGCTTTGGCTTTGGCGTAATTCTCGAAGCTGCCATGCCGGTCCAGATGGTTCGGCGTCAGGTTAAGCAGAGCCGCCACCGCTGGACTGAGGCGCATCAGCTCTAGTTGAAAGCTCGATAATTCCAAGACGACGATGTCGTTCGCGCTTATTTTGGGCAGGTCTTCGATAAGCGGGTTGCCGATGTTGCCGCCCAGCCAGACTTTATAACCAGCCTGTTTGACGATTTCCGCCACCAGCGCGCTGGTGGTGGTTTTGCCGGCGCTGCCGGTAATGCCGATGACCGGCGCTGGGCAGCGTTCGAGGAAGAGCTGCGCGTCATTTGTGAGCGGCAAGCCGCGTTCCCGCGCCAGTTGCAGCAGCGGCAAATCCAGCGGCACGCCGGCCGAGACACAAACATAGCGCGCGCCCAGCAGAGCCTCTTCCGGGTGTTCGCCGAGATAGAAGCGGACGCTCTGAAAATGGCGCCGGCGCAGTCCTAGTTCTTTGCCGCTACGTTTGTCCGTAACAACGACCTCAGCGCCGACGGTCGGCAGCCAGCGCGCCAGGGCCCGGCCCTGCCGCCCAAAGCCAAATATAAGTACCCGCTTGCCTGCCAGATAATCTCGCCCTGCCATCGCCTTCCCAACTTATGCGCCAGCGAACAGACATAGTAATTATAGTGGATAGACGAATCGAGACTTGAGCAGAAGGGCTTAATTTGTGTCCGTTTCAACCCTATCCCCGACCCCTCCCGTAGGGCAGTGTCTACGCGCCCCGAAGCTTCGGGGAGGGGAGTCTAACTGGGGGCCTGTACACATTGCCCGATGGGAGGGACTTTCCTGCAAGCTCGCACAGTTTTCAGGGTTTTTCTCCCCTCCCCAAAGCTTTGGGGCGCGTAGACACTGCCCTACGGGAGGGGCTGGGGGTGGGGTTGAAAATGGTACACTATTAACTTGGACTTACTGAGACCAGAGGCACGGAGAAAAATCATCTGCGTCTCTGTGCCTCTGTGGCAATTTTTCTAAAGCAAAGCCAGCGAAACGCCGATGAAGGCGCTCAAGATGCCGATGAGCCAAAAGCGCTGCACAATCTGTGTCTCGCTCCAGCCACCCAGCTCAAAATGATGATGAATCGGCGTGCGGCGGAACGGGCGAATGTCGACGCCATAATAGCGGCGGCTCAGCTTGGCCGATGCCACTTGCAAGATGACGCTGAGGATCTCCATCACCAGCACGATGGCGATAATTGGCAGCAGCAGCCATTGTCCGGTCATAACAGCGACTGTGCCGAGCGTCGCGCCTAAAGCCAGCGAGCCAGTATCGCCCATGAAGAGCTGGGCCGGGTGCGCGTTATACCACAGGAAAGCGAAGCAAGCGCCGACGATGACAAAGCAGAGCTGCACCATAAATACCTGCTCGTGCATAAAGGCGATGACGCCATAGGCGCCAAAAGCGCTGGCCGTGATGATGCCGGCCAAGCCATCCAGACCATCGGTGAAATTGGTCGCGTTTGAGGTCGCGACGATGATGAAGGTGCTGATGCCCACGAATAGTACGGGGTGCAAAGGAATTTCCACCTGTATCAGCGGCAAAATAAGCGTATTGGCGTAGGAAAACTCAAAATGGGAGATAATAGTCGAGGCGGCTAAAGCTAGCAAAATCTGAATGGCGAATTTGATTTTGCCCGAAAGCCCTTCGCCGATGCTGCCGCGCGAGGTTTGAATGCCTTCCCAGTCGTCGATTAAACCGAGCAAGGCAAAGCCAATCAAGACAATCAGTGGCACGAAGATGCTGCGGCCGGCGTTTTCTTCGACGATGCGCGAGATATTGAGAGCCAGCGTGATAGCCAGGGTCGGCAGGATAATCATGATGCCGCCCATCGTCGGCGTGCCAATTTTGCTGACATGATGGCTGTCCATCAATTCAGCGCGGATTTGCTTGCCGAGCTTGAGGCGGCGCAGAATCTCGACGAAAGGCCCGCCCCAAATCACGCCGAGCAGGAAAGTTGCGCCGCCGACGCTGAGCGCCAGGGGTAATTGCCCGTCCATTTTTTGCTTATTCTCCGCTGTTGGCGGCTTCGGCCGCGGCCAGGCGCGCCCGCACCTCATCATCGGGTATTTCCAGCAAAATTACAAGGCGGTCCGCGACCCGTTTGAAGATTGGCGCCGCGACTTCTTCGGCAAAAAACTCCTTAGGCTGGTCCAGCTTGACCATCACCACCGCTTGTGGCGCAGCGGCCGGGATAAAACCGATGAAGGATACGATGGAATTATGTTCGAAGTTGCGGTTGATTTCAAGGGCTGTGCCGATGTTGGCGGTGCCAGGTATGCCGGCAATCGTATAATCGGGCATATAGGCGGCGGATGCGCCTTCCAGCACCGCGCGCACCAGCATATTTTTGATGATGCCGGCCGTCTCCGCCGAGATGACGCGGCGCACAGTCGCCGGGCGGGCCTCTTCGATGATGCCGCCTTCGCTGATGACTTGCTTTACGATGCGCGGCTGGCGCATGATGCCATCGTTGGCGATGGCGGCGAAAGCCGTTATCAGCTGCATCGGCGTCGCCTGCAATTCCTGCCCATAAGCATTTGTCCCCAGCCGGGCTTCGTTCCAGTCGGTGTCGCCCGGCAGCTTGAGCTCGCCGCGCTCTTCGGCGAACAAGCCGACGCCCGTCAACTGGCCGAGGCCAAAGGCGCGCAGGGTAGCGTAGAAATTTTCCGCGCCCATCTCCAGCGCAATGGTCGCCGCGCCCGCCCGCAGCGAGCGCGTCAAGACCCTGGAGGCATCCGAGATGCCATGCACCATATAATTCCAATTCCAATTGTCGCGCCCGCCGATGACGATAAGGCCGCCATCGTTATAAGTCCAAGATGGACTGATTGCGCCTGTCTCCAGCGCGCCCGCCACCGTCAAGACCTGCACCAAAGTGCCAGGCTCATAAGTCTGGTTGATGGCGGCGTTCGTGCGCAAATTCGGGTCTGCTTCATCCATGAAGTTGTTGAGGTTAAGCGAAGGATAATTGGCGAGAGCCAGCACATCGCCATTGCGCGGGTCCATGACGATGATGGTGCCGCCAAAAGCGTCCGTCTCTTGTACCGCCGCCGCCAATTCAGCCTCCACCCAAAATTGCACATCGCGGTCCAGCGTCAGCACGATGTCCTGCCCGCGCTGTTCGGCCGGACGGTCTTCGGGCAGGTCCAGCGGCACCCGGCTGACCGACAGGTCAATCACGCGCCCGGCTAGCGTATCGTTATAGGCGCCTTCGACGCCCAGCACGCCCGTCAAACCTTCATCCAGCACAAAGCCGATGACATGCGCCGCCAGCGCGTTTTGCGGATAGAAACGTTTTGGCATCTTTTCTAAGGTCAGGGCGATTTCATCCAGCTTCTTTATCGCTTGCCCCTGCTCCGCTGTTATGGGCGCGGCCAGCAATTCCCAGCGCGTATCGCTAGTAAGTTTGGTGTATAACTGCGTTTCGCCCATATCCAGGATGCCGCCCAGATTCTTCGCCAACTTCTCGATACGCTCATCCCAGACGAGCAGATTGGGGCTGGCGCCCAGGCGGTACTGCACGATATTAAAAGCTAGCGGCACCATATCGCGGTCATAAATCAGCCCGCGCTCAGCTGGCACGCGCTCCGTTCGGTTGGTTACGGAATCGCCAAAAGCCACCAAATACTGCCGCTGCGCGTGCGAGATGAACTGGAAATTCGCCAGGTGAATGACCAGCCCGCCCGCCATCAGAACTAAGATGACAGCGACAAAAGGCAGTCGCGCCTGGATTATGTTTTGCTGTGAGGACGGTCCTTGCATGGCCGCGCTTTCCCGCTCTCGCCTTTATTTGCCAAAAGAATCAAATTGCTCGCGCAGCAGCCTCAATTGGGCAGCGAGCCAAGCGCTGAAAGTTTCGTCATAAACGGGCGCGGCGCTAGCCGCCGCTGCGCCTGTTTCTGGCAGGCTAGGCGTGGCCGCTGGCAGGCGCGCTCGATCCGGGTTGTAGCCCTCGATTAAGAGGTAATCGATATCGGAATTTGTCGCTGGGCGAAAGCCAATCTCCACCGCCCGCGTATACAGGCTTGGCACCGTGCGGAAGCGGGCGATCTCGCCGATGAGCTGCTCGTTCTCGCGCTTGATTGTATCGCGGCGGGCGATTAAATCTTCGATTTCGCGGTTGGTGATGGCGTAAGAAGCCACCTGCGACAAATAGAGGCTGCCCAAAATCAGCAAGATGGCGACGCTCAAAATTGCCAGCGCCGTCGCTTGATTGCGCGTCTGAAAACGTTTGCGGTTGAAGGTATGCTGAATCGAGGCTTGCGACATACAATCAAGTTTCGCTCGGTGGAAAGCTGAATCTACATACCAATGTAGCAAAAATAGGCTAAGGCGCAAGCGCGCCTCAAGCCATTTCCAATTTCTCTACGACGCGCAGCTTGGCGCTGCGGCTGCGCGGATTGGCTCTGACTTCAGCTGGGTCAGGCGCGATAGGCTTGCGATTGACCAGTTTGACGCGGGCACGCCGCTCGCCGATGGAAGCCATGCCCGGTGGCGCGAACAGCGCCGTCGCCAGCGTTTTGAATTGCCGCTTGACGATGCGGTCTTCGAGGCTGTGGAAGCTGATAATCGCCAAGCGCCCGCCCGGCCGCAGCAGGTCGACGGCCAGCGGAATGACGCGCTCGACCGCAGCCAGCTCTTGATTGACGGCGATGCGCAAGGCTTGGAAAGTTCGCGTCGCCGGGTGGATTTTCGCTGTCCGCCTGGCTGCGGCCGGCAAGACGCCTGCCACCAATTCGGCTAGTTGGCGCGTCGTTTTGATGGGGCGCTGCCGGACGATGGCTTGGGCGATGCGCCGCACCTGCCGCTTCTCGCCATAGCGATAGAGCAAATCCGCCAGCTCGGCCGCGGGCAGCCGATTAACCAGGTCGGCGGCCGTTTCGCCGCCGCTAACGGCATCAAAGCGCATATCCAGCGGCGCGTCAAAGCGAAAAGAGAAACCGCGCTGCGGGTCATCCAGTTGCAGCGAAGACAAACCCAGATCCAGCAGGATGGCGTCGACGGTCGGCCAGCCCAAGCGGGTCGCCGCCGCCCGCATTTCCAGGTAGCTGCCAGCGTGAAAATGCGCGCGCTCGGCATAGTCCGCCAAGCGGCGGCGGGCTTGGGCGATGGCGGCTGGGTCTAGGTCGCAGGCTAGGACTGTGCCGGCGCCGGCGCGCAAGAGGGCGCGGCTATGCCCACCGCCGCCGACGGTGCCATCAATCAAGCGCTTGACATCGGGCTGCCCCGCCCGCAACATATCGACGACAAGCGGCAGCAGAATGGGTATGTGCTGGGGCATAAGGATACAAAGGATACAAAGGTCAGAAGGGCTTAGCGAGATTTTTGTATTATAGCAGTTTGTTTTAAGCACAAAGACACAAAGTACACCAAGAAAAGCCATCTATGGCGATTTCAGCCTCGGCCCCTCCCGTAGGGCAGTGTTTATTGGACTTACTGAGACACAGAAGTAAGACAAACTAAATTTCGCAAATTTTCTGCGTCGATTCAACCCCACCCCCGGCCCCTCCCCAAAGCTTTGGGGAGGGGAGATACACCCCGAAAATTGTGGGGAGTTTGAGGGAAAGTCCCTCCCGTAGGGCAGTGTCTACGTGCCCGGTGCCAGCGCCTAGCGCCCAGTTTTTGTCGCTTAGACTCCCCTCCCCGAAGCTTCGGGGAGGGGCCGGGGGTGGGGTTGAAAATATTGTGGGAAGTTTGAGGGAAAGTCCCTCCCGTAGGGCAGTGTCTAGCGACCAGTCTTTGTCACTTAGACTCCCCTCCCCGAAGCTTCGGGGAGGGGCCGGAGGTGGGGTTGAAAATATTGTGGGGAGTTTGAGGGAAAGTCCCTCCCGTAGGGCAGTGTCTACGCGCCCCAAAGCTTTGGGGAGGGGTTGGGGGTGGGGTTGAAAATTTTGCATAATTAACTTGGACTTACTGAGAATTTTTCTTTGTGTTCTTTGTGTCTTTGTGGTTAAAACGGAAAAAAGCGCGGCAAGCCAAGTTATGTTAATATAGAGCAATTCCGCCCGCCGCATTCGACTTGCCGCTATGACCTATAAAAAACCCGCCCATATCGAAGTCATCCTCAAGAACCTGCCGGCAAAACCGGGCGTCTACCTTTTGAAAAACCGCCGCGGCAAAATCATCTATGTCGGCAAAGCCAAGCGGCTGCGCCACCGCGTCCGCAGCTATTTCACCGCCCAAGCCGATGGCAATAGCAAGACCCTGCGCCTGCGCGCCGAAGTCGACGCCATCGATTTCATCATCACCGAAAACGAAGTCAAAGCGCTCATCCTAGAAGAGACCCTGATAAAAAAGCACCGGCCCCGCTTCAATATCGAGCTGAAAGACGACAAACGCTATCCTTATATCCGCGTCGGCTGGGGCGATGCCTTCCCCAAAGTCGAGACGACGCGCCGCGTTCTCAATGACGGCGCGCGCTATTTTGGGCCCTATACGGCGATGTGGGTGGTGCAGAAGACGCTGAGCGACCTGCGGCGCGCTTTTCCTTATTTGACCTGCGACCGCGAAATCAAAGGCAGCGACGAGCGGGCTTGCCTCTTCCACGATATCAAGCTCTGCAACGCGCCTTGCATTGGCGCGGTCAGCCGCGAAGAATACCGCGCCATGATCCAAGAATTGATGGATGTTTTGGGCGGCCGGGCAAGCGAAGTGCAGCGCCGTCTGGTGCAAGATATGAAAACGGCCGCCGCCGAGCTCAATTTTGAGAAAGCCGCCGCCATCCGCGACCAGCTCAAAGCCATCGATTACATCACGAATAAGCACAAGGTGGTCGGCCGGAATATGACCGACCACGATGTCATCGCCCTAGCCCGCGACGAGCGCGACGCGACCGTGCAAATCATGTTCATCCGCAACGGCAAGCTCATCGGCAGCGATTCGCGCGCGATGGACAATACCGAAGGCGAGAGCGACGCGGCTGTGCTGGAACAATTCATCAGCCAGTTTTATGCCGCCTCGGGCAATATCCCGCGCGAGCTTATCTTGCCGCAGCATGTGGCGGAAGCCCGCATCCTCGAGCGCTGGCTCAGCGACCGCCGCGCCAGCTCTAAAGTGACGATTCATGTGCCGCAGCGGGGCGACAAGCGCAAGCTGATAAAATTGGCGCAGGAGAATGCCAGCGAGAGCTTGCACATGATGCGCGCCCAATACGAAGCCGATACGACCAAGCACGAAAAAGCCATGGCGGAATTGCAGGCGGCGCTGTCTTTGCCGCGCATCCCCAATCGCATCGAGTGCTTTGACATCAGCACGACGCAAGGCACAGCCATCGTCGCCAGCCGCGTCGTCTTCGTCCGCGGCGCGCCGCGCAAAAGCGAATACCGCCGCTTCAATATCCGCAGCGTCGCCCACCGCGGCTCGGACGATTACCAATCTATGAAGGAGGCTTTGACGCGGCGCTTTTCGCGCTGGCAGAACGCCGTTGCCGCTGAAGCCGATTTTGCGCCCGATGGCAAAGACAAAGACGAAACCTGGCGCCTGCTGCCCGATTTGCTGCTGATTGATGGCGGCAAGGGCCAGCTGAACGCCGCGCGGTCTGTGCTAGCAGAATTCGGCTTGACCGAGCGCGTGCCGCTGGCGGCGCTGGCTAAGCGCATCGAAGAAATCTTTTTGCCCAATCAGCCGCAGCCGCTCTTGCTGCCGCGCCGCAGCGACGCGCTCTATCTCTTGCAGCGGGCCCGCGATGAGGCGCATCGCTTCGCTATCGTCAGCCACCGCAAACAGCGCCGCAAGCGCGGTCTAGCCAGCCGGCTCGAGACCATCCCCGGTGTCGGCCCCAAGCGGCGCAAAGTCCTGCTCAAGCATTTCGAGAATTCTATCGACGCCATCAAAAACGCCAGCATCAAGGAGCTGGCGGCGGTCAATGGCATCAGCAAGAGCGTCGCGCTTTCGATTAAGAGTCATTTGGATTGAGGTTGGGTCAACCCCACCCCCAGCCCCTCCCCGAAGCTTCGGGGAGGGGAGCCTAAGCGACAAAAACTGGTCGCTAGACACTGGCCGCCGAGCACACAAATACTGCCCTACGAGAGAGGCTTTCCTGCAAGCGCGCCTATATTTTTCGGGGTTTTTCTCCCCTCCCCAAAGCTTTGGGGAGGGGCCGGGGGTGGGGTTGAAAATATTAAATAACAACGCCCCTATAAACGCAAAAAATCTTGCTCTTCAGCAAGACCGCCTTAAACTTTTCATATTTACTTTGAAGTGGAGATAAGGGGACTCGAACCCCTGACCTCCTCAGTGCGATTGAGGCGCTCTCCCAATCTGAGCTATATCCCCTTTGGGGCTGGCAAGACTCGAACTTGCGACCTCGCGCTTATCAGGCGCGCGCTCTTACCAGCTGAGCTACAGCCCCTGCCCCGCGCTATCTCTCTTACGATTAACAGCACAATAGCGGGTTAAGACCTTTGCTTGCTACCCATCTTCTTACACACTCTTACTTCTTTTGTCGTTCTTCGCAAGACGCAATGCGCCCCGCTCCTTTAGAAAGGAGGTGATCCAGCCGCAGCTTCCGCTACAGCTACCTTGTTACGACTTCGTCCCAGTCATCGACCCTGCCCTAGGCAGTAGCTCCCTGCTTTCGCAGGTTAGCTTCCCGACTTCAGGCTCGACCAACTCCCATGACGTGACGGGCGGTGTGTACAAGGCCCGGGAACGTATTCACCGCAACGTGCTGATTTGCGGTTACTAGCAACTCCGACTTCATGCAGGCGAGTTGCAGCCTGCAATCCGAACTACGATAGGCTTTTTAGGATTCGCTCCAAGTCGCCCCTTCGCCACCCATTGTGCCTACCATTGTAGCGTGTGTGTCGCCCTGAGTATTAAGGCCATGCTGATTTGACGTCATCCCCGCCTTCCTCCCGTTTGCCACGGGCAGTCATGCTAGACACTTGTAACTAGCACCGAGGGTTGCGCTCGTTTGCGGACTTAACCGAACACCTCACGGCACGAGCTGACGACAACCATGCAGCACCTGTCATGGCTCCCCTAAAGGTCCTTCCGCTTTCGCTTCCGTACTACCATCATGTCACTCCCAGGTAAGGTTCTTCGCGTTGCCTCGAATTAAACCACACGCTCCGCTGCTTGTGCGGGCCCCCGTCAATTCCTTTGAGTTTTAGCCTTGCGACCGTACTCCCCAGGCGGTACATTTACCGCGTTTGCTGCGACACTCATATAGTTCCCTATACGAACGCCTAATGTACATCGTTTACGGCGTGGACTACCGGGGTTTCTAATCCCGTTCGCTACCCACGCTTTCGCGCCTCAGCGTCAGTTGGAAGCCAGAAAGCCGCCTTCGCCTCCGATATTCCTCCGGATATCTACGCATTTCACCACTACACCCGGAATTCCGCTTCCCTCTCTTCCCCTCTAGAAAGACAGTTTTGCCTAGCTTATACCAGTTTAGCCAGTACCTTTCATAAGCAACTTGTCCTCCCGCCTGCGCGCTCTTTACGCCCAGTAACTCCGGATAACGCTCGCGTCCTACGTCTTACCGCGGCTGCTGGCACGTAGTTAGCCGACACTTATTCCTATGCTACCGTCCTTCCTCGCCACATAGAAAAGGGCTTTACGATCCGAAAACCTTCTTCGCCCACGCGACGTCGCTGCATCAGACTTCCGTCCATTGTGCAATATCCCTTACTGCTGCCTCCCGTAGGAGTCTGGGCCGTGTCTCAGTCCCAGTGTGGGGGGCCACCCTCTCAGATCCCCTAGCCGTCTCCGCCTTGGTGAGCCTTTACCTCACCAACTAGCTGATGGCTCGCAACCTCATCCCTTAGCGCTTATATCACCTTTCCTCAGCCCTCTCTAACTCCGCTGAGCTTATCCAGTATTAGCCTCTGTTTCCACAGGTTATCCTAGTCTAAGGGGCAGATCAGTTACGCGTTACTCACCCGTTCGCCACTCTCCGTGCCCCGTAAGGCACTTCCCGTTCGACTTGCATGTATTAGGCACGCCGCCAGCGTTCATCCTGAGCCAGGATCAAACTCTCCGTACTCTCAGGGGTCACTCGCTCTTGTCTTACCCACTATTCTGCTGTTAATCCGCACTTGCCACCCTTAGGGGCAAATAAGCAGGGTCTCCCCCGCTCAGTGTCTTTCAGTCTAGCAGAGCCTTGCCCGGCTGTCAAGCACTTTCTTTGCCGAGTTTTGCCCCGCTTCTGCAAGACTTCGCGCATTCTATACGCTTAACTTTTTCTGTCAAGTCCCTTTTTTGCAAATGCGCTAAATGTCTCGTGAGCCTTTGCCTAAAGCGGCGATTTTTTTGTCAATCCGCATGGCGGCTTCGGCCGGGTCTAATGACTGCTTGGAACGAGCCATCTGCCTTAGTCCTTCCCCACTCAATTTAGGCTTTCGCTCAGCCTAACTCGCTGCGGCCTTCTAGGGCGCGCATCAAAGTGATGGCATCGACATATTCCAAATCGCCGCCCGTCGGCAGGCCGCGGGCTAGCCGCGTTATTTTGAGCGGCAGGTCCGCCAGCTCGCGCTGCAAATACATCGCAGTAGCATCGCCTTCCAGGCCGGGATTGGTGGCGATGATGACTTCGCGCGTGCCTTCGCTTTTGACCCGCTGCGCCAGTTCTCGGATTTTGAGCTGGTCTGGCCCGATGCCGCTGACCGGAGAGATAGCGCCATGCAAGACATGGTAGCGGCCTTTATAGATGCCGGTGCGCTCGAGGGCCATCAGGTCTAGCGGCGCTTCGACCACGGCAATCGTCGTGGCGTCGCGGTCGCTGGCACTGCATAGCGGGCAGGGATCGTCGACTGTGATATTAAAACAGACGCGGCAAAACTGCGTCTGCGCCTTGAGGTTCGTCAGAGCGGTCGCCAAGCTCAGGGCATAGTCATCGGGCGCGCGCAGCAGATAATAAGTCAAACGGGAGGCGGTTTTAGGTCCCACGCCCGGCAAGCGCGAAAACGCCTCGACCAATTTTGTGACTGGTTCGGGAATCGCGCTGCTCATCGTCGCTCTCCAAAAGCGCTAGCCAAGCAAGCCGCCCAAACCGGGGATATCGCCCAAGCCGCCGGTGATTTTTTCCATGCGCTCGGCTGCCATCGCTTGGCTCTGCTCAATCGCTTGGTTGACCGCCGCCACCAGCAGGTCTTGCAAATCGTCCAGCCATTCTTCGTCGTCCAGGTCGATGACAGCGGGGTTTATCTCCACCGACTGCACCCGTTGATGCCCGCTGATGACAATCTTGATAGCGCCGCCGCCGACCGAAACTTCCGTCGTTTCATGCTCGAGGTTTTCTTGGGCTTCAGCCATATCCTGCTGCATCTTTTGCAGCATGGCCATTGGATTGGCGCCGCCGGGAAAACCGCCGCCCGCGCCGCGTCTACCGCTGCGTCTTCTGCTCATATCTTTACTCTCCTGCAATTCTGCTTTTGCTAGCGTCTATTCACTGTGCTTCTATTTATTCTCAGTAGGATAAACTAAATTCTGCAAGTTTTATGCCTTCGTTTCAACCCCACGATGGCAATCCCGCCCCGAAGCTTTGGGCCGGGGCCGGGGGTGGGGTTGAAAATTGCGTCTCACCCATACTCTCGCGTAATAACTTGAACTTACTTCTACCCTTCGACAACGCCACCCAGTTCTTTCGCCTCCGCAATCAAATGTTCATCCGGTCCCGGCGGCGCTTGCGCCATCTCAAGCGGCGGGACGACAACATCCTTCACCACCCGCACCTCGAGGCGCAGCTTGACGCCGTGCAAATCAAAGAGAGCCTGCTCGATGACCCGCGCCCGCTCTGGCTCCATAATTTTCTGCTGCAAAACGCTCGCTTTCACACCGAGTATGAGCCGATTGCCTTCGATGAGGCGGGGATGAGTGTGTTCCAACAAGGGCGGGATATTGCGCTTGTAGCGATACAGGCGCTTGAGCAAATCCTGCCAGCTCTGATGCACCTTAGCCGCGGAATAGAGCGGCGGGCTGCCGGGGGCGCTTAGCTCAGCCCGTTCGAAGTCGGCGCTGACGGGCGCGCTTTGGGCTGGCTCGGCGGCTATTTTCTGCCGCTCGGCGCGGGATAGGGGCCGGCTTTGCGCTGGCGGCGCAGCGGCAACGGGCGCAGGCGCCGCTTCCGGCTGCGTTTCCAGGGTCTCAATCAAGGCTAGCTCCAGCGCCAACTGCGGCTGCCAGCCGCCGATATACACATTGACCGCATCGTTAAAAGCCCGAATCAGCTTGAGCAACTGCCCGCGGCTTATGCGCTCGGCCAGGTCGGCGTAAATCTCTTGCTCTTCCTGCGCCGCTTCGACCAAATCGGCGCTAGCCGTCTGCGCCAGCATAATATGGCGCAGAAAACTAACAATCTGTTGCCCAAACTGCCGCGGATCTCTGCCGGCGTCAATCGCCATATTGATAAGGTGAATGCCGCGCGCGACATCTCTTTGCGCCAGCGCCTCAACCAAATCGCGCACCTGCAGCGTATTCGCCGTGCCGAGCATGGTCTGCGTCAGGGCTAGAGTGATGGTCTCGTCGGGGTCGACGACAATTTGGTCGAGCAAGCTGATGCTATCGCGCACGCTGCCGGTGCCTTGCCGGGCGATTAGCTCCAGAGCTTTTGGCTCAATCGACAGGGCTTCGCTCTTGGCGATGAGGTCCAGCCGCGCCACCACTTCGCGCAATGGCACGCGCCGAAACTCGAACTGCAAGCAGCGGCTTTTGATGGTCGCTGGCACGCGGTCGATTTCGGTGGTCGCCAAGACAAAGATGGCGTGGTCGGGCGGCTCTTCCAATGTCTTTAAGAGGGCGTCGAAAGCGCTGCCGCTGAAGCGATGCACTTCGTCAATGATGTAGACTTTGTAATCGCCTTCGCCGGGGGCAAAGGCAATTTTATCGCGCAGCTCGCGCACATCATCGACGCCGGTGTGGGAAGCGGCGTCAATCTCGATCAGGTCCAGAAAGCGGCCTTCGTTGATTGCGCCGCAATGCGCGCAGGCATTGCAAGGGCGCTGTGCCGCATCCGGGCCAGTGCAGTTGACTGCTTTGGCTAAGAGGCGGGCAGTGGTGGTCTTGCCCGTGCCACGCGGGCCACTGAAGAGATAGGCGTGGCGGATGCGCCCGCGAATCAAAGAATTGCGCAGGGTGCGCGTGATATGCTCTTGCCCGGCGACATCATCAAATGAGAGCGGCCGCCATTTGAGGTACAGCGCTTGTTCTGGCAAGTGATTTCCTTCCAGCTCAGGCTTTCAGTCTAGCACTGGTAGGCAAGGCGGGCAAGCGAGATTTGGCTATAGCAGGCGAGCCGAGTCGGAGAAGTTTTTCTGCGCTGGGGTGCGGCCGGCAGCGCGATTTTTTGAGTTTTTTTCTGGAAGTGGTGATTGTCAAGGACACAGGCGCTTCATTGGCTTCTATACAGGACAGGGAGAAATTAGCCACAGAAACACTAAGGCACAGAAGTAAGTCCAAGTTAATTATGTACACTTTTCAACCCCACCCCCGGCCCCTCCCGTAGGGCAGTGTCTACGCGACCCAAAGCTTTGGGGAGGGGAGAAAAACCCTGAAAACTGTGCGAGCTTGCCGGAAAGTCCCTCCCATCGGGCAATGTGCACATGCTCCCATGTTAGACTCCCCTCCCCGAAACTTCGGGGGCCGGGGGTGAGGTTGAAAGAACACATAAATTTGCAAAATTTAGTTTGTTCTACTGAGTATGTACCGTATTTATGCCAAGCTACCAGAGCCAGCTGTGTAATGGGCCCGACTCTTTCGGGCTTAGTTTTTGTGAATTTTGCTGGATCATGATTTGATGCGACTGCTCTGTATCTGCCCAGATAGACGCTACATTCCCCACCACCTTCGTGCTACAATCGCCGCTGGCAGAGCAAACAGGGCAATTCTTATGATAACACTGGCAGACATCCAAGCGGCAGCTGCGGCCGTCGCGCCTTATTGCATTCGCACGCCACAGCGGCCCGCGCCCGTTTTTAGCAAGCGCCTAGGCCTGCCAGTCCAGCTCAAGCTCGAGCTGGAACAGCACAGTGGGTCTTTCAAGACACGCGGCGCGTTTTATCAAATGCAGGCTTTGGGCGAGGCGGCCCTGGCCCAAGGTGTGGTCGCCGTCAGCGGCGGCAACTTCGCGCGGGCTGTCGGCTATTGCAGCGGCATACTCGGCGTCGACGCCATCATCTGCATGCCAGAGAACGCGCCCGAAAGCTCTATCCAAGCGACAAAGGACTATGGCGCGACCGTCGAGCTGCTGCCCGATACCGCCGCCGCTTTCCAGCGCGCCGAAGAATGGGTGGCCCGCGGGCGCAGCGCCCTGCACCCTTTCGATAATAAAGAGCAGGTGGCGGGCAATGGCATCATCGCCCTGGAGATTATCGAAGACTGGTCCGAGATGACTGACATCATCGTCAGCATCGGCGGCGGCGGTTTGATTGCCGGCATCATCTCGGCTTTGCAGGCGGTCGCGCCTAAAGTGCGGGTCTGGGGCGTGGAGCCAAGGAAAGCGCCGACCATGCAATTCTCGCTGGCCGCCGACGCGCTGATGCACATAAAACCCATCTCCCTCTCGAAGACTTTGGGCGCGCCTTTTGTCAGCCAAACCGCGCTTGACCTCTGCCGCGAACACTTGGAAGAGCTAGTCGCCGTCAGCGATTTACAGATGATTGCCGCGCAGCAAATTTTCATCCGCGAAGAAAAGCTCCAGCCAGAATTAGCCGCCGCCAGCACCCTCGCCGCCGCCGGCCGCATCAAAGATTACCTACCTTCCGATAGCAAGCTGGTGCTGTTGGTTTGCGGCGGCAACGATTCTCCAGAGGACATCGCCAAATTTTCTGACTTATTGGCCGATGAACTGGAGCAAAATAAAAAAATGCGCGAGGCGACATAAAAAGGCAGTAGCTTTTTGCGTTCATTTCAAGCCCACCCCCGTCCCTCCCCGAAGCTTTGGGGGTTGGAAATCGCGCATAATTAACTTGGAATCACTGAGTTAAGAATAAAGCCGCCGATAGAGCGCGACCTGCCGCACGCGGGCAGCCCGCAAACGCCGGACGCGGGCCGGCTCCGGTTCGATGACACGCTGTATGCGCGGCGGCGCAGTATGCGGCGCTAGGCCGGTCAAACTGCGGCGCAGCATCAAAGCGACGCCGCGGGCTGTTACTTCGCGCTCCGCCAGCAGCTGGATCGGCCGGTCGAAGGCATCGGCCAGCATGCGCGCCCAAGCCGGCGACGCTTGCAGCGCGCCGCCACCGGCCATGAGCGTCGCCTCTCCCATCTCTTCCGTTTTGAGCAAGTCGAATATCAGCGACAGGCGCAGCGCAACCGCCTCGAGCTGCGCCTGCAATATGTCCAGGCGGCTAGTGTGGCGGCGCAGTCCGTGGATGGTGCCGCTGGCGTCGGGCTGCCAGCCCGGGCTGCGCTCGCCGGCCAGCAGCGGCAGCACCGTCAAGCCATGCGCGTCCGGCGGGCGGCGGGCGAGCTGGGCTTCCAGCGCGCTTTTGTCCAAAGCCAGTTCTTCCACCGCCCATTGATAGACATTGCCGCCTTCGCTGGTGGCACCGCCGACCAGGGGCATATCGGCGCAGACGACATAAGACCACAGCCCGGGCGGCACCCGTTCAACCGCCTTGACGACCCGCAAGGCGGAAGTTGTGCCGATAGTTAGGGCGATGTGCTGGGCATCGACCGCGCCCGAGCCCACATTCGCCGCCGCCCCATCGCCCAAAGCTAAATAAAAGGGGCAAGCGCGCAAGGCGGGCCAGCGCTTGGCATAAGCAGGCGCCAAACCGACGGCGGCCGCGTCATAATCCGCCAGGCGCGGCAGTTTCTCCAGCAGGTCCGGGCCGGCTAACAGCCTGGCATACTGCGCATGCCAGACGCGGCGCGCTCTATCGAGCAGGCCAGTCCAACTGGCGACGGAATAGCTCAGCGGCAGTTCGCGGCCAAAAAATTGCTGATAGAGATAGCCGCCGATGTCGCTGATGCGCTGGATTTTCGCGGCGGCGGCTGGCTCTGCCCGCCGCAGATAGGCATATTGCGCCGGCAAGTAGGCGGGATGCAGAAAGCAGCCCGTCGCTTGATGCAGCGGCGCAGCGTCGCCGTCCAGTTTTGCCAGCAGCTGCGGAATCTCGCTGCGGCTGCGCGTATCGGCATAGGTCATCAGCGGCGTGCAGGGCGCGCCGTTTTCATCCAAGCCGAGCCAGTTGCCCACGAAGCTCGTCATGCCCACGGCGCGGATGTCCCTGGCGGCTGGCTGCCGCAAGACGCTATCGAGGCAATCTTCGACTAAGCGGCGCAATTCCAGGGCGTCGGCCGTGGCCCGGCCGGCGCTGTCGGTAGAAAAATCATGCGGGCGGCTCTCGATCGAAGCTTCAATCAGCTGCGCCGCGTCATCAAAGAGCAGGGCCCGGGCCGATGAACTGCCGAGGTCAATTACCAAAAGCGTCATCAGCGCTGGCGCATTAGACGCCGAGAATCTGGTCGATGCGGGCTAGCTCGGCGGCGCTGAAATCGAGATTGCTCAAAGCGCCGACGGCATCTGCCAGTTGGGCTGGTTTGCTAGCGCCGATGAGCGCGGAAGTCATGCCAGGGTGGCGCAATGTCCAAGCCAGAGCCAACTGCGCCATATTCTGCCCGCGTTCTTGGGCGATAGCATTGAGCTGGATCACTTTGGCGATTTTTTCTTGGGCTAGGCGGTCGCCCCAAGCGTGCTTGGCGGCGCGGGAATCGCTAGGCAGCGCGCCGATGTATTTGTTCGTCAGAATGCCTTGGTCCAGCGGCGAAAAGCAGATGCAGCCGATGCCTTCATCCCCCAGGGCTTCGAGCAAGCCCGCTTCGATGCGGCGGTCAAACATATTATAACGCGGCTGATGGATGAGGCAGGGCGTGCCAAGCTCTTTCAAGATGCGCGCCGCCGCCCGCGTTTCCGCCGGCTGATAGCTGGAAATGCCGGCATACAAGGCGCGGCCGCTACGCACGATATAATCAAGCGCGCCCATCGTCTCTTCCAGCGGCGTATCGGGGTCTGGTCGGTGGCTATAGAAGATGTCGAAATAGTCTAAGCCCGTGCGCTTGAGGCTTTGGTCGCAGCTGGCGACGAGATATTTGCGCGAACCCCATTCGCCATAGGGTCCAGGCCACATGCGATAGCCGGCTTTGCTAGAGATGATAAGCTCGTCGCGGTAAGGCGCGAGGTCTTGGCGGAAAATCTGGCCGAAGGTCTCTTCGGCTGAGCCGGGCGGGGGCCCATAATTATTGGCGATGTCGATATGGGTGATGCCGAGGTCGAAGGCGGCGCGCAGCATCTGGCGCGCGTTTTCGCCGGTGTCCACCCCGCCGAAATTCCACCATATCCCCAGGGAAATCGCCGGCAGCAGCAGGCCGCTGCGGCCGCTGCGGCGGTATAGCATGGAATCGTACCGGCTTTCCGCTGCTTGATAAACCATTTTTTCGCTCCTCGCCTATTTCAGGATTTATGCTCAGATTATACTGCGGCTTTGCCCGATTATCTATAGGAGGCTGCTTTCTCCAGGGCAATCGCATCAAATTGAGGCAGAACCAACCCCACGATGGCGCTCCCTCCTCAAAGCTTTGCGGCGCGTAGACACTGCCCTATGGGAGGGGCCGGGGCTGGGGTTGAAAATGGTACATAATTAACTTGGACTTACTTCTGTGCCTCTGTGGCTAAATTCATGATTGCATCCCAACACCCAAAATATTCGGCACATGACAAGGCAGAGCGACATGTTACAATAAGCGGCACTTAGTCGATTCACAGAGGCTGCGCTATGGCCTGCTTGCGCCTGAAGCTTTTCCGCTTTTTTTTAGCTTGCTTATTTTTCTGCGCCTGGCCGGCCGGGCTGGCCGCCCAGAACAGTTTCCGCGATGTCATCGAAATGTCAGTCGAGGTCGGCTTTGATTCTTTTTTCCGCCTCGGCGACTGGACGCCAGTGCGGGTCGCGCTCAAGAACAATGGCGAATCGGTAACCGGGCGACTGGTCGTCCGCCCAGAGACCTCTGGCACAGTCGTCGGCAACGCCTTCAGCACGCCCATCGCCCTGCCCAACGGCTCAGAAAAATCTGCCCTGCTGAACATCCAGGTACAGCGCCACTATCCTGACCGCATCCGCGTTGAGCTCATCGACGATGCTGGCACGGTGCGGGCTGCCCGCGATGCCGGCTTGTACGACTTGCCGCCGCAAGCCCAGCTTTATGCCGTCGTCACGGGCCCCAACACCGCGCCGCCCAGCCTTTCGGGCTTGCATGTTGGCGGCTCTGAGGCGGAGCAGGCGCATTGGTCTGTCAGCGACATCCCCGAAAACAGCCAAGCGCTGCAATCCTTGGATTTGCTGCTGCTGCTCGATTTTGACAGCGAGAGCTTATCCAATGGGCAGCGGCGGGCCATCCGCCATTGGGTGGAGGGCGGCGGGCATTTGCTGGTCGGCGGCGGCCCCAGCGCCTTGAATACCAGCGCTGCCCTCGTCGATCTGCTGCCTTTTATACCCAATGACAGCCAGACAATCGATGACCTGAGCGCGCTAGCCCGTTTCAGCGGCGATGACGCGACGCTCTTGCGGCAGCGGGCGATTATCGCCCAGGGCGCGCTGCAAGCCGACGCCCAAGTGCTGGTCGCGCAAGGTGACAGTCCCTTGCTGATGCGGCGCTACCTGGGCGCGGGCTTGGTCGATTTTCTGGCCGCCGACCCCATGCTAGAGCCATTGGCCAGCTGGCCTGGCTTGAGCCAGCTTTGGCTGAAGCTGGTGGCGACGCGAGCGCCGCAGCCCGCCTGGCGCGCTGGTTTTCGCCAGCCAGAATTGGGCGCGGAAGCGGTGGCGAACCTGCCCGGCGTCGATCTGCTGCCGCCCATACAGACGCTCTGCCTGTTTCTGGCTTTGTATATTGTTTTAATCGGCCCGCTGAATTATCTGATTCTGTCGCGCTTGCGGCGCAATGGCTGGGGCTGGTTCACCATCCCACTCGTCATCATCGGTTTTACCGCCATCGCCTGGACGGTCGGCTTCAACCTGCGCGGCACGCAGATTATCGTCAGCCGCTTGACTTTGGTCGAAAGCTATAGCGACAGCGACGAAGCGCAGCTGAATCAATATATCGGTCTGCTGTCGCCGCGGCGCGCCACCTATTCGCTCGCTGTGCCAGAAGGGCGTTTCCTCGGCGTGTCCCGCGCGACCATCTCGAGCAGCTTCTTCGCCAGCAACGCGATCCAAACCGCCACCGAAATCTCGCAAGGGGCGCGTTTTGGCGCTTATGATTTCACCATCGATGGCGGCATCTTCGCCAATTTCACCGCCAGCGGGCGGCTGCCCAAACCCGCCATCGGCGGCAGCTTCACGCTGGATTTTGAAGTCCTCGAGAGCGGCCGCCTGGTCAGCGCTTATCAAGGCGCGCTCAGCAACAACAGTGATATCGTTTTGCGCGATGCGGTGCTGCTAGGCCCTGGGCTGGAATATCGGCTGCCCAGCGATTTTGCGCCCGGCGATATTCTGACGCTGGGCCGCGAAGAGCTGCAAGCTGGCATCGCCGATTACCCGACCCAACCCAACCCGCTGGAATTGCAGCTGCCGTCTTCGAGTCAAAACCTTTCGCCTTTTTCTAGCGGCGACCGCAACATCAGCATCAAAGATTTGCAAGGCCCGCGCTACTTGCGCGCGCGCGCTTTAGGCCGCGTCGAATCCATCGCCGAAAAACAGGCCGCCCGCGAGCAGTCTTTTTTGGCTAGCTTTATGATTGACCAGTTTGGCTCCTCAGCCCGCGGCAGCGGCCTGTATCTGCTCGGCTGGAGCGACAGCTGGCTCCGCGACCTAGAAATCAGCGGCGCTGGCTTCAGCACGATTGATACCACCCTCTACATCATCGCCCTCGATGTCGATATCAAGCTGCCGCGCGAGACTGTCACGCTAGCCTCTGAGCATTTTACTTGGCTGACCATAGAGCGCGTGGGCGGCCTGCGCGACAATGGCACCGATGGCTTCAGCCTCTATGAAGAGCAGGGCGTCGAATTTCTCTTCCATCCGCTGCCACACCTAGAATTGGACACAGTGGACTTTATGCTGGTGGAGGTCGACCGCAGCGGCGGCTATGCGCAGGTCTTGGATATTGAGCTGTATAACTGGCAAAACGGCGATTATGATAGCTTCACCTACCGCGATGGCGACGAGCTGGAGTTCAGCAATCCGCAGCCCTATCTGGGGCCGGGCAAGTCCCTGCGGCTGCGTTTGCAATTTGGCGGCGGGCTTGGCACCGCCCGCGTGCGCAAAATCCGCCTCGAGCAGACCGGGCGCTATTGATAGGGAGAGAGATGGACTGGATTATCAAGACGGAGACGTTGCAAAAATCCTTCGGCAATTTTGAAGCGCTGCGCGGCATTTCGCTGGAAGTGCCAGCCGGCTCCATTTATGGCTTCGTTGGCCCCAATGGCGCTGGCAAGACGACCACTATGCGCATTCTGACAACCTTGACGCGGCCGTCGGCCGGGCAGGCTTGGGTGGCTGGGTATTCCGTGCTGGAAGATCGGCGGGCGGTGCGCCGCGCCATCGGCTATATGCCCGATGAATTTGGCGTCTATGAAGATTTGCGCGTCTGGGAATATCTCGATTTTTTCGCCGCCTGTTACGATATTCCCGAAAATACCCGCAAAACGCTGGTGGCGGATTTGCTGGAACTGGTGGACTTGCAGCATCGGCGCGAGGATATGGTGGACAAGCTGAGCCGCGGCATGAAACAGCGCCTGTCGCTAGCCCGCACTCTGGCCCATGACCCGCAAGTCTTGATTCTCGACGAGCCAGCCTCAGGCTTAGACCCGCGCGCGCGCGTCGAAATCCGCGAGCTGCTGGGTGAACTGGCGAATATGGGCAAGACGATTTTTTTCTCGTCGCATATCCTCGCCGATGTAGAAGACATCTGCTCGCATATCGGCATCGTCGAAGCCGGCGAGCTCATCATGCAAGGCAGCATCGACGCGCTCAAATTGCAGCTGATGGCACACCGCGAAATCATCATCACAGTGATGGACCAAGCGGCGGCGGAAGCTGTCTTGAATCTGACCAGCAGCCTGGGGCAGGTGGTGGCGGCGGAGATTATCATGCCAAAGAATGGCCGGGCCCGTGTGCGGGTCGATTTTGCCGGCGACGACGCCGAACTCGGCACTTTGAGCCACCATCTTTTTGAGGGCGGTATCCTGCTGCTGGGTTTTAATGAGGAAGAAAAAGACCTCGAGCACATGTTTATGCGCGTAACCCGTGGCTTAGTAACTTGATGGAATTAACTCAGTAAGTCCAAGATAATTATGCAAAATTGCGACTGTGTCTCACTTTTCACCCCCCTCCCCGAAGCTTCGGGGAGGGGCCGGGGGTGGGGTTGAAACGAAGGCAAAAAGTTGCAAGATTTAGTTTGTCCTACTTCTGTCTCTCTGTGGCAAATGTAACTTACACATAAGGAGAACATGATGACGCGCTTCAGCGCCGAGAGCTTGCACTTCCCCGCCAATGACAAAGGCCGCCAGGGCGCTTTCGCCGCGCTGGATGCCAAGCGCGCCGGCTGGGAAACGATGAATTTCGCCGCCCTGCGCCTGGGCAAAGGCAAAACCTTCGAAATTGCCATCGATGCCTTTGAGTATGTCGCCGTCGTGCTCAGCGGGCGCTGCAATATCCGCAGCAGCAAAGGCGACTTTGACGGCGTCGGCCGGCGCGACAGCGTCTTCAGCGGCCTGCCTTATGCCGTCTATTTGCCGCCCGGCACCGAATTTGAAATCGAGTCCCTGAGCGATAATTTCGAGCTGGCGTCTTGCTGGACGCCGAGCGAGAAAGAACATGCGCCCAAACTGATTCGACCGCAGGATGTCGAGCTGCGCATGCTGGGCGGCGGCAACTGCTCGCGGCAAATGTGCCAAATCATGGGCGGCGATTTTCCAGCCGACCGCCTGCTCGTCTATGAGCTGTATACGCCGGGCGGCAATTGGTCCAGTTACCCGCCGCAGAAACACGATACGCACCGCGCGGACGAAAAAGGCGTCGTGCTGGAAGCGCAGCTGCACCGTTTCAGCTTCTACAAATTCGACCGGCCGACGGGTTATGCCTGGCAGCGCGTCTACCCAGCCGATAAAAGCGCCGATGTTACGCTGATGGCGCGGCAGCACGACATCATCTTGATGCCCGGCGGCTATTATACCTTGGTCAGCGCGCCTGGCACGACGACCTATACCCTGAATTTCTTGGCCGGTTCGGCGCGGACTTTCGCCGCCAGCGATGACCCTGATTATGCCTGGCTGCGCGACACTTTCACCGGCCTAGATCCGCGCTTGCCCGTCGTCGATTTGGGGCTGGAAGTGGGCTATTAAGACCGTTGGCGGCGCCTGGTCGCTAGTGGCTTTGAAAACTGATGAAAACTGAAACCGCAGGAATATCGCAGGCTAGCGCCAAAGCAGATTTCTTCAAGCCGTGCTAGAATGCGCTTTAAGACCTTAACTTATACTGAGCAGGGAGCAAAAATGCGCCGTCTAACCATTTTAATTGTGACTCTTTTGGTCTTGCTGTCCTTTGGCAGCACGCTATTGGCACAGCAAATTCATGTTGTGCAGCGTGGCGAGACCCTTTCCGCCATCGCGGCCAGCTATGGCAAGACCTTCGCGGAAGTCGCGCTGGCGAATGGCCTGGCTGAACCGTATGTCATCCACGCTGGCAACCAGTTGGTCATCCCGGGCACGGCTCCAGCCGCGCCGGCCCAAAGCCCCGCACCCGCAGCCGCCGCGCCTCAGCCTAGCGGCGTCGTCGGCTATACCGTGCAATCGGGCGACCTGCTGGCCACCATCGCCGCGAGGTTCAATACCACCTATCTCGTCTTGGCTGAGATGAATGGCATCGCCGACCCGAATATTCTCTTTGTGGGGCAGGTCTTGGCGGTGCCGGCGGTTGCCGCCGCGCCCGCGCCGAGCGCACCCGCCGCCCCAGCCGCCGAACCTACCATCGGCAGTTACACCGTTCAGCCGGGCGATTTTCTCTCGACAATCGCCGCCCGCTTTGGCATCAACTATTTTGACCTGGCGGCCATGAACGACATTACCGACCTCGATTCTTTGCGCGTTGGGCAAGTCTTGAAAGTGCCAGGCGCTCCGCCACCGCCAGCGCCGGCGCCGGCGGCCCCGGGCGCTCCGCCAGCGGCCGCGCCGCCGCCCAGCACAGTCAATACCGGCGGCTTTGAATTGGGCGGGCAGGCCTTGACCTTCGCCCATCCCGGCGCCATGCACAGCGCGCGCATGACCTGGGTCAAGCGCCAAGTCGTCTGGCGCGGCGAGCCAGCCAGCAACTTCCAGAACCAAATCGACGCCGCCCATGGCAACGGCTTCAAAGTGCTGCTCAGCGTCATTGGCGACAAAAACCAAATCGCCAGCAATCCCGGCGCCTATTATCAGAACTTCGCCAACTTCCTCGCCGGCCTAGCCCGCGGCGGCGCTGACGCTATCGAAGTCTGGAACGAGATGAATATCGACCACGAATGGCCGCCCGGGCATATTAACGGAGCCAATTATGTGCAGATGCTCAGCGCGGCTTACAACGCCATCAAAAGCGCCAATCCTGGCACTATGGTCATCAGTGGCGCGCCCGCGCCCACTGGCGGCTTAGGCTGCACCCCCTCCGGCAGCAATGACGATTGCTACATGCGCGATATGGCGGCAGCCGGCGCGGCGAACTATATGGATTGCGTCGGCGTCCACTACAATGCCGGCATCGTGCCGCCAGACGCCAGAAGCGGCGCGCCCGTCGGCAGCTCCGGGCATTACTCCTGGTACCTGCCGCGGATGATGGAATTGTATCGCGGCTTGTTCCCGACCAAACCGCTCTGCTTCACCGAGCTGGGTTATCTGACTGGCGATGGCTTTGGCGGCCTGCCAGCGCATTTCTCTTGGGCTTCTGGCAATACGCTGGCGGAACAAGCGGCTTGGCTGGGTGGCTCGGTGCATGTAACGCGCAATTCCGGCTATGTGCGCCTGCTCATCATCTGGAATGTGGATTCCAACCAATATGGCGCGGATCCGCAGGCTGGGTACGCCATCGTGCGGCCGGGCGGCGGCTGCCCCGCCTGTGATACGCTGCGCGCGGCAATGGGTGGCTAAGCAAACTCTAAGCAATGCGCAGGGGCGAGGCAACAAAGCCTCGCCCCTTTTTTATTGGGACACAGAAGTAAGCCCAAGTTTTATTGCAAATAAGGGAAGAGAAATTTAGCCACAGAAGTAGGACAAACTAAATTTCGCAAATTTTATGCCTTCGTTTCAACCCCACCCCCTGCCCCTCCCCGAAGCTTCGGGGAGGGGAGTCTAACTTAGGGGCCTGTACACATTGCCCGATGGGGGGATTTTTCTGCAAGCACCCCTCATAGTTTTTGGGGTTTTTCTCCCCTCTCCAAAGCTTTGGGGCGCGTAGACACTGCCCTACGGGAGGGGCCGGGGCTGGGGTTGAAAATGGTGCATAATTAACTTGGACTTGCCGGCACAGAGACACAGAGAAATTGGACGGCTTTGTGTTCTCTGTGTCTTTGTGGTTTTATTTTCTATTTTCCCAGTTGCGATAAAAATTTGGACTTGCTGATTGTATAGAGGGCAAAATGCGCTGGCTCAAAGCTGATAATCGCCGGTGACGCGCACGATTTTTTGGCTGTAATTCTCGACATATTCCATCAGCTTGGCTTGCAGGTCCGCCCAGTCAGTGCTGGTGATGATGTCGCGCATCGACACTTCATCTTCGGCGATGGCGCCGGCCATAATATGCGGAATATCCGAACGGGCATAAACATTGTACCAAGCCTCAATCGGCGTCAAGCCCAGTTTGGTGGTGTTAGGCACCCATTCGCGCACGACAAACTCAAAATACTCCTGGTCTAAGCCAGGTTTAATATCCCACTTCATTAAGATTTTGACGCTTCCTGTTCGCATATCACACCCGCCATTCCGCCCAGTTAATTAACTATACTGCAAAATTCAGCTAAATGGTTTGAATAGTCTAATTTGGCAAGTCAGTAGCCCGCAAAAGCGCGACCTGCGTCTGCTCGGGCAGGGTGCTGGCTGTTAGCCGCAAGCTGGCTTGCGCTTCTATATTTGCCAGCCCCATAGCCTTGAGGAAGTTATCGAGCGCCGCCGCGTAATCAGCCGTAGCGCCGGCCGTCTGCATCGGCAAGACATATCTAGGTTCTATCATGCTAATCAGGTCGGCCAGCGCGTCGCCGCTCAAACCGCCGCCGACTGGCAGCAGCAGCGCATGCACTTCATCCAGGTCTTCGAGACTATCTTGTGTTGGCGCCTGGCGCAAAGCGCCCAAGTGCAAGACCTTGAGATTATTCGCATACTCAAAATGATAGGCGACATTCTCGAGCAGCTGGGCTTGGTCGGCGTCGTAGCGGTGCAGCGGGATGCCAGTAACAAAAAGCTCGCCGACTTCGTATTCGCCGGCGCTGGCGATGATATACTGCCCCTCGCGGCTAGGGCCGAGCGGCTGCGCCGCGCCATTGTGGCTGAAGGTGAGCAAATCGGCGCGGGCCCGCAGCGGCGCCAGGTCTTGCTGCGGATGCCAAGGATCGGTCAGCACCGATGTCTGCCCGCGCCCGGTGATGCGAAAGCAACTATAACCATACCAAGTAATTTCCAAGATAGTTCTCCCTCTATTGGCGCTTTACCGCTGGCAAGGCACGCACTGTAGCATAGCCCTAGCATACAGTCAGCGGCGGGATTCCGCTGAGGATTCTGGCTTGAGCCGCCTATTCGACGAATCGGCCCCAGGCCTCCAGCGCTGCTTCCAGGGCCGCTTCTGCGCGGGCGTACTGCGCGCCTAAATCGCCCACCTTGCCGGCCGCGCCGGCTAAGCTTGCCGCATCCAATTCCAGGCTGATTTCGGCTAACTGCTGTTCCAAGTCGGCTATCTCAGCTTCGAGTTCGGCGGCGCGCCGCGCCGCTTCAAAGGGATTCAAGCCCTGCTTTTTCTCGGCATAGACAGCCGGCGCTTTGCGCGGGCGGTTATTGCTTTTCGCCGCGGCCAGGGCCGCCTGCTGGCGCTGGCGCGCGCGCAGATGGGCTTGATAGCCGCCCTGTGTAATAGTCAGCGCGCCGGGCGCCAACTCCCAGACCTGCGTCGCCAGCGCGTCGATTAAATAGCGGTCGTGGCTGACCAGCAGGATAGTACCGCCAAAAGCCGCTAGCACTGCTTGCAAGACTTCTTGGCTATCGATATCGAGATGATTGCTCGGCTCGTCTAAGAGCAGCAGATTCGCGCTTTGCAGAGCCAGTTTCGCCAAAGCGACCCGGCCCCGCTCGCCGCCAGAGAGCGACGCAATGGGGCGGAAAACATCCTCGCCACTGAAGAGAAAGCGCCCCAGCCAATCGCGCGCTTGGGATATGGGCAGAGCCTTGACTGTGCGAATCTCATCCAGGAGCGAATTGGCGCTGTTCAAGGTCTCGTGGGCTTGGGCAAAATAGCCGACTTTGACCTGCGCGCCGAGCCGCGCTGCCCCCGCCAGGGGCGGCAAAGCGCCGCTGATTGTCTTGAGCAGGGTGGTTTTGCCGACGCCATTGCCGCCGATAAGCGCGACTGTCTCGCCGCGCTGCACCAGCGCATCTGGCACAGTCAGCAGCGGCGCGGCGGCTGTATAGCCAATCTCTAGGTCACGGGTTACGATCACTTGGTCGCCGCTGCGCTGCGGCTTGCCTAGCTCGATAGACATTTTTTTGCGCTGGCGCGGGCCGCTCTCCAGGATGAGGCCGCGCTTCTGCATTGTTGCGAGCTTTTTTTCTCGGCCTTTAGCCTGAGCCGTGCCGCGGCTGCCTTTATGCCGCCGGATGAATTCCAGCTCTTTTTGAATAAATTGCTGCTGCCAATAATAGGCATGGCGCAGGGTCTCGCGCTCTTGGGCGCGCTGCCGCTGATAAGCCCGATAATTGCCGCGATAGACTTGCAGCCGCCCGCGCTCAATCTCCCAGACGACGCTGGCAAAATTGTCGATGAAATAGCGGTCGTGGCTGACGGCTAGCAACGTGCCGGGGTAAGACTTGAGGAAGTTCTCCAGCCATTCTACCGCGTGAATATCGAGGTGGTTGGTCGGCTCATCCAAGATGAGCAGCTGCGGCTCTTCCAGCAGCAGGCGGCCGAGCAAAGCCCGCGTCTTCTGCCCGCCCGAGAGTTTGGGCAGCGGCTTGTCATATTCGGCCGCGCTGAAACCCAAGCCGCTAAGCACCATCTTGATGCGCGTTTCATAGCTGTAGCCGCCGCGACTCTCGAACTCAGCCTGTAAATTGCCATAAGCCGCCAGCGCCGCCTCAAACTGCGCCGACTCGGCCATTTGCCGCTCCAGCTCGCTCAACTGCGCTTCTAATGCCCGCAAATCGGCGAAGGCTTTGAGCTGCTCTTGCCACAGGCTGTGCGCGCCGGCCAGTTCGGGCCGCTGGGGCAAAAAAGCGCAGCGCGCGCCGCGGGCTAGATGTACGCTGCCAGTCGTCGGCAAGTCGATGCCCGCGAGCAGGTTGATGAGCGTCGTCTTGCCCGCACCATTCGGTCCGACCAGGGCGATGCGCGCCCCCGCCGCCACGCTAAGGCTGATGTCGCTGAATATCTCATCAGCGCCATAAAATTTGCTCAGATTTTCGGCTGTGAGAATGGACATGACAGGCTAATCGCATTGGCTAAACCTCTGCATTATAGCAGGCTCTGCCCCGCCGGGTAACGCTGGAAAAGCCCGCCGTCGGCGAGTATCATAGACGGATGAAATCAGCCAATAATCAAAAATCGCCGCGCCGCGCCTGGCGCTTGCTGTTCATAGTTGGCGTAGCGCTGTTTAGCTTGCTCGTCTTTGCGCTGCAATCCTTTAACCTGGAGCGCGGCGCTCCTGTCTCGCCCAGCCCGAGGCCGCCGCCAGCCGCTTTCAGCGAAATGGACATTGCCTTCGGCCGCGCTTACCGCGGCGCTGGCTGGCAGCTCTATTTCAACGCGCCTGATGCCAGCGTCGGCCGCGAGGCATACACGCAGGGCATCGATGCCGCTTTAGCCGCCGCCATCGCAGCGGCGCAGGAAACGCTTGACATCGCCGCCTTTGAACTGAACAGCGAGGCGATTTACGCGGCGATTCTGGCGGCGTATGAGCGAGGGCTGGCGGTGCGCATCGTCACCGATGACGAACATGGCCTGGAAGACGATGATTCTTACTTGCGGGATTTGCGGGCGGCCGGCATCGCTGTCTTCGGCGACGAGCGCAGCGCGCTGATGCACAACAAATTCATGATTCTGGATCGGCGCGCTGTCTGGACAGGTTCCTGGAATTATACGGTCAATGGCAGCTATCGCAATAACAACAATGCCTTTGTCATGTAAAACGCCCAAGCCGTCGCCGCCTATCAAGCGGAATTTGAAGAGATGTTCTTGCGCGGCGAATTTGGGCCCCGCTCGCGCGATGATGGCATCCAGCATTTTGCCTTGGGCGAAAATAGCGAAATAAGCGTCATCTTCGCGCCTGAAGCCGACGAAATCGCCACGCTGGTTGCGGAAATCGCCGCGGCTGAGCAAGCCATCCGCTTTATGACCTTCGTTTTCTCGCTGGAGGAATTAGCGGCCGCCTTGTTGGAGCAAGCGCCAAACATCACGCTGCAAGGCATTTTCGAAGCCCGCAATAGCACGGCAAGCTGGAGTCAACTGCCCGCTCTGCATTGCGCGGGGGCGGCTATGCGGCGCGATGGCAACCGCTATATTCTGCATCACAAAGTCTTTATCATCGACGCCGACACGGTCATCACTGGCTCATTCAATTTTTCCAACAGCGCGGCTAAAAGCAATGACGAAAACATCGTCATCATCCGCGACGCGGCTATCGCCAGCCTCTACCTCGAAGAATGGCAGCGGCTCTGGCATAGCGCGGAAGAACTGCCACCCGGCGCGGTGGACTGCGCTTAAGCCCGTTTGCGCAGGCGCAAAGGCGAGCGCTTTGACTGGCGCTCAATCTCGCCGCGGGCTTCCAAATCGAGCTGCACCGCTTTGGCATACCAGCGCACCGACCCCGGCTTGGGGAAGAGCGCCTGTGGCACTTCTTTCTCGGCCAGATAGGCGCGGATACCGGCTTCCAAGTCCTTGAATGTCATCCACTCGGCGGCCGGCAGCACCGCCAACAGGGCCTCGCGCATGATATAGTATTTCTCCGCTTTGAGGCTTTCGCGGTGCTGCGGATGGTTGATATTGCGCGCTTGAATGCTGCTCATGCTGCGTCGCTCCTTTCAGTCGGCTACAGAAATTTCTTGGTACAATCTTTCGGCATCTTCGCGGCGGCAGAGTTCGGTGCCGGGCGTCATAACGGCGGCGCTGCCAGCGGCGACGCCAAAGCGGGCGGCTTCCAGCAAGCTCCAGCCCCGGGCTAAGGCTAAAGCGATGCCGCCTACCATGCTATCGCCAGCGCCGACCTTACTTTGGATTGGCACGATAGGCGCGCGCAGATGCAGATAGTCGGCCGCTGTGATGAGGGCTGCCCCCGCCGCGCCCATTGATACCAGCAGCGTTTCCGTCAAGCCGGCGGCGATGAGCCGCTGCCCCGCCGCTTTAATATGCGCCTCGCCACCCAATTTCTCGCCGGCCAGGGATTCCAGCTCGCGCAGGTTCGGTTTGAGCAGGGTGAAGCCTTCGCCTACAGTCTGGCTGAGGGCGGCGCCGGCGCTATCGATAATGACCCTGCTGCCGGCGGCGCGAGCCTGGCGCGTGATTTCGCCATAAAATTCCGTTGGCAGGCCGCCTGGCAAACTGCCGCTGGCGACGATGATAGCCGGCTTCAGCTTGAAAAGCGCCTCTAAGCAGGCTTGCCATTCGGCGGCGCTCAAGCTTGGCCCAGGCAGGGTGAAGCGGTATTGCAGCGTGGTGCTTTCTTCGTAGACCACAAAGTTTTCGCGCGTGATGCCGGCGATTGGCACCGGGTAATTGTCGATGCCTTCTGCCTCGAGCAGCTGCTTGAGCAGCAGGCCAGTATGCCCACCGGCGGCATAGACGGCGCTGGCCGCCCCGCCCAAGAAGTGAATCGCCCGCGCCACATTGATGCCGCCACCGCCCGGATGAAAGCGCGGCGCAGCGCAGCGCAGCTTGATTTCTGGCGCCACCGACTGGATGCGGCTGCTGACATCCAGCGCCGGGTTCATCGTCAAAGTTGCGATTTTAGCCGTCATCGGGTATTTCCCTAGAAAAGCCTGGCGGAATAATCGATACAGAGACATAGAAGTAATTAACTTTGAACTACTTTTACGGTAGAGTTTGGTGCCGGAGGTCGTGCCGGAGGCGCTGCTTTATGTATCTGTGAGTGTAATCACTTAGTGGAATTTACCTTATTTCAAAGTAGTTCGAATCGTGTCGCATTCGCGTCAGAAATTTATCCATTAGCCTATCATTTCGATCTTGTTTTAGTTCCCTAACGTATTTATTGAGATATTTTTCCAGCCCTCGAATCATGAATAAAGGTGAGATTGTGATATGGGTTGGCTTATTATCCTTAAAACATAAATGGGGGATATCTTGAAACTCATTTGTTATTTGGATAATAGGTATAGCTAATCCGACATGATAAAGATGACACCGAAGCACTTTATATATTGCTCTGATATACTTTTCTCTATCAACTTTGTCTTCGAACCTTTCAACTGCATCAGAGAATACTAACTCGAAACCTTTAACAAAGTGGCGACGATATTTTTTGTCTGTAAGTCCACAAGTATATTTCGCAAACATCTCAAACAAATTCATGACAAGATGTAAAGCCTCCCATCCGTATGCCTCTTTAACGTGTCTGTCTTTAGTGTCTTTCGTGGCCACTTCTCTTGCAATGGATAATTGCTTTGAAACTTTTTTGTAAAAATTGTCAACTGATTTTTTATTATTCTGTTTTGGCGTCGCTCTGCATATTGGTGAGAATATGGGTTCTGCATTACCAGCAAAAACAGTTTTGTGTCGCACTTCATGTTCAACATCGTTCTCGAGTTCGGATATCGTGGTACTATAGCTAGGCACTCCATCAACATGTATCACTTTTGCAATAGGTATCCATTCTTTATCTTCGTCGCCAGCTTCACGGTATTGAATTTCATAATATTGTCCGCTATATGGCGGAAGAATTTGCAGATTATCTGCACTCATAGCTACTCTCTTTTCTGCGCTCTCTGGGTCATCTGCGACTATATTCTAGCGGAAGACAATCGCCCTCGTCTCCGCGATGCAGCTGCTATCTGGCTCTTGCTGCGGCGCGCGGATGAAAGCCACCGCGATGCGGACCGCGCAAAAATCCGAGCGCAGCACGCCATGCCCCACATGCGGCAGCACAAAATTATAAGCGGTCGTCAATGTCGACTGCGCCAGGTCTGCATACGCGGGCGGGGTGATGGGGTCAAAATGGCCCGAGAGCAGCAGAGCCGGCACATCGCTCTCTACCGCGCCATTGGCGATAGCCAGCGGCACCGCTTCCGCCTGCCACATCTCACAGAGACGCGGCAAGGTCGCGCTGCCTTCGACGGGGTATTGCAAAAAGCCAGTCAAATGCGGATAGGCTGCTAGCATAGCCGTATAATCCCGCGCCGCTTCTGAGCCATATTCTTCCTGACATTGCACCGTATAGTGCATGCCGAGGCTGAGCGCCGTCATCGTCGCTTCATAACTCGCGCCGATGCGCGCCGCATTATGCGCCCGGCCCTGCGCCAGCTCGTAAATCAACTGCGGAATAATGGCGATCGAATCGACTTCATAAAGCCAACTGAAAACCCAGTCATAGAGCCGATAGCCGCTGATTGCGATCTGCAATGTTTTGTAGCGCGGCGGGCGATATGTCGCTTGCAGCGGCTGCTGATTCAGCCGCTCGTAGAGCGCGTAGAAGACGGCGGCTAAATCTGGATAGCGCGCAGCGCAGCTCGCCGAAGCAGCGCAGGCTTCAAAGAGCGCCGCCAGCGCTCGCTCGCCATTATAATAGGCATCGAGGTAAATATCGGCTTGCGGCGGATAGACCGAGTCGAGGATGACGCTGCGCAGGTATTGCGGCTGATCGCGCATCATCGCCAGCGCCAGCCGCGAGCCATAAGACACGCCGACCAGGTTCCACTGTTCATAACCCAAAGACAGCAGCACATTGACGACATCGCGGGCGTTGTTTTCGCTGTGAAAAGTATCGAAGCGCACTTCTTTTTCTGCCAGGCGCTGGTAGCAGTCGCTCAAGATTTCCAGCAGCAATTCGGCATGCTCGGCCGGCTGGCTTTGCAAGATTTCATCGAGGCGGAAGAGCGTTTCGCGGCAATACAGCGGCGGGTTAGACAGCCCCGTGCCGCGCTGGTCAATGATGACAATGTCGCGCTCGCCAGCGAAGGCGCGCAGATATTTCTGAAAAGAAGTCTGCAAGAGCTGCGAGCCGCTGCTGCCTGGCCCGCCAACCAGATAGACCAGCGGGTCGCTGGCGGGCTGGCGGCTGCGGCTGTGGATGACTGTATAAAAAATATCGACAGTGCCGCGGCTCGGCTCGGCGTAATCTTGCGGCAGGGTTACATAGCCGCACTGCGCGACATAACCGGCTGGCCGCGAGATGCAATCGGCTGTTTCGTGGCTGCCCTGCGCGCCTGCGCTGAGCGCAAAAAGCCAAGCTAAGGCACCAATAATGAGTCTGAATCGCATAATGAAGTCCTAAGGCTATCATCATTTAACCACAGAAACCCGCGCAAATCAAATTAGCCACAGAGACACCGAGATTATTCGCTATCGTAAGAGGCCGGCAGAGGCCGCTCGACGACGGAGAATGGCAGCGGCGCGCTTTCGACCTGCCGGCCATCCACCAGCTCCGCCATCGCCTGCAGATTGTATTCGCCAGCTTCCAGACTCCACCAAACGTCCCAGGGCGGAGCTGGTACGCTGGCGACGGGCAGGCCATTTAACATATAGCGAACGGTATGCGCATCGGCGGGCGCGGCGACGGCAAAGCGCAAGCGCTGCGCCGCCCGCGGCAGACCCGCGGCAATCTCATATATCGAATACGGGTCGGGCGAGGTCAGGGTCAGCATGTCCGCCGGCTGGCTAGCTGACGGGACCAGTTTGGCCAGCGGCGGCTGCGGCAGGCCCGCGCGGGCCGCCCAAGCGCGCGCGGCCGGCGGCAGCACCAGAAAAACCCGCTCGCTGTCGCCAATACGAAACGGTTGATAAAAAGTGTCATAATCGCTCGGCTCGGTGCCAGCGATAAAAAGCTCGCTGATGCGGCGCGGGCAATAGTCTGTCGGCAGCAAGCCGCTGAGCCGGCAGACTTCGCGGCGCGTCAAACCCGGCGGTTCCTCAAAATTCGCCGCCGCCATGCCGCGCGACACTGTCCGCATGAAGAGATTGTAGATGGGTCCAGCGCCACTGACACCGCTGATCGCAAACATCGGCGCATTATCAGCATTGCCCAACCAAAGGCCGACCACCAGCTGCGGCGTATAACCCATGACCCAGTTATCGCGGAAATCGGTGGTGGTGCCGGTTTTGGCGGCAGCCGGAAAACCCAGCTTGAGCGGGCTGTTCTCGCCAAAAGCGGGCAAGCGGGCGGCATTGTCGGCGAGAATATCCGTGATGATATAAGCGACGCGCGGGTCGATGAGGCGGCGCGTCAGCGGCGGCGCTTTGTATTCATAGAGCAGCTTGCCAGCGGCATTTTGGATGCTGAGAATGTACTGCGGTTCGATGTCGTAACCACCATTGGCTAAGGCGCTATAGGCTTCAGCCAGGTCAATCAAACGCACTTCGCCGCCGCCGAGGGTGATGGACAGGTCGACGCGGGCATTGTCGCGCAGGTTCTCCAAACCCAGCTCGGTAACAAAACGCAGGAAGCGTTCTAAGCCGATATGCTCTAAGGCGATGACGGCTGGGATATTATACGAAGACGCGAGAGCCTCGCGCAGCAGCACGGGCCCATGCTCGACCAAGCCATAATTCGCCGGCACATAGCTCTCCAGCTTGTCGGTGATGAAGGGCGTGCGCACATCGAGCAGCATGGTCGCGGCCGTGTAGGCATCGGGATAAGCCGGATTCATGGCTTCGGCGTAGGTGAAGGGCTTGAGCGCGCTGCCCGGCTGCCGATAGGCTAGAGCCGCGTTCAGCGCGCCGTCGATATCTTCGGCAAAATAATCCGGGCTGCCGAGCATGGTCAGCACTTCGCCGCTGCGTGGGTCGAGAGCGACCAAAGCGGCGTTGTGCGCATTTGCCGGCCGGCTGCCGTCGATGGGATGATTGAGGGCGGCTAACTGCCGCTGCACGATGTCTTGCGCGTGCTGGGTCCAAGCCAAATCGACCGTCGTCCGCACTTGCAAGCCACCTTGGTGCAGGGCGGCGCCAAAGTCGCGCTCGAGAATGCGCCAGACTTGCATGACAAAATGTGGCGCTTCGATTGGAAAAGGAGTGGGGGCGAATTGCAATTCATCCGCCAGCGCTGTCTGCGCCTCAGTCTCGCTGATGTAGCCATTTTCCGCCATCAGGCGCAGCGTCACCGCCTGGCGCGCTTTCGCCCGCGCCGGCTGCGTCAAAGGGTCGTAATACAAGGCATTCTGCGCGATGCCAGCCAGCAGCGCGCACTCCGCCAGCGAGAGCGCCGGCGCGTCTTTTTGAAAATAAGCCCGCGCCGCCGCGTCCAAGCCATAAGCCAGATTGCCAAAATAAACTTGGTTGAGATACAGCGCAAGGATTTCATCTTTGCTAAAGCGAGCTTGCATTTGCAGGGCGAGGGCCATCTCGCGCAATTTGCGGTGCAGGCTGCGCTGAGCCTGCCCTTGCGGGTCAAGCAGCAGCAGGCGAACGGTCTGCTGGGTGATGGTGCTGCCGCCGGCTAAAATTTCGCCGCCGCGCAAATTGATCCACAAAGCGCGCAGAATGCCGATAGGGTCAACGCCCGGATGCTGGTAAAAATTGGCGTCTTCGGTGGCGATGATGGCATTTTGGCAGTGCTGCGGCAGCTGCGCCAGGCTGAGGCTGCGGTTGCGCCCCTGCCGCTGCGGCAATATCTCGTAGAGCAGCTGGCCATGACGTTCATAAAGGCGCGTCGAGGGCAAGGCGAGGCCGGCCTCTAAGCGCTCCAGCCGCGGCAAATCGACCAGCACCCAAGCCGCCAGGCCGCTGCCGCTGGCTAGCAAGAGCAGCAACGCAATCAGGCCGAGCCGATAGCGGAAAAGGCGCGACCGGGTACTCCTGTTTGAGGCGGGCGAGCTAGAATTCACGTTGAATCATATACTGCGCCCATTGCGCCAGCAAAGCGCGGCCCTTGTTCGCCGGCAGCGCGGCCAGCTGGGTCAGAGCCTCGTCCACATAGCGGCGGGCGCTGGACTGAGCATAGTCGATGACGCCGAGTTCGCGCAGCAGCTGAGCCAGGTCTCGCACATCAGCCGCTGTCGCTGTCGCATCGCCCAGCGTTTGTAGGAGGCGCGCGCGCTGCGCCGCGTCCGCCAGCTCAAGCGCTTTCAGCGTGAGCAAGGTGGATTTGCCCTCGCGGATGTCGGAGCCGACGGGTTTGCCCAATTGCTGGGCATCGCCGACGATGCCCAAGATGTCGTCTTGAATCTGAAAGGCGACGCCACAGAGGCCGCAAAAGCGGGCGATGGCTTGGGCGGCGGCCGCTTCGCCCGTCGCCTCATTCAGAGCGATAGCAGCGCCAGCCCGCCCAGAGAATTCATAGAGCACGCCGGTTTTTTTCCAGAGCATGTCGAGTACCAGTTCTTCGTCCAGCTGGGGAGCAGCGCCGGCAAATTGCACATCAAGCGTTTCGCCTTCCACCAGCAAAGGCGTAACGCGGCTGGCCAGTTCTTGCGCCAGTTGCAGCACAACTTCCGCCGCGACGCCCCTTTCCAGATGCGCCTCAAAGAGCAGCGACCAGGCCCAGGCTTGCTGCACATCGCCGGTCAGCATAGCGATGCTGATGCCATAATGCGCGGCTTCAGCCGGGTCCCAGCCAAACTCAGCCGCGGCGCGGCCGGCGAATTCTTGATGCACGGTTAGGCGGCCGCGGCGGGTATCATCGCGGTCGATGACATCGTCGTGGACGAGGGTCCAGGTGTGGTAAATCTCGATGGCGGCGGCGACGGGCAGAGCCTGCCACTCATCGCCGCCCAAAGCGCCGCAGGCCAGCATGGCGACGGCCGGGCGCAGCGATTTGCCGCCGCTTAGCACATAGCTATAAACGGCGTCGCGGATATGGGGCGGGCGGAAGCGCCCCTGAAAGCGATCTTGCAGCAGGTATTCGCGCAACAGACGCTTGCGGTCATCGATAGCCGCCAGTAGGCTGGCGAAAGAATGAGGGCCGGTCTTGTCTGGCATAGGCGACTCGCAGTAGCTGAGCGGTCATTTTATTGTAGCAGTTTGCTAGCGCGCGCCCAATGGCCTTCGCGGCTAGCGCAGGGCAATCGCGTCAAAATCCATTATTTACCACAAAGAACACAAAGGAAAACCCTCTGTGCCTAATTCTGTACAAGCGCATAGAAACGCAGTTGCCTTTTCCACAGTATCGTCCATAATAAAGAAGTAGCCCGTCAAAATGGAGGTCATACCTTGAGCAATCGGCTCGCCTTCATCTCTATCATTCTAAGCATCGGCGCGCTTTGCTTGCTGGCCGCCAGCGGCTCGACCCAGGCCGAACCCGAGCCGCAAGAACTGCTGGATATTGCAGTCGAGCAGCTGCAAACGGCACAGAGCTTCCGCTTGGCGATTGAGCAAAGCGGCGCCACCTACCCCCTGAGCCTGAGCTTCGATGGCGTCAACACCCTGCCCGCCACCTTACAAAGCGCCGAAGCGCAATATGTGCAACCCAACGAACTGCATATCAGCGCCCTGGTCAATTTGCTGCTGCCGCTCTGGCTGGATATTTACTCGCGGGACGACCGCCAGTGGGTCAGTTTTCCGCGCGGCGCGCCTTGGTTCTTGCTGCCAGCCTTTGAAGACTTCGATGTCAACCGCCTGCTGGCGCCGGACGACGGCATCGAATATGTCATGACAAACCTGCAAGAGCCGCAGATTATAGATGCCGAAGCGCAGCTAGACGATGAAACCGTCTGGCATTTGCAAGCGCAAGCGGCCGGCGACTCCGTCTCTAGCTTGCTCTTTGGTTTCATCGAACCCGAGGCTGATGTCGCGCTGGATATTTATATCACGGTCGCCGACGGGCGCTTCGCCTTGCTGGAAATGACGATGCTCGAGACGGTCGACGACGAGTCGGAAGAAGAGCCGAGCCTCTGGCTTATCAGTTTCTACGATTATGACGCCCCGCGCGGCTTCGATCCGCCGTCTTAGGCAGGTTCGGCTTCAGCCTCGTCAGCCTGGCGCGGACTCTGGCGCCGCTCGCGGATGAAGTAGGTCGGCTTGCGCTGCGATTCGTGATAGGTGCGCATAATCATATCGGCGACGATGCCCGTGCTGACCAACTGCACGCCTAAGACCATCATCAGCGCCGCCAGTTGCAGCAGCGGCCGATCGCCGATTTTGTTTTCCGTCAAGAGCTTGAAGACAGTGAGATAAGCGCCTAGCAGCGTGCCAATGCCGCCGACCAGAAAGCCCGCTCCACCAAAGACATACAGCGGGCGATTAAAATAGCTCAACAAGAAGACCACCACAATCAAATCGAGCATGACTTTGAAAGTGCGGTTGAAGCCATATTTGCTGCGGCCCCAGCGGCGCGCCCGATCCACCACCGGGATTTCCGTGACGCGCACGCCCATTTGGCTGGCTAAGGCCGGGATAAAACGGTGCAATTCGCCATAGAGCTGCACATTTTTCGCCACATCAAAATGATAGGCTTTCAGGGTGCAGCCATAATCGTGCAGCTTGATGCCGGTGCTGCGGGAAATGAGGCGGTTAGCCAGCGCCGACGGGATGCGCCGCAGCAATAGCGGCTCTTTGCGCTCCTGCCGCCAGCCGCTGACAATATCGTAACCTTCGTCAAATTTGTCCAGGATACGCTGAATATCGCGCGGGTCATTCTGCAAATCGGCGTCAATCGTTACGATGACTTCGCCGCGGGCGGCGTCAAAGCCGGCCGAAAGCGCCGCCGTCTGGCCAAAATTCCGCCGAAAATGGATGATATGCCAGCGTGGGTCCCGCGCCTGTATCGCGTTCAACAAATTGTAGCTGTCGTCGTCGCTGCCGTCATTGATGGCGATGACTTCATAATCGCGCCCGATTTCCACCAGGGCCGCTGTCAGCTCGCGGTGCAGCCGTTCGATATTGCCTTCTTCATTATAGATAGGGATGACAATAGACAGCGCCAGTTCGGGTGCATCACTGCGATTCAGTTTGCTGCTCATATATCTCTCCGCCTCTGCCGCGCTCATTCTAGCATTGCGCCAGCGCCTTAGCCAGATGCGGGGGCAGTGGCAGCAAACCTTAGTATCCCGCCGCCTAAGCCTAACAATCCCTACGCTCTCAGTAGAATACATAAAATAATGCGAATATGACAAAGCCAGCCAGCACAGAAAGCCGTCTCATTTTTCTGCTCCTCTGTGTCTCAGTAAGATAAACTAAATTTTGCAGGTTTTATGCGTTCGTTTCAACCCCACCCCCGGCCCCTCCCCAAAGCTTTGGGGAGGGGAGTCTAGCCTGTGAAAACTATAGACATGCTTGAGGAAAAGTCCCTCACGTAGGTCAGTGTCTACGGGAGGGGCCGGGGGTGGGGTTGAAATCGTGCCTCATCCACCTCTCACAGGATTATTTTGGCATTACTTGCGCTTGATTCCATAGGCAAGCCGTTGGGCGGCCGTCCAGCATCTCTATCTTGATTGCTGTATTCTGCTAAAATAAGCCAGAAGCGAATAGGGAGCCGCTATGCCAGGCAAGGGCAATTTCCGCTATTTTGATGTCGACGATTTTGAGACGACCGAGCCGGTCGAGTTGCCGCCGCTGGCGGAGACCGAGACGCAGACCACCGAAGTCGTCAAGGTAGAACCAGGCGAGGCGGTGCCTTTTTCCCTGCCCCATGTCTCGGAATTGGACGAATTAAAACCGCGCGACGCGCGGCAGGAACGCGGCCGGCGGCTTACGCTGCCTTCTTACAATCAGATTGCGCCGCCCAGCCAGAAGCCAGGCGGCGTCCACCAAGCCCGTACCGCTGGCGGCCCGACTGTGCCGCCAGCGCCTAAAGCGACCGCCGCCCTGCCGCCGCTACTGCGCCGGCCGCTGCCAACAGAAGCCCGCAAGCGGCCGCACCGCCGCAAAGGCCGCCGCTTGCCCAGCGGCTGCGTATGGGGCTGCGTCGGTTTGCTTTTTACCTTCTGCGGCGGCTTGACTCTGCTCACGCTCGGCGCGGCGCTCATGTTTTTGCCGCAGGTAGAAGCGGAATGGACAGCCCGCGTAGCCGAGGTGGACAATTATCGCGGCTTCGAAAGCAGTTTTATCTACGACCGCCACGGCAATGAATTGTACGAAGCCTTTGGCGAGGGGCGGCGCGTGCGCGTCAGTTACGACCTTATCCCGCAGGCTCTCATCGATGCCACCATCGCCATCGAAGACGATAGCTTTTTTAACAACATCGGCATTGATGTCGGCGCGACCGCCGTCGCCGCGCTCAATTATTTGGGCGCGTCTAACGCGAATACGCCCGGCGGCAGCACCATCACCCAACAGCTCGTGCGCAATATCTTCTTCGACTTCGAGAAGCGGGCCCAACGCAGCGTCGCCCGCAAGCTCGAAGAAATCTTGCTCGCCATCGTGCTGACACAATCCAAGAGCAAAGAAGACATCCTCGAGATGTATTTCAACGAGATCTATTATGGCAACCTGGCTTATGGCGTGCAGACAGCGGCGCAGACTTTCTTTGGCAAAGATGTCGCCGCGCTCAGTCTGGGCGAGGCGGCTCTGCTAGCGGGCTTGCCACAGGCGCCAGCCAACCTCGACCCGCTCAATCCTGACCCGGCTGTGCAAGCCGCCGTTGACGCGCGCTGGCGGCAGGTCCTAGGTGAAATGGTCGAAGAGGCTTATATCAGTCAGGCTGAGGTCAAAGAGGCTTTGCAGTCGGGTTTGTCGTTTGTGCCGGCCAATGTCTCGCTGACCGCGCCGCATTTCACCGTCTATGCTCAAGGCGAACTGGAGCGCCTGCTCATAGGCCTCGGCTACAGCCCGGAAGACATCACCGGCGGCGGGCTGCGCGTCTACACCACGCTAGACCAAGATGTCAAACGCCTGGCGCAGCGCGTCGCCGCCAACCAAGTGGCGCAGTTGGGCGCGAAGAATGTCAGCAATGCCGCCGTCCTCATCAGCAAACCGGCTACGGGCGAGATTATCGCTATGATAGGCAGCGTCGATTATAACAACGAAGCCATCGATGGCAGCGTCAATGTTACGACCGCTTTCCGCCAGCCCGGCAGCACCGTCAAACCCTTCACTTACGCCGCCGCCTTAGAGCGCGGCATGTCCCCAGTCGATGTGCTTTGGGATACGCGGGCGGAAATCGCTCTGCCAGGCCTGCCCGTCTATAGGCCGCGTAATTTTGACAACGCTTTCCATGGCCCCATGACCATGCGCAGCGCCCTGGCTAACAGCTACAACATCCCAGCTGTGCAGACCTTGCGCACCATCGGCGTCGAAGCCTTGCTCAGTTTGCTGCGGCGCTTTGGCGTCAGCACGCTGGCCGAAGATGCCTCCAACTATGGCTTGTCGCTGACCCTGGGCGGCGGCGAAGTTACTTTGATTGAATTGACCAACGCCTTCGCGGTCTTCGCCAATCAAGGCGATTATGTGCCGGTCACTTCTATCCTCTGCGTTATCGACAGCCAGGACCAGATTCTCTACCAATATGCCGCCGGCTGCCCGGCTTATGGGCAAGTAACCGCGCAGTCGGCGCAGCGCGACGCGGCTGGGCTACGGGTTTTGGACCCGCGCATCGCCTTTCTCATCACCGATATGCTCGGCGACAATCAAGCGCGCAGCCCGGCTATGGGCGCATACAGCCCCCTGCGCGTCGATAATATCTTCGCTTCAGTCAAGACTGGCACGACCGACGATGTCAAAGACAACTGGACCATCGGTTATACGCGCAATATCGCCATCGGCGTCTGGGTCGGCAATAACGATGGCGCGCCCATGGTTGATTCTTCTGGCTTGACCGGCGCCGCGCCCATCTGGAACGCGGTGCTGACAGGCATCTATGGCAATATGGACTTGCTCGGCGCTTTTGCCACCGACGGCCGCTTGCAAAATGACCAGCCGATTCCGCCGAGCGGCCTGACCCTGTGGCAGGTCTGCGATGTGCGCCGCTTGACCGAACTCTCAAGCGCTTGTCCCGCGACCATCAACGAGTGGGCCCTAGATGGGCCCGCGGGGGTGCCAGATGCGGCCGGCAATTTGCATTATCCGCCCGTCGCCGCCGCCTATCCGACGCCGCTGCCGACGCAAGGCTCGATTGTGCAGGAAGTCTCGCAAGGTGTCTATCAGACGCTGGCTTATCCGCTGCCACCCGAGATCGCCGCCAGCATTCAGTTCACCGTCGCCCCCGGCGAAAAACAGCCTATCCCGCCGAATTTCTGCCGCGTGCCAATCGAGCATGCGCCCGAAGCGGTGGCCGCTGGCGCCCAGAATCTGCTTTTCATCGGCGGCCCGGGCACATCACAGGGCGACGCCGTCGAAGCTGAGCGCTATGCCCGCGAGAAAGGCTTAGCCTATCTGCCGACGGTGGATTGCTGGCCAGGCGTCTACAGCCTGCAAAGCATTGGCAGCGTCGGCGCGCATTTGCAGATTCAACAGCCGGCCAACGGGCAAGCGGTCGCGCGCGTCATGCCCATCCTCGGCAGCGCCCAATTCAGCCCTAGTCAAGCTGAGTATTATCACATGTATATTCGTGGCGGCCGCTTCACCGAATGGACGCCGCTGGGCCAGCCGCAGCGCCAGCCAGTGCTTAATGGCCAACTGGAAATGCTGCATGCCGATGCTTTGCAGCCGGGCAATTATGTCTTGCGGCTGGCGCTGGTGCATGGCGGCAATATCGTGCAAGCCAGCGATGTCGTCTTTAATGTGCCAGGCTAAGATGATGGCGGACGAGACAGCAATCGACAGCGGCGAGATTCCAGCGAGTCTGCTTTCGGCGGCGGCGCTGCGGCAAGCGCGGGATATGCCCTGGAAAGCGGGCAATGAAATCCGCCGCTGGCTGCTTTTGCCGCGCGCTTTCTGGGCCCTGCGCGGCTTAGAGCTGGGAGCAGGCTGGCGCTGTTATGGCTTGCCGATTATCCAGCGCCATCGCCGCAGCCAGATTAGCATCGGCCGGGGCCTGCAATTGCGTTCGACGCCGCGCAGCAACCCCCTCGGGCCTAATCACCCAGTCATCATCAGCACACGGCGGCCGGGCGCCTGCTTGACTATCGGCGCTGATTTTGGCATGACAGGCGGCGCGCTGGTCTGTGATGAGCGCATCACGATTGGCGACCGCGTTTGGGTCGGCGCGAATTGCGTCATCGCCGATACCGATTTTCACCCGCTTGAGCCAGCCCGCCGCCGCACTTACCCCCTGGACGCGGCGACCGCGCCCATCACGATCGCCGATGATGTCTTCATCGGCATGCAAGCGCTCATCTTAAAAGGCGTGGCGATTGGGACGGGGGCGGTGATTGGCGCGGGCAGCGTCGTGCGCCGCGATGTGCCAGCCGGCGCTATCGTCATCGGCAACCCGGCCCGCGTTATTGGCGAAGTCGCGCCTATTCCAAATAAACCAAGTCATAGCTGAACAAGATCGAATCGCCCAAGGCGATGATGTCGCCATCCTTGAGCGGCCTCTGCCCGCTGATTTGCTGCCCATTCAGGCGCGTGCCATTGGTGCTGCCCAGGTCGGCTAAGACATAATCTTGCTCGCGCAGCGTCAGGCGCAGGTGATAGCGGCTGACCTGCGGATCGCGCAGCACGATGTCATTTGCCAGGTCCCGGCCGATATTGACGACTTCGCGCTCCAGCCGAAACAGCTGATTCAACTGCGGCCCTCGCCGCATCACCAACCAATAGCCCGGCTCAGTCGGCTTGACGCTCGCGTCGATTTCTGGCTCTGGCTGAGGCTGGGTCGGGCGAGCGCCTTTCTGCGCTGTCGCGCCCGCCAGCTGCCGCTTGAAATCGGCGAGGAAGTGATCCCAAAATAGGTTCTCATCGCTGAAAGCCCGCGTATCGTAGCGCGGCACAGTCCGCAAGCGCGGATGCTGCACTTCAGCCACTTCTTCATAGATAATCGCGCAGACGAGCCGGCCAGCGCCCAAGGCATAAGCCCATTCCCAAGTTACAGGCAGCGAAGTGGCGGCGCTCTCGCTTAGCAGCACAATCAGCGCGTCGGCCGCTTGCAGAGCCGCTTCGCGCTCGCTGGACCAGTCTACGGCGGCCGGCGCTGGTGGGTCTTGCCAGAGGCGATAGCTCTGCGCCCGCAGGACGCGGCGCAGTTCTTCGGCCCGCGGCCCATCGGCCGGCGCATACGACAGATAGATATTCTTCATCGCAGCAGCTGCTCGTAGACGGCGATGGTGCCAGCCACCATGCGCTCTCGGCTGAAATGCTCTTCCAGCCGGGCAGCGCCTAGCAAGCCGATATGCTTGCGCAGCGCCCGGTCGCCGAGCAGGCGGGCGATGGCCGCTGTCAGCGCCGCCACATCGCGCGGCTCAATCAAGATGCCCGTTTCGCCATGCGCGACCACTTCGGGAATCGCGCTGACGCGGCTGGCAATCACCGGCAGCCGCCGCGACATCGCCTCCAGCAGCACCAGACCAAAGCCCTCCCACAAACTCGGCACCAGCAGTACATCAAAAGCGGCCATCAAATCGGCGGCGTCGCTGCGCCAGCCCAGCCAATGCACGCGCTCAGTCAGACCTAGAGCCGCCGTCAGCCGCCGCAGCTCCGCCGCTTTTTCGCCTGCGCCGGCGATGACCAGATGCGCCTGCGGGAAGTCCGCTTGGATGCGCCGCAAAGCCTCCAGGGCATAAGGGATGCCTTTCTGCTCGACCAAGCGGCAGACCATGCCCAGCACGAGCGCCTCGCGCTGCAAATCCAATTCGGCGCGCAGGCCAGCGCGAGCGCGCTGGATGGCGCTATCTGGCAGCCAGCGATACTCCAGGCCATAATGCACCACGCTGATTTTCTCGGCCGGCGCTCCTTCGACCGCGATGGCAAAGTCTTTGAGTGCCTGCGAGATAGCGATGCCACCATCGAGCATGCGCCACATTTGCCGATGGACGCGCCGCCAGCGCGCCCGATAGCGGAATTGGTCGTCATTGTGGCGGCTGCTGATGACGCGGCTGACGCCGGCCGCTTTAGCCGCAAAGTAGCCAAAGAGGTCGGCATGCACCAGATGCGTATGCACGATATCGGGCTGGATGGCGCGGAGGGCCTGGCGCAGCCGCCAGAGCAGCGGCATGTCAGCGTCGCGGCGGATAATCAGGCGGACAGTGGGGATGCCGCGGGCTTCCGCCGCTTGCAGCATCTCGTGCATCGGCTTGTCGCGCTCGACCAGCATGATAAGCCGAGCGTCGAGGCCGCCCGCGCGCAGGCCGCTCAAAAGCGCCAGCAAGTGGCTCTCAGCGCCGCTGAGGCGCGTAACTTTGATGATGTGGGCGACGCGCATAAGCACTCAAAATTGCGGCTAGCTTGGCACATACTCGGCAGACAAAGGCCCGATGAGCCCGCGGGCATCGCGGGCGGCGATGGCGATGCCGGCGAATTCGCGCAAACGCTCCCAGACCAGCTTCGTCTCATCATAAGCCAGTTGCTGATAAGTCAGCGCAGCGGGCTGGCGCAGCGCGATGATATAGCTCACCGCGTCGGCGACCGGTTCCCAGACCAGTTCTTGGCCGCCATCTTCGCGCGGCCGCAGGGCGATTTTGGCTGGCGGCCGTGGCCCATCAGCCAGGGAAACGGTAACCGCTAAAGCCGCTTGGGTGGCGCGGCGCAGATAATCTGGCTCGATGAACTGGCTGGTATCGGTCGGGTCGCCATTGAGCTTCTCTTCATAGGCATTGATAAACCGGATGGCGGGATAGTCACGCTCGCTGAAAGAAATATGATCGCCATAGCGCCCTTCGCGGTCAAGCGCGTCTTGCACTTGCAGCCCCATGCTTAGCGCGTAATTGTAGCTCAGCAAGTCCGTCGCGCGGGCTAGCTGGCGCGAGGGCGAGCTGTCGTTTGGCCCAGCGGAAAAGACGCGCAGGTAGCGCTCTTCGCGCCGGCCGCTGCTATCATGCACATTGCCCAGCGTATCCAAGTTAATCATGCCGCGCGGGTCGATGTTCGCCTCACGCAGCCAAGAGACGAAGGCGATGCTGCCTTGGCGGTTGAATTCTTCGGCGGCAAAGAAAACGAACATGACGGCGGTTTTATACTGGTCCGCGCTCATAATGCGGGCTAATTCCAGCAGGGCGGCGACGCCGCTGCCATTGTCATTGGCGCCCGGCGCATAGACCGTCGGGTCATCGTCTGGCCAGCCGATGCTGTCATAATGCGCGCCGATGACGATGGCGCCGGCATTCTGGACGCTGCCGCGGATAGCGCCGACGATATTATATTGCTGCGTGCCATCGGGATTGCCCCGTTTGTTAGGCGGCAGGTAGGCTGTGAAAGGTACCTCAAAAATATACAAATTCCCGGCCGAGGCGCTGCTGAAGATTTGCAACTGGTTTTTAATATACTGCCGCGCCGCGCCGATGCCTTCACTGGGCGAGCTTTGGCTGGACTCGGTATGCCGCGTGTGGAAATCCTGCAAACTGCGTATATTCGCCATCAGCCGGTCAGATTCGACCTGTTCCAGCAAATCGCTGATGAAGTCGTCGACGGGCGGCGGCGCTGGCGTGGCGACCAGTCCAATTTCGCCGAATTCAACCGGCTGCACGGCGGCGTAGCCCAAGGTGGCTTGCGGCGTGACGGTGGGCAGGGGCGCTAGCGTCGGCGGCGCGTTCTCGCTCGCGCCCAGGTTGCAAGCCAGCAGCAGCAGCATAAAACCGGCCAGGATAACGGCGGCGCGCAGGTGTGTCTGAGTTCGATTCATAAGGCGATTTTAGCATAGAACCAGCCGCGCATAGACCCTGCAAAAAACAGTTCCCGCCCGCGTATAATAAGCGTATGCTGGGACAAGTAGGACAAATTAAATTCTGCCGGTCTTGCGCCTTCGTTTCAACCCCACCCCCAGCCCCTCCCGCAGGGCAGTGTCTACGCGCCCCAAAGCTTTGGGGAGGGGAGAAAAACCCTGAAAATTATAGGCGCGCTTGCGGGAAAGCCCTTCCCGTAGGGCAGTGTTTATGCGACCGGCGGCCAATGTCTAGCGACCAGTTTTTGTCGCTTAGACTCCCCTCCCCGAAGTTTCGGGGAGGGGCCGGGGGTGGGGTTGAAACGAAGGCAAAAAGTTGCAAAATTTACTTTGTCCTACTGAGACGCAGCGACATAGAGGCAAGTAATCTCAAATTAATCATGCGAGCGGTGGGCGATACGCAATTTTCAACCCCACCCCCGGCCCCTCCCGCAGGGCAGTGTTTATGCGACCGGTGGCCAATGTCTAGCGACCAGTTTTTGTCGCTCAGACTCCCCTCCCCGAAGCTTCGGGGAGGGGCCGGGGGTGGGGTTGAAACGAAGGCAAAAAGTTGCAAAATTTACTTTGTCCTACTGAGATGCAGAGACATAGAGGCAAGTAATCTCAAATTAATCATGCGAGCGGTGGGCGATACGCAATTTTCAACCCCACCCCCGGCCCCTCCCGTAGGGCAGTGTCTACGCGCCCCAAAGCTTTGGGGAGGGGAGAAAAACCCTGAAAATTATGGGGGTGCTTGCGGGAAAGCCCTTCTCGTAGGGCAGTGTTTATGCGACCGGCGGCCAATGTCTAGCGACCAGTTTTTGTCGCTTAGACTCCCCTCCCCGAAGCTTCGGGGCGCGTAGACACTGCCCTACGGGAGGGGGCGGGGTTGAAAATGGGGCATAATTAACTTGGACTTACTTCTGTGGCTAACTTTCCAATAGAATTAGACTGAAGAGGAGAGTCTTATGCGCATTTTGATTATCGGCGGTACAAGTTTTGTGGGACCAGCCCTGGTCGAGGCGGCTTTGGCTCGTGGCCACCACATTACTCTTTTCAACCGCGGGCGCAGCGCGCCTGACGCTTTCCCCAATCTCGAGACGATTATTGGCGACCGCGAGACCGACCTCGAGCGCTTGCAGGGGCGGGCTTGGGATGCTGTCATCGATACCTGCGGCTACCTGCCGCGCCACCTGCGCTTGTCAACCGCAGCCCTGCGCGGCGCGGTCAGCCACTATACCTTCATCTCGACGCTTTCGGTCTATCCGCCGGCGGGGCCGCCAAACCGCGCCGAGACTGCCCCAGTCCTGACCCTGGACGACGAGACTGTCGAAGAAGTTAACGCCGAGACTTATGGGCCCCTGAAAGCGTTGTGTGAGGCGGCGGTAACGCAGGCTTTCCCTAGCCAGAGCTTGCTGCTGCGCTGCGGCTATATCGCCGGCCCGCGTGATAAGAGCGGGCGCTTGTCCTATTGGCTGCAACGCGCCGCTGATGGCGGCGAAGCCATAGCGCCGCCGGCCCAACAGCCCATCCAATATATTGATGTGCGCGACCTGGCCGATTTCACCCTGCGCCAGACCGAAGCGGGCGTGGCCGGCGTTTATAATGTGGCCGGGCCCGCCAGGCGCAAACCCTTTGGCGAACTGCTGGCTCAGGTCAAAGCCGCGCTAGACAGCGATGTGCGCTTTTATCATGTCAGCGACGCTTTTTTACGCGAAAATGAGGTGGCGGAATTTGTCGGTTTGCCGCTCTGGCTCAGCCAACCCCTGGCCGAGAGTTTCATGACTTTCAACATCGACAAAGCCCTAGGCGCAGGCCTGCGCTTTCGCCCAGTCGCTGCAACCGCGCGGGATACCTACGCTTTAATGCAGGGCGAGCAGGCGGCTGAGGGCATGCCAGGCACTTTGTCAGCCGAAAAAAGAGCGCTTTTGTTAAAGTGCTGGAAAGAAATTTCTGAGTGATTTGCGCGAGCGCAAACTCATTTATCGAGATAATCGCGTAGTTTGCGGCTGCGGCGGGGATGGCGCAAGCGCCGCAGGGCCTGCCCCTCAATCTGGCGGATGCGCTCGCGCGTCAAACCAAATTTCTGCCCGACTTCTTCTAAAGTATAGATATGCCCATTCTGCAGGCCGAAGCGCAGGCGCAAGATGCGGGCTTCGCGCGGCGTCAGGGTGTTCAGCAGCTCTTCAAGCTGTTCTTTTAACAATTTGTGATAGGCCGTGTCCGAGGGGTTTGGCTCGCGGTCATTTTCGATAAAGCTGCCGAGCTCGCTGTCGTCATCTTTGCCGACGGGGTGTTCCAGGCTCAAAGGCCGCAAAGAGACTCTGAGCATCCATTGCACGTCCCGCGGCTGGCAGTCCATCGCTTCGGCGATTTCTTCGACCGAGGGTTTGGTGCCGGTTTCTTGCTCCAGGTCGCGGGCGACGCGATAGAGCTTGCGGATGCGGTCGGTCATGTGGACTGGCACGCGGATAGTGCGGCTCTGGTCGGCGATGGCGCGAGTGATAGACTGGCGAATCCACCAAGTGGCATAGGTGCTGAAGCGGTAGCCGCGGCGGTATTCAAATTTTTCCACCGCTTTTATCAAACCTAAATTGCCTTCTTGAATCAAATCGAGGAAAGGCAGGCCGCTCAAGATATATTTTTTGGCGATGGAGACCACCAGGCGCGTATTCGCTTTGACTAGATGGTCGCTGGCGTCTAAGCCGTCTTGAACCAAAAATTGCCATTCAGGCCGCCGTTCGTGATTGGGGTACTGCACCAAGTGCTTAGCCGCCAGCAAGCCAGCTTCGCGCCGCATCGCCAGCTGCACCTCCTCCTCTTTGGTCAAGAGGGGGACGCGAGCCATCTCTTTGAGGTATAAGCCGACTGTATCGCTGGAGGCGATCTCGCCGAGGTCTTGGTCGTCTTCGCCTAAGTCGATGTCTTCGGCGAAGTTTTCTTTATATAATTGCGGGTTGCTGTCGTCTATGTAGATGTCGAAGTTGCTTTTATCGTTTTTGTCTGAGTCCAAGTAGGTCATCAAGTCAATATCAGACTCGTACCTGCCGTCAAAGTCGTCCACTGTCTTACCCCTGACTACGGTTAGGCACTCGCCGCGCGGCGGGCGCCTGTGGCTAAATCTAGTTTTTCTTTTAGCGCAGCAATTTTTTTAGCACAGCTAATCTCGGGTCAACCGCTGCGCCGCTGTCAGCGCTGCTCGTTTCGGCGGCTAGCGATTCTTCTGTCTGGTTCAGGTTGAGGCCGCTCTCGGCGCTCAAGCCGCGACAGTCGGCGCGGCAAGTAGCGCGATAGCTGGCTTCGATCAAAGTCTCTTCCCGCAGCAGCGGGGCCAGGTCGATTTCGCCATTGCTCTCCACGCTGAAGACGGTTTTGCCCGGGTCTGGCGGCGCGGCGAACAATTCGGCGATATCGATTTCGAAAGCATAGGCGAAAGTATCGAGACAGCGATCGCATTCTCGCGTTTGCGCGGCCTGTAATCGGCCTTGAACGAGGATGCCCTCTTTCGTGCGGGTAAAGATAAGCTGTCCTATAAGTGCGTCTAAATAAAGGTCGGCGTCGATTTCGACACGCTGCGGAAACTGGAGTGGCATTTCCCGCGAAGCACCGGGCCCCGCTCGCAGCAAGAATCCCACTTGAATTCTGAGCAGTCTCTTTTTGAGATAGCCACCGCGCAAGCTATTCAAAATAGCTTCCCCTGCTTGTAGATATGAAAATTTTTGTGATATTTGGGTTGACTGCACTGCTACGCTTACAATTGTAGGCAGGAGTGGTAACGATGCCAAGCGATTTTGCGCCGAATTTCAAAACCCGCAAAATCAATCGCAGCAGCAGCGGAGCAGTCAAACAAGATGTTAATGAGAGCATAATGCCAATCGCCTCTATAATACCGCATAGCGCCCAAGATTTCACGGGATTTTGTGATGAAAATCATTGTATTTGTGAGTTCAAATGATGCGTTTGCAGAGTATAACTGTAGGCTCGCGGGTTACGAGAGCCTAAGCCTTTCGACGGCGCGGCGCTTTATGGCGACGCTCATCGATAAGCGCGCCGCTCTGCTTTTCATCGACGGCCACCACCCCGATTGGCAAGCGCTGACGCTGACCAGCAAGAGCAACGCCGCCACCCGCCGCATCCCCATCTGCCTCATCAGCAACGCGGCGGCCATCCGCGCCCGCGCCATTGCCAGCGGCGCCGACCTCGCCTTGAGCTGGGTCGAGCTAGACCAGCAGTTTGCGCGCATTCTGCGCGACTTCGCCCGCGTCCCGGCCCCGGCGACTTTGCGCGAATTGCATTGCGCCTGCCAAGGGGCCCTGCCCGCCCGCGCCATCGAAGGCATCCAGCAGTTCAACCGCGGCGAATATTATCGGCAGCACGATTTGTTTGAGGCAGAGTGGGTGGAGACACCGGGCCCCGTCCGCGATTTATACCGCGCCATTTTGCAGGTCGGCGTCGCCTATTATCAGATTGAGCGCGGCAATTTCCGCGGCGCGCTGAAGATGCTCCAGCGCAGCGTGCAATGGCTCTATCTGCTGCCCAATACCTGCCAAGGCGTCGATGTGGCCGGCCTGCGCCGCGATTCTTATGCCGTGCGGGCCGAGTTGCAGCGCCTAGGCCCGGCTGGCTTAGCCGACTTCGACCGCCGCCTGCTCAAGCCCGTGCGCTGGCAGCCGCCTCAAGCCTCTTCAGCAGACCCTAGCACATAGCGCTCGAACCAGTCCAGCATGGCGTCGTTATGCGCGCGCCGCAAATTGACCGCCCCATAAATCGACGCCCCATGCGCGCCGCCGGGCTGCCGCAGCATCTCGACGATGCAGCCATTCGCTTTGAGCACAGTATAAAATTGCTCCGACTGCTCGGCGGGGCAGCGCCAATCCAGCTCGCTCTGCACCAGCAGGGTCGGCGTCGTGCAGCGATGCGCATAAGTAATCGGCGAGCATTTGCGATAGATTTCCGGGATTTCATGCGGGTGGCCGCCCATTTGCTCGACGCTGAAATAGATGCCGATGTCGCTGGTGCCATAGAAGCTGTGCCAATTCGTGACCGGGTTCTGCGGGATAGCCGCTTTGAAACGGTCGGTCTGGCCGATAATCCAGCAAGACAGATTGCCGCCGCCCGAAGTGCCGCAGACGCCCAGCCGCTCGCCATCGGCCAAGCCTAAGCCAATCGCATGATCCACCCCGCTCATCAAATCCTGATAATCCAAATTGCCCCAGTCGCCTTTGATAGCGGTGGAGAAAGCATCGCCATAACCGGTCGAAGCGCGGTGATTTAAGAAAAGCACGCCGTAGCCAGCGCCGGCGAGCATCTGAAAATCGAAATGAAAGCCATAGCCATAAGCGGCATGCGGCCCGCCGTGGATATACAGAATGGTCGGGAAAGGCGCTTCGCCATTGGCGGGCTGCATGTACCAACCTTCGACGGTTGCGCCATCGCTGCTCGGCCAGTGCAAATGCGTCGTCGCTGGCATATCGATGCCCGCCAAATGCGCGGCATTGAGTTCTGTCAATTGTTCTGAGCTGGCGGCCGACAAATCATGCAAGAGCAGATCGGGCGGCGCATTCAGCGTCGTGCGGGCATAGAGCAAGCTCTCGCCACCGAGCGCCAGCGGATAAACCGCGCAGTCGCCGGTTGTGATGGCGGCGCAGTCCTCCGCGCCGCGCAAGGCGATTTTGTAGATATGATTGCTGCCGCCGCGCTGCACGGTCGGGAAGGCGTACTTGCCATCGCCGCTTATCAGCGTCTGGCCTAAGCCCAAACCGGCCACTGGCATATCCAGCGACAAGCGCCCGCCCACGCCGACAGCCAAACCCCGCGTCCGACACTCGAGCGCGCCGGTCGCCAAATCCAGCGTATACAGGTCGGATTTTGTGCCGATGGGTTTGCCATCCTGCGGCCGGCCGACGAAGACCAGGCGCTCGCCCGCGCCAACATAAGCCGCGTCGGCGATGCTCGCCCAGCCAGTCAATACGGGCTGCGCATTGCCCGCCAAATCGACTGTCATTAAATCAACGGTCATCGCTCGCGCCGCCGCTGGGCGCATATTGGCATCGTAGAGAATGCTGCCCCCATCGGGGGCCCAGCGCGGATTGCTATTATTCGCCCGGTCAGCGGTCAGCCTGGTGGTCGCGCCGCTTTCGATATCCAGCAAATAAATATCCTGCACCGCCTCATCGAGATAGCCCATAGCATCGAAGCGGTAGACTGTGCGGTCGGCGCGATACGGTTCGCTGGCGAGGTCGGGCGCTTCAGCATCAGGCTTGGCGCTGAAGGCGATCTGGCCGCCACTTGGCGACCAAGCGAAACCACCGATGCCGCGGGCGAAGTCCGTCAGTTGCCGTGCCTCGCCGCCATCGGCTGGCAGCAGGTACAACTGCGCTTTGCCCGCCCGGTCGGAGAGGAAAGCGATCTGCTTGCCCGCCGGCGACCAGCGCGGCTGCGTATCGGCGGCTTCGCCGTATGTCATCTGCCGCGTCGCGCCGCTGGCGATATCGAGCAGGTAGAGCGCGGCGAACTCTTTATCCGCCGCCGCGTCAATTGTATTCACGGTATAGATGACCTGCGCCCCATCAGGCGACAAGTCCGTGCCATTGAGAAAACGTAACTCAAACAAATCTTCCTTTTTTATACTGCGCCTATCGGACATTTTGACCTCAAAAATCGCTAAACTGCCAAAGATTGCGTCTCGTATTCTAGCGCATTCTGCGCGACAGTTTAGGCTCAGCCTGTTGCCAAGCCGCTTATCTTGTAAGATGAAACGATGCTTGGTCGCCAGAGCAGATTTCAGAGGAGGTTCAGCGCCGCTCATGCAAAAGTCAGCCGACTCCAAATCGCTGTCCCAAGCCCGCTATACCCAGTTCGCCGAGGGTTACGTCAGCAGCGAGACCCATGCCAAAGGCTCGGACTTGGACCGGCTGCTGGCAATCGCCGCGCCTCAGCCACAGTGGCGCTGTCTCGATATTGCCACCGGCGGCGGGCATACCGCGCTCAAATTCGCACCCCATGTCGCCCAGGTCGTCGCCACTGACCTCACGCCGCGCATGCTAGAAAAAGCTGAGCGCTTCATCGTCGGCGAACGCGGTATTAGCAATGTCTCATTTAAGCGAGCTGACGCCGAAGACCTGCCTTTTGGCGCTGAAGAATTTGATTTAGTAACCTGCCGCATCGCGCCGCATCACTTCCCAGCTGTGCCGCGCTTTTTGCGGGAATGCGCCCGCGTCTTAAAAGCCGGCGGCACGCTGCTCTTGCAAGACCATGTTTTGCCGCCGGCTGAGGCGGCAGCCCGCTTTGTCGATGACTTCGAGCGCCTGCGCGACCCCAGCCACAACCGCGCCTTCAATGCCGCCGAATGGCAGGCGCTCTGTGAGGGCGCTGGCATCACAATCGAATACAGCGAGCAGTACATCAAGCGGCATCAATTTTTGCCTTGGGCGCGGCGTCAAGGCAATGACGCCGCGACAATCGCCCGCTTGATCCAAATGCTGCGCGATGCGCCGCCCGGGGCCCGCGACTGGATGCTGCCCGAAAATTGGGGCGAAGAGAAGGCCACTTTTGTCAACCGCCATCTCATCATCCGCGGGCGGGCGGGTTAGGCGGATTCCCCGGTGCCAAAGCTCTTTGTCGCCAGCGGCATCTTCCACCCCGAAGCTGGCGGGCCCGCGACTTACCTGAAAGAGCTGCTGCCGGCCCTGCAAGGCGTCGGCTGGCAGCCGCGCGTCTTGACTTATGGCGCGCCGCAGACAGCGGACTATGGCTACCCGGTGAGGCGCATCGCCCGCGGTCCCTTGCCGCTGCGGCGGGCGAAGTATGCGCTGGCGGCCGCGGGCTCGCTGGCCTGGGCCGACATCGTCTATGCGCAGACCATCGACTTGCCGCTCTGGGGCCGGCGGACGGTGCCGCGCGTCATCAAAGTCGTCGGCGACCAGGCTTGGGAGCGCTGCGTGCGCAAGCGCTGGCTGCCGGCTGATATGGGCATCGACGCCTTCCAGACCTATCAGGGCGATTGGCGCGCCCGCTGGCAGAAAAACGCCCGTTCGCGGCAAGTGGCGGCGATGGACGCCGTGATTGTGCCTAGCCAATATCTCAAAGAGATGGTCATAAACTGGGGCGTCGCGCCAGAGAAAATTCATGTGATTTATAACGCGCTGCCGCCGCTCCCGCTCAGCGCCAGCCGCGCTGAAATCCGCGCTGAATTAAACTGGGACCAGCAGCCAACGCTGGTCACAGTCGCTCGCTTGCAACCCTGGAAAGGCATCGACTATTTGATACAGGCTCTGCGCGATTTGCCCGAATTGCGCCTGGTTGTCGTTGGGGATGGGCCAGATAGACCGCGCTTGCAGCGCTTAGCCGCGCCTCTGGGCCAGCGGGTGCAGTTCACCGGCCAGCTAGGGCCAGCCCAGGCGCAGCGCCGAATGCGCGCGGCCGATGGCTTAGCCCTCTACAGCGGCTACGAAGGCTTATCACACACGCTGCTAGAGAGCTTGCGTTTAGGCACGCCGGCGCTGGCTAGCGATGTCGGCGGCAATCCAGAAATCCTGCGGCACGGCGTCAATGGCTTGCTGCTGCCCTATGGCGATGTGGCGGCGCTGCGGCAGGGCATTGCGCAATTTTTTGCGCGGCGCGCCGAATTCGTCGCCAATAGCCAGGTCGGCTTGGAGCGGTTTCGTTTCGAGACGATGCTGGCGCAGACTGACCGGGTCCTGCGCGGGCTTTTGCGCTGAGCCGCTCAATCGCGGACGAAGCGATAACCGATGCCGCGGGCGGTCAAAATATATTTGGGCTGCTGCGGATTCGTTTCTAGTTTTTTGCGCAAATAATGGATATACAATTTTAAGCTATCGACGGCATTGCTATATTCCGCGCCCCAGGCGGTGGTAACAAGCTCTTCGCGTCTGACGATATGCCCGGCATTGCGCGTCAGCACCGCCAGCAGGTTGAATTCTTTGGGCGTCAGGTGTACGGAGCGATCGTCGAGCCAAACTTCGCGGTGCATAAAATCGATGCGGAAATCGCCCTGGCTAAAAATAAGTTCTTCGCTCAAGCGGGCGCGGGGCAAGCGGCGCAAAGGGCGCAAGCGCGCCTTTAAGCGCGCCACCAAGATGTCATCATCATAAGGCCGGCCGATATAATCATCCGCGCCAACCTCCAGCCCGCGGATAATATCTTTTTTGCCCTGTCGAGCGCTGAGGAAGACGATAGGTATATCGGCTAAGTCCCGCAGGCGGCGGCAGGTTTCCCAGGCGTCCATATTGGGCAAAAGCACCTCCAGCAAAACCAAATCGGGTTGGTGATGATAGGCTTTGCGCAAGCCCTCTTCCGCGCTGCCGGCTATGATGGCTTCGAAGCCATGCCGGCTAAGCAGCGTCGCTACGGCTGACATTGCCGCCTTGTCCGCATCGATGATAAGCACTTTGTCAGCCATCATTCACCCCTAGATTGTTTCGTAAAGGCTGGCTGCCGAGGCCGGATACGCCTGAATCAACTTTTAATTCAAGCGGAGACTTTTTATATCTTAACGCGAAAACTCAAACTTTTACAGGCAATGACCCGTTCAACTGCGGATTGAAGCGATGAGCCGCTCGACCTGGGCCGCGAAATCGGCCGCGGCTTCAGCCGTCGGATAGACAGATACGAGCAAGTGAAGGCCATTCGCTAAACGCAGCCACCGCTGCCCGGCCACGGACGCCGCCGCGTCCACTTGCAAGAGTGTAACATAGCTTTTGTCGGGCGCGGCAAAACTGATTTTTAGCTGCGGGTCAGTGGCGCCGCTCTCTTTTATCACGCGCCAACTGGGCGGATACTCCACTTGGAAGAGGCCAGCGTCAAAATGCCCAGCCGCCGGGCTGCGCACCCAGTCACCTGGACTATGTCGCAGCTGGGGTGGCGCTGGCGCGGACAGCAGCGGCGCGCAGGCGGCCAAGAGCAAAATCAGCCAGAGGGCGAGCGCAAGCCGCAAAGCCACGCAGCGGCTACATCTGGGCGACGGAGCGCGTATCAGTCTTGCCCACGCCAGCCACATTGCGAATCGCCCGAATCGTATTCATCAGCTGTGTATTATCCTCCGCTTCGACATAAGCGATGCAGTCATCGGGGCCAACAACTAAATCGGCGCGCTGCACGCCGTCGATGGCGCGGATGCCGGCCAGCGAATCGGCAAAATCGACTGATATGTTCAGGTTTATCAAAATATAAGCGGCGAACATGGCAAATATCCTCAGCTTGTTTCTAACTTATTTTAAGCCTAAGCAGGGTTATTTTGTCAAGCAATTACTCCCATTCTATTGTGCCAGGCGGCTTGCTGGTGACGTCATAAGTTACGCGGTTGATGCCCGCCACTTCGTTGACGATGCGGGCGCTGACCCGCGCCAGCAGGGCGTAGGGCAGGCGCGCCCAATCCGCCGTCATAAAATCGTCCGTCGTCACCGACCGCAGCACGACCACCTCTTCATAACTGCGCTTATCGCCCATGACGCCGACGCTCTTGACCGGCAGCAGCACGGCGAAGCTCTGCGCCGTGCCGCTGCGCAGCAGGCCGGCGGCGGCCAGCTCGCTGGTAAAAATGGCGTCGGCAGCCCGCAGTTTCTCCAGCCGCTCCCAGCGCAGCGCGCCGAGGCAGCGTATCGCCAAGCCTGGCCCAGGAAAAGGCTGCCGCCAGATAATCTCGTCAGGCAGGCCTAGCGCCTCGCCAATCTTGCGCACTTCGTCCTTAAAACAATCGCGCAGCGGCTCGACCAGCTCGAACTGCAAGTCGGCTGGCAGACCGCCGACATTGTGATGCGATTTTATCGTCTTGGCAGTTTTGCTGTCGGCGGCGCTTTCGATGACATCGGGATAAATCGTGCCTTGGGCTAAAAAGCGAATGCCTTGCAGACGGCGGGCTTCTGCGCTGAAAACCTCGACAAAGAGCCGGCCGATGATTTTGCGTTTTTCTTCTGGCTCGGTGATGTTTTGCAAAGCGTCCAGAAAAGCCTCCACTGCGTTCACCGCAATCAAGTTCATGCCCCGTTCACTGCGGAAAACTTGCAGCACCTGCTGCGCTTCAGCTTGGCGCAGCAGGCCATGATCGACAAAGATGCAGGTCAAGCGCGGGCCAATCGCTCGCTGGATTAAAGCGCCAGCGACAGCGGAATCGACGCCGCCGCTCAAAGCGAGCAAAACCCGCTCCTCCCCGACCTGCGCCCGAATCCGCGCGATGGCGTCGTCGATAAAAGCCGCCGCCGTCCACTTGGCTTGGCAGTGGCAGATCTTGAATAAAAAATTGCTTAATATCTCTGTGCCAGCCGGGCTGTGCTGCACTTCAGGATGAAACTGCAAGCCAAAACGGCGCCGCTGCAAGTTCCCAATCGCCGCATACGGCGAATTTTCCGAGGCCGCTAAAGCCTGGTAGCCATGCGGCAGACTCTCGATGCGGTCGCCATGCGACATCCACACTTGCAGCTCCCTGGCTAAGCCAGCGAAGAGCGGGCTGCCTGGCTGATGCGTAATCGTCGCTGGCCCATATTCGCGTTCGCTGGCGGCCGCCACACCGCCGCCCGCCGCCGCGCTCAACAATTGCATGCCATAGCAGATACCGAGTATCGGTTTTTCGCTTTGTTGCAAGAAAGGCGGCAGTGCTGGCGCGCCTGTCTCGTAGACGCTGCTAGGCCCGCCCGACAGGATATAGCCGGCCGGCTGATGCTGCTTGATTTCTGCGGCGCTGGCGTCGTGGGCGAAGACCGCGGAATAGACGCCGAGTTCGCGGACGCGGCGGGCAATCAGCTGCGTATATTGCGAGCCAAAATCGATGACGGCGATGCCGCCTTTTTTTAGAGCGTCCATCTGCCTCTCGCGGTCATAACGGTAAAAACCAAGGGCAAGGCTAAAAGAATAATTTCGCCAGCGCCAAGCTGCCCTGGCGCCAGGGCTTGCGATGGGAGACACCAGCTTGCTGTTTTAATTTCTCGTAATTATCCAGATACCATTGGAAGTTGCGCAGCAGCGCGTCTTGGTTGGAAAATTGCGGCCGGAAACCGAGCTGCACTTCCGCCTTTTTGATGCAGACAAAAGAATCTTTCGCCGCTGTCTCATAGACCCATTTGTAGACTGGCGAGAGCTTGAGCGCCTCCAGCAGCCGCAGCAGCCAAATCGCTGGCGCGGCCGGCAGGGGTCTAATTCTTTTGCCATAGCCAGCGTAATCCAGCACCGCCTGATAGTCTTCGCCCATCGTGCCAAAGTCTTTTGCACCGATGTTAAATGTATCGTTGACCACTGCCGCTTCTAAGGTGCAGCAAAGATAAATCGCGTCGCAGAGGTCAGCCACATCCAGCAGTTGATAGCGATTCTTGCCATTGCCTAAGAGCGGGAAGCCGCGCCCATCCTGCGCCCAGTCATAAAGCAGGGCGAAGATGCCCAGCCGCTCTGGCCCCACAAAAGCTTTCGGGCGCAGCACCGGCAGGACCATGCCTTTTTCGCGGTAGGCAAAGCAGATGTCTTCGGCTTGCACCTTCGCTGCGCCATAAGGGCCTATGCTGACTCGGGGCGCCTCTTCAGTTGTCGGGTGCTGCTCGGTTATGCCATATACGGCGGTGGTGGAGATATGCACAAAGCGCTTTACGCCTGCTTGCCAAGCGGCATCAGCCACAATGCGCGTGCCAGCGACATCGGTGCTATAGATTTCTGCTGACGGATACAATGGCAAAGCCGCTGCCGCATGCACGACAAAATCGATGCCGGCCAGCGCCTCTTCGACCAGCGCACGGTCGCGGATGTCGCCTTTAACCGCCTTGATTCGCTCGCGCTCGGCATAGTCGAAGTCGGCGAGATCGAGCGAGACCACCTCGTGTTCATGCGCTAGCAGATAGCGGCAAAGGTTAATGCCGAGAAAGCCGGCGCCGCCTGTTATCAGAAATTTTGCCATGCGCCGCGTCCTAATCCAGGAAGTCGGCCGCTTGCGCCCAACTGCCATTGAAGACGATTTCGCTTAAAGCCTGGCGCTGCCGGCCGGCGGCCTCTCGCTGCCGCTGCCCTTCGTTGAGATGCGCCAAATCTGGCGCGCGATAGCCAAAGGCGATGGCCGTGTAAGGCTCGAATTGCGGCGGAATCTGGTAAATCTGCCGCGCCTTGTCGGGGAAGAAACCGCCCATCTGATGCGCATAAATATCATGGTCTAAGGCTTGCAGAACCATCTGCGCGATTGCCAGCCCCAGGTCATGCGCGGCGTGACGATTTTCGCGGCCGTCCCGGCCGTATTTATCCGTAACCGCCAGCATCAAAACAGCGGCATGCTGCGCCCAAGCCTGGTTGCCTTCCCGCAGCGCCGATAGAATTTTTTGAAACTCGCCGGCGTTCTCGCGCGGGGCGACGATGAAGCGCCAGGGCTGCATATTGTAGGAAGAAGCCGCCCAGCGCCCCGCTTCCAAAATGCTGAGCAGCGCCGCCCGCTTGATGCCGCGCTCGCGGTCAAAACCGATGGGACTCCAGCGCTTTCTGATGAGACTGTGCAGCGGCTGGGCGCTAGCCGGCAATTTCTGGTCGGGCGTCGACGCGGTGGCATCGGTGGCTTGCAGCGCGTCAAAGACTTTGGGCGCGATGAGCCAGACCAATTCGCCTTGCCGCGCCCGCTTGCTCAACAGATCAACCCGCGCCAAGCCGCCTTTTTTCATCGATACATTCACGCCCGTCAGCTTATGCACTAGCAAGCTCATATCCGGGTTATGCCCGACGAACATGACCTCGGCATCGCCGGGCAAGTCTTTGGTCAATGCCCGAATATCACTGAGGTCAAAGCCAAAATCGACCGCTTCCGCCAAGTCGAGCGGGCGCTTCAAAGTTGCCGCGACAATCTCAGCCGTTTGTCGAGCGCGCAGGCGCGGGCTGCTGAAAATGCGGGCGGGCTGAATCTTTAGCCGCTGCATGACCTCAGCCGAGATTGCGACGCGGCGCTGGCCGCGGTCTGTCAGCGCGCGGCTGTAATCGCTGCCAGCGAAGTCTTCAGCCAGTCCATGGCGCAGAAAATACAATCGCATAACTTCTTCCTATGTATCAGCTTAGGCGCGTTCAGCGGCGCGCTTTTTATTGGCAGCGGGCGCGGTTTCTTTGGCTTTGCTTTCGCTTTTGCCTTTGCTTTCGCCTTTGCTCTCGCTCTTGCTCTCGGATTTTGCTGTTTCGGTCGCTTTGCTTTTGCCTTCGCCATTGGCTGGGCTGCCAGGTTTGTTCGCCTTGTTATTGTCATTGACATAAAAGCCGCTACCTTTGAAGATAATGCCGGCCGGCTGGATGACCCGCGTTACCGCCTGCCCCGTGCTAGGGCAGGTCTCCAGCGGATTATCCAGAAAGCGCTGTCGAATATCGAAGGTCGTGCCGTCTGCGCGGCGATAGGTATAGACTGGCATGCAAATTCCACCACTACTCTGCCAATGCTTTTAAGCCCGTATGTTAACCGAAAAATCACGAGAATTGCAGGCTAATTTTGGCAGCGCTCAGAGCAATCGCATCAAATTGCGATAAGGTCAACCCTACCCTAAGTCCCTTCCCGAAGCTTCGAGGAGGGACTCCCTGCACACGCCCCCATATTTTCGCGGTTTTTCTCCCCTCCCCAAAGCTTTGGGGCGCGTAGACACTGCCCTACGGGAGGGGCCGGGGGTGGGGTTGAAAATTGTGCATAATTAACTTGGACTTACTTCTGTGTATCTGGCTTATTGCGAGAGTTGCAGCTCGATGGAATTGAAGATTTGATTCAGCAAAGCGGCTTGCCCGGCCAATTCGCCCGCGGGCGTCAGCACCGTCACCAGCGCGTAATTGCCCGCCAGCTCGATGGCCAGCAAGAGCGTATCGCTGCTGGCGGTGCTGGTAGTGGCCTGCGCGGCCGCGTGGTCTTTCATATCCAGCAGGTTGGCGCGTCGGTAGGGGCCTTCGCCGTCGTCCGGCGATGCGCCAATATAGGCTTCGAGCATGCCGACCGCGTTTTGCACATCTGGCACTTGCTCGTCAACGGCCAAGAGCAGCCGGATATTCGCTACAATGGTGCCACTGGGCAAGGGCGCGCTCGCCTCTTGCAGTTCCAGCAGCTGCGGCTGATTAAAAAGGGTGATGCCCCGCTCCGCCACTTGGTACTGCCAAGAAACCGGAATGTCTAGGGCGAAGGCTGGGTGCAGGCGGCTGTAGACGAATGTTACCCGCTGCCACGACGGCGTCGGGCTGTGTTCGAGCGGAGTGGGAGTCGGGCTGCCTTGGCTCTGCCCACAAGCCGCCAGAGCGAAGGCAAGCAGAATCAGAAGCAAAAAATGTCCGGCAATGCGCATCTATTTCTACCGAGTTCGATATGCTGATACATGATGTATTCTGCCCGACAACGGCAAAGCACGCTAGCGAAATTTGCGAATACACGGTCGGCGCTGCCTGATGTAACATAAACGGGCGGAAAAAATAGGAACGAGGGGCCGGTGATACGCTGCGGCGTCGATATGATAGAGTGCGAACGCATCGCCGCTGGCATCGAGCGGCAGGGCGAGCGCTTTCTCAATCGTTTTTTCACGGCGGGCGAACGCGCCGATTGCGCCGATGCGCCGATGCGCTTAGCCGCCCGTTTCGCCGGCAAAGAAGCGGTCGGCAAGGCTTTAGGCACTGGCATCGGCGATATTCGTTGGGTTGATATTGAAATCCGCACCGATGGGCCGCGCCGCCGCCCGCGCCTGCTCTTGCGTGGCAAAGCCAAAGAATTAGCCCAGCAAATGGACTTGAGCGAATGGGACATCAGCTTGACGCATAGCCGGGCGCTGGCTATGGCGGTCGTCGTCGCCAAATCGTCCGCTTAAGCCTCGGGCAGCTCATCAAACAAACGCATCAGCTTCAGCGCGATTTGCAAATTCAGGCGCGTGCTAGGCGCTGATAAATCGATTGCGCAAATCTCTTTGATGCGCGCCAGCCGATAATTCAAGGTGCTGCGGTGAATGTTTAGAGCCTGCGCCGTCTGCACGCTGCTGCCGCCCGTATCGAGATAAACCTCAAGCGTCCTGAAGAGATCGGCTTGCCGCTCGGGCAACAAAGAGCGCAGCAGCGGCACCTGCGCATTCTGTTCCAGGCTCGCCGCACCCGCTTGATACAACGTATGAATATAGCCGAGAGCCTCAAAGTGTTGAATCGGGCCGCGGCCCAGCCGCCGCGCGATTTCCTGCGTCTCATTGCACTGTAGATGCGCCGCGCTGACTTGCTCTGCGCCGCTGAAGACCTGGCTGATGGCGATGCTAGCCCGACCCTCCAGCCGCTCCAGCAAATCCCGCGCCAGCGCATCTACAGCTTCATCCGCCTGCGCCAGCAAGACGACTTGCCCGGCAAATTGGGCCGCCACCGCATTTTTCTGTGTCAGCGCTTTGTTGATGGCGCGGTAGGCTCGCGTCGCGGTCGGCGGCTGCCCATTCTTGATCTGGACCAGCAGCATGCGCCAGCGCTGCCCCAAGTCGACGCCATAGCGCAGCGATTGATCGCTGAGGATGGACTGGCGCTGGCTATCGCCTTCTATGAGCTGAGCCATCAGGTTGCCTTTTAGCGAGGCTTCCGCCGTTTGCAGCGACTCTTGATACAGCATTAGCAGGGCGGCCACCGTCGCGCCAATTTCAATCGCCATCATATCGATAGGCGACAGCTTGTGCAAATCGGCGATAATCCACATATAACCATAGATTTCGCCATGCACCACGATTGGCGCCAGCAAGCGTTCCATCTCCAAACCGAGCGCGGGCATCACCGGCAGCTGCACTGGGCGCAGGCTCTCGCGGATTTTTGGCAGGTATTCCACTTCCAGCGCGTCGATGAGCTTCGGATTGGTGCGCCCGTGCAGGATGGTATAGCGCCGCGCCGAATCGACTTCGGCGATATTTTTATTGGCGATCGCCTCGAAGCGCTCGTTCTCGATGCTGATGGAATGCCCGACTTGATCCGCCAGCATCTGCGCCAATTCCCAAAAGCCACCGCCTTCCAAGACCAGCCGCGTCAGCTGCTGCTGAATCGAAAGCGCGCGGCTGACCGTGTCCAGATTCTCTTCGGCGATGCGCTCGTTGATGACCTTGGCGATATCGACAAAGCGCGTTTGAAAAGGCAGTTCAATCAGCGGCAGCGCAAGCTCATCGCCCAGTTCGCGCAGATAAGCGGGGATTTCTTCCACCAGCGCGCCAATGGTGATGACCAGGGCGACGATGCCTTTATCCGCCAGTTGGCGCAGGAAGTCGCATTGCGCCGCGGGCTTTTCGGGCATATTGAAGACAGTCGTCAGCACCAGCTCGCCGCCGTGCAGCCAATCGGCGGCATTTGGCAGGCCGACATCATTATGCACCCAGCGGATGGGCCGCTCCAAAGCGCTAGCGCCTGCGACCACGCGGGCTTGCCGCAGGATGGGTAATTGAAGCGCGTCTTTTAGGGTCAGCATAGACGCTTGCGCCAGGCTCGCAGTCTGCTAGGGCGGAAAATATCGATTGGCGGCGGGAAATGCGCCCAGAGGGGCATAAAAAAGCCCCGCCCCAAAGATTTGGAGCGGGGCTGAGCTTGACTAGACGCCTTTGGCTTAGCCGCAGTCGCCTGAAGTATTGACATAACTTGCACTGATCCAGCCCATGCTTTCACCGTGTTCGACATGGAACCAGTGTTCCGTGCGGCCATCGGCAGCGACGGTTGCAGCGCCGGGCACTGTGCCAATGAAAGCGCCGCCGGGGGCATCGCGCAGGTTCAGGTTGTATTGCGCGGTAACTTCGCAGTCTTCCAGCGCCACCATGCTCTCCATGTCATCCATCATCATGGACATATCCATCGACATATCGTCAGAGTGGTCGTCCATCATCATATCGTCGTGCATCATGTCGTCGTCCATCATCATGTCGTCCATGCCCATCATGCTAGCCATAGACCCCGGTATCGCCATAGCCGCTTTCATGCCGTCGTCCATCATCATGTCGTCGTCGTGCATCATGTCGTCCATCATCATGCTGTCGTCCATCATCATGTCGTCGTGCATCATGTCGTCCATCATCATGCTGTCGTCCATCATCATGTCGTCCATCATCATCATGTCCGACATGCTCATCATGCTAGCCATCGAGCCAGGAATCGCCATGGCGGCCATCATGGCCGCTTTCATGCCGTCGTCCATCATCATGTCGTCGTGCATCATGTCGTCATCCATCATCATGTCGTCCATCATCATCATGCCCGGCACGAGGACGACTGTGCCAGGGTGCATGATGTGACCGCAGGTCATGCCGTCTTTCATGCTGTAGTCCAGGTCCATTTCCATGCGCGGCGACATCGTCGCATCCAAGAAGGTGAGCGAACCAGCGCCGGAGAAGCAGACTTCGGCGTCGACGCCCAGTGGGCCCCAAACATCAACGGCGTTCATAGCGCTCATAGCCAGCGAAGGCACGCCGATGCCGCCCCCGCTTACCTGCTGGCATTGGATGCCCATGGAACCGCTGCTGACCATAATACTGCTCGGCAAGCCCATACAAACTTGCGGCGCCATCATTTCGTCCATCATCATATCGTCCTCGGCCAAGACAGCGCCAGCCATCAAAACCAAGGACATACAACAGATGGCCAATACGAATGTGAGTGATTTGCTTTTCATTTCCTTACTCCCAATTCAGTAGATACTTTGTGGCTTAGGTAAAACAGGGTTTTTTAGTATCTGGCACTCCTTCCACTCTGTTTTGCTTAATATATACACAGTATTTTAACACGGCTGTAGAATTAGTATATAGGAAAATCGCGCAATCACCATTGATTTAAGGGGACTGTAAGATAGATTTAAGGAGTGTAAGCCAAGGCGGTATTTGCCATTGATGCTATGTAACAGATTATAACACGGTCAATGCTTAAGCCATTGGCATGTGGTGACGCGCCGCATAGCGCCCGCTGCTGTGATGCGAGAGTTGCCGCTCAATATCCGTCAGCAAGCCCGAAGCGCCAAAGCGGAACAAGCGATTGTTCAGCCAGCCATCGCCCAACTCTTCTTTGATGAGAATCAGCCAGTTGAGCGCGTCTTTGGCGCTGCGGATGCCGCCCGCTGGCTTGAAGCCGACGCGATAGCCCGTGAGCTGCTCGTAAGCGCGGATTTCGCGTACCATCGTCAAGCCGACCTCCAGCGTCGCGTTCACCGGTTCTTTGCCGGTGCTGGTCTTGATGAAGTCAGCCCCCGCCATCATACAGACCTGGCTCGCCTGCGCCACCTGCCAGAGCGTCGCCAGTTCGCCAGTGGCGAGGATCGTCTTGATATGCGCCGCGCCGCAGGCTTGCCGCATCTCCCGCACTTCGGCATACAGGGCCGGCCAATCGCCGCGCAGCACATGCTCCCGCGAGATGACGATGTCGATTTCTTGCGCCCCAGCTTCGACTGATTGGTGGATTTCTTCGATGCGCTGGGCGAAGGGGCTAAGCCCGGCCGGGAAGCCGGTCGAGACCGCCGCCACTGGAATGTCGCTGCCACACAAAGCCGCCAGCGCGTCTTTGACCCGCTGATGATAAACGCAGACGGCCGCCACTTGCAGCTTCAGCTCGTTGATGCCCAGCGCGTCGATGAGGTCTTGGCGCATGGGCTGGCGCGCTTTGGCGCAGAGCCGCATAACTTTGCCCGGCGTATCATCGCCGGCCAAAGTCGTCAGGTCAATCAGCGTAATCGCCCGCAAGAGCCAAGCCGCCTGCCAGTCTTTTTTGATGCTGCGGCGCGTCGTCAAGGTCTGGGCGCGGCGCTGCGTCGCGCTGCGATTGACCACCGTCGCCCGCAGCCAGCCCATATCCAGCGGCATGCCAGGATTGCGTTGTGCTGTCCTTGCCATCTCTCGCCTCTGCTGCCTCGAATTTCCCTACCCTGAGTCTACGCAGCTTGCCCAGTCTTTGTATAATGGGCGCATGCGCATCTTCCCTATTCTAGCAAGGCAGACCGCGCTTGTACAGATGATAGAAAGAGTTGAACGGGTCTATGCTAGAAAAATTAGCCCAAGTCGAAGGCCGCTATGTCGAACTCGAGGGCTTGCTGAGCCAGCCGGCCATCGCCACTGACTTTGAAAGAGTGGCGGAATTGGCGAAGGAGCGCGCCAGCCTGCAAGACATCGTCGCCGCCTACCGCCAATATCAAAAACAGGCGACCGAGCTTGCAGGCGCGCGGGAACTCTTGCAGGCCGCCGATGATGCCGAAATGCGTGAGCTGGCCGAAGAAGAAGTCGCCGAGCTAGAAGCCAGCAATGCCGCGCTGCTGGAAGAATTGCGGCTGATGCTGCTGCCAAAAGACCCGCGCGATGGCAAAAATGTCATCGTCGAGATTCGCGCTGGTGCCGGCGGCGACGAAGCCGGCATCTTCGCCGGCGACCTGCTGCGCATGTACAGCCGCTATGCCGAAGCGAATAAATGGCGCGCCGAAATGCTCGATGTTCACGAACAGGGCAACGGCGTCTTCAAGAACATCACTTTTGAAATCAAAGGCGCTGGCGCTTTCAGCCGCTTGAAATACGAGAGCGGCGTGCATCGCGTGCAGCGCGTGCCAACCACCGAAAGTCAAGGCCGCATCCATACCAGCACCGCCACCGTCGCCGTGCTGGCCGAGATGGACGATGTCGATGTGCAGCTCGATATGAACGATGTGGAGACGCAGGTCTTCCGCGCCCGCGGCGCTGGCGGCCAATCGGTCAATACGACTGACTCGGCCGTGCGCCTGATACATAAACCGACCGGCCTCGTCGTCGAGATGCAGGACGAGCGCAGCCAGCTGCAAAACAAGCTGCGCGCCAAGCAGGTCTTGATTGCCCGCCTCTATGAAGCGGAAGTCGAGCGGCAGCGCGCCGAGCGCGAAGCCGAGCGCCGCGGGCAAGTCGGCCGCGGCGACCGCAGCGAGAAAATCCGCACCTACAATTACCCGCAAGGCCGCGTGACCGACCACCGCATCGGCTACAGCAGCTACAACCTGCCAGCGGTGATGGATGGCGCGCTGGATGTCTTCATCGACCAACTGGCGACGCAGCAGCAAGCCGAGCAGCTGGCGGCGGGCGCGGCGCAATAAGCGCGGCGCCATAATGACGACAATTCAGACGGCCCTGCACGCGGCTTATACAGCGCTCGCCGCTTCGGACACCGCTGCGCTTGATGCCCAGCTCCTGCTGGCGCATAGCTTAGACGTCGAGCGCGCCTATCTCTTTGCTTATGGCGAACAGCCGCTTACCGCCGCACAGCGGCGTCAATTCCAAGCCATGCTGACGCGCCGTGCCGCCGGCGAACCGATTGCCTATATCCTCGGCCGGGCCGGCTTCTACGACCTCGATTTTATTGTCAGCCCGGCCGCGCTTATCCCCAGACCAGAAACCGAGCTGCTCTTGGAAGATGCCCTGCGCCTGATACCTGCATCGGCCGCTATCACAGTCGCCGATATTGGCACGGGCAGCGGCGCGCTGGCTATCGCTTTTGCCCGGCCGCGCCCGCAGTGCCAAGTCTACGCCACCGACATCAGCGCGGCTGCGCTGGAGCTTGCCCGCCGCAATGCCACCGACAACGCTACGCCGGTGAACTTCCTCCGCGGCAACCTCGCCCAACCCTTGATAGACAGTGGCATCACGGTCGCGCTGTTAATGGCGAACCTGCCCTATATCAAAACCGATGAATTAAAGCGCTTGCCGGTGGGGCGCTACGAACCGCGCCTAGCTTTAGATGGCGGAGCCGATGGTTTACGCCTTTTCCGCGCCTTATTGGAGCAGTTGCCGCTGGTCTGTCAGCCTGGGGCTACTGTCTTGTTAGAGATAGGGGCGGAGCAGGGCGCGGCGGTGGCGGCGCTGGCGCGTGACCGTCTTGGCGTCGCTTGCACAATCTCGCCCGATTATGCCGGCTTAGACCGCATCGCCAGCTTTTGTTTGAAGTAACCGGCGCCGCGAAGGAAGACGTTATCAACTGGATTCTGTGCGATGACATTCAATAACAATTCATATTCACGCCGCGCCACCTGCTCCAATGAATAATGCTCAAGAGCGTATTGCCGCGCATTCGTGCCTAATTTCTCCATCAATCTTGGCTGCACTAAAACAGTATTGATAGCCGAAGCAATGCTATCAGCGTCGGTATCGCAGAGGTAACCTGTAGCACCGTGCTGAACGATATTTTGAATGCCTGGCACCTGTGTGCCGATGACAGGCATGCCGCAAGCCATTGCCTAAATCAATGCGCGCGGATGCCCTTCGGTGAACGAACACAAGACATAAGCCCGGGCCCGGTTCATATAAATCGGCAAGCGAGGATTATCTATATTGCCGAGCCAGCAAATACGATCCTCGAGATTGATAAATTTTTCTTTGAGCTCTGCAGTGAGGTTTCCTTGGCCAGCCATGGCGATGGTAAGCCCTGTTTTTTCTACGGCTTCCAAGATCGCGTGCAAGTTTTTCTCAATCACCATACGACCTACATATATCAAGTCGTACTGCTTCGCCTCGCTTGGTATTGGGCGGAAAAGCTCAGTATCTACATAGTGAGGAATAACACTCAGCTTGTTGCCGACGCTTGCTACTCTTTGTGATAACTCCAGCCCAATGTCTTCTGTTGACGCGGAAATGTGAGCGGCTTGATTTAAGGCCCTTTGTTCGAGTTGGTAAATGCGTTCATATCCCTCCCGGTCTCCCGGGTGCTGTACCAGATGAAGCGGCGACCAAATGTAGCCTACCCGATAAATGAAAGGAATTTTCCAAGCCCAGTTCAATCGCAACGCTTCCGTAATAGCTGATGAGTCATTTGTAATTGCCAAATGAGACTGTAGCAGTCGCCAAGCATGAAGCTGATGAAAACGATGCGCGTAGGTCTTTTCAGGCAATTCCATCCAGTTGCACAAAATTCGGATACCGGGTAGATCTGATTGATAATCCAAGTCTTCGCGCCCGCCATAAGTCAGCAAGTTTATTCGCACCCCTGCATCCTGCAGCCAAGAGTAGAGAGCCTTTATTCTGTGTATTCCAGCCCCTTTTGTTGCTACGCTTTTTAGCCGAAATCTTCGATAATGTAAAATTGTGAGTGTTAAGGGTTTTCCGTTGGGTTTAATTAGCGAAGAATTAATTCGGGGAGCAGAAGGAGACATATTCATTTTGTTTATTCCTGCTTTTTTGATAAATAGAATGCGACACATTATAATATTTTTCTGCAAAAAACTGCAAGATTATCTATTTAAGTAGGACAAACTAAATTTTGCAGGCTTTATGCTTTCGTTTCACCCCCCGACCCCTCCCGTAGGGCAGTGTCTACGCTCGCCAAAGCTTTGGGGAGGGGAGAAAAACCCCGAAAACTATGGGCGCACTTGCAGAAAAACCCCTCCCATCGAGCAATGTCTACACGTCCCCCAGGTTAGACTCCCCTCCCCGAAGCTTCGGGGAGGGGCGGGGGTGGGGTTGGAACAAACGCAAAAAGTTGCAAAATTTACTTTGTCCTACTGAGACACAGAGATTTTTCCTTTGTGTTCTTTGTGGTTAAAAAAAGAAAATTGCCATAAAGGCACAGAAGTAGGGCAGCTAAAATAATCCGCGATACGATATAGCTGTGGCTCTGTGGCTATTTTCTTTTCCCAGTCGCAAGACAAACTTTAGCTTACTTCTATAATTGAAAAATTATGGATTGCGCTGTTTTCAATTTGACGCGATTGCCCGGCGCCGCAGGCTGTGTAACAAACGCATAATGCGCTACAATTTTCTTCGTAGCCTTTCTGCAATAGGACAGCCACCATGCTGACACGAGCCGATTTCCTCATCCGCGATGATATTATCTTTTTTAACCACGGTTCTTTTGGCGCTTGCCCGCGCCCCGTTTTTGAGCGCTATCAAAACTGGCAGCTTGAGCTGGAGCGCCAGCCGATTGAATTTCTGCTGCGCCACCGCCCCACTTTGATGGCCGAAGCCCGCGCCGCGCTCGCCGACTACCTCAATGTGCCAGCCAGCGAACTCGTCTATGTTACAAACGCGACTTCGGGCATGAATATCGCCGCGCGCTCGCTGCGCTTGCAAGCAGGCGACGAAATCCTCAGCACCAGCCAAGAATATGGCGCTATCAACCGCCTGCTAGAATTTGTCGCCGCGCGCAGCGGCGCCCGCATCATACAACACCAAGTCCGCCTGCCTTATACTTCCGATGAAGATTTTGTCGCCGCCTTTTTTGCTGACGCCAGCCCGCGCACCAAAGCCATCGTCATCAGCCATATCACTTCGCCCACGGCGCTCATCTTCCCCATCGAGCTTATCTGCCAGCGCGCGCGGGAACTGGGCATCTTGACGATTATTGATGGCGCGCATGCGCCGGGCCAAATCCCGCTGGACTTGACCGCGCTTGGCGCGGATGTCTATAGCGGCAACTGCCACAAGTGGCTCTGCGCGCCCAAAGGCGCCGCGTTTTTGCATGTGCGCGCCGAGCATCACGAGTGGATTGACCCGCTGGTGATTTCGCATGGCTGGCGCGCTGGTACTGATTTCGTCGAGCGCAACGAATGGACCGGCACCCGCGATATTGCGCCCTGGCTGACTGTGCCAGCCGCTATCGAGTTTCAGCGCCAGCATAATTGGCCGGCCGTGCGCGCCGAATGCCACCGCTTTGCGGCTTATGCCCAAGCCCAGCTCTGCGACCGTTACGGTTTGCCGCCGCTCTCGCACGATAAATTTGCCCAGATGGTAACGATTCTACTGCCCGAATTTGAGCCAGCCGTGGTTAAGCAAAGACTCTACGACGAATACAGAATTGAAGTGCCAATCGGCCAGTTCTTGGGGCAATGCGGCATACGGGTATCGGTGCAGGCTTATAATTCGCCCGCCGATATTGAGCAGCTGCTGGCGGCGCTGCAGGCGCTGGTCGGCTAGCGTTCGTAGCGCGCCACCGCGCTAAGATAATAGGTCTGCGGCGCTAGGTCGATTGGCTGTATCTCGCACAAACTGAAACCGGCCGCCAGCAGCTGCCGGCTGTCGCGGGCTAGCGAAGCTGGGTTGTCACTGACATAGACGAGGCGGGCGACGTCCAGCCGCGCCAGCCCGTCAATAGCCGCTTTCTTCAAACCGGCGCGCGGCGGATCCACTAGCGCGACATCGTAACGCGCCGTTTCCGCCGCCATATCCGCCAGCACCGCTTCGACCGCGCCTTCGACGATGTCGATATTGGCGTACTCTTGCAGGTTGACTTCGGCATCGGTTACCGCTGGCGGATAGCTTTCGACCAGCGTGACGAGCGTGGCCTGCGCCGCCATAAAGGCGCTGAAGATGCCGCCGCCAGCGTACAAGTCGAGAACGCGCTCGCTGCCGGTCAAGCGCAGGGCTCGCATGACTTCGGCGACCAGAGCCGCGATGCCATCGATGTTTTGCCGCATATAAGCGCCAGCCGTAACGCGAAACTGCCGCCCGCCGATGGTGAAGTTGCTATGAGCATCGCCGATGAGATTGACTGGCTCGCGGTCGGCTAGAATCAAATTGACGCTCACGGGCAAATCGGTATGCAGTTGCGGCGCTTCTTCAGCATCGACTTCAAAGATGAGCAGCAAGCGCCCATCGCTGCCACGCCGCGCCGTTAGATGCCGCGCAGGCCCATAGTCCAAGTCAATCTCGGCTAGCAAGTCGAGCAAGTCGGGCTGCGTCACTGGGCAATCGTCTATCGGCTCGATGCCGCCAGCTTCCCGTCGCAAGCCCCATTCGCCGTTTGCCGTTCGCGTCAGCCTGAGACTGTGCTTATAAGCCCAGTGTTTTGGCGCTGGCAGCACGGGGCGCAGGGTAGCTTCAATCAGCGCGTCGGGCAGTTTGCCCAAGCGCGCAAGCTGGTCAGCCAATACATCTTGCTTGAGTAAGAGCTGCGCGGGATAAGCGATATGCTGCCATTGGCAGCCCCAGCAGCGCCCGGGGCCAAAATGCTGGCACTGCGGCGGGACGCGGTCGGCCGATGCCGCGATTAAGCGCCGGCCGCGCCCAAAGAGCGCCGCGCCGCGCCCGCCGCTGATTTCCGCGCTGACGGTCTCGCCAGGCAGGGTGTAGGGTATGAAGACGGCTTTGCCGCGCAGCTTGCCGATGCCATGCCCGCCATGCGCCATCGCGCTGATGTCTAGCGTGACCGTCTGCTTGCGCTTGCTAGCCTGGCGCTTATGTTGTTTTGCTTGTTTTTTGCGCTTAGCCATCAGCCGCCGGCGGAATAATCGATGCCGGCTTTGTCCAATTCGCGCTGCACCAGGTGCTCGAAGATGCTATAGGGCTGGGCGCCGCTGAGTATCTGCCCATTGATGAAGAAGCCCGGCGTGCCACGCACGCCCGCCAGCTGCCCATCCAAACCATCAATCTCGACTTCGCCGAGATAGCGGTTTTCTGCCAGGCAGACGCTGTAGGCTTCCAGGTCCAGCTCGAACTCTTTGGCAGTCTGGAGGTAGAATTCTAAGCCCAGCGCCGCTTGATTCTCGAAGAAAGCGGCGCGGAATTCCCAGAACTTGCCTTGCTCGAAGGCGCATTGGGCTGCCGCTGCCGCCGCCGGCGATTCTTCGGTCAAGCGCGGGAAATCCCGATAGACATAGCGGATGTGCTGCCCATAATTCTCCAGCAGCGGCATGAATGTCTGGTCAAAATGGCGCTTGCAATAGCTACAGAAAAAGTCGCTGAACTCGACGATGACCACGGGCGCGTCTTCGGGGCCGAGGTAGGGGTCGTCATCGACGAGAGCGAAGCGGTCAGGTCCTTCATCGACGGGCGCGGCGAAGTCGTAGTCGGCCAGTACGCTCTGGATGACGGCGCGCAGCTGCGCCTCATCGAAAGCACCGGCATTATTCGCTGGGCGCAGGGCCTCGCTGCCTACCAGCAAGCCGATGGCAAAAAACAGGGCGGCAATCAGAACATAATGCAGCGTGACCCGCGGCGGGCTGCCAGTGGCAGCGGGCGGCGCTTCGCTTGGTTTGTTGTCTTCTAGCACGGCATATCCTCGCTGGAGATTGGTCTTCATTTTAGCTAGTGTACTAAATTTCTAGGCGCTTGCCTATTTCTTTCTGCCGCGCGCTGTCTGGCCGCGCCATTGCCAGTATAATAGAGGCAGGAACAGCGCTTGAGGAATTGTATTTGAGCGAATCTTTAGCGGGCTTGATTGTCAAAGAGCAGAGCGGCTTTTATTGGGTCGAGGCGGCCGATGGTCAGGTCTATATGTGCGAGCTGCGCGGGCGGCTCAAAGAAGAGGCAAAGTCTTCCGACATCGCCGCCATTGGCGACCGCGCCTCTATCAGCCTGCGGCTGGAAGAAGGCACCGATGTTTTGATGGGCCGCATCGAAGCGCTGGCGCCGCGCAAGAGCGTGCTTTCCCGCGCCCAGCGCACCCAAGGCAAACGCGGCGCCGGCCACGCCGAACGCGAGCAGGTCCTCATCGCCAATGCCGATGTCGCGCTCTTTGTCTTCGCCGCCGCTCAACCCAGCCCAAACCTGAAAATGCTGGACCGACTCTTGGTCGCCGGCGAAAAATCGGGCATCGCCGAGCTAATCATTGTGCTGAACAAGGTTGATTTAGCCTATCCGCCAGCGATAGAAGAAATCTTCGCCGGTTACGAGCGCATCGGCTATCGCGTGCTGCGCACCAGCGCGCTGCGCGGCGATGGCATCGCCGAATTGCAAGCGGCTCTGGCCGGCGGCATCGCTATCTTCACCGGCCCCTCAGGCGTCGGCAAGACCAGCTTGCTCAATGCCATCCAGCCGGGTCTCGGGCGGCAGGTCAAAGCGGTCGGCCGCCACTCCGCCGAAGGCGTGCATACCACCCGCGACAGCGCCCTAGCTCGCCTCGATAGCGGCGGCTACCTGGCGGATACGCCCGGCATCCGCTCCATCACCGTCTGGGATATTGAACCTGACGAGCTTGACGCCTATTTCATCGACATCAAACCCTATGTGCTGGAATGCAAATTCAGCAACTGCACGCATACCAACGAGCCGAACTGCGCTGTGCGCCGCGCTTTGCGGGCGGGGCAGATTGCCCCGCGCCGCTACCAGAATTATCTCGATTTGCGCGAAGAATTGCGCGATACCTATATCGTCTACAACCGCTGAGCTTTAGGCTTCAAAGAGATTTTCCCCGTGCGAGAGGCGGCGTGCGATGCTGAAAGTTTGCAGCTGCGAGCGCATGGTCGGCGCGTGTGCCGCCAGATAACGCGCCGCCGCAATCAGCACATGATTCGCCCGCTCTTCTGAGACCGGGCGGATGAGACTGTATTGATTAAAAGCGGCTTCGACGCATTGGATGGTGTGGAAATTGCGGTCTTCCCGCAGCAGCAAATGCCCCATCTTAGCCATCAGCTGCGCGGGCGCGCCGCCGCTGACAAGATACTGCGCCACTAAATTGCCCGCCTGATTGACCTGCTGCTGCAAATTGAGCAGAGACTCGAACTCGTCGAGCAGGCGCTCTGGCGCATCAACGGGCTTTGGCTGGGGCAGCTTGACTGACGGCAGGTTCAAAAAGCGGTCCAGATAGATGCTCATAGCCGCGTCGAAGACGCCGCGCAGCAAACCGACTGACTCGACGCGGCGCAGCCCTTGATGCACCGCGTTGGCGAAGGTGAAAGTATGCAGGGCGGTATCCCAATCGCCAAATTCATTGCTGGTATGGAAATGGGCGATGCGCCGCGCCGCCGCATAAGCGACGATGCCGGCCAGCTCAGCCGGCGGCAGGCCGCCGCGCAGGCAGTCCAAAAGCAAATCGATAATGGCCTGCGGTTCATCGTCTAGCAGCGTCGGCAGCAGGCTCTCAACATCGGTCGCTTCAATCGTCGCGCTCTGCGCCGCGCCGCTTGCCAGCGCGTCTTCGAGCTGGGCAAAAGCGGCTTCTAAGAGCGGGATGAGGTCGATGGGTTTGCGCCAGGCATTGGATTCTTCCATGCGCCGGGCGGCGGTCAAGTTTGGCACGACGCTGGTGAAAGCCAATTCCGCCGCTTCCCAACCGGCGATATCGACCGATTCCAGGGCTTTGTTGATGAAGTCCAGGCTATGCCCGGCATCGAGATAGCGGTGGTCGGTGGCGGCGGTGAAGAGCATATCGGCGATTTGCTTGTCATCGGCGCCAGCCCGCAAAGCCGAAACGATGGCGCGCTCGCCCGCTTGCGCATCCCGCACCTCGACGAATTGGCGGAACCAAGTTTTTAGCGTCGGGATGTCGGTCTCGTCATTGGGCAGCGGGCGCGGATTAAAGCGGGGCGCCATGCCAGCGGTATCGCTGGCGACATCCGCCAAGCCATGAAAAAGCGCCAGCGGCCGATCCGCCTGGTCGAGATAGGGCAGCAGCTGCATCGTGCAGCCCTGCGTCGTCAAGCCGCGCCCCCAATCCATGCCGCGATATTGTGTGCCAAATTGCAAGCCGATGCCAAAAGGCTCGGCGGGCGCCACCTTGTGCTTGAGCAGATTGATGACAGCTTTGGCGACGACCAGGCTGAGGTTGTGCTGCAAGCCATCGCGCAGGCGGTTGCATTGATGCGCCACGGTGTTGCCGCGCGTCCGCAAATCCACAAAAATATCGCCATCCCGCACTTCGACCGGGAAGCTGTCAATATCGTCCGCCCACAGGTCAAAAGCGCCGCCGCTAGCCAGGTCAAAGCGGGCATGATGCCAATGGCAGCTCAAAATGCCATCTTCGACCGAGCCTTTGTCTAGCGGGAAGCCCATGTGCGGGCAGCGGTTATCGAGGGCATAGACCCGCTCGCCATAGAGAAAAAGGACGAGCGTCTTGCCATTGGGCTGCACGGTGATGCAGCCTTTGCCGCGCAGGTCTTCCAGGCGCGCGACGGGGATATAAGCGTCTTTCTCTAAAATCATGAATCTGCTCCCAAAGGAAATGTACTCTCTTATATTTATGATGTCTTTGGCGCTGGCGCTCTTACATATCTTGGCTGTAGGCGTGCTAGTCGGAGTGTTAGCTTGGCGCCGTGCCTGAAAAGATGAAGAAAGTCGCCAAGCTGAATATTATGATTTTGAGAAATAGTTTATAAGCGCTAACGGCTCCTACCCCCTGTGACCGTATGTGCGGATAGCGGAGGCAGGCAGAAGGTGGCAGCCTGAAAAGCCTGGCGCTTTTCTCTGTCGACTGGGCGAAGCGGCGTTTTTATTTGTCATCTTCGTGCCTTTCAATAACTGACTTCCGACCACCTAGCCTACATTATTTTATGTACTCTTGCAAAGAACAAGAGAAAACTTACAGGGCAATCGCATCAAAATCATAATCAGCAAAATTCACAAAACGAAGCCAGAAAAACTGCGCAGCCCCATTTTCAACCCCACCCCCGACCTCTCCCCAAAGCTTTGGGGAGAGGAGAAAAACCCAAAAACTATAGGAGTGCTTGCAAAAAAGTCCCTCCCATCGGACAATGTGTACAGGCTCCAGGTTAGACTCCCCTCCCCCGAAGCTTCGGGGAGAGGCCGGGGGTGGGGTTGAAACAAACGCAAAAAGTTGCAAATTTACTTTGTCCTACTTCATGTGGCTATTTTCTTTTCCCCAGTCGCAATACAAATTTGGACTTACTTCTGTGGCTATTTTCTTTTCCCTAGTCGCAATATAAACTTGGGCTTACTTGTGGCGAAGAGGAGGGCAAAATGACAAATACGAGCGATATCCGCGTCAATGGCGGGCGGCTCTGGCATAGCATCATGGAAATGGCGCAGATTGGCGCGACAGCAAACGGCGGCAGCCACCGCTTGACGCTCAGCGACGAAGACAAAATCGGCCGCGACCTCTTCACCAGCTGGTGCGCCGAGGCCGGCCTGCGCCTGTCGATTGACGAGATGGGCAATATGTTCGCCCGGCGCGCTGGCGCCGACGCAGCGCAAGCCCCAGTCGGCATGGGCAGCCACCTCGATACACAGCCCTACGGCGGCAAATTTGATGGCGTCTTCGGCGTCTTGGCCGGGCTGGAAGTCATGCGCGCTTTGAACGACTATGGCATCGAGACGGTGCTGCCGCTGGAAGTGGTGAATTGGACAAATGAAGAGGGCGCGCGCTTCGCCCCGGCTATGCTGGCGTCGGGCGTCTATGCCGGCGTCTTCGACCTGGACTGGGCGCAGTCGCGGCGGGCGGTGGATAGCGGCGCAACCGTTCTCGACGAGCTGAAACGGATTGGCTATCACGGTGATTTGCCCACCCGCGAACGCGATTTTTCCGCTTTTTTCGAGTGTCATATCGAGCAGGGGCCCATCTTGGACGCGGCCGGCATCGCCGTCGGCGTCGTCAACGCGGCTCAGGGTTTCCGCTGGTATGATATCTCGCTGGAAGGTTTCGCTTCGCACACTGGCTCGACGCCGATGGCCGGCAGGCGCAATGCGCTGCTGGGTATGGCGAAGATTGTGCAAGCCGTCGATGACATTGCGCATGCGCACGCGCCGCTGGCCCGCGGCACAGTCGGCGGCCAAGTAGAAGTCGCGCCCGGCTCGCGCAATATCATTCCAGGCAGCACGCATTTCACCGTCGATATGCGCCATCCCGCCGCCGAGACGCTGGCGGCTATGGATGCGGCTTTGCGGGCGGCCGGCGCCGAAGTCTCCGCTGAGATTGGCTTGACGCTTTCGCTGGAGCAGATCTCTTATACCGCCCCCGTCGCCTTTGACGCCGGCTGCGTCGCCGCGCTGACGCGAGCCTGCGAGCGGCTGGGCGTCTCCTATCAGAGCATCACTTCGGGCGCCGGGCATGATGCCTGTTATGTCGCCCGGCGCGCGCCGACGGCTATGCTTTTCGCGCCGTGCAAGGATGGCATCAGCCACCACGAATCCGAAAGCGCCAAAGCCGACGACCTCGAGGCGGTCTGCAATGTCTTGCTGCAGGCGGCGCTAGAGTATGCCGGCGTCGCTTGAAGGAGCATAAATGCCCTGGCGCATTATAGCGCTGCTCTTGAGCCTGGCGGCGGTCTTGCTCTTTGGCTTCAGCCTGCTGGAGCCGCTGAGCGGCGCTGAGCTGGAAGCGCGCACGCAATTCGAGCCGCCGCCAGCCGCCAGCGCCGGCTTCGCCCGCGCCATCGACGCTTGGGACTGGCAGTTCCCGCGCGATCATGGCCCGCACCCGGCCTTTCAGACCGAGTGGTGGTATTACACCGGCAATCTAAGGACTGAGGCTGGCCGGCCTTTTGGCTTTCAGTTTACGATATTCCGCCGCGCCCTAAACCCGCAGGCCGTCTCATCCGATTCGGAATTTCGCGCCAACGATATATTTATGGCGCATTTCACCATCAGCGACATCGCCGGCGGCGCATTTTATCACGACCAGCGCTATGCCCGCGGCGGCGCTAGTCTGGCTGGTGCGACGGCTGAACCTGTGTATCGCGTCTGGCTGGAAGATTGGCAAGCGCAGGCTGAAAACGCCGCGGCGACCAAAACGCGCATCACAGCCCGCAGCGACGATTTTGCCATCGACCTGCGCCTGGAGCAGCGCAAACCGCCAGCTCTGCAAGGCGATAATGGCCTCAGCCAAAAAAGCGGCGAAATTGGCAATGCCAGCTACTATTACAGCTTGACGCGGCTGGACACGACGGGCGAAATCAGCCTCGGTGGCCAGCACTTCGCGGTCGCGGGCTTGAGTTGGATGGATCATGAATTTAGCACTTCCGCCCTGGGCGCGGACGCGCAAGGCTGGGATTGGTTTGGTCTGATATTTGATGATGGCAGCGAATTGATGGTCGGGCAGATTCGCCGGCGCGCCGGCGGCATCGAGCCAGCTTTTGGCGGCTTGTTCATTCTGGCCGATGGCAGGACGCAGGCGCTCAAGGCGGCGGACATAGACATCGCGGTAACAGAGCGCTGGCGCAGCCCGCATAGCGCCGCGCTTTACCCGGCCGGCTGGCATATAGCTATTGCTGGCGCGGACGGCTTTCGCATCTCAGTTAAACCGTTGCTGGCGGACCAAGAATTGCATAGCGCTGGCATTGTCTATTGGGAAGGCGCGGTGGAAATCAGTGGCGAGAAGACGGGCAGCGGCTATGCCGAGCTGACAGGTTATGTCGGCACGATGCAAGGCAGATTTTGAAGTTGGCCAATGTCGGCAAAAAAGCACAGCCCCTACAACCAGATTGCTGCTCTCTATGACCGCGCCCGTCCGTCGTATCCACCCGCAATCTTTGATGACATCGTCGCCCTGGCCGGGCTGCCGGAAAAGGCGCGCATTCTGGAAGTGGGCTGCGGCAGCGGGCAAGCCACCCAGCCCCTGGCCGCGCGCGGCTATCAGATTGACTGCATCGAGCTGAGCGCGGCGCTGGCCGCTATCGCCCGCCGCAAGCTGGCAAGCTATCCAGCTGTGTCGGTGCGCTGCGCCGATTTTGAGACAGTCGCTCTGCCGCCCGCTTCTTATGATTTGCTGCTCGCCGCCACCGCCTTTCACTGGCTTGCCCCGCGCCACCGCTATAAAAAAACGCAGGCACTGCTCAAGCCCGGCGGCGCGCTGGCGCTGATGTGGAATCTGCCGGTGCAAACGGCAGTCAGTCAAATGTATCTGGCGCCGCTGCAAGCGGTCTATCAAGAGGCTGCGCCAGAGCTGACCGAGAATTTCTCGTCCCCGCCCCCGCCAAAGGCGGTTAAAACGGATTTCCCCGCCGAAATCGCCGCTTCAGGTTTCTTTGAACCCGTGCAAATACGGGAGCATTATTGGGCAATCGAGTATAGCGCCGACAGCTATATTGACTTGCTCGGCACTTTTTCCGACCATATTGCGCTGGCGCCCGCCAAGCGGCAGGCTCTTTTCGCTGGCATCAAGGCTGTCATCGAAGCGCAATTTGACGGTCGCATCACGCGGGAGCTGGTCGCCCTGCTCTATGTGGCGCGGCGCAAGTAACATTCGCCCCGTCGATTCAGTACAAGCGGCGATTCGCGTGTAAAATCCTACAATAGTCAATGCACCTGCGGGAAAGGACAAAGAATGACCCGCGCTTTAATTACTGGCGGCGCTGGTTTCATCGGCAGCCATTTGAGCGAGCGCCTGCTGCGAAGCGGCTATCAAGTTACTATCATCGACAACCTGTCTACGGGGCAGCTGCGCAATATCGAGCAGCTGAGCGCCGCGCCCAATTTCAGCTATGCCATCGCCGACATTCGCAACATCCCAGTCATCGACCGCCTCGTCAGCGAATGCGACGTCATCTTTCATCTGGCGGCGGCGGTCGGCGTGCATAACATCATGGACCAGCCCATCAATAGCATCGAGGTGAATATCGGCGGCACGGAGGTCATCTTAAAGACCGCCAGCCGTTATCGTCGCCGTGTGCTTATCGCCTCGACTTCGGAAGTCTATGGCAAGAGTCCGCATTTCCCCTTCCGCGAAGATGATGACACCGTCTTCGGCGCGACCGGGCGCAGCCGCTGGAGTTATGCCGCCTCCAAAGCGGTCGATGAATTCCTGGCTTTCGCCTATCACAGCGAGGTTGGCTTGCCTGTGACGCTGTTTCGGCTGTTTAATACGGTGGGCCCGCGCCAAATCGGGCAATATGGCATGGTGCTGCCGCGTTTCGCCGGCTGGGCCCTGGCGAACGAGCCGATCCAGGTCTATGGCGATGGGCAGCAGCAGCGCTGTTTCGCCAATGTTTATGATGTCGTGGCGGCGATACAAGGCTTAGCCGAAAGCGACCAGACCAGCGGCCAGCTGTATAATATCGGCAGCGATGAAGAAATCAGCATCATGGAACTGGCGCAGCGCGTCCGCGAGCGGGCTGACAGCGCCTCAGAGATTCAGCTGATTCCGTATGCGCAGGCTTATCAACAAGCGGGTTTTGAGGATTTCCGCCGCCGCGTGCCGAGCATCGCCAAGATTCGGGCGGCTATCGGCTGGCAGCCGACAACGCCCCTGAACGAAACCATCGACCAAATCCTGGCGCATTTTCGCGGCAAAAAATGGCAGTCGCAGGCATAAGCGGCGCGGAACGAGGCGGCTTTGCATATCGCCCTTAACGGCTGGTTTTGGCAGCAAGATTCGACCGGCAGCGGCCAGTACCTGCGCCAGTTGCTGCGCGAGCTGCGCGCGGCCGCGCCAGAAGTCGAACTCTCGCTTATCCTGCCGCCGCATATCCAAAACCCGTCCGACTTGCCGGCCGGCGTCCGCGCCATCAGCAGCGGCAAAGCGCGGCGGGCATCCAAGCTCGGCAAAGTCTATTTTGAGCAGCGCAGCTTCCCCCAGCGGGCCGGCGAAATCGGTGCGGACATTGCCCATGTGCCGTATTGGGGGCCACCGCTGGTTTGCCCGGTCAAGCTGATTACGACTGTGCTGGATGTCATCCCGCTGCTCTACACGGTCTACGCCGCTGGCGCGCTGACCAATCTCTATACCGGGCTGGTCAGCGCGGCCGCCCGCGGCAGCAATCACATCATCACCATCAGCGAGACGGCGAAGCTCGATATTGAAGAGCAGCTGCGCCTGCCAGAAACCGCCATCACTGTCACCTATCTGGCGCCTGACGCCCGTTTTCATCCGCAAATTGGCGCCGAGCGGGACGCGGCCGTGCGGGCAAAATATGACCTGCCCGAGCATTTTACGCTCTATCTCGGCGGCTTCGACTGGCGCAAGCAGGTCAATACGCTGCTGCTGGCTTATACCTATGTGGCTGAGGCCGACGGCGATACCTTCCCGCTGGTGCTGGCTGGGCGCGAACCCGCCTACGACGACAAGCTCTTCCCCGATTTGCGGGCTTACAGCCGGCGGCTCAAGATTGAAGAATATGTGCGCTGGATTGGTTTCGTTGACGAGGCGGACAAAGCTGCGCTCTATCGCCTAGCCGATGTCTTTGTTCTGCCCAGTCTGTATGAAGGTTTTGGTTTGGCGGCTTTGGAGGCTATGGCCGCTGGCACACCTGTCGTTACCTCAAAAGCCCTTGTCTTCGAAGAAATACTGGAAGATGCCGCCTATATGGTCGATAATGCGCGAGAGATGGCTGGGGCTATCATCGCCTTGCTCATCCAGCAGCCCTTGCGCGAGGCTATGATTAATCAGGGTTTGGCTTTAGCCAGCAATTATTCTTGGCGCAAAACCGCGTGGGAGACCCTGGCCGTCTATGAAAAAGTCATGCGCGGCGAAGAGTAGAAGTAGCAGCTTATGAGCGAAAACACGCAGGACCGCCGCGAGATGTCCTGGCTAGCCAAGCTCTCTGAACCAGAAGCGGTCGCGCCACCCTGGAGCCTGCTCAGCGCGGCTCTGGCTGTCGGCAGTCTGCTGGTCTGCCTGATTGTGATTGGGCCCGCCCTAGCCTCGCTGCTGCTGGGCAGCGACAGCATCAGCCCCAGCCTGCTGCTGTTGAGCTGGGTTTTGGGCTTGGCTTTGGGCAGCGGCTTGGTCTTAGTCAACCGCCGCGGAAACGTGGCCAGCTGGCAGGCTCTGCGCTGGGGCCGCGGGCGCCTGCCCTTGCCTATCACCCTGCTCATTGGCGTCGCTAGCGCCCTAGCCATCGACCTGCTGGTGAGCCTGGCCAGCGGTCAATTCTTGCCTGTGCCCGAGATTTATGGCTTCCACACGAATGGCGCGACCGGCCTCGCGCTGGCGGCGCTGCTGCTTATCTTGCTCCAGCCGCTGGCGGAGACGGTGGTTTTCCAGGCGGTGCTGCTGCCGACGCTGCGCTGGCGGCTGGGCGCTTGGCGTGGGCTTTTTGCCACCTGCGCCATCTATACCGCTTTGCACCTGCTGGTCTTCTCGGCCGCGCATGGGGCGGCTTATGATATATTTTGGTATGGCATCGTATATCCCGCGCTGCTCTGTTTCGCCTTCTCCTGCCTCAAAGTGGGCGCTGGCGCCAGCGGCGCGGTTTTTATTGGCCGGCTGGGCGCGGGTTTTATCTTCTTGCTGACGGCTCTGGCCCTGGTTGGTGGCTAAGCCAGGTTTGACTGCGAATCAGAGCAAATGGGAATTGAAAGGAAAAGGCAATGAGCATCTTTCAACTGAAAATTGGCGACATCGACTGCGCTATCTTGCAAGAAGGCGCTGCTTTTATGCAGCGGGCGGAGGTCGCCCAGCGCTATCCAAACGCGACTGTGGCTGAAGTAGAGGCGGCTATCGGCGCTGGGCCGCCCGATGGCAGTCTCAATCTGCCGCTGCTGCAAAGCGGCGGGACGCGCATCCTGGTGGATGTCGGTTTTGGCGCTGATGGCCCGCCGGGCATGGGCGGCGTGCTGCGCGGGCTGGACGGCCTCGGCTTAGCCGCGGCCGATATTGACATCATTTACCTGACCCATTTTCATGGCGACCACATCGCCGGCCTATTCGATGAGGCTGGCGCGCCTGTCTATGCCAATGCGCGCTACATCACGATGCAGGCGGAGTGGGACGAGTGGCAGGGGCGCTGGGCGGCTTCTGGCAGCGCAGCGGACCAGCGGCAACTCGAGCGCTTTAACAGCCTGCGCGACCGCTTCAGCTTCGTCAGCGCCGGCGACGAGATTGCGCCGGGCGTTACGGTGGTCGATTTGGCTGGGCATACCCAGGGGCATTCGGGTCTGCTAGTCGAAGCGGACGGGCAGCGCCTGCTGCATGTCGTCGACCTGCTGCATCAGTCTTTCCAGTTTAAGCATGTGGATTGGCATTTCTCTTTTGATTCTGATGGCGCGCGCGCGACGGCGACGCGCAAGCGCGTCTTGCGGCGCTGCGTTGAGGAAGACATTCTGACGCTCTTTTACCATTTGGGTTTCCCGGGCTTGGGCAAAGTGCGGCTGGAAGCGGGGCAATTTGTCTGGCAGCCGATTGCTTAGGCGATAATTCAAAGTTAATTACACAAGAGATGAAGTGTGCCACATTTTCAACCCCGCCTACGGCCTCTCTCCGAAGCTTCGGGGAGGGGAGTCTAGCCTGGGGGACTGTACACATTGCCTGATGGGAGGGACTTTCCTGCACGCGCCCCCACAGTTTTTGGGGTTTTCTCCCCTTCAACCCCATCCCCGGCCCCTCCCCGAAGCTTCGGGGAGGGGAGTCTAACCTGGGGGACTGTACACATTGCCCGATGGGAGGGACTTTCCTGCACGCGCCCCCACAGTTTTTGGGGTTTTCTCCCCTTCAACCCCACCCCCGGCCCCTCCCCGAAGCTTCGGGGAGGGGAGTCTAACCTGGGGGACTGTACACATTGCCCGATGGGAGGGACTTTCCTGCACGCGCCCCATAGTTTTCGGGGTTTTTCTCCCCTCCCCAAAGCTTTGGGGCGCGTAGACACTGCCCTACGGGAGGGGCCGGGGGTGGGGTTGAAACGAACACAAAGCCGTCTGTCTACTTAAGCGCAATAAGAAACTTGAGTTTAGCTTAATGCCGCTGGGATTTGCCTTGCGGCGCGGCGAAGATCATGCGCCCCGTCGGCCGATTAATCAGCTTCGTAACTTCTACCTGGACATTCTGGTCCATAAATCGCTGCCCCGCTTCCACCACCACCATCGTGCCATCATCCAGATAGCCGATGCCTTGATTTGGATCGCGGCCTTCTTGGATGATGCGGATGGTGAAGGTCTCGCCGGGGATATAGACCGAGCGCACCGCATTCGCCAAAGCGTTGATATTCAACACATCCACGCCTTGGGCATCCGCCACTTGATTCAGGTTGAAATCGTTTGTAACCAGCGAGGCATTGCGCTGGATGGCTAGCGCCACCAGCTTGGCATCGACTTGGCCAAAATCTTCTGGGTCATCATCGACGATTTTGACCGGCAAATCATTATTGCGCTGCAATTCGTTGAGCTTCGCTAAGCCGCGGCGTCCGCGATTGCGGCGCAGCGAATCCGACGAATCGGCGACGCGGTGCAGCTCATTCAAGACAAAGCGCGGGATAATGAGGTTGCCATCGATAAAACCTGTCTCGGCGATTTCGACGATGCGCCCGTCAATCAAGACGCTGGTATCCAACAACAGCTGGCGCGTGGCAAAGGGCTGCAAACGGCGCTGCTGCCGCCCCGAGACGCGCTCGCCGATGAGATCCTGAATTTCGCCGGCGCGATTGCCGAAGACAGTCAGACCCAAGTAGGCAAAAGCGAGCGAGATGATGATGGGCAAGATGTTGCCCAGCGGGTCGCCCAAGAGCGACAGCGGGAAGGCTAGCATCAGAGCCAGGGTCAAACCAATCAAGCCGCCCAGGGTAGCGAGGGCTAGGCGCGGCAGGGTCATTTCGCCAATGGCGCGCCGCCAAGCGCGCAAGGGCAAGATGGTGAGCCAAGGCGTCGCGATAAAACCGAGCAAAGCACCCAAGCCAAGGGAAAGCAGCGACAGCTCATCGGCTGTCAATTCTGTGAGATGCGCCAAAGCCGCGCCGAGGCGCAACCCCAGCAGCGCAAAGACAAATAAGCCTACAATGCGGCAAAATAAAAAGGCTAACATGATATCCTCAGTTACTATGAAAGGAGCGAAGCTCTATTTCTGTTTATAGTATAGTCATATAGCGATTCTTCACAGGGCATTTGCGGGAGAATGGGACAGATTTGTCGCAATATGGTCTTATATGAAAAGATAGCGTGGCGGCTGGTTTAGGCTCGGCCTTGGCGATGGGCTAATTTGGCCGCGCGCAGCCGCCGCCCATATAAGCCGAGCAGATAGCCCTGCGCTGGCGCATATAAGACCAGCGCCAGCGGCAGCAGCAAGAGCAGCAGGATGCTAGCCGCCAGCGACGCGATGAGCCACTGCAAGGTCAAGGCACTGTGGGCCTGCAAATCGCGCAGCAAAGGGCCCCGCTGATAAAAAGAAGCCGCCTGCCAAGTTTCGACATAGCGCAGCAAGCCGAGCGCCAAGAGCGACCAAGCAAAGCCGAGATAAAGCAGCAGCAGCGGCAGCAACAGCGCCAGCAGGCCGGTGTAGGTGATGCTGCCAAAAAGACTGACGGCGATAGCGGGCCGAAAAGCGTAGAGCAGAGCCAAGATTATCAGCGGCGGCAGGTTGTAGCAGACGATTGCCAATAAGACAGGCGCGCCTTTGCGGATATGCGCGCTGATGGGGGACCAGGCGGGCAGAGGCCGCGGATAAGCGCCGATGACATTGCGCGCTGTCATCGCCAGATAACCCAGCCAGGCGCACAGACTGGGCAAGCCCAGCAGCGGCAGCAATGACAAGCAGGTCAAAACCGCGCCTAAGGCCAGCTTGGGCCAGCGCTGCTTGTCCTGAAAAGCGAAAATAAAGGCGCGGTAGAAGTCTGCCATTGCCATAATCGAGCGGCGCGGACTAAAGAAAGCGAAGAGCGCCCAGGGCGGCTGTTCGCGGCGGCCACATCTTGCACTATACTTCATCTTGCCTGCGCAAGCTATGAAAGAGCGAGCCGATGCTATATCCGCTATTGCAGCGCCTATTCCCAGCGGCGGCCGCGAAGCCTAGGGCGCCGCGGCGCATCGTCTTGATTCGGCCTTGCTGCATCGGCGATGTGGTGATGGCGACAGCGGCCCTATCAGCCTTGCGCGCGGCTTTCCCAAAAGCGGAAATTCATTGGGCGGTCGGGCCCTGGTCGGCGCGAGCCATCAAAGACCACCCGGCCCTCGATGCCATTCTGGATACGGGCGCGGATATGCCGAACAGCTCGCCGCGGGCTTTTTGGGCTTTTTTGCGCCGTTTGCGCGCCGGCCAATATGATTTGGCAGTTTCCCTCGTGCGCTCGCCGCTAATGAGCCTGGCTCTGGCTCTCTCGGGCATTCCCCTGCGGGCAGGTTTGGATAGCGGCGGGCGCGGCTTCGGTTACAATGTGCGCGTCGCCATCGACCCCGCCGCCCGCCAGCATGAAAGCGCCATCTATCTCAAAGTCATAAGCGCCCTCACCGGCCAGCCAGCGCAGGCTTACGCCAATTTGCCGGTGTCGGCGGCGGCGCGGGCGGCAGTGCAACGGCGGCGACGCACTGTGCAGATTGTGCCCCCGTATATCCTGGCGCATCCGGGCGGGGGCAGCAATCCCGGCGCCCAAATGGACTCTAAGCGCTATCCGCCGGCGCAACTGGCGGACCTGCTCGAGCGCGTCGCGGCCGCGACCGGCGCGACAGTGATTCTCATCGGCGGGCCCAGCGATGTCGCCCTCGTTGATGCGGTGGACGAGCGCCTGGCGCAGCCAGCGCCGCGCTGGGTTGGCGCGCTCAGCTTCGCCGAGATTGGCGCGCTGGCGGCTGATGCTCTGCTCTATATCGGCAATGACAGCGGCTTGACGCACCTGGCGGCCGCCAGTGGCGGCCGGACGGTGATGATTATGGGCCCGACCGACCCGCAGCGTTACGCGCCTTATACCGCTACGCATTTGGCGCTCTGGAAAGCGCCTCAGCCTGGCGCGGCAGCCAGTTGGGATTGGCAGCGGGATGGCATCACAGTCGAGGCAGCGGTCGCGCAAATCTTAGAATTTCTCGCTAAAGCCTGAGGCGGGCGGTTGTGTTACTATGGCGGCAAGTTACAAAAGGACAGGTGAAATGAGCTACAAATACATTCTGGTAGACCAGCCGGCTGATGGCGTGGGGCGCGTGCAGCTGAATCGACCGCAGGCACTGAACGCTTTGAACTCAGCCCTGCTGATTGAAGCGATGGCGGCCATGTCCGCCTTTGACAGCGATGATGACATCGGCGCGATGATTCTGACAGGTGGCGACAAAGCCTTCGCCGCTGGCGCTGACATCAAAGAGATGGCGGGCAAGAACCAAATCGATATGCTGCTGCGGCCCTCGCTGCTGGACCATTTTGCGCTTGACAGCTTGCGCAAGCCCATCATCGCGGCCGTCTCCGGTTATGCTTTGGGCGGCGGCTGCGAAGTGGCTATGAGCTGCGATATGATTGTCGCGTCGGAGACGGCGGTTTTTGGCCAGCCAGAGATTAACCTCGGCATCATCCCCGGCGCTGGCGGCACGCAACGCCTGACCCGCGCCGTCGGCAAAGCGCTGGCAATGGAAATCATGTTGACCGACCGCCGCCTTAGCGCCCAAGAAGCGCTGCAATATGGCTTGGTCAATCGCGTCGCGCCGCTGGCTGATTATATGGCAGTCGCCATCGACATCGCGCGGCAGGTCGCCCGCCGCTCGCAAATCGCCAGCCGCCTGACCAAAGAAGCCATCAACAAGACCTATGAAACTTCGCTGGCTGAGGGGCTGGACTTTGAACGGCGCAACTTCCTGCTCGCCTTTAGCTCGGAAGACAAGGATGAAGGCCTGCGCGCTTTCATCGAAAAGCGGCGGGCGGAATGGAAAAACCGCTGAGCTTGCGCCTGCTTTACACGGCGCATATCCGCGGCGATTTGGCGCTGCTGCCGCGCTTGCACACCGCCCTCCAGCGCCTGCGGCCAGCGGCGCGGCGCGGCCCTTTGCTGCTCGATTTGGGCGATTCTTGCGCCGACGCCGTCTGGCATTGCCAGGCAACAGGCGGCCGCTCGACGCTGATTGTTTTGGATGGCATGGGTTTCCATGCCGCCAATGTCCAGGGCTTGCTGAGCGGGCAGCAGCGCGACAAGCTGGCGGCGCAGACGACGCTGGCGCTGGTCGACGAGCGGACTGACTGGCGCTATTCGGCGCCGCCGCTGGTGGATAGTAGCATTATTGCGACGCTGCGCCCGCAGGTGGCGGCGGCGCGCTTGCAGATTGTCTTGCGGCCGGCGGCGCGAACGCGGCTCGAGGGCAATGCGCTCTATTTGCAAGATGTGGCGGCCGGGCAGATTGGGCTGGTGGATGTGGATTTGCGCGGACAGGCGCGGCTGGCAGCGGCGCGGGTGGTGGCGGTGGAGACGCCGCCCAACGCGAGCATCGCGGGAGCGGTGGAGTTTGTGGAGGCCGAGGCGCGGCTTTATGCGCGGCGGCAGGTTTAGGCTGGCGCTTGAGCGATATATGATTCAACGAGAGTCAGAATGCTATTAGACTGGGCTTTGGGAACGTGCATATTCCGCAGCATACTCCAGACAGTGTCGCTCAAAATATCACGATAGTTAAACTCAAGTTGAAATTCTGAGTAACGCGATACTGGAACTACACCCGGCGGCAAAGGCAACCGTTTCCAGGTTACGCTGATAGTATCTGCATCAACTTCGATATTAATCTCAAAATCGCCGTGTTTCATTGGCCGCCGCTCCACCTAGCTCTCCTAAGCATTCTAGCAGAAAAACCGCCCAATTTACTGCCCAGCAGCGCGCTGCAAGTTCAGCGCCAGCAGGCGGCGCAAGATTTCTTCTTCATCGTCCAGCGGCTGCCAGCCATAAGCGGCGCAGACAGCCACATCGAGCGCCTGATGCAGCGCGTCCAAGCGCGGGGCAAAATCACCGGCGGCCGGCTTGACGCGGCCCCTAGCCTGCCCGCGATAGACCTGCAAAGCATTGTAGAGGTTGGTCAGCGTGCGGTCTTTGAGCTGCTTGGGGCTGGCGACATGCGCGGGGGGGGGGGGGGGGGGGGGGGGGGGACAACCAAGCAGAACGCTCTTCGTGCAATTGTTTGGCGGCGGCGCTGATGGCGGTATAGGCGGGGTGCGCTTTGTCTTCGGCGCCGGGGACCCAGGGGAAGGGGAATGTCTGGAATGTGGTGGTGGGCGTGTAGCGAGGATCGTTACCCTTGCCAAGCCAAGTTCCCATACGCAAAGACCAGACTTCGTGCAGCTTGGAATGTAGGACGCCGAAGAAATAATCGTCATTTCGAGCAAATACGAAAAGCGCATGATCTGGATGTATTGATTTATCAAACCAAACAAAGACTCGATGTTTGGCGACACCAGGAGTTGCAATATACCGATTGAGTGGTTTTAACGCAGAGCGCATTATTGGGCGGCTACTCTCATGCAACCACCACAATCGTCTCGACTTAGCTTGCCGCACTTTCTGCCGCTTGGGTTTGACATGTGTTTCTACATAAGCAAAAGGTAATGTGTAAGAACTTGCTTTGTCTTTGGGAGTACCGACTCCAAAATCAATTATCCACTTACCTCTTGGCTGCCTCGTTATGTCCCAGGCATTGAAAATAGGTTTAAGCACCTCTTTATTTTTGGGGTCAGACGCAATCATGGACCGCGCTAGAGACGCATCGATGTCAAAGGGGCCGCGCTTAATAATACCTTGAAACGAAAGCAGTCCGTTTTCTGTCAGCTCTTCCGCGCCAGTAATGTCTATGTCAGCAGTCAAATCAGGGTAAATAGATACAACAGGAATACCATCAAGCCGACGGGACTCTTCGCTGCCGTCATCAAAACAGACCATAGACACACGCACCGCCGCGCCGTCCAGAATCCATTCTCTATTCGACCATGCCATAAAAATGTCACCACTAGATTTGATACGTTGTAACACCTCTCTATTTACTCCACCGCGTATCGAATTAGTTGCCAGTAAGCCAGCGCGTTTGACTTTGCCTTTTTCAATCTGCGCCCGAGCCATTTCAAACCAGTAGCAGACCAAATCCGCGCCTTTTGGGACACGCCCTGCCCAATGCCTAGTTAACCGCTGATAATAACTATCGCCTAATTCTTCCCACATTTTTTTGTTACCCAAAAATGGCGGATTGCCGACAATCACATCCACTTCGGGCCAGTCTGGCTCCAGCGGCTCGCCAGCGTCATCAAAAGCCAGAATCGCGTCTTAGCAGACGATATTCGCGCTTAAATCTTGCAGCAGCGGCACCGCCTCATAGCGAAAGCTATGCTGTTCGCGCCATTGGATATAACCGATCCAGACGACGATGCTGGCTAAGGCATGGGCAATCTCGTCAATTTCGATGCCATACATCTGCGCCGGGCTGACCTGAAAATCGGCGCGGTCAATATCGTGCCAGAGCGGGTCGGTTACAATATCCAGCTCAAGATTCATCAATTGCTGCAAGGCGATATAGAGAAAGTTGCCGCTGCCGCAGGCTGGATCTAGCACGGTCGTTTCCCGCACCTTTTTCAGCATTTGGTCACGCAGAGCCAGCAGCTTCTTTTTGGCGCTTTCGCGGGCCCGCGTGGTCTGGCTCTGCTGGTATTTTTCGCGCATAGGCTGGGCTTGGGCTTGTATCGCCGCCCATTGGCGGCGCAGCGGCGCCATCAGTACCGGCTCGACGATGAGCAAAATATCTTCGGGCGAAGTATAATGCGCGCCCAGTTGAGCCCGTTTCCCTGGGTCGATGCAGCGTTCGAAGAGCGTGCCAAAGATGGCTGGCTCGACATATTCCCAATCCAAGCGGCAGGCTTCATACAAGCTGGCAATGGCTCGCGGAGCCAGGCGCTCCACAGTAACATCTTTGAAAAGCGCGCCATTGAACCAGCGAATATCCCGCGAGTGCATGCGGCCGCCGTCTTCCATCGCTTGAAAAAGCTGCCCAATATCAACTTGGAAATTGTCTGGGCTATTGCCTGTCTGCTCGACAAGATAGCTGAACAAACCCTTGCCTTCGACGATGGTGGGCAGCAAGCCGATGTCTTCGGCGAAGAGGCTGAAGACGACGCGGGTAAAAAAACGGGCGACCCGCTCGGGCGAGATTTGCCACTGCCGCCGCATATTGTCGACGACGGCTTTGAGCGCGTTGGCGGCTTCTTGGGTAACAAGTTTGGTGCTGCGCTCGGGATTAAAGCGCTGCGGGTCCTCAAAGATGTATTTGAGCCACTGAAAAACTTCCGGCTTGTCGGCGATGTCGGGATGCTGGAATCTATGAACTTGCGGCACGGTGTTCGTAAAATTCGTGTGGATGCGCCAATTCTCGATATCGGTAACGATTAAGAGCGGCGGTATTTTTAACTGCCGCTGATAGCGCTGCAATTGTTTGAAGGCGTCGTCGAGACTCTTGTCGCGGTTGGGCGCTTTATATTCGATGGCGAAGTGGTCTTCATAATAGACATCAGCAAAGCCGCCGCCCGTTTCTTTGCGCACATATTTTTCAAATTGAAACAGCTTGCCCGCGCCGTCTTCGCCGCTGGCATCGGGCGGGCTGTGGCCAACCAAGCGGCACAGATCGGAAAAATGCAGCTGATAGGTCTGGCGCTCGCCTAAGTCTGAATTTGACCATTTCTCGACGAATTCTTGCGGTGTCATAAGCTTCCTGGCTACCTATTTGCCTCTAAGGCACCGCCCGTTGATTCAACATCTCGTTCAACAGCAGCACCAGCCGCCGCAGTTCGTCTTCCAAATCGGGGCTGATGCCATCTTGAATCAGCGCCTCGCGGAAGAGGTCTCGCGCCGCTCGCAGTTGCTCTTGCCCGCCGCGCAGATTTTGCAAACCCAGCCGCATCTGCTCGCGGGCGGCGCTGCTGGCCGCGGTGGTGAAATAATCGCGGAATTGCCAGCCATGCTGGCTAGCCACCCGCTGCAAGTCGCTGATGAAATCGGCCACGGTCTCGATTTGCTGCGCCGCGCCGCGCTGCAATAGCTCGACGATGCTGGGGCTGAGGCTAGGCTCCAGGCTGAAATCGAGCTGCTGTATATCGGCATAGCGCGCTTCGACGGCGTCGCGGCTGCTAGGCTGCGGGCGCAGCGAAGTCTGCTGGGGTGACATGCCGGTGAAAATCGGGTAGAGCAGGCCGACGCACATATTATGCAGGTCTTTTTGGTATTGCTGGCGCGCCGCCGGGCGCTTGTCATCCAGCCGCCGCGAGCTATTAAAGTCGATGACTTTCAAGTGCGCCCCATCCCAATAGACATGCTCCAGCTTGTGGTCGAGATAGACGATGTACTGCGAATGCGCCAGGTCTAATAGGGCGCTGAATTGCAGAGCCAGAGCCAAACCCTCTTCGCTGGGCAAGCGCCAGCGGTGGTGCGAGCGGGTGGGTTTCATCAAATAGAAGAGGCTGTGCTGGCGCGGCAGGTTCTCCAGCGTCAAGTAGGGCCGCCAGCCGGCCTGGGCAAAGCGTGGCATAGCCTCGATGAAGCCGCGCGCATTGCCTTGAAAAGAGCTGATTTCGCCCGTCCGCGGCGCTTCGGCACGGTCGGAGACAAAGCCATAATCATAGAGCCTGACGGTGTTGGGGCTGTGCCATAGGCGGCTGAGAATCTCGACTTCGTTGCCAAATGCCTGGTATTCCCAGCGCATATCGCCATTGGCATCGAGATGTTCCGGGCGCATGACCTTGAAGGCGACTGTGCCGCCATTGCGCAGGTCCAGCGCCTCCAGCACGCGAGCATAATGCCCCAGCGCGAAGGTATCGATATAATTGCCCAGTTCATACATTTCAAAGACGCTTGGCATAGCGGCAGTCCAACTAGCTGATGGCCAGGTCGGTTAAACGACGGCGGTAGGGTCTAAATATAGCATTTTTTGGCGCGAGATACAGGTTAGTCTTTTTGGGGAAGGGGGCCAGTGCGAGAACCAGAAAATTAGCCACAGAAGTAAACCAACTAATTTTGCAAGTTTTTGCCTTCGCTTCAAGCCCACCCCCGGCCCCTCCCGTAGGGTAGTGTCTACGCGCCCCAAAGCTTTGGGGAGGGGAGAAAAACCCCGAAAAATTATGGGGGGGGGGGGGTGAGGGAAAGCCCTTCCCGTAGGGCAGTGTTTATGCGCCCGTCGGCCAGTGTCTAGCGACCAGTTTTTGTCACTTAGACTCCCCTCCCCGAAGCTTCGGGGAGGGGCCGGGGGTGGGGTTGAAGCGAAGGCAAAAACTTGCAAAATTTACTTTGTCCTACTTCTGTGTCTCTGTGGCTAAATTCCCCCAGTCGCAATATAAACTTGCCTAGGCGAGTCTGTTACAATCGAGCGGGAGAAAGAGTCCGGGAGTGCCAGCTTGCGTTTCAGCTGCCTTTGCCTCGCTTGTATATTGCTGTTTTGCGCTCTTGCCACCGAGAGCCAGCCGCCCGAGTCCATCGAGGTGGGCCGCCGCGCCCTGGCCGCCGCCTTCCCGCAATTTGATTTTCAGGTCCCGCCGACTGTCACCGCGCTGACTGGCATTAAGACGACGGCGCTGGGCTGCGACTTGCTCGACGGGCTGCCGCTGGCCAGCGCCATCGATGCCTACCGGCTGGAATTTTGGCTCGGCGATTTTAGTTACGCGGCGCATGTGTCGGCTGATGGCAGCCTGGCGCAAATCTGCGACGCGCGCGCGCCCAATTTTGGCGCTGGGGTATTGCCTGTGCCGCGCCCCGCCATCGATAGCGATGGCGATGGCTTGCCCGATGCCCTGGATAACTGTCCGCAGCGCGCGGGCGATGTCAGCATTTTTACGGTCGAGCGACTGGGCTGCCCCATCGATGAAACGGCGCTGGATTGCTCGATGCGCCCGCGCCAGGCTTTCGCTAATGTGCGCGAAGCGCCGCAGGGCCGGCGTGTCGGGCAAATCCAGGCGCATGCGCCACAAACTGCGCTCGGCCGAAATGCCGCCGGCGACTGGCTCTTCTATCGCGCTGGCTGGGTGAGCCGCAGCGCGCTGCTGCTCGTGGGCGATTGCGAGCGGCTGCCGCTATTAGACCCGGCCGAAGTCGCCAGCGGCGTCATCTTTTTTTGTCCGCCCGGTTATGCTGGTTTTTTGCGCCCGCGCATCGGCATTGGACCTGGGGCAGCGCGCATCGTCTCGACGACGCAGGCTAATCGCCTGCGCGCCGCGCCCGCTATCAGCGCTGAGAAAATCTGCGAGATTCCGCCAGGCAGCGTCGTCGATGTATTAGACGGACCGGCCTGCAACGCGCCTTTTATCTGGTGGCAGGTCGAAGTAGCCGGGCAGGTCGGCTGGACGGTCGAAAGCGACTACAATGCCAATCATTATTATCTCGAGCCAGCCGCCCAGCCCAGCGCCGCCCTAGCGCTCAGCAAGCAGTTGCCAGTGGCAGCGCTGAGCTTCCGCTGGTCGCCCAGTGGCGAGTGGCTGGCGCTGATAAACGAAGCCGGCGCCCTCGAAATATATCGCTATCCCGATTTTGCGCTTTTGACCGAGCAAGCGCCCGACGCGGCTAAATTCACGGCTATCGCCTTCCACCCTGATGGGGACGCGCTGGCAATCGGCGCCGCCAGCGGCGCTGTAAGCAGCTTTAGGCTAACGGCCGCTGGCCCTGCCAGCGACGAGCTAAGGCTGGGCGCGCTGGCCGGCCCCGTGCGCGCGCTGGCTTGGTCGCAATCAGGCGAGTGGCTGGCCGCTGTCAGCGGCGCTGAAGCCGGGCAGCGCAGCCGCAGCGCTGGTCGCCTCAAGCTCTGGCAAATCGCCGAGCCACCCCAGCTGGCGCTGCACTATAGCTACCCCTACCCATTGACCGCGGTCGCCTTCAGCGCTGATGGGCGCTGGCTGGCGCTCAGTGGCGAATCAGAGCAAAAAAAGCGCGGCGCTCTCTGGATTTACGATACTGCGGGCGCGCTGCGCTTTTCAAAAGATCTGGTCTATGGCAGCAGCTTTGTCATTAGTTCGCCGACAGCCGCCCTCGGCGATTTTGTCTATAGCAGTGGCGATGGCTTGTATCAAATCACAGTGGAAACTGGCGAAGACCGGCGTTTTTATCAGCAAGCGGGGGCCGTTTTGCGGGGCAGCGCCTTTCAGCCACCGACGCTGCCAAAAGCTGAAAGCCGCTTCGCCGTAACGGCCGCGGCGCAAAATAGCGCGACCAGCCTGCATATCGCCAACGCGCTCTATGCCTATGCGCCGGCGCTGTGGCAGCGCAGCGCTGGCGGCGCGCTCGCCTTTCATCCCAGCGCGCCCCTGCTCGCTGTCGCCGAGCCAGACCGCGTCGCCATCTTGGAATTGCCGGCTAGTTTGCCGCGCGCTCTGCGCTGACAGGCGGGCGCTAATCTGCTAGCATAGAGATTGCGCTTGCCAGCAAAAAGAGAGAGCGGCTCATGCCACCAGCGCTCACAGTCATACCCTTGTCCGCACCCGTGCGCGTGCAGCCTTTTGACCTCCAGGCCACGCTGCTAGACAGCCTCAGCGCGGCGCAAATCCAGCCGCAAACGGGCGATGTCATCGCCATCTCCAGCAAATACGCTGCTATCGCCGCTGGGCGCATCCGCCAAATCGCCGAGATTGCGCCGACAGCGGCCGCGCGGGACCTGGCGCGGCGTTATGGTATAGATGCCGCCATCGCCCAACTGGTCATCGAAGAAGCCGAGCATATCTTCGGCGGCATCGAGCTGGGTTTCCTCTTGACGGCTAAAGGCGGCGTCATCTCGCCAAACGCGGGTTTAGACCGTTCCAATATCCCCAGTGGGCAGGTGGTGCTTTTGCCGCGCCAGCCTTTTGCCACCGCCGAGTCGCTCAGGCAGGCTCTGCAAAGGCAGTTCGCCTGTCGCTTGGGCATCATTCTCACCGATAGCTGGCTGATGCCAGGCCGCTATGGCACAACCGGCATCGCTATCGCTATGGCTGGTTTCGAGCCGATTAAAGACGAGCGCGGCAAAGCTGACCTCTTTGGCAATGCGATGGCGGTTACGCAAATCGGCGTGGCGGACGCGCTGGCGGCTTGCGCGCAAATGGTCATGGGCGAGCGGGACGAAGCGCAGCCCTTCGCGCTCATCCGCAACGCCGCGATTGCCTTAAGCGATGCGCCGCTCTCCGCTGCCGCTGTCGCGATCCCTTGGCGGCACTGCATTTACATCGAATCGCTGACGCTGGGGCTGATGGCGGGCCGGCAGCGCACTTGTGCAGAATAAACAGACTTCCGCGAAAAGCGGCAAGATTGCTTTGACATATTTTAAGCTAGCCTTAAACTGAAATTACAGCAAGCAGAAAGCGGCTGACAGAGGCTATGCCTGTTACGCTTTGCATAAGAATCGACTCCAGAAACACGCGGTGTGACCGGCAAAGTCGCGCCGCGTGTTTGCCTTAGGCGAGAGTTTATTAATAGAAAGGATAACGATGGACGCAAGCATGATTAACAAAATTCAAAAAGCCCGCGAGTACGCCAACCAGCCCGAGCGCGTAACTTTTAATAGTCTCGCCCTCGAATTTGAGGGCAAGAACAACAGCTATTTCATCAACCTGGATGCTGCGGGCTGGTCTTGCAGTTGCCCGGGCTTTGAAAAATACGCCATTTGCCCGCATATTATGGCTCTGGAGACGGTCTTTAAGCCGATGTTGAAGCGCCGCCCGCTGCCTTATGCGCCGGGGCAGAACATCGTCAGCGATGTGAAAAAGGCGAAGCGCTATTCGCAGGAGACGGACCGCATCCGCATCCTGCGCTTTGAATGCCACTTCGAAGGTTACAACAAAGACCACTACATCACATACAACGCGGGCAATTGGACTAGCACCGCGTCGTTTTTTGCCCAACGCGGCGTTTGCAGCCATACGATGACGCTGGAGAAAATCTTGAAAGGCATGGTCGAGCCGGCGCGGGTGCAGCCTGTTACTTGACCCCGCAAACTGCTCTTGGCAAATTGTGAAATAATTATTTTCTAAGCCCACTCTCAAAAAAGCCTCCAGCGCAGAAGTAATCTGGCAGTATCTACGCGCCCGCAGATTTGAGCGCGGAAATGTCTGCATTTCTACTTCTGAAATAAAAAGGGTCAGGCGATTTGCCTGACCCTGATTTGTTGTGGCGCTGGACTAGCAGTCGCCAATTTCAATTCCCGCCCGAGCAGGTACAATAGCGGCAAGTCGCAGCGTCTAAAAAGAATCGACCGCGCAGCCGCGGCCGACGAGCGGACAGGCAAAAATATGCAAAAACTGCTGGCTTTGAGGCGAAAGGGCGATTCCAGCCGCTTGTTTCGTTTGATGGCTCTGCAATTCCTCAGCTTGGCCGGGGTAGGCGTCGCCTGGCCCTATGTCAATGTCTATCTGACCGACATCGGCTTTTCTGGCACGCTCATCGGCACGCTGGGCAGCGCCGGCGCCCTGCTCTCACTAGTCTTGACGCCGCTGCTGAATCAAATCGCCGACCGGCGCATGCTGCATCGGCGGCTGTTTATGTTCTATTTGGGCGGCTTCGCCCTAGCCAATGCCATCTTCGCCAGCGCCCAGGCGCAGTTGTTGATTATCGGCGCAGTGCTGCTGTTTCGGCTGACGGTCAGCCCAAGCCTGACCCTGGGCATGCAGATGACAATGACGCAGCTCATCCGCAGCGGCAAAGCGATATTGGGGCAGATTCGCTCTTTCGCTTCGCTGGGTTTCGCCGCTTCTAGCTTGCTGGCGGGGCAGTTGTTCGCCATCGGCGGCTATCCGCTGCTGTTTTGGGTCGGGGTGGCTTTTGCCCTGCTCAGCATACAGCTGGCGACGGTTTTCCCCGCCAAACCCAAAGAAAAGGTGAAAGATGAGGCAGCGCCGCGCCAACCGCGCAATCGCGGTTTCTTTGTGCTAGCCGCCAGCCAATTCTTCATCTCCATGGGCACCTACAACGCCTACGCCTTCATCTTCATCTATTTCAGCCAAGATCTAGGCGTGCCGGCGGCCGATATCGGCTTGTGGGCGGCGCTGCTGGGCGCGGTGGAAGTGCCTTTCTGTTATCTGATGGACAGAATCCTGCCCAAAATGCGCACCCGCAGCGCCTATATCATCAGCGTCTTAGGCATCGCGCTCTTCACCGTGCTGCTGGGCGCGGTGCCGAATTTGCCGCTGCTGGCGCTCTTGCTGGTTTTTCGCGGCTTGGCTTGGCCAGGCTTTTATTTGTCTTCTTTCCAACTGGTCGATGCCATCAGCCAGCCACGCAATGTCGCCACGAACCAAGCCCTGCTGCAAGTTACGATGCCAAGCATCGCCCTGCTGCTGACCGGCTCATTCTTCGGCTGGACCTTCGATAATTTGGGGCCAGCTGTTTTCTTCGTTTTATGCGCTTTGATGTGCGCGCTGGGCGCAGGCATTGTTTTTGCTGGCGCGCGCTTTTTTGAGAGCGGCGCGGCGCAAACCGCTTAAGGTAACAAAGGACTTTCGCCATTTACAGCGTTTGTGCTATACTCGCGCTGGCAGCAGCCTAGTAGAGGCAAGCGGTAGCGAATGGCGGAACAAACGAGCGCAGTGTACCAAAGCAAGCGGAAGCGCCAGCGAGCGCGCTCCCGGCGGCTGGGCAATTTGTGGCTGCGCATTCGCCGCAACTGGCAGCTTTATGTATTGCTGATTGTGCCGCTGGTATGGCTGCTTGTCTTTCGCTACGCGCCGATGTATGGCGCGCAAATCGCCTTTCGGCAGTTTTCGCCGGCCTTTGGCATCGAGGGCAGCCCCTGGGTCGACTTGGCAAATTTCGAGCGCTTTTTCAACTCGCCCAAGTTCGAACCAGTCATCGTCAATACGCTGGTCATCAGCTTCTATTCGCTGATTGCCGGCTTCCCTATCCCTATCATCCTGGCGCTGAGCTTGAATCAGGTCAAAGCGCGCTTCTTCCGCAATAGCGTGCAGATGATCACTTACGCGCCGCATTTCATCTCGACGGTTGTAATCGTCGGCATGCTCTTTCAATTTTTGCATCCGCGGGTCGGTTTCACGGCGGTGTTGGCGCAAACGATGGGCTTAGACCCGCCGAACTGGATGGGAGATCCCAATGCCTTCCGCCACTTATTTGTCTGGTCGGGCGTATGGCAGCAAATGGGTTTCTCTTCAATTATCTATTTGGCGGTGCTTTCGACGATTGACCCGGCGCTGCACGAAGCGGCCGTGGTCGATGGCGCCAGCCGCATCCAGCGCATCCGCTATATCGATATTCCTGGTTTGCTGCCAACAGCGATGGTCTTGCTCGTCTTATCGACGGGACGGGTGCTGGAAGTCGCCTTCGAGAAGATTTATCTGATGCAAACCCCGCTCAATCTCAGCGTCTCCGAAGTCATCAATACTTATGTCTACAAAGTGGGTTTGCTCTCGCCCATTCTCGATTTTTCTTATTCGACGGCGATTGGCTTGCTGAAAGGCATCGTCGGGCTGCTGCTGTTGATTGCGGTTAACCATGCGGCGCGCCGCCTGACCGAGAACAGCGTCTGGTAAAAGCTGAGGCGAACAATGGCATCTTTATCAAATTACGATAGCAATATCAACAAGGTCAACGAATCGGGTTTTGACCGCGTCTTTATGTTCTTCAATAATCTCTTTCTCTTAGTGATAATGCTTATCGTGCTGCTGCCGCTTATATTTATCGTCAGCGCTTCTTTCAGTTCCTCTGAGGCGGTAATTGCGGGCAAGGTCAGCCTGTGGCCCGTCGATTTCAGCTTGCAGGGTTATACGACGGTTTTTGAACATAAAAAAGTCTGGACTGGTTTTGCCAATTCGCTCTTCTATACCTTTTTTGGCACGATATTCAATGTGGTGATGACAATAATCGCCGCCTATCCTTTGTCGCGGCAAGATTTAGTCGGACGGCACATTATCACCATCGCTTTCATTTTCACTATGCTTTTCAGCGGCGGCTTAATCCCAACCTTTATGGTCGTGCGCGATTTAGGTTTGATAGATACGCGCTGGGCGATGATATTGCCGACGGGTATCAACATCTTTAATTTGTTGATTACGATTACTTTCTTCCGCACGACGATTCCGCCTGAATTGATTGAGGCGGCGCGCATCGATGGCGCGAACGACTTCCGCACCTTCGCCAGCATCATCATCCCGCTGGCGCGGCCAATTATCGCGGTGTTAGCGCTCTTTTATGCCGTGAACCACTGGAATACTTATTTTAACGCGCTGATTTATCTCAAAGACCAAAGCCTCTTCCCGCTGCAAATTATCTTGCGCGAGATATTAATTGAAAACTCCATCGACGCCTCGATGCTGGTAGATGTGGAAGACCTGGTCGTGCGCGAGGGCTTGCGGGAACTGTTGAAGTACTCGCTCATTGTCGTGGCTAGCGTGCCAGTTTTGATTATCTACCCCTTTGTCCAACGGCACTTCGTCAAAGGCATGATGATAGGCTCGGTCAAATAGGCGCAAGCCTGAACCAGAAAGGAGCGCTCTCAACGGAAAAATCAGCCCACAGCTTTTGCTTTGTCCATTATCAATCAGAAAGGAATTGACATGTTTAAGAGATTTTTAGCTTTGCTATTGCTGCTTCTGCTGCTCTCACTGCCCTTGACGGCGCTGGGGCAAGATATGGTATCGGGCCCCGGCGAGTTTCCCATCGTCGAAGAGCCGATTACCCTCGACATCTTGATGCTGGGCCATGCCATCGTGGAGGACTTCTCGACGAATACTTTCACGGCCTGGTATAGCGAGCGCACCGGCATCAACCTCAACTTCTCCATCGCCCCGCCCAACGAAGGGCAGGAAGTGATGAACCTGACCATCGCCAGCGGCGACCTGCCAGATATTATGGTCGGCTTCACGGTTGACCCGTCGACTTTGGCTCTCTTCGGGCCGCAAGGGCTTTTCTTGCCACTCAGCGGGCTTATCGAAGAGCATGGCCACTTCATTCACGATGTCTTTGAAGGCTCGCCGCAGGTGCGGCCCCTGATTACCTCGCCCGATGGCGAAATTTATGGCTTGCCGCAGGTCAACGAATGCTACCACTGCTTCCATGCCCAGCGCGCTTGGATTAACCAAGACTGGCTGGACAATGTCGGCATGGGCGTGCCAGAGACAACCGACCAGCTCATTGATGTGCTGGTGGCTTTCAAAGAGCAGGACGCCAATGGCAATGGCGATCCCGACGACGAGATTCCGCTGGCCGGCGCGACAACAAGCTGGAACACCAATATCGATGGTTTCTTGCTGAACCCCTTTGTCTTCAGCGAATTTGCCGGGCAAAATCGCTTCTTCGAGATGAACGATGGCGTCATCACCAGCAATGCCACCAGCGAGGGCTACCGCGAAGGCCTGCGCTATCTGAAGCAGCTATACGATCTAGGTTTGTTCGGCGAAGAGAGCTTCACCCAGCCGTCTGATCAAGTGAAGCAGCAGGTTGAAGGCGGCGACGCGTCGACGATTGGCGTGGTGCTGGCCGGCGCGCATTCTGTCTTCGCCAACATCGGCGGCGACCGCTGGCAGCGTTATGTCGCTATCCCGCCGCTAGAAGGCCCGATGGGTGTGCGGCAATCGCCCTATAATCCCTGGGGCGTCGGCTCGGGGCAGTGCGTCATTAACGCGCAGACCGAGCATCCAGAAGCAGCCTTTAAGTGGTGTGATGGTTTGTACGACCGCGAGACGACCCTGCGCTCGGTCTTTGGCTTGCCCGATGAGCAATGGCGCTGGGCTGAGCCAGGCGAGCCGCCGCTCGGGCCCGAATTCGAAGCGATTTGGCGCCGCCTGTCCACCTTTGGCACGCTGCAAAATGTACACTGGGCGCAGCGCGGCCCGAGCTATCGGCCGAATCACCTGCGTTTGGGCGAGGTGCGCCGCGATGACGCCGCCGGTTTGGAAATTGTGCTGTACGAACAGACAAAAGCCAATTACGAGCCGCATGCCCGCGCGATTGAAGATGTGATTCCGCCATTGGCTCTGACCACCGCGCAAGCCGCCGAAATCACCGAACTGCGGCTGGGCATCAACGATTATGTCGCGCAGATGACAGCCGAATTTGTCCTCGGTCGCACCGACCTCGATAGTGGCTGGGATAGCTATGTCGCCACGCTCGAGAGTCTGGGCATCCACCGGATGGCAGAGATTTACCAAAGCGCTTACGACGCGCAGTACGGCGGTTAAGCCGCGCTGTGCAATTTGTTCAAGCAAAAGCGCCCCTTCCTCTTTTGGAAGGGGCGCCGCTTGCCGGATGAAGCCGCATGCCACCGCCTAATATCCTCTTCATCGTCGCCGACCAGCACAATGCCAAACTGCTCGGGCATCAGAGCCATGCCGATGTACAGACACCGCATTTAGACCGCCTGGCCCGCGACGGCTGCCGCTGCGACGCCGCCATCAGTCAAAACCCCATCTGCACGCCCAGCCGCGTCTCTTTCCTCAGCGGGCAATACCCGCACAATCACGGTTATTATAGTTTGAGCGGCCGCAATCCTGGCGGCTTGCCGAATATCTTTAGCCACTTCCGCGCGGCGGGTTATTTCACCGCCGCTATGGGCAAAATCCATTGTCCGGAATATTGGGTAGAAGACGACTGCGATGTCTTTCACGAAAGCAATTCTTATCGGGCGGGCAGCATTGGCGGGCGCTCGGCGGCTTATACACGCTTCTTGCGCGAGCGCGGCGTCGAGCACCTAGAAGACCATATCTTGCTGCCGGAGTTCGGCGAGCGCGGCCGCCAAAGCGTCGACAGCCGCCCTAGCCCGCTGGCTTTTGATGAAGCGCAGGAAGGCTGGCTGGCGAATACAGCGATTGAAACGATGCAGGCGGCGGTCGAAAAGGGCAAGCTCTTCCTGCTGCATGTGAGTTTCCCGCGGCCACATCAATGCACGACGCCCTGCCAGGAGTTTTGGGACCTGTATGATACGGCGGACCTCAGCCTGCCGCCCAATGCTGATTATGACCTGCAAGCGGCCGGCAAAGCGCCGCATTTTCAAGCTTCGGCGCGGCGCTGGCGCGAGAGCGCCTGGCAGCTCTTCGAGCCTAAGACATTTGAGGCTGGGCGCCGGCGCAAGCTGCATGGCTATCTCGGCGCGGTCAGCCAAGTCGACGCGGCGGTGGGCCAGCTGCTGGACTATCTGAACGAAGCCGAGCTAGCGCAGGATACCATCGTGGTCTACACATCGGATCATGGCGATTACGCGGCCGAGCATGGCATTATGGAGAAAGCGCCGGGCATTTGCAGCGACGCGATTACGCGCGTGCCGCTGATATGGCGGGCGCCCGGGCGCGTCAAAGCGGGCGGCAGCGTCAAAGAAGTCGTCGAATTGGTCGATATTTCTAATACGGTTTGTGCGCTGGCCGGCATCGAGCTGATGGAAACCAGCGATGGCCGGGATATTTCGCATTTGCTAAATGGCGGGACGAGCGCGGTGCAGCGCGTCGGCGTAACAGAATTCGCCTGGAGCAAGAGCCTGCGCCGGGGGCAGTATCGGCTGGTACATTATCCGCGGGCTATGTTCGCCGAAGAGTATCCGGCTGGCTTTGGCGAATTATATGATTTGGCGGCCGATCCCTGGGAAATGCGCAATTTATATTTTGAGAATGATTATCAAGCGCTGGTGCAAGAGCTGCGCGGCGAGCTATTGGAATGGTTGATTACGACGACGCGTCCCAATACGGTCAGCGGCGTGAACAGCGCCCGTTTTGATAGCCCGGCCTTGAATCGGCAGCGGGTGCAGCGCTATCAGACGGTGGTGAATCGGGATGGCAAGATTCACCCTGGTCTGCTGCGCCGGGCGCGGAACAAGAATTATTTGTAAGAGCTTTCAATCGATGCGCCGCGTCGATGCGCGCAGGACTAGCTCGCAATAGACCACCGACTTGTAGGACAAAGTATTTCGCCCTTGAATAATATCGTGCAGCTTGCGCAGCGCAAGCAGGCCAATCTCGTATTTGGGGATATGCACTGTGGTAAGTGGCGGCCGGGCGAAGGCGCTTTCTCGCGTATTATCGATGCTAGCGATAGAAATATCGGCGGGGATTTGCAAGCCAAATTCACGGATTGCTTCCATCGCGCCGAGCGCCGTTTTATCGCTGATAGCGATAACCGCCGTCGGCAGCGCGTCCCCCGCGAGGATTTCGCGCATCTGCATATAGCCTTTTAATGGATGGCCGCTAATTGGCTCGGGCAGCCATTCACTTGGCACGGTCAGCCCAGGCTCGGCGATAGCGGCGAAGCAGCCGCGCAGCCGATCGACCAAGCTGCTATACTTGGTGGGCCCTTGCAGCACAGCAATGCGCCGATGCCCGAGGCCAAGGATATGCTTGGCAACCTCGTAACCAGCGGCAAAATTATCGCCCAGCACGCAATTCAGCTTGTAATCGTCAATATAGCTTTCGATAAGCACGATTGGCAGTGTCGGGGATAGCAATTCTTTGACGGTCGACTGCCTAATGTCGCCATCATTGGCGATGACCAAACCAGAGATTTGCTCAAAAAAATTAGACCTAAAATTGTGTTCGCCCGCTGCGCCGCGCTTAAAAACCGAAAGCAATACTTGATAGCCGATGGCGTCGGCTTCAGCCTGAATGCCGCGAATAATATCGCCATAAAATACATCGCTAATGGCGGGGATGGAGCTTTCTTCGATGAGCAAACCGATTTTGGGCGGCGGATTTGCGCGCCGCCCACTGGCTTTGACAGTATAGCCAAGCTCATCAATGACCTGCCGCACGCGGGCCGCCGTTGACGCGGAAACGCCCGGCTTTTTGTTCACGACCATCCAAACGGTCGATACCGAGACCTGGGCCGCCGCCGCTACATCGCGCATATTCGGTTTCGCTTTGGGCATTTTCATAAGCCTTCAAACTTGTTTGACAAGCGTTTAATAAACATCTACCCAAATTATAATCCAAATATTTGACACTCGAAAAATTTTGCTTATACTTAGGCTATGTTTCCAAAATAATGGCGTTGTAGCGCGCAGCAAAACGCGCTTAGCCGCAAATATGTTTATTAAACAAAAGTATAGCGCAGCGGCAATAAGTTTGTATGGGCGGCTTAAAGCGCCTTTTGTGAAAACCAGTCGCTGTTGGCGGTCTCGGGCAGCGGCAAGCGGGCGGCAGTATCGCCATAGCTTTGCGCCGCAATTCCCCCACCGCGTTATTTGATTTGTAGAATAGGGTAAATTACACTTGAAGGAGGCGCTTAGAGAAAAAGGGAGTAAATAACAGCATCTATCCGCAGGAGTTGAAAAGAAAAGGTGTAAAAATGTCAAAATTTAGACTTGTGATAGGTATTCTGGTCTTGGCTATCGTCTTAGGTTCCTTGAGCCTGGCGCTGGCGCAAGATGTTACCGAGCTGACGCTCTGGGTATTTGTCGATCGGCATGGGCTGTACATGGAAGAGCAAGCCAAGCGCTGGAGCGAAGAACATCCCGATCGGCCCATCAAAATCGTCTATGAGCAGATTGATTATACGCAGATGCACGATAATCTATTAGCCGCCTTGCTGGTGGGTGTCGGCGCGCCAGACCTGGCTGATGTCGAGATTAGCAAATTCGCCACCTTTACCAAAGGCGATGTACAGTTCTTGCCGCTGAACGATGTGATTGATCCTTACCGCGAAGACATCATCGAAACGCGCTTGGCGCCTTATACAGCCAACGGCAATAACTATGGCATAGACTATCACCTCGGCGCTTTCATTATGTATTACAACACCGCTATCTTGGAAGCGGCTGGCGTTGATGTCGATAGCATCAAGACCTGGGATGATTATATTGAAGCGGGCTTGAAAGTTACGCAAGATACCGATGGCGATGGCGAAATTGATGTGTATATGATGAGCGTCGAAACGGGTGGGCCTTTCTCCGCCCGCGGTTTGATGCTGATGAATGGCGGCGGCGCTTATAATGCCGATGGCGAAGTCATCCTCGAGAGTGAAGAAAATATCGAGGCGCTGCAATTCCTGCAAGATTTGGTGCATGTTCATGGCATCGCCCGGCCAGCGTCGGGCAGCCACCATCATGCGCCCGATCATTTTATCGATCTGGTCGAAGGCAGAATCGCCTCCTTCTATATGCCACAGTGGTACATGACGCGCTATCCCGATAATATGAGCAGCGAGCTGAAAGATGTGGCAGTGGTACGCCCGATGCCCATCTTCGAAGAAGGCGGCTATACCTCGACTATGGGCGGCGGCACCGGCACCGTCATCACCAATCAGATTGATTCGAGCAAGGTCGCCCTAGCGGCCGAGTTCTTAGCCTTCAGCAAGCTGACCTACGAAGCCAATGTCGCTCTGTGGACCGACCTCGGCTTTGACCCCATGCGCCTTGATGTCTACGATGACGGTGCCTTGCTCATCACGATGGAAGATTTTAGCGGCGAAGTGCCTTTCGTTCACATCAAAGCGGCCTTGGGCAATGTCGCGCCCGAATACACTGGGCCTTTCTATCCCGAAATTGCGACTATCATGACCACAACAGCGCTCTACGACCTCATCGAGAATCAGCTGTCGCCGGCCGAAGTGCTGGCAAATATGGTTGAAGAATTGCGCGCTATGGGCGCGGAATTCTAAATTCGCAAAGCGATAAGGGCCGGCAGCAATAATAAGCTGCCTGCCCTCCCCTATTGCGCCCAAGCGCAAAGCCAGGGCTGACCGACGGAAAATAGCGTGCTCGACAGTCTCAAATTGCCTTACCGTTATCTCAAGCAATTTTTGCATCACAAGAAGGTGGTGCCGATTGTATTTTTGGCGCCTTTCTTGACGGTCTTTGTCATCTTCAAGGTCTACCCGGTCATTCTAGCGATAATTATGAGCTTTCAGAATTTCCAGGGCGTACGCAGCCAGGAATGGGTCGGTCTGGCAAATTATGAGAATGTCTTTGAATTAGTGCGCTTCAGCCAAGCGCTCAGCAATACGACTATTTATACCATCGGCACGCTGTTGATTTTGATTCCCTTGCCATTGGTGCTGGCAGTGCTGCTAGATTCTGGGCGCATCGTCGCGAGTACATTTTTTCGCACAGTTATTTTTCTGCCCGCATTGACTTCGCTGGTCGTGGCCGGCACAGTTTTCCGCTTAATCCTCGCGCGGGAGGGTTTTCTCAATCTCTTTTTATCCACAGTCTTCGGCATCGAATCGATTCGTTGGCTAGAAACGGCGGAGATGGCGCTGCCCTCGCTTATATTGGTGGCGGCTTGGCGCTGGACTGGCATCAATATTCTGTATTTTAATTCCGGCCTGGTCAATATCCCGCAAGAGCTATACGAGGCAGCCGCGATTGACGGTGCCAGCCCCTGGCAGATGTTCTGGCGGATTACCTTGCCCTTGCTGCGCCCAACGACATTTTTTGTCGTCGTGCTGAGCATTATTGGCGGCTATCAAGTCTTTGTAGAGCCTTTCATCATTTATGCTGGCGGCGCGGGCCCGGGCGATGGTGGCTTGACGCTGGCGCTATTGATTTATCGCACGGCTTTTACTTCCTTCAATTTTGGCACCGCCGCCGCGATGGGCGTCATCCTCGCCTTGATTATCTTCGTCTTTTCGCTTATTCAATTCCGTTTCTTTGGCGTCTTAAAACAGGATGATTGAACGGTGGCAATTAAAGCAGCTGGCTACAAGCAGCAGGCGAAATTGGGCGCGCGGCGGCAATCGCGCTTGACGCGCCTTTTGCTGCTGGCTTTCTTTATCTTCCTGGCAATTATCTTCATCTTCCCCCTTTATTGGATGGTTATTAGCTCGCTGCGGCCAGACGGGCGCATCTTTGTTGACGCCTTGCAAATTATTCCTAACGCGCTCTCGCTAGATACCTATCACACGCTGTTTGAAGAAGAACCTTATGGAAGATGGATTATCAATTCGATTACACAGACGGCGGGTTTTGCCATCACCGCGCTAATCCTTTGCACGACAGGCGGCTATGCGCTGGCAAAATTCCGCTTCCGCTTTCGCAACCTGCTCTTCATCCTAATTTTAGTTTCGCAAATGATACCCTTCCACCTGCTGATTGTTTCTTTGTTCCTAATGATCATTCAATTAGGCATGGTCGAGACTTATCAAGGCGCAATTATCCCGCTGGCGGCTTCGCCAATCGGCATTTTTTTCATCCGCCAATATATGCTGTCAATTGATGACGAGATGCTCAACGCCGCGCGCGTCGATGGGGCGAGCGAGTATCAGATATTTTTTCTGATTGTCTTGCCGAACGCGCGGCCAGCAATCGCTACGCTGTTCATCCTGTTTTCACTGGAGTATTGGAACAATCTGCTTTGGCCGCTTATCGTCTTTCGGCAGGCGGAGAATATGCCTTTGGCTGTCGGCATTACGCGGCTGGTCAATCAATATCGGCAATCCTACGATTTGGTCATGGCAGGCTCGACTTTGGCGACCATCCCTATCATCATCCTCTTTCTTTTTCTGCGCCGCCAAGTGATGGAAGGGCTGGCTTCTACTGGCACTGGCATAAAATAAGCCGCTAAACTACAGCGATAACCCACGCTCTATTGAAGAGGCAATTTATGCGCGACTCTCCACTTCTGCTCGCTATCGACCTTGGCACGCAAGGGCTAAAAATCATCGCCGTTGAAGCCAGCAGCGCCGCTATCGTCGCCAGCGCCCAAGCGCCGGTAGAAAATCTCAGCGCCGCCGCTGGCTACCTCGAGCAGGCGCCAGCCCAGTGGTGGGCAACGCTCTGCCAACTGACGCGCCGCCTCTTGCGCGAGCAGAGCATCCCGCCGGCCGCCATCGCCGCCATCGGGCTTTCCGGACACATGCACTCGATTGTGCCGCTGCGCGCGGCGGGCGCCGTCGCGCATAATTGCATCGTCTGGGCCGATACGCGCTCGCGGCCGCAAGCCGAAGAAATCGCGGCGCAGGCCGGGGCGCGGCTCTGGAATCCGGCAATCGCGCCTTACAGCCTCGCCAAAATTTTGTGGCTGCGGGCGCATCTGCCAAAGGTCTATGCGGAAACTAAGTATTTTTTGTTTTCAAAAGACTACCTGCGCTATCGCATGACAGGCGCAATCGCCACCGATTATTCCGATGCTTCCGGGTCGCTGATGTGGGATTTTGCCACGCGGGACTGGGATAAAGCGCTGCTGGCTGAACTCGATGTGCCGCTGGAGCGGCTGCCGCCAGCGCGCAGCTCGGCGGCTGCGGCCGGCCGCTTGACAGCGACCGCGGCGCAGGAGCTGGGGTTGGCGCCAGGGACAGTCGTCGCGACTGGCGGCGGGGACGCCGCTTGCGCCGTGGTCGGCGCGGGCAGCGCCAGGCGCGACACGCTGATGATAAACACCGGCACCGCCGTGCAAATCATCGAATTGCAAGACCGACCAACGCCTTTCGACCGCCAGACAGCGATTCGCTATCTTTTCGAGCTGGGCTTGGCTGGCCAGACCTTCGCCATTGGCGCGCTCAATAGCGCCGGCCATTCGCTGGAGTGGTGGCGCAAGCTGCTCGAGCCGACGCTGAGCTATGCCGCATTTGAGGCTCTGGCGGCTGAACCAGTCGACCTGGAGGGACCGCTCTTCCTGCCCTATCTGCAAGGCACTGGCACGCCTTTTCTTTTGGATGGGCCCTATGGCAGTTTTGTGCAGCTTTCCGCCACAGCCGACAGACGCAGCTTGACGCGGGCGGTGCTGGATGGCGTCGCCTGCGGCATCAAGCTCAGCGCTGAGGCTTTGGTGGGCAGCGACGCGCTGGCAGGCAAGCGCATTCTCATCACTGGCGGCTTGGGCAAAAGCCCCTTGATGCGGCAGATTCTGCGCAATGTTTTGCCTGGCGAAGTCATTTTCCGCCGTTTTTCGGATATGTCGGCTTTGGGCGCGGCGGCGCATGCGGCGGTGGCGGCTGGTTTCGCCGCCGACGCAGCCAGCTTTTTAGCTGATTTTGATTATGGCGAGACCGCGCCGGCTGCTGACCCAGCCCTGCAAACGCATTACCGGGGCTTGTACGAGCGCTTCAAAGACTGGGCCGAACGCATCGCCGGCCCGCGCTAGCTGCCTGGCAGTTCGGCTCGTCGGGCGCCTGGCAATTTGGGCTTGGTTTAGCCACCGTGAAAAGCCCGTTCCAGTTCGGCGAGGTCCAGCTTGTCCATTTGCGAAAATGCCTGCACAACGCGCTCGGTCGCGGCGGCGTCGCCGCTGGACATCAATTCGCGCATTTGCATTGGCATGATTTGCCAAGAGAGGCCAAAGCGGTCGGTCAGCCAGCCGCAGCGGCCGGGTTCGCCGCCGTCAGCCGTCAAGCGTTCCCATAGCTCATCGACTTCGGCTTGGTCGGCGCAATGCACCATCAGCGACACGGCTGGGCTGAGCTTGTAATGCGGCCCGCCGTTGATGATGCAGAACTCCTGCCCGGCCAATTCAAACTCGGCCGTCATAATATCGCCTGGCTGTCCCATGCTATTTTCGCCGTAGCGACTGACGCTTTTGACGCGGGCATCGGCAAAGACCGAAGTATATAATTCCAGCGCTTCTTCGACGCCGCCGTCAAACCACAAATTGGTAACGATTTTTTGTTGCACTGTCTAGCTCCCGTTTTTGATTTCGGTATGAGTGCTACAGAGGCACAGAAGTAAGCCCAAGTTAATTCCCAAAAAATTGTTGCTACATCTCACTTTTCAACCCCACCCCGGCCCCTCCCGTAGGGCAGTGTCTACGCGCCCCAAAGCTTTGGGGAGGGGAGAAAAACCCTGAAAACTGTGCGAGCTTGAAGGAAAGTCCCTCCCATCGGGCAAATCTACAGGCCTCCAGGTTAGACTCCCCTCCCCGAAGCTTCGGGGAGAGGCCGGGGGTGGGGTTGAAACGAATGCAAAAAGTTGCAAAATTTACTTTTTCTACTGAAAAATCAGGCTGCTTTGTGTCATTCAGTAGCGAGATTAGCCGGCCCAAAGCCATGCGGCAGCAGCGCCGCTAGCGTCGTCGTCAAACACAGATTGCCCTGCAAATCAGCCAGGATGACGCGCATATTCGGCGAAAACTCGAAGAGAATCTGGCGGCAGACGCCGCAGGGCGAACCGCCATCGCGGGTAGCGACGGCCACGGCTAAAAAGTCGCGCTGGCCTTCGCTGACGGCTTTTACCAGCGCGGTGCGCTCGGCGCAGATAGTCGGCGAATAACCGACATTCTCCACATTGCAGCCAGTGTAGACTGTGCCATCGCCGCTTAGCAAAGCGGCGCCGACGGCATAACCGCTGTAGGGAATATAAGCCTGTTTGCTGGCGGCGATAGCCGCCTCGATGAGTTGCTGGTCATTGATTTCGGGCATGCCCTCCTCCTATTTGCTCTATTTGCCGGGCGCGGAGACTCTTTCGCCACCCAAGATACGGGCGCGGTTTTCAATGTCGGCCGGCGCGGGCTTTCGCTTGCGCGCCTTGACCTTGCGGATGCGGTGCCCGTCAATAGACAGCACGGTCATGCTGAGGATGTCGGTCTCGATGGTCTCGTTGACTTTTGGCACGCGCCCCAGCGCCAAATAGATATAACCGCCGAGGGTATCAGCGGTGGCGGTATCGATAGCGCAATCCAGCAGGGCGTTGAGGTCGTCGAGGTCCATGCTGGCGTCGATGAGGTAGCTGCCATCGCCAATTTCGACATAATCTTCTTCTTCGCCGAAGTCGTGTTCATCGCGGATATCGCCGACGATTTCTTCAATCAGGTTTTCGATAGTGATTAACCCAGAGGTGCCGCCGTATTCATCGACGACGATGGCGAGATGCACATTTTTCGCTTGCAGCTCTTTCAGCAAGGCGTCGGCCCGTTTGGTCTCTAGCACAAAATAGGCGGGGCGGATTAAATCGCGGATGGCTTGGCTTTCCAGGTCGGCGCGGTTCTTTAGCGCAGTCAAGATGTCTTTGGCATAGAGCAAGCCCTGCACCCGGTCGATGCTGTCTTCATAGACCGGGATGCGGGAAAAGCCAGATTCGACGAAAGCGGCTAGAGCCGCCATAAGCGTATCGCCCAGCTCGAGGGCGACGATGTCAATGCGCGGCGTCATCAGCTCGCGGGCGCTGCTTTCGCCGAGCTGCAAGACCGAAGCGATCATGTCCTTCTCTTCTTCTTCGATGATGCCGTCGCTGTGACTGGCATTGACCAGGGTCATAATCTCTTCTTCGGTAACGAGGTTGACCAGTGGCGGGCTGCCGGCGAGACGAGAAATGAAACGGCTGAGCAGCAGCACCAGCGCGGTAATAGGCGACATAAGCAGCAAGAACAGGCGCAGCGGCGCGATGGCTAGGGGCAGCAGCCCTTCGGCATAGGCCGAGCCGAGCGCTTCTGGCACGAGGTCGCCGAGCAGCAAGGTCAACAACGCGCCCGGCACCACGATGACGAAGGCGAGCAGGAAACGCCCGCCCGCATCGGCTGTCGCGAAGCTCTCGAATGCGAGCAAGACGAGCAGAACAGCGATAGCAAAGCGCGTGAGGATATGCGCGATGCTGACGGTCATGCTGAGGCTGGGCGGATTTTCGGTCAAGGCGAGGAAGCGGGCGGCGGCGCTGTCGCCATCTTCAGCCCGCTCGCGCATACTAGCGCGGGAGACGGTTTGCAGCGCGGCGTTTAGCAAGCTCACAAGACTGTGAAAACCCAGGGCGAGCGCGAGAAATAGCAGCAGGGCGCTAGACTCGGACATCATTTTCCTCCCCGCCGCCGCTCTTGCGGGGAAAGCAAAAATAGCCCAAAGCAAAAAATGCGAACAGGCGCAAGGTTGTCATTATGTGACTGGGACTCCGGGAGGGAGGTTCGGGCAGGTCGTCCACAGCTTTTTCAAAACTCAATCATCAGAATGAAACCAGTGTAGCACAGGCGCGGGCAGCGGCGCAAGTCCGCCTCAAAAATAGGTGGGGCAAGCGCAAGTTTGTATTGCGGGTAGGGAAAAAGAAATTTAGCCACAGAGACATAGAAGTAATCCAAAGTGAATTTGCAGGTTTTATGCCTTCGTTTCGACCCCTCCCCCGGCCCCTCCCCGAAGCTTCGGGGAGGGGAGGCTAACCTGGGGCGCGTAGACACTGCCCTACGGGAGGGCGGGGTGGGCTTGATTTCACACAATTAACTTTGAGTTACTTCTGTGACTCTGTGGCTAATCCCCCGGCGCCAGGCAACAGTTTCAGCGAAAAGCCCCAAAACTTCATACGCGAATCTGAACTTAGCCATATACTAGAAAATAGGCGTGCGCCTGGGAGTAAGCTCCGAATGGTTCGCTTCATAAGCCTCATAAGAAAGAAACAAGCGTGGGGTTGTAAACAGATTGATATGCGCAAGAAAACAATTTTAAGTTCGTTTATTGGCTTGCTGGCTCTTTTGGCGCTCTGGGGCGCTGTGCCAGTCTTTGCCGCGGACATCGAAGTGACCCAGGCTTGCAGCCTGTATCATGCAATCGAAGCCGCCAATAATGACGCAAGCCCGCCAGGCACAGCCTGCGCCGCCGGCAACGGCGCTGACAGGCTTATTCTCACCGGCGATATTTCCCTCACCGGCCTACTGCCCAATATCACCAGCACTATCACCATCGAGGGCGGCAATTACAGCGTCAGCGGCGCGGATAGCGTAGACCGTATCTTTCATCTCTACGACGCCGCTAGCACGCTGACAGTCAATGACCTGACTCTGACTAATACCGGCAATAATGAAAGCGGCGGCGCTGCCATCCATGTCAGCTACGGCTCTCTCAATATCGACAATAGCAGCTTCCAGCAGCACAGCGGCGGCGAGCTCTCAGCCGCCGTCGAGTTCAACAATACCGGCAAACTGAGCATTAGCAACAGCAGTTTTTATGACAATAAGACAGTCTCGGGCGGCGCGCTGGCAATCTGGGGCGGCAGCGCCAGCATCAAAAATAGTACTTTTAAGGGCAACAGCGGCAGCGCAATTTATATCGCCGCCGATCCCACTGTTCGGCTCGAGCATATCACCATAGCCGACACCGACGGCATCGGGCTGCATATCATCAGCGCAGCCTCAGTCCAGCTGTACAACAGCCTCATTGAAAAAGGCACTGATGTCGCTTGTTCTGACCCGCGCAAGACTTTGGAAAATAATCAATCACACAACCTCATTTCGGACAATAGCTGCCCGGCGGCGGCCAACTTAGACACGCCAGCACCGCAGCTCGGCGCGTTCACAGCGGGGTATTATCCGCTGCAAGCTAGCAGCCCAGCCATCGACGCCGCCAGCTCGGACTATTGCGCCGCCACCGACCAGCGCGGCGTCCAGCGGCCGGTCGGCGCGGGCTGTGATATCGGCGCTTATGAAGGCATAGAAACAGACAGCGATGGGCAGACAGCGGCGAATGCGGCAACCAGTGAGCTGCAACCCCTTGTAGACACCGAGACGCCGACAGCAACGCCAACAGAAACAGAGCGACCAGGTGAGATAATGCCGCCTATGGACACCGAGACGCCGATACCGACGGCGACCAACACCCCTGAACCGACAGCGACTAATACGCCCGAACCGACGGCAACCAATACGCCTGAACCGACAGCGACTAATACGCCTGAACCGACAGCGACTAATACACCCGAACCGACAGCGACTAATACGCCCGAACCGACGGCGACCAATACGCCAGAACCGACAGCAACCTTTACGCAAAGCGGTGTGGTAAGACCGCCAGTAGAGTCAGTAACGCCAGCGACAGCGACCACTGTAGCACCGCCGACAGCGACCACTGTAGCACCGCCAACGGCGACCAATATACCGCCGCCAACGGCGACCAATATACCGCCGCCGACAGCGACCGATATACCGCCGCCGCCCAGCCGCCGGCGGGTGCTGCTCGATATAGCGCCAGCGCCGCCGGCCAAGCCCACCGACCGCCCAACCGCCCTGCCCACCGCGCCCTTCTCCCCCTGCCCGCATCTGCCTGAGAGCCTCCGTGTCTATGGCTGGAACAGCGGCACGCAATGCCAGCAGGTTAACGCGGCCGGCATTGGCATCCCGGCCATCATCGAGCGCGGCTTCATCAATGCTGTCGATGTCGGGAGCTTCTTGGATGATGGCGTCGAAGTCTGCATCCGCGGCCGCGGCAAGCTGCTCTTCTTGGACGCGGCAAATAGCCCGCGTACAGTGACCTCACTGGCCGCCCACACAGATGACGACATGACCTGCACTTGGCTGGAGCGGCCGGGGACGGTGGTGCTTATCCCCGATGAAGCGCCCATCACAGAAAGCTGCCTGGTAGAAACGACGGCGGCCCTCAATTTCCGCGTTAGTCCAGGCGGGGGCATCATTGGCACTGTGCCAAGCGGCGCGCGCCCGATCGCGCTGGAGCGCAGCGCCGACTGGCTCAAAGTCGATTTTAATGGGCAGCAGGGCTGGCTCAGCGCCGATTATCTCGTGCCGCAGGGCAGTTGCCCGGTGGTGGATACGACGCCCGCTCCGCCAGCAGTCAGCGGGACGCCGCTGCAAGGTTGCATGGTGCGGCTAACAGCGATGCTCAACCTGCGCGACGCGCCGAATGGCCAGCGCATCGGTGGCGCTGGCGCCGGCGCCGGCGCCTATCTCACGGCACTAGAGCGCAGCGCCGACTGGTTCAAAGTCGATTTGAATGGCCAGCGTGGCTGGCTCAGCGCCGAATATCTGATTCCAGAAGGGGATTGCGACTAGCCTAGCGGCGAACCATCCCAATCATAGCGTGCCTGCCAGCCGAGCAAGCGCGCCGCCTTGCTGCAATCGACCGGGCAGGCTGCGCCGCGCACATGCTCGGCAATCGGATAGTCGCCGGGGAAATAGCGCGCGAGCAGGTCTTCCACATTCTCGGGGCGGTAGATATGCGGCGCGCAGATATAAAAGGCTTCATGCCCGGGCGTCTCATATTCCATCGCCAGGCGGCAAGCGGCGGCGGCATCCCGCACATCAACAAAGGTCCAAAACGCGCCATGCGTCGCTGTATCATCGGGCGGGCCTTCTCGCGCCGGGCGCAGCCATTCTTGCGCCTGCTCGTTGAAGACCGCGGTGAAGCGCAGGCTGGCTAGAGACATATCTGGCTGGCGGCGCAGGAAACCCTCCGCCAATTCTTCGCCAATCATCTTTGATAAGCCATAACAATCCTGCGAGAGCATCGGATGCGCCTCGTCGATAGGCATATACAGCGGATTAAAGCGAAGATAGCGGAAAGCGTAGCCTAGGGCCGAGATGCTGCTGGCCATCACCACATTCTTGATGCCCAGGATGGTCGCGGCTTCCAGCACATTAAAAGTAGAGATGACATTGGTGCGGAAGACAACCTCGGCCGTATGCGCGCGGGGCGACGGGATAGCGGCCAGGTGGATCACAGCCTCATGCCCTTGCATAAGGCCAATGACCTGCCCCAGGTCTTCAAAATCAACGATTTGCGTGTTCCAAGGCTGCGTTTGTTTCAGGTCGGCTGGTGTTACTTCGTAGCCATGCGCTTGCAGCTCTTTGACCGTAACTTGGCCGATGCGGCCATCCGAACCGCTGACCAGCACTTTCTTGATTGCCATGCTCTATCGTCCTCCCGCAAATCCGTGCATTGCCGGCTAAATCAGCTACACTATAGTCGATATAGTGGGTTTTTGCGAAAGGCAATGTTGTGGGTGAAAAACAGAAAGAAATGCGAGTGGCGCTGGGGCAGCACTCCGCGCCAGCGGACGATTATTTGACCTTCGCCAAGCAACTAGGCGTCAGCGGCGTGCAATTTAATATGATTGGCAAGGAGATCGATATAATCCCCCATTCTTCAGAGCTGCCCGGCGACCAGGGCTACTGGCAGCTGGCGGATCTCAAGCGCTTGAAGCAGCGGGTCAATGACTATGGCTTAGACTTGGAAGCGATAGAGAATGTGCCGCGCCATTTTTATATCGATGCCATGCTGAATGGCCCGCGCTGCGCCGAGCAGACGGCCAACTATCAGCGCACCGTGCGCAATATGGGCGAGGCGGGCATCCCGATATTAGGTTTGAACTGGATGCCGAATTTGGTGTGGCGCACGCCGCTGCAGCGCGGGCGCGGCGGTGCGTGGGTAACGGCCTTTGATATGGAGCGGGCCCTGGCCGGCGAGGTCGTCACTGGCCTCGTCGATGTGCCAGAAGCCGAAGACCGCGCTTATAGCGAAGCGGAAATGTTTGAGAATTATGTACGCTTTATGCAGGCGGTCCTGCCGGTGGCGGAAGAAGCGGGCGTCAAAATCGCGCTGCATCCTGACGACCCGCCAGTGCCGACGCTGGGCGGCATCGCCCGCGTCTTTTATAAACCAGCGAATTTCGCCCGCGCCCTAGAGGCGGCGCCAAGCCCAAATCACGGTTTAGACTTCTGTATGGGCTGCTTTTCAGAGATGGTCTATGCCGATGGCGACAATAATGCCGGCGTGCTGGACGCGATGCACTATTTTGGCGAGCGCGGCAAAATCTTCTATGTGCATTTCCGCGATGTGCAAGGCTGCGTGCCTAAGTTCCAAGAATGCTTCCCTGGGGAAGGCAATGTCGATGTGGTGGCGGCGATACGGACGCTCAAAGAAGTCGGTTTTACGGGTTTCATCATCGATGACCATGTGCCTGAGATGCGCGACGACAGCGACTGGCGGCACCGCGGCCATGCCTATTCGACCGGCTATATCATGGCTTTGGTCGATGCGGTCAAGCGGCTGGCCTAAGGCGCTTAGGCAGTTTTAGGCATGGGATGACGAATCTCGCGCCAGAGAATCCCCTCGTGCAGGATAAAAGTTATCAGCGCGATAGCAAAAACAAAGAGCGGGATAATTTCTAGGCCAAGGGATTCCGCCAAGATACCGCCCAGCCAAGGCAAGAAAGCCATACCCAGGCTGGCGCCGGTGAATTGCAAACCCATCGCATTGGCGAGATGGGCGCTGCCCACCCGCGGGGGCGTATCGGAGGCCATCAAGGGCGCAAAGGGCCCAATCGAAAAGCCGACTATCGCCAAGCCAATCAAGCTGGCGGCCGGGCTAATGTTAAGGCCGAGCAAAGCCGCGCCGACCATAATGCTGATAGTATTGAAGCGCAAGAAGCTGCCATTTTTGACCCGCGTGATAATGAAGCCAACAAAAAAGCGACTCACCGTCAAGCTCGCCCAATACACACTGACCCAAGCGCCAGCCACTTTGGGATCGAAAGCCCGCGTTTCAATCAAAAAGCTGTTGGCAAACTGCCCCGCGACCAGCTCGTTGCCAGTCGCCATAATCCAGGCGCCAACCATCAGCCAGATGATGGGCAGGCGCAGCGTCTGACCGAAGGTGGCTTGCGCTGCGCGGCCGCCCTGTGTTTTCGCTTCGCTAATGCGCCATTCGCGGCGGGTAAAAAAGAATAAGAGAAACATCAAGCCGCGCAGGGCGGTGAAGAGCAGATAAATCCAGCGCCAGTCGATGCCCAGGTCCAGCACGATGATGGTGACGATGAAAGGGCCAATGGTCGAACCGATGCCAAAGCTGCCATGCAGCCAGTTCATGTGGCGGGCGCTGAAATTGACGGCGGCAAAGGCATTTAAGCCAACCCCCATTATGCCCGAGCCAAAACCAGTGCAGGCCGCCGCCAGCATAAACAAAGGCCAGGCAGGCGCCAGGGCAAAACCGAGCATGCTGATAGCGCTAAGGGATACACCGCCCAGCATCGCATTGGCGATGCCAAAGCGGCCGATGATTGGCCCGCTGACGGCGCTGATGATTGTGCGCCCCACCGTAGCGGCGCTGACTAAAGCGCCAAGCGCGCTCAAGGTGACGCTGAAGTCCGCTTGCACATAAATCCAAACGACGCCAAGCGCGCCGGCGTTCAGTCCGCCAATCGCAAAGACGATGCAAGAGATGAGCCATAATTTGAAGCTGTCGGACTGGCGGCCTGATTGCATGTTTTCCGCCTTTGGCGCTTGCCATTAGCTGGCCTAGGCCAGGAAAATTTTGCGCATTCGGGAAAGTTTAGCTGAATTTTGTGGCGCGGGCTAATATTTATCCGAGCTATTTTATGAAGCGCTCGCGTAGCAGCTTCAGCAACCAAAAGAGTTCCGCCAGTTTGAGACAGCGCGCCGCTAGCAGGAAGATGCCCCCATAGAGCAGCGCGCCGCTGGCCACCAGCAGAGCCTCGCGCCAGAGACTGCCGCCGCCGATAAGCGCGCTTAGAGCGGGCAAGGTGAGCAGGGCGGCGCCGCCCATCAACAGCGAGGCCAGCGCCGCCTTGAGGCCAGTACGCAGCAAGCCCTGCCCGCCTAAGCCGCTCAGCCGCCGCCAAAGCAAAAGCGCGCTGATAGCGGCATGCACAAAATGCTTGGCGCTATCAGCCAGCATCAAGCTGAACAAGCCATACGGTTCAAAGAGCAGCAGAGCCACCCCCAAATAGCAGAGGAAACTGACAATGCCTATCAGCGCCGGGGTGAGCGTATCTTTGCGGGCATAAAAGGCGTAGACCAGCAACAGGTCTAGCGCGGCGAAAGGCAGGCCAAGCAGATAGAGGCGCAGAGCCGTCGCGGTGGTGGCGGTATCGCTGGGCAGGAAAGCGCCATTCTCGAAGAGCAGCGCGATAATTGGCACCGCCAGGACAAACAAGCCCGTCGCGGCCGGCAGGATGAGCGACAGCGTCAGGCGCAGGCCTAAACCCAGCGTATCTTTGAGCGCGCGTTGCGCTGCCGCCGTCATTTCCGTCGCTTGCCGCGCCAGCGTCGGCAAAATCGCCACGCTAATCGCCGTCGCCACCAAGCCCTGCGGAAACTGCACCAGCGTCGTCGCCAAATTCATAATGGTGATATTGCCAGCGTCAGTCTGGCTGGCTAAATCATAACTAAAGCGGCGGATAATCAGCGTATCCATAATCAAGACCAGCATGACCGGCAAATAGAGCAAGCCGATGCGCTTGAGCGCCGGCTGCCGCCAATTCAAGCTCAGCCGCAAGCGGCGCACTGGCAGGCCAGCCAACTGCAAGAGCAGCTGGGAAATCGCGCCAATCAGCCAGCCCAGGGCGACGATGCTAATGCTATGCTGCGGACGGGCTAGCGCGAAGGGAAAGAGCTGGTCCGCCTGAGAAAGCTGCGGCGTCAGCGTCAATGGCGGCGCTAGTAACAGGGCAAGAAGCACGATACAGCCATTAAAAACGACGCCGGCGAAGGCCGGCAGGGTAAAAGAACGCAAAGCAAAAAGCGTCCCGCTGAAAACGGCGAAGAGACTCAGCGCTATCAAGGCAGGCGCGGTCAAGCGCAGCAAATCGCTAGCCAGGCGCTGCGTTTCGACGGCGGCGCCGGGCGTGACAATTGACACGATTTGAGGGGCAAAAAGTTCGATGAGCAGGACCAGGGCCGCTAACAAGACGGTGATGAGGCTCATCAAAGCGGAGAGGACGCGCCACAATTCCGCCTTGCCGCGCAGGGCGATGACATCGCTCAGCACTGGCACAATGGCGCCATTGACATGCCCGCCGATGAGCAGGTCATAAATCGCTTTTGGCACGATGATGGCGACTTGCAGGGCATCGACCGCGGCTGTCGCGCCGAAGAGATAAGTGATGACAGTTTCCCGCGCCAAGCCGAGAACACGGCTGCATATATTGCCGAGGGCGAGGATGCTGCTGGCGCCGGCGATACGGGCATTCCTGCGTTCCTGCTCGTCGGCGGCCGGCCGAGCCGCCTCAGTGGCGGGCAATGCTGGCTTCTGCGTCATTTTTCATTTGGCCTTCGCGCAGCGCGGCGGGCGCGCTGTGATTGAGAGACAGTTTTATATACACCGCTGGAGCCGGCAATCCTGCCGGACAGCGCGCGCTAGCCAAAGAGCGGATTGATATAGCGGGCGCCGGCCATCAGTATCAGCGCAACCAGAGCCAGCCACAGGCTGATACGCCCGTTGCGTCGTATTTTGTCTTGCAGCGGTTCTAGGTCGGCTTCTTTTGCTTCGCCCGCTTTGAGCAGAGTCGCATAACGCCCGGCGCCGCGCCAAACAGTGAAAAAGCCATGCCCGAAGGCCAGCAAACCAAAGGCAGAGCCGATTGTCAAGACAAAGCCCATCGCGCTGCTCATCGCTTCGTGATAGGAGAGCAGACCATAAAGCAGCAGACCAGCGACAGTGGTAATGAGCGCCATAAGCGGTATCAAGCGGGGGAATTGCGTCTGGCTGTAGAGCGCGCGCAAAAAGCGGCGGCCTTCCGTCCCGGCGGCGGCCGCGGCCGGCTCGATATAGAGCGACATCAGCAGCGCCGCCCCCACCCAAATCAAACCCGCGCCGATATGCAGCAGGCGCAGAATCGTAACCAGCAGCGCACCGTCAGCTGTGCTTATGTCCATAACAAGCTCCCTCTTTTTGCCGCGAATTTATTTCTTAAGCCAACTCTACTTTAGTGCAAAGTGAGCAGCCAGGCAATTAGGTCAGCTAAATCGGCCGCTTCCAGCGTCTCTTCATAATCAGCGTACATCACATTAGAATAGCCGGCGACAAGATATTGCCCCGGGCGCAGGATGCTCCAATACAGATATTCGGCGGCGGATTGCCCGGCGACGCGCTGGCCCGCCACATCGGCTAGGCCCGCCAACGCATTGCCAATGCCGCTGTCCGCGCCGTCGATGGCATGGCAGGCGGCACAAGCGGGCGCTTCGTTATGCGATTGGCTGAAGAGCTTCTCGCCGCTGCCCGCGTCCGCCAGGCTAAAATCGAGGGCTGTGAAGGGGATGCGCGGCGGTTCGGCGGCGCAGGCGGCGAGAAGCAAGCCGATAGCGATGGCTAAAGTACAGATTTTCCAGCGGGCGGCGGTCTTCATAGCGAGAACTTTTCCTTTTGACAAGGCCGCATTCGCCGCTTATTATCGCAGTGTCAGCGCGCTGGCTCAATGCTAAGTAAGCTCAAGTTTTTTATTGCGACTGGGGAAACAGGAATTTAGCCACTGAAGTAGGACAAACTAAATGTTGCAGGTTTTATGCGTTCGTTTCACCCCACCCCCGGCCCCTCCCCAAAGCTTTGGGGAGGGGAGTCTAACCGCAAAAACTGAGGGACTGTAGACACTGGCCCCGGTCGCATAGACACTGCCCGCCGGGAGGAACTTTTCCCTGCAAGCGCGCCCATAGTTTTCGGGGTTTTTCTCCCTCCCAAAGCTTTGCGGCGCGTAGACACTGCCCTACGGGAGGGGCCGAGGATGGGGTTGAAAATGGTGCATAATTAACTTGAACTTACTGAGGCGCAGAGAAATTGATTCCCATCGAGACAAAAAGAGACCTGCGGCGCATCCGCGCCTATAACCAGCTTTTGAGCGCCGAGCGCCGCGGTCTTGCGCGCGCTGGGCGCAGTGCAAGCCCAAGAGTGGCCGGAGGCCCAGCTTGCTATTCAGGCCCGCGCCAAGGGCATCGCACAGGCGGATGTGGTCCAGACCCGCGAAGTTGAGCGGGCCTTTGTCTTGACCTGGGCGCTGCGTGGCACTTTGCATTTAGTTGCGGCAGCTGATTTGAACTGGCTGCTGGCGCTTTGCGGGCCGGGTGCCATCCGTGCCACCCGCCGCCGCTACCAGCAGCTCGGCTTGAGCGAACCCGCGCGCGAGCGGGCCCTGACCGCGCTGCCGGAGATTCTGCGCCGCGAGGGCGCCCTGCCCCGCCCGCAACTCGCGCAGGCCTTAGCCGCCTATGACATTCCCGTTGCCGGGCAAGCGATTCATCATCTGCTGCGCTTCGCCGCCTTGCGCGGCTTGATTTGCCTCGGTCCCGAGCGGGCGGGCAACCTGACTTATACGCTACTGGAAGATTGGCTGGCAGGCTGGCCGCAGCATAAACCACCTGACCCCGCCGGCGAACTGGCGCGGACTTATCTGGCGGCTTATGGACCGGCGACCCAAGCCGACTTCACCCGCTGGTCTGGCTTGAGCGCGGCGCAGGTAAAAGCGGGCTGGGCGGCAATCGCCGCCGACTGCGCCACAGCGCAGCTGCCCGATGGCAGCCCAGCCCTATTGCTGAAAGAACAGCTGCCATTGCTCGAGGCGAGAGCCAGCGCGCCGAACATCCGCTTCCTGCCCCGTTATGATGCGTATTGCCTCGGCTATGCCAGCCGCGATTTCATGATAGCGGCGGCGCAGGCCAAAAAACTGCATCCGGGCGGCGGTTTGATTCGCAGTTGCCTCAGCATCGATGGCGAAGCGATGGCAAGCTGGAAATTAGAAAAGCGGCGCGCGGGCGGGCGTATCACTATCGCGCCATACACGAAACTTGACGCGGCTTTAGCGCCGCTGCTGGAAGCGGAAGCGCGGCAGCTCGGGCGCTTTTTGAATATGCCGGTCGAACTGCGCTTTGCTAGTGGCTAATTATCCTTCGGCGAGTTCGACCTGCACGGTCAGTTCGTCAAGCTGTGGGATAAGACTGCGCGCTTCGTCTTGAATCGCGCGGATGATTTCTTGGCTGGCCGCCATAGTTGTATCCGCTGGCGCCTGCACAGTCAGCGCGCCATACATGCGATGCCCGACCCAGCGCAGGCGCAAGGTTTTTATCGTCGCTAGCGGACTGATATGCGCTTCGAGATGCTCGACCAGATGTGGATCGACCGCGTCCATCATACGATACCAGATAGCTTTAATCGCATTCCAGGTGATGCCAACAATGGCAAAAGCAATCACGATGCCGACGATTGGGTCGAGGATTGGCAGGCCAATCAGCGTGCCAAGCACAGCAATCAAGACGGCCAGCGAAGTCAAGCCATCGATGCGCGCGTGCTGCCCATCGGCAATCATCGCATCCGAGCCGATGCGGCGGCCAACGCGAATCTGCATAATCGCCACCAGTTCATTGCCCAGAAAACCTACTAGCGAGGCCAAGGCGATCCATTCGAGATTTTGCAACGGTTTTGCTTCAACCAGCTTTTGGAAGGATTCGATAAGGATATAAGCGGCGCTGAAGCCGATGGAAATGACGATGAAGATGCCGGCAATATCTTCCAGCCGACCATAGCCGTAAGTATAGCGCCGGTTGGCTGCCCGCCGCGCAAAATAGAAAGCGATAAGCAACGGGATAGAATTAAGCGCGTCGCCTAAGTTATGCACAGTATCGGCCAGCAGGGCCACGCTGCCGCTGGCGGCATAGATAAAAACCTGCAAGGCGGTGGTGAGGCCGAGGGCGACGAGAGCGATCCAAACGGTGCGGATGGCAAGCTGGTTATCGAGAAAGGCGGCGTCGCCAGCCAGGTCGCTATGGCTATGGTCGTGGGTGAAGCCGGGCAGGTGCAAGGCCTGCGCCAGCTTGACCAGGATGTTGCCGCTGTGGTGGTGGTCGTGATGATGGTGGTGATGACCGTGATGATGGCCTGGCGGGTGGGACACGAGAACCTCTCTGGGCGGAGTTGATGGCGATAGCTATAGCGTTTATATTACCCGCAAAGAGAAGTAAGCCCAAATTAATCATGTGGGAGGTGGATGATGTGCAATTTTCAACCCCACGATTGGCGATACCTCCCCGAAACTTCGGGGCGCGTAGACACTGCTCTACGGGAGGGGCCGAGGCTGGGGTTGAAACGAAGGCACAAAATTTGCAAAATTTAGTTTGTCCGACTGAGGCGCAGAGAAATTAGGCGGCTTTGTGTTCTTTGTGCTTAAATGGACGATATACGTTCTTGCATAAAAGTTTTGTCACTTAATCGCCCGCGCGGTCCTGCGCGTCCATAGCGGCGACGGCGGCGATTGCCACGATGTCTTCCACATCATCGCCGGCCTGCAAGACATGCACCGGCGCTCCCATGCCCAGCAGAATCGGCCCTATCGCCTCAGCTTCCGTCAGCCGCGACAGCAGCTTGTAGGAGATATTCGCCGCGTCCAAATTGGGGAAGACCAGCACATTGGCATCTTTGACCTGGCTGAAGGGATAGCGCCGCTCGATAATATCGCTGACGACGGCGGTATCAGCTTGCATCTCGCCATCGATGAGGATGTCAGCTCGCTTGCCGCGCACCAGCTCCACTGCGCGCCGCACTTTGTTGCTCAGCGGGTGCGGCGTCGCGCCAAAATTCGAGAAAGACAGCATTGCCACCCGCGGTTCAAAACCGAGCGTGATAGCGAAGTCATTTGCCAGAATCGCAATCTCAGCCAGCGTCGCCGCGTCAGGCTCGATATTGACCGTGGCGTCCGTGAAAAGATAGCTGCGCCCTTCAATCACCATCAAATAGACGCCGGCGGCGCGAGTCGCTCCCTGCCGCGTGCCAAAGACTTGCAAGGCCGGGCGGATGACATCCGGGTACTCGTAGGTCAAGCCGCTGACCATCGCATCGGCATCGCCATTTTTGACCATCAGCGAGGCATAATAGTTGCGCTGCCGCACCAGCGAGCGGGCTTTGCCTAGGGTTACGCCTTTGCGATGGCGCAATTCATAGAGCAAATCACGGTATTCGTATTGATTATCCGCCGCATAATGGTCGAAAGCATTGGGACTATAATTCAGCCCGAGATTGTCGATGGTTTGGCGAATCCGTTCGGGCCGCCCTAGCAGGATTGGCTCGCCAATGCCCTCATCGCGGACTTGCAGGGCGGCGCGGATAATCTTCGGCTCTTCGCCTTCGGGTAAGACGATGCGTTTGCGCTGCCCCGCCCGCGCCCGATTGATGATATTTTGCCGCACCTGCCGCCCGCTGCCCTGCCGCATAATCAATTCTTGCTTGTAGTCGTCGAGGTCGATTTGGCGGCGGGCGACGCCTGACTGCATCGCCGCTTCCGCCACCGCCGGCGCCACCCAAAGCAGCACGCGCGGATCTAGCGGTTTGGGGATGAGGTAATCTTTGCCGAATTTAATCGATTCTTGGCCATAAGCCAGCAAGACGCTATCTGGCACATCTTCGTGGGCTAAGGCAGCCAGGGCCCGGGCCGCCGCCATCTTCATTTCTTCGTTGATGCCGGTGGCATAGACATCCAGCGCGCCGCGAAAGATGAAGGGGAAACCCAGCACATTATTGACCTGATTGACATAATCGCTGCGGCCAGTGCCGATAATCGCATCCGGCCGGACTTCCAGTGCCAGCTCCGGCATAATCTCTGGCGTCGGATTGGCTAGCACAAAAAGCATCGGGTTCGGCGCCATGCCTAATATCATCTCTTGCGTGACTGAACCAGCGATGGACAAACCGACCAGCACATCCGTGCCTTGCAAGGCATCATGCAAGCTGCGGGCATGGGTCGGGATAGCGAATTCGGATTTGTAAATGTTCATGCCTTCTTCGCGCTGATGGTGGATGACGCCGCGGGAATCGAGCATGAGCAAGTTTTCCGCCGCAACGCCCAGGGCTTTGAAGAATTTGCCGGTGGCGATGGCGCTGGCGCCGGCGCCATTGATGACCACTTTAAGCGTATCAATGCGCTTGCCGGTGATTTCGAGCGCATTGAGCAAGGCAGCGCCAGAGATAATCGCCGTGCCATGCTGGTCATCGTGAAAGACGGGGATGTCCAGCTCTTCTTTGAGCCGTTCTTCGATTTCAAAGCATTCTGGCGCTTTGATGTCTTCTAGGTTGATACCGCCAAAAGTTGGCGCCAGCGCTTTGCAGACTTCGACGATCTCGTCGGCGCTGCGGGCTTCAATCTCGATATCAAAGACATCGACATCGGCGAATTTCTTGAAAAGCACGCCCTTGCCTTCCATCACCGGTTTGGAGGCTAGGGGCCCGCGATCGCCCAAACCCAAGATGGCGCTGCCATTGGAGATGACGGCGACCAGGTTGGCTCGCGCGGTCATCTCGAAGACAGTCAGCGGGTCTCTGGCAATCTCCAGCACCGCTTCCGCCACGCCCGGCGAATAAGCCAGCGAAAGGTGTAATTGGCTATCGAGCGGTTTGGTCGGGGTAACTTGGATTTTGCCCGGCCGGCCGCGTCGATGATAATCCAGTGCTTCTTGGACTGTAAAAGAGGTCATAATATGTCGCTCCCTAAGTCGCTCCAACCCGGGCTGGCGGGGCAATCCAGCGGGCTAGCGCAACTGCTCGCAGATGATGTCGGCGAAGTCGGTGGTACTCATGCCATTGACGCCGAGGATATCGGCGGTGTAATCGCCGCGGCTCAGCGCCGCGACGACGGCCGCGTCAATCTTATCGGCGACCGCGGGCATATCCCAGTGATGCCGCGCCAGCATAGCCGCGCTGAGGATGACCGCAGTCGGGTTGGCGATGCCCTGGCCGGCGATATCGGGCGCGGAGCCATGCACTGGCTCGGCGATAGCGACTGAGTCGCCGATGTTAAGGGCCGGCGCCATGCCCAAGCCGCCGCCCCAAGCCGCCGCCATATCCGAGAGGATGTCGCCATACAGATTCGGCGTCAGCACAACATCGAAGCGCGCCGGCTCTTTCACCATCCAATAGGCGGCCGTATCGACGAGCAGCTCATCCGTTTCGATTTGCGGATAAGTTTTAGCGACTTCATAAGCGACGCGGCGAAACAAGCCGTCGGTCTGGGGCAGGACATTGCCCTTATGCACAATCGTTATGCGCCGCCGCCCCTCGCTCTGCGCTAGGCGGAAAGCAGTGTGGGCGATGCGCTCGCTGGCATAGCGGGTGATCCGTTTGGTCGCTGTGCCAGTGTCGCCGGCATCGGCCGTCTGTTCATCGCCGATATACAGGTCTTCAGTATTCTCGCGCACGACGACAAGGTCGACGCCTTTGCGGGCCGTCGGCACAGGCAGATAACGGGTCGGGCGCAGGTTAGCGTAGGTTTCCATCAGGCGGCGCAAACGCACAATCGGCGAAGAATACCCAGCGACAGGATAGGATGGCGAGCTGCAAGCGCCAAAGAGCACCGCCTGCGCTTCGCGCGCGAGTTCGATAGTTTCGGGGGGCAGCGCATCGCCGGTGGCTTCAAATCTATCCCAGCCGGCCTCGGCCGGGAAGACTTCCAACTCGGGAATAACTTGCCGCAAGACGCGCACCGCCGCTGGCACGACCTCATGGCCAATGCCATCGCCCTCAATTACACATAACTTCACAGCAGTTTCTCCTCGCCACGCTTCTTCGTAATTTCAGTAACAAGCGCTTTTTTTATTATTGAGAAAAAACTCTTAGCGCCAGAAGAACCGCCGATGACGCAAACTATAATTTCGTGAAGTTCGGTCTATTGTGGCACAGTCATACTGCTTTGTCGAATTTTTGCCTTTTTTAATGTAAAGTGGTCAATAAGCGAGCGGTGCGTCGCTTCAGACATCATTGGCGGGCGAAAGGCAGGTTGCGATAAATCTCACGCAGCGGCAAACTGCAAGCCAAAGCCCGCAGCGGCACTTCAGCGTCCATAGCGCTAAATATTTGCTGGCGCCAGCCAGTAAGGGCGCGGCTATGCAGCTCCACAAACGGCCGCTGTTTCTCGACTATCAGATAGGCTTGCAGCGAGTCTAGCGCTGTGTAATAGCTTAGCTTGTCGATGCGGTCATAGCTGGCCGATGCGGGCGATGTTACTTCGACGAGTAGAATCGGCTGCAGCAGGTCTAATACATTCGCGTCTGTATACGGCTCGCCACAGACCACGCTGACATCCGGGTAGACATAGCGCTGCGGGCTAACGCGCCCCCGCATATCACTGCCTAGCGCCTCACAACCGCTACCTTCCAACTGGGTCTGGAACCAGATTAGAAGATTCCTACTGATGACATTGTGAAAGTATTTGGCGCCACTCATCGGATACAGCCTGCCATCAATGTATTCGTTTTTGATTTCGCTCGCCGCCTCAAATGCAAGATACTCGGCAACAGTCATGAGGCGCAGGGCTTCGCTTAGCATCTCTTGTCCTCGCGCTATTCCAATAAGAAAAATTATAATTACGGGCGGGCGAAAGGCAGGTTGCGATAAATCTCACGCAGCGGCAAACTGCAAGCCAAAGCCCGCAGCGGCACTTCAGCGCTCATAGCGCTAAATATTTGCTGGCGCCAGCGCCAGTAAGGGCGCGGCTATGCAGCTCCACAAACGGCCGCTGTTGCTCGACTATCAGATAGGCTTGCAGCGAGTCTAGCGCTGTATAATAACTGAGCTTGTCGATACGGTCGTAGCTGGCCGATGCGGGCGATGTTACTTCGACGAGCAGAATCGGCTGCAGCAAGTCTAATACATTCGTGTCTGTATACGGCTCACCACAGACCACGCTGACATCCGGGTAGACATAGCGCTGCGGACTAACGCGCACTCGCATATCGCTGCCTAGCACCCAACAATCCCTATCTAAGAGCAGGCTGCGTAAATAGCTGCCAATGTTCATACAAATTGCATTGTGAAAAAGTCTGGCACCGCTCGTTGGATAAATCCGACCATCAATGTATTCGTTTTTGATTTCGCTCGCTGCCTCAAATGCAAGATACTCGGCAACAGTCATGAGGCGCAGGGCTTCGCTTAGCATCTCTTGTCCTCGCGCTAGTCTTTCTACAAACAGTATAGCATTTTTTTAGCTGGCGGGCCGCATATTCCATTTGCCCGCCAGGGCAATCGCACCAAATTGCGGTAAGACCAAGCCCACGATGGCGATCCCTGCCCGAAGCTTCGGGGGTGCGTAGACACTGCCCGACGGGAGGGGCCGGGGCTGGGGTTGAAAAGTGAAACGGCGGCGCAATTTTTTGCATAATTAACTTTGTCTTACTGAGAAGTTGGACTGCTTTGCGCGCTTTGTGTCTCTGCGCCTCTGTGGCTAATTTCTTCTTTGGAATTCGAGTTTTTTCTATGTTATACTCCTGTAATTCGTAGCATGTATGCGCGAAACAAGTTTTTCTGATAGGCAAAACAGGAGGTTTCTTATGATTCAAAGACGCAGCGTGTTTGTTCTGCTGGCGCTAGCCCTATTTTTGATGCTGCCCTTGGGCGCAGTCTTCGCCCAAGATATGGACATCATGGACCCAGCCACATTCGGCTTGGACGCCAGCAAGCCCTACGATGGCACAGAACTGCAATTTCTCATCTGCTGTAGCACAGCGCCGCAATTCGCTTCAGCCGCTGTCAAAGGCGCAAATGAATTCACCGAGATGACCGGCATTAGCGTCTCTTGGGGCGATTTGCCCTTCGGCTCTTTCCAAGAGCAGCTCTACCTCGAAGCGACCAACAACAGCACCGAATTTGACCTTGTCGCCTTTGTGGATGCCTGGGGCACCAATATCTATGATTACCTGCACCCGCTAAACGACTTCGTCGAAGAAGCTGGCATTGATTGGGACGATTATTCGCCCGCCTATCAAGGCGCTGCCACCGGCAATAGCGATACCATCTATGGCCTGCCCTTCCGCGGTCATCCCTTGCTGCTGCACTATCGGGCGGATGTCTTGGAAGCGGTCGGCATGGAGCCGCCGCAGACCTGGCAAGATGTCTCCGCTATCAGCCAAGCTATCGTCGACAGCGGCATGGATATTGCGCCCATCGCCATGTACTACGGCTTGAATGTGGACCAGAATCTCTTCAACTGGTACAGCCATCTCTGGGGCGCTGGCACCGATATCTTCGACGAAAATTGGCAGCCGATCTTTAATAACGAAGTCGGCTTAGCCGCGACCGAGCAATACCTGAGCTATGTGCGCGATGGCTATAGCCCAGAGGCGTCGGTGGCTTGGAACGAGCAGGAAGCCAACCAAGAGCTGGTGCAAGGCCGCGCCGCGATGTTCGTCGGCTGGTGGTGGATGGCTAGCCGCATGACCACTTCGGAAGTCGCAGAAGTGGCTGAGAACGCCGCCTTCGCGCCGGCGCCCGGCTGGGCCGGTGGCGATACCGCTTCTTATGGCTATTTGTGGCCCGTCGGCGTGCTATCCCAATCCGATAGCCTTGAGGCGTCGCTAGAATACTTGAAATGGCTGACCCACCCCATCACCGAGCGCCGCATCGTGCTTGACGCGGCCGACCCGGCCCTGGATACCAATGTGGCGGTGCGCCTGTCCATCTTGGCGGATGAAGAAGTCAACGAAGTGCATAATGGCTTGCAAGGCGTCGCGTCGGCGGTCTTAGCCGATGCGCGCACTATCCCGCTCATCCCAGAATACACCGAAATCATCCCCTATTTGGCGGAAGCGATTAACGAGCTGGCCACCGATGCCGGCGCCGATGTGCAAGCGGTGCTGGACTTGGCGGCGGACGATGTGCGCGCCGTCATGCAAGCGGCGGGCTATTACGACTAAATGCGCAAGAAACGCTGGGTCCCATGGCTGCTCGTGGGACCCGCCCTGCTTATTATCGTCTCGACGACGATATACCCTTTGCTGGCGGCGCTCTATTTCAGCTTTCACAAATACAGCCTGCGCCGCCCGCCTGTTTTTGCCATTCAAATCGGCGAAAATGGGTTTCACATCGACTGGAGTCTGCTCTCGCTCGATAATTATGCCCTGGCCTTCAGCGACTCCCGTTTTATCAACAGCCTGCAAGTAACATTTTGGTTCACGGTCATCAGCGTTGGGCTGTCGGTCGTGATTGGTTTGTTCATCGCCGTCGTTGTGCAAAAAGGCGGCTGGCTGCATACATTGACCAAAGTGCTGCTCATCTTCCCCTTTGCCGTCAGCCCGGCGCTCAAAGGCTATAGCTGGCGCTTTATGCTCAACGAAGAATATGGCATCTATGACCTGCTGATAGATAGCCTGCTCATCCAGCCCATCAACGCCCTGCTCGGCCTTATCAATGGCCTGCCGCTGGTCGAAATTCCGCTCTTGAGCGAGTCCATCGTTTGGCTGGGCGATAAATTTTGGGCCCTATTTATGCTGGCGATGAGCGAGACCTGGGGCTGGGCGCCGCTGATCGCTTTGATGTTCGTGGGCGCGCTGGGTTCGATTGACGAGCAGATTTTTGAAGCGGCCCGCATCGATGGCGCGAATCGCATTCAGATATTCTTCCGCGTTACGTTGCCACTGCTGCGGCCCGTCATCTTGATTGTTACAATGCTCAAGACGATTTTTTCCTTAAAAATGTTCGACCAAGTCGTTACGATGACGGGTGGCGGTCCCGTGCGGGCGACACAGACCATCAATTATTACATCCACCAGGTCGGTTTTGTGCGGAGCTTGGATATTGGCTATGCCTCAGCCATGTCCTACATTCTGGTCGTCGTGCTGACGGTGTGCGCGGCGCTTTATGTCGTGCTGGTATTAAACCGCGATTGAGAGAAGCGAAGCGACTATGACAGCGATAGCAGCCCGCCGCAATCAAGCGCCGCTTGGCAGCCTGCGGCAGCGCGGCGGCAAGATACTAGAGACGGCCGCCCTGCTGCTGATTATCTTTTTTATTATGCTGCCGATTGTTTGGCTGGCTCTAACGGCCATCAAGCCGCAGGAAAAAGCCTACAGCACCGACATTATCTTCCCCCCCACCCTCGATAACTTTCGCATCATTTTTTCTGATACGAGCGTGCGCATCAACGAAGGCACCGACCGCGAGCGCGGCGAAGTCGGGCGCGATATGCTGCCCAATGTCGTCAACAGCGTGGTCGTCTCGGGCGCGACGATTTTAATCGCCATCCCGCTGGCGACCATCGCCGCCTATGCTTTCAGCCGCTATCTGTTTTTAGGCAATCGCGTCCTGCTGATTTGGATTTTGACGACGCAATTCATCCCGGCTATCGTCGTCGCCATTCCTTTTTTCACGCTGTTTCGCACGGTGGAAGTCTTTGATAGGCCCCTGCTCGGCACGCGGCTGGGTTTGATTATCGTCAATATGTCCATCGTGCTGCCCTACGCGATTTGGATGATTAAAGGTTTTGTGGACGCGCTGCCGGGCGAGATTGAAGAAGCGGCTTATGTGGATGGCTGCAACGATTTTCAGGTGCTGTTTTTCATTTCCCTGCCGCTCATTCGGCCGGGCATTTTGGTGGCGTCGGTCTTCGCTTTCATTATGTCTTGGAACGAATTTCTTTTCGCCTTGATTATCGGGCGGGAGATGCGCACGATGCAGGTGGCGCTGATGACAACCAGTGGCGCCCGCGGCATTATGTGGGAGCAGATGGCGGCGGCTGGCATGGTGGTGATGCTGCCGATATTTTTCCTGGCGCTTTTCATCCGCAAGAATGTGGTCTATGGCTTGACGATGGGCGCGGTGAAGTAGAGCGGCTAAAGCTGAAGGCGCGGCTCCAGAAAGCGAGCAGGCGTATCAATCGAACGCAGCCAGTCAACATATTGCCCGTGCAAGCGGGCGACAACGGCGGGTTGCGCCGCGCTCAAATCATGTCGATGCCCCGGGTCTTCTTTGGCGCGATATAATTCCACCGCTTGCCCCTCAACGCCATAGAGCAAATCCCACTCGCCATCGGTAATGGAGCTGGGCGAAACCTGCACTACTACCCGATTCTGCCCGTCGACCGTGCGCGACAATTCGCCCACCTCTTCAAAAGGCGCGCTGCTGACAACGATGTCATGCAGCTTTTCGCCCTCTAGCAGCGGCAAAGCCGATTTAGCCTGTACGCGGGCTGGGATGGGGATGTCCAGCAATTGCAAGAGGGTCGGCATCAAGTCGGGCAGGGAGAGAATGCCTGGCACGCGCCGGCCCGGCTGGCCGGGCAAATAAGCCAGCAGCGGCACCTGGACCAATTCATTGTGCAAGGGCGAGCGATGCACCTGGCGCTGCTGCACGGTCAAACCTTTTGCGAAACCTTCGTCAAAGCCGCTGCCGTCGGGCCAGCGGAAGCGCCGCTTGCCAAACAGCCCATGCTCGCCAAAATAGAAGCCGTGGTCAGACAAGAAAAAAATCGCCGTATTCTCCAGCAGGTTCAGCACCCGAACCCGTCCCAGCAAGTAACCAAACCAATGGTCTACCATCGCAATCTCGCCTTTATAGCAGGCGCGGGCAATTTCCAGGTCGCGCTCGCTCAAGCCATCGTCAGCGTAATTCCAATAATTTGGCGCGACGACTTCACCTTTATACTCGGGCAGATGCGGCTTCACATAATAGGCCGGCGGGTCCCACGGTTCGTGCGGGTCCCAAGTATCGATATATAAAAAGAAAGGCTGCTCGTGATGGCGCTCCAGCCAATCGGCCGCCTCTTTGAAGGTCTTAGGCGCGCAATAGCCGTCGATTTCGGAAACTTGACGCTGACGCTGGCGGTAAGCCCGCTCGGTGCCGTGCAGCTGCCCGCGGATATAGATGAATTCTTTGAAGCCGCGGTCTTGCCCATAACCGCGCCGCGCCAGGAAAGGCGTATCGGCGATGGCGGCGGTGTTGTAACCGGCCGCGCTTATCAAATCGGGCAAGGTTACTTCGGCTTGCGGCAAGGGACCCCAGGGCAGATAGACAAATGTATAGCGCCCGGTGAACAGGTCGGCGCGGGCTGGCACTGTGGGGAAAGAGGCGGCGTAGCAATCTTCAAAGATTAAAGCGCTTTCCGCAAAGCGATGCAAATTAGGCGTGATAACCTCGCTATTGCCATAGCATGGCAGATGGTCGCGGCGGAATGTATCTGAAACGACAAAAATGATATTCATGAGACTGCCTTTTCGATTAGAAGTAGGGCAAACTAAATTCTGCAAGTTTCTGCGTTCGTTTCAACCTTACGATTGGCGCTCCCTCCCCAAAGCTTTGGGGTGCGTAGACACTGCCCTACGGGAGGGGCCGGGGCTGGGGTTGAAAAGTGATGTGTAACCGCAATTTTTGCATAATTAACTTGGACTTCCTAGAGATTTACTTCAAGCCAGACCGTACAAAACCCTGCACATAATAGCGCTGCAAAAAGACAAAAATGACAACGACCGGGATGGTCGCCACGAAGGAGCCAGCGAAGACCAATTCCCAGCGCACAGATTCGTCGCTGAATAATTTTGCCAGCGCGACTGTGATGACCGTTTTTGATTCGTCGGTAATGACGATCGAAGGCCAGATAAAAGAGTCCCAAGAAAAGATGAACTTGATGAAGGCGGCGCTGACCAGGGCCGGCACGATGTTGGGCAGCATCACCTGCCAATACATGCGGAAATAAGAACAGCCATCGATGACCGCCGCGTCGAATAAATCCTGCGGCAGCTCGGCAAAATGCTGCCGCAGCAAAAAGATAATAAAAGCGTCCGTGATCCAAGGCAGGAAGATCGACGGCAGCGTATTGTCGATGTGCAGCTGCTGCATGGTGAGGAAGAGCGGTATCAGCTTAGCCTCAAAGGCGATGGTCAGCGTCGCCAGAATCACGACGAAGAGCAGACGCCGGCCGGGGAACTTCAGCCAAGCCAGCACAAAGGCAATCATGCTGTTGATGGCAACGGCGAAAAATACCGACATCGAAGCGACCAGCACGCTATTCAGCACGGCTTGGGCGAAATTTGTTTCGGTGAGCAGGGCGCTCAAATTCTCTAAAGTGGGGTTGCTCGGTACAAATGTCTTCACCGACACCGGATAGAGGTCATCAAACAGGTCTTGCCGCGTCTTAAAGGTCGAGCCGACAATCCAAAGATAGGGCGTGGCAAAAACGACCACGATAATAAAAAAGAGCGCCAGCCGCCAAAGCGAGCGGATTGACCAGGCAGAGGCTGATTGCGGCGGTCTCGCGCTTATTTCAGTCACTGTCGCCATCCCGCGTAATGCGCAGTTGGAAGATGCTGATGGCGATGAGCATAATCGCCAGGATGACCGAGAGCGCCGTCGCATAGCTGAAACGGTTGAAGCGGAAGGCGAGGTGGAAGATGTAATAGACGATGACGCGGGTGGCATTGGAAGGGCCGCCCTCGGTCAAGACTTCGACCGGCACAAAGACTTTGAAAGCCGCGATGGTGCTGGTAACCAGCACAAAAACATGGGTGCGGTTTAGGAGCGGCAGGGTGATATAGCGGAAGATCTGCCAGGGCGTCGCGCCGTCGATGCGCGCCGCTTCGTAATAGACGGTCGGGATTGCCAGCAAGCCAGCCAAGTAGAATATCATGCTCAAGCCGACTTCTTTCCAGATAGTGATTAAAGCCAGCAGGGGCAAAGCCTGGTATTTGTCGCGCAAAAAGCCCTGGGCCGGCAAGCCAAAAGCCTCTAGCGTGCTATTGACAATGCCAATATCGGAATGGAACATCATACCCCAGACAATAGACGCTACCACCATAGAGGTAACTGTGGGGAAGAGAATCAGCGTGCGTAAAAAGGTAGAATCTCGGCCCGGCTTGCTGACGAGCAGAGCCAGACACAGGCCGAGAGCCATTTGCAGCGGCACTTTAATCAAAAAGAATAGGGCTGTGTTGCGCAGCGATTGCACTAAAATCGGATCGCTGAAGGCGATTTCGTAATTCTTCAGCCCGGTAAAAGTGAACTCGCCGGTGAAGACTTTGTAGTCGGTGAAGCTGAGGCGGAAAGTATCGGCGATGGGCAAATAATGAAAGAGCAGCAAACCAATTAACGCCGGCAAAGAAAGCAAGAAGGCCGCCCGATAGCGCTGCGCCTTTTGGCTGTTGGAAAAGAGGTGAATCATGCGCTACGCAAACCCATTTTAGATTGCGGTTGGGAAAAATTTTGCCACAGAAGTAAGTCCAAGTTAATTATGCAGACTGTGAGACGCTATTTTCAACCCCAGCCCTAGCCCCTCCCGTAGGGCAGTGTCTACGCGCCCCAAAGCTTTGGGCAGGGGAGAAAAACCCCGGAAACTATAGGGCGCGCTTGCAGAAAAGCCCTTCCCGTCGGTCAATGTCTATGCGGCCGATGGCAGTGTCCACAGTCCCACAGCCTCGCAGTTTTTATCGGTTAGACTCCCCTCCCCGAAGCTTCGGGGAGGGGCTGGGGAGTGTGGTTGAAATTTGTGCCTAGCGGAATTGCATGAGCTGGGCGTCCACTTCTAGGATGGCGTTCGCCACCTCTTCCGCAATATCACCGCCCAAAGCGATGTTGACCATCATATTGTTGGAGACGATCTGGTTAAAGATAGTATGCGCTGGGCCGCCGGGCCGCGCATGCCCCCATTCCACCATCTCATCAAAGAGCAGCTTGAGATAGCCTTCTTGGAACTCGGGCAGCTGCTGTTGGATGGACACGCGGCCCGGCATCACTTTGGTGACGCTGTGGTAGGTCAGATAGCCTTCGGGGCTGGTGAAATAGCCGACGAATTGTTTGGCGGCGTCGGGGTTATCGCTCTTCGCGGCGACGCCCGGCGCGAAAGAGCCTGTATGCGTCAGTGGCGTTTTCAGGTAGGGCATCGGCATGACCGCCCAATTCAAATCGGGGAAGGTGCGCTGCAAGACCGAACCGGTCGGCGGAATGGCAAAATAGGTCGCGACGAGACCATTGCCAAAAGCATCCGGGATACTGTCGGTAGGCAGGAAACCGTCATTGTACATGCCCTGATAAAATTCGTAGGCTTCCATCGCTTCGGGCGAATCAATATACCCACCGATGGTGCTAAGATCCGGCGCCATCGATTCCCAGAGCGCTTCACCGGGGCTGCTGTTGCTGCGGATGATGGTCCAGGTGAAGAAAGTGCCTTGCAGAGGGTTATTAAAACCCATCATGCCCCAAATCTCATTGCCTTGCTCGGCTTGATGCGCCCGCACAATATTCACATTCTCGACGAATTCGGGCCAAGTCCAGCCATCGGCTAATTCTTGTGGTACGTCGACGCCGGCCGCTTCAAACATATCGACATTGTAGTACATGGCATCGGCGGCATTAGCCCAAGGCGCGGCATACATGTGGCCATTGAGCGAGACCATCTCGATTAGGTCGGTCATGAAATCCGCCATATCTTCTTCGCTGAACATATCTTCAATCGGTAGCAGCGCGCCATTATAGGCTAGGTTCTGCACGCCGACGCCGTCAATCAAAGCGGCATCGGGCGGATTGTTGCCGGCAAAAGCCACTTGCAAAGAATCAAAGAATTCGCCAAAAGGAATAGCCGTCAACTCGATAGTGATATGCGGGTTTTGCGCTTCAAAGGCTTCGATGACGGCGGCGACGCCTTCGTCGCGACCGCGCCCAGCCGGAATCCAAAAATCTAGCGTAACCTGCTCTTGTGCCAGAGCCGGCAAAGAAGTCGCCAGCAAAAACAAGAGCAAAACGGTCAAACTTATTTTGCGGAACATAAGGCATCTCCTGAAAGGTAAAGCTTCGGATACACTGATGATAGGGCGAAGAAACCATTTACACAATTTTGCGCGGGCTGGTGGAATATGGCAAAATTGACGCAGCAGAAAATAGCGTTTTAGCAGGCTATTATGCAAGACCGTCCGAATATCGTGCTGCTGGTGAACGACCATCAAGCTTGGTATCGCCATGGCTGGGATGGCGGGCCGCGGCCGCTGACGCCGAATTTTGACCGCTTGGCGGCAGGCGGCATCAGCTTCGAGCGGTCTTATTGCGCGGTGCCGCTCTGCGGGCCATCAAGGCGTACGCTTCTAACTGGCTTGTATCCGCACAATCACGGCAATTATTATAATTATTCTAATGCGTCATATCAGCATGAAATTTATCTGAGCCGGTTGGCTCAGGCCGGCTATCGCTGCTTTTATTTTGGCAAGTGGCATGCCGGCGCTGGCAGCGCGCTCGACTTTGATTGCGCCGGTTTCTCGCTGGAAGATTATGGCAACCCCTATATCAGCCCGGAGTATCGCCAGTACCTCGAGCGGGAGAACCTGCCGCCTGCCGAACACAAGATAGAATTTGTCTTTGACAGCTTTGTGATGCAGCGGGAATTTCCGGCTTTGCGCGTTGGCGCGGCTTATCGCAGCGAACGCTATTGGTGCGGCGAGCATGCCATCGGCATCACGACCAGCCCGAAAGAAACACATGAAGCCTTTTTCTTGGCGGATATGGCTTGCCAACAGCTAGAAGACCTGGCGGCCGCGCCGGCTGACGCGCCTTTTCACCTGCGACTCGATTTTTGGGGTCCGCACCAGCCTTATTTCCCGACGCCCGAATTCGCCGACTTATATGACCCGGAAGATATTCCGCCTTATGGCAATTTTGCCGACTCGCTGGCCGGCAAGCCAGACTTCTTCTGGCAAGACCCACATGCGCAACTGACCGATGAGAACGGGCGCTTTGTCAACCCGAGTCCGCTGCCTTGGGGGCAGTGGCAGCATGTCATCGCCCGCGCCTATGCCCATATCACGCTGGTTGATGCCGCCGCCGGCCTGGTGCTGGACAAGCTAGACGCGCTGGGTCTCGCCGAAAATACCTTAGTGATATGGACAGCGGATCATGGCGATGGCCTCGCCAGCCACGGCGGCCGCTTCGACAAAGGCTCCTACCTGACCGAAGAAGTGCTGCGCGTGCCGCTGATATTCAATCAGCCGGGCGCTTTATACGCCGGGCAGCGGCGCATAGAATTCGTCGATCATCTCGACCTCTTCCAAACCATCGTTGATTATGCCGGCAGCGCCGACGAGCTTGAGGCGCAGCGCAAGTATCCTGGGCGCAGTTTTTTGCCGCTATTGGACAATTCGGCCGCTTTACCCGCCTGGCGAGAAGCGCAGTTTGGCGAATATGGCGACCTGCGTATGGTCCGCGGGCGGCGCTACAAATTAGTGCGGCGCTTTGGACCAGGCGGGCCCGGCGAACTGTTTGACCTGGCTGCTGACCCGGGCGAAAGCCAAAATCTCTATGGCGCGGCGCAATATCAAACGGTCGTCGACACTTTGTCAGCGCAGATTGACAGCTATTTTGGGCGCTATGAAGATAGCCAGAAAAGCGGTTTGCGCGCGCGGGATTTGCCGCGGCACAATCTCACCGAAGCTTGGCGGCAAAGCGCTCCTTAAAACGCGCGCTTAGACCAGGGGATTGTCAGCCGCCCCTGGCGATAGCCAAGCCTCCGGGATGGCGACGGGGGCTGCCTGCCCGCTGACGGCGGCAAACCAGCGCAGCATATTCACGGCGCGCTCGGTCGTTGTGCCAGTTGGCTGGGGGTTCAAGCGGGCATCAAAGAGCAGGCCGCCGCGCCCGCCGGTCAAATGCAAGCGCAGCCGCCGCTTGCCGCCGATGGACAAGCCGCGCGGCAGTTGCAGGCGCAGCTCCACCGCGCCCGCCGCCGGCAGCGGCAAATGCCACACTTCGCCGACAGCCAGCGTTTCGGCGATGCTGGCGCCGCTAGCCAGCTTGCCGCTGATTTTCAGCGCGGTAGCGCCAGCCGGCGCCTGCCCAGAGACGCGGATGAGGCTGCCGACATTTTTTAAGACATTGCTGTTGGCAAGCTGCACGACGGCGCTGGGCGCGACCGGAGCCAGCGCGCCCAGGGCTGCCAGCGCGCCATAAGGGTCAGCCTTCACCTGCACGATGCCATCGCTTTGCAGAGCATCCGCCAGCAGCAGCATATCCAGCGCGCCTTGGCCGCTGCCAGTGAGCGCCGCACCGGCGATTAAGACCAGCCCGAGCTTGGTCGGCGCTAGTTCAGCCAGCATAAAGCGAATGCCAGCCCGCAGCAGGGCATATTCGATATAACGCTCGCGCATCGTCTGCGGCACGCTCCCCAGCCGCAGGCCTTTGTTGCGCGTATATTGCGCCAGTTCGCCCGGCTGCGGCTTGAAGGGCAGCCACTCGGCGACCGCTGCCGCGCCGAGCGCTTCGAGGGCGCGGGCGGCGCTCTGCCCCAAGCCAATGTCATTGCGCAGAATCGTTTGGGCAGCGCCGGGGCGGGCTAAAGACAGCATGGCGCGGGCGCTGCCAAAATCGAGCGTTAAGACCTCGCAGCGCCGAGCGCGGGCGAAGAAAGCGGTCATGGTCTCGAGGCCGCGGGCTGTCGGCAGCAAACCCGAATCGCTCTGCATGGCGACGCGCTGAAAGCTGCCGCTGCCGCGCCGTTTCTGGGCGTCAAAGACCTGGCCCAGAGCCGCTTGCAAGGCGGCGCTGTCCTGGCGGATATTCGGACTGATGACCAGCTCCAGCTCGTGGCTGAGCATTTCGCGGGCAGCGGGCGCGACGGCGCTGTTACCGGCATAAAGAACAGGCGGGCGCTCGCCGGCCGGCAGCAGCGCCACCGCTTGCTGGACTAAAGCGAGCAGCTCCAAGAGAATGGCGCGCGCGCCGCCATCGGTGCCGCCCGTAACGATGATGAGCTGCGGGCGGCTGTGTACGAGGCGATTGAGGCGCGCGCTGCGGCTCAAGCCATCTTCGAGGTGCAGCTCGGCGACAACATCAACATAAAAGAGCGCTAGGGCGCGCTTGACCGCCGCCAGGCTACGCTGTAAGTACAAGCCGAGCAAAGCCGCGCGCAGCGGCGGGCCAGCGCTAGTTGTCGTTAGCGCATAATCGACGCCGACGCGCTCGCTTTGCTCGGGGCGGATGAGGTGGTTGCTGTCATCGAAGAACTGGCGGCCAGTGGCACTGGCGATGTCTTGTACAGCCGCGGCGAAGCCCGTATGCGCATCATTGGCTGCCGGGCTGAGGGTGCTGGGAGCCTGGCTCTGCGCGACTAGCCGATATTCACCCTCGACCACATCAAAGAGCAGCGCGCGCGTATTCGCGCTGCCAAAATCAGCGGCGAGGATAGACTGGATGCCCGCTGGCGGCATGGCTCAACCTCCGCCGCCGAACTGGAAGAGGAAGGCGATGCGTTCGGTCAGAATCGTCAAGGCGGTCAAAATGGCCGAGGCATAGAGCGCGCCGAGGGCGGTTACGATGAAGATTTTGCCGAGATGGCGCAAGCCGCGGCTGAGCCGATTTTGCTGTGGCTGGCCAGCGTCATCGACTCGCGTCTGATACTGGAAATAAAAGAGCGCCGTCACCGTGCCGATAAAAAGCAGCAAATACTCGAGCAGGGCATTAAAATCCGTCAGCAGATTATCGGGCAGGTCGACGGTCGTCCGCAGCAAGGGCAGAAGCGTGCCGCTCAAAGCACCTAGCACCGCGACCGCGGCGCTGACGACAATGACGACGGCAAAAACGCTATTCGTCAGCCAGGTCAAGCTGCGCAGGGGCTTGAGCAGCAAGAGCAAGCCAAAGAGCAAAGCGGTGAAAAAAATATAGATATCGGCCGAATTGCCCAGCAGGGTCCAACTGGTCCAGGGGTCTTGCATATCTTGCAGATAAGGCAGGATGATGCCTTCATAGCTGACAATCAAGGTAAAAGCGGCGCTCATGCCGACGAAGATATAGACCGCGATGCGATAGAGCTGGCCAATCAGCGGCAGGTCGCCCAGCAGGTAGCTGAAGACCATGAGCGTCAGAATAAAGCTGAGCAGCGCGATGGTGCTTTCTGCCATAGTCGCCTCCCTCAGCGCCGCGCAAAAGCGCGTAAGACGGAAAAGAGATTGCCAATGAGAATAATCAGCGCCGCGCCGATAGTACCCAGGCTCATGGCATCCAGCCGAGTCAATTCAGCGGCGCTTTGGCGCTGCAAGACAAAAGCCCGCTGGTCAGCCAAGACGGGCGGCTCTTCAAAATCGCTCAGGTCTTCTGGTTCCACCTGGTAAAAACGCAACTGGTTCTTGCCCAAGCGCAAGCGGAAATCCAAACGCAGCGTGCTGCGGTCGGCGGGCAGGCTGGCCGAGGCATTTTCCTGCGCCGCCGCCAATTCCGCCGCGCTCATCCAATCAGTTTCGACCAGAAAGGCGGCGATCCAGCCTTGCCAGCCATTGGGCAAAGCGATGTTGTACCAACTGCCATCGCCATTTTCGCCGATAACTTCAAAAGCGTCACCCAGATTCGCCAGCTGCAAAATATCGGCGGCGGTGTTGGGCTGGCGTCGAATATTGACCCGATTCGGCGAAGTTATGACGGCGACGCGCAGCGGTGGCGCTGTCGCTGTCGGCGCGGGCGTATCGCTTGGGGTTGCTGTCGGCGGCAGTGGCGTATTGGTTGGCGGCAAGGTAGCAGTAGGCAGCGCTGTGTTGGTTGGTGGCAAGGTAGCGGTAGGCAGCGCTGTGTTGGTTGGTGGCAAGGTGGCGGTGGGCAGCGGGGTATTGGTCGGCAGCGGCGTCGCGCTGGGCAAGGGCGTCGCGCTGGCTGGCGCGGCCGCTTGCGCTTGGGCGTCGTCGGCCTCAGGCTCGATATTCAAGACGACGGGCGCGTCCAGCGGCGCTTCGGTGGGCAGGCGCGAAATTTCGATAGGGCTAATGTCGACAAAATTGTCCTTTAGCATCTGGCCATAGGTGAAGGCGTCATGGGCGCCGGCGATAAGGCCGATGATATTGCCATTGCTATCGGCGTAAGTTTGGGCGAGGGGCTGCGCCGCATAGCCGCTGGCGGCTAGCAGCAGCGCGCCGTCGGTCTCGGGCAGAACCTGCTCAGCCCAGTGGCGCAGGTCATCAGCGCTTTCGGCGACGAGCAGCAGCAGGCTCATCTCGTCGAGAGAAGTGAAACCCAGCCAAGTCGGCTCGCCAGTAGAAGTGAAGCGACTGACATCGGCAAAATTTTCGCTCAGCTCGCGCAGACCCAGCGGGCCGCCGGGCAAATAGCGCAGCAGATAATAATCTTCATTTTCTTCTAAATACAACCCGCTCTCGTCCACAGAATGGTTAATCGCTTTGATAAGATTTTTGGCATGCACGATAGCGATAGGGTTGCTGCTGACGATGAGCGGCAGCGCGCCGCGGGCGAAGAGATGGCGCAGGAACAAATCCGCCAGCGGGTCGAGCTCGCCGGCCGCCGTTGGCCCATATTCGAGCGCCACCAGGACCGTATCAATCGGACCCAAGGCGTCTAAAGTGTTATAGAATTCGGCGGCGGCGGGCCGGCTCTCGTCAAAAACGACGGGCGGCATGCGGCCCTGGAAAAAATCTGACGAGACAAAAGGCAGAGCGACGAACGAAGCCAGCAGCAAAAACACCAACAAGCGCCACAGCGACGTCAAAGAAAAGCTCGGCAGGGCGGCGCTAAAACGCCGGGCCCGGCGAGGGCCAGCTTCGGCTTGAGCGCCGCCGACAATATCACGCAGCAGCTCCACTTGCTGCTGCTGGGTCTTGGACAGCGTAACCGCGTTGATGACAGCGCCGGATTTAGGCTGCCATTCGGGGCTTACGAGCAAATCATCGACATCGTAGAGGGCTTGCTCGGGCGCGGCTTGGGGCTGGACGGAGCGCTGGCGCAAGGCGCGCAGGCGCTCGTCAAGTTCTTCTATGGGGCGGTCCGCCTGCCCGCCGATAAGGGAGGCGGCCGATGGCGGCGGCGCGGGGGCGGCGCGGCGGCGCAAAAATGGCAAGCGGGGCAAGCGAGGCAAACGGAGTCGGCGCGGCAAAAAACGGCGCAGTCCCCGCCGCGGCGGCGGGGGCGCGTCCGCTTCTGGCGCGTCATAATCCAGCCAATTGAAGTCGTCGTTCATAGGCTAGCCCCGATAGGCGCGGTCTTGCCCCAGCAAGGCGCGCAGGCCGGTGATGATTGTGCCTAAGGCGAGGCCGATAAGCAGGGCGCGGGCGCCAGCGCTGACCGGCACGCGCATCAGCCAAGCGCGCCAGTCTTGCAAAGGCGCTAGCTCCGCCAGCGGCAGGCTGGCGAGCAGCACGGTTATGACTACCGTAAGGAAGAGCAGGCTCCAAACATCGGCGCGCTTTTGCATGACGCGAGCGCCGCCATAGACCAAAGATAAAAAGAGCAGCGCCGCCAGCGATGACTCAATCGGCAGCTGCACCGCTTCCAGTAAGCTGGTATCGCCTTGATGCGCCACATGCCAATACAGCGTGAAGGCGAAGCTGGCGAGCAGGATGGCGCTGTACAGCTTGCCGCGCAGCAGTCGGCCCAAATGCACATAGAGCAGGTTGAGGATGCCGATGACAATGCTGAGGGCGATGACGATTGTTACCAAGCGCAACAGCACATCAGCGGGCAAAGCCAGCAGCTCGCCTGGGACAAAGGGGGCTAAAGTCTCGCCAAAGAGCGCTGGGTCGTCGCCTAGCAGCAGGCTGAGCAGGGTAAGCAGACCCAGGGCAAAAGCGACAAAGGGGGAAAATGAGAAGGCAAAGCGCCCGTTGCGCGGCTTCATGAAGCGTCTCCTAAGCGTTGCGCCGCCGGCGATAGATGACTGCGACAACTACGACGAGCAGTGCTAGACCCACCGCTACCATCGGCCAGCTGAGCCAGAGCAGCTTCTCGGCGATTTCTAGCAGCAGCGCAATAGTCAAGCCCAGAATGAGCAAGCCGCGCCCGATATCGAGCAGAACGGCGTCGATACTGAGGCGCGGGTCATCGGCGACATAGCTGGGCGCGGCAAAAAGCTCTTCGCCGATAAGCGCGCTGTCCGCCAGCGCATAAGCCACCGCCTGCCCTTCTAATTGATCGCTGACGGCCAGGCTGGGCTGCCCGCGACGGTCGGCGCTATCGAGTAGCAGAGCCAGCTCTGGCCCAAAGCTGCCGGCCAGGATATGGGCGGCGGGCGCCTCATCGTCGCTGGTGCTCAGCATAGCGCTAAGCGCGGCGGCGTAGGCTAGCGACCGTTTGCCTTGCGGCTGCCAGCGGACGCGGTCTAGCGAACTGTCGCCGTCCCAGGCCCGCCGCAGCGTCTCCTGGGCTAGCGGCACAGTCGCCGCGGACGATAGCGAAACGATGGGCGCGGCATCGGCTAGATTGGCTTGGGCGATGATGTGATGAAAAAATTCGGCTTCCGCCAGGGCGACGGCGGTATTGTCGTCGCCGATGCCGGCGCTGCCGAAGGCTAAATGCAGCGGGCGGCGCGTTTCGATGGCGCGGCTAATCCAGCGCGGCAGGCGCTCAAACGCGGCGAGCGGCCGCTGTGGCCGGCGCCGACTCGCCCGAGCCAGCAAAAAGCCAGCCGCATAAATTAGCGCGGCGGTCGCTAGCAAAAAAAGTAAACTAAAAATTTGCCGCGTGGTCTCGTCCAAATTTCACTCCGCGCTGTCATCAGCGAGCTGGCGCCGCAATTCTTCGATGCCAGCGGGGCTCTCGAGCAAATCGGCTAGGGCGCGGACCGCCGCCCCGCCTGGCCACAGGTTGGCCAGCGGCTGCGCGACCAGCAAAGCACCGGCCAAGACCGGCGCGGCCGGCTCAATCACATCCAAGAGGGTGGCGAAAAAGTGCGCTTGGCCGCGCCGTTTCGCCGCTTCGATAAAGCGGGCAAGCTGCAACTGTGCATCCATAGAGGGCAGTATAGCATAGGGCGGCAATCTGGGTTGCTTTAGCGAAGGCGATTTAGGCGCGCATCTGCCTCAGCTTGCTAAAATGAAGCAAACGAAATCTAGGAGAACATCTTATGTTGCAAAGATTCAAGAATAGCGTCGCCGCCAGAGCGCAAACGGTGACGGGAGAGTTCAAAACTTTCATCATGCGCGGCAATGTCGTCGACCTGGCCGTCGGCATCATCATCGGCGGCGCTTTCAAAAGCATCACGACTTCACTGGTCAAAGATGTCATTACGCCGCCGATTGGCTTGGTTCTGAACAATGTGAATTTCGACAGCATTTTCATCAGCCTCGATGGCCAATTCTATGGCTCGCTGACGGCCGCGCAAGAAGCTGGCGCCGCCACTATCAATATCGGCAGCTTCATCAATGTCGTGATTGATTTTCTGATTACCGCGGCCGCTGTCTTCTTCCTGATAAAATTTGTGAATCACATGGAAGACATCATCGAGGGCGACGATGAAGAGCCTGTAGCCGAAGCCGCGCCGCCGCCAGAACCCGAGCCTGAGCCTGAACCCGAGCCTGAACCGACAACCGAAGAGCGGCTGGTCGCGGTGCTGGAGAAACTTTCGGCGCAGTTGGAAAAGGCATGACAGCCCAGCGAGAATGAATTATAGTGAAGCGCGTCAAAACTGATGAGCGAGGAGAACGCAGAATGACTGAAGGCAAAATTAAAGAGGCTCTGCGCATGATGCCTTATGGCTTTTACGCTTTCACCAGCAAAAACGGCGACGATGTAAATGCGATGGTGGTGAATTGGGTATCGCAGATGTCTTTTAGCCCGCGCTTGCTGGCGGTGGGCATCCAGAAGAGCTGCTATTCGCATGGCGTCGTGACGGCGGGCGGCGTCTTTGGCTTGAACATTTTCTTGCAAGCCGATTCAGAGGCGATCATGGGCATCACCAGCGGGCGGGCTAAAAAGCCGGGGAAGATGGAGAATGCCGAGTACAGCGCCGCGCCCGCCACGGGCGTGCCAGTGCTGGCGGGGGCCGCAGCCTATATCGAATGCAAAGTTACGCAGATTATCGATATTGGCGGCGACCACGATATTGTCGTGGGCGAGGCAATCAATGCCGATGTTATGAAAGACGGCGGGCCGCCGGCTATGCTGTCCTTGACGCAGTTGGGTTGGTCTTACGCCGGCTAGTCAGGCGGCAGTTCGCCATCTTGCAGCACCGCGAGCAGCCGCTCAATCAAGCGGGGCAGGCTGTGGGCGGCTATCACATTTTCACGCAGCTGGCGGCGGATGGCGGCGCGCTCGGCGATGGAAAGGTGCAGCAGCGCTTCGAGGCGGAGGCGCAGACCGTCAACATCTTCCGGGCCGTCGGTCAAAAGCAGGGGGCGTATTCGCCCAGCAGCGGAGCAAAAGCTGGATTGCAGACGACGGTTGGCAGGCCGCAGGCCATGCTTTCCAGCGCGGCTTTGTCAAAGAGGCCGGGCGGGCTCATATTGACGGCGATGGTGGCGCGGCGCAGCCAATGCCGCACCTGTTCCCGCGGCAAAGCACCAGCAAAGTGGCAGCGCTGGCTCAAGTCAAGTTGGCGCGCCAGCTCTTGCAAGCGTCGCTCGTAATCCCCCAGCGTCTCAGTTTGAGCGCCGCCGATGAGGGCTAGCCGCGCCTTCGTCCCCGCGACCGCCCGCAGTGTGGTCGCTTGGTTTTTGATGGAGGCTAGACGCGCCACCTGTACCACCAAGGGCCGGTCGTTTTCCACAATGGCGGGGGCCGGCGCATAAAAATCGGTATCGATGCCGTAGCCGATGACGCGCAGTTTGTCGCTACTATAGGGAAAACTGCTGGCGTCGGCGCTGACGACGCGGCGGGACATAGCCAAGCCGAGCCGCAATTGCCGCGAGCGCTGACGATGCGTGTACCAAAGCGTGGTGGGAATGTTCTCGGCGGTCAGCAAGGGGCCGGCTAAAGCGGCGAAGAGCGGCATCATGTGGGCGAAGCAGGCATCGTAGCGGCGCGTCCACAGCAGACGCAGCAGATGGCGATAGAAGCGGGCTAGCCGGGCGGGTTTGTTATAGCCATGCTCGCGCCCGGCTGAGAAGATGCGCGTATTGGGCGGCTGCTGATACGCGCCCGCGAACATGGTGAGGACGTCGATGTATTCGCACTGCGCCGCTAAAGCGTCGAGCCAGCCAGTGGCGAAGCCTAAGAGCGGGTCCGTTTCGTCGGTCATGAGGTTGAAGAGCAGGAGACGCATAAGTCAAAGATAGCCCAAAGAAGTTTTTTGCTAGACCCGCGCGATATTTAGGGATAACCTAGGGCCTCAATCGCTTTAGCGGCGGCGAAATCCCGCGCCGTGAGCGTGTTGCCAGCGTCATGCGTCGTGAAAGACACAGTCACGCGCCGCCAGCCTATGCGCAAATCAGGATGATGATTCAGCCCTTCGGCGATGACGCCGACGCTGGCGGCAAAAGCGATGCCCGCCAAGTAGCTCTCAAATTGAAAAGTTTTGACCAGCGTAGCGTCCGCCCGCTGCCAGCCATTCAGTTCCAGCAGCCCCGCGCCAATTTCCGCCTCGCTCAATGCTTCTGCCATTTTCTTTCCCCCATTATTGCCAGCCTCGTTCGTTGAATCTAGCACAGACGCGGCGCTTCTGGCTAGGGCAGCGCTTGTCAGTATGGCGGGTGGCGGCTATGCTAGAGTCTATAGTAATAGTATGGCAATGGCATTAGAAAACGCAGATGGCGATTAAAAGCTTTTTTCTCGTGATAGAAGGCATGGATGGCGCCGGCAAAACCGCCATCGCCCAGCAACTGCATGCGACATTACAGCAAACGCATAGCGACAATGTTGCGCTGACTTATGAGCCGCACGACGACTCGGTGGCGGGCAAGCACATCCGCGCAGTGCTGGCGCAGCGCAGCAAAGCCAGCCCGCTGGCGCTGGCTCTGGCCTTCGCGCTCAACCGCGCCGACCATCTTGATACTGTCATCAGCCCCTTTTTGGCGGCGGACGGCGAGCGCCTGGTCATTTGCGACCGCTATGTCTTGTCGTCGCTGGTCTATCAAGCCACGAGCGGCTTGAGCCTGGACGATGTGTATGGTTTGAACCGCTGGATGCGTCCGCCCGATTTGACGCTCTATATCAGCGTTAGCCCGCATACTTGCTACGCTCGCCTGCGCCAGCGCCCGCAACAAGAACGCGAGCTTTTTGAACGCAATTTGAGCGAGCGGGCGGCGAAGTATCAAGAGGCGATTGCACTGCTGCGCGGCAAGGGCGAAAGGATCGTCGAGATTGACGCTAACCTGCCCTTCGCCCAAGTCTTTGCGGCGGTCTTAGCCGCGCTGAAACAGCATGGGCCAGCTTGGCTGCGCATTCAGCCGCCGCTGCTGCTCGGCGATGACTTTTAGCCGCGTTTTTTCCTCAATAAACCCATTGGACTTACTTCTGCGCGCATTTTTATACATTTTTCCAATTTCCTCAAAAAAGCCCTTGACAATAGAACTAATATTCTATATGCTAGGAATATGGCTGGAAAAATTGTCTCAGAAACCTTGACCAAGCTCTCGCAGATGGGCGATGTTACCCTGCACGAACCAGCGGGAGACCGCCCGCATGCCGAGCGCAGCCGCCGGCGGCGCAAGCAAGAATTCAACTTAGGCGGCTGCATCGCCAACCTGAAAACGCCGCGCGGGCCCAAACCGGTGCTTAAATCTATGCTGACCACCGCCTGCGAGCGCAACTGCAATTATTGCGTCTTCCGCGCTGGGCGCGCCAAGACCAAGCGCGTTACTTTCTCGCCCGATGAAATGGCTGGCGCTTTTCAGACCTTAGAAAAATCCGGCCAGGTGGACGGGCTTTTCCTCTCTTCCGGTATCATCAAAGGCTCGGTGCGCACACAGGACAAACTCATCGACACGGCAGACATCATCCGCAACAAGCAAGGCTACAAGGGCTATATCCATCTCAAGATTATGCCCGGCATCGAATATGACCAGCTGCACCGCTCGATGCAGTTGGCGGATCGCGTCTCGGTCAATCTCGAAGGGCCGACCAGTGCGCGGCTAGCGGATTTAGCGCCCAAGAAAATCTTCATCGAAGAGTTGCTGCGCATGCTGCAATGGGCGCAAAAAATCCGCAGCGAACACCACTATCAAAAGCTGGCGAGCAGCGTCACCCAGTTTGTTGTCGGCGCTGTCGGCGATACCGACCTCGAGCTGCTTTCGATGAGCGAGAAGCTCTATAAACAGGCCGGGTTGGCGCGGGTTTATTATTCGGCGTTTTCGCCCGTGCCAGGCACACCGTTCGAGAACCTCAGCCCGACCGAGGCGATACGGGAGTTCCGCCTATATCAATCAAGTTTTTTGCTGCGCGATTATCAATGGGACGTGGAAGAGCTGCCCTTTTTGCGCGATGGCAACCTGCGCGTGGATGTTGACCCAAAACGGGCTTGGGCGGACGCGCACTTGATCAATCAGCCGGTTGAGATTATGCGGGCGGAGCGCGAGCAGCTCTTGCGCGTGCCGGGCATCGGGCCAGTGGGCGCGGCGGCGATTATGCGCGCGCGGCGCCGCGGCACCATCAGCGAGCTGCGGCATCTCAAGCAAATTGGCATCCGCAGCCCGCAGAAGCTGGCGGAATATGTGCTGCTGGCTGGCAAAAAGCCCCAGCGCCAGCTTGGCTTGTTTTGAAACATAAGGCAGCGGTAAGTCCAAATTTGTATTGCGCGTACAGAGGCACAGAAGTAAAGCCAACTAAATTTTGCACCGCAGAAACTTTTTCAACCCCACCCCCGACCCCTCCCGTAGGGCAGTGTCTACGCGCCCCAAAGCTTTGGGGAGGGGAGAAAAACCCCGAAAATTATGGGGGCGCTTGCAGGAAAGCCCTTCCCGTAGGACAGTGTTTATGCGACCGGTGGCCAGTGTCTAGAGACGAGTTTTGTCGCTTAGATTCCCCTCCCCGAAGCTTCGGGGCGCGTAGACACTGCCCTACGGGAGGGGGTGGGGTTGAAACGAAGGCAAGAAGTTACAAGATTTACTTTGTTCTACTGAGATTAAACTGCTTTGTGTTCTTTGCGCTGAAATGCCTTCTCCGTACCTCTGACAATTTTCAAAAGCAGTCTGCTTCACGAGTATTGTGCAGACAAGCAAGTTTCGCTAGAATACGAGCAGCGACATAGCGATTACCTTAGAAGAATTACCGTTTGACCAGTTTGAGGAGAATGTCTTATGAAAGTCGCAATCCGCTTGTTTGTCTTGCTCTGCCTGCTCGTCTCGCTTGGCAGCGCCATTTCCGCGCAGGGTGACTATGCCGAAGGCACAGAAATCAGCCTGCTGCAATGGAGCCACTTCGTGCCAAATTACGATGTCTGGTTCGATGCCTATGCCGCCGAATGGGGCGAGGCGAACGGGGTCGGCGTCACAGTCGACCATGTCAACTTCACCGAATTGTTTTCCACGCTCGCCGCGGAAATTGACGCGGGCGATGGCCACACAGTCGTCGAAGTGCTTTTCTCGCCCGCGTCCTTCATCGATGGCTTGCACGACTTGGGCGATCTGAATGCGGCGGCGGCGGAAGCGCATGGCGAGCGCGCCGCGACCTGCCAAGCCGCCTCCTACCTGCCCATCGCCGATACCTATTATGCCTATGTCCATGGCTATGTGCCTGACCCCGGCGATTATGACATCCAACTGTGGAAGGATGCCGGTTATCCCGACGGGCCCAAGACCTACGACGACCTGCTGGAAGGCGGGCGCGCTATCTATGAAGCGACGGGCATCCCGGTCGGCATCGGCATGAGTCCCGAGTTGGACAGCCGCATGGCCAACCGCGCCGCGATCTGGAGCTTCGGCGGCAGCATCCAAGACGAGGACGAAAATGTCGTGCTTAACAGCGAAGAGACCATCGCCGCGGTCAAGTATCTGGCGCAGCTGCAAAACGAAGCCATGACCGACGAGGTCTTTGGCTGGACAGCCGCCAGCAACAATCAAGCCCTGATTGCCGGCGAAGTCAGCTATATTCTCAATTCCAATTCCGCCTATCGCAGCTTGCAGAAGATCGACGAAGCGGCGGCGGCGAATATCGGCTTTAGCAGCGCGCTCGAAGGCCCAGCCGGCGCTTATGCTTCGTCGCATGTCTGGCAAATTTATGTCATTCCCAACTATGTTGAGGGCGATGAGCTGGCGGCCGCCAAGCAATTCATCCTCGACCACACCGCCAATTACAGCGATGCGACCTACCATAGCGAACTCTATAACTTCCCCTGCCACCCCAGCACTGTGCCAGAGCTGGATGGCTGGCTGGAAAATGACCCCTGGGGTTCGCAGCCACCGAACAAGTTTGAAGTGCTGAAGACGGTCAATGACTGGTCGGTGCATCTTGGCTTCCCAGGCGTTACCAACCCGGCTATTAGCCAAGTCTTTGCCGAGAGCATCATCCCTAATATGGTCGCGCAAGTGGCTTTGGGCGAGCAGAGCGCGGAAGATGCCGTCGCGGCGGCGCATGAACGTGTCGAAGAAATCTTCGCCGAATGGCGCGACCGAGGCTTGGTCGGCGGCGGCGAATAAATATCAATTAGGTGGGGCGGTGAATAGCTGGACTAGATCCAGCCGTTCTCCACCCTGCCTAAAATCCCTCCCCGCGCTTAAAGTTAATTATGAAAAAGTGAGGCGCGATTTCCAACCCCAGCCTAAATCCCTCCCCGAAGCTTCGGGGAGGGACTTGGTCGCCAGAGAGCTAGATTTCGCGGTTTCAGGCAAGGACTCGACCGTCAGAAGGCTAGCCGCCCCTCCCCAAAGCTTTGGAGAAGTGCCGGGGGTGGGCTTGAAAAAAGGTCTCTCCGTTGCAAAATTTAGTTTGTTCCACTGAGATTAATTTGGAAAATTGCCATGAGCGTCGTGCAAGTCAATGGCTTAAAAAAATATTTTGACGCCGTGCGCGCGGTCGATAGCATAGACCTGGCGATTGACCAAGGCGAGTTTCTGGTCATCCTCGGGCCGTCGGGCTGCGGCAAGACGACCTTGATGCGCATGATCGCCGGTTTAGAGAAACCGACTGGCGGGCAAATCTTTATCGATGGTGCCGATGTTACCGACCTGCCGCCGCGCAAACGGGGCGTGTCGATGGTCTTCCAAAGTTACGCCCTCTACCCGCACATGAGTGTCTTCAACAATATCGCCTTCCCCCTGCGCGCCCAGCGGCGGGAAAAGAAATACGACAAGCGCGTCATCCGCGACAAGGTAGAAAATACGGCGCGCTTGCTCGAGATTGATATGCTGCTCGACCGCCGCCCGCGCCAGCTCTCGGGCGGGCAGCGGCAGCGCGTCGCCATCGCCCGCGCCATGGTAACACAGCCAGCCGTGCTGCTGCTCGATGAGCCGCTGTCTAACCTCGATGCCAAGCTGCGCGCCAACGCCCGCGACGAACTCAAAGACTTCCAGCGCTCATCGGATATTACCGCCGTCTTCGTCACCCACGACCAAATCGAAGCCATGGGCTTGGGCGACCGCATCGTCGTCATGGCTGAGGGCAAGATTCAGCAAATTGGCAGCCCGCAGCATATCTACGACGACCCAGCCAATGAATTCGTCGCCACCTTCCTCGGCTCGCCTAGCATGAACATCCTGCGCGCGGCCGACTACCATTTTGGTTTTCGGCCGGAGAATTTCCTGCCCAAGACCCTGGCGGATAACCCAGAGAACTCGCGCATTTTTCATTATTATGTCAAGCGGGTGGAATATCTCGGTTCGGACCGGCTGCTCTATGGCTATGTGCAGGGCCACGACAATGAATTGACGCTGGCGAAAGTGCCGTCTAATGTGCGCATCTCGCTGGCAGTGGATAGCGATTACGATTTCGCCGTGCATTACAGCGATATAAAATTCTTCGATAAAGAAACAGGCTTGCGCATCCCGGCGCCGGCCAATGAGACAATCTGATGGCCAGCCTCAGCAGCCCGCGGGCTTACCTGCTGGATAATCGGCGGTTTGTCGGCATCCTGTTTTTGACGCCGGCTCTGCTCTATATCCTCTTGCTGGTGGGTTTTCCGTTTTTGCTGGCGATCGCTTTTGGCTTTTCCGATGTTACTGTCGGCAATACCGATTTGAATTTCACCGGCTGGCAAAACTTCGAGCGGGTCTGGCAGAACGACATCTTCCGCCAGGTCTTTGGCAATACCATCATGTTCACCCTGGTCTCGCAGGTCTTCATTTTGATTTTCGCCAATATCCTGGCGATTGTCTTCACCCAGAATTTCACCGGCAAATGGTTCGCCCGCTTTATCTTCATCCTGCCCTGGGCGACGCCAGTTTCGCTGGCGATGATTGGCTGGCTGTGGATGTTCGACACCAAATACAGCCCAATCGATTATTTTCTATTGCAAACCGGCTTTCTGGGGCCGGGCGGCATTTTAAGCAGCGACCGCAATCTCTTTTGGCGGGGGAACCCGGCCTTATCACAGATAAGCGTCATCTTCGTGCAGGTTTGGCGCATGACGCCGCTGGCGACGGTGATTTTGATGGCCGGCCTGTCTTCTATCCCGACCGATATTCTTGACCAAGCCGAGGTCGATGGCTCGCGCTTTATGCGCACGCTCTTGCAAATCAAACTGCCGTTGATTCTGCCAATTATGGTCATCGCCCTGCTCTTCAGCATGATTACGATGTTCGGCGATATGACCGTTGTCTATGTCTTGACGGGCGGCGGGCCGGTCGATTATACGCGCGTCATCGGGCTGTATTCGTTTCAGATCGGCATTGAAGGCGGCAATCTGGCGCAAGGCGCGGCGATTTCGCTTTTTGCCTTTCCGCTGCTCTTGGCGATGGCCATATTTATGCTGCGGGCGGCGAGTCGGACGGAGGTGCTTTGATGGCTGCGCTGGTTTGGGCGCTGCACAATTTTTGGGCGCTGCTGCTGCTGGGCTTGGTCGCGCTGGTCGCTTTGCGCATTGGCTGGCGGCTGCGCAAATATGGCGCCAGCCGTGCCGAAATCGCGCATATCCTGCGGCGCGCGCCTTTTTATTTGGTGGTGCTGGTCTTTTCTTTCTTCGCCATTGCGCCCTTTTTGATTATGTTCCTGCATACTTTTAAGACCGACGCCGATCTCTACCGCCGGCCACAGCCCTTCATCTTCCGCGACGAGCCGACGCTGGAGCATCTGGATTCGCTCTTTAATAACACCGCCTATCTGGAGTTCATCCGCAATTCGGTGGTGGTGGGCGTCGCGGTGGTCATCATCACGCTGGTTTTGTCCTTGCCGGCGGCTTACGCTTTGGCGCGACTGACGGGGCGTTGGGGCGAACGGGCGGGCATCTTGATGTTCCTGGTCTATCTCGTGCCGCCTACCCTGCTCTTCATCCCGATGTTCCGCATCGTGGTGCTGCTGGGGCTGAAAGACAGTCCGCTTTCGCTTATCGTCGTCTATCCCTCTTTCACTGTGCCATTCAGCGTCTGGCTGCTGCAAGGCTTTTTTAAGGCGGTGCCGCCCGAGCTGGAAGAAGCGGCGCTGGTCGATGGCTATAACCGTGTCGAAGCCTTTTTGCGCGTCGTCTTGCCGCTCTCTCTGCCAGGCATCGTCTCGACGGTTGTTTTTACTTTCACGCTGACCTTGCACGAATTTATCTATGGCTTGGTCTTCATCGCCGATACTTCGCAGCGCACCTTGAGCGTCGGCGTGCCGACCGAGCTGATATTGGGCGATGTCTATTTTTGGCAGCCGCTGCTCGCGGCCGCCTTGATTATCGCCATCCCCGTCGGGCTAGCCTACAACCTCTTCCTTGACAGCCTGGTGCAAGGCTTTACGATGGGCGCTGTAAAAGGCTAGTTCCGGAGGTTTTCTGATGCCAAGAATCACAGTTAATTTGCGTCAAGTGAACGAGGCGACCAGCGCGGCGCAGATCCGCAGCCATCGCATCGACATCGACCGGCCGACGGCAAAAGGCGGCCAGGACAAAGGCGCTATGGGCGGCGAACTGCTGCTGGCGTCGCTCGGCGGCTGCTTCAATAGCAATCTGCTGGCGGCCATCCGCGCCCGCGATTTGGCGATTGACGATATTGCCATCGAGGTCAGCGGCGAACTGGCGGCGGCGCCGGCCCGTTTCGCCTCGATTGATATGGTGGTCAAGTCGAATTACGCCGACCGCGAAACGCTAGAAAAACTCGTCATTATGTCGGAGCGGGCTTGCATCGTCGCCAACACGCTCAAAAACGCGGTCGCTCTTTCGGTCTCGCTTGGCTAAGCGGCAATGCCTATATCGGAATACATTAAAAATATCCGCGCCAAAGTCGGCACTGAGCTTTTGCTGCTGCCGGGCGCTCTTGCCGTCGTCAGCAACGCGCGGGGCGAAGTTCTCTTGCAATTACGCCGCGATAGCAAAACCTGGGCGCCACCGAGCGGCGGCGTGGAACCGGGTGAAACAGTCGCGGACACTATCATCCGGGAAGTCTTTGAAGAGACGGGCATCACCGTCATTCCCGAAGCCATCATCGCCGTTCTCTCGGGTCCAGAGTACATCAGCGCTTATGCAAATGGCGACCAGATTGCGTCCGTGACCACTGTCTTCCGCTGCCGTCCGCAAACGGAGGCAGTGCCGCGGGTCAACGATGACGAATCGCTGAATGTGCGCTATTTTCCGCCGGCTGCCTTGCCCGAGAATATGTTGCCGCACCATCGCTGGATTATCCGCAAAGCGCTAGAAAACCAGCCACAGGCTTATTTCAATCCGCCTAGCGCACAGAAAACAGGAGAGCGACATGTCAGCCATCAAGCTTGAGGCGCAGGACAAGCGCCTGCACGAGATATTTGACCCGCAGAGCGAACTCGAAATCATCGCCAGTGGCCTAAAATTCCTCGAAGGGCCAGTTTGGCACCCGTATGAAAAGCACCTGCGCTTCAGCGATATTCTGGGCAATTCGACGCTGCAATGGTCAGAAGCGGCTGGTTTAAGTATCTATCGGCGCAACAGCCACCTGGCAAATGGCAATACCTACGACCGCGCCGGGCGCTTGCTCAGCTGCCACCACGCCAGCAGCCGCGTAACCCGCCAGGATGGCGACAGCCTGTGTACAATCGCCGCGCAGTATCAAGGCAAAGAGCTAAACAGCCCCAATGACATCGTGGTCAAAAGCGATGGCAGCATTTATTTCACCGACCCGCCTTATGGCCGCGAGCCGAAGGTGGGCATCCCGCGCGCCTGCCAGCTCGATTTTAATGGCGTCTATCGCTGGGACCCCGCCGACGAATCGCTGACCCTGCTGACAACTGCGCTGAATCGGCCGAATGGCCTGTGTTTCTCCGCCGATGAGTCGCTGCTCTACATCAACGACAGCCCCGAATACAAGATTTATGTTTTTGAGGTAACAGCAAATGGCGGGCTGGCGAATGGACGGCTCTTTGCCGAGACGCAGGGCGATGGCCCGGGCGTGCCGGATGGCATGAAAATCGACAGCGCCGGCAATCTTTATTGCTGCGCTCAAGGCGGCTTGCATGTCTTCACGGCGGCGGGCGACTGGCTCGGGCGCTTGCTGACGCCGATGCAGATTACCAATTTCACCTGGGGCGATGAAGACCTGCGCAGCCTCTACCTGACTGGCATTACGACTTTGTATCGGCTGCGGACGCGGGCGGCGGGCCTGCCGCTGTTTTAGCCGCGCCGCCGGCGGGGGCCAGCGCCGCCGACAAGACCGCAAATCAGGGGATTAGCCAAGGCAATCGCATCAAATTGCGATAAGAACAACCCCACGATTGGCGATCCCTCCCCGAAGCTTCGGGTCGCGTAGACACTGACCTACGGGAGGGACTTTTCCTCAAGCACGTCTATAGTTTTCGCAGACTAGACTCCCCTCCCCAAAGCTTTGGCGCGCGTAGCACTGCCCTACGGGAGGGGCCGGGGGCGGGGTTGAAAACGCTTCCGCGTCTTGCTGGCTTGGTTTTTGCGGAGTATGGTGAGTAAATGGCTTTTGATGCGATTGCCCTGGGATTTAGCTTGCCGGTTTCATTTGGGCGGGCAAGCTAGCCCGCGGCAGCCAATAATACATGCGCCCGTGGGCTATTTCGCAATTTGTCATAATCGCTTGCTGGAAGGCTCTATCAGCGGCAAACCAGTCGAGATGCACGACGCGCTCGCCGCTTATTAGGGCGCGCCGCGCCAGCGCGCGTTCGCGCTGCTCGGGCGAAGCGGCAAATTCCAGCAGCAGCCGTTCGCTGCGCGGCGCCAAATCTAGCCGCGCCAAGCCAAAGACGATGTGCCAGCGGTATTGCGCCTCTGGCAGCAGGCGCGTCAAAGCCGCCGCCGCGGCCGCGGTCAGGTCGCCCGGCAAGCGGCCTTCATCGCCCGCCAGCATGCTCAAGGCACGGCGGCGCAATTTGCGCTTGCGGTTACTGTCGCGGGCGATGGCTTCCAGCCGCTTGGCAATCGCTTCATATTCCAGGTAATTGGGACAGGCTTGGATGGCGACGGCGCAAACCCGGCGCTGCGCATCGTTTAATCCGAGCAAGACGCCGCGCATGGCCGCCTCGCCCTGCTGATGCCGCAGCACGCGCAGCAGCAAGACGCGGGTATTGCGGTCGGGCTGCGCCATCTGCGCCACAGCAAAATCGATAAGTTCGGCGACGCTGGGATTGCCGATGCGCTGCCAAGCCTCAGCGACTGTCAAAGGGGAATAGACGCTGTAGGATTCGCGCAGGGTTTCTAGGGCGCTGATACTGAGCATGGGCAAAGCTCGCAAAATTCAAAAACGGCGGGCAGCCTGTTATTACGCTCGACACATTTCAGAATCTTTAGCAATGATCCCCCGCCGCCGCTTAGAATATCACAATTCTTTCTGGCGCATAGGGCAAGTTAGCCAGCGAGTGTCTCAGTAGGACAAAGTAAATTTTGCAACTTTTTGACTTCGTTTCAAGCCCACCCCCGGCCCCTCCCGTAGGGCAGTGTCTACGCGCCCCGAAGCTTCGGGGAGGGGAGTCTAAGCGACAAAAACTGGTCGCTAGACACTGGCCCCCGGTCGCATAAACACTGCCCTAGGGGAGGGGCCGGGGATGGGGTTCAAAATGGTGCATAATTAACTTGGACTTACTTCTGCGGCTAATTTTTACTTTAGGTATTGACCCAAGCCGCTGCGGGTTTATGCTTAAATTGCTCAGACCGCGACGGCGGCGGCAGATTTCCAGACAGCAAAGGGAGAAAACATCTTGGCACAGTTTGGCTTGTTATATGTAGGCGAACCGCAGTTCAAAAGTGAAGAAGAAGGCAAAGACAATTACCAACGGTATATGGCTTGGATGCAAAATCTGGGCGATGCGCTGGTCGAGAAAGGCATCCCGATGGGGCCGCCAACCCGCGTGAGCGCGGAGGGCGTCTCCGACGCAGCCCGCGCCGACCGCCTGACCGGCCTGTCCATCGTCGAAGCGGAAGATATGGCGGCTGCCATCAAAATCGCCCAAGACTGCCCTTATATCGAGGTGGCGGCAATCGACGTAGTGCGGATTTTCCAGATGGGCTAATACTCCGCAGAGCCGCCGCCGGGCTGCCCCTGGTCAGCCTGGCGGGCGGCTTTATTTGTCTCATAGTGCCGGGCGCGTTAGACTCTCAGCTTAATATTCCTTTAGCCTTGCCGCGCGCTATGAGCCTCACCCTGCGCTACATGCAGCTTGCCGATATTCAGCCCGTTGTGGCGATTGATGCGCTGTGTTTCGAGCCGCCCTGGTCGCAAAATTCTTATACTTTTGAAATCCAAGAGTCAAAAGTCAGCCACATGGTGGTGCTAGAAGCGGACGAGCTGCCACCCGAGCGGCCCACGCTGCGGCGCGACGGCTGGCTGGCTTGGCTAAATGGGGCTTGGCGCGGCGCGGCGCCGGTCAATGGCGCTGGCAGCATCCTCGGTTATGGCGGCTTATGGAAGGTTGCCGACGAGGCGCATATCAGCACCATCGCCACCCACCCGAATCAGCGGCGACAAGGTTATGGCGAGATTCTCTTAGCCGGCATGATTAGCAAGGCGCTGCGGCTGCGGGCCAGCTATATCGTGCTGGAAGTGCGCGTCAGCAATAGGGCGGCGCAAGAACTCTATCAAAAATATGGTTTCCAGCGCTATGCGCGGCGGCGCAATTATTACCAAAACAACAATGAAGATGCTTGGGATATGCGCTTGACGCTGAACCAGGCGACGCGGCGCCGCTTCTCAAAGCGGCGCGAGCGGCTGTGGCTGCGGCACGGCTTTCGGGATGAGTATAGCCAGGCGGCGCGGCCGCGGGCTTGATGAGCATAGCGATGATTAAACCAATAGCCGTCACGGGCATGCCTTTCTACTTTGACGAGTCGCTGGACAAGCGCCTCGAGCTTATGCGCGGGCGGATAGACACTATGTGGGCAAATGGCGCGCTTAGCCCACAGATTCTGCAAGAGATTTATGAGCAAGCAAAAATCGATGAGCTGTATCATTCCAATAAGATCGAAGGCAATTCGCTGACGCGGGGAGAGACGGAAGCGGTTGTTATAGCCGGTGAGAAAATATCGGGCAAACCTTTACGCGACCAGCAAGAAGCGCGAAATCTATTTGATGCGCTGGCTTATGCGCAAGAAATCGCCTTAAACCACGAGAGGGGCATAAGCCAGAGCGCATTGCGCAGCATTCATGCCATTGTGCTGCGCGGCATTCAAAGCGACGCGGGCAAATATCGCCAGCAGGCGAACAAAATAGCTGGCTCAAATTTTGAAACACCCGAGCCTTTTCTTGTGCATCAGCACATGACCGAACTGAGCAACTATATTCGGCAAGAAACCGATCTGACGATAGTGCATAAAAGCAATCCTATTTTCGCCGCCGCCGCGGCGCATACCTGGTTCGTGCAGATACACCCATTCAGCGACGGCAATGGGCGGGTAGCGCGCGCCTTGATGAATCTAATTCTGCGCCGGCGCGGTTATCCGCCTTGCCTTATCACTGAAGAAGACAGACCGCGTTATATCGATGCCTTAGAAGAGGCTTGGGCAAATGGCGATTTGACCGCATTGATTGAATTGATGTATGAAAATGTAGCCGAACATCTGAAAAACCGAGACTGGCTGGCGGGCTTGCAAGCGCGGCTTGAGCATTTTGAACTTGCCCAAGCGCAAGCGGAGTACGCATCTTGGCGCGAGGCCCTGGCATATCTAAAAACCCACTTCAAGCACATCATCCACAACCTGGGCGCAAGCCCAAGCAATGCAAGCTGGAAATTCGCCGATTATGGCGCTTTACACATCAAAAAATATGCGCAACTGCGCGATGGCGGACGCGCTAAAAAAACTTGGTTCTTCGGCTTTGAACTGCGTAGTGGAAAGCGGCGCGCTAGATATGTGTTCTTTTTCGCCCCGGCCCTTGGCAGCCTAAAAAAGCGCAGTCCCATTGCGCTTGTCCCAGCGAAAAACACGGTCGATGGCTACCAAAGACTATACAATCTGAAGCAGGAGAACTTAAATGCGCCAGATATTTTTCAAATCGGTTTTGATTTGGAAAGGCGAAAATTTCTTGCCGCCGGCAAAAGCGGTCTGCACGAGCGGAATCCGCAAAATCTGGTGCAACAATTTCTGGAGCAAGTCATCGAAGTCGCCGAGCGCGACTTCGCCAGCTAGCTATTCCCGCAAGGCGCGCATGCCATTCAGCGTTACGGCTAGCGACATGCCCATATCGGCAAAAACCGCCGCCAGCATGCCGACATTGCCCGTCAGCGCCAGCAGCAGGAAGACAGCCTTCAAACCAAATGACAGGCCGATATTCTCGCGGATGAGCTGCCGCGCGAAACGAGCGCGCCTGATTGTCTGAGGCAACTGGCGCAAGCCATCCGCCAGCAAGACGACATCGGCCGTCTCCATCGCCTGCGCGCTGCCGGCGCCGCCCATAGCGATGCCGACCGAAGCCCGCGCCAAAGCGGGCGCGTCGTTGATGCCATCGCCCACCATCGCCACCTGCCCATGCTGCGCGACCAGCTTTTCCACCGCGTAGACCTTGTCCTCCGGCAGCAAATCGCCGTAGTAGCGCTCTACCCCGACCTGCTCCGCAATCGACTCGGCGACGCGGCTATTGTCCCCGCTAAGCATAATAGATTGTATACCCAGCGCATCCAAAGTAGAGACGACGGCGCGGCTTTCAGCCCGCGGGGCATCGGCCAGCGCGATGACGCCCCGCACTGCCGCGCCATCATGCACCAGCATGACGCTTTGACCGGTCGCTTCGATTGCCGTCGCCTGCTCGCACAGCTGCGCGCTGTGACTAAATTCGGCATCGAAGAAACTGTGACTGCCGATTGTTACCTGCTGGCCCTCGACCTGACCGCGCAAGCCCTGCCCGACAAGCGTTTCCACCGCTGTCGCCGGGGCGTAGACCAGGTCTTGCGCCGCCGCCGCTTGCAAGATCGCGTTGGCAAAGGGATGGGTGCTTTGCGCTTCGAGCGAGGCGGCTAAAGCAACCAACTCGTCGCAGGGCGCGCAAGCGTCAGGCACAACGCGGCCCAGGCAAGCGTCCGTGTAAGTCGCTGTGATATTCGGTTCGCCATGCGTCAAGGTGCCAGTTTTATCAAAAGCGATTACTTTTGCGCCGGCTAGAGCTTCCAGCGCAGCGCCGCCCTTAATCAAGACGCCGCGCCGCGCCGCCGCCGTTATCGCACTGATGACCGTCACCGGCGTGCTGATGACCAACGCGCAGGGGCAAGCGATAACCAGCATAGACAGCGCGCGATAGAGCCAGCCATTGCCAGCGGCGCTATCCCAAAAACTGCCGCCAAAAAACAGCGGTGGTATAAAAGCGCAAGCCAGAGCCGTCAGGGCTACGGCTGGCGTATAAATGTGAGCGAAGCGGTCGATGAGTCGCTGGCTGGGTGCCCGCTGCGACTGCGCGTTTTGCAGCAAGTGGATGATGCGGCTGAGGGTATTGTCTTGCGCCAAGCGGCTGACGCGCACTTCCAGCGTCGCCTCGCCATTGATGGAGCCGGCGAAGACCGCCTCTCCTGGCGCTTTTAGCACCGGCAGGCTCTCGCCGGTGATATGCGCTTGATTGACGGCGCTTTGCCCGGTCAACACCGCCCCATCCATCGGGATGCGCTCGCCCGGCAGCACCCGAATTCGATCGTCGATGCGCAGCTGCTCGACCGGCACCAGCTCGGTAAGCGCGCCAATGATGCGCAGCGCGGTTGGCGGTTTTAGCGCGATGAGAGAACGCAGGCTATTGCGGGCGCGGTCAGCCGTATAGCCTTCCAGAGCCTCGCCAATGGCAAAAAGGAAGATGACAATAGCCGCTTCTAGGTATTCGCCCAATATCAGCGCGCCGACGCCGGCGATGGTCATCAGCATATCGATGTTGAAGGCGCGGTTGACACGCAGAGCCTTGATGCCGTTAGTGGCAATCGGTTTGATTGCTACCAGCATCGCCAGGATATACAGCAGATTGCTGGCTCTCGGGGGCAGCCAACGCAGCGCATCGGCGGCGATTGCCAGCAGCAGCAAAAAGCCGCCAGCTAGCGCCAGGCGACTGGCAGGCTTGGCGCGCAGATATTGCCAGAAACCGGCGAAGCCAGTGCTTTTTACGGCTTCAGCCGGCGGCGCGGCGGCCTCAGCGGCAGCTATGGTCTTGCCGAGAGCTTCGACCTGGGCGCGCAGGTCTTCAAATTCGACAGCGCCGCGCAAATGCAAGGTATTGCTGAGGAAATTCACCTGGGCGAAGTGAACGCCATCCAGTTTGCCGACGGCGCTTTCCACTTCGCGCGCGCAGCCGGCGCAGTCCATATTGCCGATTGTGTAGCACTGCGTCTCTTGTGTTTCTTGCATTTTTAACCGAGCGTCCTGGTTGAGCTTGCGCTAGCAACGCGCTTATATGCTTAAAATTATTCTATGCTAGGCGGCCTAGGTTGTCAACAATTTTCTCTGTGGCGAGCGGGAGTAAGCTCAAGTTCGTATCGCGACGAGAGACAGGAATTTAGCCACAGAGACACAGAGGCACAGAAGTAGGACAAAGTAAATAATGCAACTTTTTGCCTTTGTTTCAACCCCACCCCCGGCCCCTCCCCAAAGCTTTGGGGAGGGGAGAAAAACCCCAAAAATTATGGGGAGTTTGAGGGAAAATCCCTCCCGTAGGGCAGTGTCTACGCACCCCGAAGCTTCGGGGAGGGATTGTCATCGTGAGGTTTGTTTTACTTCAATTTAATGAGATTGCCCGGCCTGAAAATGTAAGTTTTTGGTATTCTGCCTAGTTCATGCTATACTGGCTTATAATATCTAATGAATTGCGCTTGAAGATTTATATTGAGATTGAGAGGTGTTTTATGTGTAATGCGCATGTTATGCAGACGGTGCGTGAACGCATCAAAAAAGAGGGCTTGCCCAGCGTGAGCCGCCGCAATTTCCTCAAAATCGGCAGTGTCTTGACAGCCAGCGCCGCCTTAGCGCCGCAAATCGCCCGCGCTGATATGCACGGCAGTGGCGGCGTGGTCGACCTGAGCCATACTTTGAGTCCCAGTTTCCCCGTCTTCCCTGGCGTCTTTACGCCCGGCGAGCGCTCGACTGTTGTGACCGTCGAAGAAAATGGCTTCTATATGCAGCGCTGGTCTTTTGACGAGCATCAAGGCACGCACATGGATTTCCCGGCGCATTTCATCGCCGATGGGCTGCGCGTCGACGCTTTTCCCGTAGAGATGCTGGTTGGCCCGGCCGTGGTCATCGATATCGCCGCCCGCGCCGAAGAAGACCCGGATGCCATGGTCATGGTCGATGACTTGCAGGCTTGGGAGATGGAGCATGGCGATATTCCTGAGGGCGCTTTTGTCTTGATGCACGCCGGCTGGGATCAGCGGCTTGGCACCGACGCTTTCCTGGGCGCTGATGACGCCGGCTTGCACTTCCCTGGCTTCAGTGGCGAAGCCTCCGCCTGGCTGGTCAACGAGCGCTCGATCCATGGCGTCGATACCATCAGCATCGACCGCGGCATGTCAGCCACCTTTGATACGCACTACACCATTCTCGGCGCTGGGCTGGTCGGGCTTGAAGGCTTGAACAACCTGGCCGCCATCAAAGACAGTCATGCGACGGTCGTCTGCGGCATACCAAAATATGAAGAGGGTTCTGGCGGGCCAGCGCGTATTTTAGCGTTGACTTAATGCGCACGCGCCGCAGCGTCCGCTTGAATCAATCGAATTCGGTGGGCAGGTCTGGCTGGCGCTGGTGATGGAACCAGCGCCGCAACTGCCCTTCTGTGACTCGCCCTAGTGAAAGCGGCGGCAATTCGTCTTCGGCAAACCAGGCGACGGCGGTGGTTTCGGCGCTGACGCGCGCTTCGCCGCCAAGCAATTCGCAGAGAAAAGCAACCTTATAGACCGCATGCGGGCCTGGTGGATGGCGGCGGCGGCGGTCTTCCAATGCGAGCAGTTTGACGGCTTTTGCCTCGTAGCCGCTCTCTTCGCGGATTTCACGCTCGACCGCGGCTGCTGGGGCATCGCCGACATCGGCCCAGCCGCCGGGCAGAGTCCACAAGCCATCAGCGGCTTCGCGCACCAGCAGTAGCTTGCCCTCAGAAAAGACAGCGCCGCGCACATCCACCTTAGGCGTGATGTAGCCGTCGTCTTGCGCCAGGACAAATCTGACTGTGTCAATATCGGCTGCGGCCGCCTGCGCCAGCATGTCGGCGGCGATATCCAGCAGCTGCTGATAGCGCTCCGTGTCGTAGTGATTGTTCGCGTAATAGAGGCCTGTCTTGGCCAGGGCGGCGATGCGCTGCGCCCAGTCAATGTTCTTATTCATGCTCGTTCCTTATCTTTGCTTTGCGCTGCATCATTATACAAGGCAGGTTTAGGCTATGCGCGGGAAGAAATTAGCCACCGAGGCACAGAAGTAAAACAAACTAAATTTTGCAAGTTTTTTCGTTTGTTTCAACCCCACCCCCAGCCCCTCCCCGAAGCTTCGGGGAGGGGAGTCTAAGCGACAAAAACTGGTCGCTAGACACTGGCCGCCGGTCGCATAAACACTGCCCTACGGGAGGGGCTTTCCCTCAAACTCCCATAATTTTCGGGGTTTTTCTCCCCTGCCCAAAGCTTTGGGGCGCGTAGACACTGCCCTACGGGAGGGGCCGGGGGTGGGGTTGCCCCGTCATTACACAAGGCAGGTTTAGGCTATGCGCGGGAAGAAATTAGCCACCGAGGCACAGAAGTAAAACAAACTAAATTTTGCAAGTTGATTATGCGCCTCTGTGGCTCTGGTCTCCGTGGCTAAATTCCTTTTCCCTAATCACAATACAAACTCGAGCTTACCGCCAAGATTCACCGCTTGACTTCTATACGCAAGCGCGCCGTCTCTTATGGTAAAATAAGGGCGAGCGTGTCGGGAGTTTTGCTATGCCACCTTATCGCAAAATCAAGCGGGATTACAAAAAGCCTTTCTTCAGCAGCCGGCGGCGCGGCTTAGCTGGCTTGCCGCTGCTGCTCGGCATCTTGAGCCTCGGCTGCGCGCTGCTAGCTATATTCGCCTTCTCGGATACTTTGCGCCGCGAAGTCCAGTATGCCGCTGACAGCTTGCTAGGCATACCGCGGCCGACGCCAACACTTTTCGCCCACGAGTACGCCCAGAATGGCATCACGCTCTATCAAGCGGGCAAGCTGGAAGAGGCGCGGGCTGAATTTGAGCGCGCCGTCGACCAGCGCGCATACAATGTCGATTATCTCTATGAATATGGCAAAATCCTGCTCGCTTTGGATGATACTGAAAGGGCGGCGATCATCGGCGACCGGGCTATGGCAGCCAATCCAGATGACGCCCGCGGCTATGCCATAAAAGCGCGGGCTTTGATGTGGTCTGAGTCGGCCGCCGCGATTCCGCTGGCAGTCCAGGGCTTGGATAAAGACCCCAATTTTGCGCCGCTGCATGCTGTGCTGGCGGTCGCCTATACCAATATCGGGCGGCTGGCCGAAGGCTTGCAGCGTGGCTACCGCGCCACCGAGTTAGATTCGCTCGACCCCTTTGTGCATCGGGCCATTGCTTATCCGCTCATTTATACCGGCCACCGCGACGAAGCGATTGCGGCGCTGGAGCAAGCGGTCGCGCTCAATCCTAATCATACTGCGCCCTATTTTGAACTGGCGGCGCAATACCGTGTTATCGGCTTGCAGGAATGGGCCGTCGGCATCTTCCGGCGCATCTTAGAGCTTGAGCCTGATAATGCCAAAGCCTATGTGCGCATCTGCGAGACTTATGGCGAAGTCGGCGAATTTTTGGAAGCAGCGCGCTACTGCGAAACTGCGACCGAGCTCAACGAAGATTATGCCGAAGCCTGGGCGAAACTGGGGCAAATGCAGTACACCCGCCGCAACTATGAAGGTGCAGTCGCATCTTTGGAGGAATGCGCCGACAAAGGCTCGACCGCCGTTGAATGCTATTATCTGCGCGGCTTGGCGTATTATTATCTGGCCGACTGCAGCAAGGCCTGGGACATATTGATAGAATCCTTCAATTACACTGATGAGCCGCATATTATCAACCTCATCAATCGGGGCTTGGCGAGCGTGCGCGCCGATTGCTCGGGCTATGCCGGGGCGCAGCTGCCCACGCCTATCCCGCCCACGCCTATCCCGCCCACGCCTATCGGCGGCATTTAGGGAAGGGCTTTAATGAAAATCGAGCGCGATTATTCGCAGCCTTTCTTCCGCCAGCCCAAGCGCCACCGCAGCCGCAACCTGCTTATCGCCGCCTTTTTGGGTTTGCTGCTCGGCTTAGCCATCCTCTGGCAGCAGCTGGATCTGCACGGCTGGCAAGCCTTAGAAAATATAGCGCAAAGTCTGAGCAGCGCGCCGCCGACGCGCACCCCGCTGCCCAGCGAACGAGCGAACCAGGCGGCGGCCCTGGCCCTGGCGGGCGACTTTCTCGCGGCAGAAGCGCTGCTCGCCCAAGCCGCCGCCGAACGCCCGCAAAACATCGCCTATCTCTATGAACACGGCACGGTCTTGCTAGAGCTGGGACGGCCCGAAGAGGCTCAGGCCCTGGGCCTAGCCATCAGCGACATCGATACCCGCGATGCCCGTGGCTTCGCTTTGAAAGCGGCCGCCTTGACTCAAGAGGGACAAGCGACCCTGGCCATCCCCATCGCGCTGGCCGGCTTAGAAGCCAATCCGCGCTTCACGCCGCTCTATGCCACGCTGACGCGAGCTTATGTCGAAGCCCAACGTTGGGCTGAAGCTCTGGAAAGCGGCGAACGCGGCCTCGCCATAGAGATTGACAATGCCGACCTCAACCGCGCTTATGCCTACGCCTTGCAATCGGTCGGCGCTTACAGCGATGCCATCAATTATTTGCAGCGCGCTATCGAGCTGCGCCCGAGCTATCTGCCGCCGCAATTCGAGCTGGCATTTTTGTACCTAGCTCGCGACGAGAACCAGAGCGCCATAGACCTCTACAACCGCATCCTGTCCCTAGACTCGACAAATTCCCGCGCTATGCTGCGGCTCTGCCAGGCTTATCGCAAGGTCGGCGAATTTGCCCGCGCGCTCGGTTTTTGCGAAGATGCCGTCGCTAATGACAGCAGCAATACCGAAGCGCAGTATCAGCTGGGTTTGCTGTATTACCGCAACCGCCGATTTGAAGAGGCGCGCGTCGCCTTTGCCGATTGCCTGGCGCAGGCGACGGGCGGCTATAATTTGACCTGCCGCTATCTGCTGGGCTTGGCGCATTATTACACCGGCGATTGCGCGGGGGGCTGGACTTTGCTGCGGGAGGCGCTAGATTTGGCGCTGGCCGGCGCGGGCAACGAAACTAGCCTCAATATCATTCTACAGGGCTTACAAGAAATCGAATCCGACCGGCAGTGCATTGATAAAGCAGCGGCGCCGATAACGGTGCAGGATTGACCAGCATGCGCGTATTGGACAGCAGCCTATGGCTCTACCGCAAGACGGTAAAACGGATTCGCCCCGCCCACAGCGCGCTGCACCGCTTGCTGGAAGGCTTGCTGCTGCCCGCTTTGGAGCGGGCCAATGACTTCCAAACCATCGCTGAAGATCCCTTTTGGTTTCGCTTGGAATTGCTGACGCGGCAGCACGAAAGGGAGACGCTGCAATTGCTGCGGCGGCTGGGCAAGCCAGGCATGGTCGCCTTGGATGTCGGCGCCCATGTCGGCTATTATACGCGCTTGCTGGCGGAGCTAGCCGGCGCGAGCGGCCGCGTCATCGCCTTTGAGCCGCACCCGCGCACGCATCAGGTCTTGCAGCGGAATACGCGCAAGCTATCGAATGTGATGCCGCTGCCAGTGGCCGCGGCCGAAACCGCTGGCAGCGCCGCCTTATACGACTATCTGATGATGTCGGCCAGCGGCTCCTTGCATTATGACGAAACGTTGCTGCGCTTGCAGCAGGCGCAGCTGGGCGAAGCGGATGTAGCGCCGCGCCGCGCTAGCGGCTTCGAGATGCAGCAGTATCATGTGCGGACGGTCGCTATCGATGAGTGCTTAGCCGCGCTGGGTATCGAGCGCGTCGATTTGGTCAAGATGGACATAGAAGGCGCGGAGTTGGCGGCGCTGCGTGGCATGCAAAAGCTCATCGCCGCTTCGCCGGCTTTGGCGCTGGTGATGGAGTACAATCCGGGCGCGCTGCGCGCCTTTGGGCATGCGCCTGCCGAAACGCTGGCGGAGGTCTTGGGCCTGGGTTTCAGGCGGGTGCGGGCGATTGAGGCCGGCGGGGCGCTGCGGGATTGGAGCGACACGGGCTTAGTCGCGGAAGAGACGGCGCGCCTGTCCGAGAATATGGCGGTACTGAATCTGCTTTTTGAACGCTAAGGGACAAGTGCCGTTTATACTTGTAACAAGGCGCTGCGCTCTAAACATCAATGAATAATTTGAAAATCTTGTGGCTCAGACAAGTACCACCTGGAACCTTTGCGTTGCACGGTGCCGCTCACTGACACTGTATTCCAGTCAAATTGCAGCAAATCTTTTACAGCTTGCATGTCAAATAACTGCTCTTTAGGTATTTTAATCCGTACTGAACTAGAATTTGTAGATCTCTCACCCTCAAGCCGTGTCCAGTAACAGCAATTCTTCAGACACAGAACATCCTCATTTACCGTAAGCCATTCTTCTTCAGCCTCAGGAAGTTTGAAGACAATCAAAATTGCCAAGCCACCGCTCCATTCGACGAGCTTGTTATAGGTTTCTACCTTTAGGTCGTACAATTGCCTCGCCAGCGTTTCCGCTGGCAGGGCAGAGTTTGCTTTTTGAGGGCTGAGCTGGCGCTCTCAGTCTTTCATAAAACCCGGCGGCGGTTCGTATGGAACTTTCAGATGTTTGATAATGGCTAACAGCATTTCTGACTGCATATCGAGCTTCTTATTGATCTCATCAAAAATATCCCTGCTATTCCTCATCTACCCGTTTGAAACGAATGTCGGCGCTTGCCAGGTCAAACTCCTTGCTCTACTCAGGTATACCGCAAATGTATTCTTATTCAGCATAAGACCTTTCGAAAAATTCATCAAGCATTTTCTAAAATACCGCCCGCTTCTGGATGCCGGTATAGTCAGCCACCAGCGCATTCCAGGCTTCGCCGATGCGCTGGAAGCCCTGCTCAATCGCCGCCGGCCGATGAACGCCATAATTCAGACGCATGGCATGGCCGCCGCCATCGCTGGTCGAAAATAGGCTGCCGATGGCAAAAGCCACATCCCGCTGGAGCGCGGCGATGAAGGTCTCGGCGGCGCTGGGGCCGGTCGGCGGCAGTTCCACCCACAGATACAGGCCGCCGCCTGGCGCCTGCCAAAGGCTATCGGGCGGGAAGTAGCGCTGGGCAGCGGCCAGAGCCGCCGCCCGCCGCCGCCGCAATTCCAGCCGATTGCGCTCCAACTGCTTGCCCAGGATGCCCTGCTGCAAGAGCAGATGAATCGCGCGCTGGTTCAGACCAGAAGTGGATATATCCGCCGCTTGCTTGACCCGCGCCAGCCGGGCGTAATACGGTTCCCCAGCGATGAGGTAGCCGATGCGCATACCCGGCAGCAGCACCTTAGTGAAGGCATTGGTATGGATGACGGTGTCGCTCTCGTCCAGCGCTTTTAAGGGCGGCAGTTCCTCGCCATCAAAACGAAACTCGCGGTAGACCTCATCTTCGAGGATGGGGATGCGCCAGCGTGCAGCCAGGCGAACAAGCTGGCGCCGGCGGTGCAGAGGCATGAGATGCCCAGTTGGGTTTTGATAGCTTGGCATAACATAGATTAAGCGCGGGCGCAGGTCGGCAATTGCCCGCTCCATGGCATCGATGCGGATGCCATCATCGTCGAGAGGGATGCCCTGGATGTGGACGCGGCGGGCCTGGGCGATGTCAATGATGCCGAGATAAGTCGGGTCAGCCGTGAGCAGAGTGTCGCCGTCATTCAACAGCGATTGCAAGACGAGGTCGATGGCTTGCTGGGCGCCGCCGGTGATAAGCACATCGGCGACGCCGCATTGGATACCGATAGCCCGCACATAATCGCGCACAGCGACGCGCAGCGGCAGATAGCCCTCTGGCACCTCGTAAGACAGCGCCTCAGCGCCATCCCGCTCGATGACATGGTTGATGGCATCCTGCAAATACCGCACGGGGAAGAACTCGGTCGGGGGCGAGCCGCTGCTGAAGTCGATGAGGCCGGGCTTGCGGGCGAGGCGCATCATCTGGCGGATGGCGGCGGCGCGCTGCGGGCTGGCCAGCGGCGGCGGCTGGCTGGGCAGGGTCGCGGTCGTCGCGGTCATTTCATAGCTATCAGCGACAAAAGTGCCGCGGCCGGCGCGAGCGCTCAAGTAGCCGGCGCTGCGCAGTTCCTTATACGCATTAACGACGCTGATGCGGCTAAGGCCAAGGCGCTGCGCAAAAGCGCGGCTGGCCGGCAAGCGTGTGCCCGCCGGCAAGACGCCGCTATCGATTTGGCGGCGCAACTGCCGCGCAAGCTGCTGATAGAGCGGCTCTTCGCTCTCGCGCTCGAGGTTGATGTCTAGCCAGGCATTTTCCATAGCGCATTCTTTCCCGTATATGGTAGCGTCCAATTATAATGCCAGCTATAGCCAATGGCAAATATTGGGCGCGATAAAATTGGACAAGCGCCCGCCAAAACGCTATTCTCAAGCAAGCTCAAACAAGCGGAGGGCGATAGTGGCGATACGCGGGGACATTGGCGGGCATGAAAAAAGCTACCTGCGCGATATGTTGCCCAAAAAAGGCGCTCATATCCTCGAGATTGGCTGCGGCGCTGGCCGGCTGACGCGCAAATATGCCGACCTGGCGGCGCCGGCGGTAGGCATCGACTTGCCGGCGGCTTTGCCAGCGACGGGTTTTGACGCGGCGGCGAATCTGATGCGGGTAGCGGCGGCGAGCGCGGTTGCCCTGCCCTTCCGCGACCGCTGTTTTGATACTGCCATCTTCGCCTTATCCTTCTGATGAATTGCGCCCGCGGGCATGGTCCATGCCCTAGCAGAAGCGCAGCGCGTCTTAAAACGCGGCGGCACGCTCATCGACCTGCGCCCCACTACCCAGAATCGTCAAGTCGAAGTGGAACTGGCGGGCCTGCGGCTGCGCATCGGCGAGATTGATTCTTCACATAATTTGCCTGAGCATGCCGTCGCCGACGCAGCGCTAGCAGCCGCGCTGGCCAGCGGCGCGCTAATTGCCGAGCATGAAGAGCGTTTTGAGTATATTACCGAGCTAGATACAGCCGCCGATTTGCGGGCCTTCGCCGCGGAACTGCGCCGCAGCGTCACGCCGGCCGCCTTGCTGCGACAAGCCGAGCAGCTAACCGCGGACACTGACAGCGACTATATCATCCGCATCCGCCGCCAGATGCGCATCGCGCGCTATCGCCAGGCTGCTTTGGACTAAAATTCATCGCGGTTCGGCAATGTTCCAGCGGCTTAAATATGCTAGACTCTAATTGCGGTTTTCTACCGCGCCTGCAGATCGGAATTTCTATTGAGGGAGATATCCATGTATCAAAGACTTGTAATATTCGCCCTGTTTTTTGTATTGCTGGCTTTCGCGGCTCTGCCAGCCCTAGCGCAAGACAATGTTGTCTTTGGGGTTGTTCTGGTGGGCCCGAATGACGACCGTGGCTGGAGCACCTCCCATTACGAAGCGGGGCAATATGTCGAGGCGAATTTGCCCGGCTCCACCATGCTCTTCTTCGAGAGCTTGAATCCAGCCGATTCGCCCGAAACCACCCTGATGGATGTAGTCGAATTTATGGTGGACGAGGGCGCGAATGTCATCTTCACCACTTCAGATAGTTTTGAAGAAGATACGAATGTCGTCGCGGCGGCTTTCCCGGATGTCGTCTTCATCAATATCACCGGCAGCAACGCCATCCAAGCCAGTGATGTCGTCGCAGGCGAGCATGCGCTCATGCACGAGCTGCCCGAGCTGCCGTCAGCCAATGTCGGCAATTTTAATATGCTGATGGAGCTGCCGCGCATGGTCGCTGGCTGCGCCGCCGCCCTCTCTAGCGAGTCGGGCAAGATTGGCTATCTCGGCGCGCTCATCAACCCAGAGACGCGCCGCCTGGCCGCTTCCAGCTATTTGGGCGCGCGCTATTGCGCCGAGCATTACCGCGACGATATGACCGACGACGACATCAGCTTCGAGGTCGTCTGGATTGGCTTCTGGTTCAATATCCCCGGTGTTACGCTCGACCCGACCGAAGTAGCGACTGGTTTCCTCGATGGCGGCGCCGATGTCATCATCTCGGGCATCGATACGACTGAAGCCATCACAGTCGCCGGGCAATATATGGCGGAAGGCGATGCCAGCTATGGCGTACCGTATGGCAATGTGAATGGCTGTGCCGAAGCGCCTGATGCCTGCCTGGGCGCGGCTTATTACAACTGGGGTCCGGCTTATCTCGATGTGATGAATCGCGTTTTGGACGGCACTTGGTCGCAAGAGTGGATCTGGTGGGAACCTAAATGGGACGAAATCAATGACGACGGTTTCTATACCGATACCGATTACAGCGTCGGTGGTTTTGTCTTTGGCGACGCGCTGAGCATGGAGACGATCGAGACATTGAAGGTCTTTGCCGGCGAGATTGAAGCCTTCCAGACCGACCCCATGAACGCGGGCAAGATTTTCCTGTGGGAGGGACCGCTGAACTTGCAAGACGGCACTACGCTGGCCGGCGAGATGGAATCGGTCAGCTTGCTGGATATTTGGTTCTTGCCCCAACTGCTAGAAGGCATGACGGGCGCCAGCGAATAAGCGCGCCTGCGCCAGTCTATAGCATAGAAAAGAGTCGGCCCTCTGGTCGGCTCTTTTTCGCTAAGGCATGGGTCAGTGTAGACGCATAAAATCAAGTGATGCGAAATTTTCAACCCCACCCCGGCCCCTCCCGTAGGGCAGTGTCTACGCGCCCCGAAGCTTCGGGGAGGGGAGAAAAATCCCGAAAACTATGGGGGCGCTTTCTTTTAATCGCACTGACGCTGGGCTGGCTGGCGCTGCTGCCCCTTGAGGCGCAGGAGAAGCCCCCGCTGCTGCTCTTCGAGACGCAGCTTGGCGCGCAGCCTGACGGTTTCGGCGGCGAAAGCCCCGTCGCCCGCGGCGAAGTCTATAATCACGGCGCGCAAGCCTATCGCAATGTGCAAATCAGCGTCGAAGCCTATACTGCCGCCGGCGAAGTCATCGGCGAAGGTTATGGCTTTTTGGTGAACGCTTGTGGCACGGCGCTGCTGGACTATGCGCTGCCGCCTGGCCGCTCCCAGCCTTACAGCGCGCCCTTCGAACTCTTTGGCGAGGGCGATGTGGCGCGGGTCGAACTGGACATTGCGGCGGAAGCAGTGCCAATGACCCTGCCGCCGCCGATAAATATGCCCGGTTTGCATTTCATCACCACTGGCGAAGTCGTCATGCTGGAATGGCTGGACGCCGACAGTTTCATCTATGGCAGTGGCTGCGCCGGCGAAGTTTTTACCGAGCTGGACTGGTGGCACTATAGCTTGACCGATAACGCGCTTTCCGCCATCGAACATCCAGCGGCGGCGCGGGTGAATCCAGAGATGATTGCTCGCAGCGACGCCGCCCTCGTCACGCAATCCGGCGAGCTGAACCCGGCGCTCTTTTTTGGCTCGCAGATGACCTTCCCGCCCAATGCGCGGCGCATCGTCTATCAGAACGATTTGCATACGATTTTTTCCGCCGAGTTTGATGGCTCATACAAACGTTTGATTCACGATGGTTTGCACAAGCGCAGCCTGCGCGGCTTCTTGTGGGCGGAGGTGCCGGGCGTCTTTTTAGCCTATTATTTCGGCGCGTATGGCGAGCAGGTATATTATTTCAGCGCCGATGTGTCGGGCAAGATGCTCAGCAACCGCTTGGAAGAGCTACCGCCGTCGTCGATTGTGCCTGGACCGGCCCCCGATGGTTTAGCGGCCGTCGTCGGCCGCGAGATTGATGCAGTCAGCGGCTATTATTGGCAAAATGCCTATGGCGGGGCGGAACTGCTCTTCGCGGCGGAGTTGCCCGGCAACAATTATCCGGCGCCCATCGTAACACGCGAGCGCATTTATATCATCCGCCCTATCGACGACATAGCGACCCTGCAATGCTATACGCGGGCGACCTGGCAACTGGCGACAATAAGCGCCCTGCCCCTGCGCTTGACGCGGGAAGCCCGCGCTTGGGCTTGGCTTTCGCCTGATGGCAGCAAGCTGGCGCTGGCGGCCAATGGCACCGATGGCGGCTTGTGGTGGCTGGAGCTGCCGGCCGGCTGCGGCTAATTTTTTTCAGAACCAGCAACAAAGAAAGGAGCGGACAATGAAGGGGCAGTATGACGCGATCGTCGTCGGCGTCGGCGGCATGGGCAGCGCGGCGCTCTATCATTTGGCGAAGCGCGGCTTGAAAGTCCTCGGCATCGACCAATTCCAGATTCCGCACACGCTCGGCTCGTCGCATGGCCTGACGCGCATTATCCGCCTCGCTTATTATGAAGACCTGTCTTATGTGCCGCTGCTGCGCCGCGCCTATGAATTGTGGGCTGAGCTAGAGCGAGAATTTGACGAGCAGCTTTTCTTCCAAACCGGCAGCATCGACATGGGACCCGCAGACAGCGAAGTCTTCGCAGGCAGCCTCAAAAGCTGTATCGAGAACGATTTTCCGCACACGGTCTTGACCAGCCGGCAGTTGGCGGCCCGCTTCCCGGGCTATCAAATGCCGCCTGAGACAATGGCGGTCTTTCAGCCGCAGGGCGGCTTGCTGGTGCCAGAGCGCTGCATCGCCGCTCACGCTGCCCTGGCCACCGCGCATGGCGCCGAGCTGCATCAAGGCGAGCGCGTGCTGGGCTGGCAGATTCTGCCCGACCAGCGCGTCGAAGTGCGGACGGCGGACGGCCGCTATCGCGCCGAGAAGCTGGTCATCTGTGGCGGCGCTTGGGCTTATAAGCTCGCGCCCGACCTAGCCGGCAAAGCCGTGCCAGAGCGCCAGGTTTTGATTTGGCTGGCGCCGCGGCAGCCCGCGCTTTTTGGCTTAGACCGTTTCCCGGTCTGGAATGCGCAGGTAGAAGAAGGGCGCTATTATGGCCTGCCCGAGTTCAACCCCAGCGGTCAGACGCCGGGCATGAAACTCGGGCGCTATCGTCATCGGGATGAAATTTGCGATCCAGACACAGTCGACCGCGCCGTCTATGCCGCTGACGAGACGCTCTTGCGCACCTTTGCCGAGCGCTACTTCCCGGCTGGCGCGGGCGCGACAGTCGATATGACCGTCTGCATGTTCACGAATACAGCGGACGAACATTGGCTGCTGGATACGCTGCCAGACGCGCCGCAGGTATCAGTCGCGGCTGGCTTCAGCGGCCACGGCTTCAAGATGGCTAGCGTCATCGGCGAGGTCATGGCGGATTTGGCGCAAACTGGCGCGACCCGCCACGATATTGCGCTGCATCGCCTGGCGCGACTTTAGCCGCTTTAGCAAAGGGGCAAGACAGTATGAAGACAATCGGGCTGATAGGCGGTTTGAGCTGGGAATCCAGCGTTGAGTATTACCGCATCATCAATCAAGAGACACAGCGCCGCTTGGGCGGCCTGCATTCCGCCAAATGCCTGCTTTTTTCCTTTGATTTTGCTGAGATTGAAGCGCTGCAAGCGGCGGGCGAATGGGCGGCCGCCCGCGATTGCATGGTGGACGCGGCGCGGCAACTCGCGCAAGCGGGCGCGGACGGCCTCCTTATATGCAGCAATACCATGCACCGGATGGCAGCCGACATTGAAGCGGCCCTGAACCTGCCGCTCATTCACATCGCCGACGCCACCGCCCAGCCTATCCTGGCAGCCGGTTATGACACGGTGGCTTTGCTCGGCACGCGCTTCACGATGGAGCAGGATTTTTATAAAGGCCGGCTGCGCGAGCGTTTCGGCTTGCAGGTGCTGCTGCCACCGGCCGCCGAGCGCGAACTTGTGCATCGCGTCATCTATGAAGAATTGGTGCGCGGCGAAATCCGCGCCGAATCGCGGCGGGGCTATCAAGCAGTGATAGCCGCCCTGAAAGCGCGCGGCGCGCAGGCGGTCATCCTCGGCTGCACCGAGATTAGCCTGCTCATCAAACCCGAGCATAGCGTCCTGCCGAGCTTTGATACGACACTGCTGCATGCTGTAGCTGCGGTGGATTGGGCTTTGGCTTAGATTTCACCACCGAGACACAGAGGCGCAAAGTATGCGCATTTGAATTTGACCGTCAAACATGCTAGGCTACATCATTAACGAAATCGATTTAGCAGGTGCGATATGGCTGAAGAAAAACAGAAAAAATCAGAAAGAAACGCTGCGGCAGTCAAAGTGGCAGAAGAAAAAGCCCGCATTACGCTGCCAGAAAAAATTGACATTCAATTTATGCCAAATGCAAATGGCGTGCGCACCCAGTCCATGCAAGGCTTCGACCCGCGTTACAAAGACTTCGTCGATTATATCATCGGCATCACACACGAAATTTGGGAAGAAAAAGGCATCGGCAAGCTCTACGACTATTATGCCAACACCATCCAAATCCATACTTCCAGCGGTCTGATATATGGGCGGGAAGCGGTTTTCGCGGCGACAATCGAGGCGCTGGCGGCTTACCCCGATCGGCGCTTGTATGGCGATGAAGTGATTTGGGGCGGCAATGATGTCGTCGGTTTGTATTCGTCGCATCGCCTGCGACATGCCGGCACCAATCGCGGCTGGTCGCTTTATGGTCCGCCCACCGGCAAACGGGTGAGCTATGCGGCTATCGCCGATTGTTTCTGCAAACAGAATATGGTCGTCGAAGAGTGGATTGTGCGGGACGAGCTGACCTTGGTTTTGCAGCTCGGTTTGGACCCCATCGAAACCGCGAAGAAGATGGCGGCTAAGCAGCGCGATAATGGCGGGCAAATGCGCATCGCCGGCGATATCGAGCGCGGCATTGGGCAGTTGCCGCCGCCAAAATGGCCGGCCGCCCAATCCGATGAATTTGACCCGGCCGACTTTATCGGACGCATGCTGCACGAAATTTGGAATTGGCGTCTGCTGAATAAAGCGCGCGAATTTTATCATGAGAATTTTGTCTTTGAGGGCCCGACGCGGCGCAGCTTCAAAGGCGTCAACGACTTTCAGAATTATGTGCTGTCGCTGCTTTCGCCCTTCCCTGATTTGGCGCTTTACCGTGAGCATTTTTGTTATGTGGGCGATGCGGCGGCGGGTTATCGCGCGGCGACGCGCTGGACCATGCGCGGCACGCATACCGGCTATGGCATTTATGGCGAGCCAACCGGTAATACCATTCACATCTTGGGCATCAGCCACCATCTCATCAAGGATGGGCGCATCCAAGGCGAATGGACGGTTTTTGACGAATTTGCCTTGCTCAAGCAGATTTACGCCTAAGCACCGCAGACCGAAGGGAAGCCCGCGTGGGGCAAAACAAAAAACTTATCTGGCAGCTTTGGCAAGCGCAGAACCGCGCGCCCGACCAAGCCCCCGCCATTTTGCAAGCCGCCTGCGCCGAAGCAATCGACTATTATGGCTTCTACCCCTTTAAGCGCCTGCGCGGCGCTGCCTGCCTCAGCGAGACTGTGTGGCAGCCGCTACTGCGCGCCCTGCCCGATTTGCGCCGCCGGCCGTATATTCTGCTGGCGAACGACTTTGAGGGCGGTGAATGGGTGGCGAGCGCGGGCGAGTTCTTTGGCAGCTTCGTCAATGATTGGCTGGGCATCCCCGCCAGCGGGCAGAGCGTCAAGTTTCGCTATGGCGAGTTCTGGCGCTTGCAAGACGGCTTGATTGAAGAAATCCGCTTTTTGATTGATTTGCCCGATTTGCTGCGGCAGGCTGGCCAGCCCGTCCTGCCGCCGAGTTATGGGCGAGATATTTGGGCGCCGGGCCCGCTGGCCGGCGATGGACTGGCGCTCGAAAGCGCGCCAGCCCTTGAATCGCAGCAGACCCTGCGCCTGGTCGAAGAAATGATTTTTGGCGGCTTGAACAAATACGACCAAAAAGACCAAGATAGCCAAGGTCTGGAACGGTTTTGGAGCGCGGACCTGGCTTGGCATGGGCCAGTCGGCATCGGCTCGGCTTATGGGCTGACAGAGTTTAAGCGCACTGCGCAGGGGCCGATTTTGCATGCCTTCCCCGACCGCAAAGGCGTCGGGCATCAGGCCCGCATCGCCGACGGGCTTTATGCCGCGTCTACCGGCTGGCCCAGCCTCGTTGGCACGCACCAGCGCGCGTTCTTAGGCTGGCCGCCGACGGGCGGGAAAGTCGGCTGGGATATAATGGATTTTTGGCGGCGCGCCGGCGATTTTCTGCGCGAGAATTGGGTGCTGATTGACCTCATCGACGCCGCTCTGCAATCGGGCGTCGACTTGTACCCGCCGCTAAAAGAATTTGCGCCAGCGTCAGACAGCAGGAATAAGAGCGAATGACAAAAAAAGCCGACACATATTTCACTACCAGCTTTGAATACAAACCCATCGACCAGGCGCGCAACATAGACAACAAGCGCCGCGTCATAACGCTGATGCGCGACCTGGCAGAAGCGCACAGCGCACAGTTGGCAGAAGCCGCGCGGGCTGGCTTCGCCGCCGATGCCGCCCTGCATATAAGCCATCCCATCAACGAATTGAGCGGGCTAGAAGCGGGCTTGCACCAGCTCTGGCGGCCGCTGCGGCGGGCTCTGCCAGATATGGAACGGCGCGATTTTTTTGTCGCCGGTGGCCGCTATCGAGACGGCGATTGGGTCGCTTGCATGGGGCATTATATCGGCAGTTTTGAGCAGGACCTGCTGGGCATTCCAGCGACGCGCGGCATTGCCCGCCTGCGGTATTGCGAGGGGCATGAGCTGCGCGCTGGGCGCATCGTTACAAGTTATATCTTTCTCGATTTTCTCGACTTGATGCGGCAAGCGGGTTATTTCCCAATCGCGCCCAGTTTAGGCACGTAGATGCGTTGGCTGCCGCCGCGGACGCTGGATGGCATTATCTTGCAGCCGCAAGACGCCGCCCGCTCCCAGCGCACCATCGAGACCGTGCTAAAGATGCACGCGGCTCTGGGTTATTACAGCGGGCAGCCGCCGACGCGGGCTGTGCTGGATGAAATGGAACAGGTCAAGCACTGGCATCCGAATTTTATGTGGTATGGGCCAGCCGGCATCGGCAGCACGCGCGGCTTAAAAGGCTTTGAAGATTATCATCAGATTCCGTTTTTGGTCGCCTTTCCCGACCGCGCTGGCTCGGCGCAGGGGCATTTCATCCGCATCGGCGATGGCCATTATGCGGTAACGGGCGGCTGGGGTTATTTGCGGGCGACGCACACCGGCGGCGAGCTTTTTGGCGTCGCGCCGACGGGCAAGCGCATCAAGATGCGGGTGATGGACTTCTACCGCTGCGATGCCGAGACCATCGTCGAAAACTGGATACCAATCGATGTGCCACATATCTTGCTGCAAATGGGCGTCGATATTTTTGGGCGCATGCGGCATCAATTCCGCCAGCACCAGCCCAGCAGCGCCAGCGACTGGCTAGTGCAAACCTGATTTTTAGCCAATGTTAAAACAGTGAGGCAGATAAGATGGCAGAGTCGATTCATAACCGCAACAAAGAGCGCATTAAGGTTTTGCGGGCGGCGCTTTACGATTGCGATGCTGGGCGGCTGCGCGGGCAGCTGCGCGAGATATTTGCCCCTGATTGTGAAGTGCATTTGGCGAATCCGCTAGAAGAAATGCGCGGTGCCGACGCGCTCTACGACCAGGCTTACGCGCCGCTGCTAGCCGCGGTGCCAGATTTGGAACGGCGCGATTTTATCGTTATGGCTGGCGAAACGCAGGGGCAGAATTGGGTCGGCTGCTGCGGGCATTATCTAGGTGTTTTTGAGCGGCCCTGGCTGGGCATCCCGCCGACGCAGCACTTGCTGGCTATGCGCTATCACGAGTTTTTCCGCTTAGAAGACGGCTTCATCGTCGAGATGCAGGCGCTCTGGGATATTCCGCAGGTGATGCTGCAAGCTGGCGCTTGGCCGCTGTCGCCGAGTTTGGCGCCCGAGTGGGTGGTGCCAGGCCCGGCCACCGAAGACGGCATCATCACAGAACCGTATGACGCGGCTAAAGCAAAAGCCAGTTTGGACTGGGTGCGCGATATGCTGCAAGCCTTAAAACGCTCGAGCATCAGCGTCGAAGCGATGGAACTGGAACGCTACTGGCATCCCAAGATGATGTGGTATGGGCCGGCCGGCATCGGCTCGATGCGCCGCATTTCAGGTTTCCGCCACTGGCATCAGATACCGTTTTTGAAAGCCATGCCCGACCGCGATACTTTTCTGGGCGGCCGCAGCGTCTTTTTTGGCGATGGCGATTATGTCGGTTTCACCGCCTTCCCCGGCATGCAGATGACGATTAGTGGCGATGGCTGGCTGGGCATCGCAGCGGCGCAGCAAGAAATCACGATGCGCAGCTTGGATTTTTGGCGCTGCGAAAACGGCAAAATCCGCGAGAATTGGGTGCTGGTAGACCTGCTGGATGTCTATACGCAGATTGGGGTGGATGTCTTCGACCGCATGCGCGAGCTGACAGTCGCGCGGCATAGCGGCATCACGGTCTAGTCCGACCTAACATACTCTGTGTCTCAGTAGGGCAAAGTAAATTTTGCAACTGTTGGCCTTCGTTTCAAGCCCACGATTGGCGAACCCTCCCCGAAGCTTCGCGGCGCGTAGACACTGCCCTACGGCAGGGACTTTTCCTCTGTGGCTAATTTCTTCTGAGGCGCAGCAAATTCAGCGCTCACTCCGGCAAATCGGCCAAAGGAATATCGGCGATATAAGGGTTGTTTTGGTCGCGCTGGGATAAGGCGGGCTGGCTGACGCCCCAATCGATATTGACCTGCGGGTCATCCCAGGCGATGCCAAATTCGTCTTTGCCGCCATCATAATAATTGTTCACGATGTAGATAAGTGTGCAGGCACTCAAAGCGGCGAAGCCATGCGCCACGCCCTCGGGGATGAAGAGACCTAATGGGTTAGCCTCGCCAATATCGAGCGTGGCGGCTTGCAGATAAGTCGGCGAGGAGCGGCGCAAATCGAAGAGACCCACCCGAATATCACCGCGGGTCGGACACCAATAATCCACTTGCTGGAAGTGATAATGCAAGCCGCGCAAGACGCCCGCCGCGCTGTCGCTGCGGTTGCTCTGCAAGCGGTTCCAGCTCACCTGCGGGAACCACTCGAGGCGGAAGGTCTCCATAAAGCGGCCGCGGGCATCGCCAAAAGCCTGCAAAGGCACCGTCTGGACGCCATGAATGCGGTCGAATGGCTGGACGGGTGAGTGGTTCATGTGTCTTCGCTTTCGAGCTAGTCTAAAACGCGCTGGGCGAAGCGCAGCATCAGTTCTTGCTGCGCGATTTGCTCTTCGATGTTGAGAGAACCATGGCCGGCGTCAAACCAGTGAACTTCGATCGATTTGCCCAGTTCTTTGAGTTTGCGCTCGTAGACGCGCATTTGCCGCGCCGGGCAGCGGGTGTCATTTTCGCCTTGCAAGACGAGGATAGGCGCTTTGATATTTTCCGCATAAGAAATCGGCGAGGCTTTTTGATGCGCCGCTGGCTTTTCCGCTGGGCTGCCGCCAAACATGCTGCGCTGATAGCCGCGCAAGGTGCCAGCTTGGTCTTCGTACATCAAAGTCCAATCGGCGATGGCGACGACCGCCAAGCCGCCCGCCCACAAATCTGGCTCCAAGCCCAAAGATTGCAGCGTGAGATAGCCGCCGTAAGAGCCACCAGTTTTGAGGATGGCATCCGCTTTGGCGATACCGTTGGCAATCAGCCACCGCACGCCAGCGGCGATGTCTTGCACTTCTAAATCGCCCAGGTTGCCATCAATGGCATGCTGAAAATCGTAGCCAAAAGTGGTGGAACCACGATAGTTGATGCTGAAGAAAGCGAAGCCCTGGTCGAGCCAGGCCTGGGAAGCGGGCGACCAGGTATTCGCCTGCACGGCTGTGGGACCGCCATGGGTATGCACGATGGTGGGGAAAGGGCCCGCTCCGGCTGGCGTCGCCAGCCAGGCTTGGATTGGCGTGCCATCGCCCGAGCGATAGCTGACCGAGCGCCAAGGAATGCTGGCCGGCAGTTGCAAGTCCAAGTCGATGACATTGCGCAGGACGGCACCGGTGGCGCAATCAATTTCCAGCAAGCGCGTCGGCGCGGCCGAATCCGTCCAATGCGCTTGCAGCAGGTCTTCAGTCAAAAAGCCACTGCCCTGGCTCGGCACGCCGGGCGGCGTCGGCAGCCGCTTCACCTGGTCGGCGGCGATGTCATAGATATAGAGCGCATGCTGCGCTTGGTCGATTTGATGCAGCAGCAGGCGCTGTCCTTCGGGCGACCAATGCCAGACTTTGACATCGCCCCGAAATTGCTCGGACACAATATCTGCGCGCAAGCCCGTTTGTGGCTGCCAGATAAAAGGCCGGTGAAAGCCGCCCGCGCTCGATGAGCCAGCAAAGCGCAGGTCGCCTGGCACCGGCGAAAAGCCGCCAACCGCCATGCCGCTGCCCGCGCCATCCCAAAGCGCGCCCAGCAGCGCGCCGCTATCCGTCGCGTAGGCTTCTAGGGCATACTCGGCGACGCCCGTTTTTTCGGTCGACGCGATGATGGCGATTTCAGCCGCCTGCGATAGGCAAGGTCCAAAACTCAAAGCGCTTTTTGTTTGCGTGAAGAGGCGCTGCCGCAAGTTCTGGCTGGCGTAGACATGAATGTGGAAACCGGCCTCGTCGACTGCTGTAAAGCCGAGCGCATTGCCAGCGGCGCTCTCTTCAATTGAATGCGAGGCGTATTCAGGCAAATCGGGGCTGATGTCTTCGGCTTCGCCGCCGGCAAAAGGCAGGCGGACATAATGCCCAATCTCGTCGCCGCGCCGATCGCGCAGATAATACACATATTCGCCATCAGCCGAGATGATGCCATTGACGACGCCAGCCGGCGCGTCGGTCAGCTGGCGCAGAGAATTATCGGCCGTCTGCCAGGCATAAAGTTGGTAGAGGCCATCTTTGTTGCTAGCGAGCAGACCGCGCTGCGGGTTCTGCGTCGCGCGGCGAGACCAAGCGATAGCTGGCGCGCGATAGCGCTTTTTCCAAGGGGCATCTTCGCTGAGATTGAGCGGCTGGCGCATGGCACTGCCTTTCGCTAGCTGAGCATATCGCCGCTGATATTAAATGGATTCGCGCTTTAGGGCAATAGAGAGCGAAAAAAACGGCGAAAAAACCTAGACCGACGGGCAATAGTCAGTCATAATAGTTTATGCTCGCGTAAAAACAGGAGAGCGGCGATGGCGATAGCAGTCATGATCGTAATCATCCTTTTGAATTTTGCGTTGCTGCTGGCAGTGATGCGCATTGGCACCCAAGAAGATTTCCACGACGAAGTCGCTGCGGAAGATTCGGCGGCTGTTTTAGCCTGGCGGGCGCGGCTGGCGCAGCGCGCTGAGGCCAACGGCAGCCAAGAAAACTGAAGCGCCCGCCGCCGCCATGCGCATTGGCCTGCTCACCTCTGACCTGAGCGCGAAAAATGGCTGGGCGACTTATAGCCTGAACCTGCTGCGGCAGATCCAGGCGCGCGGCATCGAAACGACGGTGGCTTGCGCCTGCAATAGCCCGCCGGTCGATTTTCCCGTATCCCCCCTTTTACCGCCGGTAAGTCCGCCCGGCCGGCATACTTTGTTTAAGTCGCTAGGGCAAATGCCGGCTCTGCGCGCCTTGCTGCGCGATTGCGACATCATCCACTGCACCGCCGAGCCTTATGCGATAGCAGCGGCGGCTGTCGCGGGCCCGCGCCCGCTCTTCATCACCGCCCACGGCAGCTATATCAACTTGCCGCGCATGCGGCGCTTTCCTGTCGGGCAGCTTTATCGGCGCGCCTTCGCCCGGGCCCAGCTTATCTGCGTCAGCCGGCATACGGCGCGGGTGGCGCGGGAACTGCTGCCAGGCGCCCGGACGCATGTCATTAACAATGGCTTGGACGCGGCCGCCTATTTACGCCCGCCGACTCTGCAAGTAGAAAAGACTGGCCCCACCGTCATCACGCTGGGCGAAATCAAGCCGCGCAAAGGCAGTTTGCAATTGGTCGAAGCGATGGCGACAGTACGCGAACAGCTGCCAAAAGCGCAATGCCTGATTATGGGCAACCCGCAGTATGGCAGCGCCTACACCGCCCGCGTGCAGCGGCGCATCGCCGAGCTAGATTTGCAAGAGACGGTGCATATTCTGGGTTTTGTTACAGACGCAGTGAAACGAGCTTGGTTCGCGGCGGCCGATGTCTTTGCCCTGCCCGCCATGAACGACGGTTTATTTTTTGAAGGTTTTGGCTTGGTGCTGCTAGAGGCGGGGGCGGCTGGCACCGCCGTCATTGGCACCGACGGCTGCGGCGTGGCTGACGCGATTGAAGACGGCTTCAGCGGGCTGGTCATTTCGCAAGAAAATGTGGCGGCAGAGTTGCCGCGGGCTTTGCTGACCGTGCTGGAAGACCCAGCGCTGGCGGCGCGACTGGGCGCGGCCGGCCGCCAGCGAGCCAAAAAACAGACCTGGCAAGCCGTCGCCGATCAAGTCATCGCACTCTATCAGACGGCGCTGCCATCGGCATAGAGGAAGAAATCTGCTGTGGTCTGCACCGTGATGTCGAAGCCGCGGCGGCGCAATAGCTGCGTCAGCGCGGCTGGCTCATAATAGATTTTCACGATTTCATAGCGCCGCCCATCCTTCAAGACGCGCTGCTGCCGCTCGCCACCTAGGTCTTCGGTTTGGGTGCGGGAATTGGAAAAATCTGGTTTTTGCGAATCGACTATGAAGAGGCGGCCACCCACTTTGAGCGCCGCGCGCACGGTCTGCAAAAAAGGCGAGAGCCGCTCGGCTGGCACATGCGAGAGCCAAAAGCCAAAGAAGACCATATCGAATTGCTGCGTGGGCTGCCAAGCAAAAATATCGGCAAGCTGGTACTGCACTTTGGCATCGCCCAATTTGGCGCGGTTGATAGCGAGCATCTCGGGCGAGGCATCGATGGCAGTAATGCTGTCGCCGATTTTAAGCAGCTCCTGTGTCCAGATGCCGGTGCCTGGGGCCAGCTCAAGAATCGTTGCGCATTTTGGGCCCTTTAGCAGTTGAGCGCGCACTGCCTCCGCTTCATCTTGCCATTGTTTTTTGAAGGCGGGTCCGCGGTCGTAGCGCCCGGTGCGATAGAACCACTCGTCATATTCGGGCGCGCGGGCGCGATAATATTCAATTTGATGCTGCAAAAATTCTGACATTCTTGATTTTGCCCTTTCAAGCCAGCGGAAAGGTCGGCTCCCGAGGCGAGCTGCCGTCGGGGTCGTTGCCGATGGTACCGGGCGGCGGCGGGATATGTCCTTGCAAGAGCGGGTCATCCGTCTCGCGCTGCCAGCGCTCGAGGCGGGCGCGCATATCCGCCAGCACCGCGGCATACGCGGGCGTGTCAACCAGGTTTTGTTTCTCAAGCGGGTCGAAGATAGTGTCGTAAAGCTGTTCGGGTGCGGGGGCGCGCTCGGCAAAACCATGCTCGAGCAGCTCGGTCTTGGTCAAGCCGTCATCGATATTGGGCAGCACGGGCGCTTCCCGGCCGTCGTAGCGGCGGATGTATTTGTAGCGCTCGCTGCGCACTGCCCGTTTTGGCTCGTAGGCCGCGTGATAATTCACCTCAGCAAAGACCTCGTCGCGTATCGCTGGAGTGTCGCCGCGCAGCAGCGGCAGCAGAGACTGTCCTTGCAGCCAGGCGGGCCGGTCCAGCTCGAGTAGGTCGCAGAGCGTCGGGAAGATGTCGATTTGACTGACTAGGGCGTCGATGACCTGGCCGCCACTGAAGAAACCCGGCCCTTGCATAATCAGCGCAACGCCGATGCCAGCGTCGGTCAGGTTGCATTTCATGCCCGGGAAAGCCAGCCCGTGGTCGGTGGTGTAGATGATGAGCGTATTTTCGCGCTGGCCGCTGGCGTCGAGGGCAGCTAGCACATGGCCGATTTTCGCATCGAGAATCTGCGCCATCGCAATATAATCCGCCATATCTTGGCGCCCGCGCGGGGTATCAGGCAAGCCCGCGGGCGGCTGCACATACTTAGGATTGACGGTGTGTTCATGCGGGAATTCACGGTGCGTCTCGAAGAAACCGACCGTCAGCCAAAAAGGCTCTGGCGGCGCAGACTTGATGAAGTCGGCGGCGGCAGTATGCGCTTCGCTGTGCTGGACGGTCAGCACCTGGTCATAGCCAACTTCAGCCGCGCCGCGGTGCCTGGCGCTGCCCGCCAGGTGCTGGATGCCTGCCAGAGCCGAAATGTAGCCGGCTTTTTTCAACGTGTGGATGATATGCTGGCGGAAATCGCCGAGGATAAAATTGCGATTCGCCAGACCCAACATGCCGGCATTATGCGGCGCTTGGCCGGTGAGCAGAGCAGCGCGGCTGGGCGAACAGGTCGGCGCGGCGCAATAAGCGCGGCGGAAGAGCAAGCCCCGCTCGGCTAAGCCCTGCAAATTCGGCGTCGGTATCGCATGCCCATAAGGCTGTAAGTAGCAGCCGGTATCATGCGAGTGGATGTAGAGGATGTTGGGTTTTGGCATAGCTAAATAAGCTCAGATTCGTTGTTGCGCCTAGGGAAACAGGATAATAGCCACAGAAGTAAGTCCAAGTTAATTATGCACCATTTTCAAGCCCACGATTGGCGGCCCCTCCCCGAAGCTTCGGGTCGCGTAGGCACTGCCCTACGGGAGGGGCCGGGGCTGGGGTTGAAACGAAGGCAAAAAGTTGCATTGCTTACTTTGTCCTACTGAGAAATTAGACGGCTTTCTGACTCTGTCATATTCTCGCTTAGACAGGCAGCCAGTCTTCTTGACCGCGGAAAGGCATGTGAACCGCGCTATCAAAGGTCGGGCGCTGGGCATAGAGATTGTCCACCTCGGGGTCTTTCTGCCCACGCAAAAAGATGCTGGCATGCGTCGCGCGCTTGACCCAGGTCGATGTCGGGATATAGCGCAGGGTCAGCCCGATGCGCCAGTCAGCCGAAGTATTGGCTTTGGAGCCATGAATGATGCGCGGATTATGAATGGAGACATCGCCTGGCTGCAATTCCAAATCGACGATATGCGAGTCGTCAATTTGCGAGGGATGAATGCCAGAAGACAGCACATTCTTGCCATCTGGCACATCTTGCAATTCGGCGCGGGAAAGCAGACGGTTGTTTTGCGTGCCAGGCAAGACACGCAGGCAGCCATTCTCCCGCCTTGAGGCGGTGGCGGCCAGCCAAATCGTCGTCACTTCCATCGGCTCGAGAGGCCAATAAGTGCCATCTTGGTGCCAGAGAACTTCTTGGCCGTGCTTGGGCGGTTTGGCGATGTAGTGAGCGGCGAACATAGCGATATTGGGCCCGATGAATTGCTCGACGATATCCAGCAGGCGCGGGTCGCCGACCAAGCGGTGCATAAATGGGTCAGTTACCAGCATATCGTGATGCAAGTGTTCGGGGCGGGTATCGGGATGGCGCTTTGCCAGCCAATGCACATGTTCGGCCGTTTCGCCGGCCAAATCGGCATCGATGGCATTGCGCACGATAACATAGCCATTTTTATCGTACTCTTGTCGTAAAGCGCTGCTCATTATCAACATCTCTCAAGCTGCTGTCGCGGTTCAAAACGCGGCCGTATCACCTCTAATAGTGGTTGAATGATGAACCGATTTGCCCGGATTGTCAAGCGCTGGCGCGCCGCTTTGCCTAAAAGGCTAAGAAATTTCGACTTCTTCTTTTTGTTTGCGCGGCGGATATTGTGGTTTGAGTTCGAGCTTGATGCCGCCAAAGATAGGCGCGCAGATGTTGTAGATTAGCACGGTCAAGCCGGTGGAGAGTCCGCCGCTTAAAGCCGCCAGCAGGGCCGTCTGTGCCAGCAGAGGAAACAATATATCTGGCGGGATAATCGCGTCCCAAAATTGGAAAATATGGTTGAGCAGCAGCAGCAAGCCGATGGACAGGAGGGCGATGCCCGCCGAGACAATGGCAGTGATTTTGACCGCGGACATGAAGTCAATCCGTTTGAGCGTATAAGTCATTTTGTCTGCCTTTCTTTTGTATGTCTTTATAATTGCCACGGAAGCATTTTCAACCCTAGCCCCTCCCCAAAGCTTTGGAGAGAGGAGAAAACCCCCAAAAAATATGGGTGCGCTAGGCGATGCGGAAGAGCAGCTGCGCATTGCCGCCAAGTATGAGCGCCAGGTCCGCCGCCGAGCAATCCAGTTGCTGGACATATTGCATGATCGCTTCGATTGTAACCCAAGGATGGTCACTGCCAAAGAGCAAACGGTCGGCGCCGGCGAACTGCAAAGCATAGTTTATGGGCAGTTGGGCGGGCGAAACGAGATCGAGGTAGACCCGGCGATAATATTCGCGCGGCGACTGGCTGATGTTCTCGCGGCCGCGGCCCTTGACTTCTGTTTGTTCGACGACTCGCCCCATCAGATAGGGCAAGACGCCGCCAGCATGCGGATGCACGACGAGCAATTCAGGCTGCCGCTCCAAGACGCCACCGAGAATCAGCCGCAGCATGGCGATGGATGTATCGACCATGAAACCGAACATAGGAATCATGCTGTATTCTTGGATTGCCTCGCTCCAAACTGGCACGGTCGGATGCAAGACCAGCGGCAAACCCAGAGCGGCCGCCCGCGCGTAAAATGGTTCGAAGCGCGGCTCGTCCAAGTGCCGGCCATTGATATGCGACGGCAAAAAGACGCCGCGCAGGTCTAATTCGGTGGCGGCGCGTTCCATTTCGCGGATAGCGGCTGGCACATCGTTGAGCGGCAGCGAGGCGATGCCGACAAAACGCTCAGGCTGCCGCTGGCACAGCTCGGCAATCGCATCGTTGCAGAGGCGGGCGCCTGCTTCCGCCAGTTCCGGCGCTAGCATATCAGGCGTCGGGATATTGACGCTGATGACGCTCATATCGACGCCGGCGCGGTCCATCGCGGCGAGCTTGCGCGCCGGGCTATAGTCCTCGAGGGCGAGGCGAAAGCGCTGCCGGCCGCCGTAGTCGATGAGATACTGGCCAGCGCCGCCGGTCACGCGCAGCACATTGCTATTGCGCGTCAGCAATTCGGCGTAGGCGCGGGGGAAAATATGGCTCTGGCAATCGATGACAAGGCTCATGCGCTCTCTCCAAAGGCCGCGCGATAGCGGGTATCGCCAGCGATAGGCAGAAAGCAGCCGCTGGCGAGCGATTCGATAGCGGCAGCGATGACCGCCAGTACTTTGAGATTCTGCCGCCCGCTGAAGTGTGGCTCGGCGCCGCCATTCAGCCAAGCATGCCAACGGTCGAAGAAAAGCGACCAGGCTTGCGTCGGCGGGCGGCCGCCATCGAGGTCAAGCCTGTGAAAAGGTCCCCCGCGCTCGGCAAATTCATAGACCATAAAATCCTTCGACATGTGCAAGCCGCGGCAGCGCAGCGCGCCTTGGCTGCCTTCTAGCCGCAGCTCATAACAATCTGACTGGGAAGAATAGCCGGCGTGGTAAAGCAGGTGCAGCCCGCCGCGAAAGCGCAAAAGCGCGTTAATCATGCAATCGCTGTCGTAGACTGACCAGCTTGGCTGGAAGCCATCGCAGACGACGCTGTCTGGTATGGACTCGGGCAGGAGCGCGAAGAGGCAATCTAAATGATGGCAGGTCATCTCCCATAGCACCGGCTGCTCGAAGCCAGCCAGGTTGCGCGCTTGATGGCGCGGTTTGGCATTGAAGAAAAAGACATGCTCGACTGTGCCGAGCGCGCCGCTGCGCAGGAAGTCGGCCACGGTCAAATAATGGCGGAAGTAGCGCATCTGCTGGCCGACAGCCAGTTTTAGCCCGCGCTCGTCCGCCAAGTCCACTAAGGCTTGGGACTGGGCAAAGTCATTGGTGAGCGGCTTAGCCACCAGCGGATTCAAACCAGCGCGCAGGGCGTCGTCTGTCTGTTCGTAATGCCATTCCGATGGCGTATTGATGAGAGCGGCATCGGCTGTGACAGTTTCCAGCGCGGCGGACAAATCTGTATAGAGCGCATCGGCGGGCAGTGACAACTGCTGCTGCGCTGCTTCTAGGGCAGCGGGGTTAATATCGACGACAGCGGCGACCTCGTGCCAAGGTTTGTCGCCCAAGACCCTGAGCATGGAACGGCTGACGCCACCCCAGCCAACAATAATCGATTTAATTTTGGAGGACATCATTTTTCCTTTAGCTATTGTTCGCGCGCAAAAGCGCCAAAAGCTGCGCCGCATTCTGGCGCGTCGCATTGACGCGGTCTTGCCATTGATGCGGTTCCAAGCAATAGTAGCCAGGGTAGCCGTCTGTTTTTAGCGCCGCCACCTGCGCCGCCAAATCGACGACGCCGTCATCAATCGCGACAAAATTCTCTTCGGGAGTCCAGTTCTTAAAATGCACCGCCGCGAGCAAATCCCGCACTTGGGCATAACCAGCGGGAAAAGCGACTTCGCCCGAGCGGGCGGCATTGGCCGGATCCCAGACGACGCGCACACTCAAATTGCGGGCGATTTCGGCTAGGTGGGCGCCAGTATCGCTGAAGATGCTCGCGGCATTTTCTAGCACGACTTCGATGCCTTCACGGGCGCAGAGCGCCACCGCTTTGCCTAGATGGTCGTAGATTTCGGCCGGGATTTTTTGCGTGCGGCTTTGGCGGCGGAAGGTAAAAAGCGTCAGGCGGCGCAGGCCCAAGCGCTCCATCAAGCGAAAAGCTTTGGGCAGGTCTGCTTCAAAGGTGTGCTTGATGACAGCCGCGTCCAGCGGGCCTTTGAAAAAACCGGGGCTGACACCGATAAGCTCTAGCTCGTGCTTCGCGACGGTGTCAATGACCTCTTGAATGGCGCGGTCGGTTACATGGGGAAAGCGGCCGCCTTCCAGCTTGCGCAGCTCATAAGCGCGGATGCCCAGCGGCAAACAGACGGCGACCGCCCGGGCAAAAGAGTCGTCCGCTTCGTCGCTCAGAATAGCCAGTCGATTCGTCCAATCCGTCATTTTATTCCTCCAAGGGTCTTTTTTTCAAAGCGGCCAGGATGGTCGGCACATAGCGCATTTGCTGGGCCATGGCTTTGCCCAAGCCGAGATGCCCGATGCCGCTGGGGAACTGCCCAATCACCGCCAGGCCCGCCCGCAGGTATTGGCCGATTTCGGCATCGCTAGTGAGTTCCCAAGCCGCCGCCAAACCTTCCAGCACCCACTGCGTACATTGGAAGTTGCCGCCCAGCGTGCGATTCGGGCAAGATGTATAGCGAAACTGCCCGCTAGCCTGATCAAAAGTGTGGCGAATCAGCCAGCGCGCGCCGCCGCCAATCGCCTCAGCGACGGCTGGGTCCGCCACCAGGCGATAATAGCGCTGCAAGCCAGAGAGCAGAACGCCGACCATAAAACCAGCTTCGCCTTGGCAGCGCGGATAGCCGCAACCGCAGTGGCTTTCAGTCAACAGGCGCTGCCAGCCGCCGCCGGGCGCTTGCCGTTCCAAGACGCGAGCCACGATGATACGCGCCGCATTTAAGCAATCGCGGTCATCTAAGACCGCCGCCAGCATACAGAGATGAATGAGGTGCCAGCCAGCTTCGCGGGCGTTGCTAAAATCATAATAGTCAAAAAACTTGCCTTGCAGCAGCCAGCGTCTTGTCTTCAATAGGGATTCATAGACCGCCTCATCGCCCGTAAGCAGATAATGCAAGAGCAGGCCTTCGACCCAAGTATGCGAGGGGATGGATTTTGTGCCGCCCATTTTGCTGCGGAAGTATGGCGGCAGATAACCGCCGAGATGGCCCGGCATGTGCATAGACTGCCCACCAATTTCGGCTGTATCAGAGGAAAAATTAATCGTATCGACATCGGCCAGGTGCCGCGCTGCATCTGCCGCCCAAAGGGCCCAGCCGGCGTCGCCGCCGCGCAGAAACTCGCTATAGCCGCAATAAGCCGGGTCATATTCGTTATTGCCCCAAGACCAACCGCTTTCGCCATACCAATCGCCGAAGTTGATTTGGCTATAAGCGCGGAAATGCTCTTGGTCTTCGTGGAAGGAGCGCAAGGCGCGGTCAGCCAGTGCCTCATAAGCGGGCAAGCTAGAAGCATGGCGCGGACCCAGGGGATTCAAAGCACCGGTGGCATTAAGATAGTCAATCGCCGGGCGGGCAACAGCGCCGCGCTCCAGCCAGTCAAAGAGCGCTGGCTGCCCGCCCGAAAAATCGAGCAGGATTTCATTGCTCAGAGCCAAGCCCGCCTTCAAGAGATAGCCAGCCTCGTCCAGCCAGAAATAGAGCCGATGGGCAGCATCGGCATCGCCGGGCAGCGCGCGCCCAGCCCGCTCGGGGAAAAGCTCTAGCCAGACAGCATCGGCCGTGACGGAAAGGGCTTTGGGGTATTTTTGCCAAAAGTGGCGCAGGCCGATGCCAAGCGCGCCGGTCGCGCCCTCGACGCGGACTTGGCCCTGGGCCCGCCCGGGGCGCTGTTCTAGCCCAACTGCATAAGCCAGGTCATGGTCTTGGCGCAACTGCCAGCGACTGCCATTTAGCGGCCAGCTCTCGCCGGCCTGCTGCACGCGACGCGGCGCAGCGATGGGGATGCCAATAGAAAAGCAGCGCAGCTTGAGCAAGGCGCTGCGTTCGCCTTCTATACCGGCAATCGCCCCGCGCAGGAACTCTGGGCAATCACTGGGCTGAGGGCCGCCGGCGGCGGCCGGCGCCAGCGCCGGGCTGATGACTTCCAGGCGGTGATGCAGGCGCAGGAAGCGTTGCCCTGGGTAGGCGCGCAAGCGGATTTTGCTGCGCAGGTGGACGCCGCCGCTAGCATCTTCGTGGTCAATTTCAAAAGTAAAAGCGCCGGCCGTCGCCTGCTGTATTCGGCGCGGCGCGCTGGCTGTCAGGGCTAGGCCATTGCCCAGCACCGCGGCAAAAGCAAAATCCGCTACGGACAACATTGTCTGGTCCGCGCTTTCAATTTTGATGTCGCCGTCTTGCTCGAGCAGGCGCAGAGCTGGCGGGCCTGTTTTTGCGGGCGGCGCGGATTTGCCATTGATGCACAGCGTCGCTGCCAGCGCCGACCGACCCAAAGCGGCTGGCACGGTCGTTTCAATCAGCGCCCAGCGCAGAGAGCCATCAGCCCAGCGACTCAATGCCCGCGCCGTCACCGGCAGCGTCTCGCCGTCGGCCTTTAAGCAGCAAGACGCGATTTTGTAGGCTGCGCCACGCGCCAAAGGCGCGCCGAAGGTGAGCGGCAGGCCGGTCAAATCGCTGGAACCGGGATTAAGAATCTCTAGCGGCACGCTGACCTCGCCAGTGGCGGGCGACTCGAGCTGCGTCGTAGAAAACTGCAAGCGCTCGCTAGCCGCTGCGCCCACTGCATCGCCCACGCTAATAGTCGCGACATAAGTTTTTTCCGCTGGCAAATCGGGCAAAACCAAGTGATGCAAGCGGCCCGCGCCCGTCGCTTGCGCTTTTAGACTGCCGTCAGCGCTATCAGAGACGCGGGCCTGGACGGGCGCCGCCCGCGAAGTGAGGAAATGCAAATGCGCTGCCCACTTGCCATCAGCCCGCTCTTCGAGGCGCAGGCTGAGGTTCTCTATGGCGGGCAAGAAGCGACTCGGCGCGGGGCGTTCTGCCAGCAGGACGAAGCTCTCGATACGATAGCTGCCTTTGCCTGGCGCGGTCAGCTCAAAAATCTCCATCTCGCCGATGAATTCGACGGGCCGGTCGACGACGAGCAGATGCAGGCGGTTATCGTAGTGGCGCGGCTCGATGCGCCCGATATCGACGCCGGCCAAGCGCAATTCCAGCGGGGCGCTTTCGCCAGCGGCGAGATACATGAGGATGCCGATGTAGCGCTGGCCGGTGTGGTCGGCTTGTTTTTCGATGGTCTGCCAGAAGCGGTGGCGCAAGCGCGATGGCAAACCTGAGCGCGCGACCGCGCCAGCGCGGAAGATGCTGGGCCTCGGATAGGCGCTCAGACCGAGGTCGGGCGTCCAGGTATCAAGCGTTTCGCTGTCAATCGCGGGCCAAGTAAAATTGCGCGGGTCGGCCAGCAAGGCGCGAATGCGCTGCGGTTCAATAATGTCGATATGGGACAATAGCTGCATAATTTAGCCTCCTGCCGCTGGCTGGATATGCCGCCGCCAGTAGGGCAGCATGTGTGGCTTGCGCCTGCCTTTGAAATGCAGAGCCTTGGCGACCGGATAATAACCGTTCATTTCTTCTCGATAGGAAGTTGAAAAATTGTAGCGCGCGCAGGGCAAGAAGCGAATGTCCAGCTCGCCAAGCTGCCAGCTAAAGCAGTCTTCGCGGGCAAAATTCACCACCGCGAACAGCTCGCGCAGGGTATCTTGGTCGCCGCCCCAGACGGTCTGCGCTTGATAGCGCGCGCGGAATTCGCGCAGCCACAGCGCATGAAAGCTGGCCGCCTGCGGCAGTTGCGCGCCGTGGGCGAAGTTGATGCCGGCGTTGATGGGCCATTTTTTGTCGGCGGGGCGGTAGGTCAAGGCGACGGCGAATTTGCTGTTGAAGACATGGGCTAGGTCGCCATTGATGAGAATATCGCTATCGAGAAAGATGGTATGCCCGCGGGCGCGGCGCAGATAAGCCAGCCAAGCCAACGAACGCGCGAGCATCGGCTGCCGCGCGTCCAGCTCGTAACGGATGAGGTCAATAGCGGGCTGGGGCGGGAAAGGCGTTTTTTTGTCGCTGAGGATGACCGCGCGGCAGTCGGGGTGGAAATGGCGGGCCGAAGCGAACATCGTCTGGATATAGAGCTGCGGTTCAGTGACTGTGATGGTCGAAGTACGACGATGAATATCGGCCATTGTGCCGGCGCTGACATCGATATAAAAGGTGACGAAAGTTATCATCAGCGGGCCCTGCCCTTTCTCAGTACGCCTCGCCTAAGGTTGTGATTGCCACAGAGGTAGGACAAATAAAATAATGCGCGCTAAGCAAGAATTCCTTTGTGTCTCTGTGGCTAATTTTCTGCGACTCCAGCGCTATTCGTCAAAAAGCTGGCGCAATTCGCGCATCAGGTCGGCTTTTAACTCAAAGCCGATGCCAGGCGCCTGCGGTGGCTGAATGCGCCCGCCGCGCACGGGGATACCATCGCCAAAGCCGCCAAAAGGCTGAAAAACATGTGGATAAGATTCGTTGCCATACAAACCCAAACCGGCGGCGATATGCAAGGCGAACTGATGCCCGCCGTGTGGGATGCAGCGCCGCCAAGACCAACCATAGCGCGGCAGCAGGTCTAGCATGCGCAAGTATTCCACCAAGCCATAGCTCAGCGCTGGGTCCATCTGCAAGAAGTCTTTATTGGGGCGCAAGCCGCCATAACGCAGCAGATTTGCCGTATCAATCACCGAGAAGAGATTTTCGCCGGTGGCTAGGGGCAGGCTGGTCGCATCGGCCAGGGCCGCGTTCAATAAATAATCGAGCGGATCGCCCGGCTCTTCGTACCAGAAGAGGTCGTATTGCTCCAGCGCCGTGGCATAAGCCAGAGCCTGTTTGAGGTCGAAGCGGCCATTCGCATCGACAGCCAGATACGATTCTGAGTCGAGCAGCCCCAAGACCGCCTCGATACGCCGCTGGTCTTCGGCGAGCGTAGCGCCGCCAATTTTGATTTTGACCGTCGTATAGCCCAGGTCGAGATAGGCTTTGATTTCGTCTTGCAGAGCCACAATATCTTTGCCGGGATAATAATAACCGCCAGCGGCATAGACAAAGACCGTTTCATCCACAACGCCGCCGCGGTAGCGCTGCCCCAGATATTGATACAAAGGCAGGCCTTCAATTTTTGCGACCAGGTCCCAGAGAGCCATATCCAGCACGCCGACAGCGACCGAGCGCTCGCCATGGCCGCCGGGTTTTTCGTTGGCGATCATGACGCCCCAGGCTTTGTCAGGGTCGAAGTTGCTGCCTGCGTCATTGAGCAGGGCGGCGGGGTCGGCGCGCAAGAGGCGCGGGATAAAGCGCTCGCGCAGCAAGCCACTCTGCGAATAGCGCCCGTTGGAATTGAAACCATAGCCGATAATCGGCTTGCCATCGCGCCAGACATCGCTTTGAATGCCGACGATAGAGACGGTCATTTGCGAAAAATCGATGAAGGCATTGCGGATGGAGGACTTGATTGGCACGACTAGGTCGCGGATGGCGGTGATTTTCATATTAGGCAATGTTCCTTTTACTCGGGCTGCGCCAGGCTTCGCGGCGGTTATGCACGGGCAAGGCGCCGCCGCGTAAGCCGCTATGCTGCGGCACTTCGTAACGGGCGAAAAAACGGTCTAGCCGCGCCCGCAGGCTATCGCGCACTTCTCGATAACGCGGGACTTCGTGAACATTGAATGTCTCGCGCGGGTCGGATAGCAAATCAAAGAGCAGATTCTCGCCGCCGGCATAGCGCAGAACCAGCTTGTGCCGCGCGTCGCGGATGGCGCGCGTTGGGCCATATTCGCCGATATAAAGATTCGGCGGCAGCGCAGCGGCGCTTTCGCCAGAAAGAAGCGACTTAAAGCTCTGGCCGGGGTACTGGCTTACATCGTCTGGCAGCGCCCCCGCAAAATCCAGCAGGGTCATAAACAGGTCGGTATGATTGAAAAAAGCGCTATACATTTGCCCGCCTTTGACGAGGCTGGGGTGATTGAATAGCAGAGGCACGCGAATCGATTCTTCCAGCATATTCAAAGGTTCGCTGCCATTGCCCTTGCCCCAGAGGCCGTGCTGCCCCAGATTTAGGCCATGGTCAGCGGTATAGACGACAAGGGCTGGCGTCGCTTGCGCCGCGAGTTCAGCCAGCACTGTGCCGACCGCCGCATCAATCATCGACACTGAGGCATAATATTGCGCCCGCGCCTCGCGCGGGTCGGCCGGGGCGACCGGGTGGCGGCCGGCTGCGCCAAAGGGATAAGGTTTGTCCGCGGGGATATCGCAAAAGCTGGCTTGGCGATATTGTCTGACCAGCTTTTCCTGGCGGTTGATCCAGGGATTGTGCGTGGTGGCATAGCCGATATAGAGGAAAAATGGCCGGTCGCAGTCGCGCCGGCGCAAAAAATTGAGGGCGGCTTCAGTGATGATATCGGTATCATATCCCGTCCGTTCCAAGACTCGGCCATTGTCACTATATTTGTTGCGCAAGCTGAAATACTTGGGCGTCTTGCGCCAGGCGCTGTACCAATAGTCAAAAGCGGGCTTGGGCCGCTCGCCAGCGCCACAATGCCACTTGCCGCAGAGCGCCGTTTGATAAGCCGCGCCTTGCAGGTAATCGGCGAGGGTCGGCACCCCGGCGAGCCAATCTGTCTGCTGCACGGCGGCATCGTCTTCGGCGAGATGGTCGTGGACTCCATGCTGTGACGGATATAATCCGGTCCAAAAAGAGGCGCGGGCGGGCGAGCAGACTGGGCAAGGCGTAAATGCGTTTTGCAGCAAAGCGCCATTTGCAGCGAGCGCGCTTAAAACTGGGGCGTGCAGCTCGCTATTGCCATAGCTGGGCAGAGCCCATTGAGCATGGTCATCGGTGAAAAATACGATGATATTTGGCGGCATGGCTGGGCTTAGCTTTGTTCAGCTGGGGCGACGGCGGCGAAGGGATTCTGCCGCGCGATATAGGCGTCTAAAGCCGTCGGCGGGCGCTCGAAGAATTTGCGGGCGACGGGTTGGAGGCTATAGGGCTGGATGGGCAGGCCACGCCGCGCCAAGATATGCTTGGCTGAGGCAGGGAAGCCATGCGCGACCATGACATCATAGAAAGCCAGCAAGCGCTGCTGCGCCGCCGCCCGCAAAGCCGCGGGCAGCGCCATATCACAGACCTGGGCGCACAGTTCCGGCGCGACCATCGGCATCCAGCCGCAGAAACCACTGCCGCCAGCCGCCATCGACGGCGGCAGAGCCTGCAAATTCGCCTGAAAAATCTTGAGCGGGCTGCCGGCCGCCACTTTCACTTTGGCGCTAAACGCATCGATTTGGCGGCAGGTATCTTTCATAAAGAAGAAGCGGCCGCTCGGCGCCACTTGCGCCACTTCTGCCGGGCTGAGCAGACGGTGCTCTGGTTCGGGCAATTCATAAATGCCCAGCGGCGTCGCTGGCGCGACCAGCTGCGCCAGCTCCAGCAGCTGCGCGCCCAAGCCGTCCGCCGCCGGCAGCAAAGACAGAGCCACCACCGCCACATCAGCGCCCATATCATAGACACGCTGCAAGCTGCGCGCCTGCTCGGCCAGGGTAGCGCCGAAGTTGCCGACCATCGCCAGCGTCAAAGCGCCGCGCGGCTGAGCGCCGACATATTCAGCCACTTGCAGGCGTTCTTTGTCATCCAGCAGCAGCACTTCGCTGGCTTGCCCCAAAGCCAGCAAGCCCGGCAGGTCTAGCTCGCGGTAGAAATTGAGCAGCGCGCCGATGGCCGGCAACTCCAGTCTATCATTTTCATCAAAGGCGGTCAGCAGGATGAGCCAAGCGCCATCACGCGCCACAAAATCCTTCATCATCACTCCTAGCAGAGTCAAAATTCAATCTGCAAAAGAGTATAGCGCGTTTTGCTCTTTCTAGGCATAAATTAGACTATTTAGGAGCGGCAAAATTTTGCAAAAGAAAATCGAATCGGTTACGCTTGTCTAGCGCTTGCGTATCACAGTGCTTAGCGCAATAAAAACAGATAAGGAGGAAATGATGTACAAAAAATTATTCACATTGGTGGTCTTGCTGATGCTGCTGATGCTGAGCGCGACCGGCGCGCTGGCCCAGGACCAGGTGCTGCGCATCGCCACCGGTTCGTCGGGGGTGGCGGCTTTCAGCTTCCAGACTTTGTCCGCTGGCGGCGACCAGCAAAATTGGATCACTTTCCAATCTGTGCCGCCACTCTATTTTGATGTCGATTTGAACCTGCAAACGGGTTATTTTAACGGTTGGGATTCCAACGACGATGGCACAGTCTGGACCTTCACGGTCGACCCGGCGGCGCGCTGGTCTGATGGCACAGCGATTACGGCGCAGCAGGTCATCGATTCTTGGCAGGTGCAAGCGGCGCCGCTGAACAGCGTCGGGCGCATCCGCACTTATTTGGGCAATGTGGCTGGTTTTGCCGAAGCGCGCGAGATGGCGGCGGAAGATGCGATGACCGTCGAGGTCAGCGGCTTGTCGACGCTAGACGACGCTACTGTGCAAGTGGAATTGGTGCTGCCGGATCCGATTTTCTTCTGGCGCATTGCGACGGCCCACATGGCAATCGCCCGCGCCGAAGATGTGCTGGAGCATGGCTTCAACGAATTTTGGAAGCCTGAAAATAACCCGGTTGTCAACGGGCCCTTCATCTTGACCGCTTATGACGCCGACTTGCAGACAGCCGAAATGACGCCGAATCCCGAATGGTGGAAAGAAGGGCCGGAACTCGAGAAGGTTGTCTTCCAGTTCGTGCCAGACCAGCAGATTGTCGGCGCGATGATCTTGAATGACCAGGTGGACGCCAGCTTGGCGTCGGCGCCGTCGGTCTTGCGCCCGCAAATCCCCGATTACTTCCGCCCGATTCAGGTCATCGGCTTCAACACCTTCTGGATGCAGCCGACGCGCGAACCAACCAACGATGCAAAAGTGCGCGAGGCTCTGATTAAGTCGGTGGACTGGAACGCGGTCTTCCAAGCCGCTTTCCCCATCGAAGGCAGCGGCGTTATGACGACGCAGACGATGGACGACATCACGACCTGCAAAGACCCAGATTTAACTGGCTATCCCTACGATGTCGAAGCGGCGCAGGCTGCGCTGGCGGAATCCAGCTATGGCAGCGCCGAGAACCTGCCTAAGCTGCGCGTAACGCCGCGCGGCAGCAACGAATTCAACAACCGCGCCCTGCAAGCGGTCATCGAATTCTGGCGTCAGAATCTCGGCATCGAAAATGTCGAATTCCAGCAAGATCCAAATAGCTTCGGCGATGACTACGACAAGATTAACCTGAGCCGCGATGATGTTGTCATCCGCTTCCCCGATGGCGCGACCTATATGTGGGCGGCTGGGCATTCAAGCGGGCCCGTTCCCAGCAGCTCCATGCTCAGCGGCTACCTGAATGAGGCGCTGGAAGCGGCGATTGACGAAGCGCTGACGCTGTCGCCGGACGACCCGCGCCGCTGTGAGTTGGCGCGCGAGGCACAGGCTCTGTATGAAGGCGACTATGTCATCATGCACTTTGGCAAGCCTGTCGCTACCGCCAATGCCCGCGACCATGTTATGAACTGGAATCGCGGTCCCGATATCAGCGTCATTGAACCGTGGAAGATTCGCATCGAGCGCTAATTCGGCGCGCTAGACAGAAGCATCCCCCGAGGCTGGGCCTCGGGGGATAGCTGACACAGCGCGGGAAGGTTTGCGGGATGGCCAGTTTCTTGCTCTTGCGCCTGCTTCGCTGGACGGCGGGGCTATTTCTCATACTTTTTGTTACCTACGCCATGATGTATTACGGCGCGGGTGACCCGATTCGTATGATGTTCATCCAAAGCGAAGACCTCGATACCGGTGATGAGCAGATTATGCAGGCTCTGCGCGCTAAATATGGCTTGGATGAGCCATTCATCGTGCAATTTGGCAACTACCTCAATAATCTCTTTCGCGGCGATTGGGGACGCTCCATCCGCCTGGAAGTCGACCGGCCAGTGCTAGAAATGGTGCAGTTCCGCCTGCCGATTTCTATGCAGATGGGCTTCGCCGCCACTCTCATCGCGGCCGTCGTCGGTTTGGCGCTGGGCGTGGTCGCGGCGATATATCATAACCGCTGGCTAGACCGGCTCATCATCAGCACAGTACTCTTCGTCACTTCGATTCCTGTGTTTGTAACCGGTTTGATGCTGCTTTTCCTGCTGGTATTAAACTTAAAATGGATTGATGTGCCGTATGGCTGGAAAGGTCTTTTTCATAAGGACACCGCGCTGCCGCTGGCTTTGATTGCGACTGGGGCCCTGCCCATCATCGTGCGGCAGACCCGCTCGGCGATGCTAGAAGTCAAGGGACAGCTTTATGTGCGCACGGCGCGGGCTAAAGGTTTATCGGAATCGCGCATCATCCTGCGCCACATGCTGCGCCCGATTTTGACGCCGGTGGTTACGACGCTTGGTTTGGTTATGATAGGCTTGATTAACGGCTCTTTATTCGTCGAACTCATTTTTAATATCCAGGGCTTCGGCTTGCTGACAATTGAAGGCATCAAAAAGGTCGATTATCCCGTCATCATGGCGGTGGCGGTCGTTGGCACTATGATTATCTTTGTCAGCAATTTTTTGGTCGACCTCATCTATCCAATCCTTGACCCCCGGGTGAGAGTGCAATGAGCGCGACCCCATCGATGACAAAACGGTCAAAAGTTTTCGATGACCGCAGCCTGGCTTCCACGCAGCAGCGCAGCCTGTGGCAAGACGCGGCGCGGCGCTTCCGCAAGAATTGGCTGGCTGTCGGCGGTCTGATTGTCGTCATCCTGTTTTTAATCCTGGCTATCATTGGGCCCTTTATCGCGCCTTACGATTTCTTGGAACAGAACATCGCAAAAGCCTTTCAGGTTTATTCGCCCGAGCACCCCTTAGGCATGGACGACCTGGGGCGCGATATTCTGAGCCGCATGCTCTATGGCGCGCGCACCGCCGCCTTAGTCGCTTTTTTTACTACCATCATCAGCTTGCTTATCGGCGTCTTCGTCGGCACTTGGGCGGGCATCCGCGGCGGGCGCACCGACGAATTCTTGATGTGGATAAGCGACCTCATCCAAGCTATGCCCGGCTTGCTGCTGGTCATCCTTATCAATACGACTCTGCGCCGTCCTATCATCAATTGGTTCGACCAGCTTTACGAACAGACAAGAGATCCCTTCTTTTTGAATACGCTTTGGCTGGATTATGTGCTGGTCTTCAGCGCGCTGGCTTTGATTTCTTGGCCGGGTTTGGCGCGCTTGGTGCGCGGGCAGGTCTTCAGCATCAACGAAGAAGATTATGTTTTGGCGGCGCGGGCCCTAGGCGCTTCCGAATTGCATATTATGCTGCGCCATGTCATCCCGAACGCTTTGGGGCCGCTGGTCGTCGCCGTAACCGCCAGCATGGGCGGCGCGGTAACGCTGGAAGCCAGCCTCAGCTTCCTCGGCATTGGCATTCAGCCGCCCAACGCCAGTTGGGGTTCGATGTTAAACGAGAGCCTGCGCCTGTGGCAGGTCTTCCCGCATTTGATGCTCAGCCCAGCCATTACCATTGGGCTTATCCTGGTAGCTTTTGTCTTTTTGGGCGATGGTTTGAACGACGCCCTAGACCCGCGCCGCAATAGCTAAGCGCTGTGGCGCGCGGGCATATTTTTTGGGAAAAACAGAAATTTAGCCATAGAAGTAGGACAAAGTAAATTTTGCAACTTTTTGCCTTCGTTTCAACCTTATCCTAAATCCCTCCCCAAAGCTTCGGGCAGGGATTTAGGATGGGATTGAAAATCGCGCATCAAATTTTGCATAATTAACTTGGACTTACTGAGACACAGGCGCAGAGAAAAAAATTATACCGTATTGCGCATTGTGAACTGAGCCACTTGCCTAAGAAAGGAAAGATAATGTTCAATAAACCGTGGACGGGCGTGCTGCCAGCGACGCTCTGCCCTTTCAATGACGACGATTCTATCGACGAGGCCGGCCTGCGCGCCTACGCCCGCTATCTCGTCTCGGTGGATGGCATCACGGGTCTGGTCTGCAATGGACATACGGGCGAGGTCATGTCCTTGCGCAATCACGAGCGGGCCCGCGTTACCGAAATCCTGGCCGATGAAGTGGGCAGCCAAGTCAAAATCGTATCGGGCGTCTGCGCCGAAGGCAGCGATGAAGCAATCGCCCAGGCCTTGGCGGCTAAAGCCGTCGGCGCGGACGCGATTTTGCTGATGCCGCCGCATCACTGGCTGCGCTTTGGGCGGACGAGCGAGACGGCGGTCGGCTTCTTTCGAGATGTGGCCGCCGGCGCTGATATTGACATCATCGTGCATCAATACCCGGCCTGGACCAGAGCCGGCTACAGCCTGGCGGAAATGCTGGAGATGGTGAAACTTGAACGCATCGTCAGCATCAAGATGGGCACGCGCGAAATGTCGCGCTGGGCTTTTGACTATCGCAATCTCAAACGCGCCGCGCCTGAGGTCAGCATCATCAGCTGCCAGGACGAGTATTTGCTAGTAACGCTGCTCGATGGGGCGGATGGCGCGCTGGTCGGCTTTGCCGGTTTTGTGCCAGAGCTAATCACGGCTCTGGTTAAAGCAGCTTTGCGCGGCGATTTGGAAGAAGCCAATTTCTTGCAAGACAAAGTGCGCCCGCTCTCGCAGATAGTGTATCGCTTTGGCGAGCCATCGAGCGATGCTCACCAACGCATGAAATGCGCCATGACTCTGCTAGGCAAATTCCCGTCAATGCGCATGCGCCGCCCGATTCGCCCCTTGCCCCAGCATGAAATCGACCGCATCGCCACTGAATTGACCGAAGCTGGCTTCCCCGTCCTGGAGCGGGCCCTCGCCTAGATGGCCCGCGGCCGCATCTATCCGGCGGAGAGTCGCGTCTTCACCGACGCGAAGACTGGCGCGCTCATACGGCAGGTGACGGACCAGCCGGCGATCCATCACCATCCCTTTTTCATCGTGCCAGCTTATGGTGATGCGATGGCGCGCTTGATATTCGTGTCGCATCGCAGCGGCCGGCCAGAAATCTTCGCCGAAGACCGCAGCAGCGGCGCGCTCGTGCAATTGACCGAGCGGGCGGGCATCGCCGAATATTCAATTTACCCGTCGCATGACGGGCGCTATGTCTATTTCACGGCCGGCAGCGGCGGCTACCGCGTCGACACCGAAAGACAGCGAGAAGAGCAACTGGTCGATTTTGGCGCTATGCGCCTGCGCGAAGCCGGCATGGTGGCTGATGCGATGGGCACGACGGCGCTCAGCTTTGACGACCGCTATTGGGCTTTGCGTTTCAGCAGTGGCGGCCGGGCGCAGCTAGCCGTCATCGATACCGACAGCGGCGCCGCCGACATCATTTTGCGGCGCGATACCATCGCCCATCTGATGTTCTGCCCGGATGACAATAACTTGCTCTATTATGCCGGCCCGCTGAAAGACCGCGTTTGGGTGATAAATCGCGATGGCAGGAACAATCGGCGGCTCTACCAGCGGCAGCCGGGCGAGTGGATTACGCATGAGGTTTGGCTGCCAGGCAGAAAGGAATTGGCATTTGTCGATTGGCCGCGCGGCATCCGCTGCGTGCAGGTCGAAACGGGCGCGGAGCGCCGCGTCGCTTCCTTTAATGCCTGGCACGCGATTTGCAATGCCGCTGGCACACTGATGGTCGCCGATACCAACTTCCCCGATATCGGCATTCAGCTTTTTAATCCGCTTGATGGACGGGGCGCGCCTATGACGCTCTGTTACCCCGAAGCCAGCAATGCCGGCACGCATTGGGGCGGGCCTTTCCCCTACGAAGCTGGCCCTATCAAAGTGCATGCGCCGCAGCACACCCACCCGCATCCCTCTTTTTCGCCCGATAGCCGCTATGTCGTTTTCACCAGCGACCGCAGCGGCTGCGCTCAAGTCTATGAAGCGCAAATACCTGATGACATATTAGAAAGGCTGCAAAATGGCTCTGGCTGAACCGCTATCCGTCGCTTTGATTGGCACTGGCAATCGCTCTAAAACGACGTACAAACCGCTTTTTGAGTATCTGAAGCCCTGGGTGAAGATTGTCGCCGTCTGCGACCCAGTAAAAGAATCGGCGGATACCTTCGCCGAGTCGATTGGCGTACCGGCTTTTTATGACTTAAAAGACTTGATCCAAGCGCGGCCGATGGAAGCCGCTTTTGTCGTCAGCCCGATTCCGTCGCACCATTCGATCTGCTGCACCCTGCTGGCGGCGGGCATCCATGTCAATGTCGAAACCAGCATGTGCAGCTTGCTGCTTCAAGCGCAGGAGATGGTGCAGGCGGCGCGGGATAGCGGCGCCATTCTGCGCATCGCCGAGAATTTTTTCCGCTTCCCTTTCGACCGTATGATGAAGCTGATTGCCGCCGCTGGTTTCATCGGCCCGGTCAAGCGCCTGACTTGCTGGCACGACCACACTGGCTATCACAACAACTCGCGCTGGATTCGCTTTTTTGAGGCGCGTCCGCTGGCGGTGCAGGCTATCTCGCACTCGATGCCGACAGCCGGGCATTATCAACTGCCGCACCGCTATTATGAAAGCGAGAAATACCGGGCACATTTTTTCTGGTTCCCCGACGACGCCCTGGTCATTGACCACGCGGGCAATATCAAGAGCATGCTCGGGCGCTATCCGCGGCCGGGTTATACCGAGCTGGCGGGGGCGCGCGGCGCCATCGTGCAGCAAGCGGGGGAAGGCTGGCATGGCATCGGAGAAGTGCGCTACTGCACGGAGGCAGCTCTGCAAAATGGCGGCCGCGCCGACCTCGTCTATCCGATTGTGCATGTCGGCGATGGGCGCGATTGGCTGTCGTCGCATGTCGATTTGCCAACTGGGCGCGTCGAATATCACAATGCCTATCGGCTGGGCGCGAGCGCCTATCATCGGCGCAATTATTACAGCGCCGCCGTCATCAGCCACATCGTTGATTTTGCCGAGACTGTGCGGGGTTTGCGAGAATCTGAATACAGCGACGAAGACGCGCTGATGGCGATGATGATGGAAGTGGCGACGCGGGAATCAGCCTTGCAAGATGGCCGACGCTTGACGCTGCCGCTGACGGGCGAGCTGGAATCGGAAGCGGCTTTGCGCGCGCAAGAGCGGCGGCTCTATGGCGTCGACCCGCTGGATATCGAGGGCATGCTGGAAATCAGCTATGCGCGGCCTTGAGAGCGCCGTCTTAACCCAATATCTGCTCAGCCCGATCCAGATTGCCGACGCTGTAATATTTGGCGTCGGGATGGTGGGTGAAGAGAGCGGCCGTGCTTTGCTCTGGCAGCCACTGCCAGGCTTCCGTCAGTTCTAAGCCCAGCTCCGTCTCCAACTGCGGCAGCAGGCGCAGCACAATCTCGTGGTCGGCTAAATCGGGACAGGCGGGATAACCCCAGCTATAGCGCTTGCCCTGTCCGGCCGCCAGACCAAGCTGCCCCTGCACTAGGCGAGTCAGATAATTCGCCGTCGCCTCCGCCGCTTGCACGGCTAAGCCATGAAAAAAATAGGCTTCGCTGTATTCATTGGCGGCTTGCAAGCGGTCGAATTCGACTGTGGCGGCCGCGCCCACTGTGACCGTCTGCAAGACCATAACATCGACGCCAGCCTCAGAATCAAGCGGCGCGAAATAATCGCTGATGCAGAGACGCTCGCCCGCTGGCTGGCGCGGGAAGGTGAAACGGGCGCTTTCGGCTGTTTCGCCGCTGGCGGCATACAGCGCAGCATCCCAGACGATGAGGTCATCGCCGGCGCTGTTGACTGGCAGATAGGCATAGACCGCTTGCGGCCGCAAGCTGCGGCGGCGCTGCGCCTCTTTGCTCATCGTCAGCAAACGCGCTTCAAATTCGGCCGAGAGCTGCGCCCATTTTTCGCCCTGCGCATTCTTCGCGCCCCAAGACAGGCGGAAAAGCTCGGGCTTGTGCAGGTGCTGCAAGACGATTTCGAGCGGCATCGAACGCACGACGCGGCTGCCCCAAAATGGCGGACTAGGGATATGCGGCGCGGGGCGCACGGTGCGGCCGGTTCGCGCGGGCCGGGCGCGGCGGCGCGGCGCTCGCCGCACCTCAGTATAGGCCTCGGCAAAAACTTCGTCGAGGAACTGCTGATGGCCCTCGGCATCCAGCAAGCGCTCGACAACCGCCAGCCCCTCAAAAGCATCTTTACAATAAAAGACGCCGGCGGCATACGGCTCTTGGCTCTCTTGCAAGAAGAGAATGCGCCGGCCAAAGCGCCGATTGATGGCAGCGCCGCCGACCAGCACCGGAATCTGCAAGCCGCGCCGCGCCAGCTCGTTCACAATCAGAGGCATCTGCTTTGAAGTGCTGACGAGCAGCGCCGACAAGCCAATCGCGTCGGCTTGATATTCCAGCGCTTTGTCGATGATGGTATTGGCTGGCACCTGCTTACCGAGGTCCTGCACGGTATAGCCATTGTTGCTGAGGATGGTTTTGACCAGATTCTTGCCAATATCATGCACATCGCCATAGACCGTCGCCAGCACGATAATGCCTTTGCTGGTGCCTTCGACCTTGTCCATAAAGCGCTCGAGATAGGCGACGGATTTTTTCATCACTTCCGCCGATTGCAACACAAAGGGCAAAATAAGCTCGCCGGCGCCGAATTTATCGCCGACCTCTTTCATAGCTGGCAGCAGCACCGTGTTCAAAACGCCGACCGCGTCCAGGCGTGTCAGGCTGTCATCGATGAGGGCTTCGACGCCGTCTTTTTTGCGATGCACAATCTGCCAATGCAGGGCGGCTTCGCTGGTCATATCGGCGGTCGGATCGACCACTTCCGTGCCGACAAGCTGCACTTCGTTCTCTTCAAAATACTGGATAAAGCGCGGCAGAGCCTCCGCGTCGCTGTTGAAGATGAGGTCTTCCGCCACTTTGCGCTGCGCATCGGGGATTTCAAAATAGGGCGTGATATGGGCGGGATTGACAATGGCCATATCCAAACCCGCTTTGACGGCGTGATACAAAAAGACGCTGTTCAAGACACCGCGGGCGGCCGCGCCGACGCCAAAGCTGACATTGCTGATGCCCAGAGCCGTCATCACGCCAGGGATATGCTCTTTAATCAGGCGGAGGCCGGCCAACGTCTCAACCGCGTCATTGCGCAGCTCTTCTTGCCCGGTGGTGAGCGGGAAGGTCAAAGTATCAAAGATAAGGTCCTCGGGCGCCAAGCCATAGTCGTCGCGGGCGATGGCGCTGATGCGCTGGGCGATTTTAAGTTTCTGCTCGCGGCTATGCGCCATGCCGGCTTCGTCGATGGTCATGGAAAGCACAGCCGCGCCATGCTTGCGGGCGATGGGCAGAATCTGGTCGATGCGCTCGCGGCCGTTTTCTAAGTTATTGCCGTTGATGATGCCACGACCGGGATAAAGCGCGAGGGCGGCTTCGGCGACAGCGACTTCGGTCGTATCGATAATCAGCGGCGCTGCCACCGCCATCGACAGCTTCTTGACCAGCTTTTGCATCTGCTCTTTTTCGTCATCGCGCTCGGTCAGGGCGACGCAGATATCGAGCATGTGCGCGCCGCCATTGACCTGGCCAATGGCAATCTCGACGATGCTATCATAGTCGTCAGCCAGCAGCAGACGCTTGACTTTGCGGCTGCCCTGGCTGTTGACGCGCTCGCCGATGAGCGTGGGGCCGGGGTCTTGCAGCATGCGGGTGGCGGTCATGCCACTGGAGGCTTGCGGCTCTGGCTTGAGGATTTGCCGCGCCGTCGGCGCTCGCCGCCGCCCGCGCCCTTCTAGTATTTCCGAGTATGGCTGACCATGCACCTGCTGATAGAGCTGGCTAATATGCTCCGGCCGGGTGCCGCAGCAGCCGCCGACCACATTGACGCCCCAGCGGGTGAACTCCGCCACCATTTCGCTGAAAGGCACCGGCTGCATGGGGTAGACCGCTTCGCCATCAACATTGATAGGCAGGCCGGCATTGGGCAAAACGCTGATGGGATAAGGCGAGCGCTCAATCAAGTATTGAATAGGCTGGCGCATATATTCGGGGCCAGTCGAGCAGTTCAAGCCCAGCACATCCAGCGGCAGGGCTGAGAGCGTCGCCAGCGCGCCGGCGATGTCGGTGCCAAAGAGCATGCGGCCGCTGACATCGAGCGTGATTTGCGCTTGCAGCGGGATGCGCTGGCCGCTATCGGCAAAATAGCGATTGATGCCATAGACCGCTGCTTTGACCTCGAGGATGTCTTGGCTGGTCTCGAGCAGCAGCAGGTCCGCCCCGCCTTCGACCAAGCCGCTGGCTTGCTCATAAAAGAGGGTAGCCAGCTCGTCAAAACTGATAGCGCTAAGGGCTGGGTCATCGCCTGAGGGCAGCATGCCGCTGGGCCCCATGCTGCCGGCGACGAAGCGGGCCATGCCGGTTGCCGCTTCAAACTGGTCGCAGGCGGCGCGGGCAATTTGGGCGGCGGCGCGGTTAATCTCGACCACGCGCTCGCCCAGCCCATGCTCGGCCAGGGTGAGGCGGTTGCTGCGGAAGGTATTGGTTTCGACCGCTTCAGCGCCGACGCGCAAAAAGGATTCGTGAATGGCGCGGATGATTTTAGGCCGGGTGATGACGAGGTAGTCGATGCAGTCTTGGTATTGCGGGCCGCCAAAATCGGCCGGCTCCAATTCGTAAGCCTGGATGCTCGTCCCCATCGCGCCATCAAAGATGATGATGTGGTCTTCAATGGCATCGAGGTAGCGTCTATTGCTGAAAAGTTGGGTTCTGTTTTTCATAGTTTCATCATAGCAGAGCTTGGCTGTTTTTTCACGGCTGCGCTGGGGGAAAGGATTGCCACAGAGGCACAGAGGTTTTTCAAGGTGGCTATACTGTTGCCGCGTAATGTAGAACGAAGAAAATAATCAAGAATATGACAAAGCCAGCCAGCGCATTTTCTCCCGCCAGACAAAATGCTTGTGTTTATGAACCACAAAGACACAAAGCCGCCTCATTTCTCAGTAGGGCAAAGTAAATTTTGCAACTTTTTGCCTTCGTGAGGTTGAAAATAGCGTCTCATTTTTTGCATAACTAACTTGGACTTACTTCTGCGTCTCTGTGCCTTTTTCTGTTTTCTTAATCGCAGTCGTTTATATGTGAAGCAAGTAGGTTATAATTCAGTTCATTGACTGCGCAAGAAAAGGGGACGCTATGAGCGCGCCAGCGGCCGCCCTGTCCGAAGACGCCAAAGCCAACGGCACATTTCAGTATGCTCGCATTTTGTTGATTTGCAGCGGACATTTCGTGCATGATGTTTTCTCCGCTTTCATCGCGCCGCTGCTGCCCCTGCTGATTGAAAAGCTGAGCCTCTCGCTGGTGCTGGCTGGCTCGCTGCCGGTCTTCATGCAGTTGCCTTCCTTGCTGGGCCCGTTCATCGGCTATTTGGCGGATCGTTTCTCGCTGCGCTATCTCGTGATTTTGGCGCCGGCGGTTACGGCGACGCTGGCGACGCTCATCGGCTTTATGCCGACTTATGGCATGGCGGCGTTGCTGCTTTTTGGCGTCGGCGTGAGCATCATGGCTTTTCACGCGCCAGCGCCAGCTATGATTGCACATATCTCTGGCAATAAGGTCGGGCGCGGCATGAGCTTTTTTATGGCTGGCGGCGAATTAGCCCGCTCGGTGGGGCCGCTGCTGGTGGGCTTTGGCGTGGCGCACTGGGGCATGCAAGGTCTGTGGCGGCTGATGTTCTTTGGCTGGCTGGCGAGTGCGGTGCTATTTTGGCGCTTGGGCGATATTTCGGTGGCGAAGCGGGCGCGGTCTAAAGGCCGCGGCAAACTGATGTTAGGCCGTTTTGCCCGCGTCTTTGCGCCGCTCTTCGGCGTGATGCTGCTGCGCAATATGTCGGTCAGCAGCCTCGGCATCTTTATGGTCGTCTATCTGGTCGATGTACGCGGTTACGAGCTGACGCTGGCGACCAGCGCGCTGGCGCTCTATGAATTTTCTGGCGTTGGCGGCGCGCTGGCGGGCGGCACTTTGAGCGACCGCTTCGGGCGGCGGCGCATGGTGGTGGGCGCGGTCGTCATCTCGGCGCTGTTGATGCTGCTCTTCGTCCAGGTAGAAGGTCCTTGGCTCATCCCGCTGCTCATCGCCTTGGGTTTGACGGCGCTTTCGGTAACGCCGGTTTTTCAGGCTTTGGTGCAAGATCACTTGCCAGATAACCGCGCCACCGCAAATGGCATTTTTATGCTCTATGCCTTTGGCATCCGCGCCATCAATGTGCTGATGGTGGGCGCGCTGGGCGATGCCATGGGTTTGCAAGCGGCTTTCAGCGCCGCCGCCTTGATTTCGCTGCTCTCGCTGCCACTCATCTTCGCGCTGCCCGCGGCGCCAGCCCGGCACGAAGACCTCTAAGCGCTGGCTGTTAGGAAAATAAATCAGCCACAGAAGTAGAACAAAGTAAATTTTGCAACTTTTTGCCTTCGTTTCAAGCCCACCCCCGGCCCCTCCCGTAGGTCAGTGTCTACTCGAGCCAAAGCTTCGGGGAGGGAGCGCCAATCGTGGGCTTGAAAATGGTGCATAATTAACTTGGACTGACTGAGACACAGAGGCGCAGAGACAGCGCGGGCTTGCTAGGCGGCGCAGGCTGTGCCACAATGAAGCCTATCCTAAAAGCGACCCCCTTGAGCAGGTTCCGCGCAGATGGAACTGCGGCTTCGATTTATTTTGCTGGTACTGATGGCTTTGCTCGCCGCCGCTGTCTGGACCTTCCCGGCCTGGCGGCTGTATTTGCGCCAGCCGGGCGAGAATGAAGCTTTCCCGGGCTTGGAAATAGAATTACAGCGAGACTTCTTAGCCTTGTCCGCAGCCAAGCGCGCCGCGCTCTTGGCCGAGCAGGCTAGAGACCCGGCCCTGGCGCTGGAGATGGTCTTGGCTGAGCTAGGGGCGGACGAGTCAGCGCCGCCCGATGATGACATCAGCAGCGAGCTGGCAGCGGCGCGGCGGCTAGTCAGCGGCGAATTTCACGACTTTGACGCGCTGCGCTGGGGTGATGGGCAGGCGGCGATTTATGAACTCGCCGACGCGCGGCGCATCTTGCGCTTTGAAAATTTTACCGCGGCGAGATGCCAAGAGGGGCGCGTCTATCTGGCGCGGGACCCGCTGCCTGGCAGCGAGGCGGAACTCGGGCCCGAGCCCCGCGATTTGGGGCGGCTCAAAGGCAATGTCGGCGACCAGAGTTATTTTTTGCCCGTCGATCTTGACCTGAGCCTGTACATGTCAGCCGCGATTCTGTGCCGGCAATTCGATACGATGCTCACCGTCGCCACGCTGCGTTGAGCTGGTCTCGAACGGGTCTAAAGCAAAATTTGACAGACGCCAGGCGCTATAAAGATTTGCGGAACCTGAGGGGGGCAAAGAGCGACGAGCTTAGCCCTTCAAGCCAGATAGCGTCACGCCCTCGACAATGCGGCGCTGCAAGACCAAAAACACCACCAAGGTCGGAATCACCGCCAAAGTTGTGCCAGCCATCGCCCGGCCCAAATCGTTGAAATACTGCCCCTGGAAGAAAGCTAAACCTAGCGGCACCGTGTACAATTCAAAATCCTGCATCACGATGAGCGGCCAAAAGAAACTATCGTAGTTGAACATAAAAGTAAAAATGCCCAGAGCCGCCAGTGAGGGACCTACATTCGGCAGCACGATGCGATGAAAAATGCCGATCTCCGTCGCCCCATCGATGCGCGCGCTATCCAAAAGTTCGTCCGGGATGGTGTGCATGGACTGCTTCATCAGGAATACGCCAAAGCCGCTATAGAGAAAGGGCAAGACCAGCGCGATATGCGTATTGAGCAGGCCAATCGCGTTGAACATATCCCATAGCACCACCATCGCCACTTGATGTGGCACAAACATCGTCGAAATGATGGCAAAAAAGATCACATTGCGCCCGGGAAATTGTATCTTTTCCAAGACATAGCCCAGCAGCGCGCTGGTATAAATCACGGAAACAGTGATGACGGAAGTTACCATGATGCTGTTCAAAAACAGGCGCGGGAATTTGAGCGCGTCCCAAGCCCAAATAAAATTGTCGAGGATCCATTCTTCGGGCAAGAAGCTGGGCGGGATGCGCTGCATCTCGCTGGAGTGCTTGAAGCCTGATAGCACCATAAAGACAAAGGGCAGCAGCGATGTCAGCGCGCCGAGAGCCAGCGCCAAATAAGTCAAAAGCCGTTCATAGTTCAGGGGCGCGCGGTCTTTGCTGGCGCGGAGCAGCTGCGTCATATTTAATACTCCCAGCGCCGCCGGCCCAGCCAGAGCTGAAGCAAGCTAAAGGCCGAAATAATCAAAAAGATGATGACAGCGATAGCCGAGGCATAACCAAACTCGAAATTCTTAAAGGCGCTTTGATAAAAAAGTATCACAATCGACAAAGTAGACTTGGCTGGGCCGCCCAGACCAGCGCCCGAACCGCGCCCGGCCATCACATAAATTTCGGTGAAGACCTGAATTTCGCTGGCGACTTCGGTAACTAAGATGAAGACCAGAGTCGGGCGCAGCAAGGGCAGAGTAATGGCGCGGAAGCGCTGCCAGCGGCCCGCCCCATCAATATGCGCTGCCTCATAAAATGTCTGGGGGATGCCGCTCAGGCCCGCCATCAAAATTACGATGTCGAAGCCCAGCCAGCGCCAGACCGACATCAGCGCGATGCTCACTAAAGCCAGGTTTGGGTCTTGCAAATAACGCGGCAAATCAAAGCTGAGGCCAGAAAAACTTTGCAGCGCCGCCAGCAATGTGTTGAGAATGCCATTGCGCGGCAAATAGAGATAGCGCCAGACAACGCCGGCGGCAATCACCGAAGTTACGACCGGCAAAAAATATATCAGGCGCAAGAGACCCTGCCCGCGCCGCAAATTGTTGAGCAGCATAGCGATGGGCAAGGCGATAAGCAGGCGCAGGTTCACCGTAATCGCGGCGAACTTCAAAGAATTGCCGATGGCGATGCCTAAATTTCTATCGCCGAAAGCCCGCGCATAGTTATCCAAGCCGATGTAATCGGACGCGTAAATCGACATCGGGCTCCAGTTGGTCAAGCTGCGCCAGAAGCCGATGCCGAGCGGGTAGAGCCAGAAGAAAAAGAAAAAGAGGAAAGCAGGCAGCAAAGCATAGACCAGCAGGGCCCGCCGCCCGCCAAATAGCTGATACAGGCTGCGGCGCGGCCGCGCCCCGCCTAAACCGTTAGCGCCGCTTTTCATAAAGCAAAGAAAACGGGCTAGCCCGCCCAGCGCAAGCCAGCCCGCAAAGCATTCTTAACTGCTTTAGCCGAGAATGTCTGGATTGCTCATCGCATCGGCATTAGCGCTGGTGCGCTCTTGGAAGCCCCAATAGACATTGGGCGGGCGGCTAAGCACATCGTCAGCCGCCGTCTGCGCTTCTAGCAGCGCCTCGTCGATGGTTGATGCGCGCGCGACAAAGAGCAATTCGGTGATGTTCTTCAAAGCGTCTTCAAAATCGGGCGGCGCAAAACCGTAATTGACCGCATTGTCGATATTCGCCAACATCGAGCTGACGACTGGCGATGCCAGTACATCCGGGTCGTCGCGCAAGCTGCGCAGGGCTGGCACCTGCCCGCCGACGGCGCGGAACTTCATCAAATCGGTATCCGTGCCATGCCACTGGATGACATCAAAAGCGGCCGCTTTAGCCGCGTCGCTGCTTTGCGAACTGACGCCCATAGTCTTCCAGGTGTTGGCGCGGGCGATGGCTGGCGCGCCTTCCAAAGCCGGCACAGGAAAAGCGCTCCATTGAGCAAAATCCGAGTAAGTGCTGCGCCAATAATCGGCAAACCAGCCAAAACCATAGCCCATCGCCGCGATTCCGGCTGGCAGCGCGTCTTCTACATAAGGCGCTAGGTCGATATTGCCGACCGGGTTCTCGCCAAATTCCCAATCCCAGAGCATCTGCGCCGCTTGGCGGCCGCCTTCGGTGAAGACAGTCGCGCGCCGGCCATCTTCAGTGAAAAGGAATTCGCCTAGCTGGTATTTCAGCGCCACCCAAGTCCAGCGGCCATCTTTGAGGTTGGAATCGAAGCCAGAGCGCGTCATCGCGCCGCTGTCATCGTGCTGCGTCAGCTCACCCGCTAGGGCGATAAGCTCATCCCAAGTGTTGGGAATATCGTCATCGGTCAAGCCCGCGTCTTGCCAGTATTGGGTGTTGTAGTAGATGAGATTGGTATCAAAACCTTCGTCAAAGGCATAGAGCTTGCCATTGATCAAGCTGGCGTCGATGCCATCCAGCAAGTCCCGCAGCTGCTCGACGCGCTCATTGGGCCAGGCTTCCACCAAGCCGCCATCAACGAATTGCTGCATCGAGTTGGAATGGAAGAAAAACATATCCGGGCCGGTCCCGCCAGCCAGTGCCAGCGGCAGCCGCGTCCAATATTCGGTCCAAGGCGCGCCCGCTAACTCAAAGCTGACATTGCTGTTCTCTTCTGCGGTAAACCGCTGCATCCATTCTGGAATATTGGTCTGCTCGCACTCGACATCACAATTCGGGCTCCATAGCACCAGCGTCACGCTTTCATCTTGCGCGCTGAGCGCGATGGGCAAACCCGCCAGCGAGGCCGCCGCCACCAGACCACCGGACAGACGCAAAAAATCCCGCCGGCTAAGTGTCTTTTTATCGGTCATTTTCTCCTCCTCCAAAAAAATAACGAAACCGTGCGCTTTATAATTCTCTATTGGCAAGCTCCTTTCTCTATAGTGTCAATGCTGATTATATCTGTAATAAATATCTCTCTAAATTTATAATATCATAAAAAGTACCAAAGGCAAATTTTGGGGCTGCGCTGGCAGCCGATTTGCAAGCTGCCGTCTTTCTCAGGCTGATATGAAGCACTCGACTGTTCCGGGATTGGTCTTTCAACCGCAGACTCAGCGAAGTTTGCTGGCTGGCATCAGGCAGATCAACACCGCGATTCGGCCGGCGCTGGGCCCAAATCCGCGGGCGGTCGCTATCGAAGACCCGCTGCGCGCTAAAGCGCCGGAACTGCTGACTAAAGGCGCTTTGATTGCCCGCCGCATAACCGACCTGCCCGAGCGCTCGGCGGATGTTGGCGCTATGCTCTTGCGCCACATGCTTTGGCGACAGTACGAATTGCTAGGCGATGGCACCGCCACCGCCGCCCTGCTCTTCGAATCTCTCTTCGCCGATTGCGTCCGCTATCTGGCGGCCGGTTATGATGCCCAAGCCCTGAAAAAGCAGCTGCTGGCGGGTTTAGACTTAGCACAAAAAAGCCTGCGCGCCAGCCGCATCACATTAGACAGCGCGGCGCAACAAGCAGAAGATATTGAAAAGCTCGCGCTGGCAGTCTGCCAGGCGCCGGCGCTGGCGGCGATTTTGGGCGAGGCTTTCGCGACGCTCGGCCTCTACGGCCAGATTGATGTTCAGCGTGGTTATAGCCGGCAGAGCGAACGCGAATATATCCAGGGCGTCTTCTGGCCCGGCGGCAGCCAGTCAGCCGCCCTGCTCGCCGATAGGCCCGAGCCAGCGCAAATGACAGAAGCGGCGCTCTTCCTAAGCGACCTCGATTTTGATGACCCACGGGCGCTCATGCCTATCATCGAAGCGGCGCACCAGCGGGCGCCGGCCCTGATTATCGTTTGCAATGAATTCTCCAGCCGCGCTGTCGGCCTGCTGACGCATATCAATAAGCGGCATCAGCATTTTCAGGCTCTAGCGGTGAAGCTAGCGCGCGAGCCTAGCCTGCGCCTACAGATGCTAGAGGAGCTAGCGCTGATGAGCGGCGGGCGGGCTTTTTTGCAAGAGCGTGGCGACCGCGCCGCCACAATTACGCCAGCGGAGCTGGGCTATGTGCCAGCAGCTTGGCTGAACAAAGACTTTTTCTGCATCAGCCAAGATCGCGACAATGGCGAAAGCCGCGCCGCTTTCCTGCTCGAGCTGGAAGCGCAGTATCAGCGCGCACCGGACGCCGAAACCAGAGCGGCGCTGCGGCAGCGCATCGGACGGCTTATGGGCGCATCGGCGGTCATCCGCGTGGGCGGCGCCAGCGAAAAAGACATCAAAAGCAGGCGCGATGAAGTTGAAAGCGCGGTTAAGACTCTGCGCGCGGCGCTGGAAAGCGGAGTCGTCCTTGGCGGCGGCATCGCTTTATTGCAATGCCAGCCGACGCTGCGCCGCGCGCTTGGCCCCAATAGCAGCGCCGAAAAACGGGCGGCTTATAATAGCCTCAGCCAAGCGCTGGCTCAGCCCGCCCGCCAAATCTGCGTCAATGCCGGCGCGCCCGATGCGCTGGCAGCCCTCGAAAACGCGCCGCCGCAGTCTGGCTACGACGTGCGCACGGGCTGCATCGTCAATATGCGGCAAGCGGGCATTCTGGACGCTTATGAAGTCTTGTCCGCGACCTTAGAAAACGCGGTGCGGACGGCCGCCCTGGCCTTGACCATCGATGTCATTGTGCATCAGCGCCAGCCGGAGTATTCCAAGAGTCCCTAGCCAGCCCAGGGCAATCGCATTAAATTGCGATAAGACCAACCCCACGATTGGCGATCCTTCCCCGAAGCTTCAGGGAGGGGCTTTCCTGCACGCGCCCCCATAATTTTCGGAGTTTTTCTCCCCTCCCCAAAGCTTTGGGGCGCGTAGGCACTGCCCTACAGGAGGGGCGGGGCTGGGCTTGAAAATGTGGCTGCGTAGTTTTTCTGGCCTAGTTTTGTGAATTTTGCTGAAGCACGATTTTGATGCGATTGCTCTGCTAGCCACCGCGCGGCATTGCGCAATGCCCCCACTTCCGACATAATACGCCCAGATTCATAAAGTTGGAGAAATGACCATGACCGAAGCCATCCGTTTTGACCTGCCGCAAAGCGCCATCCCGCGTCACTGGTACAATGTGCAAGCTGATTTGCCGCGGCCGCTGCCGCCCGTGCTGCACCCCGGCACGCATCAGCCCGTCGGGCCAGAGGACCTGGCGCCGCTCTTCCCTATGGGCCTCATCATGCAAGAAGTGAGCCAAGACCGTTACATCGAAATCCCGGACGAAGTGCGCGAGATATATAAGCTCTGGCGGCCGACGCCCTTGCTGCGGGCGCGCCGGCTAGAAAAAGCGCTCGCTACTCCCGCGCATATCTATTACAAATACGAAGGCGTCTCGCCGTCGGGCAGCCACAAGCTCAATACCGCCACCGCCCAGGCTTATTACAACAAGCAAGAGGGCATCAATGGCCTGACCACCGAGACTGGCGCTGGGCAATGGGGCACCGCTCTGGCGCAAGCCTGTAGCTTCTTCGATATGGAGTGCATCGTCTATATGGTGCGCATCAGTTACGAGCAGAAGCCCTATCGCCGGGCGATTATGCAGAGCTTCGGCGCTAGCGTTACGCCCAGCCCCAGCGGCGACACCAATGCCGGGCGCGGAATTTTAGCCGAATCTCCCGATAGCACCGGCTCGCTGGGCATCGCCATCAGCGAGGCGGTGGAAGTGGCGGCCACCAGCGGCGGCAAATACAAATACGCCTTGGGCAGCGTCTTGAACCATGTGCTGATGCACCAGACGGTCATTGGCCAAGAAGCCTTGCAGCAGATGGAACTGGCCGGCGAATACCCGGATGTGGTTGTCGGCCCGACTGGCGGCGGCAGTAATTTTGCTGGCATCGCCTTGCCCTTCTTGCACCAAAACCTGACGGCCGGCAAAGAGACGAAGCTGCTCGGCGTCGAGCCAGCCGCCTGCCCCAGCCTAACGCGCGGCCGCTATGCTTATGACTTCGGCGACACAGTCGGCATGACACCGCTGGTCAAGATGTACACTTTGGGGCATAGCTTTGTGCCGCCGCCGCTGCATGCGGGCGGTCTGCGCTATCATGGCATGGCGTCGATTATCTGCGAGCTATGGGATCAGAACTTGATGGATATGGCAGCTATTCCCCAGATGGAGACATTTGGCGCGGCTATCACCTTCGCCAAAGCCGAGGGCATCATCGCCGCGCCGGAAGCGGCGCATGGCATCGCCGGCGCCATCCGCGAAGCGCTGGCGGCTAAAGAAGCCGACGAAGAGCGCGTCATTCTCTTCAATCTCTGCGGGCATGGGCATTTTGATATGAGCGCCTACGATGCCTATTTGGGCGGGCAGCTCAGCGATTACGAGTATCCGCAAGCGGCGATTGACTCGGCGATGGCGGCTCTGCCGCAGGTGGGTTAAGCCGGCGCTTTCGATTACCTCGAAGCCAAAGGATAGGCTGTCAAATTTAGCTAAGCAATACCGGACAAGAGAAGCGCAAAGTGAATAGTCGCCTACACCGCGCCGTACAGTATCTGGAAACGGGCAGGAGGCCCTATGGTCTCCTGCTTCTAATTTTGTTTCTTGCCTTTTTGGCGCTGGCGGCGCGCGGCTTCACGCTTGGTTTTTATAGCGATGTCGTCGCTTACCAATACCACTTCGAGTTACGCGGTCTCAGGGGCGGGATGAACTGGCTCGTCACGGAATATTGGCAGCGGCATTTGCTCGGCGGGCTGTTTTCAATTCCCTTGCATGTTTTCTTTCCCGGGCGTTACGATGTCTGGTATGCCTTAGCTTTAGGCATACATTTTCTATTGGGGCCCGTCATATTTTTGCTGATTGATACCCTGCAACGCGGTCGGCGGCGCTGGCTTGCTTTTGCTCTGGCTTTGCTTTTCATCTTCGATCTGTTGCAAACAGCATCGAATATCATGTTTCCCACCGGCACAGACCACAGAATTTTCTTATTTATGGCGCTGCTGTCTTTGTGGTCTTACACGCTCTTTGTTCGAGGCAGGCGGCGAGAACTAGGCTGGTACATCGTCAGCGTCCTCACCTACACCGTCGCCATTATGACCTATGAGCAATCGTTTTTCTTTTTGCTGCTGCACCCTATGATTGCGATCATCGAAGACCGGTGGACTGGCGCTTTTAGCCGCTCGCCGCGCTATCTCTGGACGCTGCTGCGCGATGTGCTGCTGCAAGGCTGCCTGCTGCTCATCTATATTTATCTCATTATGATGCTGTTCAGCGGCCGCAACTTCGGCATGGACTTGTCGCTCAGCCACATCGCCGCCCAAATGCTCGATGGGCTGGCGCTGGTTTTTAGCCCAATCGGCCTGCTCGAGCGCATGCTTGACGCGCTGGCGATGGGCCAGTGGTGGTTTATCGGGCTTTTAGCGCTCTTCTTTTTTGGGCTGTTTTATCTGTGGATTGGCGAGGCTCGAGCAGACAGCGACACTCGGGCTTGGGGGCCGGGCACGCTTATCGTCTTTGGCGGCTTGATGGCGGCCTTGACCGCGCTCAACTCCGCGCCGACGACGATGCCCTTCGCCCAAAACCCGCGTTTGCTTTTTGGAGCTTCAGTCGGCGCGGCGCTGGTCGGACTGGGCGCGCTCGCCGCCCTGGTCGAGGCGAAGCGCCCTCTGGGCCGCGTCATCTTCGCCGGCAGCGCCGCGCTGGTGCTGGCGACGGGCATATCGTCGCTCTACGAATACCAAGCGCTCTATTGGCAGCAAGACCGGGTTAGCAATCGCGCCTATCAAGCTATATGGCGGGCCATCCCCGAATTCGCCGCCGGCGCGGAGCCATATCTGCTGCTGCTGGCAGACGCGCATCCCGAGAAAGCGCTAGCCCTGCACCCCCGCGATGTCAACTTCCCGAAAGTCTTCGCCCTGCATTATGGCATCCCCAACTTCAGCGCCGATGCCATTTTGTTAGACCACGCCGAGTCCGACCCAGTCGCCCAGATCCAACTGCGGGCAGACGGCATTGTTTCCCCGCTCAAACCGCAGGAAATCGTCAGTTATGACCGCCTGCTTATCGTTTCTTACAATAGCGGCGAGAACAGCGCGCAAATCCTTGACCGCTTGCCCGCCGATATATTGCAGCGCGGCAATTTTGATATTCAGACCGCTGTCAGCCTGGAAACAAATTGGTCTTTATTGCCCTGAGAATAGCGCCCGCGGGCGCTTTCGCGTCTTTGGCACTGCCTCTATAATGAGAATGAGCTTGAATTTTTACGCGAGGGCAGAACCCAATGAAACTGCAACCGCTCCTCCCCCTGTTACTGTGCGCCCTGCTGCTGGCAGGCTGCTATCGACAGGCGGAAGAACCCTTTCAACAAGTCGATAGCGTCGAAGTGGCGGCGCCTGTCGTCGTAGCCGAAGTCAGTGAAGAAGGCGAAACTGGCGAAGTCATCAACGCGCAAAGCGTCGCGGCAGATGCGCCCGACGAGCCGACGCCCAACCTAGAGCGCGAGTACATCACACCCGTGGTCGTGCCAGGCCAAATCGACCCGCCTACCCCCGACTTGACCATCCAGGAAACCGCCGTCGTGCTGACAGCCGGGCCCGTGATTCAGATAACTAGAGAGCCGTTTAGCCCACCCACCCCGACGCTCAGTTTCGTCGAACAGCTTGACCCGACGGCCCCCTGCGTCTATCAGATACAATATGGCGACAATCTATTCCGCCTGTCGCTCGACTGGGCGACGACCGTCGACGAAATAATGAACCTGAATCAGCTGGACGACGATGCGCTCTCAATCGGTCAGCTGCTCTTGCGGCCCGCCTGTGGCGAGAACGCAGACACAGCAGCTGCGCCAGCGGCGCCAGCGGAAGAGCCAGCGGAACCAGTGGCAGAACCAGCGGAACCAGTGACAGAGCCAGCCAGCGAGACCAGCGACACAGCTGAGGAAAGTCCCGCCGCAGCCGACCCAGCAGCAGAGCCAGAGCCATGGTTCCATGTCGTCTCTTCTGGCGAGACCTTGGAGAGCATCTCCCTGCTTTACCGCATCGATGTCAACGAACTGATTCGCCTGAATAACTTGACCGATCCAAATCGGCTGGATATCGGGCAGCAGCTTAAATTGCCCGATTCATAAGTTGGCTGCGCGGCGTTTATTGCCGCTGGAATGTCGCCGGGTTAATGCCGCGCAGGACCGCCTGCGACAGGCGCAGCGCGCAATCATAATCATCGAGGTGCAGGAGCGCCGTCGGCGAATGGATGTAGCGGCAGGGCGTTGAAATAGTCATCGTTGGCACCCCGGTTTGCGCGGTGTGAATGGCGCCGCCATCGGTGCCGCCGCCGCCAACCGATTTTAGTTGATAGGCAATGTCGTTTGCCGCCGCCGTCTCGCGCAAGAAGGCTAAAGCCCGCGGGTCGCTAATCATAGCCCCATCAGACAGCGTCAAGACCGCGCCACCGCCGAGCCGCGTCGCCGGGTTCAGCGGCAGATCGCCAGCCTCAGCCTCATGCGGCGGGTCGGGCAGGTCAAAAGCGGGCGTGCCTTCCAGCACGATAGCGGCTGCGGGCTGCAAGCGCCGCGCCGCCACTTGCGCGCCGCGCAAGCCAATCTCCTCTTGCGTCGTGAAAGCCGCCGCGACCGTCACCGGGTAGGGGCCGCCGCGCAGGATGTCCACCAAAATCGAGCAGCCGACGCGGTTATCGAAGGCTTTGCCGCGGACAATTTTCTCGCTGAGCTGCATATAAGGCCCGTCAAAGGCGATGCGCTCGCCCGCTTGCGCCGCATTTTTATCAGTCGCGCCGACATCGATGCGCAGGCTGTCGATTGGCACTGTTTTCCGCTCCTGGCCCAAATGGATTGGTTTCCACAGGATGAGGCCAGGCAGCCGTTTTGCGCCCACTTTGACGCGCAGCCCGGGCAAGATGCGCGCGTCGATGCCGCCAACATTGGTGAATTGAATCAAGCCATTCGCCTCGACTCCCGTTACCATCAGGCCGATTTCATCGGTATGCGCGGCAATCATCACTGTGTAATCGGGGTGGACCGTGCCGGGTTGCAAAGCGGTAACATTGCCGAGGGCATCGACATGCAATTCGCTGACATGCTCTTGGATGGCCTCTAGCACAAGCTGGCGCACTTCATCTTCTTCCCCGCTGACGCCGATGGCCTGCGATAATTTTTCTAAAAGCATGGGCTATTCCTTTTGTCTATCCTGCGGCTGGGCGCGGCCAGCCTAAGTATAGACGATTGGGCGGGGAAAATTAAGCGTAAAGCCGAAGAGCAAATGAAAACGGGCGGAATTGACCCGCCCGCAATCAAAAAAATTATGGCTGACTGATTAACCGCTGGGGACAGCGGTGGGCGGAACCGGGGTGGCAGTGGGCGGAACCGGGGTGGCGGTGGGCGGGATGGGGGTGGCGGTCTCCGGCAAGCTGGTCGCGGGCAATTCGGTGGCCGACACCTCTACCGAATTCATATTGTCGAGGATGTTGGAAACGATATTGCTGATGGACGGCCCCAGCAGCGCCAAGATGACAATAACGACCACTGCGACCAAGACGAGAATCAGGGCGTATTCAACCAAACCCTGCCCTTCTTTGTTGCGTGAGTTCTTCGGCATAAGACAACTCCTGCGCATCTGTTTGAATGAATTATATGTACGCTAACAAGCAATCATAACATAGCTTGGGCAAACAGGCAATTATGTCGTCGTGGCGCAAACTCAGGCTGGGGCTAGCGCCAGCAGCAAAAAGCTGAAGATATCGCCGAGCGACGGTCCCAGCAGGACAGCCGCGATGATGAGGACAACGATAAGTAGCACCAGAAGCAAACTATATTCGACAAGCCTTTGAACAGGTGGGTCATCCGAGTGCAGTTTCACCAAAAAATTCTCCATGTCTGCTGAACTGATAAGCGCTATTTATATGCTAGCACAGTGTATAAAATCAGGCGCGGCAGATAGCGGAAATTTAGGAAAATCGCTAATCGTAACGCAATACATTCATGACGCGCTCTTTGAGCGCGACGCGCGCGCTGAGGAAAGTCGCCGTCCAGCCGATGCAAACGGCGGCAATCAGCAGCGCCACGGCCGTTTGGCGGGCATCGGACGGCAAGGGGATGACAATGCCGCCAGCGGCGGAAAGCAAGCTGATGAGCGCGGCACTCAAACCGATACCCAAAACCGCGCTGAGCAAGCCCACCGTCGTCGATTCGATGAACATCACCCGCAAGACCCGGCCCGATTTCAGCCCGATGGCTTTCAGAATGCCAATCTGGCGGCGGCGCTCTAATGTCGCCAGCGCGACAGTATTCGCCATTATCACCGCGGCCGCGAATAAAGACAGCAAACCAACAATCGTCGGAATGGCGGCGAACTGGTCGATGAGTCGGCTGATTAAACCATCGATGAATTGCACATCAATGGAAAAGGCGAAAATCAAAGCCGAAAGCTCCGCCAGCGCCCGATTTAGCTGCTCCGCCGGCACTTGAAAGGCATAGAGCGTAAACTCAGAAGCGAAAGAAGCCGGCAGCACTTCAGGCGGCACCAAGCCGCCCGCCTCGCTAAATGTGAGGGCCCCAACCGCCGCATCGCTAATGCCAATGACTTCCAGTTCCAAATCGGCAGCGTCGCTGAGCGTGACGCGGTCGCCGAGGGCGATGCCCAGCGCTTCAGCCACAGTCGAGGGCAGCACAATGAGCGGCTGGCCCCTGTCTTCCAGCGTGAGCATGCGCCCGGCCAGCAGGGCCGGCTGCCCACTATAAATATCGGGTTTATCCGATTGCCAGACCGTAAGCTCAAGATGATTATGTTCGTCGACGGCTGCGCCATTGCGCTGGCTAATCTCTGTGCTGTGATTAGTGATTGTCGTGCGATAGTCGATAGCAACATCAGCCAGCGCGCTGTCGATGCCGCTTTTGATGAGCCGCTGGGGCAAGCCCGGAAAAGGAAAGACTAGCACATTGCCGCCAAAGCTGCGGCTGAGCTGCAGGTTGAGCAGCTCGCGGGTGCCTTCGCCGACAAAAGTGATGCTGCTCAAAGCCAGCATGCCCGCGCTGAGGGCGAGCAAGGTGATGGCGGTGCGCAGCCGATTGGTCGAGAGATTGCGCAGAGCCAGGCGCAAAGTAACGATGCCAAAAGAGGGCAGCTTGCCTATCAGAAAGATAAGCAGCCAAAGCAGAGCGATAAGCAGCGCAAAAATCAAAAAAGTGAGGCTGACGCCGATGACGCCAATGATATAAGGCGCGGGCGCTGGCAAATCGCCCGCGGCCAAGGGCGGGCCGCCGCGCCGCGGGCCGCCAAATTGCCGTTCTTCGGCCGCGGGGCCGGCTTCTGCTTGCTCTTCCGCTAGATCGCTGAGACGCTGCGCCGTCAGCTCGAAAGACGGGCGCACGATATGCCCAACGACCAAACCCAAGCTGATGGTAACAAAGATGAGCAAGACGATAGATTGTAGCAAGCCCAGAGCCACCAGGTGATTTTCGTTGGGACGCAGGATGATGCTCGGGCGGACTTTGACGGCGGTTAAAATCGGCGCGACGCCAAAGATAGCCGTAACCACCAAGCCCAGCGTGAAACCGAAGACCAAGGCCTCGGGATAGATTTTCCAAATCAGCGGTTGCCGCAGAGCCACCGAGCCATACTCGTTCACGATGACACTCAGCCCAATGCCCAGCACCAGGCCAAGCAAACTGCCGATAATGCCCAGCAGCAGGCCTTCGGTCAAAAAAAGCGCGGCGACCTGCCCGCCACGCAAGCCAAATGTTTTGACGGCGGCGATTTCAGTGGTGCGCCGCCGCACCAAAACCAGCATCGTATTCATAATGCCGACGCCGCCAATCAGCAGCGCGCCCAAGCCCATCACCACCACAAAATCGCCGAGATATTGCGAAACTACCTCGTAGCGCTGCAGGAAGTCGTAAATATCGGTGGCGCGGGCGGCGGGCGCGATGCGCTCGATTTCCGCGCCATAGCGCTCCAGCGTCGCTTCATCCGGCGAATCAGGAAAGAGAACGCCGATGCGATTAGGCGCGAACTCGTCGTTGATGACGGCCTGCGCGTTCTGCAAGTCAAAATAAGCGAAACCGAAGAAAGCATTGAGGAAGTTGGTAACGCTGCTCTCTTCCGTTACCGAGACGATGCCGCGCACGGTGAAGATTTCTTGCGTGCCAGTAACGCGCACCGTATCGCCGACAGCGATTTCGCTTTGGCTAGCGAGATTGTCGCTGATGACGACATCGTTGCCGCCGCTGAAAAGCTCGGCTAGCGGTATATCGGGCGGGTCAAGCGCGCGGATTGTATGCGTTGGCGGGTAGGTCTGCGGGTCGATGAAATTGCTGCCGATGAAGCTGGGGCGGCCGAAGGCGGTCGCTTGGGTCTTGGTGATTTGCATGTTGCGCCCGCTCATGAAGGCGCTGGTCTGCGCGCCTTGCGCTTCCGCCCAGGCTAACAGGTCTGCCAGCGCGCGCGGGCTGAAGGCATTCGGGTCATTGCTGCCAAAGCCGCCGAAGATGCTGTCATTGCGAATCAGCAAATCGCCCTTGACTTCGATACGCACATTGTTGGTCAAGGTATCGCCGACGGCTAAACCCAGCGAGCGCAAGGCGACGACCGTCGCTACGCCGGCCGTGATGCACAAAACCGCTAGCGTTGTCCAGCGGCCGCCGCGCTTGATATTGCGCAATGCGTAGAGAAAATAAAACCGCAGTCGATGCAGCATAAGAAATCCCAATATCCGCTAGAAGTGTAGGCGAAAAGCCGCGTCTGCGAAATAGGGAAAAAGAAAATGCCACTGAGACACAAAAGTAGAACAAACTAAATTTTGCAAATTTTTTCGTTTGCTTCAACCCCACCCCCGGCCCCTCCCCAAAGCTTTGGGGAGGGGAGAAAACCCGCGAAAATTATGGGGAGTTTGAGGGAAAGTCCCTCCCCGAAGCTTCGGGGAGGGATTTAGGGTGGGGTTGAAAATCGGGCATCAATTTTTGCATAATTAACTTGGACTTACTGAGGCGCAGAGAAACAAGGGGGTAAATCCGCGCAAACAAGGGTACAATGAGAATACGCTAAGCGAAAGGAGCCGGGCGGCAGCACCAGCGAAAATGGACAATCGCCCTATCACAGCCTTAACAGTCAGCGAGTTGGAAGACTTAATCAAGCGTACGGTCGAAGAATCGGTTACGCGGGTCATGATAGAATTCGCTATGGAAGCGGACGCGGAAGCGCAATTCGCCTACGAAGCCGAGCTGGCCGAGACGCTGCGCGCTGAAATGCGCGCGGCCGGCCGTGCGCTTGACTTTGCAGAGCATACGCGACCCAAAGCGGATGACTAGCGCCGCCCAGTAATATAAAGCAGAGCGAAAGAGGGAAAAGATGCAAGTATGGCAAGCGATCCAAAGCAAACGCGCCATTCGCCAATTCCGCGCCGAGCCGCTGCCGGCCGCGCATATCGAACGGATTCTGAACGCCGGCCGGCGCTCGCAAAGTTCCAAAAACAGCCAACCTTGGCATTTTATCGTGGTGCAAGACACAGCCCGCCTAGCCCAGATAGCGCAGCTGGGCGCGGGCATGGGGCATGTGGCGGGGGCGGCGCTCTGCGTCGTCATCGTCGTGCCAATTGAAAGTGAGCGCACGCTCTGGCATTTCTTTGACACCGGGCAAAGCGCCGCCTATATGCAGCTAGCCGCCACCGAAATCGGCATTGGCTCTTGCTTAGGCACGATCTATGAACCCGACGCCGCACGGAAACTGTTAGGCATTCCGGCCGAGTATCAGACGCGGCTGGTGATTTCTTTTGGTTATCCAGCCGATGCAGCCAGCGCAGCGCAGCCACTCAAAGCGGGCGGCCGCCGCCTTTTGGATGATGTGGTGCATTGGGAAACTTGGCAAGCGGATTAGGGTGGATCTAGGCCGATGGTTGAAAACAGCTTTGACTTCTTGGATCTGAAGCAAGAGAGCCTGGCGGCTGGCCTGCGCGAGCGGCCGCGCCGGCTGCGGCGCTCGCCGGCCCTGCGCCGCATGCTGCGCGAGACGGCTCTGCGCCCGGCCGATTTTATCTATCCGCTCTTTGTTCGGCATGGCCGCGACGAAAAAATCCCAATCGGCGCGATGCCCGGCCAATTTCAGCTGACGGTAGACAGGCTGGCGGCGGAAGCGCGGGAAATAAGGGCGCTGGGCATCCCGGCCGTGATTCTTTTTGGCATCCCGGCGCAGAAAGACTGGTGCGGCAGCGACAACTTCAACGAGGACGGCATCATCCCACAGGCTCTGCGCGCCCTCAAAGACGCAGCGCCAGAGCTAGTCCTCATCTCCGATATGTGCTTTTGCGAATACACTGACCATGGGCATTGCGGCATCATCAATTCGCCGGCGCACTCACATTTTGACGCGGCTCTGCCGCTGGGCTATCTGCTGAATGACCCGACGCTGGAATTGCTGGGACGGGCGGCGCAGGTCCATGCCCGCGCTGGCGCTGACATCATCGCGCCTTCTGGCATGCTGGATGGCATGGTCGCCGCTATCCGCGCGGCGCTGGATGTGGCTGGCGCGTCGCATGTCGCTATCATGAGCTATGCAGCTAAGTTTGCCAGCGTCTTTTATGGGCCATTTCGAGAAGCGGCGGAAAGCCCGCCGAGCTTCGGCGACCGCAAGCAATATCAGCTTGACCCGGCGAATCGGCGCGAGGCGCAAAAAGAAATCGCTCTCGATGTGGTGCAGGGCGCTGATATGCTGCTGATAAAACCAGCTCTGCCCAGCCTGGATATTCTGCGTGAGACGCGCCAGCGCTATGATTTACCGCTGGCCGCCTATCAGGTCAGCGGCGAGTATGCCATGCTGCAAGCGGCGGCTTTGCAGGGCTGGCTGGATTTGCCGGGCGCGGCGCTGGAGAGCCTACGCTGCATCAAGCGAGCAGGCGCCGATGCCATCGTCAGCTATTTCGCTAAAGACGCCGTCCGCTGGCTTGAGGCGGGCTAGTCTGCCGCCATTTACCCCGGCCATAAGCGCCCACATCGCTTTGCAGATTTTCCTGGCACTGCTAAAATTTCTCTGATGTATGCACAGGGGAGTTAGCCCAGCTTATGAAATTTAGCCTGAACAGGCTGCGCCAGCATGCGCCTTTTTTTATCATCGCGCCGCTGCTCATTATCGCGCTGACCTGGCCCACCTTTCATTATACCTTTTTTGATCTGGCGACATACTGGCTGCCGCAAAACCACATCGACATCCACATGAAAATTTGGGATGCTTGGTATGGCAAAATGCTGCTCAGCGGACAGGGGCAGCAGTTTTATTTCACCGATTTGCTGTTTTACCCTGACGGGCTGTCGCTGGTCTTTCACAATTTCAGCCTGCCGCAGATGGCGCTCTGGGTCGCGCTGCAAACGGTATTGCCGTCAAGCAACGCTTTTAATCTAAGCTATCTTTTGCTCGCATTTTGTACGATGGCTTCGGCCTATGTCTATTTGCTATATTTGCTGCGGGATAAATGGCTGAGCCTGTTTGGGGCAATTGTCTTTGGCGCGGGCGGCTTTGCACTGGCGCGGCCGCACAATCCAGAAATCTCGACGCTCTTCACAGTGCCGCTGGCTCTGTATTTCTTTCATCGCGCGGCGCTGGAAGAGCGCGGCAAGTTCTTTGCCGGCGCGGGTCTCGTTCTGGGCTTGACAGCCTTTGTTGGCATGTACAGTTTGGTCTGCCTGCTGCTGACGCTGGGCTTTTACATCGTATATTTCGCCGTCTCCCGCTGGCGGCAGCTTAGGTTTTGGCGCGGGCTGGCTCTGCTATGCTGCGTCGCCGCGCCACTTCTTTTCCTTCGCTTCGGAGCAATGCTAGCCGACTCGGCCGGTTTGGACGCAGCTTTGAGCAAAGAAGGCAGCAACGAGCGGGAAAGAGACCTGATAGACTATTTCATCAATGACAAGCAGCCGATTACCAAGCCCCTGTTCGCGTCTCTCTTTGGGCCTTACCATAGCAGCAGTCGCTGGGTTTATCTGGGTTATGCGCCGCTCTTTTTGGCAGCTTTGGCGCTGGCCCGCCGCAAACAGCGCCGCACCGCTTTGCCCTGGCTGGCTTTGGCGCTGTTTTTTTTGACGCTGCGGCTTGGCTCTTCCCTGCTCGTCAATGGGCAGCCTTATGAAAATATCCTGCTGCCCAAGCATTATTTACAGCAGCTTCTGCCGCAAATTTTCCAGCCTGTTTACCGCGTTAGCGACTTTCATACCGGCTTTTTATTTCCCTTTGCTCTATTGAGCTGTCTTGGTTTGCGGGCCCTGCTGCAAAGCCTGCCCGCTCGCTGGCGCCGCGCCGGCATCCTGCTTTTGCTAGCGCTAGTCGCCTTTGAATATTATCAACCGCCCGAGCCGATGGTCTTGCCGGCGCGAGTTGGATTTATCGAGTGGCTGCGCGAACAAGAAAACCAAGAAATCCGCCTGATAAACCTGCCGCTGGGCCGCCAGTATTCAAAAATATATGGCTCCTATCAAACGCGCAGCGGCTATGCCCACGCTGAAGGCTTAGCCGCCCGCACGCCGCCCCAAGCCTATAAGACCATTCACGGCAACCTCATCCTAAAGGCCTGGGGCGAGGGCATCGACATCCAATGCTCGCCGCTCATGCAAGATGACTATCTAGCGGCATTGGCTGAGCTGAGCGAAGTCGGCTTCACGCATATCGCGCTGCATCGCTGGGGCGGGCTGGCCGAAGATTTGCCAGCGATTTCAGCCAGCTTCGAACATGTGCCGCCAGCCCATACTGGCGAGTATGCAACGCTCTATCGCCTGCCCGACCTGCACGCCAGCTGCGACTATGCCGCCGGTCTACTACACCCCAGCGCGGCTCTGCTTTTGCAGCGTCTGCTGCCCGTCACGCCAATGCCAAAACAAAGCACGGCTGTCTTGAGCCTGCGGCCCGCCGCCAGCGGGACCGACGCGGACTTGCCGCCCGCACTGCTAGCTGACGCGGAAAATGTGCATGAGCTGCATTTTGCCAGCGCGAGCGCGCCGGCCGCAGACGCGCTCTGGCATGAGTGGCTAGCCGCCAAGAGCGAAGTCCTGCTCGTCTATGACCCAGAGCAGACCGAGGCGGCTTTGCTGGAAACCTATCGCGGCTGGCTAGACAAGCATTTGCGGGTCTGCGGCCAGCTTGATGAAGCTGAGGGCGCCCGCGTGGAATATTACCTGCGCGAGGGCTTCCCTTGTGATCTGGCTCTGGCAGGACAGCCGCTGACAGTCGAATACGACAATGGCATTCGGCTCGGCAATCTAGTCTGGGAAAAAGAAGAAAATCGGCTTCAGCTGTATTTTTTGTGGCAAGTTTTGCCGGGCGATGCCCACAAGAGGCCGCAGGCGGCGTCGCTCCAGCTCTTTGACGCGGCAGGCGCGCGCATGCTGCCGCCAGGCGATTTTGTCATTGGGCTAGAGCCGCTGCGGCAGCGGGAAATTGATATTTCCGCTTTGCCGCCCGGGCAATATCACTTGAAGCTGATCGTCTACGATTATGAGAGCGGCCGCAGCACGTCTGGCACTGTGCTCGCTAGCGGCGCAAGTTTTGCCCGCGAACTGGAAATCGGCAGTTTTAGCCATTAGGAAAAGCGGCGCCATGCTAAAAATTCCGCGTATCTTGCGCCATCACCCGCTCTTTTTTATCTGCGCGCCGCTGCTCGTCATTGCCTTGACCTGGCCGACACTTTTTTATGTCTTTAATACCGATATCTTTTGGCTGCCGTCCTATGACTTCGATGTCTGGATGAAATTTTGGGATGCTTGGTACGGCGGTCTCATCTTGCGCGGCGAAGCGGATTTTTATTTTACTGATTTGTTGTTTTACCCAGAAGGCCTGTCGCTGGTTTATCACAATTTTAATATCCCGCATATTCTTGTCTTTGGCAGCTTGCAGCGATTTATGCCGGGCTCGGCCGCCTACAACCTGAGCCATTTGCTCATCGTCTTTGCCAATATAAGCGCGGCCTACCTCTATCTGTATTACTTGCTGCGCGATAAACCGAGCAGCTTGCTAGGCGCGCTTATCTTTGGGCTTAATCCCTTTGTGCTAAACCACTCCCACCATCCCGACCTCAATCTCATCGCCAGCCTGCCTTTGAGCCTGTATTTCCTCGAGCGGGGCTTAGGCGAGCGGCGCTGGAAGTGGATTCTCAGCGCGGGTTTTTGCGCTGGTTTCACCGTCTTTATCGGCATGTACATTTTTGTTTGCCTGCTGTTCAGCTTAGCCTTGCGGCTGCTCAGCCTGGTCAGAAAAGATTGGCGCGAGCGGGATTTTTGGCTGCGGCTGCTCGTCTTAGCCGCGCTGATTGGGGCAATTGGACTCGTCCGCGTCTACCCGATTGTGCAGGACAGCAATGCGCTGGAAGAGGCACTGGGCAAAAATGACGGTGAAGAACGCTTCCGCGATTTGCTGGCTTATGTTGTCTGTCCGGGGCATCCACTTAGCGAGCAGCTGTTTGCGCGAGTTTTTGACCAGCCTGTGCCTGATGTGGACAAGTACGGCTTTCTCGGCTATCTGCCTTTGCTTCTCATCGTTTTTGGCGCTACGCGGGCCAGTTTTCGCCGCCGGCTCTGGCCTTGGCTGCTGGTGGCTTTGCCTTTTATGGTCTTGCGGCTCGGCTCGGTCCTAACGATAGGCGGTTGGACTTATGATTCTATCCTGCTGCCAAAATACTACCTTGATACGTTGTTTCCGGCCATCTTCGAAGCTTTCTGGGAGACATCGCATTTTCAGATTGGCATCCTGCTGCCTTTAGCCTTCTTAGCCAGTCTGGCAATGCTGCGGCTGCTCGAAGGGCGGTCAATGCAGTTGCGCTGGGCTGTCGTCGCGCTGGCTCTGGCTTGGCTGGCCTTCGAGTATTATCAGCCGCCACAGGCCCGCGAATTTCATCGAGGGTATTTGGCCTTCAACACCTGGCTGGAGCAGGAAGCAGAGCAGGAAGAGATACGACTCATCAACTTGCCGCTGCGGCGCAAAGTCTCGAAGCTCTATGGTTTCTATCAGGCTATTAATGGCTATCCTCATATTGAGGGCTTAGCCTCGAGGACGCCGCGCGCGGCTTACGCGACGATCGATGGCAACTATCTGCTGCGGAGCTGGAAAAAGAGCGAAGTCCTAACTTGCCAGCCCGCCAACGAAGCTGATTACCTGGCCGCGGTGACTGAACTCGCCGCGGCTGGTTTCAGCCATGTTGTCGCCCATCAGCGGCTCGACCGCGACCGGGCCCTGCTCAATAGTCTCAATAGCATCCCAGCCGTCTACGCTGATTATTTCACGACCATATATAAACTGTCGGACTTGCGGCAAAGCTGTTCGGCCAGGGACTTCGCCCTCGCCGATCTAGTTGGCGAGGGCCACAGCGCGTTGCTGCCCGCCCAAGATGCCGCCAGCCTGCGCCTGCTGGAAGAAGACCCAGGCCTAGACAGCGCGCGCCGCTACCTCGCCACACTGCGCAGCCAGCAAGACTTCCTGCGCATAGCCGTCGAAGATATAACTGGCCCGCCCGCCGACTGGCGGAAAATGTATGTCGATAGCCTGCTAGACCGCTATTCGGCGATTCTGCTTGACTATGCGCCAGGCGCTATCGCGCCTGAAATGCGCCAGCTCTACACCGATTGGCTGGCGCGGCGCTTCCAGACCTGCGGCCGGCTGCGCGATGAAGCGGAACGCGTCGTCGAGTATTTTTTCCGCGCTGGTTTCCCTTGCGCGCTAGCCCTGGACAGCAGCCCGCTTACAGTCCACTATGACAACGGCATGCAACTCGTCAATCTCCTGCGCGAAGAAGAGCCGGGCCAGCTCCAGTTTTATTTCTTGTGGCAGAATCCGCCGCCCACTTCTCATGCGGTTTCCATCCAGTTCTTTGACGCGACCGGCGCGAAGGTATATGGACAGGATTTTGTGACCGGCCGCGAGGCGCTGGCGCAAAAGGCAATCGATATTTCCGCTTTGCCGCCAGGCGAATATAGCGTACAGCTGATTTTGTACGAGTATGCTAGCGGCGCCAGCGTATCTGGGACTGTGGGCAGCGCTGGTCCCCGTTTTGAGCGCGCGCTAGAACTCGAGCCGCTGTCTATACAATAGCCGCCTGCGGCTGAGGCGTGCGGGCTTGGGCGACCAGCGCGTCAAACAGAGCCTGCTGCGATGGGTCTTGAGCGGCGGTTACTTCAGGGTGCCATTGCACCGCCAGCAGCCAGGGATAGTCAGGCATTTCCAGCGCTTCGATAATGCCATCGGCTGCCACTGCCACCACGCGCAAACCCGCGCCCAAATCTTTCACCGCTTGATGATGCCCAGAAGCGGTGGGTGGAACTGTGGCGCCCATCACCGCGGCCAGCAAGCTGTCTGGCTCGACCTGTACTTCCTGCATCGCCCAGGGACCAGTTGCATTGCGGTGAATGTCGTCGACGCAGACATCGGGGATATGCTCGTGCAGCGTGCCGCCGGCGGCGACATTGAGCGTCTGCAAGCCGCGGCAGATGCAGAGCAGGGGTTTGCTGCGCTCAGCCAGCACTTGCCGCAGCAGCGCCAATTCGCTGGTATCGCGCTCACGGTCGGCGGGCAGCAGCTGAGGATGGCGGCGGTTGCCGCCATATTCGGCCGGGTCAATATCAGTGCCGCCAGTAACGATGAGTCCATCCAGCAATGGCAGCAGCCGCTGCCAGTCGCTGGCGCCAGGCGGCAGCAGCAGCGGGACGCCGCCGGCGCGGCGCACGGCATCGACATAGGGCACGGGCGTGCTGTAGTAGGCGGAATAATGCCGCGAGTTGACATAGTATTCATGGCGGCCGCCGGTCGTAATGCCAATCAGGCTTTTTTGCATGGTCTGTCCTTCAAAAAAAGATACGCTCAATATCGTGTAACTATAAACGGGCGGGGCGTGGAGCGCAACCACGGCGAAATGCTATCCAGGCCAATCGCATCAAATTGAGGCAGAACCAAGCCCACGATTGGCGACCCTCCCCGAAGCTTCGGGTCGAGTAGACACTGACCTGCGGGAGGGACTTTCTCGCAAACTCCCCATAATTTTCGGGGTTTCTCTCCCCTCCCCAAAGCTTTGGGGGAGGGGCCGGGGGTGGGGTTGAAAATGTAGCTGCGTAGTTTTTCTGGCTCAGTTTTGTGAATTTTGCTGCTCATGATTTTGATGCGATTGCCCTGGCCCATTCAAAGCCACGTATTGACGCGCCGCGCAAAGCCGATTATACTCAAGCCTAATTCAGTGCTCGCTCGTGATGATGAGCCGGGCCCCTTGCGGCAGAAAATTCCGAACCGTGTCAGGGCTTAACGGCAGCAGCACTAAGGAAAACCTCTGGGTGTCTTGCGGTTTCCTGGCTCATCTTCTCGGGTGAGCACACTCTTTTTCTGAAGCCACAGCCGCAGCGATAGAACTAGGCGGGCGGAGCCGCAATGGCGCTGATAGCAGCAGGCATCATCATGTTTGGCGGCAGCATCGTGCAAGGCGCTATCGGCTTCGCGCTCGGCATGATTGCTGTGCCGCTGCTGGTCGAAGCCGGCTTCAGCTTGGCGCAAGCGGTCGCCTTGACCACTCTGTCCATCGGCATTCAAGTATTTTTTGGCGTCTGGCAACTGCGGTCACATATCCCTTGGGCCGATGTCAAGCTCGCGGTCATCCTGCGTTATGTGACTGTGCCGCTTGGCGTCTTGCTGCTGCTCTCGGTTGAGAGCTTGGATGCGGAGCTGGTGAAAAGCCTGGTCGGCCTGGGGCTGCTGCTGGGCATAGGCTTGCGTTTGCTAGCCCGCGGGCAGGCTCAGCGAGACTTGCCCAAAGCGGTCTCGGTCGCCGTCTTTAGCCTCAGTGGCCTCTTGCAAGGGCTGATAGCTATGGGCGGGCCGCCGTTGGTCTTGTGGCTGACGACGCGCAAGCTCTCAGCCCAGCAGGCGCGAGCCTTCACTATGACGCTCTTCCTCTTCAACGCGCCGGTGCAGGTGCTGCTGCTACTTGTTTTGTCACGCACGCTGAACCTCGAGACGCTGCTGCTGGCCTTGCTCATCACGCCGCTCATCTATCTCGGCACGCGCGTCGGTTTGAGCCTTGGCGACCGCTTTTCAAAAGCGCTGCTCAACAATATCGCGCTGGCCGTCTTGCTGGTGATTGCACTGCGGGCAATCCTATAAGTGGGTAAGCAAGCCCAGGTTTTTATTGGGGCTGGAGAAAATAATAGCCACAGAGACTAGAGAAATTTGACGGCTTTTGAGCAGGCAGAGTCGCCAAATTTATCGAGTCTGTACAGCTTGCTGGAAATTGTTACAATGCGCCTGGCATCAAGCAGCAGAGCAATCATATAGCTTAGGGTAACTTTGTGGATCTCAATTTTCTGGCATTTTCGTTGGTCAGTTTTCTTTTCATCGCCTTAGCCGCTTATCAAGTCGGGCGGCTGGTAACACATTTTCAATTGCCGCTGATTACCGGCTATCTGCTGGCGGGCATCATCGCGGGGCCTTTCATCTTTAAATTCATCGACAGCGCCAATGTCGAGACGCTGCGCTTTTTAGATGAGCTGGCCCTAGCCTTCATCGCCTTCGCCGCTGGCAGCGAAATGGCCCTCGACGAATTGCGCGGGCGCCTGCGCAGCATCGGCTGGAATACATTGACGCAAATCGTCGCGATTTATGCTATCTGTGGCAGCGCGATTTTCCTGCTGGCGCAGTATATCCCCTTCATGGCTGGCTTGCCGACGGAAGGCAAAATCGCCGCGAGCCTGCTCGGCGGCACCATCCTCGCCGCCCGCGCCCCGTCGTCGGCTATCGCCATCATCAACGAGATGCGGGCCCGCGGGCCCTTCACCAAAACTGTGCTGGGCGTTACTCTGGTCAAAGATGTGCTGATTGTCGTGCTTTTCGCTTTAAGCACTTCTATCGCCGCCACGCTATTGAACAACCGCGGCTTCGATGTCTTTTCCATCATCCTCGTCACTTTTGAAGTGCTGGCGTCGATTGGCTTGGGGGTCGCGGTCGCGCAGGTGATGGGCATTATCCTGCGCTCGCACTGGGAAGACCGTGTCAAGACACCGCTGCTGCTGCTGATTGGTTATCTCGTTTTCGCGCTGACCGCCGCGTTGAAAGACTGGAGCCACAACGCGCTGCCGGTCGATCTGCATTTCGAGCCGCTGCTGATATGTATGGTCGCCAGCTTTTGGCTGACGAATCGCTCGCCCTATCGCACAGAATTGCGGCATCTGCTGCATCAAGTGCAGCTGCCCATATTTGTCGTCTTTTTCACGCTGGTGGGCGGCTCGCTCAATATCGGCATTTTGGGGACTGTGCTGCCCATCACCGTCGCCATCTATGTCATCCGCTTGTTCGCGCTCTTCATCGGCGGTTATGCCGGCGGCACAGTCGCCGGCGATTCGGCGCAATTCAAGCGACTCAATTGGATGGCCTATATTACGCAGGCGGGCGTTGGTTTGGGTCTGGCAAAAGAGGTGGGCAACCAATTCCCGCTGCTGGGCAATGATTTCACGACCTTGCTGGTTTCCGTCATCGTCTTGAGCGAATTGACTGGCCCGCCCTTCTTCAAACTCGCCATTCGCATGGTTGGCGAATCCCACCTGCCCAAGGATATTAAAGACGACGCGATACTCGATGTGGTCATTGTTGGCATCGAGGCGCAATCGCGACAACTGGCAGAGCGGTTGCTGGCGCATGGCTGGCGCGTCAAGCTGCTGGATATTGACAGATCGCATGTGACGACAGAAATTTCTAGTGATGGTCGGCGGCATGAACAGTGGCTGCCAGAAATTTCGGCGGACAGCCTGCGCCAGCTTATCGAACCTAAGACCGAAGTCTCGGTTACGATGCTGCCCGATGATGCCGACAGCTTAAAACTCTGCCAGATTTTTTACGAAGAATTCGGCATCACGCAGCAGATTGCCCGCCTCAATACCTTTAACCTCGTCGAAGATTTCCGTGAGCTGGGCGTGCATGTCTTGGACCCGGCGAATGCGATGGTGCATCTGCTGGATCACTTTGTGCGAGCGCCACAGCTGGCGACTATGGTCTTCGAAGATGACCCCGACCACGATGTGATGCAAGTTACGATTGGCGACCCGAATGTGGATGGTTTGCATTTGCGCGAGATTCTGCTGCCCGACGATGTGCTGGTGATGGCAATTATGCGGCGCGGGCATTCCATCGTGCCGCACGGCTATACCAACCTGCACCTGGAAGATGAACTCACACTCATAGGCCCGACCGACAGCTTGGAAGAAGTGGCTTTGAAATTGAGTTATTGAGGCTCTGCCTGTAAGCACTGCGGACAGCGCCGCGTCATAATTACATAGACAGACAAACGAAAGCCAGAGCTATGACAAATTTGCCAGTAGCGATAATCGGTGGCGGGCCGATCGGCTTAGCCGCAGCGGCGCATCTGATAGAACGCGGCGAAAGTCCGCTCGTTTTTGAAGCGGGCGCGACAATCGGCGCGAATGTGCTGGACTGGGGGCATGTGCGCATGTTCTCGCCCTGGCAATTCAATGTCGACGCGGCTTGCGCACGCCTGCTGGAAAGCGCGGGCTGGCAGATGCCGCCCGCCGACGACTTGCCGACCGGCGCGGAGTTGGTCACGCGCTACCTGCGCCCGCTGGCAGAACTGCCGGCCCTGCGCCGCGCTATCCACACCGACACGCGGGTGCTGGCGGTTAGCCGCCGGCGGCGCGACAAAGTAAAAGACAGCGGGCGTGATGCTGCACCTTTTCAATTGCAGCTGCGGCACAGCGATGGCAGCGACGCCTTCGTTGAAGCGCGGGCGGTGATAGATGCCTCTGGCACTTGGCACAGGCCGAATCCGCTAGGCGCGAATGGCTTGCCGGCCTTGGGCGAAGCCGCCCCGCGCGGGCGCATCGCTTACGGGCTGCCCGAAATCACAGCGGGCCGCTATGCCGGCCGGCGCGTGCTGGTGGTGGGCAGCGGGCATTCGGCGCTCAATGTCTTGCTCGATTTGCTCAACCTGCGCCCCGACTATCCTGCGCCGCAGGTCATTTGGGCGCTGCGCAGCCAGAACTTAGAAAAGGTCTATGGCGGCGGCGAAGACGACGCTCTGCCGGCCCGCGGGCAACTGGGCTTGCGGCTGAAAGCGGCGGTGGCGGCCGGCGCTTTGCAGATTGTCGCGCCTTTCTACCTCAGCGCCGTGCAGGCCGAAGGCGAAGCCTTGCGCGTCGCGGGCGAATGGCAAGGCGCGGCGCATAGCCTCATCGTCGATGAGATTATCGCCTGCACCGGCGCCCGCCCCGAGCTTGAGTTGCTGCGCGAGCTGCGCCTAGACCTGGACCCGGCCCTGGAGAGCAGCCGCACCCTCGCGCCGCTGATTGACCCCAACCTGCATAGCTGTGGCACGGTGCCGCCGCATGGCGAAGCCGAATTGCGCCAGCCAGAAAAAGACTTCTACATCATCGGTATGAAAAGTTATGGGCGAGCGCCGACCTTTTTGCTGGCGACTGGCTATGAGCAGGCGCGCTCGGTGGTCGCGGCGCTCTGCGGCGATTGGCAAGCCGCGCGCGAGCTGCATTTGAATCTGCCGGCGACTGGCGTCTGCATCAGTGATTATGCGGACAGCGTCAACTGCTGCGAAGTGGCGGTGCCTCAGCCGGCGCTGGTCTCGCTCGGCGAGATCCCGCTGGTGGTAAAGCGGCCACTGGCAGAAAATTGCTGCTAGCGCGCTTTTTGAGCGCGGCGGCGGCTTGCGCTACACTGATGGCCCAAAGGTGCTTTAGTATGAAGACAGCGATGCTCGTCAAAGAACAGCGCTATACGATAGACGAAGTCTGGCGCATAAGCGACGCCGGCGCGCTGGAGAACAGTTTCGTCGGACTGGCGGGCAGCTTGCATGGCGCGCCTGCCCGGCCCAGCTTTAGGCTGCGGGCGGCCGACATCTTCGCTTATGCCTGATTCCGCCTCATAGCCAGTTCAGCAAAGCGCTTGCAGCAGCGCCCAGCGCCGTCTATTATCGTTTTATCGTTGGCAAAGACAGTCATAAAAAAACATAGGAGGAGAGCATGGCGCATCCTTTAGTAGAGCAGCTTCACTTCACGCGGGCGGAATTTCTGCGCTGCTTAGACGGTTTGAGCTTGCAAGACGCTTATGTGCGGCATGGGCAGATGAATTGCATCAGTTGGATTATCGGCCATCTGGCGGCGCACGAGAATCAAGTTTTTGTCTTTTTGGGGCAAGGCCAGGTGATTCAGCCTGAATTGCGGAAAATCTGCGGCTATGGCAGCCCGCCATCCTGTCCCAAACTGGATGATATGTGGGCTGCTTGGCACGAGATTACGGCAAATGCCGACACTTTCCTCGCGACGCTCAGCACAGAAAAGCTGCAAGAGCATTTTGAATGGAAGGGCGCGCCGCTAGAAGAATCGATTGGCACGATGCTCTATCGCGTCATTTACCATTACTGGTTCCACTTGGGCGAGGTCCACGCCATTCGCCAAACGCTAGGGCAGCGCGACCTGCCGCAATTTGTCGGCGATCTAGGGCAAGACGCGCCCTACCGCCCGCACTAAGGCTAAGCAAAAAATGACCGAGCGGCCGCGCATCGGCATCACGACCAGCTTCGAAGATGGGCAGCAGACGCTGGACCTGCGCTATAGCAGAGCGGTCGAGGCGGCGGGCGGCTTGCCGCTTATCCTGCCGCTTTTGCAGTCGGCCGCGGCCGCGCAAGCCTGCGCCGACTTGCTCGATGGCTTGATTATCAGCGGCGGGCCTGGCATCACGCGCGGCTTGATTGGCGCGCTGCCGGCCGATTTGCCGCCAGTGGCCGCCCGCCGCGACCGCAGCGACGCCCTCATTTATCAAGCGATGGCAAACAAACCTTTTCTCGGTATATGCTATGGTATGCAATTCGCCAACGCTATAGCCGGCGGGCAGATTTATGGCGATGTGCAGGCGCAGTTGGGCTGCCCGCCGCATAGCGCCGGTCGCGGCGCCGGCCGGCATGAGATTCGCATTGAAGCGGGCAGTCGGCTACAGGCGATTTTGCAAGCTGAGCGGCTAGAGACGAATAGTCACCATATTCAAGCGTTGGCTAGTGTCGGCGCTGGCTTGCGCCCGACGGCTTGGGCGGCGGATGGCATCATCGAAGCCATTGAATCGGCGGACGGGCGCATCATCGGCGCCCAGTTTCACCCGGAACGGATGTCGGAGCGGGGCGCGCCCCTGTTCGAAGATTTGCTGCGCCGGGCCAGCCAAAAGCGGGCTACGCCTTAAACTTCAAACGCCCGCCCCATTTACTCAGACCGCATCAAGACCCGCCCGCCAATCATAAACCAGACCACGGCGCTGGCGGCTAAAGCAATCAGCAGCGCTATCAGAGCCTCGAAGAAGAGCGCTAAAAACAGCGTCAGATAGATGCCCAGCGAGACGATTGTTACTAGCGCGCTGGCCTGCCAACGTCTTTGGATGCGGAAAATATCGCGGACGAAGGGCAAGCTGATGAGGAAGAGCAAGATCGAGACCGCGCCAATCAGCAGACCGGCCGGCATAGCTGCCTCCACCCCGCCAAAACCATTCGGCGCGGAAAGAATCGCGCCGCTGGAAACCAGGCCGATAACCGCGAACATCATCAAGAGCATGTGCAAGATGCTGATGCGCTGGATCGAAGCCCAGAAGGCGGCGTCAAAGCTGGCGCCCGAGGCCGTGCGCATTTGGCTGACCCGCTGCGAGATGCGCCGCTGCAAAGCGTAAATGACGAGAGCCAGCACGGTGGCGAAATAGGGAATCGATTGCGGCAGCTGCGACGGAATTTCTAAAGAGCCGATGCGGATGCCCAGGGCGTCAAAAAAGCCAAAAATAGACGAAGCGATCATCGTGCCAGTCGGCGTGCCGCCACCGAGCGACGGCGTTACCAGAGCGATAAAGCCGCGCCCGTTGGTCATGTCGCGCTGGAAAAGCTGCAAATAACCCATGCTCATGTGGATGCCGCCCAGTCCAGCGAAGAAGCCGCTAATCAGCAGGGCGAAGTAGCGAATGCGCTTGACGTTGATGCCGACTGAGGCCGCCGCTTCCGGGTTTTCGCCGACGGCGCGCAGGTGCATGCCGATGGGCATACGATATAAAAAGAAAGACACGATGAAGACGGCGATGAAAGCGATCCAGGTCATTACGCTTTGATTGTTAAAGACATCAAATACAAAGCCGCCCAGCAGCGGTATCTCTTTTATGATCTCGGGCAGTTGAATGAAAGGCATTTGCAGGCTGGCGAGGGTGCTGGTATTGCCGCGGTCGCCCGTAAGCTCGAACATGATGGCGACTGTCGCCGATGAGCCAAGAATGTTCAGCGCGATGCCAGAGAGAAACAGATCGCCTCTCAGGTCGAGGTGGAAGAGCGCGAGGATAAAAGACAGCAGCAGCGATACGCAAACGCCCAAGAGCAAGCCCAGCCAGGGGCCGACGCTCGAGCCAGCCTCGGGACCAAACCAATCCTGGGCATAGGCGCTGACAACCACGCCAGTGAAAGCGGAAGACAGCATCATGCCTTCCAGGCCGATGTTAAGCACGCCGGCTTTTTCCGAGATGAGCGCGCCCAGCGAGGGCAGCAAAATCGGTGTGGTTACGCGCAGGATAGCGGCGAGGAAGACCGCGCTGAAAATACCGTCAATCACATTTTCAAACATCGTCCGCCTCCGATTCCAGAGCCTTGGACTTGCCGGCCGCGGTAACATCAGCCCGTTTCTGCCGCTGTTGGAAGAAAGTTACCAGAGCCTCCGCAGTAATGAGCAAGATGATAATCGCCTGAATCATGCGCACGACTTCAAAGCTGACATTGGCATCGCGCTCCATGAATTGCGCGCCCGCCCTCAGATAGGCATAGAGCAAGCCTGTAAAAGGCACGACCAGCACATTCAAGCGTGCTAGCAATGCGACCACCACCCCTTCAAAGGCCAGAGCAAAAGAGATATTCAAGATGAGCTGGCGGTGGATGCCAGTTGCCAGGTGCATGCCAGCCAAACCAGCCACGATGCCGCTGATGGCCATGACCAGCATAATCGTGCGCCGCGAATTGACGCCGCCATAATCGGCGAAGCGCAGATTGGAGCCGATGATGCGAATCTCGTAACCCAGCGGCGTACGCCGTATGAGCAGCCAAGAGACAAAGACGACGACGACCAAGATAAAAACAGCGATAGTAACCTGGGTGTTTTCGACAATGACGGGCAAAATAGCGTTGGAGCCGAATTTTTCCGACGCGACATAGCCGGCATCGGGCGGCTTCAATTCAAAATTCAGCACCATCTCAAAAAAGCGGGTGGCGATAACATTGAGCATCAGGGTAGAGACCAGCTCGTTCGCGCCGAGATAGGCTTTTAGCGCGCCCGGTATCAAGCCATAGATAAAGCCAGCCGTGCCTGAGGCGAGGATGATAACCGGGATGAGCAAGATGCCCGGGATATGCGGCGAGTTGAGCGCGATAATGCCAGAGACCAGCGCGCCAAAATAGAGCTGCCCCTCAGCGCCGAGGCTGAATTGCTGGGCGCGGAAGACAATGGCAAAGGACAAACCGAGCAGAATCAAAGTAATCGCGTCTTGGATCCAGACGCCCCAGCGATTCACCCGCTCGATGGGCCCCAGCAAGAGAGCCTCAAAAGCGAGCTGCGATTGGCTCAGGGCCTCCGAGAGTGTTGTGCCAAGCTCAATTTCTTCGGGGCGGGCATACAGGGTATAGATGCCAGCGGCCGGCAGCGCGTAATTTTCGATGACGGCGTCTTTCACGCTGACCAGGTCATCAAAAGTTTCTTCAACTTGCTGCTCGCTGGCCGCCGCGCTAGTGGCAAGCACAGCACCGCTGGCGTCGCGCAGCTCGACCAGCAAATCCACTTCCGAGCGGCGATTCTTGGCATAAGCCAGCAGAGAGACAATATCGCCGTCGCTAGCCGAGAAAGTCCAAGCGACTTCACTGACAGGCGCGACCACATTGGGTTTATTGAATTCGCCGCCGCGCCGCTTATTGTATTCGAGGTCGACGGTCTCGTCCTCGACTGGCTCGGCGCTGGAGACGACCTGCACGCGGAACTCGCCGCGGCTGAAGCGCTCGGCCGCATCGAGATTGAAAATGAAAGTTACTAAAAAGCCGAGCAAAAGCGCGACAATCACCGTCAATAAGACGCGGATAGCCTGCCGCCGCAGCTCCACCACAAAGAGCAGAATGCAAGCGCCCACCAGCGCATTCACCAATAGAATGTTCTGCCAGGTGGGGGTGGCCGTCAACTTTTCCGCTGAGCCATCAAACAGGGTGTTGCTGACGAAGAAGGCGACAAAGACGCCAGCGAGCAAACCCAGCAGCAGCAGCGGGTATCGTTTGAGCAGCGTCATACAAATCGCTCCATTTCCGCTGCGGGCTGGCGCTCAGCCCCCAGCATATAATAGCCGATGCGCTCTTCGGTCAAGCTCTCGTCATTGGGAAAGACGCCAACAATCTCGCCTTCATACATGACCATAATACGGTCAGACAGTTTCATCACTTCTTGCAAATCGGCCGAGATGAGCAAGATAGCGAGACCCTGCGTGCGCTGATCGACCAGTTCCTGATGGATAAATTCGATAGCGCCGATGTCGACGCCGCGGGTGGGCTGGGCGGCAATGAGCAGCTTGGGCGAAGAAGACAATTCGCGGGCGACGATAACTTTTTGCATATTGCCACCTGAAAGCGCGCTGACTGGAATAGCGCCATCGGGCGCGATGATATTGAATTCGCTGATGAGCGCCGCGCCATTGGCGTCGATGGCATTGATATCGAGCAAGCCGCGACGGGTAAACGGTTCACGGTAATAACGGTCGATGATTAAATTGTCGTCGATGGAGGAGCTTAAAGCGACGCCATTGGTCAGGCGGTCTTCGGGAATATGGGCGACTTGATGCTCGCGCACCGAGCGGGGGCCGCGCCCGAGAATTTGCTCCGTCGCAATATAAGCGTCGCCAGCGGTCGGCGGGCGCAAGCCGGTCAAGACTTCAGCCAGCTCGGTCTGCCCATTGCCTTCGACGCCGGCGATGCCCAGGATCTCGCGCTCATAGACATTAAAGCTGACATGCTTGAGCAGTTGATGCCCGCTGGCGTCGGCATAGCTGAGGTCATTGACTGTCAGGATGGCGGCGCCGCGCTGCACTGGCGGCCGCTCGACCTGCATAAAGACTTCGCGCCCGACCATCATGCGCGCCAATTCGCGCTCGTTGGTCTGGGCGGTCTTGACTGTGCCAATTTTGCGGGCGTCGCGCATGACCGTGACGCGGTCAGAAATTTCGATGACTTCTTTGAGCTTGTGCGTGATGAAAATGACAGTCTTGCCACCTTCGACCAGGTTGCGGATGGCGGCGAAGAGGTCTTGGGTCTCGCTGGGCGTGAGCACGGCGGTTGGTTCGTCCAAAATCAAAATTTCAGCGCCGCGATAGAGCGCCTTGAGGATTTCCACCCGCTGCCGCATGCCCACGGGAATATCGGCGATTTTGGCACTGGGGTTGACGGCCAAGCCGTATTCTTCGGCTAGCGCGGCCGTATCGGCGCTAGCCTGCTGAAAATCGATGCGGATGCCCTGTTTTGTTTCGCGGTTGAGGATGATGTTTTGGGCGACGGTGAAAGAATCGACCAGCATAAAATTCTGATGCACCATGCCGATGCCCTGCTCGATAGCGACCTGCGGATTGCCGATTTGCACTTCTTGCCCGCGGATGAAGATGCGGCCCGAGCTGGGATGTTCCAAACCATAGAGCAGCTTCATCAGGGTAGATTTGCCGGCGCCGTTTTCGCCGACCAGGGCGTGGATTTCGCCCGCCTCGACCGCGAAGTCGATGTCGTCGTTGGCATGCACGCCATTGTCATAAATCTTGTGGATATTCTGCGTTTCGATAATAGGCATAAGGGATTCTCAAGCGTTAAACTTTTGCGCCTCAGTTTTTATTGCGGCTGGGAAATAATTGCCGCAGAAGTAAGTCCAAGTTAATTATGCAAAAATTGCGGCTACACCTCGCCTTTCAACCCCACCCCCGGCCCCTCCCCCAAAGCTTTGGGGAGGGGAGAAAAACCCTGAAAACTGTGTGAGCTTGCAGGAAAGTCCCTCCCACCGGGCAATGTCTACAGTCCCCAGGTTAGACTCCCCTCCCCGAAGCTTCGGGTCGCGTAGACACTGACCTACGGGAGGGGCCGGGGGTGGGGTTGAAACAAACACAAAAAGTTGCAAAATTTACTTTGCCCGACTGAGACACAGAGAAAAGCGATACTAAAAGACAAGCATAGTTGACTAAGACCCTTTGCAAAAAGGATTGGCCAGATTTCTCTGACCAATCCTTCGCTTTGGACAATGCCGGACCCTACATGTCGTCCATCATCAGATCGTCCATGCTCATGTCGGCGCTGGGCATATCGGCGCAAGCCGTGCCAACCGCCGCCATCATATCTTCATCGGTGAAGACGGTTTGCACTTCGATGTCGCCATTGACCACAGCCGCTTCCGCCGCTTCTACCATAGCCTTGATTTCATCGGAAGTCGCCGCATCGTAGAACTCGTTCTTGGCGAGGCCGACGCCGCCTTCTGGGATGCCGAGGCTCTCGGCGCTGCCATAAGGCAATTCGCCTTCCAGGTGCAGGCTAACAGCGCGGAAGATGGAATTATCGACATTCTTCATCATACTGGTCAGGATGCGCTCGGCTTGGTCGGGGTCGGTCTCCGCCACGATGGTGGCTTGGTCGGAGTCGACGCCGATAGCGAAATGCTCCTGCTCGTGGGCGGCTTCAAAGACGCCGACGCCGGTGCCGCCAGCGATTTGGAAGACGATGTCCGCGCCTTGCTCATACATAGCCAGCGTGATTTCTTTGCCGCGGGCGGGGTCATTCCAACTGCCAGCATACTGCACGATGCTCTGCGTATCAGGATTGACGAGGCAAGCGCCTTGCTCGTAGCCGACGATAAAGTCATCGATGACTGGGATTTGCTGCCCGCCGACCGCACCGATGATAGGCGCGTCGTTGGTGCCTTCCATCATGCTGGTGGTGATGGCGGCGGCATAAACGCCAGCCAGGAAGGAACCTTGATTTTGGGCATAGGTCATTGAATAGACATTAGCGCAGCCGTCGACGCAGACTTCGGCATTGTCATAAGGCATCGGCGCGTCGTAGAACATAAAATACTTGTCCGGATAGTTATGCGCGTTGGCGGCGAGGAAGTCAATCATCTGGAAGGTGCCGGCGATGAGGATGTCGTAGGAATCGGTATCCGCCATCACATCGAGCAGGCCGGGTTCCCAGTTGGCCGGGTCGATGCCGAGTTCGACGGTATCGATTTCGAGATCGTATTCGTCGGCAATCGCGTCCATGCCGCGCTGGGCGCTATCGAAGAAAGACTTGTCGCCCAGGGTGCCGTTAATCACGGACACCACTTTGAGCGGCTCGTCTTGGGCGATGGCCGGGAGAGCCATCAAAAGTACCAGTAGCACTGCAAGCATAAAACTTAGCTTTTTCATTTGCGTCCTCCGCATGAATGTTTATCGAATCAGATAGACTTCTGATGGCGGTATTATACACATATTTTGCCGGTTTCGGCAAAAGTTCCTGCTGGGCGCGATTCATCTTGTTTTGCGCCTCAGCTATCAGCGCGGTCCAGCGCGCCCAGCGGCAGCGTGAAAGCCGCCAATTCCGCGCCGTCCGCGCCAGTCGGCGGGATATGCGCGCCGCCGGGGAACTCGTACCAGCTAATATAGAGGCGCAAGTCGGCGCTGCTAGGCGCGTCCGCCGGCAACTGCATAATGTAATCGTCTTGATAGATGACCTCAGGCTGCCACCAAGGGTTAGGCAAAGTCCCCCAGCCAGGGAAGGTATCAAAGCCGGCGATTTCTTGCCCTTGCGCGTCAAGCAGGCGCAAGGCTAGCGCATAAGTCCGATGCGTTACTGGACCCGAATCCCAATAGAGCGTCAGCGGGATTTCAGCGCCGGCCGACCAAAGCTGGGTCGGCGGCAGTTCGTAGCCAATCAGACGCAAATCCACCCAGTCGACGGTGACGCTAGTGGCGGTCGCCGGCAGCTGCGCGACTGTCGGCGGATGGTCATAATTGGGCATGATATAGAGAAAGGGCGCCAGCAGACTGAAGACGCCCAGCGGCACGGCAATCAAAAGCGGCGGCAGCCGCCAAGCCCTCAAGCCCAGAGCCAGGAAGAGGCTGGCTGAGGTGATGTAGGGAAATAAGAGCCGGCCGGTGCTGGCCCAGGTCTGCAAGCTCCACCACATCAGCAGAGCCGCGCCTAAAACAAGCAGCAGCGCCAGGAAAAAGATATGGAGCAAGAATAAGCGCGCGGATTGCGCGCGGCGGTTTTTCGCCAAGAACAAGACGAAGCCGGCCGCCCCCAGCAGAGCCAGCCCGTCCATGACTGTATAATAGAGCTTATCGGCAATGATATTAAAAGCGCCAAAGACCGCCCAATAGCTGATGCGCAAGCCCTCAAACTCTTCCAGGAAGAGCCGCCCCAGCGTGGTCGAGCGGCGGCCAAAATTGTCTAGCATAGTGCTGGTGCCAAGCAGCTCGCCATAGAGCATAAGGTTGCGCACGTACCACCAGCCGGCAATGAGCAAGGTGAAGGCAATGGCGGCGCCGGCGAGCATAAAAAAGCCGCGCCAATCACGCTGGCGATAGAGCAGCCACAAAGCCGCCAAACCCACTACCAAACCCACTACCAAACCGCTGAGCTTGGTCAAGGTGGCTAAGGCGATGAGCAAAGCCAGCAGCAGGCTGCGCCGCGTTTGAAAGCCGGCGCGCAGCATCAATAGCATCTGCCAAGTGATGAGAGCCGCCAGCATATTCACCAAGGTGTCGTTGCTGACAGAGGCGCTGATGAAGAGAAATTGTGGATTAAACGCGGTGAAGGCCGCCGCCAGCAGCGCGACGCCTTTGCGCGCGGGCAAAACCAGGCGCGCCGACTGATAAACCGCGCCGACCGTCACCGCGCCCATCGCCAAACTCAAAAAGCGGATGACATACAAAGCGAGAGACGCGCCGCGCAAATCGGGCGGATAGGGCTGTTTGTACAAAATCAGATTGCGATTGCCCAGGCGCAAAGGGTCGCCGACGACGCCAAAAGGACTTTGCCGAAAGCGCTCCTCAAAGTCCGCTGTGTCCAGCATTTGCCAAACAGCGGCCATCAAGAGGTAATACAGAGGCGGCTGGCTGGCCTCTTGCCCGTGGATATGCCCATGCTCGGCCGATTGCACCGGCAGCGTACCAGTATCGGCGATCCACTTGACCACGCCGACATGCTGAACCGTATCCGAAGCCTCGAAATTGGGCGCGGCATAAAGATAGACTAAGCCAATGAGAAAAAAGAGCAGCGGCAAGAGCAGCTGAAGTGGCAGTCGCTCGAGTATCTGGCGTTGATTCAAGCTGATTTCCTTAGCGTTTGCAAAGAGCAGTCGCTCAACATTCTAGCATGACTGCCGCATAGCTGCTGAAGGCGGGCGCTGCTATCCGCGCTGGCAGCGAAACTGTTATACTTGTAGGCGAAGCTGCGCCAAGCGATAGACCTCAGATTAAAGGAAGGGTTCTGGCTATGAAAATGATAATTGACACGGATGCCGGCGTCGATGACGCGCAGGCGATTATGCTCGCCCTCTGCGAGCCGGGTGTCGATGTGCTGGCAATCACCACTGTGACGGGCAATGTGCATATCCGCCAGGTCAATCCTAATGTCTTGACCATCCTAGAAATCATGGACCGGACCGTGCCGGTCTATGCCGGCTTGGACCGGCCCCTCATCCAACCGTGGGAAGACGCCGCCGAGTTTCACGGTGGCGATGGTCTGGGCAATCTGCCCGAGCGCCCGACTTTGACGCGGGCTATCGAAGAAGAGCATGCCGTGCTAGCCCTCTTGCGCCTCTCGCAGGAATATGCCGGCGAGCTGACGCTGATAGCGCTGGGTCCCTTGACGAATATCGCCGCCGCCATCCGCCTCGACCCCAGCTTCCCAGCGCGCATCAAGCAATTTGTCTTTATGGGCGGCACCATCGCCGCGCGCGGCAATACGCCAATCGTAACCGCTGAGTACAATATCTACACCGACCCCGAAGCCGCCTACATCACGCTGGCGGCCTTCCCCGAAGCGACTATGCTCAGCTGGGAGACGACGCTGGCTCACGGCTTTGCTTGGGATAAATTCAACGCGCTCTGCCAGCTAGACACGGTGCATGGGCGCTTTTTCCGCGCGATTTCTCGGGCCACCGCGCAGCGCCTGCGAGAGGTCTATGCGCGGCCGGCTTATCTGCTGCCCGACCCGCTGGCGATGGCGATTGCGCTGCGCCCGCAGCTGATACTCGATAGCGGCAAATATTATGTTACGGTCGAACTCACCGGGCAGCATACACGCGGGCAAACCGTCATCGACTATATTGGCGGCAGCGGCAAAGCGGCGAATGTGAATGTGGTGCAAGCCCTTGATACGGATGGCGTCTATGAGATCTTCGCCGCCGCGCTGGCGCAGGCATAAGGCAGGGCCGCATGGAGCTTAGCGCCGCAATGATAGAACTGCTGGCGGCAGTCGCCGCTGATTCAGCTTGCGCGCCGGCGACCGTCTTCGCCAATCTGTCGCGCTTACTGGCCGCGCCAGCGCCAGCCAATAGCTGCCTGTTAGTGGGGACGGTCGGCGCGGTCATTGGCGAAATCGCCGCTGAATTTGGCTTAGATTGCGGGCCCATCGGCGCGACGGGCAATTTGGGCATCTGCATCGGCGATAGCGCGGCTGAATTGGACTTGCTCATCAGCGCGCACATGGACCGGCCTTGCTTTCGCGTTTTGAATTTGGCACAGAGCCAGCTGTATCCGCTCTGCGCTGTCCGCGTGCCGGGTGAAGTTTACGAATGTGGCGGTCTGGCTCTGCGCTATACGCAAGGGCGCGTGGCAGTTGCGGCGCAGGGGCGGCTGCGGTTTCGCGCTGTTGATAACAGTTATGACATCCGCTTTGAAGTTGAGAGCGGCAACTTGCAAGCAGGCGACACGGTGCTGATGCAGGCGTCGCCGCAGCTGCGCGACGGGCTTATTATCGGCGCGGGTTTGGACAATGCGGCTGGCGTTCTGCTGGCGCTTTTATGCGCCCGCCTGCTCAAGAATTACGCCGATTTGCGCGGGCGCAAAATCCTCTTTGCATTCACCGACCAAGAAGAAGGCCCGCCCAGCGGTTTGTTTGGGCAAGGCGCGGCGCGTTTGGCCGGCGTTCTCAGCCCGCCGCGGTTGGGTGTCATCAATATCGATGGGCATAATGTCGACGCGGCGGGCGGGACTGTGCCGGGCAGCGGCGCGGCGCACGCTTTTGTCTCGGGTTATGGGCGGGGCGCGGTTGTGCCTTTGGACTGGCAGGCGCGGGCGGAGGCGCTAGTCGGCGCGGTCAACCAGCAGCGGCCGGGGACGGCGCGGCTCAATTATAGCTATGTCTCCCGCAGCGATGATATGCTGCTGAGCGCGTGGGCCCGCTGCCTGGCTTTGATTGGCTTGCCGCTGGCAAATGCGCATACGACTGAGGAGACAGTCGCGCTGGCGGATGTGGTTTCGGCAGCGCATTGGGTTAGCGTTTTTGTGGCGAGCGCGCTTGAAGAGTTGGCTGAATAAGCGGAGCGCTTCTAAGTAGCGTATATAATATAGTTGAGAATTTGACACAAGTGCGCAAAACCATTTCATTTCTCTGTGTCTCAGTAGGACAAACTAAATTTTGCAAGTTTTCGCGTTTGTTTCGACCTCACCCCCGGCCCCTCCCATAGGGCAGTGTCTACGCGCCCCAAAGCTTTGGGGAGGGTGCGAAAACTATAGGCATGCTTGAGGAAAAGTCCCTCCCGTGGTCAGTGTCTACGCGACCCGAAGCTTCGGGGAGGGGCTGGGGGTGGGGTTGAAAATCCGCGCATCATTTTGTTACATAATTAACTTGGACTTACTAAGGCGAAGATATGATGCTGCAATTGCATTCTGGACAGCGCGTACATATCATCGGCATTGGCGGCGCAGGTCTCTCCGCCATCGCGCGGATTCTGCTGGAGCGCGGCTTCACCGTCAGCGGTTCAGACCTGCGGTCTAGCGCCCTGACAGCGGACTTGGCGGCGGCCGGTGCGCGCATTCATCGCGGGCATCAGGCGGCCTATGTGGTCGGCGCCGATGTCGTGCTAGCCACCTCCGCAGCCGCGGCGGATCATGTCGAAGCGCTGGCGGCGCAGACTCTGGGCATCCCGGTATATAAGCGCAAAGAATTTATGCCAGCCCTGCTCTGCGGCTATGAGACGATTGCCGTAGCTGGTACGCATGGCAAGACGACCACCACTTCCATGATCATTCATATCTTGCAAAGCGCCGGCAAAGACCCGAGTTTCATCGTCGGCGGCGCTACCGGCAATTCGGGGCGCAATGCCGGGCTAGGCGCTGGCAGCGCCTTCGTTATTGAAGCTGACGAATATGACAACATGTTCCATGGCCTCAGACCCAATATAGCTGTCGTCACTAACGTCGAGCATGACCACCCTGACTTCTTTAAGACGCCGGCGCAGCTGCAAGCGGCTTTCCGCGCTTTTGTCGATTTGCTGCCGGCCGATGGCCTGCTGGTGGCTTGCGCCGATGAGGCCGGCGCGCTAGCCTTGGCGGCCGCCCGCCGCAAGACCGGCGGCGCGGTCATCACCTACGGGCTGGACAATGCGACGGCGGATTGGCGGGCCGGCGATTTGCGTTTTACTGGCGAGCTGGCTTCCTTCAGCGTCCAGCGCGGCGGCCAGCCGCCGCTCAGGGTGGAGCTTGGTCTGCCTGGGACACATAATATGCAAAATGCGCTGGCGGCGCTGATTGTGGCGCAAGCCCGCGGCGTCGCGCTGGAGCGAGCGGCGGCGGCTCTGCGCGCTTTCAAAGCGCCAGCCCGCCGCTTCCAAATCCGCGGCGAACGCGCCGGCGTCATTGTCGTTGATGATTATGCCCACCACCCGACCGAAATTCGCGTCAATATCGACGCGGCCCGCCGCCGCTATCCCCAGCATCAAATTTGGGCGGTCTGGCAGCCGCATACCTATTCCCGCGTCCGGCAATTTTGGTCGGATTTTGCGACCGCCTTTGCCGCGGCCGACCGCGTCTTGCTGACGCCGATTTACGCCGCCCGCGAAGCGCCTATCGCCGGCATCAGCAGCGCGGCTTTAGCCCGTGAAATCGCGGCGCAGACTCCCGCCGCATTTTGCCTCGATTTTGACGCGGTGGTCCAGAGCCTGCGCCAGTCGCTAAAAGGGCCGGCTATCCTACTCATCTTCAGCGCCGGCGATGCGAATATAATCGCCGACAAGTACCTGGCTGGGCATTAAGCGCATGTCGCCCCCTTTTGCTGGCTTGCGCCGCGACGCCGCCCTAGCCCGCTTCACCGCCGCCCGTCTGGGCGGGCCAGCGGATTATCTCGCTATCGCCAAAGACCCATCATACAGCGATGTGTTGCCGCTCTTGGATTGGGCTTGGGAGCGCGCTATGCCGGTGACGGTCATCGGCGGCGGCGCTAATGTGCTGATAGCCGATGCCGGCATCCGCGGCTTGACCATCGTCAATCGAGCGGCCGCTATTGCGCCAGGGCCGGCCGCGACCAGCATCAGCGCCAGCAGCGGCACCAATCTGATTCGGCTGGCTCGAGCCTGTCAAGAGCGTGGGCTGAGCGGCTTGGAATGGGCGATTGCCGTGCCAGGCACTGTCGGCGGCGCGGTGGTCAACAACGCCGGCGCCCATAGTGGAGACATCGCCGGCCTGCTAAAGCGGGCTTTGCTGTATGAAGCGGGCATTAGCCCGCGCTGGCACGAGGCCGACAGTCTGGAGTATGCCTATCGGCACTCGCGCTTGAAATATAAGCCTGAGCGGCCTTTCTTTATTATGCGCGCCGAGTTCGGGCTGCGGCCAGCAGCGCCGGCGGAGATACAGGCGCGCATGACAGCGAACAATGCCTATCGCCGCCGGACGCAGCCCCCAGGCGCCAGCCTCGGCAGCATCTTCAAGAATCCGCCGGGCGATTATGCCGGGCGCTTAATCGAAGCGGCGGGCTTAAAAGGGCAGCGGGTGGGCGCGGTGCAGGTCTCACCGATTCACGCGAATTTTTTTGTCAATTTAGACGATAGCGCCCGAGCCAGCGATTATTTTCAGCTTATCCAGCGCGTGCAAGCGCGAGTGAAAGCGGCCTTTGGCATCGCGCTGGAGCTGGAGATTCAAACCCTCGGCGAGTGGGAGGATTAGCCGCTGAAGCGTGAAGATCGCCGCTACTGACGACAGGGCAATCGCATCAAAATCGTGATTCGGCAAAATTCACAAAACTAAGCCAGAAAAACTATGCAGCCACATTTTCAACCCCACCCCCGGCCCCTCCCCAAAGCTTTGGGGAGGGGAGAAAAACCCCGAGAACTATAGGTGTGCTTACAGAAAAGTCCCTCCCATCGGGCAATGTGTACAGCCCCAGGTTAGACTCCCCGCCCCGAAGCTTCGGGGCGCGTAGACACTGCCCTACGGGAGGGGCCGGGGGTGGGGTTGAAACGAACGCAAAAACTCGCAAAATTTAGTTCGTCCTACTTCTGTGGCTAAATTTCTGTTTTAGTCGCAATACAAACTTGGGCTTACTGAGAAAAGCGCCGCTACTGGCCTCTGGCAATTTGCATACTTGACAATTTGCGTCTAAAATTGAGCGATAGTACACTGATTGCATTGATTGACCGCGCAACGATCTTTTGACGGAAGACCCTAGTGGCAAGTCATGTACAAGCACCTCGGCGACAGCCCGACCGAGCGCCTGGCGTTTTACATCGGTCGCCGCCAGGCATAGTACCAAGATTGCCAGCCGCCCGCAACGAGCGCCGGCGGTACGCTTTTTGGCATTGGCGCTTGACCAGCGCTTTGCTCTTCTTTCTATTCGGCGGGATATTGACGCTCTTTTTCACCAGCGATGTCTTTTTTGTGCGGGCGATTGAGGTGCGCGGCAACGATTTCATCCCGCGCGAGGAGGTCTTCGCCTTTTCTGAAATCGCCAATTATCACATGTTTTGGCTGGACCCGGCGGAGATTCGGCAGCGGGTGCTGCGCTCGCCCTCAGTGGCGGATGTCTCGGTGCAGCTCGGCTGGCCGCCGAATCTGATTACGCTGACGCTGCAAGAGCGCCAACCGGCTCTGGTCTGGTCGGATGCCGGCGATGAAACTTGGATCGATATTCAAGGGCGCGTCATGCAAGCGCGGGCTGAAATGCCGAAGCTCTTGCATGTCAATCTGGTGAGCACCGATAGCGATGCGCCCAAGCCCAGCCCGGCTGATTTCACTGGCGAGATGGTGCTGGGCGCGCTGCGTTTGCAGGAGATGCTGCCGGTCGGCCGCCATTTGGATTATCACCCGGCGCATGGCTTGGGCTGGACGAACGCGCAAGGCTGGCAGATTTGGTTAGGCACTGGCAGCGCCAGCGTGATGGACGAAAAAATTAAGATGTATGCTGTGCTGGTAGAAAATCTTAACAGCCGCGCGCTCGATATTGCCGAATTGAATTTGGCGAATCCCGATGCGCCGTTCTACAGATTATTATGGGGGCGTTAGACCGACATGGGCGATTTAGTGGTTGGCTTGGATGTAGGCACGCATAAGATTTGCACAATCGTTGGCGAGGTGCGGCCAGAAGATATATATGTTGTCGGTTTGGGCATCGAAGCCAGCGATGGCATGAAAAAAGGCGTCGTCAACGATGTCGGCGCGCTCTCCGCCGCCATCGGCAAGTCTATTCGCAAAGCGGAGAAATCCAGCGGCTACGATATTAACCGTGCTTTTGTCAGCGTCGCCGGCAGCCATATCTCGTCCTTGACCAGCCGCGGCTTAGCCACCATCACCGAAAGCCGCAGCGTGCAGACCGAAGACCTGGACAAGGTGATGAGCGTCGCCCGCAATATCGCCATCCCGCACAACCGCGAGATTTTGCATGTCGTGCCGCGCAGCTACACCCTCGATAGCCAAGATGGCATCCGCAGCCCGATTGGCATGCACTGCCTGCGGCTGGAAGTGGACGCGCATATCATCACCGCCTCGACGACCAGCCTGGCGAATTTGGAAGACGCGGTGGAATCGGCCGGCGTCTTGGTCGACCGTTTCATTCTCAACCCCTTAGCCGCCGGCGACGCGGTCTTGAACGACCACGAGCGCGAGATGGGCGCGGTGGTCATCGATATTGGCGGCGGCACTACCGACCTGGCCATTTTTATCGATGGCACGGTCTGGCATACGGCAATTATCCCGGTGGGCGGCAACCATGTTACGCAGGATATCACCTATTGGATGCGCGTGCCTTTTGGCTTGGCGGAACAGGTCAAGATCCAGCGCGGCCATGCCGATATGCAAGCGGTGGATGAAGACGAAGTCTTCCCGGTCGAGCCCTTTGGCGGCGAGATAATGCCCGTCTCGCGGCGCGATTTGGCTATGGTCATCGAAGCGCGCTTTGAAGAGATATTCGAGCTGTTAGAAAAAGAAATCAAGCGTTCGGGTTATGGCGGGCTGCTGCGGGCTGGCGCTGTCATCACTGGCGGCAGCTCGCAGCTGCCGGGCTACCGCGATTTAGCCTCGCGCATATTGAACCTGCCGGTGCGGCTGGCGCAGCCAGAAAAGATTACCGGCATCGCCGATACGCTGAAGAATCCCGCCTATAGCACCAGCGTCGGTTTGCTGCGCTTGGGTTTGGAAATGGATACGATGACAGAAGCGGAGGCGGTTACGACGATAAGTTTGCCGGTGACAAATTGGAGTCGACGGGTGAATGATTTTTTCCGCCGTTTTTTGCCTCAAGATGACTGATGTATTTTGCGCAAAAGTGGTATAATATTGCCTATATTTCGATTTGCATGCCTGGAAAATGCGCGTACAATAATGGCAGGGACTTGCCGCGCGCCGGATAACGGACTAATTCAAGAAGGAATTCATAATGGTTAATGATTTGATAACTGGGGAAAACTTCGCACAGATAAAAGTTGTTGGTGTGGGCGGCGGCGGCGGTAACGCCGTCAACCGCATGATCAACGAAGGTCTGGGCGGTGTCGAATTTATCGCGGTCAATACGGACAACCAAGCTTTGATGCTGTCTAAAGCCAAGACGCGGGTCCGCATCGGCGACAAGCTGACGCGGGGCTTAGGCGCGGGCGGCAATCCTGAGATTGGGCGCAAAGCCGCCGAAGAAAGCTCGGAAGATTTGCTGGAGGTCTTGCGCGGCTCGGACATGATCTTTGTCGCCTGTGGCATGGGCGGCGGCACCGGCACCGGCGCTTCGCCCATCATCGCCCAAATCGCCAAAGAGCTAGGCGCTTTGACCATCGGCGTCGTGACGCGGCCCTTCACCTTTGAAGGCACGCGCCGCGCGCAATTGGCCAAGACCGGCATCGAAACATTAAAAAGCCAAGTTGATACGCTCATCGTCATTCCCAACGACCGCTTGCTGCATATCGCGGATAAGCGCTCGACCTTGCAGCAGGCCTTTTCCCTAGCCGATGATGTGCTGCGCCAGGGCATCCAGGGCATCTCCGAACTGATTACGGTGCCTGGCCTCATCAATCTTGATTTCGCTGATGTGCGCACGGTGATGTCTGAAGGCGGCGCGGCCTTGATGGCCGTAGGTCGCGCTTCTGGCGATGACCGCGCCCGCGCCGCTGCCGAGCAAGCCATCACCAGCGGCCTGCTGGATGTTACAATCGATGGCGCCCGCGGCATCCTCTTCTCCGTCACCGGCGGCAGCGACTTGACGCTCTTCGAAGTTACTGAAGCGGCGAACATCATCAAAGAAAGCGCCCATCCCGAATGCAATCTCATTTTTGGCGCGCATATCGACGAAAGCCTGGGCGACGAAGTCCATATTACGATTATCGCCACTGGTTTCGAGCGCAGCCGGCTCGAGACGACGATGAAAGAATCGGGCAATTTGCCCATCCGTCAGTCGACGCCGGTGCCGCCGCCCGCGCGCAGCCAGAATCGCATCTATGAAGATGTGGAGATTCAAACGCCGGGCGAGAGTCGCGCCGCCAGCAGCGGCGAATCCGCCTTCCAGCGCGGCCGCCCAGCGCCACCGCCGCCGCCGCAAGATGGCCCGCGCACTTATGACAACATCGACCCCAAAAACACTGAACTGCCGGCTTTCCTGCGCAAGCGCAATCGCCGTCGCTAGTGGTAAATCACTGCGGATAAAGGCGGGCTGCCCGTCCACCGGGCAGCCGCATCAAATTGCGATAAGGCCAAGCCCAGGATTGGCGTTCCCTCCCTGAAGCTTCGGGGAGGGACTTTTTTTCTAACTCGCACAGTTTTCGCAGGTTAGACTCCCCTCCCCAAAGCTTTGGGGCGCGTAGACACTACCCTACGGGAGAAGCCGGGAGTGGGTTGAAAATTGCGTATTGCATTTTGCATCTTGCATAATTAACTTTGAATTACTCAGGCAGATTCTCAAGTATCAAATGCCAGTGAAAGCTATAATAATCGATATGCTTTAGTTTTCTCAAATCAAGGTATTTGCTTATGCTTCAGCTACAGACAAAAGTTAATACTCTGCATCCGCTTGGGTACAAAATTTTTCTCGACCGCTACGCGCAAAAAGATATGACCCGCAGCAGCCTGACCGTCGGCGATACGGTCATCGTCGTCGTCAATGCCAAGACGGGCCAGCGCGAAATTGGCGAGGTAACAGCGCTGGACCTGCCCCAGGTCACCGTCAAGCTCTTGGATGACGAAGTCGTCACGCGGGATTTAGAGCATGTGGATAAACCCATCGAGACCGAACCGAGTCAGATGATGGATCGGGTGGCGCGGGGCGTCGCCGAAACGGAAGCTAGCCCGGCCAAGCGCGAAGAATGGACGGCGAAATTTCGCTGGCTGCTCGATGATTTGAAGTTTGTGCCGGGCGGCCGCATTCTCGCCGCCGCTGGCACCGACCAAGATTTGACCTATTACAATTGTTATGTCATCCCATCGCCGCAGGATTCCCGCGATGGCATCATGACCACGCTGGGTCAGATGACGGAAATTATGTCCCGCGGCGGCGGCGTGGGCATCAACCTCTCGACCCTGCGCCCGCGTCACGCTTATGTCAAAGGCGTCAATGGCCGTTCGAGTGGGGCGGTCTCCTGGGGCGGTTTGTACAGCTTCGTCACAGGTTTGATTGAACAGGGCGGCAGCCGGCGCGGCGCGCTCATGCTCATCCTCAACGACTGGCATCCGGATGTCTTCAACTTCATCAACAGCAAGCGAGAAGCGGGCAAAATCACCAACGCCAATATCAGCATCGGCATTTCGGACAAGCTCATGGAAGCGATCAAAGCCGATGACGATTGGCAGCTCGCCTTCCCCGATACGCGAGACCCGGATTATGACGAGCTTTGGGATGGCGATTTGAATACCTGGATCGCGGCCGGGCGCCAGGTCATCCATTATAAGACGATTAAGGCGCGGGCTCTGTGGCAGGCGATTATCGAAAGCGCCTGGGCCAGCGCCGAACCCGGCATCTGGTTCCGCGAGCGCAGCAATAAGATGGCGAATAGCTGGTATTTCAACCCGCAGATTTGCACCAACCCCTGTGGCGAACAGCCGCTGGGCGCGTTTTCGGTCTGTAACCTGGGCGCGATAAACCTGTCCCGCTTCTATGACGCGGACACCGGCACGGTCGCCTGGGACAGCCTGCGCCAGTCCGTGCGTTATGCCACGCGCTTCCTCGATAATGTCATCGATACCACGCCCTATTTCTTGGTCGAGAACGAAAAAGTGCAGCTATCGGAGCGGCGCGTCGGCTTAGGCACGATGGGCATTGCGGAGTTGATGCTCAAACTAGAGGTCCGCTATGGCAGCGAAGAATCGGTCAGGCTGATTGACGAGATTTACCGCACCATCGCCGTTACCGCCTACGAAACTTCGAGCGATTTGGCGCTGGAAAAAGGCGCTTTCCCGATGTTTGACGCCGAGAAATTCTTGGAAAGCGGCTTCATGCTAGCGATGCCAGGCGAGCTGCGTAAGCGAGTGCGCCAGGCGGGCATCCGCAATGTTACCCTGTTGACGCAAGCGCCGACCGGCACCACCGGCACCATGGTCAATACATCGACCGGCGTCGAGCCATTTTTCTCTTGGGTCTATTACCGCAAGAGTCGACTGGGTCTGCACGAAGAGCAGGTGCCAATCGTGAAAGACTGGTACGCGGCGCACCCCGAGGCGGAAGATCTGCCCGATTATTTTGTTACCGCGATGGACCTCAGCCCGCGCGAGCATGTCAAGGTGCAAGGCGCTTTCCAGCGCTGGATCGACAGCGCCATCTCCAAAACCTGCAATCTGCCAAATGACTACACCGTCGAGCAGGTCAGCGAGCTGTATCAATACATGTATGAGCTGGGCTGTAAGGGCGGCACAATTTACCGCGATGGCAGCCGCGACGAGCAAGTGCTGATGCGCAAGGACGACGAGCGAGCCGAAAGTGAAATGCAGGAGCTTAAGTCGAGTGAAAGCGCCGAACCAGCGACGACGCCGCACCGCGTCTACCCGCGCCCGGACCGTCTCGAAGGCACGACTTTCAGCACCCTGACGCCCTTTGGCAAAGCCTACATCACCCTCAACCGCGATGACCAGGGCAATCCCTTCGAGGTATTCATCGCCATCGGCAAAGCTGGCACCGACATTCAAGCGGATGCCGAGAGCCTGGGGCGCATGATTTCGCTGCAACTGCGCACGACCGCGCCGCATAATCGCCGCGAGATGCTCAAGCTCATCATCGAGCAGTTGCAAGATATTGGCGGGGCGCGTCCGATTGGCTTTGGGCCAAAGCGCGTGCTGTCGCTGCCGGACGCGGTGGCGCGGGTTTTGCAATCCGCTTTCTTCCCCGAAGCGCAGCCGCAGCAGCTCGGCTTGCCGATGGCAAATGGCGGGGCGACGGCGAAACCAGCCGCCACGAGCGACCTGACGGCGAATGCGTCCATATCAGGCGCGGATATGTGCCCGTCTTGTGGCACGATCGCTCTGATTCGGGCGGAGAATTGCCGCAAATGCCTCACCTGTGACTATAGCGAGTGTTAAGAAATAAGCACCGTAGAGGCAGCTAAACAGGCACAAAGACAGAAAGCAGTCTCATTTCTCTGTGCCTCTGTGTCTCAGTAGGACAAACTAAATTTTGCAAGTTTTATGCGTTCGTTTCAATCCCACGATGGCGATCCCTCCCCGAAGCTTCGGGTCGCGTAGACACTGACCTACGGGAGGGACTTTTCCTCAAACTCCCTATAATTTTTTGCGGTTTTTCTCCCCTCCCCAAAGCTTTGGGAAGGGGCCGGGGGTGGGGTTGAAAATGGTACATAGTTGACTTGGACTTATTTCTGTAGCAATTCTCTGTTTTCCTAAGAACGCCAAGAAGAGACAGTGCCTGTCTGCGATGAGTCCGCAAAAGAGGAAAATCCGGCAATATTTCCCGCGCTTGCTGCTGCTGTGTTTACTGGCTGCCCTGCTCTATTTCTGCGCTTTTATCGCCGCCATCCACCAAACCGGCACGATTGATAGCGCCGCGCCCGCCGATGTCATCATCGTGCTAGGCGCTGGCTTGCGCGAGGATGGCCGGCCCGGCTGGGCTTTGACGCGCCGCAGCCGGCAAGCCGCCGCCCTCTGGCAAGCGGGTCACGCGCCCTATGTGCTTTGCACCGGCGGTCAAGCCGAAGCGCGGCCGCGGGCGGAAGCCGCCGCCTGCCAAGAAACCCTGCTGGCGGCTGGCTTGCCCAAAAGCGCCATCCTGCTGGAAGCGCGCAGCCGCAGCACCGAAGAAAATGCCCTGTATAGTAAGAACATCCTCAGCGAGCGCCACTTAGAACAGACTATTTTGGTCAGCGATAGTTACCATATCCTGCGCGCTAGCTGGCTCTTTGGGCGGCAAGGTATCGAAGCCAGCGCCAGCCCCGTGCCAGCGCAGCGCATTCGCTATCCGCTTTTTTATCCCTATTCGCTGGTCCGCGAATTTCTCGCTTTCCACTGGTATCTACTCAAAGAGGCGCTGGACCTCCCGCTGACGCACCTGAGCGGCATCTGAGCGGCGCAGGCTAGGGCTATGCAGTATAATTTGACTCGAATCATAAATGAGGAAATTCGGCATGCGCCGTTGGCTGGCAAGTATTTTCTTGCTCTGTCTGCTCTTGCCCGCGCCGGTGGCGGCGCAGGAAATCTGGTATCGCGTGCGAGCCGGCGATAGCATCGAATCGATTGCGACGGCTTTTGCCGTCTCCGCCGCGCTGATACGGCAGCACAATGGCTTGGCCGCGCAAAGCCCGCTGGTTGCTGGACAAATTCTGCGCATTCCTCAGCCTGAAGCGCCGCCGCCGACAGCTGCCCCGCAAAGTGACAGCGGACGCAGCCATATCGTGCAAGCGGGCGAAACGCTGCAAATCATTGGGCAATTCTATGGCTTGGATTGGCTGACGCTGGCGCGGTTCAACAACATCAGCAATGCCAACTTGATCCAGGCCGGGCAGGTCTTAGCCTTGCCCGATTCTGCGGGAGCCGCGCCGCCGCCGGCCGCCCCCAGTCCCACACCAGTACCCGCGCCCGTCAGCGCGCCGCCGGCCGGGCAACGCATCCACATCGCCCAGCCGGGCGATTCTCTCAATCGCATCGCCCAGAATTTCGGCCTGGCGCTCAACGCCTTGCTGCGCCTGAACAATTTTCACAGCGGCAGCGCGCTCTATGTCGGCGATGTGATTTTGCTGCCAGCGGCGGCCGCGGCGCCGGTTTCGGCCGCCAATACAGCGAGCGACTTGGAAACGGCGCGGCAGCATGTGGTGCAATTCGGCGATACCGTGGCGGACATCGCCGCCCGCTATGGCAGCACTGTCGCCGAAATCGCCGCCGCCAATGGTCTGCTCAATATCAACCGCATCGATGTTGGCCAGACGCTTATTATTCCCTTAGGAGGCTTTCGTGGCTGAGTATGTTTGCATTGGGGTACCATATTATTTGGGCGAGGCGCGGCCCGAGCGGCAAGAAGTAGAGACGCTGCGGCAAAGCGGCATCGCCGACGAGCTGAAGGCCGAATGGCTGGAAATCGCGCCTGATTTTGCCGCGGCCGCTGACCCAGTCGTGGCGGTCAATCGCGCGCTGGCGGCGGCGATCCAAGCGCGGCCGGAAAAAGTGCCGGTCGTCTTCGCCAACGATTGCACAAGCTGCCTCGGCCTGGTCAAAGGTTTAGCGGCAAAAGCGCCGGTCATCCTGTGGTACGACTCGCATGGTGATTTTAATACGCCAGCGACGACGCCGAGCGGCTTTTTGGGCGGCATGCCGCTGGCGGCTTTGGTCGGGCGCGGCAATCAGCATCTGATGCGCGGGCTGGAACTCGCGCCAATCGCCGAAAGCGACATCATCATCAGCGATGTGCGCAATCTCGATCCAGAAGAGGGCATTATGCTGCGCGAGAGCGAAGTTACAATCTATGGGACGCTGGCGGAGCTGGACGCGGCCACCCTGCCCGAGCGCCCGCTCTATATCCATTTTGACACCGATGTGGTCGATTGCGCCGAGATGCCGGCGATGAGCTATCCCGAGCCGAATGGCCCGTCGCTGGCCGAGAGCATCGCTTCGCTCCAGCGGGCGCTGGCGGCTGGCAACACCGCCGGTATCCTCTTCAGTTTGTGGAACAGCACGCTCGCCGGCAGCGACGAAGCGCTGGCAGCGACGCTCAAGCTGATACGCGCTTTGAAGTGAAGCTAAGAAAATTGACGAGTCGCGCATTCAAGCTTGCGGCGACAGCCAAAAGCGCTTATGCTTTTATTAGTGAAGCGCGACTTGGCAGCGAGGACGGCGCATTTGTACACCGATAACGAGATACTTTTCCCGCATTATGCCATCCCGGCCCTGCGCGATTCGCGTGGGCAAAAATGGACGCAGCTGATTGACCGCCTGGCAGGCAAAAAAGAGACCAGCCTCGAGGTCATCGCTTTCATGGCCGTTATGATAGAGCTGAATGGCTGCTTGGCTTGCGAGACGGACAGCTATCGGGCGATGCGGGGCTGCACCGCTTGCGCGCGGCAGACGCTGCGCCGCTTCAAAGGCAGCGATGAAGATTTGCTCAATATGTATGAGGCGGCGACTGCCAGATTCCAGCGGACGGACATTGCCTTTGAAAAATAAAGCAAATGGCGCGGCGCCAAGAATCCTTGTTGACAAGCAGTCCCGAGCCGTGTTACACTGTCGCTGCGTAGTTAAGTAAGTCGCGCCATCTTTTTTATGTAGCTGAAAGGTCGTGTAGCAATAGCAAGCTCGCCTCACAGGATTAACAGAAATATTCGCGGTGTGCGCGAAGTTCGGCTGATTGACGATAGCAACACCAATATCGGTGTCGTTAACATTCGCTATGCGCAAGCGCGCGCGGAAGATGTCGGCTTAGATCTGGTCGAAGTGGCGCCAAATGCCAACCCGCCGGTTTGCCGTATTATGGATTATGGCAAATTCCAATACGAGCAGCGGCGCAAGGAACGCAAATCGAAGCGAAACCAGATCAAGGTGACAGTCAAGGAAATACAACTGCGGCCAAAAACGGACGAGTACCATTTGCAGTTCGATATCAAACGGGCGCAAAAATGGCTGCTGGAAGGCAAGAAGGTGAAGTTTCGCGTCCGTTTTCGCGGGCGGGAAATCACCCACCAGTACATCGGCCGCGACCGCTTGGGCAAAATCGAAGAAGCCTTAAAAGATGTCGGCACCGTCGAACAGCGACCTAATATCGAAGGGCGCGATATGCTCATGATTTTGGCGCCAATCAAAGACAACAGACAAAGTTCGGAGAAGCAATAGTGCCTCGAAAGAAAAAGAAGACAAAATACAAACTGAAGACGCATAAAGCGACAGCGAAGCGCTTCCGCATGACAGGCACGGGCAAAATCGTGCGCACCAAAGGCGGCAAGAGCCACCTGCGCCGCCGCTCGGCGAAGCGCGTCAAACGGCAGTGGGACAAGAAGCTCGAAGTCGGCGAAAAGGCGATGCAGCGCCGCATCCGCCGTCTCGCGCCTTACCTCGGCAAATACAAGGCTAACCCGCCCGCCTAAGCCCTCAACAGCTATTTCGAGCGCCCGCGAGACGCAGCGGGCTTTCTAGCAGTACGGAGAAACTCATGGCAAGAACAAAAACCGGTATTGTGCGGCGTCGGCGGCACAAAAAAGTGCTTAAGCTCACTAAGGGGCAATGGGGTACGCGCAGCAAGAATTTCAAGCGCGCCCACGAAGCGATGATGCGCAGCCTGTGGTATGCCTACCGCGATCGGCGGCAGCGCCGCCGGCAACTGCGCCGTTTGTGGATTCAGCGCATCAACGCCGCCGCCCGCATCAATGGCCTGAAATATAGCCAGCTTGTCTATGGCTTGAAGCGGGCCGGCATCGAGCTGGACCGCAAGAGCCTGGCCGCTATCGCCATCCAGGATGCGCCGACCTTCGGCAAAATTGTCGAGCTGGCGAAGCAACACCTCTAAACGCGCCGCCGCAAGCTCGCCTTCAGATCAGCAAAGGGCCTGCCAAGCGGCCCTTTTTGCATTTATATCGGACTCTTATGGGCATCATCAGCAGCACGCAAAACAAGCGGATACGCTATGTCAAGTCGCTGCAAACTAAGGGGCGGCTGCGGCGCAGCGAGCGCAAGCTGATTTTGGAAGGCGACCGCCTGATTGCCGATGCCCTGCGGCGCGGCGGCAAACCAGCGCAGGCTTTTTATGCGCCGACACAGGCCAACTACGAGCTTATAGCGCAGCTGCAGGCGCGCAACTGCCCGCTGCAAGCCGTCAGCGAGGCGGTGCTGCGCTACGCCAGCGATACGCAGCAGGCGCCCGGCCTTTTAGCCATCTTTGACCTGCCCCGACCGCGGCTGCCGCAGTTGGTGGCGCGGGCGCTCATCCTCGATGGCATCAGCGAGCCAGGCAATCTAGGCACAATCCTGCGCGCGGCGGCGGCGGCGGACGCGCAACTGGCGATATTGGCGCCAGGCTGCGTCGACCCCTACAATCCCAAAGCGCTGCGGGCCGGCATGGGCGCGCATTTTAGCCTGCCCGTGGTCGAAGCGAGTTGGAAAGAAATCAGCGCCTTTTGCCAAGATTTGCCGATCTACGCCGCCAGCGCCGCCGCGACCAAGCCTTATACCCAAGTCGACTGGCGCGGGAGCTGGGCATTGCTGCTGGGCAATGAAGCGCATGGCCTCAGCCAGCCAGCGCGGAAGCTGGCGCGGGAGAGCGTCTCGATACCGCTGGCGGCGGAGAGTGAATCGCTCAATGTGGCCAGCGCGGCGGCCGTTATCCTCTTCGAGGCGCGGCGGCAAGCCCTACTAGCTGACCCCGACTAAGTTTTGCAGCGAGCGCCCCTACACTTGTAGCGCTGCCTGCGGTAGACTAGCGCCTTAGGTAAATAGACAGAAACGAGCAGGAGAGCGATTCATGGCTGAAGCATTTGATGTCGTCGTACTCGGGTCTGGCCCTGGCGGTTATATTGGCGCGATTCGCGCCAGCCAGCTCGGGCTAAAAACCGCCATCGTCGAGAAAAAATACTGGGGCGGCGTCTGCTTGAATGTCGGCTGCATCCCTTCCAAAGCGCTGCTGCGCAATGCCGAGCTCGCCTATATTCTGACGCATCAAGCCAGGATCTTTGGCATCAGCGGCGATTTCAGCTTTGATTATGGCAAAGCTTTCAAACGCAGCCGCCGCGTCTCCAATGGCTTGACCAAAGGCGTGCAGTTCTTGATGCGCAAGAACAAAATCAAGACTTTCGAGGGCTGGGCGACCATCCAAGACGCCAACAGCTTGTCGGTCGCGCTCAACAGCGGCGGGCAAGAGAGCTTGCAATTCAAGCATCTCACCATCGCCACTGGCGCGACCACGCGCCTCATCCCTGGCACGCAGCTGAGCGAACGAGTCGTCACTTATGAAGAGCAAATCATGGAAGACAAACTGCCGCGCAGCGTCATTATCGCGGGCGCGGGCGCTATCGGCGTCGAATTCGGCTATATCATGCGCAATTATGGCGTCGATGTTACGATGGTCGAATTCCTCGACCGCATCCTGCCCTTAGAAGACCCTGAAGTCAGCGCTGAACTGGCGAAGTCCTTCAAGAAGCTCGGCATCAAGCTCTTGACCAGCACGCGCGTCGAGACGATTGACGATAGCGGCGAGCAGGTCGCGGTGACAGTCACGGGGGCTGATGGGGCGCAGCAGACCTTGCAGGCTGAGCGTGTCTTGCAGGCAATCGGCTTTCAGCCGCGGCTCGAGGGCTATGGTCTGGAGAACCTAGGGCTGGCGCTCAATGCCGCTGGCGGCATTGAAATCAACGACAAGATGCAGACCAGTCTGCCGCATATCTACGCTATCGGCGATGTTACGGCGAAGCTGATGCTGGCGCATGTGGCGGAGACAATGGGAGTGGTCGCAGCGGAGAACATCGCCGGCGCGCCGACTGTGACGCTCGATTTTGATATGATGCCGCGGGCGACCTATTGTCAGCCGCAGGTCGCCAGCTTTGGTTATACCAAAGAGCAGGCGCAGGAGCGCGGTTATACAGTGAATGTCGCCAAGTTTCCCTTTCAGGCGAATGGCAAAGCCCGCGGCTTAGGCGACGCGGCTGGTTTCGTGAAAATCATCAGCGACAAAAAATATGGCGAGATCCTCGGTGCGCACATGATTGGCCACGATGTTACAGAGCTGCTGCCGGAGCTGACCTTGGCGCGCTCGGCGGAATTGACGCCGGCCGAAATCGCGCGCAATGTGCATGCCCACCCCACCCTAAGCGAAGCGCTAAAAGAAGCGGCGCATGGCTTAGAGGGGCACTTCCTCAATATTTAGGGCCGGCCAGTTCAAAGCCAGCAATCGACGATGAGGCTGGTGTAATTCAAGTTGCCGTCCGCGTTGCGGCGGTCGTGCTCAGCCGAGCGGTTGATAAAACCGTCAGCCGCATCCCATGGCTGCCACTGGAACGCGCCCGCCGCGTCAAAATATTCCAGCAGCTGATAATGATAGCCGCCGGCGCGCAATAAATCGCCGATGAGGGCGCAAGTATAGAGGGTCTTGTGATCTTGCGCGCTCTCGCCAATGCCGCCCGGGCGGACGCGCTCGATATAGTCAGCGGCGGGATGAAAGCCATCTGGCACCGCGATGCGGATGCGGCCCGTCGGCTTCAAGTAGCGTCGCGCCAAACGCAAAAAATCGCTGAATTGCGCGGTGGTCAAATGCTCGAAGACATGTTCCGCAAGCAGCCGGTCGATTGATTGGGGCGGGAAAAGCTGCCGCCAATGTTCGGCCTTAATGACATCGAAGGCGGGCATATCGGTGGGAATCCAGCCCGCATAGCGTGTCTGCCCCGCCCCGATGATAAGTTTGACGGCATCGCCTGCTTGCTGCACTTGCCGAACTTGGGCGCGGATGCGGCGCTGCTCGGCGCGGCGGGCGGCGCGGCGGCGATAAAGGCGCAGCGGCGGCGCATAAATTGGGCGGAAGATGGGCTTGAGTTTTTGCATAAGCTATTGCTCGACCGTGAAATGCAGAATCGGCAAAATCGTGCCGACTTCGCCGCTGGTCAAATCTGTGCCGCTGACTTTGGCGCCACTATAGCGGTCGTAGAGAATGACGACGACGCGATAGTCCCCCGGCGGCAAAGCAGCTGTTGAAAGCTCCGCCACATACCACTTGAGAACATCATCGTAGAGATGCCTATCCGATTGCGCCATCATCTGCCAATCAGGCGTGAGGATTTGCAGCGAGACATTGTATTCTTGCAGTTGCGCTTCATCAGCCACTTGCCAGCCCCGGTCACGACGCGCACGGTCTTCTGTTCTTCATCGTAATCGGCGAATTTATCGATTATAGTGATGCCATTGTCGTACTGTATCGGCGCGTAGGCGCGGTCGCAGGTTAGGGCTTTATCGACATAGCGCTCGATAAATATGTCTTGCTCGTCGGCCAGCGTCCCACAGGCGCGATAGTCAGCTTGCAGCAAAGCCAGGACTTCATCGAAGTTGGCCGGCTTGTCGTCTTTTTCATAGGCGAAGAGCAGGTAGGGAGAGGCAGCGACCTGTTTGCGATATTCTTCGCTCAGCTCGCCGCCGGTGATTTTGGCAGAGACAAAAGCGCCGTCGATGCCGAGCAAAGTATCTATGTAATATTCGATAGTCGTATAGCCGTGTTTTAAGCGCCAGGTTATCGTTCCAGCATTCGTCGTGCTAAACAAAGTGTCGTGTTCGCGGGTCTTGAACTGAAGCGCGTCGCTATAGCGATGGATAGGTGGATTATCAAGCAGCAAAGTATGATGCCCGACATACATCCAGTTCTCCGCTTGCGACCAAGCATAATAGCCGCTCGCTAGCCATAGGAGCGCGAAAAGCGCAAGAATGACGCGCAGGCGATATGCCTCTAGCAGCAAGTAGGCGAACATAATAATTATGAATGGCTGGACAATCATAAAGTAGCGCAGCCGCGTGATTGAAATGGTTTGCAAAATCGCATTAAGAACGACGAGAGACAAAATCACTGTAACCACAATAGTGGCCAGTCGTAAAACGGTTGTATCTTGAGCCTTGCCCCAGCGAACCGCTAAGCCAAGCAAGACGATGATAAAGACCCAAAGCAAAGGCGCCCCGTTGACCAGAATATGAGCAAAACTTGTAATCAGCTCCGCCGTTGGCAAAGATCTTGGATGTCCCAGAGAGGCCTTTGAAAAGCCAGCCACAAAAGTTGGAAGGTAGGGCAGGAATGTCAAAGCGGCAAAAGCCCAGCCCAGCAGAATAGCGCGCCAGCGGCAGGATTTTGAAATAAAGAGGCAATGCTGTATAAAAAGCCCAAAAAAGAAAAAGAGGGTGAAGACATGGGTATAGATAAGCGCGCTAGCAGTGGCAACGAAAATTGCCCAAGTCCAGCGACTGGCGCGGAAGCCGCTTACCAATCGAAAATACAGCCAAGTTTGCGCAACTGTCAAAAACATCAGCAGCGTATACATGCGTATTTCATGAAAATACCAGAGCAGGATCGTGCTTGTGCTTAAAAGAAAGGCGACGGTTAAGGCTAGGCGGCGGTTAAACATATCAGCGGCAAACCGGTAGCTCATTGTGATAAGCAAAATGCCAAAAAGAAGCGATAAGTAGCGCATAGCAACTTGCGACCAGCCGGCGAGCTGGCCCCATTGCGAGCCAAACAGGAAGTACAAAGGCACATGATCTGAGCTGTATTCCGCCAAAGAGGCGACGACTTGGGCGGGGTTATAAGGCGACTCAAAAGCGCCCATATTGGCGAGTGAATACATCTCGTCCATCCACACGATGTCCGCATTCAAGCCCACTAGGCCGATAGCAAAGGCAAACAATAGAATCAGGATTAGGGCAAAATGATATTTTCCGCTGGGCCCGGTCTTCGGCTCGGAAGGCATTTTACGCTCCAGCGTTTTCATCGGTACAGCGGCCGTAAAATCATTTTTCAACTGTGAAGGTCAGAACCGGCAAAATCGTGCTGACTTCGCCGCTGGTCAAATCTGTACCGCTGACTTTAGCGCCACTATAGCGGTCGTAGAGGATGACGACGACGCGATAATCGCCGGGCGGCAAGCCATCTGTTGAAAGCTCAGCCACATACCACTTGAGAACATCATCGTAGAGATGCCTATCCGATTGCGCCATCATCTGCCAATCAGGGGTAAGGATTTGCAGCGAGACATTGTACTCTTGCAGTTGCGCCTCATCAGCCACTTGCCAGCCTGTTACCACACGCGCGGTCTTCTTTTCTTCGTCGTAATCGGCGAATTTATCGACGATAGTGATGCCATTGTCGTACTGTATCGGCGCGTAAGCGCGGTCGCAGGTTAGGGAATGATAGACATAGCGCTGGACAAAGAGTGCGTCTGTATCTACGACTGGGGCGCAGGCTTGATAATCGGCTTCGAGCAATGCGCGAACTTGGGCGAAATTTGCCGGCAGGTCAGCCGGTTCATAGGCGAAGAGCAGGTAGGGAGAAGCAGCGACCTGTTTGCGATATTCTTCGCGCAGTTCGTCGCCAGTGAGTTGAGGTGAGACAAGAGCACCATCAATGCCGAGCGCTACTTGGGTATAATAGTCTAAGGTTGTCCAGCCATGTTTGAGCCGCCAGTTGAGCATGCCGGACTGGCTGAAGCTGAGCAAGCTATCCTGCGGGCGCGTTTTGAATTGCAGCGAGTCGCTGTAGCGGTGTATGGGCGGATGCTGCATAAGCAAAGTTTGATGGGCGGCGTAGGGCCAGTTTTCGGCTTGTTGCCAGATTTGGTAGCCGCCGATGAACCAGAGCAAGGCAAAAACTGGGGCAATAACCCGCCAGCGCGGCGCTCTAAGCAAAAAATAGGCTAGCAAGACCGCTAAAATGGGCATGGCGATAAGGAAATAGCGTATGCGCGTCAGGTAAATGATGGGAAAGATGGCGTTGAACAGGAGAATGGAAAAGAGCGTCAGACTTAGGATGACCAGTAGGCGCAAGATGATACTGTGACGGCGCTGCAATAGCGCAAATGCGCCTAAGAGAATGATGGGCAGCCACAAAATTGGAATGTCGTTCACGAGCGGACGGGCCGCCGCGCTGGCTAAGTCCAGGCTAGATAGCCCCAACCGCTCTACTTTGGAGCTGCCGGTTATGCTGAAGAAGCCGTCAAATACAACTGGCAAATACGGTAGAACCAGCAAAGCGCCAGCAGCCCAGCCCAGCACGATTTTGCGCCATTTTTTTGTCTGCTTCACAAAGAGCAGATGCTGCCCGCACAGGCCGGCATAGAAAAAAATGGAAAAAACATGGGTGTAGAGCAAGGCGCAGGCGCTAGCGACAAAGAAAAGCCAAGTCCAGCGCCCGCCTCGAGCGCTTTTTATGAGCCGAAAATACAGCCACAGATGCGCGACGATTAATGTCAGCCAGAGAGTGTACATCCGTATTTCGTGAAAATACAAGATGACAAAGCCGCTTGTGCTGATGAGAAAAGCGGCTAAGAAAGCGACGCGGCGATCAATCAAGTCCGCGGCGAGACGATAGACCCCAGCCACCAGCAAGACGCCGCCCAAAAGCGAGAAATAGCGTATAGCTACTTGCGACCAGCCGACGAGTTGGGCCCACTGCGCGCCCAGCACAAAATACAAAGGCACATGATCTGAACTGTGCTCGGCTAAAGAGGCGACGACTTGGGCGGGGCTATAGGCCGACGCAAAAGCGCCCATATTAGCCAGCGAAAACATCTCGTCCAGCCAGACGATGTCCGCATTCAAGCCGAGCGCGCCGAAGGCAAAGGCCAGCAGTAATACACAGACAGGCGCGAAAAGATATTTTTCGCTATGTCTGGCCTTAGGCTTAAAAGGCGAAGTCGGCCTATTCATCAGCAAATATCGGTCTACCATCTATTCTTTAATCGAGAAACTGTGAATGGGCAAAATCGTGCCGACTTCGCCGCTGGTCAAATCTGCGCCGCTGACTTTCTGGCCGCTGACGCTGTCGTAGACGATGACCACGACGCGATAGTCGCCGGGCGGCAAAGCAGCTGTTGAAAGCTCCGCCACATACCACTTGAGTATATCATCAAATAAATAGCGGTCTGGAGCCTGCGCCTTTTTTTCCCAAGCCGAATTCAGGATTTGCAAGGATACGCTGTATTGCTCTAGCAGGGCTTTGTCGGCTACTTGCCAACCGGTCACAACGCGCACGGTCTTCTGTTCTTTGTCGTAATCGGCGAATTTGTCGACGATAGTGATGCCATTGTCGTACTGTATCGGCGCGTAAGCGCGGTCGCAAGTTAGGGAATGATAGACATAGCGCTGGACAAAGAGTTCGTCTGTATCTACGACTGGGGGGGCGCAGGCTCGATAATCGGCTTGCAGCAAAACCAGCACTTCATCGAAGTTGGCCGCCTTGTCGTTTTTTTCATAGGCGAAGAGCAGATAAGGAGAGTCATCGACCTGTTGGCGATATTGCTCGCGCAGCTCGTGGCTGGTGAGCTTGGCTGAGACAAACGCGCCATCGATGCCGAGCATTAAGCCGAGGTAATAGTCGGCCGTGGCGCCTGCCTGCCGCCTAAGCGGCTTGTTAATCATGCCCGATTTGTTGAAGCTGAAGAACATATCCTGCGCTTGCGTTTTGCCTTGCAGGGCATCGGTAAAGCGATGCAGCGGTGGGTGCTCTTGCAGCAGCCAGTTGCGCCCGGCATAAGCCCAATCTTCCGCCTGCCGGTAAATGCCGTAGCCGCCGGCTGCCCATAGTAGCAAAAACAAAAGGCTGAGCAGCCGATAGCGACGCCAGTCCAAGACAAGCCGCGCGCAGACAACCGCGAAAAAAGGCATGAGAAATAAAAAATAGCGCAGCCGCGTACTGTCAATCAAACGAAGCAGTTGGTGGAAAAGCAGAACGGAAAGGAACATGCCGGCCAGCATCACAAACAGTTGAAAGATAGTCGCTTTTCGATTGCGCCACAGCGTGCCACCTCCCAAAACGATTAGCGGCAGCCACAGCCATAACAGATCATTTACGAGCGGCTGAGCCACTTGCGCGAGTAGCTCTGGCGTGGACGGGGCGCGCGCTTGCACGACGAATATCGTGGATTCTGTCGTGGCTACCGCGAGATAATGGGGCGCAAAGGGCAGAAAGGTCAACAGGGCGAACGCCCAGGCAAAAACGATCTGCCGCCAGCGGCGCAAGCGAAAGGCAAATAGCAGATGCTGCCCGCAAAGCCCGGCAAAGAAAAAAGCGGCCGAAACGCTATGCGTATAGAGCAGCGCGCTGGCGCTGGCGCTAAAGAAAAACCAAGTCCGCCAGCCCGCCCGCGCGCCAGTGGCAAGCCGCCAATAGAGCCAAGCATGTGCCAGCGCCAGCCACAATATCAGCGTGTAAAACCGTATTTCGTGAAAGTAGAGGATGACAAAGCCGCTTGTGCTTGTGAGAAAAGCCGCTACCAAAGCGCTGCGGCGCTCGAGCGTGTCCGCCGCAAAGCGGTAGACCCAAGCGATGCACAATACGCCCAAGAGCAGCGACAAGTAGCGCATAGCCACCTGGGACCAGCCAACCAGCGCCGCCCATTGCGCGCCAAGCACAAAATATAGGGGCAATTGATTTTGGCTATGTTGGGCGAGGGATTCGACGATCTGCTGGGGGCTGTAGGGCGGGTCCAAAGCGCCCATCCTGGCCAGCGAATACAGCTCGTCCACCCACATAATATCCGCGTTGATATGTCCCGCGCCCAAGGCAAAGGCGAGCAAGAGGAGCGCGACCATCGCCCAAAGATATTTGCGGTTCTGCGCCGCAGGCATTTCTGGCTCGAGCGTCTTCATCAAGAGAAGTTTCCTCGCGCGCTTATTCTTCAAGCGATTCAATGGTGAAGGGTGGCGCAAGCGGCAAAATCGTGCCGACTTCGCCACTGGTCAAATCTGTGCCGCTGACTTTGGCACGACTATAGCGATCGTAGAGGATGACGACGGCGCGATAGTCGCCGGGCTGCAAGCCATCTGTTGAAAGCTCAGCCACATACCACTTGAGAACATCATCGTAGAGATGCCTATCCGATTGCGCCATCATCTGCCAATCAGGGGTGAGGATTTGCAGCGAGACATTGTATTCTTGCAGTTGCGCTTCATCAGCCACTTGCCAGCCTGTTACGACGCGCATAGTCTTCTGTTCTTTGTCGTAATCAGCGAATTTATCGATTATAGTGATGCCATTGTCGTACTGTATCGGCGCGTAAGCGCGGTCGCAGGTCAGGGCTTTATCGACATAACGCTCGATAAATATGCCTCGCTCGTCTGCCAACACTTCACAGGCGCGATAATCAGCTTGCAGCAAAGCGAGGACTTCATCAAAGTTAGCCGGCTTGTCGTTTTTTTCATAGGCGAAGAGCAGGTAGGGAGAGGCAGCGACCTGTTTGCGATATTCTTCGCGCAGCTCGTCGCCGGTGAGTTTGGCAGAGACAAAAGCGCCGTCGATGCCGAGCAAAGTATCTATGTAATATTCGATAGCCGTATAGCCGTGTTTTAAGCGGTAGGTAACGACACCAGGATTTATGCTGCTCAATAGAATATCATGCGCACGGGCCTTAGATTGCAGAGCATCAGTGTAGCGATGTATTGGCGGCGGATGATCGAGACGCAGCCAGTCATGCGCGCCATAGGTCCAAGCCTCCGCAAGTCGCCAGCTTTTCCAGCCGCCAGCTAACCAGAGAAGCAGAAAAAGCGCGACAATGACGCGCGAACGCTGCGCCGCCAGCAGGAAATAGGCGAAAATGATCAGAATGAAAGGCAATACAATTAAAAAGTAGCGCAGCCTCGTCAGCTCAATAAATTGAAAGATGGCAGTCAGAAAAACTAGAGGCACTACCACCGTTGTAGCAATAGTGAACAGGCGCAAAATTGTTGCATTATGCGCTTTGCCAGAACGGAGCGTCAAGCCAAGCAAAGCGATAATGAATAGCCAGAGTAGCGGCAGGTCGTTCACAAGAATATCAGCTAGACTTGTAAGTAGCTCTGTCGTTGATAACGCCCTTGAATGTGGCGGTACAGTTATAGGATCAGCCGCAAGAATTGGAAGATAGGGCAGGAATGTCAAAGCGGCAAAAGCCCAGCCCAGCAGGATAGCGCGCCAGCGGTAGGATTTTGAAACAAAGAGGCAATGTTGTATAAAAAGCCCAAAAAAGAAAAAGAGGGCGAAGACATGGGTATAGATGAGCGCGCTAGCGGTGGCGACGAAAATTGCCCAAGTCCAGCGGCTGGCGCGGAAGCCGCTTACCAATCGAAAATATAGCCAAGCATGCGCAACTGTCAAAAACATCAGCAGCGTATACATCCGTATTTCATGGAAATACCAGAGCAGGATCGCGCTTGTGCTTACAAGAAAGGCAGCAGTTAATGCCAGGCGCCGGTTAAACATAGCGGCAGCGAAGCCATAAACACAAGAAATGAGCAAGACACCAAAAAGCAGCGACAAGTAGCGCATAGCAACTTGCGACCAGCCAGCGAGCTGGCCCCATTGCGAGCCAAGCAGGAAGTACAAAGGCACATGCTTCGGGCTATGCTCGGCTAAAGAATCGATTACTTGTTGCGGGTTATAGGGCGGCTCAAAAGCGCCCATGTTGCCTAGCGAATACATTTCATCCAACCAGACGATGTCCGCATTCAAGCCCACTAGGCCGATTGCAAAGGCAAACAATAGAATCAGGATTAGGGCGAAATGATATTTTCCGCTGGGCCCGGTCTTCGGCTCGGAAGGCAATTTATGCTCCAGTGTTTTCATCGGTACAGCGGCCGTAAAATCATTTTTCAACTGTGAAGGCCAGGATCGGCAAAATCGTGCCGACTTCGCCACTGGTCAAATCTGTGCCGCTGACTTTGGCACGACTATAGCGATCGTAGAGGATGACGACGACGCGATAGTCGCCGGGCGGCAAGCCATCTGTTGAAAGCTCAGCCACATACCACTTGAGAACATCATCGTAGAGATGCCTATCCGATTGCGCCATCATCTGCCAATCGGGCGTGAGGATTTGCAGCGAGACATTGTACTCTTGCAGTTGCGCTTCATCAGCCACTTGCCAGCCGGTTACGACGCGCACAGTCTTCTGTTCTTTGTCGTAATCGGCGAATTTATCGATAATCTTGATGCCATTATCGTAGTGGATCGGCGCATAGGGTTTTTCGCAGGGCATGAAACGGCGCGCATAGCGCTGGATATAGATGCGCTCTTGCTCAACGAGCTCGGTACAGGCGGCGAAGTCGGCTTTGAGGAACTCAAGCACTGCTGGCAGGCTACTCGGAAGCGCAAGCGGGTCATAAGCAAGCAGGATATAGGCTTGATTGCGGCTCAAGTCAGCCAGGTCTTCCAGCAACTCCGCGCCCGTTAGCTGAGGCGGGATGAAGTAGCCCTCAACGCTAAGCAATGCCTGCACATAATAATCGGCGACGCTATAGGGGAAGCGCCATCTTGTATTGACCTTGTCATCTTGCGTAAAACCGAGCAAGAAGTCGCCTGACCGCGCCTGGTCTTGCAAGAGATAGCTATAATGTTGCAACTGCGGGTATAGGCGGGTGCGGGCTGCGCCACCGACACGAGACAGCAGCGTCGGACTGCCATAGAATTGCGCGGCGGCAAGTCCCCAAGCCACTAGAAAGATACAAGCGATGACCTTCCAATGCGGCACGGCGGTTATGGTATAGGCAAGGATTATCGTACCGGGTATCCACAAGAGCAAGAAATAGCGCAGGCGATCGAGCAATATCAAGTTTATTACTTCATTGATAAGCAGAATCGACAGCAGCATTGCGCCGCTCATAGCTAACAGTTTGAGCAATGCGTGATTGGGCCGCCGCCAAAGCAGAAAGGCCAGCATTGCACTGAAGAATAGCGCTAGCAGAAGCGAGCCATTAAAAAAAAGCGGAATGAAAGCCTCAATTAGCTCGAGCGCGCTAGAACTTAGACGTACTTGCAAATCTCTGGCCTGGGCATATCGCAGGCCGTCGATGAAGATAGGCAAGTGCGGCAGGAAGAGCGCCGCTCCTAGCAGCCAGCCGCTGATAATCTGCCACCAGCGGCGCGATTTCTTCACAAAAACTAGATGATATAAACCCAGCCCGGCCAGCCAGACTAAAGCGAAGCTCTGGGTGTAGAGCAGCAGGGCCGTGGACAGGATGAAGAATAGCCAAAGGCCCGGGCCAGCGCGGCGGCGATGCGCTAGCCGCCAGTAGAGCCAGCCCTGCAATGCGGCCAGCAACATTAAGAGCGTATAAAAACGCAGGATATAAAAATAGTTGATGGCAAAGGCGCTGCTAGCCATAAGCAGGGCGGCGCAAAGGCCAACGCGGCGATTAAAGATTTCCGTCCCAAAGCGATAGAGGCAGGCGAGCAGCAAGAGGCCCGCCATAAGCGAAAGGTAGCGCAGCGCAACCTGCTTCCAGCCCGCCAGACGGGCCCAGGCCGCCCCTAACCAATAATACAAAGGCAGCTGATCCGGGCTATTTTGCGTCAGCGAGTCCAGGACTTGCTGCATGCTATAAGGCGGGTCAAAGACGCCCATGTTCGTCAGCGAATACATTTCATCTGACATAATAGGGTTGGCCAGCAAGCCAACGGTGCCGATAGCAAAAGCCAGCAGCAAGATGAGCAACATCGCTAAGAGGGACTTGCCATCAGCGGCTTTCATGATTGGCGGGTCCGAAATTCCGGTGCCAGCAGGCCAAACTGCCACATATTGCTGATGAAACTTACAAGGATTGCTGTGAAAGGCATTCTCGACCCCTGTTTACCGGCTTAAGATGGACAATCTTGTACCGTATCATCGGTTATTCCTTGATTGAAAACTCCAGCACCGTAACAAACTGTCCGGTTTGAGACGTTTCCAGATCGCTGCCCATCACTTTTTTGCCGCTGTATCGATGATGAAGAATGACCACCAAACGATAGTCGCCGACGGGCAAGCCAGCTGTGCTCAATTCGTGGCGATACCAAGGAAGCAGATCATCATACAGATGGCGATCCTGAGCCTGCCCAACCTTTTCCCACTCCGGTGTGAGGATTTGCAGAGAGACATTGTACTGATGTAGTTGCGCCTCATCCGCCACTTGCCAGCCTGTTACGACGCGCACAGTCTTCTGTTCTTTGTCGTAATCAGCGAATTTATCGATTATAGTGATGCCATTGTCGTACTGTATCGGCGCGTAAGCGCGGTCGCAGGTCAGGGCTTTATCGACATAACGCTCGATAAATATGCCTCGCTCGTCTGCCAACACTTCACAGGCGCGATAATCAGCTTGCAGCAAAGCGAGGACTTCATCAAAGTTAGCCGGCTTGTCGTTTTTTTCATAGGCGAAGAGCAGGTAGGGAGAGGCAGCGACCTGTTTGCGATATTCTTCGCGCAGCTCGTCGCCGGTGAGTTTGGCAGAGACAAAAGCGCCGTCGATACCGAGCAAAGTATCTATGTAATATTCGATAGCCGTATAGCCATGTTTTAAGTGCCGGGTAACGACACTAGGATTTATGCTGCTCAATAGAATATCATGCGCACGGGCCTTAGATTGCAGAGCATCAGTGTAGCGATGTAGTGGCGGCGGATGATCAAGACGCAGCCAGTCATGCGCGCCATAGGTCCAAGCCTCCGCAAGTCGCCAGCTTTTCCAGCCGCCAGCTAACCAGAGAAGCAGAAAAAGCGCGACAATGACGCGCGAACGCCGCACCGCCTCCAGGAAATAGGCGAAAACGATCAGAATGAAAGGCAATACAATTAAAAAGTAGCGCAGCCTCGTCAGCTCAATAAATTGAAAGATGGCAGTCAGAAAAACTAGAGGCACTACCACCGTTGTAGCAATAGTGAACAGGCGCAAAATTGTTGCATTATGCGCTTTGCCAGAACGGAGCGTCAAGCCAAGCAAAGCGATAATGAATAGCCAGAGTAGCGGCAGGTCGTTCACAAGAATATCAGCTAGACTTGTAAGTAGCTCTGTCGTTGATAACGCTCTTGAATGTGGTGGTACAGTTATAGGATCAGCCGCAAGAATTGGAAGATAGGGCAGGAATGTCAAAGCGGCAAAAGCCCAGCCCAGCAGGATAGCGCGCCAGCGGTAGGATTTTGAAACAAAGAGGCAATGTTGTATAAAAAGCCCAAAAAAGAAAAAGAGGGCGAAGACATGGGTATAGATGAGCGCGCTAGCGGTGGCGACGAAAACTGCCCAAGTCCAGCGACTGGCGCGGAAGCCACTTACCAATCGAAAATATAGCCAAGCATGCGCAACTGTCAAAAACATCAGCAGCGTATACATCCGTATTTCATGGAAATACCAGAGCAGGATCGCGCTTGTGCTTACAAGAAAGGCAGCAGTTAATGCCAGGCGCCGGTTAAACATAGCGGCAGTGAAGCCATAAACACAAGCAATGAGCAAGACACCAAAAAGCAGCGACAAGTAGCGCATAGCAACTTGCGCCCAGCCGACGAGCTGGGCCCACTGCGCGCCCAGCACAAAATACAAAGGCACATGCTCTGAACTGTGCTCGGCTAAAGAATCGATTACTTGTTGCGGGTTATAGGGCGGCTCAAAAGCACCCATGTTGCCGAGCGAAAACATTTCATCCAACCAGACGATGTCCGCATTGAGCGAGGCCGCCCCCAAAGCAAAAGCCAGCAGCAAGATGAGCAACATCGCTAAGAGGGACTTGCCATCAGCGGCTTTCATAATTGGCACCCTCGAAATTCCGGTGCCAGCAGGCCAAACTGCCACAGACTGTGATAGCCGCCGCGCCAATAAATGCGCTCGCGCCAGCAGCCCTCCAGCGCAAAACCCAGCTTTTTCAGCAAAGCGGCCGACGCGACATTGCCTTCCGTCACATCAGCTTCGACGCGGTGCAGACCCAAGCGCTCAAAGCAAAAGCGCAGCAAAGCAAGCACCGCCTCAGACATAAGGCCGCGCCGCCAATAAGCCGAATGCAGCTCGTAGCCGATTTCGGCGCGGCGATTGGCCGGGTCATAAAGATGAAAGCCGCAGGAGCCTATCATCTTATCGGCCGGCTTGAGCGTGATTGCCCAGCGGATGCCGCTCTTTTCGGCAATGATGCGTTCCGACCAAGCGACAATCTCGTCCATAACTTGCGCGCGCGGCGCCCTTTCAAAATCGCTGAGATAGTCCAACGTGCCTGGGCTATTAAAAACAGCGAACCAAGCGGGCCGATCGGCGAGCGTAATGCGGCGCAAGCGCAGGCGCTCGGTCTCCAGCGTTGGAATTGTGGCAAAATCGAAGTCGGACAAGGCCACCTCCTAGCTCCGTCAAACCAGCGGCTACGCTAAAGACTCGCGGCGACAATCTCGGCGATATCAAGCACTTGGGGCCCGTCGGCGCGTTCTTGGCGCGCATCGGCAAACATGCGCAGGCAGAAGGGACAGCCCACGGCGAGTGCGTCAGCGCCGGTCGCCGCCGCCTCTTGATAGCGCGCGCTATTGACCTTCTGCGCGCCTGGTTCTTCTTCTTTCCAGAATTGAGCACCGCCCGCGCCACAGCAGAATGAATTCTTGCGATTGCGCGGCATCTCCACCAGGGGGATGCCGCTAGCGCCAAGGGCTTGGCGCGGGGCATCAAACACGCCGTTTTGCCGGCCCAAATAGCAAGGATCGTGGAAGGTTACATTGCTCCACTGCGCGGGATTGGCGCTTTGGGGCAAAGCACCGGCCGCGATTAACTCCGCGATTAATTGACTGTGGTGGATGACCTCAAACTCCGCGCCAAAAGCGCCATATTCAAAGCCGAGATTATGCAAGCAGTGCGGGCAGGTTACGACAATGCGCTTGGGTTTGAGCGCCTTTAGCGTCTCGACATTGGCGGAGGCTAGAGCATCGTAGAGATATTCATTGCCCGCCCGGCGCGCGGCATCGCCGGTGCAGCGCTCTTCATCGCCCAAAATGGCGAAGTTCAAACCAGCCGCATGCAGCAGTTTGACCAGGGCGCGCGCGGTCTGCTGGGCGCGCGGGTCATAGCTCACCGCGCAGCCCGTCCAATAGAGCAAGTCAAAATCTGGGTTCTCGGCGACGGTCGGCACCGGGAAGGGCAGCTCAGCCGTCCAGCCGCTGCGCGACTCGGCAATCTGCCAGGGATTGCCCTGACGCTCCATGCCATTAAATGCGCCTTGCAGCGCGCTCGGGAAATCGCCCTCCATCAATACAGCGCCGCGCCGTATATCGAGAATGTCAAACATCGGCTCGTTGCCGACCGGGCAGATGTCGATGCAAGCGCCGCAGGCGGTGCAAGCCCAGAGCGCCGATTCGCTGAGCAGGCTGCCGGCCAGCAGCCCGTCAGTTGATTCTCCATTCGCCAGCGCTGTCCACTGGTCTGTAATATAAAACCGTTTATTGACCTCGAGCGCGGCCGGTGAAAGTTCTTTGCCGGTAACATAGGCCGGGCAGACATCCTGACAGCGGTTGCAGGCGATACAGGCAAAAGCATCGAGCAGTTGTGTCTGCGGCAAATCTTCCAGGCGGCTCGCGCCGAACTGCTCGATGGCGTCGTCTTCAAAATCGAGCGGATCCAAAGCGCCGAGCGAGCGGCGCTGGGGCCGCGTCAAGAAATTCAGCGGACCCATGAAGAGGTGCGCGTGCTTGCTCTGGGGGAAATAAGGCAAAAAGAGCAAAATCCCGCCCAAAGCGAACCACCAAAACAAATGCCGCAGCGCCAGCAGCGCATCGCTATTCAGCCCCGTCCAAAGCGAAGCGGAAGCCGTCGCGAAGGGCATAAATATATCAGCGCCATGCTGCGCCACCACGATCGATTCGCCTAAAAAGCGCGCGCCCACATGCAGCAGGATAAAAAAAGCGACAATCATAGAATCGACATGTATTGCGCCGGCCGCTATCTTGGGGTGTAAAAGCACATTGTCGTGATAACCTAGGGCGGCTTTGTTCGGCAAAACAAAGCGCCGCAGGATAAAATAGACAATGCCGACTAAGACGACAACACTGAAGATATCGCCAAATAAACGGTAAGCATCGTACCAGCCGCCTAAACCCGCCAACTGCCGCTCGAAATTGGGCAGAAAGCCGATAAGCAGGTCCAGGGCATTCACCAGAAAATAGTAGGTGAAACCAAGCACAATGCCCCAATGCAAGAGGCTGGTCAAAGGGCGGGTTTTTAAGGTGCGGCTCTGCGTCAAGTAGATGGCGAGGGCATCAAAGCCGCGCCGCAGCAGTCCATCAAAATGCAGCGCGCCTGTCCCCCGCCCGATGATGCGGAACATCTCGCGCAAGCCAGCATAAGCGGCGCCCAAAGAGAAAAGCGCCAAAAGGACGAAGAGCATCTTTTCCACATCAGTTAGCATAAGCGCGCCTGCTTTCTATAAGCCGAGCCTGGACAAAGAGAGCCAAGCTATAAATCAGTGTACCATTGCGCGGGGTCTTGACAAACGGTTTGCGCCCGTTTCGCCGCTGTCGCCAGCATGTAAGGTTGCCGAATGCCGCGCTGTCAGTAAAATAGCAAACATTCCACAAGTAACAAAGGAGAGACCGACATGATTGATTTTAGCCCCATGCGCGACGGCGAAGTGAGCTACCGCGACTATGCCGCGCGGGAAAACATCGGGCCCGCCGAGCTGCAAGCCTTGAGCGACGAAAGCATCGACTATCTGCTCGGCTTGCTGGCTGGGCTGGAAGATGCCGATATTGTCTTTGACCCCGAAGACCCAGCCGCCGATGACCCCTTCGCCGTCGAAGGGGAAGAGCAAATCGGCTGGAATTTTGGCCATCTCATCGCCCATGTAACCGCCAGCAGCGAAGAAGGCGCGGCTTTGAGTTCGCTTTTAGCCCGCGGCGTGCCAGCTTCAGAGCGGCCGCGCTATGAGACGCCCTGGCGCGATATGCAGACCGTGGCGCAGGCGCGGCAGCGGCTGGAAGAGAGCCGCCGCATGCGCAATGCCTATTTGCAGACTTGGCCCGATGCGCCCCTGCTCGATGTCTGCCGCGATGTCTCTGAGCGGTTTACCGCCCGCTTCGGCGAGATGAACGCGCCGGCCGCTTTTCTCTTTGGCCTGTCGCACGAAGTCGGGCATTACGCGCAAATTGAAGATGTGCGGCGTCAGGCTCTCGCCGCCCGCGCTTAAAGCAACGGAAACTAGGAGAATCGATGAGCAAGTTCGTCGCGCCGCGCACCCCCAAAGGCTTTCGCGATTTTTTGCCGCAGACTATGCTGCGCCGCAATTACGCGCTGGACCGCATCACTGAAGTCTTTCACAGTTTTGGCTTCGAGCCGATTGGCACGCCCATCCTCGAACTGCGCGAGACGCTCTTTGGCAAGTATGGCGAAGACGCCGAGCAGCTCATCTTCAGCGCGCAGCACGGGCGCAGCCGCAGCGCGCCGCTCGCCATGCGCTACGACTTGACGGTGCCATTAGCCCGCCTGGTCGGGCAATACGCCAGCCAGCTGAGCCTGCCTTTCAAGCGCTATCATATCGCGCCTGTTTTTCGCGGCGAGAGGCCGCAGCGCGGGCGCTACCGCGAATTTTGGCAATGCGACGCCGATATTGTCGGCGTTGCCGGCATCAGCGCCGATGCCGAAATTTTGACCATCATGCACCGCTGCCTCAGTCGCTTGAACTTCCCGCAGTTCCTCATCAAAATCAACCATCGCAAGCTGCTGCGGGCCATCGGCGAATTTTCTGGCTTGCCCCAAGCGCAGCTGCCCGATTTGTATCGCAGCGTCGATAAATTTGACAAAATCGGCGCGGCCGGCGTCGAGCGGGAATTGCGCGAACGCGGCATCAACGCCGAGGCTATTAGCCGCATGCTGGACTTGCTGCAAGCCAAAGCGCCCGGCCGCGCCAGCCTGGACTTCATCGGGCAGACCATCGGCGCGGGCGACAACGGGCTGGACGATTTGCGGGCGCTGGCGGATATGGTCGCCGCAGCCGCTATCCCGCCAGAATTTTATGACTTCGACTTCACTATGGTGCGCGGGCTGGGCTATTACACTGGGCCCATTTTTGAGACCGTCATTTCCGAGCCTAATTTGGGCAGCGTCACCGGCGGCGGGCGCTACGACAATCTCATCGGCATGTTCCGCCGCCAAAGCCTGCCGACCACTGGCACTTCTTTTGGCATCGAGCGTATCATCGATTTGATGGAGGCGCTCAATCTCTATCCGCCACAGCTTGGTGGCACCCTGGTGCAGGCGCTGGTAACCGTTTTCAGCGAAGAGCTGCGCCCGGCCGCGACCAGCATCGCCGAGCAACTACGCCAAGCCGGCCTCAACACCGAAGTCTATTTGGACCGGCGCAAGCTCGGGCGGCAGTTTAGCTATGCCGATAAAAAAGGCATACCCTTGGTCGCTACCGCCGGCCCGGTGGAAGTCGAGGCCGGCGCCGTCAAGCTGCGGCGCTTGGCCGATGGGGCTGAAGTGACTGTCGCGCTGGCTGAGGCGGCGCAGGCGGCGCGCCAACTGCTGCCCGCCGCCGCGCAATGACGCCCCTGCCCCGTTCCAGCGGCATTTTGCTGCACCCGACTTCGCTGCCCGGCCGCTATGGCATCGGCGACTTGGGCGCTGGCGCTTATCGCTTTGTTGACTGGCTGGCGGCGCATGGTCAGTCGATATGGCAGGTATTGCCCCTGGGCCCGACCAGTTATGGCGACTCGCCCTATCAGACGCTGTCAGCCTTTGCCGGCAACAGCAACCTCATCAGCCTGGATTTGCTGGTAGAAGATGGCTTGCTGGCGGCGGCTGACCTGGCTGACGCGCCGCCCTTCCCGCAAGGCCGGGTGGACTATGGCTGGGTTATCCCCTACCACAATGAAAAGCTGGAGCAGGCCTGGCGCAACTTTCGCGCTGGCGCCGCCGCCGCCAATTTGCGCGACGAGTTCCAGCAATTTATACAGGCTAATCAATACTGGTTAGAAGATTATGCCCTGTTCAGAGCCTTAAAAGCGCAGCATAAGCTGCGCCCCTGGCCGGAATTGCTAAGCGCCCTGCGGCAGCGCGCCGCAGCCGACCTGGCGCGGGCCGCCAGCGCCAACCGCGCGCGCATCGAAGCCGAGCGCTTTTATCAATGGCTCTTCCAGCGCCAGTGGCTCGCGCTAAAAGATTACGCCAATGGCAAAGGCATCCGCCTCTTTGGTGATTTGCCCATCTTCGTCGCCCACGATAGCGCTGATGTCTGGGCTAATCAGGCCGAGTACGCGCTGGATGCGGCGGGCAACCCGACTGTGATTGCCGGCGTGCCGCCGGATTATTTCAGCCCGACCGGGCAGCGCTGGGGCAACCCGCTCTATCGCTGGGAGGTGATGGCGGCCAGCGGCTATCGCTGGTGGATCGAGCGCGTTAAGACTTTGCTGCGGCTGGTCGATTATATGCGCATCGACCATTTTCGCGGTTTCGAGGCTTATTGGCAAATCCCCGCCAGCGAGCCAACCGCTATCAAAGGCGCTTGGGTAAAAGGCCCGGGCGCGCCTTTTTTCTACGCGCTGCGCGCGGCTCTGGGCCACCTGCCCATCATCGCCGAAGACCTCGGCGTCATCACCGCGGGCGTAGAAAAGCTGCGCGACGATTTTTGCCTGCCGGGCATGAAAGTGCTGCAATTCGCCTTCAGCGACCCGGCCAATCCCTTCCTGCCGCATAATCACCCGCCGAATTGCATTGTCTACACTGGCACGCACGACAACAATACGACGCGCGGCTGGTGGGAAACCGAGACCGACAGCGGCGCGCGGAACTTCCTGCGCGATTACCTGGGGCAAGAAGTCCAGGACATTGTCTGGACGCTGGCGCGGGCGGGCATGCGCTCGGCCGGCCGGGTTTTTATTATGCCGCTGCAAGATGTGCTGGGGCTGGGCGCTGAAGCGCGCATGAATACACCCGGCCAGCCGACCGGCAACTGGAGCTGGCGCTTTAGCGAAGCCGCCTTGCACCATCCCGGCAAAGAGGCATTGCTGCATCTCACGCGGCTCTACCAGCGCCACCCCGACCAGCAAGCAAAAATCGAAGGCGACGCCGCCAGGCGCTAGAGAAAGCGAAGACTATGACCACAACCCACTTGCCCGCCTGGGCACATTATATCCATCACGACAGTTCGGAAATGTATCTGAGCGAGATCTGCCCGCGCATCAGCGAGACTATCGAAGTGCGCATTCGGCTGCCGCGGGCGGCGGATTTGCACGCGCTCTACCTGCGCAGCCGGCCCGATGGCGAATGGAAGCGCATTCGTATGAACCAAGGGGCCAGCGACGCATACTACGATTGGTGGTCAGCCGATTTACCGATTACTATGCCGCATAACAATTATTGCTTTCATTTCTTGACCGACAGCGGCTCTTTCTATTTCAATCAATTTGGGCTTAGCCCCGTCGACAGCCCCGACTGGTTCCATTTCACCGTGCTAGGCGATTATGTCGCGCCAGCTTGGGTGCGGGAGCAGGTCTTTTATCAGATTTTCCCGGAGCGCTTTGCCAATGGCGAGCCAGGCAATGACATCCGCACTGGCACGCCAACGTCTATGGGCAAACCCGCCTTGCAGCGCGAATGGGGCGGCCTCCCGCGGCCGTATATGGAATCGCGCACAGTCGAATATTTTGGCGGCGATTTGCAAGGCATCAGCCAAAACCTGGATTATTTATGCGATTTGGGCGTTACAGCGCTCTACCTGAATCCGATATTCGATGCCGAAACCAATCACTTCTATCTCGTGCGCGATTTTGACCATATCGCCGAGTGCCTGGGCGGCGACGCGGCTCTAGCCGAATTGCGGGCGGCGCTGAGCGCGCGGGGCATGAAACTCATTCTCGATATTACGCCGAATCACATCGGCTTTTTACACCCTTGGTATCTGGCGACAAAAGCCGACCCAGAAGCCGAGAGCGCCGCCTATTTTCATTATCACCCGCAGACGGGCGAAATCGAGCATTGGCTGGGTGTGCCGCTGCTGCTCAAACTTAATTACAACAGCCCAAAATTGCGCGATGCGATCTACCGCGCTGCCGATAGCCCCATCCGCAAATGGCTGCGCCCACCTTATAGCATCGATGGCTGGCGGCTGGATGTGGCGAATATGACTGGCAATTTTTGGCAGACGCAATGCGCCCAGGAAGTCTGGCGCGAGATGCGGGCGGCAATCAAAGAAGAAAACCCGCAAGCCTATATGATGGGCGAGTATTTTCAAGATAGCAGCCCCCACCTGCAAGGCGACGAGCTGGACGCCTCGATGAATTATCAGGGTTTTAATACGCCGGTGCGGCGCTGGCTGGGCAAAGGCGATTTAGGCGTCGCCGATGGGCAGCCTTTTGGCGACCCTCAAGCGCTGCCGACCGAGGCGCTGGCTCTGCAATGGCGGCAGTATCTGACGGCGATTCCGTATAGTATCGCCTTGCAGCAATTCAACCAGCTTGGCAGCCACGATGTCGACCGCATCTTGACTGTGACCGGCGGTGACCGTGCTTTGGTCAAAGCAGGCCTGGCGCTGCTGGTGGGTTTCCCCGGCAGCCCTTGTCTCTATTACGGCGATGAAATTGGCCTGCCAGGCGGGCGCGACCCAGATAATCGCCGCTGCATGCCTTGGGATGAGGCGCTGTGGGACCAGGACCTGCGCCGTTTTCATCAAGCGGTCATCGCCATCCGCAAGAACTCGCATGCCTTGCAGCAAGGCGGCTTGCAAATCTTGCACGCGGCCGGCGATTTGCTTGCCTTCCAGCGGCAGTCGCGGCAAGAGCAGATTATCGTGGCGGTCTGGCGCGGCGCGGCCGATATGCCTGCTGTCGAACTGGATATGCGCCAAGCGAATATGCCCGATGGCAGCGCGCTGACCGACCTGCTCAGCAGCCAAAATTTCACGGTAAAGGCGGCGGCGCTCCGCTTGCAGGGCTTGGCGCATGGGCAAGCGTTATTTCTGCGCCGCGAAAAATAGTAAAGGACAAAAATATGGATGGACGCAGCGTCTTTTTTGAAGAATGGCTGAATAGCCTGCGCGAACAGTATAAGCAGGCGGCGCGAGCTGATGACCAGGTAAGTTTGCCGACTTTGACCGCGGTTATGCAAAATGTCGGTTTTGACGAGGCGGAACTGGCGCAGCTGCGGCTCGAGGCGACGCTGCGCCAAGAAGATGTCGCGGGCGATTTTGCCCCCGATATGAATATCCTAAGCGTAGCCAGCGCCCACCCGGCCGAATGTCTCTGCCCGCAGTGCGCCCCACCCATCGACGAAAGCGCCTTTGATGCCGACGGGCAGCCAATCGCCCGCGACCCAGAAGAAGCGGCGCATGAAGCGGGGGCTGTCTTCCCGGCCGCGGATTTTGCCGCGCGCCCCGCTGAAGAAGATATAGCAGAAGAAGACCCGCTCACCTTCGAGGACAGCTTAAAGGCTGAAGACCAAGAGACGGCTGCGGCTGACAGCGGCGCCGAATTGCCCGAGACCGCCGAAGCAGAAGACGGCGAAAATGAAGACAGCGGCGAAGACAGCGACTCGCCGCAACAGATAAGCCTGTTTTGACGATGCCCTTCACAGACGTCGACCGCCGGTGGATGCGCTGCGCCTTAGACGAAGCCGAAAAGGCCTTGGCGCAGGCTGATGTGCCGGTGGGCGCGGTCGCGGTCTGGCGCGGCGAAATCATTGGGCGCGGCTACAATCGGCGCGAAGCGGATGATGACCCGACCGCCCATGCCGAGATGATTGCGCTGCGGGAAGCGGCGGCGACCCTGGGTTTGTGGCGGCTGGACGATGTTACGCTCTACTGCACTTTGGAGCCTTGCGCGATGTGCGCTGGCGCGATGGTCTTGGCGCGCTTGCCGCGTTTGGTCTATGCCGCCGCCGACCCCAAAGCGGGCGCGGCCGGCAGTGTCCTGGACATCACGCGGCATCCGCAGCTGAATCACCGAGTCGAAGTGGCGGGCGGCTTGTTCGCTGATGAGGCGGGCGAGAAAATCCGCGCCTTCTTCCACGAATTGCGCGGACAAGGGCAAAAATAGACCGCCTTCAATTTTTGCCGCGCTGGTGTATAATGGCTGGCGGGAGAGGTGCCAGAGTGGACGATTGGGGCTGTCTCGAAAACAGTTGTACCCTCCGGGGTACCGTGGGTTCGAATCCCACCCTCTCCGCTTTTTTATAGCGCCCGCCAGTCAAAGCCAGGGCAATCGCATCAAATTGCGATAAGACCAACCCCTCCCCGAAGCTTCGGGGAGAGGTTTTCCCTCAGGCACCCCCACAGTTTTCGGGGGTTTTCTCCCCTCCCCAAAGCTTTGGGGCGCGTAGACACTGCCCTACGGGAGGGGCCGGGGGTGGGGTTGAAAATGCGGCTAGGCCTCACTTTTGCATAATTAACTTGGACTTGCTTAGCTATTGCCCATCTGCATCATCATAGCCAGCGGCAGCACCATCGCGTCTTCCGGCAGCTCTACCTCAACTGGCTCGTCAAAGGCCGAAAGCGTCAGGCTGAGGTCGAGCGCGGTGTTGACAATCGCGCCTTCTTCGTTCGGGTAGGACATTTGCAGCGACAGATCCATGCCATGCGTATAATGATCCGCCAAGCCGATATACTGCTTAGCCGTCATCGCCTGGAATTCTAAACCCTGCATCAGCTCGAGCAGCATGGCTTGGTTAGGGTCATCGGCCATCGCCGACATATCCTGCTGCGCCAGTAGCGCGTTCATATCGATACTGCTCTCGAAGACAGCCACGGCGACGCCATTCAGCTCGCTATCGGGCAGGCGCGTAATTGTCATCGTGGATTGTTCCGCTTCCGTCAGCGCCAGGCTATCCCCGTTCATCATCGGTGGCAGGCTATCAGCCAGCATTTCGCCGAGGGCGTCATTCATATCAAAACCCAGCCAGTCTACGCCAGTCATCGGCTCGCCCAAGAGCGCTTCCAGCGTGCCGACATTGAGCAGCAGGACGCCGTCTTTCAAGAGCATACGCAGCTCCGAATCCGTTTCTTCGCCGGCCTCCGTGCCTTGCAGATGCAACTGAAACTCGCCATTCATGCTGGTCAGCAGAATTTCTAATAATGCGTTAGCGGCCTCAGGCGACATTGTCTCGCTGAGTGTCATCATTTCGGCGTAAGCTGCCTCCGAAATGGCAAAAGCGCCGCTGCCAGTGGCGGTCATATTGGAGTCGCCGCTAGCGCTTGTCATATCCAGCGCAAAAGCGAGCGAGCGCAGCGCGTCCATCACGGCGAGATTATCTTCAATGATTTGGCAATCGGCAGCGGACAGGTCGCCGCAATGGGCGGATTTCGTCGAATCGGCATAGGTGGCCGCCAGCGAAAACAGCAGCAAAACTAGAACGGCTAGCATTGATAGTCTCTTGAACATCGTTTCTCCTTCTCGTTTCTCTTCGTCCCTTCTTAACATTTAGTATACCGCATAAGTAGCCGCTGGGTTACCCCCTAAAAATTGGGGGTTCGCAATTCACGGGTGGCGCAAGTCTGCTATACTCGCAGGCAGTGCAGGCAAGCAAAATTTCTGGCAAATTTCTGATGAAAACAATCACAGTCTACGGCAGTTCGCAAGTCAAGCCAGGCGATGCGGTGTATCAAACAGCGGAGCGCATTGGCCAGGGCTTGGCAGAAGCGGGTTAAGCCGTGATGAGCGGCGGCTATTATGGCGTCATGGAAGCGGTGAGCAAAGGCGCGCGGGCCGCTGGCGGTCATGTCATCGGCATCACGACCGATCAAATCGGCGCTCAATTTGATGTTCAACCGAACCGCTATCTGCATGAAGTGATCAACTACGCCGAATTGCGCGATCGCCTGCTGCACATGGTGGAAAACGCGGATGCCTACCTCGCGCTGCCGGGCGGCATTGGCACCTTGCATGAAATCGCCGAGACCTGGGAATTGATGCGCATCGGCGACATCGGGCCCCGGCCCTTTGTCTGCTATGGGCAAATTTGGGCTGATGTCATTGGCATCTTGCAGCGCAGCCCGTATTTAGCCCCCGGCTATCAGGGCATGATATGTCTGGCCGCCAGCCCGGCTGAAGCGCTGAACCTGCTAGCTGGGCTATAATAGCTTACCGGCCTGGCGGCTTGAAGAGGAGAGTGTTGTGGCGCGGTCTTTGATTACTATTTTTATGTGCGTCTTAATGGTCTTCGCGGCGCAGGCGCAGGACGAAAGCGCCGCGCCGGCGCCCCCGCCCTTAAGCCTGTGGCTGCCAGCGCCGCTCATCGCCGACGAAACCAGCGCGGCCTTTGAACTGCTCAGCGCGCATACGGCGGCTTTCAGCCAAGCGAACGGCATCGGCATCGCCCAGCGCATCAAAGATGTGGGCAAGGTCGGCGGCATTTTAGCGACAATCCGCGCCGGCAGCGAAGTGGCGCCGGGCGCTTTGCCAGATATCGCCTTGATCCGGCGGCGCGATTTCAACCCGACCCTGACTCTACAATATCTGCAATCGCTGGAGACGCTTTTTTCGTCGGCGCTCATCAACGATTTGGGCGCTGGACTGGAGTTCGGGCAGATACGCGCCGATGACGATGTCCTCCTCTATGGCTTGCCTTATCTCTTCGACTTCTTGCTGACCATGTACCAGCCGGCCGCAATCGAAATCGATAGCGGCTATCGGCTGCGCTTCGCCGATGCGCTGGCTAGCGAGGCGCATTTCTTCTTCCCGGCCGCGCGCAGCAATGGTTTGAACCAGACCTTTTATCTGCAATACCTGGCCGCGGGCGGCGCGCTGCCGCGCGCCGGCGTCATGCGCATCGACGAAGCGGCTCTGCGCGAGACTTTGCAGTTTTATCAAGATTTGCTGGAACGCGGCTTGATTAGCGCCGATGTCTTGAATTATCAATCGCCGCTGGTCTATTTGGGAGATTTCAGCAATGCCAGCGACCCCGATACAGCCGCCAAGCTAGGGGTATTTAACGCCAGTCAGTACCTCAAGCTGGTGGCGCAGCCTGATTTGGATTTGCGGGCGGCAGCCATCCCGACGCCCGCTGGCGAGACCGCTTCTATCCGCAGCGGCTGGCTCTGGGTGATTGTAACGCCGGATTTGAGCCGCCAAGACTTAGCGGCGCGTTTCTTGGAATGGCTGATGGAACCTAGTTTTCACGCCAGCTTCGCTAAGGCGCTCAATTATCTGCCGACGCAGCCAGCCATCCTGGCGGATAGCCTGCCCGCGGCCGCCGATGCCCAGTTCTTCGCCGAATTGCTGGCTAAAGCCACGATGCCGCTGCCCGAAACCGAAGGCGGCGCCGCGCCGCGTCTGATGCAAGAGGCTCTAGCCTCAGTCTTGCAGGGAGAGGCTAGCGCCGCCGCCGCGACCCGACAAGCGCTAGACCAGCTGGCGACGCGCTAAGCGCTCGGCCCTAGCAGCGATTTTTCATAAAAACGGTGTCTTTTATAGACCTTGCCACCCAAACTGGTGCTGATTTTGATGAGCGGATTGGTCTCCAAGACCCAGCCAGAATCAAGATAATCATAGCCCGACGGCAGCAGAGCCTTTGTCATCGCCAGCAGCATGGCTAGCTCGACGCCTTTGTTGCGCTGTTCTTTTTTGACACCCATAAGCGGCATGCGCGCGCCTTTGATGGAGCGCCGAATCTTCCAATGCCAGAGCAATTGCGCCATTGTAAAAAGCTCTGGCACGCCCGGCCGCGGATAAGCCAGGCGCAGCGCTTCGTTGAAATCTGGCAAAGCCAGGGCAAAGCCGACCGGCTCGCCAGCAATCTCGGCAAAAAAGGCTAGTTGCGGGTCAATCAGCATGCCGAGGTCGGCGACCAGGGCATCCAATTCCGCATCGCTCATAGGGAAGAAACCCCAGTTCTTCTGCCAGGCGGCATTATAGATTTCGCGGAAGCGCAGGAACTCGGTTTTTTTATCGCGGGCGTCCATGGGCCGCACGCTGATGCCGCTGCGGTCAGCCGCCCGTTTGACCAAGCGCTCCAGCCGCTCTAGCGTGCCGCTTTCTGCTATCGTCGCCCAGTCTTGATAAATGCAGACCACATCCATCGCTTTATGAAAGCCAGCGCCTTCCACCAGGTTCACGTAATATGGCGGGTTATAAGTATTCATAATGACGGGCGGGCTAAAATTTTCGACTAGCAAGCCACATTCTTCGTTCGTAGTGAAATTGGCGGGACCGCGGATAGCCTCCGCGCCGCGTTCGCGCAGCCAGTCCGCCGCCGCGCCCAGCAAGCTCTGAGCCACAGCCGCGTCGTCAATGCACTCGAACAAGCCAAAAAAACCGATATTCTCTTCTTGATAGCGGTTGTGCGCGTGGTTGATGAAACCGGCGATGGTGCCAAGCATCTCTTCGCCGCGCCAGGCGGCGAAGTATTCGCCATCCATGTGCTGCCAAGCCGGGTGCTTGGATTTGTCCAGCAGCCTGCGCCGCTGCGAGACGAGCGGCGGCGCCCAATTTGGGTCGGCGGCATAATGGCGCCAGGGAAATTGAAAAAAAGCCTCGAACTCTCGGCGGTCAGCTAACGGTCGTATCTCTAACACTTCGCTGCTCTCCACTGGCGGTTCAGAAAAAACTTGGCGAAATTCATAAATTGCCTTGACAGCCGCCATCGCCCCTTATAATATATCGAAACGCTATTCCGTAGTAGCTCAATTGGCAGAGCAATCGGCTGTTAACCGATCGGTTCTTGGTTCAAGTCCAAGCTACGGAGCTTAGCAAGATGCCCCGGTCTGGGGCATTTTTGATTCTAGCGCTGGCTTTCGCAAATCAGGCGCAAGCCATCCAGCGTCAGTTCAGGCGCGACATGGTCGATACGCTGGATATGCGCTTTGAAGATGGGCGCCAAGCCGCCGGTGGCGACGACCTGCGTCGCCGGCGAATTGAGCTGGTCGGTAATCCGTTGCAGCAGGGCTTCAATCATGCCAGCATAACCCCAGAAAAGGCCTGACTGCATGGCATGGATTGTGTTGCGCCCGATGGGCTGCGGCGGCGGCAGCAAGTCTACTTTATGCAGTTGGGCGGCGCGGCTGACCAGAGCCTCGTGCGCCAGGCGGATGCCGGGCGCGATAACGCCGCCGATATAGGCATTGTCCGTCGAAAGCACATCGAAGTTCGTTGAAGTGCCAAAGTCGACGCTCACGGCGGGCGCGCCGTATAGCCGCGACAAGGCAACAGCGTTGCAGAGACGGTCGGCGCCTGCTTGCTCGGGCATATCGATGGCGATGCCAATGCCCAAGTCTGTCTTGCTACTGACAATCAGCGGTTCCAGTTTAAGATAGCGGCGGACGAGTTCATGGAAAACAGGCGTCAAGGCTGGCACCACACTGCTCATGCAGACGGTGGAAATAGCGTCAAAATCAACCGCGGCTGAATTGAGGAAATTGCGCACCAGCACGGCATATTCATCCGTCAGCTTCGCCGCGACGGTGCGGGCCCGCCAAGACAAGCGCCAGCTATCGTCGTGCCACAAACCCATGTGGATATTTGTATTGCCGATGTCGAATGCGAGCAGCATATATTCCCCAAGTCAGCGCATATCTCCAGCCGCGCTCTGCGCTATACTTGCGCTATAATACTATAGTAGAAGCGGAAGGCGCGGGATGCAAGCAGAGGTCTTTTAGATGTTCACGCGGCAAGCGACATTGGATGATACGGGCAAAATCGTCGACTTGTTCACAGCCCGCGTGCCGATTTGGCAGCGGCTGACGGCGCAGGGCAAGGTCGAAGATTTGCCGTATGCCGCGCTAACGATTTACGAGCGCTGGCTGCATGGTGGCGCCTGGATGTCGCTGGAGACGGGCGCGATTTGGCTCAGCCACTTGCTCAGCGGCCATGGCTTAGCCTATGTGGTAGAAGACGAAGGCCGCCTGCTGGCTTATGCCGAAGCCTTCGTCAATCGGGAGCCTAGCCCACTCAGCCGGCATCTGCATATTGGCGAGCTGCTGGTCGCTGAGGGCAGCGCGGCGGCGGCGCAGCAATCGCTGGCCGATGCCCTGCGCAACGCAGCCCGCGCCTCTAGTCGCCTGTCGGTGGCTTACCCAGATTATGACAAAGCGTTGGCGGCTTATTATCGCCAGCATTTTGGCGTCCACGAGATCCTGCGTTCGCGGCGCTATGCGCTGGCGGCGCAAATCGGCCAGAGCTTTTATAAGAGCCAAGAATTTGATAAGGCTGGCGCCAGCTTGATTGATGGTTGGACCCTGGCCGTCGGGCGCGGGAGCAGCCCGCGGGCGCTCTGGGAGAAAGAATGGGTGGAGCATTGGCGTGGCATCCCGCAAATCATCGCCCGCGCTAAGCAGCGGCAATATGTCAATGCCTCCGGGCATGAGGCGCTGGTCTGCTTTCATCAGCAGCTCTACAATGCGCGCAATGCCGAGGTCTATTGCTGGTCGCCGCGCAATTTGAGCGCGCAGCTGCTGGCGGCTATCCGCGATATGGGGCATCGGCTGGGCTTCCGCACCTTGATATTGGCACTGCCTGAAAGCGCGGAAACGCTCTTGCCCTCTGAGGCTAGCGCCGAGCCAAATCAGCAGATAATCGCGGCGGGCCCAGCTTGATTTCTGGCTCGAAGCCTGCGCAAGCCTAACAAGAGATTGACTTATATGAGAATGGAAAATGTGGACAAAACAAGATATTGCCGATTGGCTCGATGAACATCAACTGCGTTTCACCGCTATGTCGGACGCGATTTGGGACAAACCCGAATTGCAATTCTTGGAATTTGAAGCTTCAAAACTGCAAGCCGATTTCCTGGCGGCGGAAGGCTTTCGCATCACCTGGGATATCGGCGGGCTTAGCACAGCTTTCGTCGCCGAATGGGGAGCGGGCAAACCTGTCATCGCCTTCGCCGGCGAATATGACGCCCTGCCCGGCTTATCCCAAAAAGACCAGCAGCAGCGCGAGCCGCTTGAGGTGGGCGCGCCGGGGCATGGCTGCGGGCATAATCTGCTCGGCACGGGCTGTCTGGCGGCGGCAGTGGCTTTCAAAGAGTGGCTGGCAGGCAGCGGGCAAGCCGGCACAGTGCGCTATTATGGCTGCCCGGCGGAAGAAGGTGGCAGCGGCAATGTCTTTATGGGGCGGGCTGGCGCCTTTGATGACCTAGACGCAACCTTTAACTGGCATCCTTGGTATATCAACTCCGCTATGAAAGGCAGCATGCTCAGCGTCAATCGCTATTATTTTCGTTTTTATGGCAAGTCGGCCCATGCCGCGGCCGACCCGTACTCTGGCCGCTCGGCTTTGGATGCGCTGGAATTGATGAACATCGGCGTGAATTACCTGCGCGAGCATGTAACCGACGATGTGCGGCTGCATTATAGTATCCTCAGCGGCGGGCTAGCGCCGAATGTCGTGCCAGATTATGCCGAAAGCTATTATTATGTGCGGGCTTATGACCCGCAGAATCTGGAAGATGTCAGCCAGCGCGTCAGCCGCATCGCCCAAGGCGCGGCAATGATGACCGACACCCAAGTCGAGATTGCCTACAAATCCGGCTCGACGCGCGTGCTTTCCAATGAAGTATTAGCCGATTTGCAATACGAGATTATGCAGGAGCTGGGCGGCATCGATTTCACTGAAGCAGAGCAGGCTTACGCGGCCGAGATTAACCGGCGCTTCGGCGACGCCAATGTAAAAACGCTAACTGAGCGCTATGGACTTGACGCGCAGACGGCGCAGCAGCCGCTCATCGGCGCTGTGCTGCCAAGCGCCGACAAGGGCCTTGTCTCGCCAGGTTCAACCGATATGGGCGATATGAGTTGGTACGCGCCTTGCAGCATGCTGCAAACGGCGACTTGGGCGAGCCGGGCCGCCGCGCATTCTTGGGGCGTAGTCGCCACCGGCCGAACTTCGATTGGGCATAAGGGCATGCTCTATGCGGCGAAGGTGATGGCGCTGGCGGCGGCCGAATTGGTCATTTCGCCGCAGCGGCTCGAAGAGGCGCAGGCGGAATTCCGCGCGGCGATTGCGCGCAGCCCGTATGTCTGCCCGATTCCGCCTGCGGTCAGCCCGCCACAGCACAAACATCCGCTGCGCTAAGCGGGGAAAATATCGGCGACAGGCAGCTCGAAACCGGGCAGAACATCCCCGCCCGTGAGCGTATCGCCCTCGCGCAGCGTAACTGCGCCATCGCTTGTATGCACTGTCACTGTGCGGCTTTGCGGATCGACTATCCACACCGACGCTGTGCCTGCCTGCAAGATTTGTCCGATTTTGAGGTTGATGTCCATGGCTGTGTTACTGGGCGACAGCACTTCAACAGCTAAGTCTGGGGCGATTTCCAGCCTGGTTCGTGGCCAAGGCGCTGGACTTTTCGCCTTGCTGATGAAGGCTAAATCGACTCCGCGCACGGTATCGCGTCTGTCTGGGTTGCGCGCCAGGATAAAGCCGGCATCGCCCACCCCCAGACGACCAAGACTATTTTTATAGACAAAATGCGCGATTGCGTAGTGCAAGACTGATAAAATTTCTGCGTGTTCGGCATTCGCATGCGGCATCTCGACGATTTTCCCTTCCACGAGTTCGATATTGCGCTCCTTGTATTCTGGCTGTGCAATCAATTCAAGAAACCTGTCCGCGCTGATAGCCGGACTCTGAACATCTAGTCTCTGCATGACCATAGTGGTATATCCTTTCTGCTAAACCGGGAAAATATCGGCGACGGGCAGCTCGAAACCAGGCAGAACATCCCCGCCCGTGAGAGTATCGCCCTCGCGCAGTGTCAGTGTGCTGTCTTTAGTATGCACTGTCACTGTGCGGCTTTGTGGATCGACAAGCCACACTAGCGCCGTGCCGGCCTGCAAAAGCTGTGCAACTTTTAACTGGATGTCGGAAAACAGGTTGCTGGGCGAAATAACCTCAACCGCTAAATCAGGCGCCACATTCACCCAGCCAGCCGACAGCGCCGCTCCAGTCTTGCCCTCTTTGATAAAGGCGATATCCAAAGCGCGCACGGTGTCTTTGCCATAAGGGCTGCTTTCAAGTATAAAACCAGTCTCGGCCGCCGTTATGATGCCGGGGTTGTTTTCCATTACATAAATGCCGATTTTGAAACTCAGCAGCCAAGTAATCTGTCCATGCTCTCCACCTGGTTTTGGTATCTCGACGATTTTCCCTTCCACGAGTTCGATATTGCGCTCGTTGTATTCTGGCTGTGCAATCAATTCAAGAAGCCTGTCCGCGCCGATAGCCGGACTCTGAACATCTAGTCTCTGCATGACCATAGCGGCATATCCTTTCGGCTAAACCGGGAAAATATCGGCGACGGGCAGCTCGAAACCAGGCAGAACATCCCCGCCGCTGAGCGTATCGCCCTCGCGCAGCGTAACTGCGCCATCGCTTGTATGCACTGTCACTGTGCGGCTTTGTGGATCGACTATCCACACCGACCCCGTGCCCGCCTGCAAGATTTGTCCGATTTTGAGGTTGATGTCCATGGCTGTGTTACTGGGCGACAGCACTTCAACAGCTAAGTCTGGAGCGATTTCCAGCATTGTTCGCGGCCAAGGCGCTGGACTTTTCGCCTTGCTGATGAAGGCTAAATCGACTCCGCGCACGGTATCGCGTCTGTCTGGGTTGCGCGCCAGGATAAAGCCGGCATCGCCCACCCCCAGACGACCAAGACCCTTCTCATAAACGAAGACATATAGCTTTGCTGTCAAATTTGCTAGAATCTCTGCGTGTTCGGCATTCGCATGCGGCATCTCGACGATTTTCCCTTCCACGAGTTCGATATTGCGCTCGTTGTATTCTGGCTGTGCAATCAATTCAAGAAACCTGTCCGCGCTGATAGCCGGACTCTGAACATCTAGTCTCTGCATGACCATAGTGGCATATTCTTTCTGCTAAACCGGGAAAATATCGGCGACGGGCAGCTCGAAACCAGGCAGAACATCCCCGCCCGTGAGCGTATCAGCCGTTCCTAGTTCCATGACCCCGCCGCTCCCATGCACCAGCACGACGCGGATTTGCGGGTCGACGACCCAAACGAGCTGAACGCCGGCCTTCAAGAGCTGCTTGACTTTAAGGTTGATGTCCAGCGCGGTATTGCTGGGCGATAAAATCTCGACGGCTAAATCTGGCACAAGGTCCGAAATATGCACTGGCAAAGGCTCAGGCGCTTTGGCTTGACGAATAAAGGCTAAATCCACGCCGCGCAAGCTGTCGCGCCCATCAAGATTTCTTTCTAGGATAAAACCCGCATCGCCAGAGACAATACGGCCGAGAGTATTCGCATAAACAAAGTTGCCCAGCGTTACGGTCAAGCGTGACAAGATTTCTGCATGTTGTAAATTTGAAGTCGGCATTTCGACGATTGCTCCTTCCACGAGTTCGACATTGCGCTCTCTATACTTTGGCTGTGCAGTCACTTCCAGAAATTCTTCGGCGCTGATAGCTTGTTTTCGCAGTTCCATATCTTTTAGCATCCTTTTGCTTGATACTAGAACAATTGTAGCATATCTTTCCCCGTGATGAACTGTTTGAGCACTTGAAAATCGTCGAGCAAGGTCTGGCGCTGGTTGGCGTTATAGAGAGCGGCGGCCGGGTGAAAAAGCGGCAGGACGGCAATCTGGCCATACGCGCCGCTCACTGTGATTACCTTGCCATGCAATTGGCTGATGCGCTGCCCGGCCCGAAACGCGCCGAAGCGCCGCAGGATGAATTCCATCGAGAAGCGGCCCAGCGTGGCGATGACTTTGGGCTGGATAATGGCAATCTGCCGCTCGAGGAAAGGCGCGTATAAGTCGATTTCGTTTTTGAGCGGGTCGCGGTTATTCGGCGGGCGGTCTTTCAGGATGTTAGTTACATAGACATTTTCGCGCTTGAGGTTGATGGAGGCGAGCAGGTCGTCCAAGACGCGGCCGGAAGCGCCGCAAAATGGGCGGCCGGTTTCGGCTTCGTTTTTGCCCGGCGCCTCGCCGATGAACATAATCGCGGCATAATGATCGCCCTGCCCGATGACGGGGTAATAGCCGTTCCGCCGGCGGTAGTCGTAGAGGGGCGATTCGGTGAGGGCGACGACTTCGTCGCGGATGGCGCGCAGCCGCTCGTAGCGGTCGGTGGCCATAGCTACACTTGCTTTCTGCTTGCTGTACTTTGTTGTAGTGTAGCATGATACGAGCCTAGAATGGGATGTCGACGACGTTTGGGAATGCGCTGGCAACGGAAGATGGCGAGCTGCTAGAGAAATATTGTTTCAATGATTGAAAAAGTGATTTCATTCTTGACCGCTCTTCGAGATTGTCGACCGCCAGCCAAGGATGTCGCATTGGCAAGATACCCAAGCGACCATAGCTTACATTAACCCGGGTGATGTTACCTTGCTTCAGTGTTGATGCTCGGTGCGGCTGGGCAGCAGCAAAAAGACGCTGTATAAAGTTTCTTGAGTTGCTGCCTATAGTTACGATGATTTTCGGTTGAACGATGTCGATTTCCTGTTGCAAAAAAAGTTCGTTTGGATCCTGTTCGCTTTTTTGCGAGCCCCAGGTGTTGGTAGGATTCACCTTAAATGCGATTGTGATGTAGACATTTTTGCGTTTGAGACCAATTGTTGCGAGCATCTCGTCCAGTACTTTTCCCGATTTTACACAAAATAGGTGACCACCCTGCTCTTCGCTATTACGAGTTGCCTCACTTACGAACATAATGTCAGACTGGAGATTTCCCTGTCCAATGACTGAGTATTTGCCATTGCTTGGTCTATATTCGTGAGGTGGTAATTCGGTGAGTTTTGCAATTTCATCTTTGATGGCGCGGAGCTTCTCGTAGCGGCTAAATGTCGCTCCATTTTCGGGCTTTGCAGCTGGCACTTGCTGGCTTTCGTTTTCGCTGCCCTCTTCGTCATCGAGTTTGCCGCGCAATTCTTCAATAAGCGCTCCCATATTGGCAATATCCATCGTCAAGCGATGTATTTCTTCAGCTGTGTTTGCAGAATTGTCTGCATCCTTTGAGGCATTTTGGTGAAGAGCAGCTTGTAGCCGTTTAATTTCCGCCATCATATTTGTCATTTTTTCCACTGTGTTTGCAGAATTGTTTGCATCGTTTGAGGCATTTTGGCGAAGGGCAGTTCGCAGCCGTTCAATCTCCGCCACCATATTTGTCATTTCTTCCGATAAACCGTCCGTTTGACGAATCCTGCTACGCTTCAACTCCGCTTGCAGGCTTTTCACTGTCTTTTTTAGATTGGCTATCTCTGATGCAGTTGCGGCTGGCTTGGGGGCTTCCTTATTGCGGATTTCGGCTTTGAGCCGTTCAATCTCCGCCGCCATTTTCGCCATTTCCACCGCTGAGTTGTCGGCTTTGACGGTTTCCCGATGATCTAGTTCAACTTGGAGATTTCGTACTGTCCGTTTGAGGGTTAAAATTTCCGATGCCGTTACAGCTGGCTTGGGAGCTTCCTTATTGTGGATTTCGGCTTTGAGCCATTCAATCTCCGCGGACATCTTTGCTATATCTGCTGAAGCTTTACCGAAACTCCGGCGCAGCAAAATCTCAACTTCCACTTTCATCTTCTCCGCCTCATTTCTCGCGCCTACCGCCTTTAAAACTTTCTCAGCAAGGTTTGTAAAGCGCAGCACACTAATAACATCAAAAGGCTTAGCTTCGGTTTCGTGTGCCCACTGGTTGCGGATTTTACGCAAAGCTTCGAGGTCATTGCGCACAGATGTGTTTAGCATATTTCCGAATACATCTTTCCAAGCAAGTCGGATAAGTAAATCCCAATCAGCGAACTCTAATTCATTACGAGCATCAGATTCGCTGCTTATACGCTTCCACTTCTTATTATCAGCTGTCCTTTTTTCCATCATTTGCAAGAAGTTAGTCTTATATCTCAACCTATAATGTTTAATCACGAAAGGAGCCAAACCAACCCGAAGAGATTTCTGAATCACACGCACTGGATCTTTGTACAAGTTCGTCATTTCTAAGGCCTCACAACATACAATCGAAAGGTGATGAATGTTTCAGAGTGTAACACAAACTTAATAACAGTTCTAAACAGTGTCAAAATCCTGTAGCGGTGGCGCAAACAGCATCTAACCTTGAGCAGCGGCCAGCGCAACGCCCAGCTGATAGTGACAGGCAGCAAAAAAACAGCCCGCCAGGGAACGCAATTTTTATAGGGAGAATTTGTCTTGCTAGAGTGGCTTGACGGCTGAGGTTTTAGCCATCCCGCCCGTTGGCGACGGCGACGAGAGCCGCGCCATAAGCCTGGCGGCGCCAGGGCCCGAGCCCACGGATGCCGCCCAATTCAGCCACCGACGCCGGTTTGCGCCGCGCAATAGCCCAGAGCGCATCTTTACTAATGATAACATCAGATTCAACGCCGCGGCCGAGAGCCGTCTGCTTGCGCCAGTTGTAGAGGGCTTTGTAGCGCTCGGCGATGGCCGGCGGCGTCGGCTTGGGCCGCGGCCGCTCCACTGATAGTCGACTCGCCAAGCCGTGCTTCACCGATTCGATGATTTCGTGGCCATTTTGACGGACAAGCCAGGCCGGCAAACCGCGGATGCCCGCCAGCTGGCTGCGGCGGCGCGGCGCCGTCTTGACAATTTGCAGCAGGGTCTTGTTGGAGATGAGACGATGAGACGGCTGGTCAACCGACTTTGCTAGTTCCTCGCGCAGGATATATAGCTCGCGCAAGACAGCGACCTGCGCCCCATTGATGTCTCTGGGGCGGTACAAATCCCAAAAACCATTAGGATCGAATTCTTGCGATTTCAGCTCAAAATTGATGATGTCGGCAAAGTATTCGCCGGCTTCTTCCAGGCGGCCAGCGGCGCGCAGCTCGGCATACAAAGCCGCCCGCAAAGGCAGCAGATAATGCGTATCCATCTGGGCATAGCGCCGATAACTTTCGGGCAGTGGGCGCCGCGCCCAATTATCCCGCTGATGCCGCTTGGGGTGGGTGATGCCCAGCAGGTCAGCCAGCATGTGGCTCAAGCCGATGCGCTGATAGCCGCAGACGCGCCCGGCCGCCATCGTATCAAAGACATTAAGCACATCAAAATCAAAATCGCGCTTGAGGCAGATGAGGTCGTATTCGGCGGCGTGAAAGATCTTCTCGATGGCGGGATCAGCAAAAATATCGGCCAGGGCGCTGACATCGGCGATTGCCAGCGGGTCTATCAGCAGGTCTTCGTCTGGGCTGGAGATTTGGATGAGGCAGGTGCGGCCGCGGTAGGCATGCAGGCTGTTGGACTCCGTATCGCAGGCGAGGCGCGGCTGGGCGCGCAAGCGCTGGACCGCCCGCTCGAGGCGGCGGCGGTCTTCAATCAATGTGGCTGGGGCAAGCATAAACAGCGCTATAACCAGTGGCGGCGGCGAAAATAGAGCAGCATCAGGGCCGCAATCAATATCATGATGCCAGCGGTGATTATAAAAGCGTTGCGGTCGTCTGCAAAGGGCAGTTCGATATTCATGCCATAGATGCTAGAAATCAGGGTCAGCGGCAGCATAATGACCGAGATAACGGTGAGGATGCGCATGACTTCGTTAATGCGGTAGCTGGCGAGCGTATCGGCAGTTTCGGCGAAGCTGTTGATGACCTCATAATTCTCATCGACGATATCGCGCAGCTTGAAGAGGTGGTCGGCAATATCGCCAAAGTATTCTTCCATATCGTCATGCAAGATGGGGTGCTGGACGGATTCGAGCTGCTGTACGATGGGGATTTGCTGGCGGATGATGCGGCGCAAGGAGATGATATCGCGGCGCAGCAGGGCGATCTCTTGGATGACCTGCTTGGCATTGGATTCAAAGAGCGTATCTTCGATGGCATGCACGCGCTTGTCCACCTTGCTCAGGATAGGGAAGATGTAATCCACAAGCTGGTCGATGAGGCTGTAGAAAGCGTGGTTCGCGCCGCGGCCGAGCAGGTTTTCGCGTTCGTCTGGAGTATCTTGGCAGCGCTCGAAAGCGGCGACGAGGGGCTTGAGACTGCCGTTATGCACGGTGACGACATAATCGCGGCCGACAAAAAAATCGACCTCGCTGGCGCGGGAGATTTCGTGCCGCGAATCCCAGAGTGGGAAGTGCATCACGAGGAAGAGGTAGTCATCGTCTTGGTCGAGTTTGGGACGTTCGATGGGGCTGCGGATATCTTCGAGGTTGAGGGGGTGAAAATAGGGGTAGCGCTGGCGCAAGCCCTCGACATCTTCAGGGCTGGGCATGACGATGTTAATCCAAGTGGTGGCGCGGTGGTGGATAGTTTTGGTGCTCATGCGCCGTATTATCGCCTGGATGTGGGGTGGGGGCAATAGGGGGATTTAGACGCTGCGCGGCTAGCCTGTCAAGCTGCTGGAGAACCTGTCTAATTGCGCCGCCGTTTTCACAAGGCCTAATTGCTTGAGTGTAGCGAGGTATTCTTCAAGGGTGTACGGCGGATTTTGTAGACGCACGCGCACTTCACGAATTGCGGCGCAAAACTCTTTTGGAAAAAATACCAGTAAACCCATTAAAAAATCATCAGGATGTTGTGCTTGGATACCGTAGGGAGCTAATTCATACTCTGGGAAATCTTTTAGATTTTGCGTGACAATTAGATCGCATTCGCCAACAATGGCCGCCGCTAGCACGTGGCGATCATTCGGATCAGGCAAGCTCAAACCTTCAAGGATACTCTCATAATCTGTGATAAGCGCATCGGGGGCTTCTGCATCCATTAAGTCGCGAGTACGTTCCAGCCGCGCGCGTTCTCGGTGTGGTTCATTTTTAAGAATGGCCTCAATCCATTCTCGGTGAATAGCGGCCGTCCATTTTGCTCTAAAAAAAATCGTCAATCGCCAGTTCGAGCAAGATGTCGCGCAGCGGAGCCGGATATAAAACATTAGCGTCGAGCAGAGCTACTCGACGGCGCATTTCTCATATCCCATACCGCCTTGCTCTTGGGCATCCGCTACCAGCAGGTCAAGAACCGCTTTCCGTTTGCGCACAACTTCTTTTTTATAAGCCTTTACATCGGCCAGGTGGACAAGGCGAAGCCCATTCACCTCTGTATACGGGATTTTGCCTTCGTGAACCAGCTTTGCAGCATATTGACGCGAGACATTTAGAATGTCCGCCGCTTGCTCGAGGCTCAGTTGCCCGTCAGTCGGAATGATTGTGATGCTCTGCCCCGCTTCAATCGCTTTTGAGATTTGCAAAAGCATTTTTGCGGCCGAGTCAGAAACTACAATCGTCATAAACTGCTCATCTTTAGTGCAGCGCGCCGTCGGGGGCCTTTGCTCGAGCTGCTTTTCAAACTGTTCCGCCGGTATAAAATCGGGTTCTTCCACTTGGATATAGCCGAGCATAGCGCACAATCCCGTCCAAACTATCGTACACATACTATAATAATATTTGAAAGCGTACAAAATTACAATATGCGGGGAGTGGTGAGTGTCAAGCATGCAAGTTTTATTGGCTTCTATAGGGGAAGAAATTAGCCATAGAAGTAAGACAAATAAATAATGCACGATTAGCAAGAAAATTTTCTCTGTGGCTAAATTTTCCCCCGCTCTCGCTATGGTAGCGCGTTGTAGCAAGCGCGGCGCTGTGGTATGCTTGCTGCGTTTATTCGCAGCGCATGCACACGGTAGCTTTGCCGCCTATGCCAAAGCCAAAACTCATCCATCAGCCAATGACGCAGCGAGCGCTGCGGCGCGGCATCAACACGCTCGTCAGCGCCATCGCGCCGACTCTGGGGCCCTTGCCACGCCGCTCCGTCGCCCAGAATCTGTCCAAGCTCGAGCTGCTCGATGATGGCGGCATCATCGCCCGCCGCATCGTCGCCTTGACCGAGCGTGGGCCTGACGTCGGCGCGATGCTGCTGCGGCAGGTGGTCTGGCAGGTGCATCAGCATGTCGGCGATGGCGCCGCGACCACTGCCCTGCTCTACGCGCATATTTATACAGAAGGACTGCGCTATCTGGCGGCGGGGGCTGAGGCTAACCGCCTGCGCGCCGCGCTGGTAGAGCTGCTGCCGCGCCTGCGCGCCAGCCTGCTCGCAGGCGCGCGTACCCTGCGGGGCGAAGCAGAACTGCGGGCTTTAGCCTTCGCTATTTGCTATGACGAAGAGATGGCCCGCGCCCTCGGCGAAATCATCTACACTATCGGCCAATATGGGCAGGTGGACATCCGCGCCGGGCATGGCCGCCGGCTGGAATACAATTATGTCGAGGGCTGCTATTGGAAAGGCGGCGCTCAATCCAAAGAGATGCTGCGCGGCGGCGCTCGCCCGGTCGCCGAAATGCAGGACGCCGCTATCCTCGTTACCGATATGGCCATCGAAGAACCGCGCGAGCTGGTGCCGCTGATGCAGCTGGCTTTGCGCTGCGGCATCACACAGTTGCTGCTGGTGGTGGACTCCATCTCCGACAAAGGTTTGTCCGTCGTGCTGGACAAGCGCCTAGGCCAAAAGATTAAAACCGTCGTGGTCAAAATTGACGGTTTCCAGCCCGACGCTTTGCAGCAAGCCCAAGAAGATATTGCCTTGCTGGCCGGCGGGCGGCCGATTTTGCAAAAAGCCGGTCAAACGCTGGAACATGTCCGCGAGAGCGATTTTGGGCGGGCGCGCTGGGTTTGGGCGGATGACAAGAATTTCGGTTTTGCCAGCGGCGCTGGCGATGCGCGCCAGATTCGAGCGCAGGCGCGGCGGCTGCGCGCGGTTTATGCCGTAGCCAGCGATGATGATGCCCGCGCCCGCCTGCTCGAGCGGCTGGGCCGGCTGAATGGCGGCTTGGCGACGGTCTATGTCGGCGGCATCGCCGATGACGAAATCCGGCAGCGTAAAGACCTGGCTGAGCGGGCCCTGCGCGCCTTACGGCGGGCCGCCGCCAGCGGCGTCATCGCCGGCGGCGGGCTGGCTCTCTGGCGCTGCCGCGATTGGCTGCTGGCGGAAGCGCGGGAAATTGACGATTTGGAACGGCGGGCGGCGCGGCTGATTTTGGCCAGCGCGGTCGAAGCGCCGCTGCGCCAACTGCTAGCCAATGCCGGCTATGAACCGAGCGAAATCATCGCCCAGCTAGCGCATTGCGACGCCGGCATCGGTTTTGATGTGATGAAAGGACAAGCCGTTGATGTGGCGGCAGCCGGCATCGTCGATGTGGCGCAGGTGCCGGTCGAGGCTTTGCAGCGCGCCACCACCAGCGCCGCCCTGGCCTTTACCATCGATGTGCTGGTCTTGCAGCGCGAGCCAGAAACGATGACGGAGCCATAGAATGACAGAGGACGGAAGCTTCGACCGCGCGCATGGCTTGCTGCGCCTTGGCAGCGCGACCTACATCGCGCGCCAGAGCGGCCTCTACCGCATCGGCAGCGGCGGCCAGCCAGAAAATCTCTATGCCAACTGGCGGCCGGGCGAAGATTTGCCGACGCTGGCCCTGGCAGCGCCAGCCAAAAGCGGTTTGCTGCTGGCTGGCATCCATGGCGGAGTTGCCCGCTCCAAGGATGGTGGACAGAGCTGGCAAGCGCAGCCCTTCCGTTTGCCGCCGCCGCTGGTAACTTGCCTGGCGCCGTCGCCCAATTTCGCCGCCGACGGCTGCATCCTGGCCGGCAGCTATGCCGACGGCATCTTCCGCTCGAGCGATGGCGGGCAGACCTGGCTGCCTGGCAATCACGGCTTGTTTGACCACAGTGTCTACTGCCTGGCGCTGTCGCCTAATTTCGCCGCTGATGGCCTCGCCTTCGCTGGCACGAGCAGCGGCCTCTACAAAAGCGAGAATGGCGGCCGGCTCTGGCAGGATGTGGCTATGCCAGCCGACGCCGAGACTGTGCTGAGTTTGGCGCTCTCGCTCAATTTTGCCCTGGACAAGACGCTCTACGCCGGCTGCGAGGCGCATGGTCTGCTGCGCTCCTGTGATGGCGGCGAAAATTGGACGACGCTGCTCGCTAATGACGGCGCGGTGAACGCGCTGGCACTGACTGACACGACCCTAGTGGCTTTGCTTGATGACACTGTGCTGCTCTCCGATGATGATGGCGAGCGCTGGCAGACACTGATTGAAGAAGCGGTCGACTGCTTCATACTGGATGGCGAGAATATATTGCTGGCTCTAGCGGATGGCCGCTTAAGCCAAGAAACAATTATGAGAGGACAAAAAGATGCAATTTGAACCGACGCTGGCATCAGTCAAAACACATCAAAATCCCGCCTGGTTTTTGAATGCGAAGCTGGGCATTTTTATCCATTGGGGTTTATATTCGGTGCCGGGCTGGGCGCCGCATGGCGGCGACATCGCTGAAGTGCTGGCGACTGGCGGCTGGCGCGAGTGGTTCCGCCAGAATTCTTATGCCGAATGGTACCTCAATACGCTGAAATTTGAAGACAGCCCGACGCGGGCTTGGCACAACGCGACCTACGGGACCGACTTCGCTTACGACGATTTCGCGGCCGATTTCAACGCGGCGCTGGCGGACTGGGACCCAAACGAAATGGCGACGCTTTTTAGCGAGGTCAATGCGCGCTATGTCGTCTTGACCACCAAGCATCACGATGGTTTCAACCTCTGGCCCAGCGCCCGGCCCTGCCCGCGCAAGCCCAATTATCAGACCGAGCGCGATGTCGTTGGCGAGCTGACGGCAGCCGTGCGCGCCCAAGGCTTGCGCATGGGCTTGTATTATTCGGGCGGTCTGGATTGGGCTTTCAACGAAGCGCGCATCGAAGATGTGCGGGATGTCTGGGGTACCATCGTCGAAGAGCCAGAGTTCGTGGATTATTCCGTCGCTCACTGGAAAGAGCTTATCGACCGCTATCAGCCGGCGCTGATGTGGAACGACATTGGCTATCCCAAAGCGGCGGATTTAGGCGCGCTTTTCGCCTACTATTATAACAATGTGCCGGGCGGCGTCATCAACGACCGCTTCACGCAGGAGCGAGACCGCGTGCCACAGGCCGGCGAGCCGCTAGCGCCGCCGCGCGGGCCGCATTACGATTTCATCACGCCTGAATACGCCAGCTTCGCCGAGATTCAAAGCGAGAAATGGGAGAGCTGCCGCGGCATCGGGCATTCCTTTGGTTATAACCGCAACGAAGGCGACGCTCAACTGTTGCCCGAAGACGAGCTGATTCACATGTTCGTCGATATTGTCAGCAAAAATGGCAATCTGCTTTTGAATGTGGGTCCAATGGCGAACGGCACAATCCCAGCCAATCAAGCCGAGCGCTTGCGCGCCCTAGGGCGCTGGCTCGACCGCAATGGCGCCGCTATCTTTGATACGCGCCCCTGGCAGCGCGCCGAAAGCAAAACAGCGCAGGGCTTAGACATCCGCTTTACCGCTACCGACAACGCGCTTTATGCGACGCTGCTAGGCAGGCCGGCCAGGCGCGACATCGTCATCAAAGACCTGACCGCGCCAGCTGAAGCGCGGCTACAGCTGCTTGGGAAAGAGCGAAATTTAGCCTGGCGCCAGGTTGGCGGCGACTTATCGCTGCAACTGCCCGCCGACCTGCCCGCCGCGCCCGCCCACTGCATTTGCATCAAGGGCATGGGTGGCTGACTTGACTACAAACAGCAAGCCCAAAGTTGAGGCGAAAATCGACGCCTTCGTGCAAAAGAATTTGCGCTGGAATTTCTCGGTCAACCTGCTCGACATCAGCTTCATCACGCTGGCTTTCAGCCTGATTTCGCGTGAGACCATTATGCCGCTGCTGATAAACAATTTGACCGATTCCAAAATCGCCATCGGTTTGGTGCCAGCGATTTTCAGCATTTCTTTTTATCTGCCGCAGCTCTTCGCGGCTAATCATGCCGAGCGCTTGAAACGCAAACTGCCGTTTGTCATGCTGGTCGGCGGCTTATTGGAGCGCGTACCATATTTTTTCGCTGGTTTCGCTATTCTGCTCTTCGCCGAAAGCAGGCCGACGCTGGCTCTGCTCAGCGTCTATTTGGTGATTGGCTTGGCGGCCTTTGGCGCTGGGGTGGCGACGCCCGCCTGGTTCACGATGATTGGCAAGGTGCTGCCGGTCAATCGGCGCGGCATCTTCTTTGGTGTCAGCGATGGCCTTGGCACTTTTATGGGAGTCATCGGCGCTTTTTTCGTCGGCATCATCTTGGACGACTTCGGCTATCCACAGAATTTCGCCACTCTATTCATCGTCGCGGCAATTTTTATGGGCATCTCTTGGCTCGGCTTGTCGCTCAACCGCGAGCCTGAAAGTCCGATTGTCAAGCAGCATATACCGCAGCGGCATTATTTTCGGCAGTTGCCGGCCATCCTGCGCGGCAATCACAATTTCCGCCGCTTTCTGCTCAGCTACTCGGTCAGCCGCTTGAGCTTGATGGGCACGAGCTTTTTTATCGTCTATGGCAACGATAGCTTTGGCTTGAGCGGCGCTGATGTTGGCATGCTGACAGCCGTTCTGCTCGGCAGCCAGGCGCTAATGCAGCTGGCGCTGGGCTGGCTGGGCGATCGGCGCGGGCATAAATTGAATTTGATGATTTCCGCTTTTGCGGCGGCTTTGGCCGCGCTGCTGGCGGCGCTGGCGACTGGCCTGGCTGGTCTGATACCGGCCTTTGTCTTGCTCGGCATCGCGCTAGCGGCCGACCGCATCTCGCATTTGAATATCGTGCTAGAGTTCGCCCGACCAGAAGACCAGCCAACATTCATTGGCTTAACCAATACCTTGCTGGCGCCAGTCGTCTTTTTAGCGCCGATTATTGGCGGCTGGGCAGCGGGCAGCGGCTTTGATACGCTCTTCGTTTTGATGCTGCTCTGCGGCGCGCTCGGCGGCTTGATGCTGATGGCTTGGGTAAAAGAGCCGCGCCAGTTGCCGCCACCAGTCAGCGCCGCGCAGCCAGGCACCTAATGCTGGACCAAGAAGCGCCGCCAGCCAATTCTCCGTCGCGCAGCAATATCCAGGCGGCGCTAGCGGCACTGGGCTTTGCGGACGCTTGCCTCAATTATGACATTCAGGCTTTGCCCGGCAGCTATTCAAATTTTACGCATTTGCTGCGGGTCGAGCTAGCCGGCGCGCCGCCGCGCCAGCTTGTGCTGCGCCGCTATAACCCGGCGAATTATGAAGCTGAGCATGACAAGCCTATTTGTGAATTTCAAGCTTTGCAGCGACTGCGGCAACATGGCATCCCAGTGCCGCCACCGCTGCTGCTGGATGAGACGGGCGCGACGCTCGGGCTGCCTGGCATCATCACCGAATTCGTCGCCGGCGCCGCCATCGAGCCGCCAACTGAGGCGCAGCGCTGGGGCGCAATGGCGGCACGAACCGCCCGCATGCTAGCGCGCATTCACCGAACTCCCTTCACCGAAGCGGACAAGCGCCTTCTGATGGATGACAATGTGGAAGTCGCTTGGTTCATCAAAGACGGCACAATGCCAGCTTGGATGCGGCAACACCCGGCCGGCAGCGCCGTCTGGCAGCTAGTGCAGGCGCATTGGCGGCAGCGCGCGCCCGCGCCGACATGTTTTTTGCACACCGATTATTGGTCGGGCAACATCCTGTGGCAGGGCGACAAAATTTCGGCGGTAGTCGATTGGGAAGAAGCCGGCTATGGCGACCCGGCGGCGGATGTCGCTTATTGCCGAATGGAATACTATCTCGAAGGTTTGCCTGAGGCGGCCGATGTTTTCCTGCGCGTCTATAAAGAAATGACAGGATATAAGCTGCGGAACTTGCCGCTATTTGAATTGGCGGCCAGCGCCCGTCCCATGACTGACCCCGCTGGCTGGTTCACGCGCCCGCACATGGAAGAGCGCTTTTATCAGTTCATCGCCGCTGCCAAAAGCCGCCTGCGCGCGAGGGCCTAGTCCACATCCAAGTGATAGCGCTCATCGCCCACTTCCGCTTGCAAGCGGTGCAGCTCCGCCTTGAGCTGCGGGACTAAATCGGCATAGGCGGGCGCATTCACCACATTGTTCAATTCATAGGGGTCAGCCTCGAGGTCAAAGAGTTCCCATTCCGGCGCGTAGGTCTCATCGATGCTGCCAGCTGTGCCGAGGGCATCGGCATAATAATAAATCAGCTTGTAGCGTTGCGTGCGGATGCCATAATGCGCGTAGACATTGTGATGCGTCTTGTGCATCCAATAACGGTAGTACATGCTCTGCCGCCAATCGGCGGGCTTTTCGCCGCGCAGCTGCGGCGCGAAGCTGCGCCCTTGATAATGCGCCGGGCTGGGCAGACCCGCCAGCTCGAGATAAGTCGGCGCGAAATCGACATTAAGCACCATATCATCGTTGACCGCGCCGGCCGCGATGGCTTTGGGATAGCGCATGATATAGGGCATCTTCAGCGATTCTTCATACATAAAGCGTTTGTCGTACCAGCCATGATCGCCCAGGAAAAAACCTTGATCCGAGGTGTAGACGACGACAGTGTTCTCGCTTAGCCCTTCGGCATCGAGATAATCGAGCAGGCGGCCCACATTGTCATCGATGCTAGCCACCACGCGCAGATAATCTTTGATATAACGCTGATAAGCCCATTTGCGCAGTTCCATCTCGGGCAGGTCGCGCGGGATTTCGGTTTTGGTATCGAGGGGCTGCATGTGCAAGCCCATACGCATCTCGGCGGCTTCGGCGGCTGAGGCGCGGTTAGCATAGTCATCGTAGAGCGTCGCTGGCTCTGGCAGATCTTCGTTGAGGTACATGTGGGCATGCTTTTCATCTGGCTCCCAGTGGCGGTGCGGCGCTTTGTGATGGCACATCAAGAAAAAAGGCCGCTGCCGATCGCGCTGCTGCAAGAAGTCCAGGCTCATATCCGTGATGATGTCGGTAACATAGCCCTGAACAGGCTCCCGTCGCGCGCCAGCGCTAGCTTCGTCATCTTTGAAGATAAAAGTAGGATTGTGATACAGCCCTTGCCCAGGCAAAACCGCCCAGTCATCAAAGCCCGTCGGCTGATGCGCCGGCCCTTGGCCCAAATGCCATTTGCCAAACATGCCCGTCTGATAACCATTTGCCTGCAAGTCTTTGACGAAAGTCGGCAGGCTATTGTCCAGGTGGGTGGACAGTGTGGTAACGCCGTTGATGTGATTGTAGGTGCCGGTGAGGATGGCGGCGCGGCTGGGCGTGCAGATAGAATTGGTGCAGAAACAGTTATCGAAGCGCATTCCTTCATTGGCGATGCGGTCGAGGTTAAGCGTCTGGTTGATGCGGCTGCCATAGCAGCTCATGGCATGCGCCGCATGGTCGTCCGCCATAATGAATAGGATGTTTGCTTGTTCGGGCATGGGTTTGTTTTCCTTTTTTGTTCGGTTTTTAGCCACTGAGACACAGAAGCGCAGAGACTTTTGCCTTGACGCGCCTTAAGCGATATAGGGATGATCCGCCGCCAGCAGGCCATTTTCTTTGAGCGCAGCCCAAAACGCGGGCGGAATTTCAACCGACATGGCCGCAACATTCTGCGGCACGCGCTCGGGCTTGCTGGTGCTGAGCGCCAGAGCGACGATGCCCGGGTGCGATTTGCCAAATTGGATGCAGACTTCGGCTGGATTTTGCCCGTGCGCGGCGCAGAGAGCAAAAAACCGCTCGCGCCAGGCGAACTTCTCTTTGTCGGCGGGCTGCGCTGGATCGAGCTTGACATAATTAAAAAACTCGCCGCCCGTCAGAAAGCCGGCGTTGAAGACAGCCGAGTTGATTATCGCCACGCCCTTGGCTTGCAGCGAATCCATAAACGCGAGCAAATCCGCCGGGTGCGAGTAAAGCGTGTAACTATTGGCGAACATCACCCAATCTAGCTCAACTTGGGCATCAATTTCTTGGATGGATTTCCAGTTTTTAGCGCCAACGCCAATGGCCTGAGCCGCGCCCTGAGCCTTCAATTCGGCGAGGGCGGTATAGGCGCCGAGGATGTCGTCGAAGCGGCGCCCGCGGTCGGCCGACGAGCCCGCGGCGGCCAGGTATTCGTCAGGGTCATGCACCGAGACCAGCGGCGTGCTGTAATCGCCACCTAGCAATTCCAAGCCCTGCTCGAAGCATTTCAAGATGCCGGCATAGCTGATATCCTGTGTGGCATCGTGCCGCAAGCCGAACCAAGCGCCAGGCTCAAAGGTCGGCTCGGGCCCCTGCAGCGGCGCGCGCAGCCAAGCCAGCTTGTTGCTGATGACGACTTCGTCGTCGCGAATGCCCAGCTCGCGCAGGCAATCGCCCATCACTTCCAGGGCCAAGCCAGCGCCATATTTGCCCGCCGAATCGATGACGACCGGTTTTGGCAAATGTTCAAAGATGGCGCGCATTGTCGCCAGCTTGGATTCGTAACTGAAGACGCGGAAGAGATTGCCCAGCGCGGTCGAGCCAAAGATGACCGGCGGCGTTTTTAATCCCGTCTTGCCAAAGGCAACTGGCTGCATGTTGCTTCTCCCCTTTGATTTACGATTCGCTTGACAGGCTTAGACCGCCAAATTAGACTCTCTGGCAGTGCCACAAGCACAGTGCAAGTATATTGCAGTGAGCAAAGCGCGCGCAAATGATTGACAGCATATCTTGGAGAAGAGAGTATGACAAAGCAAAAATATGAGCCGACTTGGGAATCGCTGAAGCAATACAAAATCCCGCAATGGTATATCGATGCCAAGTTTGGCATTTTCATCCATTGGGGCCCTTATTGCGTGCCTGCCTTTGGCAATGAGTGGTATCCGCGGCGCATGTACCTGCAAGACGACCCGGCCTACGCCCATCACCGCGCGACCTGGGGCGAGCATACGGACTTTGGCTATAAAGACTTCATCCCGCTTTTCAAGGCGGAGAAGTTTGACGCGGCGGAATGGGCCCAGCTTTTCAAAGACGCAGGCGCAAAATTCGTCATGCCGGTCGCCGAGCATCACGATGGTTTCGCTATGTATGACAGCGCGCTTTCGGACTGGACGGCGGCGAAGATGGGCCCCAAGCGCGATATTATCGGCGAATTGGCGGAAGCGACGCGGGCCCAAGATATGGTCTTCGCTGTCTCTTCTCACCGCGCTGAGCATTGGTGGTTCTTTGATGGCGGGCGCAGCTTCCCCTCCGATGTGCAAGACCCGGCCAACGATGGGCTGTATGGGCCAGCGGTTGAAGCCTCAAAAGACAAGACAAACCGCGCCGAGTGGAAACAGAAAGATTGGCAGCCCCGCCCGGATGCCAAGTTCCTCGAAGACTGGCTGGCGCGCTGCTGTGAGCTGGTGGACAAATACCAGCCGCAGGTGATCTGGTTCGATTGGTGGATCGAGCAGATTGTCTTCGAGCCATATTTGCAGCGCTTCGCCGCCTATTATTACAACCGCGGCGAAGAATGGGGCAAAGGCGTCGCCATCAACCACAAATACAATTCTTATCCCGAAGGCGTCGCCGTCTTTGATATTGAGCGTGGCCAGCTCAGCGATATTCGCAAGTTCTTCTGGCAAAACGATACTTCGGTCTCCAAGAATTCCTGGGGTTATATCGATGCACACGATTATAAGCAGGCTAGCGACATCATCGCCGACTTGGTCGATATCGTCAGCAAGAACGGCGCGCTGCTCTTGAATGTGGGCCCACGGGCTGATGGCAGCATCCCCGAAATCGAACAAGAAATGCTGCGCGAGATTGGGCGCTGGCTGGCGGTCAATGGCGAGGGCATCTACGATACGCGACCTTGGCAGGTCTTTGGCGAAGGTCCCACCCAGATTGCCGAAGGCGCTTTCACCGATACCGCCCGCGACCCTTTCACGCCCGCCGACATCCGCTTCACGCGCAAGGGCAATACGGTCTATGCCTTCCTGCTGGCACATCCGGCCGGCGAGGCTTTTATCAAATCATTGCATAGCGACGCGGCCGCGGTCAAAGCGGCGCGCATGCTAGGCAGCGACGCGGCGATTCAATGGACGCAAGACGAGACGGGCTTGTGCCTGTCGGTGCCAGCCGAACTGCCCTGCGCCCATGTCTGCGCCTACGCGATTGAACTGGCGGGTTAAACCCGCCGCCAAATTTCAGAAGGAGTAAAAGACTATGACGACAGAAGCCTATTTCAAGCCTGAGCGCGGACAGCGGCCCGGCGCCAATCAAGACCCGCGGCTGGCTTGGTGGCGAGCGGCGAAGTTCGGCTTGTTCATCCATTGGGGCGTCTATAGCATCCCAGCGGGCATCTGGCAGGGGCAGCATATCCCCGGTATCGGGGAGTGGATTATGCTGCGGGCGCAGATACCGGTCAAAACCTACGAGACGCTGGCGGACCAATTCAATCCTGTAGACTACGATGCCGAGCAGATTGTCAAGCTGGCGAAACGCGCCGGCCAGAAGTACATCGTCTTCACCTCGAAGCATCACGACGGTTTTTGCATGTATAACAGCGCCGAAACCGATTACAACATCGTTGACGCCACGCCTTATGGCCGCGACACCCTACGCGCCTTAGCCGATGCTTGCGCCCGCGAGGGCATCCGACTCGGGCTGTATTATTCGCAGACGCAAGACTGGCACCATCCCGATGGCTATGGCAATACCTGGGATTATGATGAAGCCGAGCAAGACTTCGCCGACTATATCGAGAATTATGTGAAGCCACAGGTGCGGGAAATCTTGAGCAATTATGGACCCATCGCCATCATCTGGTTCGATACGCCGCGCATCATCGCCCGGCAGCAGAGCCAAGAATTGCTGGATTTGGTGCATGAACTACAGCCCGATTGCCTGGTCTGCGGGCGCTTGGGCAATGCCCTCGGCGATTATGCCACCGCGCAGGACAATGCCATCCCGCCCGATTTGCAAGCCGAAACCGATTGGGAAACGCCGGCCACTATCAACGATACCTGGGGCTTCAAAAGCCATGACCACAACTGGAAATCGACGGCGCAGCTTATCCGCAATTTGGTCGATATCGTCAGCAAAGGCGGCAACTATCTGCTGAATATCGGGCCCGATGCCAAAGGTGCAATCCCCGAACCGAGCGTTACCCGATTGCAGGAGATGGGCGACTGGCTGGCTATAAATGGCGCAGCGATTTATGACAGCGACCCGGGCCCGATCCAAGGGCTAGACTGGGGCTGCACGACGCAAAAAGGCGCTACCGTCTATCTGCATATCTTCGACTGGTCGGCGGATGGGCAATTCAGGCTGCCGGATTTAGCAGTCTCGACGGCGCGCTGGCTGGATGACTCTATAGACGCGCCGCTGACCTTAGAGCGCGCTGGCGATAGTTTGGTCTTGACGGGCCCGGCGGCGATGCCAGGCGCGCATGCCGTGGTCATCTGCTTGGAAAATTAGGCACTAACCCGCCCGGATTTTAGCGGCGGTAAAGGGAATATCGCGCAGGCGCTGGCCGGTCGCGGCATAAATGGCGTTGGCGATGGCGGCCGGCGTCGGATTCTGCGCCGCCTCGCCCGCGCCCAGAAACGGCAAGCCCGGCCGGTTGAGCAGGACCGTCTCGATTTTTGGCGCGGCGCTAAAGCGCAATATCGGGTAGCTTTCCCAATCGGTGCTGCTGATGCCGCGGGCGTCGAACTTGACCGCTTCATAGAGTGTCCAACTGGCCGCTTGCACAAAGCCGCCTTCTAATTGATTGCTCAGCCCATCCGGGTTGACAATCTGCCCGGCATCGGCGGCGATGATGACGCGCTCGAAGTGGATTGCGCCGCTTTGCTCTTCGACACGCAGCTTGACGATGACAGCGCAGTAGCATTGCAGATTCTTGTATTGCGCTAGGGCTAAGCCCCAGCCTTGCCCAGCCGCCGAATTTGCCTGGCGGCCGCGCCAATCGGCTTTGTCAGCGGCGGCTTGCAGCACCGCCCGCGCCCGCTCGTCCTGCAAGTGGCGCAGGCGAAAATCGAGCGGGTCCAGCTCAGCCGCCTGCGCCAGCTCGTCCATAAAAGATTCGATGGTAAAAACATTGGCATAAGCGCCCAAGCTGCGCAGGGCTGAGACGCGCAGCGGGCTATCGGCTAGAGCCTGGCGCAGGACTCTTTTACGCGGCAAGGCATAAATTGGGTCGGCATTGCGGTGCGCGCCCGCATGATAGCCGCCCATAGGCCGTGGCTGCTGGGGCGCAAAAGGCTCCGCCAAATGCCAGGCCGCCAACAAGCCAGACGTCGCTAAACCGAGGGCCGGCCGCGTCGAATGCGCGTAACTCCAGATACTGTGATTCCAGTCGATAATTTCTTTCTCGTCCGATAGGCTAGCCTGCAATTTTAATAGCATGGCTGAGCCATACGGTTCCCAGGCATGTTCATCCCAGCGCGACCATTTGAGGGAAATTGGCCGGCCGGGCAGGGCCCGCGCCAGCAAAGCCGCGTCTAAAGCCGCGTCATCAGCGCCGTTATGCCCATAGCAGCCAGCGCCTTCGGCATGAATGACGCGGATTTGCGCTTCAGGCAAATCTAGGACCTGAGCCAGCGCGCCGCGCAAAATAAAAGCCGCCTGACTATGCGACCAGACGGTGAGCAATTCGTCTTGCCAGAGCGCGAGGGCCGCCGATGGGCCCAGCGAACCGTGCATCTGAAAAGGCCGCTGGTAGGCCGCTTGCAGAGTGAGAGCGGCCTCTCGCGGCGACTCTAGCGGCGGGATGGGCGCATCAAGCGCCGCGCCGTCGACGATAAGCTGCGTCTGGGCTGGTTTGTCCAGCATATCCGCATAAGTGGCGCTCATGGCTGGCAGTTGCGCTTCGTAATGCCAGCGGGCTTTTTGCCGCGCCGCTGCGGCCGCCTCGAGCGCCTGCTCTTCGCGCTCGGCGACAACAGCGATGAATTGACCATCTTGCACCAGGGCGACCACGCCCGGCAACTGCAAAATTGCCGCCCGCTCGAGTTCAACCAGACGAGCCTGATAAGCAGGCGGCCGAATAACCCGCGCATGCAGCAAGCCTGGCAATTCCAGATCATGCACATAGCTAGGACCGCCGCTGACCTTGCTCAGCAGATCTAAGCGCTGCGCCGCCGTGCCGACAAGCGTATAGGCGGCTGGGTCTTTGGGCGGCAGCGCAGTGTCGATGCGGCGGTTAAACCGTTTGCCGGCCAATAATTGCCAATAATCGACGCTGCGGCCACTGCGGACATCGGTGATAGTTCCATCACTTACCTGCAATTCATGGGCGGGAGTCAGCGATTCCAAGTGTTCAAAAGCCAGGTCGAGCAGGTGGGCGCGGGCGGCGGCGGCGGCGCTGCGGATGGCTGCGCCGCTTGTCTCGAGCGAGCGGCTACCGGTTGTGCCGCCTTCGTCCGGGCTGCGCGCCGTATCGGCTTGCACCAGCTGAACGCGCTCGAGGGCAACATCCAGCTCGTCGGCGGCGATTTGGGCTAGAGCGGTCTTGATGCCCTGCCCCAATTCCACCTTGCCGCTGAAAACCGTAACCGCGCGCTCGGCGGTGAATTGAATCCAGTCGTCAATTTGTGGGTAAGCCTTCAGCGATGGCGATGCCTCTTCTTTTGCCGCGCTTTGAGGCAGCGGCGGCGCGGTTAGCGTTTCGTAAATTGGCGGCTCGAGCCGGCCCGTGCGCAGCTTTATCGCCCGCCGCGCGCGGTCATAGATACCGCAGCGACAGAGATTGCTATCGAGAGCGGCGCGAATATCGTCATCGCTGGGGTAGCGCTGACGATTGAGCAAGCCCTGCGCGGCGATAATCATGCCGGCCGTGCAGAAACCGCATTGTGCCGCCTGCTCTTCTATAAAAGCCTCTTGCAGCGGGTGCAGCGCCGCGCCGGTCGCCAGCCCTTCGAGCGTCGTGATGTCTAAACCAGCGACGCGGCTCACGGGCAGTTGGCAAGATGGCACGGCCGCGCCATCAACCAAGACCTTGCACGCGCCGCAAAGCTCGCTGCCACAGCCATATTTCGCCGCTTTCAAACCGAGGTCATTGCGCAGGATATAGAGCAGCGGCGTCGCTGGCTCGAGCGCGAGCTGGTGCGTCTGGCCGTTGACGCGCAGCCTAATCTTTTCGCGCATAAAAAACTCCAATAAGCTCAAAATTTATTGGGGCTAGGAAAAAAGAAATTTAACCACAGAAGTAAGTCCAAGTTAATTATGCAAAATGTGCGCCGCAATTTTCAAGCCCACGATGGCGATCCCTCCCCGAAGCTTCGGGGCGCGTAGACACTGCCCTAGGGGAGGGACTTTTCCTCAAACTCCCTATAATTTTCGTGGTTTTTCTCCCCGCCCCAAAGCTTTGGGGCGCGTAGACACTGCACTAGGGGAGGGGCCGGGGGTGGGCTTGGCTTACTGAACGGAGAAGGTGGGATTCGAACCCACGTACGGTTTCCCGTATCCGCTTTCCAAGCGGACGCACTAGGCCTCTATGCGACTTCTCCTTTTAGCAATAGCTATGCGCATTATAACAGGCGCGGGCGCGCATGCAAGGCTCGCTAGCGGAAACTAGGCACGGCTGTTGCCAGAACTGGCACCAAATAAGTCGAAGACGAGGCCAGTGCCTGCTGGCTGGGCGGCAAGCCCGCGTTCTCGATAAAACAGAGAATGCCCGCAGTAACCGCATGGGCGAGCAAATCATAATTGCCGGTTAAGATTTCGCGGTCGGCCAGCATATAACCCAACTCTAGGATGACGCCCGGCGTCAAGGGGTGAATGCGCTGCCAAGCGTGATATTCGAGCATATCGGGCGGCTCGGCAAAACTGCGGGCTAGCGGCACCAGCGCGCCATAATTGAGCGCGATGCACTCGCGCAAGAAGACATCAATGCCAGAATCGGGCCGAGCTTTGGATTTATGCACGATGTAGCCAGTGATGAGTTCGCCGTAATCCTGGCAGCTATTCGCATGGATCGAGACGAAGACATCGGCGCGGTAATTGTCCAGGCGCGGGTCAAGCTCGTCGAGCATATCGACGGTATAATTCAGCGATTTCAAAGCGGCGACAACGCGGCGGCCGACTTCAAAATTGATGTCCACCTCTTTTAGGGTTACATTGCCATAAACATCTTGACAGATTGCGCCCGAGTCTAGCAAGCCGTTTTCGCTGAAACCGCGATGCCCGATGACAATGCCGATGCGCCGTTCCCATTGCGGCGTGCCAGCCGCTGTCGGCCGCGCGGTAGGCAGGCCGGCGGCCGCGCCGCTATCTTGCTGCAGGCCGCGCACCACAGCCGGGTCGAGAAAATCTGGATTGACGAAGAACATCAGCAGGGTGGCGACTAAAGCGGCGACGACTGTCACGACAAAGGTCGTGCCAAAGAAGCCGCCGGCCAGGCTACCGGGCGGCGGGCGGCGCCAGGTCAGCCGCCGGCGCACGCGGTGAATCTGCGGGTTTTCCGCTGGCGGCTCCAGGTCGATTTCCGCCGCGCTGGCGGGCGCGGCGGGGGGTTTTGGCGTCGATTTTGCCGCCGCCTGCCGCATCAGCTCGACAAAGACGGCCGATGCGGACGCTTCGGGATTGTCTGTTTCGGGCGCGTCAGCGCCGTTCTTGTTTGACATGCTGGCGGACTCCCATGGCTTGGGCGAAAGGAGAGTACACCATCATTGTAGCGAAAATCGCAATCAGGACTCGCATTCTAGCCGGTAAGTTTGCCGCTCGGCGCAAGACAGTTCGCGGATGTAGCGGTTGGCCCCCGCCCATTCCAGCAATTCGTCCACTTTGCGCTTGATGCGCCAGCGCCGCAGTGTATTGTCTTGCCCGGCCGAAACGGCAAAAGTTTCATCTGGGCTCAAGACAATTTCCACCACCCAGTTGTCGTGCTGATCGAAACGGGTAATTTCTTCCCCGCTGGCAATATCCCACATGCGCACGGTCAAATCTGAAGAAGCGGTCAAGAGGGTGGCGTTATCCGCTGTGATAGCGATGCCAAAAGTATTGCCCGCATGCCCGATGAATTGGCGGATTTCTTCGCCTGTCTCGATGTCCCACATGCGCACCGTGTCATCCCAAGAGGTGCTGATGATAAATTCCTGATTCGGCGAGATGCGGGCATAGTTGACGAGGTAGGTATGCCCTTCAAAGGCGCGCAGCAGTTCGCCGCTTTCAATATCCCAGAGGCGGACTGTGGGGTCGGAGCCGTCAAAACCGCCGGCGGCGCTAGCCATCAGCTTGCCATCAGCGCTGACATGCACGCCATTGACGCGGCCGCCGTCAGTATGCCCGACATATTCGCGCAGTATATCCCCGCTTTCAATGTCCCACAGGCGGACCAGACCATCGTTGGACGCCGAGACAAATTGCTCGCCATTTGGCAAGAGGTCAATCATATAGACGGCCGGCCGGTCTGCCACAAGGTAGCGCTGGACTTCCTGGCCGTCGGCCAAATCCCAGCGGCGAATCGTGCCATCCCAACTGGCGGAGAACAGATAGTTGCCATCTTGCGTGAACTTGACCGAATCGATTGTGCTTTCGTGCCCATGCAAGCTGATAACCTGCTGGCCGGTCGTCGCGTCCCACAGGCGCACGGTCGCGTCCAAGTCTTCGGGCGAAGCCGGCGCCGACAGCGGGCCCGAGCCTGAAGCGACCAAGCTGCCATCAGGGCTGATGTCCGTCGCCCAAGCCCAGTTAGTATGCCCTTCAAAAACGACCGCCTGCGTCCGATTGCGCAAATCCCAGAAAAAGGCGGCGCTGTCCAGGGGATTGTCGCTGCCATCGGGGGCGTAGTTATTGCCCACATTACCTAAGCCAGCGAGCAAGTATTCGCCATTGGGCGCAAAGTCAATATCCAGGACATTGTCCATAAAATCGGCAAAGCTCGTTTCCAGCACGCCGCGGTCAACATCCCATAATTTGATTGAGCCATCGTTGGACGCTGTTACCAGCGTTTGCCCATCGGCGGAGAATTCGAGGCTGGAGATAACTTCACGATGGGCGTAGATGCGGCGCAGCTCAGCGCCAGTTTCCGCGTCATAGATGCGGACGGTGCCGCCGCTAGCCCCATCCCAGGTAGCGGCCGCCACCGTCGTGCCAGTGGGACTGAACTTGATAGCGCGGACAAATTGGGAGCCTGGCTGAATGGTCAACAAGCTTTCGCCGCTAGCGACATCCCATACGCGCACGGTGTTATGAATCTCGGTGCGCTCGGCGGCGGGAATGACGGCGACGCCGCCCTCTGCCTGCGGGGCGATGGCGGCGGAAGAACTGGCCAGCCGCGCGCCATCCGGGCTAAAGCTAAGCTCCATCACATAATCCGCGTGGCCCTGCAAGACATGCAGCGTTTGCCCGCTAGCCACATCCCAGAGGCGCAGGGTAGTATCGCCGCTGGATGAAGCCAGCAGCTGCCCGTCCGGGCTGAATTCGACATCGGTTACAACCCGCTCGTGGCCGCTGAGGCGGCTGGCTGCCTGCCCATCCGCGACCTGCCAGAGGCCGACTGTGCCATCGGTCATCGCGGCCGCAATCAGCGAATCATCCGGGCTGAAGTCAAGCGCGTTCACCGGGCTGCCGGTGTCGATAGTGCGGATCCTTTCGCCGCTGTTGGTGCCCATTAAATAAATGACCGCTTCCGTGCCAGCGTAAGCGCCCAGCCCGCCGGTGGAGTCCATCGCCACCGCCAGGATAGACAGCGTCGAATCACTAAAGCGGAAGCGTGGGCCCGGTCCAAAAGCGGCCTGGCTGAGCAGGCGCACAACTTCGGCTTCGGGCGGTTCAAAGGCATTGCGCGCTTCAATCGCCAAAGGCAGGGCTAGGGCTGGATTGTGTTCGCTGAGGGCGGTGCGGGCATTTGCCAGCAGAGCCAGGCTGAGGTTCTTGCGCTCGTTGCTCTCGGCGATGGCGCGCTGCTCTTCGGCGCGTTCGCGCTCCGTCTCGGCGATGGCGCGCTGTTCTTCAGCGCGATTGCGCTCCATTTCGGCCCGTTCGCGCTCGGTCTCAGCGCGATTGCGTTCGGTCTCAGCGCGATCGCGTTCGGTCTCGGCCCGTTCACGCTCCGTCTCGGCAACCTCGCGCGCGTCCTCGGCAATGATGCGTTGCTCATCGGCAACGTCGCGCGCCTCCACAGCAATCTCGCGCTGCTCATTCGCCTTGTTGGATTGGTCAAAGGCGAAGAGGCTCAAGATGACAGCGACGACGGCCGCTACGGCAAAGATGCCGGCGGCGATGCGGAAATTGCGCGCTTTTTGCCGTTCCAGCTCCCGCTCCCGTTCTTGACGCGCCTGTTCAATGGCTTCCCGTTCATCGCGGGCGGCCAAGCTGATTTCGAGGTATTCCTGTTCCAGTTTGTTAAGACTCATGCTGGTGCTAGCCGCCCATTCTTCGAAGGTCAGCAAGCGATTGCCCTGCATGAGGTAGCTCTTGTCGCGCTCGGCCGCTTCCCATTCCTGGGCGGCGTGCAGCAGCTCGCGTTCCAGGCGGACATCGGTGCGGCTTTCCATCAGCCATTCGCGCAGCTGTTCCCAGCGGCGGATGAGAGCCTCGTGCGCCACTTCGACGGTCGAGCTGCGCGTAACATCGTCGCGGTCGAATGTCAGCAGGCGATAGCGCCCGAAGCGGTCCAGCACATCTTCGACGACATCGCGGTCGCCCAGGGTGATCAATTCTTCTTGCAGGATGCGGCGGCGGGTATCTTCTTGGCCTTCGCCCAGCGTCACGAGGCGCAGGAATATCTGCAGCGCCATATTCTGGCCGGCTTCGTCAAAGCGGCGGTAGACCTCTTCGGCGCGCTTTGCCAAAGCGCCCAAGGTGCCGCCAATGTCTTGATAGGCGGCGGTGGTCAAGAGGGCGCCTTCGCGGCGCTCAAACAGTTCTGTCAGCGCATATTGCAGCAGCGGCAAAGCGCCGGGCTGCTCGCGCACATCATCGATAATCGTCTCGATCAGGCCTTCTTCCAGCACAGCGCCGACGCGATAGGCCGGCCCGCTGATGGACTCGCCCAGTTCTTCGTCATTGAGCGGCAGGACCAATTCGGTCCGCGCGCGGATTAGTTCGCCAAAACCTTGATAAAGCAGCGGGCGGTCATAAAAATCGGCGCGCAGCGTGGCGATGATGATGACTGGGCTATCTGCTACATTGACGGCATTGAGTATCACATCGAGGAATTGCTGGCGTTCGCTCTCTTGCTCGACTTGGGTGAAGAGTTCTTCGAACTGGTCAACCATCAAAACGAGTTTGCTGTCTTTGTCGGGCAGGGAGTCTTGCACGCCAAGCGCCAAGCCATCTTCTTGCTCGCGCAGGGTCTTTTCCAAGTTGGGCAGGCTGGACGCGGAAACGCCTTCGAGGGCTGAAGCCAATTCTTCAATCGGCACCTCGCCCGGCACCATCTCGGTATAGAACCAGTTTTCCGAGCCGGGGATTTGTCCCTGGCGCAGAGCCGGCAAGACGCCGGCTTTGACCAAGCTGGATTTGCCGCTGCCGCTCGGGCCGATGACGGCTAGGAAGTTGTTCTGTACGACAGGTTCTTGCAAGCGGTCTAAAACGCGCTGGATCATGGCAGCGCGGCCAAAGAAATCCGCCGCGTCCGCTTGCTGGAAGGCGCGCAGGCCTTTGTAGGGATTCTTCGTCTCCAGCAGCTCAAATTCGGCGAAGTCCAGCTCTTCCAGCGGCATGCCTAGGTGGTCGGGGTCTTGCCGCAGAGCCTGCTGGAATTCTCTGACCAAAGCCATCGCATCGGGATAGCGGTCTTCTGGGTCTTTGGCGGTGGCGCGCTGGATGATGGCATTGAAGGCAGGCGGCAGGTTCAGTTCATCTTGGTCAATCATCGGCAGCGGCTCGTTGAGGTGCTTGTAGACCAAAGTGGCTAGCGTCTCGTCGGCGAACGGCCGCGTGCCGGAGAGCATTTCATAGAGCATGATGCCAAAGGCATAGACATCGCTGCGCGGGCCCGCCTCTTCGCCGCGGATTTGCTCGGGCGCCAGATACGCGGGCGTGCCAACCAAGCCGCCAGGCGAATCAATGCCTTCGCTGCCTAATTCTTTGGCGATGCCAAAATCGCTGAGGTAGGCATTGCCATCTTCATCCATCAAGATGTTATCCGCTTTTATATCGCGGTGTACGACGCCATTGCGGTGGGCGAAGGTCAAAGCCGAGCCGACCTGCCCCAGCACCTTGCTGGTTACTTCTGTATCTAATTTGCCTTCGCGTTCAATGAGGTCGCGCAGGCTGCCACTGCGCAGATAGCGCATGACTAAGTAGGCGCTATCAGGTTCGCGCCAATAATCGTAGAGCGGCACGATATGCGGGTGTTCCAAGCGGGCGACTACCTGCGCCTCGCTCTCAAAACGGCGAATAAATTCGGGCGAGTTGGCATATTTTGGCAGGATAACTTTGATCGCCACCTCGCGCAGGACGGCGCTCTGGCGAGCGCGGTAGACGACGCCAAAGCCGCCCCGGCCCAATAGATCTTCAAAATCATAAGACCTAACGGACTGGCCCGTTAATTCTAGTATTTCCATAACCCCCCCCCCCCGCCAATAGCACAGGCAAGATTTTGTAATTTTAGGCAGTATAACATAGAAAACGACAATATGCAGAAAATGAAAATACTTAAAGCGGCTAGGGAAAGATGAAAGGACTAGACTGGCAAAGGTTTTTCTTCAATTCTTTGGGAATAATTCGGGAATAATTACCACAGAGACACAAAGGCGCAGAGAGATTTTCTCAGTAGGACAAACTAAATTTTGCAAATTTTCTGCCTTCGTTTCAACCCCACCCCGGCCCCTCCCCTAGGGCAGTATCTACGCGTCCCAAAGCTTTGGGGAGGGGAGAAAAATCCCGAAAACTATGGGCGCGCTTGCAGGGAAATTTCCTCTCGGCGGGCAGTGTCTACACACCTCCCAGGTTAGCCTCCCCTCTCCGAAGCTTCGGAGGGGCCGGGGCTGGGGTTGAAAACTTTGCATACTTAACTTGGACTTACTGAGGCACAGAAAGATGTAACCGCAGAACAAGGCTGCCGACTCTGCTCGCCGCGGCAAGCCATCAGCCAGAACCAACTGGCAAGCCATAGAGCAGCAGAGACTTGTCTTCCAGCGAGACGCTGATGAGCGTGCCATCCGGGCTGAAATGGACTTGCCGCAGGTCGCCAGCGGTTTCCTGCGCGACCAGCAACTGCGGCTCCACCGTATCCCAAAGCGAAAAACCGCCATCGGCCGCGCCCGCCAGCAGCATAGAACTATCCGGGCTGAAGGCGACCGCGCTGAGGTTGCGCGTCGGCAGCGGATAGCTGGCGCTGATACTGCGGGCGGCGGCATCGACCAGCAGCAGATTATCGACGGCGCGGCCAACCGCCACCGCAATCAGCCGCCCATCGGCGCTATAAGCCAGGTCAAAAATGGGCGCGCTGAAGTCGAGCAGGCCGGTGTTGGCGCCTGTTTGCGCGTCCCAAAAGCGCAGCGTGCCATCATCCGCGCCAGAGACGAGCGTCTGCCCATCCGGGCTGAAAGCCAGGGCGCGGACAAAGCCTTGATGGCCCGAAAGCACCGCTTGCTGCGCGACTGTGGGCAAATCCCAGACGACGGCGGCGAATTCACGATCCACCGGCACATGGGTATAAGCCTCGCCGCCTGCGCTGACAAAGCGCTGGCCATCGGGGCCAAACGCCAGAGCCGTCACTGGCCCGGCATGCACATTGAGGGAGAGGCGGTCGGTGTAAGTAAAAGTTTCGCCAGCCACAATTTGCCAGAGGCGCAAGATGCCGGCGTCACTGCCAATGAGCAGCTGCGCGCTCGCTGGCCGGAAAGCCAGCGCCGCGATGCCGCCCTCATCGAAGGCTAGCGTCTGCGGCTTCAGAATCGGCTGCTGCAAGTCGTAGAGCCAGAGACTATCCGAGCCGGCCGCCCCGGGCAGAGCCAGATAGCGGCTATCGGCGGACCAGCTGTGCTGCGGCAAGAAATTGCCGCTGACGCGGGCTACTTCCCGCAAATACGGCGCTAGGCTGCGGGTAATTTTCTGGCGGTTGGGCAGCGCGGCCGGGCGCTTGGGTTCGACAAAATACGCGCCATCGCCAGCTTCGGCGATATAACCCGTCTGCCCATTGACGATAGCTAGCCACCAGACATAACCATCGACGCAATCTGGCCCAGCGGTAACGAGAAAGGGAAGACCAGCCGGAATTTGCAGCAGCGCTTGCCCATTCACCGATGGCTGCCCGCGCAAATTCAAATAGCCGCCCAAGACCTCGACCTCCATGCCATAGCTTATGCGCGAGCGCATATAAGGCCCATCAGGCGCCTCGGGGTCACAGAGGCGGTTGGAATAGTCGGCCGCAGGCGCGGCGCTGGCTTGATGCGGGTCGATTTCGCCACAGAAGACGACGCTGGCGCTATCCGCTGAGACGCGATAATCGTAGGTAATCGCATTGTAGGTCAGCTCAAATTTGTAGCCTAGCACAGCGTCGCCGCTGCCGCTGAAAGCGGGGCAGCCCAGGGCCGAATCGGGAAAGTTTGCTTGTTCCCAGCGCCAATTCTCTAAATTGCTGATGCCGATGCCATAACCGAGGCGGGCGCTCAAATCGAGCAGAGCGGTATCAATCTGGGCTGGCGCGCCCTGCGCCTGGGCGAAGGCCGTCGCCAGCAGAAAAATAAGCAGGCTCATTACACGGGCAATAATTGATTTCATCGCAATTTCTCCCTAAGCGCCGGTGAATGCGCCAATTATAGCAGCATAAACCAGCTCGCCCTAATGCCCGCCTCAAGTTTTTATTGGGACGAGGGAAAAAGAAAATAGCCACAGAAGCAAGTCCAAGTTAATTATGCACAATTTTCAACCCCACCCCGGCCCCTCCCGTAGGGCAGTGTCTACGCGCCCCAAAGCTTTGGGGAGGGGAGAAAAACCCCGAAAATTATGGGCGCGCTTGGAGAAAAGTCCCTCCCATCGGGCAATGTGTACAGGCCCCCAGGTTAAACTCCCCTCCCCGAAGCTTCAGGGAGGGGCCGGGGGTGGGGTTGGAAGAAGGCATTAAACTTGCAGAATTTAGTTTGTCCTACGAAAGACACAGCGCCACAGAAGCAAGTCCATTGCTCGATGCGCCCATTCTTGCAAATTTGCCAAGAATTTGACACAATAAATACCCGTTCAGCGGCGAACTGGATAAAGGTTGCCAATGTGACATCCGCCCTAGAATATGTAACGCTGGGTTACACGGTCGGCGCGCCAATGCGCAAACTGCTGATGTTCAGCGGCGCGCTGCAATCATTTGACCCCGATTATTATCTCCAGCTAGTCGAGCTGGAGCCGATGCTCGATGCCAGCGGGCAGATTTGCCCGGCCTTGGTCTTGCTCGAGCATGATAATAAGCGCTGGCTGCTGGTAATGGCGCAGGCTGTCAAAGACAGGCCGGGCGACATTATCGAGCATTATGTTTTTATGCCCGGCGCGGCTCTGCCGCAATCGGCGTTGCAATTGCAGCAGTTTTTTGAAATTCTGCCCCAGGCCCCGCTCGAGCTCGATATGACGGTGCCGCTGCTGCGTCAGCCCGTTTTCAGCCCCTTCAATAGCGAGAGCCGCGCCGAGCGCCTGGGGCAGCTTTTTGACGCTTTGCCCGCGCCTGGCTTTGAGTCCGCGCTGGCTATGCTGGACGCGCTGCTGGCCGAGCGGCCGCTGGCGCTAGAAAACTTCCCGCCCGATTTTGAGCGGCGGCTGAGTCTGATTGCTGGGCTGCAAGCGCTGCTCCCGGGCGAGCTAGCCAGCCAATTGACTTTTGCCAGCCAGCCCCCTTTTGCCAGCCAAGAGACAGCGCAACTCACTTTCATCGCTGAGGGCGGCAAGACCAGCGCTCGCATTTACGATTGGCAGGCGGCGGGCAGCCCAAGCGAAGACCCGCGGCATGTTTATGTCGCTTTGCTGCGGCAGCTGTGGACGGGCGATATAGCGGCGCTGGCGACCGATATACAGAGTCTGTCGCCCCTGGGGCAGCTGGACGCGCTGGCTGAAGCGGGGGCGGAGCTGGACTTGGCGGAGAGCCTGCAGCGGTTAACGGCACGCCTGCGCGGCGAAGCCGTTTCAAACACAGCTATCTCCACCCAAGCCATACTCGAGTTCCTGGATAACGAGCGGCCGCCGAGCAAAATATTGCGCCAGCACCATATCCGCGAGCTGCTGCAAAACGCGCTCAACGAGCGAGACGCGGCGGCGGGCAGGCGCGTGGCGGAAGAACTGGAGCGCGATGCCGATTTGACTGCGACCCTGGCCTCAGTGTTTGATCGGATGCTAGCCGAGCAGCCAGACGCAGTCTATGTCTTCATCCGTAATCGGCTGATGCAGCTGGGCTTTGACGAAAGCTGGCTGCCGCGCTTGCAGTTAGCCGCGCGCAATTCGCTCGAAGTCGTGATTCAGGCCGGCGACATTGATACCGTAGCTAGCTGGCTGGAACTAATCGCGCACGAACCGCTAGCCTATCAACTGCATGATACCCTGCGCGATGGCCTGCTCTCCGCCAGGCAGCGCGCTTGGAACGATGGCGCATTGGGCAGCCAGCTATTGCTCATCGCGGCGCGGCGCGTGCCAGAAATTCTTGACGACTTATACACTGATGAAAAGCTGATGGCTGCGCTGGACCCGGCTTTGCGGCAGGCTTTAATCAGCCCGTCAGCCGAGACCTTAGACGCGCTGCTCGAAGCCCAGACAGAGCATTTCCTGCTAGCCTTCTATCACGGCATCCAAGAGGCAAAGGAACCTTTTGTGACTTCGGCTATGCTGACGCGGCTGTGGCAGATAGACGAAACCGATGAAAAAGTCAATCTGCCGGCCTTGTATCGAGCGCCGGCTCTCATCCGCCTTTTGGCGACGCAGCAGAGCCAGCAGCTGACGGAAAGAGCGCTAGACCTGCTGCTCGAAAAGATTCTGCGCGCCGATAATCAGCGCTTAATCGCGGATATGGCGCGGCACCTGGCCGAGCGGGATTTGCTCTTCCCGCGTTTGACTGTCGCCCTAGACAGCGAAAGACCGCCGCTGGACAAAGCGCTGTTGATTATGAACGCGGTCAGCAGTCTGCCAAGCGCGCCGCCGCGCGCTGTCATCGAAACCTATTTCAACCTGCTCGATGGCTATCAGTGGGCGCCAGAGACGCAGCATTTGGTCGAGTCGCTGGCGCGCATGCTGGCTAAACATCCCGCAGCGCAGGTTGCCAATCGGCATTTTGAGCAGCTCTTTGAGTGCTGCCAGGCAATGAAGCTCGAGGGCGCGACGCGAGTGTCAATCGAGCGGCTGCTCGGGCAATACGGGCAAGCGGAAGACGCGCAGCGCGTTGCGCAGGGTCTCGCCCGCGTCGGCCGGCAAATTGGCTGGAGCGACAGCCTGCAAGAAACCCTGAACAACTGGTGGCGCGATTATACGTATAATTGCAGCCTGGCGCAGCTGCAGCGGCTCGAGCGCGAGCTGGATACGCAGCGGCACCTGGAAAAGCCTAAACAGATATTGAAGACCTTGCTGGCGATGCGACGCTGGCTGCACAATCTGGAGCCAGAGCAATTAGCCGAGTCAATCAACACGACGTTTATTATCCTGGAATACATCACCGAAGCCTTTGACCTGGCGCACATGCCCGAGCTGGACGCGCCGGCCATTCGGCGGGAGCTGGATGAGCTTAGCGGCGGCTTAGCGTCGGAACAGCGGCATATCTTGGCGAACAACCTGCGCAACATCGCCCAGCGCATTACGCTGATGGCGGAGAAACGCAGCAAACGCTCGCTCATCCGCAGCGACGATAGCATCGACCGGCAGTTGATGCACGGCGAAGCCAATCCGCATGGCTCGATAGATATGATGAAGTGGGTGGCTGGCTATCTCGATGGCGCGCATAACCCGAAAGGTAATTGAGCGGTCCGTTCTCTGCTTGACAAAGCGGGCTATACGCCTACTTTTCTAGGCGCGGAGGTTTTTAATGCGCAAAGAAAAAATCTTCACCTATGGCACGCTGCAAGACCCAGCGACGCAGCAGCAATTGCTCGGGCGCACGCTAGGCGCCGGCCAGCCCGATACCCTGCGCGGCTATCGGCTGGCAAAACTCATCGGCATTCACTACGAATATTCGATTCTCCAGCCGCATCCCGGCTCGACAGTGGAGGGCTTGCTCTTTGAAGTTACGCAGGACGAACTCAAGCAGCTAGACATATACGAAGGCGATGCCTATCAACGGGTGAGCGTGACGCTGGTGAGCAAGACGCGCGCCTGGGTCTATAGCGAAAATCCCAAGTCCAGCTTCCGCATCCACATTCAAGACCCTGATTCCAACTAATTTGCCGTAAAAGGCCGCAAAAGAAAGAAGACCAATGACAAAGCTCGGTATTGGAGTTATCGGCATGGGCTGGATGGGGCAGGTGCATGCCCGCGCCTACAGCTTGGCGCGGCAGCGCTTTCCCCAGAGCGGCTTAGCGCCCCAGTTGATTATCTGCTCGGACACTGTGGCGCAGCGGGCGGAAGAAGCGCGGGACTTGCTGGGCTTCCAAAGCGCGACCAGGCGCTGGCAGGATGTCATCGCCCACCCGGCCGTGCAAATCGTCAATATCGCCACGCCAAACAACCTGCACCTGGAAATCGTCGAAGCGGCGGCGGCGGCGGGCAAGCATATCTTTTGCGAAAAGCCCGTCGGGCGCAGCCCGCAGGAAACAGCGCAAATCGAAGCGATTGCGCGGCGGGCCGGCGTCTTGAGCTTTGTCGGTTTTAATTATCGCTGGGCGCCGCTGGTGCAGTACGCCAAGCAACTCGTCGCTGACGGCGCGCTGGGCGATTTGACGCAGTTTCACGGCCGTTTCTTCAGCATGTATGGCAGCGACCCGTTGGGTTTGCTCTCTTGGCGTTTCGACCAGGCCATTTCTGGCTATGGCGTGCTGGGCGATATTATGGCCCATGTTACTGATATGGCGCTTTTTCTCGGCGGCCCTATTAAACGACTGGTCAGCAACAAGCATACTTTCATCCCCGAGCGGCCTTTGCCTATCCCCGGCAAAGGCACGCATTATTCGCGAGGCACGCCGGAAGACGCCAAAGGCGCGGTCAGCAACGAAGATTATGTGGGTGCGCTCGTCGAATTTGAAAATGGCATGCGCGGCTCGCTAGAAGTTTCCCGCACTATTTTCGGGCCCAAGAACCAGTTCGCTTTCGAGCTGAATGGCACAAAAGGCGCTCTCAGCTGGGATTTTGAGCGCATGAACGAGCTGCAAGTCTACCTGCCGGGCCCTGGCCGGGGGCATGACGGTTTTATGCGGCTGGTCGGCGGCGACCAATACCCCTTTCACGGCAACTTCAATCCGGGCGAAGGCAGTGGCTTAGGTTATGAAGACATGAAAATCATCGAAGCCTATCAGTTTTTGCGAGCGGTCGCGGCCGGGCAGCCGAGCGCGCCCAGCTTAAGCGACGCGCTGGCGGTGGCAGCGGTGCATGCGGCGATGATACGGTCTTGGCGCAGCGGCGGCTGGCAAGAAGTGCGGCACATCGGTCTTGATTGAAACCCAATGCAACCCCAAGCAGTGAGTCTAAGCGCATGAAAGAAATCGCGCTGCGCGGCGCAGTCTACACGCTAATAGACGATCCATTTTTTAAGGCGGCCGCAGATTGCGTCGTCTTTGAAGCGGACGGGCTTATCTTCGTCCGCGACGGCCGCATCAGTGCTGTCGGTAGCTATGCCGCGCTGCGCCACCGGCTGACGGAGACGGTCGAGCTGCGGCATTATCCAAATGCGATTCTGCTGCCGGGCTTTATTGATGCGCATATCCACTATCCGCAGGTGGAGATTATCGGCTCTTATGGCACACAGCTGCTGGAATGGCTGCATAAATACACTTTCCCGGCCGAAGCGCGCTTCAGCGATGGCGCGCATGCGCGGCGCATCGCGGATTTTTTCCTCAAGGAATTGCAGCGCAATGGCACGACGGCAGCCTCGGTGTTTTGCACCTCAGCGCCTGTTTCCGTTGACGCGATTTTTGAAGCGGCGCAGCGCCACAATATGCTCATCCTGGCCGGCAAAATGATGATGGACAGCCACGCGCCCGCCAATCTGCGCGATACAGCCCAAGCCAGCTACGACGACTCCAAAGCCTTAATCGCGCGCTGGCACAAACGCGGGCGCTGCCTCTATAGCGTGACGCCGCGCTTCGCCTTGACGAGCAGCCCGCGGCAACTGGAGCTAGCCGGGACCTTGCTGCGCGAGCATAAAGATTTGCGCCTGCAATCGCACATTTCGGAGAATCGGGCGGAGGTGGCGCGGGCGGCTGAGCTATACCCGGCGCGGGCAAATTATACTGACATCTATGATTATTATGGCTTGCTCGCCGCGGGGGCGCTTTATGGGCATGGCATTCATCTAGCGGAAGGGGAGCTGCGGCGCTTCCATGAAACGGGGGCGGGCATCGCCCATTGCCCGACCTCAAATTTTTTCATCGGCAGCGGGCTTTTTGATATCGCCAAAGTAAAAGACGCGGCGCGGCCGGTCACAGTCGGTTTAGGCACTGATGTCGGCGGCGGCACTAGTTTTTCTATGCTAGAAACGATGGCGGCCGCCTACCAGATGGCGCAGTTGCGCGGCATCTCGCTGACGGCGCATCAAAATTTTTACCTGGCTACATTGGGCAGTGCCGAGTCCCTGGGCATCGCCGACCGCGTTGGCAAATTGCAGGCGGGTTATATGGCTGACATCGCCGTTTTAGACCCGCGGGCGACGCCGCTGCTAGCACTGCGGGCGGAGGTGGCGGAGTCGCTGGAAGAGCTGCTCTTCGCGCTTTTGATTTGCGGCGATGACCGGGCAATCGCGGCGACTTATGTGGCCGGCGAGCAAGTCTATGCGCGGGCCGGCGCTGACTAATCGAGCGTTATTGCCGCCAGTTCCAGATAGCTCGCGCCATTGACCGGCAGCCGCGCCGCCGGGTCGGCGCTATCATATAGCCCAGCAATCAAACGGTAGTCGCCAGCCGGCAAATCTGGCGGCAGGTCTAGGGCATGCCGATCCACGATGCGCGCGCCTGGCTGCCAGCTTGTTGTCGGCGCGCTGCCGCCGACTGGCTCGCTATCGCGCTGCTCCACCAACTTGCCCTCAGCATCCAGCAGTTGCAAAAAGACCTTGTAGCGCTGGCTCGGCTTATGCCGCGCCTGCCAGATAAACTGCACCGGCAAAGCCTCACCCGGCTGGGCCCTAGCCGCGCCCAGCGCATAGGAATGCAGCGTGATGTCCGCGCCAAAAGCCAGCTCAACTTGCTTTGGCGCCGCCAGCGCCGCCTGACTGAGATACTGCACATAACGCAGGTCGTCCACCCAAGTATCGCGGATTTCATAAGCCTGGCGGTTGAGAGTCTGTTCGACAATCTGATTTGGGTCTTGCTCGGCCGCGCCATAAAAAATGACATGCAAACGGTTATAAGCGTTGATGATGTCTAGCGTCTGGGACTCGGTCTTGGCATCATCGGCGGTCGTCGGCAAGCCAAAGATAGGCGCTTCCGCCGCATAATAATAGCCCAGCAGTTCCTGCAAGCCGGCGGCGCTGACGATGATGGCATCTTTTGGGCGCAGGTCGGCTTGTATGGCCTGGGCTAAGCCGCGCATATCGTCGCGCTGAAACTCGGGCTGATGATAGAGGCGCGGCAAAGCGCTGCCCAGCGTCAGCAGCAGCGCGCCCAGCGCGAGGGCCGCCACCAGCTTAGGCTTTCGCGCCAGCCAGGCGCGGCGCGGGCGGAAGGGCAAGCGCCACAGCAGGCAAAAGCCCTGCCCCAGCCAGAGCGCAAAAGCTAACTGCGCCGGCAAAGTGAAACGCAGATAGCGCGTGCTTAATTCGAGATAGAGGTAGGCCGCGACTGTGATGAGCAGCCAGACAACTGGCAGCAGCCTATTCCACCAAGCGCGGTGCCTGGCGGCGGGCGCTGGCAGCAAGCCAAAGAGCAGGAAAAGGTAAAGCGCGAATTCTATAGTGCCGCCGGTCTCGAAAATGTTGCCTAAGGCGAAATAGCGAAAGAGCAAGCCCAGCACCTGCTCGCCGGGCAGTGCCTCTGATAGGTTTGGCTGGGCGAAGACCTGGGCGATGGAAGTGGGCAGCCAGGGCGCGAAGCAGAGCAGGGTCAACAGATTAGCCAGGCAATAAGCGACGAACAGGGGCAAAAAAGACCGCCGCCGGGCCGCGGCTGCCATAAAAGATGCGCCCAGCCAAAGCGCCGCCAGCAAGCCTTGAGCTAGTATGACCAAAGCAAAAACGACATGGGTATAGAGGCCAAGGGCATTGAGCAGACCCAGCCCAATCGCCCAGTGCCACTGGGCTGAGCGTCGGCGCATAAAGCCAATGAAGAGCCACATACTGCCGCCAGCCAGCGCCGCCAGCATAGCGTACATGCGCGCTTCTTGCGCGTAGTAGATGCTGAAGCTGTTAAGCGCGACCAGAGCCGCCGCCGCCAAGCCAGCCGCCGGCTGGAAAAGCCGCTTGCCCAAAGCAAAGGCCCAAGCGACGCTGATAATGCTGCAAAACGCGGAGAAGGCGCGCAGGGCAAATTCCGACGCGCCCGCCACAGTCTGCCACCAGCCGAGCAAGGCAAAATAGGCCGGCACATGCACATTGCGCTGCAAGCGCGGTATCAATTCGGGCAGCGCGCGCTGGGAATGGGCATAGGCGACGCCCTCGTCGTACCAGAGCGACTGCGCGCCCAGGCGATGAAAACGCAAACCGGCCGCCAGCAGCAAAATAGCGACTGTCAATAGCAAGAGCGACAGCCGCTTTGGCGCAGCGGTCATTGCGCCCGGTCTCGCAAAGCTAGCAGGATAGTCGCCAGCAAGATGATGCTGCCAGCTGCGCCCAGGGCCAGCCAGGCGAGCAGCCGATTGGCGCTTTGGTCATAGACAGTAATTTCGTCGACGATGAGCGGGCCCGCGCCAAATTCGACGCGCTGCGTCTGCGCCAAACCCAGCAGATTAGAGGCGAGCGGGATGCGCGTCTGACGCCAGCCGCCAGTTTCCGGACGCCAGCGCAGCGTGAGGGCAGTGCCATGCACGTCGAAGGCAAAACCATTCTCAAAGCGGGCGGCCTGCCCAAAACGGGCGGAAGTGTCTTTTAACGGCTTGCCAGCCGCTTGCATCTGCCAAGTCTCGGCTTGGTGCCGGCCGCGGTAGAGGACGGGCGCCTGATTCTTGATGTAGTCGCGGACGCTATTGTAGACAGGCAAAGGACTGAAGGTCGGCTTCTCTGGCTGATAATCTGGCTCAGCCATGCGAAAATAATAGAAGGCTTGGTCGGATTCGAAAGGGTTGGGCCGGGTGAAGAACCAGTACATCGTATTGCCAATCCAGCTCCACTCCTGCTGGACTCGGTCATAGAAGAGCGGCATATACTCGGCGGCTTGCTGCTGGCTAACATTGCCAAAATTACTATATTGCGTGATGTCTGCCGGCGGCAGCGTGGCATCAAGCGTGGCGTTCCAGGCGGCTTCCGCCAGCCAAATCGGCTTATGCGCATCGCCATTGCGCACCATAATATCGCGCAGGTAAGTGTGGCGGGCGACATTGACGCTGGTCGCGCGCAGGCGGCGGTCAGTGGGGCCGCTGCGCAGGCCATAGCCCTGTGCCGAAAGCACATCAAAACACGCGCCGCCGCCCGCGTCATAGAGCGCTTGCAGGAAGACCAGGTCGCTCATATTCAGACCATCGAGCGCGATGGTCTGCGCCATCGCGCCGCTGACAACAACGATGTCGGGGTCGACTGCCTTCAGCGCCTGGTAAGTGCGGCAGAGCAAGTCGGCATAACCGGCGGGAGAAACGGGATTATCGCCCCATTCGGGGTAGATATTTGGCTCATTCCAAATCTGATAGTGGTGGATGCGCCCGCGGTAGCGCTGGGCGACGGCGACGGCATAATTGACATAATCTTGAAAATCATCGGGCGGGGCAAAATCGCCGGCATTCTCAGCGGCCCGGGCCCAAGCTGGCGGGTTGCTCAAGCGCGCCAATAGGCGCAAGCCATAGCTTTCGGTCAAAGCGACAATGCGGTCGTATTTCGCCCAGCGTCAATGGTATCTTTCTGCCCGTCGCCGTCCAGGTCTTGCCGCGAATCAGTAAATTGCCCGCGGCCGTCGACTTCTATGTCTTCCCAGGGGAATTCTTGCCGCAGCCAGAGGAAACCGGCCGCCCGAATCATGTCCAGCATGGCTTCGATCTTGTGCGCTTCGACCTCTAGCTGCAAGAAGGTGTTGATGCCATAGGGAATATCGGCTTTGTGATTGATAGGCGCGAGCGGCGCGGTTTGCAGCGGAGCGCGCAGCAAGTTGCCGGCCACTTCGACGATGCCGCGTATCTGCCCCAGCGCCCCTTCTTCGCCGGTCTGCGACCAGAGGAATTGCCAGGCTAAGCCACGGCTGCGCAAGTCCAAGCCGAATAGACCGGTCAGGATAGACAAGAAGAGAAAGGCGAGAATAGCCCGCCGCCGCCAAGGGGCTGGCGACGGCCTTGGTGGCGATGGTACTGATGAATCAGACATATCGGGCATTATAGCCGCTGCCGGTCAAATGAGATAGATAAATGGGAGATTAAGCCAGGCAATCGCGCCAAATTGCAATAAAACAACCCCACGATTAGCGCTCCCTCCCCGAAGCTTTGGGGCGCGTAGACACTGCCCTACGGGAGGGGCTGGGGGTGGGGTTGAAAAGTGAGGTGTAGCCGCAATTTTTGCATAATTAATCTGGATTTACTAAGACACAGAGACAGGAGATGGCTGCGCGCGCTTGCTGGCTTAATTTTTTGTGAATTTTGCTGCATCATGATTTTGATGCGATTGCCAGGAGGCTAGCGCGTGATTTGCAGATCGCGCAGGTACAGCGCTTGCCGCTGTTCCAGCTCCAGCAAGCCCCAGTCAAATCGGCCTTGCGGCTTCACAACGGCATATTGATTGTCTATCCAAGCGATGAAGCCGAGCGGCTGGCCGATCGTGTTGGCCGCGCGCAGCACGGTCTCGCCATCAACCGCAAAGCGGACTTCATCCGCCCGCCAGTCGATGCTGTACTGGTGAAAATCGCGCAGCAAGGCACAATCGAGCCAAGCCTCCTGGACACCCAGGGCCCGCTGCCCGATAGGCCAGAGCGCAGCGTGAATTTGGCGCTGGCGCATGAGCAGAAAGCCTGGCAGAGCCAGCGGCAGCAGCGCGTAAAAGCGCCAGTTGCGCGCGTTAAATGTCGCCGCTTTCCAGCCCCTGCCAGGCACATCTTTGGCCATGGCTATATCGCTGGGCGGGCTGGCGAAGAAGAACCACAGAGCCTGGGGCAGGCGGAAGCCGCGCTGACCTGGGACAAAGGCATGATTCCAAAAGCCGAAGCCGGCCGTGCCGCGCAAATTGCCTTGGGCGCGGGCGCGCAGGCTCAAGCGCAGCGGCGGCGCATTGCGAAAATCACGGCCGCTGGCATAATCGCTAATCTGTGCATCGTGATAGGCGGCAGCGCTGGCCGGCGGCAGCGCGAGGCAAATCTCAGCCGCGCCGCAGCTGACTGAGCCGCGGCCCAGCTCAGTAAGGCGCCAGGGCTGCAAAGCGCCTACCTCACCCGAAAATCGCAGCTATCTTCTTCAAATTCGACAGCGGCGCCAGGTCCATAAGTGCCGAGACCATCGCTGATAGGCGCGCGCCAGGTGACGCGGTAGGAGATGCGGTATTCGCCGGCGGCCAGCGGGCCATAAGGCACATACCAATGCACGACATGCTGGCTGCCGCGGCGCGCTGGCGGCAGGCGATACTGATTGACATTGGGGATCGGCTCATCATTGATACGCAGCTCGTGGGTGGCATTGCTGATATGCTGCTGCAAATAGGCTTCGGTGCTTGCAAACCAAGCCCACCAAATCTCGATGGTGGAGCCGGCGCTAATATCGGTGGGCGCGGCGATGCCAAAAGCTGGATCATTGCAAAAGGCGAAGACTTCCACCCGCTGCCGCGGCGGCGCGGGCGGGCTGGTGGCGGTGGGGGGAGCAGTAGTGGAGCTGGCCTCAGCCGGCGGCGGCGCTTGTTCTGTGCTTGCTGTTACGCCGGCGCTGCCCAAGGCCGTCGCCGTCATATTCATGGAGTCTCTATCAAAAATCGGCACTTGAATGCGCAGGAGGCCATCATCAGCGCTGTCGTCGCTTGAGGCGGCGTCGCCGAATTCCACCACGATGCGCGTTTCGCCGCTCAGCCGCGCCGCGGCGGTTGGGGTGGCGGTGGCGGGTATTTCCGTAGCGAGCAACGCGGCGCTGACCCAGCCTTCTAAGCCGTCCGCCCCGCGCACTTGCCGCCAGCTCGCGTCGGCGTTCTGCCCGATGATTTGCAGGCCGGTCGCGGGAGCTAAAGCGGCTAATACGAGAAAATCGGTGCTGGGGCCAGCGCGCAGATTGACATAGCGCTCTGCACGGACGCGGGCGAAAACCGTCGGCGTCGGACTTGGACTGGGGCTAGCTGTAGGGGTGGCGGTGGCAGTCGGGGTATCAGTAGCGGTGGGGGTGGCCGTCGGCGGGCTGGTGGGGCTAGCGGTGGCGGTGAGAGTGGGGGATGGAGTATGGCTGGCAGTGGGCGTGGCGGTCGGCGCCTGCTCAGTGCCGCAAGCGGACAGGGCCAAGCAGAGCAAAAGCGCCGCGCCGAGCAGGCGGCAGGCGCGTCTGAATTGATGGCTGGCGATGCTGATGATGACGCTCTCCTCAATACAAGAATGCTGGCGCTCAGGCATCTATTATAGAAGAGAATGCAGAATTGCGCGGAAATTTTGACTAGCAGCGCAGGCTTTAGGCGATTGCCTCTTGACTTTTTTTCTGAGAGCCTATATGCTGGTGGGTAGATAAGTGCCTGTAGCTCAGTGGATAGAGCACTGGTCTACGGAACCAGGTGTCGGGAGTTCGAATCTCTCCAGGCACGAAGGCCAGCCTCGAGCTGGCTTTTTGTTTTTTTAGTGTCCAGCTTTTTGGGTCCACTACAATCCACCCATCTCTTGCGTAATTCACTTTGAGTTCTGAGAAATGAGACGGCTTTGTATTCTTTGCGGCTTTGTGGTTAAAATAGACAAGATAGATTTTTGCATAGCGATGGGCGCTATAAGTCGATGCTAAAAGCCTTTTATGATGGCCAGTGCTGGCTCTGCCAGTCTAGTTGCGCGGCGCTGCGGGCTTTGGACTGGCGGCAACGCATCGAATTTCTCGATTTGCATGCGAGCGACTTGCGCACGCAGGCGCAGCTCTTGGGTGAAATTCATGTGCTGGATGAGGCGGGCCAATTGCATGTCGGCTTTTATGGCCTGCGCCGCCTGTTGAAAGCGACGCCGCTGGGTTTCCCGCTGTGGCTGCTGCTGCATCTGCCGGGCCTAGAGCGCCTCGGGCCACGCCTCTACCGCGCCATCGCCCGCCGCCGCTATAAAATCAACAAGCTCTTGGGCCGGGATTTAGCCGCTTGCGCCACTGAAGCCTGCAAACTGCCCTAGCTAGGCATAAATCCAGTAGCGCCGCGTCAAGACGCCGCGCTCGTTATCTATCTTGTCCCACAAGATGCCGCCATTCGCCTCGATAATCTTCACCGAGCCGATGTTATCGTCATCGCAGGTGATGAGGATGTCGCCGATGCCGCGTTGACGCGCTTGGGCGATGCCTAATTTGCAGAGCAGCTTGCCATAGCCTTTGCGCCGCTGAGAGGGGCGGATTTTGTAGCCGATATGCCCGCCATAACGCCGCAGCCCGTCCGTCAGATGATGGCGCAGGTCAAGCTCGCCAGCATAGCAGTCGCCGGCGACAATCAGCCAAAAACGGGTGGCTGGCACAAGGCCCGCCAACGGTTCGGTCTCCGCTTGCTTCAGCGTGAGCAGGAATTCGTCAAAATGCGCTTGCAGCATTTGTGGGCGCCAGTCCAGAGTTTGCTTTTCGGCGATGAATTCGCGCACGGCGGCGATATAGCTGTCTTTGTAGCGCGCCTGCGGCAGCGTCAAAAAAGGGCGCGCCTCACTCACTGCTGGGCTGGGGGGCGCTTTCGGCGGCCTCGCTGGCCTCGGCCGCGGCGAGTTCGGCTTCATCTGCGGGGTTGTCTCTGTCTTCCCAGCTGATGATCCAAATGCAGGCACCAGCGACCAGTATCGTGGCGACGATAAGAGCGATCCATTGCGAGGGCAGCAAGCCGACCGGGCGCACTTCCCACACTAGCAAGGCGACCATGCCAGCCGACAGCACAATCCAAGCGCTGAGGCGGGGATGGCGCAAGACCATTTTGAGGCCGGGGATATTTTCCATGCGAAGCGCTTCCTGCTTTCTGATATGGTCATCTTCCATAAGTATAATCCGATTCGCGCTAGCGGCAAGTTAAGAAATTCGCCAACACTGGAAAAACAGAAATTGAGCCACAGAAATAAGTCCAAGTTAATTATGCACTATTTTCAAGCCCACCTACGGGAGGGGCCGGGGCTGGGGTTGAAACGAAGGCATAAAACCTGCAAAATTTAGTTTGTCTTACTGAGGCACAGAGAAATTAGACTGATTTGCGCGCTTTCTGGCGGGAATGCCAACCCAAGCGCCTGCACTTGCGTAGATATAAAAAAGAAGTAGATGGGAGCGTAAAACAATGAGTAAAAAGCCGCATAAGGTCGACTGGTCGATTGACCTCGAGCAGCTGCGCGTGCGCGCGGGCCAGTTTGTTACTGAGGCTTTTGGCAGCCCGGCCGAAGTGAAAACCGCGAATCTGCAAGAAGAGCGGGCCGGCGCAAAATCCGCCCGCGTCGAAATCGAATTCTCGGTTGGGTCGGCCAGCTTGGCCGCGCTGCCAGCGGATGCCGCCGCGCTTTTTCAAGCGCAACTGCGCTACACCGGCGAATACGAATTCACCGTGCGCGGCGGCGAGCAGCGGATCATTTCCCTGCGTCAGAGAAGCGACAGCCCGCGTGATTTTGCCGGCGCGTTTAATAAAGCGCAGGACTTGCATTGGCAAATCGAATTGGCGCAGAACCTGCCCCTGCAACTGCGACTAAAAGGCGGCGTCGGCAAAACCGACATCGACCTGAGCCAGCTGCAGGTGAAAGACCTCAAATTGGAAGCCGGGCTTGGCGCCGTCGGCTTGCGCCTGCCGGCGCTCGGCGCAGGCGGCAACATAGACATCCAAGGCGGGGTTGGCGCAGTGGAAGCGCGCATCCCAGCGGATTGGGGTGGAACGCTCAATATAAAAAGTGGTGTGGGCGAGGTGAATATTTTGCTGGCGCCGGCGGCCGCCCTGCGCCTGCAAGGCCAGCTCGGCTTGGGGCGCATCGACCTGCCCGAGAGCCTCAGACAAGTCGCTAGCGGGCGCTGGGAGACAGCCGCCTTCGCCAGCGCGCAGAGGCCCAGCTTCATCAACTACACGGGCGGCATCGGCAATTTTAAGCTGCGCATGCTGGACGCTGCGGACAGCGTAGCCTAATCAGCCGTGGCGGCCTCCGCGTCGTCGACAGGCGGTTCAGGGTCTGGCTGCACCATACTATAGAGCATCTGCGTGAGATGGCTGATGGCTTTTTCGACTGTCATCTCAGGGCAGATGACAGCGATTTCGTGGCTGAGCATCTTAATTAAGCTGCTTTTGATTTTCATCTCGACCGATGTGAGCTTCACTGTCTGTTCGCGCCAATAGAGGTCACGCAAGGCTTTAGCCATTTCTTCTGGCCCGCGGTCTTGAATTTGCTTTTGGATTTTCGCCTGCCGTGAACGGTAATCGCTGGAAAGCTGGGCGGGGGGCTTGGCAAAAGCCTCTTCGAGGATAGTGAGGTCGGTGATGGCTGGGCGGATGTTCATCTCAGTGGCTGCTTCGACTGGAATCATCACTTCGCCGCGATCCCCGACAAGCTCGACGATATGATAGTTGCGTGTCTTGCCTTGGAAGGTCAGTTTCTTTTTGCCGGTAATCGTGCCTGCGCCATAACGGGGATGAATGATATGAGAGCCTCTTGAATACATATTTTGCTCCAGTTCTTAATACATCTGGATTTGCTGACAGCGCCAGGTCTACATCTGTATATACGGAAAAAAGGCCGAATTGTCTCAAAACATTTTTGGACATCGTGGCGAGAGGGGAAAGAGCGCCTAAGCGGGAATATAAATTTCCTGCTTAAAACAGCATCAATTCTTATGTTGATGAAGCCGGAGGATTGCGCTTGATTGAGGGGAGACCAACCGCTTTTTGCTATCAGTAAACTATTCACATAGGCAGTCTAACACAGCCAGCGCGTGAATTCAAGGATGAATCAGCTATCGAGGTAGGCATCGGGACGGCGGTCTTCAAAGACCGGGATCCTTTGCCGCACGCGGTCCACTTCGCTAAGATCAATCTCGGCTGTCAACAGGCATTCTTCTTCGCCCGCCTCAATAATGATTTCGCCCCAGGGGTCAACAATCATAGAATGCCCGCCGAAGACAGTGTCGCCGGTAGCGCCGCAAGAATTGACCGCGACGACATAGCACTGGTTTTCAATCGCCCGCGCCCGCAGCAGCGTGCGCCAATGCTCGACGCGGACCAAAGGCCACTCAGCGCAGAGCAAGATGAGCTTGGCGCTATGATGGACGGCATAGCGGCGGAAAAGCTCGGGAAAGCGCAAGTCGTAACAGATGCTCAAGCCAGCCGCGCCCCAGGGGCTATCCATAACCGTTGGGCTTTCGCCCTCGCCCAGCCATTTATGTTCATCAAAAAGGCGGAAAAGGTGAATCTTGCGATAGATGCCTTTTAATGCGCCATCGGCGGCGTAACAGGTGGCGCAGTTCATAATCTGGTCGCCGCGCCGCTCGAGGATAGAGCCGAAGACGGCAATGGCTTGTTGGCGGGCGCAAGTGGCCAGCTGGCTGAACATGCCCTGGCCGATTTCCGCCGCGTAATCGCCGGCATTTTCGAGGTCATAGCCGGTCGACCACAATTCGGGCAGGAGGATCAGCTGGGAATCGCGGGCGGCGGCTTCGGCAATCATAGTCTCAGCCGCGCAGAGGTTGTCTTCCACACGGGCGAGCTTGATGTGCATCTGGCCTAGGCTGATGGCTAGTTTGGTCATAGGAGTTCTTTGCTTTCCAGTTGTCAGCGTAAAAACTGGCTTATCGACCTATCGCCTTTTGCAGCTGCTTAAGCGATGGCAAAAAGCTGTCTTCGTCTATAATTGCATAGCTTAGACTAAAGCGCAATCGAAACAAACTTCTGGTCCATATACTCATACAAGCCCTCTTGCGAGCCTTCGCGGCCAAAGCCACTGGTCTTTGTGCCACCAAAAGGCGCTTCGGCAGTGGCCGGCACCATATCGTTGACGCCGACGATGCCAAACTCCAGCCCTTCATAAGCGCGCGTGGCGGTCCTAAGGTCATTTGTCATCACATAGCCAGCTAAGCCATAAGGCGTCGCGTTTGCCAGTCGCAGCGCTTCTTCCAGCGAAGAAAAGGCGCTGACCGCCATAACCGGCCCAAAAACTTCATCACAGCCCATGAGCATGGACGCATTGACATCCGCCAGCACGGTCGGCTGATAAAAATAACCCCGCTCGATATTCGGCCGCTCCCCACCCGTCACCAGAGCCGCCTCTTTTTCCAGCGCGTCGGCGACGAAGCGCTCGACCTTATCGCGGCCGGCGCGGCTGACCATAGGGCCATTTGTAACTTCGGCTCGCATTCCATCGCCGACGACCAGCCTCTCAGCTTCTGTCTTGACAGCATCGATGAATTCTTCCAGCGCCGGCTGCTGGACATAAAACCGAGTCGGCGAGATGCAGACCTGGCCGTTATTGCGGAATTTGGCTATAGCGCCTTCCTGCGCCGCCCAGGCTATATCGGCATCGGCAAAGATCAGCACCGGCGCGCTGCCGCCCAGCTCCAGGCTGAGCTTTTTGATGCCGGCTGCCGCGCCGCGCATCAAAATTTGCCCGACCCGCTGCGACCCGGTGAAGCTGATTTTTCGCACGCGCGGGTCTTGCATGAGCGTCTCCGCCATGACCTGCGGCTCGCCATTGATGAGATTGACGACGCCAGGCGGGATGCCAGCTTCGACCATCACATTGACCAATGCCATAGCGCTGAGGGGCGTGAGCTCGCTGGGACGGCCGACGATAGTGCAGCCCGCCGCCAGCGCGCCAGCCCACTTGCGCGCCAAAAGATAGGCCGGGAAATTCCAGGCGGTGATAGTGGCGACGACGCCTAGCGGCTGTGGCAGCGAGAGCAGCCGTTTGCCTGGTTTGCGCGCCGGGATAGTGCGGCCATAAGCGCGTTTGCCCTCTTCCGCGAACCAGTCGAAGAGGTCGGCGCAGGCACCCCATTCGCCACGCGCTTCGCCCAGCGGCTTGCCGCATTCCGCGGTCATAAGCGGCGCCAGTTCATCGACCCGCGCCCGCAGGGCATCGGCGATCGCGCGCAGAATGCCGCCTCGTTCATAAGCCGTCATAGCTTGCCAGCGCGGCTGGGCTTCATGGGCCGCTGTGATGGCGCGGGTCGTTTCCGCCGCGCCGCCAAAAGGCACCTGCGCGACTGGCTTTTCGGTGGCGGGATTGATGACTTGCCAACTGCCGCCAGCCGCCGCTTCTACCCACTTGCCGCCGATGAGCATCTTGTATTCCATGCGCATTTCTCCGTCATCTTGCTTAAATGCTTATGATTCTAAGCGAAATACATACAGAAGAAAAAATAGCCACAGAAGTAGGACAAATTAAATTTTGCAAGTTTTTGCGTTCGTTTCAACCGCGCATCAAATTCTGCATAATTAACTTGGACTTACTTCTGTAATAATTTTTCTGTTTTCTTTTGAGACGCTTTCGCCTAAGCCAGGCCTGAATCAGTCAGCGTTGCGCTAAGCGCAACATTGTTGGCGGCCGCTAGCCAGCGGGCTGCCAGCGGTCGGCATCATAACCCAAGCGCGTCGAAAGCGCCGCCGCCGTCTCTTTCACGACCGCGCCAAAGTCATCAATGCGCTCCAGACTGACGCGCCCAGCAGGGCCGCTGATGCCGATAGCGCCAACCAGCAAGCCGCGATGGTCATAAACCGGCGCCGCCACGCAGCGCACGCCATAATTATATTCTTCGTCATCGATAGCATAACCACGCTGGCAGGTTTGCGCCAACTGCGCCGCCAAAGTCGAGCGGTCGGTGACGGTGCGGTGGGTGAAGGGTTTTAGCTCATCGGGCAGCCTGCCCGCGCCAAAAGCCAGCATGACCTTGCCCAGCGCGGTGCAGTAAAGGGGCGACAGCGTGCCAATTTCCGATTCGACGCGCAGCGCCGCCGTCGATTCCGCTTGATCGATATAAAGCGCTTGGCACTGGGTCTGTATCGCCAAATGGGCGCATTCGCCCGTCTTATCGACCAGCTCGTGCAGATACGGTCGGGCATGATCGCGCAGGGTGATGCGATTGAGCAAGCGCTGGCCGAGGGTCAAAAGCTGCGGGCCGAGGAAATAGCGGGCGGTGTTCGCGTCTTGCTCGACGAAACCATAGTTTGCCAGCGTATGCAATAGGCGCGAGGCGCTGCTCTTGTCGATGTGCATTTGCTTGGCAATCTCGGTAGTTCCCATGCCATTGCGCGCATGCTCGAGCAGGTTCAGAATTTTTAAGCCCTTTGCCAGCGAGCGTATCTCAGCCATGCTTTTCTTCCCAAATTGCGCAACTTCTATTGCATTATGCGCAACATCCGTTGCTCTTTGATAATGACGCTATCAATTAGTTGACAATTATAAAACATTGTTGTATCATTCGCAACTATAGAAATGGTTTTTGCTATTTTGCTTGAGTTAGGCTAATTTCTAAGCAGAGTCAGGAGGTGCAGATGGTTCGATTTGTTGGCGCAATTGTCCGATATGCAACCTGAAAGGGAGAAAAGAAAATGTTGAACAGACGCTTTATCTTGGCAATGCTTGTCTTGCTGGTGGCCGCTATGGCTGTCAGTCCCGCCTATTCGGAAGACCTGATGGGAGACTTCACCGTTTCGCATTATTTCGGGGGCTTCGGCGGCGAATACATCGAAGAAATCGTCGATGACTTCATCGCCCAGAATCCCGACTTGAACCGCGAAGAAAGCCCGGTCGATCACGAACAGTTCAAGGAATCTATCCTGGTGCAGCTGGCTGGCGGCAACCCGCCCGATACCTTCAGCTATTGGGCTGGCGCGCGCATCCAGTTCATCGTCGATGGCGGGCGCTTGCAAGCCATTGATGACATCTGGGAAGCCAATGACATGGGTTCGCAATTCCCGCAAGCCGTCATCGATACCGCCGCAACCTACGACATGCACAAATACGCCGTGCCATTGACCCTGCACTGGGTCGGCATGTTCTATAATACGGCGCTCTTCGAAGAAGTTGGTGCGATGGTGCCAAGTACTTGGGACGAGCTGGTCGATGTGGCCGAGAAGTTCAAGATGGCGGACATCCCCGCCTTCGCCCTCGGCTCGCTCAACCGCTGGCCCGGGCAGTTCTGGTTCGATATGATCCTGCTGCGCACAGCGGGCAATGATTATCGCAGCCAATTAATGAGCGGCGAAGCCTCTTACACCGACGCCGAAGTCATGCGGGCTTATGGCTTGTGGAAAGAATTGGTCGATGCCGGCTATTTCTATCCCGATGCCAATGCCTACGACTGGGATGAAGCCGCCAATCAAGTCGCCAATGGCGAAGCGGCTATGACCTTGATGGGCACCTGGATCGGCGGGTATTACGACGGTTTGGATCTGACGGCGGGCGAAGACTTCGATTACTTCTCCTTCCCGACCATCGACGAAGATGTGCCGCGGGCTTCGCTGGGTCCCATCGATACCTTCGTCGTCTCTGCCGACGCCGCCAATGCGGCTGCCGCCAAAGCCTTCTTGGTCCACTTGACGGACCCAGACATCCAGCTCAAGTTCGCCCTGGGCGCGGGCAATCTGGCGCCGAGCCTGATGGCCGATACCGGCAGCTATAACGATGTGGTAGCGCGCATCGCCGCTGAAATCGCCGCCGACCCGGTCTTCGCTTTCAACTATGACCTGGCAACGCCGCCGCCGGTCGCCGAAGTCGGCTTGAATTCTTTCACCGAATTCATGGCGAATCCGGGTGATTACGAAGCCATGCTAGCCCGCGTGCAAGAAGAAGCCGCCGCCGAATTCGCCGCTATGGGCTAGTCCCAGTTCGAGTCTCTCGGCCCAGCTGGGCTGAGGGACTCGCTTGCCAATAGCAGGGGAAAGCGCATGCTCCGACGCTACAGATGGATCGTACCCGCCAGCTTTCTCCTGTTTCCCCTGCTCGTCTATATCACCTTCGTCATCCTGCCGACGCTGAACTCGCTCTATTATTCATTTACCGACTGGGTCGGCTATGGGGCGGATTTCAATTTCGTCGGCTGGGCAAATTTTGAAAAAGTCTTCACCGACCGCCTTTTTCGCAATGCCATCCGTAATACGGCAATTTGGCTGGCTCTGGCTATGACCGTGCCGACGCTGCTGGGCCTTGGCTTAGCCCTGGCTCTGCAGGGCAAGCGCCGCATCAACGCGCTCTACAAATCCTTTTTTTACCTGCCAATATGCCTGGCGCCTGTCATTATCGGCATCATCTGGGTTTGGATTTATAGCCCCAAACTGGGCATTTTGAACATTTTTTTGCGCGGCATCGGCTTAGATGGGCTGGCGACTGCTTGGCTGGCAAACCCAAATACGGCGCTTTACGCGGTCTTCGCCGCCTGGGCTTGGCAGCAAACAGGTTTGAATATGGTCATCTTCCTCGCCGGTTTGACCTCAGTGCCAGCGCCGCTGGTGGAAGCGGCTAAGGTCGATGGCGCGAATTATTGGCAGACGCTGCGCAAAGTCATCATCCCCATGCTGCGGCCGGCGACTGTCGTCGTGCTAGCCTTGACTGCCATCAACGCGCTGAAAAATTTTGAAGTCATCTGGGTGATGACCAAAGGCGGGCCCTTCAACCGCACGGATACGCTAGCTGTCTTTATGTACAGCGAATCCTTCCGCAAGTACAAGATGGGTTATGGCAGCGCGGCTGCCGTCATCCTCTTTTTGATGACGCTAGTTATCATCGTCTTGTACTTCCGCCAGACAGCCGCTGCCGAGGAACTCTATGACTAAGGCGAAGCGCAAGCCCGTCAAAGCGCCGCGGCGCTGGGGCACTGCCCTGCTCTATCTGCTTTTGACCCTGCTGCTGATTCTCTTCCTGGTGCCAGTCTATGGCGCGATTGTGACGGCTTTCAAATCGGTGGCTGAGGTCTCGACTGAGGGTTATTGGACGCCGCCGAGCAGCCTGGATTTCGAGAATTTCGCCCGCGTCATCGACCCGGAAGATGGCAATATCGGCTTGTACTTGCAGAACTCGCTGCTCTTGACACTGCCGGCGTCGCTTTTCTCCATCGCGCTCGGCACGCTGGCGGGTTATGGCTTGGGCAAATACCGCTTCAAGGGCGATGCCCTGCTTTTTATCTTCATCGTGGCGGGTATGTTCTTGCCGCCGCAAATCGCGCTGATTCCTGTTTTCCGCCTGATGAACGATGTGGGGCTTTACGATACGCTCTGGGCGGTCATCATTGTGCATACCGCTTTTGGCATTCCGATTTGCACACTGGTGATGCGCAATTTTTTCCAGATTGTGCCAAATGCCCTGCGCGAGGCGGCCCTGATTGATGGCGCGAATGAATATAGCATCTTCTTCCGCATTATGCTGCCGCTGACGCGGCCGGCGCTGGCGGTGCTGGCGACGCTGCAATTCACCTGGATTTGGAATGATTTTTTGTGGCCCTTCATTTTGACGCAGAAAGCCGATAGCCGCACGATTATGGTGGGCATATTGAACCTGACGGGGCAGTACACGGTGGATTGGGGGGCGCAGGCAGCGGCCTCGCTGATAGGCTCATTGCCGACGCTGTTTATATTTGTGTTCTTCCAGCGCTATTTTATCCGCGGTCTGACGCTGGGGGCGGTGAAGGGTTAGTGGCGTTAGCCCGGGAAGAACCTCAGCGCGGCAAAGAGCGCAATGCCCGTGCCAACAATCCATTTAACCAGTGTAACTTGCATAGACTGCAAGTCGGTTTTTGTCGCTGGCTGGGCAGCGCTTTTTAGCTTGGTTAAATTGTGTTTGAGCATTTTGCAACGTTCCTAAGGCGCTAAACCTAAAGACCCGCTTGCAGCAACTGGGTTAAAAACTCTAGCGCAGCAAACATAGCGGCGAGCATCACAGCTAAGATCGCAATACCGGTGGCAACGATCCATTTAATCAGCGTTGTTTGCGTCGTTTGCAGGTCCGCCTTTGTCGCTAGATGGGGATAAGCGCCTTCCAGCCTGGCTAAGCGCTCATTAGATTGCGGCTGGGACTGTTGCAAGGTGGTCTGTGTCATTTCTGTTGCCATTGCAGATTCCTTTCTAGTCTAGAGATGATGAACCACAGAAGGCACAGCGCGCGGCGACAACAAGCGCTCGACACAGGGCTGCTCGAACTATTGCATTTTTTGCAATTCTTGACGCTCTTTAAGCGTTTTCATCGTAGATTTCATATTGTCCATAGGCAAGCCGCTGTAACACACCGCGGTCGCACAAGGCGGCTAGACGGCGCTCTACATCTGCAACAGGCAATGCAGGATTGGCAATTATCTCGTCAATGGTAAGCTGTCCAGCTTGCTTAATAGCGCTCATTATCATACGGTCAATAATGCGGTCATATAATTTCGCCGCTTGCGCATGTGTCTTGTGGACTGTTGACTCATCGGTTTGGGCAGTGTCCTGCGTTCGCATTTCGCGCAATATTTTCAGCGCGTCTAGCTGCGACTGTGTACCGCCGTTCACAAGGATGTTTACTAGCGCGGTATACATGAATTTGTCCAGTTTTGTGTACCATTCATCAGTCAATCCTTGTTGAGCAAGTTGGTTAATCAAATGCTCATGCTCTTGATGGATTCGATGTTGTGGGTCAATCATCGTTTTCTCCGTTTCTTGGATTTAATTTCACAGGTCTAAGCTCTGCAAATACATTCAGTATCGCCGCTGTGCCGGTGCCAAGCACGTAGCAAGGCAGCATCTAACTCAGCGGGTGTATTGACGCCCGATAAATCAATGCCACCTTCATCTATCTTGTTTCACGCATTTGCAAAAATACATTTTACATTATAGTAGCTAGCACATTTGTGTCAAGGCTTATATCAAATCCTGCTGAGATTTGCCTTCGGCGCTGACGCCTTCAGTGCGGTAGCGCTGGAGCGGTAAAGAATAGTTTTGGATTTGAGGTAACGGGTGTAGGGGTTAAAGAACAAATGTATTACAATACATTTGATTAAAGTAGGGTAAGGAGTTAAGCATGACCGCGTACAATAATATTTCTGGAATTGTGGCACCCGCATTTATAGGACCGAAACATGATCCCCAAATCTACCATCTGCTTTCGCTGCATTTAGGTCTGTTGTCTCAGAGGACTGCGTAGATAGGCCACAGGCATATTTGAGCTGGGCTCAAGCATCTGGAACAGGGCTATATTCAACTCGACATAAAAGCACGGGCATATTTTTCCAGACACCTCCAGAGTTACGTTGTGGTTCGGCTATTCCTTCAGGAAGCGCAATGCCAACCCAAGCGATGGACGGCTACTACATTGCTCAAGCAGGTAGTGAACGTGAACACATATATGCTGAAAACAAATCACGGATATTGAACGGTATCGAGTTAGGACACCTCATAGTTCTTTGGTAGAGTGGAAAGGTCGCAGTAATGCCAAAGTAAAAACACTACATCAAATCCTGTTGAGACTTGCCTTCGGCGCTGACGCCGGCGGAGCGATAGCGTTCGGCGCGGTTGAAAGTGCCATATTCCGCTGGCATATCCACCCGCTCGCCGGCAAACAAATCGCCAATCGTCAAAATCTGTACGCGGCGGAATTTGCGCTGCCAGGTTGGCGATTCATAAAATCCCGCCGCCAGCGCCTCTTTGCGCATAGGCTGTGTCGGCTTCTCCAAAGTAATCAAAACACCTATCAGCGCCTTTTCGCGCTCGATTGTGCCTTTGAGATCGCGGATGTCGCCCGCTTGCGCCTTGCCCGATTTGACCTGCACGATAACTTTGCGCGCTTTGGGCTTGCCTTTGACGGCGCGCTCGAAGAAGTTGATAGTGCCGTCGATGCCTTTATCGCTGCCCTTCTTGCCTTTTTTGCTGCCAGCCTGCCCGCCAACTGGCTTTGCGCCGACCAGAGACAGCGCCCACCACTCAAATTGATAGCGCCCGTCGTTGGCCGAATCATGCGCCAACTCACGCGCGCCTTCGACTGTGGTTGGCTCGCCGATGACTTCATAATCGCGGCCCGATTCCAGCCCAAACATATCGTTCAAGCGGTATTTTTGCAGAGCGATGCTGAGGTGGGTGATGTCGATGCCGAGCCAGCGGCGATTAAGTTTTTGCGCGGCGGCAATCGTCGTGCCGCAACCGCAGAAAGGGTCAAGGACAATGTCGTTTTCGTTGCTGCTGGCTTTAGTGATAATTTCGAGCAAAGCTAGCGGCTTTTGTGTTTGAAACCCGAGCTTCTCGCCACCTTGCGAGCTGTAATTTGTGAAACCGATTGGGTCTAAGATAATATTCTGTGGCGCAATACCGGTATCCGCGTCTTTATAGCGCTTCAAACCTGGCCACCTGCCCTTCTTTGGGTGATGGATCAAGCCAGCCGCATCCAAAGCCTCCAGTCGCTCGTGAATGCCGGTAATTGCACGATAATTGGGAATGAAATTTTCCTCAATATATTCAGCGTACTTGCCTGTTTTTGGCACAGACCAACAGCGGCCCAAAGCAAAAACATCATAACTTCGCCAGGGCAAAGTGCTTGGACTTCCAAAAGAGCTGTTGTGCAACGGGCCAGTCAAATTTGCGCTGCGATACTGTCCTCTTTCATCGCGCGAGGGGTAGGCGGCTGCTAGTTGCTCTTTGGTTTTTTGGGTAGCGACTGCATCACCATTCCAGACAGGATTATTGCCCTTCGCATAATAAAGAATATGGTCTGATATACGCCCGAACTTTTTTGGGTCATTATGCGCGGTTGCGCGCCGCCAAGTGATGTGATTGCGAAATTGTGTTGGAGAAAATATGGCGTCTAGCACAATTTTGAGGTAGTGGCTCGCAGAATCATCGCAATGCAGATAGAGACTGCCTGTCGGCTTGAGTACGCGGTGTAATTCGACCAGCCGCACCGTCATCATCACCAAATAGGCCATCATCTGGTTGCGGCCAATCAGATCCAGCAGCGCTTTGATTGCCGTTGAGACTTTTTCGGGCGCGTCTTGGACTAAATCAATGTAAGTCTCCTCGGTAGTTTCGCCCCAATGCCAGGTATCTTCAAAAGCGGTGATTTGCGCCTCACTGTCGCTGCCGCTTTCCGATTTGAAAAGTACGTTGTAATTGCGGTTGCTGTTGAAAGGCGGGTCCAGATAAATCAGGTCGACGCAGCTATCAGGGAAATATTCGCGGTTGCGCAATATTTCAAGATTGTCACCGTAGTAGAGTCGGTTTTTCATGTGAGATGTCTCGCTGATAAGATTTCTAGCGCAGTATAACATAATCGTAAGCTTTCGAGATTTTGTTGACAAAAATAAGAAATTGGATTTATGATATATGATAGGAATAATAAACGGTGGCAGGGAGGCTGATATGGCTAAGGCTGGCAGGCGCGGGTTTTTTCGTGGGCTTGGCGGAATGTTTGAGTTTGTCAATGTATTCAATCGCCGTAATCTAGCAAGCTCGTCCGCAAATGCAAATTATGAAGCTTTATATTCATATTGGGAATCCGTTGGCGGCTATCTAGCTAGCGCGATGGGCGAATACGCTTGGGACAACAACACTTACGCGAATGAGCACGAAGAGGGCTTATGTCAGCAAACGAAGAACCACGAGAAACCATTACCCGAGTAGAGGCCCATCTCGAACGGTTCTCTGGACCTTATACCACCGCCGCGAATGATGCGGGGCTATGAAGACATTTTACCGGGCAGCGCCGACCGTATATTAACGATGGCGGAGCGCGAACAAGAGCATCAGATGACTTATGAAAACCGTGGTTTAGTCTTTGGCTTTATGGTAGCGCTGGGGTTGATCGCGTTGAGCGCTTATGCAATATCTCTAGGTTTTGCTTGGCAAAGCGTTAGCGTCGTAATTGGCAGCATAGCTGGCACGGCCGGTACTTTCCTTTATAGCAATCGCAACCGCCGCCGAGAATTGCGGGAAAAACGCGAGGCATTGCAGAACCCCGCCACAGGGCGCGGACTGCCCGACACTACTCAAAAACCGCAGTCCTAAGCCCTAGCCCGCCCTCAACCGCCGCTCGAGCAAAGCAATCACCAGCCGAATCAGCAGATAGGGCAGCGCCACCGGCAGCGCCAGCTCCACCAGCGCCGTCAAAGCCAGCGACGCCAGCAGATGCGCCCCCGCCAAATCGCCCGCCGCCACCCCGTCAATCGAGGCTTGCAGCGCGCGCAGGTTCAACTGTTGCACCATATTTATCAAGAGAAAATAAAAAGCCACCCAAGCCACCGACGAAGTAATAGCGATGCTGCGGAATGGCACAAATGCGCCGATGCCCACGCCCACCATGCCAAACATCAGCGGCTCCAGCACCAGACGCAGCAGCGATGTTACTGTCATAATGATGATGAGCGCATAAGTTACAACCCCCGACTCGCGCAGCGGCAGCAAACCAGCGTAGTGCATAATGATAAGCGGCGGGCCGAATATCGCCGCCCCCTGCACGATAAGCACCATATCATCCATCTTGCGCCAGAGCGCCGCCGCCACCTTGCCCAAAAATATCTGATCCAAAGACATCGGCGTCGACATCAAGAGCGGCATAGTGTTATGGCGGATTTCGTCCGCCATGGCCGCCGCCGAATTCGCCGCGATAGAAAAGAGCGCGCGCAAATAAAAGACGATGCCGGCTGGGATGACCAGCACCGACACCACAATCACCGTGGTCGCTAAATCGGTAACGAAGGGGAAAATGATGCCGATGAGCAGCGCGCCCAGCCAGAAACCGCAGATATAAAAAATCGGCTGAAACTCTGGCGGCAGGGTGCGCCAATACAAGCCGAGATGCCGCCGCACAATCGGGTTGGTCGCCCGCGCCCAATAAGGCAGGTTGTGCATCGGCGAACGCTCATCGACGGGGATGGCATTGGCGCGGGCTTCAGGTGAACTGACATTGCTGGTCATAGACGGGTGGCTCTGCCTTCACTGCTATTCAAAGCTGATGTTGCGGTAGATGTCCGCCAGCGGCAAGTCGCAACCCAGCGGCTCAAGCGCGATGACATCGTCGATATCGCTGTATGCCTGCGACTGCCAGTCTGCTCCTACGCGCCGACAGGCTTCTACATGCACCCTATGCTGGTCGACGATGAGATAGACTTGCAGGCTCGGGATAGAGGCGTAGAAGTCGCGTTTCTGCCCGCGGTCGTAATACATTGACGACGGCGATGTTACTTCGACTGTCATAATTGGATTGAGCAAAGTTCTGGTCTTGTTTTCGAGTAGGGGCTTGCCATAGACGACGCTCAAATCAGGATAAACATAGCGCCTATCACTGACTTTGACCTGCATACTGCTGGTGCGTAAGGAATAGCTTGGATTGCTGAACAGCATATACAAAGCTCCAAGCACATTCACTTGAATTGCGCTGTGCCTGTCCGTAACACCGGGCATAAGGAAAATCTCCCCATCAATGTATTCGTGGCGGTCTTCGAGCTGAGCCTCTTCAAAGACGAGATATTCTTCGACGGTCAAGGTTGCTGTTTCGAGTTTAGTGAGCAAGGTCATAATCGCCTCTGCATCCTACTCAAAGCTGATGTTGCGGTAGATGTCCGCCAGCGGCAAATCGCAGCCCAGCGGCTCAAGCGGAATGACATCATCGATATTGCTATACTCCCGCGATTGCCAGCCGGCCTCCACGCGCCGATAGGCTTCTACATATACCCGGTGCTGGTCGACGATGAGATAGACTTGCAGGCTCGGGATAGAGGCGTAGAAGTCGCGTTTCTGCCCGCGGTCGTAATACATTGACGACGGCGATGTTATTTCCACTGTCATAATGGGATTCAGCAAGCTGCGGTTATTGTTTCCAAGCCGCGTTTCGCCGCAGACGACGCTAAGGTCCGGATAGACATAACGAGTATTGTCGATTCTGACCTGCATAGCGCTGTCGCGCAGCGAGCAATCTGTGTCGAGGAGCCGCGCGTACAAAGCATAAGCTAGATTCATATTGATTGCGCTACGATTGCTCGTAACACCGGGCATAAGGAAAATCTCCCCATCAATGTATTCGTGACGGTCTTCGAGCTGAGCCTCTTCAAAAGCGAGATATTCTTCTACGGTCAAGGTGGCTGTTTCGAGTTTGCTTAGCAGGGTCATAATCGCCTCTCCATCCTACTCAAAGCTGATGTTGCGGTAGATGTCCGCCAGCGACAAGTCGCAACCCAGCGGCTCAAGCGCGATGACATCGTCGATATCGCTGTATGCCTGCGACTGCCAGCCAGCTCCTACGCGCCGATAGGCTTCCACATACACTCTATGCTGGTCGACGATGAGATAGACTTGCAGGCTCGGGATAGTGGTATAGAAGTCGCGTTTTTCGCTGCGGTCGTAATATATTGACGATGGCGATGTTACTTCGACTGTCATAATGGGATTCAGCAGAGTCCGGCCATTATTCGCATAACGCGCCTGGCCACGGACGACGCACAAATCAGGGTAGACATAATGTGTATCGTCGATGCTGACCTGCATATCTCTGCCGCGCAGCGAAAACCGCGAGCCGAGGATTTTGCTGCCCAAGGCAACCACGATATTCATCACAATTTGACTATGCTTGCCGGTAGCGCCAGGCATAAGACGCAGCTCTCCATCAATGTATTCATGGCGGTCTTCAAGCTGAGCCTCTTCAAAGGCGAGATATTCTTCGACGGTCAAGGTGGCTGTTTCGAGTTTAGTGAGCAAGGTCACGATTGCCTCTCCGTATGCCTTTGTCTTTCATTTTAGCACGGCCAAGGCGCATTCTCTACTTAGAGCGCGGCTTTAAGCGTGCCTTTCCCGTGCCGCACGCAGGTGAAATGTGTTATAAATTGCAGTTGATAGAGGCAAAGGCCCGGGGATTGCCATGCGCGTCGCCATCATAACTGAGACTTTCCTGCCCAAAGTTGATGGCATCGTCAAGGTGGCTTGCCTGCTGCTCGACCACCTGTCAAAGCGCGGCATCGAGGTCTTAGTGATTGCGCCGCGCTATGGCGAGGGCCAACACTACAACGATGTGCCAATCCACAGCTTGCCCAGCCTGTCTTTCCCGCTCTACCCAGAGGCGCGGCTGGGCTTCGCCACGCTGTCGCTTTACCGCGAACTTGCCGCCTTTCAGCCAGATGTCGCCCATCTCTTCCACCCGGTGATGGCCGGCATCCCGACTATGGCTATGCTAAAGTGGATGGAAGTGCCGACGGTAACTTCTTTTCATCTCGATTATGCGCGCTTGGCAAACCAGTTCAAAGTGCTTTCGCTCGATTTGGGTTTCACCCGGCCGCTCATCGACGAGTTGACCAAGAATATCTTTAATTGGGCGGATTATAGCTTGGCGCCATCGCGGCTGGCGCAGCGGCAGTTGCAGCGGCTGGGCGTGGCGAATGTGGGTTTATGGCGCCGCGGCGTGGACGCCAGCGCTTTCCACCCCCGCTTCCGCTCGGCGGCGATGCGCGCGGAGATGACGGATGACAACGCGGCGGAGACTGTGTTGCTCTATGTCGGGCGGCTATCACAGGAGAAGCAACTCGAGCAGATTCGCCCGACGCTGGAGCAAGTGCCAAACACGCGGCTGGTCCTGGTCGGCGATGGGCCAGCCCGCCCGACCCTGGAACGGCATTTTGCTGGCTTGCCGGTGAAGTTCATGGGTTATCTCTTTGGCGAGCGGCTAGCCCGCGCTTATGCCAGCGCCGACATCTTCGTCTTCCCCTCGCGTTTGGAGACCTTCGGTTTAGTTGTCATTGAGGCGATGGCGGCTGGCTTGCCGGTGGTGGCGGCCCGCGTCGGCGGTGTGGCCGAGATTGTCAGCGACGGCCTCAATGGCTACGCCTTTGAAAGCGGCGACGAGGCCAGGCTGCGGGAGAATGTGCGGAAAATCGCCGCCAGTCGGGCGACGATGCGACGCATGGGCGCGCAGGCTCGCGCTTATGCCGAAACCCAATCTTGGGATAATATCATGGACGAGGTCATCGCGCTGTATGCGGCGCTCATCGCGGAAAAACAGCCGCGCGCGCTTGCCAGCTAAGCCCCGCCCGTTTCCGCCAAGACGCGCTGCACCGCCTTGACGACAGCCGCGTGATGCTGGCCATTGCTGATAATCATACCCAGATTCGGCATAGTATCGCCCAACGAGAAATCCAAGGGGCTGCCGTCGAGGTCAGTCACGATGCCGCCAGCCGCTTGCACGAGGGCGACGCCGGCGGCATGATCCCAAATCTTGTGCGCATAGCGATAGCCCGCCCAGGGCAAGCGCATATACAAATCGGCATCGCCACAGGCGACCAGGGCATATTTTTCCATGCTGTCCAATTCCAGGATGCGCGCGTCGCCCAGACCGGCATATTCCCGCGCCAGCGCCATGCGGGACTTGCTGGCATGGGCCCGCTCAAAACTCTGCACCGCGACGAATTCGCCGACAGCGCGCCGCCGCGAAACCCTCACCTGTTGGCCAGCGCCGCCCGACAGAGGCGCCCGCCAAGTCGCGCCCGCCTGCGTATACATGAGCGCGCCCAGGCTGCCATCGCTGCCAACATAACCCGGCGCCGCTATGAGACCTTCTGCCACCTGGCCATCGACCAGCAAAGCGCAAGCGATAGCATAATGCCGCCGCGCGATGAAACCTTTCGTGCCATCGACAGGGTCAATGACCCATGTGCGCCGCGCCGCTTTGCCCGCGCCAAAATCCAGCCAAGCCACTAAGTCCGCCAGGCTGACCGGCTGCTCGAGGACTTGCGCCAGCAGTTCCAGCACCTGCGCCCGCTGTTCTCCCTTAACGATTTGCAGGAATTGTGCGCCCGATTCTTCAGCGACGACAGCGTCATTCGGATAGTGCTTTTGCAGGGCGCGGCCGATGATGGCCTGCGAGCCATAATCGGCAATCGTGACGGGTTCACCGCCTTTGCTGCTGGCGCTAAGATAATTTTCTTGCACGAGGCGGCAGAGCCTCGCCGCCGCGCGCGCGGCGGCGCGTATCACTTGCATTTGATGTCCTTATGGTCTTCTGTTCTTATTCGGAATGCTTGACTGCGCCAGATTCAGCGCGCCCAAAGCCAGGCAGCTTTAGTCAAGCGCATATAGAATGAGAGGCGAGCGTTCAGCTTCAGCCGCGCTTGCTTTTATGGCGGCGCATGGCTGTGAAGCCGAGCAAAGCGATGATGGGACCTAAAACCGGGATGAAGAGGATGATGGCGCCCCAGAAGATAAGATCGCGGGCCGTCGCGCCGCGTAGATAGAGATAGAGCCAAGCAACGATGGGCGGCAGGATAAAAAATGCCAGCTGTAGCAGCAGCATTGCGGGGTTTGGGCCGAGGTTTTCTAAAACACTCATAGGTCTACTCCAGAATCAAGCATAGCGCTCAAATTGCATACGCTCGTAATTGTACGTTACATAGGATGCTTTTGCAAGATAACTTGTGCATTTCCAACAAAGATAGCAGTTGAGCCTTTTACTCGCCATATCTTCTGCTATCATCTCTTTCCCGCCTTCTCAAAGCGTCTGTTTTAACCGCTTGTCCGCGAACTTTCGCGCTTCATATCTTAGTGCCTAGGAGGCAGCATTGGTACAGAAAAGCGAGTTTTCCATCGAAGGCTTGCGGGAATACAACCGCAAGACCGCCGTCCGCTGGATTATCTCCCACTGCTGGGAGCATAAGTTCTATTTTATTATCGGCCTATTGGGCTTTGCCAGCGCCTATTTTGCCTTTTCGACGGCGCGCCTGCTCTTTGGCCGGGGCGCGGAGTTAATTATCGAGGGCGGCTCCGCTGCCGCTGTGCTAAGCGTCAGCTTGGGCGTGCTTTTTGTCTCGGTCTGGGATGGCATCGGCTCTTTGATTGGCTCGATGTCTATGGTCGTGCTATCCACGCGGGTCGAGCGGGATTCGCGACACGAGCTTTACGCCAGCTTGCTCGGCAAAAGCCAGACCTTTCACGACCAGCAGCGGGTTGGCGATATTATGGCGCGGGCGACCGATGATGTGCGCCAGCTCAATTTTGTGATTCACCCGGGCATCATGTTCATCTTCGATATGGTGCTGGGTTTTGCCGTGCCAATCCTTTACATCGCTTTCATCAGCGTAGAGCTGCTGCTGGTGCCAGCCCTCTTCGTCTTGACTTATGTAATAGTGGTGCGCCGCTACATTCGCCGCCTAGAGCCAGTGATGATGAAGCAGCGCCGGCAGTATGGCCTGCTCAGCGCGCGGCTGGAAGAGACAATTAGCGGCATCGAGATTGTCAAAGTGGCGGCGCAGGAGATTGAAGAACGCAAGAAGTTCCGCCGCAACGCGACCAAGTTCCGCGACTATTTTGTCAAGCAGGGGCAGATTGAAGCAGCTTATCTGCCGCTGCTTATGTTTGGCATCGCCTTCGGTTTGATGTTCCTGCACGCGCTGAATATGCACAGCCGCGGCCTGCTCAGCATCGGCGATATTATCGCCGTTACTGGTTTGATGGGCGTCTTGCGCTTCCCGGTCTTTATCTCGCTCTTCTCAATCAGCATGATTCAGTTGGGCATCGCTGGCGCGCGCCGCATTCTGGAACTCATCGAGCAGCGCTCCGATATTGATGAGAACCTCGCCGGCCACAGCGCGCCGGTGGCCGGCGCCATCGCCTTCGAGAATGTAACTTTTAAGTTCCATGGCAAGACCGTGCTGGAAGATATTTCTTTCCAGGTCGAGCCAGGCCAGACGGTGGCGATTGTCGGGCAGACAGGTTCGGGCAAATCAACGCTGACGCAGCTCGTCAGCCGCACCTACGATGTCGATGCTGGCCACGTGCTTATCGATGGCATCGATGTGCGCGACTGGAATCTGGATCGACTGCGCTCGCAGATGGGCAAGATTGAGCAGGATGTCTTCCTTTTCTCCCGCTCGATTGCGGAGAATATCGCCTTTGGCGTGCAAGAGCCGACGCAAGCGGCGATTGAGCATGCCGCCAAAGAAGCGCAAGCCCACGAGTTCATCCTGTCTTTCAACGATGGTTATGCCAGCGAGATTGGCGAGCGCGGCGTAACGCTTTCGGGCGGGCAGCGGCAGCGGCTGGCTTTGGCGCGGGCTTTCCTGCGCCAGCCGCGCATCCTCATCCTCGACGATTCTACCAGCGCCATCGACAGCGCCACCGAAGATGAGATTCAAAAAGCGATGCGCCGCGCCCAGCAAGGCCGCACGACCATCCTCATCACACATCGGCTATCTCAGATTCGCTGGGCTGACCGCATCATCGTATTGGAACAAGGGCAGGTTATCGCCAACGGCAAGCACGAAGACTTACTGCGCAACTCCGAGCATTATCGGCGCATCTTCGCCCGCTATGGCGTCGCGCAAGCGCCCAGCGCCGCAGAAATCGACGAGTTGCCAGAACAGGAGGTAGCATGGGTTTCATAATGGACGGCTTAGACGCCGAATCTTACGACCGTCAATATTCTGATTGGGAACTGGTCAAGCGCATACTCGGCTATTTTCGCCCGCATCTGTGGAAGATGCTGGCAGTGGGCTTGGTGGTCTTCCTCAGTTCCTTGATGGAGCTGACGCTGCCGATTGTCGTCTCCCTGGCTTTAGACCAGCTGCAATTCACGCCAGAGACCTTCGACCCGTTTGGCACAGCGCTGCTGCTGGCCATTGCCGCCAGCATGAGCTGGGTCGCCAATCTCGTGCGCCAATGGCTATCGGCCGAAGCCGTCGGCGATGTAACGCTAGACCTGCGCGAAGACGCTTTCAACGCCATCACCGAGCGCGATATGTCCTTCTATGACCAGTACCCGACGGGCAAGATTGTCAGCCGCGTCCTCTCGGATTCGCAGGCTTTTTCCGAGACCGTGCGCCTCAGCATCAGCTTGGTGAGCCAACTGCTGCTGGTGGTGCTGCTCATCATCTATTTGTTCACGGTCAATGTGAATATGACCTTCATTTTGATCGCGATTATGCCTTTCATCATGTACACGGCGCTGAAGTTCCGCAATGTGGCGCGGCGCACAGTGACGGACTCGCGCCGCCAGCTCGCCACCGTCAACGCGCATATTCAAGAGTCGATTAGCGGCATCGGCGTCGCCAAAGCCTTTCGCCGCGAGCAGATGATTTATGAAGAGTTCAAGTCGGTCAATCAGAAGTCTTACGAGGTCGAGAAGATCAATGGCTATGTCTTCGGCAGCATCTTCCCGATTCTCGTAACGATTGCCGGCTTGGGCGTGGCGGCGGTGGTCTGGTTTGGCATCAATATGGCGCAGCAAGGCATTTTGACGGCCGGCGAATGGTTCCTCTTCATCCAAGGCATGGGCCGAATTTGGTTCCCCTTGACCAGCATCGCTTCATTCTGGAGTCAGTTTCAGCTGGGTTTGGCGGCGGGCGAGCGCGTCTTCGCCCTGCTCGATGCCGAGCCGCAGGTTAAACAGAAGGCGGATGAACCGGTGGCGGCGCTGCAAGGCGAGATTGAGTTCGTCAACCTGGACTTTCACTACAACGAAGGCGAGCCAGTGCTGCAAGACTTCAGTCTGCGCATTCGTCCGGGCGAAACGCTGGCTCTGGTCGGACATACTGGTTCGGGCAAATCGAGCATCGCCAAGCTCATCAACCGCTTCTATGAATATCAAGATGGCGCGCTCTTGATTGACGGGCGCGACATCCGCTATTTCAATCTGCCGAATTATCGCTCGCAGTTGGGCGTGGTTACGCAGACGCCTTTCCTCTTCGATGGCACGGTGATGGAGAATATCCGCTATGGCAAACCGGCTGCCAGCGATGAAGAGGTCGTCGCCATTGCCAATCAAGTCGGGCGCGGCGATTGGCTGGTGAGCTTGCAAGAGGGCTTGGCGACCGAAGTTGGCGAGCGCGGCAGCAACCTCTCAATGGGGCAGCGGCAGTTGGTGGCGATTGCCCGCGTGCTGCTGCAAGACCCGGCGATTTTTATCCTGGACGAAGCCACCGCCAGCGTCGACCCCTTGACCGAGACTTTGATTCAAGAGGGCTTAGAGACGCTGCTGGGCCAGCGCACCTCAATCGTCATCGCGCATCGGCTGTCCACTATTCAGCATGCCGACCGCATCATCGTGCTTGACCAGGGCGAGATTATCGAGTTTGGCACGCATGAGCAGTTGATGGCTAGCGGCGGGCATTATGCCACGCTCTACGATTCTTATTTCCGCCATCAGAGCTTGGAATATATCGAGCGCCTGGCGGGTTAAAGCCGATAATTGCGATTGCCGGCGGCAAAAGCTATACTGTAGCTGTCGCCGGCAATTTGGGAGAAGCAGGACAAATAAGTAAGTCTAAGTTAGTTATGCGAAATGAACGCTATAATATAAAAAGTAGCAACTTTTTCTCTGTGTCTCTGTGGCAATTTCTTTTTCCCTAGTCGCAAGAAAAATTGGACTTACTGAAATATAGGGAGGGGAGCAATCACATATCTGAATTCCGGGAAGAGGCGCTGGAATTGGCGCAAGAAGAGAAAGCAAAGCAAACAAAACACAAGCAAAAGAAACAAGGGGCGCGGGCAAAAACCGCCGCGCCACCCAGCAGATACCCATAAGGACCTTTATGTCAATCTTTACCCTGACCGATAAAAATTCTGCCAAAGCGCTGCGCCATGCCGCCACCCTCATCCTCATCTCGGATGGCGGCGACAAGCTGCGCAGCGACTTCAAGACCGCCTTCGTCAAAGCTGCCGAAGAAGAAGACGGCATCCTCTTCGCCCAGGTCAATCCGCATAAAAACCGCCGCCTCAGCCAGCACTTCGATTATCAAAACAAAGCCCTGCTGATTGGTTATTATCGCGGCGAAACGCTGCTGCGCCGTTCCCGCCCCTGGGCCAGCGACCTACCAGATTTTATGCAAACGATGCGCGATGCCCGCGCCGCCCATGCCCCGCCGTCTATAAAGAAGCTGCTCAAGAAAAAACCCAAAAAAGCTGTTCTCAATAAACCACTGGCGGTTACCGACGCGACTTTTGAAAAAGAAGCCATCCAAGCCTCACATAAGCTGCCGGTGCTGGTCGATTTTTGGGCGGAGTGGTGCGGGCCCTGCAAGACGATAGCGCCGATTTTGGAGAAGCTGGCGGCCGAATTCGCCGGCAAAATCCGCGTGGTCAAAGTCGATACCGACCAGAATCCCGGGCTCAGCCAAGCCTTCCAAATCCGCAGCATCCCCACCATCGCTGTCTTCAAACAAGGCAAGCTCATTTTCATGCAGCCAGGTGCCTTGCCCGAAGGCTCTTTCCGCGATTTGATCCAGCAGTCCATCGCCCTAGAGCTGCCGGCGGACGGCGCGCCAGCCCAGGCTTAGAGCCGCTCAGGCGATGGCGCGGCCCGTCAGCAAGGCTAGGCGCTGCTGGTCGTGCGGCGGGTTGAACATATTGGGCGGGTGGCGGGCGCGCCCAGACAATTCGCCAATATAGGTCTGCGTCGTTTGCAGGCTGCTATGCCCGAGATTTTGGCGGATGCGCTCGAGGTCCATGCCAAAGTCATAAGCATTGCGCGCATAAGTGCGGCGCAGGTCGTGCGGTTTGACGAGGCGCAGCGCGCCATCAATGTTAATCGGATAGGCATTAAAAATATCGTTGACGGTCCAAGTGCCGATGGCGCGGGCTCGCACCGTTTTGCCGCCGCGCCGAATGCCGCGAAAGACTGGCCCCGCCTTGATGCCCGCCTCGCTCAGCCAGGCATCCGCATACATCAAACACCAATCCAGCGGCCCATAGGGAATCAGGCGCTGTTTGCCGCCCTTACCTTCGCGCACCAGCAAGGCTAGCTCGCCGCCAAGGCGCTGCCGCAGGTCAGCTACTTGCAAAGCGGCCGCCTCAGCCGCGCGGATACCGCTACAGACCATCAGCGCCATCAAAGCCGTATCGCGCAAGCCGCGCAGTGTATCGATGCCCGGCGTCCGTATGAGCTCGCCGACCTGCCAAGGCTTCAAGCGCAGGTGCGCGCTATCGGCGACATCCTGCGCTTCCACCAGCTTGACTGGCGCCGTGGCCGGATGCACATCGTTCATCATGCGCAGAAAAAATTCATTGACCATCGCGTGCTGCTCGGCGGCGGAAGCATCGGGGTTCACAAGGTCATAGAGCAAATCGCGCGCGGCATTGCTGCGCGTCAGCTCGCCATAGCGCCCGCGGATTGTCGCTAAGTGAGCCAGGACTGTCTGCGGCGCGAGCGTGGCGCGGACGCGCTGCCCGCGGCCGTTTTTGCGCCAGCGCTCATGGAGCAGATAATCCCGATAGGCTTGCAAATCTGGCTGATACCAACAGCGCTCATTTTGCGTCAGCCAATCGATATAAAAGCCAAGGCGCGATTTTTGGTCTTTGCTGGGCTTTTGCGGCATTAAAATGGCGCTGTTCTCGCGCCACAAAGCCCCGTCTATCTGCTTAGACATGCTCACCCTTCCGACAGTTTTAAGCTCAAGTTTCTATTGCGATTGGGAAAAATAATCGCCGCAAAAGCAGGACAAAGTAAATTTTGCAACTATTTGCCTTCGTTTCAACCTCACCCCGGTCCCTGCCCAAAGCTTTGGGTCGCGTAGACACTGACCTACGGGAGGGGCCGGGGGTGGGGTTGAAAATGGTGCATAATTAACCTGGATTTACTGAGACACAGCGGCGCAGAGAAATGAGCCTGCTTTCTGTTCTATTTTCATTGTAGTCGCGGTGGGCAATCTGCGATAATCTCGAGGCAGACTAATTGCACAAGCGAGACCGTATGCGCCAGTTCGCTATCTTTTTCTGGCTGATTGTTCAGCTGGCCGGCTGTCAAATGACGCTGGCGCAGCCGCGGCAAATCGAGACAATCGAAAGCCGCGTGCGGCAAATGCGCGGCTTGCCCGAGCTGGCCGAGACGGCTTTTAATTTCATTAGCCCGGCTGAATTGCGCGCCGAGCAAGAAGAGCGGCTGGCAGACGCTTTGACGACCGCCAGCTCTCAGCAGCTCATTTTCTTCTACCGCGCGCTCGATTTCGCCACTGCCGATACCGACTGGGAAACCGTCCTGACTGATTATTACGCGCAGGCGGTTCTGGGTTTTTACGATACCGAGACAAAAGAAATTTATGTCGTCCGGCCGGCTTGGGAAGAAGCGGGCAGCAAGCTGCCCATCGACGACGAGCTTACTTACGCGCATGAATATACCCATGCCTTGCAAGACCAGCATTTTGATTTAGAAAGCATCTACGAGAGCGAGCAAGAAAGCGACAACCTAGACCGCGATTTGGCTATGGAAGCGCTGGTCGAAGGCGATGCCACGCTTTTGACAGCCGATTATATTGCCGGGCTGTCAATGAAGGCGTTTTCAGAATTGATGCGCCTGAGCGAGGATCAGGCCGCCAGTGCAGCGATTGATCCAAAACTGCCAAATATCATCCGCGCAGAGCAAGAATTCCGCTATTTGACAGGCAAGCATTTCGTGCTACAGATCGTCGGGCGGCAGGATTGGGCGGGCGTCGACCGCGCTTTTAAGCATAAGCCGCCAGAGACGAGCGAACAGATTCTGCATCCAGCGCGCTATTTTGCCGGCGAAGGTCCTATCAAAGTTGAGTTTCCAGCTATACAAGAGAGCCTTGGCGCAGACTGGCAGCTGCAATATGACGGGCCGGCCGGCGAATTTTATTTGTGGCAGCACCTAGCCACCCGCTTGAGGGACAACCGCAGCCGCGCCCTGGCCAGCGGCTGGGGCGGCGACCGCTTGCAGATATTTAGCGAGACAGATTCTGAGAACTTGATATGGCTTTGGCAGCAGGTTTGGGATAGCGAAAAAGACGCGGCGGAATTCGCCGACGGCTACCGCGATTTTTTGCAGCGGTCAGCCGTCAGCGAAAGCGATGATGGCCTGTGCTTTCAGGCGACGGAAACGCGCTGCTTCAGGCAAATCGGCCCGCGTGAGACGCGCATCAGCCAAGCGCCAGACGCGGCCAGGGCGCGGGCGCTGCTCTTGTCAGCGTCAGACTGAAGGGCTATAGTTCTCAGCGAACATAAGCAAATGGGAGAGCCTTTGGCATGACAGAAAAGAGCGCAAAAGAAAAAGACGCCACGCCAGAAATCACAGAAGAAGAACCGCGCGTCACGACGCATGAACTGGCGCTGGCGGCGGGGGCGCTAAGCTACCGCGCGACGACGGGCAAAATGCCGCTCAAGGACGAGAAAGGCAAAATTGTCGCGCAGATTTTTTATACTGCCTACACCCTCGAAAATGTGGCGGACCGGGCGCAGCGGCCGCTCTTCTTCATCTTTAATGGCGGCCCAGGCTCAGCGTCGATTTGGCTGCACATGGGCGCGCTGGGACCAAAACGGGTGGACATGGGTGCCGAGGGCTTTATGCCGCCGCCGCCCTATAGACTGATTGACAATGCCCACACTTGGCTCGACCTAGGTGATTTGGTTTTCATCGATCCGGTCGGCACCGGTTACTCGCGCGCGGCCGACCCAGCCGACAACCAGAAATACTGGGGTTTGGAAGCGGATTTAGAAGCGGTCGGCGAGTTCATCCGCCTCTATCTCTCGCGCAATCGGCGCTGGACCTCGCCGCTCTATCTGGCCGGCGAGAGTTATGGCACCACCCGCGCCGCAGGTTTAGCCGGCCATCTCATTGACCGCGGCCTCGCCTTCAACGGCGTCATTCTCATCTCGACTGTGATGAACTTCCAGACCCTGCGTTTCACCAAAGCCAACGACCTGCCCTACGCGCTGTATGTGCCGAGCTACTGCGCCACCGCCCACTACCATGGCAAGCTGGCGGCGGATTTGCAGGCGCGGGAGCTGCGCCCGTTGCTGGCGGAAGTGGCGCAATGGTCAGAGACAGCTTATACCGTCGCGCTGGCGAAAGGCGACCGCCTGCCCGCAGACGAGCGCCAGCAGATTGCCGAGCGCCTGGCGCACTATACAGGTTTAAGTCCGCGTTTTATCTTAGGCGCTGATTTGCGCATCAATATCATGAGCTTCTGCAAGGAGCTGCTGCGCGATGACAAGCGGGCTGTCGGGCGGCTGGATTCGCGCTTTATTGGCATTATGGCCTCGGCTGAAGGCAGCCACTTCGACTTTGACCCGTCAATGAACGCTATCGTGCCGCCCTATACCGCCGTCTACAACCAATATGTGCGCGAGCAGCTCGAATACGACACCGACCTGAATTATGAGATTCTGAGCTACAAAGTCAACGAGAACTGGAAATATCAAGGCGGTCAGTTCCCCGATACCAGCGAGGGATTGCGCGCCGCCTTCGCCAAGAATCCCTTTATGCAGGTGCTGGTGGCTCAGGGTTATTATGACCTGGCGACGCCTTTCCAGGCGGCTTATTATTCGCTGGCGCACATGGGCTTGGACGCCAGCCTGCGCGACAATATCACCATCACCGAATACGAAGCGGGCCACATGATGTACCTGCACGAAGCGTCGCTGGCGAAGTTGAAGGCGGATGTGGCGGCCTTTCTGGCGGTGGATTAGCGGCGCTCAGGCCGGCATTTTGTCCAGCACCTCTTGAATCTGCTGCAAGTGATTCAAGCCGTGTTGGGCATAGGCGCGGGCTAAAAATTCTAGGCTGTAATCGGGCCGGTCGGGGCTGGCGGCGCTGCCTTGTTTTGCCCATTCGGCTTCCGTCAAGTTCTCCAGCAACACAGCCCAGCGCGCATGCAGGCCATCGAGGATTTTCAGCGAATGCTCTATATCGGCATCTTTGGCATCGGGATATTCGGCGATGGCATTGACATCATAGCTGGTGAATTGAAAGCGCGGGCTGGTCAATATCAGCTTGAAGCGGCGGATGCAGACCATGTGCGTGTCGGCTAGGTAGTGGATATTCTGGGCGATGGTCCATTCGGGCGCGTTCCAAGCGGTGGTGAGCTGCGCGCTGCTCAAGCCGCTGACTTTTTCGCGCAGTTGGGCGGGCAGTTGGCGGATAGCGGCGATATAATCGGCACGGTTTTCCATGGGCAAAACTCCTTTTTTAGGCTCAGTTCGCGCGTATTGTAGCTTAAAGTGGGGATTTAGTCACAGCGGTAAAATACAGGGACAGGGCAATCGCATCAAATTGCGATAAGACCAACCCCACCCCCGGCCCCTCCCCGAAGCTTCGGGGAGGGGAGTCTAACCTGGGAGCTGTAGACATTGCCCGATGGGAGGGACTTTCCTGCAAGCGCGCCAATAGTTTTCGGGATTTTTCTCCCCTCCCCAAAGCTTTGGGGCGCGTAGACACTGCCCTACGGGAGGGGCCGGGGCTGGGGTTGAAACCAACGCAAAAACTTGCAAATTTACTTTGTTCTACTGAAAAAAATTTACATCGTCTCGCGCATTATTTTATTTGCTCCAGCCCACCTTCCCGCTCAAGCAGCGCGAGGACTTGCAGCAAACGGTCGATTTGAGACGGACGGCCCGCGCTGATGCGGATGTGGTCATGCAGGCGCGGTTTCTGGTAATAGCGCACGATGATGCCGGCCCGCGCCAGCCGCTCGCGGAAGTCCGCCGCGGGCAGGCCAATAACCCGCGACAAGATAAAATTGGCTTGGCTCGGATACGGCGCCAGACAAGCCAAATCCGCGAAAGCCCGCTGCATGCGCTGCCGCTGCGCCAGCAGCTCTTTTACCCGGCCCAAGAGCAAAGCGACATTGCGCAGCGAAGCCTGCGCCGCTATATCCGCCGCCACATTGACATTGTAAGGCTGCTTAATCTTCCACAAGTGCGGCATCAGCGCAGCCGGAAAAATGCCATAGCCGATGCGCAAGCCGGCTAAACCGGCCCACTTGCTCAATGTGCGCAAGACGATGAGATTGGGATGCTGCAAAACCCAGCTTGCCAGACTCGGACTGCCGGCGAATTCGATGTAGGCTTCATCGACGACGATGGTGGCGGGCAAGGCGAGCAGGCGCTTGATGGCGGCGGGCGGGATGAGATTGCCGCTGGGATTATTGGGCGAGCAGAGGAAAATCAGCTTGGCTTGATGCCGCAGCGTCGCTTCTTCTATGCCTGCGAGGTCCAGCGAAAAATCCGCCTGGCGGTAGACATCCACCGCTTTGGCATGATAGAGCGGCGCGTTGAAACTGTACATAGCGAAGGTCGGCGGGGTATTGATGATGACATCGCCAGGTTCGATGAAAAGCTGAAAGATAAGCTCGATGAGTTCGTCCGCGCCAGCGCCGCAGAGAATGTGGCTGGCGGGCAGGCCGGTGTAATCCGCCAGCAATTCGCGCAAGCGCCCCGATTCTGGATCGGGATAAATGTGCATATTAGGCAGCTGCGCCAGCGCTTCGATGACAGCCGGCGCGGGCCCAAAGGGATTTTCGTTGGCGTCTAGCTTGATGAGCGAGTCAGCCGGGATACCCAAACGCTCGGCGAAGACCTCGAGCGAAGTGGTCGGCGTATAAGCCTGCATGGCTTGAATATCGCGGCGGATGGCTAGATTTTTTGTCATGGGCGGGGGCTTTCGGCGCGGAATTGAGCGGCGGCGGCATGGGCGGCTAAAGATTCGGCGGCGGCGATGATGCGGGCAGGCTCGCTCAAGGCGCGGGCGCTATTTTTTTCCAGCCCGATTAAGCTGGTGATTTTGACAAAATTGAGCAGATTCAGCGGCGAGGCAAAACGGGCGCTGCCACCCGTCGGCATCACATGGCTCGGGCCAGCGACATAATCGCCCAGGACCTCAAAAGAATGCTCGCCCAAGAAGACGCCGCCAGCATTGCGTATCTGCCCGAGCCAGTCCCAGGGCGCTTCAACCAGCAGGCAGAGATGCTCGGCGGCATACTCATTCGCCAGTTCAATCGCCTGTTCGAGGTCGCGGGTGATGACGGTGCCGCTGCGCTGCCGCATCGCCTCACGGATAATGTCCTGCCGCGGCAGAGCTGGCAGCTGCCGCTCGATTTCAACTTGCACGGCTTCGGCCAGCGCGACGCTAGGCGTCAACAAGATAGCCGAGGCCAGAGCCTCATGTTCGGCTTGGGCTAGCAAATCAGCCGCGGCCAGCTGGGGGCTGGCGCTGGCATCGGCGATGACCAGGGTTTCGGTGGGGCCGAACAAGCCATCGATGCCGACATCGCCATAGACCTGCTGTTTGGCTAGGGTGACGAAGAGGTTGCCGGCGCCGACGATGGTGGCGGCCCGCGGGATGGTCTCGGTGCCATAAGCCATAGCGGCGATGGCTTGCGCGCCGCCGCCGCGATAGACGCGCTCGACGCCGGCGATAGCCGCCGCCGCTAAAATCGTCGGGTGAATATCGCCCGCGCCGCTGCCGGGCGGCGTGCAGACGCTTATCTCTGGCACGCCAGCTACCTGCGCCGGGATGACGCTCATCAGCAGCGACGAGGGCAGCGGCGCTGTGCCGCCGGGGACATAGACGCCGACCGAATCGACCGGACGTATCAGCTGGCCTAAGGTGCCGGCGGCGCCGGCGTCCAGCCAGCTATGCAGCGGCTGTTTTTGGTGGAAGGCGCGGATGCGCTCAGCGGCTTGCTCCAGCGCCGCCCGTAGCTCGGACGGGCTGGCGGCGAGGGCGGCTTGCAGGGCGGCGGGCGGCACGCGCAGCGCGGCGCTGTCTTGGCCGTCGATGCGGCGGTTCCAGTCGCGCAGGGCAGCGTCGCCGCCGGCGCGCACGCTTTGAATGATACGCTTGACGGCGAGTTCGGGCGCCAGCGGCTCGCCAAAGATAGCGGCGCTGCGGGCGCGGGCGCTGGCGGGCAAGGCATAATCGCGCAGAGAATGGCGCTTGAGGATGCTCTGCCGGGCGTCGCCGACGGCGGTGAAAATGCGCCAAGGGCTGTCGCTGCTCATTCGTCTTCCTTTTGCGGTCGGCTCTCGCCTGCCATTGTAGCAGTTTGAAGGCGATTCTCAACGGAGAAGACGGTGGTTTCAACCCCACGATGGCATCCCTCCCCAAAGCTTTGGGGAGGGGAGAAAAACCCCGAAAACTATGGGGGGCGCGTGCAGGAAAGTCCCTCCCATCGGGCAATGTGTACAGTCCCCCAGGTTAGACTCCCCTCCCCGAAGCTTCGGGGCGCGTAGACACTGCCCTACGGGAGGGGCCGGGGGTGGGGTTGAAAATGGTGCATAATTAACTTGGACTTACTGAGGCGCAAAGCCAATTCTAGCCCCAGCAAATTGACAAAGATTGAGAGCCGCCTATAATCAAGGTGTATCTCTAGTATGAGAACAATAAAAAAAAGCAGGGAGCGCATGCGGACATATCGAGACTGGGTGCTGCTGGCGCAGACGGGCGATGCGGGCGAGCGAAACGCCGCCTTCGATCAACTCACGCGCGATTTTCAAGGCATGGTCTACCGGGTCGCATACAGCCGCTTGAGAGACGCGCAGCTGGCTGAAGATGTAACGCAAGAAGCCCTGCTCATCGCCTACAAACGCATCGCGCAGCTGCAGGATGTCGGCGCATTCCCGGCTTGGCTCAAGCGCATCGCCTTGACCACAGTCGACCGCATCAACCGCCGCGCCAGCCCGCCGACCGAATCCATCGACGGGCAGGACAAGCTGGCGGCGGCCGAGCCAAGCCCAGAAGCGCAATTAGAAGACAAAGAACTGCGCGGGCGGGTGCGGCAGGCAGTGGCCGCCTTGCCCGAGCGCGAGCGCGCCGTAACCCGCGACTATTATTTGAAGGGCGAATCGCAGCATGAAATCTCAGAGCGCCTGAATATCCCGCTGGCGACGGTCAAGAAGCGGCTGCAATATGCGCGGGCGCATTTGCGCGGCTTGCTCAGCGGCTTCCACGAAACGCTCGACCGAGCCATGTACAGCGGCGAGGCGCAGCAGTTCCAGCCTGTTTATATCTATCGGCGGGAAAAATTGCGGCGGCGGCGCAGCGATACGGAGCGCTACTGAAATAAAAAAGGGCGGCTGTGATTTACAGCCGCCCTTGCATTTTTGGTTTTTGGCTCCGCGCCGCTTAACTGCCTGGCACAATCTCACATGCGCCTTGCCGCATGCAGGTCCAGGTCATATCGCCGCCATCGAGATGCAGCTCTTGCCCCATACCTTCGAGGATCGCCGCCATCGCCGCCACATAGGGGGCGGAGAAGCTGGTGCCATTGAGCGCTTTATAACCGTTATTGAGATAAATCGTATGCACATCGCGGCCGGGCGCCCAAATATCGCCGCCTTTATTGCTGAAGCTGCTGCGCCCGCCGTTCGGGTCAATCGCGCCGACAGCGACCACACCCTCGTAACGCGCCGGGAAGCCCGGCAGGCTGCCGCCGCTGTTGCCGGCCGAAGCGACAATCGTTACACCTTTGCTGAGCGCGTAATTGACCGCGTCTTGCGTAATCTGTGAGCCAATCGAACTGCCCAGCGACAGGTTGATAATATCGGCGCCGTTATCGGCCGCATAGACGATGCCGGCCGCCACATCCGCCATCGAGCCGCTGCCGCCGGGGCCAAGGACGCGGATTGGCAAGATGGAGCTGTTGGGCGCGAAACCGGCGATGCCAATGCCATTATCGATATTGGCGGCGATGATACCCGCCACCGAGCAGCCATGGCCAAAGACATCTTCCGGGTCGTCATCGTTATCGACGAAGTCATAACCATTGTCCAAAACGCGGCCGACCAAATCTTCGTGGCTCATGCAGACGCCGGTGTCGATGACAGCGACGGTTATTGGCTGGAGCGCGCCAATCTCGTCCCAAGCGGTCTCGGCTTGAATATGCGGCAGGGCCCATTGCCGTTCATAATCGGGGTCATTGGGCGGGTTATCGAACTGCACGCTGACGAAGAAGTCCTGCTCAATCAATTCGACATCGCTATCAAAGCTGAAGTTCATGCCAAAGCGCGGCGGCAGATCGACGACCCAGATTTCTAGCTCGTCAATGCGCTCGACGACAGTCGCGCCGATGCGGTTGACATATTCCCATTTCTCGCTCAAGGGCGTGCCGGGGTCATAGTGTATGACCCAGTTGCCGGTCGGCGTCGCGTCATACACTGGCACGACGCGCATGCTGTCGGCATCGTCGGCTTGGCTTGGACCAGGCGCGGGCGGCGGCAGCGCGAATTCGCTGGCGGCAACGGGCAAGATAAATAAGGCAATCAGCAGCAGGCTGATGAGAACGCGCAAGAATTTCTTGGTTTTCATAAAGTATTCCCTCCGTCCTAGAAATGAGACTGCAATTTTATTGTAACCGCATTATCTCATTTTACGCAAGAAGCGCAGCCTAGGTTGCAGGGCAATCGCATCAAATTGCGATAAGACCAACCCCACGATGGCGATCCCTCCCCGAAGCTTCGGGTCGCGTAGACATTGACCTACGGGAGGGACTTTCCTGCAAGCACCCGCATAGTTTTCGGGGTTTTTCTCCCCTCCCCAAAGCTTTGGGGAGGGGCCGGGGGTGGGGTTGAAAATGTGGCTGCGTAGTTTTTCTGGATTAGTTTGTGAATTTTTCCGAAGCACGATTTTGATGCGATTGCCCTGGCCTAGGTTGCGAGCAGATCAAGAATGGCGCTGGCGGTTGACGGCGAAGCTAAAAATGTCATCGCGGGCATAATGCCCGCTCACATCGAGGGTCATCTGCTCTTCGGCGATGCGCTGCAAAGCTAAATCGGCCAGCAGAATCTTCTCTTCGCCATAGACAGGCGGCACGATGTATTCCCCATCGGGCCCGATAATGGCGCTGCCGCCAGCCAGCAAGAGCGCGTCGGATTGATTGCGCAGGGACTCGGGCAAGCGCAGCTCGGCGGGGAAATCCGCTATGGGCATGATATTGCCCGCCGCTAGCACGAAGGTCCGGCCTTCAAAAGCATAATGGCGGCTGGCGAGCTGATGGCTGTCTTTGACCGCGGGCCAGAGCGCGACATGAATCGACTCGCCGCTGATATGCAGCGCTTGGCGGGCATGGGGCATCCAATGCTCCCAGCAGATAAGCCCGCCGACGCGCCCGATGGCGGTATCGACCGCGCGCAAACCCGCGCCATCGCCCTGAGCCCAGACTAATTGTTCGGTATAAGTCGGGCGCAGCTTGCGGTGATGGTTAAGGATTGCGCCATCGGCGTCTATCGTAACGATACTATTGTAGAGGCTGCGGTTGCCGCGGCCCTGCGGCACGCGCTCGTTGATGCCCAGCAGCAGCACAATCTTACGCCGCGCGGCGCACTCGCGCAGCTGCCGCATTTCTGGGCTGTCGATGGCTAGGCTGTTGGCGGCAAGACGGGCATAAAGCTGCTTGGTCGGCGCATAATCCCAGCGGGCATAGTCAATGCCATAATCCAGCCAAGCCGGGTAGCCAGAGAAAAAAGTTTCGCCGAAGGTAGCGAGTTGCGCGCCGCGCCCGGCCGCTTCGGCAATCAGCGCGCCGGCTTTTTCGATACAGGCGGGCAGATCGTAATAGATGGGCCGCGCTTGAATGACAGCGACGCGGACAAGCTCGCTCATTGCCTTATTCGCCCGGCCTGAGAACAGCGCGGACGCGGAACTGCGCGCCATCGCTATCGGGCGCGTTGGCGACAACAGCGGCAAGCGGCAGCGGGCAGCCCGCTTCATCAACCCGCATGACACTGCTCAACGGCAATACCGATGAGGTCGGGTCAATCTGCGAGGTATCCAGTTCTTCCAATTTTTGAAAATAATCCAGAATGGCGGAAAGCTGCTGCTGATAGCGCGCGACATCGTCTTCGCTGAGTTCGAGGCGGGCTAAATCGGCGATAGCGCGCACATCTTCCGCCGATAGAATCGTCTTCGCCATTGCAATTCCTCAGGCTGATTTGACGCGCCTAAGTGTAACGAGAAAGGCGGGCGCTGCACAGGCTATTTCGCCTCGATGGAAAAATGCGCTAGCGCTAGCGTCTTATTGCTTGCTGGAATCAAAAAAATAGCCACAGAAGTAGAACGAAGTAAATTTGCAAGTTTTTGTGTTCGTTTCAACCCCACCCCCGGCCCCTCCCCGAAGCTTCGGGGAGGGGAGTCTAACCTGGGGGCGTGCAGACATTGCCCGATGGAAGGGAATTTTCTGCAAGCACACCCATATTTTTCGGGAGTTTTCTCCGCGCCCCAAAGCTTTGGGGCGCGGAGACACTGTCCTATGGGAGAGGCCGGGGCTGGGGTTGAAAATAGCGCATAATTAACTTGGACTTACTGAGACAGAGAGAAAAATCTCGTGCAGCCGCGCTCGAAAGAGCGGCCGCTTTCGAGTATACTGTGAAGCGAAAAAAGAAAAACGGACGAGAGGCAATAAGATGCAAGCGACTGTGAAGCGCGCGGAGGCTCTACACCTGCTGAAAATCGAGCATCAAGCCGTCTTGAATTTGATTGAGCGGCTGACCGACGAAGAAATGACCCGACCCGATACCATCCGCCATGGCTTGTATTTTGACCAGCAATGCTCTTTCAAAGATTTGCTGGCGCACCTCATTTGCTACGAGGTCTATACGGTCGAGGCGATTCGCGCTTGGCAGGCTGGGCAAAAGCATTGGGTGATTGACGCGGCGCGGAATCCGCGCCAAAGCCGGGATATTCATTACGGCGGCATTGCCGAGCGCGCCGATTGCAGCCTGGCAGAGCAAGTTGCGGAATATCGGCAAGGCAGCGCGGCCCTGGAGCGGGCGCTGGCAAATTTGAGCGACGCGGACTGGCGCGGCGCCCCGCCTTATAAGTCTGGGACTTCGACTGACCTAGGCGGCATGATTGAGAGCATCATGGTTATGCCACCGCGGCCAATGTATCGGCATCTGCCCGTGCATGTGCCGGCCGTCGAGGCTTATATCCGCAGCCTGCGCTAGGGGCCTGCCGCGCAGCGTAGCGCAAAAATAGGGCGGCGCGCCTCTGGCTGGCAGCGGCGCTGTGTTATAATGCGCGGCTGTATAAGAGCATCTTCAGCGTTATAAACCTAGGAGAGCGGCAGCAGCATGCGCAAATCGGGCTGCCTGACAGCATTTTTCAGCCTCGTCGCGGTCGCCTTGCTGACGGGTCTCTGTTCTTTGACCAGCTTCGGCTTGGCGCAGCGTTTCGTCATCGATGCCAGCGCGGCCGGCTTGCAGGTCGAAGACCCGCTGGCGCTGCTGCGCTGCGCGGCGGCGGGACAGTGCCAGAGCGCCGCGCCGGCCGCTGTTTTGAACGCGCCGCTGCTGGTCTTGACGCCCCTGCGCAGCGCAGCGCCGACGGCCTCGCCGGCCGCTGCGGCCGCGCCCATAGCCGGCCCGACCGCCCCCGCTCTGCGTGATTTGCCGCGCATCACCGACCCGCGCGAGCTGAACATTCTGCTTTTGGGCATCGACCAGCGCAGCGCTGCAGAAGAGCGCGGTCCCTTCCGCAGCGACACCATGATTTTGATAAACATTAACCCAGCGCGCCAAACGATTGGCGTTTTGTCGCTGCCGCGCGATTTGTGGGTGAACATCCCGGGTTATCAGCCGGGGCGCATCAATACGGCGAATTTCATCGGCGACCGCGATGCTTACCCCAACGGCGGCGGGCCGGCCCTGGCTCTGGAGACGATTGCTGAGAATTTTGGCTTGCGCGCCGACAAGTACCTGCTGGTCAATTTTGATGTCTTCACTAGGCTGGTTGATATTTTAGCGCCAAATGGCGTGCTGATAAATGTGCCAGAATATATCGACGACCCGCATTATCCAGGCGAACGCTACGATACCATCCATGTTACATTTGAGCCGGGCGAGCAGCGTTTGGATGCCGAGCGGCTGCTGCAATATGCCCGCACGCGGGCGACGGAAGGCGGCGATTTTGACCGCGCCCGCCGCCAGCAGGCGGTGCTGGACGCGCTGCGGGCAGAAGTGCTGAGCGCTGGCGGCATCGCCAATTTCATCGCGCAAGCGCCGCTGCTCTGGCAAGAGCTGCAAGGCAATTACCGCACCAATCTCGAATTCAGCGACATCCTCGCGCTCGGGCGCTTGCTGGGCGAAATCGAGCGCGAAGACATCCGCTACCGCGTCGTCAACAATCTCTACACCAATCTCGGCCAAAGCCCACAAGGCGAGCAAGTCCTCTACCCGGATACCACCGCCATCCGCGATTTAATCCTGAATACTTTTTATCCGCAGGCGCAGTTGACGCTGGCGGAGATAAAGGCGCGGGCGGATGCGGAAGCGGCGGCTATCCATGTCTACAATGGCACGAATCTGCCTGGCTTAGCCAGCAAGACAAAAGAGTGGCTGCTGGCGAAGGGCGTCAGGGTAGCGCGCATCGACAACGATATTACGACGACGCGCAAGCTGACCGAAATCCGCGATTATGGGCGGCATAGCTGGACGACGCAGTATTTGGCGCGGCTTTTGGGCTTGGCGGACGATCGGATAACGCGCAGCGGCGATGGCATGCTGGCCGACGCAGTGCTGCTGGCTCTGGGCGAAGACGCGCTGGCGATAATCGAGGGCTAGCAGAACGGCGCTGCGCAGCGCCATTATTCTGCTACAATTATTTCATAATGTGCGTATAGGGGTGGGCTATGCTGCGCCGGCTAACTTTAGAAAACTTCAAAAATTGGCGCGAGCTGGATATAGAGCTGGGGCCGATTACCCTGCTCTTTGGCACAAACAGCGCTGGCAAGACCAGCATCTTAAAAGCGCTGCTGATGCTGAAGCAGACCGTAAACAGTCTTGACCGTGAACAGCATATCAATTTTGGCAGCGGCCCGCGCGATTATGTGGACTTAGGCAGCTATCAAGATTTGGTGTACGGGCACAATAGCGAATTGCCTATTGCGCTGGGCTTGCATTGGCATATTCCGTATGCGGAGTATAGAGATGGAGGTTTCTTCATTGATCGAAAGAAAAGTGAAAATGATGTTGCCGGCAAGGAGGAAGAACAGGGAACAATCACTTATGATATTAGCTGGCGTTTGCAAAATGACGATATCGTTGTAGAAAGTTTGGCTTATAGCGCGATGCAAAATCTAACAAGGGATCATCTGATACGGCTTAAACGGCTTGAGTCAAGCAAGTATAATATGTTTGAAGTGTCGGGTTCAAGAAGCGCTGAAGTGAACAAAGACGAAACTACGCAGGCGCCTGAAAGCTGTTACCTGTTTCCAAGAATTTCTGTTCTGCAGCCCGATGAGGATGCAACCGATTTCTGGCCCCTTCATCTCAGTTTCAGTTTTGAATTCCAACGCACGATAGATAAGTTGCGCTATCTCGGGCCTTTAAGACAATATCCAAGCCGGTATTACCAATGGACGGGCGAGAAGAAGGCGCAAGTGGTCGAACCTGATGGGGCGGACACAATCGCGACTTTGATTTCTTCCGAACGCGACGATAAGTCTTTGCGCAGCGCTGTCGCCCACTGGCTAGAAGAACTTGACCTGGTTGATGCGCTCAATGTGACAGCAACTGACCGCAACAAGCGATTTTACGAGGTTACGGTGAAGACCGATGGCGTGGAGAGCGCGCTGATCGATGTTGGTTTTGGTGTCTCACAAGTCTTGCCAGTTGTCGCTTTGCTGCTTTCAGCGCCGACCGGTTCGATAGTCTTGCTTGAGCAGCCCGAATTGCACCTGCATCCCAATGCGCAGAGCCAACTGGCTGATTTGCTGCTCGAGGTCGCGGAAAAGCGAGATTTGCAATTGATTATTGAGAGCCACAGCGAACATATCTTGCGCCGCCTGCAGCGGAGAATTGCCGAGCCAAACGCGGAATTCGCCCAACCAGAAAATATCAAGCTGTATTTCTGCGAGCCGCGGGCGGGCGGCTCGGTTATTTCCGCCGTCGAAACCGACCGTTTTGGCACGATTTCTAATTGGCCCAAAAATTTCTTTGGCGATATCAGCGGCGACTTGCATTCTATGATCAAAGCGGGCCTCGAACGGCGGCGCGAGGAGCTGGGCAGTGCTTAGAATCGTTGTCGATACAAATGTATGGAAAACTGCCGGAAAATCCCCCAGCGAAGCCAAGACAGTTGCGGAAATCGAATGTATCTAGAATTGCGCAGATTGGATTCGCGCGTTTCTCGACAGTGATTACAAAATTTTAGTCGACCGTTCGGGCAAGGTTTTCGACGAATATGATACCTATATCCGACCGGGCGGATTCCCGGAAACGATATTAAATAAATTGTACAGTAGCCCTTGGTGGGGAAGACTGGAACATGTAGATATTGAATTTGACGCGGACGGGCATGCGATATTGCCGGCCTGTCTTTCATTTCACGACCTAGCTGACCGCAAGTTCATCGCCCTCGCATTAAAATGCGAGCCGTACGCCCCTATCTATAACGCCGCTGATACCGACTGGGCAAAAGAAAAAGCGCAGCTTGCGGCGCATGGCATACAGGTCTGCGAACTCTGCCCAGAGTACATCGAAGAAAAGCTGCGCAAAAATTAGGCGAAAATCGCAAAAATAAGCGCAGCCTGGCGATGATATGTTACAATATAAATGAAATTGAGACCTGGCAGAGTCATTGCCATGAATTCGAGAAAGCGACGCGCCTTAGCCAAATTAGTCTGGCTAGACCCCTTCAGCAGCCGCCTGCGCGAACGCTATCTGCGCGAAGGCGACCAACTAACGATTGGCCGTTCCATGTCGAACGACATTCAGATTGCCGAGGGGCATATCTCGCGGCAGCACGCCGTTTTGGCTTGCAAGCAGGGCCGCTTCACCATCGACGATGTGGGCAGCGCCAATGGCACTTTCATCAATGGCGTACAAGTCTTTGGCAAGAACCCGCTAACCATCGGCGACGAGATTCATCTCTTCGTTTCTCTGCTCAAGCTGCTCGCCCCAACAGAAGAACCTAGCGTAGACCCCACCGACCGGGTTTCGGCGGTCGTCGGCGACAGCGCTAGCCTGCGCATCACCGAAGGCCCGCAGCAAGGGCAAATCTTCGCGCTCTTAAAAGAAGAAATCTACATCGGGCGTTCCACACCCAAATCTAGTTGGGAGGTCGCCCTGCAAGACCCGACTGTCTCGCGCCCGCATGCCTTCCTCGTCAAAGAAGAAAAATACTGGAAGCTCTTTGACCTGGGCAGCGTCAATGGCACATCGGTGAATAACCGGCCCATCACCGGTGGCAAGGCGCAGCGGCTCTACAATGGCGACCGCATCATGTTTGGCGGCACTATGACAGTCTTTCATCTCGACTTCCCCACCAGCGACGCTTAGGGCAGAAAGAGCAAAAAGCGACTATGGCAAAACCTAATATCCTGCTCATCATCGCCGATGACATGGGCTACGGCGATTTTGGCATTTTTAATGACCGGGTTTCTTGCACGCCGCAGCTCGATGCCCTGCTAGAAGCGGGCATCTGTTTGACGCAGCATTATTCCGCGGCGCCGGTTTGCGCGCCAGCGCGGGCTGCGCTGATGACCGGCCGCTACCCGCACCGCACCGGTAGCATCGATACGCTGGAAGCGCGTGGCTTGGACCGGCTGCGGTTGGACGAGCGCACACTGGCGGATCTGCTCAAAGCACAGGGCTATGCCACCGGCTTGATTGGCAAGTGGCATAATGGCGCTTTGGATCGGCGCTATCACCCAAGGGCTCGCGGCTATGACGAATTCGTCGGCTTTCAAGGCGGCTGGAATCCTTATTACCGCTATCGGCTCGATAAGAACGGAGCGATTGTCTATGGCGACCGCGATAGCTACCTGACTGATGTGTTTAGCGACGCGGCCATCGACTTCATCGAGCGGCATCAGCGCGAGAGTTTCTTTTTGCAGTTAGCCTATAATGCGCCGCACTTCCCGCTGGAAGCGCCCGATGCCATCGCCCGCAAATACTGCGATTTGGGCTTTAGCCTGGGCGTCAGCCTGATTTACGCGATGATTGAGGTGATGGACGCCGGCATCGGGCGCATCAACGAGACGCTGGAGCGGCTGGGCATCGCCGATAATACCATCCTTATTTTCACCAGCGACAATGGGCCGGCCTTCGGCGTCTGGAATGGCTTTTCGCAGCAGCGCTACAATTATGGTTTTAATGGACAGAAGGGCAATACCTACGAAGGCGGCATCCGCGTGCCGCTGATAATCCGCTGGCGGGATGGCTTGCCCGGCGGCTTCCACAGCGACGCGATGGCGCATTTTACCGATTGGCTGCCGACGCTGCTGAGCTTGGCGGAAGTCGAGCAGCCAAAGGATATCGAAGTAGATGGCGTCGATATTAGCGCCGCCCTGCGCGGCGACGGTGGCGGCGACTATCCGCCGCGCTGCTGGCAATGGAATCGCTATCAGCCTGTCAGCAGCTGCAACGCGGCTCTGCGCGATGGCGATTGGAAGCTGCTGCGCCCCCAGATTCGAGAAGCCATGCAGGTCAGCCCGCAAGACACCGCCCTCGACAACGCGATTAAGTATTATCCTGAGCATTTCCCCGATATTATCCGCGAGCCGGCGCCAGCGCGCCGCCTGCCCGAGCCGCCGCCGCTGCTCTTCAATATCGCCGCTGACCCTTTTGAACAGCATGATTTGGCCGCGCAGCAGCCGCAGAGAGTCGCGGCAATGGAAGCGCAGTTGGAACGCTGGTTTATCGATGTGAATGGGCTGTAAGCGCAAAATAGCGCCAGAAAATTCAAGAGGAGAAAAATGACACATCCGCTCATAGAAAAACATGCCGACCTGGCGACAGCGATTGACATCCTCGACAACTGGACCGCGCATCAGACGCGCCGCCGCCATCAACCTGGCTTGGCCATTGGACTGCTGGCCGCGGGCGATTTGCTCTGGGGCCGGGGTTATGGCTATGCCGACCTCGAGACAAAAGCGCCGGTCACGCTGGATACACGCTTTCGCATCGCCAGCATTACCAAGACCTTCACCGCGACGGCCATTCTGCAACTGCGCGATGCCGGCGCCTTGCGCCTGGATGACCCAGTCGCGCAGCACTTGGACTGGTTTGACCTGCGCTATGCCGACGCGCCGGCCATCACCATTCGCAACTTGCTAACGCATACGGCCGGCCTGCCGCGCGATTCGGCCGGACCGATGTGGACGGAATGCGCCGCGCCGAACTGGGCAGACTTCATCGCCGCTACCAAAACCCGCGCTTTAACCCGCCCGCCTTACAAAAAATTCGCCTATAGCAATCTCGGTTATTCGCTGCTGGGCGGCATCATCGCAGCCGTTTCGGGGCAATCTTGGGCAGATTATCTGCAAGAGAAAATCTTGAATCCGCTGGGTATGAACGAGACGCGGCCCCAGCCCAGCGCTGATGACCCGCTCTTGGCGACGGGTTATACGCGGCAAAAAGACGGCTTGCAGCGCGAAGCCCTGCCCTTCTGGTTGATGCAGGGCTTCGAGGCTTCAGCGAATTTCGCCGCCTCAGTGCGGGACCTGGTGAAATACGCCGCCTTTCATCTGGGTTTAAGCGGCGCAGCCGTACTCTCGCCTTATAGCCTGCTCGATATGCACCGCGTGCATTGGCTGAACGACGGCTGGGACGGTGGTTATGGCTTGGGTTTGGGGCTGTACCGCATCAAAGATTGGACTATCAGCGGGCATGGCGGCGGCTATCCGGGGTATCTGACCGCTTTTTCCGTTTGCCGTGAACACAAAGCCGGTGTCATCGTGCTGACAAACGCGCTGGGCAGCGACCCGCATGAATATGTCAGCCAAGCCTATAAGCTCGTCCTGCCGGAGGTCATAAAAGCGACGGCGGAAGACAAGCCAAAAGCCGCGCCTGAATGGGATAAATTCATCGGCGTCTATGAGAGCGACTGGGACCGGCAGCAGGTGGTCAGCCGCGACGGGCAGCTGCAAATCATCAGCCTCGATTACATTGACGCGCCGCCGACCATCTTGGAGCCAACGGCAGAGGCCCATGTCTTCACGCTCAAGCAGGCCGGACAATCAAACGAGACGCTGCGCTTCGAGCTGGACGCGGCGGGCGCAGTCGTCCGCTTATGGGAACGCAATGAATATAGCCTTAGAGTAAATTGAACTTAATCCAGGAAGGACGAGCAATGGCAATCATACAGGCGGCGGCGCTGACGGCGCTTATCGAAAAAATCTTAGCGGCGGCCGGCGCGCGGGCTGACTATGCCGACATCGTAGCGACGCACTTGGTGAACGCGAACCTGGCCGGGCACGATTCGCATGGCGTGCTGCGCGCGCCGCATTATGTGCGCGCTATCGACGATGGCAGCCTCCAGCCTCAGGCCGAGCCTGAAATCGTCGACGAGACAGACTGTATGGCGCAAATCTGCGGCAATTGGACCTTTGGGCAGGTCATCGCCAAACAAGGCACAGAGCTTGCCATAAAAAAGGCGCGGGCCCAGGGCCTCGGTTTGGTCTCGCTATACCACGAAGGGCATACCGGGCGGCTCGGCACTTATGCCGAGATGGGCGCGGCGGCGGGCTTGGCATCGATGATTTGGGATGGTTGCATCGGCGGCCCGCGCTCGATTGTGGTGCCGCTGAATGGCACCGGGCGCAAAATTGGCGCGAATCCTATCGCTATGGGTTTCCCCAGCGCGACAAAAGGCGCGGTGGTGCTGGATTTCGCCACTTCGATATCGGCGGCGGGCAAGGTGATGGTGGCGCAAGCCAAAGGCGAAAAGCTGCCGGGCGAGTGGATTGTTGATGCCGACTGGCAGCCGACCGACGACCCGACGCAGTTGCGCAAAGGCGGCGCGCTGCGCCCCATGGGCCTGCCTTCAGTTGGGCATAAGGGTTATGCCCTGGCGCTGATGGTCGGGCTGTTTAGCCTGATGGCTTCGCTGCGTTCAGAAGCGCAGCCACCGCTGGAAGACCGCTGGGGCACGGTGATTCTGATGATTGATATTCGGCGCTTTGGCACGCTGGATGTCTTTCAGCGGCAGGTGGATACGGTCATCGACTATGTGAAGGCGGAGCCGCTGACGGGCGAGGTGCTCTTCCCGGGCGAGCTTGAGGCGCGGCGACGACGCGAGCGGCTGGCGGCGGGCATCGAGCTGCCGGCGGCAACTTGGGGCGAGATTGGCGCCTGCGCGGCGCGCTTTGGGCTGGACCTGCCAGCTTGAGCGCAATTAAAAAGCAAATAGAAGTAAGTCCAAGTTAATTATGCAACAAAGCGAGGCGCGGTTTCCAACCCCACCCTAAATCCCTCAAACTCCCCGTATTTTTCGGGGGTTTTCTCCCCTCCCCAAGCTTTGGGGAGGGGACGGGGGTGGGGTTGAAACGAAGGCATAAGAGTTGCAAAATTTACTTTGTTCTACTGAGGAAGGCACAGTCTATGCGCATTCTAATAGCTGGCGTCAGCGGGCGCGTGGGCGCAAACCTCGCCCAGCGCTTGCAAGGGCGCGGTCACGACATACTTGGCCTGGTTATGCCAGCCGACCCCAAAATGTATAAGGTGGAAGCGCTTGGCATCGAGTGCATTGAAAGCGATATCGCCGATGCCGAGCGCGTCCGTGCGGCCGTCGACGGCTGCGACATCGTCATCCATCTAGCGGCGCAGATTCGAGAGGGCATTTACTCGTCCGAGCGCATGCTCGATATCAACACCCGTTCCACCATCAGCCTGCTGGAAGGCGCGCTGGCATCAAGCCGGCCACTCAAGCGCTTTTTATTTGCCAGCACCTATCAAACCTACAACCCTTTTGTTACAGGACAAGTTGGTTTCACCGAAGCCAGTCCCCAACAGCCGCGAGACCTGTATGCGCTGACCAAACTGTTATCGGAGCAGATTTGCCTGGCTTATATGCGCGAATACGGAGTACCGGTTACGCTGCTGCGTTATTGCGGCATCGTGGCGGTCAACGAAGTCCTGGGCATGCTCAGCCCGGCTTGGCTCAACTTCTTCATCGAGCTGGCGACCGCCAAAAATCGCATTCCCTGGTTCGGCGCCGAGCATGTTGACGAAGTAAAAGCCATCATCGCCGAATTGCTGGAGACGCCCGACGCTGTCTGCGGGGTGACGGGTCCGACTGGCACACCCTGGGCGCGGACGCTGGTCGATGTGCGCGATGTGGTGGCTGGCACTCTGCTGGCTTTAGAGAGCGATGCTGCCATTGGCGAGGCTTTTAATATGGTGGGACCAGAGCCAATCGCCTATACAACTGCCGCCCGCTTGATAGCTGAGCATACCGGCCGGCCCTACCGCGCTGTAAAGATGCCTTTCTATCGGGGACCTTATACCTCTAACGAGAAGGCCCGCGCTATGTTGGGCTACAAGCCAAAATACACCTTTGACAAGATTTTAGCCAGCGCGCTAGCTTATCAGCGCGGCGAAGACATCGATCAAATCCCGAATTGACGCGAGTCAGAATATGGAAAGCGAGCGGCAAATTCCCAGGTCAAGCGCGCTTAGCCCGCGCATAGCTATCGGCGGCATCTTGCACGAGACCCATACTTTTATGCAGCAGCCGACGACGCTGGCCGACTTCGCGGCGCAAGCGCTTCATTACGGAGATGAAGTACTGTCAGCGATGGCTGGCTCGCGCTCTGGCATCGGTGGCATGATTGACCGCGCCGCTGAAATGAAAAAGGAAGCTGAAGTAGTCTGCATCGCTGTGATGGCTGGCTTTGCCTATGCCGATACGGCTGACACGGGCGCCAGCGTCATCGTAACAACAGATGCGCAGCCTGAGTTAGCCAGGCGCTATGCGCAGGAACTATGCGACATTTTGCGGCGCCAGCGTGATAGCGCGCTGCCGCAGTTGCTTTCGCCTGCCGCTGCCGTCGCGCGGGCGGCGCAGCACCCAGGCGCCCCGGTTATCCTGGTCGATTCAGCCGATAATATCGGAGGCGGCACCCCCGGCGATGGCGCCGACGCGCTAGCCGCGATGCTGGAGTATGGGGTCAGTGAGGGAGCGATTGTGTTAGCCGATCCAGAAGCGTCCGCCAGGTGCTGGCGCGCGGGCAAGGGCGCACGGCTTACACTGGAGCTTGGCGGCAAAGTGGATCGCTGGCACGGCAAGCCTGTGCGGGTAACTGGCACAGTGCAGGCGTTGTCTGATGGCATCTTCACTTGCGAGTTGGCGGATAATCATTTTGCTTCGCTGTATGGGCGGACGGTAAATATGGGTCGGTCGGCTTGGCTGCGCGCTGCGGGGGTGAATATCCTGCTGACCGAGCGCAAGACGCCGCCAATGGATTTGGCTCAGCTGCGCCATATCGGCATCATCCCCGAAGCGCAGAAGATGATTGTGGTCAAATCGGCGGTGGCTTATCGGGCCGCTTACCTGCCCATCGCTTCCGCCGTCATCGAGATGGACACCGCTGGTTTGTGCAGCGGCAATCTAGCGCGCTTTGTCTATCAAAATCTCAAGCGGCCTATCTTTCCCCCTCGACCCTCTGGATTGAGATTCGCTGGCTTCAAGCCAAATAGCCGCCTCGGTCTCGCTTCAGTTGCTTTTGCTGGCTGCCTGGCAGCGCCAGGGCAATCGCATCAAAATTATAATCGGCAAAATTTACAAAATTAAGCCAGAAAAACTACGCAGTCATTTTCAACCCCACCCCCAGCCCCTCCCGTAGGTCAGTGTCTACGCGACCCAAAGCTTTGGGGAGGGGAGAACCTCCCCGAAAAATATGGTTGCGCTTGCAGAAAAATCCCTCCCGTAGGGCAGTGTCTACGCGACCCGAAGCTTCGGGGAGGGCCGGGGGTGGGGTTGGTTCTACTTCAATTTGATGCGATTGCCCTGCCGCCAGCGCGCGGTTTTTTGCATAATTGCCTCAACCGTGTTCTAATCCTGCTAACGGGCATTGTGCATAAGCGTTGATTGCCCCGCGCCGGGTATTTTATATTTGCAGGAGCTGCCGATGATAAATTGAGAGAAAAAGATTGTCAAAAAGAGTTGTATAAAAATGGAGAGATTATTATGAACCGCAAAAAAGAAAAAGACATTCGCCAAACAGCCGAACTATTCGCCAAGAACAAATTTTCGCGGCGGCGCTTCCTGCAAACGATGCTTGCCACCGGTGCCGGCGCCCTCGTCTATTCAGCGCAGCCACTGGCTTCGGTCGTCGCCCAGGGCGCTTCCGCCGCAACAATTGACATCGCCAACAGTTTCGGCCGCTTGAATCCGGTGCTGTCCACCGCCATCGGCGAGCTGACGATTAACAACGCCGTCTTTAATAAAGTGCCGGCTTTGTTGACAGAACCGCCAACGCAAGAAGATGAGCTGACCTATCTGCTGAACTTCCGTCAGGGTGTTATGTTCCACGACGGCACTGAGATGAAAGCATCCGATTTCAAGTTCACGATGGATCTGATTCAAAACCCAGACACCGCTTCTCTTTTCGCAAACTTCCTGACCCCCATTGATGGTTTAGAGCTGGCGGGCGACTATTCAGCCAGAGTCCATTTCAAGCAGCCCTTCGGTCTGTTGCCGGAGCGTATGTTTGTCGTCTCAGTATTGCCAGAAGCCACCTTCAATGAGATGGGCATCGATCGCTTCGGGCTAGCGCCAGTAGGCACGGGACCATTCGCTTTCCAGAATATGATCGCGCAAGACCGCGTCGAGCTCACGCGCTTTGCGGATTACTTCGAAGCGGGTTTGCCGCTGTTGGATAGTCTGACCTTCCGCGAGGTGCCAGAAGCCAGCGTGCGCATGGCGAACTTGGTAGCGAGCCAGTCCGATATTATGGAACAGGTGCCGCCTGAAAGTTTCGATATTTTCAGTCGCGCGCCGGGCATCATCGCTGGCTCGGGCCCAAGCACGCGCCGAGCTTTCATCGCCTTCAATTGCACCAAAGCGCCTCTGAGCGACGCGCGGGTGCGCCAAGCGCTGTCTTACGCGATTGATCGCCAAGCCATCATCGACACGGTCATGAGTGGCAACGCGCTGCCCGGCAACGGCTCCAGCATTCCACCATCGATGGACAACTATAACGCGGCGGCCGACAAATACAATTACGACCCAGATATGGCACGCGCTCTACTCAGCGAAGCGGGAGCGGAAGGCATCAAGATCGAGTTGATGGCAGGCTCGCTCAAATTCCTAGCGGATACCGTCACTCTAATCAAACCTATGGTCGAAGCGGTCGGCATCGAAACTGAAATCCGTTTGATCGAAGTGGAGGCGGGGTATCAGTTTGTCTTTGATCGCAGCTTCGATACCTACACTACCTGGGGCAATACCAGCGCCCTCGGCTCGGATATCGACATCCATACCCGCTGGATTTATGGGCCCTTCCTGGGCAGCGGCGAATCCTTGTTTGGCTGGGGCCCGGAGAATGGCGAAACCTTCGAGCAAGCGCATAGCTTGATGAACGCCGCCGCCGCCAGCTCCGATGCGGATGACCGCCAGGCCAAGTATAACCAGGTACAGGACATCACGGTGGATGAGGCGGTTGAGTTCGTCTTGTATTGGCCCGACAATCTCGGCGCCTGGCGCGATAATGTCAGCGGCTATACGCCGCCGATTGATGATGTGATTTCAGCCGCCGAAATCACTAAATCTTAAGCCGCTTCTGGTTTCAAGATGACTGCCGGCGCTGGGCTGCGAGCCGCGGCGCTGGCAATCATCCAGCGTCGCGACAAAGATGTGAGAAAATGAGATATGGCGTGTTTTCTTGCTCGGCGGCTGACCTTCTCGCTGCCGGTGCTCTTCGGCGTGACCGTTCTGATTTATGTGCTGCTCTGGTTCGCGCCTGGCGATCCGGCCCTGTCGAGCCTGGGCATCTATGCCACACCTGAGCAATTGGAGACGCTGCGGCAGCAACTCGATCTCGATAAGCCGATCTATGTGCTTTATGTGCGCTGGCTGGGGCAGATCGTCCAAGGCGACTTCGGCGTCTCCCTCATCACCAAAGAAAATGTCAGCACATTGATCGGACACAGCCTGTCGATTACAGTCCAGTTAACTGCTGTCGCTATGGCGCTGGTCCTGCTAATCGCTTTTCCCACCGGCATCATCTCCGCCGTCAAACGCAACAGCCTCAGCGACACACTAAGCCGCATCTTTTCGCTATTGGGCATTTCCATGCCCAACTTCTGGCTGGCTCTGCTCTTCATCACATTTATCGCGGTCGGCTTGGGTTGGTTTCCGCCGGGCGGGTATGTGTCGCCCGACCGCGGCCTTGGTCCTTGGCTGCATTCGCTTTTTCTGCCGTCGCTTTCGATCGCGGCGGCGCCCGCTTCAGCCTTATCGCGCATGGTGCGGGCCAGCATGCTCGATGTGCTGAGCAAGGATTATATCCGCACCGCCCGCGCCAAAGGCCAGCGTGAACGCTGGGTCATTATCAGGCATGCGCTGCGCAATTCATTGATGGCGCCAATGACGATCATCGGCATGCAGGTCGGGTATTTTTTGGGTGGCGCGATCATCGTCGAAACGATTTTCTTTTTCCCGGGTATGGGCCGTCTGCTGCTGGAAGCGGGCATCGATCAAGATTACTCGGTCGTGCAGGGTGTGGCGCTGGTGGCCGCAGTCGCCTTCATTTTGGTCAATGTGCTGGTTGATTTTCTCTACATGCTCATTGACCCGCGCATTCGGGATAGCCGGTGAAGGAGCCAATCTTGGGCAGACTGTGGTGGTCGCGCAACGATCCCCTGGCGCTGATTGGCCTCGTCGTGTTGGTCGCGCTCGCTTTTGGCGCGCTGTTCGCGGCGCAGGTCGCCCCTTTTGACCCGACCGCGCAACACCTGGCCGATACCTTGAAGCCGCCAAACGAAATCTATCGCTTCGGCACCGACCAATTCGGGCGCGATATACTCAGCCGCATCATTCACGGGACGCAAATTTCACTCGGCTTGGGTTCGCTGGCGGTCATACTGGCGGTCACAGTCGGTACGACGCTTGGCTTGACGGCGGGTTATGTCGGTGGCCGTGCCGATGAGATCATCATGCGGGTAATCGACATCTTCTTCGCCTTCCCGCCGATAGTGCTGGCTATTTTTCTAATGGCGACGCTGGGGCCGAGCCTGCTGAATGTCGTGGTTGTGGTCGCCTTGGTCACCATTCCGCAATTCACGCGCATTGCCCGCAGCGTCGCCATCAGCGAACGCAATCAGGATTATGTGCTGGCGGCGCGGGCTATGGGCGCCTCAACAGCGTTTGTGCTGCGACGACACCTGCTGATCAACGCTTTTCCGCCGCTGGCGGTGCAAGTGACCGTGCTGCTGGCTGACGCGATTCTTATCGAGGCGTCGCTGAGTTTCTTGGGCATCGGCGTGCGCCCGCCGACACCGACCTGGGGTGGCATCCTCAGCGCGGGGCGCGACTATGTCTTCACTGGATTCTGGTGGTTTACCGTGTTTCCGGGTCTGGCAATCTTTCTCGCCGTATTTTCCTTGAATGTCTTGGGCGATGGCTTGCGCGATTTCATCGACCCCACAACGCGCCCGCACAGCAGTGGCAATTAGCGATGCTTTCAGCGCGAATATATTAAAAACAGGAGGACAGTTATGAAAGCGCTTATTTCCGGCCTTAGCGGACGTGTCGGCGCTAACCTCGCTCATCAACTAATCGGCCGAGGTTACGAAATACGCGGGCTAGTGATGCCGGGCGATCCTAAATTGGACAAAGCGGAAGCTCTCGGCGTCGAGATCATTGAAAGCGATATCGCCGATGCCGGGCGCGTCCGCGCGGCGGTCGACGGCTGCGACATCGTCATCCATCAAGCGGCCCAGATTCTGGAGGGCATTTACCCGTCGGAGCGCATGCTCGACATCAACACCCGTTCCACCATCAGCCTGTTGGAAGGCGCGCTGGCCTCGAGTAGGCCGATAAAGCGCTTTCTGCTCGCGAGTACCGACCAAACCTATAATCCATTCGTCACCAAGCTTGTTAGCTTCTACGAAGATAGTCCGCAGCAGCCGAGTGACATTTATGCGCTGACCAAACTGCTTTCAGAGCAGATTTGCGCTGCCTACAGGCGCGAGTACGGGCTGCCGGTGACGATCCTGCGCTACAGCTCTATCCTGGCTGCCAACGAAGTTCTGGGCGTACTCAACCCGGTCTGGCTGAACTATTTCGTCGAGCTGGCGGTGGCAAAGGGGCGCGTCCCCTGGTTTGGCGCGGAACATGTTGACGAAGCCAAAGCGATCATCAAAGACTTGCTGGAGAGGCCTGACGCTGTCTGCGCGGTGACTGACCCGAATGGCAAATCTTGGGCTTTGGCTTTCACCGATGTGCGCGATGTGGTGGCTGGCACTTTGCTCGCTTTGGAAAGCGATACTGCCATCGGCGAAGCCTTCAATCTGGTGGGGCCCGTCCCGGTGAGTTACACGGCGGCGGCGCGCTTAATCGCAGAGCATACCGACCGACCCTATCTCGCTGTCAAAATGCCTTTCTATTGGGGCCCGCACGTCTCTAACGAGAAGGCGCGCTCTATGTTGGGCTACAAGCCGCAATATAGCTTCGACAAGATGGTGGAAACCGCGCTGGCTTATCAGCGCGGCGAAGATATCGATCAAATTCCGAATTGAGGCCGGCAGTTACTGCTCTAGCGCTCGCTTTTCAGCGTCGTTAAGCAAGTCGTGGACTGCTTTTGCGATTTCCAGCTGCGTTGCAATACGCTGTCTTTGATTTCATAGTCTTGGCTGGCTTGCGCCAGGCTCTTCTCGCCGCTGATGATTTCCAGCACAATCTGCGCCTTCTGCGCTGGGCTGAAGATGCGCCGCTTGCCCATGAACCTTCTCCTTCATGGAACTCGAGTATGCGCTCTTAGCTAGGTGGCCAGTTTTTCCAGCGCATTACAAAAAATGTAAGCTAGACTATTTGATGCCCGAACTAAGGAAGCTATTGGTGAACTGCTTTTGCAAAAGAGCGATGAGTATGAGAATCGGCACCGCCACAATTAAAGTCCCAGCTGACAATTGATCCCACTGCGCCCCAATTTCTGATGACTGCACTAGCAAAGCCAGCCCAACGGTGAGTGGACGAACCTCGACGCTGCTTGTAATCAGCAGGGGCCACAAAAACTCATTCCAATGATATGTAATTGACACGATGCAGAAAGCTAGCAAAGGAGCGCGGGTAACAGGCAGGAAAACATGCCACAATACTTGCAGCCAGCTAGCGCCGTCACTGCGGGCGGCTTCTTCGAGTTCTTTCGGCACTTGCTTGAAAGCCTGCCGCATCAAAAAGGTGCCAAAGGCCGATGCGATATAAGGCGCCATCATGCCTTGATAAGTATCCAACCAGCCCAGTCTGACGAGAGTCTGATAATTAGGCAGGATAAGCACCGTGGCCGGCACCATCAGCTGCGTGAGGAATAAGAAGAATATTTGCCCCTTGCCGCGGAAATCCAGCCGCGCCAAAGCAAAGCCGGCCAGTGAGATGGTTACAAGCTGGATAGCCAGCAGCCCGAAGACCCATATAATTGTATTTAGATAAAAACGCGGAAAGGGCGCTACTTGCCAGGCTTCAACAAAAGCCCCAAGGTGCATGTTTTGCAGCCAAACCAGCGGCGACCCATTCAGCAGTTCGGTCGTCGGCACAAAGGCAGCCAGCAGCGTCCATATCAGCGGCACCATCCAGACCAACCCAAAAAGGGCTAATGCCAAAATAGGCAGAATCTCAGTCCACTTGTATTTACGCCCGAGCATCAAATAATCGCTCTCACACCCGGCTCATTCATAATGAACACGGCGCTCCAGATACACGTACTGCAAAATCGCCATTGTCAATAGCACAGCCAGCAAGATGACAGTCATAGCCGACGCGATGCCAGTTTTGAACCACTTAAAGCCTTGTTCGTAAACATAAAATAAGGACATATTGGTAGCGTTGTTGGGGCCGCCGGCCGTCAAGACAAAAACATGATCGATTTGCTGCAAGGAGTTCAACACCGCGATCGTTGATACAAAGTAGGTTGTAGGCGAAACTAGCGGCCAGATAATATGGCGCAGTTTTTGCCAGAATGTAACGCCATCCAGTTTAGCCGCTTCAAGCACATCCGTAGGCAGCGCTTGCAGCGCCGCTAGATAAAACAGGGCGAAATAACCAAGTTGCTTCCACAAATAGACCACAAATAATCCCGGCAGCGCCAACTCCCGGTCGCTCAGCCAATTCGAGCGCGGCAAGCCTAAGCCGCCAAGTATCTCATTGAATAGACCGACGCGGGGGCTATATAAGAACAGCCAAATCGAAGCGACGCTGACCATTGGCAAGGCAATTGTCGCCAAAAACGGAAAACGAAAGAAACCGATATTGCGCAAACCCTGATTCATCAGGATTGCCAGCAGCAGCCCGCCTACAACGGACAGAATCAGCCCAACGGTAACATAAGCGACGGTGTTTTGAATCACCTGCTGGCTAATCGGGTCGGCTAGCATGCGCTGGTAGTTCTGCAAGCCGACAAATACTTCAGTCCGGACCCGCCGCGTTTGAAAGCTAGTCCAGATGACCGAGACAATTGGCCAAAGCGTGAACAAGGCTAAAAAATCAATGAGGGCAAAAGAAATATGTATGCGACTGCGCTGCCACTGCGCAATGCGCTAGGCACAGCGAGGGAGCGAGCTGACTGCCCGCTTCCCTCGCCTTTTAATTGTTTGGATCCGCGCTGATTGAGCGATGGTTTCAACAATTACATGTCCAATTCGCAACCACTCTGCACTAGCAGCTCATCGGAACGCTCTTGCGCCACTTTGAGAGCTTCGGCCGCCTCAAGTTGGCCGGTGTAGACTGCCTCAACCGCTTGCGTTGTTATTGTTGCCATCTCCGGGCCAGCGAGCGTGGCCGGGAATTCTTTCACCGCGTATTCAAGCTGCAAGCGCGCCGTCGAAGCCTGCGGCACATCAGCGGCATAGCTCATCAAGGGGTCTGTTTCCCAGGCCGCCGCGCGCGGCGCCACATAGCCACTGTCAATGCCCCACTGCCCGATTTGCTCGGGGCGCACCATCCAGCGTATAAATGTCCAGGCAGCGTCTTGCCGTTCTTGGTCGATGTCTTTCATGATGTAGAAGTTGCCGCCGCCTACATTTGCGCCATAGCCGGCCGGGCCACCAGGCATAAAGCCTGTGCCAACTTCAAACGGCGCATCCGCCAATAAGGAGCTAAGGCTGCCGGTGGAGTGGTAGATCATCGCCGCCACTCCAGCGATAAAGTCAGCCGGCGCTGTACCCCACTGGTTAACGCCATCGGGCATAATTCCATGCTCAACTTGTAGGCTGCGCAGGAATGTCAAGGCTTCGATCGCTTCCGGCGTATCCAAATATACCCCACAGGGGTCGTCTTCAACTGAGCCGATATGCTGACCCGCCTGAATAGCGAAGTTCGCATAGATCCAGAACGATGTCGGAATCTCGACACCCCAGCGAGTTACATTATCGCCATCGCGGACCACAAGCTGCTTGCCGAATTCCACCAATTCTTCCCAGGTGGCTGGCGGTGTGTCTGGGTCTAAGCCAACCTCGGCAAATGCGTCTTTGTTGTAATACAAGATGGGCGTAGAACGCTGCCAGGGTATGCCCCAAACTTGGCCATTGGAAACCGAATTGGACATAAAAGCGCCGAAGAAATCGTCGATGTCCAGCCCAGCCTCGGAGCTAATATAGTCATCCAGCGGAATGACGCCCTCCATATTGACCAGGGTATATAGATCCGTGGAGAGCAGGATAGCAACATCAGGCGGCTGGCCGGACATAATCGCGGCTTGCGCCCGGGCCATGTTTTCTGTGTAGTTGCCCGTGAAGATAGGCTCAACCTGTATATCAGCGTGAGCGGCATTGAACTCCGCCACATAGCCGTCAATTGCCTGCGCTAGAGGCCCAGCGACGCCGACAGGGTAAAAGAATTGCAAGGTGATTGCTTCTTGAGCTTGAGCCCCCCAATCACCAGCAAAAAGCTGCACAAGAATGCGAGCAGGTGAAACCCAGAGTACTTCTTTAGTATTATGTTTTCTCCTTATTTAATGCGAACATATCACCATCCTAAAATCAAAGCATGATTTTGAGACCGGTTTCTATAAGCAACCGCGCGGCTGCAAAGAAAAAATAAACAGTCTGACAAATGAATTATAGTATATTTATCAAATTTGGATGATAACCGATTTCAGGCTCGCGGCGCAAATTTTCTTCCAATTTCTAATGTAAAGTACAGCCCGCCGTTCAAAGCGAACAAAGCGAAAGCGGTCATGGAAATGGACAACAATGCGAGCAGGGCGCAGCCAGCATATTTTCGTGTAAGGGCTAAGAATTATGCTAAAATGAGATGTGGCGTGGACTAAACAGATGCGTACTCGATGAAACTAAAATTCAATCCCTTTAGACCCGATAAACCGGTCAATGATTTTGATTTGTTCGCCGGGCGCTCTGATGAGTTGGAAAAACTGATTGATTCTTTGTTTCAAGCTGGGCACGGGAATCCCAGGCACATGTTGGTCTCTGGCCCGCGCGGCATTGGCAAAAGCTCGTTTATCAATCAAATACAATCTTTGACAAGTGACCGCGATGCCGTATTGCAGAATCTTGGCATTGACGCGGGCGGATTTCGCTTCAATTTCCTCGTATTCAAGCATACTGCCCATCGCAGGCCATAATGTCGAAAATGTAATCTTTTCCCTCATCCACCAGATGCAGAAAGAGTCAAAAAACGGCGGCAAATTCCTGGAGGGTTTCTTGAGCAGGTGGAAACCGAATATATCGGTGCCTGGCATTGTGAACCTGGAATATCAAGCGCAGAATTCATCAGAAATAACAATGGACTTCATCGGCGCAATCAATGACTTATGGGAGGACTTGAAGCAAAACTATGATGGCATCGTCATTATTATCGATGAAATCGACACGATTGCCGCGGACACCAATATCGCTTCATTTCTAAAAGTGACGACAGAACAATTATCGGATTCGGGACACGATAGAGTCGCGCTATTTTTGGTAGGCTTAACAGACGCCATTGAGATATTAAAAAAAGACCATGCCTCTATTGGCCGGGTCTTTGAAACAATTGAGTTAAGGCCCGATGCGCCCGGAGGAAGTCGAAAATGTCATCAGCCGAACGCTTCAAAGCAATGCGGCCAGCCAAAAAGTTGTTGTAAGTCCAGCCGTATTGCGTGAAATTGTTAAGATTGCGCGGGGATTTCCTGCCGTTGTGCATAGGTTGTGCTATGAGGCCTATCGCAAGGATAGCGACGATGTGCTTGACGAAGACGACTTGGATTACGCTAAGAAAGAATATGTTACTCGCATTCAAGCCAATGAATTGAGCAAATTGCTTGACAAAGCGGGAACCGGCGACTATAGAAAAATCATCTTAGCAATGGCGCAGAGAGAAGAGACGGACATAAAATTAAAAGACATTGGCGAGATGGTCGGGCGACCATCCAACGAATTAAGTTCCTATATGAGTCGCCTGGTAAACGATGACATTATTATCAGATCGGATAGAGCTTTGTACCGGTTTAGAGAACCGCTGCTCAAGTTATTTGTGCAATATCTGATAGAATTGCAGCCAGATGCGCCATTCGGGCAAACTGACAGTTAAATCCGACCTAAGCCCAATCAGACCGTCCACGATAGCGATCTTCCGCGCCGCGCCGCATCTGTCGGCGCGCTTTCTGCACATCGCTCTCGTGCTTGAGCAGCACCGTCAGCGTCGTCTCCAGTGTCTTGTCATCGATGCTATCGGCGTTCAGCATCACCAGAGCCTTCGCCCAGTCGATCGTCTCCGACACGCTAGGATTCTTCTTTAAGTCCATCCGGCGCATGCCCTGCACGATATCGACCGTCTCCCGCGCCAGCTTGTCGCTCAGCTCTGGCACGCGCATCTTGACGATATTCAGTTCGGCTTCATGCGTCGGATAGTCGACGAAGAGATACAGGCAGCGCCGCTTTAAGGCTTCGGAAAGCTCGCGGGTATTATTGCTGGTCAGCACGACGCTGGGATGGTGCTTGGCGCGCACGGTGCCTAGCTCGGGGATAGAGACCTGAAAATCGCTGAGGATCTCGAGCAAGAAAGCTTCGAACTCGGCATCGGCGCGGTCGATTTCGTCGATGAGCAGCAAGACAGGTGCATCGCTGAGCAGAGTCGCCAGCAGCGGGCGGGCTAGCAAAAAACGCTCGCTAAAGAAGACATCGTCTTCTTCGCCGAGGCGGTCCGCCGCTTGGCGCAAGGTCTCGGCCGAAGCCAGCAAATCGCTGAGCTTGTCGCGCAGCAGTTGGGTATAGAGCATCTGCTTGGCATATTCCCATTCATAGAGCGCTTTGTTTTCGTCCAGCCCTTCATAACATTGCAGGCGGATGAGCGGCATCTTCATTGCGCTTGACCAGGCTTTGGCTAATTCGGTCTTGCCAACGCCGGCCGGGCCTTCGGTCAAGAGCGGCTTGCCCAGCTTATCCGCCAGGAAGACGACAGTTGAAATCTCGTCAGTAGGGATGTATTGCTGACTACAGAGGGCATCGCTAACTTGCTGCACATCGTCGAACATTTTCCCAGTCCGTTTCGCTGCTGCTCAATATCAGAAAAGTGTAACCGAAATCGGCGCTAAGCGCCAAGAAGGAAGAAATTAGCCCAGGGCAATCATATCAAATTGCAGCAAGAACAAGCCCACGATGGCGATCTCTCCCCGAAGCTTCGGGGCGCGTAGACACTGCCCTACAGGAGGGGCCGGGGCTGGGGTTGAAAATGTAGCTGTGTAGTTTTTCTGGCTTAGTTTTGTGAATTTTGCTGCGATTGACTTGATGTTATTATACTAGCATGCCAGGCGCTGTAGGGAGCGAGAGCTTATGCCCGATGTCAAGCTGGAATTGTCTATACCGCTCGCGCCAGCGGCGGCCTTTGATGTCTATGTCGAGCAGATGGATGTCTGGTGGCCGCGGCAAGGCGTCTTCCCCTATAGCTTCGCGCCCAAAAGCACGCGGCCCTGGCGCATTCAATTTGAGCCGCATTTGGGCGGCCGCTACTATGAGACATTTGCCGATGGCAGCCAATATGTCATCGGCCGCATCAGCCACTGGCAGCCGCCGGCCGAACTGGACTATAGCTGGCGCGACCCAAGCTGGCCAGGCGCGACGACAATTCAAATCCGCTTCATTGCAGCCGGCGCTGGGACACGGCTCCGCTACGCGCAAACTGGCTTCGCCGCGGCGGGGGTGCCGGGCTTGGCAGCCTATTATCAAATTGGCTGCGAGCAGACTTTGGCCGGCTATGCGGCGCAGTGCCGCGCTTTGCATGCGCTTAAAACGCGCGGACTGAGCTGGAGTTAAGGCTGCTCGGCTTCTAGCAAACCGCCGACGCGTTTGATGATATACGTGCCAATATTGGCTTTGCTAGTGCGCTCGATGCGCTGCAAGCCGCCAGCGAGATCCAGAGCCAGCACCCGATTTGTATCGACCGCAAAACCAGCGTCAGGCGCGCTGATGTCGTTAGCCAGCACCAAGTCCAGCCCCTTGCGCTGGAGCTTAGCGCGGGCGTTTTCCAGCAGATTCTCGCTTTCCGCCGCGAAACCCACCACCAGCCTGGGATAGCCGGTTTCGGCTCGCTGTGCTTTGACCGCTAGCAGGATGTCGGCCGTGCGCGCCAAAGGCAAGGTCAACTGCTCAGCAGTTTTTTTGATTTTCTGTTCTTCGATTGTCAGCGGGCGGTAATCCGCCACCGCCGCCGCCATAATCAAAGCTGAAGCGTTGGCAACATGCTGCAAGACCGCGCCCAGCATAGCGGCGGCGGAATCGACTGGCACCAAAGTCGCGCCGACTGGCGGCGGCAAATCGGCAGGGGTGGAAATCAAGAGCACTTCCGCGCCCGCGTCCAGCGCCGCTTGAGCGATGGCATAACCCTGCTTGCCGGTCGAACGGTTGCTGATATAACGCACGGGATCCAGCGCCTCGCGGGTGCCGCCAGCGGTGATGACCAGCTTCTGCCCGGCTAGCTCGCCATTTAAGCCCAAGACGCGGCGGATATGCCCCAGCAAGGTCGCGGTCTCGGGCAAGCGCCCAGTGCCAACCAAGCCACTAGCGAATCGGCCGACCTCAGGCTCGATAAGATGCGCGCCGCGCTGGCGCAGGGTCGTCAGGTTGGCTTGCAGAGCCGGCTGCTCATACATGCCGCCATCCATGGCCGGCGCAATCACCAGCGGGCAGCGGGCGGCTAAAGCCGTTAGCGAGAGCATATTGTCCGCCAGCCCATGCGCCAGCTTGGCGATTGTATTGGCGGTGCTGGGCGCGATGAGCAGCATGTCAGCCGCTTCCGCCAAGCCGATGTGGGCGATATGGCTGGGCAAAGCGCCAGGCGCGGCTGCCCACATATCGGTATAGACGGGACGGCCGCAGACCGCTTGAAAACTGAGCGGGCTGACGAAGCGCTGCGCCGCGTCGGTCATTACCACATCGACCAGCGCGCCAGCCTGCGTCAGCTTGCTGGCGAGATCGACCGCTTTATACGCCGCAATGCTGCCACAGACGCCTAAGATGATGCGCTTGCCGTGCAAGAGCGCAATCGCTGTCATGCCCTGCCCTTCGTCCATAGTCTTCTACTAATGCTACACAATCTAGCGGGAAAACAAAAGCCAGCGTAGGCAAAAAGCAGGCTAGACATATTCGCCTATTCCGCTGATTATGTTAGAGTTTTATAATATCTAAGCTGGATGCGCAGGAGACTGAAGAATGCAATCGCGGGGCCCACGCATGAAAAACGGAGTAGCCTGGCTGTTGATTTTGCTCTTTTGCGCTGGCTGCAATTTGAACTTCACGCCTGACGGCGGGCCGGCAGATTTCGCTGGGCCGCCGGTGGTTCAGATCTCAGCGCCGCTGCCCGAGCAAATTTTCCAAGCCGGCGCCACCGTCATCGTGCAAGCGCACATAGAAAACGCGGGACCAGATTTAGCCCGCATCAGCGTACTCTTGGATGACATGCTGCTGGGCGAGATGCTCAATCCCAACGCGACCAATGCGGCCGTGCTGCCGCTGACGATTGACTGGCCGACGAGCAACCCCGGGCAATACATCATCTCGGTAACAGCGGAGCGGGCCGATGGCAGCGCCGCGCGTGAAGATGTGATGATTTCAGTGGTAGCCGAGTCGGCCGCCCTGCCCGCCACAGCAGCTCCGACCGATAGCCCGGTCAGCGCGCCCGAACAACCCGCCCCGCCGGCGGAAGCCACCGCTACCGCGCCGACGGAGGCTCAGCCGCCCGGCCAGGCCGGGCAGCGCGAAGTCGCCGGCCTCGTCATACAGCCCTCGAATCTGCGCTCAGGACCTAGCACAGCGCATGATTTGGTCGGCAGCTTAGCCACCGACCAGGAAGTTATCATCGTAGCGGTGGACCCGACGCGCGATTGGTATCGCATCACTTATGCCGAGCTGGGCGATGCCTGGATTTATTCCGAGCTGGTCAGCCCGGCCGGCGAACTCTCGGGCTTGCCGGTGGAGATGGGCCCGCCGCCGCCAGTTGAGGCAGGCGTCAATTTGACAGTCGATGTCGCTATCGCGCCGCCGCTGCCATTAGGCTGCCAGCAGCCAGCCATGGTCCAAGTTACCGTGCGCAATGAAGGCAGCCTCGACACCCAGCACGGTGGCATGGTGCGGATACAGGCTTATCACCTGGCTTCGGAGACCGAGATTTGGAGCAATGGCGATGGCCTGCTCTTCGGGCAAATCCCCGCCGGCGCCAGTTTTGAAGGCAGCGCCGAAATTATGGTTGATGTTTATAAAGAAGAGCCGCAGCGCCTCATCGTGACAGTCGACAGCGGCAATCACATCGCCGAAACAGACGAAAACGACAATGTCTTCAGCAGCGAGTATTCGCTCGCAATCGGCGACTGCGCTTAGCGGGAGAAACTGTGCCTTCGATTCTTGTGACGAATGACGATGGTTATGCCGCGCCGGGCATCGTCGCCCTGGCCGAGGCGATGCGGGACTTGGGCGCGGTGCAGGTCTGCGCGCCCGCTAGCAATCAAAGCGCCAGCGGGCATAAGATTACGCTCTTCCAAGACATCGCCTATCGGCGCGAAGTGGTCGGCGCGGGCATCGCAGCGCTGGCGGTCGCTGGCTCGCCGGCCGATTGCATCGCGCTAGCCCTGCTGGGTTTAATCGAAAGCAAGCCAGACATCGTCGTCTCTGGCATCAACCGCGGCGAAAACATGGGGCAAGATTTGACCTATAGCGGCACAGTGACGGCAGCGCTGGAAGCAGCCATCCATGGCATCCCGGCGGTGGCTTTTTCGCTAGCCCGCGCCGATGCGGACGACCCCGAGGATTATCAAGTGGCGGCGCAGGTGGCGCGGCGCATCGTGAAGCTGGCGCTGGCACAGGGCTTGCCGCCCTTTACGATTCTGAATGTCAATGTGCCGCCCGTCGCCAGCCTGAGCGACCTGCGCGGCCTGCGGCTGACGCGGCAGGGCTTGCGGTTTTACCGCGATAAGCTGGTGCCGGTGACGACTAGCGCGACGGCTGGCGTTGTGCGGGTCGAGGGCGAGCCGCCAGCGGGCGACACCGACGAGATTGGCACGGATATATGGGCGGTGCATCGAGATTATGTCAGCGTCACGCCGGTGCATCTCGATATGACGGCGCATCGCTTTATGGCGCGGCTGGCGGCTTGGGACCTGCGGCTGCCCTAAATAGCGGCGAAAGGAAATGGCGATGGATTGGCTCAAGAACTTGTTTGGCGGTTTGTTCAGCGGGCCGCGCTCGACTGACCGCGGCCTGTATTTTTATGTGCAGCCTAAGATGTGCCAAGAGATTCTGCGCGTGCGGGTGGACCCGATGAATGATTTATCGCGCCGCGACGATGGCAAGGGTTATTGGGTGCGCAAAATAGCCAGCGGCCACCGCTGCCCCTTTCAGGCCGAACTCGAAATCACCTTCGACAAGAACAAGCGCATGCTCAACAGCGAAGTTACAAATGGCAAGCTCGTCAGCGAAGCCGATTGGCAGGCGCGGCAGGCGGAAAAAGAAAAGCGTTAAGCCCCGGCCAGAGCCTCGCCGGCCAGCTCTGGCATCAGCGACGGCAAGCCAAAAGCCCGCCGTATCTGGTCTTCAATTGTCTCTAGCGTGCTGCTGTTGCTCGCCAGGAAGCGTTTGGCGTTCTCCCGCCCTTGCCCGAGCAAGTCATCGTCATAGCGATAAAAAGCGCCGCGCTTGATGATGATGCCGAGCTCGGTGCCGATGTCGATAATCTCGCCTGTTTTGCTGATGCCCTGATTGAACATGATGTCAAATTCGCATTCCTTGAAGGGCGCGGCGACTTTGTTCTTTTTCACTTTTACGCGGGTGCGGTTGCCGATGATTTCGTTGGCGTGTTTGATTTGCTGGATGCGGCGGATATCGATGCGCACGCTGGAATAGAATTTCAGCGCCCGGCCGCCGGGGGTCGTCTCTGGGCTGCCAAACATCACCCCGACTTTCTCGCGCAGTTGATTGGTGAAGATGACGCAGACATTCGATTGCTTGATAGCCCCCGCCAGCTTGCGCAGGGCTTGGCTCATCAAGCGGGCTTGCAAACCAACGTGAGAATCCCCCATTTCGCCTTCGATTTCAGCCCGCGGTACCAGCGCCGCCACGCTATCGACAATGATGACATCGAGCGCGCCCGAGCGCACCAGATGCTCGGTAATCTCTAGCGCCTGCTCGCCGGTATCGGGCTGCGAGACATAAAGCTGCTGAATATCGACGCCGATTTTCTCGGCATAAGCTGGGTCGAGGGCATGTTCCATATCGATGAAGGCGCAGATGCCGCCGCTTTTTTGGGCTTCGGCGGCGACATGCAGGCAGAGCGTCGTCTTGCCCGAGCTTTCGGGCCCATAGACTTCGGTGATGCGCCCGCGCGGCACGCCGCCGACGCCCAGGGAAATATCGATGCCCAGCGAGCCAGTGGAGATGGCTTCGACTTGCAGGCGGCTGTTCGCGCCGAGCTTAAAAATTGTGCCTTCGCCATAGCGCTTGGTGATGTCCGTCACGACATCGCCGGCCGCTTTTTCTTTGGCAGAAAAATCTTGATCGCCTAAAAATTGGGTTTCTTTCACCACTCGCCTTGTTCTTGTTCTTGCTCTTGCCATCGCTAGCGTCTCGCTTTGCTATAAAAGATATACCTAGTGTAATGCTTTTGCGCCGATTGCGCTATTGTGCAAATATAGGATATTTGTTCTAAGCATGCAAGGGCGAATCTCAGGGCAAGTGCGCAAAGCATTTTCAACCCACCTCCGGCTCCTCCCGTAGGGCAGTGTCTACGCGCCCCAAAGCTTTGGGGAGAGGAGAAAAACCCTGAAAGCTATGCGAGCTTTCAGGAAAGTCCCTCCCATCGGGCAATGTCTACAGTCCCCCAAGTTAGACTCCCCTCCCCGAAGCTTCGGGGAGGGGCCGGGGGTGGGGTTGAAACGAAGGCATAAAACTTGCAAAATTTAGTTTGTCCTACTTCTGTGGCTAATCGTCCTTCAAAGCCTCAAAGCTAGGGAGGGAACGCCAAGCCTGAGGTTGGAACGAAAGCATAAAACTTGCAGAATTTATTTGCCCCGCTTAATTGCGAGATATTTTCGTAAAGTTGCCGCAAAGCTGGTATAGTGAATTTGAACCTGTATCGTTTCTTCGTTCGATAGTTGTGAAAGAGGGGATTCCCAATGAAAATAATCAAGTATCTGCTCATAGTAGCTCTCTTGCTCTGCCTGCCGGCGGCGCTGGCGCAGGACGCGGAGACCATCGTCATCCGCGGCTTTGGCAATGTCAGCACCTTCAACCATATCGTCAGCAGTGACGGCGCGTCTTTCCAAGCCTATAGCGTCTTGTGGCCCAAACCCTACGAGATTGACGCCGCCACTTCAGCGCCCGTGCCAGGTTTGACGAACTGGGAAGTATCGGAAGACGGTTTGACCTACACCTTCCACATTTTAGAAGATGCCAACTGGTCGGACGGCGTGCCAATCACCTCGCACGATATGAAGTTCGTCATCGACGCCATCCAGTCGGATGTGGTCGCCTCCTGGATGGCGCCGGATCTGAAGAATGTGGCGGAAGTGCGCGTGATTGACGACAAGACCTACGAGGTGATTCTGAGCCAACTGGACTGCGCCGCTTTCAGCGCATTGGGCGGCGCGCGCTTCTTGCCATCGCACCGCTTCGCCGCGGATTTTAGCGATTTCAAAGAGAATGATGTCAGCGTCAACCCGCTTAACATCAGCGGCGGTCCCTATATCCTCGACGATTGGGCGCCCGATAGCCACCAGAGCTATCATGCCAACCCCGATTGGTGGGGCGGCGAAGTGCGCGTTCCCTATTTAATCAATCGCGTCATCGGCGAGCAGGCGGTGGCTCTGCAATCGATTCAAGCGGGCGAGGTAGATTATACCTATCTGCATGGCGATCTTTTCACGCAAATTCCTGATACCAGCAATTTGCAGTGGCAGATTTTCCCGCAGATGTCGGTCAAGTTCATGGCTCTCAATTGGACTGACCCAGACGCGCCCAGCCCGGCTTTTGATGCCGATGGCAACCCGGTCGAACAGACGCCGCACCCGATTTTTAGCGACATCAATGTGCGCAAAGCCGTCGCGATGGGTTATAACAAAACCGATATTCTGACGACAATGGGCGGCAGCGATGGCGGCACGCCACTCATCGGCGCGGTCAATCCAGCGCATGCGCAAGCCTATAACCACGACCTAGCGCCTTATCCCTATGACCCAGAAGCGGCTATGCAGCTCTTGGAAGACGGTGGCTGGGTCGATGAAGATGGCGATGGCGTGCGCGAGAAAGATGGACAGCGCCTCGAATTCACCATCTCCTACAGCGATATTCTGCTGATGTTCGAGACGACGGCTCTGGTCGCGCAGGACCAGCTGAATGACATCGGCTTTGATGTGAAGCTGGAAAAGGTGGAATGGGCGAATTACCTCAGCGATGTCTATTGGGGGCAGAAGTACGACGCGACGCCGATGAGCAATAGTGGTGGCACCGGCGGCGCGCCTGACCCGCATGACTTCATGACAGTGCTGTATGGGCCGGCGGATTTGGCGACTGGGCAAGGCGGCAACAACCCAGCCTCTTACATCAATCCAGAGATTGACGCGCTGATTGACCAAGCGCGCACAGTGCCTGGCTGCGACCCTGAAGAACGGGCTGAGATTTATCACGAGATTCAGCGCATCGCCCATGAAGATGTCGCTTACGACTGGACCTTCGTGCCGAATATCTGGCAGACGGCGAATGCCCGCATCGATGGCTTCGAGCCAGCCGCCTTCTGGGTCTTCTATGGCTACACGGCGGATATTCACAAGTGGGGTATCGCTGGTTAAGAATTAAGCCACCGAGGGATTTTCAAGCCCAGGATTGGCGGTCCCTCCCCGAAGCTTCGGGTCGCGTAGACACTGACCTTCGGGAGGGATTTTTCCTCAAGCAAGTCTATAGTTTTCGCAGGCTAGCCTCCCCTCCCCAAAGCTTTGAGGAGGGGTTGAAATGAACACAAAAACTGCAAATTTACTTTTTTCTACCTGAGAACACGGAGCTTTCAAACTCCTGTCTCTGTGGCTCTGTGGCTAAAATTCAAACTTACTTCTGATACCGCCGCGGGTCGAGGGCGTCGCGCAAGCCGTCGCCCACCAGATAAAAGCACAGCACTGTAATCATAATCAAGATGCCAGGCGTGAAGACCAGATGCACGCCACTGACAAAATAGCTGCGCGAATCGGTCAGCATATTGCCCCAGGTCGGCGTTGGCGGCTGAATGCCCACGCCCAGATAGCTCAAGCCAGATTCAACCAAAATCAAATTGCCGGCGATAATCGTCATCGTAACCATGACGATGGAAAAAACATTGGGCAAGATATGCGAGACGAGGATGCGCAAATCTGACGCGCCCAAAGCCCGCGCCGCCAGCACATAATCGCGCTCCTTGAGCGAAAGCACCTCGCCGCGCACCAGCCGGCTCGTGCCAACCCAGCCCAGCGCCGCCAATACCAGCACCAGCACCTCAGTCGATGGCTCCCATAGAGCCGAAGCGATCAAAAGCAAAAAGAGCGGCGGAATGGCGCTGAGCGTATTGATGCCCCAAGAGATGAGGTCGTCGACCTGCCGGCCATAATAGCCGGCGAGCAAGCCTAAGGTAACGCCGATGAAGACAGTGACCGTGCTAGCCAGATAGGCGATGGTCAACGAAACGCGCCCGCCATAAATCAAGCGCAAAAATTGATCCCGCCCGAGCTGGTCGGTGCCTAAAACATAATCGCCGTCGCCGGGCTGTTTGAAGCGATTCGGCACGCTGGTATCGTTGACATCCAGCTCAAAAACATTTTCGATGATAGGCGGCAGCAGCGCGCAAATTAGCGTGAAGACTAGCAGCACGCTAATGGCGAAGAGCGTCAGCCGGTCGCGCAGGATAAAAGCCAGGGCATCGCGCCAAAAAGAGCGCGAATGGGGGCTAGCGCTGGCTGGGTTGATGTCGGCGATTTTCGCTGCTTGGGCCATCAAGCTACTCCAGCCGAATGCGCGGGTCTAGGATGACATACATAATATCGGAGAGCAAAACGCCACCGATGAACATGACCGATGCGATGACGACAGAACCCATCACCAGCGGATAATCGCGCTGGAAGACGGCGTCGATAATCAGCTTGCCCATGCCAGGCCATTGAAAGACCTGCTCAATAATCACAGCGCCGGCCAGCAGCGTGCCAATAAAGGGCCCCAGAAAAGTCGCTACGGGCAGCAAGCCATTGCGCAGGGCATGGCGCAGCCAAATCACCCGCGTATGCAAACCTTTGGCATAGGCGGTGCGCACATAATCTTGCTGCAAGACTTCCAATATCTGCGTGCGGGTAAAGCGGGAAATAAATGCGATTGTATTCAGCGACAACACTGAGACCGGCAATATCATGTGGCGCAGGGCATCGCCCAGGTCAAAGCCGCCGCGCCGCGTGATGTTCTGCATGCCGCTGATGGGCAAGATGCCGAGCTGGACGCCGAAGACGATTATCAAGAGCAAGCCCAGCCAAAATTGCGGCACGGCGTTGCCAATCACCGAGAGGACGCGGATGAGCTGATCGACCCAGGTGCGGTGAAAAACGGCCGCCAGCACGCCCAAAAGCACGCCCAGCAAATAACCCAAGAGCAAAGCGGCGACGCCAAGGCGCAGCGTGGCTGGGACGCGCTGGGCAATCAAATCCATCACCGGGCGTTTTTGCTTGATGGAATCGCCCAAGTCGCCGCGCAGCAAGCCATAGCGCTCGCCCGGCTGGTCGCCTGTGCCATCGCCATCGATGTCAATCAAAGTCCAATCATTGCCAACCAGCCAATAGACGTATTGCAGCAGCGGCGGTTTATCCAGCCCGAGTTGGCGGCGCATCGCTTGGGCGGTGGCGGGGTCGGCATTGGGCGAAAAAGTAATGAGCGCGACGGGGTCGCCCGGCGCCGACAGCATAATAAGAAAAGATAGCAGCGTAACGCCAAAAAATGTGGGGATAGTCTGCAAGAGGCGACGCTGGAAGTATCTAATCATCGGTGGCGACCCTGCCGTTGGACTTAGGCTTAGATTCTAACGCCTGCTAGCAAAAATATCAAACCGCGGCGGCGGAGCGCTTCCGCGCAAAAGTTTAATACAGCCATAACATTCCATTAAACTGCGGCAGCGGATAATTAACAATGCTCGCCTAAGCTAGCTGTGGGTGGATAGGTCACCCAGCACGCTAAGCACAAGTTTTAGGAGAGCGCATTGTCTATGTCAAAAGCGCGATTTGCCTCACTGCTTATTGCATTTGTCTTGGTCTTGACTAGCGCCTGGGCGCTGGAGATGAGCCTGCCCGAGGTCGATCCGCTGGATTACATGGAAGGCGAAATCATCACGGCCGGCAGCTCCACCGTCTTCCCACTCAGCGAGCGCATGGCGGAGGTTTGGACGGACGCGGGCGGCATCGCGCCGTCTATCGCTTCCATCGGTTCTGGGGCCGGCTTCGAGCGCTTCTGCGTCGAGGGCGAAACCGACATCAGCAACGCTTCCCGCGCCATCAAAGACAGCGAAGTCGAAGCCTGCGCCGCCATCGGCCGCGCGCCGATTGAATTCCGCGTCGGCACGGATGCCCTAGCCGTCACCGTCTCAGCCGAGAACGACTTCGTCAGCGATATAACGATGGAAGAACTGGCGCAGCTCTTCAGCAGCGCCAGGACCTGGGCCGATGTGCGCGCCGAATGGCCCGCGGCCGAGATCCAGCGCTTTATCCCCGGCACCGACAGCGGCACCTTCGATTACTTCGTCGAAGAGGTCTTCGATGAAGATGAAGAGCCGATTTTGAGCGCCAACCCGCAGCTCTCCGAAGATGACAATGTACTGGTGCAGGGCATCACAGGCAGCCCCTACGCCATCGGCTTCTTTGGCTATGCCTACTATCTCGAAAACGACGCTGCGCTGAACATCCTTAGCATCGACGGCATCGAGGCAAATGCCGAAACCACCGATGACGGCAGCTATCCGCTGGCGCGCCCGCTCTATATCTACAGCGACGCCGGCATCATGGCGGAAAAGCCGCAGGTCAACGCTTTCATCAACTTCTACCTGTCGCATGTCAAGTCCCAAGTTCTCGATGTTGGCTACTTCCCAGCCTCCGAGACCGCTTTCGCCGGCGCTCTTGACGCTTGGCTGCTTGCCAATGACCTGGAAGCGATGCACCTGGATATGGTGATGGAAATGCAGGCTGACTACGACGATATGGAAGACGGCGAAGAAGAAAGCGAAGACTAAGTGAGTCCAAGTTAATTATGCAACAAAGTGAAGCACGGTTTTCAACCCCACGATGGCATAGGAGTTGCAAAATTTACTTTGTTCTACTTAGCGTTGCAGCCCTGCAATTTTTGAAGCGCAAAGAGAGCCTGATTGACACCAATAGCGCTGAGACCGCCCGCCAAGGACCCGTGGGCTTGAGAGAAAGAAATGCTTGAACAAGAGCAAACAGGCTTGACGCGGCCGCTCGTACAGGCTGATAGGGGCCCGCTCGACCTGCGCCGCAAATTCAAGCTGCACGAAGCCGCCATACAAGTCGCCCTCTTCGCCTGCGGCTTATTATCTATTTTTACCACCCTCGGCATCATCTTCGTTTTAGGCAATGAATCGATCGCTTTTTTCACCCGCTACCAATGGGTCAATAGCAACCGCGCCATCTTGAGCGATATGGACGAAGTCCAGACCGCCTTCACCGTCCAGCCGGGCAAGGCTCTAGCCGCCGTCGAAGAGAGCGGCATCATCCGCGTCGGGCAAGAAGTGATGGAAGTCGTCGAATTTCAGAATAACCACTTCGACATCGCGGTAACTGGCACTGGCGGCGGCTTTGACCGCTGGTGCCAAAGCGACGAGGCTCTAGTGGAAGCGGGCTTAGAACGGCCGCTCATCGTCAATGCCAGCCGCCCCATCCAACCAGCGGAAAGCGCCGCCTGCGCCGCGGTCGGCATCGACCCAATCGCCTTCCGCGTCGGCACGGACGCGCTAGCTATCACCGTCAGCTCTTATAATGACTTTATTAGCGAATTGAGCTTCGCTGAATTGCGGCAAATCTTTGGCGAGGCGGAAACTTGGGCGCAGGTGCGCGCCGAGTGGCCCGCCGAGCCAATCACGCTGGTCATTCCCGGCCAAGATAGCGGCACTTTTGATTTTTTCGTCGAAGAAGTCTTTGACAATGACGCGGTGCCGCTGCTGACAAAAAACCCAATTATGTCGGAGAACGACAATCAACTGGCCGGCAGCATCCATCGCAACCCCTACAGCATCGGCTTCTTCGGCTATGCCTATTATTTGCGCAATCGCGACGAGCTCAAGATTTTGACTTTGGACGCGGTGATGCCGTCAGCGGCCACGGTCGAAGACGGCAGCTATGCCCTAGCCCGCCCGCTCTTCATCTATAGCGATGCCAAAACCATGCGCGCCCAGCCCCAGGTCAAAGACTTCATCAGCTATTATGTGGCACAGGTCGACGCGGTCATCAGCGAGGTGGGTTATTTTCAAGCCTCAGACGCGGCTCTGGCGCAGGCGCGCCAGGCTTGGCTGCAAGCGGCGGCCGCCACCAAAGCGCCCGCAGTTGACCCAGCTACAGTCGATGGCACGCTGCGGCTGGCCGGCAGCTCGACTGTCTTGCCCTTGAGCGAGCGCATCGCCGAGCAGTTCACGGCGGCGGGTTATGTGCCGCGCTTTGAAGTCCTGCGCGGCGCTCGCGGCGAAAACACCATCGCGCCGCACAGCGCCGGCGTCGCCATCGAATACAATGACCGGCCGACGCTCGTTGAATTTTTCACCAATACCAACTGGATACCGGCGATTGGCGAATTTGGCGTCATCCCGCTCATCAACGCGACTTTGATGACCAGCGCGATTGCTATGCTGGTAGCCTTGCCCTTGGGCATCAGCGCTGCCATTTACCTCAGCGAATACGCCGCGCCCAATGTGCGCAATACGCTCAAGCCCGTGCTAGAAATCTTGGCTGGCATTCCGACGGTAGTGTATGGCTATTTCGCGCTGACATTTATGACGCCGCTGCTGCGCGCTGTCTTTGGCGTCGAGCTGGTCAATATCTATAACACAGGCTCAGCCGGCATTGTCGTCGGCATTTTGATTATCCCCCTGGTTAGCTCGATGAGCGAAGACGCCTTGCACGCCGTGCCAAATGCCCTGCGCGAAGCCTCTTATGGTTTGGGCGCGACCAAGCTGGAAACGGTGACAAAAGTGGTGGTGCCAGCCGCGCTTTCGGGCATCTTAGCCGCCTTCATCGTGGCGGTTTCCCGCGCTATTGGCGAGACCATGATTGTGGCGATTGCGGCCGGTGCTGGTCCCAATTTTACTTTTAACCCCTTTGATTCCGCCGAGACGATGACCGGGCATATCGCCCGTATCAGCGGTGGCGACTTGAGCTACGACTCGATTGATTACAACAGCATCTTCGCCATTGGGCTGACGCTCTTTGTGATAACTTTCCTGCTGAATGCGCTTAGCCGCGTCATCATCAGCCGGTTTCGGGAGGCTTACTAATGGCGGCGGCAGGGTCAAAGCGGCAGCATTTTATGCCGGGCGAAAAAGAGTTTTTCCGCCGTTTGCAAGCGCGGCATCGGCGCGGGCGCATCGGCAGGCTCTCCAACTTCTTTTCGATTGGCGTGGCCGGCTTAGCTTTGATTGCCCTGTTCTTCAATGTCGCCAACGAAGCCTTTGGCACGATTGGCTTGGTCAATACGATTGAGCCAGCGACGCTCACCGCTGGCCGCCCGCTGGAAGAGCTGAGCAAGCCAGAGCTGGCTCTCATCCTGGCGGAGAATGTCGGCGGACGGCTGCGCGTCTTGATACGCGATACCATCAGCCAGGTCGATGCCGCCGATTTTACCCGGGCGACTGTCGCCGAAATTGTCGGCGACCCGAATGCCGATCCGGCAATCGCCAATGAACTTTTGAAGCATATCAGCGCCGAGCAGCAGGCGGCTTTGCTGGCGGAATATGCCGACCTAGCCAGCCTGCGCAACCTGGTGCTGGCGGAAGTGGTCGAGCAGCAGGTCATCGCCAGCTTCAGCTTGTCCGATACCATCTTCAACTTTGAAGCCATCAAAGCGCAGATTGAAGGGCCGATCCTCGATGAATTCAAGGAACGCAATAACTTGGACGAGGCTAAGGTTACGGTGATTCGCTATTATAGCTGGCTCGACAGCGAGTTTTTGCAGCGGCCGATGTCCAGCACCCCGGCTCTGGCCGGCGTGCGCACGGCGCTGCTTGGCTCAGTCGGCTTGATGGCAGTAGTCGTGCTAGTGGCTCTTCCCATCGGCGTAGGCGCGGCGATTTACTTAGAAGAATACGCCCAGCCGGGTTTTGTCAACCGCCTCATCGAGACGAATGTGCGTAATCTGGCCGGCGTGCCATCGATTATCTATGGCATGCTGGGTTTGGCGATTTTTGTGCGGGCGCTGGCGCCATTCTCTAGCGGTCTCATCTTCCATTACAATTTTGAAGCGCCGACCGTCGAGAGCGTGGTCGAGCGCATTTCGCCGGTTTTTGATGGCGCGCTGCGCTATGTGGACGGCGAAATTCACAGCGACAGCATCGACGCGCCAACTGCACGGCGCGTCGTCGAGACCTTCTTGCATTTCGGCAGCCCCAGCTTGACTATGCAAGGCAATTCGTCGGTGCCTGAACTGGCGGCGGCGCTAGCGGCAGCGCTGGACATCGCCGTCGACACTGTGCCGGTCCGCGCTGATGAAGCGCATGACATCGAAGCGCGCGGCGCGTATTTCCGCTTTGATGTCGCGGCCGGCACGCCCATCAGCGACGCCAGCTTCGACAGCTTGCTAGCCAGCCTGCTGCGCCTCAACAGCTTCGCGCCCAACGGGCGCACGCTGGTCAGCGCGGGTTTGACGCTGGTGCTGCTCATCTTGCCTATCATCGTCATCAACGCGCAGGAAGCCATCCGCGCCGTGCCATACACCATCCGCGAAGCCTCTTATGGCTTGGGCGCGACGCGCTGGCAGACCATCTGGCGGCAGGTCTTGCCGGCCGCCCTGCCCGGCATCATGACTGGCACCATCCTGTCGGTTTCGCGGGCTGTCGGCGAGACAGCGCCGCTGATTGTGGTGGGCGCGGCGACTTTTTTGCTGACCGACCCAAGCAGCCCCTTTTCCCAATTCACGGCGATGCCCATTCAGATTTTCCAGTGGACGGCCCGTCCGCAAGGGCAATTCGCTGATATTGCCGCAGCCGCGATTATCGTGCTGCTGGCTCTTATGCTGTCGCTGAACGCGACGGCTATCGTCCTGCGTAATCGCTATTCGATAAGGTATTGATTATGGCTATTCAAGTACCCGTACCGGCTGAGGCCGATTTGGTGATGGAGCTGCGGACTTGCAGTTTCTTTTATGGCAGCTATCGCGCTGTCGCCGATGTCAGTCTGCCGATTTTCAAGAACAGAATCACCGCTTTCATTGGGCCGTCTGGCTGTGGCAAAAGCACAGTCCTGCGCGGCATCAACCGCATGCTGGATTTGGTGCCGGGCGCGCGGGTCGCGGGGCAGATTATCTACCGCGGCCAGAACCTCTACGACAAGCGCATTGACCCGGTCGAGGTGCGGCGGCGCATCGGCATGGTCTTCCAAAAGCCAAATCCCTTTCCCAAGAGCATCTATGACAATGTGGCTTATGGGCCACGGCTTCTCGGCGTGAAGAAAAAAAGCCTGCTCGACGAAATCGTCGAGCGCAGCCTGCGCGGCGCATCGCTCTGGGACGAGGTCAGCGGCGATTTGAACAAATCGGGCTTGGCGCTCTCGGGTGGGCAGCAGCAGCGGCTCTGCATCGCCCGCACCATCGCCGTCGAGCCAGATGTCATCCTGATGGACGAACCTTGCTCAGCCCTCGACCCCATCGCGACGCAGCGCATCGAAGAATTGATACGGGATTTGCAAAGCGAATACACCATCGTCGTCGTAACGCACAATATGCAGCAGGCGCAGCGGGCTTCAGATTTCACCGCTTTTTACAATATCCGCAAGACGGCGCATAATGGACACGAAACGCGCTGGGGCGAGCTGGTCGAATACAACGAGACGCGGCAGGTCTTCGCTAACCCCGCCCAGCGCGAGACGGCGGATTATATCGCTGGCCGTTTCGGTTAGGTAGAAGGAATTGCCACAGAGGCACAGAAGCAGGACAAACTAAATTCTGTAAGTCAACCCCGCCCCCGGCCCCTCCCCGAAGCTTCGGGGAGGGGAGTCTAACCTGGGGGTGTGTAGACATTGCCCGATGGGAGGGCCTTTCCTGCAAGCTCGCACAGTTTTCAGGGTTTTTCTCCCCTCCCCAAAGCTTTGGGGCGCGTAGACACTGCCCTACGGGAGGGGCCGGGGGTGGGGTTGAAAATTTTGCATAATTAATTTGGACTTACTTCTGTGTCTCTGTGGCTAAATTCCCATTTTCCTAAGCCCTGAGCCTAGCCCCAGACAGGTTTCATATATGATTGCCCGCAAAACTGCGTCATAATGATAGCGCATTCTTACTTTAGCGGCTTAATCACTATGGCGGGCAAAACAAAAAATCATGAGCGAAATTAACTGTATAGGCGTGCTAGCCCATCCGGCGCGCCCAGCCACCCACCCCGTCGCGCGCGGCATCGCCGAAACCCTAGACCAGCGCGGCATCAAAAGCTGGCTGCACACCGACTGGGACGAGAGCAGCGTGCAAGATGATGTGGCGACGGCGGATATTGTGATGGCGATTGGCGGCGATGGCGCGATGCTGCGCGCCGGCCGCGTCTGCGCCGAGCATGAAGTGCCGGTGCTGGGCATCAATATGGGCTGGCTGGGTTTCTTGACCGAGATTGAAAAACCCGCCGATTCTTCGGCCGGGCTAGATAAACTGCTGGCCGGCGACTATTGGATCGAAAAGCGCATGATGCTGCAAGCGACCTTGCTGCAAGACAGACGCGAGCTTCTCGGCCGCTATCACGCGCTGAACGATGTCGTCGTCAGCGGTAATGTCTTTGGCCGGATGGTGCAAATCGCCGCCTACATCGACAAGCATTGGGCGACCACCTACAATGCCGACGCTTTGATTGTCTCGACGCCGACTGGCTCCACCGGTTATGCCCTAGCGACTGGAGGCCCCATTCTGCCGCCCGAGCTGCGCAATATCCTGTTGGTGCCGATGGCGCCGCATTTGAGCATGGAGCGGCCGATTGTGCTGGCGCGGGGTGCGGTGGTGGATATTGAGCCGACGCGGGAGAATCGGCATCCGGTCGTCTTGACGGTCGATGGCAATGTAGTCGCCGAATTGGGCGCGCGGCAGCATGTCCGCATCACCTCCGCCGAACCTGTCAGCCGCTTTGTGCGCCTGCGCGAGCGCAATTATTTTTACCGCTCCTTATTAGACCGCATGGAGCCGCGCATCAATCGGCATGGGCTGCGGCGCATGGCCTTTGATGAATGAGTACAATGATAGAAATTGAGAGTAACGGAAAAGCCGCATGGACGAAAATACCGCTATTGAAGCGGAGATTAATTATTGCGCCGCGCATCCCGAGCGCGATACGGAGTTGCGCTGCAACCGCTGCGAGCGCTATATGTGCGTCGACTGCGCCAAGCGCACGCCCGTCGGCTATACCTGCCGCGAATGCGTGCGCGGGCATGAAGATAAGTTTTATGCTGGCACGCTGGCTGATTATGGCATCGTCGCGCTAACAGCGGCCGGCGGCGGCGCCATCACCGCTTTGCTGACTCTGCTGCTGGGTGGTTTTCTGCTGCTAGGCATATTCATCGCGCCCGCCCTCGGCGGCACAACGGCGCAAATCGCTTTGCAACTGACAGGGCGGCGCCGCGGCCGTCAAAGCGGCTATGTCTGCGCTGGCGCATTGCTCGGAGGCGGCTTGGTCGCCGGTTTCCTGTTGAGCGGCGGCATCGGCCTCTTCAGCCTGCTCTATCTAGCGCTGGCGGCATCGGCGGCTTTCGCCCGTTTTAGGCTGTCTATCTAGGCTAGAGCCATGCTAGAAGAACTGCGCATCCAGAACTTCGCGGTGATTGACCGCCTCGAGCTGCGCTTTGGACCTGGTTTTAATGTCATCACGGGCGAGACGGGCGCTGGCAAATCCATCCTCATCGACGCCGTGGAACTGCTGCTCGGCGGGCGGGCGGACCCGTCTTTTGTGCGCGCTGGCAGCGCGCGCAGCCGCATTGAAGGCATTGTTCGGCTGGCTGGGCCGGCGCAGCCGCAGGTCCTGGCTTTGCTGGAACGCGAGGACCTGGTCGATGCCGACGCGCCCGAGTACCTGACGCTGACTCGTGAATTGCGGCAGCGCGGCCGCTCCACCGCGCGCGTCAATGGCATCGCCGTGCGCAGTGAAATCCTGCACGAAGTTGGCAGCGCGCTCTTCGATATTCACGGCCAAAGCCAGCATCTCTCGCTTTATCGCCCGCGCCATCATATCGACCTGCTCGACCGCTATGCCAATCTGCTCGACAAACGAGACAGCCTGCGGCCCCTGGTCGAGCAATTGACGGCGCTGCAAGCGGAGATGCGCGCGCTGCGCGATGACCAAGCAGCCTTGCAGCGGCGCGCCGACCTGCTGCGCTATGAAGTGGAAGAAATCGGCGCGGCCGGCCTCGACACAGCCGAAGAAGACAGCCTGCGCGCCGAGCGCAACCGCTTAGCGAACAGCGAGCAGCTGGCAAGTCTGTTCAGCGAAGCGGCCCTGCTGCTCAATGGCGATGAGCGCGGCGGGCAAGGCGCCGTCGATGGCTTGATGGGCTTGGCGGCGGCCTTAGCCAAACTAGCCAACATCGACCCGCATACGACGCCAGACTATGAATTGGCGGAGAGCCTGGCGCAGCAAGCGCAGGAACTGGCGCTGAACCTAGCGCGCTATGCCAGCGAAGTGGATAGCGACCCGTTTCGCTTGGACGAGTTGGAAGAGCGGCTCGAGCTCATTAGCGCGCTCAAGCGCCGCTACCGTGTCGCTAGCATCGCCGAGATATTGGACTATGCGGCGCAGGCGGCGGCTGAGCTGGCGCGCATCGACAACAGAGACGCGCGGCTGGCGGACTTGGCGCGGGATGAGGCGCAACTGCTGCGGCAAATTGGCGACATTTGCAAGGAGCTTAGCGGCGCGCGGGCCGCCGCCGGGCAAGCGCTGAGCCAGGCTGTCGTGCGCGAATTAGCCGATTTGCGCATGGAACGGGCCCGCTTCGAGCTGCTGCTGGCGCAGGCGGAACACCCGGCCGGCTGCATCGTCGGCGAGCGGCGCTATAAATTCGACGCCAAAGGCATAGACGATGTGGAGTTCTTGCTGAGCGCGAATCCGGGCGAACCGCTGCGCCCGCTGGCGAAGGTAGCCTCGGGCGGCGAGGCGGCGCGCATTATGCTGGCGCTCAAGCGCGTGCTGACAGCCGCCGACCAAAAGCCGATTTTGATTTTTGACGAAGTAGACCAGGGCATTGGCGGGCGCATCGGCGCGGTCGTGGGCGAGAAATTGTGGTCGCTTTCGGCGGCGCATCAGGTCTTTTGCGTGACGCATTTGCCGCAGCTCGCCAGCTTCGCCGATGCGCATTTTCAGGTGCGCAAGGATGTGAGCGGCGCGCATGCGGCGACGGAAGTGCGGGCCCTAGCCGCTGAGAGCGAGCGGGTAGCGGAATTGGCGGCGATGCTAGGCACGGCGGGGGCGGCTGGTTTGCAATCGGCGCGGGATATTTTGCAGGCGGCGCGGGCGCAGAAAAAGCAATTTGCAGGAGCGAGATAGTGAAACTCAGCACGATACTAGGCCAGATTGATATGGGCAGCTTGGCGCTGCCTAAGTTTCAACGCGGTTTTGTTTGGCAACGGCGGCAAGTGCGCAATTTGATGCGGTCGCTTTGCAAGGGCTATCCAATAGGCAGCTTATTGATTTGGGAGACGCGGGCTAGCGCGGGCATTGTGCGTGGCGGGCAGCAACTAGCGGCTAGTTCGCATAAACTGCTGCTGGATGGGCAGCAGCGCGTAACTTCGCTTTATGGCATCATTCGCGGCGCGGCGCCACCTTTTTTTGACGGCGATGAAAAGGTCTTTCTCAATTTATATTTTAACCTGGACAATGAAGAGTTTGAGTTTTATGGGCCAGTCAAGATGCGGGATGATCCAAAGTGGATTTCTATTACCGAGTTGATGCAGGGAGGCATCGGGCCTTTCATTACGCGCTTGGCGAACCAGCCTGAAGTGCAAGATTATTTAGAGCGCTTGAATAACATTACGCAAATCAAAGAGCGTAACATCCTTGCAGAAACTGTCAGCGGCGTAGATGAGATAAATGACATCGTCGATATTTTCAATCAAGTGAACAGCGGTGGCACCAAGCTCTCTAAAGGCGATTTAGCCTTGGCGAAGATTGGCGCTGATTGGCCCGAGGCACGCAGAGAAATGCAAGCGTGTCTGCAAAAATGGGAAGGACACGGCTTTCGCTTTAATCTCGATTGGCTTTTGCGCTGCGTGAATGCCTTGCTGACCGGGCAAGCCGATTTCTCCTTTTTGAGCGATGACTCGATATCGACGGCCGATATTCAGGGAGGCTTAAAACGCGCGGAGAAACATATCGATAACGCGCTCAACCTCATCGCAGGCCGTCTTGGTCTGGACGATCAATACCTGCTACGCAGTCCAAACTCTTTGCCGGCCATTGTGCGCTACTTCGACAAGGTTGGTGGCTTGCCTGACACTATTCAGCAGAGCAAGCTGCTCTATTGGTATATCCAAACTATGCTATGGGGACGGTATTCGAGCCAAATAGAAACGGTCATTCGCCAAGATTTGCTGACCATTGACAAAAGCGATGATGCGCTTGCCACGTTGATTTCACGTATGCGGCAATACCGCCGCGATTTGCGCGTCTATCCAGACGATTTAGAAGATTGGTCACGCGGCAGTCGCTTCTATCCGCTACTCTATATGTTAACGCGGGTCTATGGCGCACGCGATTTTGGCAGCGGCATCCCTTTGAGCAAGCATTTGCTAGGCGGGATGAACCGCTTGGAGCTGCACCATATCTTCCCCAAGTCCAAGCTAAGCCAGCACGGTTTCACAACCAGAGCCGAAAGAAATTCCTTGGCGAATTTCACTTTCTTGACCAAACAGACCAACTTAGAAATTTCGGCAAAAGACCCTGAAATTTACTTCGAGCAATACGAAGGAAAACATCCTGGCGTTTTGGCGTCGCATTGGATTCCGCTGGACCGCGACTTGTGGCAATACAAGAATTACCCCGACTTCCTTGCCGAACGGCGGAAACTGTTAGCCCAAGCGGCCAACGATTTTCTCTACCGACTGCGGCATGGCACTCTGCCAGCAAGCCCGGCTGCCGACAGGCTGCCCGCAAGCGACGCGGCGGCTTTGCCCGCCAACATCGCTAGCGAGGCGGAAGAAGCCGTGCTCCATGAAACGATGAATTGGCTGGAAAGACAGGGGCTGCCGCGCGGCGAATATGCTTATGAACTGGTCGAAGACAATGAGCTCATCGCCATTATTGACCTAGCCTGGCCCGATGGCATTCAAACTGGACTAAGCCAGCCCGTCGCCTTGATGATTGACGAAAGCGAAGAAACGCTGGATGCTGTGCGGAAGCAGGGCTATGTCTATTTCAAAAACGCGCCGGCGCTGCGGCGCTATGTAGAGACCAAAATTATCGGCCAATGATAAGCCCATGTAAGATTCCCCAGCAGCCACTCGTCATAGGGATAAGCAAAAAGTACAGGAGTGCCCGCCATGCTAGAAAAAGACGCTGGCGAAAATATAGACCGCCTCTTTGATTTTATCGTCAACGCCCCCGCCGACGAGACCTTGATAAGTATGGATTGCAATGATTGTTGCGAAAAAATCGCGCGGCTGGCGGAGCAAGTGGCGAATGGCGCCGAGCTCAGCGAAGTCTTGCCCGAGATGCAAAAATTCATGCGCTATTGGGGCGATTGCCGCGAAGAATTTGAGGCGCTGGTGGCGGTGCTAAAACAAGAAAAGGCTTTAGGCGACTTTGACTTTTCTGATTGGGAAACGCTCGCTTTATAATTTTTTATTGCCTGGCTAAAACAGAATCTGGCACGAGGAGAAAGAATGAAAAAAGAACGGGTTGTCATCATCGGCTCGGGACCAGCTGGCTTGACCGCCGCTCTCTACACCGCGCGGGCGCAGTTGGCGCCGGTCGTCATCGCCGGCGCGCAACTCGGCGGGCAGGTCGCTATCACGCACGAGATTGAAAATTATCCGGGTTTCCCCGAGGGTTTGAGCGGGCCCGAACTGGTCGAGCGCATGAAAACGCATGCGGAGAATTTCGGCGCGAAAGTGGAGTTTGACTTGGTGGAAACTGTGGATTTCACGGGCGGCTCGCCTTTCTTGGTCAAGACGATGGGCGAAGACTATCTGGCGGATTCCGTGATTGTGACGATTGGCGCCGACCCACGCAAGCTGGGCGTGCCAGGCGAAGAAGAATACATCGGCACCGGCGTCAGCTATTGCGGCACCTGCGATGGCTTTTTCTTTCGCGGCAAAGATATAGTCGTGGTCGGTGGCGGCGATTCGGCGCTGGAAGAGGGCATCTTTTTGACGCGCTTCGCCAAGAGCGTCAAGATTATCCACCGGCGGGACGAACTGCGCGCTGGCATCCAGTTGCAGCAGCGGGCTTTCAATAACGAGAAAATCAGCTTCATCTGGAACTCAGTTGTTGAAGAGATCCTGGGCGAAAACGGCAGCGGCGTCAATGCGGTGCGCTTAAAGAACCGCGTTACCGGCGAGCAGAGCCTCCAGCCCACCGAAGGCGTCTTCATTTTCATCGGGCATGACCCGAACAACGCTGTCTTTGGCGAGCAGATTGCCCTGAACGAGAATGGCTATATCATCACCGACCAGCGCTATCGCACGAATGTGGATGGCGTCTTTGCGGCGGGTGAGATTCAAGACGAGATTTGGCGGCAGGTAGCGACATCAGTCGGGCAAGGCACATCCGCGGCGATGGCGGCGATCCAATGGCTAGAGGCGCATGAGGACAGCTTGCAGGAGCTGGAGGAAATGGTGGTCGCCGGCGCTTAAAGCAAAAGCTCTTAGAGCGCCATTACAACTTATGTCAATGCTTGGCTGGGGCTTCGGTTCGGCATGATTGGTTTGGCATTGCCGCGGTACTGTGGTCGCAGGCGCCGCAACAGATCTTTGTTCGGCTCATACCAATCAGGCGGAAGAACTTTTTGCGCCAGATACGCGCGGATATTTTCGGGCAACTCAGCAAAGGCCGGGTAGTACCAGAGCGTGATATTGGTGCGGCGCTGTGTGGAGCGGTTGCCGTGCGCGGCGTGCAGCAGCCGCGCGCTGCCCATGACCACATCGCCCGCGCGCACTGGCACATCGATTTCGCCCTCAGCGCGCCGGTAGGCAAGATGCTCGGGGTTCTCCATTCTGGCTAATTTTCCCCCATGCGCATCGGGCAATATGTCGTGCAGCGGATGCCGCTTCAGGTGTGAGCCCGGAATCAGGCGCAGACAGCCATTCTCAGGCGTCGTATCGACAAGGTATATCATCAGGAAGCATTGAACAATCTGTGATGTATAGCTGACTGGGTCGTTCCAAAACAAGCCATCCTGGTGCCAAAAAAGTGGCGGGCTGGGCGGCGGTTTACTGATGATGTATCCGCTGGTCCATTTAGGGTCATCAAAGCCAAGTTTCGCCAGCGCCGCCAGAATTGGCGGATAGGCTATGAGCTTTGCCATAAAAGGATGTTCGACAACGGAAATCAAACTGCCTTGCGAGCGATTTTCTTCAAAATGAGAAGCGGCCTGCCGCGCCAACAGTTCATCAGTGACCGCGCGCAAGCGCGCCAGCATGTGGGCGTCAACGATGTTTTCCAATAGACAATAGCCGTCATATTCAAGCTGTTGCCGTTTCCGAGCATAATCTTGTGCCAAATCGGGCCCTCCTGCCTTATTGTGATTTTGGCGCTTGAGCGAGCTGGCCTGCAGCTACAATGCGCCTTTTATTCTATCACAAGCAGTACATGATAGCTTATCTCTGCCAGTTGAATGATGACTGTGTCATCACTCTGTTGCCAGGCCAAGTCAGTAGCATCGCCCAAAGCGGTAACCGTCTTAGCCGCTGAGTCCATATCGACTTCGACGACGACAGCCCGGCTGGCTATCGTCTCATTGATGGGCAGGCGCGTTTCGCCGCGCAGGCTGTTGACCAGGTGAATCAGGGTACGGTCTCCCTGTTTGAAGGCCGTCAGCGCCAACGCGTCGCTCGCGTTTTTCACCCGTACCGGCGGCGGACTTTGCGCCGCCCAGCGCAGCGACTTGGCTAGCAGACGGCGGAAGTCGCGGATGCCAAATTCCAAGTAGCGCGCGCCGATAGGAATGGCGAAGTAGGCGCTGCGGCCACCGCCGCCCGATTGATTCGTCAGCACCACCGGCGGGCCGGCTTCGTCGCTCAAGGGTCCATAATGCACTTCTGATGCGCCTTGGGTCTGCGCCACGACGCCCGCGCTGGTCGCCGCTACCACAACCTGCATGCCGATAGTCGGAATCCGTTTACCGGCCGCGTCCAGCGGCAGCAGTTCTTGTGATTCGGCAACCTGCATATAGACATCGAACTCGAAAGGCAGCGTCTCGCCACTGTACTCGAGACCAAAGATTCCGGCAAAATCATCCGCTTCCGAGCGATGGCCGCTGCTATCGTACATACCCGCTTGATACGAAGCAATGACACCGCCACCAGCGGCGGCAAACTGCCTGATTAAAGCCTTGCTCTCAGGCGATAGACAACTGGCGTTTGGCAGAATCAGCGCGGCATATTGGGCGAGGCGCTCGCTCAAATCGGCTTCGGTGAGAATGTCGAAGAGGATTTTCTCTTGCAGCAGGGCTTTAGCGATGCCCTTGAGTTCGCCGATATGCGACGGGCTGCCAGCGCGATAGTCAAAGCGCTCGACTGTCGTGCTGGAGTAGAGCAGCGCCACATACGGGATGCTCTGGCGCTCTTGCAGATAGGGCGCCAGAGCCTTTGCCTCGCTAAAGCGGGCATATACCTGTTCCCAGGCGGCTTGATCGACGCGGTCGGGATAATAACGGGCGAAGAGCAGCGACGCATTATTCGCCAGCAGCTCAGCCGCCGACAAGCGCAGCTCCGCTTCGCCCAAGCCATAGAGGTCAAAGGGCGATTGAGCCATCATGCTAAGCACAAGAATTTGCTTGCCTTTGGCGATGGCTTGCACATAGCGCAAGGCGACGCCATACCACCACAATGGTTCGCCAATGCTGGCGCGGTAGAGTTCCATGTGCACGATATCGCCGATTTGCGCCGTTTGCGCCATATCATCAGCATGTGCCAATGGCACATGCCAGGATACGCCAAAGCGCGCCCGGTAATAAGAGGGCAGCGGTGGCGCGCCGTCCAGCTTTTTCGCCTCGCTGGGCAGCGTGCCTAAGGGAAAAGCGCCTTGGAAGAAGACGCAGCGCCCGTCGCTTTTCGCTTGCTGATACAGCGCGCGCCGCCAAGCCGCTATTTGCGCGTAGCGCCAAGCCAGAAAAGTCTGAAAGACTGGATCGTCCCACTGTTCTTTGGTGGGCAGCGGGACGCCGTGCTGCGCTTCAAAAGCGCGCTGGCAAGCGCGGCTGGCAGACCAGCTCTGAAAACTAGGCTCATCAAAATAGAAGCCATCGACAGCGTAATTGTCGGCGATTTCTCGCACAATCGCGGCGAAGTAGTCCCGATAAGGGCTGAGAGGATCCATTGCGACTGAGTTATACTGCGCGTCCCAGCTGGTAACGCTGCCATCGGCTTTGCGCTGCGCCCAATCTGGATGCTGGAAGTAAAGCTCACGGTTGCCCCAGATAGACGCGAGATAGGCTAGCACGCGCTGCCCATTCGCCTGGGCCGCTTCGATGGCTTCCGCCAGCAAATCGCGCCCGCCCAAACCGGGATAATGCGGCGCGATTTGGCTCTGATAAAAAGCCGTGCCGCCCGGGTAATAACCGGTGGCAAAGACGATTAAGGTATTGACATCGCCGCGATGGGTTTCGTCGACGATGCCCCGCACATCAATGGTCGCGACATCGGCTGCGGGAAATTCTAGGGTTACGGCGCGCAGCTGACTATCCCACCAGTTTGGCATAAGACCTAGCTCCTTGAGCCGCCGCACCACTCGACAGCCATGCGGGCGAGAACGCGGGCGCAATCGATAACTTCTTCAAACTCAATATATTCATTTGTGCTATGGATGAGCGCGCCCGACGGCCCAAAAAGCACGGCCGGCGTATTGCCATAAAGCACGGGCAAGCGCAGGTCGCAGCCGCCAGCGCCGCCAACCTGCACAGCGCGCCCGGTTACTGACTTAGCCGCTCGGCTCAGACTATGTACCAAAGGATGATTCGGGTCGATTTCAGCGGCGTCAAACCACAGGCCAAACCACTCGAGCTGCAAGGGATGCGCGCTGAACCAAGCATCTTTAGCCGACCATTCCAGGATGTAGCGCCTAAAATCGGCTTTGACCGCGTGAATATCTTCGCCGGGCAAGCATTCAATCGAACCTTCCAAGATCGCTTGCGAGGCGATGGTGGAGGGCCACTCGCCAGCCAGTATTCGACAAATGCCAGTTGGCACTTTTGTATTGTAGACTTCGTCGTAAAGCGGGTGAGAAACGACCGATTCGCGCATAATAGAATAGGCTTCGACGGCCTGGAAAACTTCAAAGGCTTTTGTGATGGGGTTGGTCAGCTCGTGCTTGTATTCGATGCCGCCTTCTTCGCCCGGCACAGTGATGCGGAAGAACTGAGCGCCGCGATTCGATACTGACAACCTGTCTAGCCCGGTGGGTTCGGTAAAGATGCAGGCGTCGGCATTATAACCGCGCATGACCGACGCCAGCGTGCCATTGCCGCCCGCTTCTTCATCGACGACGCACTCGATAATCAGGTCGCCGGCCAGCTTGATGCCGGCGGATTGCAGTGCCTGCATGCACAAGATATTGCTGACGACGCCGCCTTTCATATCGGCGCTGCCCCGCCCCCAGACCTTGCCATCGACATATTCGCCGCTGAAGGGCCCGTATTGCCATAGTTCGGCCGGCCCGACAGGTACAACATCGACATGGCCATTGAATTTTAGCGACCGCCCGCCGCCCGCGCCGCGCCAGATGCCGACTAGATTCGGCCGGTCTTTATACGACATGCCTGTCGGCACAAAGGCAGGATGCGCGGCCAGCTCGTCATCGTCGGGTATCCAGCGGTCGACTTCTTGGCACATTGACCGCAGAACGGGCTCGAGGATGTCCTGGCACGGTTTTTCGTCGCCTTCGAGCGAGGGTATGCGCACGAGTGCTTGCAGCAGCTCGAGCGCTTCTTGCCGATGTTTTTCTATTGCGCTGTCGATTTCTTGATATATGTTCACTATGCGCCTCTCATTTCCAGCATTTCAAGCGCAGCTAATTTGCGTCTTTCGATTTGGCTCATTCCAACGGGTTAACCTTTCACTGCGCCAAAGGTTAAGGCAGAGATAAAATAGCGGCGCACGATTAAAGCGAAGATGACAACGGGCAAGGTGCCGATAGCGGCGGTGGCGAACATAGGTCCCCATTTGATGCCCGAGTGGGTCATAAAAAAGGCGATGGTCGTCGGCATCGTGCGCGCGTTGGTGGAGGTCAAGAAGAAAGCCAGGCTAAATTCATTCCAAACGCCGATGAAAATGAGGATGGCGGTGGCGGCGACGCCGCCGGCCATCAGGGGCAGCGTAATCAGGCGAAAGGCTTTGAAGCGCGAAGCGCCATCGACCATTGCCGATTCTTCCAACTCCACTGGGATGCCCTCGACAAAGCCGCGCATCATCCAAATCGCATAAGGCACATTCCAGAGCAGATAAACAACAATCAGAAAGATATGCGTATCAAATAAGTCCAGCGACCGCGCAATGAAAAATAAGGCGAAGACGATAGAAATGCCTGGCACCATTTGCAGGAAGAGGAAACCATAAGCAATGCCTTCCTTATACCGAAAACGATAGCGGGCAAAGCTATAAGTCGCTGGGATGGCGATGATAATCGTGAGCAAAGTGCTGGCGACAGCGATGATGGTGCTATTTTGCATATAAAAAAGAATGTTCATATCGTCGAATATATTCGAAAAATGTTCCAGCGACGGGCTAAAGAGCCAGACAGGCGGATAGGCAAAGGTCTCTAGCCGGGTCTTAAAAGCGGAACTGACCATAAAAGCGTAAGGAAAGAGGAAAGCGGCCACAACAGCCAGCGTCAGCAAATCCAAAAAGCGGGCGCCGAGAATGGCACGCGGATTTCTTAAGCGCATCGGGCTAAGCCTCGAATCTTGTGCGTTCGCGCAGCTTAATCAAAATGACCGTCAGCGTGACGATGATGATGATAAGCATAATGCTCGCGGCCGAGCCGCGGCCGACATTGCGCTGGACAAGTGTGGTGCGATAGACATAGAGCGGCAAGGTCGTGGTGGTCGTGCCAGGGCCGCCGCCAAACATCACAAATATCACATCAAATAGACGCAGCACATCCATGAAACGCAAGATTAAGGTCGTCAAAACCAGCGGCAGCATCAGCGGCAGGGTGAGATGCACGAAAGCCTGCCAGCGGGAAGCGCCATCGACGCGGGCGGCTTCAAAAGGCTCGACCGGCAGAGTCTGCAAACCAGCGAGCAGAATTAGGATGAAAAAAGGCGTCCATTCCCAGATATCGACCAAGACCACCGCCCAGAGCGCCAGGTCAGCGCCGTACCAGTTGTGACGGATGCCAGTGAAGGTCTCGAAGAAGAAGTTAATCAAGCCATCGTAGGAAAAATAGAGCCGCCCGACCATGCCCACCATAGCCGGCATCAGCACGATAGGAATAATCAGCACAGCCGTGAACAGAGATTGCCCGCGCATCTTGCGATTCAACAACAGGGCAATGGCGAAACCAATAAGCAGCTCCGGCAGCAAAGTACCCAAAAGATAGACAATAGTAACGCGGACCGAAGCCCAAAAAGTGCTGTGTTCGTTGAAGAGCAGCCACTCGTAGTTGGCTAAGCCGACCCATTCGGCTTCGCGGAAAGGCTCGCCAAAGGTCAGGTCTACCAAACTAAGTTGCAGCAGCCAGACGGCGCTATAGGCCGCCAGCGCAAAAACCACGACAAAGGCAGGGATAATAAGCAGCGCAGGCACCAGCCAAGCCGGGCGGCGCCTGCGCGCTATAGTCTTAGCAGTCATCGGCCTTTCCCAGGGCGGCGAAGCGCCAGCGCAACTGGCGTTGTGCTAGCGCCCCACCGCCGCGCGCGCCGCTTAATCGGCCAGCGCTTCAGAGACCTGGGCTTGCATGCTGGCGATAGCTTCTTCGACGCTGATTTCGCCGATGAAGGCTCGCGCACCTTCCGTGCCCATAATCTCGCTGACTTGACTCCATTTCGGCGAGGGCAAGACGACGCTCAAACCGAGTTCGCCAAGCGCGGCCGCTTGTTGCAGCGTATCCAAGGTCGCTTGATAGTAAGGATTTTCGGCTTGCAAATCAGGATTGCCCAACGCGGAGGCGCGCGAAACGATGCCGCCATTAGCGAGATAATCGGCTTGCAAACCTTCGCTGGTCAAATAGGCGATGAAGGCCCAGGTAGCTTCTTTAACGTCCGAATCGTCCATCATAGAGAAAGACCAACCCCAGACGCCTGAGAAAGCGCCATTTGGGCCGGCGGGCAGCGGGCTGTAGCCAGTCATGCCAGCGACCAGGGACTTATCCGGATTCTCCACTTCGGGCGCGGCGGCCGAAGCTTCGATCATGATAGCCGCACGGCCGAGCATAAAGGCATCCCAAGCTTCGGGGAAGCTGAAGGACTCGACGCCGACGGGCCCATATTGCCAAAGATCGCGGATGTATTCCAACGAGGCGACAGTGCCAGGCGAATCGAGCGCGACATCACCGGTGGCAGGATCGACCATCATGCCGCCAAAGGGTGCCAGGAAAATCGACCACATATAGGTAAATTCCCAACCGAGCCGGGCGCGGTAGGAGATGCCATGCACGCCATCGACATTGTCGCTGAAGTATTGCGCGGCCAACATCACTTCGTCAAAAGTGGTCGGAACGGCAATGTCATGTTCATCGAAGAGGTCTTGGCGATAGAACATAAAGACAGTCTCGCCCGCGAAGGGGATGCCATAGTGCATGCCATCTTCCCAGAGGAACATATCACGATAGGCTTGCAAGATGTCTTCGTAGTTGAACCAGTCGGGGGTGATATCGGATTCGATCCACGGTTGCAGCGGGGTGGCATAGCCGCTCGAGGCTACGAGCGGACTCCACTCAATGGCGGTCATCATGGCGTCGTAGCTGGCGGATTCGGCCGAGACTTCCAAGAGCATCCGTTGCCCGAGCTGCCCTTCTTCCATTTCATCAAGCACGACCGTGATACCGGTTAATTCTTCGAAGCGCGGTATCATCGTCTTAAAGGCTTCGATAGAGGGATGGGAGGCGACGGCCACAGTGATGGAAGTGCCACCATACTGGTCTTTGATACCCGCCGCCCAGTCTTCAATCGGGTCTTGCGCTAGGGCGCTGAAGCTGGAAAACGCGAGGACAATCACTAAAAACACGAACAAGAGTCTGACTTTCATTAGGGTATTCCTTTCAAACTACATTTAACAGCTGACTTAGAGGCAGACGCTTTCTCTAGTACGAGAGAGTCTGCGTATAAAGTAACATACTTGGCGGCAAACTGCGAAAACAAGTTTGCGGTCGGCGGAGAGTGAGTCTAAGTTTGTATCGCGCCGAAAAATAGAAAAATAGCCACAGAGGCACAGAAGTAGAACAAAGTAAATTTTGCAACTTTTTTCGTTCGTTTCAACCCCACCCCCGGCCCCTCCCGTAGGGCAGTGTCTACGCGCCCCGAAGCTTCGGGGAGGGGAGGCTAACCCGGGGCCTGTATACATTGCCCGATGGGAAGGGCTTTTCTGCAAGCGCGCCCATAGTTTTCGGGTTTTTTCTCCCCTCCCCAAAGCTTTGGGGAGGGGCCGGGGGTGGGGTTGAAAATAGAGCATAATTAACTTGGACTTACTGAGATACAGCCAAGCCCGCCCTGAGAGTGCCTAAAGCAATTGCTTAGCATATTTGCCTATCTTGCGGATGGCGGCGGCTATCTCCTGCATATCCTGCTCGTCGCCTAGCAGCGCATTCTGCGTAATCCAGACCGTTTCATTTGCCGCGCGAATCGCATTCGGAAAAGCCGCCTCAAGAAAGCCATGCGCGCCCTGCGCCTGCGCGCCGCTGAGACGCTGCCGATAAGCCCCGCTTTGGAAGAGCGCGAGTTGGTGCAGCGCTGGATAGGGCGCTTGCGTCGGGATGCCCTCGGCTTCTAAAGCAGCCACAAAACGCTCAGTCGAGAGGCCAGCAAAAGCCCGCTTGTCATAGTGGAAAATATAAGCGTAATGCCCGTTGCGGGTGATACGGGCATCATGCGGCTGCGGGCTGATACCGGGGATTTCCCGCAGCAGCTTATCCAGCCGGCGGCCATTTTGATGGCGGCGGGCGGTCTGTTCGTCGAGGCGCGTCAGCTGCGCCAGCAGAACCGCGCCTTGCCACTCGCTCAAGCGATAATTCGAGCCATAGATATAGTGGCTGTAAAACCATTCGCCGGGCATGCGCCCGCAATCGTGGGTGGAGCGGGCTAGCCGCTCGAAGGCGTCATCATCGCTAATAATCATGCCGCCTTCGCCGGCGGTCATCGTCTTGCTGGCTTGGAAGCTGAAAGTGCCGCCGATGCCAAAAGTACCGACCTTACGCCCGCGCCATTCGCTGCCATGGGCATGGGCAGCATCTTCCAAGAGCGCGATGCCGTGCTTCTGCGCAACTGCGACCAACTGGTCCAGGTCGGCCGGGCAACCGCCCAGATGGACCGCGATAATCGCCTTCGTCTTTTCCGAGATGGCGCTCTCGGCCAGCTCGGGATCAATGCAGTAGGTATCGGCGCTGACATCGACCAAGACCGGCAACGCGCCCGCAAAAAGCACCGCACTGGCAGTGGCGACGAAAGTGGAATTAGGCACAATCACCTCATCGCCTGGCTCCACGCCGATGGCGGCCAGGGCAACCTCGATGGCATGGGTGCCATTGGTAACAGCGATGCCGTGTTTCGCTTGATGATAAGCGGCGAACTGCCGCTCGAAGGCCAGGGTCTTGGTGCCAGGCGTGCGCCACCAGACGCGGCTCTCCAAAACCTCGTTGAGCGCTTGCCGTTCCAGTTCATCATAGATCGGCCAAAGGGGGAACGGTTTTGTTTTGGCGGGCGCGCCGCCGAGTATAGCGAGAGTTGGCATAATAAATCCTCCTAGCCCTTCAGCGAGCCAAGCGTCAAACCTTTGACAATATACTTCTGCGCGAAGACGGCAAAAACCAGCATCGGCGCAATCGCGACAATCGACGCCGCCGACATTGGGCCCCAATTTATCGAAGTGTAACCGCGAAAAGAGGCCACCGCGACAGTAATCGTCTGCGCCTCGCTGAAGGTCAGCGACAGGGCAATGGTCAATTCATTCCAAATCCAAATCGCCGTGAGTATGGCGGTGGCGGCGATGCCCGGCGCCGCCAGCGGAATATACACATGGCGCAGGGTGCCGAGATGATTGCAGCCATCAATGCGGGAGGCGTCATCCAGCTCGCTCGGCACCTCCTTAAAAAAGCTGCGAATCAGCCAGACGGCGAAGGGCAGTGAATGCACTTGATAGGCTAAAGCCAAGCCGAGATGCGTATCGTACCAACCGATGCGCTGATATAGCACATAGAGCGGGATGATGAAGAGAAACTCCGGCAGCATATAAGCCAGCAGCAGCCAAATGCCAAAGAGCTTTTTGCCGCGAAACTTGAAGCGGTGAATGCCATAAGAAGCGAAGATAGCGATGACGATAGCGACGCTAACGCCGAGGGCGGTTACAGAGACAGAATTCAAGAAGGCTTCCACAAAACCCGGCTTGTCCAAGAGCGAGAGAAAATGGTCGGCAATTGGCTCAAAAACGAGCTTGGGCGGAATGGCGAAGGCATCGCGCTGCGTCTTCAGCGCAATGCTCAGCAGCCAGACGATGGGAAAAAGCGTGATGAGGATAGCCGCTAGCGCGATGAGATAAGCGAGCAGCCGCTCGAGTTGGTCACGCTGGGTCAGGCGCGGCACTAATCCGCCTCCAGGCTTTCTTCCAGGCGCATATAGATAAGGCATATTGCCAGGACAATCGCGGAGAAGATGACCATCACAGTCATCGCTTCGCTCATTTGCAGGAAACTGAAGGCTTTGCGATAGGCTAGGGTCTGCATGACTTCGGTGGCGATTTGGGGCCCGCCGCCAGTGGTGCCAAAGATAATATCGAAGACCTTGAGCGTGTCGATGGTGCGGAAGATTAAAATTGTGAAAAGCACCGGGCGCAGCATCGGCAGCTTGACGCGAAAGAAAGTTTGCCAGCTATTCGCGCCATCAACGCGGGCCGCTTCGATTGGCTCTTGCGGCAGGCTTTGCAAACCCGCCAGCACGATAATAAAGACAAAAGCCGTCTGCCACCAGGCATCTACCATAATAACAGTGGACATCGCGGTGGAAGTGGCGCCAAAAAATGGCGACAGCGGCAGACCCAGCCAGCTCAACGCATAATTGACGATGCCGAGCATCGGGTCGAGCAGAATTTTGGACATCAATGCCACGATGATGCCCGAGACCATTAAGGGAGTCAGCAGCAAGGTGCGGATAATGCCCGCGCCAAATTTAAGGCGGTCGACCACCACCGCCAGCCCTAAGCCCAAGAACAATTCCAGCGCCGTCGCGACAACCGCGAAAAGAAAGGTCTGATACAAGACCTGCCAAAATTCGGCGCTCTTGAAGAGGTCGAGATAATTGCGCAAGCCAATAAAATCGAATTGGACACCCCAATTCCAATTATAGAAGCTGAGCACAAAAGAATAGACCACCGGATAAAGCGAAGTGATAGCCAGGATGAGCAGAGCCGGCGCAATCAGATAATAGGCGAAGTTTTTGCCAGCGCGGGGCATTGCGGAGTCCTTGCCCCAGCCGGCACCCCTTCTCTCCTAGCCTGCCTAGCCTGCGCTAGCAGTCTAAAGAAAAAGAAGGGGCGGGGCTGTGGGCCGCTTGCCCTAGCTATCCATATCGATGATGCGCTGCTGCGCTTTGGCGGTGGCATCGGCTGGCGCCATGCCGCCATACATATCTTGAATCGCATCGACAATGACGAGGGCGTATTCGCTCCAGCCTTCGCGGAAAACGACCGTCGTACGCGAGGTCTGCATCGCTTCGAGCACAGTATCGACATACTGCGCATTCAGCGTATCGACATATTCGGCTTTGTCCCAGGTCGAGACGCGGGCTGCGCCGCCATGGAAAGCGCCGATGACGGGTTCAATATCCGCGCTCGTCATCCATTGGATGAAGTACCAAGCCGCTTCTGGATTCTGGGCATTGGCAGGGATGCCGACGCCCCAGACCCATTGACCGGTCCAAGACGCGCCGCCTGCTTCGACCGGCGGCATAACGGCATAACCCGTCTTGCCGGCCACCGCCGAAGCGTCTGGGTCTTCAAAGCCGGGCCCAAAGAGGCTGGCATCGATGAAGAAACCAGCGCGGCCCTGCTGGAAGAGCAGGCTGGCATCGGGCCAATCGAGCGACTGCACATTAATCGGACCGGCCGACATCAGGCCGGCATAGTGCGACAAACCAGCGGTAACGCGCTCGTCGGTCAATATCGGCGCCGCCCAGTCGCCATCAAACCAGACATTGTAGGGCAGCGACATCTCCGCTTCGCCCCAATTATTCAATACCATGCCGGTGACGGTGTCCATGATGGTATGGGAGCGAATGCCGCGCATGACGGAACCGGCGACCGCGCCGCCACTGGCTTCGCTGATGCTATGCGCCGCTTCAATCAAGCCGCCCATCGTATCTGGGACTACGCCATCAAGATACTCGTCGACAATATCCATATTGTAGAAGAGCGTGTAAGCTTCGAAAGAGACCGGTATAGCATAATCCTGCGCGTCCATATCGCCTGGCGGGTATTGCGTCGCTTGGACGAAGCCGGCGGGGAAATCGGCAAAATCGTAATCGGCGGATGTCATGCTCGCGTCATTGATATACGGGCTGAGCGGGTGGATCAAGCCATTCGACCATTGGGTGAAAGCGGTAGAATCCATCGGCACCATATAGACATCCATAGGACCGGCATCGGCGCGCAGCGCCACCTCCATGCGGTCGAAATAGAGATTTTCGGCCAGAGCCTCGACATTGACTGTGATGCCAGTGGCAGCCTCAAAATCATCCATGACGCTGCGCATGCCATCTAGCACAGGATGCTCTGGCATGAGGATGGTAATTTCGCTGCCAGCGAAACGCATCCAATCGAAGTCCTGCGCTTGCGCCGCGGGCAGCAGGCAAAGCAAGACTAAGAGAACTATAACCGAGATTTTCTTGAACATATCTACCTCCTAAATTTTCAATGGCTAGATTTTAACCTTATGGCTGATTTTTGCAAATGCTTCCGCCTAGCTAAAGACTTACCCCCGCATAAGCCGCCTCGACATTAGCCCGCACCATATCGGCAAAGGCTTGGTCGATTTCGGCTTCGTGGTAGATGCCGTACCATAAGCCGGCCTGCCGCACAAAATCGCGCATATTCAGCAGCGCGTGGCTGACATCCTCCCAAGTGATGTCCATAGCTTCAGGCCGAATATCGACGCCTGCCCGCACTATCGCCGCCAGCATCTCCTGCGCTCGGTCCTCATGCAGCAGGGAGCCGACATAAATACCGAGGCAGACCGGCTGCCCGTGGATGAATTTTTTGCCGGTGTAATATTCTAGGGCGTAGAAAAGGAAATGGTCTGCGCCTTCGATGTGGCGGGGATTCCAGCCGACATTATGAAAAGCCGCCCCGCCCCAGCGGTTCGCCAGCATCAGCGCGCGGATGCCCTTCTCGTTGACGGCGCGGATGTCGTCCAGCGCGTCCATCACCGTCGCCATCACCGCCTGCGCTTCATCGACCAGCGCTTGGTCGTAGGGCCACTTCGCTTCGGTCTGGCCACGGGCAGCAGCGAAGCGCCAATCGGCATGGGCGGTGTGGTAACATAAGATTTCGCAGATGCCCGAGCGGTTGACCACCGGCGGGGCGTTTTGAATCACATCAAAATCGACATAGACCGCTTCTGGCACCGCCCAATGCACATAGCGCACATTGCCCTGGTAACGCAAGCCGCTGCGATGCCCAAAGGCGGCATTGACCGACATTGAGGTCGGCACTTGGAAGAGCGGCAGTTGCAGGGCCCAGGCGAAGTATTTGGCGACATCCAGCGCTTGCCCGCCGCCCAAGCCGATAATCGAACGGCAAGGCGGTAGCTTTGCCAGCTCGCCGCGCAATTCATCGCCATCGATTGTCGTGACGATGTAAGGGCCAGCTAGGTTCTCGTCGAAATAATGGCCGAACAGAGGCCAAAGGTCCTGCATCGTCACGACCAGATACGGCCAGTGTACAAAATTGGGCAGCTCGCCGATGAGATTACGCCCAAAGATCGTGGTAAAGCCGGCGCTGTTTTGCATGTGTTATCCTTAAAATATATGCTTGTGTCGTCCCTGCAAAACAATAGCAAGTCGCAGCGGATATTACAAGAACCTGGCGAGTCAAGTTTTTGCATTTATGAGGAGGTCAAGATGACACTGAGAATCGCTTTCACTGGCACGGGGCATATCTCGCGCGTGCATGCGGCGGCGGCGCAGAAAATAGACGGGCTGGAATTGGCCGCCGTCGTCAACCATCGGGCGGAATCGATGGCGGACTACGCCGCCCAATTTGGCATCGCCCGCCAATATGCCTCTGTCGACGCGCTGCTGGCCGCTGGCGAGGTCGATATTCTCAGCGTCAATACGCCGAACTACCTGCATGCGCCGCAGGCGATTGCCGCCCTCGACGCCGGCCTCCATGTGCTAGTGGAGAAGCCGATGGCGCTGAACGCGGCGGAAGCGGCCGCCATGCAACGTGCGAGCGAGTCCAGCGGCGCGCAGCTGATGGTGGCGCATTGCTGGCGTTTTGATGAAGAAGTGCGTTGGCTAAAACGGCAAATCGATAGTGGGCGCTTGGGCAAAATCCTGCGCAGCAAAGGTTATGCCGTGCATGTCAACTGGGGGCCGGGCGGCTGGTTCGTCGAAGCGCCCTATGCCGGTGGCGGCGCTTTAGCCGATATGGGCATCCACGCGATTGATACCGCGCGTTATCTCTTGGGCGACCCGCAGCCGGTCAGCGTCTACGCCAAAATCAGCACGGATTACACCGATTACGCCGTCGATGACAGCGGCATCATTTGGATTAACTGGGACAATGGCGCGGTTTCGCTGGTCGAATCGGGCTGGTGGTGGCCGCAGGCTGATGGGCCTGAAGCCAGCACAAAAGTCTATGGCAGCCGCGGCTTCGGGCAGATCTTCCCGACGCGGCTAGAAATCCCCGATCGCGCGGCCGAAACGGTGGCGACAATCGAGTCTGATTTTGCGCATCCGCGCGAGCCGCATTGCCCGCAGAGCATGTATGATACGCAGCTAGCATATTTCATCGATTGCATCCGCCAGGACCGCCAGCCGCAGCCGGGCGCGGCGGAAGGTTTGGTCAATATGCGCATCGTCGATGCCGCGCTGGAAAGCAGCCGCCGAGGCGCGCTAGTCTCGCTCTTGTAATATTCTCGCAACATCCAAATCAGCGAAAAAACTTGACTCAAAAGATAAAAAGTCAATATACTGAGAATAGAGTAAGAGTGGCCGGGCTTGCACTGTCCGGCGGCGCTTTTGTCAATCTAAAGGAGACATATCATGCAAACTATCGTTCGTTTGAGCAAGACAACCTGCACGGTCATGCTGCTGCTAGCGCTGGCGCTGCTGCTGGCGCTGCCCTTGCAGGCGCAAGACAGCTCGGAAGACAGCATCTTCGTGAGCGTCCGTCTCTACGACGGCATTGACCCGCAGGATCAATCAGAAATCGCGCGCTTGGCGGCGGAAGGCTTTTTGCCGATTCTCAACGATAGCGAGGGTTTTATCGCCTATTTTATACTGCTCGAAGCAGACAGGCTGGCGGCGATAAACCTGTTTGAGACGGAAGAACAGGCGACGGCCTCCAACGAAGCGGCGCGGGATTTTGTGGCGGAAAATATGGTGCCACTGCTGCCGAATCCACCGCAAATCGTGAGTGGTCTGGTCGATGTAGGCTATATGGCACCGCTCGATGCCATGATGATGGATATGGATGAAGAAGGCGAATCCGACGAGGCTGATGACAGCGACGAGATGGCGGATGAAATGATGGAGGATGTGCACAGCACGCTCTATGCTGCTTTGCGCGTCTATGACGATTATGACATAGACAACCTCGTGCATACAAACGAGCTGGTAGAGACGATGTTCCTGCCGCTTCAGCAAGAGATGGAAGGCTTCTTCGGTTACTTCTCGATGAATGACGGGGAGGACAAGGTCGCCGCCTTTAGCATCTATGATAGCGAAGAGAACGCACTGGCTTCCAACGACGCGGCGGCGAACTTCATCGCGGAGCATCTGGCGCAGTGGATGCCAGAAGGCGACCCGCAGCGCATGAATGGGCGCTTGTGGGTGGCGGCTCTGGCGGAATACCATGAAGGCGCGAACCTGATTGACATGGACGCAGTGATGCACGACATGATGATGGACGAAGACATGGAAGAAGAAGCGGAAGACTAAGCTATACGGTCTTCTGTTTTCAAAAGAGTGCGGCCTGTGCCGCGCTCTTTTTTATTCGTCGGCCGACCGGGTGAAGAAACCCAGTAGGATGTCGATGTTGGGGCGGTAGCCCTTATCAACGCGCTCTAGCAAATCCATATTGATGAGGGCATTCAAATCGCGCTGAATAGTGCGGGCGGTTTTGTTTGCATAAGCAAGAGCCATAGCCGGCGATACAGCTGGGATTTCGTTTTTTGGCGTCGGCTGGTCGAGGCGGAGGTCGGTCAAATCCAGCACTAGGCGCTTCCGCCTTTGTTGCGCCTCGCTGAGCGTATCCGAGAAGCGCTGGCGAAAAGCGCTATGGATATAGTCATGCCAAATCGCTTTTGTTTGCAGTGCGTAAATCGTCTTTAACTGTTCATCAAGCTCATCTTTCAAGCCTTGCAGGGCGTATGCCAGAAAATCGCGCAAGTCCGCATTTGTCGGATAAGCGCCATCGCTGTACTCGCCGTGTGAACGCTGAAGCTCGTGATAGTATTTGTCGCGAGTTATATTATAAAAATTGCTCAAGAGATGCGCCGCAATATCGGGAACGCCGGCGCGCAGTAGCAGGGCGAACTCGATGAGCCGCGCCATACGGCCATTGCCATCGCCATAGGGGTGAATCCAGGCGAAATAGACATGGGCGATAATCGCTTTGGCGATATGCGCGGCAAGCTCATAACCCTTAGCGCTAGGCGGCGCGGCATTTAACCACTCACAGTATTGCGTCATTAAGCGCGCCGCTTGGTCTGGCGGCGGCGCTAGATAGCGCCCGACTGTAACTTGATGCTCACGAAACGCGCCCAAAGCGACTTCTTCAGCTGTGCTCAAGTTTTCCAGTCCGTTTAGAACCAGCCGGTGATACTCGTGCAAAAGCGCCGCTGAGAATTTGCTGCGCTCGCCGTCGAGTAGCTGTCTGCTGACTATATTAAAAGCGTCCACCATATTATCAATCTGCCGCTTCTGATAAGCCCGCGATGGCGGCGCTTGCATTTCTTTGCTGATGATTTTGGCGACTTCCGCTTCGGAAAAAGTGTTGCCTTCGATGGCGGTCGTGCTGTGTACGCCCTTTGCCAGATATACAGCCCGCAGCCTCCGGCTGGCTTCAGGCGGTATTGGCAAACGCTTGATATGCTCGATTCTGGCTTGGATTTCCCCCAGCAGCAGCCAAATTCTCGGATCAATGCTGCGCAAGTTTGGCGGGAATTTAATGAAATCATGTCGGCTCATTTTTCTAAGTTGCCTCGTAGACTGTCAATAACTATGGCTACCATAGTGTCATATAATTTCTATTGAAATGCAAGGCTTATCCGCCGGAATTTGACATTATGGACTGCCAAATTGAATAAAAAACAAGCACCTTTTGACGACAGCTTTGTCATTTATTTTGTCCGCCTCAGGCTTTTGGGCATATCGAACCAGGAAATAAAAAGGGTCAGGCGATTTGCCTGACCCTGATTTGTTCTAGCGGACTGGACTAGCAGTCGTCAGGATCGACAGTGCTGTCGTCTACTGGTCCGACATTGACCTTGTACTCTTGCTCGACCGGCGCGCCATTGCCAGCGCCAGTTACATATAGGCGCAGGATATGCGCGCCGCTAGACCCAGCTTGCAGCGACATCGTCGCGCCGCTGATGCTGCCATTCAGCTTGTTGCGCGCCCGCGCGCCCAAGTCCCCGCTACGGCATTCGCCAGCGCCGAGATGCCAGGTCTTGATGGTAGCAGACCAGCTTAAGCCGCTGCCCAGCTCTGCCAGGTCAACGGTCTTCGCCTCGCCATGCGCCATCGAAAACTCGATGAGGCCCGGCGCCGGACTGTCAGTTGGCACAGGTGTATCAGTCGGGACTGGGATTGGCGTGTCAGTCGCAGTTGGCTCGGGCGTATCGGTCGGGATTGGGATTGGAGTGTCAGTCGCAGTTGGCACAGGTGTATCAGTCGGGATTGGCATTGGAGTGTCAGTCGCAGTTGGCACGGGTGTATCAGTTGGGACTGGGATTGGCGTGTTAGTCGCAGTCGGCTCGGGTGTATCAGTCGGGACTGGAATTGGAGTGTCAGTCGCAGTTGGCACAGGTGTGTTGGTAGCGGTTGGCACAGGCGTGTTAGTCGCAGTCGGCACGGGTGTGTTGGTGGCGGTCGGCACGGGTGTGTTGGTAGCAGTCGGCACAGGTGTGTTAGTCGCAGTCGGCACAGGTGTGTTAGTCGCCGTTGGCACAGGTGTGTTGGTCGCAGTTGGCACAGGCGTGTTAGTCGCCGTTGGCGCAGGACTGCCTGTCCCAGGATCGATAGTATTCTCGTCCACCGGCCCCACATTGACCTTGTACTCTTGCTCGACCGTCGCGCCATTGCCAGCGCCAGTTACATACAAGCGCAGGATATGCGCGCCGCTAGACCCAGCTTGCAGCGACATCGTCGCGCCGCTGATGCTGCCGTCCAGCTTGTTGCGCGCCCGCGCGCCCAAGTTGCCGCTGCGGACTTCGCCAGCGCCGACATGCCAGGTCTTAATCGTGGCGGACCAGCTTAAGCCGCTGCCCAGCTGCGCCAGGTCGATGGTCTTCGCCTCGCCATGCGCCATTGAAATTTCGACGATGCCCGGTACTGGTGTGTCAGTTGGCACAGGTGTATTGGTCGGCGGCGGCGGCGGACTTATCTGCGCGGCCGGCAATTCATAAGCGCCGATGTCGCAGGCGCTGCCTTGCGGTCGCGCCGTGCCAAGCTGGTCGACGCTCAAGCAGTGATTTGAATCCGCCGCGTTGATCGCCGGACTGTCGCCTAACAATGGATAATAGCCATTGCTATAGGCGCCCAGTTTTGGATCGCCACTGAGCGCAGCCGAGCAGCTGCCGTCCGAAATCAAATTGCCCACATTCTGATTCAAAGCGCCGACGGTGTAGCAAGCGTTGCCACCGCCATTATCTTTAAGCAGGCTGTTGCGCATATTTACGCTGCTGCCGTTGTTGTAGATAGCATTGCCCTGCAGAGCGCTATTGCCGGCGATTGTTACATGGGTCAGCGTCAAAGTGCTGTCCGCGTCCCATAGATAAATCGCCCCACCGTCGTTGAGCGTGGAATTGGCGCTGAAACTGCTGTTGCTAATCGACAGCGTCATGCCTGATGCGTAAAGCGCGCCGCCGCCGCCGTCGCTAGAAGAATTGTTGTGGAAACTGCTGCCGCTAATCGTAATGCTGCCGCTCGAAACGGCAATCGCTCCACCATGGCTCATAACGGAGTTGTCGCTGAAGCTGCTGCCGCTAATCGTCAGGCTGCCGGTGAAAGCGTAAATCGCCCCGCCAGCCCGCGTCGCGAAATTGTTATTGAAGCTGCTGTCGCTAATCGTTACGCTGCCTTCAGTGTAAATCGCCGCGCCATCATAAGCCGAATTGTCGCTGAAACTGCTGTCGCTAATCGTAATGCTGCCGCCATAAGCGACAATCGCCCCAGTGCTGTTCTTCAGCGTGAGATTGTTGATAGCGACTGTGAGGGTCGCGTCTGAGACACTGAAAAGGCGGTAGCTGCCAGCGCCATCCAGCGTATAGTTGTTGCCCTTAAAAGTGATGTCGCTGGTGATGACTGGGCTATGCGCGCTCAAAGTAACATTCGCCGTGAAAACGATGGTGTCAGCGCCGCTGCCGGCGCTGCAAGAGCCAGTGGCGGTATCGGTATTGGCGGCGATAATGGCATCGGGCAGGGTGCAGCCATTGCCTAAGATAATGGCGCCGTCGGGGGTGGCGGTCGCTGTGGGCGTATTACTTGGCGCTGGACTTGGGGTATCAGTGGCGGTCGCTGTGGGCGTATTAGTTGGCGCTGGACTTGGAGTATCAGTGGCGGTCGGCGTCATAGTGGGCGTTTCAGTGGCAGTCGGCGTCGCAGTGGCGGTGGCTGTTAGCTGGGCGGATGACACTTCAAAAGCGCCGATGTCGCAGGCGCTGCCTTGCGGCCGCGAGGTGCCAATCTGGTCGGCGCTCAGGCAGTGGGTTGCATCGGCCGCGTTGATGGCCGGACTATCGCTTTGCAGCGGATAATAGCCATTGCTATAGGCGCCCAGCTTTGGATCGCCGCTGAAGGCCGGCGAGCAGCTGCCATCCGAAATCAAGTTGCCCACATTCTCAGACACAGTGGGGGAACTAGTGGCGGCAGTGCCAAGTTCGCAGGCATCGCCAGCGCCATTATCTTTAAGCAGGCTGTTACGCATCTTTAAGACGCCGCTATAGAGATAGATGCCATTGCCCTGCCTGGCGCTATTGTCGGCGATGGTAACATGGCTGAGCGTCAAAACGCTGCTCGCACTCTGTTGAAAAATCGCCCCGCCCCTGCCCTGGCTAGCGGAATTATTGCTGAGCGTGCTGTTGCTGATCGTCACGCTGCCACCATCAACGACAATCGCCCCACCATGTGTCGTAGCGAAATTGTCGCTGAAACTGCTGTTGCTAATCGTCAACGCGCCCGAAGCATAAATCGCCCCGCCATAGCCAAAGCCATATATATGCGTAGCGGAATTGTCGCTGAAACTGCTGTTGCTAATCGTCAACGTGCCCGAAGCATAAATCGCCCCGCCAAGGTGAGAGGAACCGTTTTTCAGAGTCAGATTGTTGACGGACACTGTGACAGCCGCTTCTGAGATGTAAAAAAGGCGGTAGCTGCCAGCGCCATCCAGCGTATAGTTATTGCCGCTAAAGGCGATATTGCTGGTAACTGCCGGCGCATTCGCGCTGAGGGTAACATCCGCCGTGAAAACGATGGTGTCATCGCCGTTGCCGGCTGGGCAGCCGCCAGTGGCGGTATCGGTATTGGCGGCGATAATGGCATCGTGCAGCGTGCAGTCGCCGCCTAAGCTAATAGGCTGGGGAGTTGGCGTCGCGGTCGGTGTATGCGTGGCAGTCGGCGTCATAGTGGGCGTTTCAGTGGCAGTCGGCGTCGCAGTGGCGGTGGCGGTTAGCTGAGCGGCTGGCACTTCAAAAGCGCCGATGTCGCAGGCGCTGCCTTGCGGCCGAGAGGTGCCAATCTGGTCGGCGCTCAGGCAGTGGGTTGAATCCGCGGCGTTGACCGCCGGACTATCGCTTTGCAACGGATAATAGCCATTGCTATAGGCGCCCAGCTTTGGATCACCGCTGAGCGCGGCCGAGCAGCTGCCGTCCGAAATCAAGTTGCCCACATTCTCAGACATAGTGGCGGCAGTGGCAAGTTCGCAAGCGTCGCCATCGCCATTATCCTTAATCAAGCTGTTGCGCAGCTTTAAGGTACTGTCCTTGAGATAGATGCCATTGCCCGCCGGGGCGCTATTGTCGGCGATGGTAACATGGTTGAGCGTCAATGTGCCTCTGCGAGAGTAAATCGCCCCGCCCTGGCGGTAAGCGGAATTGTCACTGAAACTGCTATTGCTGATCGTCACGCTGCCGCTCGTCGAAGCGTAAATCGCCCCGCCCTGCTGACCCGTAGCGGAATTGTTGCTGAAACTGCTATTGCTCACCGTCAATGTGCCTTGCACAGGCCAAATCGCGCCGCCGAGGTAATGGGAATTGCCGCTGAAACTGCTGCCGCTAATCGTCAGATTGCCCCAGGACTGAATCGCTACGCCATTACTGTCGCTGAAACTGCTGTCGCTAATCGTCACAGTGCTGTCGACACTAATGGAAATCGTGCCGGCAAAGCTACCTTCATTGCCGCTGAAACTGCTGTTGCTAATCGTCAGTGTGCTGTCATCCTCAGCGCGAATCGCCCCGACATGGTAATAATTCGGCCCGCCGGTAGCGGAATTGTTCTTGAAACTGCTGTTGTTAATCGTCAGGCTGCCTTCAGTGTAAATCGCCGCTGCGCTCCACCTGCTGTTAGTGGAGTTGTCGCTGAAACTGCTGTCGTTAATCGTCAGGCTGCCGCTATGGGCGACAATCGCCTCAACGCCGTTTTTCAGAGTCAGATTGTTAATAGCGACTGTGACCGCCGCGACTGAGATATTGAACAGTTGATAGCTGCCAGCGCCATCCAGCGTATAGTTGTTGCCATTAAAGGTGATGTCGCTGTTGATTTGCGGCGTATTCGCGCTCAGAGTAACATCCGCCGTGAAAACGATGGTGTCAGCGCCGCTGCCGGCTGGGCAAGCGCCAGTGGCGGTATCGGTATTGGCGGCGGTAATGGCATCGGCCAGCGTGCAGCCATTGCCCAAGCTAATGGGCCCGGGACTTGGTGTCGCGGCCGGTGTATGCGTGGCGCCCGGCGGCAGGGTGTTGATGGCGGTTGGCGACGGCGACGGCGTCAGTTGCGCGGCCGCGTTGACCGCCGGACTATCGCTTTGCAGTGGATAATAACCATCGCTATGAAAGTCGCCTAGCCTCGGATCGCCACTGAGCGCGGGCGAGCAGCTGTCGTCAGAAATCAAATTGCCCACATTCTCAGACATAGTGGCGGCAGGGGCAAGTTTGCAAGCGTGTCCAGCGCCTCTGTCTTTAATCAGACTGTTGCGCAGCTTCAAAGTGCCGCCCGCGAGATAGATGCCATTGCCCGCCGCGGAGTAACCGTCGGCGATTGTTACATGGCTGAGCGTCAAAGTGCCTGCCTCAGCGTAAATCGCCCCGCCGGCGGTGACAGCGGAATTGCGGCTGAAACTGCTGTTGCTGATCGTCGCACTGCTGCTGTCACCAGCGTAAATCGCCCCGCCCTGGCTACCGGTATTGCCGCTGAAACTGCTATTGCTCACCGTCAGCGCGTCTTTTGCGAAAATCGCTGCACCCCGCCCGCGGCCATTGCTGCTGAAACTGCTGTCGCTAATCGTCAGCGCGTCTAATGCGTAAATCGCGCCGCCGGCGCCAGCGGAATTGCTGCTGAAACTGCTGCCGCTAATCGTCAGCGGTTCCCAGGATATAATCGCCCCGCCCATGCTCCCGTAATTGCCGCTGAAACTGCTGTCGCTAATCGTCAATGCGCTGCCCCCACCGAAGTAAATCGCGCTGCCAAAGGTGGCGGAATTGTCGATGAAACTGCTGCCGCTAATCGTCAATGCGCTGGCGCTGCCCTCCTTAACATAAATCGCCCCGCCGCGCGTGGCGTCGCCGTTTTTCAGAGTCAGATTGTTGATGGCGACTGTGCCGGACGCGCCTGAGATGTGGAAAAGGCGGTAGCTCTCAGCGCCATCCAGCGTATAGTTATTGCCGCTGAAGGTGATGCCGCTGGTGATTTGCGGGGTCTCGGCGCTGAGCGTAAGATCGGCCGTGAAAACGATGGTGTCAGCACCGCTGCCGGCAATGCAAGAGCCAGTGGCGGTATCCGTATTGGCGGCGGTGATGGCGTCGTTCAGCGTGCAGCCGCTGCCTAAGGCAATGGCGCCGTCGGGGATTGGCGTCGCTGTGGCTGTAGGACTAACTGTAGGACTGTCGGTCGGAGTGGTGGCGTAGCTTGGCGCTGCGCCCGAGAAGATGAGGACGGCGGCTAAGCCGAATATGAGCAGTCTAAAGAATAATTTATCGGACGAGAGAGCTGCCCCCCCCCCCGTGAACGTATGTGCTAGTTGTGGAGGGGTAGGGAAGGCTGTTGCCCGAAAAGCCTGACGCTTTTCTTTGTTTGCTGCGCGAAGCTGTGTTTTTGCTTGTCTTCTTCATGCCTTATACCTTTCCATAATGCTTGATTTTGGAATATCCAGCCTAGCAGAGACCACAGTTTATCACAAAAAAACCTGACCTCGCAAGTCGCTCCTCACTTCAAATCCCGCCGATGCCAATCGGCGCTGAAGAGGTTGAAGTCGGTCTGGCGCTGCGGGTGCGCGGCGATGAGCGCTTCGTCAATCTCGATGCCCAGCCCGGGCACCGTCGGCAGCGGGAAATAGCCATCGACCACTTCTGGCATGCCGATGCCCACCGCTTTCACAGGCGGGTCGGCAAAGTCGTTGAAATACTCTTGAATCTTGAAATTGGGCGTGCTGGCCGCCAGCGCCAGCGACGCCATTGTCGAGCAAGGTCCGCCGACATTGTGCGGCGCCACCAGCACATAATACATCTCCGCCGCGCCAGCCAGCTTCTTCATATTCATAATGCCACCAAAATGGGTGATATCGGTCTGGATAATATCGGCCGCGCCCAGCTCAAACAGCTCGCGGTATTCATAAGGGGTATGGATGCGCTCGCCCGTCGCGACGGGGATACCCAGCCCCAGCGCCACTTCGCGCACATCGCGCAAGGCGCGCAGGTTCTCTGGCGGCACTGGCTCTTCCACCCAAGCCGGGCGGAATTCGGCTAAATCGCGGATGGTTTCGACGGCGGTAACGGGGTTGAAGCGGCCGTGCATTTCAATGAGCAGCTCGACATCTGGTCCCACCGCGTCATAGACCGCCTCGACCAGGGCGATGGAAAGCAATTTTTCGGCGCGGCTGAATTCATAAAAGCCGCTGCCGAAGGGGTCAAATTTGAGCGCGCGATAGCCTTTGGCGATGACCTCTTTAGCCGCCGCGTGCCAGGCTGCGGGTGTCCGCTCGACGCGATACCAGCCATTAGCGTAAGCCTTGATGCGGTCACGCATAGCGCCGCCCAGCAGGCGATAAATTGGCTGCTCGAGAGCTTTGCCGATGATGTCCCAGCAGGCAATCTCGAGCAGGGCGATGCCGGTCATGGCGATTTCGCCAGCCCGGCCATAGGTCTCGCGCAGCATGCGATAAGTCATGGCTTCGGTATTAAAGGGGTCTTTGCCTAAGACAAAATCTGGCACGCTCTCATTGAGATAGCCGATGACGGGCCCGACGCCGCCGACCGGGCGCGCCTCGCCCCAGCCGACTAAGCCCTCGTCCGTCTCCACTTTGACAAACAGCAGATTGCGCCAGGGCGTGCCCATGACCATCGTTGTCACATTGCTGATTTTCATGCGTCGTTTCTCCTATCGCCTTTATCACCTTCGCCTAATTTTATACTACGGGGATGCCCAAATCCTCAGCGCCAACTGCGCCCATCAGGAATTCGCCGGCATAGCGCTCGATGATATTTTGTACCAGCGCCGCCCGATGCACCCGCTCCTGCGCCAGCTTGACCGCCATATCTTCGATGTGCTGGCCGCTGGGATAGATATTCGGCGCATTGCGCAAACCCAGCTTGACATAGACAGGCGCGGCAACGCGGATAAGCTCTGGTGTTTCATAATGGCGCACAAAGCCGCCAAAATCATCCGGCGCTTCGACATACATATCCAGCGGCAGGTCGACGGCGGCGCGAATTGCCGCAAGCTGGGGCAGGGTCAAATCGGTCGGAACATTATAAGTGCCAGCGCCCAAATCTTCGAGCAACTTAATCGAGATGGGATTCGCCGCGCCCATTTGCACCGAAATTTTGACGACCAAATCGGCCGGCAGCGCGCCATCTTTTTTCATCTCGTTGACCAGCCACAGCTGCCCTTCATCCGCCACCAGCACCGAGCGCAAGCCTAGCGCGCAGCCGCGTCTGATGTCTTCGGTGGCATAGACAACTTCGTCTAGGCCGCGCAGGCGAGCGCCGAGGTTCTTGCCGGCGCTGGAGCGGACCTGGGCGCTGGTGCCCCAAGCCGCCCGTGGCCCCACAAACAAGCTGACTTCGATGCCCGCGGCTGCGCCCAAACGGCACATCTCGCGGATTTCTGCGTCGCGCAGCATCCAGATGCCGCTGCCCTGGGAGACGCGGTGCACGGTGACATCATAGCGCTGCGCCGCATCCAAGACGGCAGCTAAAGCCCGCGGCCCTTCGACGCTGGGGATTTCGATACGGTATTGCGCGCCATCGGGAAAGCGCTTGGTCGAAGTCGGCAAGTCGTACAGCTCGCCGGGCGGGTAATTTTTGCTCACCAAAAAATCGCGCGTTTTTTTCATACGCTAACCCTTTCTATTGGTAGTGGAACAAACTAAATTTTGCAACTTTTTGCGTTCGCTTCAAGCCCACCCCCGGCCCCTCCCGTAGGGCAATGTCTACGCGCCCCATAGTTTTTGGGGTTTTTCTCCCCTGCCCAAAGCTTTGGGCAGGCGCCGGGGGTGAAACTTGTGCATAATTAACTTGGACTTACTTCGGTCAGGCTGGAGTATAGCGAATTTGCGCACATTGGCATATACGGCTGTCCGCCGTTTGTGAAAAGAACAATCTTCTGGCACAATTTCTTGTGTATAGACAGTATGAGAGAAACAGCCCATGACCCAAAGACAGTCGCCAAATGTCATCGTCTTCTTCACCGACCAGCAGCGCTGGGATAGCGCCGGCATCCACGGCAACCCGCTGGACCTGACGCCCAACTTCGACCGCCTCGCCCACGCCGGCACCGATGTGCATTATGCCATCACCTGCCAGCCTGTTTGCGGTCCGGCCCGTTCCTGCCTGCAAACAGGTTTATATGCCACCGAAACGGGCTGCTTCCGCAATGGCATCGCGCTGCCGCCCAATAGCAGAACGCTGGCGCATTATTTCAAAGAAGCGGGCTACGCGACCGGCTACATCGGCAAATGGCATCTGGCAGATCAAGGCCCGGGACCCGTCCCGCCCGAGCAGCGCGGCGGTTATGACTATTGGCTGGCGTCGAACGCGCTAGAATTCACTTCGGACGCTTATGATACAGTGATGTACAATGGCGCTGGGCAGCCGCAGAAGCTGCCCGGTTATCGAGTCGACGCGCAGACGGACGCGGTCATCCGCTATATTGACGCGCATCAAGACGAGCCTTTTTTCCTGTTCAATTCTTATATCGAACCGCACCACCAGAATCACCGCGATGATTACCCGGCGCCGGTGGGTTATGCGGCGCGCTATCGCGGGCGCTGGCTGCCGCCCGATTTGGCGGCGCTGGGCGGCTCGGCGCAGGGGCACTTCGCCGGCTATCTGGGCATGATTAAGCGGCTGGACGAGGCGTTGGGCCGCCTGGTCGACGCCCTCATCAGCCTCGACCTGCTAGAAAATACTATCATCCTCTTCACATCGGATCATGGCTGCCACTTCAAGACGCGCAATGCCGAATACAAGCGCTCTTGTCACGATGCTTCAGTGCGCGTGCCAACGATGCTCTATGGCGGGCCCTTCACTGGCGGCGGGCGCATCTCGCAGATGGTCAGCTTGCTGGACCTACCGCCGACGCTGCTGGACGCGGCCGGCATCGCCGTGTCGCCGCAGATGCAAGGCCGCTCGATTTTGCCGCTGCTGCGAGGCGAAGCGGCTGATTGGCCGGCCGAAGCCTTCATTCAAATCAGCGAATCGCAGGTTGGGCGGGCGATACGGTCGCGGCGCTGGAAGTATGCTGTGAACGCGCCCGATAAAAACGGCGGGCAGGACGCCGCCAGCGATAGCTATGTCGAAAGCGAGCTATACGACCTGCTCGCCGACCCAGAGGAGCTGCGCAATTTGGCTGGCTACGCGTCGCATCGCGCTGTGGCCGATGTGCTGCGGACGCGGCTGATACGGCGCATGCTGGCGGCGAATGAAAACGAGCCGATTATCGAGCCAGCGCCACTGCGCGAAGGCCGCCCGCAAGAGCAGGCTAACATCAGGCAGCTGCTAGCTAGCAGTGAAGAGGGCTGGCTATAGCGGCGAGAAAGCGTCTGATTCTTCTTTTGCAATTCGTGTATAATGAGCTGGAAGACCTAGATACAGCTGGGGCAGTGATATGAAAATCTGCGGCATTTTGCTTTTGCTCGCGCTTTTTAGCTTGCCAGTTGGCGCGCAGACAAACGAGACCAGCCCGGCGCTGCCGAGCAGCTACCGCATGCACAATCTCGGCACGGAATATCAAGGCTGGAATAACTGCGGGCCCGCCACGCTGACAAACGCGCTGGTGCATTTCGGTTACACTGATGATCAACACCGCGCCGCCGACTGGCTCAAGCCAAATTATGAAGACAAAAATGTCAGCCCCTGGCAGATGGCGGAATTCGTCAATACCCAAATCCCTGAGATTCCTGTCTATGCTATCGTGCGGGCGGGCGGCACGCGGGAATTGCTGCAAACATTGATGGTCAATGATTTTCCTGTCGTCATCGAAAAAGGCTATGAACCGCCCGGCTATACTTGGATGGGGCATTATTTGCTTTTGAACGGCTATGACGAGGCCGCGCAAGAATTCAATAGCATAGACAGCTTTAACGGCCCCAACACCCGCTACAGCTATGAAGACATCGACCATTATTGGCAGCACTTCAATTACACCTATCTTGTGCTTTACACCATCAATCGTGAAAAAGACCTGATGGGCCTGCTGGGCGCGGACGCGGACGAGTGGCAGAATCATATCAACGCGCTGGAGCTAGCCCGCGCCGAAGCCATTGCCGACCCAGAGGATGCCCACGCTTGGTTCAATATGGGCAGCAATTTTGTCAATCTCGACATGTATGACGCGGCGGCGCAGGCTTATGACAAGGCGATTTCGCTCGGTTTGCCTTGGCGCATCTTCTGGTATCAGTTTGGGCCGCTCGAAGCCTATTACCATACCGAGCGCTATGGCGACATGATTCGCATCACCTCGCAGAATCAAAATGATGGCGGCGGGCAGTATGTGGAAGAGACTTGGTATTATCTAGGCTTGGCGCGGGATGGCCGCGGCGAGGTGCAAAAAGCGCTACAAAATTACAATGCAGCGCTCGCTTTTAATCCCAATTTTAGCCCAGCCCGCGAAGCCAAAGAACGGCTGCTGGCGCAGAGCGGTTAAAGGCGCGGAAAATCAGCCGCGCCATAACTTAGGCAGCCTCTTGCTGCCGCAGCGCCTAGATTTCAAGCGAAAGCAGGCGTCAGAAAAGCTTCGTTGACCGCAAAGAGTTCGTCCACCATCGATTGAATCTCGCGCAGGGAGCAGACCGCGGCCGACAGGGGCGAGTAAGCCACCGCCTGATAAATCAAGCGCCGATCGCCTTTGAGGATGCCTTCCACCGCCATCTCTTCTATCTGCGCATAGAGGTTCGTCAGCGGCGCGACTGATTGCGGCAGCGTGCCCACCGCCACCGCTTCCAAGCCATCGCGGGAAGCCCAGACCGGCACTTCCACACAGGCATTCGCCGGCAAATTATCGACCAAACCCGCATTTGGCACATTGCCATTGAACTTAAACGGCTCGCCGCCTTCCAGCGCGTTGATGATATAAGCGGCGTATTCGTGGCCCCGCTCGAGGTCGATTTCGTCTTGCGCGAACCAGGCATGGATGTCGTCGCGCCAATCATGCTCGCGCCGCCGGTACTCTTTGAGGATATAGGCATGTTCGCCCGGATTCCAGTTTGTGCCATGGGTGGCGTATTTCTCGATGAGCTCGGGGCGTTTGCGGAACCACCAGTTGTATTCGGAGTTATGCCCGCTGGATTCTGTAACATAATAATCCAGCGCCAGGTACATCTCGTTACGCACCTGCTCGGCATTATAGATAGCCTTATTGTCGGTGATGGCGCGGTGAATCAGCGGGTAGGCGTCTTCGCCCTGCCAGGTATATTCGACGAACCAGGCGGTGTGGTTGATGCCGGCGCAGGTATAGTGAATCTCCTCATAAGGCGCGCCAATCCAATTCGCCAGCATCTTCGAGGTGCCTTGCACACTATGGCAGAGGCCCGTAACGCGGATGTCGGTTTCGATATCGATGGCGCGGCAGAGCATAGCCATGGGGTTGGTGTAATTGAGCATCAGGGCATTCGGGCAGTAGCGTTCCATATCGCGGGCGATATCGACTAGGACGGGGATAGTGCGCAGCGAGCGGAAGATGCCAGAGACACCGCGGGTATCGCCGACATTCATATCGACGCCATAGCGCATCGGGATTTCGATGTCATGCCGCCAGACATCGGTGGAGCCGACCAGGATTGTAACGACAACATAGTCCGCGCCGCGCAGGGCTTCGACGCGGTCCATGGTGGTGCTGACAGTCGCGGGATAGTCGCCGGCGGCGACGATGCGGTTGACGGCGCGCTGGGCGAAATCGAGGCGCTCGGCGTCGATGTCCATGAGGGCGATCTCAGCGCCTTCGAGCTGGGGGAAGGTGAGGATGTCTTTGACGAGCTTGCGGGTGAAGCCGAAGCTGCCCGCGCCGATAAAGGTGATTTTTGGCATAGGTTTTTCTCCAGAAGTTTGCGGTTAAAGCAGGTATCTCGACTGTAGCATTTTATCGGCAAAATCTACTAGCTGGCGACTTCGGCTTTTTTAGGCCAGTCCTCGAGTTTGCCTGTTACGAAGTCATAGGCGTCGCAATAGATGCCTACGCCATTGTCATCGACATAGCCGACACGGCAAGCCCTAAGATATTCCTCACTCAGCCGCTGCTGCCGAATCTGCTGGAGGAATGTTTCTCGCTCGGGCGCTTCGATGCCGGTTGGCACAACATCAATATAGCGTACTTCGACCAGCTTGCCATAGTCATAGCCGCGAACTTGTCGCCCGCCAGGTTCAAACAAAGCATATTTTTTGCGCTTCTCATGTCTTATTCCTTTTTGCGTATCACTCGTTTATGTAGGCCCAAAACGCTATTGGAGAAAAGCGGAGCTCGTACTGTTCGTTACCAATACGTTCAATATCATAGACTATTTTATCATTCTCATCGGCGGTTGCGGAGATAGGGATAAAACCGATGCTTAATACAGTAGCTTTTTTCGTCGTTTTTCCACTGCTTTCTATCTGACACCAACTCATGCACGAGCAAATTACGAATTGACCTAGCAACGCAAGTAGCTTGCCAACCATACACAAGTTTTTCCTGAGGTCCCATTATTTTGCTATATCCATCTAAGAAACGGTCTGTGGCCTTTTCTCCTTCTCCAATTAATTCAAACAAATTTGAAACGATTAGCGCTAAAGTCCAAAAATATCCGTCATCGCCACTTTTCCACAATAGATTGCCTGAATAGACAGCCATAGATATGGCTGTCTCTCTATCAACAGGCAACGCATGAGGTCGCATTCTCAGCTATTCAATCAAACTCTCCAGCCGGTCGACCAGGCCTTCCAGCACCCTAAATGTCTCTTCCACCGCCTGCGGCGTCGACATATCCACGCCGGCCGCCTTCAGCGCTGGAATCGCGTACTCGCTGCTGCCCGCGCGCAGGAAAGCCAGATAGCGCTCAACCGCCTCAGTATCATCGCCCGCCAGAATCGCGTTCGCCAGAGCATGCGCCGCCGAAATCCCGGTGGCGTATTGGAAGGTGTAATAAGCCTCGTAGAGATGCCCGAACTGAGCCCAGGTGATGCCGGTGCGGCGCGGGTCGTCGGTCAGCGTCTCGCCATAACCCTCGGCAAAAAAGTCGGACATAATCTGATTCAGCGCGGCCGGCGTCAGCGGCTCGTCATTTTCCAGGCGGCTATGCACCTCAAACTCGAAGCGGGCTAAAGTCGGCATAATGAAGAAATAGCGGTGGATATTGTCCATCGCCTCTTGAATCAGCGCGAGTTGAAAATCGCGCTCGGCGCGCTGGGCGAAGAGATGCGCCCGCACCAGCGCTTGATTGAAATTTGAAGCGACCTCAGCCGCGAACATCGAATAGTGACTGTAGACAAAAGGCTGCGTTTGGCGCGTGTAATAGCTGTGCATGGAATGCCCGATTTCATGCGCCAGCGTGCTCATCGAACTCAAATTGCCATCAAAGCTCATCATGATAAAGGGGTGGCTGTCGTAAGTGCCATGGGAGAAAGCGCCTTCGGATTTGCCGTCGTTGATGGCATAATCGACCCAGCGCTCTTGCAAGCAGCCGCGGCGCATCGTATTCACATAGTCCGCGCCCAGCGGCGCCATGCCAGCGGCGATCATATCGACCGCGGCCGGGAAACTGAGCTGCGGGTAATCTGCCGTCAGCGGCGCCCAAATATCCCAGGGGTGGATGGTCTCGTAGCCCAGGGCGCGCCGCCGCACGTCCCAGTAACGATGCCAGGTGGGGATATGCCGCTTGTAGGTATCGATGAGATTGTGGAAGACGGCGACGGGGATATTGTTTGGCGAGAGCTTGGAGTGCAGCACGCTGTCATAGCCGCGCAGCCGCGCCAGCACAACATTGCTCTTGACCGCGGCCAGGTAAGCCGTCGCGAAGGTATTGTTGAATTTCAAATAGCTGTCGGCATAATTCTGCCAGGCGCTGCGGCGGGTGGCGCGGTCTTTATCCGCCAGCAGCTTATCGCGCGTGCTTTGCACCAGGGGCTGCGCGGCGGCGGCGCTGTCTTGCGCCGCTTCGAAGCGCAGGTCCTGGTCATTGAGCGCGCTGCGGATGCTCTCGATGCGGTTGAGCGGGTCGCTCAATAAACCGAGTACCGCCTCGACTTCGGCTGAAAGCACATGCTCTTTCTTGCGCAGCAGGTCGGCGACATGCTGCTGGTAGAGTTGCAGCTCGGCCTGCGTCAGCCATTGGCGCAGGCTGGCTTCGTCCATTGCCAGGATTTCGGGCTGGGCGAAAGAGGCGCTGGCGATGAATTGCCCGGCCAGCCCTTGGGCTTGCCCGAGCATGCCTTTGATGTCTTCGTTATTGCCGTCGCAGGCTTGCCACATAGCCGGGTACATATAGAGTTTCCAGACGCGGCGGGCGATAGCGGCCTGGCAAGCGAACCAGTCGGCGAGGCGGGCTGGGCTTTGTGATAGGGTGCCTTTATATTGGGCGATTTCGCCTAGGGCGGTGGCGGTGGCGCTATATTCGGCGCGCCAGGCAGCGAAGTCGACGAAGACGGATTCGTGGTTCCAGGTCGCTTCGATTGGCACATCAGCGCGGGCGGGGACTGTGGTTTGGGTCATTTTAACTCCTAAAATGGTAGATCGTCGAGATATTCTTGGGGGCGAGGGCTTTGCCCTTCGTCTAAGAACCAGCCGGAGAGTTGCAGCCAGTACGCTTCATTTTGTTCATTTCTTGGAAATCGCCTCGTCAAGGAAAAGCGCAATATTGTGCCGGCGGGTATGACTTCCAATGGTTCAGCGAGGCCTTGATATGGCACATCAAATCTGGCAAAATCATTCTCAAATATAGTGTAGCGGGGGTCTTCTTTTTTTGCTATCCTCACTAAAATAATTGAGCCAAAGATCGTCATGCAAGCGCCAAAATCCTGTGCTGTATAATGGGACATTGGACGGTCGGGCGCATGCCTTACCACTCTGCGTCAGCGCAATCTTCCCATCAAAGAGCTGATATGGCTGCACACGCGGTACTGCCGAGCGTTTCAAAATAAGGCTAATTTGTTCGGCTAGCGGGACAGCGCGGATAAGCCGCCCTCGGATTGCCCGTATATCTTCGGTATGGGGCGCTTCAATGTCTATGGGTGGTCTTTCTCTAAGTTAAAAATCCCATATCTCGCCAAGATTAATCGGGCTGTCAAAGGGATGAGAATAGTCTGCTGGCGGCAATAAACGCACGCTGCGCTGGTTATGCAAAACAAGCCCGCCCAAACACAAGCCGGCGCTCATCTTGGTCTTGGCAACAATTAATACTTGTACCATGACATCCTCTATTCAGGTTTTATATGCTCCTTAATCACTCCTAGCCGCGCTCGTTGCAATTCTTCTGCGACAAGTGAACGGTGGCAGGCTTCTGGCAGCGTTTCGACGCAGAAAAACACGATATTATGGAAAGGCTGGTCGGAAGGATGGGTTGTGTTTTTGAGCGCGTCTTCAAGCAGATTTACGGCGTATGACTCCTTTTTTGGATTGTTCGGGGCTATTTTGAGGATGTCTTTGCGGTATCTCTCTTTGAAGGCTTCGCTCAATTTGATTCTAGCGCGCTGTGTTACTTTTTCTTCTTTATCCGCCTTTTTCTGTATTTCTCGAATTTTTGTTGTTGGCGCCAAGCCTATTATATGTGCATAAGCAATGCCTATTTCCTTCAGCTTCAGCTGCAAATAAGTCTTGTTAACGAATTTGTATCTCGCGCCGCGCATGCCGCGCCGCCGCCGAATGTCGATGAAGAGGTCTATCTTATGCTCTTTGAGCGCGGCAAAAAACTCGTCTTCCGTGTAGCCATAGACACCGATGGTGAATATCTTTTCGGGCAGTTTTTCTTGCATTGGCAAACCTTAAAACAACGGCGCTTGTTTCGGTTTTATTTCCGCTTTCACCTTGCTTTGCGTCTTGCATTCACCCGCTTTATCAATATGCAGCACCTCGAATTCTTTGTCTTTCGCCAAAGTTTTACCGACAACATAACTACGATGGCAATGCGCTGGGTCTTTCTCGCTGCACATAATGGCAAGACGCTTTCCCTGCTGCGCCCAAGACTTCAAAGTCTCTATGTCGTCCATATATCCGTCCCGCTCCTGCTCACAGCGTTCGGCATTCAGCTTGCCATCTACAAAGTAATCTTCACCTGTATAACCAGGCCGCTCTCCCAAATTTTTGCCCATGCACTCATATTTGATATGTTCTTTTTTCAGTTTTCCAGGCAGAACTTTTTTGTGAAAATTCCTATGGTATGCCGAAATATAAAGGGAAGTGCGCACATCGACGAGCATATCAATTTTGTACTTTTGCAATAGCTCGATGAACTCTCTGAATTCCCGCCCGCCATAGCCTATCGTATAAATCACATTCATACTCAGCCCCCCACTCCACCCACCACTCAAAAGGCATGATGCACTGCGCGCGGTTGCTCAATAGCTCGATGCCCTCGACCACATATTGCGCCAGCGCCGCTGGATTCTGCTCCGCCACTTGCGCACCGATGGGCTTGCCTTTGCCGCGCAGTAAAACCGCCGCCGCCGCTTCCGGCAGCTTCGCCAGCGCCCGCGCCTTCGCTAGCGCGCTCTGCAAATTGCCCAACTCGTCCACCAAGCCGCGCTCCAGAGCCTGCACCCCGGTCCAGATGCGCCCGCCGCCGATGGCGTCAATCTGCGCCACCGATTGCCCGCGGCTCTCCGCCACCCGCCCGAGAAACTGCTGATAATTATGGCAGTTTTTCTTGCATTGGCAAACCTTAAAACAACGGCGCTTGTTTTGGTTTTACTTTCGGTTTCGGTTTTATTTTCGCTTTCACTTCCGCTTCCACCTCGCTTTGCGTCTTGCATTCACCCGCTTTATCAATATGCAGCACTTCGAATTCTTTGTATTTCGCCAAAGTTCTACCGACAACATAACTGCGATGGCAACGCGCTGGGTCTTTCTCGCTGCACATAATGGCAAGACGCTTTCCTCGCTGCGCCCAAGACTTCAAAGTCTCTATGTCGTCCATATATCCGCCCCGCTCCCCCTCACAGCGTTCGGCATTCAGCTTGCCATCTTTAAAGTAATCTTTACCTGTAGCACCAGGCCGCCCTCCCAAATTTTTGCACATGCACGTATATTTGATATGTTCTTTTTTCAGTTTTCCAGGCAGAACTTTTTTGTGAAAATCCCTATGGTATGCCGAAGTATAAAGGGAAGTGCGCACATCGACGAGCCTATCAATTTTGTACTTTTGCAATAGCTCGATGAACTCTTTGATTTCCCGCCCGCCATAGCCAATCGTATAAATCACATTCATACTCAGCCCCTTACTCCACCCACCACTCAAAAGGCATGATGCACTGCGCGCGGTTGCTCAATAGCTCGATGCCCTCGACCACATATTGCGCCTGCGCCGCTGGATTCTGCTCCGCCACTTGCACGCCGATGGGCTTGCCTTTGCCGCGCAGTAAAACCGCCGCCGCCGCTTCCGGCAGCTTCGCCAGCGCCCGCGCCTTCGCTATTGCGCTCTGCAAATTGCCCAGCTCGTCCACCAAGCCGCGCTCCAGCGCCTGCGCCCCCGTCCAGACGCGCCCGCCGCCGATGGCGTCAATCTGCGCCACCGATTGCCCCCGGCTCTCCGCCACCCGCCCGAGAAATTGCTGATAATTATAATCGATGCTGCGGCGAAGCATGGCGCGCTGCGCCTCGTTGAACGGGCTTTCGCTCGCAATCAAGTCGGCATTGTCGCCGCGCAAATAGGAGAAGGCATTAAAACGCAGTTTCTTCAGCAGTTCGCTATTGACCAGCTTGCCTACCAGCACACCGATGGAGCCGGTGATGGTGCCTGGCTGCGCCACAATCCAATGCGCTGGCGTGGCGATGTAATAGCCGCCCGAGGCCGCTAGCCCGCCCATAGAGACTACCAGCGGCCGCGTCTTGGCAAATTCCGCCAGCGCCGCCGCCATCGATTCGGAAGCGGTGGCCGAGCCGCCGCCGCTATCTATATACAGCACCAGCGCGCCGCATTGCGGGTCTTGCATCAAGTTGCGCACTTGCTGATTCAAGGTGTTATCCCCCAGCCGCGCGCCACCGACAAAGGGCAGCGGAATAGGCATATCGCTGGGTGGGGTGGCGCTTTCGCCATTGACAATCGCGCCACCGGCATACAGCACCGCCACATATTTGGCGCTGAAATCGCGCTCGGGCAGGTAGATTTGCCCGTCCGCTTCTTGCCACAGCGTAATTTTTGTGATGCCAAGATGCTCGAGCAGCTGCTCTTCGTTCATAAGCCCATCGACATACCCCTTGTCCAGCGCGTCCGCGCCGGTATGCAAAGCGCCGTCAATCATGTAGCGGACTTCGTCGAGTTTCATTTTGCGGGTGGCGGCGATGCCATCGATGACCATCTCGAAGAGCGAATCGAGCAACCAATTTATCTGTTCCTGGCCTTCGGGCGATGGCTCCGCCCGCGTCAGGTTATCGGCCGCGCCTTTGTAGGGCGAAATCGCCACCGAATCCCATTGCAAGCCGACCGCGCCTAAACCTTCTTTCAAAAAGACCTGCTGGCTGAATAAACCAGAAGTTTCTAACCGGCCGCCGGGCGGTAGCAAGATTTCATCACAAGCACTGGCGACATAATACTCCAGCGTGCGATAGCTCGGCGCATAGCTCAAAGCGCGCTTGCCCTTTTCCCGCAGGCGCAGGATGGCATCGCGCAGGGTCTGCAAGTCGGCGGTGCTGGCGGAAAGCCCGCGAAAATACAAGATGACGCCGAGCGGGCGCGGGTCCGCGCCGATGCGGTCCAGGGCGTCGACCAGTTCCATCAGGCTCAAGGGCGGCGCGCCGAGGATTTGCCGCTGGATGAGATTGCGCTCCTTTGGCACCGGCGCAAAAGAGTTCGGCACTTTTATCATCACATAGTCGATCGCTTTGACGCGAGAGCGCTGCATATTGAGCAAGTTGACGCTCAGCTGTTGGAACATGCGCATCGTTTTAGACATGGCTGCTTTCTTTCGTCTCGACAGATTTAGGCAGAGGATTTATGCTCGTATATTAGCATGTAAAGGGGGCAATGTGTACCGGCAGGCGCAATTGCTGCCGCTGGAGCGCGAGGCATATCTGGCGGACGGTCTCTTGACATACATCGGCAATAAACGGGCTTTATTGCCTTTCATCTTCAAGGGCCTAAATTATGTCAAGCGCCGTTTGAACACGGAATATCTTGACTGTTTGGATTTATTTTCGGGCAGCGGCTCGGTCTCCCGTTTGATGAAAGCCCATGCCAGGTCATTGGTCAGCAACGATTTTGAAGCATACACGGCTGTGGTCAACCGCTGCTATCTCAGCAATCGCTCGGCTTTTCCTGCAGCGGCTTACCGCGAAGCGCGGGCCCTTTTATTAGAGAAAATCAAGACGGATTGGCGGCGCGGCTTCATCGCGGAAAATTATGCCCCGCTGGATGATGCGGCGATTTTGCCGGGCGAGCGCGTTTTTTTCACGCGCCGCAATGCCGAATACATCGACACAGCGCGCCAGCACATCGAGTCTATCACGGGCGAGCTTCAGCATTTTTTCCTTGGTCCCCTACTGGTGCGGGCGTCGGTGCATAACAATACCGCCGGCGTCTTCAAAGGTTTTTATAAAAATCGGCAGGGCATCGGCGCTTTTGGCGGCGAAGCCGGGCAAGCCCTCAAAAGAATCAAAGGCGAAATTTCTATACCCGAGCCGCTGTTTTCTGACTCTGAATGCCCGGTCACGGTGACAAAATTTGACGCCACTCGCTTTGCCGACGACTTCGGCGGCGCCTATGACCTGGTATATATGGACCCGCCCTATAACCAGCACCCTTATGGCTCAAACTATTTTATGCTCAATCTGATATTGCGCTATGTTAGGCCGGCGAAAATCAGCCGCGTCAGCGGCATCCCAGTCGATTGGCAGCGCAGCCCTTTCAATAAACCGCGGCAAGCCAGCGCCGCTTTTTTCAAAATCATCGATGCGCTGGCGGCGAAATTTTTCCTGATTTCTTATAACAGCGAAGGTTTCTTGCAAAAAGACGAATTTTTTGCCGAGCTCAAAAGGCGGGGCCGGCTGAAGTTTTTTGCGACGGATTACAATGCCTATCGCGGCGCGCGCAATCTATCCGCCCGCCCGCGCTATGTGGAAGAGTATCTGTTTGTGCTGGAGAAGGCTTAGCGGCGCGGCGAATTCACAGCCTGAGACGATTGCGAGCGTGGGGCTTGGCGCCGTTTTTTGCTTTTCTATCATCAACTCTCGCAATGCTTGCCGAAACGATGATGAAAGGCAATAATATGGGTGAGTTCCAGCTACTGATAGCGCTAGACGATTTCAAATACTATCATGCGAAGATGTACAAGCCGATATATGATCGGAAGTAGCTTGTTAGAGAATTGGCAGAGGCCGGAGACATTTCGAGGTATCTTGTACTTGAGGCAATTCCGGAGTTTGCTGAGTATACTGTCTGGGAAGCTGATGTATGGTATGATGAATTTAAGAATTGGGAAGAAGACTAAATCGTTAAACTGAGGACAGACGCTTCCGATTACCATCGATGCCAGAATCGCAAGTTATTTCTGCGATCAGTTTCTTGGTACTAAATCGCGTACTGCTTCGTGGCGCCTGTGGAATGCGGGTGGGCAAAAGGTTGCCAGAATAACAGTCCGTGAATGCAAATGAACGAATTGATTACCCGCAATGTTGCGAATGAAAAGTTCAGGCTGCTCGAGTATTATAGAAATCGCAGCCAGGAACTGATTTTCGAATCGAAACAGTTATTTTCAGCTGCCGAATATAGGCGCAGGGCATCGCGTATAAATAAAGGGCTGCGGCAAGCTAGGCAGAACTTGGTTAGGATACTAGAATAAAAAAGTATGCGCGAGAACTGGGAGCGGAGAACTACCTTACAAGCTGCATTTACAATTACTTATACAAATTATGTAGTGATGCTTGAAGCTAGAAATGCAGTATGGCCTTATGAATATATATGGCATTTACTCGCAGAATCGGTGAGCTATGGGAGCCATTTTGCCTTCTGTGCTGGCAATATGCGATTGACGAGACATTAAATTACTTTGCGCCGCCGCTCTTCAGTGAAGTGAAACAAAAGCTCACGCAGGAAATCCAGGAACTTATTAACTCACTTGAAATTGATAAAAAGCAGCAGATTGCACTGATGAACAGCTACGATAAAGTCTGGCAGCTCGTTACCGCTAGAGAGATAAAGCTCGAGCTTGATTTGCATTTTCAAAAGGACGCCAGCAAGTTTGTCGTCGATTTCAAGAGCGGTTTTGGCTCAAACGAAAAAGGGAATACGAATCGGCTGCTTCTTGTTGCGAGCGCGTACAAAATTTTGGCTGAAGGGCATCAATGTATAATCTTCGTGCGATCGCCAGAAGCTGAGAATAATTATTATCTGCAAATTCTGAAGAAGTCGGGGTTGTGGTCGGTCTACTGCGGCGCTGAAACATACGGCAAAATTGAAGAATATACTGGCTTCAACCTTGCGCGTTGGCAGCAAGAAAATCTGAACTGGGAGCAGGATTTTGAGCCTGGCATGTATAATCATTTGCAAAGCAATCAGCTAGTAGAATATTTGCAATGGTAATGCAAGATACGATCATCAAAGGCAAAACGAGAGCGCGTAGACAGTTCTGTTCCTATTACACAGAATCTGATCCGATATTGAGCTACATGGTTGCGCGGCTTGAAATTGCCGCAGAGGACATTATTTTAGAACCGTGTGCCGGGGCTGGGGCTTTTATTGCAAAAATTCTCGACTGGTTTCCGGAACAAAGCTATCGAATCGAGGCTTTGGACCTAAACCCCAAAGCGGTCATAACATTAAATGAAATCTTCCAACAAGACAATATACAGGTAAGGAAAGCTGATGCGCTCTTTGATCTAACATTGGATTTGTACTCGAATTGCAATGGCTTCTATACAAAGATAATTGGCAACCCGCCATACGGAGCCTGGCAGCAGCACGATAGACGGAAAAGGCTCAAAAAGAAATATGGCGGCTATGTCCGCGAAACTTATACATTATTCATTCGACGAGCCATCGATTTGCTGCGCAAAAACGGAAAATTGGTTTTCATTGTGCCAGATAGCTTTTTGGCTCTGCATGTACACAAAGACACCCGCGCAAAAATCCTCAATGAGACTACTGTGGAAGAAATAGCGCTCATCCCGGCAAATTTTTTCCCGAAAGTGAATTTCGGGTACGCAAATCTGTGCATCCTTACCTTGAGAAAGGCAAAGCCAAGAGCGGCGCATAACATCAAAATCGTCCAGGTTAAATCAACGGTGGAAAATCTCTACCAGATTATGCAATGCGAATATGATGTTTCTGACTATTTTGAAGAGGCGGCGCAAAACAGCATCGCCAAGTCCACAGATTATTCATTTTATATTGGCGCAAATACAAAGATGCGAAAATTGTTGAACAGCGCCCCTAGGACACTAGGCGATCTGGCGCACTGTGTAACAGGATTTTGTTCCGGCGATAACAAGAAGTTTTATAGACAAATAAACTTGCAAAAGGGAAATGCAAAAGATATTGCGCCTCTATGCGACACAGATATAGAATTTGATTACTTGGGCAAAGCTGACATATTAAATGGGCTGGCTGGCGCCAAGCGATATATTCCTATTGTCAAAGGCGGTGCCAGAATGTTTACGAGAAAAACGGATTGCTATGTTCTTTGGGACAAGCAAACCGTAGATTTTTACCGCGCCGATAAAAAAGCTAGGTTTCAAAACGCGCAATTCTATTTTCGAGAGGGCATCGGCGTGCCAATGGTAAAAAGCAAAAAACCGAAAGCCTTTTTGCTGGACAAAAGAATATTTGATCAGTCCATCGTCGGCGTCTTTCCAAAAGACGATGATATTCTGTATTATTTATTGGCGTTCCTGAATTCGGACGTATGCAATCGAATGATAAGAGTTATAAATCACACTGCCAATAATTCAGCGAATTATTTGAAGAAATTGCCTGTGATTATTTCTCAAGACCATTTTTACGAAGTAGACCAGCTCGCTAGGCAAGCGGTATCATGTGGTCATCACAGCCAAATTATAAAACGGATAGACGCTATTTTTGACGAAATATACCAATTATGACACAGTTACAATGTCTAGCAATTTACGCAAGCGCCCTTAGGAACTTATTGCAAAATAATACTCGGTTGTGAAGCGAAACCCAAACCCCATGAAAAACCCACACGCCCTCGCCATACGCATCGCCTTCCTACTTCTGCCCATCGGCATCTCGCTCGCTGTGGCCGCGGCCCTCGTCACCGCCGTCGGCCGCGACCCGCTCGATGTCATCGATGCCCTCTGGCAAGGCGCTTTCAAAGACTCGCGCAAACTCGGCGGCGTCTTCAACTTCTGGATCCCCCTCACCCTCGTCAGCATCGGACTGGTCGTAACCTTCCGCGCCGGCCTATGGAACATCGGCGTCGAAGGCCAAATGATGATGGGCGCGCTCTTCGCCAGCTGGGGCGCGCAATTCCTGCCACTAGATGCCAGCCTCGCCCCCCTGCTGCACCTGATTCTCATCGCGCTGGCGGCCTTGGGCGGCATGTTCTGGGCTTTCATCGTCGGGCTGCTCAAGATACGGCTGGGCGTCAACGAGATATTCGGCGGCGTCGCCTTGAACGCCCTGGTCAATGTCGTCTCGATTTATCTGATTTCCGGCCCTTGGCAACCGCGCATCGGTGGCTCCGCCCAAGGCACAGAGCCATTCCCCGCGCCCGCCCTGCTGCCAGAGTTCTCGCCGACCTTCCCCGTCAATCTCTTCATGATTGTCTTGGTCATTGCCGCTTTTGTCATTGTCTACATCCTGCTCAATGCCACGCGCTGGGGTTTGAACCTGAAAGCGGTCGGCAAAAATATGCGCTCGGCTCTGCTGCTTGGCGTCGCGACCGAGCGCGCCTCATTGAGCGCGTTCCTGGTCTGTGGCGCGCTGGCCGGCATCGCCGGTGCCTACCGCGTGCTTTTTACCTTCGATAACCTGCGCCCGCTGGCATCGGGCGGCATCGGATTTTTGGGTTTATTGGTCGTGCTGCTCTTGAGCGTCCGCCTGCTGTGGGTGCCGCTAATCGCCTTCGCTTTCGCCGCGATTTTGACAGGCAGCACGCGCTTGCAAATCGCGCCGTCGCTCAAGCTGGATTCGTCGCTGGCTGGCGTCATGCAAGGCATGCTCGTCTTGTTCGTCATCTTGTTTCAAGGCGCGCAGGAGGTCTTCTTCTCGCAGACGCTGACGGGGGTCGAAGAAAGCGCAGCCGAAAACCCGCCAGAAGAAAGCTGAAAGCAGCGACGATGAACGAAGAATTGCTCAACACACTCGGCAGCATCATCGGCACGGCGACGCCGCTAGTGATTGCCAGCCTAGGCGAGACCATCACCGAACGAGCGGGTGTGGTCAATCTTTCGCTGGATGGCAGCCTGGCGCTGGCGGCGGTGCTAGGCTTCGCCGCCGCTTGGACAGCACAAGAAGCCGGCGGCATCGATTTGCCCATGCAAATTGCGCTAGGCATCGCGGTCGCTATGCTGGTCGGCGCTTTGATTGCCCTGCTCATCGGCTTTTCCAGCATCAAGCTGCGGCGGGACCAGGTGGCGGTTGGCTTTGTGCTAACCTTGTTGGCGGCGGATTTAGCCCGCTTCCTCGGCGCTGATTTCACCCGCATCCCCGGCCCTCAGATTACGCGCTTTGTCATCCCCGTTCTCGGCGACCTGCCGATTCTGGGGCCCATCTTCTTTCGTCAAAATGCGCTGGTCTACTTCAGCTATATCTTGATGTTCGCTATCTGGTTTTGGCTTTTCCGCACTAAAGGCGGGCTGGCTTTGCGGGCGATTGGCGAACGCCCAGAAGCGGCTTATGCCCGCGGCGCTCGCGTGCAGCGGCTGCGTTATTGGTACACTTTTCTCGGCGGCGCTTTGGTCGGTTTGGCTGGCGCGGCCTATTCGCTCAATGTCAAACCTGGTTGGTCCAGCCCGCCGGCCATGCAAGGCGATGGCTGGATTGCGCTGGCGATTGTGATTTTTGGCGGCTGGCATCCCTTCCGCGCCGCGCTGGGCGCGTATCTCTTCGCCGCCTTGCGCGCCGTCTCCAGCAACATCCAAACCAATGGCTTATTCATCTTAGGGCAAGAGATAAACTTCCCCTTCGTCCTGCTCAATACGCTGCCCTGGCTGCTGATGATTGTTACCCTGCTCATCGTCAGCGGCGGCTTGACCGAGCGCCTGCTGCAATACATGCCGCGGGCGGTGCAGCGCCGCCTGCGCGCTTTCCTGCGCTCCGACCCGCCTAAAGCCCTCGGCACCCGCTTTGAAATGGAATAATAGGTCCCAGAAGTAGGACAAACTAAGTTTTGCAAGTTTTTGCCTTCGTTTGAACCCAGCCCCGGCCCCTCCCGTAGGGCAGTGTCTACGCGCCCCAAAGCTTTGGGGAGAAAAACCTTGAAGACTATGCGAGCTTGCAGGAAAGTCCCTCCCGTCGGGTAATGTCTACAGTCTCTCAGGTTAGACTCCCCTCCCCGAAGCTTCGGGGAGGGGCCGGGGGTGGGGTTGGCTCCAGGGCAATCACATCAAAATCATAATTCAGAAAAATTCACAAAACTAAGCCAGAAAAACTACGCAGCCACATCCTCGCCAACTTTGCCGCGCCGGTCGATTTTTGACCGAAAACTGCTATACTATGCGGGAAGATTTAATCGGTGCAGCTATGGATATTCGCCTGCCGGCGGCTTTGCGGATGCGCGTTGAAAAGCAAGAATATTTTTGGGCGCATTGTATTTCGCTGCTCATCAGCCCGCCGCTGGTCTGGGCCCTGTGGGTTTACGCGGTAACGCTGCCTGGCGCGGCCGACCGCGCCAGCGCCTGGTTCTTCGCTTCGCTCTTCACCCTGTCGGTCTGCGCCGCGCCGATGCTCTTTGTCGCTTATAAGGTGCGCATCGGCCAAATTAGCGATATGCACATGCGCCTCAGCCGCGAGCGCTATATCCCCTATTCGATTGCGATTGCCGCTGGCAGCGTCTGCGCTTTCATCTTCTGGCAAGCCGGCGCCGCCCCCATCCTGCTGCTCGTCACGCTTGTCAGCATCGTCGAATTGAGCCTGATGCTGCTGGTAACATTTTTTAGCCATGTCAGCCTGCATGCTATGGCCCTCTCCAGCATCATCTCGGCGACGGCTTTGCTCTTTGGCCTGGCGCAGGCTTTCGCTTTTTTGCCTCTGCTATTGCTGGTAGTCTTGGCGCGGCTGGTCTTGAAGCGGCATAGCCCAGCGCAGATTATCGTTGGCACTTTGATTGGCACGCTCACCCCATTGGCGGTGGTGGCGCTTTTGAGTCTGTTTCTCTAGCCTTCTACAGTCCAGACGCGCGCGGTGCCATCCCAGGACCAGGACAAGATGGCGGTGCCAGCCGCGTTCCAGACCGCGCCGCGCAGCAGATTATTGTGGCGGAAGCGCTGCGGCGGCGCTTCGCCCTGCCAGAGATAGACATAAATATGCGACCAAGACAGGACGCTCTCTTCGTCTTGGTCCCAGCGCGCGCCGATGACCCAATCCTCATGCCGATAGACCGCCTGCGAGCGCCCATTCTCAACCGACCAAATATGCACTGTGTCGTCGCCGGCCCAAGACATGACGCGCGTCTCATCCTGCGACCAAATCGCCCGCTGGACAAAGCTGTTGTGGCGCAAGCCGCTGATGCGCCCGCGGCCGATGCTGAGACCGTCGGACTCGTAGAGGTTGACGATGCCATCGGCAAACCAGGCTAGCACCCGCGTATCGGCGGCGTTCCAAGCTAAACCGAGCAGCAAGCCGCGGTGTGGCGGCCGCATCTCAGAGACTTCGCCCGTGCCAAGCTGCCAGCTGTAGACATTGCCAGCTTCGGACCAGGCGCGGATGCGGCTCTCGTCGGCGCTGAAAGCGGCGCCGCTGATTTCGGCGGCCGCCTCAAATTCTAGCAGGCGCGCCCCATCCGCCAGGTCGAGCAGCGCGCCGCCGCCAATATCACTAAAAAAGAGCGCCTGTGTGCCGGCCGCATTGAGTTCGAGCGCGATGGGCAGACCCGGCAAATGCCAGCTTTGCAGCCTGGCGCCGGTGTCGGCCGTGCTCAGCCACAAAGCGCCGCTCTCGTCGGCCGACAGAATCGCCGCGTCTTCGTTGACCCACAAAGCATGCGTCAAAGGCTGGCCGCCGTGGTCAAGCGTCAGCAGCAGCTCGCCATCGTCCACCGACCAGATTTGCGCTAAGCCGTTTTCCGTCGCGCTGAGAATCCGCGTTTCGGCGCTGTCCCAAGCGGCTGTTACCACGCCCGCGGCGTGCTGCAAAATTAACTCGGCGGGGGGCGATTCCGCGGCGTTGGGCAGAATCAGCAAGAAAAAGGCGGCGAACGAGAAAAAGAAAGCGCGAAACATTGGTACTCCCTGTGAACTGAGACGGCAATTCACCGCCTAGCATAGCATACAATTCTTACATTCTAATGAAGACATCGGCGCGCGGCTCCACCTGCGGATTCTTGCGAGCGGCTTAGGCGGCGTGTTATTATTAGCAGCATAAGTAAGTCCAAGTCAATTATGCAAATTTAGTTTGTCCTACTTAGATTGAGGCGCGGGTGATGAATCGACCAAACATCCTTTTTATGATTGCCGATGACCATCGGCATTCGGCTCTGGGCGCGCTGGGCAGCGAGCCAGTGCGCACGCCGACATTCGACCAGCTGATTGCCGATGGCGCCTGCTTCACCCAGGCGCATATCATGGGTTCGACTTCGGGCGCGGTCTGTATGCCGAGCCGCGGCATGCTGATGACGGGCCGCCGCCTCTTCGATACGCCCGACCCGCTGCCGCCGGATGCGCCGCTGCTGCCAGAGCTGCTGCGCCAAAATGGCTATACAGCCTTCGCCACCGGCAAGTGGCATAACCGCCGCAATAGCTTCGCCCGCTGTTTTTCGAGCAGCGGCCGCGTCTTCTTTGGCGGCATGTCCGACCAGTACGCCGTGCCAGTGCATGACTTCGACCCGAGCGGCCAATATGACCCGGCGGCGGCTTATATCGCCGATGGTTTCTCCACCGATGTCTTCACCGCGGATATGATTGATTTTCTCGCCGCGCAAGAGGCGGACGCGGCGCCGTTCTTCGCCTATATCGCTTTCACTTCGCCGCATGACCCCCGCACCGCGCCGCCGCCTTATGCAAGCATGTACGCTCCCGATGCGCTTGACCTGCCGCCGAATTTTATGCCGGAGCATCCCTTCGATATCGGCGTGCGCGACATCCGCGACGAGCTGCTCGCCGATTATCCGCGCGCTGAAACAGAAATCCAGCGCCATACCGCCGATTATTATGGCATGATATCGCACATGGATATGCAAATCGGCCGCATTCTCGCGACGCTGGACGCGCAGGGCTTGCGGGAAAATACCATCGTCATCTACACCTCAGACCATGGCCTGGGCGTCGGTCAGCATGGTTTGATGGGCAAGCAGAACCTCTATGAGCATAGCATGCGCATCCCGCTGCTGCTGCGCGGGCCGGGCATTGAGGCAGGCTGGCGCAGCGACGCTTTTGTCTATCTGCTCGATCTCTTTCCGACTCTGCTCGAATGGGCAGGCGTCCCCGTGCCAGCGAATCAAGCCGGGCATAGCCTGACCGCTCTGCTCAATGGCCTCACCAACAAACATCGGCGCGAGGTTTTCTCCGCTTATCAAGGTGTCTTTGGGCCGCCGGCCGGCCAGCCCTATCAGCGCAGCATCAAAAATGAGCGCTACAAATTGATCCAAACGGTCGTCGCCGAGCAAGTAACCTGGCAACTTTTTGACCTGCTGGCCGACCCTTGGGAAACGGTGAACCTCGCCGTCGATGCGGCTTATGCGCGGCAGCTAGCAGATATGCAGCGCCGGCTGCATAGGCGGCAAGCGCGGGTGCAAGACCCGGCCTTGTGAGCGCATGCGCGCCGCTCCTTATCGTTATCAGCCGCCAAATACTGCGCTATTAGCCGCCTTTGGCAGCAGCGAAGCCGATATCGCCGTCAATCGCCAAGGCGGGCTAAGCCCGGCGCAGCTTCGCGCGCTGTGGCGCGAGCGTCTGCCCAGCTTATGCCTGGCTCTGGGCGGCTGCGGTTTGCTCTTCCTGGTCTGGCAAAGTTTCCAGCGCAATCAGGTGGACGCCACCTCGACCGCGCTAGTGGCGGCTTTGCTGCTGCTGGGCTTGCTGGGCAGCCTTTTTTTGAGCGCGAGAGCCTGGCGTCAGCTGCGGGCTTTGCGCGCGCAGACGACGGCCGGCATCGCCCAGTTGGAAGAGCGCGGCGGGCGTTATGGCGGCTGGTTTCTATATGTGGATGGGCGGGCTTTCGAACTGACGGCGCGGCAATTTTATGCCCTGCGCAGCGGCATGGCGCTGGCGGTCTACAGCGCGGGACCCGGCAAACGGCTGCTGGCGGTGGAAGAGATTGTCTTCAGCGAAACGAAGGGCTGGCCGCTCCAGCGCTTTGGGGAAGAAAATAATAGCCACAGAGACACAGAAGTAAGTCCAAGTTAATTATGGTGCCGCGTAGTTTTTCTGGCTTAATTTTGTGAATTTCGCTGAATAACGATTTTGCTGCGATTGCCCTGGGTTCATCAAGGAAAAATTTGCGCCCTTTGCCCGTTTCGGGGTAGAATGAAATATAGAAACTAGACGAAAGAAAAGATGATGTGCAAGCGAATCCCTTTCATTGCTTTGATTTTTTTACTGGTCTTCAGCGCCGCGCCACTGGCGCTGGCCGACAGAAACTGCGATTTCAGCATTTCTAACTATGCCCGCGCCGTGCAGCTGCACGATATGGGCGATTATGACCGGGCGCTCTGGCATTATGACTGCGCCCTAGAAGAAGACCCTAGCAATACCATCATCCCGCTGCTGATTGAAAATCTGCACGAGGACATCGCCAATGCCCAGTCCGCCTGGTCGGCTGAAGCGCCGGCCGCCAGCTGCGATGCGGCGCTGGACCATGCACAGCGCGCCACGGCCGCTTATGCCGCTGGCGACTACGACCGCGCCCAGTCTCACTTGAGCTGCGCCTTGCTCGTCGACCCGACGGATGTGCCGGCCCTGCGCTTGATGGGCCAGCTGCACCTGGACCGCGGCGATACGCGCAGCGCGCGGCATTATTTAGACCGCGCCGAAGCCGCCGAAGCGCCTCTTGAGGCTGGTCCGACCGAGCTGGAATGGCCCGAGTGGCTCGCGCCTGATGTGATTGTGCCGAGCGCAAAAGCGCAAGCGGCCGCGCCGCCACCTTCGCCGCCCTTCCTGCGCCAGCCCGATATGCCACCCGCCCGCCAGCCGCTGGTCATCATCAGCGAGCATACGCGGGTGCTGGTGCAAACCGAGCAGGTACTCATCATTTCCGATGGCGATACCTTGACCTATTGGCGGCGCTTGCAAAAGCTCTATATCGAAGAAATCAAGCTCTTCATCTCCAGCGGGCAGATGACCCTGTCGCTCTACGAGCGCCGCGTCTTTGCCATGTCCCTAGAAGCGCGCTTGACCTGGCGCGCGGTAGAGCGCCCGGCACCAGAGCAGCCTGCGCCGCCCGAGACTGCGCCGGCTCCGCCGAGCGCGCCAGCCGCCGCTTCGCCAGCCCAGGCCAGCTACCAGCATGGCTTGCAGATGCTGACCGCGCGCAAGCTCTATGCCGCCGCGACTAGCTTTATCGAGGCGCTGGACATCGACCCGACGCACCGTGACGCCCGCTGCCAGTTAGGCATCGTCTTCACCGAATGGGCGAATTATGGCTCGGCTCTGGCGCATTTTGACCGCCTGCTGGCGGAAGACGCCCAGGACGCCTGCGCCAGCGAACATCGCAAAAACGCGATTCTGGATATGCTGGCTATGTTCGTGCCGCTGACGGTTGACGACTTCTTCTATCACGGCCGCGCTTATGTCTCTGTGGGCGAATTGGCGCGGGCCCGCGATGTTTATGTCAAAGGGCTGGAACTCGATCCTTGGCGCAACGACGCGCGCTGCGCCTTAGGCTTAATTTATCAGGAGATGGGCGATGTTACCGCCGCCCGCCGCGAATTTGCCCGGCTTGGCACTTCCTGCCGCCACTAAATAAGCGCAATCCATAATACATCTGCAAGAATTCCGTTACCTCGCCTTTAGCATTGCGCCCTAGAATGGAATAGACAAGAATGAAAAGAGAGCATCGATGATGCTCTCTTTTCGCTAGCTTGAAAGGATAGACTGATGAAGAGACTGTTTTTAGCGCTCTTGCTGCTGCTGGCGCTGATGGGCTTAGCGCAGGCACAGCAAACGCCAAAACAGATGTACGAAGGGCAAGTGCCAGCGCCCGAATTTCCCACCGATCTTGATTGGATCAATGTGGACAACCCGCTGACGATGAGCGGCTTGCTCGGCAAAATCGTCATCTTCGATTTTTGGACTTATGGCTGCATCAACTGCTTGCACATCATCCCCATCCTCGAACAGGTAGAGCAGAAATTCTCGGCTGAAGTCGTCGTCATCGGCGTGCATTCGGCGAAGTTCGAAAACGAAGGCAAAACAGAAAACCTGCGACAAATCGTGCAGCGCTATGGCGTGCATCACCCCGTCATCAACGACAATAATTTCACCGTCTGGCGCACCTATGGCGTGAATGCCTGGCCGACGACGGCGATTATCGACCCGTTGGGCAATGTAGTCGTGCGGCAATCGGGCGAAATCCCCTTTGAAACTTTTGATGCCTATCTCTCTGGCATGGTCGCTTATTATGACGGTTTAGACCCGAATATCATCGACCGCAGCCCGCTGGATTTGGCGCTGGAAGGCGCTGGCGATCCGGGTACGCCACTGCTCTTCCCGGGCAAAGTGCTAGCGGATGAAAATCGCCTCTTCATCGCCGATAGCAGCCATAATCGCATTGTCATCGCCGACTTGATGACGCATGAAGTGCTGGACATCATCGGCTCGGCCGCGCGCGGCTTCGCCGACGGCACGTTTGAGAGCGCCACTTTTGATAAGCCGCAGGGCATGGCTCTCGATGGCGACTTGCTATATATCGCTGATGTCAATAACCATGCGCTGCGGGTGGCGGATTTAGCCGCCCGCGCGGTGGACACAGTGGCGGGCAATGGCAAGATGGGCCGCGCCCGCTTGCCCTTTGGCGAAGCGGTAGCTGACCCGCTCGCTGTCTCCCTGCGCAGCCCCTGGGATGTCGAATTTGATGATGCGGGCCGCCTGCATATCGCCATGGCTGGCACACACCAGCTTTATATCTACGAACCAGCCACAGGCGCGCTCTATCCTTCAGTCGGCAATGGCCGCGAGGCGAACCTGAATGATGTTCGCCTGGCGAATAGCGAATTAGCCCAGCCCAGCGGCCTTTATTACGCCGGCGCTGGCAAGCTCTATTTCGCCGACAGCGAATCCAGCACCATCCGCCTGGCGGATTTTGCCAATGATTTGGTCACCGTCGTCGCTGGCACAACCGAGAACCATCTCTTCAAATTCGGCGATGTCGATGGCGAACTGGGCGAGAATCTTTTGCAGCATGCCCTGGGCGTCGAAGGCGGGCCTGACGGCGATATTTATATTGCCGATACCTATAACAGCCGCATCAAGGTCATGCGCGCCGGCGAGACCAGCACGCACAGCGTCTTTGGTCTGGGTGGCTTGGGTGGCTATGCCGATGGCGATGCAATGGTCGCCGAATTTGATGAACCCGGTGGCTTGAGCTACGCGGACGGCATCCTCTATGTCGCTGATACCAATAACCATGTCATCCGCCTGATTGACCTGGCGGCGGGCATCGTCGATACGCTGGAATTCAGCAATCCCGAGGCTCTGGTCATCGATACCGCTGCTCTGACCGTGCTAGGCGGCAACAGCGCCGATGATATGCTGATGCGCCTAGAAGTCCAGCAGTTGGCTGTCGGCGAGAACGCTATTTCACTGCACTTGAACTTCCCGGCCGACTTCAAAATCAATCCGCTGATTGATAGCGAACTGCGACTGACAGTCGATGCTGGCAGCGAGCAGTTGGCGCTGGTCGCGGCTGAGACGCTGACTGTGCCGGTCACCGTCGCGGCGGGCAGCGGCGAACTCAGCGCGGACTTGACGCTGTATTATTGCCGCGACGGCGCGGAGGCGCTCTGCTTTATCGACGAGGTAACTTGGGTCATTCCCTACGAGGCGGCGGCGGAAAATACGATGGCGGATATTGCGCTGGCTCGCACTGTGGTCGCGCCCGATCTCTAGCGGCGACCTTGCTGTACACTATAAAAGGGGTGGTCCAGTGGGCCGCCCCTTTTTGTTTTTGATGCGCCGCCGCTACTTCGCGCCGATAGTAACTTCGCCTGCGCGCAGTTCGCCACCGCGGACAAAATCGAGCTTGACCGCGCTGCCCACCGCGAGCCGCGCCAGCAAGCCTTGCAATTCCTCGACATCTTCGACCGCTGCTTCATCCAGCGCCGTCACAATATCGCCGACTAGCAGGCCGGCCTGCGCAGCCGGGCTATCCGCTTTGACCGAGACAATCAGCAGCCCGGTCGCTTGCGCCAGCGCGTCGGCGACGGCGGCCGGCAGTTGCACCGCCTGCGTGCCGATACCCAAATAACCACTCTGTATTTTGCCATGCTCCAGCAGGGCTGCGACCGAATGGCGAATGCTAGCGACTGGCACCGCGACGCTGACGCCGCCGAAGAAACCGGATGTATTCATGCCGTAGACCTCGCCGCCGGCGCCCAGCAGGGGGCCGCCGGAAAAACCGGGATACATGGTAACATCGGTTTGGATGAGGCCGCCGACCAGGGGCAGGCCAAAGCCGCCTATTTCTTTTTTCAGCATAGCTTTCTGCCAGCCTTTTTTCTTCCATTTTCTGCCCGCTCCCCGGCCTTCCTTGTGAAACACGGCGCGCATGCGCTGGCGTCGCCGCTGGCGCCGCCGCTGGCTGTCCGCCGGGCTGACCAAGCCGCTGACGATGCCCAGCGTCGCCTTGACCGCGGCACGCGGCCGCCCGAGGGCTAATACGAGATTGCCGACGCGCAAGTCAGCCGCGTCGCTCGTCCAATTCGCTGCTGTCAGCTTTGTCTGCACTTGCAGCAGGGCTAAATCCTTGCGCGGGTCGCGCCCGATGAGCGTCGCTTCAATGCGCTGCCCATCGGCCAAGCCGATGACAATGTCTTCGTCGCTTTCGACGACATGCTGCGCGGTAACGATGAGATTGTCCGACCAGGCGATGCCGGTCGCCGGTAGGCGGCGCCGCGCCTCCACCCGCAGAACGCTCTCGGCGGCGCCTGCCACTAAATCCGCCATTTCCGTTGATAGCGCTTGCAGTCTAGCTGCCATTTCTGCTCCTTTCATAATCATCTTTGTTATCATTTTGCCAGGCTTTGCCCCCGCGCCACATCAGACTTTTGGCCAGTTCCTACCTAACCAAATGGACAGGGAAGAAAGAATAGCCACAGAGGCATGGAAGTAGGACAAATTAAATTTTGCAACGGTGGGGTTGAAAATTGCGCAATGTTAACTTGGACTTACTTCTGTGTCTCTGTGGCTAAATTTTGGCGATTATCCTGTAAAATAGCGACATTTCTCGCTGCTGCATAGAAAGCCACTGCCTTGCCGCTGATTCAACTGGCTGCCCTATTCTTGCTGGGGGCGATTTGGGGCGCGTCCTACATCTTCATCCGCGTCGCCGTCGAGCCTTTTGGGCCCGTCTTCTTGATGTTTGCCCGCATCGCGCTGACGGCGCTCATTCTCGTCGCTTATGCCCGGCTGCGCGGCTTGTCGCTGAATCTGCGCGGGCATTGGCGGCGCTTCTTTGTCTTGGGCTTTTTTAGCTCGGCCTTGCCTTTCACGCTGATTGGCTGGGCTGAATTGACCTTGACCGGCTCGATGGCGGCGATTCTGCTTTCGACAACGCCACTCTTCACGACTGTGGTGGCGGCTCTGGCTTTGGGCGAAAAGTTGACGGTCTACAAAGTCATCGGCGCTATGCTGGGCGTCATCGGCGTATCCATCACCGTCGGCGGCAGCCCGCTGGCTATCAACGCGGAAGTTATCTTGGCGACGCTGGCTTTGCTCGGCGCGGCTTTCTGTTACGCGCTCAGCGGCGTCTATGCCAAGCGCAGTTTCAGCGGCTTTAGCAATATGGCGCTCTCGAGCGGGCAGCTAATCACGGCGGCGCTGATTTTGGCGCCGGTGTCGCTGGTCAATCTGCCGCGCCATAGCCCGCCCAGCGAAGCGACGCTGGCTCTGCTGCTGCTGATTCTCTTTTGCACCGCCTTCGCCTATCAGCTGTATTATTATCTGATTATCCATGCGGGGCCTATCAAAGCGCTGACGGTGACGCTGCTGGTGCCTGTTTTTGGCGTGATTTGGGGCGCGGTGCTGCTGCATGAAAGCATTAGCGCCGGCATGATTGCCGGCTTGTTGATTGTGCTATTCAGCGTCGGTTTAGTGACGGGCATCATCGCGCCGCGCCAGCGCGGTTTGGGGGCGGCAAGTCCCTCTCGCGCCGCGCGCTCCGCCAAGCGGGACGCGGGCTAGAGAGGGATGGACTCGCTGGCGGGCGCGGCTACATGCCTAGGGCGTCATAGCCGGGCCCAGCGGTGAAGAAGTCGTAATTCGGCTGGATGTCGGGCGTGAGGTCGATGATTTCGCCTTCTTCGTGTTCGATGATGACTTTGCTATCGAATGGCACGCGCTCTTGCCCCTCCATCATCTCGTAGTCGGCTGGCACTTCTTCTTCGACGAAGATGGCTTCGAAGGGACATTCGGGGATGCAGGCGCCGCAATCGATGCAAGTATCCGGGTCGATGTAATACCAGGGCCATTCATTTTCGGGCTTGCCAGCGATGATGCACTCGACCGGGCAAACTTCCACACATGCGCCATCCCGCAGGCACAAGCTGGTGATGATATGGGTCATTTCGCTTCTCCTCGCAGTTTCGTTTTTGCTGGCGGCGCTCGCGCCACCGCTTCTTTGACAGGTTCGCCTATATTTGCGCTATATTAGCGTAATTTTGCTGGCGACGCTACTGCTTTATATAAAATTGTAGCCAGTAACACCGCAAGCGCAACTATTAGTTTTGGCTGATGCCAGTTTCACCATTGCCCGCGCCGACGCAGGCTTGAGAAACTGCGCCGCTCTGCTATAATTTTCTTAGGCTCCAGTAGCTCAGAGGATAGAGCACCAACCTCCTAAGTTGGGTTGCCACAGGTTCGAATCCTGTCTGGAGCGTTAAAGTGCGATTTCTTGTGAATGCGTCCGTATTTTCTCGGCGGCGGCGGCGGCAAAAACTTCGAGCGGCATTGCGCCTAGGTCTTCGTCGCTGCGCAGCCGCAGGCTGACCGTTCGATTTGCCACATCGCGGTCGCCCACTATCAAGAGCCAAGGGATAAGCATAGCGCGGTGCTGCCGAATCTTGGAGCGCATATTGCGGTCTTGCAAATCCGCTTTGACGCGCATGCCCCGCGCCCGCAGCAAGTCCGCCACTTCGCTGGCATAAGCATTGTGGCTCTCGCGGATGGGGATGATGATAGCCTGCGTCGGCGCCAGCCAAGGCGGGAAAGCGCCAGCAAAATGCTCTATCAAGATGCCAATGAAGCGCTCTAGGCTGCCAAAAGGCGCGCGGTGGATCATGACCGGGCGCTTGCGGCTATTATCGCGGTCGATATATTCCAGGTTAAAGCGCTGCGGCAGATTATAATCGACCTGGACTGTGCCAAGTTGCCATTCCCGCTTCAAGACATCGCGCACGATGAAATCCAGCTTGGGTCCATAAAAAGCCGCTTCCCCCGCTTCGATGTGATATTCCAAGCCCAGCTCTTCGCAGGCCTGGATGATGGACACAGTCGCGGTCTCCCACAAAGCGCTGTCGCCAACATATTTGTCGCTATCCGGGTCGCGGGTGCCGATGCGGGCGCGGAAATCGGTCATGCCCAGCGCGCCAAAGACATGCTGGATTAATTTGACCACCGCCTTGAATTCGTCCAGCAGCTGCTCGGGGCGCACGAAGAGATGCGCGTCATCGACGGTGAAGCCGCGCACCCGCGTCAAACCGCGCAATTCGCCCGATTGCTCATAGCGATAGACCGTGCCAAACTCGGCATAACGCAGCGGCAAATCGCGGTAAGAGCGCGGCTGGCTGGTGTAGATGCGGCAGTGGTGCGGGCAATTCATCGGGCGCAGCATGAACTCGTCGCCATCGACATCGATAGGCGTATATTGGCTGTCGGCATAATAGGGATAATGCCCCGAAGTTTTGTAGAGCGCGATATTGCCCAGATGCGGTGTTACCACAGGCAGATAGCCGCGCTCGATTTGAATGGAGCGCAGCCAGCGTTCCAGCGTATCGCGCAGGATAGCGCCATCGGGCAGCCAGAGCGGCAGCCCTTTGCCGACCAGCGCGTCAATGACAAAGAGATTGAGCTTTTCGCCCAGGATGCGGTGGTCGCGCTTAGCCGCTTCTTCGAGCTGGCGGCGGTATTCCGCCAGTTCTTTTGGGTTTTGCCAAGCCGTGCCATAGATGCGCGTGAGCTGCGGCCGTTTTTCATCGCCGCGCCAATAGGCGCCGGCCGGCGGGCGCAAGGAAATGCTGACCGCCTTGGGGTTGATTTCGGCTGTGCTAGCCACATGGGGCCCACGGCAGAGGTCGGTAAAGCGGTTCTGCGTATAGATAGTCAAGCTGTCGGCCGGCCTGGCGATGGGCTGGCCATTGTCATCGACCCGGCCTTTCACCAGGTCTTCGATGAGTTCGAGCTTATAGGGCTGGTCTTGGAAGAGTTGCCGCGCTTCGGCCGCTGTAACTTCGCGCGTTGTAAAGGCATGCCGCCCGGCGAGCAGCTTGCGCATCCGTTTTTCCACCCAGCGGATGTCCGCTTCGTTGATGGGCCGGGGCAAATCAAAGTCATAATAAAAGCCATCTTCAATCGGCGGGCCAATGGCGATTTTCGCTTCGGGGAAGCGTTCCAGCATAGCTTCCGCCATCACATGGGCGGCGGAATGGCGAATCTTGTAGAGTTGACTATCTTCGTACCGTTGCATGCTCTTCTCTCGGTCTTATGCTATTGCGCACCGCCAAAACCTGGCGCCGCGCGTCGAGGCGCATTATAGCGGAGAAGGCGCAAGAGCAAAAAGGGAAAATGCCGGCCGGCCGACAGGCGCCGCAGTTCAATCGTCGAGCAGGACCAGCACTTCTTCAATCACGGCTTGGGCAATCGCCTGCGTCGAGAACGGCTCGGCCGGGCGGATGAATCTCGCATCGGCCGCTTCGTCTTCCGTTACCCGCGTGAACAGACTCTCGAAGACATCTTGGGCGAAGAGGTTATCGATGGTATCTTCGATGGTCTGGAGTTCCAAGACTTCCACGATGATATGGGGGGTATCCAGCACGGCATAACGCACAGGCGGCGTATCTGGGATGGAACCTGTGGCCAGCCAAGTCAGCTCTAACTGGCGATTGATATAGGTGCGGGTGGCAAACAGGGCGGTATAGACGGTCCCGTCTTCCATGCGCACGATGACATCGCAGGCATCGCCTTCTTCGTGCATCTCGCACAGGATTTCTTCTGGCACGGCGAATATATCAGCAATTGATTTAAGGGACATCAGCCTAATTTTCCTGATTTATTATACTTGTCGCTCAGCTTATGCGTATGCTGCAACGGCTTATGATAATACTGCAACTTTAGAATAAGCATAACATAATTTTTATGATTTATTCTAAGTAAATCTAACTAAGAATTTTAGACGCGCGCTCAGCAAAATCTCTAATGCTATTTTTATGTCTATCGTCTATGATGTGATGATTAAGGCTCTCTAGCGAAAGCGCTAGCATGTCGCAAAAAGAAAAAGATAGCCATCCGCTGTATCAGCAAGATCAAAAGCTGCCGCCTGGCGCCGTCATCGTCAAACGGCAAAAGCCGCCGCCCCGCCCCCGCGCCGATCGGCCGCTTTTGACTTATGCGCTGATGGCCCTCAATGGGCTGATTTTCCTCGCTGGTTTCCTGCTGCCAGAGCTGGAGTGGCAGCTATTCTTGGGCGGCGCGTTAATCCCGCAGCTGGTCGTTGAGGAGCTGCAAGTCTATCGCCTGTTCACAGCGATGTTCCTGCATGGCAGCCTTGGCCACATCTTTTTTAATGTCTACGCGCTTTTTATCGTCGGCCGCGAGGTCGAGCCGATATTTGGGCGGCTGCGCTTCTGGCTGATTTATTTGCTCGGCGGTTTGACTGGCTCGGCTTTGAGTTTGGCTTTGGGCGGGCTGAGCGGCGCGTCGGTTGGCGCGTCGGGGGCGGTCTTCGCTATCTTCGCCGCCCAAGCGGTGCATCTGCGCCAACATCGCGGCGTCTATGTCAATGCGCAGGCGCGCCTGCGGCACATGGCTTTTCTCATCGGCATTAACTTAGTACTTGGTTTTATGCCCGGCTCGCGCATTGATAATTGGGGGCATATCGGCGGCATGCTAGGCGGGGCCCTGCTGGCTTGGCGCATTGGGCCAATCCTGCCGCGGCCAACAGCGCCGCCGCGCAGCCTGCGCGAATTTGCCCGCTTAGATAGCAACCCGCTGCGTTTGCGCCTGCCCGAACTCCTGCTTTATAGCGGCGGCTTAGTCGTTCTCGTCGCCTTGGCCATCGCCCTGCATTCCTTGAGCGCCGCGTAATTGCTCGAGTTCATAACGCAGCAGGGCAATCTGCTGCGCCGTCTGCCGATTTTCTTTTGTCAGCCGCGTGATGACGGTGGAAAAATAGAGCTGGATAAAGAGCAAAAAGAGCGTCGCCAGCAGAAAAAGCAAATTAGAAGGGTCGTAGATGTTGACTAGCGCCGCCAAGCTATGCAGTAAATCGCGCGAAAGGCCCAGCACCAGCATCACCAGCGCCGTGCCTAGCCAGAGCAGTGAATACTCTTCGCTCAAATGCCGCCGCCGCACCAATTCCAGCACCACCAAGAGCGCGATAAGCGAAGCGCTGACTGTGAAAATATATGACTTGTCCATTATCTCGCTCCGCATTTGCCATTTCAGCTTTGGCAAATGTAGCAAAAACTTGCTGGCTAATACAGGCTGAAAGAGCGCTCGATGCCACAGACTCTCGTTGAGCTGGGCGGCGCGGCGGCGGCGTCCATTTTGCATATCGCGCCGGCCAATGGCTTCCCGCCCCAGACTTATTTGCCGCTGCTGCGCCGGCTGCCTGGCTTCCGCGCGCTTTGCCTGCCGCCGCGGGCTTTGTGGGGCGGCGCTGCGCTGCCGGCCGAGTATCAAGATTGGAGCGCGGCCGCAACCGACTTGCTGGCCGGTTTCGCGGCGCATAATTTAAGTGGCATCACCGCCATCGGGCATTCCTTCGGCGGCATCGTGTCTCTGCTCGCCCTGCTCAAAGAACCAGCCCGCTTCAAAGCCTTGATTCTGCTCGACCCGGTTTTCCTGCCGCCGCGCCTGCTCGCCTTGAACCGCCAGGCCTGGGCCGAAGGCAAAGTGGAAGACATGCCGCTGGTACGCGGCACGCGCCGCCGCCGTCAATTCTTTGCCAGTCGTGAAGCGGCTTTTGCCCGCTTTCGTCAGCGGCCGCTCTTCGCCGATTGGGCCGACGAGACGTTGTGGCTCTATGTCCAGCATGGCCTGCGCCCGCGCGCCGCCGGCAGTGCAGCAGCTGGCTTTGAATTGGCTTGGAGCGCCGACTGGGAAGCCTATTATTTTGCCACAGTGTATCGCCAAATCTGGCAAGATTTGCCTAAGCTGAACGGGCTGGCGCAGACTTTGATTATCCGCGCGCCCGGCAGCGACACTTTCCCCGACGCAGTGCTCGAGCGGGCGCAAAGCCTGCTGCCGGCGGTCGATTTTCACGAGCTGCCTGGGCAAGGACATCTCTTCCCACAGGCCGCGCCCATAGAAACCGCGCAAATCATCTTGCGCTGGCTGGGAAAAGAATTTTAGGCACAGAGGTGCAGAAGTAAGTCCAAGTTAATTATGTACCATTTTCAACCCCACCCCCGGCCCCTCCCCAAAGCTTTGGGGAGGGGAGAAAAACCCCTAAAATTATGGGGAGTTTGAGGGAAAGTCCCTCCCATCGGGCAATGTCTACAGGCCTCCAGGTTAGCCTCCCCTCCCCGCAGGGCAATCGCATCAAAATCGTGATTCGGCAAAATTTACAAAAGTAAGCCAGAAAACTACGCAGCCACATTTTCAACCCCACCCCCGGCCCCTCTCCAAAGCTTGGGGAGGGGAGAAAACCCCCGAAAAATATGGACGTGCTTGAGGAAAAGTCCCTCCCCGAAGCTTCGGGGCGCATAGACACTGCCCTACGGGAGGGGCCGGGGGTGGGGTTGAAACGAAAGCATAAAACTTGCAAAATTTAGTTTGTCTTACTGAGCCACAGCGGCGCAGAGAGATTAGACCGCGTGTATTTTGCAAGTCTAACCTTGACAACCAGCGCCAGCCGTTCTAAACTCGGAAATCCAATATATGCCGAGATAGCTCAGTTGGTAGAGCGTCGCACTGAAAATGCGGGTGTCCCCAGTTCAAGTCTGGGTCTCGGCACAGAGAACTCATCCGCGCGATGAGTTTTTTGTTTTTAACTGATATTTGGCGCAGGCGGCTCCATGAAAAAAATTCTGCTGATTTCGCGTTGCCCGCCCTATCCGCTGCATCTGGGCGATCGGCTGATTATCTGGCATCTAGCCCGCGAGCTGGCCAGCCGTGGCGCTGTCATTGACTTGCTCGCTCTCTATGATGACGCCGACGCGCCCCAGCAAATCGACAAGTATGCGCCCTTCTTTCGCCATATCGAGCTGATAGCCGAAGCGCGCCGCCAAAGCCTAGCCTACCTGCAGCGCTTGCTGCGGCCAGCGGCGCGCTTCCCCACCAGCGCTAAAGACAGCTTCTGCCCGGCACTCTGGCGGAAAATCGCCGACTATCTACAGCGCTATGAATATGACCTGGTCCACTGCTTCGGCGCGGTCAGCGTCTATGAGTACCATAGGCTTTTCGCCCACAAGCCGAATCTCATCACGCCTTATGAATCTTACGCGCTCTATTTGCAATCGGCGGCGCGGCAGGGGCAATTGAGCGCGCGCTTGCGCCTGCCGCTGGCGCGCCGTTTCGAGCGCTTTATGTTCTCTCCCTACGACAGGACGGTCGTCATTTCCGAGGTTGACCGGTCTATGCTGCGCTCGCTCCAGCCCGCGCTCAACATCGAAGTAATCCCTAATGGCATCGAGCTTGAGCGCTTTGCGCCTAGCGCTGCCGCCCGCGCCACGAATACGCTGCTCTTCGTCGGCAATTATGATTACCCGCCGAATCAAGATGCCGCCCGCGTTCTGCTGGAGCGAGTCTTGCCAACTGTGCGCGCGGCGCGGCCAGAGGCGCGTTTGCAACTGGTCGGCAACAATCCGCCCGCCTGGCTGCGCGCGCAAGCGAGCGCGCATATTGAAGTTACCGGGCGCGTGCCAGCTGTGCAGCCTTATCTCGCGGGAGCGACGGTCTTTATCTGCCCGCTGCGCATCGGCGCTGGCTTAAAAAACAAGGTGCTGGAAGCGCTGGCTATGGGCATCCCCGTCGTCGGCAGTCCGCTCAGCTTTGCTGGCATAGACGCGCGGCCGGGCGAAGCGGCTATCATCGCACCCATCGACGACATCGCGGCGCAGACCCTCCGCCTGCTCAAAGACGCTGCGCTGCGCCAGCGCCTTGCCCGCAATGGGCGGGCGCTCATCGAGCGGCAATATAGCTGGCGAGGCACGGCGGCCCGCTACGAGCGCCTTTATACCGAAATCTGCCGCGCGGCTAAATGACCATGAGCTGGTCGCGCTCGGGCAGCGGCGGGAAAGGCGCATGCGGCAGCGTCTGATACCAGTACGCGACTGAAGCGATGTCGTCTTGCAGCGGCAGATAGCGGCGGTTGTAACCCCAGCCTAAAGCCTGCATGGTGATGCGCAGGTCAGTTTCAAAGCGGATAGGGTCGACGATATGCCAGCGGTACATGCCCATACGCAGCTGGGTTTTGTAATCGCCAGCGCCGCGTATTACTTGATGAAAGCCAGCGTAGGGCGTCGTGAAAGTAACATAACCTTCGTTGTGGCGCGGGCTGGGGTCAAAATTGTAGGAGCCGCAGAAATAATCTTCGGTGCCAGTGCCGCAAATCGTCGGGTGGTCGTCGCCATCGAGGTAGAACTTCAGCTCGCCTTCGCCCCACCAGCCGTTGTTATTCGCGCCCCAAGCCACATAAGTGCCGACATACTGCCCGCGCCCGCGGATGCCATCGACAATGGTATAGACTTCTTTGTAGGGCAGCGGATTGACGCGGCGGAACTGGGCGTGAAAATAAGCCGCGTCCTCTGGTATTTCGGTCAGCGTATAATTCACTTGATAATAGAGCGTCATATCTTCTTCGGCGATATTGCTGATGGTCATGCGGCAGCGCTGGCGGAAGGGCATCTGCCAGTAGGAATTGAAAGCGCTGCCCGGATTGACGCAGATGGGCAGCGAACTTACCTGCGCGTATTCGCCCCAGCCGACGGTGAAGAAATCGCCAATGGGACATTCCACCGACGGCCGTTCGCTATTGTCCCAATAGATGCGCAGGATGCAATAACGCCAGTTGCCAGTTGGCGTCAGCCAAATCTGCTGGATAGCGCCTGGGCCGGCGATGTCCGCCATTGTGAAGGTCTCGCCAGCTCTGATGCGCACGGAGGGCGATACTTTCCAGCCTTGCCCCAGGTCGCGCGCGGCGAAGCTGCCTGTGCCTGAGGTTGCGCGGCCGCCAGCCCCTTTCGCGCCCGTGAAGTTCTCCGCGCTGATTGACCGCGTCTGCGCCGCCGATAAGCGCGACAAATTGCCTAAGTGCATACCCAATCCGTTAAAGTCCGCCATCTTTTTCTTGCCTCCCAGCCAGTTTTAGAATTTATTCTTCTTCGTCAAAGGGGTCGGCTAAGGTATCAAAATGCAGTTGGAAAATATCGCAGACATCGGGGTGCGAGCCGACATAAACATAGCTAATCGTATCGCCTTGATAATGCAAGGTGCCGGCGCTAGCGCAAGGTTCGACGCTGAAGTTCTGCGCGCTGGTTAAGTCTTCTTGCCCGCCGAGGGCGCAGTTGATGAATTCTTGGCTGACGCGGGTTTGGTTGACGACCAGCGTCGCGCCGACGCGCGGCGCCATGATATCGACATCGGTATCTTGGTAAAATTTGGCGGCGATAGCGCCGCGGTCTTGGAAGCATTGCAAGATTTGCTCGGCTTTGGCGATGGCGGCGGTGATGCCAAGCTGTCCGCCGACCAAAGCCGCCCCGCCGACGGCGGCAAAAGCGCCATCCAGCGTCGTATCCACATCCGTCGCGCTATAGTCAGCTAGATTCGGCAAGAGACGCTGCGCCGAATTGGCGTCATTAGCCACATTGCCCGTATCGCTGCAAGCCGTCAGCAAAGGCAGCAGCAAACTCAACCCAGCGAATATGCTCAAGAGCCGCAGCTTCAAATCAGCCTCCTAGCCGCATCCCATAAAACTGTTGGCATTTTAGCAGAGTTTTTATAAGCGGGTGGACGCCAGCGCCGCCAATCAGGTTTTTGCGCTGAGCACTCTCTAGCCACTGGCGCTTCGATTTGCTAGACTAGCGCCATTGATTTGCCAAGCGACGAGGAAAACAAATGAAACTGTTGCGCTATGAGATAGCCGGCGCCAGGCATATAGGCATTCTCGCTGGCGAGCGCATCCAGCGACTGGCGGCGACCGATATGCGCGAACTGATGGCGGCGGCGGCGCTGCCAGAGGCGGGCGCAGCCCAGGATAGCCTGGCGGCGGCGCGAATTTTGCCGCCGCTGCGGCCGGGAAAAATCTTGGCGATTGGCCGTAATTATGCCGAGCATGCGCGCGAATTGAATAACGAAGTGCCAAGCGAACCCTTAGTCTTCGCGGTGATGCCCAGCGCGGTGATTGGGCCTGGCGATATTATCGAATGGGAGCAGGCGCTAACAACGCAGGTCGATTGGGAAGGCGAGCTGGCGGTCATCATCGGCCAGACAGCGCGCAAAGTCGCCCCAGCCGAGGCTCTGGACTATGTTTTTGGCTACACCATCGCCAACGATGTCTCGGCGCGGGACTTGCAAACGCGGGACAAACAATGGACGCGGGCGAAGGGTATGGATACATTTTGCCCGCTGGGACCTTATGTCGTCCCTAAAAGCGCCATTCCCGACCCACAGAACCTGCGCATCATCACGACGGTCGATGGCCGCGAGAAACAAAATGGCTCGACCGCCGATATGATCTTCGATGTGCGTTTTTTGATTGCGCATTTATCCCGCGCTTTCACGCTCAAGCCCGGCGACATCATCTTGACTGGCACGCCATCAGGCGTCGGCAAGGCGCAAAGTCCACCCGAATTCTTAGGCGAGGGCAGCGTCGTCAGCATCGAGATTGAAGGCATCGGCACCTTGACGAATCGCTGTCGGGTGCTGTGATGGCTAAAGCAATCACTATCCAAGATGTCAAAATTATCCTGACGCAGCCGGGCAAATCGCGCCTGGCTATCGTCAAGGTCATCACATCCGAGCCGGGTCTCTATGGTTTGGGCTGCGCCACTTTCACGCAGCGCATCTTCGCGGTCGCGGCCGCGCTCGAGCGCCATCTCAAACCCTTTCTGCTGGGACGGGATGTGGCGCGCATCGAAGAGATTTGGAATATGTCGATGGTGCATGGCTATTGGCGCAACGGGCCAGTGCTGAACAATGCCATCTCTGGCGTCGACCAGGCGCTTTGGGATATCAAAGGCAAACGGGCTGGCATGTCCGTCTGTGATTTGCTCGGCGGCAAATCCCGCGAGGCGGCCCATGTCTATGTGCATGCCAATGGCAGCAGCAAAGAAGAAGTCGCCGACAATGTGCGGGCTTATATGGAGCAGGGCTATCGTTTCATTCGCGTGCAGCTGGGCGGCTATGGCGGCCAAAGCGATAAGCTAGTCAAACCTAAGAACGCGCCGGCGGGCGCATATTATGACCCGCGCGATTATTGCCGCCAAGTGCTGGATATGGTTGCCTTCGTCCGTAACCAAGTGGGCGCTGAAGTGGAGCTGCTGCACGATATTCACGAGCGCCTCGTGCCGATTCACGCGCTGGAGTTCGCCAAAGACCTGGAGCAGTTCAAGCTCTTTTTCCTGGAAGACGCGCTGGCGCCAGAAGACATTGCCTGGTTCAGGCTAATGCGCCAGCAATGCGCCACGCCGCTGGCTATAGGCGAGCTATTTAACAATCCGCATGAGTGGCAGCTGTTGATTCAAGAGCGGCTGATTGATTTTATCCGCATGCACATCAGCCAGATGGGTGGCATCACGCCGGCGCGCAATGTTGCTCTCTTCGCCAATATGTATGGCATCCGCAGCGCTTGGCATGGGCCCAGCGATACTTCGCCGGTGGGGCATGCGGCGAATTTGCAGCTGGACCTGTGGCAGCCCAATTTTGGCGTGCAGGAGTGGTATCAGCCGTCGGCGCTGGATTATGAGCTCTTTCCTGGTTTGCCGGTGGTGGAAGATGGCTATCTGTATGCGAATGGGCGGCCGGGGCTAGGCATTGATATAGATGAGGCGCTAGCGGCGCGCTATCCGTGTCGGGACATCGTCGAAGAGTGGACGCAAACGCGCCTGCCTGATGGCAGTCCGACACGGCCGTGAGCTTTATAAGTAACTTTGGGTTACTTCTGTGTCTCAATAAGTCCAAGTTAATTATGCGAGAAAATGCGCTCGCGTATCGTACGATTAATTTGGGTTTATCTCTGTGCCTCTGTGTCTCAGTAAGGCAAACTAAATTTTGCAGCTTTTATGCCTTCGTTTCAACCCCACCCCCGGCCCCTCCCCAAAGCTTTGGGGAGGGGAGAAAAACCCCAAACACTATAGGGGTGCTTGCAGAAAAGTCCCTCCCTGAAGCTTCAGGGAGGGGTCGCCAATCGTGGGGTTGGAGAAAAGTTTTCTAGTTACAAAATTTAGTTTGTCTTACTTCTGTTGTGCCTCTGTGGCTCTGTGGCTAAATTTCCTAGTCGCAATAAAAACTTGGGCTTACTTCCAGCTTGGGTTGCAGACATTCGCCGCCTTGCCTTCGAGCAAAAAATCGATAATCAAATCGGCCGCTTCGATGGCGACTGTGACCTGCGCGTCGGCTGTGCTGGCGGCTAGATGCGGTGTATGAATCACATTGGGCAAGCCAATCAGCGGATGGTCGGCGGGCGGCGGCTCTGGCTCATAGACATCCAGGGCCGCGCCGGCCAGCGCGCCGCTCTGCAGGGCCGCGGCCAAATCCGCCGCGTTAATCAAGGCGCCGCGGGCCGCATTGATAATGCGCGCCCCTCTTTTCATCTTGGCGATGGCGGCGGCATTTATCATGCCGCGTGTGTCGTCGGTAATCAGCGCGTGCAAAGACAGATAATCGGCGCGGGCATAGACTTCGTCCAGCGGCAGCAGCGGCACAGCTAGAGCCGCGGCCACTGCCGGCGGCAGGTAGGGGTCATGGGCGATGACCGCCATTTCAAAGGCTTGGGCGCGCGTCGCCAGCGCCTGCCCGATGCGCCCCAAACCGATGATGCCTAAAGTCTTGCCTTTCAGCTCGCCGCCGACGAATTTTTTGCGTTCCCAGCGCCCTTGCAACAGCGATTGATGCGCCTGCGGGATATGCCGCGCCAGCGCCAGCATCAAGCCAAAAGCATGCTCGGCAGTGGAGATGGTATTGCCGCCTGGCGTGTTCATCACCAGAATGCCGCGCGCGCTGGCGGCGGCCAGGTCCACATTATCGACGCCGACGCCGGCGCGGGCGATCGCTTTGAGCTGTGGCGCCCGCGCCAGCAGCTCGGCATCGGCTTGCACGCCGCTGCGGATAATCAAGGCATTGGCATCAGCGACAGCGGCCAGCAAGGCCGGGCGTTCCAGCTTGCCCGGCGCCGAGACGCGGATTTCTGCCTGCGCGCGCAGGCGGTCAAGCGCCGCTGGGTCTACATTATCGGGGACTAAAACTTGGTAGCTCATAGCGCCCTTTCAATTCGCCTGCGCCAAAAAAGCGTCCAGCCCGTTCAGGACTTCTTGCAGCGTTTCCAGCGTAATATCGCCCATGTGAGGCAGGCGGAAGGTCTTGCCTTTAATCTTGCCATAGCCCTTGTCCATCGCAAAGCCAGCTTCGCGCTGCATAAAAGCGTCCATCGCATCCACATCGATGCCAACCGTGTTGGCGACGGTGGTTACTGTATTGCTGCGGTAGCCGGCCTGGGCGTATAAAGCAAAACCGCGCGAGCGCGCCCAATCATGCGTCATATCGCGCAAAGCTCGATGCCGCGCCCAGCGCGCCTCGATGCCTTGCTGCAAAATCGCGTCCATTTGCAAGTCAGCTGCGTACATCAAAGAGACCGGCGGCGTCGCGGGCGTGTTGTTCTTTTGCAGCGATTTTTCTAGCGTCAGGAAATCAAAATAGTAGCCGCGGTGGGGGATGGACTTGGCGCGTTCTAACAGGCGGTCGCTGACGGCGGCAAAGGCGATGCCCGGCGGCAGGGCGAAGGCTTTTTGGCTCGAAGTCAGGGCGATATCGATGCCCCAAGCATCGACGCGCAATTCTGTGCCGAGGAAGCCGCTGACCGTATCGACGAAAAAGAGCGTATCGGGCTGGGCTTTCACCACTGCGCCAATCTCTTCAATGGGATTCGTCACGCCGGTGCTGGTTTCGTTATGCACGGCGCAGACGGCATCATAGCTTTCTTTTTTGAGCGCGGCAGCGACCAGCTCGGCGCTATGCGCCTGCCCCCAAGGCACTGGCAAAAAATCGACCTGTTTGCCATTGGCTTGGCTGATTTCCGCCCAGCGCTCGCTGAATGCGCCGCCGGTCAAATGCAGGACTTTGCGTTCGTCGCGGATGCCGCAGCGGATAGCGCCTTCCCACAGGCCGCTGCCCGAAGAGCCGCTGAGCATAACGCGGCTCTCGGTGAAAAAGGCTTGCTTGAGCTTAGCTTGCAAACGGGCGAACAAAGCGGCAAAATCGCTGCTGCGGTGGCCAATCATCCAGGCCGTCTGCGCTTGCAGGATTTCCCGCCGCACTTCGACCGGGCCGGGCAGGAACAAGCGGGTATGGTCAAACTGACTCATGCGGGCTTCGCCTTTCTCCGCTAAAGCTGTCTATTTGTGCTGGCTGGATGGGGGGATTGTAGCCTTGCCGCAAATCGATTCACAGGGCGAAAAAGGCTAGGGTTTCAGCGCCGATAGCGGTAAGTTCTTTTTCCGTGAGCTGCCCTCAGTTTAGCATCGGTCTATAAGTCAACATCAGGCTGCTCCCTAGCGCAGCCAGCAATCTTATGCAGAATTTACCTGCTTATTGTCAGTTAAGCGCGAAGTGCTATACTCCAATGGCAGGCGCAAAAATCGGAGGCGAGCATGTTACAAGTGGCTAACGCCCCCTGCTCTTGGGGCGTTATCGAAAATATAGCAGGCGAGCGCTATAGCTACGCCCGTGTTTTGGACGAGATTGCCGCCAGCGGTTACGCTGGCACCGAATTAGGCGATTGGGGTTTTATGCCCACCGACCCGGCGCAACTGCGCGCCGAGCTGGAAGAGCGCGAGCTGGCGCTCTTAGGCTCTTGGGTCAGCGTGCATTTGCAAGACAAAAACCGGCGCGAAGAAAATGTGGCGCATTGCCTGCGCGTGGCGAAATTGCTGGCGGCCGTCGGCGGGCCCGATAGCCTAGTCGTCTTGGGCAATGACCCTTACACCGACCCAATGCGCACGCTCAACTCGGGCCGCATCACACCGGCGATGAGCCTGGACGAAGCAGGCTGGCGCGTCTTCGCCAAAGGCGCGGATTATGTGGCGCGCCGTGTGCTGGACGAGACTGGCCTGCGCACAGTCCTGCACCATCACACCGGCACCTGGATCGAGACGCCCGCCGAAACCGAACGGCTGCTGGATATGACCGATGCCGCTACCCTCGGCCTCGTCTTTGATACCGGGCATTGGGCTTTTGGCGGCGGCGACCCACTGAAGGGCATCGCGCAGTTCGCCGACCGCATCTGGTATGTGCATTTCAAAGACCACGACCCAGCCGTCGCGGCGCAGTCGCGGCTGCAAGAATGGGATGGCCCCGCCTCAGTCGGCCAGGGCATCTTCCCCGAGCTGGGTCAGGGCGATGTCGATTTCCCCGGCGTGCTGGCCGCGCTGGAGCGCATCGGCTATGCTGGCTGGGTGGTCGTTGAGCAGGATGTGCTGCCCGGGCTTGGCACGCCGCTAGAATCAGCGCGGCGCAACCGCGCCTACCTGCGCAGCATCGGTCTGTGAGCGGTGCTTAGGCTCGGTCATATCGTCCGCGCCAGCCAACGTTTGGCGCCTTATCTTCAGCCGACTCCGCTGGAAGCGGCGCCGGACCTGGGCGAGAACCGCTGGCTGAAGCTAGAAAATGCGAACAAGACGCATTCTTTCAAAATCCGCGGCGCTTTGAACGCGCTGCTAGCCTTGGATGAGGCCGCCCGCGAGCGCGGCATCATCGCCGTTTCGTCAGGCAATCACGCCGGCGCTGTCGCGTATGCCGCCCATTTGACAGGCGCGGCGGCGCAAATTTTGATGCCGCTGACCACGCCCAAAAAGAAAATCGCCAATGTGCGGCGCTATGGCGCGGCTGCGCTGCTCTACGGCGCTAATTATGACGAAGCCGAAGCTGAGGCTCTGCGCCGCGCCCGCGCTGGCCACACCTGGATTTCGCCTTACAATGACCAGCAAGTGATTGCTGGCGCTGGCACCATCGGCATTGAGATTCTGGCGCAATGCCCGCAGGTCCAGCGCGTCATTGTGCCGGTCAGCGGCGGCGGTTTGATTGCCGGCGTCGCCACCGCCCTCAAAGCGCTGAACAGCGGTATCGAAGTCATCGGCATCAATGCCGCGTCCGCGCCAGCCATGTACAACATCTTCCATAATGCCGCCCGGCCGCAAGTGTGGGCTACGCTGGCTGATGCGCTCTCGGGCGATATTGAAGCTGGCTCCATCACCGTGCCGCTGGCGCGGCGCTCTGTTGATGCCATGCGGCTAGTTTCGGAGACGCAGATTGCGGCAGCCATGCGCTTTATGCTAGAAACGCAGGGCTGGCTGGTCGAAGGCGGCGGCGCGGTTGGCGTAGCGGCCGCCTTGCATGACCTTATCCCGCGCGATGGCAAACCGACGGTCATCCTTGTCAGCGGCGGCAATGTGGACCTGCCCGTGCTGCTGGGGGCGCTGGCGGCGCAAGAGCAATAGAAGGGAAGGGCAATGGCGGGAGAAAAACTGACGCGCTCCGATGTCATCAATGGCGGCAACAATGGCGATAGCCAATATCTGCGCGGCAAAGACCTCAGCAGGCTGGACCTGTCGGCGGTGGAGTTCAGCTATCTCAATATGGAAGAGGCGAACCTGGCGCGCGCCGACTTGAACAAAGCCAGTTTTGCCTATGTCTGGTTGAAGGCGGCTGACTTATCCAAGGCGGATCTGCGCGGCGCGTGTTTTGAAGATGTCAAATTCCCCAATGCTACGCTGCGCCAGGCTGACCTTTCCAATGCCAAAGTGAGCGGCGAATACAAACGCACGGCTTTCAGGCGCGCTGATATGCGCGAGGCGCGGCTTATCGCGGTGAAATTCGCCCAAACAGATTTTATTGGCGCTGATTTAGCCCGGCTCAAGGCTTGGGACGCCGATTTGACTGAGGCTGATTTCACCGGCGCTGACTTGACGGGGGCGAGTTTCCTGCGCGCGACGCTGCAAGAGGCTAGCTTCCGCCGCGCGATTTTGACCCAGGCCGACCTGTCCTTTGCGGATATGCGCAACGCGGACTTATTGGCGGCGGTCTTAACCGACGCAAAACTGTTCGGCGTCAAGCTGCATTTTGGGAACTTGCAAGATGCGGACCTGGCTGGCGCCAGTCTGACCAATGCCATTCTAGCCCGCGCCGATTTGACCGCGGCGAATCTGTCGCGGGCGGATTTGACAGTCGCCGATTTGCCGGCCGCCTATTTAGCCGGCGCTAACCTCTGCAATGCCAACTTGTTTGGCGCAGACCTCTCCCGCCGTCTCATTGCCGGTTTTCCGCAGCCGGGCGCTTGCTTGCGCGGCGCGAACCTGCGCGGCGCTAGCCTCAGCAACGCCAACCTGACCGGCGTGGATTTGACCGACGCCGATCTTTCAGGCGCTGATTTGTCTAGCCGGGAAGTCGCCGGCCTTCATCTTGGTCCCAAGTACCTGCCGGCCGCCGCGCTTCTCAAGCTGCAACTGGCTGGCGCGACGCCTTCAAAAACCAGCCCGACGCTGGTGAAGTTCCCCGGCGCGAATTTGACCGACGCCCGCTTGCGCGGCGCGCAGCTGGCGCGCGCCCAGCTCAGCCGTTTGAATTTCGCTGGAGCCGACTTCACGCGGGCTGATTTGACCAACGCAAAATTGCACCGCGCAGACCTGAACGGCGCTTTATTGCGGCAATGCAGCCTGGTCGGCGCGAACTTGCGCGGCGCAAACTTAAAAGCGGCTGATTTAACAGTGGCGAATTTGGCCAGCGCGCAATTTGACGACCAGACCATCTTGCCCAATGGCGAGAATTGGTCGCCTGAAAGCGATATGACGGAGTTCACCTGGATTTCTAATGACACCTGAAATAGAAAAATTTGAGACGCAAGCCCAGGCGCTCTTGAGCGCCTTTCAAGCCGGTGATGCAGAAGCCATCAACCGCGCCCATCAGCATTTGCCGCAGGTCAAATATGGCAGCCGCGCAGCGGCGGCCGCCTTCCCCTTGACGCTGCGAGAAGCGCAGACCGTCATCGCCCGCGAGCAGGGTCTAAAAAGCTGGGGCGCGCTGCACCTGCAAATCAAGCTGCGCGAAAAGGATTATGGCGCAGCGCTGGAGCAATTCAAGCGCGCCGTCTATGCCGCCGATGCCAAAAAACTGAGCGAAATCTTGACCGCCCAGCCCGCCCTGCGCAGCACGCTCGACGACCCGCATTTTGACTTCGGCTCCACCGCTCTCATAATCGCTAAGCAGAACCTGGCAGTCGTCGATGTCTTGCTGGCGCATGGCGCGAATATCAACGCGAAATCACAATGGTGTGCCGGCGATTTTCATATCTTAGAAGGCTGTTCCGCCGAGACGGCGCGGCAGCTCATTCAGCGCGGCGCGGGGATTACTGTGCATGCGGCGGCCGAGCAAGGCTGGCTCGACTGGCTGGAGACGGCTTATGCCAATGATAAATCGATTGTCAATCGGCGCGGCGGCGATGGCAAAACGCCGCTGCATTATACGACCCAAGCCGAGGTGATGGACTGGCTGCTAGCGCGCGGCGCTGACATCGAAGCGCGAGACCTTGACCACGCGTCGACGCCGCTGCAATGGCTGCTTGCCGAAGGCAAATTAGAGGCGGCGCGCCACTTGATTGCGCGCGGCGCTCAGGTCGATATCTTCGCGGCGGTGCGGCTGGGCGAAATGGATCTCGTGCAGCGGGCTTTGGCGGAACATCCCGCCGCCATCCGCGCGCGGGTGAATGGGCTTCATTATGAATTGACACCGCCCGCCGATGGCTCGCATCAATATGTCTACGCTTTTTCTGGCGCTGGTCTGTCGCCGCATCAAGTCGCCTTGCATTATGGCTATGAGGAGATATTCGCTTATCTGCTGGAGCAGAGTCCGCCGCCGGCGCGCCTGCTGGCGTATTGCGCGCAAGGCGCTGCTGAGCAGGCGCGCCGCCTGTCCGCCGCCTCGCCAGGTCTCGTCGCCGCCCTGCCAGAAGCCGACCAGCGGCAATTATTGCACGCGGCTTGGACGAACAATGTTGCAGCTGTCAAGCTGATGGCGGAGCTGGGTTTTGATTTGCATGTCCGCGATGATGACGCGCTGACCGCGCTGCATTGGGCGGCTTTCCATGGCTATGCCGCTGTCATCGCCGTTCTGCTAGAAGTCGACCCTGCGCCGCCTTTGGATTGGCTCAATAATTATGGCGGCACGCCTCTGAGCACCGCCCTCTTCGGGCGGCAGCACACTTGGCGCACTGGCGGCGATTATCCGGCGAGCTTCAAGCTGCTGGTCGAAGCGGGTTCAGAAGTCCGCCCCGAGTGGCGGACTGGCGATGAGACCATCGATGCTATCCTGCGCGCCGGCCTCTCAAGCAGCGCTTGAATGCCTCAGTGGGTTTCGGCTTCAGCCGGCGTTGGGCTAGGCGGCACCGTCGCGAAGAGCAGCTGCTGATAGGCGATTTCTAGCTGCAACTCTTGGCCCGCTTCTATGCTGAGCAGCTGCCGCGCGGCCGCAATCTCCCATTGCGCTGGTGGCTTCTGGTCGAGCAATGTCGCCCGAATCAGCGGCGGTGTCTGCCATTCGACCGTGACATCCTGGAACTCGGCCTGGGGAAAAGCGTTGTGCAAAATATCGCTGGCGGTATGCACTAGCGGATCCAGCGGGCGCACAATCTGGCGGGAGACGACGGTCAATTCGACTTCCTGCTGATATAAGCGATTGACAATTTCTTGCGCGGCGATAATCTCGTCCGATGTGATTGCATGGTCGGATTGCACCAGCAATTGCACCTCTAGCGAGGCGCCCGAGCTGACCTGATATTCGACCACTTGCGCGCCTGGGAAAGCCTGCGCTTGCAGCTGCTCGCGCACGATAGCTTCATCAACCGCCCGCGAACCTAAACGCACAAAAACCAGCAGTACGACGGTCGTGATGACAAACAGCACAAACCACCAAGCCCGCGATTGATTGAGCGTTGCGCCTTCGCGGTCTTCATGTGGGTGCATGCCCATCCACAGGAAGATGACATACTGCGCCACGATAATAAAAGTGATATTCGCCAAGAATAAGAGACTTGAGCCAAAAGCCAGGTTAATCTCGCCGAGGGCGAAGCCCAAGCCGATGGTGCAGATAGGTGGCATCAAAGCGGCGGCAATGGCCACGCCGGCTAAGGCAGCTGGAATGCCTTTGCGCGCGGTAGCGTAGGCGGCGACCCAGCCCGAAACTAGCGCGATGGCGGCATCCAAGAGGTTCGGACTGCCCCGCGCCAGCATCTCTTCAGTGGGCGTATCGATGGGCAGCAGCAGGCCCATCGCGACGGAAATCAAGAGCGCCATCGCGACGCCTTGCACTAAGGTCGTGCTAGCCCGCCGGGTGAGCGTCAAGATACCGGTCGCCATGCCAACCGAGAAACCTGACAGCGGCGACATCAAAGGCGCAACCAGCATCGCGCCGATGATAACCGCGACGCTATTGGTCAGCAAGCCCAGCGTCGCCAGCGCCGCCGACAGCACAATCATAGCGAAGTAATCGATCGATTTGTTCGCGTTTTTCTGCGCGCTCCAAATCAACTCGTTCTGTTCCACCAGCGTCAAGCGCGGGTTCAGCCAGGCGAGGCTGTGTTCGATGAGACCGAGAAAGCCGCGATGCCAGGCAATCTGCGAAATCAGTATCACCGGCCCCGGCGCCTGGTTGAGCAGTTGATTGCTCAAGTCGTTGGTGATTTGGCGCTCAAAGTCTGTCTTCTGCGAAAAGCCCATGACCAGCAAGTCATTGGCAGTGAGGCTTTGTAGAATCTCTGGCGCTGGGGGGCGGCTGACGATGATTTTCTTGCGCAGGTCTTGAGCCTGTGGCAGATGCGACTCGTATTCTTTTATCGCCTCTTCATGCGCCGGATTGTAATGATAATTGAACTGCACATTCAGCTGCTGCAAGGGGATTTCATGCTGCAAGGCGAAGCTGACGCCGAGCTTCACCGCGTTTGTCGCGGGCTGCCGGCCATCCACCGGCACCACTACCTGGTCAAACTCGGGCGCGGGGGAGCTGCGGTAAATCAACACGCCGCAGGGCGCGGTGGCGATGACATTTTCTACGACTGTGCCGAGCTTGACGCGGCCTTTCGTCGAGCGCTGCACGCCCAAGATAATCACATCGGCATTGCGCTCGCGGGCGACATCGAGGATGCCGCGCGAGACGCTAATCGCCATCTCCGTCACCAGCTCGACTTTGTGCCCGCCGGCCAGGTTGCGGAATTCGTCGATGATTTTCTGCATTTGGTCGCTGACTTGCATGGTGCGCTCGGCATTGCCCAGAGAAATCAACAAGGCGATGACCAGGCCTTCGGTCGGATGCACCATCTCGCCGGCGATATTGAGCATTTCGCTGGCGGTATCGGGCCGGCTAAGCGGCACCACGACCGTCTTGGCATAATATTCTTCTATCGGCAGCCAGTGTTCGGCGCCTTCAGCAGGAACAATCGAAGCGGTCACGATTTATGATTTTCAGCTTATTTACATACAGGACAGTTGCCCGGAGCAGTTAATCAAATATGACCGGCGCGCCGCTGAATTGGGTGCTATTTTCAGTGTATTGCATCAATTCGATGCGCACCCCGCTCGGGTCAGTGATCCAGGCCTGCCAAGAATTATCGCCACCCATAATCTTGTCCGTTACCTCGACGCATCTTTTGATTAGCTGCGCTCTGGTCGCGTCCAGGTCTTCGACTTCGAGGCAGAGGTGTTTCATCAGCGGCCGCTCGTAGTTTGGCGTCGTCTTTTCGGCGAAGACTTCGATAAAAGTTGTCTCGCCCGCTTTGACATAAAAGCCAAAACGCTGCCCGCCGCGGATGAAGTCAAAAGCTTTTTCCATGCCTAGCAGCTGCACATAAAAATGTTCGGCTTCGGCTAGGTCGGTCGCGCCGATGCAGACATGGGCCAATCGTTTGAACATTGCTGCCACCTTCGTCATTTTCATTATGGGTCGCTAATATAGCATAGCGTCGCGCCAGCCTAAACGCAACTTGAGGGCGAAAGTCGGGGCAAGTTTCTTATTGGGACTGGGGAAAGAGGAAATTAGCCACAGCGACACAGAGGCGCAGAAAAATTGGACTGCGCTCAGCGGTCTACAAAGATTCGCGCAGTTGCAGCAGGGCCCGCCGCACTTCTTGCCAGGCAGCCGAGCCGACTGTGACCAGCTCAAAATGCCCGACGCCCGGCAGCACCTCGAGCGTCGCCGCGTCGCCTAGCTGCGTCGCCGCCTCGATATAGCCGCGGACATTGTCCAGAATAGCGTGGTCTTCGCTGCCGACGAGGTGAATCTGCCGCAGCCCGAGCGGCAGCAGCGCCCTGGGCGAGCCAGCGCGGTAATGCGCCGGCGCGGCCGCCGGTTCGCCACCCATAACGCTGAGCAAGGCTTCGCCGCACATGCCTTGCGCCCTAGCCCGCTCGATATCGGCCACGGGCGCTAGCGCCACCACCGCTCTTATAGGCAGGGGCTGGGCGCTGAAAAGCGGGCTGGCGCGGTCGATTTTAGGCCGGCCCGCCAGCCACAAAGCCAGATGCCCGCCGGCCGAATGCCCGACGCTGATAACCTGCGCCAGGTCAAGCTGATGCAGCGCCGCGATTTGGCGCAGGTAATCCGCCGCCAAACCCACATCCAGGAACATCTGCGGAAAAGCGCCGCCATTGCCATGCCGGCGATATTCGATATTCCAGACGGCAAAACCGGCTGCCGCCAAGTCCGCCGCCAGCGTCCCCAGCGGCTGCAAGTCATAGAGCGCGCGGTAACAGCCGCCGTGGATCAGCAGGATGACAGGATGCGGCGGCGCGGTCCGCGGCAGAGTCAATTCGCCAAATTGCTCTGCCCCCTTGCCATAAGCGTAGCGGAAATCGGGGGCGACGCGGGGGAATTTTTGGTAGTCTTCGGCTGTCAACAGGGGCATCGCTGCTGTCCATTTCTTGCGTCTACTGCTTGGGCGCGGGCGAGCCTCACAAAATGCCCAGCGGATTCTCTGGGTCGACGCTATCGTCAAAAGGGACGTGGCGCAGCACGCTCGTTACTTGATAGACTGCCCCGAGCCAGTTATTGAAGATTGCCTTCGCGGTATCGCCCCAAGTATTATCGAGATAGGGCAGAAAAGCAGCTTCCGGGAAAACCGGCAAATCCGCGCCTTGTTCCAGCGCCGCTTGCGCCCGCCGCAGGTAACGCTCGGCGATTTCGCGCGCTTCCAGCGGAAAATAATTTTCCGGGTAGGGCGGTTGGCCATTCTTGCCATGCAAATAACCTAAAAGGTCGCGCTTGTATTCTTTCAGCAAACTATTGATGTCATACTCGGGATGCCCTTGAAAATAGACGATGCGCAATTGGTCGGGGCTGACGGCCATGTGGACTTCGCCATCAAAGCTCTGGATAAGCACGGTCAGGCCGGCCGCTTCAATTTGCGCGCGGGTGATCGAATTCCAGCGCGAATGCGGCACATCGAAACGGGTATTGATTTCCCGCAGCAGCGGATGATGCGGCTCTGCCACCCGATGCTCAAAGACGCCCCATTTTTTCGTCTCGCGCTTGACGCGGTCAATCTGATAAAAATACTTCATCAGCGCATGCGTCGACAAGCAAGAGCAGAGCGTCGAGGTTACATTGTCGCGGGCCCAGTCGATGACTTGGGTCAAAGGCTGCCAGAAGTCCTCTTCGTCCAAGCTCGGATTTGTTACATTCGCGCCGCTGATGATGAGGGCGTCTAAGCCTTCTTCTTTAACTTGGTCGAAAGTGCTGTAATAAGTATCGATGTATGCCTGTTTTTCTGGGCTGCGCTCCAAGCCAGGCACAGAAAAGACATGCACATAGAATTGCGCGATTTGGTTGCTATTGCCGACCAGGCGCATGAATTGCCGCTCGGTGATTTCCAGCGCGGCATCCGGCATCATATTCAGCAGGCCGATATGCAGCTCGCGGATGTCCTGCGTCAAGGCACGGGAAAGCGTCAGCACTTCTTGCCCGCGCTGCCGCAGGCGATTGAAGCTGGGCAAGGCATTATGCGCGACTAAGGGCATAGGCTAATCTCTCCGTTTTTTTGCTGAAGCGCCGCAAAAATTATTTTTACAGTATAGCACTCTCCTAAGGGCAAGTAATGCTTTTGCCCGTATTTTAGCCCTAGGGCAGGTGTTCGCCGCCATTGACATGCAGCAACGCGCCAGTGATAAAATCTTCGCCGCAGAGATACGCCACCGCCCGCGCTACATCGGCCGGGCTGCCAGTGCGCCGCAGTACAGTCCGCTCGCCGCTGCGCGCCCAGTCCGCATCAGACATCGGGCTGCCCGCCGTCTTTAGCATTGGCCCCGGCACAATCGCATTGACCCGAACCGCCGGGCCCAGCGCTAGCGCGCTCACCTGCGTCAGCATCCACAAGGCGGATTTGCTGATGCCATGATGGGCGTATTCTTTCCAGGGCCCATCGGCGCCGGCGTCGCAGATATTGATGATGACGCCGCCGGCCGGTTTTTGCTGCGCCATAAGCCCCGCCGCCCGCTGGGTGATGAGGAAAGGCGCTCGCAGGTTCACCGCCATCGTCAAGTCCCAGTCTGCTAGCGAGACTTCCAGCAAGTTCCGTTTTTGGAAAACCGAGGCATTGTTGACGACGATGTCCAGCCGGTCGAAGTTCTTTTGCCAAGCGTCAAAGAGCGTATCAATGCCGTCAGCCTGGCTGAGGTCGGCGCGGGCGCTGTGGACTGTGACGCCAAAAGACTCGATGTCTTGCCTGGTCGCTTGCACTTGCGCGGCGCTGGCGCGGTGATAATGCAGCAAGATATGGGCGCCCCGCTGCGCCAGTTCTAAGGCGATGACCCGCCCGATGCGATGCGCCGCGCCCGTCACCAGGGCGACTTTGCCATTCAATGCACCGCTCATAGTCTTTTCTCCGTCTAGCCTAGCGCAGCCAGGTAGCTTTCCATATCTTCGTAAGTCATCTCGCCGAGCTTCATAAAACGCACCAGGCCGGTCTCATCAATCACATACGTCGTTGGCAGGTTCTGCACGCCATAATCGCGCTTGACGGCCTGGTTGATATCCAGCGCGACCGGCAGATTCTGCAAGCCAATCTCGCCCAAGAAGGCGCTGATTTCGGCGGCGGTCTCGCCTAAGTTGATTGCCAGCAGGGCGGGCCCATTGGCGTCGGCGCTGTGCTCGGCGACAAACTCCGCGAGCGCCGGCAGCTCGCGCACGCAAGGGGCACACCAGCTCGCCCAAAAATTCAGGAAGAGCGGCCGGCCGGCGTAATCGGCTGGCGAGACGAGCGTGATGCCATCGAGCAGGGGCAGCTCAAAGTCAGGCGCGCGGAAGTGGATGACGCTGCGGGCTGGGGCTGGGTTGAAGGTGGGGCTGGCGCTGGGCTGGGTTTGGGGCTGGCTTTCGAGGGTGACCATCACCAAGGCGGCGAAGATGCCTGTCAAGGGCAGGATGAGCAAGAGCAGCAGGACGGGGGAGAAGCTGGGCGATGATGCTGGCTCTGGCTTGTTCCTGGTTTTCTCATCTAACATTGAAACCTCGTCCACTGCTGACTTTTAAGAATGATATAGTTTTAGAATCGCCAAGCTTCGAGTTCCATTAGTTTGTCTAGCGGCCCACATGGAATCTCAAAGAATCTGCAAATGTTTGGTATGCGTGCTTGGTTCGGTGGCTCTCGCTCTTGTGTTATGACTGTTCCCCCAACAATCTTTGCACGAGCAATCAGAAATGGGTCCGCGGGTGTATTTGGATTTCTTATGTCCGTTGGGATGGTCTGTCGAAAACGCGGTACCTCATAGATTTTTCTGAGGAATTGCAACTCTTTCTCAGTGGAACTTGGAAATAGTTCTTTATTTGCCTTTGCCCATTCAAGTTCGCCATTTTTCTTATTTCTCTGTTCAATTTCACGCATGACTTGCTGTGTAGATATGATCGCTCCACGTTCAACCAATTCGTCGAACCTAATCCAGAGAGTCGGAAATCGTTCACGGCTATAGCAGCGGAATAACTGCTGCAAGCTACTCGTATCTACAACATACATCAAGAACGTGCCTCAAAAAATGTATCTTCAAACCGCTCCAAGTTTCTTGGCAGTATGTCGAGATAATCTGCCAGTGCCTCTTCGTCGATGCGGTTTTGATAAAAACGCCTAAAAGCCAACTCGATATATCCATCGCCGAGATAGGCGATTTTTGTGCGGTAGAAGTTGCCGCCACTGCCTTTGCGATCACGCCATTGCGCCGCCCACAGTTTTTGCGCTGCTTGATAGTCTGTTTCTGTAACTAACTCAAGCTCGAGAAACTTGCGATAGATGACCTCTCGGCTGACGCTGAACTTTTTTGCCAAATCTTCTGCCATTGCTTTAGGCGCGCGCCAATCCCGCAACTCTCGCTTGAATGCTTCTTCTGGCAGCAAGATAGCCGCTGCCAAGCGGTTGCATTTTCTTTCAAGCTGCTGCTTGTCTATGGACGGCGCAGAACGAAACCCGCCATCTTTGTCGATGCCGCTGGTGCGGAAAACTAAATGCGCCAGTTCGTGGCACAAAGTAAAAATCTGCCGCGTCTTAGCATTAGAATTGTTGACATAGATAATAGGAAACTCTTCATCATAGAGGCTGAAGCCGCAGTAAGTTTCTTCGCCGAAGGCGTCCTTAAAGACCGTGACGCCAACCTTAAAAAAAGCCGCCCGCCAGGCTTTTAATGCGGTATCATCTTTGCGCCATGCAAATTGTTCGTCAAGCGTAATGCCAAGAAAGTCTCGTATCTGCGCCGCCATAAAGCTGACCGGGTCGGCGGCTGTGAAATGCAATTCGCGGCTTAATAAGCGCCGCGCTGGGTTGCGCCCATCGTTCAATTCAGCCAGGCCAACTTGAAACGCGCGCGCTTTATGCAGCAGCAGGCGAACGCGCGGCGGCACTTCGGAAAATTGCTGCGTTCCCATAGTGCGGAAACTTTTTTCAATGTCTGGCAGTTGCGGCGGTTCAGGAAAGAAGAACACGGCCAGGGGCAGCCACAAATCCTTAGCGAGCAATTCGAGTTGCCGATAGGTTGGCCGCGCGCTGCCACTTTCCCACTCAGCGATTTTTTTGAAGTCGCGTCGCTTTGTAGCCAGCGCCTCGAGCTTATAACCGGCGCGCTCCCGCGCCCAAGTAAGAACCGCCGGTGTTATGGGCATCCGCTCGATTGCCATGCTGTTTCACTCATATCCCCTTAAAATTGAATGTAACCCTACGCGGCAGGCATGTCAAGCAAGCCAGATGCCCCAAGCGCAGGGGCCCCGCCTACTCAAAAATCCAGCCATCCACCGCCCGTTGCCAGCCGGCGTAAAGCTCGCCTTCGCCGAAGAAATTCGCCACTTCAAGCGCGCCATTCTCGACGCTGTCCGAGCCATGCACCAGGTTGCGCCCAATTTCCAAACCATAATCGCCGCGGATTGTGCCAGCCGCGGCCGCCGCCGGTGTCGTCGCTCCAATCGTCAGCCGCGCTGCTGCCACCGCATCGCTGCCTTCCAGCGCCAGGACCACCACCGGCGCCGCGGTAATATACTCCACCAAGCCAGCAAAAAACGGGCGCTCGCGGTGCACCGCATAATGCCGCTCCGCCAATTCGCGGCTGACTTGCAACAGTTTTAGTCCAATGATTTTTAGACCGCGCTGTTCAAACCGTTTGATAATCTCGCCGGTCAAGCCGCGCTGCACCGCATCTGGTTTCACGATAATCAGTGTCCGTTCCATCGAAGAATTTGCCTTTCCGCCTCTGTCGATAAGCTGCGGCAATCATACAGGCGCAGGCGGCAAATGTGTATGTTGAACCAGCCCCCATTGAGACCACCGCCGCGTCGCAGTGTATATGCTCTTATCCAAAGCGCTACAGCGGCGGAATTTCTGCTATGATAAAGGCAATGCGATGAGAGGCGGCAAGATGCGGGAATCATTCTGGGCGAAACAAGTGGTCATCGTGACCGGCGGCGCGGGTTTTCTCGGCCGCCATGTGGTGGCGGAGTTGCAGGCACGGGCGGCGGGGCGCATCATCGTGCCGCGCCGCGCCGATTATGACCTGCGCGAACAAGCCGCCGTCGCCCGCCTCTATGCCGAGCATCCGGCCGCGACTATGGTCATCCACCTGGCAGCCAATGTCGGTGGCATCGGCATCAACCGCGAACACCCCGGCTTGTTCTTCTACGAGAACCTTATGATGGGCACGCTGCTGCTCGAATACGCCCGCCGCGCCGGCCTAGCGAAATTTGTCGGCATCGGCACAGTGTGCAGCTATCCCAAATTCGCCCCGGTGCCTTTCAAAGAAGAAGACCTCTGGCGCGGCTATCCCGAAGAGACCAACGCGCCCTATGGCTTGGCGAAGAAGATGCTGCTGGTGCAAAGCCAAGCCTACCGCCAGGAATATGGCTATAACGCGATTCACCTGCTGCCAGTGAATCTCTATGGTCCGCACGATAAATTTGACCTGAAGTCTTCCCATGTCATCCCGGCTGTCATTCGCAAGATGGTGGACGCGCAGGAGAGCGGAGCGCCCTATGTTACGCTCTTTGGCGATGGCTCGCCGACGCGCGAATTTCTCTTTGTGCGCGATGCGGCGGAAGGCATCGTGCAGGCCGCCGAGCATTACAACAGCGCCGAACCAGTCAACCTGGGCAGCGCTTATGAAATCAGCATCCGCGATTTGGTGCAAATTATCGCCGACGAGGTGGGTTTTGCCGGCGAGCTGCGTTGGGATACCAGCAAACCTAATGGACAGCCGCGCCGCAAGCTCGATGTTTCGCGGGCGCAGCGCGAATTTGGCTTTGTCGCGCGCACGGATTTCCGCGCCGGCCTGCGCGAGACGGTCCGCTGGTATCGGGCTGAGCGCGCTAAAATGCCGGACTTGACGGGCGTCGGCTAAGTTCTGGCCGAGCCGCCTTTAACGGCGTACTTGGAAAAATGCCAGTTGCCAGTATAATTGTATAATTACTTTGGACTTACTGAGACTGGCAAAGCGCAGGCGCGCTGCGGCGAGATCTATAAAACTATGCCGACTTATACGCTGCATAATGTAGACTTTTTGCAATACGCGCATTTATTGCCTGACGATTCCATCGACCTTATCATTGCCGACCCGCCTTATGGCTTAGGCAAGGATTATGGCAACAATTCTGATATGAAAAGTGCTGAAGAAATTGTCGCTTGGACAATTAAGTGGGTCGATTTAGTCATCCCTAAAATGAAAAACACTGGGGGATGTATCTTTTTACAACCTGGCGTCATGCGCCAGAGATATTTGCTGCGATAAAAAAACGGCTGATTATGCTAAACGAAATCATCTGGGATAGATGCGTGCCTAGCATGGGCGGCTCGACGCGCCGTTTTTCTTCCGTGCATGATACGATTGGCTATTTTGCCAAATCTAAAAAATACTATTTTGATGTCGACGCGGTGCGAATTCCGTATGACGCGGCGACCAAGAAAGCTAGAACCCGTTCGATATTTGTCGGTAGCAAGTGGCTCGAACTGGGGTATAATCCAAAAGATGTTTGGATCGTAGCGCGGCTGCACCGCCAGCACCGCGAAAGGGAGGCGCATCCGACCCAAAAACCGTTAGAAATAATAGAGAGAATGGTGAAAGCGAGCTGCCCGCCCGCCGGTCTGGTCTTAGACCCTTTTTGCGGCTCTGGTACAACAGTCGAAGCCAGTTTAGCCAATGGCCGGTCTTGCATCGCTTACGAGCTTAATCCCGACTATTGCGCGGTCATTCAGCAGCGCATAAATCGCTGGCAAAAGCAAAATGTCGCCGCCCTACAAAATGGCAGAGAGAAATATCGAGCGCAATTGCTTTGAAATCAGGTCTTTAGAATCCGAATTGTTGACAAGATGAGATTTTTTTGACAAACTCTTTTAACATTATGCTAGCCCGACCGGGTGGCGTAAAATACAGACTCCGCAAAATATACACAGTCCGCGGGTAATAAGAAAGAGACTTTGTTGTGTAAGGAGGGAAACACTTTGAGCGTTTTACTGGAGGTTAAAGACCTCGTCGTCAGGTTCTACACGCAGGAAGGCACGGTCTACGCGGTCAACGGCGTCTCTTATGATTTGGAAGAGGGCGAGACCTTAGGCATCGTCGGCGAAAGCGGCAGCGGCAAAAGTGTGAGTTCTCTTGCTCTGATGGGTTTGATACCCAGCCCGCCCGGCAAAGTCGAATCCGGCACCGTCATCTTTGAAGGGCGCGATTTGCTGACGCTGAAGCCCGACCAAATGCGGCTTATCCGCGGCAAAGAAATCGCCATGATTTTCCAAGACCCGATGACTTCACTGAATCCCGTCTTGACTATCGGCACGCAAATCACCGAATCGCTCAAGCTGCACGAGGGCATGAACACTTCGCAATCGCGCAAGCGGGCGGCGGATTTGCTGGATTTGGTCGGCATTCCCGATGCCTACCGCCGCCTCGATGATTATCCGCACCAGTTCTCCGGCGGTATGCGCCAGCGCGTCATGATTGCCATGGGCTTGTCTTGCAATCCCAAGCTGCTGATTGCCGATGAGCCAACCACCGCCCTCGATGTTACGATTCAGGCGCAGATTATCGAGTTGGTCAAGCAGCTCAAAGACGAGTTCAATATGGCAATGATTTGGATCACGCATGACTTGGGCGTGGTCGCTGGCATTGCCGATCGCATTCAAGTCATGTATGGCGGCCGCATCATGGAGTCTGGCTCATCGCGCGAAGTCTTTAGTGATAGCCGGCATCCTTATACAGTCGGCTTGCTGGGTTCGCTGCCGCGGCTCGATTCTAGCGGCGAAGAGAAACTGACGCAGATTGAAGGCTCGCCGCCGGATATGCGCAATGAACCAGTTGGCTGTCCTTTTGCGCCGCGCTGTGATGTGCGCGAACACTTGCAACTGGAAAAATGCTGGGACCAGCGCCCGCCTTTGGAGACTGTGCCAGCCGCCGGCGGCGATGGCATGCACATTATGTCTTGCTGGGCTGATATTCGTGAGGGGTTAGCAGAAAATGTCTAGTCAAACCATGACCGCCAAAACAAAGGCCGAAGAACAAAACGGGCGCGATGTCATCCTAGAGGTTACAAACCTGAAAAAGCATTTCCCGATCTCAGCCGGCATCGTCTTTCAGCGGCAGGTCGGCGCTGTGCGCGCGGTGGATGGCGTCAGCTTCGAGGTGATTCGCGGCGAGACGCTGGGCTTGGTCGGCGAATCCGGCTGTGGCAAAAGCACCACCGGGCGCACCATCTTGCAACTCTATCGGCCGACCGAAGGCAGCGTCAAATTCGAGGGGCAAGAACTATCCACGATGGCTGGCAATGACCTGCGCCAGATGCGCCGCCGTATGCAAATCATCTTCCAAGACCCGTTCGCCTCGCTCAACCCGCGTATGACCGTCGGCAGCATCGTCAGCGAGCCGCTGCAAATCCACAAAATCTATTCCAATAAAACCGAACGCCAGCAATATGTCGAACAGTTGATGGAGAAGGTGGGGCTTAACCCCTATTTCATCAATCGCTACCCGCACGAGTTCTCTGGCGGGCAGCGGCAGCGCATCGGCATCGCCCGCGCCCTCGCTTTGGAGCCGAGCTTCATCGTCGCCGATGAGCCAATCTCCGCCCTCGATGTCTCCATTCAAGCGCAGGTGGTCAACTTGATGGAAGAGCTGCAAGACGAGCTGAACCTGACCTATCTCTTCATCGCGCATGACCTCAGCATGGTGCGGCATATCTGCGATCGCGTCGCTGTGATGTATCTGGGCAAAATCGTCGAGTTGGGCCCAGTTGACGATGTCTACGACAATCCGCAGCATCCCTATACGCAAGCCCTGCTCTCGGCTGTGCCAGTGCCAGACCCGATGGTGGAAGAGAATCGGCAGCGCATCATCATCTCCGGCGACCTGCCCAACCCCGCCAATCCACCGACAGGCTGCAACTTCAATACCCGCTGCCCAGTGAGTTTCGACCTCTGCTTTGGAGAGCCTGATCCGCCGCTCATCGAGGCGCGCCCGAATCACTTTGTCTCTTGCCATCGCGTAACTTAATGCCGCATTGCTTGCGACCGCTATGCCCTTTCGCTGTCCCGCGCAGTCTGAAGTAAAGATATGTGGTGCGGCTGGAGGGCAATATCTGGGATGGTGTCATCACTGTGCCTGATGCCAAGACTGGTGAGCCAGCCGATGCTGACATCGGCTGGGACATCGCCCGCCGCTTCAATAACCACCCGGAGCGGCTGGCAATGCTGGCAGCCGCCGGCGAAGACGGCATCGAATTCCAGGCTGTTGAATAAGTCTGTGTGGGCGATTGGAGTGCTAAATCACTAGCTTGCTATCATAATACGCTGGTGGAGTAAAAATTCGGGTTCAGATTTATGGCAAATATTGAACTGCCTAGTGTCAGGGATCTGTATGTACCGGTGCTGTTAGCAGTTCGTCGACTTGGCGGCGAATAAAGCCGGCGCTATCGCTAACCCGCTTCAGGCTGAACGGCAGGGGCTTCCTCCGCAAAGTCAGTGGCTGGCGCGGGCAAAACGCGAATGGACGCCCCGACTCTTCCGCCATATCCGCCCAAATCAACAACCACATACCAATGTCCAGGTTTAGGTATTTGTAGCCGAACTGGAGAGATTTTGTAATGCCCGCCGTAATATCTATGCCATTGCCCATAGCGATATTTTCGGAAGTTTGAACTATCCAACAGGCGAACATTGGCGGCAGCCGTTAGCTCGACCTCAGCAACCTCGCCCCCAGACATCTCGCCTAACTCATGCTTGATAAACTTCATAGCAGGCTACCTCTCTATTCAATCCTCAATAGGAATTATAGCGTAGATTCTCTGCGCAAGAAAAGATTTACTCGTCCCCGCTTATCTATTCTTGGGCATAAGCTTCGAATATGACTTCGTAAATCTCCTTAGCGATTTGCTCGATTGTATGCGTTGCTGTGCTTCTAGCAAAAATATTTGCCAGCGAAGCGCGCTGCTGCCTTATCTCTTTTACCGTGATGTTATGCCAAATTGGAAAGAGGATATGCTGCCCTGTTACCGCTAAGTTTTCCAGCATATCAAGTTCATACTTTGTCCACTGCCTGGCAAAAAACGCTTTGGATACGACGAGGATGCCGAAGCGGCTGGCATTGATGCCTTCGTTTATCTTTGCAACGAGGTTGTCGCCTATCCTGAGTTCCGTCTCGTCATACCAGACTTTTAAGCCCTGCGCTTCGAGCAATTTTGCCAGCGGTCGAGCCACTGCCTCTTTGTCTTCTGAAGCATGCGACAGAAAAACGTCGTATTTTGGAACGTTTTCATGAAGGTCTTCATGAAAGGTGTATCGTGTCATATTCTTGCCCCGTTTCCTAGATTGCCGCACCGGTATAATTACATTATACGGCTTCTTTCAGTGAGAACTAAGAAACGAGGCAAGCGCCGCGCTTATGGTGATTTTCTAATCGTTACTTCTCCAGCGCCGTGAATGCCGCTACTGCTGGCCCATCGACAATCTCGACAAATTCCTGCGCATTCAGGGTCTCGCGCTCAATCAAGATTGCCACCAGCTCTTCCATCTTGTCGCGCTGCTCGAGCAGCAAATCCTTCGCCCGTTGATAGGCTGCCTGCAAAATCCGCTTGACCTCGTCATCAATCTGTTGCGCGTAATGCTCGCTATAATCGCGCTGCTCGGAGATTTCCCGCCCCAAAAAGACCGCGCCGCTGCCGCTGCCATAAGAGCGCGGGCCCAGCAGCTCACTCATACCAAACTGCGTTACCATCGCCCGCGCCATACGGGTCGCTTGCTGCAAGTCGTTGCTGGCGCCAGTGGTGAATTGATTGTAGATAATCTCTTCGGCAGCCCGCCCGCCCATAGCCGCGACGATGTCGTCTTCAAATTTCTCCCGCGTGATGAGCCTTTCGTCGCCTTCGGGCAGCGGCATCACATAACCACCCGCCCGGCCGCGCGATACGATGGTGATTTTATGCACCGGACTGGTATTTTCCAGCAGGTGGAAGAGCAGCGCATGCCCGGCTTCGTGATAGGCGACTTTCTCTTTTTCTTCAGGCGTGATGACGCGGCTGCGCCGTTCTGGACCCATCACCACCCGTTCCATCGCCTCTTGCAATTCGCTCATACCAATGTTCTTTTTGTTGCGCCGCGCCGCGAGGATGGCCGCTTCGTTGACCAGATTCTCCAGGTCAGCGCCGCTGAAACCGGCGGTGATTTTAGCCAGCGCTTCCACATCGACATCGCCAGCCAGCGGCTTGCCATGCGTATGCACTTTGAGAATCTCTTGCCGGCCTTTCACATCCGGATTGTCCATAACGACCTTGCGGTCAAAGCGGCCTGGGCGCAGCAGAGCCGGGTCGAGGATGTCGGGGCGGTTGGTGGCAGCGATGATGATGATATTCGTATCATTGTCGAAGCCGTCCATCTCCACTAAAATTTGGTTCAGCGTCTGCTCGCGTTCATCATGCCCGCCGCCTAGACCAGCGCCGCGATGCCGCCCGACGGCATCAATTTCGTCCACGAAGACGATAGCCGGCGCTTCGGCTTTAGCCCGCTCGAAGAGGTCGCGCACGCGGCTAGCGCCGACGCCGACGAACATCTCTACAAATTCTGAGCCAGAGATGCTGAAGAAAGGCACGCCTGCTTCGCCGGCCACCGCCCGCGCCATCAAAGTCTTGCCCGTGCCTGGCGGGCCCACCATCAACACGCCTTTTGGCACCCGCGCGCCCAAGCGGATAAATTTCTCCGGCTCTTTGAGAAATTCGACGACTTCTTTCAAATCGTCTTTAGCCTCTTCCGCGCCCGCTACATCTTTGAATGTAACTTGCGGGCGTTCCATATCGCGGGAGACGCGCGGCTTGCTGCGCCCGAAGCTCATCGCCTGGTCTTGCCCCGCGCGCATCGAGCGCATCATGCGCCACAAGAACCAGACAATAATCAGAATCGGCACCACGGTTATCAAAATGTTAAAGAGAAATTCCGCCGTCTTGTCTTCCCGTTCATAGAAATAGACATCCGAGCAACCCAGCGCTTCTAGTTGCGTGTAGAGATCCATTTGCGGATTTTTGTAGATTACCTCGGTGCTATTGTCGGTGTTGGTAGCGAGCAGTTCGTTGCCGCCATTGCGTTCGACGATTCTTTGCAGACGCCCGGCGCGGCAGTCGGTTAGCAGATGGTTCAGCGGCGGGCTATTATCAATGTTCGGGCCTCGGCCCTGAAAGAAGAGCAGAAACATGGCTAAAATGCCGACGCCCAGCACGAGCCACATACGCTGCGCGTTGGGATTGCCAAAGGGCGTTTTGTTATTGTCGCTATTTTTCTTGCCTTCTTTGCCCCCTTCGGTAACATGCTTTGGGGGGTCTTGTCGGTTGTTCATGGCTGCAACTCCGTTTAACTGTTCGCTTTTCCGCCGCGCTAGCCAGCGCGCCTCTTATTCTTAATGACCCAGCGCGGGCTAAAATGGTGATAAATTGCTGACAACTGCCCGGCTCAGCGCTGAAATTATCCCATAACTCCAGTATTATTATAAGTGAAGCTAGCGACAATATCTCATAGGCGGATGACAATCTGATGAATGCGCGCAGCAATGCAGAGTGGCTCGCCGCGCTGCGGCAGGCTGAGCCAGCCCGGCAAGCCGAGGCCTTGGCCGATTTGCGCCAGCGCTTGCAGCGCAGCGTCTTTTTCTACCTCAGCCAAGACCGCAGCGACCTGCGCGGCCTGGCAACGCAAGAGCTGATGCAAATGGCGGAAGACCTGGCTCAAGACGCTACCCTGCGGGTTATGGACAACCTGGACAATTTCCGCGGCGAAAGCCGCTTTACGACCTGGGCCAACAAAATCGCCATTCGCCTGGCTATCAGCGATTTGCGCCGCGCCCGCTATCGTGATTTTAGCCTGGACGAGTTGACCGCCGATGGCGACCTGCTGCCTAGCTCGGCCCGCTTGGCGGCGGCCGCCACGCCGACGCCAGAAAAAGTCGCCGAGCGCGATGATGTCATGGAAAAAATCGGCTTAGCCCTCAAAGAAGCGCTGACCGAGCGGCAGTATCAAGCGCTGGTGGCGGTGGCTCTCAAAGGCATCCCCATGGATGTGCTGGCTGAGCGCATGGGCACCAACCGCAACGCGCTCTACAAGCTCATCCACGACGCCCGCCGCAAGCTCAAAACCCACCTGGAAGCGCAGGGCATCTCGACTGACTATATGATGAACTTGTTTCAGAATTGAGGCGGCTAAGTCAGTGGTCGCCCGCCATCGACCGGGATGATGTCGCCGGTGCTGAAGCGCAGATGCGCCACCGCCGCATAAACCGCCGCCGCCACTTCATCGGCTTCGGCGATGCGCCCCAGCGGCGTCTTTTCCGCTTGCTCGGCAATGAGGGCCGGCGGCATGCGCTGGGCATATTCGCCATTGACCCAGCCCGGCGCGACTGAGAGCAGGCGAATCTGCGGCGCCAAAGCCCGCGCCAGCGAACGGGTCATGCTGTCCATCGCGGCTTTGCTGGCGCAGTAGGCGACATTGCTGCCGACGCCGGTACGCCCGGCAATCGACGAGATATTCACTACGACGCCACCAGCGCCGGCCATCAGCAGGGCTTGCAGGGCGCGGATGGAGGCGAAAGCGCCGCGCCAATTGACGCGAAAGATGCGGTCTATCGTTTCGTCATCCAAGGCAGCTAAATCATGATGCGGCACCGCTTTGCTGATGCCGGCATTGTTCACCAAGATATCTAATCGCCCATATTTTTCTTCAATCGCTTGTGCCAGTTGGGCTTGCCGGGCGCTATCATCCACCGGGCAGTGGATGATGAAATGATTCGCGCCAGCGAGACTGTTGGCGGTTGCCCGCGCCTTGCCTTGGTCGCTGTTATAGGTGATGACGATCTGCGCGCCAGCCTCAGCCAGCCGCCGGCAGATGGCGCTGCCAATGCCGCCGCCGCCGCCTGTTACTACCGCCACTTGACCGGGTAAATCTTTCATGCCATTTCCCGCATACTCTAAAACGAAGACATAGCCAGCGGCAGGTGATCGACGCGATTCAGATAATGCAAGGCCGGCCGCGTCCTGTCAAAGCCCACCCGCGTGATGGCGGTATTATTATGATAATAGCGCAGAGAATGGGGTTGAGACGGCAATTGCGCGAAAATCGCCTTGAGAAAAATATCGAGAAAACCAGCGTGCGAAACTAGCGCGATGGCTTCGTCGGTCTGGCGCCATTGCTGCAATTCTTTGGCGACCTTGATGGCGCGGAAGAAGCTATGTGTCTCTGGCTCGCAGCCCAGCGTGGTATCGTACCAGCCCGTTTCCGAAACAGCCTTTGGCAGCTGAAAGCCCGGGAACAGGCGGCGAATCTTTGCCCGCGTCAGGCCCGGGACGCCATTGACAGTCCCGTTCCGCCGCCGAAACAAACCGCCTTTTTCATGCAAGTCCAGCCACACAATCGGCTTTAAGTCCAAAGCGACGCCGATGGTCTCCGTCGTTAAAAGCGCCCGGTACATCGCGCTGGTATAGAGGCGCGTGATATTAAACCCGTCGCTAGCCAGGTATTCCGCCAGCCGTTCCCGCTGAACATAGCCTAGTTCCGTCAGGTCGGGGTCGACCTGGCGGCGGTGCAATGTTTCTTTGGTCAGGACATTGTTTTCCGATTGCGCGTGGCGAATGAGATATACTTGCATTGATTCTGCCTCTATTTTTATGCTGGACGGCCAGCCTGATTATAGGCGAATCCGCGCGGAAAGCAAGTAAGACTTCTTGATTGTATTTAAGCATCACAGAAAAAAGCCCAGGTTTGTATTGCGGCTAGGAAAATAGAATGATTGCCACAGAGGTACAGAGTACACAGAAGTAGGACAAATTAAATTTTGCAAGTTTTTGCGTTCGTTTCAACCTCACCCCGGCCCTTCCCCGAAGCTTCGGGGATGAGAGTCTGACCTGGGGCCTGTAGACATTTCCCGATGGGAGGGACTTTCCTGCAAGCTCGCACGGTTTTCAGGGTTTTTCTCCCCTCCCCCAAAGCTTTGGGGCGCGTAGACACTGCCCTACGGGAGGGGCCGGGAGTGGGGTTGAAAAGTCACTCGGTTGCAAAATTTAGTTTATCCTACAGAGGCGCAGAAGCATCTGCGCAGCGCCCGATACTTGCGCTACAATAAACCTATATAAAGTATTATCAGCTAGCCCAAAAGGAGAAAAAGAAGATGCCCACCACAAATGGCCTCCGCGCCGCCCTGAACCAGCGCAGCCGCGCGCTCGTCGCCGGCGCCGAACGCGCGGGCGCCCGCGCTATGCTCAAAGCCGTCGGCTATAACGACGACGACCTCGCCAAACCCCTCATCGGCGTCGCCAACACCTGGACAGAAATCGGCCCCTGCAACTTCCACTTGCGCAAGCTGGCGCATGATGTCAAGCGTGGCATCCGCGCCGCCGGCGGCACCCCCTTCGAGTTCAATACCATCAGCATTTCGGATGGCATCACGATGGGCACCGAGGGCATGAAAGGCTCGCTCATCAGCCGCGAAGTCATCGCCGATAGCATTGAACTGGTAGCCAAGTCGAATATGCTGGATGGCGTGGTGGCTCTCTCCGCCTGCGATAAGACGATACCCGGCACGATTATGGCGCTGATTCGTCTCGACTTGCCCTCCTTGATGCTCTATGGCGGCACGATATATCCGGGCAAGCTCAATGGCCGCGATATTGACTTGGTGAATGTCTTTGAAGCGCTGGGACAATTTCAAGCGGGCCAAATTACTTATGAAGAGCTGATGGCGGTGGAGAATGTGGCTTGCCCGGGGCCTGGCGCTTGCGGCGGGCAATTTACCGCCAATACGATGGCGATGATTAGTGAAATCATCGGCATCTGCCCTATGGGCATGGGCGATGTGCCAGCCGAAGACCCAGAGAAAGAAAATGTCGCCTTTCGCGCCGGCGAGCTGCTGCTGCAAATCCTCGAAAGCGACATCCGCCCGGCGCAGCTCGTAACGCGCCGCTCGCTGGAAAACGCCCTGGCGGCCTCGGCCGCGACCGCCGGCAGCACCAATAGCATCCTGCACTGCCTGGCTTTCGCCCGCGAAGCCGGCATTGATTTCACGCTGGACGATATCGAAACCATCAGCCGCCGCACGCCTATCATCGGCGATATGCGCCCGACCGGCAAATATGTCGCGCTCGATTTGTACCAAGCGGGTGGCGTGCCAATTTTGGTCAATCGGCTGATTGACGGCGGTTATGTGGATGGCGCGACGCCGACCGTCACGGGGCAGACGCTGGCGGAAGCCTGCGCTGAGTCCGTTGAAACCGCCGGGCAAGATGTCGTGCGCGACCTCGACAATGCGCTGAAAGACAGCGGCGGGCTGGTCGTGCTGCGGGGCAATCTGGCGCCCGCTGGCGCGGTGGTGAAGCTCAAAGACACTCCGCCGCCGCTGACGGGCCCAGCCCGCGTCTTTGATACCGAAGAGGCGGCTTTTGAAGCGGTGTCGCAGCGGCGGATTGTCGAAGGCGATGTGCTTATCATTCGTTACGAAGGTCCCGTTGGCGGGCCCGGCATGCGCGAGATGCTGCAAATCACGGCGGCGCTCTTCGGTCAAGGGCTGGGCAGCAAGGTCGGTCTAATCACCGACGGACGTTTCTCGGGCGGGACGCGCGGTTTGATGATTGGGCATTGCGCGCCAGAAGCGGCGATTGGCGGTCCCATTGCGCTGCTAGAAGAGGGCGATATGATTACGATTGATGTAGCGCGCCGGCTCTTGCAGGTGGATCTGAGCGCTGAGCAGCTGGCGGCGCGGCGCGCCCGCTGGCAAGCGCCAGCGCCGAATTATAGCAAAGGCGTGATGGCGAAGTACGCGCGCCTGGTCTCGCAGGCTAACGATGGTGCTGTTACCGGCGCTTAGTCCAGGGCAATCGCGTCAAATTGCGATAAGACCAAGCCCACGATTGGCGCTCCCTGCTGAAGCTGCCGGCAGGCCAAGCCCACCCCCGGCCCCTCCCCGAAGCTGCCGGCAGGCCAAGCCCACCCCCGGCCCCTCCCCGAAGCTTCGGGGAGGGGAGTCTAGCCTGGGAAAACTGGGCGCGTGTAGACACTGCCCTGCGGGAGGGGCCGGGGGTGGGCTTGAAAATGTGCCGCGTAGTTTTCTGGTTTAATTTTGTGTATTTTGCTGAATCGTGATTTTGATGCGATTGCCCGGCCAACTAGCGCCTGTTATTTTGGCATGTATTCTTTTCTGTGTTATCATAATATGTACAAATATATGGGAGGAAAATCTCAGATGAAATACTTTGTGCTGCTGTTGCTTGCTCTAGCCCTGCCATTCATGGCTATTGTAAGCGCGGATGACCCTAACGCATGCTATGAAGAGTTAGTAAGTGAAACTGAATGGGAATGGAAACAAGGCTGATGCGTTGAAGCTCTTCGTGATGGCAGAGTCCCCTGGTCTGAAGTTGGCTTTTGCGCCCCGGCTATGGAGATTGTATTGAGCCCTGGTTCGTATATCGCTTGGTCTATGGGGCCATCTGACATTGGTCCTGTAGCTGCTGCTCCTGCTCCAGTCGATCCAATGACTCCAGAAGTTGATCTTTGCGCGCTAATGGCACAACGAGATGCTGCTCGTAATGAAATTCGAAGATTGCGCGATGAGGGTAGGATAACTCATGAGATGGCGCAAACACGACTGAACCTTCTCAATGATAGACCCGTATATCAGCCAATTGCTGGTTTGCACTGGCCGACACTTAGGATTGAATGCGGACTTGTTGAGAGCACTGAGAGTACTGAGAGCGCTGAGAGTCCGTCTTAAGCGCTCTCAATACAACAGTATGCTCTAATGCCAGCTGATGCGATGCCTAGAAATTGTTCTGAGGCTGAAGCAATGGAATTGCCAAAGAACTTCACATAGCATCCAAGTCTAGCTGAGCAAATAGCAGGGCTATTGTCAGCCACCGCGACAGGCGCTTAGGCGCTTGGGGCTATGGATTGACTTGGGAGCGAGTCTACTGTGTAGGCTCGCTCTTTTCTTTTTCAGGGGTTGTGTGGATGATCTCGAGCGGGATACAAGCGACTGTCTGCCAGTTGCCGTTTTCTTTGCGGCTTATTGCGAGATGTATCGACGCTTTCCAGTTTTTGCTGTGATAGTTTCTTTACCCATAGGGCAAGTTGAACCGACCACCACAAGCCACCCTGCTCGAGGATGTGCCAGCTAGCCCTATAAGTAGTTAGCAGATCGACTTGGGCGAGGCAAAATAGATAAGCGGCGATGCTTTCATCGTAAGACAGTTGCGTTTCCGAATCGACTTTTTTGAGCAGCAGCTTGATACGGTCAGACACCGCCGCCGCCAGCCTAGTATCCCTGCGCATCTCGGACATCAATTTGACGAGGGTAGGTTGCTGCTGCATTGCGAGTTGCAATATCTTGAACCCGCTGATGACCGAAAACTGAACTTGAAATTCGAGGCTTTCGATTTCCGCAAAATAGTTACTTAGCGACATGATTGTTCCTCGTGCTACAGCATCATTCGTCAGCTACCTCGGCGGGCGCTTAGGCGCTTGGGGCTATGGATTGGCTTAGGAGCGAGCTTACTGTGTAGACTCGCTTTTGCCTTTTTAGGATTCTGCGTGGACGATTTCAAGCGGGATGGAGGCGACAGCCCGCCATTCGCTATTTGCATTGTCTCTGGTGCATATCTGAAATTCGTATATGCCATCTCCAGCGTAAAGCAAAGTTTCTATTTTTCCGGTGGTACGGTGTCCGGTATATTGCTTAACTTCGAATGAAAAGCCGAACTCGGTCAGTTGTTTGCCCGCGGGTGAAATTATCCTGCCAAGCGCGTGATACACCTTGTTCTCACCCTCGTCAGCCCACCACTTCGATACAATGTAGAATGGAGAATGGAGTGGCAATTCAAGCGGTCGCTCGGCTGGAAGCTCGCCTTTGAATTCTACTCGGTCAGGAATGTTTATTAGATTCAGGTTGTTACTGCTGCCGTCTACGATGCAATGTTGGCAAAGTACTGACCAAATGTGCCTCATGCCACTTTCAATTCTACCTGCAATTTAGGAATACTTTGGTCGATTACAACTTGATATTGTGAGGGCGGTTCGGGGCTGTGCCAGTCCTGCGTAAAACTTGTCGTGGTGATATGGAAACTCGTGTCTTGCGTGGACTGCGATTGCGTATTGACGCTGTTGGCAATCTGCTGCTTTATAAGATGCTGCGCAAGCCAAAAAGCCCACCATAAATCAGCGTTCTTTCTTTCAGTCTTTAGAACATCAGCGCTCGCCCGATAGGCGGTCGGCGCATCCACTTTTGAGAGACAATATAGATAGGCGGCAATCGTCTCGTCATAGGCTTCGGGTATGTCTGTCCAAAACTTTGTTAGCAAGTATTTGATGCGCGAACGGATTTCGCTAAGCCAGCTGGGCTGGTTGCGCAAATCAGCAATCAATGCCCGAATGGTCGGTTCATAGGAAAACATGCGCAGCAAAGATTGAAAACCGGCGGCGACAAATTGAACCTGGTATTCAAGCCCCTCCATTTTTGCAAAATACTGCTCGATTGTCATAAGACTTTCTCGCTCCAGAAAGAGGTGGGTTTTCCACAGAATGCAGGCACATCATCGAGATGATGCTCCACTTCCCCATCTCTACCCCATTTGCTTAGGACTCGCGTATTCAGAATCTGCCCGATGCTTGGATAGACACAGGTTATGATACCGACATGCGATGGTTTATTCGCGTCAGTATAAAGTACAATATCCCCTGCGTCTAATTTTTGATCTGAAATCTCTTTATAGCCATCTTCTTTAAGAATAGCATAAATATGCTCAATATCAATCCAAGTGCGGCGATTGGCAAAAATCATACCCACGCAATTATACATATAGGACGATGTAGAACGAATTTTGAGTCGAGATTTTCCCTTTTTACCCAGGTCGTCGACAAGAACCTCTGTGCGCAGGCGGACGAGGCTCTGCGTTCTTTGCTCCGCCTCAACTTTCCATGCCTTTGGCTGCGGGATTTCCTTGCCAGAGCGCGCGTATACTGGTTTGCAAAGATCTGGCCCAGATTCCAGGAATGTCATAATGCAGCTCCCCAACTCCAAAACCTGCCTCAGTCAAGCGCCTCAAAGCCCTCAGCGTCGATCAGCACCTTCTTCAAGCCCTGCCGCTCGAACAAAACGCTGACGATGCCACCGGCCTCGCTGCCAATGACCAGCCCCGGGCCAAACTGCGGATGCTTCACCCGCGCGCCAATTTTGAAAGCGCTTTCCTTCTTTTGTCCATCCCCAGCGCTTGATGCGCCCGGAAAAGGCTTAATCTTCTGGCGCAGCGCCTGATTCGGCCGCGAGACCGCGCCGCTGCGCAGGTCTTGCGCCAGGCGGCTGGCGGGGCGCGGCCACTGTGTTTGCGCTTCACTGCTTTGGCCGCGCCGCAACATAGCCAGCGTAGTCGGCGCGCCAGCCAATAGCTCAGGCGGCACATCAGAAAGAAATTCGGAGGGGCCTCGGACAAATGTATAGCTCAGTTGCAGAAATCTCTTAGCGCGGGTTATACCTACATAGAAGAGCCTGCGCTCCTCTTCAAGTCCACCAGGCTCCGCTAAACTTCTGGCGTGTGGCAAGACATCTTCTTCTACACTCACAATAAACACCGCCGGGAACTCCAGCCCCTTAGCACTGTGCAAGGTAATTAGTGTAACTTTCTCGTCGCTTTCCTGTAACTCATCCACACTGGCGAAAAGCGTTTGTTCCATAAGGAAGTCTTCCAAAGACTGTCCTATTTCTTCCACTCTTTGCAGCATAGTCCAGATTTCATGCACGTTTCCCCAACGCTCGTCATATTCTTCTTCGCTTTTGCTTATTTTTTGCAGATATGCGGCATACCCTGTTTGGGCAACAATATCGTTAAACAGTGCTATTAGTTCCCCCGTCGCGGCTATCTTCCGCCAACCGTCTAGCAGAACTGCGAATTGCTGAAACTTTTTTCTGGCGGCTGTGGGGATCGCTTTCGGGGGAAAGTCTATAAGCTCACCAAGCGCGTCACGAAGCGTGATGTTCGCTTGTGTAAGCCAACCAAAAAATGCACTCACAGATTTGTCACCGATACCGCGACGAGGCGTGTTGATAATTCGCTCAAAGCTGACGCGGTCATCCGGGTTCGATATCAGGCGCAGATATGCAAGCATATCTTTAACCTCGCGCCGCATGTAAAAGCCAACACCGCCGATTACTACGTAAGGTATATTTTCGCGTACAAGTTTCTGTTCTATCGCACGCGAAAGCCAATTCGCCCGGTACATAACAGCGATATCTTTGTAGCCCAAGCCCTCGCGCTGCCTCAATCGATGAATCTGTTCCAAGACATACTCTGCTTGATAGTCATTGTCATAAAGTTCGGTTAAACGTACTCTCTCGCCAAGTCCGAGATCGGAAAAAAGTGCTTTCGGGGTGCGATCGGGGTTGCAGTCGATAACAGCGCGCGCAAAATTTAAAATATGCTGTGTGCTGCGATAATTTTGCTTGAGCAAGAATTGTTGCGCAGATGGATATCGGCAGCGAAATTCTAAGAGATTGCGGTAATTGACGCCGCGAAAAGAGTAAATCGATTGGTCTTCATCGCCGACGACAAAGACATTGTTCTGCGGCGCGGCGAAGAGTTTGACCAGCTCATATTGCACTGCATTGGTATCTTGGAATTCATCGACCAGTACTGCCCCATATCGTCCTTGATACTGATGGCGCACGGCATCGCTTTTTCGCATCAGCAAGTACATGTTTAGCAACAAGTCATCAAAATCCATCGCATTGGCGTCGGACAACGCGTGCTGATATGCGACATAAACTTGTCGCACAATTTCTTTGATATAATCTGAAGCTCGGAAGTTTGCAGGCAGCGTCATGTCGCTCTTTGCGCGGGAAATCATGTGCAAGATACGGCGCGGGCGGTATAATTTGCTGTCAATGTTCAGGAGTTTCATAATCCGTTTTATCAGCGCGACTTGGTCATCGGTGTCATAGATGACATAGTTTGGCCGATAGCCGATCAATTTGGCGTCGCGGCGCAAGAAACGGGCGCAAGCGGAGTGAAATGTGCTAATCTGCATGCCGCGCAGAGGCTCGCCCAGCAAGCCTTCGACGCGCTCGCGCATTTCGCCAGCCGCCTTGTTCGTGAATGTTACCGCCATTATGCGATGGTGCGGGATGCCTTGCTCTTGAATCAGCCAGGCGATGCGTCGCGTCAGCACCGCCGTCTTGCCACTGCCCGGCCCCGCCAGCACCAGCACCGGCCCAGGTCCAGCCGTGATAGCTGCGATTTGTTGCGAATTCATACCTGCGAGCAGCGGATGCTGTTCCATGCCATGTTTCTCCTGTTGGTCGGTTCTATGTGTATTGTAATGGAAATTATGCGCGCGGCGGGGTATCAGCCGCCGGCCGGCGTCGGGGTGATGATGTTCTCGACGGTGGGACCAGAGACAGGCTCGGCCGGCGGCGCGGCGCTATTGTCCACCGTGATATTCAAATCAAAATTGATGAAACCGCCGCTGAGCGAAGTCGCGGCCAGGCGCAGGATATAATCGCCATTAGGTACCTGCGCTGCCACCGTATCCCAAGTAACCAGCGGGCTGCCATAAGCCGGCATCTGCACCATGCCCGCGCTAATCGGATAGAATTCGGTCGGCTTTTCCACCGTCGCATAGAGCAGCTCAAATTTGTCAAAATCGGGCGCTTGCACCTGCCCGCGCAGCTCGACCGCGCCGCGCAGCGTCGCACCCTGGTTCGGGCTGCTGATATTGACCAGCGGCAGTTCCTGCCCTTGGGCGCAGCCGGCTTGCGGCGGCGGTTTCACCGGTATGGTCAAGCCCAGCCCTTCGGCATAAGCCTGCCCAGCCTCGCTGCTGTTCAGCCACTCAAGCGTGGCGGCGTCGTTGATAGCGGCGAAGTTCTGTTCAATCACATGCCCGGTGCAGAATTCATTGGCGCGCAGCAAAGTCCAGCTATCGACCTGGACGCGCTGCAAAAATGCCTGCTCGGGCGGCGGCGCATACTGTTCCTGCAAGAAGAGGTCGGTTGTTGGGTCGGGGCAGGTGGAGAAGCTGAGCGTGCCGGTGCTGCGGCAGATTTCCCGCGCCACCACACCGCCCGGATTCTCAAATGGCAGCGGCGGCTGCCACTGCGTCGCCGCTGCCATGACCGCGTTCCAAACTGGCGCCGCGCTGTTGATGCCGCTGGTGCCATAAGTCGGCGAATTATCCGATGTGCCGAGCCAGACCCCCACCACCGCGTTGCGCGTGAAACCCATCGTCCACAGGTCCCGCGCGCTGTTTGAGGTGCCGGTTTTGGCGCCGACGCTATTCTGCGTCGGGATGCCCAGCCGCGCCAAAGTCAAATTTGAGTCGGGCTGGAAGCTGGGGGAGCGGGCGCTGTCGTCACTGAGGATGTTTTGCATCAAATAGGCGAGGGCCGGCGAGATGGCTTGCGTAGGCCCCAGGCGCTCGCGGGCAATCTCCCGCTCTTCGCCATCGATAGTTTCTGTGATGCGCTCAATCGCGTAAAGCGGCCTATGCTGCCCGCCATTGGCGAAGATGCCATAAGCGCTCATCATATCGTAGAGCCGCACCTCATTCGCGCCTAAGGCGCTGGAGAGCGAAAGCAGCGAATCTTGCGGGAAATGCAAACCCACCGCGTCGATTGTATTGGCGAAGCGTCCAATGCCGACATTGTCGCGGAAGACCTTGACCGTCGCCACATTGTAGCTGTTTTGCAGCGTCTCCCGCAGCGAGACGGGCCCGTGAAATTCGCCGTCTATATTCTGCGGCTCATAGATGCCGCCCGCGCCTAAATCTTCGACCAGCGGCACATCCCATATAATGCTGGCCGGTGTGAGATACGCGCCATTATCGTTTTTCAGCGCCGTTAAAACCACAAACGGTTTGATAGCGGAGCCGGGCTGCTGATAACTCAGCGCGTTATTGACTTGGCCGGCGGGCGCGCCGTAAAAATCGTGGCCGCCAACCATAGCGCGGATGGCGCCCGAGTTCGGGTCGCTTACCATGACCGCGCCGGCATCGACGCCGCTGGCGGCTAAAGCCCGCACCTGCGCGCTGAGCGCCGCCTGCGCCGCGTCTTGCAAAGCCGGGTTCAAAGTTGTGTAGACATTAAGCCCGCGGCGGAAGAGCGCCGCTTCGCCCAATTCCTCCAAGAGCGCCGCCCGCACATAATCCACAAAATGCGGATAGCGCAGCCGCGTCTCCTGCGGCTGGAAATCGGTTGTCTCTATCTCGGCGATTTGCAGGATAGCCACGCCGCCGCTGATTGTGCCCGCGTCGTCAAGGATGACCAGCGGCGCGTTTTCGCCGTTGAAGACGACCTCAGACGCTTCATCAATGCAGAAAGGGCCCTGGCTTAGCCAGTCGCCGTGCTGGAATTGCAAGCAGCCGACTGCCAACATCTTGCCCATCGTGGCGCGCAGGCGCGTCATAGCCGCGGCGCGGTTCTCCGGTGGCACCGGGTCATTTTGCAAGGGCGATGGCACAATGCTGGTCAACAGCGCCGCCTCAGCGAAATTCAATTCCGCCGCGCTCTGCCCAAAATAATAATTCGCCGCCGCTTCCACGCCATAATTCTGGTTGGCAAAAAATATCTCGTTCAAGTACAGCTCGAGGATGAATTTTTTATCGTAGCGATTAGCGATTTCTAGGGCGACCAGAATTTCGTAGACCTTGCGCTCGTGCCGTTCAGCATAGTCTGGCAGCACGAGACTGCGAGCAATCTGCTGGGTGATGGTGCTGGCGCCAGAGACTGTGTCACTGGCGCTGAGATTCTGTATGAAAGCGCGCACGATGGCGATAGGGTCAAAACCAGGGTCTTCAAAATAGCGCTCATTTTCCTGCGAGACAATCGCATGGATCATGTAGGGGCTGACGCGCTCTAGCGGGATGGCGGTGCGGCTGCCACTTTCGCGGCTGTTGAGCGTGGCGAGCAAGTTGCCAACGGTATCAAAAATGCGCGCGGTTTGATAGGCGGGCGCGTAATGCTCCAAAGCGGCGATGTCGGCGGCGAAAGGCTCGACGCGGTCGCGGTACCAGAGCATAATGGCGAAAGTCGCGCCGATACCTGCAATGAGCGCGATAATCAGCAGAATGATTAGGGCGATGAAAGCCAGCCGCAAGCGCCCGCTGCGCCGCTGCGCCAGCGTCTGCTTGACCAGCGGCGCTGGACCCAGGTCAAAATCGCTGTCGATAGCGCGCGGGATGACGGCTTCGGCCTCAGCGGCCGGCGGCGCGTAGACTGTGCCGGCCGGCTGCGCTTCTGCTGTCACTGTCGGCTGCTGGCCGGGCAGTTCATCGGCAAAGGCGGCCGCGCCCGGCACGGTGTAATGCTCGTCTTTTGTTGGCGGAATCGTGCCAATCTTGACGCCACGCTCATCATAGATTGCGGCGCCCGGGCTGCCATAGCTCGGCGGCAAATCATAGGCGCTATCGGCTTGGGTGACGGTGGCCTCAGGATCGCTGGCCGCGTCCCCCGCCTCTTCCAGCGCGCGCAAAGCGGCCGGATAAGCCGTTTCCCATTGATTGTTCGCCGGACTGTGGCGATACCAGTCATCGTTTTCGGCGTCAATCATCCACCAATGGCCCTGCGCGTCCTGTATCATCGCCTCATAGAGCAGACGCCGATACTCGTCGAAGCTGATTTCTTCTTTCTGTAGCAGGTCGGCGAGGGTGGCGGCTTGGTTCTGCATATCGAGGAAGGGCTGGGCGGCGGCGCGCAATGCCTGCATGCGCGGGTCGGGCAGCACGCTTTCTGCGGCTGGCGGTGGCCTGTTTTCTTCGGCGGGCGGCGGGGCGATGTCTTCTGGGCGGGCGAACCGTTGCATGTCTGGGGCAGCGTAATCTTCCGGCGGCGGCAGGTTATCATCCGCCGCCGGCTGGAGCAGGGACTGCATCATCTCTTCGGGGGATTTGGGCGCGGCGGCGGCGGCGTTTTTGTTATCGCGCGTCGGCTTCTCGGGCATGGGCTGTCCCATTTCTGCCTGGCAGTGCCATCATTATAGTGGACTGTGGGAAATGGGGGAAATTGGGCAGCTAAGGAATCTCAAGTAAGTCCAAGTTAATTATGCAAAAAATTGCGTCCGCGTCTCACTTTTCAACCCTACCCCCGGCCCTCCCGTAAGGCAGTGTCTACACGTCCCAAAGCTTTGGGGAGGGAAGAAAAACCCCAAAAACTATAGGCGCGCTTGCAGAAAAATCCCTCCCGTAGGCCAGTGTCTACGCGACCGGTGGCCAGTGTCTACGCGCCTTGTTTTGTCAGTTAGACTCCCCTCCCCGAAGCTTCGGGGAGGGGCCGGGGGTGGGGTTGAAAAAAGTCCCGCCGTTACAAAATTTAGCTGGTTTTACTGAGACGCAGAGAAATTTTACGGCTTTGTGTTCTTTGTGTCTTTGTGGTTCATACTTGCCTAGCGAGAGAAAAACGCTCGCCCTAAGCCAACGCCGCGTCTTCCTCTTCAATCAGCTCATAAGGCTGCGTCGCCAGATGGCGATAAACATAAGGGTTGCCCAGCACTTCCATCTTGGCGACCACGCCATCCCGCCTGATAGTAAAAACAAAAATCTCGATGCAGCGCATGCCGGCAAACCAATGCCGCTTGAGCCGAACTTGCTTATCAATCTGCCAGCCGCGGGCGATCGCCGTCAACAGGTTATCGCCGCCAGCGTAACGCTCCGAAGAATAACTCCAATGCTGCGAGGTAATATCTTGATACTGCGCATGCAGGTTCTGCTGCTGTTCGTCCATTCTTGCCCGCACTCCTTGAGCCACCGATTCCAGCTTAATTATATGGTCCCCGCTGGCGCGCGGCAAGAGCCTGCGCCAAGGCTTAAAGCGAATTTAACCGTCGGCAAAGCTAGCGGCCAGCGCCGCCAGCAGCCCAGACAGGCTCGGCTGCCGCGCTGTGATGATTGTTTGAAAGCCATTTGCGCGGGCGGCGCGGGCTGTCGCTTGCCCGATGCAAGCCGCCGGCAGAGCCAGCGCAGCGCGACTCTGGCAGCGCTGGCGGAAAAAAATAACCGCCGATGGGCTGAAAAAGGTCAAGGCGTCGATTTCCCCCCGCGCCAGCAAAGCCGGCACATCAGCGCCGCCCTGCCCGCAGACCGCGCGATAGGCGCTGACAGCCTGCACCGCGACGCCACGACTGCCTAGGATTTGCGCCGCGCTAGCGTCGGCTAAATCCGATTGCGGCAGCAGCGCGCGGCAAAGCCCGCTCACGGGCAAAGTCCGCGCTAGCGCGGCGGCATTGAAGGCGGCTGGCATAAAATCAACCCCGAGCGCTAGCTGGCGGCGCAGTTCAGCGGCGGTGGCCGGGCCGACAACGGCGATTTTGATGTCCGACCAGTCTGGCGCGAGCTGGAGCGCGGCCAGCCGCTGCGCCAAGGCCCGCGCCGCATTGCCGCTGGTCAGGATGAGCCAGTCATAGTCGCTCAGGCGGCGCAGCGCGGCATCCAAGGGGCGGCTATCGGTGGCTGGCGCAATCTCGAGGCAAGGATAGGCGATGGCAATGCCGCCCTGGGCGCGGATGCGCTCTATCAGAGGAGTCGCTTGCGCCCGCGCTCGCGTTACGACAATGCGCTTGCCAGCCAGGGCGCTCACGGTCCGCTAGCCGCGCTTGCGGCTAACAGTTGCCGCGCGCCTTTTTCTAGCGCCGCTTGCGCCAGCCGCGCGCCCAGCGCCAGCGCGGCGGCGCTGTCAGCCGGCAAAGCTACTGCGCCGCTGACATCGATTTGCTGCCGGCCATCCTTTGTCAGAACGCGGCCGCGCAACTGCAAGCTGCCGTTAGCGCAGACGGCATAAGCGCCGACGGGCAGAGAGCAGCCGCCACCCAAAGCGCGCAAAAATGCCCGTTCCGCGGTTACGGCGAGGGCGGTGGGCGGGTGCCTTAGCGGCGCGAAGAAAGCTAAATCGGCCGCGTCGGCGCGGCATTGCAAAGCCAGCGCGCCCTGCCCCGCCGCGCTGAGCATCTGCTCGGCGCTGAAAATCTCGTTGATTTGCCCGGCTAGCCCCAGCCGCCGCAAGCCAGCCGCCGCTAGTACCAGCGCGTCATACTCGCTATCGGCGGCTTGCAATTTTGCCAGCCGCGTCGGCACATTGCCGCGAATCTGCGCGATTTGCAAATCGGGGTGCCGGGTTAGCAGTTGAGCGGCGCGGCGCGGGCTGCCGGTGCCGATACGCGCGCCGGCCGGCAAATCGGCTAGTGCCTGGCCGCTGCGGCTCACCAGAGCGTCACGGGCGTCGCCGCGCTCTGGTGTCGCTCCGATTGCCAGCCCGGGCGCATCTTCGACCGGCAAATCTTTCAAGCTGTGCACGGCGCAGTCAATCTCGCCGCGGCGCAGCGCCTTTTCCAGCGCTGCCGTGAATAAGCCTTTGCCGCCGATGGCCGGCAGTGGCAGCGCGCCATATTGATCGCCCCGCGTTTGATAGGCGCGGATTTCTACTGCTACTGCGCTATGCTCAGCGCGCAGCAAGGTGGCGATATGCTCCGCCTGCCAGCGGGATAAGGCGGAGCGGCGCGCGCCGATGCGGATGATTTTTTGCATGCCAATCTTTTCTTGCGACTAGGAAAAAAAGAAAATAGCCACAGAGACACAGAGGCAGAGAGATATAGAAAATGAGACGGCTTTGTCGGCTTTTTGACTTTCTCATCTGATTATACAGACAAATGCTGCTATGATGTAACTGGCTTAGGGCGAGATACAGGGCAATCGCATCAAATTGCGATAAGACCAACCCCACGATGGCATCCCTCCCAAAGCTTTGGGGCGCGTAGACACTGCCCTACGGGAGGGGCCGGGGCTGGGGTTGAAAATGTGGTTACTTAGTTTTTCTGGCTTAGTTTTGTGAATTTTGCCGAATCACGACTTTGATACGATTGCCTTACGGCGAGATAACTGCTGCGATGGCGCTGCGACTTTTTCTCATTTTTTTCGGTTTGGTCGGCATTTTGACTGGCGCGTTGCCGGCCCTGGCTGAAGACCAGACAGAAGAGCTGGTCTATGACCCGGCGGTTTGCGCCGCGCCGGCCAATTCTAGCGTCAGCGCAGCGCAAGCGGCCGACAGCGCCGCTTGTTTGGCGATGATGGCGGCTTTCCCGCAGCCCACTATCGAGCGCGCCCCGCTGGACTTTTTCACCTTAAACCATTATAGCTTTTGGCGCGTGGGACCTGCGCCGGTGAATCTATACGCAGCGCCGGGCGGCGCGCTCAGCGGGCAGATTCCGGCCGGGTTCAACTTCATCCGCGCCATCGATACCAGCGTCGCCGGCTGGTTGCAGCGGCTTGGTGGCGAGTGGCTGCGGCGGGCTGATGCCGAGTATGTCGAGGCATCGACTTTTAGCGGCTTCCTGCTGCCCGCCGGCTGGACTCAGCCTTTCGCCGTGATTCTAGATAAGACCGGCATTTATACCTCGTTGCGCCCGGGCGAAAAAGGCAGCGCCGCCAGCGCCTATGTAACGCGACGCTACGACCTGGTCAATATCTTCGCCCAGGCCGAAGATGAGGCGGGGGCTGTCTGGTATCTTATCGGGCCGCGGCAGTGGCTGCGGCAGGAGTTTGTGACGAAGTTCGCGCCCGTCGCATCGCCACCTCCGTCGGTCAGCGGGCGCTGGCTGGCAATCGATCTTTTCGAGCAGACCCTCATCGCTTATGAAGGCGAGCAGCCTGTTTTTGCCACAGTGATTTCCAGCGGCTTGCCCGCCTGGTCCACCCCAGAGGGCAGTTATACCATCTGGGCGCGGCTCGAGCGTGATTCTATGCGCGGCGCCACCGGCGCGCCCGATGCCTATGCCTTGCAGCAGGTGCCTTGGGTGCAGTACTTCGACGGCAGCATCAGCCTGCACGGCACCTATTGGCACGACGATTTTGGCTATCGCCGCAGCCATGGCTGCGTCAATCTGACCATCAGCGACGCGCGCTGGCTCTATGATTGGACGGCGCAAAGCGAGCCGGACGCAGACGGCACAATCATCAACACAGTCTACATTTATAGCTCGGGCCGCTACGCGACTGACTAGAGCATTTTGAAAGCGATTGGCGCCGAGAGCGCCAGCGTCGAGCGGTGGCTCAGCGCGCCCGTTTCGGCATCAATAGCGAAGACAGTGGCATCGTCGGTATGGCGGTTGCCGACAATCAAGTATTCGCCGCGCGGGTCGAGCATAAAGGCGCGGGGCCACTGGCCGCGGGTCGATTCGTTGCCGAGATAGCTGGGCAAACCGGCCGCGTCCAGCGCGTAAATCACGATGGAGTCATGCCCGCGATTGGAGCCATAAAGAAAGCGTCCGCTGGGATGCACATGCACATCGGCGCAGGAATTAGGCCGCTCGGCCGGCTGCACATGACCGGCGGGCAGCGTCGACACGATGGACAGCCGCGTCCAGTTATCCTCTTCGTCGTAGGCGAAGGTCGCCAGCGTCGAATCCAACTCGTTGATGACATACATGAGTGGCAGGCTGGGGTGAAAAGCGACATGGCGCGGGCCGGCCCCGGCTGGCAGTTCCAGCGTCTGCGCCAAGCTCAATTTGCCGCGCTCCGCCGCCAGCGCGTAGAGATAGACCTTGTCCGTGCCTAAATCTGGCACGATGGCAAAGCGATTATCAGGCGTGGTAACAATCATGTGCGGGTGGGATTCGCCTTGCCGTTCTGTATTGACGCTGCTGCCGTCATGCTCAATCATCTCGCTGTGCGGGCCCAGCAAACCGGCGCTGTCAATCGGATAGACGCGGATGTTGCCGCGCGCGCCGCCAACGGTGTAATTGACCATCAGCACATTGCGCGCGCTGTTTTCAACGAAGACATAGCAGGGCGAGGTGCCGGCGGCGGGCTGGCTGTTGAGTTTGCGCAGCTTGCCATCGGCTTCGATAGCGAAGGCGACCACTTCTATCTCGCCGTCCATCGTGGTGGCGTAGAGCAGCTTGCCATTGGGGTGCAAGTTCAGATAATGGCATTCGCTGATTTCGCTTACTTGCTGCGCGACTGTCAGCCTGCCGCTGGCGTAGTCCAGGTCGGCGACGGTGATGCCATAAGGCGCGTCGCCCGAATTGGCGATATAAACCAGTGCCATGCGCTTTTGCCTTTCTATTTATCGAAGAGATATAGACCCGGCAAGTGTAGCTTGAATCGCCGTCTGCTGCGATTGTGAAAAATGCCCCTTAACGCGAAGCGACCTTGGCATACTGCCGCACCGCCAGCGGCAAAAAGACGGCGATGATGCCGAGAATCCAGAGCAGCGAAGTTGTTATATCGGCCGGATTGACCGTGCCGGTCATCAAATCGCGCACGGTATTGGCGATGACGCTGACAGGCTGATTATCGGCGAAGGCGCGCAGCCAATCGGGCATGGTCTGCGTCGGCACGAAGATGGAGCTGGCGAAGGTCAAAGGAAAGACCCAGACAAAACCGGCCACCTGCGCCGCTTCTGGATCTTTGACAAATAGCCCGATGGTCGCCGAAATCCAGGTGAAAGCATGCCCAAAAGCGACCGCCAGCAGCAAGCCAGCAATGCCGCTGCCCCAGTCTTCAAAGCGGAAGCCGATGACATAGCCAGCGACTAGCATAATCAAAATGGTCAGGCAGCCGCGCACGGTATCGGCGATGGTGCGCCCGGCCAGCACCGCCGCCCGCGACATCGGCAGCGAGCGAAAGCGATCAATCATGCCGCGCGATAAATCCACCGACAGGGCGATGGTCGTATTGGTGGCGGCGAAAATGATGGTCTGGATGATGATGCCCGGCATCAAAAAATTGATGTAATCGCCGCCGGTGGCGAAGCGAATCGCCCCGCCAAAAACATAAGTGAATAGCACCAGAAACATCACCGGCTGCACTGTGGCGAAGAACATCAACTCAGGCTGCCGCACAAAGAACATCAAATTGCGGCGCATCAAGACGAAGCTGTCGGCGAAATTCCAGCTAAAGCGCTGGAGAAAGCTGGCGCTGCCGGCTGAAGGCGCGAAGACGCCCGCTGTTTTTTGAGTCATGGCTGATCCTTTTCAGATACAATCTTGGTCGGCGCTTTAGGCGCTGCCGCGGCGGCCGAAACGGCGGCGCTTGGGTTTGGCTTCTTCTTCAAGAATCGCCTCGCCGGTGATGCTCAAGAAAACATCGTTGAGCGTCGGCCGGCGCAAGTTCAAGGCGGCGATCTGAATCGCCTCGCTATCCAGTAGGCGCACGACCTCGGCGATGCTCTGCGCGCCACTTTCGACAGCGAGAATGACCTGCCCGCGGTGTTCGTCGGTCTGCGGCGTCTCGCTGGCCAGCGGCTGGAGCAAGGCTGAGGCTTTGGCGGTTTCTAACGGATTGGCGATAGTGATATCGATGAAGTCGGCGGCGAGATTCGCTTTTAATTCGTCCGCCGTGCCTGCGGCAATGAGCCGCCCTTGGTCGATGACGACAATCTTGTCCGCCAGTTCATCGGCTTCTTCCAGATATTGCGTGGTGAGCAGCAGGGTCGCGCCATCTGAGACGAGCTGGCGGATGGTCTCCCACATGGCGATGCGGGCGCGGGCATCGAGGCCGGTTGTCGGTTCATCCAAGAAGAGGATGCGCGGCCGCGCCACAATGCTGGCCGCCAGGTCGAGGCGGCGGCGCATGCCGCCTGAATAGGTCTTGACTAGGCGGTCGGCGGCGTCGGTCAGCGAAAATTGCTCCAGCAGTTCGGCCGCGCGCTGCTTTGCCTGGCGCCGCGGTATATGATAGAGTCGCCCGACCATCACCAGGTTCTCGCGCCCGGTGAGGATTTCGTCCACCGCGGCGTACTGCCCGGCGAGGCCGATGATTTCCCGCACCCGCTGCGGCTGCCGCCGCACATCGATATCGCCGACTTTGACGATGCCTTTATCGGGTTTGAGCAGCGTGGTCAAGATGCGCACGAGGGTGGTCTTGCCGGCGCCATTTGGTCCCAGCAAAGCCAGCACCTTGCCCGTCTCCGCGGCGAGAGAAACCCCGTCCAGCGCTTTGATTTCGCCATAAGCCTTATAGACATCCTGCGCGATGATAGCGTTCTTGCTTGCGATAGCGGGCATATTGCCGTCCTCCTGGGATATTATGCTAGCTGTATTCTTGCTGGCGCGCATTCTCTTAGAAATAGCTGAGCAAGTATATAGCGCTTTTGCTTGGGCTGCGCCTAAACATAATGCTAGGTTCGTGCCGCGCGTTCTATGCGCCGGCGCCGCGGTATAGAGACTTTTCAGCGTTTATTCTTCGACAAAAACGACCTCGAAGAGTTTGGGCCAATTCTTGCCGGTGATATAAAAAGTCTCAGTTTCACTATTATAGGCGATACCGTTGAGTACGCTGCCAGCGCTGAGTTGGTTGCGTTCCGCCGCGCTCAATAGCGCGGAAGCCTCGATGAGCGCGTCGATATTGCCGGTGAACTTGTCGATGCGAAAGATATAATCGGTTTGCCAGGCATTGGCATAAATATGCTCGCCGACGCATTCCAGTTCGTTGAGCAGGTTCGGCGCGATAAGCTGCCCGTCCAGCGTGACCGCGCCGCGAAAGATGAGCGCGAAAGTCTCTGGCTCGCGGATGGATAGATAAGACGAGCCATCGCTCATAAATAGATAGCGCCCATCATAACATAAGCCCCAGCCTTCGCCGGCATAGCTGATGGTCTCGAGCGCTTCAAAAGTGGCGAAGTCATAGACAAAAGCCTGCCCCGCCTGCCAGGTGAGCTGGATGAGGCGGTCGCCGACGCGCTCCAGGCCTTCGCCAAAATAGCTGTCTTCTAAGTTCACCAGCTCGAGCGGGGCGCCGCTGGCGAGGTCGACGCGGCGCAGGCTGGATTTGCCTAATAGCCCGGTCGATTCGTAAAGATAGCCTTCGTGCCAGAGCAGGCCTTGGGTGAAAGCGCTGGCGTCGTGCGGGTGAACTTGCAGCACTTGCGGCACAAGCACAGGCACTGGCGGCGCTTGCGCTTGCAGCGGATACAGCAGGCAAGCGAGCAGAGCCAGGCAGAATATGTATCTCATGGCAAATCCTTCATATTTAAGTAAGCCAAGTTTATATTGCGACTGGGAAAAAAGAAAATTGCTACCGGAGTAAGCCAGGGCAATCGCATCAAATTGCAATAAGAACAACCCCACCCTAAATTCCTCCCCAAAGCTTCGGGGCGCGTAGACACTGCCCTACGGGAGAGGCCGGGGCTGGGCTTAGCCTGCTTAGTCTTGCGCGCTGTCAAATGCCGGAAACGCTAGCAGCGAATGACGGCGGACGGCTAAGGCTGATTCTGGCCAGCGCCCGCGGTCTAAGCGTTGGTTATTTTTCATAGAAAAAGTCGCGCAAATTCCATAAGTTTCGCTGTGGTTATTGTGAGAATGGCACAATATAATAGCAGCGTAATTGATTTGCGAAGTTTCTAGCAGAAGGATGAATGGAAATGGCAAAATTTGTCCCCCCCGATTCCGCGAAGGAATCGCCCGCAGCCTTGTTGGCCTGGGCGCGGGAAAACGGCGTTGTCGAACTCGATATGCGTTTTGTGGATATTCGCGGCGTTCCACAGCACTTTAGCATGCCGCTGCAAGCGGCCGATGAAGGGTCTTTTGAAGATGGCTTTGGCTTCGACGGCTCGAGTATCCAAGGTTTCCAGGCCATCAACGAATCGGACATGATTCTCTTGGCCGACTTTAGCACCGCCTACATCGATCCCTTTTTCAACTACAAGACCTTGGCCATGTATTGCGACGCCCACGACCCCATCAGCCGCGAACCGTATGCGCTGGATGCCCGCGGCGTCGCCAAACGCGCCGAGGCCTATCTGGACAACTCGGACCTGGCCGATATCGCCTATTTTGGACCAGAAGCCGAGTTCTTTATGTTTGACAATGTGCAGTACAGCACATCGGAAAACAGCAGCTTTTACCGCGTCGATTCTTTCGAGGGCGATTGGAACAGCGGCAACGAAGACCCAGCGCAAGGGCACATGAACCGCATCAAGATGGGCTACTTCCCGCTGCCACCGCTGGATAAGACCCAGGATGTGCGCGCCGAAATGGTGCAGACCCTGCTCGAGACCGGCATGGAGGTCGAGGTGCATCACCACGAAGTCGGCGGCGCCGGTCAAGCGGAAATCGATTTGAAATATGCGCCCCTGCTCGTGATGGCAGACATGATGGTTACATACAAGTATGTCGTCAAGAATGTCGCCGCCGCGCATGGCTTGCACGCTACTTTTATGCCCAAGCCGCTCTTTGAAGAGAACGGCTCTGGCATGCACGTGCATCAGTCGCTCTGGAAAGATGGCCAGCCGCTCTTTGGCGGCGATATGTACGCTGGCTTGAGCCAGATGGCGCTCTGGTACATCGGCGGTTTGTTGAAGCACGCCAAAGCGGTCGCCGCTTTCACCAACCCTATCACCAATAGCTATCGGCGTTTGGTGCCGGGTTATGAAGCGCCGGTGAACTTGACTTATTCGGCGCGCAACCGCTCGGCCGGCATCCGCATCCCGATGTATAGCAATAGTCCCAAAGCCAAGCGCGTCGAAGCCCGCTGGCCCGACCCAGCCGCTAATCCCTATCTGGCTTTGCCCGCGCTGCTGATGGCTGGCATCGATGGCATCAAGAATCAGATTGACCCCGGCGAAGCATCCGCCGCCGACCTCTACGAAGGCGAACACGAGACGCCCGTGATGCCCGGCAACCTGCACGATGCCCTGCTCGAACTCGAAGCCGACCACGAATTCCTGCTCGAAGGCGGCGTCTTCAGCGAAGCCTATATTGAGAATTACATCGCCTACAAGCAGGTCGAAGACCACGATGCGGTCGCCATGCGCCCGCACCCTTATGAGTTTGAGCTGTACTTCAGCATTTAGTCAGCCGCGCTTGTAATGCAAAAGCCACCCAATGTGGGTGGCTTTTTGTATTTTATGATTGCCAGAAGTGGTGAATAGTATGGCTATGATAGCTTGGCATAAATCCGATACATGCTCTGTGCCTCTGTGTCTTGGTAGGACAAAGTAAATTTTGCAACTTTTTGCGTTCGTTTCAACCCCACCCCCGGCCCCTCCCCAAAGCTTTGGGGAGGGGAGAAAAACCGCGAAAATTATAAGGAGTTTGAGGAAAGTCCCTCCCGTAGGTCAGTGTCTACGGGCCCAGAAGCTTTGGGGAGGGATCGCCATCGTGGGGTTGAAAATAGCATCTCATTTTTTGCATAATTAACTTGGACTTACTTCTGTGGCTAATTTCTTCCTATATAGAAGTCAATAAAGTCCTTTGTACCTTTGACAATCACCGCTCCCGATTGCCAAATGCGGAAATCCAGACTTGCCAAGCCCAGCAAAAGGCGCTATACTGCCTTTGACGCTGCGGGTATAGTTCAGCGGTAGAACATTTCCTTGCCAAGGAAAAGGTCACGGGTTCGAATCCCGTTACCCGCTCTAGCAGACCAATCCTCGTGATTGGTTTTTTATTGCTCGGCGCGCCTTTGGGACCAATTTGGTAAGCCTGGCCGCTCTGGGCGCGTCTTGCAAAAAGCGCCGGTCGCATAAACAAAGGAGAATCTGATGAATGCTATTGCAGAATCAAGCGAACTGCGGGAAGACGCGCAGTTAGTTATCGATGTCATGCGCGAGAAGGAAGATGTCCGTTTGGATTACTCGGCTGATTCAGTCTCTTGGCTGGATAGCTATATCGAGCGGCACCGCGCCGAATTGGACGCGGGCGATAAATCCGTCTTGCAAGAGAAATTTGGCGCTTTCCTCGGCGAATCGATTCGCCACAATTATGGCGGGCGCTGGGTCAAAGGCAGCGGCGGCCGCTGGCTCATCGTCTTTGATGAAGAGCGCCAGGCAGCGCCCTTCGACCTCATCGGCGCGCACCTCGACCACCATGCGCCGCTGACGCAAGCCTTCGCCCATCTGCCGACGGCCAGTGACTTGCGGCGCAACTAAGCGCTATAACTTGCGGGAATATCGACAGGGTGGCGCATTAGCGCCGCCCTTTTTCTTTTTGGCGCGCTTGCGCTAAAATCGAGATGGGAGCTATTTAACATCAGGAGCGGCTGATGACCGACCGCATCGATTCGCATCAGCATTTTTGGCGCTACAACAGGACAGAATACCCTTGGATGGGCGCGGCGCACGCGCCGCTCAAGATTGATTTTATGCCGGCGGATATGCAGCCCTTGCTGGCGGCGACCGGCATCGATGGCACAGTGGCGGTGCAGGCGCGGCAAAATCTGCGCGAAACGGAGTTTTTGCTCGCTCTCGCCGACGAGCATGCGACTATTCGCGGCGTCGTCGGCTGGGTAGATTTGCGCGCAGCTGATGTCGAGGCGCAGCTGGAGCGCTTCGCCGCTCAGCCGCGCCTGGTTGGCGTCCGCCATATCGTGCATGATGAAGCCGACGACCGCTTTGTGCTGGGCGGCAATTTTCGACGCGGCTTGCGCCTGCTCAAAGCCTACGACCTGCGCTACGACCTGCTGCTCTTCCCGCGGCATCTGCCAGTCGCGCTCGAGCTGGTCAAGCAATTTCCCGAACAGCCTTTTGTGCTAGACCACATCGCCAAGCCCTTCATCAAAGACGGCATTCTGGAGCCTTGGGCTAGCGACATCCGCGCGCTGGCAGCTTGTGATAATGTCTGGTGCAAGGTATCGGGCATGGTAACAGAGGCGGCTTGGGGCGCTTGGACGCAAGCCGATTACGAACCTTACCTCGATGTCGTCTTTGATTGTTTCAGCGTCGAACGGCTGATGTTCGGCAGCGATTGGCCCGTCTGCACCCTAGCTGGCAGCTATAGCGAGGTCGTCAGCATCGCAGAAAATTATATCGCCCGGCTCTCCCCAGCGGAACAGGCGAAAGTCATGGGCGGAAACGCCATCGAGTTTTATCAACTGCCCTAGAACAGGAGCGCGCTGTGAAAGCAATCGTATTAGAGCAACCCGGCCAGCTCAGTCTGCGTGAAGTCGCTGCGCCTAGCCGGGCTGCGCCGGGCGAAGCGCTGCTGCGGGTGCGGCGCGTCGGCATCTGTGGCACCGATTTGCACGCTTTTGCCGGCAACCAAAACTTCTTCAGCTACCCGCGCATTATGGGGCATGAGCTGGCGGTGGAAGTGCTGGAAATTGGTCCCACCGAACAGGCGTTGGAGTATGCAGTTGGCGATACTTGCTGCGTCATCCCCTATTTGAATTGCGGGCATTGCATCGCCTGTCGCCGCGGCCAGAGCAACTGCTGCACCGCGATGCAGGTGCTTGGCGTGCATATCGACGGCGGCATGCGCGAGCAATTCACCGTGCCGGTCGATAAATTGCTCAAAGCCTATGGCATCGCCGTCGAGCAGCTAGCGCTGGTGGAAATGCTCTGCATTGGCGCTCACGCGGCACAGCGCGCGGGCGTCCGTGCCGGCGAAAAGGCTCTGGTCATCGGCGCGGGCCCTATCGGCTTGGCAACGGCGCAATTTGTCAAATTGGCCGGCGCTGATGTGATGATGATGGAAGTGAATAGGAAGCGGCTCGATTTTTGCGCCGCAGCCCTGGGCATCAAGACGCTGATTGACGGGCGCGGCGACGCCCTGGCGCAAATCAAACAAGCGCTCGGCGGCGAGTTGCCGACACTGGTCTTTGACTGCACCGGCAACGCCGGTTCGATGGCGGCGGCTTTTGACTATGTGGCGCACGGCGGCGCGCTGGTCTTCGTCGGGCATATCAAAGGCGACATCAGCTTCAGCGACCCGCTGTTTCATGCGCGGGAAATGACGCTGCTCGCCAGCCGCAACGCCACCCCCGCCGATTTTCGCCAAGTCATCGCCAGCTTGCAGGCAGGCGCGCTCGACCTTGCGCCGTGGATCACGCATCAAGCGACGCCAGCCAGCGTCATCGCCGAATTCCCCACCTGGCTCGAGCCTGCCAACGGCGTCATCAAAGCTATGCTGCATTTTGATTAGAGACTAGGGTAGGTCTATGGCTGATAAGCAAGGCAAGCGGCGCATCAAGTGGTATCGCTCGCCAGTGGCGGCGGCGGATTTGGCGCGGCTCAATCAACGCAGCGATTGGCGCGGCCTCTGGCAGAGCGTCGGCTATTTGGCGCTGCTGCTGCTCAGTGGCGGCTTGGCCTGGCTGGCGCTGGAGCGGGCGCCGCTGGCCATCGCGCTGGCTCTGGTCTATCTGCACGGCGCGCTCTACGCTTTTCTGGTCAATGGCTTTCACGAGCTCTGCCATAAGACCGTCTTCAAGACGCCAGCGCTCAATATCGCCTTCCGCAATCTCTACAGCTTTCTCGGCTGGTACAACCATGTATCATTTTGGGCGAGTCACCAAGCGCATCATCGATACACCCTGCACCCGCCGGATGATTTGGAAGTGGTCTTGCCCAGCAAGCTGACAGTGCGCTCTTATCTCAGCTTCGCCATCATCAACCCGCGCGGTTTTCTTCTGCGCTTAAAAAATGTGCTGCGCTTGAGTTTTGGCATAATCGACAATGACTGGGAACGGGCGCTCTTTCCGCCCGAGGCGCTGGCGCAGCGGCGCGCTCTCTTTCGTTGGGCGCGGCTGCTCTTCTTGGGCCATGGCCTCCTCGTCATCGTCTCGCTGTTGCTGGGCTGGTGGCAGCTGCCGCTTTTGCTGACGCTAGCGCCCTTTTATGGCGGCGGTTTCCAGTTTTTGCTCAACGAGGCGCAGCATATCGGCCTGTCGGACGAGGTCAGCGATTATCGGCTGAATACGCGCACGATTTTATTGAATCCTGTCTTGCAGTTTCTTTATTGGCACATGAATTATCACATCGAGCATCACATGTATGCGGCGGTGCCTTGTTATCATTTGGCGGAGTTGCATGCGCTGGTGCGGGCGGATCTGCCAGAAGCGCCGCGAGGTGTGCTTGGTACCTGGCGGCAGATTATCCCCATCCTGCGGCGGCAAAAGCGCGAGCCAGGTTTTCAGTTTGTGCCAGAGCTGCCGCGCTGATTGCCGTGTTTGGCCATTAGCATGAATTCGCCTCGGCTGAATTTTCTTTCCGATTCAGCATTTCCTAGCCAAATTGTAATGTTAGGTAAGCCCAAGTTTATATTGTGACTGGGGGAAACAGAAATTTAGCCACAGCGGCACAGGGGTAGAACAAACTAATTTTGCAACTTTTTGCCTTCGTTTCAACCCCACCCCCGGCCCCTCCCCGAAGCTTCGGGGAGGGGAGTCTAAGTGACAAAAACTGGTCGCTAGACACTGGCCGCCGGTCGCATAAACACTGCCCTACGGGAAGGACTCTTCTGCAAGCACTCCCATAGTTTTCGGGGTTTTTCTCCCCTCAGCAAAGCTTTGGGGAGGGCCGGGGGTGGGGTTGAAAACGGTGCATAATTAACTTGGACTTACTGAGAAAAAACTATAGTGACTCGCGCATTATTTTATTTGTCCGCTTATGTTAGAATAGCAGTGACTTATACGGGTTGCGCTCTTGCTGCCCGACTATCTGCCAGCGCGCATTTTACATTAATCTAGGATTTGCACAATGAACCGACAGCTTAAACAGATTGTTGACCGCCTAAACCAGAACCAGCAAGCGCAGGCTAACGAAGCCCATCAGCCCGCGTCTGCTACCCCCTCCTCCCCGCAATTTAGCTTAAGCGCCGCCGAGCGCCCTGAGACCAAGTTAAGCCGGCGCTCCCTGCTGCGTTTAGCGCTAGTCTCTGGCGGCAGCCTATCTTTGACGCGTCTGATAGGCGCGGCTGGCATTGCTTCGCCTAAAGCGACAAAAACCCTAACCCAAACGAACGACGCCTTAATCTGTGACGCAGCCGGCAGCGCCGAACTCTCCCAGTCCGCTATGTCTGGGTTACAAGTGTATATTGAGCTGCCCGATTTCATTAAAGCGGGTTTCAGGAATGGCACGCTGGAACGGGTTGGCGGCGTCATCCGTTATTCTGATAGCGAGCAGGTGATTGCCTGGCTCCGCGAATGCGGGCAGATTGTCGACGATCTTGCCTTGCGCCAAGGCGTCTTGGATGATGTTCTCAGCGCTGTCGGGCTTACAGCAACGACGCTCAGCAATATCCTAGGCGCGCTGATATTTCCGGTAGTGGACATCGCGCTCGCTGGTTATCATTTGCTGGTGATAATTGAACAAGTTGAAAGACAGAGCCAGGCAATCGAAAAAATATATGAGCGCATTGAGCAAGAATTCGCCCAAGACCGCTTTGTCGAATTGGAAGCGGCTATCATAACCGCACGCCGCTTGCCAAAATTTCAAGATGTCAGTGTGAAGAGACAGCAAGTCGGCTTCATAAATCAGGACTTGCAAAAGGCGCGCGGGCATTTTCTCTACGATTGTCAGCAATTTCTGCTTGGCGAAATGAAAGCGGAAGACGCCGAGCGGGCTTTGCGCTATCTTATTCTCGCCATGCAAATCACGATTATGGCTGCGCGCTGCTGGCTGGAAGTTAATGAATTTGACTCGGCTCTCGATTGGCTCTGTTGCGATTTGCAAGAGGTCGAGCGACTGTCTAAAGAGTTTATCAATGTCAGGCTGGGCGAGCGCCGCGCCTATTTCTTCCACAAATATGTCAATTCCGAAGACTTTGACCGTTATCTCAACATTGAGCGCTGGTTACGCGGAAAACGGAATGTCTTGCGCGACATCATCGAAGATAATCGCGACGATTTTTGGGAGGGCCAGGTGGTGGAGCATATTATATCCAAACCTATTTTAGGCATCGCTGGCGACCCGACGCCCGTTGACCCGCCACCGTATGCCGCTGCCTTGCTTCAATCCGAAATCTTAATTGAAAACTATCAACGTCTGCGCGGCTTTTTGCTTGAGCTGCGCTCAATGTGCCTGCCTTTCTCTGAATGGGATAGCTATGATGGCACCGAGCGCATCCGCATTAGCGAGCAGACGGGCTATGTTATGCTCGTGCAGGGTGCCGCCATACCCGCGCAGGCGCCATCCAGCGCCTCCGACTGATGCCCCGCAGGCCGCTCAGGCATCATAATGGCCAGCGGTAACAGCCCCGCCGCTGCCAGTCCAGTTAGTATGAAAATACTCGCCGCGCGGCCGATCGACGCGCTCATAAGTGTGCGCGCCAAAATAATCCCGCTGCGCTTGCAGCAGATTCGCCGGCAAGCGCGCCGAGCGATAGCCATCATAAAATGCCAGCGCCCCGCTCAGAATCGGCAGCGGGATGCCATGCTGGATACCCTTTGCCACCACATCGCGCCAACCAGCCTGCGCCCTGATGACCGCCGCGCTGAAATAGTCATCCAGCAGCAGATTTATCAGCCCTGGATCCTTCGCGTAAGCCTCTTGGATCTTGCCCAAAAAGGCCGAGCGGATGATGCAGCCCTCGCGCCACATCAGCGCCACCCCGCCATAATTCAGATTCCAGTTGTAGGTGCGGGCGGCGTCTTGCATCAGCATATAACCCTGCGTGTAGCTGATAATCTTCGCCGCATAGACCGCCTGCTCCAAATCGCGGATGAAAGCCGCTTTGCCGCCGTTGAAAGCCGCTTGCGGCCCAGGCAGAACTTGCGCCGCCGCCAGCCGCTGCTCTTTAATCGCGGATAAATAGCGAGCGAAGACCGCCTCGCCAATCAAAGTCAAGGGCGTGCCTTCATCCAGCGCGGCAATCGCTGTCCATTTGCCCGTGCCTTTCTGTGAAGCGATGTCGAGGATTTTGCGCAGCAGCGGCCGCCCCTCTTCATCGACATAAGCGAGGATATTGCCGGTAATCTCGATGAGGAAGGATCCCAAAATGCCGCGATTCCAACGCTGGAAGACTTGGCTAATCTCGCTCTCGTGCAAGCCCAGCACATCGGCCAACAGCTGATAGGCCTCGCAGATGAGCTGCATATCGCCGTATTCGATGCCGTTATGCACCATCTTGACAAAATGCCCCGCGCCATCTTCGCCCACCCAATCGCAGCAGGGGCTGCCATCAGCCACTTTTGCCGCCACCGCCTGCAAGATAGGCTTGACCGCTGGCCAAGCCGCGACTGAACCGCCGGGCATAATCGACGGGCCATGGCGCGCGCCTTCTTCGCCACCGCTGATGCCCGCGCCGATATAGAGCAGTCCCATCGCCTCCACCTCTTTGGTGCGGCGGATGGTATCGACGAAATTGGAATTGCCGCCATCGATGATGATGTCGCCTTCGTCCAGCAGCGGCGCCAGTTGTGCGATGAGTTTGTCCACCGCCGCCCCCGCCTGGATCATCAGAATCACTTTGCGCGGCCGTTTGATGCGCTGGACGAACTCGGCTGGCGAATAGGCGCCAATGATGTCTGTGCCTTGCGCTTCGTTATTGAGGAAGCGACTTATTTTTGAAGTTGTGCGATTGAAGACCGCCACGCGAAAGCCATGGTCATTGATGTTCAAGGCGAGGTTCTGCCCCATCACCGCCAAGCCGACCAGTCCAATATCCGCCAAGTTCTGCATATTTTCCTCTCGTTCGGTTTTTTGCCCATTCATTGCAGCAACGCAAGACATTGTAACAGCAGAGTCGCTATTTGACAGGTATAGACCTGGCAGCTTTGCAAAACAAAGAGCGAACCAGTGGTTCGCTCCTGTTCTTTGCGCCTTGTGGCTAAGTCGCGGCGCAGCCTAACCCACTCTGCGATATGGCGGCGGCCGAAATTCAGTCGTTTTTTGCACGGCATATTCTTTGGCCGGGAAGTCCAGCATAACCTCGCCCTTTTTCATCAGCCACTTGTAGCCAATATTGCGGCTGCGGCCATTTTCGACGATATCGGGGCTGCTCATCACGCCGGCGATGGCGATGCGGCCTTTTTCGCTGGTGTTGGGCGGGCTGTAATGCCAGGCGCTGCTGTGCCAACAGACAACGCTGCCCGGCTCCAGCTCGATATGCTCGACGCCGTAGGTATCAATCATCTCTTCGACGCGCTCGCGCGGCAGCTCGCCATGGATGCTATCTTCATACAAAACATGCGGCACAATCTCGGTTTTGTAACTGCCTGGTATCATCTGCAAACAGCCGTTTTCGATTGTCGCCGGATCCAGTGCCATCCAGAAATTGAACGGTTCAATGTCGCCATCGCGCCAAAGCCCATTGTCTTGATGCCAGGGCGTGGCGCTGCCAGAACGGGCTGGCTTGAGAAAACAGCTATCGTATTTCAGCAAGATGTCGTCGCCCAAAAAATAGCGCGCGATCTGTAGCACGGGTTTGCCGCAATGCACATTGTGCCAAATCAAGGGCGAGCGCTGGTTGAACTTGCTCAACTTGCGGAAACGCACCGCCCGCGCTGCCGGCGTATCATCGTTCATCGGGTCCATCGGGTCAGCATCAGTCTGTAACTCGCCTGTCTCGGGCGTCATGATCGCATTCTTGATAACGCCAAGCATCTCAGCCGCTGTCTGCCGCGAGACCACATTCTCCACCGTAAAATAGCCCCGCTCTTGCCACTGCTGAAGCTGCTCCGCATTCGGTTGCCAACTCATATTTCTTCCTTTCCAAAAGTCTACGGGTTCTTGTCTTATTTCAATTGAATCTGTCCCAAATCGGTGTTTGCGGGCAGGCCGCCTGGCTCAATCGCCAGCGGCGGTCTGACGCGATGCACGACCGTATCTATTGTCAGCGCCAAAGCCGCGCCGCCGATGCCATTGCGCAGGGCGGCCATCAAGGCCGCCGCCGAGTCCAGCAAGCCCGCCTCGTTCATATCTACAATGCGCCCAGTCCGCAGGTCATAGCCGCTGCCGTTTTGCCCGCGCAAGATTTCCGCCACTATCAGGCCGGGCGCTTCCTGCCCGGCGTTAGCGAGCAAGGCGCGGCAAGGCGCCGCCGCCGCTTTCAGCAAAATCTGATAGGCGGCTCGCTCGTGCAAATCAGCGCTGGCGGCTTGCCGCGCCTGCAAAGCCGCGCTGCAGCGCAGCAACGCGACGCCACCACCGGGCAGCACGCCCTGCAAAAGCGCCGCGCGCGCTGTGGTAATCGTCCGCGTTATGACAGCCCGCTGATAAGCCAGCTCGCTCGCGCTGCTGCCGGCGCAATAAATCACGGCGGCTCCGCCGCGCAGCCGGCCGAGGCGTTGCCGCAAGACATCTTCTTCGCGCTCGTCTACGCTCTTTGAAAAACGTTGCTCGAGCCGCCTAAGCTCCGCTTGAATGGCCGCATCATGCCCCGCGCCAGCGATGATGCCAAAGCGATTACGATCGAGCCAAGCCAGCTCCGATTCGCCTAGCGCAGTGCGGTCGACGGTCTCAAGCCGCTGCCCGGCCGCCGCGCGCAGGACTGCCCGCCGCTAAGCAGAGCCAGGTCTTCTAGTCCGGCGGTCTGCTCATCGAGCAAGCCCGTCGGTTCGATATAGACCAGCGTAAAATCTGCCAGACGACTGTTTGCGCCTTGGGCTGCGATGATGGGCGCGGCAAAGGCCTTCGCCACAATCGCCAAGGAGTCATAATCCGCCTCATAGACCGCCGTCACCAGCTTGACCAGCGCTGGCAAATCGTCCAGCTCAAAATCGCTGATGAGCCAGGCGGTATTGCGCAATTCAATGCGCCCGCCGCCCACGCCCTCAAAGACAATGTTGGAGGGGACTTTGCTCTCCCAATAAGAGCCTAGAAAAAATTCGTGCTGGAGCGCCCGCCCGCCATCGCGCACTTCAATCGGGTTATGCGGCCCTAAAACATCAAATACATCGGCGAGGTCGGCGGCGATAGCTTGGTCGCCACAAATCGAGAGAGCCAGGCGCTCAATATCGGCTTTTTCGGTGATTTTCTGTATTTGCTGCCGCAAGTCGGCTAGCATCAATTTTAGCCCTTGCTCCAATCGCTGCCGCAGCAGCATGGCATTGCCGCCGGCGCTGATGAAGCGCTGCCCTTCCGCCATCACTGTCTGATACAAGACGGCGGTTGTCGCCGCCCCGTCGCCATACCGCTCCTTTTGCTGCCAGAGTGTCTCGCGCAGCAGCATCGCGCCGACATCAGCCTGGCGGTCGGGCAGTTGGATAATGCGCCGGGCGATAGCACCGCCGTCATCCAGCAGCTCGGGCGCCCGCGATTTGACGCTGTTCTCCAGCGCCACCGCGCCTGCTACCGGGCCTAAGGTAGGGCGGACGGCCGCCGCCAGCGTGTCGACACCCGCTTTGAGCGCACGGCGTGTTTCTGGCTGAAAGAGTAGACGGGCCATGGAGCTAGCCTTTTAGCCCGGTCAGGGTGATGCCTTCGATGAAGGCGCGTTGGGCGAAGAAAAAGAAGATCACCATCGGAATCGTGAACATGGCGGCCGCCGCCATCAGCAAGCCCCACTCAGCGCCGTATTGGGTGAAATATAGCCGCAAACCGATGGACAAGGTGTATTTGGTGGGATGGCGCAGGTAAACGAGGGGCCCGATGAAATCGTGCCAGGTGTGGATGATTTCGAAGATGGCGACTGTCAGGATGGCTGGCTTGGACAGCGGCACCGCGATGCGCCAGAAGATGCCCCATTCGCTGGCACCATCAATCCGCGCCGCATCGTCCAGTTCCCGCGGCAGCGTCATCATGAACTGGCGCATCAAAAAGATGTAAAAAGCATTGCCGAAGAAGTTCGGCACAATCAAGGGCAGGAAAGAATTCAGCCAGCCGAGCTTGGCGAACAAAATATACAGTGGAATCATGCGCACCTGGAAGGGCAGCATCATAGTGGCAATGACGATGATAAAGAGGACGTTGCGCCCCCGCCAGCGCACGCGGGCGAAACCGTAAGCGATGAAGGTGTTGGAAAGCACCGCGCCGATGGTGGCGAATATGGTGTAATAGATGGAATTCCATAAGTATTGCCAGAATGGGATGGCGTTGGTGGCGTCAATGTAATTCTCGAGGCGATAGGTCTTGGGTATCAGACGCACCGGCAATTCAAATATATCGACATTCGGCTTGAGCGAGCTGCTGATCATCCAGACGAAAGGTAGCATAAAGACGATGCCAAAGACGATCAAAACGCTATGCGCGCTGATAGATTTCAGCCGCTGTATCAGCAGATAACCGCGTTCTTCGCGGGTGATGGCGCGGCGTTTAGCGCCAGCCGGTCCTAAAATAGTCGCCATCTCAGCGCCCCGGTCTAACGTTCATAGATGACTCTCCCGCTCAAAAACTTAAAGATAATAAGTGTCAAACCCAAGATAAGCAGGAACATGATCCAAGCCAGGGCGGAAGCGTAACCCATGGCGTAATCCCGGAAGGCGCGATTATATAGATTGACAGCGTAGAGCAAGGTCGAATTTGCCGGCCCGCCACCTGTCATAATGTAGACCTCCGAGAATGATTGCAAGGAAAAGATGATTAGGGTAACGACATTAAAAAAATATCTGTGGCGACAACAAGGGCAATGTAATCTGGCGGAATTTCTGCAGACCGGATGCGCCGTCAATATCAGCCGCTTCGTATAGCTGGCGCGGTATGTCATTGAAGCCTGAGAGGTAGACGATGACCTGGCGTCCGCTGCCCCATACGGCGATAAATATGAGCGAGATCATCGCCGTGTTCGGTGATGACAGCCAATTTGGGCCTTTAATTCCAATCAGCTCGAGCAAGCCATTCATCAAGCCAAAGCGTGGATTCAAGATCCAAATCCAGGTCAGGCTAGCCGCCACCACCGGCACCAGCACCGGAAAGAAGAATATCGTGCGATAAATGGATAAGAACTTGACATTCAGACTCAACAAATAGGCGATGAAGATGTCAAATATGGTGGCGGCGACCAGCAGCATAGCGGCGTATTTTATCGAGTTGCCGATCGAAATCCAAAACAGCGGGTCGGCTGTGAAGAGCTCGATATAATTGTCCAAGCCCACCCAACGCGGGCTCAGGTTGATGATGTTGAAGTTGGTGAAGCTATAGTAGAGAGAGGCGAAAAAGGGATAAACAGTGAAAGCCAGGAAGCCAATAATCCAGGGTGCTACAAAGAACAAGCCCCAAGCCGGAAGATTGTCCGTGCGCCAACTATTCGCCTTTTTCTGGTCAGCCGTCTTGCGTCCAAAGGCCATTCAAAGACTCCGAACTGCTTGTCAATCACTTCGAGTGAAGCGAAAGGGAATTCTGTCCGCCCATTTTATTTTATTTCATTTGCTTGAAAACATGCCACACCAGCCAGAGCGACTGGCGTGGCATAGGTCTACGCGAATTTGATTTAGCCTCTAAGCCGTTCCACTTCGCGCCGTGAGCGCGCGATCGCATCGGCCAGTACTTCGGCCGGGTCGGCATCGTGGAACATGACATTATCAACCGCCTCATCCAAGGCGCCGCCCAAGAAGCCATTGCCGGGGAAGCTCGGTCGCTCCAGCGTATTGGGCAGAATCTCGTCACGCGCCAAGACGGTCCAGCCACCTTCCTTTTCGTCAACTTCCGGCAAACTCGCCAGCGACAGGCGCGAAGGCATGACGCTATCCGGCAGCGCCTTGTTAATCGCCACAAAGGGCGAGGCGCTCATAAAGTTGGCAAAGGCGAAGCCGCCGTCGGGATTGGCGCAATTGGCCGGCACGAAGTACATATTGGCGATTGAGGTGCCGGGCGTGGCATCGTCGGCGCTGGCCAAGGTCGGGATCGGCGCCACGTCGAAATCGACATCCGGGCCATATTCGCCCATGTCGTTGAACAACCAACTTCCAATAACCCAGAAGCTGATCAAACCGGTATAGTAGATGCCTTGCGGCGAGTTGCGCCCAAAGCCGTTGCCGCCGTAAGTGGAAGCATAGGCTGCCAGGTTTTCGACGCCAAATTTGTCGCCATAACTTTTGTACCAGTTCAGCAAGGCGATCCAGGCTTCTTCGTCAAGGGCGATATTGCCCTCAGACTCGTCCCAGTACTGGCTGCCGAAGGCGGCACCCCATTCCCAGATTTGCTTGCCCGGCAAGGTCGGCGCAAAGCCAAGACGCAGGATTTCGCCATCGTCGGCGATATCATTGAGCATCGCGCCTTGCTCATCCAGCTCGGCGATCGTCCGCGGCGGGCTCTCAGGATCCAAGCCGACCTCTCTCATGCGGTCCTTGTTATAAAACACGAACTGCACGATAGTCGAGATGCTCATAGCATGCACATCGCCCTGGTATTTCATTTGATTGAGCGTCGCGGGCCAGAAGTCCATCAAGTCGACATCGGCTGCCTCGACGTAGGGCTGCAAGTTGGTCAGGGCGCCGATGGCGGCGTCGCCAACGATCCAAGCCCAACCACGATAGGCATCCGGCGGCGTGCCGGCGGCGGTGGCGGCCAGCACGCGGTCATGGATCTCGCCCCAAGGCACGATGATATGCTCGGGGGCGTATTCCGAGTTTTCAAGCGCGAACTGGTCGATGGCGCCCTGCATGGCGTCCGCCATCCTGCCCTGACCGAAGCCCGTCCAGATTTCGACCTTGCTTTGAGCGCCGGCGGGCATGCCTTGCAGCAAGGCGGTAGCGGCGCCGCTGAGGCCAGCGACCTTAGCCAGGCTGATGCTAGCGGCGCTGCCGCCCAGCATTTTCAGCAAATCGCGCCGACTGATTTTTTTTCGCTTGCAGATTCTCTTTCTCAGACATCTTTTTCTCCTCGAGAAATAAATTGACTTAGAACTTTCGAGCAAAGCTAATTTGGCACAAGCACCTCCTCTGTATAGCTGATTCTGCCTTCAATCTATTATATCTTTAAGCAAGTATAATGACCGTCAAAGACATAGTCAATCGATTGAATAGACGGCCAACTACTATGCGATCATCGCCAAAAACTATTTTAGTAATGTCAAGCGGCATCCGCAAATTTCCAGGGCAATTTCTCAGACATCCAAAGTTAATTTGGCGCAAGCACCTCCTCTGTATAGCTGATTCTGCCTTCAATCTATTATATCTTTGAGCAAGTATAACAGCCGTCAAAGACATAGCCAATCGGTTGAATAAACGGCCAATTATTATGCGGTCATCACCAAAAACTATTTTACTAATGTCAAGCGGCGTCCGCAAATTTCCAGGGCAATCGCAGCTCTGCTTGACAGCCAGCGCCGTAGCTCTTATGATGATGGGCGATTGTTTTGCTATTGCACCGCCGAGAGGTTCGCCTGCCTATGACCGCACCACCTGTCCTGCTGGCAGTTGATATCGGCGGTACCTTCACCGACATCGTCGCCCTAGACCTGCGCGACGACAGCATCGCCGTCGAGAAGCTGCTGACCACCTACCCCGACCCATCGCTGGCCGTGCTGAATGGCATCCGCCAGCTGCTGGCAAATGCGCCACTGGCACCGGCCGACATCCGCTATGTCGTGCATGGCACGACTCTCATCACCAACACCCTGATTGAGCGCAAGGGCGCCCGCGCGGCTCTGCTCGCCACCGCCGGCTTCCGCGATGCGATCGAGATTGGCAACGAAGGCCGCTACGATATGTACGACCTGGCGCTGAAGAAACCAGCGCCCCTGGCCGAGCGCCGCCTGCGCTTTGATGTGCCAGAGCGCATGCTGGCGGACGGGCGCGTCTGGCAGCCGCTCGATTGCGAGCGCCTAGTCGCGCTCTGCGCCCAACTGCGGGCTGAGATGGTCGAAGCCGTCGCCATCTGCTTCTTGCATGCCTATACCAACCCCAGCCACGAACTGCAAGCGCTGGAAATCCTGCGGGCTGAGCTGCCGGGAGTGGCGCTCTCGGCTTCGCATCAAGTGGCGCCGGGCATGCGCGAATACCCCCGCGCCTCTACTACGCTCGCCAATGCCTATGTGCAGCCGGTTACCGCATCTTATCTCGACCGCGTCGCCGCTGGCTTAAGCGCGAGCGGCATCAGCGCGCCTTTGAACATCATGCTCAGCAGCGGCGGCACGACCACAGTCGCAGCCGCGCGCGATTTTCCCATCCGCTTAGTCGAAAGCGGGCCGGCCGGCGGCGCACTGGCTGGCTTGCATTGGGGCCGGCTGCTGGAGCAAGAGCATATATTAGCCTTCGATATGGGCGGCACGACGGCGAAAGCCGCCTTGACCCGGGCCGGCGATTTGGCAATCAGCCATCAAGCGGAAGTGGCGCAAGCCCACCGCTTCAAGCGCGGCAGCGGCCTGCCCTTGATGGTGCCGATGATTGAGATGATTGAGATTGGCGCGGGCGGCGGCAGCATCGCCCGCTTGAATGCCCTGGGCTTGCCCGCTGTCGGGCCCGAGAGCGCCGGCTCCGCGCCCGGGCCCGCCGCTTATGGCCTAGGCGGCCGCGAACCAACGGTCACTGACGCCGATTTGCTGCTGGGTTATCTCAATAGCGACTACTTCGCTGGCGGCGACATCAAACTCGATATTGGCGCGGCGCGGCAATCTTTCACCGATTTAGCCGCCGCGCTGGAGCTTTCTGTCGAGCGCCTGGCTTGGGGCGTGCATCAACTGGTGAACGAGAATATGGCGGCAGCGGCCCGTGTGCATGCGGCCGAACGCGGCTTAGAGATTCGCCGCTATTGCATGGTGGCGACGGGCGGCGCTGGCCCGGTGCATGCCTGCGGCGTGGCGGCTGGACTGGGCATTAGCCGCATCATCATCCCGCCGCTGGCCGGCGTCGGTTCCGCCTTCGGTTTCTTGACCGCACCCATCGCCTTCGATTTTACCCGCAGCTATGTCGCTCGTTTGGATCGGCTCAATCTGGCCGAGCTGAATCGCATTTTGGCCGATTTGCGGCGTGAGGGCCAGCGCATCGTCGAAGCGGCGGGTGTGCCAGCCACTGACATCAGCGTGCGGCTCAATATCGATATGCGCTATCTGGGCCAAGGCTATGAAGTGCGCGTGCCTTTTCCGCTGGAGCGGCTGACGGCAGCGCATATCGCCGAGATGCAGCGCGTCTTCGAGCGCGAATACCGCGCCTTTTATGGCCAGCTAGCGGCGGGCGTGCCAATCGAGGCGGTGAATTGGCGCGTCTTAATCAGCGGGCCACCGCCGCAAATTGCCAGCCGCCCGTCCAAGACCGCGCAGAATTTCAGTAACGCGCCGCTGGCCTGGCGCCCAGTGCGCTTTGCCCCTGAAAAAGCGCCAGCGCAAACGCCCGTCTACCGCCGCGCACAGCTCGCAAGCGGCTGGTCGGCCGCGGGCCCGCTGATTATCGAAGAAGCGGCCGCGACGACCGTCGTCCGCCCTGGCTGGTCGGCGCAGGTGGCGGCGGGCGGCTGCCTGCTATTAAGTCAAGAAAACGGGGCGCAGCATGATTGACCCGATAACGCTGGAAGTGATTTGGAGTCGGCTCATTTCGGTTGTTGATGAACAGGCGGCCGCGCTGATTCATTCTTCTTTCACTACCGTCGTGCGCGAAGCCGGCGACCTTTCGGCTGGCGTCTTCGACCGCCAGGGCAATATGATCGCCCAGTCGGTAACTGGCACGCCCGGGCATATCAATACGATGGCGAATTGCCTGCGCAATTATGTCGTAAAAAATTGTCCGATTGACAGCCTGGAGCCAGGCGATACCTTGATTACAAACGACCCCTGGGAAGCCTCGGGCCATCTCTTTGATTTAACTATTGTCTCGCCCGTATTTTATCGCGGCCGCGGCGTGGCTTACTTCGCCAGCACCTGCCACGCGGTCGATATCGGCGGCGCGACGATGGGCGGCGATGCCCGCTCGCTCTATGAAGAAGGTCTAGCCATCCCGCTGATGAAGCTCTTCAAAGCGGGCGAACCAAACCAAGAACTTTTTGATATTATCCGCGCCAATGTGCGCGTGCCAGACCAGGTCATCGGCGATATTTACGCGCAGGAAGTCGGCAATCGAGTCGGCGCGCGCAAGCTGATTGAAATGCTAGAAGAATACAATTTGCCCGACATTGAAGAAGTGGCCGTCCTCATCCTCGAGCGCACCGAAGCGGCTCTGCGCCGCGCCATCCGCGCCCTGCCCGCTGGCACATACCGCAATACCATCCGCATCGACGGCTTCGACAGCCCGCTGACCATTGCCTGCGCCATCACAGTTGACGGCGACGAACTGCGGGTGGATTATGCCGGCTCATCACCGCAGGTCGACCGCGGCATCAATGTCGTTTTGAACTATACCCATGCCTATACGACCTATACGCTGATGGCGGCTTTGGCGCCGGGCATCCCGAATAACGAAGGCGCTTTTCGTTCCATCACAGTTAGCGCGCCGCCCGGCTCCATTCTCAACTGCCGCCGCCCGGCGCCGGTCAGCGCCCGCCATCTGATTGGGCATTTTGTCAGCCAGCCGCTTTTGACCGCGCTGGCTCAGGTCTTGCCAAAGCGGGTGATTGCCAATGGCTCTGCTGGTTTGTGGAATACGATGATGGATGGCATAGACAAAAATGGCGAAGAATTCGCTTATATCTTTTTCTCTGCTGGCGGCATGGGCGCGGCCAGCGACCGCGATGGTTTATCGGCGACGGCCTTCCCCAGCGGCATTATGGGCGTACCCGTCGAAGCGATTGAGACGGCCGCGCCTTTGCTGATGCACCGCCGCGAGCTGCGCCAAGATTCTGGCGGGGCCGGGCGCTTCCGCGGCGGCTTAGGCCAGGTGATGGAACTAGAAATCATCACCGGCGCGCCCGCCAGCCATTCTTGCATGTACGACCGCACTGGGCAGCCAGCGCTGGGTTTGTTTGGCGGACAGCCAGGCGCGACTGGCAAAGTGCGGCTTTCCGATGGCGGACGGCCCCACCCCAAGAGCCATTATATCTTGCAGCCAGGCCAGCGCGTCATCCTCGAGCTGCCGGGCGGCGGCGGTTTTGGGCCGCCTTATACACGCGCGCCAGCGCGCGTCTTAGCCGATGTCCGCCAAGGGTATATTTCGTTGGCCGCGGCCGCAGACGAGTATGGCGTCATCATTGACCCAGAGACGCTGCAACTGGATGAAGCGGCGACCGCGGCGCGTCGAAAGGAGCGTATCAATGACAGCGACACGCTATGATGTCATCGTAGTTGGTTTAGGCGCGATGGGCGCGGCGGCGCTCTATCAAGCGAGCCAGCGCGGCGCGGCGGCGCTTGGCATCGACCGCTTTGACCCGCCGCATATTTTAGGCTCCAGTCATGGCGATACCCGCGTCACCCGCAATGCCATCGGCGAAGGCGAGAGCTACATGCCTTTTGTCCGCCGCTCGAATGCGATATGGCGGGACTTGGAAAAGCGAAGCGGGCAGACACTCTTTCACAAAAGCGGCGGCCTTATTATAGGCCCGCGAGACGGCGCGGCCCAATTCCATGTGCAAGGGGATTTTGTCGCCCTCTCCGCCAGCATCGCAAAAAAATATGGCATCCGCCACGAGCTGCTGGACGCCGCGGAAATCAAGCGGCGCTTCCCTCTGTTGATGCCGCGCGCGATTGACCGCGCCTATTATGAACCTGAGGCAGGTGTCCTGCGCCCCGAACGCTGCATCGAAACGCAGCTCAATCTGGCGCGGGCGGCGGGCGCGCTTATTCATAGAAATGAAAAAGTGCTTGGCTATGAAACAGGCGCAACTGGCGTAACAGTGAAAACTGAGCGCGGCAGTTATGTGGCGGAGAAAGTCATTTTGGCGGCCGGCGCTTGGATTGCCGACCTGCTGCCGGCGGAATACCGCGCCGGCATCCGCGTCTGTCGGCAGGTGATTCACTGGTTTGAAGCCGAGGACATCAGCGCTTTTTATCCAGAAAAATTTCCCTTCGTTATCTGGATTGGCGATCGCCTGGAAGATTTTTGGTCAGTCTTCCCTGCCCCGCGCGATGGGGTGCCAGCCCTCAAATTCGTAACCGAGCAATATCATACCAGCGCTCACCCTGAGTCCATCAGCCGCGAAGTTACCGCGGCGGAGCGCGCCGATATGTACCACCGTCTGACCGTGCCGCGCCTGAAAGGGGCGCGCGACAAGAGCCTGCGGGCTGAGGTCTGCTTGTACACCGTCACGCCCGACGAGCATTTTGTCATCGATTTTCACCCCGCCTCCGACCGGGTGATTATCGCTTCGCCTTGCTCCGGTCACGGTTTTAAGCATTCGGCGGCAATCGGCGAGACTTTAGTGCAGTTGGCGCTGGACGGCGGCGCTGAATTCGACATCTCCGCCTTTAATCTCGCCCGTCTACACACATAAAGCAAAGGAAAACACATGCGATTAGCAGGAAAAACGGCCGTCATCACTGGCGGCGCTAACGGCATCGGCGCGGGCTGCACGCGGCGGCTGGTCCAGGAAGGCGCTAATGTCATCATCGCCGATATTGACGACGCGGGCGGGCAGGCGCTGGCGGCGGAGCTGGGCGCGGGCGCGCTTTATGTGCGCGCCGATGTTGGCCAGCGCGAGTCGGTGGCGGCGCTCTTCGAAGCGACAATAGCCGCCTTTGGCGCGGTCGATATATTGGTCAACAATGCCGCTTTCGTGCATAAAGCGGGCGTCGTCGCCAACTTCCTCGACTACAGCGACGCGGCCTGGCAGCGCACGCTCGCTGTCAACCTCTCCGGTATGTTCTATTGCTCGCAGACGGCGGCGCGGCTGATGGCTAAGCGCGGCGCGGGCGGCGTCATCATCAATATCAGCAGCGGCGGCGCCAGCCGCGCCCATCGCCACATGTTCGGCTATGATACGAGCAAAGGCGGCATCGAAGCGGCGACGCGGGCTATGGCTCTGGATTTGGCGGCGCTGAATATCCGCGTTAACGCCGTCGTGCCGGGCAGCACCCGCGTCGCGCATGGCACGGCTGTCGGCGATAATCCTATCCCGCCGGCCGATGTCATCCCGCTGCCGCGTCAAGGCACTCCTGAGGATATTGCGGCGGCGGTCGCTTTTCTGGCTTCGGCTGACGCCGCTTATATCACCGGCACGCGCATCGTCGTCGATGGCGGCATGGATGCGCAGCTGCGGACGCCAGCGGTGGATTATCGCTATGATTTTAGCGACTGGCTTTAGTTCCCGGCCGCGCTAAGGCTTTTCGACGAATTGCCCAGTGGCGTCGCTGCGATAGCCGCTTTGCGCGCCGAGTTCACGCTTGAAAGCATCGTCGCGCAGCGTCTCGAGCAGAGCCTGCGCCAGCGGGCTTTCGAGATAGCGTTGCGGAATGGCGAGGTCAAAGCGCTCCCAAGTCAAGCCGATGAAGTCCAGCCCCAGAGCCTCGGCCGCGCCGCGCAAGCCCAAGCCGCAATCGCCGATGCCATCGGCGACGGCAGCCGCCACCGCCAAGTGCGTATATTCTTCCTGCGCGTAGCCGGCGATTTCGGCTGGCGCAATGTCTTGCTGCTCCAGCAGATAATCAAAGAGCAGCCGCGTGCCAGCGCCGCGCTGTCGATTGATATAGCGCGCCCGCCGCAGGTCAGCGATTGATTGTAAGCCTAATGGGTTGCCGGCCGGCAAAATTAGCCCCTGCTCTCGATGCGCGAATGTTACCAGCGCCACCGGCTCGTCACGCAAATAGCGCCGCAGATATGGCAGGTTGTAAGTGGCGGAGGCGGGGTGAAAAAGATGGCAGCCGGCGATATGCGCTTCGCGCCGGCGCAGGGCGAATAAGCCGCCCAGCGAGCCAACATTGACCGAAACCAGCCGCCCGCCCGCCGCCCGCAGGCGCAGATGCGTCGCTAATAAATCGAGCAGCGGGTCGTGGCTGCCCATAATCATCAGCGTGCGCCGAATCAAAGAAAGCGGCTGATAGAGCGCGACCGACAGCGCGGCGCCGCGGTCGACGCCTTCCTGGAAGCGCGGGATATGCGCCAAGCCATCGGCTCGCACCAGCGACGTGATGACGCCAGCGCCGCGCGGCAAGGGCGTCGCTTGCAGCTGCCCGTCGATTTCCGCCAGCGCCACCCGCACATAATCGTCATCGCCGATAGGTGAGGCGATTTTGCGCGTCGAGACCGCGTCGATGGTATTGACGGGCGGCGCGTCTAAACCGAGCCATTGCCGAAGCAGCGGCAGGACAAAAAGCTCGCCCGTCAGCGCGGCGCTGACTGGATAGCCAGGCACGCCGATAATGGGGATGCCCTCCACTAAGCCGATGATGACCGGGTGGCCTGGACGCACGGCGATGCCATGCACCAAGACCTGACCCAGAGCCTTAATCGCGGCGGCGCTAAAATCGTGCGCGCCGGCCGACGAGCCAGAGAGCAGCAAAATCAAATCAGGCTGTTCGGCGCTAGCCTCAGCCAGCGCCGCACGCAGAGCCGCAAAATCATCGCCGACGATCTCCGTCACGCTGGAGAAGCCGCCAGCCGCTTGAATCTGCCCGCCCAGAATCAGGCTATTGTATTCGGTCAGTTGCCCGCGCTCGGGCGCTTGCTGAAAAGGCAGCAGCTCGCTGCCGGTCGGGATGATGATGACCCGCGGCTGCCGGCGGACGGCGACTTCGTGATAGCCGCAGCCGGCCAATGCGCCCAGGTCGACTGGCCGCAGTTGATGATTGACTTGCAGCACTGTCTCGGTGGCGACCATATCTTCGCCCATCAAACGCACATGCTGCCAGGGCGCGGCCGCCGCGTAAATTAGCAGGGTCTCTTCATCCGCTAGATTGACATGTTCGATCATGATAACGGCGTTTGTCGCGGCGGGCAGGGGGTCGCCGGTGTTGACGGGGAAGGCTTGCGCGCCGATGCGCAGCGGCAAAGCCCGCGTCTCCCGCGCCGAGACTGTCTGCGCCGCCTGCACTGCATAGCCATCCATTGCCGCGCAGTGAAAATGCGGCGACGAGCGCAGCGCCCGCAGCGGCGCAGCCGTTACGCGGCCTAGCGCTTGCGGCAGCGGCACAGTTTCGCCGGGCAAGGGCGCGGCGCGGCCGCCGCTTTCCAGCGCCGCTTGCAATTTCGCCCGCGCCTCTGCCAGCGGTATGTCTTCGAGATAAATTTGCCTTTGGGGCATAGAGTCAAAATCCACTAGGCGAACGGAATATTTGCCACAGAAGCAAGTTCAAGTTAATTATGCAAAATTTAGTTTGTCCTACTTATGTTCCACTTCCACGCTCAAAAAAGCAGCGCCTCAACGCTAGCGCCAGCGGCATAGCCGCCGACATTCAGCGGCAGGCGCAGCAAGCCATCCGCGCTGACCAGGGTGAATATCAAATTGGATTTGCCAAAAATCGGCTCGGCTAGCATTTGCCCCTCGCTATCTCGATACAAGCGCAGCGGCAGCCAATCCTCGCGCCCGCTGACAGAGGCGACGCGCTGCGTCAAACGGGCGCGCAGCAGACGCGGCGGCGCGAGCGGTTGCCCTAAATAGCGGGCGCAGAGCGCGGGCAAGAGTTGTCGCGCCACCAGCAAAGCCGAGACCGGGTTGCCAGGCAAACCGATGACCGGTTTGTTCTCGCAGACGGCGAGAATCGTCGGTTTGCCTGGTTTGGTCGCCAAGCCATGCTGCAAGAGGCCTGGCGGGCCTAAAGACTGGACGACATCGCGGGTATAATCGCGGGCTGAGACCGAGCTGCCGGCGCTGAGCAGCAAGATATCGCACTGAGCGAAACCGGCCAGGGCCCGCCGCTGATAATCGGCTAGGCTGTCGGTCGCGATGCCAAGCCGAATGGGCGTCGCGCCGCAGGTTTCCGCCAGCGCGCTCAAGGTATAGGCATTGATGTCGCGCACCTGGCCAGGCAGCAAGGCGGCTGTTGGCGGCCGCAACTCATCGCCGCAGCTGAGAATGCCGACTCGCGGCCGCCGCAGCGCGGGGATTTCGCCGATGCCAACCGCCAGCAAGCCGCCGATGTCTTGCGGGCGCAGGCGCTGTCCGCGCGGCAGGACCAGCGCGCCCGCCGCCACATCTTCGCCGGCTTGGATGACATTCTCGCCCGGCGCCACCGCCCGCAGAGCCTCGATTTCGCCCTCGGCCGCCTGCGTATATTCCAGCATCAGCACAGCATCGGCGCTGGCTGGCAGCATGCCACCGGTGTGGATTTGCAGGGCTTCGCCAGGCGCGATATCGAGCGGCGGCGCTGCGCCCATTTTTAATTCGCCGCGCACTTGCAAGAAAGCCGGCAGCGTCTGGCTAGCGCCGAAGGTATCGGCGGCGCGCAGAGCATAGCCATCGACGGTGCTTTTGCGGAAGGCTGGCACTTGCTCGGGCGAGCGCAGGTCAGCGGCGAGGACGCGGTCGAGCGCGGCGGCGCTGGCTAGGGTTTCTGGTTCTGGCGCTGGCTGCCAATGCGCGTTTAATACAGCCAAAGCCTCTGCAACAGGCAGAACTTGAAAGAACTCAGGCGAGGGCATGCTGTGATTCCAATAAAATCCAATGTCTCAGTAAGAAAAACTAAATTTTGCAAGTTTTCGCCTTTGTTTCAACCCCAGCCCCGGCCCCTCCCGTAGGTCAGTGTCTACGCGACCCAAAGCTTTGGGGAGGGGAGAAAACCGCGAAAACTATGGGCGCGCTTGCGGGAAAGTCCCTCCCGCAGGTCAGTGTCTACGCGACCCGAAGCTTCGGGGAGGATTTAGGGTGGGGTTGAAATGTCTGCGCTCATATCTAAACCCAGCCGCCAGCCACGCGTATAGACGCGCATGCTGCCTTGCCGCACATAGCCAATCACGCAGATATTCCAGGCTTTCGCTAATTCCACCGTGATGCTGGTCGGCGCGGTGCGGCTAGCCACAATCGGCACTGCCATACGGCGCGCCTTGCCGAGCATCTCCGAGCTGATGCGGCCGCTGCTCAGCAAAATGCGGTCGCCTGTGTCAAGGTGCTCGAGCAGAGCTTGGCCGGCTATTTTATCCACCGCGTTATGCCGCCCCACATCTTCTGCGCAGAGCAGCAAGCCGCTGGCGTCACCCAGCACGGCGGTATGCACGCCGCGCACCGCCTTATACAGCCGCGCCGCGCCTTGTAGTTGGCGCATCAAGCGCAGAATCAGACCTGGCGCCGTCGTAAAATCCGATTCTAGGGCGGGGAAATTCGCCGATAATTCCTGCCCGGTCATACCACCGCCGCAGCCGGTCGTCAAAATCATGCGGCGCGGCAGCGCGACCTCGTCCCGCGTCAAAATCACATCGGCGACTCTGCCCGCTTGATTCAGTTGCAGCAAGCCAATCTCGTCGATAGATTCGATGAGATTTTCGTTATAGAGAAAACCGACGGTCAGCGCTTCCAACTGCAGGGGACTGCACATCATCGTCGCCAGCGCTTGCCCATTGACATAAATTGACAGATAGCGCTCGTCAATCACAGCGCCGGCGACGGGCCGCGCCGCCCCGTTTTCGATGACCTGATAGGTAAAAGGCAGAGCGCCGCCGCGCGCTTCGTTTGCGCTGGTTTTAGTCGCCATCGTCCGCCGCTCTTTTCCGCGGGCGGCGCGTATTTTGCCGCAGCTCAGCCGCGCTCCAGCCCTGCTCCAAACCCCACTCTATTTTGGGTTTGAGCGCGCCCGTCGGGCAGACGCCGACGCATTGGCCACAGAAGACGCAGGGCGATTCGGTCAGTGTAATATCAAAAGCGGTGGCGACTGAGGTTTCATGCCCGCGGTTCTTCAGCGTTAAGGCAAAGGTGAACTGCGCGTCTTCGGCGCAGACCTGCACGCAGCGCCAGCACAGCACGCACTGCCCATAATCGCGCACATAAAAGGGGTTGTCGTCGATGACTTCCGTTTCGCGCCGCTGGGCGGCGGGGAAACGGTCTTGCTGCGCCTGGTACTCTGTCATCATCTGCTGGATCTCGGGCGCTTGTTCCAGATTGACCGAAGCATTGAGCATTTCGAGGATGGTGCGGCGGCTGCGCTCGACGCGTTCGTTGCGCGTTTCGACTTGGGTATCGGCTTGGCATTCGGCGACGCAAGCGGGCTGCAAGACGCGCCCGCCATTCACATCAACGACGCAGATGCGGCAGAGGCCATTGGGCGCGGTCGCTTCGTGATAGCAGATGAGCGGGATTTCGCTACCGACAGCGCGGGCAGCTTCTAGGAGCGTCGCGCCGCGCTCGACGCTAATTTCCGCGCCATCCAACGTAAGATTTATCTGTTCTTTGCTCATAGTCTCATCCATTCTCCACCGCCTCAAACAAATGCGGGAACTTCTCCAGCGCGCTCAAAACCGCCAAGCCCGCCGTATGCCCCAAACCACAAATCGAGGCTTCAGTCATCGTCATGCCGATGTCATAAAGCCGCTGACGATCGCCGACTTTTGGCACGTCCAGCCGTTCCAAAATCTCGACCTGCCGCTGCGTGCCAAGCTGGCAGGGAAAACACTTGCCGCAGCTTTCATGCTGGAAAAAGCGCCCCAGCCGCTTCAGCACATCGCGCAGGTCTACTGTGCGATTGAAGACCATAATCGCGCCTGAGCCGAAGGTGCTGCCAGCGGCGCGCAGGTCTTCAAAGGTCAATGGCACATCAATCTCGTCGGGTTTGAGGAAAGTGCCAGCCGCGCCGCCCATCAGCACGGCCGCCAGCTCGCCGACTACACCACCACAGACATCATCGAGGAAGCGCTGCAGCGTGATGCCTGGCGCAATCTCATAGACGCCGGGCCGCGCGATATGCCCGCTGACTGACACGAGTTTGGGTCCAGCGCTGCCGTCGGTGCCGATGCCTTTGAACCAGTCAGGTCCCCGCTCGATGATGCTTGGCACAGCGCAAAGCGTCTCGACATTGTTGACGGCGGTTGGTTGGCCGAAGAGACCAAAGGTGGTGGGATAAGGCGGTTTCATGCGCGGGAAACCGCGCTTGCCTTCGATGGCTTCAAAGAGCGCCGTCTCTTCGCCGCAGATATACGCGCCAGCGCCGCGCCGCAGTTCGATATGCAGCGAGAAATCGCTACCCATAATGCCCTCACCCAACAAGCCCTGCGCCTCAGCCGCAGCAATCGCCCCCGCCAAAATCGCGGTCGCTTTGGGATATTCGCCGCGGATGAAGATGTAGGCGCGGTCTGTGCCAACGGCATAGGCGGCCAGCGCGATGCCCTCGAGCAGCAGATGCGGCCGGTGTTCCATCAAAACGCGGTCTTTGAAGGTGCCAGGTTCGCTCTCGTCGGCATTGCAGACGACATATTTTGGCGCGCCGGCGGCGGCGCGGGTGAATTTCCATTTTAACCCGGTCGGGAAAGCGGCGCCGCCGCGGCCAATCAAAGCTGAGGCTTCGACCTGGGCGATAACTTGGGCGGGTTCCATTTCCATCAAAGCGCGGCGCAGGGCTGCGTAATCGCCATAAGCCGCTAGCTCTTCTGGCGCGCGCTTGAGCTCAGGTGCGAGCAGCGTCGCGCCTTTTGCGCCGGCGGGTCTAAAATAATCGGACTGCCACGCGCCCAGCAAGCCATCAACAGTGGCATAAGGCAGAGCGACATCGGGCTGGCCGCTGGCGCTGGCTAAAGCGGCGGGCGCATAATCGCAAAGCCCTAAACAAGGCGAATGCTCCACCATGTATTCGCCATCAGCGCTTGTCTCGCCAGCGGCGATATGCAGCCGGGCGCAGAGACCATCTAGCACAGCATCGGCGCCGGCCAGCGCGCAAGTTGGGTCGGCGCAGACGCGGATGATGCGCCGCCCGGTCGGCTGCTCATGAAAGAGGCTGTAAAAGCCGATGACGCCGTATATGTCAGCTTCTGGCACGCGCAGCAGATGCGAGATGCGATGCACCTGCGCGGCATTGATGCTGCCATAAGCCCCTTGCACTTGCCAGAGCAGAGGCAGCAAGGCTTCGCGCCCGCGCCCGCTATAAGCCTGCAAGGTTTTGTCAAAGTCAAAATCGGCGATCATGGCGTCGGCCTTTCCGCTATTTGGCTGAGCGCGGCCTCGGCTTGGGCCAGCTCGGCTGGCGTATTCAGATTGGTGAAGGCCTGCCCAGTTGGGTCATAGGCAGCATACTCCGCCTCATCGAGATAGCGCAGCCGCATCTGCGAATAAAAGCGAATAATTTTGAGTTGCCCGGCCGCTAGTTGCCGCGCGATGGGCAGTAGGCAGGTTTTTTTATAAATCGCGTGCAAGGCCTGGGGATAGCCCGCGACGCGCGGGACGACAATGTCTATCTCGTCGCTAATCTGCCCGACCAGCAGGCGCAGCAGGTCTGTATTGAGGAAAGGCATATCGCAAGCCAGCGTCAGCACAGCGGGCGTTTGCGCCCGCAGCAAGGCGGTATAAATCCCGCCCAGTGAGCCGGTATTGGGCTGGGCATCGGGATACATCGGCAGCCCTAGATGTTGATAGGCGGCTGGCTTGTTGGTGATGAGCATAGTCTCAGCCTGTCCGAGATTGGCGCTGCGCTCGAGGACACGGGCAATCAACGGTTTGCCGCCAATCTCGAGAAAGGCTTTGTCCTGCCCCATGCGCCGGCTCTGCCCGCCGGCGATTATGGCAACTGTGAAATTTGACATAGGTGTATACAAGAATATTTCATTTTATGACGCGTCGCTCGAAAACAAAACTAGCTCCAATTCTCTAATAAGTGTAGGCAAATCGCCTTTCACTGTCTGCCAGAGTATATCGGAGTCAATTTCAAAATAGACATGTACTAAAAGCTGTCGCATACCAATAATTCTCTTCCAGGGTATAGAATTATGCTGTTCTCGAAATTCTTTTATGACTTTGCTCGCACCTTCACATATAATTTGCACGGATCTTTCCAAGGCATATTGCAGCATTAAGTTAGCATCATAAGTCTGGCGCGTTTCTCCTGCTACAAACTTACAAGCAATTTGCGCTGCTTCATACATGGGCAGGAGGCGTTTGCGATCATTTTCCGGGCTAACGCGCATAAAGTTGCCTTGAGCTAGAAATGACTTGCTGACGAAAATGGCGGCTCAGCGATTTTGGCGTATGCAAGTCGACGGGTCTGCCAATAATCTCGCTTAAATCGATTGCTTGCTGCGCCATAATAAAATAACCGATTCGCGCCCCAGGCACATATTCCACTAGCAAATCAATATCGCTCTCGGGCAGCAATTCGTCACGCAGCGCCGAGCCAAAAAGCGATAGCCGCAGTATCGGCTGTTCGACGCAGTAGGCGCGGATTTTGTCGATTGGCAGGTCTGCTTTTGCCATCTCGCTCATTTCTTTTTCCCTTTGTTTGTCTTGCCTGCTCCTACAAGAAAGACTGGGTTTCTTGCGCCGCTTCTAAGATACGTTTAGCCTATCACAGTTATTTTCAAAGCTGCTTCTCATAGATGAGCCTCGCGCTTTCGACATAATCTCTCAAGGAGCCGCTCTTCAATCCCTTTGATGTATGTAAACTCACGCCTTTGCCTACGATTGCGCCCAGGTCGATTTCATGCCCCGCCATATCAAGCAGACTAACAATCGCGCCTGGCACATAATCCGCCAGAAAGCCAACTTCAGTATTGGGGCGGAGCCAGCCATCAAAGTCTGAACCTAGTACAGACAAGCGCAGTATCGGCTGTTTGGCGCAGTAGGCGCGGATTTTGTCGATTGGCAGGTCTGCTTTTGCCATCTCGCTCATATTATTCTCCTTCTCCACTACTACTCGCTTGCTAGCGTGGCATCTCCACCCAGTATTTTCAAAACTTTTTTGCATAGATAAGACTCGCGCTGGTGACATATTCCCGCAAGAAATCGCGGCGCAATTCTTCTGACGTGAACAAACTTATTCTTTTACCAATGATTGCGCCCAAGTCGATTTCATGCCCGGCCATGTCAAGATAGGTAACTCTTGACCCTGGCACATAGTTCACCAACATAGCAATATCGGCATCGGGCCTGTTCCATTCCTCAAATTCCGGCGCAAATTCCGATAAGCGCAGTATCGGCTGCTTGGCGCAATAAGTCCGTATCTCTTCTAGCGGCAAGTCCACTTTTGCCATCTCGCTCATATTATTCTCCTTCTCCACTACTACTCGCTTGCTAGCGTGGCATCTCCACCCAGTATTTTCTCCAAATCGGCGATGAGCTGCGGAACGCTGTCTTTGACTGTATCCCAAAGCAAGTCGAGGTTAATATCTGAATAGGCATGAACAAGACGGTGGCGCAAGCCTATCATCTTTGCCCAAGGAATATGATCATACTTGCTTTTCATCTCAGTGGTTAATTGGTTTGCCGCCTCACCGATTATTTGCAAAGCATAACGCAAAGCTAATTGCAGGCGTATATTGACCGCCAATGCAATGCGCGTTTCTCCAATGGCAAGTCGGGCAGCTAATTCCGCCCATTCCAACATATGTCGCAACCGTTTAGGGTCATTCTCAGGACTTTTTTGCATAGATAAGACTCGCGCTGGTGACATATTCCCGCAAGAAATCGCGGCGCAATTCTTCTGGCGTGAACAAACTTACTCTTTTACCAATGATTGCGCCCAAGTCGATTTCATGCCCGGCCATGTCAAGATAGGTAATTCTTGACCCTGGCACATAGTTCACCAACATAGCAATATCGGCATCGGGCCTGTTCCATTCCTCAAATTCCGGCGCAAATTCTGACAAGCGCAGTATCGGCTGCTTGGCGCAATAAGTCCGTATCTCTTCTAGCGGCAAGTCCACTTTTGCCATCTCGCTCATATTATTCTCCTTTTCCACTGCTACTCGCCTGCTAGCACGGCATCACTGCCCGGTGTTTTCAGAACTTTTTTGCATAGATGAGCCTCGCGCTTTCAATGTACTCCTGCATTGAACCGTTCCTCAATCCATTTGGCGTATGCACACTCACACCTTTGCCGATGATTTCGCCCAAGTCAATTTCATGCCCGGCTACATCAAAATAAGATACTCCTGACCCAGGCACATATTCCACCAACAAGCCAACTGCGGATTGCGGTCTGAGCCAAAATTCAAATTCTGGCGCCATTTCTGACAAGCGCAGTATCGGCTGTTTGGCGCAGTAGGCGCGGATTTCTTCCAGCGGCAAGTTCACTTTCGCCATCTCGCTCATCATATTCTCCTCTCATTTGCGGCCGGCATAAACGGCCTGCCCTGCCCTAATGCACATAGCGTGTTGGGTCTTTGATTGCGCCTTGCCCCTCAAGAGCGGTCGCCGCCCGCGCCAGTTTCTCCAGCTTGACCGCCGCCATCTTAAAATCCGGGATTTTCGCGCGCGGGTCAATCTTGTCTAGCGTCAGCAAATTCGCCGCCGCCTCAACAAAGTGAAAAGGCAAAAACAGCGTCCCGACCGGCGAGCGCCCGGTCACCATCACCTGGCATTCGACCTGCCCCCGCCGCGACATAATGCGCAGCCAATCGCCCGAAACGACTTGCAGCGCGCCGGCGTCAGCCGGGTGCATCTCCACAATCGGCACCGGGAAGGCTTCTTCCAACTTCGAGCGGCGGGTTATTGTGCCGCCATGCCAGTGGAAAAGCACGCGCCCGGTCGTCAAATGGTAGGGATATTCGGCATCGGGCAGCTCACTATCCGTGCCATATTCCAGTTCCCAGAATTTGCCTTTGCCCCGCGGGAAGGACTCTTCAAAGAGATAAGGCGTGCCTGGGTGTTCCGCCGCCGGGCAGGGCCAATGCACACCGCCCTCTTCCTCCAGCCGCGCATAAGTAATGCCATAAAAGTCGGGCGTCAGGCGGCGCATCTCTTCCCAAATCTCTTCGACATTTTGATAGTCAAAACCAGCGCTCGCCTCAACGCCGAGCTGCGCCTCCATCCGCTTAGCCAAAGCGCAGACAATCTGCCAATCGGGCCGCGCTTCGCCGACGGCCGGTAAAGCCCGCCGCACCCGCTGCACGCGCCGATCGCTATTGGTAAAAGTGCCATCTTTCTCGGCAAAACTAGCCGAAGGCAAGACCACATCCGCCATCTCGCCGGTCTCGTTGAGGAAAATGTCGATGCAGACCAGCAGGTCCAGCGCTTCCAGCGCATGCTGCGCATGGGACAGGTTCGGTTCGCTCATCATCGGGTTCTCGCCCATGACGACCATGGCTTTAATCTGCCCCAACAAAGCGCCATCCACCATCTCAGTAACAGTCAAGCCGGGCTGCGGATTGAGATTTGTGCGCCATTCAGCCTCGAATTTCTGCCTAATGGCCGGGTCAGCCACCGATTGATAGGCTGTATAGACATTGGGCAAGCCGCCGCTATCGGAGCAGCCTTGCACATTGTTCTGCCCGCGCAGGGGATTCAGCCCCGTGCCAGGTTTGCCGGCATGCCCGCACATCAGCGCCAGATTCGTTATCGACAGGGTATTGTCGGTGCCATGCGTGCTTTGGCTGATGCCCATGCCCCAATAGAAAGCGGCGCGCTCGGCTTTGGCGTAGAGACGGGCTGCCTGCCGAATATCAGCCGCTGGCACGCCGCTAATCGCTTCCGCCCATTCAGGACTGCAATGTTCCAGCGATTCGATGTAGTCCTCAAAGCCTTCGGTGCGCGCCTCGATGAATTGCGCGTCAAAAAGCTGCTCTTTGACGATGACATGCGCCATCGCCTGGAAGACGGCGACATCCGTGCCAGGTTTCTGGCGCAGCCAGAGCGTGGCAAAATCCGTCAGCTCAATCTGCCGCGGGTCAATCACAATCAGCTTAGCGCCATTCTGGCGCACCGCCTTCTTGAGAAACAAGCTGATGACCGGATGCGTCTCGGTTGTATTGCTGCCAGTAACGATAAAAGTATCAAGCTGCTCCATCTCGGCGATGCTATTGCTCATTGCGCTGGAGCCGATGGCCAATTGCAAACCGGTAACGCTGCCGGCATGGCAGAGCCGCGCGCAGTGATCGACATTATTTGTCTTCATCACCGCCCGCACCCACTTCTGAAAGACATAATTGTCTTCGTTGGTGGCTTTGGCGCAAGCGTAAGTCGCCACGCAATCGCCGCCGTGCTGCCGCACCAAGGCCGAGAGCCGCTGGCTGATATACTCCAGAGCCTCGTCCCAGCTGGCTTCGCGGAAATCGCCGCGGGCGCCGGCGCGTATCAGCGGCTTTTTCAAACGGCGCGGGTGGCTGGCGAAATCCAGACCAAAGCGGCCTTTGACACAGAGATTGCCATAATTCGGCGCGCTGTCGAAGGGCGCTTCCACGCGGTAAATTTGCCCCTGCTTGATATGCAGGTGCATCTGGCAGCCAACGCCACAATAGGGACAGGTCGTGCGAACAGTTGAATCGGGTTGTAAAACAGTCATAAGCGCCTCCTAGTTTTATTATACTCGCCCGCGTCAATCTGTGGCAACAGGCTGCGGGCGCGGCGGGGGAAATATTAGCCACAGAAATGAGCCCGAGTTAATTATGCAGAATTTTCAACCCCACCCCCGGCCCCTCCCGTAGGGCAGTGTCTACGCGCCCCAAAGCTTTGGGGCGGGGAGAAAAACCCCCGAAAACTATGGGGCGCTTGCAGAAAAGTCCCTGCCATCGGGCAATGTCTACAGTCCCCAGGTTAGACTCCCCTCCCCGAAGCTTCGGGGAGAGGCCGGGGGTGGGGTTGAAACGAAGGCAAAAACTTGCAAAATTTAATTTGTCCTACTGAGGCACGGAGGATTTTTCTTTGTGTCTTTGTGGTTAAAACGGAAAAATTGCCGCAAGTAAGTCCAATATGACAAAGCCAGCAAGCGCATAAAGCAGCCTCATTTCTCCGCCCCTCTGTGGCTAATTTTTATTCCCGCTTTTGAAATCGCCGCAATCAAGGCTAAAATAAGCGCATATTGCGTTTCACCCCTGAGAAAGGACAAGCCATGATGTATCAGGCGCGCGAAGCCCTGCCCAAGACCATGCCCGCCATCGTCTGCCATGGACCCGAAGACTACCGCCTCGAAGAATGGCAGGTGCCAGCGCCAGCCGCCGGCGAAGTTGTCATCCGCGTGCAATCGGTCGGCATCTGCGCCAGCGACCTCAAATGCTATCAAGGCGCGCCGCTCTTCTGGGGCGATGATACGCGCCTTGGCTATTGCCAAGCGCCCGTCATCCCGGGCCACGAATTTGTCGGCGAGGTCGTGGCTTTAGGCGCCGGCGCTGGCGAAAAATATGGCTTAGCATTAGGTGATATTGCCGTTTCCGAGCAAATTGTGCCATGCTGGGGCTGCCGCTTCTGTTTGCGCGGGCAATATTGGATGTGCCAAGAAAAGCACGATGTCTATGGCTTTCGGCAAGCGACTTTTGGCGCGATGGCCGAGTATATGCTCTTCCCCGTTGGCGCGCTCAATTATAAAGTGCCAGAGAGCCTGCCCGCCCATCACGCCGCTTTTATCGAGCCGCTCGGCTGTTCCATCCACGCCGTGCAGCGCGGCGAAATTAAACTCGATGATGTTGTCGTCATCGCTGGCTGCGGTCCGCTCGGCTTGGGCATGGTAGCGGCAGCCCGGCTCAAGAACCCGCGCCTGCTCATCGCCCTCGACCTTAACGACGCGCGCCTAGAAATCGCCGAGCTATGCGGCGCTGATATGAGCCTGAACCCGCGCAAAATCGATGTGATTGACGAAGTGTTGAAGCTGACTGACGGCTATGGCTGCGATGTCTATATCGAAGCCACCGGCTATCCCGCCGCCGTCCTGCAAGGTTTGCAGATGATTCGCAAATTAGGCACTTTTGTCGAATTCAGCGTCATGCGCGAGCCAGTTACCGCCGACTGGACCATTATCGGCGATACCAAAGAATTAAATATCCATGGCTCCCACCTCAGCCCCTATACCTACCCCATCGCCATCGATATGCTGAGCAAAGGCTTGCTGCCGATGGAGCGCATTATGACGCATCAATTGCCCTTGAGCGATTTCCAGACCGGCATCGATATGGTCGCCGCTGGCACAGAATCGGTCAAAGTTACCTTGACGCCCTAAACGAGCAGGAGGCAAAAGATGGCAAACTCACTCGCTGGCAAAGTCGTCATCATCACCGGCGCCAGTTCTGGCATTGGCGCGGCGAGCGCCCGCCTGCTGGCGCAGCAGGGCTGTAAGCTGACGCTGGCGGCGCGCTCGGTCGATAAGATGCAGGCTCTCGCAGCCAAATTGGACTGCGAGAGCCTCGTCCTGCGCGCCGATATGACTAAACCGGCTGATATTGCCAATATGGTGGCGCGGACAGAAGAACGCTTCGGGCGCATCGATGTGATGTTCGCCAATGCCGGCCTGTATATCCGCGGCCAGTTTGCCGATGGCGATATGGACGCTTTTAGCAGGCTGCTGACTATCAATGTCGAGGCGGTGCTGCGCTGCGCCCATGCCGTCATCCCAATAATGCAAGCGCAGGGCAGCGGCGATATTGTCGTAAGCAGTTCAATCTCCGGCCACATGGATATTCACGGCGAACCGATTTATAGCGCCAGCAAAAACGCGGTGCAAACCTTCGTGCATACCCTGCGCCGTCAAGTGGCGGAGGCCGGCATTCGGGTGATGTCTCTGGCGCCTGGCACAGTCGCCAATCCGATGACAGGCTTCCAGGACCCAGCGGAAATCAAGCGCGTATTGGCCGCGAGCCAAGATTATTTGTCCTCAGAAGATTGCGCCGAAGCGATTTTGTTTATGCTCTCGCGGCCGCGACATGTTACTATCCGCGACCTGGTGCTGCTGCCGCAACACATTCGCGTTTGAAGCGGCGCCTAAACCAGTCCGCCAAAATAGCGCCAAATAATTCAGGCGAAGGGGGTATTATGAAAAACAGTTTAGCCGGCCAGGTCGTCATCATCACCGGCGCCAGCTCTGGCATTGGCGAAGCCTGTGCCCGCCTGCTGGCGCGGCAGGGCTGTAAGCTGACGCTGGCGGCGCGCTCGGTCGATAAGATGCAGGCGCTAGCCGCTGAGCTAGAGACAGAATCTCTCGTCCTGCGCGCCGATATGACCAAACCGGCTGATATTGCCAATATGGTCGCGCGGACAGAAGAGCGCTTCGGGCGCATCGATGTGATGTTCGCCAATGCCGGCATCTATATCCCCGGCGAATTCGCCGAGGGCGACCTCGATGCTTTCAGCGAATTGCTGACCATCAATATCGACGCCGTTTTGCGCTGCGCCCATGCCGTCATCCCAACGATGAAAGCGCAAGGCAGCGGCGATATCGTCGTAACCAGCTCCATCTCTGGCTTTATTGATGTGCATTGGGAACCGATTTATAGCTGCACCAAGCACGCCGTGCAGACCTTTGTGCATACTGTGCGGCGGCAGCTGGCGGGCGCGGGCATTCGCGTGATGTCGCTGGCGCCAGGCGCGGTGGCGAATCCGCTCTGGGGTTTTCATGACCCAGCGGAAATCAAACGGGGCTCGGCCGGCGAGCGCACTTATTTGACATCGGAAGATTGCGCCGAAGCCTTGCTCTTTATGCTGTCAATGCCGCGCCATGTTACTATCCGCGACCTGGTGATTCTGCCGCAGAATCAGGTCAATATCTGATAGGGCGCGCTTATGGCAGAGGCTTTGCGAGATAAAGTTGTCATTATCACCGGCGCCAGTTCGGGCATCGGCGCGGCGGCGGCGCGCCTGCTCGCCCAGTGCGGCTGCAAGCTGACGCTGGCGGCGCGCTCGGTCACTAAGATGCAAGCCCTCGCCGCCGAGCTGGAAACCGAGACGCTGGTCATCGGCGCGGATATGACCAAGCCGGCCGATATTACTAATATGGTCGAAGGCAGCCTGGCGCATTTCGGGCGCATCGATGTGATGTTCGCCAATGCCGGCATCTTCATTCAGGGCGACTTCGCCGACTATGATATGGCGGCGGTCAGCGCGATGCTGCGCATCAATATCGAGGCGGTGCTGCGCTGCGCCCAGGCCGTCATCCCGCCGATGCGGGCGCAGGGCGGCGGCGATATTCTGGTTACCAGCTCGATTGCGGGCCACGAAGAATTGCATCGCGGGCCGGCCTATGGCGCGACAAAACATGCCATCGAAACCTTTGTCAATACGACGCGCCGCCAGCTTGCGCCGGCTGGGATTCGGGTGATGTCGCTGGCGCCGGGCAAGGTAGCGAATGAATTATGGGGTTTGACCGACGCGCGAGAAATCAAACGGCTCGCGGTTGAAGAGCAGCAGTATCTGACTGTGGAAGACGTGGCTGCGGCCGCCGTTTTTATGCTTTCGCGGCCGCGCCATGTCACTGTGCGCAACCTCGTGATTTTGGCGAAGAATCAGGACGCCTGAGGCTTCAGCCCTTCAAGCCCGTCAACGCGATGCCGCGCACAAAGGTCTTCTGCGTGAAGAAAAATAGCACAATCGTCGGCAGCATAGCCAGCGTCGAAGCCGCCATCATCAATTGCCACTGCGCGCCATACATATTTTGAAAGAGCTTCAAACCCAGAGAGATCGTCCAATCTTGCTGATTTGTCAGGTAGATGAGGGGCCCAAGAAAATCCCGATAGGTCTGCACAAAGGTGAAGAGAGCCACCACAGCCAGGGCCGGGCGCATCAGCGGAATCATGACATGCCAGAGGATGCCTAGCTCGCTGGCGCCATCAATACGCGCCGCATCGCTCAACTCCTGTGGGATTGTCAGCAAGAATTGGCGCAAGAGGAAAACATAGAGCGCGCTGCCAAAGAAATGCGGCACGACCAGCGGCAAAAATGTGCCGACCCAGCCCAAGTCGCGGAAAATGAGATACAGCGGTATCAGCGTAACTTGCGACGGCAACATAATCGTACTTAGATAAATCAGAAAGATGATATTGCGCCCCGGCCAGCGCAGCCGCGCAAAACCATAAGCGATGAAGGTGCAAGACAGGACTGTGCCTAGCACCGTCAAACCTGAGATGGCGATTGTATTCCACATATAACGCCAGAAAGGGATATATGTGGTGGAAGCGCCGAAGTTTTGCCATTGCGGATTCGGCGGAATAATCGGCGGCGGCTGTTGGAAAATCTCCACATCGGTCTTTAGCGCTGTAACAATGAGCCAATACAGCGGGAAGATATAAGCGACCGCCATAATAATCACGATCGTATAGGCGATTGTCTTTTTGATGCGCTCTTGCACGAGGCGATTTTCCCGCCAAGGAATCGCCGTCGTTTTCCGCTTTTCCACCTAGCTCTCCGCGTGATAATAGACCCAGCGCGCCGTCTTGAACAAGAAGAGCGTCGCGACCAAAACAATCATAAATAAAATCCAGGCTTGCGCGCTGGCATAACCCATCTTGAATTGTTGAAAAGCTGTCTGATATAGATACATCGAATAGAACATCGCCGAGTTTGCTACGCCGCCGGCCGCGCCATCGCGGGTCGCTGTCATCACCCAGGCTTCAGTAAAATACTGAAAATAGCCGATGACATTGACGATGATGGTATAAAAGATGACTGGGCTAATCATCGGCAGCGTAATTCTAAAAGTTTTTTGCAGAGCATTCGCCCCATCCAATTCTGCCGATTCCAGCAGGTCATGCGGCACATCCTGCAAGCCGGCCAAATAAATCAGAATGGTATTGCCGCCGAACCAAGCGCCCATAAAAATCAGCGACGGTTTCACCCAGTTCGGGTCGGTCAGCCAGCCGATAGGCGGCAAGCCAATCAGCTTCAAAAACTCGTTCAAGATGCCAAACTGCCCGTTGAAAATCCACAGCCAGACAATCGTCGATGCCACCACCGGCGTAATGGACGGCACATAAAAGATGCTGCGATAGAGGGCTAAACCCCGAATCTTCGTATTGAGCAGCAGAGCCATCAGCATATTAAAAACGAGGTGAATCGGCAGGCCAATCAGCACCATATACAAAGTATTGCTGATGCCAATTTTGAAGACGCGATCTTCCAGCAGGAAAGCGTAATTGTTCAGGCCGATATAGCGCGGTGGCTGCAAGATATTGTAGCGGGTGAAGCTGTATTGCAAGGACTGCACGATGGGCCCGATATTAAAGAGGAAGAAACCGATAATGGCCGGCGAGATGAAGAGCAGGCCAACAAGCAGCGAGCGCGTCTGCCGCCGCGTGAGGCTAAATTTGCGCCGAGCGCCGTGCATAAGGGCTATCCGTTCAAAGAAAAATAGGGCTGGGGCCAGCCAACGGCTGGCCCGCAACCGTAGAGCTACACAGATTCAAGTATCGCAGAATCCCCGCCAGCGGAACTGGCGGAGATTTGAAACAAGTCAGATTTGGCAAGTGGTCTGACGCTACATCATCGCCATATCCAGCTCGCGCTGGACTTCTTCCGTCACGCGGTCTAGCGCTTCTTGAGCCGAAAGCTGCCCGGCTTTGACGGCGGTTTCCGCCTCGCCCAAGCGAGAATTGTAGAAATCGTTCACCGGAATCTTTGCCGGACCAAAGGCATGTGGACCGTTCAACAAATCCAGCGCCAGTTGGAAGCGATGGTCGCTGACAAAACGCTCAGCCGTCGCCGCCGCTACCTTGGGCGGGATATTCTGAATGTTGAAGCAGAATTCGCCCATATTCTCCGCTTCGCTCAGCCAGCGGATGAATTGCCAAGCCGCGTCTGGGTTCATCACGCCGGTCGGGATTGTGAAGACGCTGCCGCCAAAGGTGGTCGTGTTGGCCCGCCCGCCATCAGGATAAGGCGCCGGTATCATGTCCATCCCGAGATCGGGCGCGAACTGCTTCTGGAATTGGATGAACCACTCGCCAACCCGCTTAAAACCCTCTTTGCCGACAAAGAAAGGATTCTGAGTACTGATATAATCGCCGAAGCCGCTGGTGAAGGCCGCGACTTTTTCTGGTCCCAAGCGCTCCCAATAGCCCGCCATCCATTCTAAGGCCGCGACGACATGCGGGTCATTGGCGGTGATTTTCTGGTTCTCTTCGTCATAGAAGCTGCCGCCAAAGACATAACCCCACCAGGTCAGGTTGTCCGGCAGATAACCGACGCGCTCGATATTGCCATTGCTATCGACAATCTCCAGCGCCTGTGCCACCGCGTCTAATTCTTCGATGCTAGTTGGCGGGTCGCTGAAGCCCGCTTCCGCCAGCACCGGCGGCGAGAAGGCTAGCATCTGCGCGTTCGAGGTGCACATCAAACCCCAAAGCTCGCCGTTGTACCACCAGTTATCCCAGAGCTGCGGGAAGTATTCGGAGCCGTCGATGCCAGCCGCTTCCGCATAGGCGGTCAAGGGCGTCAGCGCGCCTTGCGAGGCAATCTGCACCAGTTGATGCAACCAGACAGCCGAGACCACATCCGGCGGATTGCCGCCGGCAATAGCCGTCAAGACTTTCTCGTACTGCCCAAAAACAGTCGTCATATTGACAAAAATTTCCCCATGCTCGGCGTTGAATTGATCGACCAAGCCTTGCAGCACATCAAACTCGAAGCCGCTCCAGCCGGTCCAATAATTGAGGAAGGCTTGCTGCTGGGCAAAGGTCAAGCCAGCCGGCATCGCCGAAAGCCCGGCCGCTGTGCCTAGCGCCAAACTCGCCCGCAGGAAATCCCGCCGTGAAACTCTTTTTTCGCTCATCGTTTTTCACTCCTTCAGTATTTCTCTTACTACTTCATAAAGCGCCGCGACCGCCGTTCGTCCCGTTATACTATAGGCAAAGGGGGCGCCGCTTATTTAGTATGGCTTGTATCAGCTATTTTGTCAAAATGCCATCAGATATGGAACAATATAGACCAGGCTAGCGGCTGATTTGCCGGCCCGCGAGACTTATGGGAAGAGATGGCTATGAATACAGCGCTCACCTACCAAGAACAGGACATCCGCGCCGCTTTTTTGAATATCACTTTGCTGCTATTGAGCTTGGCTTTATGGTGCATCATCCTGGCGGGCGATATTCTGCCTGGCAGCCTGCCCGATATGCTGATGTTCGACACCGTCATTTTAATCGGCGTCTGCGGCTTCAGCTATTTCATCAAAGGGCGGCATTTTAACTTCGCCAGCTTTTTTCTGCTTTTTTGCAGCGGCCTCATCGCCGCGCAAGCCTACAATAGCAGCGGGGCGCTAGCCCTGCTTTATTTGATTCCGGCTAGCCTGAGCATCGCCGTTATTTTGCTGCCGCGGCCTTGGCTCGGGCTGCTGCTTTTGAGCGACGCGCTTTTTTTGCTGGCTTTCGCGCCGGCCGCCGAGCAGCCTTTTTTGCTCGCCCTAGCCGGCCTTCACTTGCTGAGCGTCGGCTTGTTTCGCCATTATTTCAGCGCGCAGCTAAGAATCAGCCAGGGCTTCCAAGATTATGCGGCGGACCAGATGCAAGAAGCGCGGGAAAGCCGCGCCAAACTCGTCTTGATGTCTAAGCAGCTGCAAGAATATCAAGAGCGCCTGCGCGTCATCAATCAAAAGCTGGAAATCGCCTTCGAGCACGCGGAAGAAGCGCGCCAGCTCAAAGCCCGCTTCGCCGCCAATGTCAGCCACGAGCTGCGCACGCCTATCAATCTCATCGTCGGTTTCAGCGAGGTGATGACCCTAGCCCCCGAAGTCTACGCCCAACCGCTGCCTGCCAGCTACCGCGCCGATGTGCAAGCCATCTATCGCAATGCCAAGCACTTGCAAAATCTGATAAACGATGTGCTGGATATTTCCCAAGTCGAGGCGCGGCATCTGGCAATCGTCAAAGAGAAGACCAGCTTAGGTGCTTGCGTGAGCGAGACGGCGAAGATGGTGGCTGATTTAATCGCCAAAAAAGGCTTGCGCTTCCAGCTGCATATCCCGCCCGACCTGCCCGAGCTGTGGTTCGACCCGGTGCGCATCCGCCAGATTCTGCTCAATCTGCTGGTCAATGCCGTCCGCTTCACCAGCAAAGGCAGCATCACCATCGAGATTGCGGTCGACGAAAAAGAAGTCATCACCAGCGTCATCGATACTGGCGCAGGCTTGAGCGCCACCGACATCAAGCATGTCTTCGAGGAATTTTATCAGGTCGGCACGGATGACGGACAAGGCGAGCACGGCTCTGGCTTGGGCCTCACGCTTAGCCAAGAGCTTATCCGCTTGCATGGCGGCGCGCTGACGGTCAGCAGCGCAGGCATCCCGGGGCGCGGCAGCCGCTTCTCTTTTTCCCTGCCCACCACCAAGAATCTCGTCGCGCAAATGCCAACCAGCAAAAACGGCGCGCCAGAAAAACGGCTGCTGGTCGTCGACCCAGACGAAGCGGTAACCGCTTTTTTCTCGCGCTATCTGAAAGCGCAGACAGTCGCCACTTGCAACGACGAAGCCAGCGCCTTGCGCGCGCTGCGCGATATTGCGCCGGATGTCTTGCTGCTGGCGCAGGGGCCGCCCTACCCGCGCCTGCTCGAGCAAGTCAAGCAGGAGGCTTATGCCGCGCTCAACATCATTAGGCTGCCCATGCCCAGTGGCCGCGCCGCTATCCGCCGGCGCGGCGTCAGCGATTATTTGGTCAAACCCGTCTCGCGCGAGATGCTGCGCAAGGCACTGGCGCAATTTGGCGCGCCGCGCTCGGTCATGATTATCGACGATAACCGCGATATTCTGCGCCTGTTCACCCAGACCCTGCGCAGCCTCAATGCCGGCTATAGCATCCGCGTCGCGCCCAGCAGCCGCGAAGGCTTAGCGCTCATGCGCGAGCAGCCGCCCGATTTATTGATGCTCGACCTGCTGATGCCCGAGATGGATGGTTTCGCCGTCATCGAAACGATGCAGCGCAGTCCGACGCTGGCGACGATTCCCATCGTCTTAATATCGGCTAAAGGCGCTAGCGAATACATTACGCCGCGCATCCATGGCCAGATTACGCTCCAGCGGCGCGGCGGCTACAGCCCCATCGAGCTAGTAACTTGCGTGCAGGCTTTGGTCGATAGCTTGCAACCGCCGGCGGATTTGAAATTGATAAAAGCGCGGCGCGGCGTAGCGCCAACTTTGTGAGCGTCAGCTAAGTAGGACAAAGTAAATTTTGCAACTTTTTGCCTTCGTTTCAATCCCACCTCCGGCCCCTCCCCGAAGCTTTCGAGGGTGGGGTTGAAAATGGTGCATAATTAACTTGGACTTACTTAGGAGGAGAAAAGGCTATGGCAGTAAAAACTGGGCTAGAAGTTTTGCTGGAAAGGCGGCTGGATGTGGTGGCGGGCAAGCGCGTCGCTTTGCTCGCCGCCCCCAGCAGCGTCGACCGCCAGCTGCGCAGCAGCGTCAATTGTCTCTATCGCCAGCCGGCGGTGCAGCTTGTCGCCCTCTTTGGGCCCGAGCATGGCTTGCGCGGCGCGGCGCAGGCTGGCAGCCCGGTCGCGGCTGACATCGACCGGCTGACACGGCTGCCCGTTCACAGCCTCTATGGCGCGACCCAGTCGCCCAGCCCCGAGATGCTGCGCGGCATCGATGCTATTATCATCGACCTGCAAGATGTCGGCGTCCGTTTTTATACTTTTGTGGCGACGATGCTGGCGGTGATGCGGGCGGCGCGGCGCGCTGGCATCGCTGTCATCGTCTTGGATCGCCCCGCGCCCATCACCGGGACGCGCGTCGAGGGCCCGCTGCTCGAGCCTGCCTATACTTCTTTTGTAGGGCCCGCGCCCCTGCCCATCCGTTATGGGCTGACCATCGGCGAAATCGCGCGTCTGCTCAACAGCGAAACTGGGCTGGGTTGCGATTTGACTGTCATTGGGTTAGAAGGCTGGACGCGGGGGATGTGGTACGACGACACGGCTTTGCCTTTTCTGCCGTCTTCGCCCAATTTGCCGACGCTGGATTCTTTGACGCTTTATCCAGGCACCTGCCTCATCGAAGGCACAAACATTTCTGAAGGCCGCGGCACGACCCGGCCTTTTGAGTATATCGGCGCGCCCTGGCTCGAGGCTGAGCCGCTGGCGGAGCGGCTCAACGCGCTCGAGCTGGCGGGGGCGCGCTTCCGCCCGGTCTATTTTGTGCCGACCTTTGGCAAGTACCAGAATGAGCTGTGCGCTGGCGTGCATATCTATGTAAGCGACCGCGCGCGCTTTCAGCCTGTCCGCGCCATGCTCTATGTTTTGCAGGCGCTCAAGCGGGCTTATCCGACTGAGTTTGCCTGGCGTCAGCCTTGGGCGGCGGGCGGGCGCTTGCCGATTGATTTGCTCTGGGGCAGTGATAGCCTGCGCCGCTGCATCGATGCCGAGCGTCCGGTCGAAGAGCTGATTGAAAGCTGGGCGGCGGGCAAGGCGGCCTTTTTGCGCCAGCGCGAGCGATATATGTTATACTCGCCAAGTTAAACGCTTTTTCGTTCAAATAACTTTTTAGGAGAAACGATATGCCCCTCAAAAGAATCTTTAGCGGTCTTTTAGCGCTTGCCTTGCTGCTAGTCGCCTTCAGCGCGGTCAGCCTGGCGCAGGACACTACCCTGACCATGCTGACGCATTGGGGTACCGAAGATCAACTCGCCGCACAGCAAGCGATTATCGACGCCTATATGGAAAGCCATCCCGATGTCGCTATCGAGCTGGTGACCGTCGATTTTGGCGAACTGCGCACCAAGATTATCACCGGCCGCACGGCTGGCATCAGCGCCGATGTCTACCACTTCTATCATCTTTGGCTGCCCGACTTTGTGAATAGCGGCGTGCTGGCTGAGCCGCCGGGCGATGCCCTCGCTTACATCGACGAGAATGTCGCCCAAGGCACCATTGACGCGGTTAGCACCTCCGATGGGCAGACCTGGGGCTATCCTACCGAAGTCAATCCCTATCTGCTGGTCTATAACAAGCGCTTGCTGGCGGAAGCCGGCTACGACGCGCCGCCGGCAACTTGGGCAGAACTCAAAGAAGTGGCCGCTGCCATCAGCCAAGTGGACGAGACCGGGGCCATCAGCCAGCTTGGCCTAGGCGTCATGCCGGGTTGGGATTCGGGCATCGTGCATCCCTTCAGCGCCTTATTATTCTCCAATGGCGGCAGTTACTTGAGCGCCGATCGGACTGTTGCCGAGTTCAATAGCCCGCAAGGCATCGAAACCCTGCAACTCTACGCCGATTTGGTCGCCAGCGGCGGCACCGACCCGAGCATCAACGGCTTGAGCGATTTCCCGAGCGGCACGGTCGGCATGGTGATTATGGCGCCCTGGTGGCGGGCGAATCTACGCGCCGCTGAAGGCATCGACTTCGATAGCGAAGTTGGCGTGGCTGAGATACCCGTTGGTCCCAGCGGCGACGCGCCTTCCAGCATCGCCTATACCTGGCTTTTCGCCGTCGATTCTAATTCGCCCAATAAAGCGGAAGCCTGGAAATTCATCCATTGGATGAATGCCGAGCAAGAAGAGGGCGCGGGTTCGGCGATTGGCGATTTCCTCGTCAATGCCCTCGGCGCCATTCCCAGCTTCAATCACGACCAAGCCGCTTTCGCCGAATCGATGAGCGACCACTATGTCTCGGCCTTTGTCGCCGCTTCCGCCTATGCCCAGCCCGAGCAGATTGTCGCCGGCGGGCAAGAGATTAAGACGCTGCTGCAAGTCGAAATCGAGGCCGTGCTGGCTGGCATGACGACGCCAGAAGACGCGCTCGCAACGGTCGAAGAGAAAGCCAACGCCATCTTGGAAGAACACCGTCTGATGGCTGAGGAATAGCTGAGCAATAAACGATAGCAAGCCAAAATCCCCTCGCCAAATTGCTGGCGGGGGGATGGGGCGAGTTGCATGTCATCCCCTGCCGCAAAATCTGCTTGGTGGCTGCCCGATCTGCCCAAGAGCCGCCTCATGCGCCGGCGCATGCTCTGGGCTTATGCCTTCGTTGCCGCGCCGATTGTCGCCTTGCTCGTCTTTCTCTTGGGCCCGATTTTGTTTTCTGGCTGGGTCAGCCTGCACCGCTGGGATATGCTCTCGCCGGTGCATGAGATGCCCTGGCGCGGCTTGAGCAATTACATCTTTTTGCTGACCAAAGACAGCGTTTTTATCAAGTCTTTAGGCAATACATTTCTCTTCGCCATCGGCGGCGTCAGCGCCAATACTGTATTGGGTTTGGGTTTCGCCCTTTTGCTCAACAGCCGCCTGCGTGGGCGGGCGCTATGGCGCGTGCTTTATTTTATGCCCGTCATCACCGCGCCCCTGGCGCTGGCAGTAATGTTCTCCTTCATCTTTGACCGCAATTTTGGCGTCGTGAACAATGTCATCACCGCTTTGGGTTTGCCGCGCCAACCCTTCCTCAGCAGTCCCAGCCAAGCGCTGATGACGCTGGTTTTCATCGCCATTTATCAATATATCGGGTATTACATCGTTATTTTCTTAGCCGGTTTGCAGGGCATCCCGCAGGATTATTATGCGGCGGCCCAAGTCGACGGCGCTGGTAGATGGCAGGAGTTTCGCTTTATCACGCTGCCGCTGCTGCGCCCAGTGATGCTCTTCGTCGTCGTCACGAACACCATCGGCGCTTTGCAAGTCTTTGACCTGGTATTTGCGACGACGGGCGGCGCGCCCGCCAACAGCTCTATCACCGTCGTCTTGCACATGTACAACACCGCCTTCAAGTTCTCGCGCATGGGGCGGGCGTCGGCAATGGCATTCATCCTCTTCGCTATCATCCTGCTTATCACCGTGCTGCAGCTGCGCCTGCTGCGCGACCGCGCTTATCAGGATTGAATGCCCTATGCGAAACGCGCCCGGCCGCCTGAACGCACTTGCCACCGAGCTGAAATACGGCGTCCTGGTCGCGGGCGCTTTTGTCATGGTCTTCCCTTTCGTCTGGATGGTCATCGCCTCGTTGATGACAGCCGGCGAAATTCAACTGCGCCCGCCTGTCTGGCTGCCGGCCGAGCCGCAATTCGGCAATTATAGCGAGCTAGCCCAATCTATACCCATCGCGCGCCTCTATTTCAACAGTCTTTTTACCGCTGGCATTATCGTCTTTGGCGTTCTGCTTAGCAGTTCCCTAGCTGGTTTCGCTTTTGCCAAGTATCGCTTTCCCGGGCGCGAGCTGCTGTTTTATATCATCCTAGCCACGATGATGATTCCCTTCTTTGTAACGCTCATCCCGGTATTTTTCATCGTCAGGCAATTAGGCTGGATTGATACCTACCAAGGCTTGGTTGTGCCTGGGCTCACTTCCGCCTATGGCATTTTTCTGATGCGGCAGTTCATCATTACGCTGCCCGATGAGCTAATCGACGCCGCCCGCATTGACGGCGCTTCTGAACTGCGGATTTATTGGCGCATCATCATTCCTTTGGTCAAGCCGGCTCTAGCCACCCTAGGCACTTTCACTTTCATCGGCGCGTGGAACAACTTTCTTTGGCCCCTGCTGGTCCTCAACAGCCGCGAACTGATGACTCTGCCGCTGGGCATCAATTCTATGAAGAGCCTCTACGCCGACAATACCAACTTGCTCATGGCCGGCACTGCCGTTTCCGTCCTGCCCATGCTGCTTGTCTTTGTCTTCTTGCAGCGCTATTTCATCCAAGGCATCGCGCTCACCGGCTTAAAAGGTTGAGCTGAAAGGATAAATTGCTCATGCGTATCCGACCCTATCAAGGCGCTGATGAAAGCGGCCTGCTCGAGGTTTGGCGGCGCGCTATGCCAAATGACCGCATCAGCGCCAGCCTGTTTCGGACACAGGTCTTGCTCGATCCTAATTTTCACCCCGATTATCTGCCGGTGGCGGTGGTGGATGGGCGGGTCGTCGGTTTCATCCTCTGCTTGACCCGGCAAGTCCCGTATTTTTTGCAAGGCATGGACCCGGCGGAAGCCTGGATTACCGCTTTTGGCGTGCAGCCAGAGTATCAAAGGCGGGGTATCGGCAGCGCGCTCTTTGAGTACATTATCGACAAGCTGCGCGCAGAAGGCCGGGCTCGCCTCGAAATCTCGCCTTATGTGCCAAACTATTTTGTGCCAGGCATCGATACGCGGGCTTACCCGGCGACGATAGAATTCTTGCAAGAACGCTTCGGTTTCCAGACGCTCTACCAGGCAATCAGCATGGGAGCGGACTTGACCGATTTTCAAATTCCGCCGGCGATTCAAGCGCGCCTCCAAGACAGCGAAACCGATACTGGTTTGCTTATCCGCCCGATTGAAGCGGCGGACATCCCCGACCTTATGCAATTTCTGGTCGAGCATTTTGGCTGGGATTGGTTCCGCCACGCCCAGAGCTATTTGCTCGAATATTTTGGCGCTAGCCCACATCAAATCTGTTTTCTCGTGGCGCGGCAAAAAGGCGAGCTGGTCGGTTTCTGCCAACAGCGCAATGAACGTTTTGGGCCTTTTGGCGTGCGGCCCGATTGCCGCAATCGCGGCATTGGCCGCATGCTGCTTTTCAAATGCCTAGAGATGATGAGCGCCAAGCATGTTTTTTTCGCCTATTTCCTTTGGACAGACGAGAATGCCGCCCGGCTGTATTCGCTGGCAGGTTTCAAGCGGCGGCGCGAATTTGCTGTGCTGTGCAAAACGCTTTGACCAGGCTTATCCGAAAAAAATAATCTAAGGAGAAATGCAAATGGCTGGACATCTGATGGTTGTTGGCGGGCATATATCAGACGCCGAAAATATGGCCGGCGCTGTTATGCTCAAACATAAAAAAGCCGGCTGGGACATCACCATCGTACACGCGACCACTGGCGAAAAAGGCCATCCCACACTCAGCGCAAAAGAATATCTCAAGATGCGCCTCGCCGATGCCCAGGCTTCCGCCGAATTCATCGGCGCCAATATGGAGCTGCTGCCTTATGGCGACGGCGAAATTCCGGTCAATGACGAGTCAATCTGGCTTATGGCGGATCTTATCCGCAAATACCGGCCCACGCTCATCATCACGCATTGGAAGGGCAGCTTCCATATCGACCACAACAACACGCACGATGTGGTGATGCAGGCGCTCTTCCGCGCTGGCTTGCCGGCTTTTGAACGCGAATATGCGGCGCATTCGCCACGCGCCGTCCTGTTTTCGGAAAATTGGGAAGATATGGAAGGCTATAAGGCAGATATTTACCTCGATGTGAGCGATGTCTTCGAGGACTACCTCAAGCTGCTAAAGACGCATGCGCTCATGCGCGAGAATTATTCCAGCTTCCGCTATTGGGATTATTACAAAGCCCTAGGCGAGGCTCGCGGCGCCTTGGGCGGCTTCCAGCGGGCGGTTACTTTGATGCGCCCACGCAGTCTCTATTCATTCGAGCGCCAGCCCAACTTGCTGCTCAATGACTAAAGGCCGGGCGCTTACGGAGTCTCCGCCCACCGGCGCAGCGCCGCCAGCAATTCAGCCCGAGCCGGCGGCTTGCGCAAATAGCCATCCGCCCCCAGCGATAGAGCCAGATCCTCCATCTCCAGCACCGAGCAAACCAGCACGGGAATCTCGGCGGTGGCGGGATGGCTCTTGGCGCTTTGCAAAATCTGCCAGCCATCTTTGCCCGGCAGCATAATATCGAGGATGATGCAGAGCAGCGGCGTGCGCCGCGCGATTTGCAGCGCCTCGCTCTCGCCGCGGGCCGCCAGCAATTGATAAGGCATATTCGCCAAATAGCGCTGGAACAAGCTGACCGCATCGGGGTTGTCGTCGACGATCAGAATCTTCGGCCGCGGCTGGGCAAAGCTCAGCGTAATACGCGGCTGGGCAAAGCTCAGCGTAATACGCGGCGGCGGGCCAGCGCAGCCCAGCTCGCCATTCAAGCGCTTCAGCAGAGCCCGCGGGCTGCCCTCCGCCAGCAGACGGGCGCGCAGAGCCGCCGCCGTTAGCCGCAGCTGGGCCGCCTGAAACTCGATGAGGACCGTTCCCGCTCGGTTGCGCAAGGCGATTTCGATAGACCCGGCGCGGGCTGTCGCGCCAATCAAAGCATTGAGCAGATAAATGATGAATTGGCGAAAGACCGGCTGCGAGACGGTCAAGCTGATGGGACCTGGGGCCGGCCGCAGCTTGAGCGTGATGCCGCGCTGCTCGGCGATGACCTGCGTCGCTTTAAGCGCCGCCAAAATCTCGTCTTGGGGCTGGAAAGCGCGCTGGCGCTTATCGACAGTCAGATAATCCAGCTCTTCCGCCAGCGACAGGCGGGCTGCGCCGGACCCGCTGGCCGCGGCAAAATAGCCATCCCAGATAATCTGGCTGATAGTCTGAAGCGCCCGCTGATGCTCGCGGTAATACTGCCGTTCGCTCAGGGCTAGCTGCTGAAGCAGATCGCCGGTGCTGCGCTCTTCGGTATAGCGCAGCAGCAAGATGTGATAGAGGCGATTTTGGCGCGAGTTTGGGCTATTGCCGGCCGGCAGGCTTTCGATGGCGCGCAAGACTGCCGCGCGGATAGCCTCCATGCGCGCGCTGCCGGTCAAGTCTCCCGCCAGGCGCTGAGCCACCGGATTATTCGACAACTGCAAATAATCGTAGAGGTTGCTCAATAAATCGCGGATATGCTCTTCAAAGTCGCCGCTGTAAGTCGTCATTTTTCCGTCGCATTCGGTCTAGGATGGCAGTAATATGGCAGTGCTATGCCAGTCCCGCCGCGCTAGACTTTAAGCAGGTGCTTTAGACTATAGCAAAGAAAGGCAATTTCTTTCAATAAAGGTCTAATTACGCGGCGAATTCCCCCCAAATTTTTCGCCCGCCAAGCAAATACGCGCAAAATGAGATATAGTTGGAGGCGCTATAGACAAAAACTTTCGCAGGTTCGCAAGCAATTTTTAGGAAACGAGGTGAAAAATGCTACGCTCACAAAAATTAGTCGTGTTGCTCGCGCTTTTTATTCTGCTGCTAGGCTCAGCCGCTTATGCGCAGGATGAAGGCCTCAAGCTGACGGGCTGGCCTTACGAAGTTGATGTCGTCACAGAAAATCTGGGCCGCTTCACCGAGCAGAGCGGCCATCCAGCCGTCTTCCTGCCCTTCCCCAGCAATGAATATCACGACAAGATGGTCGCCAGTTTTGCCGCTGGCACCGAATTTGATGTCGTCTATGTCCGCGACAGCTACTTGGCGGAATGGGCTTCGGCCGGCTGGATTTTGCCCATCACCGGCTTAGACCATTCCGATGATCTGCTCGCCGATTTGCCGCAGGGCATCATCGACCAGATGTCTTACGATGGCGAGGTCTATGGCCTGCCGTACTATTCTGGCATCGAGGTGCTTGCCTACAACGCCGCCCACATGGATGCGGCTGGCTTGATGGAGCCGCCCACAACTTGGGACGAAATGGCCGAGCAGGCGCAGATGATTAAAGACGCCGGCATCGTCGACTATCCCATCTTGCTGCAACTGCGCAGCGGCGAAAACTATCTGCTGCGCCAGTTGGAGATTATGACTTCCTCCTTCGGCGGCCGCCTCTTCGACGAGAACTATAATCCCGAATTCCACTGGGAAGACAGCCCCTTCCGCCAAGCGCTGGCTTGGATTAGCGCCAACCTCGAGGCGGGCTTGGTCGATCCAGCGTCGCTAACCGATGACGATGGCACGCTGCTGATGGCGGCTGGCACCACTTCCTTCATGACCAGCACCGATTACACGCTGAAAGCGATGAACGATGCCGAGCAGTCCAACGTCGCCGGCGACATCAAAAACGCGCTTGTGCCTGGCATGAACGACCAGCGCAGCGGCACTATCGGCTATGTGCGCCTCTACTCCATCACCGCCGATGCCGAAGATAAAGACGCGGCCTGGCAACTGGTGCAATTCCTCGGCGGCAAAGACGCCACCGGCATCTACTATGTGCCGAAGCGCTGGGCGCTGGAATTTGGCTTGGGCTTCTCGCCCGCGCCGCTCTATGAAGATGAAGAAGTGCGCAACTCCATCTCTGGCTGGATTGACCCCGACCTGCTCAGTCAACAAGCCGATTACGCCATCTCGCGCGCTTACCGCTTTGTACCTTTCTTCTCCGATTGGGAAATCAGCAGTTGGGGCCCGCTGCAAGCAGTCATCCTCGGCGATGCTGATGCCGACACTGTGCTGAACAAGCTGGCTGAAGATTGGGTCGAACTCAAGGAAGACTGGGGTTACTAAATCCCAGTAAGCTCGCTTGGCGCCCCTCCGCGCATTAGCCAGAGGGGCGCCAAAGCGCAGCCGCAGGAGAGGCGCTGTGCAGCTCAAAATCAACCGCAGCGGCAAAGAAATGTCTCAAGGCTTGCTGGCTTTGATTTTCAGCGCGCCGGCCGTGCTGATTATCGCCGCGACCATCATGGTGCCTTTCGCCTATGCCGTCTTCCTCAGCCTGCACAACTGGAATTTGAAACGGCCGGGGCGCGAGCGCTTCATCGGCTTAGAGAATTATGTCGACTGGCTGAGCGACAGCGATTTTTGGGAGCCGCTGCGCACCACTTTCACCTTCGCCCTCCTGGCTGTCGTCTTGATTGTCGTGGTCGCGCTGCTGGTTTCCCTGCTGCTGAATGAAAAATTTCCCGGGCGCGGCGTCTTGCGCGCCTTGCTGCTGGTACCGTGGGCGATTCCGTCAGTGGTCAATGCCTTGCTGTGGAAGTGGCTGCTGGATCCTAGCTATGGCTTGGTCAACGCCGTCTTCCTGGAGATGGGCATCATCACGACCTATCAAGCTTGGCTGGGGACAATGCCCAGCGTCATGATTTGGACGGTCATCGCTTATTCCTGGATTCACATCCCGCTGGCGACGCTCTTGCTGCTCTCTGGCTTGCAGACCATCCCCGGCGATATTTATGAATCCGCCATTGTCGATGGCGCTAGCGTCTGGCAGCGCTTTTTATATATCACCCTGCCGATGCTGCGGCCCATGCTGTCCATTGTCATTATTTTCGAGATGATCTTCGCCTTAAAAGTTTTTGACATCATTTTTGTGCTGACCGCTGGCGGCCCCGCCAACGCCACCAATGTGCTAGGCTGGCAGATTTATACTGAAACCTTCCGCAAGCTGGATTTTGGCGCCGGCAGCTCGCTGGCTATGCTGCTGGGCGGCATCACTTTGGCTCTGGCTATTTTGTTTTACGTCTTTCTGGATAAAGGCACGGAGCGCTAATGAGACTGCGCAAGCGCATCCGCCTAGTTGTCATTTATGTCGCCGCCGCCATCGTGTTAACGATTACGGTGGGGCCTTTTCTGTGGCTGGTCAGTTCCAGCTTCCAATACGAGCGGCAACTGCTGAATATTCCGCCGCAGTGGTTGCCCAATCCCATCGTGCTAGATAGTTACCGCGAGATATTTGAAGGCGCGGTTTTGGGCGAGGCTTCGGGTGTGCCATATCAGTCGCGCATCTTCTTGCGTTCTTTCGCCAACAGCTTCTTTGTGGCGGGCAGCGTCGCCGCTATCGCCGTGCTAGCCGGCGCTTATGCCGCTTATCCGCTGGCGCGGCTGGATTTTCGCGGGCGCAGCGTGCTGCTCTTTGGCATCCTCGCCAGCCGCCTCATCCCCGCTTTATCGCTGGCGATACCGATTGTGATGGTCGCTAAAGACATCGGCATGAGCGATAAAATCGCCTCGCTCGTTTTTATCAACCTGTCTTTCATCCTGCCTTATGTGATTTGGCTGCTGCAATCTTATTTCAAGAGCATCCCGCTAGAATTGGAAGATGCCGGGCGCATCGATGGTTGCAGCCGCTTGCAAGTCGTGCATAAGATTATCCTGCCGCTGTCTCTGCCGGGCTTGACCTCGGCTGGCATCCTGGCCTTCTTGTTGACTTGGGGCGAGTTTCTCTTTGCCCTGCTTTTGTCGGAAAGCCCCAGCTCCTACACCAGCACAGTCGTCGTCTCGCTCTTCGCCACCGATGTCGATGTCAGTTTCGTCAGCATCATCACGGCTGGCGTGGTCTCGGTGATACCGCCGATTTGCTTCGCGCTCATCTTCCAGCGCTTCATCATCAGCGGCTTGCTCTCTGGCTCGCTCAAGGGTTGAGGCAAGAAAATTGCCACAGAGGCACAGAGAAATACAGCTTAGAAACACAAGCATATAGCGAGGTGTAGCCATGCCTTTCCGCATCAAAAAGCGCGGCAAATTGACCTACTATTACGAAGGCGCCGCGCCTGTCCTATCCAATATGGTCGTCGAGACCCTGCCCGATGGCGACCTGCGCATCTGCTTCTCGGGCTTGACCGGCGGCTATTCCGCCACCGGCGTTCTCAAGCTGGACAGCGTCGCCCACATGGAGCCAGAAATCGAAATCCCGCTGGTTTTCCAATGCTGGCAACAGTGGCTGCGCGAGGCCGGCATCTGCGATTCAATCGCCGATGTTGACTTCATCGAAATGCACGCCTTTGGCACCCAGCCTAAAGCGCCCAACCGACAGCTTGACCCCGTCGGCTATCAAGCGGAATGCGAGCGCCTGCGCAGCGCTTATGCGGTGGCTTATCGCAAATTCTTCCAAGAACACTGCCCAGACAACGGCCTGCCAGCCCGCTTCACGGTGCATGTCGTCGATGTGCCAGACCAAGCCGCCAGCTACGAATTCTATGCGACGGCGCTCTATCAACGGGCTTTGCAAAGTTAGCGGAGCGAGCCGGCGAAATTTCGCATTTCCACCAGCCGCCGTCTATCATTACAAAACAAAAATACACAGAGGAGATTCGCCTATGCTGCCGCTCGCCCAGCCCGGCCCCGTGACCGCCGACGAACGCTTTATGTTCGAGTGCTTTGGCTATCTCATCATCGAAGACGCGCTCAGCCCCGCCGAAACGGCCGCGGCTCTAGCCGCCTCGCAGCGGCTGCATGCCCAAACCGACGTGGACTGGCGCCAAATCGGCGCTGGCTTCGAAACCGAGCCAGCCCTCGCCCATCTCATCGACCACACCGCCATCCTGCCCAAAGTGCGGGCCCTCTATGGCGATCGCTTTATCTTGCAATCGGCTTGGTGCACCGTGCAAGCCGCCCATAGCGCCAGCATCGGCCGGCATCAGGACGGCTCTGGCGTCTATGAATTCACTCAAGTCGGCTATCCGCCGCCACTCTTGCAGCTGCGGGCTAGCTATAGCTTGACCGACCAATCGCGCGAATTCATGGGCAATATGATGATGCTGCCCGGCAGCCACCGCAGCCCGCTGCCACTGCCTGAAGACAAACGCCAGCAGCTGACCGTCTCTCCCATTCAGCACAATATCCTCTGTCGGGCCGGCGCGGCTCTGCTCTTTCACAACGGCGTCTGGCACTCGCCTATGCCCAACCAGCAAGATTTTGACCGCTACAATATGCACTATATCTATAGTCCGCCTTGGCTGCGGCGCTCCGACCGTTTCAGGACCGACTCGGACTTCCTCGCCACGACGACAGCGCGGCGGCGCGCTTTGATGGGCGATTACGCGCGGCCCGATGCCCCCTTCGGCGCTGGCGTACCGCCTATCCCGTTCGAGTCTAAGGAGGCTTGAGCGCATGCCGCTAGATATTTTGACCATCGGCGAGGCTCTGGTCGAGGTCATGCGGACGGATATTGACCAGCCGCTGAACCAGCCGGGCCCTTTCGTCGGCCCTTATCCTAGCGGCGCGCCCTTCATCTTTGCCACGCAAGCGGCGCGCCTCGGCGGCTGCCAGAGCGCCGCCATTGGCGCGGTCGGCGCGGATGCCTTTGGCGATTGCCTGTTGAATCAACTGCGGGCGGATGGCGTCTTCAGCGATTGCGTGGCTCGCTTGCCCGCGCACAGCACCGGCGTCGCCTTCGTCGCCTATCGAGCCGATGGCGGGCGCGATTATGTCTTTAGCTTGGGCGCTGGCGCTCAGCTCAGCGTTGATATGCTGCAACCGGCGCTCTTTGACGGGCTGCGCTGTTTCCATGTGATGGGTTCGACCCTGTCAATGAGCGAGAGCGCGTTGGCGGTCTGCCGCGAGGCTCTGCGGATGGCGCTGGCGGCCGGCGCGCTGATTAGCTTTGACCCCAACCTGCGCCCGGAGCTGCTGCCGCCAACGCAGGCGCGGCTGGCTTTTGCCGAGTTCATGGCCTCGGCCGACATCTTGCTGCCGACAGCCGCCGAATTGCTGCAACTGACCGACAGCCAGAGCGCCGACGCTGCCATCGACGACTTGCTGCGTCAACGGCACGAGCGCATCATCGTCGTCACGCAGGGCGCGGCCGGTTGCAGCGTATATAGCGCGGCCGGCCGCCTTGATGTGCCTGGCTATGCCGTTGCGGAAATCGACCCGACAGGCGCGGGCGATTGTTTTGACGCTGCCTTCATCAGCGCGACGCTGGCCGGCAAATCGACCTTAGAAGCGGCGCGGCTGGCGAATGCCTGTGGCGCGCTGGCGGTAACCGCCAAAGGACCCATGGCCGGCGCCAAAACCCGCGCCCAAGTCGAGCGCTTTATGCGCGCTCAGCGATAGGCCTGATACAGATTCCGCGTCCTCAAGCCGCTTTCGATGCGCCAGCTGAGCAGGGCATCCAGCATTTCCCGCTTGATAGAGGCCAGCGCTGCATCAGCCCAGCGATTCTCCAACTCGCCTGGGTCAGTCTCCAAATCGAAGAGCTGCCCATAGTCTTGGTCAAGAAAATGCACCAGCTTGTAGCGCGCGCTGCGCACCATCGTCATATAAGGACCTTCGTAGACGCCATCGGCTGGGTGCTCCGCAAAGACATACTCGCGCCCGCTCCAGGCTTCGCCGCGCAGGGCCGGCAGCAGCGAACGAGCTTGCATAGCGGCTGGCGGCTGCAGGCCCGCCAGCTCAAGCACTGTGGGGCCAATGTCCATCCATTGGCATTGGGCATCGAGTCGCCGTCCACCCGCAAAGCGGCCCGGCGCCCAAAAGATAGCCGGCACCCGCGTGATAATGTCATACATCGTCCACTTTTGGATATGGCCGTGGTCGCCTAGACAATCGCCATGGTCGCTGGTGAAGATGACGATGCTGTTTTGCAGATAGCCCCGTTCTTTTAAGGCAGCCAAAATGCCGCCGACCTGCTGGTCAATCATGCTGACATTAGCCGCGTAATAGGCGCGCAAACGCTGCAGCTGCAAGCGCGATGGATTTTTGAGATGCACGATAGAATCGTGGTCGATTTCGGTATTATGCTGGCGCAAGCGCTGATACGGTGGCGGCTGGCCGTCTAACTCCGCCTGCGTAACTTGAGGCAGCGGCAGAGCGCGGTCGATATAGTCGGCGGCTGCCTCTGGCGTGGGGTCATAAGGCGGATGCGGCCCGGGAAAACCGATTTGCAGGAAGAGCGGCTGCGTCTTGGGATAGGCGCGCAGCCACCACTGCGCCAAGCCGCCGACGAAGTTATCCGAATGCGTCTCGGGCGGCAGGTCCCAGCTAAAAGCGCCCAGGCGCTCTGCATAATCCGCCCGCCGCCGATAGAGCGCGCGCTGCTGCTTGACCAAACCGCGCGCTTGCAGAGCCTTGTCCCATTCATCAAAATAATAGCGGCCCTCGCGGTAGCGGTCTTTGTTCTCCACCACATAGCGCTCGTGGAAGCCAAGCGGCGTCTCGAAAGGGCTGCTGTGCATTTTGCCGATGTTGACGCAGTGATAGCCGGCGCCCGCCAAATCTCCCACCCAAGAGCGGCGCCAGCGGTCGCCATTGCGCAGGATGCCCGTAACATGCGGATAATAACCGGTGAAGAGACTGGCGCGGGCGGGGGCGCAAGAGGGCGCGGTAACATGGCAGTTATCAAAGCTCACTCCCTCACGCGTCAGGCGGTCGAGATGGGGCGTGTCCATATACGGGAAACCCAGGGCATTGATGGTATCGTAGCGCTGCTGGTCGGTGATGATGAGGATGATATTTGGCTGTGTCATGGCGCTTTGTCTTTCGCTTTAGCTGTATTTGGGATTGTCAATGAGAACTGGCTGCCCAGCGCGCTCGATGACGAGCTTGCGGAAGCCATCGCGCTCGATTGTGCCATAATCATGTCCAGCTTCGGCCGGCCAGACTGAGAAAAAGACGAAGTCGGTCGCGCCGCTATTGACAGTGCGGTGCGCCCAATAGGGCGGGATATAAGCGGCGCTGCCCGCCCGCATCTCGAGTTCACTGGTCTCGCCCGTTTCGGTCTGCAAGAGCAGATAGCCGTGTCCAGACAATCCAAAATAGACCTCGCCCTGTTCGCGGCGGGCGTGATAATGCCCCTTGGTCATGTGATATTCGCCGCCGATATGGCCAGGCAGGATGCGCGTCGTGCCATGGGGTATCTGGCCTTCTTCAGTGGGCAATTCGACGATTTCCACCTCGTAGATGAGGCGGTCGCCTTCTTCTTTGAGGATGCGGGCGGCGGCGGCGCGGTCGGCATACATCTGCGCCATATCGCTGAGCCGCCGCTGATAGAGGCCGCGGCGCGGCGAAAACAAACCTGTTTCAAAATTCACTTGGGTAACAAAGGGCTGCATATAAGCTCGCTCGCTTTCTTTGTCTAAGCTGGACGCAGAGCCGCGGCCGCCGCGCCCAGCTGCTTGAAGAGTTCGTCATCGAGTTGGAGAGAAAAAATCTCGGCGAGGACCTGTGTCCAGCCGTGCAAAAAATACATCCAACCGTCTTCGATGGTCAAATTGCGGGACTTGGCCTGGGCCCGCGCTTGCGCCATAAAATCGCGTTCGCCGCGATAATTCAATTCCCAGATACACCCGTCGGGCGGGAAAAGCGCGGCCGCGCTCAAAGGCGAGCCGGGCAGGTCTTTGCCCAAACCAGTCGCATTGATGACCAGCGAGCCAGGTGCCAAACTATGCAGCAGACGGTCATTATCCGCCGCGCCGGCGCTGTGATGGTACTCAAAGGGCAGCGGGCGCGGGAGCTTGGCGTGAAGCCAGCGCATTGAATCTAAACGTTCGGGCAGAATATCCGCCAGCAAGAAGCGGCGCGGACCTCCAGTGTCTTTTTGCGCCTGCGCCAGCGCAACGCTGATGGCAATAGCCGCGCCGCCCGCGCCCAAACACAGCACATCGCGCTCGGCGGCGCTCCAATAGTCGCGCGGCAAAAAATCCGCCAGGGCCAAAGCCGACGCCAGCGGGTCTTTGGCAAAACCCAGTAGCTGACCCTCCCGTTTGATAATACAAGAAACTTCGTCGCAGATTGTGGCATAGGTATCCAGTTCGGCAAAATAGTCGCGGCCGGCCGTCAGCAGGTCGATTTTATGCGCCGTAACCAGCGCGCCTTTTATCGTCGGGTCGGCGATAAGGCTGCGCAGGACGCGCCGATAAGTCGGCGGAAGCGCGCGCAAAGGCAAATCGCAGCCGACGATTTCAGCATCCAGCCCGAGAAGCCCCGCCCATTTGGGGAAGACGCGCATAATCGAAGAGCGGCCGGTGCTGACGCCGATGAAGACGAGTTTGGCTCTTGGCATATTCAACCCTATCACAGCGCGGCAATATCGTCATAGACTGGCGCTAGGGCATCGTAGAGCTTATTAAAGATGGGCAGCATACGCTCGTAGACGGCCTGGGCGGCTGGGTCGGGCTTTACAGTGGCAGCAATCGCGTTCATCTGATGGATCATAGCAAAGTCGGGATATAGGCCGACGCCGACGCCGCCGACCAGAGCCGCGCCCATAGAAGTCGCTTCTTCCAAAATTGCCAGGCGCTGCACCGGCAGGCCATAGACATCAGCCATAATCTGATTCCAGATATGCCCCCGAGCGCCGCCGCCGATGAGGCGCATGGCTTCAATCTCCGTGCCTTGGGCGCGGAAAGCATCGAGGATAACGCGCAGGTTCAGGGTAACGCCTTCTAGCACGGCGCGGTAGATATGGGCGCGGCTATGGCGGATGGTCAGCCCGACAAAAGCGCCACGGGCATGCGGATTCCAGCGTGGGCTGCGCTCGCCCATCAGATAGGGCAGGAAAAAAAGCCCCTCAGCGCCGGGCGCAATCTGCCCGATTTGCAGATTGATAAGCTCATAGGGACTGATGCCGAGACGCTCAGCCGTCTCTTTCTCAAAAAGGGCGAGCTGGTCTCGCGTCCATTGATAGGCCGCGCCGGCCGCCTGCATGGTGCCAGTTGGCATAACCATAGCCGGGATGACATGCCCGAAGGTGAAGGTGCGGTAGGCTGGGTCATAAATCGGCTGCGGCGTCGAAATAGCGATCCAAGAAGAGGAGCCAACATAATTATAGGCGGCGCCTTCTTCGATAACGCCGGCGCCTGCCGCCGCGCACGCGCCATCGCCGCCGCCGATGACAACCGGCGTGCCTGGCGCCACGCCAACTTCATCAGCCACAGCCGCCCGTACCTCGCCCACAACTTCAATGGACTGGCGCACAGCCGGCAGCTTTTCCAGCGGCAATTCCACCGCCTCGAGCAGCGCCGGCGACCAGTCGCCGCTGCGCAAATCATAGAGGTTCGTGCTTGAAGCATCGGATGGGTCGGTAACAAAAGCGCCGGTCAGCCGGGCGACGATGCAATCTTTCGCCTGCAAGAATTTGTAGGTCGCTTGGTAAATCTCGGGCTGATGGTCGCGCAGCCAGAGAATCTTCGCCAGCGAATACGATGCGCCCAGGCGATGCCCGGTGATTTGATAGACATCTTCAAAAGCGACGCGCTCGCTAATCCAACGTTCCTGCGCGAGGGCGCGCTGGTCAGCCCAGATAATCGCATTGCGCAGGGGGCGAGCCTGCTTATCGACTGGCACCGCGCCCATCATCTGGCCGCTGAAAGTGATGCAGGCGATGTCGCTGGGGTGGACGCCAGTCTCGCCGAGCAGGCGGCGGGTGGATGCGCAGACCGCCTGCCACCAGTCGGCCGGGTTCTGTTCCGCCCAGCCAGTGTGAGCGTATTCGGTGGCATAAGCATAAGCGGCCGCACCAACCAGATGCCCCTCGCGGTCGTAGAGGGTGGCTTTGTTGCCGGTGGTGCCAAGGTCGTGGGCGATGACATAATTTGCCATAAATAGAGCCTCGCGCTGCTGGTCAATCTTTAGAAGCATACAGAATTCGGCTTGCGATTACAAGCGAGGGAGTGGCGCAGCCCGGGCAATCGCGTCAAACAGAAATTTAGACACAGAGGCACAGAGAAAAAACTATAAGGAAAAATCTCTGCGTCTCAGTAGGACAAAGTAAATTTTGCAAGTTTTTGCCTTCGTTTCAACCCCACCCCCAGCCCCTCCCCGAAGCTTCGGGGAGGGGAGTCTAACCTGGGTGCCTGTACACATTGCCCGATGGGAGGGACTTTCCTGCCAGCTCGCACAGTTTTCAGGGTTTTTCTCCCCTCCCCAAAGCTTTGGGGCGCGTAGACACTGCCCTGCGGGAGGGGCCGTAGGTGGGGTTGAAAAGTGAGATATGCCACAATTTTTTGCATAATTAACTTGGATTTACTTAGGTGCCACTGTGGCTGTTTTTCTGTTTTCCTAGCTGTCCCAGATTTGCCACAGACCGCAAAAAAACACGAGACTATATTCTAAAGCGATTTGCCGTTATACTAGGCGGGCGCGGCAGCCACTAGATAGCGACTGCGCGCTGCTGAAACATTTGTGTATCCATTTTCAAGTTTGGAGCGTAACTATGCGTACACCTTCTCTTTTTGTTCTACTTGCCCTGCTGGTAGCCGCCTTTGCCGCGCCTATCAGCGCGCAAGACTTCTCCGGCAAGACCGTCGTCGTCGTAACGCAGACTGGCTCCGCCATTGGCGGGCCCGTCCTCGATAAAGGCCCGCTCTGGGAAGAAGCGACCGGCGGCAATATCGAGCTGCAAACCTTCGCCTTTGGCGAACTTTTCGAGAAGATCGTCACCGCCCTGTCGACGGGCTCGGGCGATTATGATGTCTTGATTTACGCCGCCGACTGGGCTGGCGACATCATGGCGCCGGGCTATGTGATGGAAATCCCGCAAGCGACGCTGGATGCCATCGAAGCCGACGATGTCATCCCCTTGTATGCCGACCGCATCACGACCTGGGGCGGCGTGCCTTATGCCCTGCCCTACGATGGCGATGCCCACATGCTGTATTACCGCAAAGACCTGGTCGATAACGAAGAGTACGGCGCCGCCTTTGAGGCGGAGTATGGCTATGCCTTGGGCGAGCCAGCAACCTGGTCGCAATACCGCGATATAGCCACCTTCTTCAATCACATGGAAGTCGAGACGGCCGGCGAAATGGCGCCCATTTATGGCGCGCTGGAAGCGCAGCGCCGCAACGCGCAGTCCTATTGGGTCTATTTGTCGCGCGCGACTGGTTATGGCAAGGTGCCAGGCAATCCCTGCTTCTTCTTCAGCTGCGATGATATGACGCCGCAAGTGAACAACCCGGGCTGGGTGCGGGCGCTGGAAGAATATGTCGCCATCCGCGAAGTCGGCGATCCAGAAATGATTAACTACGATGTCGCCGATACGCGCACGCTCTATGCCACTGGCACCGCTGTACTTAATCTCGATTGGGGCGATGTCGGCACCATCTCGGTCGACGAGAATATGTCCATCGTCAAGGGCGATGTCGGCTTTGGCGTGCTGCCCGGCGGGGATTCCTATTGGGATTATGAAGCCGGCGAATGGGTGATGGAAGAGAACCCAGCGCCCTTCATCGCTTTTGGCGGCTGGATTATCTCGGTCGCAGCCGATAGTGATGTAACCGAAGCCGCGCTCGATTTCGCCTCTTTCCTGGCGAGCAAGGATATGGTGAACGAGCTGGCGGTAACGGGCGGCACTGGCATCAACCCCAGCCGCTTCAGCCAGTTGGAAGACACTGCGCCTTGGGTCGCGGCCGGCTTCGATGAAGAAAGCGCCGCCGATTACCTCGACGCCATCCAAAACACCATCAACCACCCGAATGCTGTGCTAGACCTGCGCATCACCGGTTCAGCGGAATATCTGTCGACGCTGGATGCGGAGATTGCCCGCGCCGTCGCTGGCGAAATCAGCGCGCAAGAGGCGCTGGACAATGTCGCGACGCTCTGGGACGACATCACGAACCGCTTGGGCCGCGATGCTCAGCTGGATCAGTACAAAGCTGCCGTCGGCTATATGGGCGACATGTAGCGCTGGGGGATTTCGCCCCATCAATATAGACTAAGTTGTGAGCCAGTTTTTGGCTGGCTCACATTTTTTTAATTCTTTTCCGCCTTATTGCGGCGGACATTGAGGGCCGTATGCAGACAGCCAGAGCAGGCATTAGCGCCGTACGCGAAGACACTATCATGAAGCGGGTCTTCCTCAGCCCGGCCGTGATTATTCTGCTCGCGCTGTCCATCTTTCCGCTGATTTGGTCCCTGGGCATCAGCTTCACCGATATGCAGCGCGGCGGCTCGACGATTGCGCGGCAAGCGGCGGCTGAAGGCATTACCGAAGGCGTCGGCTTCCTTGGCTTGGGCTTCGAGCTGACCGGGCGCAATTATGAGCGCTTGCTGATTGATACGCGCCTGCACAGCACCATCCGCAATACGATGATTTATGTTTTTGTCGGCGTTATGCTGCAATATGTCATCGGTTTGGCTTTGGCGACGGTGCTGAATCAGCCTTTTCGCGGGCGCAATCTGGCGCGGGTCATCTTTTTAATGCCGATGATGATGACGCCGGTGGCGGCGGCTTATACCGGGCGCATGTTCTTCGATTCCAACGCCCTGCGCTCGCCTTTAGCGCATTTTCTGCGCGAGTTTTCTAAAACGCTCGGTTTGGAACGGGCCATCTCGGTGCCTTGGTTCACCGATACCGGCTGGGCGCCGATTGCCATTCTCATCATCGACGCCTGGCAGTGGATACCCTTTATGACGCTGATTTTGCTAGCGGGCATGCAGGCGATACCGGAAGATATTTATGAGGCGGCGCGGGTGGATGGCGCGAATGTCTTGCAGATTTTTTGGCGCATCACGGTGCCAATCCTGCTGCCGATTTCGATGACGGTGATTCTGATCCGCGGTTTGGAAATCTTCAAAATTATCGATGTGGTGGTGGTTACGACGGGCGGCGGGCCCGGCTCAGCCACCGAGTCGCTGACGCTGTATATCTTCGAGCAGGCTTTGAGCAATGGCAATTATGGCTATGCCAGCGCCATCGCTTATGTGCTTTTAATTTTGGTCATCATTTTTGCTATGCTATTTTTGGCGGTAGGACGGCGCTGGAGCGCGGGCGCGAGCGCGAGGGATTGATGCAAAAGCAGCAAAAGCGGCAAAAGCGCAAAGGCCTTCTGCGCCGTTCAAGCAGACGCCAGCTCTGGCAATCCGCCATTTTATACGCGATTGTCATTTTCTGGTCTTTCATCGTGCTTTTCCCCTTTTATTGGCTAGGCACCACATCGGTCAAGCGCCCGATTGATGTGAGCCGTGGACCCAATTACATCCCCTATGTCGATTTTCAGCCTATCCCCGACCATTGGCAGGAGATGTTTGGCAGCCAGCGCGAATCGACCGAGCGCCACTTCCGCAACAGCTTGGTCTCGGCGCTGGGCAGCACAATTTTATCGGTCATCATCGGCGCGATGGCCGGGTATGGCTTATCGCGTTTTAAGTATTATTGGGGGCGATTAGGCTGGGACAACGACAATATCGCCTTTTGGATTATCTCGCAGCGCTTCTTGCCGCCAGCGATTTTTATTGTGCCTTTCCTGCTGCTGTATAATTTTTTCAGCCTGGTCGATACTTACGCTGGTCTCATCATCGCCTATACGATGTTCAATATCCCCTTCGCCGTCTGGATCATGCGCGACTTTTTTAATAACTTGCCGGTGGATTTAGAAGAGAGCGCGCGGGTGGATGGCGCGACGCGCTGGCAGGCTTTCTATCGCATTGTCTTGCCCTTGAGCGCGCCCGGCCTGGTCGCCGTAGCGATTTTTTCTTTCATCTTTGCCTGGAACGAGTACCTCTTCGCCCTGATGCTGACGAACTTTTATGCTATCACGATGCCGGTTTTAATCGCCGGGCAGAACAATACCCGCGGCATCGAATGGTGGTTCATCAGCGCGCTGACGCTGATAGCGGTGGTGCCGGTGATTATCATTGGTTTGCTGCTCGAGCGCTTCATCACCCGCGGTCTGACGGCTGGCGCGATTAAAGGCTGATTGCCGCCCTACTGCCAGATGCTGCGCATTTGCCAGGCATCGAGCCGCTTGAGCTGGGCTGCCTGCCCTTGCGCCCGCAAGGAGAGACCGAGACTGTCCGCCCGCCCAGGATAAACCCGCGCCGCCAGGCATTGCTTGCCATTCACAAAAACCTCGACCACGCTGCGGTCGATGAAGACGCGCAAGCGCAGCGGTTCATTCGGCGCGAGATAGACAGGCGCGGTCTCTGGCGCCCGCGAAAGCGCCTCTTGCAGTGTCGATGCGTAGGATGTATCAAGCGTGATGGCGCTCTCGTAGCGTTCGGGCAATTTTTGCATGGCGACAGTGCTGGCATTCATGGCGGCGGTCTTTGATAGCCGTTCGCGGTAGCGCCGGCCGCGATGTTTATAAAAGGCGATGCGCGTATATTCTTGCCGCTGGGGCGCGCGCAAAACATTCAATTCCACCAGCGGCGCCGCGCCGGGGTCAATTTCCAGCGCCAACTCCAGCGCATTGCCTTGCACCGTGTTCAGGACGACTTCTTCATTGGCGGGCAGAGTCAAAGGTCCCAGTTTTTGATAGGCATAGCGCAGAGACTCGATATCGCCGGCTGGTTCTAGGCGCATGCGCTTGTCACTATCCAAAGTGAGGCGGCGCGGCAGGGTCATAATCTGATTCCAGCCCCGCGTCGGCATGCCTTGATTCATATTAAAAATGACGATGACGCCGCCTTTGCCGTCTGGCACCGCGGAGGGCGCGTGTACGCCTGAAGGCGTCGAGGGCCCAAAATTGCACAGGCCGCCATCTGTAACGACAAATTTATCGCGCGCTTTGTCATAATCGCCTAGCAGATACTGGCCGCCGGTCATGTGGCTGTAAAAAAGCAGGATATGTTTGTCTTCTCCGATGGGCCAAAAATAAGGGCAAGCGCCATCATCGCCCACAACGGAGTATTGGTCATTCTCAACAAAAGGATGCAGGTAGTCCCAGTTCAATAAATCGCTGGAGCGGAACAAAAAATTGGCGCGTATCTGTTTATTGTCGGGACCCTTGGGCAAGGTGCCGCCAGAAAGCGCGTAATAATAGTCGCCTTTTTTCCAGATACAAGGATCGAAGACGGTGTAGGGCAAGGGCGGCTCGCCCGGTTGCGCCATAGGAATCACAGCGCCGTCGCCTAACTTCTGCCAATTCAACAGCAGCGGGTCGCTAGAAACGGCGACCATATTGCCGATTTGCGTGCCATGATAGATGGCGATGACGCGATCCTCTTCCACCAGCGCCGAGCCAGAATAGCAGCATTCTTCGGGGTCGGGATAGATGGCGTAGGGCAGGTCGCGCCAATGGATGAGGTCGTCGCTGATGGCATGCCCCCAGTGTTGGCGCGAGTCTTCGGGCGGATAGCCTTGATAAAACAGATGCCAGCGCCCGTGCCAAAAGCAGAGGCCGTTAGGGTCGTTCAGCGTGCTTTCTGGGGTTACATAGTGGTAGAGGGGGCGGTGCAGGTCGCTAGATAATTTTTGGCGCGATTCGGCAAAGCGCCGCAGCATCGGGTTAGCCGCAAGCTGAGCCTCTTGCTCGGCTAAGCTCTCGGCGAATTGATATTTAGGCACTTTAGAACGGTAATCGGGCTGGTTATTTGTAGTCATCATTTTTTCTCCTGTCTATTCGCATTATAGAATTGCCCCAAGCTGTCGCTAGTGCGTTGTGTAGCCGCCGTCCACGACGATGCCGGTGCCGGTGATATAACTGGCCTCATCAGAAGCCAAGAAAGCCGCGACCGCCGCGATTTCTTCTGGCTGGCCGATGCGTTTCATTGGCACAGCGCGCAGCACCGCCTCATTCTCGCCCGCCGGCACATTCCGCAGCGCGGGCGTATCGATAGCGCCCGGCAAGATAGCAACGACGCGAATCTGCGGCGCAAGTTCAAGCGCAAGCGCCCGCGTCAAAGACAGCACGCCGCCTTTGGAGGCTTGGTAGGCGGCGGCGCTCGTGAAGCCGACGATGCTATGCACCGACGCCGTATTCAAAATGACGCCCGCGCCGCTCTCCAGCAAATGCGGAATCGCCAGCTTGGAAGCCTGCCACACAGCCGTCAGGGTTACGGCCAAGGTGCGCTGCCAAGCTTCGACAGACACCTCTAAGGCCGTGCCGGGCCCGTTCCAGAAGGCATTGTTATGCAGAATATGCAAGCCGCCATAGCTCTGCACTGCGACATCAATTATATGGCGCAGGTCGCTCTCGCGGCTGACATCGGTCGGCACAAAGCGGGCTTTGCCGCCGGCGGCGGTGATAGCCTCGGCACAGGCGCGGCCGCCGGCCTCATTGATATCGGCGATGAGGACGGCTGCGCCTTCTTGGGCAAAACGGATTGCCGTCGCCCGGCCAATGCCAGACGCGGCGCCAGTAATAATCGCTACTCTATTTGCCAATCGCATAATTGCCTCCTAAATTATTCGCCCGTCAAACTGGCTCAAAACGCCAACCTGCGTCAGCGGCGCGCGCATAGCCGAGGCCCGGGAAAGGAAAATGAAAGCCATGAAGCAGGGCATTGGTCTCCGCTGCCAGTTGCAGCAAGCGCCGCCGAGAGCGGATGCCGACGGCCGGCAATTCGTCCCAGGCGGGATGCCAGCTTGTTTGTTCAATGTGGATAGGCAGATCCATTGTATCGGCGACGCAAATCAACTGGCTATCGCCCGAGTTGACGCCGACAGAAATGTGATTGCGCGTATGGCCTGGTGTTGGGATGCTGCGAATGCCCGGCAGGATTTCGTCCCCCGCCTGGATAAGCTCCAGTTGTCCCTGAATCGCTAGCAAGCAATCCCGCGTAAACTGAATATCTTCGGCAAAGGCCGGGCCCAAGACCATGACATCCGCTGTTTGCGCCCAGTATTGCCATTCCTCGCGCACCATAATATGGCGCGCGTTAGGGAAGATGATGGCGCCATTTTCGGCGACGCTGCCGCAGACATGATCGCGGTGGCCATGCGTTAGCAGGATGTGGCTAATATCAGCCGGCTGATAGCCAGCGGCCGCTAGTCCAGGCGCCAAACGGCCCAGGTGCGGGTCGAAGAAAGGCCCGCCACCGCTATCGACCAAGACACGGGCGCTGCCCGTATCAATGAGCAGACAGTTGCATTGCAGCTCGTAAGCAGCGGGCGATATGCCATGCTTTTGCAGGGCGGTCGCCAACTCGGCCGGCGCGGCGCCGTTGAAAAAAGTGGGCAGCAGCGCCGCGTCAATCGGCTGCATACCGTCACTAATCGACACACAGTCAAAGTTGCCCAGCTTAAATCGATATATTTTCTCCGCCACTGCCACTCTCCATTCCTATCGTTCAAGCGTTCAAGCATTCAAGCGAGAGACGCGCGCATAAGGCCTTTGCCCTGTATGCCCAGCAGCAGCGCGTCAGCTAAAACGCGCAGCGCAGTCGGCGCCGCCTCTGTTCGCAAGGCTACTTGCCAACTGTGTCCCATATCACGGGAATAAAAGACGCCGTCATCCCCCAGCGCGAAAAGTTTATAAGCGCCAGCCCCGTCAGGCACAAGCTGCAACTGGTTCACCGCGCCCATACGCGAAGCGGCGGCCAGCCTTTGCCAGCTCGCGCCGCCATCGCCAGAAAGCCAAAGCCCATGCTTCTCGGTGCCGGCAAAGAGCTTTAGTCCGCCCGCGCTATCGGCCGCGCAGGCTAAAGATAGCACCGGAGCCAGCTCGGTCGGAAAATCAGTAAAGCGCCAAGCGCGCCCGCCATTCGCGCTGCGGTAAAGGCCGGTTTCAGTGCCAGCAAAGACCGTTTCATCGTCTGTCCAGCGCGGCGAAATGCTGAGCGCAAGCACAGCCAGATCGAAGAGACCGAAGTTCCAAGGCTGCCAGCGCCGGCCGCGGTCGCTGGATGAAAAGATACCATCTTCCAGCGTGCCAGCCAGCAAGCTGCCGTCGCGCTCAAAATTTGGCGAGACGAGCAAGGTCGAAAACAGCGGCGGCGGCGCGGGAAAGCCGGCGGTGAACCAAGTCGCGCCGCCATCGCTCGAGCGCAGGATGCCGCCTTTGACCGCGGCGAAGAGCGTACGGTCTTGCGCGAAAGTCGGCGATACCGCCAGCGCCGTCGTCAGCCGCTCGGAAGAAGCCGCTAGGGACTGCCAACTGCGGCCGCCATCGTCCGAGCGATACAGCCCAGAACTGCAAGCGGCAAAACAGTTGCCATCGCGGGCAAAATTTGGCGAGGCGGCCAGGGCATAGATCGTAGCGTCCGCCGACTCAAACTTGAGGCTATAGCTAAAATCTGGCATAAGGCGATTATCCGGGCGCGCGGGCAATCTCTGGCTGTTTATGCTGCACCAGCACATCGATGGTCAAAGCCAGGCCGGCGGTCAAAACGGCATTGCGCAGCGCCAGCTTGAGCACCGCCGCGCTATCCAAGAGGCTATGCCGCTCGACCAGTTGCCCGCGAATGACATCAAAGCTGTGTTGCTCAGCGGCCTGGCTGAGCTGGGCGAAGATTGCGCCTGGCTCATAGCCGGCATTTTCGTAAATCGCCCGGGCCGGTTCAGCCAGTGCCTCATAGAGGATACGATAAGCCGCCCGTTCGTCCGCTTCGCCGCCAGTCATTTTAGACCGGAGCTGCCCCCGGCAATGCAAAAAGGCCAGCCCAGCGCCGGGCAAGACTCCCTCTTTTACGGCGGCGCGCAGCGTGTTTGCCGTCGCTTCGGCCAGGGCTTTGCGGCTGTCGATCTCCGTTTGGGATAGGCCGCCAATCCAAAGCGTGGCTGAGCCGCCCATCAATTTGCCGATGCGCCCTTGCAGGCTGTCGCGCCGCTGGCTGTCCTTTGTCTTCTGATATTGCACCTGCAAATTGCGGACATGCCGCCGCAGTTGACGCGGGTCGCCTTTGCCGCCGATGATGCCGAAGTTATGCGGACTCGCCCAAGCGCGCCGCGCCGCGCCAAAATTCGCCCGCGTAATCTGGCGCAGGTCTTGACCAGCTACTTTGAGCAGCGGCGCGGCGCCGGTCAAAACAGCTAAATCTTCAATCGCCGTTTGCCGGTCGGCGGGATTCAAGCCCGGCCCGCGCACAGCCATCACCCGAAAATTCTTCAGCTTGCCATTCGCCAGTCGCAAACCAGCGATGGCATTGCTTGATAGGTCGCCGGCAATCAGCAGGAGCCGTTCAATCTTCTGCGCGACGGCAATTTCCAGCATCGGCATGATGTGGCGCGGGTCATTGATTTGAAAATCCGCAATGACAATCGCCGGCTCTTCATAGACTGTTTGCAGGTCTTTTTGATTTTCTATCATATCGCGGGAGAAGAGGCCGCTATTCCAAAACATGCCTTCGATGTATTCGCGCCGCAGCCCGCGCCCCTTATCTTTGCGAATATCCAGCTGGCCATACGCGCCGATAATATCAAATATCTCGCCCAGCAATTTTGCCAGCGGCGCGTCCTGGCAGATGGCTTCGGCGACCTGAGCCAGCTTGTCTTTGCCGTGTACAGCGACGGTCTGCGCGTCTAAATCGGCGAGGGCTAGGGCTAGGGCCCGCTCGAGATAATGCCGCAGGCGCATGGCATTGCCGCCGGCCGCCAGATAACGCAAGCCGCCTTTATACAGCGCTTGCAGCAGCACAGCGGCAGTGGCGCTGCCATCGCCCAAGACATCCTGCTGGCGGCAGAGCATAGCCCGCGCCAGCATAGCGCCGATGTCTTCATCACGCTGGCGCAGTTCAATCACGCGGCGGGCGATGAGACCGCCATTGTCCAAAATTTCGGGCGTCTTTTTATCATTATCCAGGCGGCTGATGGCGACTGTGCGCGCTGTGGGACCTAAGGTCGGGCGAATGGCGGCCGCCAGCTTGTCGATGCCGCGGCCGATGTTTCGCTGGGCGGCCGGCTGAAAAACGAGACCGGGCTGATAAGTCTTGCGGGCGTAAAACGGTTTTTGTTCGCTCATAGAGCTACTGCGCCGGCAGGCGCCGTAGCGCCACTTGCTCGAATGTCGCGCTGCCCTCAGTGACAAAAAGGCCTAATTTGCCACTAGGCTGGTCGTACATGCGGCAATTTAAGGCGACCGCGTCATCAGCATAGACGACGAGCAGCGAATCTTGCGCGAAGACTGTGAGCTGCAAGACCTCGCTAGGGCCACCCGGCAGCGCCCGCTCCAGCATAAATGGCTCGTCGCCGGGCCGGGGCCAGCGGTCAATGACCAGGCGCTGGCGGCCTGGCTCCCAGCGAATCTGATAATAGCGTTCCAGGTCAGCGGCGCAACGCAGCAGCAAACCGCAGCCGCGCGTCTCGTCTGACACAGAAAGGCGGGCGCTGATATATGCCGTCGCCGGCATTGCGCCCAGCGTACAGGCGGCGAAGCTATCAGGCGCGGCGGCGCTATAGGCGGCTTCGCTCAGCCGCCAGTTGCCGATTTGCGGCTGAAAAGCCAGCCGGCAGTCCGCCGTAAAACGGGCGGTCTGGGCCGGCGGCGGCGCGACTTTGAAACCATCAGCCGTCAGGTCCAGCAGTTCATGCAAGACGAGATGCCCCGCCCATTGCCACTTGCCGGCGTCGGCTTCATTTTCGCGGGTAGGATTCCAGCCAAAGACAAAGCGGCGCTGCCCATCGCCGGCCGTTTTGGCGGCATAAAAGGCGCGGCCATCAAAAGTGTCGTTTTCTGGCGCGCGCCAAGGGCCAGCCAGCGATTTGCTCAGGCGATAATGCGTAACATTGCGCTCGCTGAAAGTCGAGTAGACTAGCACCCAATACTCGCCCCAACGGAAGAGGTCGGGGCATTCGTGCGTATAATAGAGCCGTGGCGACCAAAAGGGCGGCTTAACCTGCCAGGTCTCTAAATCGGGCGAGGTCAACAAAGCGATGCAGCCGCGGCGATTGGCGGGACCGTCTTTTTCGCGGGCGGCGAGCAGCATCCAGTATTCGCCGGCTTCGTCGTTCCAAAAGGGGAAAGGGTCGCGCCAATCAATCGCTTCGTACCAGCGCGGGTCAGCTGCAATCAGCGGGTTGTGCGGGTCTTTTGTCCAGTGGATGAGGTCGGTGCTGGTGGCACGACAGACGGTTTGGGCTTTGCCCTGGCCCGGATAGCCGGTATAGAAGAGGTGGAAGAGGCCCTCGCGTTCGATAATGGAGCCGGTAAAACAGCTTACGGCGTCGGGCGCGCCCGGCGGCCCAGGCGCGATAGCCAGCGGCAGTTCTTGCCAATGCGCGAGGTCGCGCGAGGCCAGATGGGCGTAGGGTGTATGGTCGGCGCCAGCCCGCAGCGGCGGCAGCGGCGCCTTGAGATAAAAGGCGTGGTAGAGGCCATCCCAATAAAAAGGGATGACATCGCCGACAAAGCCATCGGCGGGTTTATAAAATACGGTCATGCCTATCCGCAATCTTCATTGGCCGCTAGCCACTAGCCTTTGATAGCGCCGCGCATGATGCCTTCAATCAAATAGCGCTGCCCCAACAAGAAAATGATGATGACCGGCACCAGCGACATCACCACCCCCGCCAAAACAACGGCGATGGAGCCTGTCATCATATAACCTTGCAGTTGAAAAATGCCGAGCGTTATCGGGAAATTTTCGTTGTCAATCAAGAAAATCAAAGGGCGGAAGAATTCGTTCCAATGGAAATTGAAGCTGAGAATGGCTAGCACCGCCAAGCCCGGCTTCACCAGCGGCAGGTAGATTCTATAAAAGAGCTGCCATTGATTAGCGCCGTCAATAAGGGCGGATTCTTCCAGTTCGATTGGGATGGTCAAAAAGTATTGCCGCAGCAAGAAAGTGCCAAAGGCTGTTGGCACGGCCGGCAAAATCAGTGACCAAAGCGTATCGACCAAACCCATATTCCTGAGGAAGATGAAGACCGGGATGACGACGGCTTGAATCGGTATCATCATCGTCGCTAGCACAATCCAAAACAGGGTCTCTCGCCCTTTGAACTCTAAGCGGGCAAAGGCATAGCCGGCCAGCGACGCGGAAATGAGCTGGCCGACGACCGTGCCCCAGGTGATGAGCGTGCTATTGAGAATTTGGCGGGCGAAAGGCACTTTGTCAAAGACATCGGCATAGTTTTCTAGTGCCATATCCGTCGGCAGCCATTTCGGCGGCACGGTGAAAGATTCAGCGCCTTGGCGCAGCGAAGTAGAAAATGTCCATACCATCGGGGCGATGATAATGATGCTGAGCATGAACAAGATTATAACTGGCACATATTTACTGGCGACAAAGGTGAATACTTGCAGCCGATGTTCTAAGGCGCTCACTTCGCCGGGATCGCGCATTGCGCTACTGGTCATCAATCATATCTCCTGCCTAAGCCTATTGGTAGAAGACCCAGCGCCGGCTCATCCACATCTGCGCAACGGTGAAAGCCAGAATGACCAGAAACAAGACCACTGCAATAGCGGAGCCATAGCCATATTCGATATTTTTGAAGGCTGCCTCATACAAGACCATTACTGCGGTGCGGCTGGCGTTGCCGGGCCCGCCGCGGGTCATAATAAAAGGCTCTTCAAAGACTTGCACCGCGCCAATCACGCCAGTAACCGCCGCGAACAATATCTGCGGGCTGAGCAAGGGGATAGTTACCGACCACAGGCGGCGCAAGCCCTGCGCGCCATCGACATCAGCCGCGTCCAGCACCTCGCGCGAGATATTGGATAAGCCACCCAAGAAAAGCACAAACGTGAAACCGAGATTGCGCCAAGCCGACATAATGACAATCGTCACCATGACCCAATCGGCGGATGTTTTCCAGGGTATCTGCTGCACGCCCAAAAGACCCAAATAATAATTGAGCGGGCCAAATTCCTTATGAAAGATATAGCCCATGACGACGGCGACGGCCGCGCCAGACATCAAGAGCGGCAGGAAAAACGCGGTGCGAAAATAATAGCGCATGGCGGTTTGGGTGACGCGATGCACACCCATCGCCAGCAGCAGCCCGATAGAGACTTGAGTCGCTACCGCAAAGACGGTAAATTTAAGCGTATTGCCAAAGCTGATGGCTATGCGCACATCGTTGAGCAGCCGTTCGTAATTCGCCAGTTCGACAAAGTCGGGCGGCTTAAAGATATTCCAGCGAAACAGGCTCAGCCCAAAAGAGACAAAAACGGGCCCGGCGGTAAAAATAAAAATGCCGAGCAAAGTCGGAATCAAGAACATATAGCCCAGTAAGGCGCGGCGGCGGCGCAAGCCGTCCATGGTATCTTGCATCAACCAATGCAGGAGGCCGCCACCGGTCTCTGTATTTGCCGCTGTCATAAACTATCCTCAGCCAATTTGAAAGGTCGAGCCAGCGCTGATTGCGCTGGCTCAACCTCATAGCTTGGCTTAATTATCGGCGTAGTATTGTGGTTGACGAGCGGTCAAATCTTCCAACTCGCTCTGCATCTGGTCCAGAGCCTCTTGCGGCGTCATCGCGCCGGACATGGCGTTGCTGGTGCCGGTGGTGAAAATGGTGGTCATCGGGTTGGACCAAGGCGGCGCGGGAATCGGCGAAGTTGAGGGATGGTCGTCCAACGTGCCATAGAAGATATCGCTATTGGCGGGGCCGGTGGTCTCGAAAGCGTCCTGCTGGCTATAGGAGCGGCGCGATGGCGTGGTGATGATGACTGGGTTGAAAAACTCGCTGCTCTGGAAGCCTTCGTGGCTGACCTCGATTTTGATGAATTCCCAGGCTTCGTCAGGCGCCGTCGACACGGTGGCCAGCCAGTGGCCGCCGGTGCCGAACTGATGCTTTTGGTTGCGCCAGTGGGGCCAAAGCTGGACATCAAAATCGCCCTTAGCCATGCCTTCATTGCCCAAGCGCCCCGCCCAAAAGCCGCCGGCTGGCGTCATGCAGAGCTTACCCGAGGAATAGAAGCCGGTGAGGGTCTGGCCGCTGCCCATTTCAATATCGGGCGTAACGCCTTCTTGCCACAGGTCGACGACCAGTTGCAGAGCCTCGACGACCTCAGGCGAGTTGGCAATCGGCACGCGCCAGCGGAAGCCGCCGCCGCGGCCGTCGGCAGCCGCATCACCCTCGTAATATTTGTCCCACAGCCATTCGCCGCCGGGCGCGCGCTCTTCAGTATAGAGGTTGCCGCCAGCGACGAAGATCCAAGGCATCCAACTGCCCCAGAGGCGGTTGGTCCAGGCATAGCCGAAGACTTCGGTATTGCCAGTGTCGTATTTCTTGGTGGTGCCGCGGGCAATCTCGACGAAGTCGTCTTTGGTCCAGTCGGGGCCGGGGACATCAAAACCGTTTTCGGCTAAGACACCGGTATTGAAGTACATATTAGCGGCGTTGAAATCGCGCGGCGGTTCGTACAAGCCGCCTTCGTACATCATCGCTTCTACCAGCGACGGATGCACATCAGAGAAGTACTCGGTCCAAAAGTCTTGGTCGGGGTCGTTGACGATTCTATCATCCAAAGGCGCAGCTAAGCCTTGCCCGGCGAAGAGCTGCGTCGCTTCGGTGGCGGCATAGCCGACATCGATGGATTCGCCGGCCGCGACCAGTGCTAGAATCTTGGCGGCGACTTCTTCGTGGTCGATGCCGGTAAGCACGACCCATTCAACTTCTACATTAGGATGCCGCGCAATCATAATATCGGCGACTGGTTGCAGGGTGTTGTCGTCCAAGCCAGCCGTTTGCACTTTAATCACGACCGTATCTTGCCCGACTACCGTTACTGGCAGACCGCTGAAGACAAGCCCGGCGCTGCCCGCCGCCGCCAACTTCAAGAGGTCGCGGCGACTCATTTTCTTTTCTGAACTCATGTTATCTCCTAGATAAGTCTGTTGATTCAAGATTTTCTTGCCTATTTTTGCTATTGCCACCTCCTTTACCATAAAGCAAAAGCCGCTCAAGGGCTATATTTTTTTGATTGTAGGGCGAAAATGTAGGACATTTTTTTACTTTAACATATTTCATGCGCCGCCGCAAACACTCGTAGAAGTTTGTGTCATTTTTCCGCGCCGCCTTGGGTTTTTAGCGCCGTTTATAAATCTTATACGACGACAATATCGCGCGGAAATGTGGTCAGGCTCTCGGCGCCGGTCTCGGTGATGAGCATATTGTCTTCGATGCGCACGCCGATTTCGCCCAGCCGATAGATGCCTGGCTCAACTGTGAAGACCATGCCTGGTTCCAATATCTGTTGATTGCCCAGCACGATATAAGGCGCTTCGTGCGCTTCCAAGCCCAGTCCGTGGCCGGTGCGATGGCGCATGAGATGCCCATAACCGGCCTCAATGAAGACCTGCCGCGCAGCCCTATCGACTGATTCGGCGCTGACACCGGGCCGGCAAGCGCGCCGCCCGGCTTCATTGGCGGCTTGCACCACCGCGTAAAACTGACGGTATTCAGCGCTGACCGCGCCGACAAAGACCGTGCGCGTGATGTCGGCGCAATAGCCCTGGTAAGTCGCGCCAAAATCGACAAGCAATGGGTCGCCGTGCTGGATGCGGTAATCCAGCGGGCCAGAATGCGGCAGCGCGCTATTGCCGCCAGCGTGCAAAATCGTGCCAAAAGACAAGCCCTCCCCGCCATAAGCCTTAATGTGATTTTCCAAAATCGCCGCCAGCTCGATTTCGCTCAGGCCAAGTTGCACTTCCGCCAAAGTCGCTTTCAAAGCCTGCTCGGAGATGGCGATGGCGCGGCGCAGCGCGGCGATTTCCGCTTCATCTTTAATTAAGCGCAAAGCGGCCAACTGTGAGCTGGCATCGACGACAGTGGCGTTCGGGGCGCATTGGCGAATGATTTCGCCTTCAAAAAAGCGCAGGCGCAAGCCTTCGACGCCGATGGTTTTGCCGCGGCTGCCAAGCGCGTCCAGCGCCGCTCTAAAAGCGCCGGCATAACCGGCGGCATCGGTGTAAGAGTAGAGCTGCGCTGGTACAGCATGCTTTTTGAACAGGGGGATTTCCAGCTCGGGGATGACGGCGACCGATGGCTGGTCTAGTGGATAGAAGATGACGATGGGCCGTTCCAGCACATAATGTACGGACTTGGTAAGATAAAGATGGTTAGGGCCTGGGATAAGCGCCACTATATCCAAACCCGCCTGGCGCATGATTGCGTACAATTTTTCAAGTCGGGTATTATTTGCCATAAGCGCGTAGTCCCTTTCTGTTTTTCTCAGTAAGTCCAAGTTAATTTGTCCTACTTATTGCGAATCGTCCGTATTAGCGGATAGCGCGCAAGTCGTTTAAGCCATCGCCTAGCATAGTGATTGCCACCACCACCAGCGTGATAGCTAAAGCGGGGAAGCCGCCAATCCACCATTCCGTCAAGAAGTACAGGCGGCCCCAAGCGACCATCGCGCCCCATTCTGGGGTTGGCGCGCTGGCGCCCAGGCCGATGAAACTCAAACTTGCCAGCAGAAGCACAGCCAAACCCAAATCAATACTGATGCGCACGATGACAGCGTGAACTGCATTGGGCAAGATATGGCGCAGGATAATGCGCGGCGCAGAGGCGCCCAACGCTTTCGCGGCTGTCACAAATTCCATTTCCACGAGTTGCAAGGTGATGCCCCGCAGCAGCCGCGCATACACGGGCCACCAGACAGCCGCCGCCGCAATAATCGCGCTGCGCAGCCCCGCACCCAGAGCCGCGCTCACCGCCAGCGCCAGTATCAAGCTGGGAAAAGCCAATACCAGGTCCACCAGAGTCATAATGATACGATCGCTCCAGCCGCCCCAGTAGCCGGCGATGGTGCCTAAAACCAAGCCAATCAGACAGGCGCTGCCAATAATCAAAGCGGCGGAGGCTAAAGATATGCGCGCGCCATAGACCACCCGGCTATAGACATCGCGCCCCAATTCGTCGGTGCCAAAAAAATGCTCGGCATTCGGCGGCGTATAGAGTTCCCGAATCGATGTCTTAATCGGGTCGTGGCTGGCAAAAACAGCCGGCAAGAGGGCAAAAAGCAAAAACGGCAGCAGCATAAGCACGCCGGCGAGCAAGCCAGGATTGCGCCGGCCAAAATTGAGCCATTTGATTAAGCGCTGCGATTGCCGCTGCATGCTTTTTTGACCCACAATCAGGCGCGCCTTAGCGCCTTAATTCCTTTCTTTTTGCGCTTGTGGCCGGCCCGTCAATCTGCCAGGTAAGTGGATCGAGGACGACGCCATAGACCACCGCCGCCTGCTCCAACGAGACCAGGCCGTCACGCACATCTATTTGCACTTCTTCGGCCGCCCGCTCCAGCGGCGAGCCATAACCGCCGCCCGCCGCCGTCTTGAAACCGACGGAAGTAGCAGCATCAGCGAGCGGCAGGGCGCTGGCGAATTGCATTTTCTCGGCGCGGCTAAGAGTCTGGCCATCGCGCAAGATTTCGGCCGGCGCGCCACCGTGACCGCCGTGCAAGCCAAAAGGCGGCACATTTTGCCCGGCGGCATGCACAGAAACAAGGGCCCTGCCCTCAAAGCCGGGTAGCAGTTGCAGTTCTAGGCGCTGGGCTAAGCCGCCACGCTGCCGCCCCGCCCCGCCAGAATCGGTTATGAACTCACGGCAGCGCGTCAAGACCGGCACCGCAATTTCAAAAAGTTCGACTGGGACAGCCCCCGCCAGCGCTGGCACTTGCACAGTGGAAATGCCATTGCCGCCGGCCTTGGCGCCCATGCCGCCAGCGCTAAAGAGATAGGAGTGTTGGATAGCCGCATCGGCCTCGGAACGGGCAAAGACGCGGGTGCTGACGAGGAAGCCTGAGCCGGCGATAACCCGCTCGGGCAATACGGCTGCCAAAGCCTGCAAAACCGCGCCAAATATGTGTGCGCCAATGCGATGCCGCTGGCTGACAGAAGCTGGCCGCTGGGCATTCAAAATACAGCCAGGCGGCGCGCTGGCATGAATCGGGCGATAGCAGCCATCATTGCCCGGCACAGCCGGCAGCAGGGTCGCTTTCAAGGCATAGGCGATTTGGCCCTGGGTGAAGGTGAAAGTAACATTGATTGCGCCCCGCGGCTGCTGTGGCGAGCTGCCGCTGAAGTCGATGAAAATCTCGTCAGCTCGCACTTCCAGCGTGCAGACGAGCTGCAAGGGTTGGTCCAGCTCGTCGACGATGACTTTGGAGTGATAGATGCCATCGGGCAAGGCGGCGATGGCCGCGTGCATCGCCTGCTCGGAGCGGTTCTGAATCTCGGCTGAGATGCCCCGCAAATCCGGCAGCTCATATTCTTGCAAGAGGGCTAGGCAGCGTTCAGCGCCCGTCTGGTTAGCGGCCACTTGAGCATGAATATCGCCGATGACGGCGGTGGGCAGGCGGACATTGGCGGCGACAAAATCTAGCACAGTCTGATTAAGCTCGCCGGCGCGGTACAAATGCAGCAGCGGAATCAGAAAACCTTCTTCATAACTATCCGTCACTTGGTTGGTGTCAACCGCGCCGCCGACATCGGCATGATGAGCAATGCTAGCGGCAAAACCGACCAGCACATCGTCTTTGAAGAAGGGCGTAATCACCGTGATATCGGGATTATGCCCGGCGTTTTGCCAAGGGTCGTTGGAAATGAAGACATCGCCCGGTTTGATGTTTTCCCGCCCAAACCGTTCCAGGACGAGGCCGGTGGTATAAGGCATTGTGCGATTGAAGATGGGCAAGCTGCGCTGCGCATGGGCGATGCAATGCGCGTCGGCGTCAATCAGCACGCAGCCATAGTCGTTGGAGGCGGTGATGGTGGTGGAAAAAGCGGTGCGGGCTAAAGTGGTGGCCATCTGGTCGGCGACGGTGATGAGCCGCTGCCAGAGAATTTCCAATCTCAGCGGGTCGAAGCGATTTTTGGGCATAATTATTATCTCTTTTTATTGCGACTAGAAAAAAATAATTGCCACAGAAATAGAACAAACTAAATTTTGCAGCTTTTATACGTTCGATTCAACCCCACCCCCGGCCCCTCCCCGAAGCTTCGGGGAGGGGAGTCTAACCTGGGGGTTGTACACACTGCCCGACGGGAGGGACTTTCCCTCAAACTCCCCATAATTTTCGCGGTTTTTCTCCCCTCCCCAAAGCTTTGGGGCGCATAGACACTGCCCGACGGGAGGGGCCGGGAGTGGGGTTGAAACGAAGGCAAAAAGTTGCATTATTTACTTTGTCCTACCCCTCCAGCGCGAATAGCGGTTTAGGCTGCAAATCGCTCTGGCGGAAGATGCCCCACTGCGCAATGTCGGCGGCGGGCGGCGGTTCGCTGCCCCAGCGCCGGCTAGGCTGCCAGCCAAAGCGCTGCGCCGTCGCCGCCAGAAATTCGGCATATTTGAAAGCCGCTAAAGCAGAATCGATGACTGGCAAGCCCAGTTCCGCTTGCAAAGTTTGATGAAAGCCGACCTCGGCGCTGCAACCCAAGATGATGACTTCGGCGCGGTCTTCTTCGACAGCGCGCCTGCCTTCACGCAGCATAGCCTGCATTGTACGGTCAGCCTGCGACTGAAACTCTAGCACCGGTATATTAAGCGGGCGCAGCGACATCAGCCGATGTTCGAAGCCATAACTGCGGATGTTCTCGCGCATTTTGGGTATGGCTTTGCTCGCGCCGACCAAGACCGAGAAAGTATTGCCCAACTGGCTGGCGATGGCGAGCGAGGCGGCGCAAGGCGCAGTTACAATCGCCTGACCGGAGACCTCCCGCGCTGCCCGCAAGGCGGTATCATAAAAGCAGCCGATGATAAAAGCGTCATACTGCCCGGCGCAGCGATAGACTGTCGTGACGATATCGGCCATGACCAAAGCTTCGTAAGCGTAATAGCGCAAGTGGCGGGGATAAGCGCCCGCTGGCAGAGAGACGATATCGACTTCTGTTTCTGGCCGGCGCGCAGCGGCCAAAGCAGCGCGCAGCGCGCTGGTGTAGGGTTTGTCTTCGACAATCGGGTCAATCCAGAGCAGGCGCATTTTTACTCTCCAATGTCTGCGGCTGGTTTCAACTGCTTGAGGTAGAGGTGTATATTGCCATAGACATCCACCTGAGCGCGCATATCCGGCCGAATCACGATGGTAGACTCGCGCTCTTCGACGATTGCCGGGCCCGAGAAGCGCATGCCAGCGCCCAGACGATAGCGGTCGTAAATTGGCGTTTTTACATAAGCGCCGCGCTCTGAGAAGTAGGCTTGGCGCTGGCCCTTGCGGGCGGCGGCTGGGTCTGGGCCCGCTTCTTCTAGGCGGGCGGCGCGTATAGGCGCGCGCCTGCCCGACACTTTTACGCGCCAGGTCAACAATTCAATCGGCGTATGGTCTGGCACATAATGGTAAAGCTCTTTGTATTTGGCATTAAAGCGGCGGCTGAAACTCGCCAGAGCCAACTGGCTGAGCTCGGCCGGCAGCGCGACTTGAATCTCGTGCAGCTGGCCTTGAAAGCGGCCATCGACTTGGCGTTCAATCGTGGTCTCAGCCGCTGAGATGCCGGCCGCCGCCAGCATCTGCCGCCCGCGCTCTTCCATTTGCGCCAAAAGCGCGGCCACTGCGTCCCAGTCGGCTTCGGCCAGCAGCGTCGGATAGGAATGCGAGAAGTCGAAGGCGATCGGCGCGATGAGCAAGCCGATGGCTGAGGCGACGCCAGCGCCGGGCGCGACTATCACTTTTGGCAGGTCCAAGATTTTGGCGACGCCAGCCGCATGCACCGGGCCCGCGCCGCCAAAGCAAATCATGGCATAATTGCGCGGGTCGCGGGCTTGCTCCAAAATGTGAATGCGGGCCGCGGCCGCCATATTCTCGTTCACCAGCCGATGGATAGCCGCCGCCGCCTCGACAACAGTCCAGCCGAAAGTCGCGGCCAGCGGCTCTAAGGCGCGCTGGGCGGCGGCGACATCGAGCGGCATCGCGCCGCCCAAAAAATACGCTGGATTGAGATAACCTAAGACGAGGTCGGCATCGGTCACTGTCGCTTGCGCGCCGCCAAAACCGTAGGCAGCCGGGCCGGGCTTCGAGCCAGCACTCTGGGGACCAACTTTCAGCAGGTCAAGCTGGTCCACCCAGGCGATGCTGCCGCCGCCTGCGCCGCTCTCGAAAATGTCGATGGCGGGAAATTGCAAAGGATAGCCACTGCCTTTGGTAAAGCGATGGACGCGGGCTACCTCGAGGGTGGAAGCGAGCGCTGGCTGCCCGGCGTGAATCAGCGCGACTTTGGCGGTTGTGCCGCCCATATCGAAGGAGATTAAATCTTTATGCCCAGCCAGCTTGCCATAATGCGCGGCGGCGAGGGCGCCGGCCGCGGGGCCAGATTCGACCAGGCGAATAGGCTGGCTCCGCGCCGCGGCCGCCAGCGCCGTGCTGCCAGAAGACAGCATCAAATAAAAATTGCCGCCAAAGCCCTGGTCTAGGAGCGCGTCTGCCAGCGTTTTTAAGTAGCGCGACATCAGCGGCAGGGTATAGGCATTGGCGACTGTCGTTGAAGTCCGTTCGTATTCACGAATCTCAGGCGCTATATCGCTCGACAAAGTGAGCGGTACAGCGGGCCAGAGCGCGCGCACCAGCGCGGCAATGCGCTGCTCGTTGGCGGGATTGCGATAGGAATGCAAGCAGGCGACCGCGATGGCTTCTACCCCTTCCCGTTTGAAGTCAACCACTGCTTGCCGCACATCGTCTTCGCTTACGCTGCGCAGGATATTGCCAGCGTGGTCGATGCGTTCGCGGATGCCGCGCCGCAAATAACGCGGACTGAGCGGCGGCGGATATTGCAGGAAGAGGTCATAAATCGCGTAGCGCTGCTCGCTGCGCATCTCCAGAATATCGCGGAAACCGGCCGTGGTGAGCAAGCCAACCAGCGCGCCCTTGCGCTCAATCAAGGTGTTGGCGACGAGCGTCGTGCCATGGAAGATATTGAGCAGTTGCGCCTGACTCAGATCGCAAGTCCGCAGAAAAGCCGCTATGCCCTGCAAAGCGCCGCTTTCAGGCTGCTCGGCCGTGGTCAAGACTTTGAACATATTCAGCGCGCCCGTTTTAGTATTCAGGAGCGCGAAATCGGTAAAAGTGCCGCCAATATCAAAACCAAGCTCGTAACTCATAGCTCTTCGTCCCGGCGCGCTAAATCTCAGCGGCCTTTGATGCGCGGGTCTAATTGCATGTAAAGCAAGTCAACGACGGTATTGGAGACTACAAAGATGACAGCGATGACCAGAGCCGCGCCGATAACCGCGTAAAAATCAAAAGACAGCACACTCTCGACAGCGTAGCGACCGAGGCCGGGCCATGTGAAGACCACTTCGACCAGGACCGCGCCGCTCAAGAGAAAGCCAATCTGAATGCCCAGCATCGTTACCACAGGAATCAAGGCATTGCGGAAAGCGTGCTGTATGACGACGCGGGTTTCGCGCAGGCCTTTAGCCCGCGCCGTCCGCACAAAAGGTTGAGACAGGGTTTCTAGCATGCCGCTGCGGGTAAAGCGCGCGCCAACCGCCAGCCGGCCGAGAGACAAAGCCATCACCGGCAGCGCAAGATGCCGCAGGCTGGACCAGAAAATATCCCATTGCCCGGCGAGCAAGCTATCGATGGTGTACAAACCGGTTTGGAATGGCGGCGGCGCCATCAGCGTATGCAGGCGGCCTTCCAGCGGGAACCAGTCCAGCGACTTGGCAAAAATCAATTGCAAAAACAGCGCCAGCACAAAGGGCGGGATGCCCATGCCGATAACAACAAAAGCGCGAATCAGGTAATCTAGGGCGCTGCCGGCCGTAATCGCCGCTATGATGCCCAGCGTGATGCCGACAAGGACAATCACAACGCTGGAAAAGAGCGCCAATTCCAAAGTCGCTGGGAAACGCAGTTTTAAGTCGGCGCTGACAGCCCGCCGCGTCAGCAAGGACTTGCCCAAATCACCGCGCAGCAAACCCGAGATATAGGTAATAAACTGCTCGTGAAAGGGCCGATCCAAACCCAGTTCCTGCCGAATTTTCTCGACTTGTTCGGGGCGCGCATTTGTGCCGGCCGCCACCGCCGCCGGATCAGCCGGCAGCACTTGCGTGACTACAAACAGAATCACCGCCATGCCAAAGAGTTTCAGCGCCAGTGCCAGCAGGCGCTCGAGCAGTAACTTGCCCATTGCCGCCGTCGAGAGACTGGGCGCAGCCAGTTGTCCCAGCTGCGCCCCGCACTCTTAGGCTGCCGCTAATTATCCAGCCAAATATCGTAGGGATGCAAATCGCCCGGGAAGCCATAAGGGTCGTACTGATAGCCCATGACCGAAGAATGGGTCAAGTCGATATACTGGGACAGCATGACCGGTATGACCACCGCGTCGTCAATGAGAATCTGCTGCGCTTCGCAGAGCAGTTCTTCAATGCGCGGGTCGCCGGGGGCGAGGGTCGGCGCCTCTTCGAGCAAGGCGTCAAAGGCGGGATTGTTGTACCAAGCCCAGTTGCCCGTGCCGGTGTCAATCAGAGACGAGTGATTCAGGCGGAAGAGCATCTCACCCGAATAGGGGATGGGGATATTGAGCCAGTGGCTGCTCATATCGTAGGCGGTGTCAAAATTGCGCTGGGCATCGATGAAAGTCCCCCACGGTATATCTTCCAGCATAACTTCGACGCCCAATTCGGCGAGCGCTTCTTGGAATAGCACCGCGGCAAAACGGCGCGGTTCGTTAGCATGGCGGTAGGCTTGCCGAACGCTAAAGCCATCGGCATAGCCGGCTTCCGCCAGCAGCGCGCGGGCTTTTTCCATATCTTGCACTGGTTCAAAGACATCGCAATGCCCGACTGTGCCGCCGATGGTCGGCGAGGTAAGCGGAACCGCGAAACCTTGCATCACTTCCAGCATGGCTTCGTAGGGATAGGCATGCATCAGAGCCTGGCGCACGGTTTTGTTTGCCAGCGGCCCATCCTGTTTCATGAAGTGGTAGAAGCCTTGCAGCGGATTGCCAAAGTTCAAGTGGATGGCGGCGTTGGTGGCGGCGCGGCGCACATCGGAAAGGCCAGCCCAATCGATAAGATGCACTTCGCCATCTTCCATCAGCAGCAGGCGGGTGGCGAAATCCAAGCCGTAACGGGCGATGAAGGTATCGATATGCGGCCCTTGCCAGCCGCCCCAATAATCGGCGAAGGCGGTCATCTCAGTCTGGCGGCCGGGGTCCCAACGGGCTAACTGATACGGTCCAGTGCCAACAGCATTTTCGCGGAAGAAGTCCGCCGCCATATCGCCATCGGCTTCGTTTGCGGCAACTGCCTCCGCGCTGAGAATCTTGATATGCGGCAAGCCAGCCCAGAATTGGAAATCAGCCGAGCTTAATTGTATCTGGACTGTCATATCATCCAGAGCCGTCACCGATGCCACTGGCGCCAGGATAAAGCCCAGGTTGCCCAGCCCGAGGGCTTTATGCCGCTCCAGCGAAAGCGTAACATCGGCCGCGTCCAGCGTCGAGCCATCGTGGAAGAGCACGCCCTCGCGCAGGGTGAGCGTATAAGTCAAGGCATCGTCCGAGATTTCCCAGCTTGTCGCCAGGCGCGGCAGGATTTCGCCAGCGCGGGAATATTGGGTTAAGCCTTCGTACATGGCATTGATGACATAGCCCTCAGTCTGCGAGATGCCCATGGCGGCTGGGTCCAGCGAATTGGGTTCGCAGCAGGTGCCTAAAACAAAAGCGCCGGTCCAAGTTACATCCTCGGCGCTGGCTGGCGCGAAGACCAGCAGTATCACACTGAGCATCAAAAGAATTTTTATACTGCTTTTCATTGAATTTCCCTTTCATATCGCTTTTCTATTGAAGCGTATTTTACCTTGCATTTTGCCAAATGCTGCCCATCTGCCAAATTGTAACTTGCGCCCGCGCCCCACCGCCACCGCTGCTGTAGAGACACAAGCCCTGCGCATCTTCCCGCGTTGGATAAATTCGACTGGTCAGCGAGAGGCGATCGTTGGCGTAAATCTCGATGACGGAGTTATCGAGAAAAATCGTCAGGTTCAAGGTCTCGCCCGCCGCCAGCATCAATTCACATTCGCAAGGGTCGAGCGTTACTTCTGCCGCGTCGGTCGAGCGGTCTCGCAGCAAGCGCAGTGTATGCGCGCTGAAGTTATAGACCAGTTCGGTCAGCTGTTCGCCATCGGGGCTGCGGCGGAATTGGATGCCAATGCTCTCGCAGTCGGCCGCCGTCACTCGACAAGAGATTTCCAAGCGGTCTCCACTCAGTCCATTGAGCGCGTTGGCGCTATCAGCAGCAAGGCATACTTCGCCAGCAAACAGCATGTCAGTCCTAAGTTGCTGCATTTCGGCGGCGGGCTTGACGATAAGATTGTTGTTCGCATCCAGCGCGATTTCGCGCGGCAGTGTCAGGCAGGAAGCCCAGCCCGCCGCCGCATATTGATTGCGACTGCGAGCCTCCCGTATCCAGCCCCACATCAGCCAGCGGCCGGCTGGGTCGCGCAAGCTATTCGGCGCGTAGAAGACATCGCCCCAATCAAGCCGTTGCGGGACAGCGTCCGGCGTATAACGATGATTGGCATACTCTCCTAGCCAGTAGATCGGCCGGCCATGCGGTGAAACGACCAGCATGTGTTTGGCGCCAAGGTCGAGGAAGTTCGGGCATTCCCAGTTGATGCCGCTCTCCTCAGGCAAGCCTATGTAAAGCGGGTTAAGATATTCCCATTCAATCAAATTCGGCGAGCGATAAAGCAAGGCGACGCCACCCTGCCCTTTGATGCCAGAGCCGAGCAGCATGTACCAGCGCCCATCGTCTTCTTTCCATAAGAAAGGGTCGCGGAAGCCGATGAGGTCTAAACCTGCGGGAATGACGGGAATCACAGGATTGGCGGGATGCTTGTCCCAGGTTTGCAGGTTGTCGCTGCTGGTGGCGATGCACTGCGTCTCTTGGTCGATTTCCAAGATGAACTCGTCGTAATAGCCCTGCGGAATTTGCTGCCTGTCTGAAGGCGGCCGTTCGTCACTGGCGCTCCACAGGGTCACATCGGCGACGCCTGAATACATCATGTGCGGCCGGCCATCGTGAATCACCACGCTGCCCGACCAACAGCCAGCGCCATCGTAGCCGCCGGGCGTTGGCATGATGGCGATTGGACAATGTTCCCACTGCACTAGATCCGGGCTGCGCGCATGTCCCCAGCCCATCGGGCCAAAATCAGCAATGTAGGGATTGTGCTGGAAGAACATGTGCCAATAGCCCTTGTAATAGACCGGCCCATTAGGGTCGTTGATCCAATTTGCCGCGGTCATCAGATGATAGACTGGCCGCTGCGCATCCGAGCCAATACTGGCAGCGGTAGCGGCCACCGCTTGATTAGCCGCCGCGAGAATCTCGGAATAGGCTTCGGTCATGTATTCCTCCATATCATAGTGAGCAAGATTATGACCGCCAAACTTGCAATAGTCCAGAAAACCTGGCTACCTAGAGAGTATAATATGCTAAGCACATTTACGAGAAAATGGGACGCGCTTCTGGCAAGCCAGTGCAACCGGGCCTTGAGAGACTGAAAGGATGATAGAAATGAATATGACGAAGAAGACAGTCGGAGTTGGTGTCATCGGCGCTGGCATGATTGGCAGCGTGCATGCGCAGAATCTGGCGACGCGCGTGATTGGCGCGCAGGTGGTGGCAGTTATGGATATTGATCTTAAACGCGCCGAAGCGGTGGCCGCGGCTTGCGGCGCCCCGCAGGCCTACAGCGAGGCCGCTGCGCTCATCGCCGATCCAGCCGTAGATGCGGTGTTAATCGCCACGCCCGATGTAACGCATGCCGACTTGACACTGGCTTGCATCGAAGCGGGCAAGCCTGTGCTCTGCGAGAAGCCGCTGGCTACGACTGTGGCGGATGCCGAACGGGTAGTCCGCGCCGAGCTGGCAGCGGGTCGACGCCTGGTGCAAGTCGGTTTTATGCGCGTCTACGACCCGGCCCATACCGACCTCTATAGCCTGCTAAGGCGCGGCGATATTGGAGGGGCGCTGCGCTTTCGGGGCATACATATCAATCCGAACCAGGGGTACACGAACACAGTTGAAAGCGCGATTGTCAATTCTCTCATCCACGACATCCACTCGGCGCGCTGGCTCATGGGGGCGGAGCTGCGTAGCGTCTATGTACAATGGCTGCCGGCGCATAGCAATCAAGCGCGCAGCAGCCGGCTGATAGTCATTCAAGCTACATTTGACAACCAGGCGCTCGGCACATTGGAGTGGAGTGGCGATTCTGGCTATGGTTATGAAGTGATGGTGGAAATCACCGGCGAGACTGGAACAGCGCAGACTTTCAGCCATAGCAGCCCCATCCTGCGTCAGGGTGACACTCTCTCGCAAATGATCACGCCCAACTGGCCCGAGCGTTTCGAGACCGCTTATATCATCGAAGCGCAAACTTGGATTAACTCGATATTGAAGGACACGCCGACAGGTCCATCGGCTTGGGATGGCTATATGTCGCTTGTCGTGGCTGAAGCCTGCATTCGGTCGTCGCAGTCCGCACAACCTGAGACCGTGCCGGCCATTGAAGTCCCGGCGCTCTATAGGTAGCGGCGCCGCTCACTCCAGATTGGCGTGCCGGGCGCGCATCGCGCTTTCCGCCACTTGCAGCGCCGCCTTCAAACGAATAATCAGAAAATCGCAGAGAAAACCCAAGCTATGCTCAAAGAGCGAGCCCATGACCAGCACAGACTGTTCACCGCCCGCGGCGCCAGCTTTGAAATTGCTGGCAGGGATATAGAGGAACGTCGTTGCCGCCACCGCCAGCGGCGAAGCCAGATTGCCCGTGATAAGCGCCAGGCCCGCGCCTGTGGCCGGCAAGGCATCGACATAACGCAATAGCGTGCCAGTGCGGCCAGAAGAAGAGCCTATCAGCAGCAAATCGCCCGGCAAAATCGCCGGCGTCGTTACCTCATCCACCACATGCACGGTCAAGCCGAGGTGCATCAGCCGCATGGCAAAGGCTTTCATCTGCAAGCCGCTGCGCCCTTTACCGGCGATGAAGATGCGATCCGCCGCTAGCAAGTCCGCCAACAGAGCCTCGACCTGCGCCGAGTCCACCGCGCGCAAAGTCCGGCCAATATCGCTAAGGATAGCCGTTATCAATTCATCGTGTGTCATCGCGTTTTAACCTTTCGTAAAATTGCCGGGCGACCAGCCGCGGCGCGGCCGCCGCCGTGATAGCCGAGCCGACGATGATGACCTGCGGCCGATAGGGCAGAATCTGCGCTAGTAGCGGTAGCTTGATGCCGCCGGCGATGGCTAGAGCGGCGTCGGGCAAAGCCGCGCGCGCTTGTGCCAGCTGCGGATATGGCACTCCGACAGTTGCCTGCACATCGTGGGCGGTATGCAGGCAAAGCAGATCGCAGCCCAGCTCTATCAGTTCCAGCGCGCGGGCGGCGGGCGTGGAATAGCCCATCATATCGACCATGACCTGCTTTTGCCAGCGGCGGGCGCTTTTGACTGCGCCGCGGATAGTGGCGTCGCTGGCGAGGGCCATGACCGTCACGCGGTCGGCGCCGGCTTCAAAGGCGATGGCGGCTTCGGCTGCGCCCGCGTCCATGATTTTGAGGTCGGCGACGAGGGTGCGCTGCGGGTAGGCGGCGCGGATTTGACGCACGGCGCGCATGCCTTCGCGGAAGACCAGCGGCGTACCAATCTCGATAGTATCAACAAAAGGGTGAACCTCCGCCAGCATAGCGCGGGCCGTCGCCATATCGCCATCGAGAGCCAGTTGCAATTCCGCCATAAAATGCCTTTCTTATGTAAGCGCAAGTTTTATTGTGGCTGGGAAAAGAGAAAATAGCCACAGAAACAAGTCCAAGTTAATTATGCACCATTTTCAACCCCACCCCCGGCCCCTCCCCAAAGCTTTGGGGAGGGGAGGAAACTCCCAAAAACTATAGGTGTGCTTGAGGAAAAGTCCCTCTCGCAGGGCAGTGTCTACACACCCTCAGTTTTTGTCGCTTAGACTCCCCTCCCCGAAGCTTCGAGGAGGGGCCGGGGGTGGGGTTGCACACTTAGAGCAATTCCACTTGCGTCTTTTCATCGCGCGCGGCGCGGCGGCTGATTTCCGACCAGGAGCTGCCCAAAGCATTATAATCCAGCGCCTGCTCAGCCCAGCCCTGACGCTCGCAAATGCCATAGAGCCGATACGCCAGACTGCGCGCTTCGCCGACAACCGCGCTCGGCAGTTGATTATACAAGACCGCCGCCGCTTCTTCGCCATCCGTCCGTAGCTGCTTGATAAGATGGTGCGCGCCTTCCCAGACCGTCAGGCGCTTATCTTGGGCTGGGTCGTAGTCGTCGTAATAATCCCGCCAGTGGATGAGCCGCACTTGACCGCCGGCGGCAGTGGCGACATCCGCCAGCGCGACGCTCTGCACGCTGGTATTGCGGGCGCGGGCCAAGACATCGGCTTCGCCAAAGGCACCAGGCTCATAAGCGAACTGGGCGAACCAGCCGATGGCAAAGCGCGTTTCGCTATCGAGGCTGGCGTCTTGCTCAGCTAAACTGCGGTCTAAAGCCTCGTTGATGAGAGCCAGCGCCTCGCGCACGGTGAGGGCGCGGCCATCGGCTTCAAGCACTTGTTTGTATTGGGAATAGATTGCCATGCCGGGGCCGATGCTGGCTTGAGCCAGGTCGACGGGGGCGATGCTGCCTGATTGCATATTGGCGATGGCGGCCGGCAGTTTGTCGCGCAGTTCGTTGCGGAAGCGGCGCAGGGAGGTGGCGCGGGCGGCGGCTGGCCGTGGCCGGCAGACCAGGATGATAGAAGAGGCTAGTGCATTTGTACCCATAGCGTTCAAGCGTGATTTGCCTTCCGTGCGCATGGGCCAAGTACCAACCACGCTAAAACTTGAATTTATCAAACTTGTGAGCATCGTTTCCCAACCAGTGCTAGCGACTTCGCCTTTTGTGCTAGCTTTGAGAAAACCAGCGTCTTGCTGCTTGAAAGCGTAATAGACCGTGAGCGGATAGTCTTGACGCGCGAAGCGGCGGAAATTCGTGAATGCGTCTAGCATGCCCGACTCAAAAAATGTCTTTGCCTCATCCTTGCTGCCATGTCGATATTTTGAGGCAATCAGTTCTGCCGCCTTTGGAACAAGCATTGTGGAAAAAACAGCGGGATAAATATCGCGCAGATTGCGCCGCAACCAGACATAAAAGAAGTCAGATAAGTCCGCATAACCGATATTGTCGTAATAAGGTGGGTCGGTGGAGAGCGTCATCGCTCCTGTTGTGATTTGCGCCGCGTCTGCTTGCCTAGCAAAGCCCGCCCGACGGTTTGGCAAGCGCTCGATAACTTTGCATATCCAATTTATATGCGATGACCAATTGCCAGTGGAGTCTGAGAGAGGATTGCCTTCGGCATAATCCCAAACCATCGGAATTGCCTGACGCGCGAACACATTTGAAATGTGTTCGCGCGTCAGGTCCCAACTGCAAAGTGATGACCAAATGTCAGCTCCTCTGTCTACGGCTAAGGCCAAATACACACTAACCGCTTCGCCATAAGCGCAAGCACTAATAGGGCGGCCGCCGATAGCACTGGCTTAGAAGCCAGTGCTATCGGCCAAAAAATTTTTCAACTCTACATTTGCGTCAGGCAAGCCAGCCCGCAAGGCATCCTGAGTCGCTTTTTCACGCACTTCGGCTATCAAATCGCTAAATGTGGTCAGTGCAACAAGCTGACGCGACGTGAAGAGCTTGTTATATTCATCCATACCATAAATTTGTACGCGGAAACTGAGCGCTTTTTTAGGCAGTTTCCCGGCTGGTTTCCATTCTGGTTCAGCGCTTTTAGCAATGCGTATATGCTCGTCATTCGGGCTGTAATAATTGCGCCTACGGTCGCCTTCGGTAACAATCGCTATCAATTGCGAACCAAGCCTGCCGGCTTTGCCTTCGGTGCGGATGTAGTCAAACGGTATAGGCTCGCCCGATATGATGCAGCACGCGCCTTGCCGCCGTATCATTGTGCCATCTTGGTCTTTTGGCGGCAGACCTTTTTGCACCTCAAAGCGCACTGTCTTGCCTTCGATTATCGGCTGCGCCCAGCACTCCCGGCCCTTCTTCTTGCTCAAGATAAAAGACCGCACCAGCGGCACCGGCGCATTCACCGCCGGATTCGGGCTGATGACCGTGCGCGCCCAGAGCCAGGCGATGACAGTTTCGCCATTGTGTTGGGGGTAGAGATGCCCGATGCGCTCAAAAGCCCGCTCGCGCATCCATTCGCCATAATAGCGCACATCAGCCGCCAAGCCCGCCGCGCCTTTCCAAGTGCTAGATTTAGACATGTATTTTCTCCTGAAGAATAAAATTTAGCCAAAGAGGCGCAGAGAACAGAGACCAGAGAAATTAGACCTCTGCCTATCTTTTAGAGTATAGTAATGGTAACGATACTAGCCAAATCAAAGGAGCAGCCATGCCAGCGAAAATCGTGGTGGTGGGCAGTTTTAATACGGACTTGACCACCTATTTGCAGCGGATGCCACGCCCAGGCGAGACGGTGCATGGCCAGCGTTTTGTGACCGGCGCCGGCGGCAAAGGCTCGAATCAAGCGGTGGCGGCGGCGCGGCTGGGCGCTGATGTTACCTTTGTCGGGCGCGTCGGCCAGGATGTCTTCGCCAAGCTCGCCTACGATATTTGGGATAGCGAAGGCGTGAACCACGACTTTGTGATTCAAGATGCCGAGCATGCGACCGGCGTCGCGCCGATTCTGGTCGATAGCGGCGGCGAGAATATGATTGTGGTGGTGCTAGGCGCGAATCTGCGCTTGCAAAAAAGCGATATTGACGCGGCGCGGGCGCAAATCGCCGCCGCCGATGCCCTGCTCGTGCAGTTGGAAGTCAACCTCGATATCGTCGCCTATGCCCTGCAAACGGCGAAACAGCTTGGCATTACCACCATTCTCAATCCAGCGCCAGCCGCGGCGCTAGAGCGCGAGACAATCGCGCTGGCGGATTATTTGACGCCCAACGAAACCGAGCTGGAAACTTTGAGTGGCGGCGGCAGCAGCATCGAGGCGGCGGCGCGCCGTCTCTTGACCCGCGCCGAGCAAACTGCCGTCGTAACCTTAGGCGCGCAGGGCGCGCAAATCGTAAGCCAGCAAAGCAGCCTGGCTGTGCCGAGCTTTGCGGTGGATGTGGTCGATACGACTGGCGCCGGCGATGCTTTCAACGCTGGTTTAGCTGTCGGCCTGGCTGAAGGCATGCCCCTAGCCGAAGCCGCCCGCTTCGCCAATGCGACGGCGGCGCTCTGCGTGACAAAACCCGGCACCGCCCGCAGCACACCCTACCGCGCCGCTGTGGACGCGCTTTATCAAGGCCGCTAGTCGGCGCGGTATAGCTGCTTCAGATGGTCGGCTAGGCGCAGCGACAGCGCCACGATGGTGAGCGTCGGGTTGGCATAGCCGCCGGTCGGGAAGATGGCCGAGCCGGCGATATAGAGATTCTCGACCGTGTGCAGGCGGGCGTTTTTATCGACGATGCCAGCAGCTGGGCTGGCGGACATGCGCAGCGCGCCTATATGATGGTCGCCGGTTTCTAAAGCGCCGGCCTGCGGCGGGAAGGTCCAATGCGCCGCGCCGCCGCTGACATCGGTAATCATTTCCTGCTGATAAGCGCCACGCTGCCGCAAATACTCCAGCGTAATTTCTAGGGCGCGCACGGCGCTGCGCTTGTCCGTCTCGTTCAAGCGCCAATCCACCTGGACGACGGGCTGCCCAAAAATCGGGTCAAGGCGCTGCCGATTCAATGTGATGCGGCTGTCTTCGTCTGGCACCTGCTCCCAGTTGAGATTGACTACCGCCGAGGACTCGTCAGGTTCAAAGCGCAGGATGATGCGGAAATTGCCGATTTTTTCTTCGAGCAGAGCCTGATGCGTCGGCGCCAGCACGCCCCAAGCATTGAACATGCAATACTCAAAGACCAGCTCGGGATTGACCAGCGGCGCGACCATGTGCTGATACGCGCCCGTGCTATCACCAGCGGCGGGCGGCTTGAGGCGAATCTGCTGTTCGCGGAAGAAGTTGCGAATCTCGCTTGGAACGGGGCGCTCAAAACGGACGCGGGCGGCATTTGTGAGCAGCGGATGCACCATAAAACCGCGCCCGAGCTGGTCGCGCTTATTATTGCCCAAATCGCCAGACAGTTGCAGCAGGCGGACATTTTCGATGCCGCCGCAGGCTAGGGCATAAGCCCGCGCCCGCACTTCAAACCGTTTGCCCGGCTGAGCCGCCGCGCCGGGCCCGCTCTCGATGGTGGCGCAGTGAAGCCCGGTAACGCGCCGCTGGTTCTCGTCCGTGGCGATGGTCAGCAGATGGGCGTTAAAAAGCACGGTGATGTTCGCCGCCTGCTTGAGCGTCTCGCGGAATTGCACTTGAAAATCGTGCAGGTTTTCTTCGTACTGCGCGTGCATGATAGCGCCTGTCAGCTTGTCGGCGGGCAGCGGGTCAAAGCAGCGGGCATATAGCACCCGCTGCCAAAAAGCCAGGTCTTCATAATTAAAGGGCCCAAATTGCCCGAAGCGGTGGGCATCGCTGTAATAGTGCCGCAGTTCAGCCGCGTCAAAGGGCCAGCTAGCGTCGCGGTAGCCTGGCCGCGGCTGATAATCGGCGGCATCCAGCGGGCGGGCCCAAAAGCCAAAATGATTTGTAGTGCCGCCATACATATTCAAGCGCGAGCGCTGCAAGAAAATTGGATCGACCTTGTTTAAGAAAGCGCCGGCGGTGCCATGATAAAGCGTTTGCCGGGCGGCGTCGGGCAAGCCTTTATCGCCCGGCTGCCCGCTCACGAGCAGGATGACGCGCAGAGAGCTATGCGCCAGGCGCTGCGCCATGGCGATGCCCGCCGCGCCCGCCCCTACAATGCAGAGGTCGAAACCTTGCAAGATGCTGGCTGTTGGCAGGTGCTCGGCATAAGCGTACATCGCGGTCTCCTTCCTTTTTTCTTTAGTCTTCTTTAGCCTTTTTCTCAGTAAGACAAACTAAATTTTGCAAATTTTATGTGTTCGTTTCAAGCCCACCGTAAATCCCTCCCCGAAGCTTCAGGTCGCGTAGACACTGACCTACGGAAGGGGCCGGGGGTGGGCTTGAAAATAGCGCATAATTAACTTTAAGTTACCTAGCTTTTTGCCTTTAGCCGCGCCAGCCAAGCCGCGCCCAAAATCGGCGCGTCTTCGCCCAAGTCCGACGCCGCCAGCCGCAGTCGCGCTGCCACCGCCTCAAAAGAATAGCGTGGCACTGTCGCCCGCGCTGGCTTGAGCAGCAAGTCGCCCGCTTTGGCGACGCTGCCACCAATCACAAACAGCTCGATATTCAGCGTCATGGCTAGAGAGGCGATGGCAATGCCCAAAGCCTCGCCCGCCTGCCCTAGCGCTTTTAAGGCTAGCGCGTCGCCAGCTTGAGCGCGGCGCGTTACTTCAGCGCCGCTGATTGTTTCGCCCGTCGCGGCGGCGTACTGTTGGACCAGGGCGGGGCCGCTGGCATAGACCTCGAGGCAGCCGCGCGAGCCGCAATGGCAGAGAGTCCCATTGGGGTCGACGGTCATGTGGCCCGATTCGCCGGCGCTGTTGCTCTCGCCATAGAGCAAAGCGCCTTGATAGATAATCGCCGCGCCGACACCGGTGCCTAGCACGATATAGATTAAGCTATCTCGTTCGCGCCCCGCGCCGAAGTGAAACTCGCCCAAAGCGGCAACTTTGGCATCGTGGTCCAGCGCGACGGGCAAGCTCAAGCGGGCTTGCAAGGCGCGGCGAAAAGGCGTATTGGAGATGCCTGGCAGGTTAACCAGCGTGAGCAAATCGCCGCTGATATGATCCACGGGGCCGGGCGCGCCGATGCCGACGGCAGCAAGCGTCTCACCCGCAGGCAGGACCGGCTTCAGCCGCTCGATTTCGGCGGCGATGCGCTCCAGCACGCTAGCCAAACCCAGTTCGGCGCGGGTATCGATGCGGCGGCGCGCCAAGATTTTGTCCGCCGGGCTAACTAAGCCCAGGGCGATTTTGCTGCCACCGAGGTCAATGCCGATGACATAACTCATGCTAGCCACTCCGTTCGCAAAATGGGCTTGCCTTGCAGGTGATCGGCCACGCGCAGAGCCTGCGCGCAGATGGTCAAGGCCGGGTTCATCGCCGTCGATGAGGGGAAGAAAGAGGCATCCACCACATAAAGATTGTCAATATCGTGCGTTTTGCAAAATGGGTCCAGCACCGATGTCCCTGGGTCGTCGCCAAAGCGGGCGGTGCCGCATTGATGGGAATTGGTCTCTATGCCGAGGGTTTCGCTGAAGACAAGCGGATAACCGGCGGCGCGCAGCATGCGGGCGGCGCGGTCGATCAATTTTTGATGGGCGACGCGGTTATTCGGCCGCCATTGCACGCGCACCTCGCCTTTGGAACCAAGAAAGACGCGGTTTTCTGGGTCGGGCAAATCTTCCGACATCACCCAAAAATCGACGCTGCGCTTAGCCATTGCCGTCAGCAAAGCTTTGGGCAGGTAGGGCTTGGCGGCGGAGAGCATGCCCGCTTGCAGTTTGCCTAGAGCCTGGATATTGCCCATAGGATAGGCGAAGTCTTCCGCGCCAAAATAGAAGTCGTTGACCGCCATCGTCTTTTGGAAAACCGTCGGGTTTGTCTTGAGCGGGGCGACGGCGGTCAAGGCGGTGTTGTTATGCGCCATATAATTGCGCCCGAGCAGCCCGGACGAATTAGCCAGGCCATTGGGCTGGGCGCTGTTCGCTGAGCGCAATAGCAAAATGGCGGAGTTCACCGCGCCACAAGCGACGATGATTGTATCAGCGGCGACGGTCAGCTTCTCGCCAGCGCGCTCAATTTCGACGGCGGCCGCGCGCTTGCCGCTGCTATCGGTGAGGATGCGGCGGGCTTGGGTATTTGTCCACAATTCGATGTTATCGGCCGCCAGGGCTGGCCGCAAGCAGCAAATTTCGGCATCACCTTTAGCCTGGACTTGGCAGGGGAAACCGTCACAGGTCTGACAGCGGATGCAGCGCCCACCTGGCCGCAGGTCAACCGCCATCGGCAGGCAGTAGGGGCGCAAGCCCTGCGCGCGCAGCTTATCTATGAGCGCGGCGATAGTCGGTTCTTGCGGCACCTCTGGGAAAGGATAAGGCCGGGAACGCGGCGGTTCGCAGGGGTCATCGCCGGCTTTGCCATGCACAAAAAACAAATCTTCGGCGCGGCAATAATACGGTTCCAGGTCTTCATACTCGATCGGCCAAGCGGGCGAGGTGCCGCCTTCGTGTTCGAGGGCGGCAAAATCTTGACGGCGGAAGCGGGGCAAAGCCGCGCCATAGACCTTTGTATTGCCGCCGACATAATAATGCACGCCGGGTTTGAAGGCGCTGCCGTCCGCGGCGTCAATCCAGTTTTCGGCTGGTTTATAGCGATTCGCGCCAAAGACGGCTTCGACCTGCCAATTCTGCGGCTCTTGGGGCAGGAAGTCGCCGCGTTCCAGCAGCAGGATGCGAGCGCCGCTCTCGCGCAGCGCATAAGCCAGGCTGCCGCCGCCCATGCCGGTGCCGATGATGATGATGTCGTACTGCGCTGCCACTATCCCACCCCTAAAAAGCCAAATTTTTGTCGCGACTGGGGAAACAGAAATTAGCCACAGAGACGCAGAAGTAAAACCAACTAAATTTTGCAACGGAGAGACTTTTTTTCAACCCCACCCCCGGCCCCTCCCCGAAGCTTCGGGGAGGGGAGGCTAACCTGGGGACCTGTACACATTGCCCGATGGGAGGGACTCTTCTGCAAGCCCACCCATAGTTTTTGGGGTTTTTCTCCCCTCCCCAAAGCTTTAGGGCGCGTAGACACTGCCCTACAGGAGGGGCCGGAGGTGGGGTTGAAACGAAGGCAAAAAGTTGCATTATTTACTTTGCCCTACTGAGGCACAGAGAAATGAGACGACTGTGTGTGCTGACTGGCTTTGTCATATTTTCATTACCCTATGCGTTCGACTTCCGTATGCTTAGCGCGCGGGCAGAGGGGCCCAAGCGCCGCTCTGCGCCGAGCGTTCGGCCGCGTCCATGATGCGCTGCACATGCAGGCCGTCGTCGAAAGAAGGTGCGGCGGGTCCGTCCTCCCAGATCGCTTTGATGAACTGGTACTGGCATTCGGCGTGGGCGCGCATAAAATCGGGCGTCATTGACCAGTCGGGCGCGCGCTGCCCGACATAGCGCCCGACCGTCTCGATTTTTTGGAAGCCGCGCTGCCCGCCCAGCGGGCTATCCTCAGCGCGGGCATCGTAGACCCAAAGCCAAGCCGGGTCGCTGAGGTCAAAGCGAATTGCGCCTTTATCACCAAAAATCTCGAGGACCAGGTCATTGGTAGCGCCGGTGCCCATGCGCGAGATTTCGATGTTGCCGAGCGCGCCATCAGGTAGGCGGGCTTGCAGCAGCGCGATATCATCGACATCGACGGGCGCTTTTTCCAGCGCGCCTTTTTGGATGGGCCGCTCTTTTATCAGCGTCTCCAGCGTGCCATAGACGGCGGCGAAATCGCCTAAGAGATAATAAAGCAGGTCGAGGATATGCGAGCCGAGGTCAAACAGAGCGCCGCCGCCAGTGATGGCGCGCTGGAGACGCCAAGACAGCGGTTTGTCGCTGCTGATATAGCTGGAGCGGTGGTAGCGCCCGCGAAAAGAGAAGACGCGGCCGACAAAACCGGCGTCCATCAATTGTTTGGCGCGGCTGATGGCGGGGAAAAAGCGAAAATTAAAAGTCATCTGCGCTTTCACGCCAGCGGCGCGGACGGCTTCAGCCATGCTTTCGGCTTCGGCTACCGTCATAGCCAGGGGCTTTTCGCAATAAATATGCTTGCCAGCGGCGGCCGCCGCCAAGACAATCGCCTGGTGCGCGTTGTTTGGCGTGCAGATGTCGACGGCATCAATATCATCACGGGCTAGCAATTCGCGGTAGTCGTCCGTATAAACCGCGCAGCCGATTTCCGCGGCGGCGCGCTGGGCGGTTTCGCCGCGTGAAGTAGCGACAGCGGCGATTTGGACGCTATCAGCCGGCAAGCCATAATAAAAAGGAATACTGCGGTAAGCGGCGGCATGCACCCGCCCGATACCGCCGTAGCCGATGAGTCCGATTCTGATTTTAGGCATTTAGCACTCCTTTAAGCCATTGGCATCCCGATACTGGTCGCTGGCGGCGCGCATGACAGCGCGCAGCTGCTGGACTGCGGCGGTGATTTCGCCCGTGCCAGCTTGCAGCTTGCCAGCCGGCCCCTTGAGCAGGGGCGACGAAAATTCGCCGACGGTCATGCCAGCGGCGATAAATTGGGCGACATTGCCGGCGTTCAAGCCGCCATCTTCCATCAGTTCGATTTGGTCTTGCAGGCCGGCGGCGGCAATCATGCGCTGCAATTGCCGTATCGTCTCGACAACAATTGGGTCGATAGTGTGCGGGCTTTTGCCACCAGCGATTTTTTTCCAGAAGGGCGCGCGACTCTCGTATTCGATGATGTCGATATAAGGGTGGATGAATTGCTCAAAAGCGATAGCTGGCAGCCCCTGCCAAGCCCAGACGCCGACCTTCAGCCCCAGCTTTTCTTTGATGTAGGTGATATTTTGGAAAATCATCTCGTTGGTCGTTTCCAGCGGCAGGCTGATGAGGCTAACGCCAAGCTCCGCCAGTTGGTCAAAGACGCTGAAGTTCGGGCGTATCATCTGCAACTGCGCTTCGACTTCTAAGCTGGTGCTTTGGCAGACCGCTTCGATAATATCGTAACCGCCGCGCGGCATGGCAAAATCCATATATTTGCCATCGCGCACTTCAATATGCAGCCAGTCGACGCCCGCCGCCTCCAGCTCGCGCACTTGCGCGCCGAGCGCGGCATAATCAGCCCAGAATAAGCCAGCGGCGATTTTGACCTGCTGCGTTACTTCTCCGATTGGCATATTTTTACTCCTTGTTTTCTCCGTTTCCTTCGCTGTCTTCGTTTTCTTCATTTTTGTCATTGTGCGCTGGCATTCCACATAGGCGGGCGGCGGTCTCGGCATCGGTGCAAAGCACATTCAGCGCGCCTGTTTGCAGCGCGCCATAGATCGCGGCCGCCTTGTTCAAACCGATAGCGACGGCGATGGTCTGTGGCAGAGCGCGCAATTCCGCCAGCGTCAAACCAATGATGCGCCGATTCAAGGCGCAAGGAAAGAGCTGCCCAGCGCTGTCGAAGATTTGCCATGCCATATCGCCGCAAGCGCCACGCTGGCGATAGGCGCGCAACTGCTGCGATGCCACCACGCCAGCCCGTGCAAAACCCGAGCGCGCCAAGTCAAGGTCGCCAATGCCGACCAGGGCAATATCGGCGCGGCGGGCCTGCTCCAGCGCGTTGCGCACAACGGCCTGCTGGCGGATTATGGCGGCGGCTGGCGCATTATCAGCTAAAAGCGGCGCGGATAAATAGATCGCCTGCCCGCCTAACTTCTGCGCCAGTTGCCGCGTCAAGGCGGAACTATCATATTCTTTGAGGGCTTGGGACAGGCTGCCGGTGGCTTGCACGACGGCGATATCAGTTTGGAAATCGGGGCGGATGGCGTTGATGACCTCGTAAGTGGTGCTGCCAAAACAGATTGCCAGCGTCGCCCCGGGTAGCAAGACAGTTTCGAGATAGCGGGCGGCCAACTGGGCGATTTGGCGCATCAGCAAGGCCGAGCGCGTGGCGCTGGTTTGCAGGACCAGAGCCCGCTGCAAACCAAGCGGCCCAAATTGCCTGAGCAGCTGCCCTTCCAAATCAGCGGCGCGTTTGATGGGCCAATCGATGAGGATGCGCACAATTTGCGTTTCGCGGGCTTCTTTGAGCAGGCGGTGAATCTTCACCCGCGACAAGTCGAGGGCGGCGGCGATGTCGTTCTGCGTCATCTCCTGCTCATAATACATGGCAGCGACTTTCGCCAGCAATTCGTGATGGACGGCACTGCGCATGGCTAGACCCCGGCGCGGTTGCGGCTGATGATTTCGGCGCTGCCCTGCTCGGTGCGCGGCTGATAGCCGGGCAATGGCAGCAGGCGCTGATGAATGGTATCAAGCATCCAGTCGGCGCTGGGGAAAAAGCTCTCGTCCAGTTCGGCTGGCGGCGTAATCCAGTTGCGCGCGCCTAGCACGGCGATTGGGCCGTCGAGATAGTCGAAAGCAAGCTGGCTGATATTGGAAGCCATCGTATGCAGGAAAGAGCCGCGTTCGGTCGCGTCGGAAACGAGCAGGGCCCGGCCCGTCTTTTTGACCGACGCGACCAGCGGCGCGTAATTGAGCGGATTGAGGAAGCGGGCGTCGATAACTTCGGCGCTTAGGCCGTGTTCGGCTTGCAGCCTGTCGGCCGCTTCCAAAGCGCGGTAGAGCGTCGCGCCGATGGTGATAAGCGTCAGGTCTTGGCCCTGGCGATGCCTATACGGTTCGCCCTCGTCGATTTCGTAATAGTCCACTGGCACGCCGCTTTGGAAAAGCGTCTCTGGCTGGCTGTAGAGCCGCTGGCTCTCGAAGAAGACGACTGGGTCGGTACCGCGCAAAGCCAGATTGAGCATGCCTTTGGCATCATAAGCGGTGGCGGGGAAATAAACTTTTAAGCCGGGAATTTGGGCGACGATAGAACTCCAGTCCTGCGAATGCTGCGCGCCATATTTCATGCCGACCGAGACGCGCAAGACCAGCGGCATACGCAAGACATTGGCTGACATAGCCTGCCATTTCGCCATCTGATTGAAGATTTCGTCGCCGGCCCGCCCCATAAAATCGCAGTACATCAGCTCTGGCACGACGCGCCCGCCGGCTAGAGCATAACCAACGGCTGTGCCGACAATCGCCGCTTCGGCAATCGGCGTATTGAAGAGGCGGTGATAGGGCATGGCTTCGGTCAAGCCACGATACGCGCCAAAAGCGCCGCCCCAATCCCGATTCTCCTCGCCATAAGCAATCATCGTCGGGTCAATATAAAAGCGGTGCAGCATCGCTTCAAAGATGGCTTCGGCATAGGTCAAAGTTTTGAGCTTGGGCCGGGGCGCGCCATCAGCGTCCAAGCCAAAGCGGTGCTTGCGCGAAGTGATTTTGAAGCGGCTCTCGCTGAGCGTTTGCAGCGTATCTGGCGCGCGGTCATCCAGGGACTCGGCTTTTTTGTTGGAGAACATCAGCTGGCCGATGGCCGCGCCGCCGGGGTTCAGCCGCGGCGAGCGCTGCAAATCGACGGCGGCGGCGACAATTTTTCTGATTTGCGCGACAGCCGCCTGCTGCATATCGGCTAGCGTTGTTTCATTAGCATGCCCCTGTTCGAGCAGATAAGCGCCAAAGTCGCGGATAGAATCTTGGGCGCGCCACAGTTCAATTTCGTCGCGCCCACGATAGGAGGAGGCATCGCTGGGCGAATGCCCGCTATAGCGGTAGGTGATGACATCGAGCATGGCAGGGCCCCGCCCAGCCAGCAGCAGCGCTTTTTTGCGCCGCGTCGCATCGGCAACCGCCAGCGGATTATAGCCATCGACGCGCTCGCTATGCAGGGCCGAGGCGTTGATGCCCAGGCCGACGCGGGCTAGCAGACCAAAGCCCAGCGTTTCGCCCTGCGGCTGCCCGCCCATGCCATAAAAATTGTTCATAAAATTGAAGAGGATAGGTGGCGCTCCGCCCAGCTCGGCCGCCCACAGCGTATGATATTGATCCATAGCGGCGAAGTTCATCGCCTCCCAGACGGGCCCACTGGCGATGGAAGAATCGCCGATGTTGGCGATGACGATGCCGGGCTGTCGATTGATGCGCTTGAAGAGAGCCATGCCAACGGCAATATCAGCCGAGCCGCCGACGATAGCATTATTGGGCATAATGCCAAAAGGCGGAAAAAAAGCGTGCATGGAGCCGCCCATGCCTTTATTAAAACCGTATTCGCGGGCGAAAATCTCGGCATAAGTACTGTAGAGCAGCCAAGCCTGAGCCAGCGCCCGGCTATCGGCAAAATCGTCGAGAGTCTCGACGACGCGCAGGCCGGCGCCGCCCAGGCTGTTTTCCATAATCGCCAGCAAATCGGCTTCCGCTAGTTTGCGGATGGCGGAAAGGCCTTTGGCTAAGATTTCGCCATGGCTGCGGTGGGAGCCGAGGATGAAGTCCTGTGGCTCGAGGCAGAGACATTGGCCGACGGCGGCCGCTTCTTGGCCGATGGAGAGATGGGCTGGCCCCGCATGACTATAGGCGATGCCGCGATAAGCGCCCTCTTTTTTGAAGTTGTCCAGCGCCGTCTCGAACTCGCGGATGAGCAGCATATCCTGATAGATATGCAGCAGGGTGGCGCGGGAATAGCAAGCGGCTTCGGCAGCCGGGTCGGAGACATAGGCATTGACAGGAATCTCTGGCCCGCGCAGCGCCGAGCGCTGGCGCGCTTTGACTGGGTCGATAGTCAGCAATTTTGGCACTGTGTTCTTCCTTTTCTATTAAGTCTTTTAAGTCGCGGCGAGCAAATCAATCTGGGCGAGATGCTGCGCCAGCCGCGCCAAGAAACGGGCGGCCGGCGCGCCATCGACGACTTGATGGTTGATGGTCAGCGATAAGCTGATATGCGGCCAGAATTCGACTTCCGCGCCCGCTTGCACGGCTTTTAAGTTGATGCTGCCGACGCCGAGCAAGGCGACCTGCGGCGGATTCAAGATTGGACTGAAGTTCTCGATGCCCAAAGCGCCGAGGTTGCTGACAGTGAAAGTGCCGCCGCGCAGCTCGTCGGGCAGGATAGTACCGTCGCGGCAAGCCTCAGCCAGACGCTGCGCCGCCGCCGAAATTTCTTTCAGCGTCAGCCTATCAGCGTCGCCTATCACTGGCACGAGCAAGCCGCGCTCTGTATCCACCGCCAAGCCCAGGTGCACAGCGGCGTACTGATAGATGATGTCATTTTCAAAGAGCGCGTTGAGCGCGGGGAAAAGGGGCAGCGTGCGCGCCACTGCCAGAAGCAGCAAATCGTTAAGGCTCACCGCGCGCAAGCCCAGCGCGGCGTCGCTCTCTTTGAGGCGGCGGCGGAAGCTCAGCAGCGCGCGGGCATCGGCGCTGCGGTGCAAGGTGAGCTGGGCTGTGCTTTGCATAGACTGTAGCATGCGGGCGGCGATGGTTCGGCGGGGCCCGCGCAGCGGGATTTCGGTGATGGGGCGCTCCTTTTGTGCTGATACTGGCGCTGGCACGAGGTCTTGCTTGCCGACGCGGCCGCGGGCGGCGCTATCCGCCAGCTCAAAATCGCCGCTGTCTAGCATAGCTTGGGCGACAGGCGTAATTTTAGCCTGCGCTTGCCAGGCAGCTTCAATATCGCGCTCGATGATGCGGCCGGCTGGCCCGCTGCCGGGCAGGCCGGCGATGTTGATGCCTTTGCGCTGCGCCAGCTGGCGCGCCCGTGGCGATATGTGAATGCGCTTCTGGCTGTCGCCGGCGACATCAGCTTGGGTTTCGCTAGCGCCGGCCGGCGGCGCAGCGGGGGCGGGCGCAGCCTGGGGCTTGAACTCAGCGACGGACTCGCCGGCCAAGCCAACCACGGCGATATTGCTCAAGACCGGGACTTCCGCGCCTTCTTCATAAAAACGGGCTAGCAAGATGCCGCTTTCCGCGCTTTCGACTGTGAGCGCGGCTTTGTCGGTTTCGACCTCGCAGAGCGGCGCGCCCGCTTCGACTACGTCGCCGACCGCTACATGCCAGGTCAAGATGATGACGCTTTCGACAGTATTGCCTAATTTTGGCATCAAGATGGGTTTAGCCATTTTGCGCTCGCCGCTAGAAGCTGTGCAATTGCACAGTCAGAGTACATTTACACATAGTCTAGCGCGGCGGCGGTGGGCTGTCAAGGGCCGGCGCGGCAATTTGCAGTAAGAACAACCCCACCCCCGGCCCCTCCCCGAAGCTTCGGGGAGGGGAGTCTAAGCGACAAAAACTGGCCGCCGGTCGCATAAATACTGCCCTACAGGAGAGGCTTTTTTGCAAGCGCCCCATAGTTTTCGGGGTTTTTCTCCCCTCCCCAAAGCTTAGGGTCGCGTAGACACTGACCTACGGGCGGGGCCAGGGGTGGGGGTGAAAATGCGGCTGCGTAGTTTTTCTGGCTTAGTTTTGTGAATTTTGCTGATTATGATTTTGATGCGATTGCCCTGGGGTAATTTGCTACAATAGCGCTGAAAGCTGATAGAGAGAAAAGAGAAAAGTATGCGCGCCCAGTTGCAGCATGTCAGCATTCCAGCGCCGCCAGGCAGCGAGGCGGCCATCCGCGCTTTTTATGGCGAGCTGCTCGGCTTAGAAGAGCTGCCGCCACCTAGCAGCCTGCAAAGACTGGTAGTACTCTGGTTCAAATTGGCTGAGACCGCCGAGCTGCATGTCTTCCTCGAAGAACCGCTGGAGGACCCGTCCGAGCGGCATTTCTGCTTAGTCGTAGAAGATTTGGCGGGCTTGCGGCAAACTTTGTCAGGGGCTGGCTATCGCCCCTACACTGATGAGGACATTCCGGGCCGGCCGCGTTTTTTCTGCCGCGATCCTTTTGGCAATATCATCGAGTTCACGACAATCGAAGCGGATTATCTCACAGCCCAAAAAGCAGCTAACCCTTGAGGCTGCCCTGCGCGGTAACGCCAGTGATGAGATACTTCTGCCCGAAATAGAAGACGAGCAACATCGGGATAATCATTAACATGGAGAAGGTCATCACCTGGTTGAGGCTGCCATCCGCGCCTTCGAAGCCGCGCAAAGCGTTCAAACCCAGTGCCAGCGTCCACAATTCGCGTTTGGCACCCAAATAAATCAGCGGGTGCAAAAAGTCGTTCCAAGCGAATTCAAAGGCGAAGATAGACACGGCCGCGATAACCGGCACCGACATCGGCATGAAGATGCGCCACCAGACGCCAAATTCGGAACAGCCATCGATGCGGGCGCTGTCATAGATATCGTTGGGGATGCCGCGGAAAAACTGCCGATAGAGGAAAATATAAAAAGCGTTATGCCCGAGCAGGCGCGGCAATACCAAAGGGCCAAAAGTGCCTACCCAGCCAATATCATCAAAAAATAGATAGAGCGGTAGCAGCCGCACCACATAAGGCAGCATCATCGTCGCTAGCAGGATGGCAAATAAAACGCGCCGCCCAGGAAAAGCAATGCGGGCAAAAGCGTAACCCGCCAGTGTACATGGCACCAGCCCGCCAAAGAGCGACGCGCCGACGATAAGCAGCGTATTGCGCGCCATCCGAATCACGGGCTGCTTTTCAAAAATCTCGACATAATTCTGCCAATAGACCGGATCGGGAATCAGCTCGAGGCGGCGAATCGAGACCTTGTCCGCCGTCTTCAGCGAGGTGGAAACTGTCCAGAGCAGCGGCACCATCATCACCAAGGCACCGATAGTCAGCACGGTATACGAAAAAAGCTGGCGAAGCCGTCTAGCGTTTGGGTTCTCAATCATAGCGTTTAGACTTCTTCTTCCTCGCCATCGCCATAAAAGACCCAGCGATTCGAGGTATAGACCAGCGCGATTGTCAGCACAAAGATGATGCTGAAGAGGATGACGGACAGGGCGGCGGCATAGCCAATCTCAAAATCGCGGAAGGCTTTGTTGTAGACATGCAGCATATAGACCAACCCCGCTTGCAGGGGGCCGCCATTCGTATCGAGCATGACAAAGACTTGGGTGAAGACTTGGAAGCCGCCAATGACGCCGATGAGCAGGTTGAAGAAGATGGTCGGCGTCATCAAAGGCACGGTGATATGGCGCAGGCGATGCCAGCCATTGCCGCCATCGATGGCCACGGCTTCGTATAAATCTTTGGGAATGCCCTGCAAGCCGGCCAAAAAGATAATCATCTGGGTGCCAAAACCCCAAAGGCTGAGGATAATCAGCGACGGTTTGACCCAATCGGGCGACGAGAGCCAGCGCACCGGCTGGATGCCAACCAGCACAAAAAGCTGATTGAACAAGCCATAGCGCGTATTCAGCAAACCAGCGAAGATCAAAGTCGCCGCCACCAGCGGCACAACCGATGGCACATAAAAGAGCGTGCGATACAGCTCCATGCCGCGCACGCGCAGATTCAAGAGCAGCGCGATAAGAAAGGCGAAGAGCAGGCGCAGCGGCACGCTGAAACCCAGATAATAAACCGTGTTGTACATGCTCTTCGAGAAGAGCTTGTCTTCGGTGAAAATCTCCTGGTAATTCTCTAAGCCGATCCAGGGCGGCGTACCAACCGTGCCAATCTGATAATCGGTGAAGCTGAGGTATAAGTTGTAGATAAAGGGCATCAAGTCAAAGATGATGAAGCCGGCGAACCAGGGCAAGATGAAGAGAAAGCCGATCCAACTGCGGTGGCGGAACCACCATTCTTCCAGTTGAAGCCGCCAGGGGCGCTCTGCCTGATTGCTCTTGATAGAAGCCTGCAAGGCTGTTTCTCTAATCGCTAAACTATAGCGGCGAGGCCGGCGCTTGAGCCGACCTCGCCAGTGCGCTAGCGGAAGCGCGCCGCTACATAGCGGCGTCAAACTCCGCCCAGAATTCGTCGAGAATCGCTTGTCCCTCAGCGGCGGCTTCGTTCAGCGCGTCTTCAGCCGATTTCACGCCAAAGAAGGCTTCTTCGATATGCACGCGGATGACCTCGGCGATTTGCCCTTGGACCGGCGTGATGGGGATAGCGGTGTCGGTGGCTAGACCTTCCAGCACGACGCCCCAATGCGGGTTGGCTTCGTAATAAGCCGGATTCTCATTGCAGGCTTTGACCGGCGCTGGCCGGCTCTGGGCAAAGAGGAAGGCGCAGCCGCCCTGCGGATGCACGCCGATGAACTCGGCGAATTTGTAGGCGGCGGCTTGCATCTCGGGCGGATGCACCGCCGGGATGGTATAAGCCCAGCCGCCGCTGAAACCATAGCCGGTCACGCCGGCATGGGCCCCATTCGGGTTGTCGCCATTGTAGGGCCGCAGCATCACGCCCCAGTGGTCGGCATCAGCGTATTGCTCGGGCGCGTTGTTATTGTAATGCCCAAAGACCGATGTATTGATGGGCATAAAGGCGAGCTGGTCGTCATAAAAAGGATGGTCGCCTTCGGTGAAGTTGGTGTCTTGGAAGAAGTCGCGCTCGTTTTCGATGCCGCCATTGATGTCGTTCGAGAAGCGCAGCAGCCATTCCAGCGTCTCGATGCCTTCGGCGCTGTTGAAAGTCAGCGTGCGGGCATCGTCCGAGACATACTTGCCGCCATTGGTATAGAGCCAGGCGACAAAAGTTTCGTCCAGATTGCCGGTGGCGGCCGGTATAGCCATCACATCGATACCCAGCATATCGCCTTGGGTCATGAGGTCGGCAGCTTCTTCCAGCTCTTGCCAGGTCTCCGGCGGGCTGTCTGGGTCGAGGCCGGCTTCGCGCAGCATATCTTTATTGTAGAGGAACATGCCGGTCAAGCCGCCGGCGGTGGGCATAGGCAAGCCATAGAGTTCGCCATTCCAATACTGGATGCCGACTTCGCCATCGTAGAAGACGCTGAGGTCAGTGCCATTTTCTTCGACAAAGGCGTCGATGGGGATAATCAGGCCTTGGATGGCGAATTGATAGGTTTCGGGGCGGGTGGTCATGATGATGCCGGGCGGGTTGCTGCTGGCGGCGGCGGTGGCGAGCAATTCGCTGCGGTTATCCCAGGGTTGGACTTGGTTGATGATGTGGATACAGGGGTTTTCGGCTTGGAAGTGACCGATGAGTTCGTCCATCAGCGCTTCGCGAGCGGCGCCCCACCAATTCATGAACTCTAGCTCGATGACATCGCCGGCGCAGTCTTGGGCGCTGGCGGGCAATAGCCCGAGCGTAAGCAGAATGGCGAGGGCGAGGGTCAGGCGGAAAAGGGCGGAAAATTTCATGGGTCTTTCTCCTTATAGATTTAGTAAGCGATATACAAGTTTGGCAATAAGCCAAGCGTTAACGGGATTAAGGTTTGAATATCAAGCTCTCGCGCCATCTAGTAACTTCTCGCGATTATTCTTGTCAAGCCGTTTTTCTTTTATGGGGCTTGCAGTGAACTTGGTCATATCCCTGTCTTTTGTCCATTTTGTTCCATCTGGAAGCGTTGCGCCCAACAAGTCTGCGGCCGACAAGTTCGCACCTTTCAAATTTGCAGTCGATAGGTTCGCAAACCGCAAGCCTGCCCCCGACAAGTTCGCCCTCTTTAAGTCCGCAAACTGCAAGTTCGTCCTCGTCAAGTGCACGTCCGACAAGTTCGCGCCTTCTAAGTTCGCGAATTCTAAGTGCACGTCCGACAAGTTCGCGGCTTCTAAGTACGCGCCTTCTAAGTTCGCGTCCGACAAGTTCGCGGCTTCGTAAGTACGCGCCTTCTAAGTTCGCGTCCGACAAGTTCGCGGCTGACAAGTTCGCGCCTTCTAAGTTCGCATTACTCAAATCCGCATTCCGCAGATTCGCAAAAGACAAATCGAGACCCGACAAGTTCGCATCTTTCAAATTTGCAGTCGATAGGTTCGCACATCGCAAGTCTGCCTCCGTCAAGTTCGCGCCCGACAAGCCCGCGGCTGACAAGTTAGCGGCCGGCAAGTGCGCGTCCGACAAGTTCGCCCTCGTTAAGTCCGCATTGGTCAAGTTCGCCCTCGTCAAGTTCGCATCCGATAGACTCGCACCGTACAAGACTGCCCGCTCTAAGTTTGCGATCAAGATTGCGTTTGACAAGTTAGCGCCTTCTAAGTTCGCGTCCGACAAGTTCGCCCTCGTCAAGTGCGTCCTCGTCAAGTTCGCCCTCGTCAGGTTTGCGTTTGACAAGTTAGCGCCTTCTAAGTTCGCATTGCTCAAATCCGCATCCCGCAGAATCGCAAAAGACAAATCGACGCCCGACAAATCCCGATTTCTCAAATTGATGCCGCTCAAATCGACATACTTCTGTAGCAGGTCAGCGCGGGTTAGAGGTTTAGTCACGCTCGGCAATTCCTATCAGATAAAAATCTTTGTGTTCTTTGTGTCTTTGTGGTTTCATTTTTTCCGCACGCCAGCAGATTTTTTGCGAATCCCAGCAGATTCGCTACACTGCAAGCATATTTAATTTAACGCGAAATCGGCGCCTTGTCAAAAAAATGCGCGCCGTGCAGAAAGGCTGGCTCAAAATGCACCCTATCAGCGCCGACCCGCGCCTCAGCCGCTTTGACCCGCTGGAGCGCATCATCTTCTACGACGACTTCGACGAAGGCATACACGGCTGGTCGGAGTTAATCGGCAATTACGAACACAGCCTGGATTCGATGCTGCCCGAATACCGCGATATGCGCCCGCCCATGCTCAGTAATTTGACGATGTGGGATACCGGCACAGCCGGCTCGATGGAAGGCACTTACGCGCTCAAGCTGGCTAGTCGGGCGCGGGCGGGCGCCCTAGCCACCAGCATCAAACGGCAGACCTTCCGCCGCCGTGGACAGATCCAACTGGAGTGCTATTTTTGTTTCAAACCAGAAGCCAGCGAGCTGCGCCTGTCGCTGAACGATGTGCGCGCTTTTGGCATCTTGTTCGATTTGCAGGATGGACTGAATCCCGAATACCGCTGGATGCCGCACCTGCGCTATTTGAATGCGATGGACGACAAGCTGGTCAACCGCTGGCAGATGAAAGGGGCGACGCGGACCTTCCAGAAAATTGGCGATTCGGGCGAGACGGTCTCGCATTTTCATCTAGGCTCCGAGAATTGGGAAGATATAGACCTGCCGCCCCAAACGCTCGCCTATAATGAAATCGCCACTAAGATGAACTGGCATTATCTGCGTGTCAATGTCGATTTGGCGAGTCGGCGCTTTCTCGGCTTCCAATGCAATGACCTGCTATATAGTGGCAGGCCTTTGAAATATATCGCTATTCCCGCTATGCCCAATTTGAATTGCATGCTGAATACGGCGTTTTGGGTGGAGAGCAATCGGGACAAACGCGCCTTTCTCTATCTCGATTCGGTATTATTATCGGGGGAGTTTTGATGATGAGCCTGCGGCGCAGTTATACAGCGGTAGTCGAGCGCAATACGCGCTGGCAGGGCGCTTTCGCCACCGAGCCGTATGAAGCGGCTTGGGCGAGCGAGGCGATCTTTTTTCTGCGGGCTTTAGATGTATCGCCGAATTTCGCGGCGACAGCGCGGGTGCAGATTTCCGCCGATGGCATCCACTGGGCGGATGAAGGCACGTCTTTTACCCTGCCGGCGGGGAAAGACGCTGTCAGTTTTGTTAAGGTAAAGCATTTTGGCGGCTGGCTGCGCCTGCGCGGCGAGACAAGCGCCGGCGCTATCACGGTGCTGGTATCTTTGGTGCTAAAAGAATGACAGAATCCCTACTGTATTATGACGCGGTCATCGTCGGCGGTACGCCCGCGGGCATCATGGCGGGTATCACAGTCGCCAAAGCCGGCCGCCGCGCCGTCATCCTAGAGCGGACGGCACATGTCGGCGGCTTGCCGGCGAATGGGCTGGGCGCGACTGATATTGCCACCCGCGGCGCGACCGGCGGTTTATTCCTCGAATTCACCCGCCGCGTCCGCCAGCATTATGCCGATACTTATGGCGCGGACTCGCCACAGGTCGCTGATTGTTCGGCTGGCTATCACTTCGAGCCGCATGTGGCCGAGGCGGTCTTGCTAGACATGATTGCCGACTGCGGCGACAAGCTGGAAGTGCGGCTCATGCGCCAGTTCAACCCCGAGCCGAGCAATGTGCAAAAAGAAGGGAGTGCCTTGCGCCAGCTACAGCTCATCAATCGGCGCAGCGGCGCGCTAGAGACTTATGCGGCGGCGGTCTTTGTAGATGCGACGTATGAGGGCGATCTGGCGGCGGCGGCCGGCGCGCCCTATATGCTGGGGCGGGAAGGCGCAGCCGAATATGGCGAACCCTGCGCCGGCAAGCTCTACAAGCGCTGGCGGGCTGAACCTGAGCCCCGCTACTCCACAGGGCAAGGCGATAATGCCATCCAGTCCTACAATTATCGGCTGCCGCTGACGACCGACCCGGCCAACATGCGGCAGATTGACAAGCCAGCGACTTACAATCGAGCGGAATATGTCTCGCTGATAGAGGACATCCGCTTGGGGCGTTTCGCGGGGCCGCCGACGCCGCTGGAGTTCGATGGCATTGGCGCAATCACCAATATGGTGCGCTTGCCCAATCAAAAAGTGGACGGCAATAACCAGCACGCCGCCTTTATCTCGACCGATTTGCCCGAAGAGAATTGGCCTTATCCGACCGCAAGCTGGGACTGGCGCGACCGTTTCGCCCAGCGGCTGCGCGATTATACCCTCGGCTTATTCTATTTCGCGCAGAATGATAGCGAGTTGCCGGCGGATTTCCGCGCGCGCTGCCGGCGCTGGGCTTTGTCCCGCGATGAATTTGCCGATAATGACAATTTCCCGCGCCAGATTTATGTGCGCGAGGGGCGGCGCATCCGCGGCGAGTATCTCTTCACCGCGCATGATGCCCTCAGCAAACGCGGCAGCCGCGCCCACAGCCAGAGCATCACCGCCAGTCACTATGCTTTAGATTCGCATGCGGTTCTCAAGCGCGAGCTGGGCCGGCCACATCTCGATGGCATTTTCTCTTACCGCACGACGCCTTATAGCGTGCCTTATGGCGTGATTGTGCCGCTGGCAGTGGATAATCTGCTAATACCGGTGCCGGCGTCGGCGACGCATATCGGCTTTAGCACCCTGCGTATGGAACCTTGCTGGATGGCCCTGGGCCAGGCGGCCGGTGCCGCTATCAATGTCAGCCTCGATGAAGAGACGACCGTGCGCCAGGTCAATGTAGTCGAAGTGCAGCGGCGGCTCTTAGCCGCGGGCGCGGTGCTGACATATTTTGAAGATGCAGCACCAGGCGATAAGCATTACGAGGCTTTGCAATTTTTTGCTTTGCGCGGCTTTTTAGGCGCTAGCTATCAAGCGCGCTTAGCGGCGCCCGTAACGGCCGCAGAGCGGGCGTGCTGGCTAGCAGCGGCGCATGTACCGCAGCTAGCTGACTTCAGTGGCACACGCGGCGAGTTTTTGGCGGCGCTGCACAGCGCAGTCCGCCAGCGCCCCGCGGCCGAGCTGGCGAACTTGCATTTATAGCAGGAGAAGGACTGATGGAATTCAGAAAAATTAGCCCGCAGCAAAAACAGCAATTTGATGAAGCCGGCTATTTAATCGTGCGCAATGTACTCGATGAAGCGACGCTTGCGAGCCTGGTTGAAGCCGGCGACCAGCTCATCGCCAGCGACCGCCTGGCTAACCGGCAGCGCAGCAACGGCGGTTTGTATGACGGCTTTCGCAATGTCCTCTCGCTGCACGCGGCTTTCCTGCCCTTGCTGACGCACCCGGCGACTTTCTCGCTGGCGACGCAGCTTTTGGGGCCGCATTTGTCTTTGCTGACCAGCCACTTGATTTATCGCCATCCCGACCCGCCGGGCGCGCTCGCCACCAGCCGCCTGCCCGGCTGGCACCGCGACCATTATGTCTCGATGCGCGATTTGGGGCATGCTCAGATTCCGCGCCATTCGTTAAAAATCGCCTATTATTTGACCGACTTGAGCGCGCCAAACAGCGGCGCGACAATGATGGCGGCCGGCAGCAATCACCTGAAAGAGCGCATCGAGATTCCAGCCGGGCAAGTAGACCCAGCGACGGCGGTGGAGCCGCTCTTGCAGCCGGGCGATTGCGTCTTTTTTGAGAATCGCACTTGGCACGCCGGCGCGGCTAATATGACCCAGCGCATCCGCAAAGCGGTGATGTTTGGCTATTGCTACAATTGGATTCGCCCAACCGACTATCGGCAGCAACCGCCCGCATTAGTCGAAAAGCTAAACCCAATGCAGCGGGCGCTGGTGGGCGAGCCAGTGGATGACAGGCAGGAATTTCAATTTGATGGCGGCGCGAATCCGATTGCGGATTGGCAGGCCGCCCATAGCGCTTAAAATTTAGCCGCAGAAGTGGAACCAACTAAATTTTGCAACGGAGAGACTTTTTTCAAGCCCACGATTGGCGATCCCTCCCCGAAGCTTCGGGGCGCGTAGACACTGCCCTACGGGAGAGGCCGGGGGTGAGGTTGAAAATCGCGCATTATTTTATTTGTCCTATTGAGAAGGAATGAAAAGATGAAAGAGCGGTCTACCGACATCCTGATTGTTGGCGGCGGCACCGGCGGCGTCGGCGCGGCGCTGGCGGCGCTGCGCTTGGGCAAATCGGTCATTATGAGCGAAGAGACGGACTGGCTCGGCGGGCAACTGACCGCCCAAGCCGTGCCGCCCGATGAGAATCCCTGGGTCGAGCAATGCGGCGCGACCGCCAGCTATATGCGCTGGGCGGAAGGGGTGCGGGACTATTATCGGCGCAACTATCCGCTGACGGCAAAAGCGCGGCAGACAGTGAACTTCAATCCCGGGCAAGGCAATGTCAGCCGCCTGTGCCACGAACCGCGCGTCGCTTTAGCCGTCATCGAAGAAATGCTCGCGCCTTACCGCTCGAGCCAGCAGCTTGATGTGCTGCTGCATCATATCCCGGTGGCGGCGGAAACGGCTGGCGACCGCGTGCTGGCGGTTACGCTGGAAAATACCCAGACCGGCGAGCAAGTGGTGGTGGCTGCGCCTTATATTCTCGACGCGACTGAGCTAGGCGATTTGCTCGAACTGGCGGGCGTCGAATTTGTCATCGGCGCTGAGAGTCAAGCGCAAACAGGCGAGCTGCACGCGGTCGAAGGCGCGCCGCAGCCGCTAGACCAGCAGGCGGTGTCTTGGTGCTTTGCCATCGACCACTTAGAAGGCGAAGACCATCGCATCGAGCGGCCCGAGGACTATGATTTTTGGCGCGCCTATCAGGCGGATTTTTGGCCGGGCAAACAGCTCGGCTGGCAAGATGTGCATCCCATCACCTTAGAGACGCGGCAGCGCGGCATCTTCCATACCGACCAGCCGGCGCGCAAAGGTTATGGCGCGGGGCCGGGCGATTTTTGGCATTATCGCCGCATTCTTTATACCGGGCATTATCCGCCCGGCACTTTCCGCAGCGATATCACGCTGGTGAATTGGCCGCAAATCGATTATTGGCTGAAACCGCTTTTGGGCGTCTCTGAAACCGAGAAACAGGCGGCTTTGCGCGGCGCGCGGCAGTTGAGCTATGCCCTGCTCTATTGGATGCAGACTGAAGCGCCGCGCCACGATGGCAAGGGGTATGGCTATCCGGGCTTGCGCCTGCGGCATGATGTTGTTGGCACAAGCGACGGCTTGGCGAAATATGTCTATGTGCGCGAGGCGCGGCGCATCAAAGCCGATTTCACTGTGCTAGAGCAGCATGTCGGCGTCGAGCAGCGCGGCGCTTTGCTTGAAGCCGAGCAGTTCGACGACAGCGTCGGCATCGGCAGCTATCGCATCGACCTGCACCCCAGCACTGGTTTGCGCACTTATGTTGATATTAGCAGTTATCCTTTCCAGATTCCGCTAGGCGCGTTGATTCCGCAGCGGCTAGAGAATCTGCTGCCGGCTTGCAAGAACCTCGGCGTTACCCATATCACCAATGGCTGTTATCGGCTGCACCCGGTGGAATGGAATATCGGCGAGGCGGCCGGCGCATTGGCGGCCACCTGCCTGGAAGGCGGCCTCAGCCCGCGCCAAGTGCGCAACACCGCAAGCCACTTGCGCGATTTTAAAAAGCGGCTGGCGACCGGGCTGGGCATCCCGCTGGAATGGCCGGAATATGCGCGTCGCACGACGCGTTAGGTGGACTGATGGCGAGATTGCTCATCGGCTTGCTTTTTGCCCTAAGCCTGGCGGCACAGGCTCAGGACAGCGCGCCGATTTTCCGCGATGTCAGCGCGGCCGTCGGCATCAGCGCGAGTCACCGCGGCCTCTGGGATCCAGACGAAGCCCTGCAAGGCTATCTGGCAATCGGGCAGGCCTGGGGCGATTATGACCGCGATGGCTGGCTCGACCTCTATGTAACCGGAAACCTCGAGCCGAATGCGCTTTACCAAAACGATGGCACTGGCCGCTTTTCACTCTCCGCGTATAGTCCGCTGCTCAGCCTGCCCGGCGTGCCAAGCGGCGGCGCGGTCTGGGCTGATTATGACAACGATAGCTGGCCTGACCTCTATGTGGTCAATTACGGCGCGAATCGGCTTTTTCGCAATGAGGGCGGCGCCGGTTTTAGCGATGTAACCGCGGCGGCTGGCGTCGGCGATACCGGCAAAGGCACCTCAGCCGCTTGGGGCGATTATGACAATGACGGCTGGCTCGACCTCTATGTTACAAATTGGTCTTGCTTTCCCGAATGCGACCCGGTCGATTTTTCGACGCAGCAGGATAGGCTCTACCACAATAATGGCGATGGCAGCTTCACCGATGTCAGCGCGACGCTGGATTACGCGCTGACGCTGGGCGCTGGTTTTGTGCCAACTTTTGTCGATTATGATGGCGATGGCGACCAAGACATTTATGTCGTCAATGACAAGCTGAAAAATGAAATTGGCAATGTGCTATGGCGCAACGAGGGCGCCGGCTGCGGGCATTGGTGCTGGACAAATGCTTCACCAAACAGCGGCGCTGACCTGCTCATCAATGGCATGGGCGTCGATGCCAGCGATTATGACAATGACGGCGACCTTGACCTGTATATCACCGATATGGTGTATACGATGTACCTGCTGCGCAACGATGGCGCGGGCGCATTCGAGAATCAGGCGCGCGCGGCCGGGGTGGCGATAAATCTAGGGCCCGACCAGGGCGTGGGCTGGGGCGCTGTCTTCTTTGATTATGACAATGACGGCTGGCAAGACCTCTATGTGGCGGCGACTGAATATTTTCAAACTTTTCCCGAATTAGAAGTCAGTTTTATGAACGCGCGGGCTGATGCGCTCTTCCGCAATGATGGGCGCGGCGCTTTCCAGGATGTCAGCGCCGGCAGCGGCATCGATACACTGCTGCCCACCCTGGGCGTGGCTTATGCCGATTATGACAACGATGGCGACCTGGATTTAGTGACGGGCAATTGGAACAGCGGCTATAGGCTGTATCAGAATCAAGGTAGTGACAAGCGCTGGTTGACGCTGGATTTGCGTGGGGCGGCCGATGTGAACCGCGATGCCGTCGGGACGCGGGTCTATCTGACGGCGAATGGCAGTACGCAGATGCAGACGGTGCGCATCGGCGCTGGTTTGGGCGGCAATAACCAGCTGCCTTTGCATTTTGGTTTGGGGGAAGCGCTGACGGCGGATTTGCGCATCGTCTGGAGCAATGGCGCGGAGTGCAGCTTCAGCGCGGTGCCAGCGAATCAGCGCCTGCGCATTGAGTATCAAGTTACGGCGGGCTGTGGGTAAGAGGATTGGCGCAGAAGTAAGTCCAAGTTAATTATGCACCATTTTCAACCCCATCCCCGGTCCCTCCCGTAGGGCAGTGTTTATGCGACCGACGGCCAGTGTCTAGCGACCAGTTTTTGTCACTTAGACTCCCCTCCCCGAAGCTTCGGGGAGGGGCCGGGGGTGGGGTTGAAACGACCGCAAAAACTTGCAAAACTTAATTTGTCCTACTGAGACGCAGAGAGAAGCCCGCAAGTCGAATTTGCCTTTTATGCGCATTCGCGATATATTTTTCTTATCTGTTCCCTAAGATACGGAGTCGCAAATGTTTGCTTGTCGTTTAAGTAAAGTTGCCCCCCCCCCCCCCCCCCCCGCAAATTTAGTCTAATCGCGCTCTGCTTTGCGCTCAGCCTGGCGACGCTGCTTTTTGCCGCGCCCATAAGCGCTCAGACACCCGTAGCGCCGACAGCAACAGCCATTCCGCCGACAGCGACGCCCGCGCCGCTTGACTGCCCCACAATCCCAGTAGCGACACAGCCCAACAGCTATCCCGGCCGGCTTCGATTTAGCGACGGCACTTGGGCAACGCTCTTGATAAAAAATCAGGATGGCTACCCCACTTATGTGCCGAACAGCTTTTATTGTTCTTCGTCCGGTGTTACTTATCGAATCACTACGCCTTGGCAACACCCCGTTAGAACAGTGGAATTTGTCAAAGGTAGCGAATACCGTAGCGGATCATGGGTAGTAAGCGCCGCTCCCTATAGCGATTTGCACTATAGCGCAACGAACCTGCCTTTGCCGACTGTTACGCTGGCCTGGGGTGACTTTGAAACCATTGGCGTAACGCTCTACAAGGATGAAAATGGCTTGCCCGCTTTCAAGAATCTCTCTGGCACTGGCATCGAAGGCTACGAATACCTAGATCATAATGGGCCGCCCAATCATTTGCGCGTGCTGAATTTCACCAGAGGCAATGAGCAAATTTCTCTACAGTGGCAGCTCAAGAGCCATAATCAACAACTCTATGCCCAGTTCACGCACATGTACGACCCAGATGGCGCCCTCCTACCACCGACTTCAACGCCCACAGCGACGCCCGTGCCATCTACGCCGACACCTGTACCGCCTACAGCGACGCCCGTGCCGCCCACAGCGACAGAAGCGCCGCCTAGCGTCATCGAATTTTCGATGGCGCACGGCGAGAGCAAGACCATCGACCTGTCGCAGCTTGGGGCAGGTCTGAGCTGGTCGGCGACAATCAAAACTTGGCATGTTGGGTCGCAGGAATGCCGCAGCGGGCCTTTGGGTCAGCGGGCGCGCAACAAGCTCAACGGCAGCATTAGCGGCGCGACGATGTCGCTGCAAGCGGGCAATAATGGCGCGCATATCCTGCGCCTGTATGTAACTGGCAGTGGCGGCGCTACAGTCGAGCAGGAATACAAGGTGAATGTCGGTCCCGTCGACAGCAACACCGTCGACCCGGCGACATGTTCCCCGTTGCCAGCGCCAACTAATACGCCTTTGCCACCCACGCCGACCAATACATCTACGCCCCTGCCATCGCCTACCAGTACGGCTACTCCCCCGCCGCCGCCTACCAGTACACCTACTCCTCTGCCGCCGCCTACCAGTACACCTACTCCCCTGCCGCCGCCTACCAGTACACCTACTCCTCTGCCGCCGCCTACCAGTACACCTACTCCCCTGCCGCCGCCTACCAGTACACCTACGCCCCCGCCACCACCAACCGATGCGCCTACACCGACACCCATTCCGCCTACAGCAACCGAAGCGCCGCCTAGCTTCATCGAATTTTCGATGGCGCACGGCGAAAGCAAGACCGTCGACCTGTCGCAGCTTGGCAGCAGTTTAAGCTGGTCGGCGACAATCAAGACCTGGCATCTGGGCGCGCAGGAATGCCGCAGCGGCCCCTTGGGTCAGCGGGCGCGCAACAAGCTGAATGGCAGCGTCAGCGGCGCGACGATGTCGCTGCAAGCGGGCAATAGTGGCGCGCATATCCTGCGCTTGTATGTAACTGGCACGGGGAATGGAACAGTGGAGCAGGAGTACAAGGTCAATGTCGGGCCGGTGGACAGCAGCACCGTCGACCCCGCAGATTGTTAGGGGCTAAAGCTTAGCCGTATCAATCAGTTGCAATCACGCCCTCGCTTGTCGGGGGCGTTTTTGCGCTAACGCACATCGGTCTTATACGGCACGACATCGCAGGTTTCTTGATACCAGTTCAGCAGGCGCAGGCGCATTTCAGCGAGGACGCCAGCATAAGCCGGGTCGTCGATGCGGTTATGCGCTTCGCCAGGGTCGGCGCGCAAATCGTAGAGTTCGTCCAGCTCGTACAAGCGCTGCACATATTTATAATCGCGCGTGCGGCACATCGTCGCCTTGCTGTGTTCGCCGTTTTCGCTGCCTTGCAACTGGACGCGGGACCAATATAAGCCGCTGGGGTCATAAAACGAAGGGCTGTCTTTCTCCATCGCTTGCTCTTCGCCGAGGCGCCGTCCGCCCTCGCAGAAGACCGCGTCACGATGCTCTATGTCCGCGCCGGCAATTAAAGGCGCCAGCGAGCGCCCGAAGTGGTCGTAGCCTGGGTCAATGCCCGCCCATTCATAAGCCGTCGCGGTGAAGTCGATGAGTTCGACAAGCTGCTCGCGGATGCCGGGCTGGATTGGCGCAGCGGCGGGCGGCTTGACGATGAGCGGCACGCGCGTCAGGCAGTCTTCAAATGTATTTTGCGTCTTTTCCACCAAGCCATAATCGCCGGTGAAATCGCCGTGGTCAGAGAAGAAAAATATGGCGCTGTCGTCGTAGATGCCGGCGTCTTTGAGGGCGGCGACGATTTTGCCAAACTGCGCATCCACCCGCGCGCACATACCATAATAAGTCGCGCGCAATTCACTAAAGCGCTCTTCGCTCCAGCCTTGCAGGCCCTGCCGCTCATAGATGCCGGTGACGAGGCTGGGTTTTTTTGACCAGTCGGGCGGCGGGATGCGGGCGGGAATACGCGCGCGCTCGATTTTGCTGTACCAAGGCTCTTCCACGCCATAAGGCGGATGGGGATAACCCAAGGGCAGGTAGATGCAGAGCGGTTTATCGGACGGAGCCTCTTGAATCTGCGCGACCGCGCCATCGACAATCGCCCAGTCATTATCGTAATAGACCGCGTCGCCCGCTGTTTCTAACTTGCCGGCATAAAAGGAATAATAATTATCGCCGGCCGGGTCACCGCGCCAGTCGTCGGCGCGGTGCAGGTTGGGCTGCAATGCGCGCGGCGCTTCGTACTTGACATCGCAATACTCTTCAAAACCGTTCTGGCGTGGCACCAGGTCGTTTTTGCCGCCCCACCAGACGAAGTAGCCGGCGTCTTTCAACGCTTTGAGCAAGACAGGCTCATCGGGTTGCAGCATGTGGAACATGGTGCGGTGGCCGCGGACATGGGGATACCAGCCGGTCATAAAAGAGCAGCGGCTGGGGGTGCAGACGGGATTTTGGCAGAAAGCATAGCGAAAAGAGACGGCGTCATTTTCGATGATTTGGTCGAGGTTTGGTGTGTTGGCGGCGGGATTGCCGAGGTGGCCCATGACATCGCCGCGCCACTGGTCGGGATTAAAGATGATGATATGAGGCTTTTTGGGCATAGTTTGCGCCTTTTGCAAAGCTAAATTGGCGGGGTTTTTATATAGGAAAATTAGCCACAGAGGCTCAGAGTATTCAGCGTTTAATGTCAAGCTATCATAGCTACACTGTTCACTACTCTCACGGCAGATTAATCAAACCGGCATCTATCAAGAGGGCCATAACATTAGCCGCACCAGCTTGCGGTCATTACTGTTGATGCGGTTGTCCAGTCCCTTAATCGCCTCGCCCTGCTCTTTGAGCATCTCGCTATGCTGTTTCAGAATCTCGCTGTGCTGCTTGAGTATATCGGCGTGTTCCTGCAATGTTTGCCTTATTTCACTCGTTTGCTGGTCAATTTTCGCCATGATGTCATCGGCCATCTCTTTGACCACCTGCTGAAAAACTCTTTCGTCGCGACCGACTTCATCTCCCCTTCTAAGTGCGATATGCGTCTTTCATGCTCCCTTTGTATGTTTTCATTGTAAGCTCTGCTCCTTGTACAAAGGAGCAAGCGGGCTGTGTATGCTACATAGCAAGCATAAAACATTTGACCTAATTTGTCAACTGAAAAGGAAAAATTTACAGGGCAATCGCATCAAATTGCGATGAGATCAACCCCACCCTAAATCCCTCCCCGAAGCTTTGGGGAGGGGCCGGGGGTGGGGTTGAGAATGGTGCATAATTGACTTGGACTTACTGAGACGCGGAGACAGAGCAATTATACCCAGCTGCCGCTGGCTCAGAGCAAATCGCCGGGCAGCGGGCAGAAATCCAGCGCATAGTCAAAAGCCCGCGGCCCCACAACCGCTAAAGCCTCTGGCGTCTTCAACTCTTTAGGCGCGGGCAGAGCCAGCACCGCCACGCGCAGACCATAACGCAGCGACTCGGTGCCAATCGGCTCGCCATCGTCGAGGCTGATAATGCAAATCAAATCTGGCACAGTGCAGAGAACCGCCCCATCGCTGCGGGCGATGAGATTCTCGTTTTGAAAGTCGATCTCGAGCTGGCGCGAAAAATCGTCAAAGGCGCTGATGCGCAGCCGGCCACGGGCAAAACCCTGCACGGTGCGCCGCTCGACATCGATAATCTTGCCGCTAAAGAGCAAGCGCCCCTGGCAGAGCGCCGCGACTGTCGCCGCTGGCTCGAGGCTGCGGGCGCGGCATTCTAGCACCGCCTCGCCAATGCGCTTAGCCAGGCTGAGCGTGTCTCGAATGATAGTCGCTTTTAATTCCGCCCCCGTCATCACGGGCATAACCAGCGCCGCCGAGCCGCCCATCTCGATAGTCAGGCGGCGGGCAAAGTCTTCGGCTTGTTTTGCCGAGCCGATGCGGGTGAAAATGGCGACATTGCCATGCGAATCGGCGAGGGCAAAAGGCGCTGGCGCAGCGCCGTAAATCATGAAGGTATCCATCTGCAATTCGGGGAAGGCTCGGCCCATGCCATCGCCATCGACGACGGGCAAGCCGCATTGCAAAGCCGTTACCATCGGCCCGAGGGCATTGCCGCCGCCGATTTCGCCGATGACAATGGCATAGATTTTTTGTCGCAGATGCTCTTCTAGGGCGCGGACGGCTGTTGTAATCTCCCGCCCAGCTTGCAATTTCTCGTGGCTGACGGTCGGCGCGCCCATGCCGCCAACAGCGCAGACCAGCGCCGCGTCTGGCACGGCGTCGGCTTGGATAATAGGAACTGGCCGGCCCTGCCGCCGCAGCTCATTTTCCAGCCGCAGGCGGTTGAGATAAGTGCTGCCACCGCCGCCCGTGCCGAGGATGCCGGCGCCGATGGCGATGGCTTGCGTGTCGGCTAGTGTAACTGACTGCATCATGAAACAAAGCGCTCTTCGACTGGCACATACTCGACATCGTAGCCAAAGTAGCGCGGGTGGGCTAAAGCCAGCGCGGCTGGCTCGCGCCATTGCGGGGCGCAGGGAAAAGCGATGACAGCGACGCGCATACCATAACGCAGCGCTTCGGTCGTGATTGGCTCGCCCGTTTCGCTATCTAGCACGGCAATCAAATCTGGTGTCGTCGCGGCGAATGCGCCATCGACGCGCACCGCCAGATGCTCGTTCTGAAAATCGAGCAGCAGCTCTTGCCCGTCAAAAGCGTCGATGCCGGCCATTTTTGCCGTGCCGCGATTCCAGCCGCCTTCAATGCGCCGATCGACATCGCTGATTTTGCCGCAAAAAACGAGGAAACCGCCGACCGCCTGCCGCACGGCATCGACAGGATTGGCTTCGGCGCGGCGGGCATTGCGCACCGTCTTGCCGATGTCTTCCGCCAAGGTAATCGTGCCATGGATAGCCGCTTCTTTTAACTGCCGCACGGTCGCCGAATAGAGCGCAATCATGCCCTCAGCGCCCATGTGCACGACGCAGGAACGGGCGAAGGTCTCCACCCATTTATTGCTGACCGTGTCCATCAGTATCACATTGCCGCGTTCATCAGACATAGCGAAGGGGCTGGCGGTGATGCCGTGGGCGGTGAAAATCGTCATCTGAATTTCGGGGAAAGCCCGGCCCATGCCATCGCAATCGACCATCGGGATGCGCAGGCGCGCGGCGACATAGATAGGCATAACCGAGTTCAAGCCGCCGGCTTCGATGCTCATTGTGCCGCGCGGCTCGCGGCCGGAGTAGCGGCCCAAAGCCTTAAAAGCGCGGATCATATCATCGCCGGCCGGCAGTTTTTCTACAATGACAATCGGCGCGCCCATGCCAGCGGCTGGCACAATCAAGTCATCGTCGTCAAGCTCGTCGAGGCTATAAAGCTCTACTGGTCCATACTGCCGCACTGCTTCGCGGGCCATCAGCTTGCCCACATAAGGATCGCCGCCGCCCGTGCCTAGCACAGCCGCGCCCAAAGCGATATCTTCGATATTCTCTTCATATAAAAGCCGCATCAGCCAACTCCGTAGGTCTGTTCTACTGGCACATAGTCGGTATCGTAGCCAAAATAAGCAGGGCCGACGAGTTCCAGCCCCTTGGGGCTGCGCCATTTTTCGGCGCAGGGGATAGCGATGATGGCGACGCGGAAACCATAGCGCAAGCCCTCGGTCGTAATTGGCTCGCCGGTATCGACATCCAGCACAGCCAGCAAATCTGGCACAGTAACTTTGAAAGCGCCATCGATGCGGGCGGCGAGATGCTCGTTTTGGAAGCTCAATTGCAATTGCTGCCCGCCGTATTCGTCGATGCCATCGATAAAAGCGTCGCCTTTGGCGAAGCCGGCTTCGGTGCGGCGCTGCACATCGCCAATTTTGCCTTTGAAAATCAGATAACCGCCGACAGCCTGGCGGATTGTCTCAACAGGTTGGTCTTCTTCTAGGCGGGCGCGGCGTACAACTTTGCCGATTTCTTCGGCTAGGGTGATGGTGCCGGGGATAGCGGCTTCGCGCAATTCGGCGGCGGTGGCGGCATAGAGCGCAATCATAGCCATCGCGCCCATATTGACCGTCACGCTGCGGGCAAACGTCTCCGTCCACAGGTTGCTTATCGTCTCCATCAAGACAGTGTTGCCGCGTTCATCGGACATAGCAAAGGGCGTGGACGAGATGCCGTGAATCGTATGCGTTACCATCTGCAATTCGGGGAAAGCGCGACCCATGCCATCGCAATCGACCATTGGCACGCGCAGGCGGGCGGCGCAGTATATCGGCACGACCGAATTCAAGCCACCCGCTTCGATGCTCATCGTCGCTCTGACAGGCTTGCCGATGTATTTGCCGACGGAGAGAAAAGCGTTCACGATGTCGTCGCCATTAGGCATCTTCTCTATCATCACAGTTGGCGCGCCCATCATCGCCGTCGGCACAACCAGGTCATCGTCAGCCAGTTCGTCGAGGGTATAAAGCTCGACTGGTCCATAGTCGCGGATAGCTTGGCGGGCCATCAGCTTGCCGATGTAAGGGTCGCCGCCGCCGCCTGTGCCAAGCACAGCCGCGCCCAGGGCTAAATCTTCCAGGACCGACTCGTCTATGATACGCATATTAAGCCCCCACCAAATCGCCGATTGCTTTGACCATAATGCGGGTGGCGTTGCCGGGCAGGTAGGCTAGCGGCACCTCTTCCACATCGACGATTTCGATGCTCTCGGCCGATGCGCCGGCGTTGACCGCGCGCTCGCTAGCCTCTTGTTTCGCCTGATCCAGGGCTTGGTCGCGGCTGAGCTCGGCGAGGGAGAAGATGCGGTCGCATTCGCCGCCGACCTGGGCGATGGCCGCGCCAATAGCATTGGCGACGGGGAAATGCTCGGGTTTGATAATCTCGGAAGCGCCTTCAACCGCGCCGGTGACGAGGATGCTGCCGCCGCCAACGACGATGACTGGCACCGGCGTCGCGCTGGTTTTCATGCGGTCGACGGCGATGGCGATCATGTCCATGATGCGGTCTTGCACAGCCGCGACCAGCGAAGCGTCTAGGCTAGCCACTGCGTCGGCAGCGCCAATATCTTGCGTGCCGCCAGCCACAATCACATCGGTCGCGGTCAAAACATCGCCACCGAAGACCAGCGCCTTCTCGGTCAATTCATAACCGACGCTGCGCGGGCCGACTTTGAGCGGGTCTGCTTGGATGAGGCTGCCGCCGCCCAAGCCAATCGAATAGGTATCGGGCATGCGGAAGTTGGTGCGCACGCCGCCAATATCTACCGCCAGCGCCGCCACCCGCGGGAAGCCATGCTGCAAGACGCCAATATCGGTCGTCGTGCCGCCGACATCAACGACAATGGCATCGCGCAGGCCGCTGAGGAAAGCCGCGCCGCGCATGCTGTTCGTCGGGCCAGAGGCGAAGGTCAGCACCGGGTACTCTTTGGCGAAATCGGCATTCATCAAGGTGCCGTCGTTTTGGCTGATATAAAATGGCGCGGTGATTTGCAGCTCATCCAGCGCCGCTTTGAAGCCATCCACCGTGCGGGCCGCCAGCTGACGCAGGCAGGAGTTCATAATGGCGGCGTTTTCCCGCTCCAGCAGGCCGATGCGTCCAATCTCGCTCGAGAGCGTGATATTGGCATCGGGGATGAGTTCGCGGGCAATCTCGGCGCTTTGCTCTTCGAAGATAGAATTGACCGGCGAAAAGACCGATGAGATAGCGATGGCATTGAGGCCGGCGTCGCGTATCTTCATCACGATTTCGCGGACTTCCTCCGGTCGATAGGCGGAGATTTCGCGGCCGTCGAATTCGTGGCCGCCGTGGGCTAGGTGGGCATTGCCGCCGACAATCGCGCGCAGGTCATCGGGCCAATCGACCATAGGCGGCAGGCAGACAGTCGCCGGCAAGCCGAGGCGGATGCAGGCGGTCGGCGTCAGGTGTTTGCGCTCGACGACGGCATTGGTGAAATGCGTGGTGCCAATCATCACGCCATCGATTTTGCTGGTGTCGATGGCGGAATCTTCGAGGACTGTGCGCAGCGCTTTGGCGATGCCCTCCGATACATTGGCGGTGGTCGGCGTTTTGGTCGCGCTGATGACCGTCGTGCCATCCATCAAGACGGCGTCAGTGTTGGTGCCGCCGACATCTACTCCGATTCTCATTCTATTTCTCCTTTGTTGTTAAGGGTAAAACTCAGTAAGTCCAAGTTAATTATGCAAAAAGTGCTGCTGCATCTCACTTTTCAACCCCACCCCCGGCCCCTCCCCAAAGCTTTGGGGAGGGGAGAAAAAACCCCGAAAACTATAGGGGCGCTTGCAGAAATGCCCCTTCCATCGGGCAATGCGTACAGGTCCTCAGGTTAGACTCCCCTCCCCGAAGCTTCGGGGAGGGGCCGGGGGTGGGGTTGAAATAAACACATAGGACCTGCACAATTTAATTTTTTCCTACTCCCGCTCGTGTTTTTTCGCAAATCAGGCTTTTACCATTGGCCGGGCGCCGGCCAATCACACCGCCCGGCAGCGGGCGAAAAGCGACATCATAACCAAAAGCGCCCGGCCCCACCACCGTCAGCGCCACTTCGCTCTTGAGCTGGGGCGGCGCTGGCACAGCAATCACCGCCACCCGCGTGCCATAGCGCAGCACTTCCGTCGTAACTGGCTCGCCCTCTTCTTCGGTTACAATGCAAATCAAATCGGGCGTCGTCACTGCCACCTCGCCATTGAGATAAGCGATGAGAAATTCGTTTTGGAATTCGATTTCTAGGCGGTCTTGGTTCTTGAAGCTCTCGAAGCGGATGCCGCCGCGGGCGAAACCTTTGGTCGTGCGCCGCTCGACATCGACGATTTTGCCGTGAAAGATGACCCGCCCTTGCAAGCTGTCCGCGATGACGGCTGGCACATCGGCTTTTTGCGCCTGGGCGTCGATGACTTGCTGCCCGAGATGATGCGCCAAGCTCAGCTTATAATGCACGCCGGCCGCCTTGACCTGAGCGCCGCTCATAATCGTGCCGACCAAACCAGCGCGGGCGCCCATGCTAATGGCGATGTTGCGGGCGATTTTTTCCGCCCAGACATCGCTGACAGCGGCTGGCACGACAGCGGCATTATCCGCCGCATCGACCATAGCCAAAGGCGCGGCCGTCGCGCTACTAGCAAAGAGGAAAGAAGACATCTGTATCTCGGGGAAGGCACGGCCCATGCTGTCGCTATCCACCGTCGGGATGCCAGCTAGCAAGCCGGCGATGAGCGGCTGCATGGAATTTGCGCCGCCAATTTCGGCGATGGCGATGGCGTCGAATTGCTGGCCGATATGCGCTTCCAGCAGGCGCAAGGCGCGCAGCATCTCCGTGCCTTCGGGCAGCTTCTCGATGCTGACTGTGGGCGCGCCGATATTGCCAGCGACGCAGATAAGCGCGTCATCCGCCAGTTGCAGCGGGTCGAGCAGCTTTTGCGGGCCCCGCTCGCGGATAATCGCCGCCAGGTGCAAGCCGCCGAGGTAGGGGTTGCCGCCGCCACCCGTGCCTAAGATGCCAGCGCCAATCGCTAGCGGGCGGATGTCTTCTAAACCAACTTCACGCAGCATTAAGCAAGCTCCTGGGCCAATGGCGCCGGATGCAGATGACAGGCGACTTGATGCTGCCACTCCACTTCCAGCAGCGGCGGCAAGTCTGTCTCGCAGGTGGCGAGTTTAGCCGCATGGCAGCGCGGCGCAAAGGGACAGCCAGCCTGGGGGAAGTTGTGCGACAGGTCGCCCTGGAGGATGATTTCGTCGCCCCGTATATCGGGGTCGGGGTCAGGGATGGCGGAGATGAGGGCTTGCGTATAAGGGTGTTTGGGCGCTTCGAATATAACATTCGTCGGCGCGACTTCGACGATTTTGCCCAGATACAGCAGAGCCACCGCGTCGCACATATAGCGCACGACGCCGAGGTCGTGCGAGATAAAAAGATAAGTCAAGCCAAATTGGTCTTGCAAGTCTTGCAGCAGGTTAAGAATCTGCGCCTGCACCGAGACATCGAGAGCGGAAGTTGGCTCGTCCAGCACAATCAGGCGCGGCTGCACGGCTAGGGCGCGGGCGATGCCGATGCGCTGCTGCTGCCCGCCACTGAATTCATGCGGATAACGATAATAATGCTCTTCTTTTAAGCCGACCACATACATCAATTCTAAGACGCGGGCGCGGGCAGCATCGCCTTTCAGGCTTTCGTGAATCCAGAGCGGCTCGCCGATGATTTGGCCGACGGTCATACGCCCATTGAGGGAGGCGGCCGGCGCTTGATAAATCATTTGAATTTCGCTGCGCAAACGGCGCAGGTCCCGCGCTTTGAGATGGGTGATGTCTTGCCCAGCGTAGAGAATCTGCCCGGCGCTCGGCTCCAGCAGGCGCAGGATGCACTTGCCGATAGTCGTCTTGCCTGAGCCAGATTCGCCGACCAAACCCAAGGTCTTGCCGGCTTGCAAAGCAAAGCTGACATCATCGACGGCGCGGAAATCGCCTATTTTGCGATTGAGCAAACCGCCGCGGACCGGAAAATATTTTTTGAGATTGTTGACTTCCAGCAGCTGGCTCATGCGTCGATTTTGCTCTTTTCGTCTTCAGGGTACAAAAAGCAAGCGGTTGTATGCTGGCGGCCGACGGCGCTGGCCGGCGGCACCTGGGCGCGGCAAGCCGCCATCACATGCTCGCAGCGCGGATGAAAGCGGCAGCCGCCGGGCGGGTCAATCAAATTCGGTATCATGCCCGGGATGCCTTGCAAGCCGCCGCGATTCAGGTCTTTTTGTGGCACGGCTGCGATTAAACCGCGGGTATAAGGGTGCTTGGGATTTTTGAACAATTCGCGCACGGGCGCTTCTTCGATGACGCGGCCCGAATACATCACCGCGACGCGCTCGCAACTGCGGGCGACGACGCCCAGATTGTGCGTTATGAGCAGCACGGTCAAGCCGAGCTGAGCCACGAGGGAGCGAATCAAGCGCAGGATTTGCGCCTGAATCGTAACATCGAGGGCGGTGGTTGGCTCATCGGCAATCAGCAAATCTGGGTCGCCGGCCAGGGCCATGGCAATCAAGACGCGCTGGCGCATGCCGCCGCTGAATTGATGCGGATACTCATAGATGCGCTTGTCGCCATCGGGGATGCCGGTGAGGCGCATCAGCTCGACGGCGCGTTCGTGCGCTTCGCGTCGCAGTTGCCGCGCTGATGGCAAAAAGCCGCGCCAGCGCCCCGGCACCGCCTGCCCTTGCGCCCGCTGGTACAAGACCGCGTCTATCAGTTGCTCGCGTATCGTAAAAAGCGGATTCAGGTTTGTTACTGGGTCTTGAAAAATCATGCCCAGATGGCGGGCGCGAAAAGCTTCCATCTCGCTTTCGCTTTTGCTCAGCACATCCTCGCCATTAAACATAACGCGGCCGGCGGTGATTCTGCCTGGCGGCATAGGAATCAAGCGCGGGACAGACAGAGCCGTCATAGATTTGCCGCAGCCGGTCTCGCCGACCAAGCCCAGCACATCGCCGCGCCGCATTGTCAAATCGACGCCGGCCAATACCTTGACCAGGCCATCGTAGGTATCAAATTCCAGGTGCAAGTCTTGTATGCTAAGCAAATCAGCCATTAGTCCGCCGCCATCACCGTCGCGAGCGCGGGTCTAAGACATCGCGCAGGCCATCGCCAATCAAATTCCAACTGAAGACCATCAGCCAAATCGCCAAGCCGGGGAAAGTAGCAATCCACCACTCGTCGGGGAAATAGCGGCGGCCGTCGTTAATCATAGCGCCCCATTCTGGCGTTGGCGGCTGCGCGCCCAAGCCAATAAAACCGAGGGCGGCGGCGGTCAAGACCGCGAAACCAAAATCGGTCGTCATTTTGATGATGATAGGCGAGACGGCATTGGGCAGGATGTGGCGGAAGATGATGCGCCCATGCCCAGCGCCGATGCCAAATGCTGCTTCCACAAACGGTTCTTCGCGCAGAGACAAGACCAGGCTGCGCGTCAAGCGGGCGAAACCGGGCCACCAAACCAGGGAAATACCAATCATGGCATTGATGATGCCCTTGCCTAGCGCCGCTGAGATGGCGATTGCCAGCACTAAGGCCGGCACGGTCAAAAAAATGTCCGTGATGCGCATCAGCGCGTCATCGACCCAGCCGCCGGCATAACCAGAAATCGCGCCGATAGTAACGCCGATCGTCGTCGCCAGCAGGATAATCACCGTGCCAACTTGCAGGGCTAGGCCCGTGCCCATAACGACGCGGCTGAAAATATCGCGGCCGACCTTGTCGGTGCCAAAGGCATGCTCGGCGCTGGGCGGCAGCAGGCGCTCGGTAACATGGGTTTTGCCGGCGGCATCTTCCGGGAAGGGCGCGATGACGGGCGCGAATATAGCCACCAGCAAAATGAAAATCAGCATCAGCAAGCCGAGCATAGACAGGCGATTGGAGCGGAAACGGTAGAGACCGCGGGCGATATTTTCGAGGCGGGCGGAACGGGCGGTTTTGCGCTTTTGCGGCTCAGCCATAGCGAATCCTCGGGTCCAAGATGCCATAGACAATATCGGTCAAGATATTCACCACGCTAAAGACGACGCCATACAAAATCGCAATGCCCATTATCGGCTGAAAATCGAGGCTGAGCTACGATTCGACGGCGTAGAGGCCCAAGCCGGGCCAATCGAAGATGGTCTCAATCAAGATGGCGCCGGCCATCAGCCAGCCAAAATTGAGCGATATGACGGTGATGGTGGCGATGAGGGCATTGCGCAGCACATATTTGAAGATGATAACGCGATAGGGGATGCCGATAGCCCGCTCCATGCGCACAAAGTCTTTTTCCAGCGCCTCGACCATGCTGGCGCGGGTGATGCGCGTGATGCTGGCAAAAGCGCCAAAAGACAAAACCAGGGCTGGGATAAAGAGATGCCGCAGCGAGACCAGAAAAGTCTCAAAGTCGAGCTGGACGAGGCTGTCGATAAGGAAGAGGCCGGTGGTGCTGGCGGGCGGGGCGACCAGCACCGGCAGGCGCTTGCCGATGGGGAAAAGCCCGAGGTCGCGCCCGAACCAGGTTTGGAAAATCATCGCCAGCCAAAATGAAGGGAAGCTGACAAAAAATAAAGACAGCACCCGCGCCACATGGTCGGGCAAGCGATTGCGATACATAGCGGAGATGACGCCGGCTGGCACGCCGAGCAGCGTGGCGATAATCACGGCGGCGGTGGTCAATTCTAAGGTGGCGGGCCAAAAAACGCGCAGGTCGCTAATCACATCGCGCCGCGTATAGAGGGACTGTCCCCAATCGCCGCGGAACAAACCCGTCATATAGTTGATATATTGGAGGGGCAGAGCCTGGTCCAAACCGAATTCTTGGCGCAGGGCTTCGCGTATTTCTTCGGTGGCATGGGGACCAGCCGCCAGCCCGACCGGATCGCCCGGCACGATGCGGGAAATGGCGAATGTCAATAGGCTGAGGCCGATGAGCGTGGGGATGACCAGAGCTATACGGCGCAGCAAATAGATGCGAATGTTCATAAAAGCAGCTTCAAATCAACTGAAAGTTCATTGCTTGGCTTCCGCTTCTTTTTCATAAGCCTGCCAGGAAAACGCATATATTCTTCGTTTTTGTTAAATCGACGCGCTATGAAAGAGCGGTCAGCGAACTCCATCACTTCCCTATGCAAGCGCCTTACAAGCTGAGATTTGGAAGTCACTAAATACCTGCTCCGAGCTTTTTAGGGAAAAGCCTTCCCCCAATTTCTTGGGGGAAGACATAAGGCAGACAGCCTAACAGCCATCCAGCCACAAATCCTGGAAAAGCACAGTGATGGGATACATCGGCGAGAACAAGAAACCCTTGACGCAGGTGTTCAGCGCTAAGCCGCTATCTTCAGTGTACATCCAGACCGAAGTCTGCTCGTCGGCGATGATTTGCTGCGCTTCGGTATAAAGCGCTTGCCGCTCTGCGGCATCGCCAATGACGCGGGCCATATCCAGCAACTCGTCCACCCGCTCGTTCGAGTAGAAGCTGCACGAGTTGAAGCTGCCCCACTGCGCCGAGTGGTATTGATTGTAGAGATGGGCGTCTGGATCGAGGAAAGGCGGCAGGGTGTAGATATTGATGATGTCTGGGCCTGTTTCTGGCGTGGCGCAACTGGCGACCATATCCGGCCAGAGCATCGGCGTCATAACCATCTCGATATTCAATTCCGCCAAGCCTTCCAGCAGGATTAAGCCCGGGATCTCTTCGCGCGGGAATTCGGTCACATAAACATAGTCCAGCGTGATGCCGCCCTCGGGCCAAGGCGTCTGCGCCAGGTATTCGCGCGCTTTGTCCAAATCGTAGGCTGGGTATTCCAGACCCTCGACATAACCGACAAAGTTCGCCGGCGTCGGTCCCGGCAGAATCGTAATTGGCACATCTTGCGCCGCCACCATCGCCTCATAGTTCATGGCATGGGCGATCGCCTTGCGCAAGTTGACATCGCTAGTATATTCGCCTTGATTGTTCAGCTTGAGCGTATTGGTGAAGAAACCGCCATGCTGTTCCCAGACATAGTTGTCCGATTCTTCAATTTGTTCGCGGTCATTGCCGGCGACGGTATCGGCGATATGCGTTTCGCCGGCCAGCAGGGAGTTCAACTGCGTCGAGGCATCGCGCTGGATGACCCAGACAAAGCCGTCCAAGTGGTCTTCGCCAGTCCAGCCGCCCCAGTAATCTTCCACAGCGATGAATTCATAGAGATTGCCGATTTCCCAGCGCCCTTGACGGAAAGGACCCGAACCAGCCGCGTTCTCTTTGAGGTAGCTCTGGCCCATGTCATCGCCCAGGTTAGCTTCCACAATCGCCGGATTGACGACAAAGAGCTGTGGCAGGGTGCCGATGAAAGGCGCGTAAGGTTGGGTCAGCGTGAATGACAAGGTGTGATCATCGAGCGCCTGCGCAGTATTTTCATCCGCGATTGTCGCCCGCGCCCGCTGGCAAAGACCGGCGGGCGCGGGCTATATTTTGCGGGGGCGGAAATCTAGTGAGCGCGCAAGGCAAAAGAAAAGAAAACGGCGCGGGCGATTATATCGTCGAGCTAAGAAATGTCAGCAAATCTTTTGGCAATGTCAACGCGGTGGATGACATCAGCTTTGGCGTGCGCCCAGGCGAAGTGGTCGGCTTGATTGGCGACAATGGCGCCGGCAAGTCCACGCTTATCAAGATACTCTCTGGCGTGCATCCGCCTGATAGCGGGCAGATAATCGTGCGGGGGCAAGCCGTGCGCCAGTGGAGCGCCGCCAAATCGCGCGAGGCCGGCATCGAGACTGTCTATCAAGACCGGGCTTTGGCGCCCCAGCAGACCATCACCCGCAACATCTTTATGGGGCGGGAAATCAAAAACCGCTTCGGCGTCATCAAAGTCAAGACGCAGTACCAAGAAGCCAACCGCCTGATGCGCGAAATTGGTTTCACCTCAAAAGTATTTGACCCGGATTCGCCGGTGGAGACGCTCTCTGGCGGCGAGCGGCAAGGCGTCGCCATCGCCCGCGCCCTATATTTTGACGCCGACTTGATTGTGCTGGACGAGCCAACGACGGCTCTCTCGCTGATTGAAACGGCGAAGGTCTTTGGCTTTATCGAGAATGTGCGGGCCCGGGGCCGCTCGATTATCTTCATCGGGCATAATATCTATCATGTATATGCTGTCGCTGACCGCTTTGTGGTTTTGGACCGCGGCCAAGTGGTGCTGACGGAAGACAAAAGCAATATCGCCTCAGCTGAGGTGCTGATAAAGCAGATGCAAGAGATCGCCGAGTTAAGCCACGCCAGCAGCCCGAGCGATGCTTAGCTCCCTCTTTTCTTAGGAGATTCACCTATGGCAATCGGTTCCGCGAATAGCCCGCGGCGGCAGCAAAGCCGCGAAGAAGCTAGCGCTTTGGTCAAATGGGCGCGCAACAACCGCCGCGCCCTCACTTCCGCTCTCTTCCTCGTCGTCATGCTCATCGGTTTTACCCTAGCGAATCCCGATGTCTTTGGGCAATTCAAAACTTATCGCTCGGTGATGATTGTGCTGCCGGTGTCGATGTTCTTGGTGGTGCCGCTGGTCTTTGTGGTAACGGCGGGCGAGATTGACCTGTCTTTTCCGTCGGTGGTGGGGCTGGCTTCTTTCGCTTTTGCCAGCATCGTCGATCACGGCGGCGACCCGCTGGTGGGCATCGCGGCGGCGCTTTTGGTGGGGGTGGTCTTAGGCTATCTCAATGCCATCCTGGTCGTGAGAATCGGCTTGTCGGCGCTGGTGGCGACGCTGGGCATGAACTTTTTCTTGCGGGGCCTCATCAATATTATGGTGGAAGGTTTTTCCATCGCCATTCCCGAGATTCGCGGCAGCTTCATCCATACCATCATGACCGCTGACAGTCTAAAAATCACGGGCAATCTGGGCATCCCCAACCAGATGCTCTGGGCCCTGGCTTTCACGGCTTTAGGCGTCTTTCTCTATAATCGGCATAGTTTTGGCGTGCGCGTCCACTGCGTTGGCGATAACCCAGAAAGCGCGGCGGAGATGGGCATCAGCGTCAATCGCACGCGCACGCTGGTCTTCGTTTTTACGGGCGTCGGCGCGGCTCTGGCCGGCGTCTTTTCGGTGATGATTAATTTTGTCTGGTGGCCAACGACGGGCGATGGCCTGCTCTTGCCGGTGCTGGCGGGCCTCTTTGTCGGTGGTACGCCCACCTGGGGTGGCATTGGCACGGTCTTCGGCGGCGCGATTGGCACTTCAATCGTCGCCTTCATCGAAACCGGTGTCATCGCCGCTGGCTTGACGGGCTTCTTCACCCAGTTCTTCTACGGTCTAATCATCATCCTGTCTTTGATTTTCCAACGTTTTAATGGCCAGCGCGTCCGCTAGCTGCGAACAAGAGAGGCAGCCCATGAAAGTCATCCAGGTGGGCATCGGCGGCATGGGCAATGTCTGGCTGCAAGCCGTGCGGCAATCAGACGCGGTCGATTTTGCCGGTTTCGTCGAAATCAACGACGACATCGCGGGGCAGCAAGCCGCCGCTTATAGCCTCGACCGCGAGCGCATCTTTCACACGCTGCCACAAGCGCTAGCCCAGGTCGAAGCGGATGCGGTCATCAATGTGACGCCGCCGCAATTCCACCGCAAGATTTCGGTTACTGCGCTCGAAGCGGGTTTGCCGGTGCTATCGGAAAAGCCGCTGGCCGGCACGCTGGCGGATGCGCGGGCGATTGTCGCCGCGGCGAATAAAACAGGCGTCCTGCATAGCGTGGCGCAGAATTATCGCTATCGCCCGCTGGCTCAGACAGTGAAGGCAATACTCGATAGCGGCGAATTGGGCGCGGTGGCGGCGGTCAGCGTCGAATTCTATAAAGGGCCGCATTTTGGCGGTTTCCGCGAGCAGATGCCGCAGCCGCTCATTATTGATATGGCGCTGCACCATTTTGATATGCTGCGCTTTTTCCTGGATAGCGACGCCGCCTGGATAAGCGCCCGCAGTTGGAATCCGCCTTGGAGCTGGTATGCTGGCGACGCCAGCGCGGCGGCGCAGATCGAATTCGCCAATGGCGCGCAGGTCAGCTATTGCGGTTCTTGGTGTTCGCAAGCCCTAGAGACAAGCTGGAACGCGAATTGGCGCTTTGAATGCGCCGGCGGCGTCTTGCTGGTCGAAGATGATACGGTGACCGTGCAGCGCCTGCTGCGCGCTGGCGATGGGCCAAGCGGGCTGGTCAACCAGCACAGTGAAAAGCGGCCAGTGCCGCTGCTCGAAATGGAGCGCGCCGGGCAGGAGTATCTGCTGCATGAATTCTATGCGGCGGTGCAAAATGGCGGTAGCACCGCCACCACAGCGCAAGACAATATGCGCACGATGGAGCTGGTTTTTGGCGTCGTCGCCGCCTGCGAGAGCGGTCAGCCCGTGCGCTTGAATTAAGCCCTAGTCAAAATAGCTATCCCCATTCCAGAGCAGAGTCTTCGCCACCGCGTCATTTAACTCGACGCCGATGCCGGGCGCCTCGGACACGGTCATAAAGCCATCTTGCACAAAGGGCTTTTCACCATCGCAGAGGTCGCTCCACCAGGGGATTGAGCGGGCATGGAACTCTAAAAAGAGGAAATTTGGCACGGCGGCCAGCACATGGCAAGCCGCCATCATGCCCAAGGGCGACGAGACATTGTGCGGCGCGATGGGGATATAGTGGGCGTCGGCGAGGTCGGCGATGCGTTTGCCTTCGGCGATGCCGCCCGCTTTCGCCAAATCGGGCATAATCACATCGCAGGCTTTCTGGGCAAATAGCTCGAGAAACTCGAAACGGGTATATTGATTCTCGCCGGTGCAGATGACGGTGGAGGTGGCGGCGCGTACCTGAGCCAGGGCGGCGACATTTTCCGCTGGCACCGGTTCTTCCAGCCAGAGCAGGCGCAGCGGCTCCAGGGCCCGCGCCAGCGTAATGGCCGAGGGCAGGTCAAAATGGCCGTGGCAATCGATAGCCAGGTCAATCTCGAAGCCGATTGCCGCCCGCACTCCCTCGATAAGACCGATGATATGCGACATTTCTTGCGCGCCGACCGTCCAGTTATAGGCATCCAGCTTGCCATGCCCGGTATAATCGACATCAAATTTGACTGCGCCATAACCTTCGGCGACGGCGGCGAGCGCTTTTTCGCCAAAAGAGGCCGGGCTGTCTTCTGCGCCAAAATGGCAATCAGCATAGAGACGGATTTTGTCGCGGAATTTGCCGCCCAGCAGCTTATAGACCGGCACGCCGAGGGCTTTGCCGACGATGTCATGCAGAGCGTTATCGATGCCGGTCAAAGCGAAGATGAGCGGCGCATTGCTCGCCCCGCCATAGCGCCCAGCCCGCCGTAGCTTTTCATATATCATATTGATATTGAACGGGTCTTCGCCAATTAAGCGGTCTTTGAGCGCTAGGATGGCGTATTTGGTCGCAAAGCCAGAGAAACCAGGCCCGCCTGAATTGCATTCGCCAGTGCCAACGATGCCTTCGTCAGTATAGACGCGCACAAAGGTCCAGACGCTGCCGCCGCTATCTGGCTCTGGCCGCCCGATGACGCAGGCTTGCACATCGGTGATTTTCATCTCGAGTCCTCTCAAAATCCTGTTTATTCTGTTTCAATGATACTGCTCGATTTCCGCCATGATACGTTCAATCTGGCGGACGATTTTGGCTGGCACAGGCGGATTGAAGGGCCCGCCATCGCCGCCGACCACATCATCAAAACCGCCGCAGCGCAGCGCCTCTTGCACGGCCGCGTAATTATAAGCCCGCTCCTGCATAAAGCGGATGTCTTCCAGCGGCGAAATTGCGTTTTCGATGAGGCGGGCTTCTTCATAATCGCGGCGGCGTTGGGCATTGTTGATGGCATCCGAAGCCCCTGCCACGACGATATTGATGCCGGAGGTATGCCCCTGGGCGCCCATTTCGGCGGCGGCGGTGGAGCGGTCGCCAATGCCCCAGATGACAATTTTCTCCGCGCTCAGTGCCTCGACAAAAGGCAGCACATCCCCTTCGTCCGTGCCGATTTTGACGCCGACAAAATGCGGCGAATCTTGCAGCAGGCGGATAATCATAGCGCGGTCGTCGCGTGGGCGGCGATAATAATATAAAAAGCGCGCCCCATGTCGCCGCGCCTGCTCTGCCGCGAAGCGCATAAAGGTCGCGTACAAGCCGGCTGGGCTATAAGTGCCGGCGAGCGGCATAATCAAATAGACATCGGGCGGGCGCGGCAAAGCCGCGAGTTGCGCGATGAGAGCGGCGGCGCTGGGCAGTGGATTCGGCACGATAGCCGCCATCAGAATGCCAGCGCCGTTCATGCGCTGGCCGGCAATATCCATCAATTTGAGCTGGTCTTCAGCGGCGATGTGGTGGATCAAGCTGGTGCCGGCGATAGAGATGACGCGCGGCCGGCCGCCGCTAAGCTGGTTATTGTTCATCAAATAGGCGATATTTTTGCCATGCCCGGCAAAGTCGATTTGCCCGCCGGTAAATGGCACCAGCGGGATGCTGATGACCGAGTTCAGCCCATCAAGCAGGTTTGCGGTGTAGATTGCCATAAGCCCTCTCCAGTAAGTCAAAATTTGCCACAGAAGTAAGTCCAAGTTAATTATGCAAAAGCGCGATTTTCAACCCCATCCCCAGCCCCTCCCATCGGGCAATGTCTACAGTCCCCCAGGTTAGACTCCCCTCCCCGAAGCTTCGGGGCGCGTAGACACTGCCCTACGGGAGGGGCTGGGGGTGGGGTTGACGACACGCAGAAACTTGCAAAATTTACTTTGTCCTACTGAGAAATGAGTCTACTTCCCCATTACCAGCGCGTCGCTTGAAAGCGCCAGCCAGGTTCAATCTTCTGCATTTCGATTTCATCATTGCGCTCGGTCAAGCCGCAAGCCAGATATTGCTGATGCAGCTGTGTCAGCTTGTCGCGGTCAATCTCGATGCCTAGGCCAGGCGCCGCTGGCGGGGCGAGCGCGCCATCTTCAAATTCAAGCGGCTTTTGCAATATATCCTGGCCGTCTTGCCAAGGATAATGCGTATCACAATCATAAGTCAGGTTGGGGATTGCGGCCGCCAGATGCGTCATCGCCGCTAGCGAAATGCCAAGATGACTGTTGGAGTGCATAGACAAGCCCCGCCCAAAGGTCTGGCAGAAACGGGCTAAAGCCAGCGTGGCGCGGAAGCCGCCCCAAAAATGATGGTCGGAGAGGATAATGGACTCGGAATTATGCGCGACGCTGCCGGGCAAATCGGCAAAAGAAGTGGTACACATATTGGTCGCCAACGGAATAGCCAGCGCGCGGGCGACTGCCGCCATATTTGCCTGCCCCCGCGCCGGGTCTTCATAATATTCCAGCACACCGTCTAGCTGTCGCCCCATAGCGATAGCGGTTTCGACAGTCCAGATGGCATTTGGGTCGAGGCGCAAGGGCATATCCGACCCAAAGGCTTGCCGCAGCGCCAGCATAGTATCGACTTCGATTTGCGGTTCAAAAGCGCCGCCTTTGAGTTTGATGGACTTAAAACCATACTGCGCGACCATGGCTTGGGCTTGGGCGACGATGCCGGCCGCGTCCAAAGCCGCTTCTTGGCGGGCGGCGGGCCAGCCAGTCGCCGCTGGGTCAAGCCCAAAACCTAAGTCGCCGCCAGCGCCCGCGTGCTTATAAAAGAGATAAGCGGCGAATGGCACGCGCTCGCGGGCCCGCCCGCCTAGCAAATCGACCACCGGCCGGCCGCAGGCTTTGCCTATCAGGTCGTAGCAAGCGACTTCGATGGCGCTCTGCGCATGCACCCAGAGGCGCTGGTCCCAGGGGGTTTCGCCGCGCTCGCTTTCCACCGCTAAGGCTTTTAATAGCGCGGAAATCTGGTTGAGCTGCCAAGTGTCTAAGCCAATGATATGGTCGGCGGCGGTTTCCAGCGCGGCACAGGTGGCGGCGCTGCCCGGGATTTCGCCCCAGCCCGAGATGCCGTCGGCGCTGACCAGCTCTAGCACGATGCGCAGAGCGTAAGGCGCGTGCAAGCCCGCCGCGTTGAGCAGGGGCGGGTCTGGCACGGCGATGGGGGTGATGTGAAACTCGGTGATGCGCATCATTCAACTCCACAATCTATCGCGGGAGCGTTCATCATCCCAAGCCGCCGTCGATTCGAAGTAGCCGGCGGCGCGCGTATCGTCCAGGCGCTCGCGGATGGCGGCTTCGTTCAGCTCGCCGAAGCCCAGCCCCGGCGCCTCTGGCACTGGCGCATAACCATCAACAATCAGCGGCTTAGCGATGCCATCAATCAAATCGTCCCACCAAGGCAAATCGACCGAGTGATTCTCCAGCACATAAAAATTCTCGGTGGCGGCAGCGCAATGGATGTTCGCCAAAAACGAAACAGGCGAGCCAGCGAAGTGCATCGCCATCGGCACGCCATATTCTTGCGCCAAATCGCCGATTTTCTTCGTCTCCATAATGCCGCCCGAAGTCGCTAGGTCAGGATGAATCACCGAGACCGCCTCCGCTTGCAGCAGCGGCAAAAAGCCTTCTTTCAAATAAATGTCTTCGCCGATGCAGACAGGCGTGCGCACCGCTTGCTTCAGCCGCCGCCACTGCTCGGTCAACTGCCAGGGTATCATATCTTCGTACCAGGCTAGGGTAAAGCGATCCAGCGCCTGCCCGAGGCGAATGCAAGATTCGACAGTGATATGCCCAAAGTGATCCACCGCCAGCGGCGCTTCATAGCCGATGATTTCCCGCACCTGCCGCACATATTCGACCAGGTAGTCGATGCCCAGCTCGGTAATTTGAATGCCGGTGAAAGGGTGCATGATAGTCTGCGATTGCAGCATGCCGGGCGGGGCGGAGAGCGCGCCGGCGATGCCATCGAGCAAGTCGATGCCCAAGTCCATCTTGAGGAACTTAAACCCTTCGTCCAGGCGGCGTTTCAGCCGTTTGCCCATAGCCACGCCATCGGCGACCGAGTCGGTATCGCTATAAATCAGTACCTTATCGCGGAATTTGCCGCCGGCCAGCTGATAGGCCGGGACGCCATAAGCCTTGCCCGCTAGGTCAAAGAGCGCCATCTCAATGCCGCAGACACCGCCGCCCTGCCGCGCATGAAAGCCAAACTGCTTGATTTTGCGGAAAATCTTGTCGATATTGCAGGGATTCTCGCCGAGCAAGCGCGATTTGAGCAGCAGCGCATAAGTCGGGCTAGCGCCATCGCGCACTTCGCCATAGCCGCTGATGCCCTGGTTGGTATCGAGCCGCAGCAAGCTGACATCAAAGGGCAGCGCTTTCAGATTGACGATGCGCAGGTCAGTAATACGCAAGTCTGTCGGGCGCGAATAAGTATTGATATTGGCTTCGAGATTGCTATCGGTCATCGTCTTCTCTCACTTTTTAGTTTATGTGATATAAGCGGCTAAGCCATCAGCGGCGCAAAAGATTGCGCTCGCGGTAGACCTGCGCCGCTTCTTTAATAAAAGCGGCGTTTTCGGGCGCGGCATAAGTCTCTTCGAGATAGTCCGCCAGCCGCAAAAGCTCAGCATAGCTAGCCCGCTCTGGGCGCAGCATCTCATAAATGCGCAGCAATTCTTCATTTGGCACCGCCGCCAACTCGGCCGCGCGCAAGAGATTCGCCGCCAGCTGCGGATAGCCATTGGCGCGGGCAATGGCCGCCTGCTGCCGCAGCGTCGCGGCCGGCGCGCGCAGGTCAGCGCCTGAGAGCGCGCCCGCCGCCAGCGCCGCTGGGGTGATTTCGGCTAAAGGCCGTCCGCTGTAAGCCCGCAAGGCATCGGCGGCGGTTTCGCGCAGGGGATAGTCGCTCTTTTTCATAAATCAGGCTCCCAATCGAAGTGCAGTTCTTGCGGCGGTCGCTCGGGGCGCACTTCGTCTGTCTCGCGCCGATGCAGCAGAGCCGTCTTCACGATGAGGCGCAGGCGAGCGCCATTGTCAATTTTGACCGCCACCGGCACCGGCGCCAGACCTATGGCATAACGAGCGGCATTGCGCCCAATATCCCGATAGGTCGTCAGCGTCAGGCTGGGCGATTGAGGGAAGAGTTCCAGATTGTTGAGCGGCGCGAGGTCTTTCTGGTGGATGACGGTGGTGCCGCGCGATTGCAAGCCAATGCCGATGCCACTGCCGCTGAGGCGGGCGCCGACATAGCCAATCGCCGCGCAATCGGAAGAGTGGTAGACGCGGACCAGGCGGGCTAGCAAGCCTTCGGCTGCGATGCCGCTCAAGATTGCCTCCAGCACCGCGTCATGTGCCAAGCCGCCAATCGTCGAGGTAAGCACGCGGCCAAAGGCTGGTCCCACTGCCAGCACAACTTCTTGCTGGCTGCCTTTGGCGGCGGGACCTAGCTCAGCCAGCCGCGCCAGCGGCGGCCCGAGATGCGGCGCGACAAAACCGGCCGGCGACTTAGCCTGCGGGATGGCTTGCATTTCTTGCCAGCGTTGCCCGGCGGGGCGATAGCCGCTGCCTGGGCCAGTATAATTATTCGGGTCATTGATGGCGCTGCGCACTTTGAAATCGGCGTCAAATATCGCCGATGGCTGCAAATAATCCGCCGCGACGCGCTGCCGGCCCATCTCTAGGATATTGTCCGCGACATCGCTGAAGCCGCTGGTCTGCAAGGCGCGGATGACTGTCAGAAAATCGGCGTCGCTGGCCATGAAGGCATCGGCCGCTTGCAAATCAGGCAAGATGTCGCGCGGCGGCATATCATCGCTGCTATGCGCCACGGTAGCGGCGTCGACTTCGGCGTCGCTAATCGGCGGCAGCTGCAATTCGCGGTAGACCGCTTGGATGGCGCGGGCCGCCTTGCGCCGTATGAACAGGGCTTCCTCTTCCTGGATAGGGCGCAGGCCACCATCAATTTGCATATCGCGCTGCAAGACATTGTAATCATCAAAATCTTCGGCATCAAAATTGCCGCCGCCAAACAGGTTATCGCGCTTGGGTATGGCGCTGTAGCCGCTAAAGATAAAATCGGTGCCAGGGATGAATTGCAGCATCAGTTTCGCCGTTTTGCGGATATTGGAATGAGAAGCGAGGGCGTCGTTGCCCGAAGCCACTTCCAAGCCGAGCATAGACGCGAGCAGGTTCTCGGCTAGCACGGCGCGCACGCCGCCAGGTAAAGCCTCTGGCAGGGCAATGCAGGAAATCGAGCCATTTTGCACGCCTTGGCTGCCCGCGCCTTTCACCACCAGCAGGCAGCGCGCTTCCAGATAGAGCATAGACTTTTGCTCGGCGCGGCCCATCAGCGCTTCCGAGCCAGTGCCAGAGGTGAAGCGGATTTTCACCCCGCGCGAGGCATAAGCGGACGCGAGAAAAGCTTTGGACCAGGGCGTGTCATCGCCATCAACGAAGGTCAGCTCGGTGCCATAGACCGAGAGCGTCTCGGCATAACTGGTCAGCCCTTTCATTGCCAGGCGCAAGCCGAGGGCTTCTTCCACGGAGCATTGCGTCAAGACGCCGCCGCGGCCGGTCTGGCTGCCGACCAGAATCGCCAGCGCGTTGAAGGGGGCGAAGCGGGCGACGCGCACGGTCGTCTCGACTTCGGCAAAACCGCGCCGCGCCGCTTCAGCCGCGTCCGCCGCCAGCAGAGCCGGATGCTCGCGCCAGTTCGTCACATGGGCTTGATTAGCGGGCGCGTGGCGCACGCGCATCTTGGATAGCGCCATCATCATTTCCAGCACATTCAGATGGCGGATGATATCGGCGAGCTTGGCGGGCGTGCAGCCGGCAATGAGGCGGGCAATCGCCGCCCGCGGCACATTGATGTCGGCGAGCATGCGCGCGTAGTCTTGCGACGGCAGAGCCATCGCCTCTTCCGCCAGGCTGAGGTCGAGGGCGTGGGCGACGATGAAGCGGTCGAGCGCGTCAAAATCGGCGCGGGCGACGCCATCCATTTCGACGACTGCGCCTGCCTCGAGCCTGAGGCTGGGCGACGGGTCGTAGGGGCTATCGGCGACAATCAAGCCGGCTTCGGGGAAAGGCTCGACGTAGGTTTCTTTGTTGATGTCGCGTTTTTCTAGCAGGGCAAATCGTTTCGAGCGTTCCATGCGATCCTTCTCTTCGATTCTAGGCGGCGGCGCATAGCGGAAAATCTAACACAAGCCGCGCCAGTTGTCGAATGCGGGCTGCCTGGGAATAAAGAAATAGCCGCAATGCGCGGCGCTGCTTGAATCAACCCCCTTGCGGCAGATTGTGAAAATACGTACAATCAAAGCCGGCAGTCAATATAAGACCGCGCCCAAAATAGTAGACTGCCCTGCTAAAATGACCGGCTCATCCAGTTCAGAAAGCGCTGAAAGAGACGCTATGATTTCCAGAGCTAAGACAGGCGCTGCGCCGCGTTCAGGCCGCTTTATCGGCTGGGCGCTGGCGACGGCAGCCCTCACTTGGGGTCTGATTGTTTTTGGCGCGGTCGTGCGCGTGACAGAATCTGGCTTGGGCTGTGGCAACGATTGGCCCCTCTGCAATGGCACGATTTTCCCGCCACTGGATAACATCACCGCTTGGATTGAGTGGCTGCACCGGCTCTTCGCCTTGCTGATAGGCGCGTTTGGCTTGGTAACGCTGGCTCTGGGCTGGCGACACTATCGCCACCGCGACCGGCGCGTCCTGCGCATGACCGTCTTAGCCGCCCTGCTCTTCCTCGTTCAGAGCGCCTTGGGCGCCATCGTCGTGTTTTTAGATTTGCCCCCGACATTCGTCACTTTGCATCTCGGCGTCGCTATGCTGTTATTGGCGGCTTTGCTCGGCGCGGGCCACAGTCCGATGCTCTGCGGCCGCTGAGCGCGCTGAATGCGGCTTTTGCCCTGCTCGTCATATTAACCGGCGCCTTAGTCCGCGGCAGCGGCGCCTCTTTAGCCTGCACCGAATGGCCTCTCTGCGACGGCGGCGCTTTGCTGCCATTTGAACAAAGCCAGCTCGCGGTCATCCACATGCTGCATCGTTTCTCAGTCGCTGCAATGGCAGTGAGTTTGCTAATACTCATTTGGCAGGTCTGGCAGAAGCGCGCTGGGACATTAGACCGCGGGCTGGCCCTGGGGGCGGGGCTGGTCTATGCGTTGCAAATTGGCATTGGCGCGCTCTATGTGCTAAGCGTTGCCAGCGCGGAATGGGGCGCTATTCATGTTGGCTTGGCGGCAACGGTCTGGGGCTTGCTGGTCGCGCTCACAATTATCGAATACCTCGAGCAGAGCAGCTAAGAATGGAAGGCACATGATTCAAATCCGACGCGGCGACCTGGCCTTCAGGGAGCTGCCGCGCATTTACCTCGCTTTGATGAAACCGCGCATCGTTTTCCTGCTCGTTTTCACTTGCGTGACCAGTATGATTGTCGCGGCCGATGCGCTGCCGGCGGCGGCTGTTCTGTTTCCGACTGTGCTAGGCGGCATCTTTGCGGCCGGTGGCGCTAGCGCGCTCAACCAATACTTCGATCGGGAGCTTGATGCTAAGATGGCGCGCACCGCCCGCCGGCCGCTGCCGGCCGGGCGCATCTCCACCCAGCATGCTTTGCTTTTTGCCTTGTGCCTGATTCTTTGGTCGGCGCTGATTTTGGGCATCTTTGTCAATTGGCTGGCGGCGGCTCTCGCTTTGGGCGGCGCGTTCTACTATGTCGTTATTTATACGCTGCTGCTCAAACGCAATACCGTCGTCAATATCTTGATTGGCGGCGGGGCCGGCGCTATGCCGGTGCTGGTTGGCTGGGCGGCGGCGGCAGGCCAGCTCGACATCCAGGCTTTTATCTTGTTTGCGATTGTGTTTTATTGGACGCCGCCGCATTCTTGGGCGCTGGCGCTGCTGGTGAACAAAGATTACGCGGCGGCGCAGATTCCCATGATGCCCGTCGCCCGCGGCGAAAAATTGACGCGCTACCAAATCCTCTTTTATTCGTTGCAGCTCTTCATCATCAGCTTGACGCCGGCGCTGTTGCTGCTGCCCCAGGCGCCATCGATGCTGGGCGGGCTTTATCTGGCAACGGCGGCTGGTCTCGGGCTGCTGCTAATCGGACTGTCGCTGAAGCTCATCTGGCGGGCGGATAAAGCGACAGCCCGCGTCGTCTACAAATATTCGTCGCTTTATCTGGCGCTGCTCTTCCTAGCGATGATGCTAGACCGCCTGCTGCTCTAAGGCTCCGCGCAAATGGCAGAAGGCGACTCAAGCAGAAAAAAACCGCCCGTGGCGGTAGTATTGACGCTGGCGCTCTTCGCCCTGATAGCCCTTGTTTTTAGCCTTGCCTTCGCTATCAGCAGCGCCCGCCAGCCTGCGCCGCCCGCGGCGATAGCGTCTTATGCGCCGGAGGTGGCAGCGGCTTTAGAAGGGGCGGTGGCGGCAAAAGGCGCGCAACTGCTCGAAGACTACCAATGCAGCGTCTGCCATTTGCGCGGGGAAGGTCGGGTCGCGCCTTTATTCTATGGACTTGCCGAGCGCGCTGAAAAGCGCCGCCCGCCGATGCCCGCGGCACAATATCTCTACGAATCAATCCTGTCGCCAAGCGCTTACTTGGTGCCAGGGTATTCGAAGATTATGCCCGCCAATTATAAAGCGCGCCTGTCGCCAGCAGAAATTGGCCATATCATCGCCCACTTGCTCACGCTCTCGGCGGCTGCGCAAAGCTCTTGAACTAGCCCTTACTCTCAGGCTGGTTCTAACAGGTCCGCCAACTCCGCTGGGGAGAAATGCGCCCGCAGCACCCACCAGACCCCGCGGGCTGCGATATAGGCCGCGACCGACAGCGATAGAATCAACATAAAAGCGACGGGCAAAAAGAGGCTGGCTAGCAGCGGCGCAAAAGCCGCCAGCGTTAGCAAGACGCTGCGCAGCGGCTGACTCAATGTGAGCAGCAGGCTGAGCTTAATTGTCTCGCGCAGGGGCAGTCGCAAAAGCGATAGCAAGGACCAGGCATAGAGATTCGCCAGCAGCAGCACCGCGCCGACGCTGAAGGTCATTGTCAGCGAGAGCACGGTCAAGAAGTCCAGCGCCATGGCCGGCAAGATGTTGAGGTTGAAAGCGATCAAGCCGCCCGCCAGCAGGTCAATAAAGCCGAGGGCCAGAGCCGCCCGCCAGTGCCGCCGTATGCTGCCCAAGTAGACGGCGAAGAATTCTGGCTGCCGCCCCTGCACCCAAGCGTTCATCACGGCAAAGAGGGCCAGCAGAGCCAAAGGCGCCGCTAGCACAGTCAGCAAAAGGAAGGCGCTGATGAGATTCGTCAAGAGGAAGACGCCGATGCGCTCGGCGGCGGCATACAAGCCGCTCTCTTGAAACTGCCCGCCCAAGTTAACCTTTCAAACCAGTGGTCGAGATGCCCTCAACCAAATAGCGCTGGAAGGCGACAAAGATAACAAAGACGGGCAGCAAGGACAGCGCCGACATAGCGAAGATGGCGCCCCAATCTGTCTGCCCCGAAGGGTCGGAAAATGTGCGCAAAGCCAGCGAGACCAAATATAGTTCGGGGCTGTTGAGGTAAATCAGCGGCACGAGGAATTCGTCCCAAGTCCAATAAAAAGAAAAAATGGCGGCGGTGATAATAGCCGGGGTGAGCTGGGGCAAGATGACGCGCAGGAAGATGCCGATTTTGCTAGCGCCGTCAATCATAGCGGCTTCGTCCAAATCGACTGGGATGCTGCGGATGAACTGAATAATCATAAAGATAAAAAAGGCTGAGCCGCCGATGCGCGGCAGCAGCAGCGGATAAAATGTATTCAGCCAGCCCAATTGCTTGAAGACGATATACTGCGGGATAATCTGCACCTGCGTCGGCAGCATCAGCGTGCCGAGCATGACGGCGAACCATAAGCGCCGCCCCCGAAAGCGCAGGCGGGCGAAACCATAGGCGACGACGGCCGAAGCGCTGACGCTGAGCAGGGTGCCGAGCGTGGCGTAAAACAGCGAATTGCGATAGAAGGTGGTGAAGCTGATGCCGCCAAAACCGGCCCAGCCATTCGGATAATTCTGCGGGTAAAATTCGTTTGGGATAATCGCCGTCTGGTTCGTCCAGATTTCGTCGGGCGGCTTGAAAGAACTGCCCACCAGCCAGAGTATCGGATACAGCATAATCAGCGCGGCCAGGCCGACCAGGCTATGATATAAAATCGTGCGCAGGGTCTTGCGCTGATACCAGGGCAGCGCGGGCCGCCTGATGGGCGGGCGGCTGACGGTCTCGGCTGGCGCGCGCGTCGCAATCCCGGCCATCGTATCAAGCCCCATCTTCCGCTTCGTAATGCACCCAATAGCTGGAGGAGCGGAAGACCAGCGCCGTCAAAAGGGCGATGACCAGCAGCATGACCCAAGCCATAGCCGAGGCATAACCCATCTCGTTATTTTCAAAAGCGCGGCGATAGACATAGAGAGCGTAGAACAAAGTGGTGTCCAGCGGTCGGCCGCCGGTAACGATGAAGGCTTGCGTGAAGACCATAAAACCAGAGATGAGCTGCATAATCAGATTAAAAAAGATAATTGGCGTCAGCATAGGCAGGGTGATGCGCAAAAAGCGCTGCCAAGCGTTAGCGCCGTCGATCTCCGCCGATTCGTAGAGATGCTTGGGGATATTTTTTAAGCCCGCCAAAAATATCAACATCGGCGAGCCAAACTGCCAAGCGGCGAGGATAATCAAGGTCCAGATGGCGGTTTCGGGCCGCCCTAGCCAGTTTGGGCCTTCGATGCCGAGCAGGTTCAAGGTGAAGTTCACCAAGCCGTCGTCGCCAAAGATTTCGCGCCACATCACGGCCACGGCGATGCTGCCGCCGATGATGGACGGCGCGTAAAAAGCGGCGCGGTAGATGCCAACGCCACGGCGCCAGGTATTGAGCAGCATTGCCACGCCCAAGGCAAAAACCAACCGCAGCGGCACCGAAAATATCACATATTTCAGCGTCGCGTTGACCGAGCGCCAATAGCGCCTGTCTTCAAAAAACATGCGCTGAAAATTATCCAAGCCGATGAACTCGGCGCTGTTAGATAGCACATTGTAATCGGTGAAAGACAGCACCAAAGACACCGTAATAGGGATAAAAGTGAAGAGGAAAAAGGCGGCCAGCCAGGGACCAATAAAAAGATAGCCGACTAGGTTATCTTGGCCGAAGTTAGATTTTTTTTGGCGCTTGGCCTTTGTGATTGTGGCGACGGCCATTGTGCCTCGCTAGGGTGAAACAGGTATAAAAGAAAAAGAAAGCATGGGGCGCGCGGAGCGCCCCATACTCGCATTTGCCTTAGGCGCTGGCTATTGCGCCGCCAAGAGGCGATTGGCTTCTTCGCGCAGGTAGGCCGCGGCTTCTTCTGGCGAAATCATGCCGTACATGACCGGCTCGACGAACTCGGGCCCGAAGACATTGTTGATAACATCGGCATGCGCCGCCGGGTCGGCCGGGCGGATGGGGCTGTTGTCCATCTCGATAAAGCCGAGATAGTTGAACATTTCAGCTTGGGCTGGTCCCAAATCGGGCAGCAGAGCCTCGCGCACGACCGACGAAGTTGGCACGCCGCGCTCGGCTTCCAAGATTTCGTTGGCTTCGACAGAATTGACAAACCAGTCGATGAAAGCCGCCGCCGCATCTGGCTGTTCAGCTTGAGAAGTGATGGCGAAGAACATCGAGGGTTTGATGTAATTCTGCGATTGGCCGCCTTCGGGCCGCGGGATGGGATACATGACGAAGTTGCGGTCGGCGCCGGCCGCGTTCCAAACCGCTACGATTTGGTTGCTCCAGTGATAAGCCATAGCCGCTTCTTGGCTGACGATTAACTGCGCTTCCACGCCTTGATCGCCGCGGGCGACGGAGTCTTCGTAACTCTGCATGCCGCCATTTTCCTGCAAGCGCAGCAGCATATTGTAATAATCGATGAGCGGCTGGTCGTCTTCGTAGCCGAGGGACATGCCATCGGCGGCATAAGCCCATTGGTCACAGCAGCCCATGTACTGCGATTTCCAAAGCTGGTCGCTGGTCAAAACGCCGATGCCGTGGATGTCCAGGGACTCTTGAATCGCCGTGGCGATTTCTTCAAACTGCGTCCAGGTCCAATCGAGGGACGGCAGCTCGATGCCGGCCGCCGCAAAAGCGTCCACATCGAGGGTGAAGACCTCTGAGTTGTTGCCTAGGTTGATACCGTACATTTGACCGTCGACCATGCCGCCAGCCAGCGACGATTCGGCGATATACGTCGTATCGATAGTGCCATCTTCGAGATAGCCATCGAGCGACATCAGCAAACCATTGGCGACCCATTCTTCGATGCGCGCATAGTCATGCTGCATGATGTCCGGCAATTCGCCGCCGGCCGCCTGCGTCGAGAGCTTGGTCCAATGGTCGCCCCAGCCCTGGAATTCGTAGACAATATCAATATCGGGGTTGAGTTCTTCGTAGAGCTCAATCGTGGCGATGGTGCGGTCATGGCGGTTCTGCGAACCCCACCAGGAGATGCGCACTTGGGTCTGGTCCTGAGCGGCGACGAAGATCGCCGGCAGAACGAGAAGCCCGAGTGAGAAAAGAATGAGAATTAGTTTGCTGTGTTTCATCTGCTTTCCCTTTAGCTAAATTTGAACACGGACAAAGAAAACGAGACGCGAAGCTGGCCGCCAAATAGCCTTAGCAATTCCCGCCTCGCCCGCTATTATAAGCCGCTGACGCATTTTGCAAAGACGCAATTCCCGCGCGCGCAGCGCTAAAACTAAGGAGAGACGGAACTGATGAGCATACGGTTTGCCGCGATTGGCTTTGAGCATGGGCATATTTATGGGCAAGTGCGAGTCATGTTGGAGGCGGGCGCGGAATTAGTCTGCTATCACGATGTGGACGCGGCGCGGCGGGCGCGGTTTCAAGCGGCCTTCCCGCAAGCGCGGCGCGCCGCGAGCATCGAAGAGATTCTGGAAGACGCGAGCATTCAGCTCGTCGTCAGCGCCGCCATCCCCGACGAGCGGGGGCCGCTGGGCATCCGCGTGATGCGGCATGGCAAGGATTATATGTCGGACAAGCCGGCTTTTACCGACTTCGCCCAATTAGAAGTGGCGCGGCGCGTACAAGCGGAAACCGGGCGCATCTATTCCATCTGCTTCAGCGAACATCTGCTGCAAAAAGCGACGGGGAAAGCCGGCGAATTAGTGCAGGCGGGGGCTATCGGGCAGGTCGTGCAGACCAGCGGCTTCGGGCCGCATCGGCTCTTTGGTTTTTATCAGCGTCCCGAATGGACCTTCGACCGCCGCCGTTTTGGCGGCATCATCAACGATTTAGCCAGCCACCAAATCGAGCAGTTTCTTTTTTTCACGGACAGCGATACGGCGGAAGTGGTCGCGGCGACGGTGGGCAATTTCCGTTTCCGCCAATACCCGCGCATGCACGATATGGGAGATTTGACCCTGCGCAGCCCGCAGGCGGTCGGGCATATCCGCGTCGACTGGCTGACGCCAGACGGTCTGCCGGTTTGGGGCGATGTGCGCCTCTTTTTGATTGGCACCGAGGGCTATATCGAACTGCGCAAGAATATCGATGTGGCTGGGCGGGCCGGGGAAAGCCACCTCTTCCTGGTCGATAGCGCGGGCGCGCGCTATATCGATTGCAGCGACACCGAGATTACTTATGGCAAGCAGCTTATCGCCGACATCCTCGAGCGCAGCGACGAGGCTATGCCGCAGACCCGCGGTTTCCTGGCTTCGCAGCTGGCGCTGGAAGCGGAGGCGCTGGCGGTCGATTTGACAAATTTAGCCGGCTAGTCTCTTAACAAGTCTGGCCTATCCGAGCAGATGGCGTCGACGCCCAAAGCCTTGAGCGCGGCGATTTCGGCTGGCCGCTCTTCGTGCCAGCAGACCAAGCCCAGCTTCGCGGCGCGCACGGCTTCTATCCATTCGGGGCGCAGCAAGCGGTGGGGCTGCTCGGCACGGTCTTCCCAGCAGGGATGCACATAATCCGCTCCCACCGCCTGCGCCAGCTTGACCGCATCGATATTGACCGCGCCAAACAAAACCGCCGTGCGGGCAGCGGGCCAGTCCGCTTTAATATCGGCTATGAAATCTACCCTGAAGGACGAAAATATCACGCGGCGCATAAAATCCCTCTTCTCAAGCGTCGCAAAGACCGAGCGTGCCGTTTTTTCATTAAGCTCTTTGATATCCAAATAGATGGACAGGCCTAGCTCGCGGCATAAGTCAACCGCTTCTTCAAAGCTGAGGATATGCCCCTTGCCGGCTGTCAGGCGGCGCAGCTCCGCCAGGCTGAAATCCTCAACTGAGCCAGCGATGCCATAGACGCGCTGCAAGCCGCTGTCATGGCTGATGATGGGCTGGTCGTCGGCGGTTTTGCGCAGGTCTAATTCCACCATATCCGCGCCGAGTTCCGCCGCGATGCGCAGAGCCTCGGGCGAGCTTTCTTGGGCATAAGCCGAAGCACCTCGATGGGCGATGCGCAAGACCCGCCGCTGATGGGGCGGGATGGTCACGCTTAGCTCGTCTAGCCAGTCGCTCACGCGCTGCGGTATCCAAGCAAAAAGCTGCGCCCAAGGCACAGATACAGCTTGCCGCAGGTCAAAGACTTGGGAGAAAGCGTAGCTCGGTTCAAATTGCCGCCGCTCGAGATAGCTATGGACGAGGCGGTCATACAGGGGATTGTCATGCTGGATAATGCCCTCGAACAAGGAGGTAACATGCAAGCCCATTTTGCCGGCATGGAGGCCGCAGCTGGCGACGGTCTTAGCCTGGCGCGCCAGCAGCCGCTCGGGAGAGGGGGCAAAGGCATGTTTACCTGGCTCGGAATATAGTGCCAGCCGGCCAGCGCGCAGCGGCAGTTGCCCAGCGTCAGTCAGCATTTGATGGTAACGGCCATGCCAGCTCGCTTCGGCGGCCAGCAACTGCCCGGCCGCGTCAATATAGACCCAAATATGCTCCAGCTCGTAGAGGTGCTGAATATCCCAATCCCACCAGATGGCGTATTCAATCGCCAAGGCGATATTGTCATCAAGCTGGATGCAGCGCGGGAAGGAAGGGGATGGAGCAGTCTGATGGAAAACTGTATAACCGACGACAGTCGGCAGGAAAGGCTCGCGGGCGTCAAAATGGATATAAGGGGCATAGCGCCGGGCGAGCGCATGCTCGCTTTCGGAGACGATGCCCTGCTCTAGCGCTTGAAAAGAACGGACGATCCGGGCGCTGTGCGCCGCCGCTACTGCTGCCACAGCAAAGACCTTTCGGTTTGGGGGTCGAAGAATTGCGCTTGTTCCATATCAAATTTGAGTCTGACGCGCTCGCCGGCCCGATGCTGGCTCTCCGTGCTGGCAAGCAGCAAGAAGCTATGCGGCCCCACGCGCGCGTCAATCAAGTCTTCGCGGCCTAATGGCTCGACCAGGTAAATCTCGGCGGCGACCGCGCCATCGGCGGCAATTTGAATATCTTCTGGGCGGATGCCCATAACAACGGGTCCGGCATAGCTGGCCGGCGCCGCGCCGCGGGCTTTGGGCGCTTGCAAAGACAGCGAGTCCGCTTCGACCATAAAAGCGCCGTCGACTTGCGAGACTTCGACATCGACAAAATTCATTGGCGGGTTGCCCACAAAACCAGCGACAAAGCGGGTTTTTGGCCGGTCATATAATTCATCGGGGCTATCAAAAGCCTGCAAGTGACCGCGATTCATCACTGCGATGCGGTCGGCCATCGTCATCGCTTCCACCTGGTCATGCGTAACATAGATTGAAGTGATGCCGAGATTCCGCTGCAAGTGCTTGATTTCCCCGCGCATCGTCAAGCGCAGCCGCGCATCGAGATTGGACAAAGGCTCGTCAAAGAGCAGCACATCTGGTTCTTTGACCAAAGCCCGGCCCAAAGCGACGCGCTGTTGCTGGCCGCCTGAGAGCTGCCCCGGCCGCCGATCCAGCAAATCGCCAATGCCCATCACCGTCGCCACTTGCTGCACGCGCTCGTTTTGCGCCGCCTTCGCCACCTTTTTCAGCTTGAGCGGATAGGCGATATTCTGAAAGACGGTCATGTGCGGATAGAGGGCATAGCTCTGAAAGACCATACCGATATTGCGGTCTTTTGGCTGCACTTGATTGACGACCCGCTCGCCGAATTTTATGCGGCCGGCCGTCGCTTTATAGATGCCGGCTAAAGTGAGCAGCGTGGTCGTTTTGCCGCAGCCTGAGGGTCCGAGAAAAGCCACGAACTCGCCATCGTCAATATGCAAGGTCAAGTCTTCGACGCCGACGACATCGCCAAATTTTTTTGTGAGATTGTCGATGGTGATTTTCATGGCTTAGGTCTTTCTCTTGGCGGGCTAGGCTCGCGGCGGCGGCCGCTGTTAGGAACTGCCTTTGGTGCCGCCGGCATAGATATTCAGCAGGTATTCTTGGGCGAAGATAAAAAAGATGAATATAGGTATCAACTGAAACAAGCCAACCGCCGCCACTTGATTCCAGTCTACCGGCGCGGTTTCGTCAATTAACTCGTTCAAGAAAACGGGCAGGTTGCTCACGCCAGAGCCAATGGAATAGGTGGCGGGGATGATGTAGGCATTCCAGCCACCGATAAAAGCGAAAATGCCCAGAGCCAGCAAGCCCGGCCGGATTTGCGGCAGCAAGATTTCCCAGTAAGTGCGCCAGCGCGACGCGCCGTCTATCAAGGCGGAACGCTCCATATCCCAGGGGATATTGTCGAAAAAACCTTTCATCAGCCACACGCCTAGCGGCAGTTGGAAAGCGACCATGACCAGCGCGATGCCGCCGACGGTGTTAAAGCCGATAAGCTCGCCGATGATAGGCATATTGCCCAGGCGCAGCAGCACGATAAAAATGGGGATGAGCAAGGTGATAGCGGGGAAACCGTGCAGAATCAAAGTGAAGGAGAGGAAAAAACGCCGGCCCGGGAAGTGCATGCGCGACAAGGCATAACCAGCCATGGAAGATACCAATAAGACCACAGCCGTCATCAAAACAGCGATTGCCAGCGAAGTCAGCAAGATGGGCCAGATATTGAATTCCATGCCGGCGATATTGCCGGCGAAGATGGATTCCCAGTTTTTTAAGGTGAAGCCGCCAAAATTGTCATTGCCATCGAGCGGCACCAGCCCTTCAGTGCGGAAAGAAAAGGTAGCGATGATGACCCAAATATAGCCGATGAGCAAAGGCGTCAATAAACCGACCAGCGCGATATAGGGCGCCCACTGCCCGGGCAAAAAGACGATTAGCGCGGTGAAGACCAGCGCAAAAAGCAGACCCGGCAGCAAGAGGCTGAGCGATTTTTCCGACACTAAGACAACCCGCGCCGTCTCTTGCAATTCTTCCGCGCCGCGCGTAAAGCGCAGACGCAGCGGGGCATCGGCTTCAGATTGGCTCAGCCGTTTGTTGAAGGCGGGCAAATCTACCGCGTCGCGCCGAATCGCGGTGATGACATCGCCGACCTGCAAACCGGCTATTTCCGCCGCGCCCTGCGCTTCGATAGCGTCGACGCGAATGCCCGCCTCGGTTTGGCTGAGGGTCATTTGCAAAGACGGGCGCGGCGCGAATACGCCGTAATTCAATAGAAAATGCCCGACAGAGATAATAGCGAACAAGAGAACTGTCGTCGTGAAAGCCAAGCCCAGCGCTTTCACTGCGTCGCTGGCGCTATAACGGCGGGCGACGCTGGCCGCCGCGATATAGGCGACATAGGGCAAGACCAGCAGAATGAGGCGGGTCAAGACATCCATGACCGTCTCTTCGACATTGCCCAAAGCAAAAAATGGCGCGATAAGCCCGCTAAACAGAAAAGCCGCGCCGAGCAGCAAAGCGATGCTCAGCAAGCCGAGCCGCAGCGTCTCAACAATGTCCTGGGTTAAAGTGGTCGGCGCGTCTTCGGCTTTGATTTTTTCCGCGTCGAAGAACTGGGCGCTCGTTTTCATAAAGCCTCCACCCGCGGTTCGGCGATTAACTCATCAAAGCGGAAGACGCGCATATAAATCACAGCCAGCACCACGCCAATCAAGACCAGCAGAACAGCAAAAGCCGAGCCATAGCCCCATTGGGCGTTGCCAAAATAATTTGACAAGGCGCGATGGTAAGCTGTCAAAGACCAGACCTCGGTGCGGTAGAGTCCAGGGCCGCCATCGGTCAATAATTGAATTTCAACAAAAGAAGTCAATAAAGACAGCGTCTGATAAGTAACGACAAAGAGCAGGGGCCAGCGTATCAAGGGCAGGATGACATAACGGATGCGCTGTAGCTTCGAAGAGCCATCGACCAGCGAGGCATTGAGCAGGTCTTTGGGGATAGATTCGATGGCGGAGGTAAAAATGATCATGCCAAAAGAGACGCCGATGAAACCATTGACCACGACGACAAAGACCCAAGGATTGGTGGCGACATAATTGTAGGTGGGCTGCCCTAGCAAGTCATTAAATTGGTTGATGATGCCAAAGGGCGCTTCCGCCATCATCCGTTTCCAAATCAAGATATAGACGACGGGCGAGGTGATGCGGGGCAATATCCATAAAGCGCGGAAGACAAAGCCGGCATTGCGGTCAATATGCGTCGTGAGCAAGGACACGATGAGGGCTAAGCTCACATTAAAAATGGAGAGCGTAACCAGCACATAAAAAATAGTGTTGGAGAAGATCTTGCGCGCGAATTGGTCGTTCAGCAGGGTGTCATAATTCTTCAAGCCGATGAATTCCATCGCCGCCAGGTCTGAGGTGAAGTTGGAGCTGGCGAGGTTGGTGAGGCTCAAATATAAAACGATGGCGACTGGGATTAAAAAGAAGATTAGTACCAGGATGCCAGCCGGCGCCATAAAACCATAGGCACCCAGATAAGCCCGCATAGCATTGCGGCGGCTGACTGCTCCGCTGTTTGTATGTCGCGCGACCATAAGAAAATACGCTGTCTAGCTATCAAGCGGAGGGGAGCGCTCCCGCTCCCCTCGCTTTTATGCTGTGAGCGGCTATGCAGCCGCCCGGGGCTTAGCGGACGGTGATGCCGTCGCCCAATTCATTTTCCATCTGCGCGATGGCAATATCGGCCGCGCCTTCGGCGTCAGCTTCGCCCGTTTCCACCGCTTGAATGCCGAGGAAGTAGGCGTTTGACCAGGCGTTCCAGCCAGGGTGGTTGGGCAATGCCGTGGTGTGGTCGAGCATGTAATGCGAGCCACTGAGCAAGGCGCTGGCTTGATAAGCCTCGGATTCCAACTGCGCGTTGAGGATGCCCAGATGGAAGCTGTCGATGGCATGGCGGTTATTGGCTTCTGACGTGGTGATGGCGGCTATCAAAGCCATCGCCACATCGGCATTCTCGCTGCCGCTGCTAATCATATAGGACAGCGGATGCGTCAAAGTGATAGCGGCGCCTGTTTCCATCGCTGGAATGAGGGTCAGCCCAATATTTTCAAAGAGGTAGTCATCGCCGCCTTGGTCGGCAACATAGTTCAAAGCCCAGTTAGGCCAGTTCCAGGTGCCACCGGCCGCGAACAGCACAATGTCGGCTTGCGCGACGCTGGGGTGCCAGACTTCGTTCCAATCGATGCCGATGATGTCCGAGCGCATGACGCCTGAAGCGACCGCACCACCCAGCAGCTCATAAGCGGCGACAACGGCAGCGCGGTCGACGACCAGGTTGCCGTCGGCATCCAGCACTTCGCCGCCCATGCCATAGTAATAATAGAGGAAGTCAGGCCCGTTGCTGGGGCGGTGCCAGAAGCCGTTACCGCTGTCGACGATGCCTTCATCAATCGCTTCTTGAGCGGTGGCGAGCATATCGGCAAAGGTGAATTCGCCAGCCACGACGCGGTCGGGCAAGGACTCGATGTCTTCTTCGCTCCAGCCCAAATCGCGCAGCAGCAGCTTGCTATAGAATATGGGGCGGGCTTCGGCGTCTTGCGGGATGGCGTAGGTAACGCCGGCATATTGCTGTGATTCCCAGAGCCCTGGCACAATATCGGCATATTCTTCGTAGTCGGGGATCATATCATCGAGGGCGATGATAAAACCGGCTGGCGCCCAAGCGCCAATATCTTCATGTCCCGACAGGATGATGTCGGGCGCTTCGCCCGCTTCCGACGCCAAGACGAACTCATTCTTATAGTCGCCCCAGCCGGCATTGTCCTGAATCAGATTCAAGTCAATCGAGATGCCTAAGTCGGCTTCCACTTGGGCTTCGACTTCGGCGAAATTGTTGCAGCGCCAGTCTTCTTCGGGCGGGCTGGCTTTGCAGCGAATCGTGATGCTGACGGCATCCTGCGCGCCAACTATGCCTACGAGCAGACTCAAGAGCAGAACAAAAATCAAGGCAAGACGAGATTTAGAAAACATTTTTACATCTCCTTTGATTAAGATAGTTTGCGTCTCTCGCAGTATAAAATTTTTTCGCAGCAATAGCAAAATTTGCGTCAAAATTACTCAGGGGGCCCCAAGCCCGCCCCCGGCCCCTGCCCGAAGCTTCGGGGAGGCTAGCTTGGGGACGTGTAGACACTGACAGACGGGAGGGGCCGGGGGTGGGGTTAACTCGGGGAAAAGCAGAGCAAAATATGCCAGGCCGCCGCGCTTGCGCTATACTTAAATTGACTTCTCGATTCTAAAATAGCGCTGAAATTGCGCTTAAAAGGAGAAAACGATGTCCACTGAAATCAAAGAAATGCGCGTCTCCAACGACGCCATCGACGACCCGCCCGAGCTGCAGCGGCGCCTCGCCGCTGAAGGCTATCTCTTCTTCAAGCGGCTGGTCAATCCCGACAAGCTCTGGCAGCTGCGCCGCGAGATGATGAGCATGATTCAGCAGGTCGGCTGGCTGGTCGCCGATACCGACCCAATGCGCGGCATCGCCGATATCAATATGCGCTATACCGAAGGCGATAACGAATATAGCGCGGGTTATGCCGAGGTCTATAAGATTGAGAACTTCCACCGCTCGGCGCACTGGCCAGAATACCTGGACATCGTCGAGAAGATGGCGGGCGCGCCTATCATGCCGCACCCGCAGAAGGTCGCCCGCATCTGGTTTCCCAAATACACCGAGCATACGACGCCCACGCATCAAGATTTTGTGCATTTCCAAGGCAGCTTCGATAACATCACCTGCTGGGCGCCGATTGGCGATTGCCCGCTAGAGCTGGGCGGGCTGGCGGTCATTCCCGGTTCGCACAAGGTCAATCGCGTCTTGCAGCATCATTTTTCCTTGGGCGCGGGCGGGCTGACTGTCGACGAGACCGAACACGCAGACATCGACCCGGTCTGGCATTCGACGGATTATGAAGCGGGCGACGCGCTCTTCTTCCCGGCGCTGACGATCCATCGGGCTCTGCCGAATTATACCGAAGACAAGCTGCGCCTCTCGCTGGACAATCGCTATATGCTGGTGGGCGACAAAATCGCCGAGCACATGCTGCTGCCGCATGGACCCAGCCAGCTAAGCTGGGAAGACATCTACCCGCACTGGCAGGCTGACGATTTGAAATATTATTGGCGGGGGCAGGCAAATACGGTGGTCGAGCTCGATTTAAGCTACCAAGAAAGCGGCTTAGCCGAAGCGATCGCTATGGCGCGGGCGGGCAATGAGCAGGCTATCTATGCGCTGCGGCGCGGCGCCAAGAATAATCCTGATGCCGTCGAACCTGAGGTGCTGGCGGTCTTGGCGGAGCTGGGCGTCGAAATCGCGGATTAGGATTTTCAACCCCACCCCCGGCCCCAGGGCAATCGCATCAAAATCGTGATTCGGGAAAATTCACAAAACGAAGCCAGAAAAACTACGCAGCCACACTTTCAAGCCCAGCCCCGGCCCCTCCCCAAAGCTTTGGGGAGGGGAGAAAACCCCGAAAACTGGGGGAGCGTATGCAGGAAAGTCCCTCCCCGAAGCTTCAGGGAGGGGCTGGGGGGTGGGCTTGAAAAGTGAGGTGTAGCCGCAATTTTTTGCATAATTAACTTTGAATTATTGAGAAAGGAGACCTCGCCATGACCTATCAAGAATTAGCGGAGGTGCGGCAGACTCTGCGCGTTGATTGGTATCGCTGTCCGACGCGCCCTGGCTTATTGCGGCAGCTGTCTCGCCGCAGCGACCGGCAAGGCTGGCTGCAAGCGGGCGGCCATTTTGGCTTATTCCTGCTGACGGGGGCGCTGGTTTTTTTCTGCTGGTGGCAGGCTCTATGGGCGCTCTTTTTTGTCGCGCTCTTCGCCCATGGCACAGTGACAAGTTTTTTCATCGGCACCGCGCCGCACGAGCTGGGTCATGGCACAGTCTTCAAGACCAAGCGGCTGAATAAGATTTTCCTCTACCTCTTCAGCTTGATTGGCTGGTGGGACCCTTTTGACTATGCCAGCAGCCATACTTATCACCATCGCTATACGCTGCACCCGGAAGGCGATCGGGAAAATCTGCTGCCGCTGGAGCCGTCGCTGGCTTCGACATTTATGCTGCAATTGTTCACGGTCAACTTGCTCACCCAGCGCGGACGCACCTTTGGCAAAGGCGGCCTGATATCGACTGTGCTGGTAACGGCGCTGGGCGCTGTTGGCTTGGTCGGCTCGGACGAAATTCCCATCAACGAATGGATTAAAGCCCTGCACCGCGACCAGCCCGAGCAGCATCGCCTGTCCATCTACTGGTCGCGCTTGCTGCTGCTCTTCCACGGCGGTTTGCTGCTGCTGGCGATAGCCAGCGGTTTATGGGTGCTGCCTCTGATTTTTAGCGTCGCGCCCTTCATCGCTAACTGGCTGTCCTATTTTGTCGGCTTAACCCAGCATTGCGGCTTGCGGGAAGACAGCCCGGACTTCCGCAAAAATACGCGCTCGGTCAAGCTGCCGTGGCTCGCCTCTTTTCTCTATTGGCGCATGAACTGGCATATCGAGCATCACATGTACGCCGGCGTGCCTTGCTATAACTTGAAGGCGCTCTATGAAGAGCTGCAAGACGATATGCCGGCGCCGCGCAGTTTGCTGGGCGCCTGGAAAGAGATGCGCATGATTTGGCGGCGGCAGAAAGCCGACCCAGGGTATCAGTACGATACGCCGCTGCCGCCGACGGCTAATCCAGAACCAAGGGGCAAAGCGCGCCCGCAGAGTGCGCTGGAAAAATCAATTGGCGAGCTGGCGCCGGCTGGGCTGCAAGAAAGCTAAGTGCCGTCGCGGCTGATGGCGCCTGGCACAACGCATTGCTCAGCCCGGACATAACTTGGCACGCCCTCAGTGGCGAAGATGTAGTCAATTTGGGCGCGGTCAGTCGCGCTCAAGCGCCAGTCGGCCGCGGCGACATTCTCGCGCAATTCATGTTCGTTGCGCATGCCGACCAAGCCCACCGTCACCGCTGGATTGCCCAGCAGCCAAGCCAGAGCCAGCTGCGCGACCGATTTATCGTAGCCGGCCGCCAGTTCTTTCAGCCGCTCCACCACGCGCAGAGCTTTGAGAAAATTCTCGCGCTGGAACAGGGGCAAGCCAAAGGCATACCCGCCGCTGCGCCAATCCCAATCGACAAACTCGGTTTCGGGTTTTAGCGCGCCGGTCAGCAAGCCAAAACCCAAGCTGCCGTAAGCCATAAAGCCAATATTCTGTTCCAGGCAATAAGGCAAGACGGCCGCTTCCATGCGCCGGTCGAACATGTGATAGCCGACTTGGTTAGCCGTCAAGCGCCCGTGTTTTTGGCATTCTTGCATCATCGGCACCGTATAATTCGAGACACCATAATGGCGGATTTTGCCCGCCGCTTTTAAGGCTTCCAAACCCTGCATGGTCTCTTCATGCGGCGTCTTGTGGTCGGGCCAGTGAATCAGCATGAGGTCGATATAATCCGTCTGGAGCCGCTTGAGGCAGTCGTTGGTGTGGGCGGTGATATGCGGGCTGGAAGCGTCGCGTCCGATGACAGCGGCGTTGCCGCGGATACTTGGGTCGTCGTGGTAGACAAAACCGACTTTGGTCACGACGACGACATCTTTGCGCCGCTTGCCTAAGCCGCGGGCGAGCAGCTCTTCAGAGGTGAAAGGACCATAGACTTCGGCCGTATCAAAGAGGGTGATGCCATAGTCAATCGCCAGTTGCACTGCCCGTACGGCTTCGTCGATGTCTATCGCGCCGTATTGGGTGGTGCCCATCTCCCAGGTGCCAAAGCCAATCGCCGAGCAAGTTAGGTCAGTATCGCCGAATCGCCGCTGTTCCATCGCCGCCACTCCTTAAAAATTACAGATTGCGCTAGGGTCAGATTATACACGGTCAGGCGCGGGCTGTCATCAAATTGCGTATTCGCTATAGGGCGGCGCAGAGCGCGGCAAACATTTGTATTTTGCTAGAAAGCTGCTATGCTTTTGAGATAGGTTTTGCGTATATTTGAGGGTTTGAAAATGGTTTTGGAAGAGTTAGAAAAGCGCAGCCAGGCGCAATACCCAGTGACAGTCGAGCAATACAAAGCCTTCCGCCGCGATGGGTTTTTGCATGTGCCGGGCTTGGTTGACCGCGCCGAAGTGGCGGAACTCGCCCGCTTCACCGCTGATATGCAAACGGGTCGGCAGACGCTGCCCGGCCTTCCCGCCCCGCCGGCGGATATGAGCGCCGCCGAGCGCCGCCGCTTTTACGAGCGCATCCACATGCCGCATCGTTCTTGCGCCCTAGCCGAGCGCTTCTTGCTGCACCCGCGCATCGTCGATGTGCTGGAAGCCCTGATTGGGCCCGATGTGCTGGCTTTGCAAACTATGCTCTTCTTCAAACAGCCGGGCCAAGCCGGGCAAGGTTTCCATCAAGATTCTTATTACATCCCCACCCAGCCCGACACGCTCATCGGCGCTTGGCTGGCGATTGACCCAGCCGATGAGGCCAATGGCTGCTTGTGGATGACGCCTGGCTCGCAGAACGAACCGATTTATCCTGATTGCGATGGCGTGACGCAGCAGGGCGATACCGTCCTCAGCGATATCGCGCCCATCCAGAGCGCCAGCCATCCCGATACTTCCAAAAACACCTTAGCTCGCATCGCCCTGCAATATGACACTGAAATGGCTGTGCCGGCGGAGCCAGGCGATGTCATCTTCTTTGGCGGGCATGTCTTCCACCGCTCGCATCAAAACCGGGCCGTTTATTCGCGCCGCGCTTTTGTCAGCCACTATTGCAATGCCCGTTCGCGCGTGCCTTGGAACCACCGCATTCCTTATGAAGGCGAAGAAGACGGCGCGGCCGCCAACCATCTGCATATCCTAGCCCGCGGCAGCACCCACCTGCCTTATGCCCAGCCTAAATTTGGCACGCCCTGCGGCCGCCAACGCGCCAGAACTTTATGGGCCGCGCTTCGACGACAACCGCGTAAAATCAATGATGGGCGATGATAACGGCTTTATGGTGCTGGTGCCGCACGAAGACACCGACCACGACCATTAAGGCAGAGCAGCAGAGCGCGGAAAGCCGTCTAGTGTCTCAGTAGGACAAACTAAATTTTGCAAGTTTTATGCTCTCGTTTCAACCCCACCCCCGGCCCCTCCCGTAGGGCAGTGTCTACGCGCCCCGAAGCTTCGGGGAGGGGTTGAAAATGGTGCATAATTAACTTGGACTTACTTCTGTGCCTCCGTGGCTATTTTTTGTAACTGAGAGCGAATGATGATATTAGATACCGCGTATCCGTTGCGCGCCGAGCAAATCGCGCAGTATCAACAAGACGGACATATCTTGCTGGAAGAGGTGCTGCCAGCGTCTTTTATCCAGCCCTATTACGACGCGATTGTCGCGACAGTCGCCGAGCGCAATACCGAAACGCGCAAACTCGCCGACCGCGATACTTATGGCATGGCCTTCTTGCAGACAATGAACCTGTGGGAATATAGTGCGGTGGTCAAAGAATATGTGCTGGCGAAGCGCTTTGCCGGCATCGCGGCGCGGCTGATGGGCGTGCCCCGCGTCCGCCTCTATCATGACCAAGCTCTGTTCAAAGAAGCCGGCGGCGGCCTCACGCCCTGGCATCAAGACCAGCATTATTGGCCCCTAGCGACAAACAAGACCATCACGATGTGGATGCCCTTAGTCGATATCGACGCCGATATGGGCACACTGCGTTTCGCCGCTGGCTCGCATATTGAAGGTTATCTGGGCGATATTCCGATTTCGGCTGAATCCGAGACGCAGCTGCGAGCTTTTGTTGAGCGGCGGGGTTTCCGCTTGCGGCAGGCGGCGGCGATGCCGGCCGGCTCCGCCACCTTTCATAGCGGCTGGACGCTGCACTCAGCGCCGCCAAATATCTCGCCGCGCCTGCGCCCGGCCATGACGGTCATTTATTACGCCGATGGCACGCGGGTCAGCGCCCTGGATAACAAGAACCGCATTGGCGACCGCGACCGCTGGCTGCCTGGCACAGAGCCGGGCGATTTAGCCGCTTCGCCGCTCAACCCCGTTTTAGGCTGAAAAGTGAAAATAACCAGCGTTGAAGCGATTCCGCTATTTGCCGCCTTCGCCGACGCCCTCGATGTGGTGCCGCCCGAGCTATCGCAACCTGCTTTTGGCATGCGGCAGAATCCGCTGCTGGGGCAAGGCGCGGTGCTGGTGCGCATCGAAACCAATGCCGGCCTGGTCGGCCTGGGCGAGGCTATGGGACGGCCCGGCCCGCGCGGCACAGCGATGTATATCAACGAAGTGCTAGCGCCCATGCTCATCGGCCGCGACCCGCGCCATCACCTGGCGCTGTGGACGGCGATGAACGAGCAACTGCGCTTCGCGCCCATGGGCATCAGCGGCGTAGATATAGCGCTCTGGGATTTGCGCGGCAAGCTATACCAAGATTCGCTGCCGAACCTGCTGGGCGGCGCTCAGCGCGAAAGCATCGCCTGCTATGCCAGCCCCATCCCCTACCTGGCGACGCCCGCAGCCTCAGCGGAAAAAGCCCGCGAATTCATTCAAGCGGGCTTCCGCGCGCTCAAGTTGAAGATCGGGCGCGGCCTCAGCCTGGATATGGCGCATGTCGAGGCTGTGCGCGCGGCCAGCGGCGCGGCAGTCAAGCTGCTGGTCGATGCCAACGGCGCTTATACCGTCAGCCAATCGATTGCCCTGGCTAAAGAACTCGTCAAGTTGGATGTGTATTGGCTGGAAGAGCCAGTGCATCCAGAATACCCGGAAGACCTAGCCCGCATTCGGCGGCGGGTGGATTTGCCGGTGGTCTCGGGCGAATGGCTGGGCAGTTGGGCGCAATTCCGCGATTTGTTGAAGGCGGAAGCGGTCGATGTCATTATGCCGAATATCACGCGCTGCGGCGGCATCACCGGCATCATGAAAATCGCCGATTTCGCGGCGCTGGAGAATGTGACCGTCGCGCCGCATGGCGTGGGCGCTGGCATAGGCATCATCGCCGCGCTGGCCGCCTGCGCCGTTATGCCAAACTTCTTGATTTACGAATACAACCAGCTCTTTAACCCGCTGAGGCATAGCATCATACGCGAAACGATTGACTTCCGCGCTGGCTGCTTATATGCCAATGATGGGCTTGGCTTGGGTCTCAGCTTGAACGAAGCGGCGGTGGCGCGGTATCGCGCCGCCTAGCTTAGGCTGTCTGCCAGAGACAGCCGCCAAGACCTAGCGCTCTCGATTCCCCGCGCGCAGCGCTGAGGCGGCGCGGGGCGGCGCCTAAAATACACCGCACGCGCCGGCCAGCCGGCTATCAGCGAAATTGCAAAGAAAGAAATAGGCAAAATTGAGACATTAGGTCTATTATTGTGTATTGTATTATCGTAGTTTTTCATTAACATAGCGCGGTTTAAAATTGCGGAATAGCGCTTTCAAGCAAGAAATTATGGCATTTTGCTTTGGAACTGCATATTTTCGCCAAAACGCGAAATCTCGTAATATAACATAACATTAAGATATCGAGCTGACGAAATGGAGTGCATAAAGCGCATAAGACGAAGTTTGCGCGGCGGCGGGAGTGGCACCGCTTTTGCTTTGCGCAATCGATTGCCGAGTCGAATCAAAGCCTAGAAACAAAAAACGGGGCGAGCCAGGCCGGGCCTGCGTTTGGCTGCCTTTGCGATTCTAAAGAAACTGATTATGCCACTTAGTCAATTTGGAGGAATGAAAATTGGCAATGCTACCTGAAGCCAGACGGCGCGCGATCCTCAGCGACCTCGCGCAGGTTGGCAGCGAAACTATCATCAATTTTAGCAAGCGCTACCATGTTTCTACGATGACGATCAGGCGCGATTTGAAATCGCTGCATGAAGCCGGCTATGTTACTTTGACGCATGGCGGGGCGATTTATGATGGCGAACCGTTCCAGCAGAACGAGGTCCACCACATCGAGCGGGCGGCTACCTCCGCCGTCGAGAAACGCTCGATCGGGCGCTATATCGCGGCACATTTCATCACCGACAACGATGTGATTTTCCTCGATTCTGGCACGACCGTTATGGCGATGATCCCTTTCTTGAAGAATAAATCCAATCTCACTATCGTCAGCAACAGCGCCAAGACAGTCGACGCGTTGTATCGCAACTTGATGGATGGCATTATTCTTAGCACCGGCGGTCTCTTAAGCCCAACCGCGCAGACCTTTGTCGGGCCGGTGGCGGAGCGCTTTTTCAAGGACTTTTTCGCCCGCAAGGCGATTATCTCTGGCACTGGCTTCACGACGCAGGGCGGCCTAGCTGACGCGCAAATGCTGGATACGGCGGTGAAAAAAGCGATGATCCGTTCGGCTGAAGCCACCATCGTCGCCATCGATTCGAGTAAAATTGGGCGGCGGGCGATGATGCAAGTGCTGGATACGCTGGAGATAGGCACGCTGGTGACGGACGCGGGCATTTCCGATGCGCAGCGGGACGATATCCTCGATTGCGGTATCGATTTGCATATCGCGCCTATAACCTCGCTGCGGCGGGGTTAAGCGTGGGCTGGCGGCGCAAAGCGCTCTAAAGCCGCCCTGCGCCCAAGAAAACCGCCAAAACCGCGTTCAAACTATCGCTAGCGCCGGTAACACCCACCGCTTGAATCGACGGTGCCGGGATCTGCCGCAGCCTCATACGCATATCAGCGCCCATATCCACTTTCGCTGTGCCTCTATGTCTCAGTAAGCCCGAGTTTGCATTGCAACTGCGGGAAAAGAAATTTAGTCACGGAGACACAGCGAAAAAATTACTATCTTTTGGTGTCGTATCACGGATTATTTTATTTGCCCTACTTCTGTGGCTAAGCTCTTCCCATTCCGCTATGCTTATAGCATAAAGTTTTTACAGAGTTATAAGGATGGTGCAAGATGGCAAATATAAACACAGAAAGAGACGGCCTCGCTGATGGCATGCCGCGCGACGCCCGCGGCTATTGGAAACCCGATAAAGAAATCGGCGTGCCTAACCCAGTATTCGCCTGGCCGCCAAAACCAAAAGCCGTCGCAAAATGGCTCAAAGATTACCTGTGGCCGATGAACCTCATCTATATGCTGGTGGCGACCTTGACCTGGGCTTTCCTGACGCCAGAGATGGCGCGCATGCGCGAATTCCGCGCCGACTGGATGCTCGAGATCTTCATCCGCAACCAGCTTATGCTCATCATCTTGGCGACCGCGCTGCATGTGCGCCTGTGGTCGCAAAAAGCGCAGGGCTACCAGTTCAAGTGGTCTTCCAAGTGGATGAGCAAAGGCAATCGGAAATTTTTGTGGAGCGACCAGGTACGAGACAACATCTTTTGGAGCGTGGCCAGCGGCGGCACCATCTGGACGGCTTTTGAAGTGCTGATGCTCTGGGCTTACGCCAATGGCATAATCCCGTATGTGGACCCGCGCGAGCAGCCGATTTATTTCTTGCTCATTCTCGCTCTCGTCGGGCTGTGGCGGGAATTCCATTTTTATTGGGCGCACCGCTTTTTACATATAAAATTTCTCTACAAAATCGCGCATCATGTGCATCACCGCAACATTGATATTGGGCCCTGGTCAGGCTTGTCCATGCACCCCATCGAGCATCTGCTCTATTACACCTGCATGCTGATTCATTGGGTTGTTGCTTCGCATCCTATTCACATGCTGATGAACGGGCAGCACGCCACCTTCTCCGCCATCGCCGGCCATGTTGGTTTTGAAGAAATGGTCATCATCGACGGCGTGGAAGTGCCAACTGGCGGCTCCTACTTCCATTCGCTGCACCATCGCTATTTTGAGTGCAATTATGGCGAAATGGGCATGCCTTTTGATTACTGGTTTGGCACTAGCCACGATGGCTCGCCCGAAGCGCGGGAGAAGATGCTGGCGCGGAAACGGGCTATGCACGGCAGCTAAGCTGCTTAGGCTAGCGCGAATGTACAGAATACAAAACCACGCCCATAGATGAGCGTGGTTTTTTCTTTGCCACTAGCCCGCCCGCTAGACGCGGGCGAGCGCTAGCTTCTAGCTTATTCGCCGCCGGGCCGCAGCATAACTTCGACTGGTTCCCAGTCCTCGCCCATCACATCAAGCTCGGGCATAGCCATGCCCAAGGCATCCAAGGCGGCTTGTGCCAGGTCGCTGCGATAAGCGCCTTCCATCGGCTCAGCCGAGATGACCTGCCCTTCTAGGGCGACAGCGACTGTCTGGTCCCAGAGCATTTCGTCCATGATGCCGATACCAGCCGGCGACGGCCAAATCAGCTTGCTGATTTCGTTCAACTGCCAGGTCTGGTGGCTCTCGCCGAGGGTGGAGCCATTATCCAGCACGATGCCGACGCATTCATCGGGATTATCGCGGCAGTGGATCCAACCGCGGAAGCTGGCTTTGAGGAAAGCGACGGCAATATCTTCATTGCCTTCTTCCGCCAGCCAATCGGCGTTGACAAAGACATGGTCTTGCAACATCGCCGTACCGACATCGTTGAAGTCGATGACATTCAAGTCTTCTGGCTGATACAGCTCGCCGGTATCGGGATTGACCGCTTCTAGCACCTGGGCATATTCGTTGTAGGTCATCGCCTGGGCCGCGTCCAGCTCGCCATTCAGCAGCAAGGACATATCAAAAGGCTGCTGCACGACGGTTACATCGTCCGGGTTCTCGGGGTCAATATCAACGGCGCGCATGGCGGCAAAAAGCTCATGCTCGTTGCCAAAGCCCCAGGTGCCGATGCGCATGCCGGCGAAGTCATCGACGCCTTCGATGCCCGTATCAACAAAAGACACTTCCAACGTGCCGCTGCGCTGGAAGACCTGCGCGATATTGACGAGGTTGACGCCCTGCTCGTTAGACTCCAGCACCTTCGGCACCCAAGCCAAGCCAAATTCAGCGCCGCCCGATGCCACGACTTGCTGCGGCACAATCTCGACCGCGCCTTCCAAAATCGTTACATCCAGCCCTTCGTCAGCATAGAAACCTAAATCGACGGCGGCGAAGTAGCCGGCGAATTGCGATTGCGCCACCCACTGCAATTGCAGCTTAACTGGCGTCATGTGGCCATCGGCCGTCGTCGCCGACACAGCCAAAAGCAGAACAAGAAACGAAGCAAAAATTTTACGCATGACGGTATCCCTCCATCTACTTGAAATGACATTCTCAATCGTTCTGCGTTTATTATACCGCAGGTCAAGAGAAATTAAACACATAGATAGAAAATGAAAATTAGCCACAGAAGGCGGGGTTTTCACCCCCGGCCCCTCCCGTAGGTCAGTGTCTACGCGACCCAAAGCTTTGGGGAGGAGAGAAAAACCCCGAAAATTATAGACGCGCTTGCAAGAAAGCCCCGCCCGAGGGCAATGTTTATGCGACCGGCGGCCAGTGTCTAGCGACCAGTTTTTGTCACTTAGACTCCCCTCCCCGAAGCTTCGGGGAGGGGCCGGGGGTGGGGTTGAAACGAAGGCAAAAATTTGCAAAATTTACTTTGTCTTACTTCTGTGTCTCTGTGGCTATTCTTTCTTTTTCCCAACCACAATACAAACGCGCTAAGCCGTCTCGCGGAAGGAAACATGCCAGGGCATCAGCCGCCGCTCCATAAACAGCACCGTCAGATAAAAGCCGATGCCAATCAGCGAAGCCATCAGAATGGCGGTCCAGGCTTTGGCGAAATCGAAGGCTGAGGCTTCTTGCGTGATATAAACGCCCAGAGTAGCGCGGGGACCGCCAAAGAACTCCGCCACTACCGCGCCAATCAAGCTGAGCGCGCTGGCGACGCGCAAAGCGCTGAAAATATAAGGCAGGGCGTTGGGTATGCGCAGCTTGAGCAGGACTTCGGCGGGACTGGCGGCGTAAGCCCGCATCAACTCCAGCTGCCGCGCGTCCACCAGCGTCAAACCGCGCACGGTGTTAATCATAGTCGGGAAGAAGACGATGATAGCCACAATCGCCATCTTCGAAGCCGGGTTGGTGATGCCAAACCAGTTATTCATAATCGGCGCGAAAGCGATAATCGGCACCGAATTCGCTGCGATGGCGAAGGGCATGGTCGCTTCGCTGACGATGGTCCAGCGCGAGGTCATCAGCGCGACCAGGATGCCGCCGCCACAGCCGATGACAAAACCGCCGATAGCTTCCCAAAAGGTCGCGCCGCTGGATTCAAAGAGAATAGACCGCTCGTCAGGCGCCAACCAGAGCTGGACCTGGGACATGAATTCGCCGAAGATGGCCGAGGGCTTGGGCAAGAGGAACTGCTGAATATCAAAAAGCAGCACCAGCGCTTCCCACAGCAAAATGACGCCCACCGCCACTGAGATAGTCGGCAGGTAATATAAGAAGCGGCGCTTGAAGCCAGTCTCCGCTGCGTTTTTCTGTGTCTCAGGCGGGGCGGACATCGCTAAACCTCATGGGCATCGCGCAGCAGTTCGCGCACTTTTGTTACCAAAGCGTGATAAGCCGGGTCGCTGCGGGTATTAAAGTCGCGCGGATAAGGCAGGGTATTGTTCACGATTTCGGTGATGCGCCCGGGCCGTGGCGACATAACGACGATGCGATTCGAGAGAAAGACGGCTTCGGCTATGCTATGCGTTACAAAAATAATGGTCTTGCCGGTCTGCCGCCAAATCTTGAGCAGCTCGAGGTTCATGCGCTCGCGGGTAAATTCATCCAGCGCGCCAAACGGTTCGTCCATCAATAGCACAGCCGGTTCAAAGACCAGGGCGCGGGCGATCGATACGCGCTGCTGCATACCGCCCGAAAGCTGCCAGGGATAATGCTCGGCGAAAGCGCCTAACTCGACCATTTCCAACATAGCTTGAGCGCGCTTTTGCCGCTCGGCGCGGGTATACCCCATGACCTCCAGCGGCAGTTGCACATTTTTGCTGACGCTGCGCCAGTCGTAGAGCGTCGCCGCTTGAAAGACCATACCATAGTCGCGGTCGAGGCGAGCTTGCTCGGGTGCTTTGCCATTGACCAGCAGCGCGCCCGAAGTCGGCTGCAAGAGATCGGCGATGAGGCGCATCAGCGTCGATTTGCCGCAGCCCGAAGGCCCGATGAGCGAGATGAACTCGCCCGTTTCGATGTCCAGGTTGATGCCTTGCAGGGCGATGACTTCTTCGTCGCTGCCCGGGTTGAAGACTTTGTTGATGTCGCGGGCTGAGATAGCCACTTCTTTTATTTTGTGCATTGCTGCGCTCATTATGTTTCACCTGCATCTAGCGCGCGCAGGTAGCCGCGCAGCGCCAATCGTTCGGCTAGGCTGACGCTGAGAAAGAAAAAGATGCCGACCGCCGCCGCCATCACAATCGAAGCCCAGAGCTTCGGCGTCGAGACCAGGCTATAATCCGAGCTGAAATCGAGGATAGCCCGCCCTAGCCCGTCGCCGATGCCAGAAGGCAGCTCGCCGATAATCGCGCCGACTACGCTGGCCGTCGCCGAGACTTTTAAGGCGGTGAAGATATAAGGCAGCGCGGCGGGCAGGCGCAACTTCCACATAATCGTCCAGCGGCTGGCGGCATAGGAGCGCATCAATTCCACCTGCTGCGCTGCCGGCGATTGCAAACCGCGCAAAGTATTTATCGTCACGGGGAAGAAGGTCAAATAGGCGGCGATGACAGCAACCGAGAGCTGCCCAGCGCCCAGCCAAATCACCACCATCGGCGCAATCGCCAGAATCGGCACGGTCTGCGACGCCACGACATAAGGCAGCAGGCCGCGCTCCAGCAAGGGCGAATGGGCGAAAACAGCGCCCAAAACCAGGCCCAGGACCGCGCCAAAGACAAAACCAAAAATCGCCTCGCTGAATGTATAAATGCCGGCGTCAAAGAGGATGCGCAGCAGCAGCAGCTCGCCATTGCGCCGCGCCGGCTGCAAAAAGGCTTCGGCAATCATCTGCAAATGCGGCAGGTTCAAATCGTTGAGAATTTTTAGGTCGAGCAGTACCAAGCTGCGCGGCTGGCTGAGGAATTTGGCATCGGCAAAATCGCCCGCGACCGCGGCGATATTGCCGCCAAATAGGTCCCGGACCGCCGCAGTATCAGCCGCCTCAGGGGCGCGGACCGCCGCGCTCAGCCGGCCCGGGAAAGCCGGCGCAATCGGCAGGAAGGCGACGCCCTCCGCTCGCTCCAGCTTCGCCAGATAGCGCAAGTCAGCATAAGGCAGGGTCGCCGTCTCTTCGTCGTCGTCTGGCGGATGCGGCGGCATCAGGTCGTCGAGGTCTTTGCGGTCGGCGATGACATAATCCACTTCGCCAGCTTGCAGAGCCGCCAGCGCGTCTTCCAGCGCGGGCGAGGTTTGATATTGCCAACTCGGCTGGGGCAATAAAATCTTGTACTGGACCGACTCGGCGAAGAGTTTGCTGGCTTCCCAGCCGAGCAGCAAGACAGACAGAGCCAGGCAGAAGCCGAGGGCGCGGCTGATTTTTCCTGGCGCGACCAGAAAGGCTAGCAGCGCCGTCAAGAGGGTCAAGAGCAGCAAAGGCAGCGCGCGGCTGCCCTCGATAGACGGAATAGCGAAGAGCAGCAGCGCCAGCAAGAGCAGCGCGGCAAAATAGAGTTTTTGCAGGCCATCGTGGCGGGCAAAAATCCCGACTAAAGCTAGCAGCAGCAGCGCGGCAATCGAGCCAACATAAAGCAAACCAAAATTGCGGATGCCCTGCAAGAGCAGGGCTGCATCTAATTCTTCCAATCCCAGTTCATGCGCCCAGTTAGCGGCATACTGCGCTAGCGGCGAGTGGATGTCCGCCGCGTCATTGCCGCTCTGGTCCGCCATCCAGAGCGCCAGCCGGCCCAGCGTCGATTCGGTCATGGGGGCGCCGTCTAAGCCCAGGGCATTAAAATCCGCCAGCAGGGTCAAAGCCAGCCCGCCGGCCAGCAGCGTCAAAGCCAGCAAGAGCATGTGCTGGCGCGTAACAGGCAGCCCGGGGCGCGTAGCGGTCATCAGCGGCCTGCTGCCCTCACGAGATTTCGGCCAGGGCGCCGGCCATAATATCTAAGGCAATATCTATGTCGGCTGCCGCGACATTCAAGTGCGGGGCGATGCGCGCGACATTGCCATATAAACCGCCTTTGCCGAGCAGCAAACCCTTTTCTTTACAAGTATCGACGAAGGCGGCGGTACGGGCGGCATCGGGCGCGATGCTGCCCGGCTGCACAAATTCGAGGGCTTGCATCAAACCCAGCCCGCGGGCTTCGCCGATGCTAGGGAACTCCGCAGCGAACTCCGCTAGTTTTTCCGCCAGGCGGGCGCCCTGGGCGGCGCAGTTGCCCGGCGTATCATGCGCTTCCATGTATTCGATGGTCGCCAGCGCCGTCACCATCGTTACGGGATTGCCACCGAAGGTCGAGAAGGTCGCGCCAGCGACGGCGTCGGCGACTTCAGGCGTCGCAATGGTGCAGCCGATGGGGCTGCCATTGCCCATGCCTTTGGCGAAGGTCATAATATCTGGCTCTAAGCCCCAATGTTCGCTGCCGCACCATTTGTCGCCCGTGCGCCCCCAGCCGGTTTGCACTTCATCGGCGATGAAGAGGCCGCCGGCGTCTTTGATGATGGGCATGATGCGCTGGAAATAATCTTTTGGCGGCACGATAAAACCGCCGACGCCTTGCACGGGTTCGGCCATAAAGGCGGCGATGCGCCCTTGGGTCGTGGTGGCGATGGTCTCTTCCAGGTCTTGCACGCAAAGCTCGACCACCTGCGCCGGACTCAAACCGGCCGGCGCGCGGAAGGTATAAGGATTGCGCACATGCTTGACATAAGGATCGACCACCCCGCCCAAGCGCCAGTTGCCATGGGCGGTCAAACTCATCGCCAGCAGCGAGCGTCCGGCATAGGCATGGCGCAGGGTGATGATGGTCGGGTTGCCGGTGTACATGCGGGCGGCTAGCACAGCGGTCTCGTTGGCTTCGGTGCCGCTGTTGATGAAATAGCATTTTTGCAAGCGGCCGGGCGTCAGCGCGGCGACTTTTTCTGCCAGCCGCACCATAATCTCGTTCACATAAATCGTCGAGGTATGTTGGAGTTTTTGCAGCTGCGCCAGCGTGCGCTCGGTGATTTCTTCATTGCAATGCCCGACGGAGACGGTCAAGATGCCACCGAAAAAATCCAGATAGCGCTTGCCATCGATATCCCAGATGTATTGGTCTTTGGCGCGCTCCGCCACCAGCGGGTTGTCCGCGTGATAGGGCGCGGCGGCCGGAAACATCACCGCACGATAGCGTTCCATGATTTCAGCCGAGTTTGCCATTACGAGCCTCTCCCTTTTGCCGATGTTAAGACAGCTATAAGTCTAGCACACTCGGAGAAAATAGGCATAAGGTAAAGAAACTAGCCACAGAAACCAGCCAGGCGCAACCGCATAAAAACGCGCGGCAATGTTGTACAATAGCATAATAGTCATCCGCTTTGGCAGCGGCAAGTCAGTTCAAGGAGTGCAAGATGAGCAAAAAGATCAAGAATTATATCGCTGGCGCCTGGGTAGAATCGACGGCGGCGCAGTATCTCCCGGTGCATGACCCGGCAACCTGTGATTTGCTGGCGCAGTGCCCCGATTCGCCTGGCGCGGATGTGGCGGCGGCCGTCAGCGCGGCTCAAGCCGCTTTCGCTGAATGGCGCAGCACGCCCGTGCTCGCCCGCGCGCAATATATGCACCATTTCAAAGTGCTGGTGGAAGAGAATTTTGAAGAAATCTCGCGCATTGTCGTGCGCGAGCATGGCAAGACGATGGACGAAGCGCGGGGCGAAGTGCGGCGTGCCATCGAAAGCATCGACTTCGCTATGAGCGTGCCAGTGCTGATGCGCAGCGATGGCTTGGAAGACATCAGCTCGGGCATTGACGAGACGACGGTGCGGCAGCCGGCCGGCGTCTTCGCCGCGATTACGCCTTTCAACTTTCCCTTTATGGTGCCGCTCTGGTTCCTGCCGACGGCGATTACCTGCGGCAATACCTTCATCCTAAAACCCTCGCCCCAGACGCCGCTGTCCACCGAATTCCTCTTCGAGCTGCTGGAAGAGCTGGATTTGCCGGAGGGCGTGGTCAATTTGGTCAATGGTGGCGTGCCAGCGGCGACAGCGCTGATGGAAGCGCCCGCTGTTACTGGCGTCTCTTTTGTCGGCAGCAGCCCGGTCGCCAAAATTATCTACGAGACCTGCACGCGCAATGGCAAGCGCGTGCAAGCCCAAGGCGGCGCGAAGAATTATATCGCCGTCTTGCCCGACGCCAATATAGAAGCCAGCGTCAAGAATATCCTGGGCGCGGCTTATGGCTGCGCTGGGCAGCGCTGCCTGGCGGCGGCAGTCGCTGTCGGCGTCGGCGATGCCTACGACGCGCTCAAAGACGAGCTGGCGCAGCAGGTCAGCAATCTCAAAGTCGGCTATGGCTTGGACGAGACGACGCAGATGGGCACCGTCATCAGCGCGGCCGCCAAAGAGCGCATCGAAGCCATGATCGAACAGAGCGCCGCCGAAGGCGCTGAGGTGCTAATCGACGGCCGCGATTATAGCGTCGCCGGCTATGAAGAGGGCGCTTGGGTGGGACCCACGCTGATTGCCGATGTGCAGCCCGATACCGTTATGGCGACGGAAGAGGTCTTTGGGCCCGTGCTGTCGCTGATGAAAGCCGACAGCTTTGAGGCGGCGGTGGACATCATCAACCAGAGTCGCTATGGCAATGCCGCCAGCATCTTCACCAATAACGGCAGATACGCGCGGGAATTCAAATATAGCGTCAACGCGGGCAATATCGGCGTCAACATCGGCGTGGCCGCGCCATCGGCTTCTTTCCCCTTTGGCGGGCAGAAGGATTCTTTCTTCGGCGACTTGCACGGCCAGGGCATGGATTCGATTGAGTTTTACACCGAGCGCAAAATCGTCATCGAGCGTTGGGTCTAGGAGCGCGGGCGCATGGCATCCTTAAATACATTTGGCGCGATTTTGAGCCACGCGATTGAGCTGGAAGCGCGCTTGAGCGCCTATTACAGCGGTCTCGGCGCGGCGGCAAAAGCAAAAGCGGCGCAGAAGCGGCGGCGCAAGCTGGAGCGGGCACGGCGGGAAAATGTGGTAGAGATTATGTTGGAGCCAATCGTCGGCTTGGACGCGGCGGATTACGCGCTGGACCTGGCCGACGCATCGGCGGGCGGGCAAGCGGCGGCGGCGCAGGTGGCGGCCCGCTTTTACCGCGATGTCGCGCCGAAAATCAATGTGCGGGCGGCGCAGCGGACGCTGGAACGCTGCGGCCGCGAGCATGAAGCCTGAGCAAGAGAAAGGGCGGCGCAGGCTCTGCGGCCGCCTAGGCGAGTCTTATGCGCAAAATCGAAAGCATGGATTTGATTTACCGCGATCCAAAGATACGCCGGGGCCGGCCTTGTATTGTCGGCCCCGGCTTGCGCGTCTTTGACATCGTTACACACCAGCTGTACTGGGAAAACAACCCGGAAAAAATCGCTAGCGCGTATGGAATTGGCTTAGCGGAGGTCTACGCCGCTTTAGCCTATTACCACCTGAACAAAGACGAAATCGACGCGCATATTGAAGAACACAAGCTGCTGCACGAGAAGGTGGAGGAACTGGGTTTTGAAACGGCAATCGATTGGTTTTTACTTCGACGAAAGCCTGGCAGTGACGGCCGCGGAGCATTTTCAACCCCACACCCAGCCCCTCTCCAAAGCTTTGGGGAGGGAAGAAAAACCCCAAAAACTATAGGCGCGCTTGAGGAAAAGCCCCGCGCCGAAGCTTCGGCGCGGGATTGCCAATCGTGAGCTTGGAGAAAAGTCTTTTGGTTGCAAAACTTAGTTTGTCCTACTGAAATACTTTTAGATACCTATAAACCAGAAAGGAAACCCCTATGAGCGAGAGACGGATTGTACGCGCCGCGCTGCTGCAAGCCACCTGGACCGGCGACAAAGAAGCCATGATCGAAAAACACATCGACTACACCCGCCAAGCCGCCGCCCAAGGCGCCCAAATTATGTGCTACCAAGAACTCTTCTATGGACCCTACTTCTGCCAAGTGCAAGACCCGCAATTCTTCGCCTTTACCGAAGCCATCCCCAACGGGCCCACAACCCAGCGCTTCTGCCAACTGGCGGCGGAACTCAATATGGTCTTGATTGTGCCAATCTATGAGCAGGACGGCGTCGGCGTCTATTATAATACCGCCGCCGTCATCGATGCCGATGGCCGCTATCTGGGCAAATATCGCAAGACGCATATCCCGCATCTGCCGGGCTTTTGGGAAAAATTCTATTTCAGGCCCGGCAACCTCGGCTACCCCGTCTTTGATACCGCCGTCGGCAAGGTCGGCGTCTATATCTGCCACGACCGCCACTTCCCCGAAGGCGCGCGGGCCCTGGGCTTGAACGGCGCTGAGATGGTCTTCATCCCCTCCGCCACTTCCCGCGGCTTGAGCCAGCACCTCTGGCGCATCGAGCAGACCTCGCATGCCATCTTCAATACCTATTATGTCGGCACCATAAACCGCGTCGGCATCGAAGAGCATGGCGATGACGATTTTTATGGCGAAAGCTATTTCTGCGACCCGAAGGGCCAGTTCATCGGCGCGCTGGGCAGCGCCTACGACGAAGAACTTATCTTGCGCGACCTAGACCTGGCTGTCATCCAAGAAGTGCGCGATACCTGGCATTTTTATTTCAACCGCCGGCCCGACCAATATGGGCCACTGGTGCAGGACACAGTCTCGCTGAGTTAAGCGACAGGAGAAGACAAAATGGATTTTGGCATCACTTTCAAAGGCGATATTTCGCCCAAGCGCACAGTCGCCCTTTGCAAGCAAGCGGAAGTCGCCGGCTTCAAGTATGGCTGGTTCTTCGATTCGCATGTTTTGTGGCGCGATTGCTATTTGACGATGGCTCTGTGCCTAGCGCATACTGATACGATGATTTTTGGGCCGCTGGTTACGAATCCGGGCGTGCGCGAATGGTCGGTGGCTGGCAGCATGTACGCTACGCTGGCGGTGCAAGGCGGAAACCGCATCGAAATCGGCATTGGCCGCGGCGATAGCTCGCGACGCATGCTGGGCAAAAAGCCGATGACGGTAAAAAATATGGAGCGCTTTGCCGATGCTCTGCGCGGCTTCGTCCGCGGCGATGAAGTCGCTTACGACGACACGACGGCGCAGCTGCCTTGGGCTAATGGTTATGAGCTGCCCATCTGGGTGGCGGCTTATGGGCCTCGGGCTTTGGCTAGCGCTGGGCGCAGCGGCGATGGTCTGGTGATTCAACTGGCGGAGCCGGGCTTGGTCAAGTGGTTCTCGCAGCAGGCTATCGCCGGCGGCGCGGCGGCCGGCAAAGATATGTCGGATTATCAGATTATGGCGGCGGCGCCGGTCTGGGTTGGCGATATGGCGAAAGCCCGCGAGCAGACGCGCTGGTTCCCGGCTATGGTCGGCAACCATGTGGCGGACATCGTCGAGCGCTATGGCATGGACAGCCCCGACATCCCGGCCAGCCTGACGGCTTATATTGAAGGCCGCAAGGGTTATGATTATAAAGAACATGCCGATAAAGACGCCGAGCATCTGGCTTTCATCAGCGAAGACATCGTTGACGCCTTTGGCATCTTAGGTCCGGTCGAAGCGCATATCGCCAAGCTGAAAGAATTGCAGGCGGCCGGCGTAACGCAGTTCAATATCTATCTGATGTGCGGCGAAGAAGAGCGCATCGTCGCGGAATATGGCGAGAAGATTATTCCGCATTTTTCTTAGGACAAAGCATGGCGCAGGTATTTGAAAGCGCGCTGAATACTTGGCTAGCCGCCGCTTTGAGCGAGCGCGGTTTAGAAGCCCGCCCCGAAAGCATGCAAGGCGGCGGCAAGCACATCGATGTCGCAGTGCGGCTGGACCAGGTCATCATCCCTTAGAAGCCGAACAAGGCCTGGGCAGCGGCAAGCGAGCCTCAGCCATCAAAGACGCCGATAGCCGCCTCGATGACGAACTGGCTGATTGCGCCATCGCCCTTTGCTATCCGGCTGGGCTGGCGACGGCCAGCGCGCTGGAAAGCAGCGAATTCCTGTACACAGCGCGCAGCCACAAAGGCCGGCCGCCTATCTCTAAGACGCAATGGACCAAGGGCGATTTAGCCCAGCTCGTCAGCGTCATTCAAAAATGCCGCAGCAGCTCGGCGACCCGGATAATATCGCCAACCAGCTCTCCTTCAGCCTGGACCGGGCTGTCGCCCGCTTGCATGAAAGCCAAAAGCGGGCTTTAGCGGCGACCTTAGATTTGCCGCGCGGCAAGCGCAAAAAAATCGCCAAAGGCAGCAGCGCCAGCTACTATAACCAAGCGGCGAAGCGCGCCATGCTGGTCATCGCCACCGCCGCTATGTTCCATACCCAGCTAGACAAGCACCGCCGGACGCTCGAGCCAGAGTGGGACAATCGCTTTTCGCCGCCAGCGCCTTTCCGCGGGGAGTGGCCGCCAGAGCCAGCGCAAGACTGCGCCGAAAGCGACGACCCTATCGGCGCGTTTGTGGCCGCTTGGGATTTGTGGCTGGCGGTGGATTACAAGCCGATTTTCGCCACCGCCCGCAATGCCCTGCGCGGCTGCGCCCAAGACCACAATTTTTCGACCGCGGTGCAAGGCGCAGCCCGCGCCGCCATCAAAGTTACGCGCAATATCGTCGGCTTGCGCCACGACCTGCTCGGGCGCATCTTCCACAAAGTGCTGGATACCGCCCGCTATGATGGCTCTTTTTATACGACGACGGTGGCTGCGACGCTGCTGGCGAACCTGGCTATCCGCGAGGGCGACTGCGACTGGGCGGATAGCGCGGCTATCGCCCGCCTGCGCATCACTGACCCGGCTTGTGGCACTGGCACGCTCTTGATGGCGGCGGCTGAGCGCATCCGCGACTTGAGCAGCGCCGCCGGCGCCGCCGATAGCTCGCGGGTTTTGATTGAATCCGTCTTGACCGGCTATGATGTGAATTTGACGGCGACGACGCTGGGCTTGCTCTCGCCGACGACGACTTTCCAAAAGATGAAGATTTATCGCGCTCGGCTAGGTGTGGATGGCAATAAGGCTTATCTAGGCTCGCTGGAATTCTTGAGCCAGGAACGTTTGCCACAGATGCTGGGCTGGCCCACCGGCATTGAGCAGATTGAAACCAAGCAGGAAGTGGCGGATGCCGAGCCAGCCGACTTGGTCATCATGAATCCACCTTTTACACGCGACAGCCTGCGTCACGACCAGTTCAGCAAAGACGAAGAGAAACAGCTTAAAGATCGGGAAAAAGAACTTTTTAATAATATTGAGGGTGGTGCAATCCATCTTTCGCACAATGGCGGCGGTTTTTTGCTGCTGGCTGAAAAAATAGCAAAATCAAGCCATAGCGCTATCGCCATTGTATTGCCGCTAGTCGGCGCGACAAATTATTCGACGCGAATAATGCGGCGGCATCTTGCCCAAAAATTTCACATTGACACCATCGTAACTTCGCACGATCCAAGTCGCATCTATTTTTCGGAAAATACCAATATCGGTGAAATGCTGCTTATTTGCCGCCGCTGGCCCAAAACACCAAAGCCAGCTACAAAAGTTATCAACCTCTACGAAAACCCAGCGACGCCAGCCGCGGCGCTAATCCTCGCCCAGAACATCAGCACGAACAATCAAGAGCGCATACGCGGCACAGTGCAAGAATGGCCGGCCGCGCGCATCGCGGCGGGCGATTGGAACGCCGTGCAATTTTTATCGCCTTTCCTTTGCGAAAAATTCATAGAACTGCGGAGGGGTAAATTCTTCAGGACACATCAACTCGGCCTTTTGGCTGAGGTGGGTCCGGCTGGTCAAGGCGTTAGAGGTATCTTTGACCGTTCAGAAGTGCCTGATAAAAATGCAAGGGTCGCGCTTTGGTTTCACAAGACCGATATAACACAATCTATGCTGGCTCAATGGGATACCTATATCGTCCCAAAACGCGGCAAAGAAAAACAAGCAGCAGAATATTGGGTTAAGCGAGGAAAGTTATTTTTGGCAACGCGCGCCCGCTTAAACACGGCGCGAACACTAAGCGTTCGACTCGACCAACGCGCGCTCGGTTCGCTCTGGGTGCCTTGCAAACCTCATATACCAGACGTATTCCTTGAGAAAGCTTTATGCGCTTATTTCAATTCTACTTTGGGTATTTTGGCTATTCTTGGAGATAGGACAAACAAAATACCTTCGTATCCGCAATTTTCTATGGACGACCTGCGGCGCATCCCCGTGCCAGATTTTCCGGCGCTGGATACTTGGCAGGTGAAGGCGCTAGCCCGCGCCTATGACACGCTCTGCGACAAGACTCTGCTGCCCCTGCCCCAGATGCGGAATTGCGCTACCCGAAAAGCGCTGGATAGGGCGCTCAGCGCCGCGCTGGACCTGGACGCCGAGCTGGTTGCCACCATCCGCCGCGAATTGACGCGGGAGCCGAGCGTCACCGGGCGGCCTTATGAAGATTCAGGGTAAGAGCGCCAAGCCCAGCCCCATCCCCTCTCCACAGCCGCCGGCGGACCAACCCCAGCCCCGGCCCCTCCCCGAAGCTTCGGGGAGGGGAGTCTAAACCTGGGGGATTGTAGACATTGCCCGATGGGAGGGACTTTTCCTCAAATAAGTCTATAGTTTTCGGGGTTTTTCTCCCCTCCCCAAAGCTTTGGGGCGCGTAGACACTGCCCTACGGGAGGGGCCGGGGGTGGGGTTGAAAATGCTTTGCGCACTTGCAGACTTAATTTTTGGGGCTTTTGCTGAATCACGATTTTGATGCGATTACCCGGCAATTCTCCCTGGTTCAGCCGCGTATAGTATAATCAAAGCAGGTGACACAATCAACGAAATGGGGGAAATAGAAAATGAGCCTAGTATTCAAAAATGGCACAGTCGTAACCGCCAGCGATATGGTACGCGCCGATGTGCTGGTCGAAGGCGAGGTGATAAGGCTGATTGGCCAGAACCTCGATGGCGCCGGGCATGAGGTCGTCGACTGCGCCGGCAAGTATCTGCTGCCGGGTGGCATCGATGTGCATACGCACCTGGACCTGCCTTTTGGCGGCACAATCAGCAATGACGATTTTGATGTGGGGCATAAAGCGGCCGCTTTTGGCGGCACCACCACGCATATCGACTTCGTCATCCAGCCCATCGGCGGCAGCCTGCAAGACGGGCTGAGGACCTGGCGGGCAAAAGCGGAAGGCATCGCCCAAATCGATTATGGCTTTCACATGGCTGTAACCGACCTGAATGAGGCGGTGATGGCGGAAATCCCCACCCTGCTCGACGAAGGCATCACCAGCCTCAAGCTCTTCATGGCTTATAAAAATGTCTTCCAAATCGATGACGCGACGCTCTTCAACGCGATGCGGGTGGCGGCGGAAAACGGCATGATTGTGATGGTGCATGCGGAGAATGGCGATGTGGAAGCGGCGCTGATGCCGGCGCTGCTGGCGGCCGGCAAGACCGACCCAGTGCATCATGCCGCTTCGCGCCCGCCCGAAATCGAAGGCGAAGCGACCAACCGCGCGGTCGTGATGGCGGGTCTCACCGGCTGCCCGCTCTATGTCGTGCACATGACCTGCGAATCGGCGATTGAGGCTCTGCGGCGCGGGCGGGCTTTGGGCTATCCGGTTATGGGCGAGACCTGCGTACAGTATTTCTTTTTGACAGTCGACGAGCATTTGGGCGCGCCTGGTTTTGAAGGCGCGAAGTATGTCTGCTCGCCGCCCATCCGCAGCGCGCATGACCAGGGCATCTTGTGGCAAGCGGTGCGCGATGGCACGCTGCAAGTGGTCAGCACCGACCACTGCGATTTTTGGTACGATGGCGGGCATGGTCCCTGGCAAGAATGGCAGGCTAAGACAGGCGGCACCGATTGGGTCGGCTATGAAAAGCAAGACCCGTCGTATCGGCGGCCGGGCAAAGAATTGGGCAAAGGCAATTTCGCCAAAATCCCGAATGGCATGCCGGGTTTGGAAGACCGCATGCTGGTGATGTGGCATGCCGGCGTGAATAGCGGCAAGCTCTCGCCATCGCGTTTTGTAGAGCTGCATTGCAGCAATCCGGCCAAGATATTTGGCATGTATCCGCGCAAAGGCACGATTGCCGTGGGCGCGGATGCCGATATTTTGGTCTGGGATCCAGAGAAAGAACATACCATCAGCGCGGCGACGCACCACATGCGCGTCGATTACAACTGTTATGAAGGCATGACGGTGCGCGGCCTGCCAGTGCAGGTTTATCAGCGGGGCGAGAAGCTGGTGGATGGGGCGCAGTGGCTGGGCCACAATGGCGCGGGGCAGTTCATCCGGCGCCAGCCGGGCGCGCCAGTTTTATAAGCGCCGTCCGTTTGGGAGTGGCGGCTGGCATAGTCAACGCCACTCCCTCGAGATATGTTATGCTTAGGTTAATCTAGGCAGGAGCGACAAAAGATGATGCAAGCGAAAGAAGGCTTCTTAGACATCCACGACCTCTGGCAGCTCGTCCGTCAAAACGGCGACGACAACACTATGTACGAACTGATTAACGGAGAATTGATAACAAGTCCAAGGCCAGAACACAAGCATTCATTGATCGCAATGCGTATAGTGCGTTATATTGCTTTCTTCGATCCAGAGGAGAGGCTAGGCACAATAACTGCTGAGACTGGACATTACTCTCCCGCCGATCACCATACTCTGCTAGGGCCGGATGTCGCTTTTACGCGCCACGAAAGCCTGCCCCAATCCGACCCTAGAAAATGGACGCCGCAGATGCCCGACCTGGCTGTCGAAATCAAATCGCCCAGCAATAGCCGCGCCGAATTGCGCCGCAAAGCCGCTATCTACCTGCGCAATGGCAGCCAGCTTGTCTGGCTCGTCCTGCCCGAGCGCAAAGCCGTCGAAGTCTGCCGGTTAGGCCGTGACGGCGAAATTGAATATGAATTCATCGGCGAGAACGGCAGTCTCTCAGGCGAGAATGTGCTGCCTGGCTTTCGGCTGGAACTCACAAAGCTTTTCGCTTAAGCGGTTAGGAGAAGCGATTATGCAAATACAAGTGCAAACGCCGGTGCAAATGCAAGTACGAGTGCGAGCGCAAGTGCTAGAAAGGTTTTATCACATCGACGACCTCTGGCAGGTGGTCTGTCAAAACGGCGACGATAGCACCATGTACGAACTGATAGACGGAGAATTGCTTACACTGTCACGGCCTGGACGCCAACATGGTTTTCTTGCATCTGAAATTTGCTATTTCATTCGCCTCTTCGACAGCGAGCGCAAGCTAGGCATCGTGACTGTCGAAGCCGGTTACCGCCCGCCCGCCAATCACGATACTCTGCTAGGGCCGGATGTCGCTTTTACGCGCCACGAAAACCTGCCCCAATCCGACTCTAGAAAATGGACGCCGCAGATGCCTGACCTCGCTGTCGAAATCAAATCGCCGAGCAATAGCCGCGCCGAACTGCGCCGCAAAGCCGCTATCTACCTGCGCAATGGCAGCCAGCTTGTCTGGCTCGTCCTGCCCGAGCGCAAAGCCGTCGAAGTCTGCCGTTTAGGCCGCGGCGACGAAATTGAATATGAATTCATCGGCGAGAACGGCAGTCTCTACGGCGAGACTGTGCTGCCGGGTTTTCGGCTGGAACTTACAAAGCTTTTCGCCTAAGCAGTTAGGAGAAGCGATTATGCAAGTACAAACGCAAGTTCAAGTGCAAACTCAAGTACAAGCGCGGAAAAAGCTTTATAACATCGACGACCTCTGGCAGATGTACTGTAACAGTGGCGATGAGAGGAAGTACGAACTGGTAGATGGAGAATTGACTGAGATGCCTAGGCCCGGTGGAGAGCATGGTTATATTGCTGGCGAAATATATCATTACATCCGCTTATTCGACAGAAACCGTAAGCTCGGTATGCCAACTGTAGAAGCAGGCTACTACTCAACCGATGACTACAATACCTTACTCGGGCCAGATGTCGCTTTCACAAGCGCCGCGCGCGCCCCGCAGCCCTTCCCCAAAAAATGGGTGCCGGTGATGCCTGACCTCGCTGTCGAAATCAAATCGCCCAGCAATAGCCGCGCCGAATTGCGCCGTAAAGCCGCTATCTACCTGCGTAATGGCAGCCAGCTTGTCTGGCTCGTCCTGCCCGAGCGCAAAGCCGTCGAAGTCTGCCGTTTAGGCCGTGACGGCGAAATTGAATATGAATTCATCGGCGAGAACGGCAGTCTCTCAGGCGAGAATGTGCTGCCGGGTTTTCGACTGGAACTCACAAAGCTTTTCACTTGAACAGTTACTTGAACAGTTAGGATAAGCGGTTATGCAAATACAAGTGCAAACTCCAGTGCAAATGCAAGTACGATTGCAAGCGCAAGCGCAAGTGCTAGAAAGGTTTTATGACATCGACAACCTCTGGCAGATGGTCTGTCAAAACGGCGACGATAACACCATGTACGAACTGATAGACGGAGAATTGCTTACACTGTCACGACCTGGACGCGAACATGGAAATCTCGCAGCCAGAATCGCCGGCTACATTTTTATGTTCGATATGGAAGAAACAATCGGTGAACTAACTGTCGAAGCAGGCGTTTATCCGCCCGATGACTACGACACGCTACTGGGGCCGGATGTCGCTTTTACGCGCCGCGAAAGCCTGCCCCAATCCGACCGTACAAAATGGACGCCGCAAATGCCCGACCTGGCTGTCGAAATCAAATCGCCGAGCAATAGCCGCGCCGAACTGCGCCGCAAAGTCGCTATCTACCTGTGCAATGGCAGCCAGCTTGTCTGGCTCGTCCTGCCCGAGCGCAAAGCCGTCGAAGTCTGCCGGTTAGGCCGTGACGGCGAAATCGAATATGAGTTCATCGGCGCAGGCGGCGCGCTCTCAGGCGAGAATGTGCTGCCTGGCTTTAGACTAGAACTTACAAAGCTTTTCGCCTAGAAATCAAGCAAAGGAGAAACGCATCTGATGAGCGAAAACTGGGTATTAAAAGAAGAAGAAGCGATCGAGCTATTGGCTTTGCTCATCAGCTCAGCCCGCATTCAAATGGAAGAGCCGGCGCATTATGGTCCCCTGCGCCTTTTGACCGCCACCGAGCGCCTCAGCAGCTTCATAGTTGAGCGCGCCTCAGACAAATCGCGCGCCTTCTTGCAAGGCAATATCGAGCGCATTCCCGATATGCACATGGCAATGTCCGATGTCGAGACTTATACTTCTGGTTTGGATGCGCTTTGCCGGGCAGTCGCCGAATGCCTGCTGCGGCATAGCACGCTGGAGGAAACCTCATGAGCGACGCAGTGCTGCGCAATATCAAGACCCGGCGAGTCGTGCGCGAGATGACGGACGAAGCTGTAAGCCGGGCAGAGATTGAAACGATTTTAGACGCGGCGCGCTGGGCGCCCAGCGGCGGTAATTTGCGCCCGAATCGCTATATTGTCATCCAAGACGCGGAGACGCGCCGTCTCATCCGCCTGGTCGCGCCGGGCATGTTTCAAAAAGCGCCGGCGCTTATCCTCATCTGCACGAACTGGGATGTCGTTGCTGAGCATAAACTGCCGCCGAATGACCGCGCCCTGCTGATTGATGTTGGCACAGCGGCCCAGACGATGCTGCTCGCCGCCCATGCCCTCGGCTTAGCCGCGGGCCCCGTCACTTCCTACAGCAAAGAAGCGGTCAAAGTCATCTTGAACCTGCCCGCGAGTTATTCGCCGGAGATGTTCATCTGCATCGGGCATAAAGCGCCAACGACGCGCGGCGGCATGCGCGCCTGGCAACGCATCACCTGGCGCGACCTGACGCATTGGGAACGATTTGATACAAAGAAAGAGTGAATTCAAAAAGCATTAAGGAGTAAAAAAATGCAAGAACGGTATATCAAACACATGGCTTTCGCCGTCGCCGACGCGCGGGAAGCGCTGCGGCAATATCAAGAGTTTCTTGATGTCGGGAATGATGCTGAAGTGCATGACTATGCGAAATCGCGCAATGTCGTCGCTATCTTCAATGTCGGCGACGTCGAATATCAGCTCTGCCAATCTATGGACGCCGGCGGACGCTTCGATGCCTGGATTAAAGAGCGCGGCTACGAAGGTCTGCACCATATCTGTTACGCTGTGCCAAATATCGACGAGGCTTTAGCCGAAGCGCAGGCAAAAGGCGCCAAGCTCAAAGAATGCGCCGCCTGCAAGGTCAAAGGCAGCCATGTGCATCCCGAAGGCTGGGTCGCTTTCTTGGAGCAAGAAGCCGGCGGCGTCGAGCTGGAGCTGATGCAGGTGTATACGCCAGCCGAACTGGAACAATACAAATCCGTCAAGGGCATATAGGACAGCTAGATGGACGACATCGCGCTCTTGCAGCGCTTGGTGCAAATCCCGTCGCCCAATCCGCCGGGTGATACCCGCGCTATAGCCGATTTTGTAGCGGCGCAGATGCGCGCGCTTGGCGCTCAAGTGCGGCAAATGGCGCCGCCGGCAAAACCAGAGGCGCTGAATACCATCGCCCAGCTAGGTACAGGCGCGCCGCGCATTATGCTGCATGCCCATATCGACACCGTGCCTATCGCCGCCACCGAAGCGGAAAAATGGAGCGTCGCGCCTTATGCCGGCGCGCTGAAAAATGGTGCGCTTTATGGCAAAGGCAGCATCGACGACAAAGCCGCGCTAGCCTCAATGATGCTGACGCTGATGGACGCGGCGCGGCAAGAGCGGCTGAACGGCACGCTTATCTTAGTCGCGGCGGCGGAAGAAGAAGTCGGCGGGCAGCTCGGCACCAAATGGCTGGCAGAAGCGGGCCACCTGCCCGCCTGCGATTTTATCATCGTCGGCGAGCAGACAGGCAACAAAGTCGCTACCGCGCATAAAGGCGTCATGCGCGCCACCGTGCGCGCGACCGGCAAGTCCGTGCATGCGACTAATCCTGACCGCGGCATCAATGCCATCGTCGCGATGGCAAAAATCATCGACGCCCTGGCCGCCTATCACCAAGCGCTGGCGCAGCGCCTTCACCCCATTGTCGGTTTCCCCACCTGCAATATCGGCGTCATCGAAGGCGGCAGCACCGCGAACGCCGTGCCAGATGCTTGCCTGATTAAGCTGGACCGCCGCATGATACCAGGCGAAGACCCAGCGGCGGTGCAAGCCGAATTGCGCGCTGTCATCGATAAGGTTGATGTGAGGCCAGCGACTGTCAGCCTGGGCGATTTTGTCTATTCGCGGCCTTTCGATTCGGGCTTAGAGACGGCTTATGCCCAAACTTTTTTGGACTGCGTTCGCTCGCAACTGCAAGCCGACCCCGGGCCCATCGGTTATCTGCCGGGCAGCGACGCCAAACATCTGCTGGATGTAGCCCGCGGCGATATGATTATCTTTGGCCCCGGCAGCTACGAGGTCGCCCATGCCGCCGATGAGCATGTGCGGCTGGCGGATTATCGAGCGACGACCGCCATATTGCTAGATTTCGCGCGGCGCGCGCTTTATCCCACATAAGCGCATAAAATCGTAAAACAGGCTGCTAAAGGGAGCGCAGATGCAAGTAGACACTTTAATTACTGGGGCGCAGGTTGCGCTAGAGAGCGGCATCCAGGAACTCGATGTGGGCATTCGCGCCGGGCGCATCGCCGCCCTCGTCGCGGACTCGGCCGGCATCCAGGCAAAGGAAACAATTGACGCAGCCGGCAAGCTGCTGCTGCCCGGCGCCATTGATATTCATTTTCACTGTCGGGCGCCGGCCTATCCCCAGCGCGGCGACTTCGCCACCGAAAGCCGCGCGGCCGCGGCCGGCGGCGTTACCACCATTTTTGAGATGCCCATCTCCAAACCCTGCTGCGCGACTGGCGAAATCTTCCGCCAGCGCAAGGCACTGGGGCAGCGCGATTCTTATGTCAATTTTGGCTTGTATGGCGCGCCCGGCCTACTTGACCGCGGCGAAATCGCCGCTATGGTAGAAGCAGGCGCTATCGGCTTCAAGATTTTTATGACCGCTGCGCCCAAAGGCCGGGACGACGAATTTGAAGGGCTGTGCCTGCCAGAAGCGCCCGAGCTGTATCAAGCGCTGCGCCTCGTCGCCGAGACGGATCTGGTCTGCGCGGTGCATGCGGAAAATAACGCGCTGCTAGAATGGCATACGGCGCAATTAATCGCCGCCGGGCGCAATGATGTGCCAGCCCATGGCGAATCGCGCCCGCCCCATGTCGAAGCGCTCGCCATCGCCACCCTGCTGACGCTCAACGAGAGCATCGGCGCTAAGCTGCACATCGCCCATCTAAGCTGCGCTGAGGCACTGGCTGTCTTCCACCGCTTCAAAGCCACTGGTTCCACCGCCAGCGCGGAGACCTGCCCGCATTATCTATTTTTCACCGAAGCCGACCTCGAACGGGTCGGGCCTTACGCGAAAATCAATCCGCCGCTGCGCACGGCCGCCGACCAAGCCGCGCTCTGGGATGGCTTGCTCGATGGCACATTGCTGGCCATCACCACCGACCACTCGCCTTTCACGGTGGCGGAAAAAGAACAAGCCCGCGAAGATATTTGGGCGACGCCGCCCGGCGCGCCCGGCGTCGAAGAGCTATTGCTAGGCGTGATGCACGAGGCTCTCGGTGGCCGCATCAGCATCAACCAGGCGGTCAATTTTGTCGCCACCAACGGCGCCAAGCGCTTTGGCATCTATCCCGAGCGCGGGCATATCGGCATCGGCGCGGCGGCCGATTTGGTGCTATATGACCCTGAGGCGCAGACGACGATTAGCCCCGAGCGGCTCTTCAGCCAAGCCCGCGATTGCGATAAGCTCTACGCTGGCATGACCTTCCAAGGCGCAGTGCAGCGCACGCTGGTCAATGGCAAGACCATTTTTGTCGATGGCGCGATCGTGGGCGCGCCCGGCGATGGGCAGTTCGTCCGCCCCGCGCGGGATTTATGATTTAAAAGGAGACGGTTATATGAGCAGAATCAGCGGCATATTTAATATCCTAGCCACGCCTTTCACAGCGGATTACGCCGTCGATTATGACAGCCTGCGGCGGCTGGTGCGCTTTCAGATGGAATTGGGCGCGCACGGCTTGACTATCTTAGGCGTTATGGGCGAAGCGGCCAAACTCAGCGTGGTCGAGCGCAAAGCGGTCATGGATACAGTCATCGCCACAGTCGATGGCGCGATACCGATCGTCGTCGGCACCAGCCACAGCGCACTAGAAACTTGCATTGAGTTGAGCGCGGCGGCTTTCGCGGCCGGCGCCGATGGTGTGATGATTGCGCCGCCGCCAATGCCCGACAAATCCGACCGCGCCATCCTCGCCCTCTACCACAAAATCGCCGAGACCATCAGCGGGCCCATCGTCGTGCAGGATTTTCCGCCGGTGAACGATGTGATAATGTCGCCGACCGTCTTGGCGAAAATCGCCGAGAGCATCCCCAACGCGCGCTATCTCAAGCTGGAAGACCCGCCGCTCATGCAAAAGATTGCGGCTATCCGCCAACGCACCGACAAATTTGAGATTTTTGGTGGTTTGGGCGGCATGTTCCTCTTGGAAGAATTGCGGCGCGGCGCTTCTGGCACGATGACTGGTTTCGCCTTCACCGAGATTCTCATCGCCGTCTACGATGCTTTCCAAGCGGGCGAGCGCGACACAGCCGAGTCCATTTTCGATACATACCTGCCGCTCATTCGCTATGAGAATCAACCGCAAATTAACTTGACTATACGAAAAGAAATCCTGCACCGGCGCGGCGCTATCGCTAACCCGACGCCGCGCCCGCCTTTTAATCCCATCGACGCCGGCACCCAAGCCGAAATCGACTGGCTCTTCCAGCGCGCCGGCATCGACAAACCGACGCAAAAACTGACTTTGTGAGCGGGCGGGGCGATTGCCCGCCCGCCCGCTGCATCTCTCAACCAGTAGAAGAAATTATGCCCATGTCTGCTTCATCTTCTTTGTCTATGGAAGAGAATATCCGCCCGCCCTTCACGGCCGACCAGGCACAGCACAGCTTAGCCGCGCATTACGGCATCGAAGCCGCTGCCATCAAAGAACTGCCTTCCGAGCTGGACCGCAACTTCTACCTGCAATCTAGCGCGGGCGAAGAATTTGTCTTCAAAATCGCCCACAGCAGCGTCTCCGACCAGGTGCTGGACTTGCAAAACAAGACCTTGCAGCACTTAGTCCCGCTGGGGCTTTTTCCGCGCTTCGTCCCATCACTACCAGGCCAGTCCAGCGTCTATATCGCCACCGCCACTGGCGAGTCGTACCGCGCCCGCCTGCTGCGCTATATCCCCGGCCAGCCGCTCTGCGATTTTCGCCCGCATTCAGAAGAACTGCTGACCGACATCGGGCGGCAGCTTGGCCGACTCAGCGCCGCTATGCAAAATTTTCGCCACCATGAAAAGCGCTCGCATTATCGCTGGCATATCGGCAATCTCACGGCGGTGGCGCGCTATAGCCGCGACCTGCCGCCGGCGAAAAAAGCGCTGCCGGATTATTTTTTGCGTCTCTATGAAGCCGAGGTCCGACCCGCCCTGCCGACGCTGCGCCACAGCTTCACCTATAACGATGCCAACGATACAAATATCCTCGTCCAGGCGCAGGGCGCGGCGCCGCCGCGCGTCGCCGGCCTGATTGACCTCGGCGATATGGTCTATGGGCCTACGGTGGCTGACCTGGCGGTCGCGCTGGCTTATATTATGCTGGCTGCGCCGCGCCCCTTAGAGAAAGCGCGGCCGGTCATCGCCGCTTTTCATGTGGCATTCCCGCTCACTGAGGCAGAAATTCGCCTGCTCTTCCCGCTCATCGCCGCCCGCCTCTGCCTCAGCGTCTGCATTTCTTGGTATCAGCAAGGGCAAGAGCCAGACAATCGGCATCTGAGCATCAGTGAAGCAGGCGCCTGGGCTTTGCTAGCGAAGCTGCGCGCGCTGTCGCCAAATTATGCGCATTACCATTTCCGCGCCGCTTGCGGCTTGCCCGCCTGCCCGCAAAGCGCTGACCTGTTAGATTGGCTGGCTGCGCAAGCCGCCGCGCCTATCTTAGGTTTCCCCTTGACAGCAGAAAATAGCCAGCGGCTCGACTTTGGCATCAGCAGCCCGCTTTTGGCGCAGGTAACTGATTTAGCCGATCCAGCGACATATAGCGAACCGCTGCGCCGCGCGCTTGGCGGCAAGATTGGCATTGGCTATTACAATGAGGCGCGGCCAATTTACCTGACGGATATGTTCGCCATCGACCATCACCAGCGGCGCGCGGTGCATCTGGGCGTCGACCTCTTCGCGCCGGCTGGCCAGCCAATCTACGCGCCTTTGGCTGGCGTCGTGCACAGCCTGGCGCAGCACCCGCGCAAACAAGATTATGGGCCCCTGCTCATCCTCAAGCACAGTCCAAAGCCTGATTTGCATTTCTTCACGCTCTACGGGCATCTTGCGCCGGCGAGCCTGGAACGCTGGCAAGTGGGGCAAGCGGTCGCGGCCGGCGATTTGCTGGCGCATATCGGCGACTATCCAGATAACGGCAACTGGACGCCGCATCTGCATTTTCAAATCGTGACGGATATGTTGGGCGAAGACGATAATTTCCCCGGCGTCTGCGACCCGGCCCAGCGCGAAGTCTGGACGGCGCTTTCGCCCAACCCTAATCACATTTTGCGCTTGCCTTTCGCCCTCGAAGCGCCTAAAAAGACGCCGCGTTCCAAGCTGCTGACGCGGCGGCGGGCGGCGCTCAATCCCGCTATGAGCCTGTCCTATCAAGAGCCGCTAAAAATCGAGCGCGGCTATCTGCATCACCTCTACGATGAAAACGGGCAGGCTTATCTCGATTGCGTCAACAATGTGCCGCATGTCGGGCATAACCATCCGCGCGTCTTGCGAGCGGCGCAAGCGCAAATGGCCCTTCTCAATACCAATACACGCTACCTGCACGATACCATCGTCGAATACGCCGAGGCCTTGAGCGCAACCTTGCCGGCGCCGTTGTCGGTTTGCTTTTTTGTCAACAGCGGCAGCGAGGCGAATGAATTGGCTCTGCGGCTGGCGCGGGCTTATACGGGCGCTGATAATGTCATCGTCATTGACCATGCCTATCATGGCCATACCAGCGCCCTCATCGACATCAGCCCCTACAAGTTCAATGGCCGCGGCGGCGCGGGCAAACCAGCCCATGTCGAAATCGCGGCTCTGCCCGATGGCTTTCGTGGGCCCGTCCGCGGCTTCGACGCTCAGGCTGGCGCATTTTACGCCCGCTCGGTGGCTGAGAAAATCGCCGCAGTGCAGGCGCGGGGCAAAAAAGTCGCCGCTTTCTTCAGCGAGGGCATCTTGAGCTGTGGCGGGCAGCTGTCGCTGCCGGCCGAGTACCTCAAGCGCGCCTACGCAATGGTGCGAGCCGCCGGCGGTCTATGCGTGGCGGACGAAGTGCAGACAGGTTTCGGGCGCGTCGGCAGCCATTTTTGGGCTTTTGAGCTGAGCGGCTGTCTGCCTGATATTGTTACTATGGGCAAACCCATCGCCAATGGACACCCTTTTGGCGCGGTGGTGACGACGCCAGCCATCGCGGCGGCTTTCGCCAATGGCATGGAATACTTCAATACTTTCGGCGGCAATCCTGTCTCTTGCGCCATCGGCTTGCAAGTGCTGAAGATTATCGCCGATGACGGTTTGCAGCAGAACGCCCGCGACACCGGCGCTTACTGGCTGGAGCGCTTGCAAACGCTGGGGGAAGCTTACCCCATTATCGGGCAGGCGCGGGGCGCGGGGCTTTTCTTGGGCATCGAGCTGGTGCGCGACCGCCTCAGCCTCGAGCCAGCGGATTGGGAGGCGCGCTACATCGTCGAGCGCATGAAACAGCGCGGCTTCCTGCTCAGCACCGAAGGCCCGCTGCATAATGTGCTTAAGCTCAAGCCGCCCATCATTTTCCGCCGGGAGCATGTGGATCTCTTTATGCGGGTCTTTGAAGACGTGCTGGCAGATAGTGTCCTGCGCCTGGAATAGCTGAGCCGTACATATTTACTTATTGCCTTTGCCCTCTTTATCAAGTATTTTTGTACTGTTAGGAAAGGAGCATTGCAATGGTGACCCGCAATTATCCCCCGCCGACAGCAGAAGAAATCGAGACCGTGCGTCAGGCAGCGGAAAAATTGACCCCCAGCGCCAATGGTGCCGAGCCGCCCCGCTATTTCATCCACGATTCGCAAGGGGAAGAAGCCATCGAATTGCCGCCAGCGATAGTCGCCATCTTGAGCGATATGCTCAAGCTCATGGCCCGCGACCAAGGCATCTCGCTTTTCCCTCGCATCGCCGAGCAGACAACCGCCTCCGCCGCTAGATTGCTCAATGTCTCCCAGCCCTACCTCATTAAGCTGCTCGACGAGGGTTTGATTCCTTATCGTATGGTGGGCGAGCGCCGCCGCATTCCCCTGGCGGATTTGATAGAGTACCACGAGCGGACTAAAAGGAAACGCGAGGCGATTCTTGACCAAATGGTGGCAGAAGCGCAAGAGATGGGCTTGTATGACTTATGACCGATGCTCATCAGCACATAGCGTTGCTCGATGCCAACATACTAGCTTCAATTACCCTAGCCGATATATTTGTTCAGCTCACGGTAGACAATTTATTTTTGGCGAAGTGGACGGTTGATATCCACCGCGAATGGATTGCCGCCGTGCTTAAGTTCCAGCCACATTTTAATGCGCAAAGGCTGGAACGCAGACGCCTTCAAATGGACACAGAAGCGCGCGATGCCTTAGTCACAGGATACGAAAACCTCGTTGCTGATTTGAACTTGCCCGACCCAAATGACCGCCATGTTTTGGCGGCAGCGATCGCTGGCAACTGCAATGTCATTGTCACGCAAAATCTAAGAGACTTCCCAGCGGATATTTTGCTGTCGTATGGACTTAAAGCGCAACATCCCGACGATTTTCTGGTAGAACTGCTCCATCTTTCCCCGGGCAGTTTTTGCGCTGTCGTGAGGAAAGTCCGCGTGCGACTCAAAAATCCGCCATATAACATCGAAGAATATCTCGCAAAACTGGCCCGTGCTAGCTTGCCGCAAACCGAGACGGAATTAGCCGCCTTCCCCCACCTGCTCGCTTGAGCCAAAACAACCCTACTCGCCAGCTGCCTTTTGCTCTATAGTTGCGCGCATACACATAGCTTCAATGAGCAAGGGACAAGTCCTATGGCAGCGAGTAAACTCAGCGTCGCCGTCGAGATTCGCGGCGCAATCCAGCCCGCATACGAATCTATCCTGACACCGGCCGCTATCGACTTCCTGGCCGATTTAGCGCGCCGTTTCCGCGGCCGCCGCGACGAACTCTTGCAAGCACGCGCCGCCCGCCAAGCTGCCATCGATAGCGGAGAACTGCCCGATTTCCTGCCAGAAACCGCCGCCATCCGCCAGGACCCAAGCTGGCGCGTCGCGCCAGTTCCGCCCGACCTGCAAGACCGCCGCGTCGAAATCACCGGCCCCACCGACCGCAAAATGGTCATCAACGCGCTCAACAGCGGCGCAAAAGTCTTCATGGCCGATTGCGAAGACGCCAACGCGCCCACTTGGCACAATATGCTGTCGGGACAGGTCAACTTGCGCGATGCTGTGAACCGCAGCATCACCTTCAGCAATCCCGATGGCCGCTTCTATCAACTCAATGAACAAACAGCGACGCTGATGGTGCGGCCCCGCGGCTGGCATCTCGATGAAGCCTGTTTTCTGGTCGATGACCAGCCGATACCCGGCGGCCTCTTTGATTTTGGGCTGTATTTCTTCCACAACGCCCGCACCGCCCTCGAAAATGGCAGCGGACCCTATTTTTACTTGCCCAAGCTGGAAAGCCACTTGGAAGCCCGCCTGTGGAACGATGTCTTTGTCTATGCGCAAGACGCGCTCGGCATCCCGCAAGGCAGCATCAAAGCGACTGTGCTGATTGAGACAATCTTAGCCGTCTTCGAGGCGGAAGAGATTCTCTACGAGCTGCGGCAGCATTCGGCCGGGCTGAATTGCGGGCGCTGGGATTATATCTTCAGTTATATCAAAAAATTGCGCCAGCACGGCGATTATCTGCTGCCTGACCGGGCGCAAGTAACAATGACCGTGCCTTTTATGCGCAATTATACGCTGCATGTCATCAAGGTCTGTCATCGGCGCGGCGCCCACGCGATGGGCGGCATGGCGGCGCAAATCCCCATCCGCAATGACCCCGAGCGCAACCAAGCCGCGCTAGAAAAAGTGCGGGCTGATAAACTGCGTGAGGCGCAAGAAGGGCATGACGGCACTTGGGTCGCGCATCCCGGCTTGGTGCAAATTGCGACAGAAGTCTTCGATGCCCACATGCCGAACGCCAACCAAATCGAGCGGCAGCGCCCTGATATGAATGTATCAGCGACGGATTTGCTCGCGCCCAGCGCCGGCGACATTAGCGAAGCCGGCGTCCGTCTCAATCTCAAAGTCGGCATTCAATACCTAGAAGCCTGGCTCGGCGGCAACGGCTGTGTGCCGCTCTATCATTTGATGGAAGACGCCGCCACCGCCGAGATTAGCCTGGCGCAGGTCTGGCAATGGCTGCATCACAAAGCCACGCTCGCCGATGGCCGCCCACTGACGCTAGCTTTATACAGCCAGCTTTTAGAAGAAGAGATGGATACCATCCGGGCTGAGGTTGGCGCCGACCGCTTTGCCAACGGTCATTTTCAGCTGGCGATGCAGCTCTTCGACGAAATGATACGAGATGACGACTTCGTTGAATTTTTGACCCTGCCTGCCTATCGTCATATTTAATCTCGGTGGCGAGCGACAAATATAAAGGCGGCGACAGAAACCAGCGTCATAGCGACAATGACCAGCAGCCCGCCGTCATAAGCGCCGCTTTGGTCGCGCAGGCGGCCCACCAGCCAGGGTCCAAAAGCCGCGCCTAAGCCAAAGGTCCCGCCCATCAAACCGTTAATCAAGCCTAAACCTTGCCGTTGGAAAACATCACTGGCGAGGGCGGTGGACTGGCTGCTGCGTGTGCCTTCGCCCAAAGCATAAAACAGCGCATAGAGCAGCAAAAGCACGGGCGTCTCGTTGGCTTGCAATAAGAATAGCATGCTCACTGCAACCAGCAAGCCAAGAGCGCCCAGCGTAAAAGCGACCGCCCGCCCCAGCCGGTCAGAGACCCAGCCCAAAGCAATGAAGCTGCCGCAGGTCAATAAGCCGGCTAAGCCTACTACATTCGCCGCCGCCGTCCGCTCGATGCCGACCGACTGCAAATAGGCAATTTGATGCACGGTCAAGCTGCGCACTGGCGCCAAAGCTGTCAGCCCGACGAGCATCAGCGCCCAAAAGACTGGCTGGCGCAGCAAAACGCGCCAGGCGACGCGCTGCCGCAATCTTTGCCCCGTGCGGCGCGGATTAGGCACAGGCGGCGGCTTTTTTAAGCCAAAGACCATCAACGGCAGGAGCAGACAGAGGCAAAGCAGCGACAGAGCAGCATAGGCATCCCGCCAGCCGAACTGGGTAATCAGCAGATTCGCCAGTGGCACAAAGACCAGCGAACCTAAACCTGTGCCAGCAAAGGCGATGCCCAGCGCACGGCCGCGCCGGGCCGGCGGCGTCCAGCCCGCTACGACCGACGCTATTGGGCCCAAACCCGTGATGCCCAAGCCACAGCCTTCGATGATGCCATAAGCCAGCAGCAAATCTTCTAGCGACTGCGCTTGGCCGCTCAGCCACAAACCAAGCGCCATCAATATGACGCCAAAGCCGAAGACGGGTCGTGGCCCATACCGGTCGAGGGCATAGCCAGCCAGCGGCGCGGTAAGCGCAAAAGCCAGCATATTGAGGCTGAAGATGGCGGCGGCGGCTTCGCTGCTCCACCCTTCGACCAGGACAAACTCAGCGAAGAAAACAGAAAAGGACAGGCGGATGCCAAAGATGATGAAGAGAGATAGGGAACAGACAAGAACAATGCGCGCGGCGAGGCGAGCGGATGGCTGGGCGCGGTCTGTCATTGCGCTTAGGCTTAGCTTTCTAGGCAACGATGCGTATAAGCCGAATCAAGCGGCCAGTTCTGCTTGCACTTCTGCTCGAGCGGACCATGGGACTGGCCGCATACCGTAATTGCTGAGCGCGGTTAGAACTGGCTCGGGGACTGTCTGCTTCGTATCATTCAAAATCGCGTAAGCGCGGGCATTTTGCGGACGGGTAGCGAGCGTATCTTGCCAAGCAAAAACCGCACTGTGCGTGCGCTCACGATTGGGATTGTTGATACTCAACAAGACGCGCTCGGGCTGGGTATTGGACTTGGGTATAACAAAATGGTAGCGATAGTCGTAGCCGCTTTTGCCCGAAAACTTGACATTGCTAATATAGCGAATGTTAGAGCGCTCGAGCCAAGCCAGCACATCTTCATAAAACAAACTGCTTATTGATGAAGAGCTTAGATAGAAGAGATCATTAACTGCGAGCATAGCTTGCAAAAGGTTGTGCTTCTTCAGCGCAAAATTATGCTGCGTCGCGTGGACTTGCAGCGCGCTGTCCTGCAAGCGCAGACCAAAACCATTCAAAGTTAGGTTGAGTAAATTGCGCCGTTTCGGGGTTTTCAAGTTGCAGCCGCTTAATTCTAAATCGTCAATCGTGTAACCATCGTCGGTCAGAATAAAGCCGCCATTGACGCGCTTGGCATAAATTTGAATGTAATCATTGTGCCGATCCAAATACGGACTTGTAATCTCCACCCAATCTCCAAGTTCTCGCAAGGCTGTCTTCCGCTTTAGCCATTTATGATATTGGTCAGTCAATTGCTGGATTTCTGCAATCATCAAGTTAATTCCAGCCATTATTAGACACTTCCCAACGCCAAGCGCGGCATGGTGGCATTCGCGGCCGGCATAATGCCGATACGCGGGGCGGGCGGCAATGCTCGCAGCGCGCAGTCAAGCGCCCGCTGCAAATCTGTTTCAGGCTGCAAGAGCAAAGCCCGCGTCAAATCCGCGTCCATCTCAGAAATGAGCGTGGTATGAACACGGGCAGCCGCCTGCGAAACCTGAAAAGCCTTATGCCGCCCCACCCGAAAACCGTCGCGGGCAAACTGCTCGAAAACATCGGCATGGCTGCGAATCTCTGGCCGCAACATCCAGCGCTCATACTCCAGATTGCCGCTGCCTTCGGGGCAGGCAGCGCAGAGGATGAGGCGGCCACCGCTACGGGTTACGGCGGCGGCTTGCGCCAAGCCCTTCTGCGCTTGATAGAGGTTAATATCTTTGGGATAGCCGCCCGGCGCGGCAACCATCAAATCGAAAGGCGCCGCCACCGGCACCGCATATAATTCCTGCACAAGCGGGATGCCCGCTGCCATCACCGCCTCAGGCGCGCCGGCAAACACTTGTATGATTTGCTTGTCGCGGTTCAATACGGCGTTGACAGTGAAATCAATACGAATCATGCGGCCAATTTCTTCGACATCCTGCCGCGCCGGGTTCGTCGCATAAGCGCCCAATTTTGCCGCCGGGTCGCGCATCATCGCATGATTGTGATTGATTGTCGGCAGACCGGCCAAACCAATCGCCGCGCTCTTGACCCCGCCAGAATAGCCCTGGAACTGATGCGGCTCGATATTGCCGATGACAATGCGGTAATCGGCCGCCATATAGGCGCAGTTAATATGCACCTGCGTGCCGCGGGCCGTCTCGCCCAGATAGACCAGATTCGCCGTGTCCCCCGCATCATGGCAGATAACGCGGTAGGTCTCGAGCATTGCGCTGGGCAAGATGGCGCTGTATTCAGCTGGGCGCACCAGCGGATGGGTGCCAGTGGCGATGATGAAAAGCACATCTTCGTCGCGGACGCCAGCCTGGCGCAGGCCCGCCAGCACTGGCGGCAGCAAATCTTCATGTGGCACCGGGCGCGTCTTGTCGTTGATGGCGATGGCGACGGTCTGCCCGGCCCGCGGCGGCTTGACCGCGCCCAGCGGCTGATAGACGGCGGCCCGCGCTAGCGCCACTGGGTCTTTGGCCGCTGGCTGCGCCTTTGGCCTGACATATTCAACCGCGCAGCCAGCCGGCAGCTCGGCAGTCAAGTAGCGCTTGCCGTAGGGAATTTGCAGTCGCACCAGCGCCCCTAAATGCTCGGGCCGACGCGGTGAATGGCGAAGCTGTTATTATCGCGCAGAGCCTCAGACTTGGTCAGATAGCCATTGCAGACGCGCTCGACCTCGCCATAGACAATCTGCGCGGCTTCCGCCAGCGTGATTTCGTCGTAGAAGACGCCGCTGACATCGACATCGACCGTGTCGCGCATCAAATCGTAAGACTGGCGGTTGCCCGTCACTTTGATGGTCGGCATTATCGGATGGTTAGAAGTGTGGCCGCCGCCGGTGCAGAAGGTCAAGACTTGGCAGCCGGCCGCCGCCATGCTGCTGATGCTCTCCGCGCCCATGCCTGGGCCATACATCACATAATTGCCGGGCGTCGTTTTGCTGGGCGCCTCGGCGATTTCCAAGTATTCAACGATGGGGCTATCGCCGATTTTTTTGACCGCGCCCATAGATTTCTCTTCGATTGTGGTCAAGCCGCCGGCCATATTGTCGCCAGTGGGCTGAGAGCCGCGGATGTCTTCGCCGCTGGCTAGGGCGCGCCGCTCCATGTGCTGCACGCCGTCCAAGATGGCTTGGGCGACAGCCGGACTAGCCGCTTTCGCTGTCAGCCAATTTTCGCAGCCCATCCATTCGGTGCATTCAGCCATCAGCATGCGCCCGCCTTGGGCGATGAGAATCTCGCCGGCGATGCCATTGGCCGGGTTGCTGGCTAAACCAGAAGTGGTATCGGAAGTGCCGCATTCGGTGCCAAAAAGAATCTCGCTCAGCGGCGCTGGCGCGCGTTGATACAAGCTGATTTGGCGCGCGAAATCTTGCGCATAGCGAGTCGCTTTTTCGACAGCGCTGATAAAACCGCCATCGCCGCGGATATTGACCGTGGCGATCAACTTGCCGGTGGGCGCGATGTCATCAGCCAGGTCTTCGGCGGTCATGCCTTCTTCTTTGAAATGGTCGATGATGACCACCGCGCCGACATTCGGATTCATCGCTGTGCCAGCGAGGAAGCGCCGCGTAACGCGCAGGTCTGGCGCAACCTGACAGCGGCCATTGGCATGGATAATCGGCACAGCGCCATGAATGGTGTTCGCCACCCGTTCGACGACGCCATTCGCATAGACTGTGCCAGAGAGAATCAAAAGGTGATTGCGAATCCCGACAGCGCCATTCGGACGCTGGTAGCCCATAAAACTTGACATTACTTGCTCCTTTTTGCTCACTCAGCCGACACCGCGCCGCTTTCGGCGAGGTCGCCGCGCCCGCGATTGCTCTCGACATTATGGGTATGCACATGCTCACCCGCTTTGATAGGGCGGCTGGCCGAGCCGATGCTCAAGCCGTATTTGAGCACGGTGCCGCCTGGGGCGATGTCCAGCAGGGCGATTTTATGCCCGTAGGCGATATTGTCCAGGGCCCTAACTTCGAGGTCGCTGCGCTCGCCATTGCAGCCGACCTGGTCGCCGACTTGTATCGGCTCAAGCACAGCGGTGCCAACATTGTCGCTGGCATAGACGACGAATACTTTTTTCATGGTTTGCCTTTCTAGCTCGGAAAACAGCCTGTCAATAATTTTTTATGAATAGCTCTTTGCCCTTGTCGGCTTTGCCTTGCTTATAATTGTTCATGCCATATTGCAGCGACCATTCGCTGATATGGGCAAAACTGAACAAATCGCGGATTTTGGGCGAATCGTCATAAGTAATCAGCCATTGATGCGGGCAGCGGCGCATAATCACCATAGCAGATTTCTACCCCTGGCAGAATAGGCCCGAGCCGCCGATAAACGGTTCGCGGTATTCTTCGATGGTGGCGGGGATGTGAGGCAAAATCTGTTTGATAGCGCGGGGCTGCCGCCTAGGTAGCGCAAAGGGCTTTTTATTTTCTTCATCTCAATCGGTCAATCTTTAAGAGAATACCCCTTGCAGCGCGTTTCTTTTAGAGTCAAAAAGCGGCAAATTGGGTAGAGACTGGCTGCCTGCCGCCTGCTTGCCCGGTCAAATTTCCGCTCGGTAATCTGATAGTTCAAAGACATTTTCTTCTGCGTCTCAGTAAGTCCAAGTTTATATTGCGATTAGAGAAACAGAAAATTGCCACAGAAGTAGGACAAATTAAATTGTGCAAGTTTTTGCATTTGTTTCAACCCCACCCCCGGCCCCTCCCCGAAGCTTCGGGGAGGGGAGTCTAAGCGATAAAAACTGGTCGCTAGACACTGGCCGCCGATCGCATAAACACTGCCCGACGGGAGAGGCTTTCCTGCAAGCACACCCATATTTTTCGGGGGTTTTCTCCCCTCCCAAAGCTTTGAGGCGCGTAGACACTGCCCTACGGGAGGGGCCAAATTGTGCATAATTAACTTGGACTTACCTCATATAGCGCCAAATCAAGCGAACTGCGGCAGATACTCGGCAAATTCTAGCAAAAGATCATCCAGGATAGCGCGGCCTCTGTCAATATCCGTCACCATCGGGTCGAGCAGAAGCGCCTGCAAAGCCAGCTCACGGTCACCGTGTATAGCGGCTGCCACATACAAATCACTCAAAGCCAGCTCGCGGCGGCAAAGCTCGGCGATGGGCGCCGGCAGCGGCGGCAGGCGCTCGCCCGCAAAACCAGCGCCGCTAATCTTGCCAGGCACTTCGACAATTGCGCTCTCGGGCAGGTTCGGGATATAACCGCGATTGGGGATATTGAGCTGTGGGTGGGCTATCGCTTTGTCATAAAAGACCGCCTCGACCATTTCAGGGATGCCTTCGTCCAGCATGCCATGCCGCGACAGATCGCGCAGGGTATTGACATCGACGCGGCCGGCGACAATATCCCGCGCCAGCTTATTGCGATAGGCGCGGCGGCGGCGGTTGCCGGCCCAGCTTTGCAGCTTCAAGTCATACTTGCGCCAGGGCTGCGTGACCGGGTCGCTGACCCAGCTGAGATATTCGCAGAGGTGGCTGTCGCCGGCGGTGGGCATCAAGCCATAGATAGCGAAGACCGCCCGCGAGAGCGGTTCAAAATCGCGGCGCAAGTGATGCAGCCAGCGCTCGCGCAATTCGGGATAAAGGTCTTCGCCCGTGTGCTTGTCCCGAATCTCATGCGCCCAAGAAAAATGATTGATGCCAGACGCTTTAATCTCGAGGTGCTTGACCGCCTCTTTTGCCACCGACAAAAAAGCCGGCATATTATCCGCATCGGTATGCACATGGAAACCGGGCGGCACAGCGATGCCCCAGCGCTCGGCTAAGACCGCCGCTACCATGGCATAAGCCCAGAGCAATTGATGGCAGAGACCGACAACTTTGATTTTGCTGTAGCGCTGCACGGCCGTCGTCAGGCGAATCAGCGGATTGACTAGATTCAGATACCAGGCATCGGGGCAAAGCTCTTCCATATCGCGGGCGATGGCCATAATTAGCGGCAGATTGCGGGCGGTATGGGCGAAGGAGCCAGGCCCGCCATTTTCGGCATAAGGCTGGCGCAGGCCATGCTTTAGGGGGATGCGCCAATCGCGCTCCCAGACCTCTTCGCGCTGGCCAACTTGAATCGAGACCAGCACAAAATCAGCATCGGGCAGCAGTTCGCGGCGCTCGGCGCTGCTGCTGATGGTCATATCGGCCTCCCAGGCCTGGTTCATCATTTGCGCCAACTGGTGGATGACCGCCAAGCCGTCGGTATCAATATCGCAAAGCGCGAGCTGCGCGCCGCGCATTGCTGGGTGCTGCATGAGGGTGGAGAGCGCGCCTAAGCCAAAAATCGCGCTGCCAGCGCCGATGACAACAATTTTAGGAGTTTTGCCATTCATTCTTTTCGCAATATCCTGTTCGTATGCTTCCCGCGCGGCGGCGAAAATCTGCCTCCGCTATCTGCCTAATAATAGCGTCTCGCGCCTGTCTAGCCTACGAATCGCTTGCGTTTTGACAAGCGAGAAAAAAGGCGGGCATTAGGTGTATAATGGAAATATCCAGTATAGGAGCGCCAGATGCAATATATCAAAGAAAAACGCAAAGCGAAAAATCGTCCGCGCGCCAGCCGTCTCTGGTTTGTGACCGGCTGGCTTCTTATCGGCATTGCCTCTTTATTCATACCAAACCTGATTTTTTCGCTGCTGCCGTCAGGCCCTTTCGCGCTATTTTGGCTGTATTGGCCGCTGCACATCCTGTTTCTGAGCGGCTTGCAATTCTTGTGGCTACGGCACGCTTTGGGCATCAGCTTGCGGCTGTGGGCGCCGCTCGCTGTGCTTGGCGCGTTATTTACCTCGCTGCTCACAAATCTACCAATTATGACTTCCAGCATCCAGGCGGACAACTTTCTTTTCATAGAGTCGTATTGGGCTCTGCTTGCTTTCATATCACATTCCACGCCTTTGATTTTCCAATGGCCGGCCCTACGCCGGCGCTTCCAAAAAAGCTGGCTCTGGCTCTTGGCTGCGCTGGCTTTCATACCGTTCAGCCATCACTTTTGGAATGACCGCGGTCTCTTAAGCGCATTGCTCGAAGGCATCAGCGGGCCATCCACCAACGCAGGTTGGGGAGCTTTGAGCTTTGTTACTTACCTGCTCGATGAGCTAGTGCCATTCGCTCTGACCGGTTTAGCGCTCTATCACATCATCACAAAAAGCGGCGATACGGTGGCATTGCGCAGCGGCGTCGAAACGCAAGCAGAGAGCGACGCCGAGTATACGCGGCTGGCGCTGCATGAACCAGACGAGGACGCGCTCGCCAGCGAAAACAGTCAGCCTGAGCTCGCCGGCGCGAAACAGCTCACTTCAGCCCAATAGACACATTCACTGCTGGAATGCTAATAAGTGTGGAGAGACCGACAATGAAAGAAAAACGCAAAGCGAAGAATCGCCCGCGCGCCAGCCGTCTCTGGTTTGTGACCGGCTGGCTTCTTATCGGCATTGCCTCTTTATTCATACCAAGCCTGATTTTTTCGCTGCTGCCGTCAGTCCCTTCCGCGTCATTTTGGCTGTATCGGCTGTATTGGCCGCTGCAGATCCTGTTTCTGAGCGGCTTGCAATTCTTGTGGCTACGGCGCGCTTTGGGCATCAGCTTGCGGCTGTGGGCGCCGCTCGCTGTGCTCGGCGCATTACTCACTGCCTTGCTTAGCCACCTGCTTAGCCACCTGCTTTGGTCTATTCCAACTCCAATATTGAATAATGCCATCCCAGATCTTATGAATATACTCCTGCTCAGTAACTTTCTGGGATATTTTGTGCCACTGTCTTTCCAGTGGCTGGCGCTGCACAGACGGTTCAAGAAAAGCTGGCTCTGGCTGCTGCTGGCGGCCGGTTACGCCGCTATGCTGAACACGCATATACAGACCAGCGGCAGTGGCAATGAGGTCAACACTTGGACAGCCGGCTTGCTCGAAGGCATCGCCGCCTCACTTGGCATTACTGACACGGAGACTTTGTACTTGCTTCGTCTACTAAACCAGGCGCTTGGAATCGCGCTGCTGGGAGGCGCGCTGCATTACATCATCACAAAAAGCGGCGATACGGTGGCATTGCGGCGTGGCGTCGAAACGCAGGAAGAGAGCGAAACCACTGAAGACCATTCGCGCTTAGCCTTAAAAGAAGATGAAGAGACTATGCCCGCCGAAGAAGAAATCCTGCCCGGCCTGGCAGGCGCGCGGCAGCTTACTTCAGCCCCGTAGTCGCAATGCCGGTCGTGATATATTTCTGCAAGAAACCAAAGACAAAAGTGATGGGCAGCGCCGTCAGCACTGTCATCGCCAAAATCAAATCCCACTGCACCGTCAAATCGCCTTGAAAGGTCTCTAAGCCGACCTGCAAGGTGAACATCTCGTTGCTGGTCATGACGATTTTTGGCCAGAGAAAATCGTTCCAGCGCCAAATCGTCGAGAAAATCGCCAGCACAGCTAGAGCAGGCGCCGCCAGCGGCAGAATGACCTGCCAATAAATGCGCCATTCGCTCGCGCCATCGATGCGCGCCGAATCCAGCAGTTCGTCGGGGATCGTCAGCATATACTGCCGCAGCAGGAAAACGCCAGTCGGCGTGCCGATGGTCGGGATGATGATGCCGATAAGTTGATTGTTCCAGCCCAGCGCCGTAATCAGCAAAAATGCCGGCACCAAGATGACCGAAAGCGGCACCATCAAGGTGCTGATGATGAGCATAAAAATGATACCGCGCCCGCGAAAGCGATATTTGCTCAAAGCAAAAGCCGCCATGCTATTGACAAAAAGCGTCAGAATCGTCGCAGCTAAAGTGACGATGACGCTGTTAGCCAAATAGCGCCAGAAGTTAAAGCTCTCGATGCCGCGACTATAATTATCGAAGCTGAAGCGGACGCTCTCGACAGGTTCGCGGTCGTTCAATTTCACCTTAGTGATGCCGGCCTCGGGGTCAGCCGGGTCAATCATCTGCGCTTCCAGGCCGACGCGGCGCACCTGCGCCATCTGCGCCGTGCCGCCCGTTTCAAGCTGCACGGTATACAGCGGCAGCGGCTCGTCGTAACCGGCCACCGCCACCAGCTCTTGATGATAGGGCAGAAAGCGCGGCGGAAAGCGCTGGATATCGCCCGAGCTCTTAAAAGAAGACATCACCAGCCACAGCACCGGCCCAAACATAACGATGACGCCGAGAAAGAGATAGGCATAAGTGAAAAAAGATTGGCGGCGGGCGCTGCCAACGAGCCAGCCCAGCAAAGCGCCAATGGCATCCAGCATCAGAGCCAACTGCGCCAGCAATGGCTCCAGCAGCCGCTCTTTGAGCGCAGCCCAAAATTCGCCCAGCGCGCGCCGCAGCTGCGCCGGCGCTGCTTTCCTTTTGCCGGCGTCGTCTTCTTCCAAGCCCGTGCCTTGCACGCGGATTTGAATCACCGTCAGCACAATCAGCACGGCCGCCATAACCAGCGAGGTCGCCGCCGCCAAGCCATATTCGCGGAAGGGGCTAGCAAAACCGTTGTTGTAGATATAATGCACGATGTATAAAGTCGCCGAGCCGGGCCCGCCGCCGGTGAAAGCGAAGACGACATCAAATATCTGCACTGCGCGTATCGTCGATAAAACGATGACCACCAGCATCGTCGGCGCCAGCAGCGGCAGGGTAATCGAACGGAAAGCGCGCCAACTGCTCGCGCCATCAATCGCCGCCGCTTCGTAGAGGTCAAGCGGAATGGCTTGCAAACCCGCCAGCAGAATCAGCGTATAAAAGCCCATCAGCGACCAAACGCTGACGACTACTACCCAAAAGCGGGCCCAGTTGCGGTCGGTCAAAAAGCGCAATTTTTCCCCGCCCAAGCTGACGATGACCGCATTAAACAAACCATTCTCTTGCAGCAGCCAGCGCCATATCAAGGCGACGACGATGGGCGAGAGCAGCACTGGATAAAAGAAGACGCTGCGGAAGAAACCGCGCGCCCGGATGCGCCCATTCAGCACCACTGCCGTCATCAGCGATACGCCAATCATCACCGCCACCTGCGACAGCACAAAGCCGGCCGTATTCAGCACGGCGGCGGCAAATAAATCTTCGTCGCAGGTGGCTGGACGCAGGAAGTCATCGCAATCAAAAAGCCGCTCTAAATTCGCCGCGCCGACAAACGGGCGCTGATCCAGAAAGAGCTTGTCGCTGCCGGTGAAGGTATAAAAAAAGTTGAAAACCATCGGGAAGAGGACAAAAACAGAAAAAACAATCATATTCGGCGCGACAAAGACATAAGCCATGCCGGTGATGCCGGTGAATTTTTGCAGGCGCGTGAAAAAACTGTCAACCAGACCGACGATGAAATCAATGAGCTGATTCAAACGATTGCTGCCTATACTCTAATTCGGGCGGGAGCGACGCTGGCGCCGCCCCCGCGTTTTTACTCATTTAGCCGCCCACCATATCAGCGGCGGCTTCGTCAAGCTGTTCTTGCAAATGCGCCAAGGCCGCGTCCAACGTCAGCTCGCCAGCAAAGTAAGCCCGCAGATAAGTATTCGAGGCGCTATAATAAGCTGAGACCAACGGATGCAAATCCAGTGCGATTGCCTGGTCTTGCAAGGCCGGCACTTCACGGGCAAAGGCATTCAGCGCGGCTACGACAATCGGGTTATCACTCTCATAAGCGATACCGCCAGCCGCCAGCGCCTCATGCGCCGGGATAGTCAGCGTGCGGGCGGAAAATGCGGCGTAGACCTCCGCTTGCAGCAGATACTCAAAAAAACCTGCGCCACCGCCGCTGGCTGTTCTGTAGCGGCAAAAGCGACCAGAGCCGTCGCCTGCGCGACGCCCGTGCCGCCGCCCGCGCAGGCGGGATTTGGCACAATCGCCCAGTCGAAGCTATCGCCGACTTCTTCCGCCACGCTCTCGGCTTTCCAATTGCCGCAGATGTACATGACAGTTTCGCCGGCGACAAAATAGGCCTGCGATTTGCCCGTTCCCAGCAGGGTATCAGTCGGCGTTTTGCCGGCGTCCATCAGGTCTTTGAGCTGCTGGGAGAAGACGCGCAAGCCAGACAGATTGGCTTCGCTCAAATCAAAATTGCCCTGCGCATCAAAATATGAAGCGCCTAAGCTCATCGCTGGGCCCACCAGGCGGTGATCTTTATTGTCCACTGCCAGCGCGTAGGCAATATCCGCCCGCTCCGCCACCAGATTTAGCGCCGCCAGCCAGTCCGTCCAAGTGGCTCCAGCCGCTGGCAGCTCGACGCCGGCGGTCTCAAAAGCGCTGACATTGACAAAAGGCGCAACTATGTCCGCCGCGTCGGGATAGCCGTATAAGCCCTCATCCTCGTTATCATGTCCCCGCAGCGCGGCGAAATAAGGGGCGCGGAAGTCCGCTGCCAGTGCCGCTGGCTCGGACAGCCAGGCGCCCAAATCGAGGTAATGACCGGCGAGCGCGTCAAAATCGGCGATGCGCGCGATATCAGGCGGCGCGCCGGCTTCAATCCCCGCCCGCAAGCGGTCTTGCATGTCCGCTTCCGCTTCAACTTCCAGGCTGACGGTGATAGCTGGATTTTCCGCCGAGAACTGCGCCAGCAAATCCGCATAGACGGTGCATTCGTTCTTGTCTTCAAAACATAAAAAGCGCAGCTCAATAGAGTCTTGCGCTAATGCCAGAAAACTTAGCGAAAAAAAGACATACAGCGGCAGAATGAAAAAAAGTAATCGGTTTTGCATTTTGCACTTCCTATCTATTAGATGATTATTTTGCCACAGAGACACAGAGAAAGGCTGGGAAGAATTTCCCAGCCTTATCTTTAAGCATAGCAACTAGCCGCTAGCCATATTGGCGGCAGCTTCGTCAAGCTGTTCTTGCAAGCGGGACATGGCCTCGTCAAGCGTCAATTCGCCGGCGAAGTACTGCGCCAGGCGCGTATTCGAGGCGTCAAAATAGGCAAAAGCCAGCGGATGATAGGGCAGCGTAACCGCCTGCCCTTGCAGCTTAGGCACCTCTGAGGCAAAGCCATTCAGGGCGGCTGCGACCGCCGCGCTTTCGGTATCGAAGTCCACGCCCATCTCGGCGACGGCTTTGTGGCCGGGGATGTTCAGCGTGCGCGCCGAGAATTCGCTATAGACCTCGGGCTGCACCAGATATTCCATCGCCATAGCCACTTCTTGCGGGTGTTCCGTTTGGGCATAACCAACGACCGCCGCGCCACCAGCGACACCGGTGCTGCCGCCCGGCCCATAAGGATTCGGCACGACAATCCAATCAAAGGCGTCACCGATTTCATTGGAAAAACGACCAATCTGCCAACTGCCGCTGAAGTACATCACCGCTTCCACATTGACGAAGTAATCCTGCGCGCCGCTGTATTGGCTGGTGCCAAGCCAGGTTTCGGCCGGCGTCTTGCCCGCATCCATCAGGTCTTTGAGGATTATGGCAAAAGCTCGGAAACCTTCATCGTCCGCCAAGTCAAAATTGCCGTCTTCGTCAAAGAAGTTCGCGCCCATGCTCATCGCGGGACCAGCAAAGCGGTGGCCCTTGTTATCGATTGCCATCGCGTATTGCAGACCCGTAGCATCGGCAACTTCACTCAGAGCCGCCAGCCAGTCGTCCCAGGTCGGCTCGTCCATCGCATCGCTGGGCAGCTCGACGCCAGCTTGTTCAAAGAGCGTCGCATTAACAAAAGGCGCGGTCACAGTCGCGGCGTCGGGGAAGCCGTGCAAGCCGCTCATATCACCTTCGGCGCGCAAGGATTCGAGTATGGCGGCGGGAAAATTGTCTTCCATCAATGCCGGGTCTTGCATCAGCGGGCGCAAATCGAGATAAGTCCCGGCCATGCCGGCCAGGTCGGTGATGCGCGCCATATCCGGCGCTTGCCCGGCCTCGACTTGCACACGCAGCTGATCGCGCACAGTCGTATATGGCACGATATCGACGGTCACATTGATGTCCGCGTGCATTTCGTTAAAATGGCTGAGCAAATCGGCATAGACGTCGCATTCATTGCCATCTTGATAGCACATAAAGCTAATCTCGACAGCGTCCTGCGCCAGCGCCGCCGCTCCCAGCGCCAGCAATAAAGCGCTAAGGATGACTAAGGTGGTGAAACGTTTCATCATTTTCTCCTGTCTCATACAAACAATTTTGCGCTAGGGGTGGCTCGCTGAGGCACCCCTAGGCTTTTGTATTTTGGCTTAGCCGCTAGCCATATTGGCGGCAGCTTCGTCAAGCTGTTCTTGCAAGCGCATCATGGCTTCGTCTAGCGTCAATTCGCCGGCGAAATACTGCGCCAGGCGCGTATTAGACGCATCGTAATAGGCAAAAGCTAGCGGATGCGGATTCAGCGCGACGGCTTGGTCTTGCAGCTTAGGCACTTCCGACGCAAAACCATTAAGGGCGGCGGCAACCGCGGGGTCGTCGGTATCGAAGTCCACGCCCATTTCCGCTACGGCATTATGCCCGGGGATATTGAGTGTGCGCGCCGAGAATTCGCCGTAGACCTCGGGCTGCATCAGATATTCCATGACCATCGCAACGGCTTCAGGATGCTCGGTCTGGGCATAACCAACGATAGCCGCGCCACCAGCGACACCAGTGCTGCCGCCCGGCCCATAAGGATTCGGCACGACAATCCAATCAAAAGCGTCGCCGATTTCGGTGGAAAAGCGGCCAATCTGCCAACTGCCGCTGAAGTACATCACCGCTTCCACATTGACAAAATAATCTTGCGCGCCGCTGTATTGGCTGGTGCCAAGCCAGGTTTCGGCCGGCGTCTTGCCTGCGTCCATCAGGTCTTTGAGGATCATGGCAAAAGCGCGGAAGCCTTCATCGTCCGCCAAGTCAAAATTGCCATCTTCGTCAAAGAAATTCGCGCCCATGCTCATCGCGGGACCAGAAAAGCGGTGGCCCTTGTTGTCGATTGCCATCGCGTATTGCAGGCCAGTGGCCGCCGCGACTTCATCCAGCGCGGCCAACCAGTCGTCCCAGGTCGGCTCGTCCATCATAGCGCTGGGCAGCTCGACGCCAGCCTGCTCAAAGAGCGTCGCATTGACGAAGGGCGCGGTCACAGTCGCGGCATCGGGGAAACCGTGCAAGCCGCTTATATCACCTTCGGCGCGGAAGGAACTTAATATCGCCGCCGGGAAATTGTCGTCCATCAATGACGGGTCTTGCATCAGCGGGCGCAGGTCCAGATAGAAACCAGCCATGCCGGCGAAGTCGGTGATGCGCGCCATATCGGGCGCTTGTCCGGCCTCGACTTGCACACGCAGCTGATCGCGCACAGTCGTATATGGCACCGTATCAACCGCAACGGTGATGTCAGGATTCATTTCGCTGAAGCGGCTGAGCAAATCGTCATAGACCGTACACTCATTGCCATTTTCATAGCACATAAAGTTGATTTCGACGGCATCCTGCGCCAGCGCCGCCGCACCCAGCGAAAGCAGCAAGGCGCTAAGGATGACTAGGGTGGTGAAACGTTTCATCATTTTCTCCTGTCTCGTACATTATGGTTGGCGCTAGAGGCGACTTCAGCGAGTCGCCCCTAGGCTTTTGTATTCTGGCTTAGCCGCTGGCCATATTGGCGGCGGCTTCGTCAAGCTGTTCTTGCAAGCGGGACATGGCTTCGTCCAGCGTCAATTCGCCGGCGAAATACTGCGCCAGGCGCGTATTCGAGGCATCGTAATAGGCAAAAGCCAGCGGATGCGGATTCAGCGCGACGGCTTGGTCTTGGAATTTTGGCACTTCGTTGGCGAAGTTGACCAGAGCCGCGGCAACGGCTGGGCTATCGGTCTGGAAGTCGACGCCCATTTCGATAGCGGCTTGGTGCGCCGGGATGAACAGAGCCCGCGCGACAAACTCGTTATAGATCTCGGGCTGCAAGAGGTATTCCAGCACCATAGCGACTTCTTGCGGGTGTTCGGTCTGGGCATAACCAACGATAGCCGCGCCGCCGGCAACGCCGGTGCTGCCGCCTGGACCATAAGGATTCGGCACCGCCACCCAATCAAAGGCATCGCCAATATCGTTGGAGAAGCGGCCAATCTGCCAACTGCCGCTGAAGTACATGACAGTCTCGACATTGATGAAGTAATCTTGCGCGCCGCTGTATTGGCTGGTGCCAAGCCAGGTTTCGGCTGGCGTCTTGCCCGCGTCCATCAAGTCTTTGAGGATCATAGCAAAAGCGCGGAAGCCTTCGTCATCTTCCAAGTCAAAATTGCCGTCTTCGTCAAAGAAGTTCGCGCCCATGCTCATCGCGGGACCAGCAAAGCGATGGCCTTTGTTATCAATCGCCATCACATATTGCACGCCTGTCGCGCTGGCGACTTCATCCAGCGCAGCCAACCAGTCATCCCAGGTCGGCTCGGCCATGGCGTCACTGGGCAGCTCGACGCCAGCCTGCTCAAAGAGCGTGGCATTGACATACGGGCCGGTGACGCTGAGTTGGTCGGCGAAGCCATACAGCCCATTATCATCCGCGCCGCTGCGGAAAGCGCCGACGATAGCTGCGTTGAAGTTATCTTCAAACAGGGCCGGGTCTTGCATCAGCGGGCGCAGGTCGAGATAGAAACCGGCCATGCCGGCGAAATCGGTGATGCGGGCTATATCGGGCGCTTGCCCGGCTTCGACCTGCACGCGCAACTGATCGCGCACGGTCGTATATGGCACGACATCAACTGAAACGGTGATGCTCGGATTCATTTCGCTAAAGCGATTGAGCAAGTCTTCATAAACATCGCATTCACTGCCATCTTGGTAGCACATGAAGCTGATTTCGACGGCATCCTGAGCCAGCGCCGTCGCCCCTAGCGACAGCAGCAAGGCGATAAGGATGAATAGAGTGGTGAAACGTTTCATCATATTTCTCCTGACTTTCTGATGAATTGAACAAAATCTGCGGCTTATTGCCGCCCCGCAAATTGCGCCCGCGCTTTTACAGGCGCAAAACAGGCAAAGCTAAGACCCGCGCCAAAGCTTCTAGCGCGGCTTGATAATCGCCATAGACCAGCGACAAATGATGCTCTAAACCTTCGCGCATAATCGTATCCATAACAGCGGCCGCGCCCGAATCGAAACGTATTCTACCACTGGTTCCTGTGAATGCGGCCGGCGCTTTTAACATCTGCCCGCCGCCGATGACCAGCCGCAATTCGCCGGTCGCTTCGCTCAAGCGGGCTAGCGTTACGCGGCCCGGCTTCAAGGGAAACTGCATCAGCAAGGGTTTTTGCCGATTCGAGTGGATAGTCGCTTCAGGTTGCACAGCCGAGTCGGCCATTGATAGCGGTGCTAAGCCGCAATGCCAAAGCGTGGCGGCGTCGGCTTCGCTATCAAAAGCGACCACATCGCTGCCAAAAGCGGGCGCGCCGCTAAGCCACTGCAAGATGAGCTGGGTGATAGTACCATTGACATCGGCTTCGCAGCTGCACGGTATCAGCGCGTCACTCAAGAGCGACAGCGCGCCACAAGCGGAACAGCCGAGGTCGGTGAAAAATTCCGGCCAGCAGCGGGCGGCTAAGCCGCTCAAGCGCTCTTCATCGACCAGCCGCTCGAGCGCGACATACGCGGCCAGGGTGCCATTGGTGGCGGCTGGCTCCAGGTCGTCGAAGCCCGCCAGCCGCTCGCGCAAGCCAGCGGCAAGCTCAGCGACAGGCGCTGCCTCTACAGCGCGGGCGCGGGCGAAAAAAGACGGCAGCTCGAACTGCCGCACTTCAACGCCCAGCTGCGCGCGCAGCGCCGCTTGATTGACCAGGCAGGTATCGAAGCCGGCTGGGTTTTCGCCCAGTCGGCCGATGCGCGTGCCGGCCAGCCGCCGCTTGATGCCGGCGGCAATAGCGAAATGGCGCAGTTTTTCCAGCGCGGCCTGGTCTTCAGGCGCGGCATAGATATATTCATAAGGGATGCCGGCCCGCCGCAAGCCATGCCCGGCCAAGTTGATGCCGCAGAAAGAATTGATGCGCAGCCGCCCGCCAACCTGCGCCTCTGGCAAAGCCCAAAGCAGCAGCGGCGCTGCGACCGCGCGCGCCAACTGCAAGACCATCGTGCTATCGGCGAAAGAGGCTTGCAGAGCCAGCAGCATATCGAAGTCGGCGGCGGCAAATTCAGCGATACGGGCTTCGATGGCTTCGCCGTCCATGACGAGGTCGGGCGCGCCGATAACCGTATAACCGGCCGCTGTCAGCGCACTATGCGCCTGGTCCGTCAAGGCGCGGGCTAGCTCGAGGTCAAATGTCGGTCGGGCGATTGGCACAAAGCCTATGCGAATGTCTGATTCTTTCATCTCAGCAAACTCAAGTTCATATTGCGACTAGGCGGACAGAAAAAATAGCCACAGAGGCACAGAGCTAGGGCAAAGTAAATTTTGCAACTTGTTGCCTTCGTCTCAACCTCGCCCCCAGCCTCTCCCGTCGGGCAGTGTCTACGCGCCCCGAAGCTTCGGGCAGGGGAGTCTAACTGGGGGCCTGTACACATTGCCCAATGGGAGGGACTTCTCTGCAAGCGCCCCGATATGTTTTGGGGTTTTTCTCCCCACCCCAAAGCTTTGGGGAGGGGCCGGGGGTGGGGTTGAAAATCGTGCCTGACTTTTTGCATAATTAACTTGGACTTGCTTGTGTTCTGCTCGTGCGGCTTATGACAGATTCAAAACCATCAGCCGCAGGTCGGTCATATCTTCAATCGCGTAGCGCAGGCCTTCGCGGCCATAACCCGAAGCCTTGATGCCGCCGTAGGGCATGTGGTCGACGCGGAAGGTCGAGACGCTGTTGACATGCAAACCGCCGACTTCGATGCGCTGCCAAGCGTCCGTAATCCGTTTCATATCGTTAGTGAAGACGCCCGCCTGCAAGCCATAAGGACTGTCGTTGATAATCGCGACCGCTTCGTCCCAGGTCTCGTAAGGGCTGAGCGTTACAACTGGCGCGAAGACCTCTTCGCAATTCACGCGCATATCGGGGGCGGTGTCGGTCATCACAGTCGGATGGAAGAGCGTGCCAGCCCGTTCACCGCCATATAAAACAGAAGCGCCGGCGCGCTGTGCTTCTCGCACCCAATTTTCAGCCCGTTCGGCATCGCGCTGGCTAATCATTGGCCCGATATCGACCTCGGGATCGCGCGGGTCGCCGACTTTGAGCGCCTTCACCTCGTCGATGAAGCGGTCGGTGAATTCCTCGAAGACGGCGCGCTGAATCAACAGGCGCTGCACCGAGATGCAATTCTGCCCGGCGTTGGCAAAAGCGCCAGCGGCAGCCTGCGCGGCCGCGGCTGGCAAATCGGCATCGCTATGCACGATGAGACCGGCATTGCCGCCCAGCTCCAGCGTAACTTTCTTTTGGCCCGCTTTGCTCTTCAGCATCCAGCCGACAGCGGTGCTGCCGGTGAAGCTAATCATAGCGATGCGCGGGTCAGTAACCATGCGCTCGGTATCGCTGCCCCAGGCATTTAACATACTGAAAGCAGGCGGCGGATAGCCAGCTTCCAGCACAATTTCGGCGAGAATGACCGACGACAGCGGCGTCTTCTCCGCTGGTTTTAGGATGATGGGGTTGCCCGCGGCGATGGCGGGCCCGAGCTTGTGGCAAGCCAGATTGACCGGGTAATTAAAGGGCGTGATGCCTAGCACCGGCCCAATCGGCAGGCGGCGGGTGAAGCCTCGGCGATTTTCGCCGGCCGCCGTCCAGTCGATGCTGAAGACTTCGCCGCCGATGCGCCGCGCCTCTTCGCCGGCGACTTTCAACGTCTGCAAAGCGCGCGTCGTCTCCCCGACCGCCGTTTTGCGATTTTTACCGCCTTCCAAAATCATCGCCTCAACAATTTCGTCAAAACGGTCGCGCAGTAGGCGGCCCATATTCTGCAAAATTTCCGAGCGGCGATAGCTGGGCAAGTTCCGCGTCAGCGCAAAGCCCTCGCTGGCCGCCGCCACCGCATCTTCCATATCGGCGGCGCTGGCCATCGACACCGCGCCGACCAAGCTGTCATCGTAGGGAAAGCGCACTTCCAGGACATCTTCGCTGCCGCGCCATTCGCCGCCGATTAAATTCTTATGCGCCATAGGTCTCCCTTTCCAGTCCAGCAAATGCTTGCGCAGGGAAAAATGAAATAAGCTGAAGCATTGTACCAGCTTAATTAAGATTTATTTAGTGTCGGTATCTTTGGCAAACGCGGAGAAACTGCTTATTTCATAGTCTGGCGCGCCCAGCAGGTCGTCTAAAAGCGCGTTCCAAGCGGCGAGGTCCGGCGGATTCGGCTGCGCCCGCCAGGGGTGATAGAACATCCAATAATGGTTGCTCAGAATCGTCAAGTCGTATGTGGCGGGGGCCGCCCGCGCCAATCGCAGCGAATCAGCCGGCGGGCGCTTGTGCGAAAAGAGATAGTCATCGCAGACAAAAAGCGTTTGCCGCCCGCTCATAGCCCGCGCGCCAAAGCCTTTTAGCTGTGGCAACTGTGGCAGCGGCGCTAAGTTCAGCGATTTGGTGCTTATGTGAAAGCCGCGCTCGATGAGCGCGGTGAAGGCGGCCGGCGACAGGCGGTCATAGGGCGCGATGAAAGTTTTGATTGCCGCAGCGGGCAAAGCGCGGGCTAAAATTTCTAAGCCCGCATCGAGCATATCCCAAATGCGGCCGCGGTCATGCGTCGTGAATTCGTAGAAGATATGCGCATAGCCATGCAGGCAGATTTCAACCAAGCCTGCCGCCGCTTTCTCGTTGAGGTACTGGCACAATTCGGCATTGCCCAGCAGCGAGAAATGCTGGTCTTGGCCGCGCTGGGCCGGTGGAATGGCTGGGTCATGCGGATTGCCCGCCGTCCAATAGACGCGGGTATCGGCATAGATATTGGGGATGACCGCCAGGCAGACTGGCAGACCGGCCGCCCAGAGCCGCCCATAAATCGCCTCTAAGCGCTGCGGCGAGGTAAAATAGCTGGTATCATCATCGCGGATAATAATTTTGGGCATGGGCCGCATCGCTCCTGCCGCCCGATTATAAACCGTCAGCGAGGTCTTGCCAGTTCCATGACGCGCCAAGCAGAAATCCGCCGCTTGAATCAGATCAGCCCGCAGCAGGTGATTGACGCGGCGGGCCGGCGGCTGGTCGTCTGCGACAGCCTCGAGGACCTGCACCGCCACTGCGCCGAGTCGATATTTGATGAGATTCAGCGCAACAATCAAGCCGGGCAGCCGACAGTTCTCATCCTGCCGGTCGGTCCTACCGGGCAATATGCTATCTTAGCTGAACGGCTGCGCGCGGCCAGCGTCTCGCTAGAAAACTGCTGGTTCTTCTTTATGGACGAATACTGCGGCGCGGACGGGCGCACTTTGCCCAGCGCGCATCCCTTGAGTTTCAAAGGCATCGCGCAAGCTCTTTTCCTGGATGCGGTCGCTGGCTGCGGCTTAAAAGCGGCGCAAGTCTTTTTCCCCGACGAAAGCAATATCGAGCGGCTGCCGCGCCTTATCGATCAGCTGGGCGGCATCGATACCTGCTATGGCGGGATTGGCATTCATGGCCATGTGGCTTTTAACGAACCCGAGCCGGGCGTCAGTGGGCTGCCCAGCCGCCAGGTGAAGCTCAACGATTTCACCGTGACGATGAACGCGCTGCGGGCCGGTGTCGGCGGCAACCTAGCTAGCTTCCCGCGTTATGCTTATACCCTAGGCATGCGCGAGATTTTGGCGGCGCGGCGCATTCGCCTCTACTGTCGCAATGGCATCGCGCTCGATTGGGCGAATACTGTGCTGCGGCTGGCGCTCTTTGGCGCGCCCGGCGACGACTACCCGGTGACGCATCTGCGCGGCAAAGATATGGTGATTGTGACCGACCGCGCCACCCTGCGCCCGCCGCACGTTGTCTTGTAGCGTAGGGCAGATTAACCATAAGAAATAGAACACAAGTAAGTCCAAGTTAATTATGCGCTATTTTCAACCCCACCCCGGCCCTTCCCGTAGACACTGACCTACGGGAGGGGGTGGGGTTGAAACGAAGGCATAAATTTGCAAAATTTACTTTGTCCTACTTCTGCGGCTAAATTTCTGTTTGCCTAGTCGCAATACAAACTCGAGCTTACTGACAGAGAGCAAGAGGTCTCCATGCTCAGCAGCGCTGAAATCACCGTCATCGGCATTATTGGCATTCTCTTCGCTTTAATCTTCGCCACGCGGCTGAAGACCGAGCTAATCGCCGTCATCGTTTTGCTGCTGGTCGCCTTCAGCGGCTTAGTGCCGACGCGGGAAGTGCTTAGCGGCTTCAGCAGTTCGGTCATCATCACGCTGATTGGTTTGTTCATCATCACACGCGGTTTGGAAGTGACGGGCGTCATCCAATGGATCGCCCGCCGCCTGCATAATTATGGCAGCGGCTCAGAAGCGAAGCTCATCACAATTTTTATGGCGGCGGGCGCGGCGCTCTCGCTGATAATGAACAATGTGGCGGCGGGCGCGGTGCTGCTGCCGGCAGCGGTGCGGGTGGCGCGCAGTGCCGGCATCTCGGTATCCAAGCTGCTGATGCCGATGTCCTTCGGCACCTTAGTCGGCGGTATGGCGACCTATCTCACAACCGCCAATATCCTGCTGAGCGAGCTGCTGCTCGAGCAGGGGCTGGCGGGCTTGGATATGGTGGACTTCCTGCCGGTCGGCGGTTTGATTGTGCTGGCAAGCCTGCTGTATATGCTGCTGATTGGGCGGCGTCTGCTGCCCGAACGCGCCTCGCTGACCCAAACCTTCAACCAGCCCGACCTGCACGATACCTATCAGCTGGCCGACCGCATGTGGCAGTTGCGCGTCTTGCCTGGCTCGCGCTTGGCGCATCAAACCGTGCAGGGCAGCGGCATCAATGCCGAGCTAGGTTTGACGGTGGCGGCAGTCTGGCGCGGTCAAGAAACCATCGCCATCCCCAAGTCGCAGCAGGTCATCTACCCGGCCGATGAGCTGCTGATTGTCGGGCGGCAAGAGCGCCTGCGGCAGCTGCTGGCTTGGGGCAACGAATTGATTGACAGCGGCGAACAGCCCGTGCCGGGCGAGCTGCCCATCGAACCGATCGAAATCATGATTGCGCCGCGCTCTGACGCTATCGGCAAGACGCTCTCGGAGATGAAGCTCAACCGCGATGCGGGTTTGCTGGCGATGGCGCTCTGGCGCGATGGCCGCAGCTATCATACCGATGTGCGCAAGCTGCCCTTGCAGGTGGGCGACGCGATTTTGGTGGTCGGGCAATCGGCTGATATTCAGAACCTGTCACATAACCCCAATTATATCTTGCCAGCCGGCGAATATTCGGCATCGACCAGCCAAAGTGGCAAAGCGCCTTTCGCCATTTTTATCACCGCTGTCGCCTTGGCTCTGGCGATTTTGAATATCCTGCCGCTGCCGATTGCGATGCTGGCGGGCGCGGTGGCGATGGTGATAAGCGGCTGCCTGGCGATGGAGCAATTTTTCGCGGCAGTGCAGTGGCGCGTCATCTTTTTGATTGCCGGCATGCTGCCGCTCAGTTATGCCATCAGCAGCTCGGGTTTGGCCGATAGGCTGGGGGCTTTGCTGGTAACAAGCCTAGCCGACGCCAGCCCCTTGACGCTGATTGGCGGAATGGTGGTCTTGACGATGCTGGTAGTGCAGATTATTGGCGGGCAGGTAACGGCGCTGCTGGTGGGGCCGCTGGCGATTAATGCGGCGCTGCAAATGGGCGTGAATGCGCAGGCGATGGCGGTGGCGGTAGCTATGGCTTGCTCGATGGCCTTTTTGACGCCGATTGCGCATCCGGTGAATATCTTGATGATGGGACCTGGTGGTTATAAGTTCAGCGATTTTCCCAAAGTGGGTCTGGGCATGACGCTGGTTACGCTGGCGGCTATGCTATTGGGACTAGCGCTGCTGTGGGGGGTTTAGACAGCGAATCGGGCAGTCTCCCGCCCAAGACATTTTTTTGTCACAATTCGCCCACTGTATAATCTTCCAGCCACAGTTTGAAGTCGTCTTCAGCCAGGCGCTTGAAGACCGACGCGCCAGCCTCGCGCTCGACCACAATCAAATCAGCAATCGAAAACTCATTCAGCAGCGGCACTGATTGCGTCGCGACGATAATTTGCATCCTTTGCGCCGCTGAACGTATCAATGCGCCAAGCAGGGTTAAAGCATAAGGATGCAAACCGAGTTCGGGTTCATCAATGATGATGGTGGTCGGCGGCTCGGGTTGCAGCAATGCTGTAACTAAACAGATAAAACGAATTGAACCATCCGATAATTGGCTGGGCAAAAGAGATAATCACTATTTTTCTGCCGCCACAGAAGTTGAATCTGAGATGCCCCAGTTCCGATATGTGAGCGAAACCGCGAAGTCTCTTTGACGCCATAACTAAGTATGCGGTCGCTGCCGTCGCGTTCGCTGACCCAATTTTGCAGCAGCCTTTCAACCAACTCGCGCAGCAGCCGAAAATAGGCGACAAAATTGCTCTTGCCCGCGCCGTTGGGACCGATAAGGATATTCAACTCGCGCAGTTCCAGCCTATCCAGCCGGCGGATGGACATGAAACCCTCGATAGTAAGGTAATTTATGGGACCGGCTTTCTTTGGCATAAAACCCGCTCATTTTCCTGGCATATTCCAATTCTGATTTTATCTGTTTGCATAAATCTCGCAAATTAGGTTGCAATAGAATAAATCGTTATATTTTGCCTAGACTGCCTCAGGGAGCGCGCTTATGACGAGTCAATCTGCATCTTCCACCCCTTTCAATCGCGGCATTGTCTCTGGTTTTACCATTCGCTTGTTGCTCTTGGTCGTCGTTGTCGGCGCTTTTATGTCGATAAGCAATGTGAATATCAGCGCGATTGGGCAAGGCCTCGGTTACGCGCTGGTGGGCGTGACTGTTTTTCTCACCTATCGCATCTTGGGTTTCGTCGATTTGACCGTCGATGGCGCTTTCCCCATCGGCGGCGCTATCTGCGCCGTGCTGCTCTATGTCGGCGTCAGCCCCGAAATCGCCATCCTGGCCGCCTTTGTCGCCGGCGCTTTGACCGGGCTAGCCACCGCCTTGATTGACATCATCTTCAAAATCGAAGGTTTGCTAGCCAGCATCATCGTCATCACCGCCGCCTATACTGTGACTCTGCGCATCATGCTCGGCCGCAGCAATATCCCCTTGCTGAATATAGACACCTTGGTCAACCGCCACAGCCAAGAGTTCCGCGATTGGCTGGTCGGACAATTTGGCGATAGCATGCGCCGCCAATCGAACAATTTGCTGGAGATTATACTCGTCGGAATTGTCGTCATTCTGGCCCTGGGCATCGTGTATTGGTTCTTGCGCACGGAGATTGGCTTGGCAATCCGCGCCACCGGCAAAAACGAGCAAATGGTGCGCGCGACCGGTCTCAATCATAATATTATGATTACGCTCGGTTTGATGGTGGCAAATGGTTTGGCGGGCTTGGCCGGTTCGCTGGTCGTACAGCAATTTGGCTTTGCCGATGTCAGCCTCGGCTTTGGCTTGATTATTCGCGGCTTGGCCGCGGTGATTATCGGCGAGGTTCTCTTGCGCCCGCGCAGCATCGGGCAGATGTTGATCGCAGCCGCTATCGGCATGCTAGTCTTTGATATTTCGCGGGCTTGGATATTTACCGCCTTAGACTTGCCGCCCTCCGATATCCAGTTCGTCAGCGCGGCGGTTGTCTTGGCGGCGCTGGGCTTGCCGCGCGCCTACGACCGTTGGAAGGTCTTTCAACGGCGACATGATAACACGATATGAGGTGATAAAATGCTTTCTCTGGATCACGTCTCGGTTACTTTTAATGCCGGCACGCCTAACGAAGTGCGGGCTTTGCGCGATGTGTCGCTTTTTGTGGAAGATGGCGAGTTCGTCACGGTGATTGGCTCCAATGGCGCGGGCAAAAGCACGCTCTTTAATGTCATTTCGGGCGTCGTGCCAGTCGATAGAGGCAAGATTGAATTGGACAACCAAGATATTACGGAGTGGCCCGAATACCGCCGCTCGCATGATATTGGCCGCGTCTTTCAAAACCCGTCCCTCGGTACCTGCCCGGGGCTGACTATCCGCGAAAATCTGTCTTTAGCCGCCATCCATGGCCGGCGGGCAGGCTTGGGGCGCGATGTCAAAAAAGACCAAGAAGCCTGGTTTATTGACCAACTGCAACACGAACATCTGGGGCTGGAATATCGCCTAGACACCGATGTCGCCCTGCTTAGCGGCGGGCAGCGCCAGGCGATTACCCTCGTCATGGCAACCTTGATTAAACCCAAGCTGCTCTTATTGGACGAGCATACCGCCGCGCTTGACCCAAACGCCTCCGAGCAAATCATCGCGCTGACGCAGGAACTGGCAGAAGATCACGAGCTGGCCGTTGTCATGATTACCCATAGCATGCAGCAAGCCTGCGAGCTGGGCGACCGCGTCATCATGATGAATCAAGGCCAGATTGTCTTCGATATCACTGGCGCGGAGCGGGAGGCTCTGACACCCACCGACTTGATTGACCGTTTCCATTCGCTGGAAACAGGCGTGGAACTCTCCGACCGCAGCTTGCTAGGCTGAACGCGCCGCTTTCCTTGCGCTTTTTGTATTTGCATTAGCTAATGGGGGAGAAGCTATGATGTTTAAGAAAGTGCTTGGTTCAGTTCTTTTGCTCTGCCTATTGCTCGTCCCGGCGGCGTTAGCTGACAAGCCGACGGTCGCCGTGCTTACCTTCGGCATAGGCGATCCAATTACATACACTGAACAGGGCGTTTTTGATGTCTTGCAATCTTATGGTTTTGTCAATGCCGGCGAACGCACGCAGATAGCCGAAAGCGCGGAATTTGAAGGCGAACACATCAATGTCATCCGGCGCAACGCCTATTTTGATTTTGCCACCGCCAATCTGCTCTTGAGCGAAGTGCTAGAGGCCGACCCGCAGATGCTTATCACCCTGACAACGCCCATGACAAAACTGGCGATCAATGTAACTTCCACTATGGAAAACCCGCCGGTGGTATTGTTCACCGCTGTGTTCAATCCTTTTGAAATCGGCATTGCCGATGCGCCTTGCCTCAAACCGGCCCATGTTACTGGCACAGAATCCCTGACGCCGTATGAAGAATTGATTGCCTTGCTGCAGCTGCAAGTCCCGACGCTGCAAACGCTGGGCGTCATCCACAGCTCGACAGAAGACACCAGCCTGTTTGGCGCCAAGCGCATTGTTGAAATGGGCGAGGCCCTGGGTTTAACAGTGAAAGATATCGCCGTCAATTCATTCGCCGATTTGCGCCCAGCCACCCAAAAGCTGATAGACTATGGTGCCGAGGCTCTGCTGCTGCCGCTCGATAGCGTTACCGGCATCGGCTTGCCGATTATCGCGCAGCTGACAAATGCGCAAAGCATCCCCATATTTTATCCCCATGGCACGATGGCGGAACTGGGCGCGACAATCAGCCTCGGCGCAATCCAATACTATACGCGCGGCGAAGTTTTGGGCCTTATATTGGCGGCCCACTTGAATGGCGAGATCGACATCGCCCGCACGCGCATCTATATCCAGAGCGATATTGGGCTGAGCGTCAATCTGGATGCGGCTAAGGTCCAGGGCATTGAGATTGCGCCGCAAGTGATGGCGCAAGCTGTTGAAGCGATCGAAAACGGTGAAATAACGATCCTCGACGAGAATTTTCAGCAATCAATCGACCAGATAGGTATTGTGCGTGAGCTGGCGGAGCGTTCGCCGGCTGACCAAGAATTCCTGGCCAGCCTGCATTGCACTGAAGAGATAATCGCCGAGCAGCAAGCGGCGCGGGCGGCCGCGGGCGGCTAGGGCATTTCTAAATCGCTATATCTAGTCAAAAAGAGAGGTATAAAATGATTCGAATAATAGTTTTCTTACTTTTGTTGTCCGCTCTGCTGCTGGCGCCGGCGGTCCTGGCCCAGAGCGCGGAAAAGCCGAATGTCGCCATCATCACCTTCGGTGTCGGCGGCACCTCCGAACTCACCGAAGAGGGTATTTTTGATATCTTGCAATCCTACGGTTTTCTCAGCGCGGACGAGCGCTCGCTACTGGGTGAAGACTACAAATTGGACGGTGAAAACATATATATCAACCGCCAGAGCGCCAATTTTGACTTTCCCACCGCCAACCTGCTCTTGGACGCGATGCTAGAAGGAGAGCCTGATGTACTCATCACGCTAGGAACTCCGATGACACAACTGGCGATCAATGCGACAACCGATATGGAAGACCCGCCGACGATATTATTCACCACCGTGTTCAATCCCTTTGAAGTCGGCATTGCTGACGCGCCTTGCCTCAAACCCGCCAATGTTACTGGCACGGAGTCCTTAACGCCCTATGAAGAGCTGATGCCGCTATTGCAGATCCAAGACCCGGCGCTGCAAACGCTCGGCGTCATCTATAGTTCATCGGAAGACACTGGCATTTTTGGCGCCGAGAGGATTGCCGAAATTGCCGAGGCGATGGGTATCACAGTGCAAAGCGTCCCCGTGTCTACATTGAAGGATTTGCACCCAGCCACCCGCAGCTTGCTCGACGGTGGCGTCGATGCCCTGCTGCTGCCACTGGATAGCATTACCGGCATCGGCTTGCCCACCATCGTGCGCATGTCAAATGCCTATAGCGTACCCATATTTTATCCCCACGGTCTTGCGGTACAACTAGGCGCGACAATCAGCCTAGGCGCGATCCGATACTATTCGCGCGGGGAAAATCTGGGGCTTATCTTAGCCGCGCATTTGAATGGCGAAATCGACATCGCCCGCACTGGCATCTATATCCAGCACGATATTGGGCTGGGCGTCAATCTGGACGCGGCCAGAGCGCAGGGTATCGAGATTGCGCCAGCGCTGCTGGACCAGGCCCTTGGCATGATTGACGGCGGCCAGTTGAAGATACTCGATGAGGGCTTGCAGCAGGAATACGCTAACATCGGTGTGATTCGCGAGCTGGAAGACCGCCTAGAAGCTGACCAAGAATTCCTGGCCAGCCTGCATTGCAGCGACGAGATAATCGCCGAGCAGCAAGCGGCGCTGGACGCCGACAGCGGCTAGGGCATTTCTAAATCGTTACATCCAGCCAAAAAAGGAGAACTCACAATGATCCGAAGAATAGTCTGCTTGCTTCTCTTGGCCGCTCTGTTGCTGGCGCCGGCCGCCCTAGCCCAGAGCGCGGAAAAGCCAACCGTCGCCGTTTTGCATTATGGCCCCGCGCCCGCTGGCACCTGGATTGCCGGCGGCATTTGGTCCGCCTTGCAATCTTATGGCTTCCTCACCGAAGCTGACGCCGAATTTCAACCCATGATGCTGCAACCAAGCGGCGTCTCGTTGGATGGCGAAAATATCAATCTGATGCCAGAACATGCCAGCTTTGATATCGCCAATGTCAATTTGATGGTCGAGCAAGCCATTGACGACGGCGCCGATGCCTTGATTACCATCTCAACGCTAATCGCACAAGCCGCCTTGCAAGTAACCCAAGATATGGAAAACCCGCCCGCCATTTTCTTCGCCGATGTGCATGATCCTTAATGCCGCCGGCCTCGCCCAAGCCGCTTGCATCAAACCTACCCATGTTACTGGCGCGGCAACCGTGCAGCCTTACGCCGAGATTTTAGCCCTGCTCCGCGTGCAAGACCCAGACATCCAGACCATCGGCACCATCCACAACTCCAATTCCGCCAGCGGCATCGATGGCGCGGCACAAATCAAAGAGATCGGCGAAGCCATGGGTTTGACAGTCGAGAGCGTCGCCATCACTTCTTTGGCTGACCTGCAAGCGGCGACCAGCGGCCTCTTCAGCAAAGGCGTCGAAGCGCTTGTCTTGCCCGACGACATCAGCACCATGGCCGGCTTGCCCATCATCGCGGGGGCGGCCAGCGAAGCGGGCCTGCCTGTCTTCCAAACCTCGGCCGGCTCGGTTGTATTCGGCGCGACTTTTAGCGCCGGCATCTTCCTCTACTTCGACCAAGGGCTGGATATTGGAGTGCGCTTGGCCCACTATCTCAATGGCGACCTCGATATTGCCAGTTCAGGCATCAGCGAGCGCAGCGACACTGACATCGCTGTCGGCTTGAATACTAGCATGGCCGCGATGCAAGGCATCGAATTTTCAGACGAACTGATGGCGATGATGGACATTATCATTGAAGCCGAAGGCAGCTCGGATGGCTCGTCTATCTATCTGCCCCAGGCGGATCTCTATTTGTCCGTGCGCTCGGAACAGGCCCAAGCGGAATTTGTCCGCCCATTCCAAGCCATTGCGCTGGAAGACCGCCTCGAAGCTGACCAAGAATTTATCGCCAGCCTGCATTGCACTGAAGAGATGATTGCCGAGCAGCAAGCGGCGCTGGACGCCGACAGCGGCTAGGGCATTTCTCAAAGGCATTTCTAAACGAAAGACCTATCTATCCAAAAAAGGAGAACTCACAATGATCCAAGGCATTTCTAAACGAAAGACCTATCTATCCAAAAAAGGAGAACTCACAATGATCCGAAGAATAGTCTGCTTACTTCTCTTGGCCGCCCTGCTGTTGGCGCCGGCCGCCCTGGCCCAGAGCGAGGAAAATCCAACCATCGCCGCTATATATTACGGGCCGGGACCGACCTCCGCTTGGATCGGCGGCGGCGTTTGGTCTGCCTTGCATTCCTACGGCCACCTCACGGATGAAGATTTTCTATCAATCGAGAATCCGCATGGCGTTCCGCCTTTGCAAGGCGAGCATATCAATATTATGCCATTCCACGCTGACTTCGATATCGCCAATGTCAATTTGATCGTTGAGCAAGCCATTGACGACGGCGCCGATATCTTGATTACAGTGTCGACGCTAGCTACCCAAGGCGCTTTGCAAGTAACCCAAGATATGGAAGACCCGCCCGCCATTTTCTTCGCCGATGTGCATGATCCTTATGCCGCCGGCATCGCCCAGTCTTCTTGCATCAAACCGGCCCATGTTACCGGCTCGATAACCGCGCAGCCTTATGCCGAGATTTTAGCCCTGCTGCGCGTGCAAGACCCAGACATCCAGACTATCGGCACCATTCACAACTCCAATTCGGCCAGCGGCCTGCATGGCGTGGAACAAATCAAAGAGGTGGCCGAAGCGATGGGTTTGACGGTCGAGAGCGTCGCCATCACTTCTTTCGCCGACTTGAACGCGGCGACCAGCAGCCTCTTCAATAAAGGCGTCGAAGCGCTTGTCTTGCCCGATGATGACAGCACTGCTCAAGGCTTGCCCATCATCGCGCAGACGGCCAGTGAGGCAGGCATCCCAGTCTTCCAGACCTCGGTCGGCTCTGTCGTATTCGGCGCGACCTTCGGCGCCGGCATGTATCTCTACTTCGACCAAGGGCTGGATATTGGACTGCGCTTGGCCCACTATCTCAGTGGCGACCTGGATATTGCCAGCACCGCCATCAGCCAGCGCAGCCACACGGACATCGCTGTCGGCTTGAATACCGGCATGGCCGCCCTGCAGGGCATCGAATTTTCGGAAGAACTGATGGCGATGATTGATGTTGTCGTTGACGCCGAGAACAATATCGAGCTCACATCAGAAATGGCGGAATCAGAATTTAACCGCGTCGGCGCGCCAGTCGCGCTGGAAGACGACCGTGTCGCCGCCGACCAAGAATTCCTGGCCAGCTTGCATTGCACCGAAGAAATGATTGCCGAGCAGCAAGCGGAGCTGGACGCCGCCAGCGGCTAAAAAAGCGCCAACCCCTATTCCGCCTGTCTGCTTAGGCAGGTGGAATGGGTTTTATATGTGCAGCATAAATCGAATGGAGGCAGAGATGTACAAAAAAATTCTAAGTATCACGCTTTTGCTGTTTTTGCTAGCTACACCGCTAGCGAACGCGCAAGACAGCGACAATCCCACGATCGCTATCCTGCGCTATGGGCCTTTCCCCACTTACGCTTTGGCAGCCCATGCCATTCTTGATACCCTGCAAGCCCACGATTTCATCAGCGCCGAAGAGCGGGCTATGCTCAGCGGGCAGCAAGACCTGGCCGGCGAAAAGGTAAACATCATTTGGGGCGATGCCAATTTTGACCCGGCCAATGCCGCTCTACTGGTCAATACAGTGGTAGACCAAGGCGCGGATGCCATTGTGGCGATGATGATGCCGGTGGTGCAAGCGGCTGTCAATGTTACCAGCGAGCTGGAAAATCCGCCGATTATCTTGTTCACCTCGGGTTACAATCCTTATGATTCTGGCGTTGCGCAGTCCTCTTGCATCAAGCCGGCTAATCTTTCAGGTTCAGAACCCATCATAAACTTTGCCGAATTTATGCCGCTGCTGCTGCTGCAAGATCCAGATTTGCAGACGCTTGGCCTGCTGTACAGCACGCCGGAAGCCAGCGGCGTGGTCGGCGCTGAAACAATGGGCGCTCTGGCGACGGAGATGGGTTTAACGGTAGAGCGCGCCGCTATCACCAGCGTAGCTGATATCCGGGCGGCAACCGAAGGTTTAATCAACAAAGGCGCCCAGGCCATTGTCGCCTCGTCAGATACGGCAATAGCCTTAGGCTTCCCGATTGTGGTGGAAGTTGGCAACGAACACGATGTGCCGGTCTATCATCCCAGCCTATCGACGATTGTCTCTGGTGCCACCGTTGGCGCTGGCTACTATAATTTTTACGAGCAAGGCATCGCTGTCGGCAGAATGCTGGTCGGGCATTTGAATGGCGACATTGACATCGCCAAGACCGCAATTCACGGGCAGACGGGCTTTGCTATCGGCGTCAATGTCGATTCGATCAAGGAACAGGGCAAGACAGCCAACCCAGAGCTGCTGGAGATGGCGGATGTCATCATCGAAGATGGCACCTACCAAAAAGTCAATCCCATTGCCATGCTGGGCTTCGTCGACCCGATTCTGCTCGACGCTTTAGGCTCGCCGGACATAGGCGTGGCGGAACTGGGCGCGATTGGGGATAAAGCCATCGCCGATGGCGAGGACTATCTGCCCGAGCCTATCGCAGCGCTGTACATGCAGCTGTTGAGCAGCGACGAGCGCAAAGCGGCTGATATGGCATTTCTGGAAAGTTTGCATTGCAGCGACGAGATAATTGCCGAGCAGCAGGCGGCGCTGGACGCGGCCGACGGTTAAGCGCCGGCGCAAGTCAGAGCAACCGCATCAAATCGAAGTAGAACCAACCCCACCCTAATCCCTCCCCGAAGCTTCGGGGAGGGACTTTTCTTCAAGCTCGCACAGTTTTCGCAAGCTAGACTCCCCGCCCCAAAGCTTTGGGGCGCGTAGACCCTGCCCTACGGGAGGGGTCGGGGCTGGGGTTGCAACGAGCGCAAAAGTTGCAAAATTTACATTGCCCTACTGGGATTTAGAGTGGGGTTGAAGATGCTCTCTCGTCTTCATCCCAGCTGCGATAAAATTCCCGCAGATAGGCAGCCCAGGCCGGCTGAGACGCCTCTACTTCAAAAGACAGCCGGGCATAGATTTCCCGTTCCAGCTCCTCTATATCTTGCGCGGAGAACTGGACAAAAGCCCCATCGCGCAGCAGCCATTGCCCGCCCACCATAACAGCAGCGACATGTTCCCGCTTCGCCCGCCGCAGCAGAAAAGCCGGCAGCAATTCCAGCGGCGGGAAATCCGCCGGCGCCCACCTGCCTTTAAGTGCCCGCCAATCCAGCAAGACTAAATCGGCCAGCCCGCCGACGGCCAACGTACCCAGCGGCGCCGCCGCGCCAAATGTAATCTGGGCAGCCACTTGCGTAGCCAGCCGCCAAATCTGCGCCGCGCTGACATCGGCCGCCGCCATACCGCTGCGATTCGCCAGCGTCCAAGCCAGGCGCAGCTCGCGCAAGAAGTCTTGGTCATCATCCAGCGAGTGGCCATCCAAGCCAGTGCCGATGGCGACGCCGGCCGCCGCTAATTGAGCGATTGGCGCGCGGCCGCTGCGCAAGCGCAGATTGCTGCTGATATTGTGGGCGACGCCGACGCCGCGCTGCGCCAAAAGCGCAATCTCGTCTTCTTCCACCCAGACCACATGCGCCAGCGTCAGCCAGTCGCCCAGAGCGCCAATATCTTCCAGATGGTGGATGAAATTGCAGCCCCAGGTCTTATAAGCGTAGAGGCGCTGATAGCGCGTTTCCAGCATGTGCATCTGCGCGCGCGTCCCGCGGGACCGCGCCCAATCGCAGGCGCGCAAGATGAGCGCATCGCTGCACCACTGGCCGCCAGCCGGGCTGGCTTGAATATGCAGGCGATAGCCGGCGCTGTCGTGATAGGTCTCATAAAGCTCATCCAGCAGGGCAAAATAATCGTCCGCGCTCAGGTCAATGCGGTCGCTGTCAGCCAGGGCCGCCCGCAGCTCGGCGGGCAGCAAGCGCAAAAAGCGCGGCCGGTCGGCATAGACCAGCATATTCTGGTCAATGATGGGCGGGTGCATAGCCAGGCGGATGCCAGCCGCTTGATAGCCGCGGATTGCCTCTGGTATCTCTGCTGGCAGGTCCGCCCAAGAGCGCGGATTGTGGCTGTGGGCGACGGCGGTTACGCCGCTGCGCAGCAGTTGCAGCCCCGAATATAGAGCCGCCAGATAGGGCGGTATGGCCGGTAGGCGGCTTAAGCCGCTGAGCCACAGTTCCAAAAAATCATCCGCCGCGCCGAGCGCCAAAGTCCCCAGCGCCCGGCCGTGGTCATGGGCATTGGTGAAGGCCGGGCTGAGAATATACTCAGCGCCGCCGACCAAGTCGGCGCTCGGGTACTGCGCCTGTAAATCGGCGAGCGCGCCAGCGGCAACAATGCGCTCGCCCTCGATGCAGAGGGCATAATCCTCTTTCGCTGCGCCATCAAGCAGGGCATAGCGGGCATGCACGATGGTTGGCATTAGGCGAAGAGGCCCGCTTGCTGGCCGCCGTCAATGACAAAGACCTGCCCGGTAATCATGCGGGCGGACTCCGAAGCGAGGTAGACGGCCATTTCAGCGACTTCTTCGGCCGCAATCAAACCCGGCAAGGGTTGATAAAGCTCGAGAAAAGCGGCGCGCTCAGCCAGCGGGAAGGCGGCGTTCAAAGGCGTATCGACATAGCCGGGGCAGATGGCATTGCAGCGGATATTTTCCCGCGCGTAATCGAGGGCGGTTGACCGCGTCAAGTTGATGAGACCGGCTTTGGCGACTGAGTAGGCGGCTTTGTTCTTGGCGGCGCGCAAGCCAAAAGTGCCAGCGGTGTTTAAGATGAGGCCGCCACCCGCTTCTATCATCAAGGGCAGCGTGTACTTGGCGCTCAAAAAAGCCGCTTTTAAGTTGATGTTCAGGCATTCGTCCCATTCGGCTTCGCTAATATCGGTGATGCGGCCGGCGGGGCTGATGCCAGCGTTATTGAAGAGGATGGTTGGCGCGCCGAGCGTCGCGGCGGTTTGTTCCACCATCGCCTGAATCGCGCCGCTACTAGCGAGATTCGCCGCCAGCGCCATCGCCTGGCCGCCGGCCGCCTCTATGGACTGGGCGACCGCTTCCGCTTTAGCCAGCGTGCGACTGGCAACCGCGACCCTAGCACCGGCGCGGGCTAATGCCCGGCAGCTCGCCGCGCCGATGCCCGAACCGCCACCCGTTACCAGCGCGACCTGGCCCGGCAATCTCATCCCGCGTCTCTCGCCATCTTCAGCAAAATCACTGCGTCATCCAGCCGCCATCAACAAAGATAAGCTCGCCAGTAACATAACGCGACTCCTCCGAAGCCAGGAAAAGCGCGACATCGGCAACATCGTCTGGCTGGCCGAGGCGGCGCAAAGGAATTTTAGTATTCGCCCACTGCTGGCTATCTTGCGCGCTGGGCAGCATCGTCGTATCGATAATGCCGGGCGCTATAGCATTGGCGCGGATGCCCCGGGGGCCATATTCTAAGGCGATGCAGCGCGTCAAGGCGGCCACCGCCGCTTTCGTCGCGCAGTAGGCGGCGGAATCCGCAAAAGCGACCACGGCGCTGATAGAAGCCAGATTGACCAGCGCGCCTTTGACTTCCTGCCGCAGCCAATGCCGTATCACTGCCTGCGACACGAGGAATACCCCTTTGACATTGACGGCGATGATTTGCTCAAACTGCGCGTCGGTCATTTTTTCAAAAGGCGCATTAAAAAAGATGCCAGCATTATTGACCGCGATGTCGATTTTGCCAAATTGCGCGATGCCAGCTTCAACAAGCTGCTCCACTGGCGCGCGAGCCGTGACATCGACGCGCCGAATCACTGTGCTGGCGCCGCGCAACTCGGCATCGGCCGCGACTTCGCGCAGTCCTTCGAGATTAAAATCGCAGAGGACGAGATTCGCGCCTGCCGCCGCGAAGCGCAGCGCGATAGCGCGGCCGATGCCACGCGCCGCGCCCGTTATCAAGGCGGTCTTGCCCGCTAGACGCTCCATATTCGCCCCAATCTTAGCCCGACTCAATATAGCCGATGATTGCGCCAACCGGCACTTCTTCATCGACCTCGCAGCTCAGTTCCAGGATAATGCCGCTGGCCGGCGCTTCTAATTCGGTGCTGACTTTTTCCGTCTCAATCAGGACGATGCCATCGCCTTCGCTGACCGCGTCGCCTTCCGCCACCAGCCATTCCACAATCAAACCGTATTCCATCGTCATGCCAAATTTAGGCATGTATATCGGCAATAAAGCCATGTTCCCTTCCTCACTCGCCGCACTCGCAAACGCTACGCGCCCAGTCTAAATTCATAGCAAGGTGCGCCGCACCGCCGCCATCACATCCGCTGCCGATGGCAAGACCGCTTTTTCCAGCGTTGGGCTGAAGGGCATTGGCACTTCTTTGCTGGTAACTCGCTGGACCGGCGCTTTGAGCTGGTCAAAAGCCTCTTGGGCCACTGTCGCCGCCCATTCGCTGGCGGCGCTGCAAGTGGGAAAACTCTCGTCCAGCGCGACGAAGCGGCCCGTCTTAGCCACGCTAGCCAGGACAGCGCTTTTATCCCAAGGCGACAAGCTGCGCAGGTCAATCACTTCAACATCGACGCCCTCAAGCGCCAGTTTTTCGGCGGCGGCCAGAGCCGTATAGACGGGCGCGCCGGCGGTGCAAATCGTTACATCGGCGCCGACCCGTTTAATATCCGCCACGCCAATGGGGACGAGATATTCGCCCGCTGGCACTTCGCCGCGTTTGCCACCCAAAGCCAGGGAATTGAGAAAGACAACCGGGTTGTCGTCGCGTATGGCCGATTTCAGCAGGCCTTTTACATCATAGGGGCTGCTCGGCAGCAGAACTTTAATCTGCGGCATATTCATAAAAAACTGATGCACCGCTTGGCTATGATGATGCCCGGCGCTGCTGCCCGCGCCATTTTGCGTCATAAAGACCACTGGCACATTGGTCTGGCCGCCGTACATATAACGCATGGCGCCAGCTTGGTTAGCGATTTGGTCAAAGGCTAAAAAGAGAAAAGTGCCGAACATCAAATCGACGACTGGGCGCAAGCCGGTTACCGCCGCGCCGACGCCAGCGCCAGCCACAGCCAGTTCAGAAATCGGCGTATCAATGACGCGCCGATCGCCGAATTCGGCATGCAAACCGCGGGTGCCAGCAAAGACGCCAATGCGCACATCTTCGCCCATGAGCAGGACGCGCGGGTCGCGGCGCATCTCTTCCGCCAGCGCCTCTTGCAGCGCGGCGATGTATGTTTTGCGCGGCACTCAGAATTTCCTTTCAGCCCAAGGCGGCTTCATAACCACAAATCTTCGTAAATCGATTCGATGGGCGGCGGCGGGCTGCTGCGGGCAAAATCGACGGCCGCCGCCACCGCTTGGCATATTCGCGCGTCCAGGTCTTCCAGCGCCGTCGCGGCGATAAGCGCCTGTTCGGTAACATAAGTATGCAGCAGCTGCAATGGGTCTTTCGCGCGCATAGCGGCTAGCTCTTCTGCCTGGCGATATGTCTGCCCGGCGAGAAAAGCGGCTTCGCCTTCGGCATGGCCGCCGCTGCGATGCGTCTTCGCCTCGATAAGCGTGGGACCCCCGCCAGCACGGGCCCGCTGCACCGCCGCCTGCGCCTGGCGATACATCTCTAGGGCATCGGTGCCATCGGCGACGACGCCGAGGATGCCATAACCCGCCGCGCGGTCGGCAATATCCTGAATGTTCATCGCTGCCGTCGCCGGCGTGAACTCGCCATAATGATTGTTCTCGCAGACAAAAATCACCGGCAAGTTTAAGACCGAAGCGAGGTTCAAAGATTCGTGAAAGCTGCCTTCGTTGGCCGCGCCATCGCCAAAAAAACAGACCGAGACGCGGTCGCTTTGGCTGTACCAGGCACTCAAGCCTGCGCCGACGGCGATGGGCAAGCCGCCGCCGACGATGCCGCAAGCGCCCAACATGCCAATCTCAAAATCGGCAATGTGCATCGAGCCGCCTTTGCCTTTGCAATAACCGGCCGCCTTGCCAAAAAGCTCCGCCATCATGCGTTTGAGATCGCCGCCTTTGGCAATCACATGACCATGGCCGCGGTGGGTGCTGATGATAGTATCGGCATCGGTCAAAGCGGCGCAGACGCCAGCGGCAATCGCCTCTTCGCCGATGTAAAGATGCACAAAACCAGGCAACTGCCCGCGCCGAAACAAGCGCCCCACTTCTTCTTCAAAGCGGCGAATGCGCAGAATGCGCGTATAAATGTCCAAAATCGTGTCAAGCGCAATGCCGCGATGGTCCATGTTAATGCTCCGCTTATGCCCAGTAAATCCAAGTTAATTAGGCGCCATTTTCAACCCCATCCCCGGCCCCTATCGTAGGGCAATGTCTACAGTCCCCCAGTTAGACTCCCCTCCCCGAAGCTTCGGGGAGGGGTTGGGGGTGGGGTTGAAACGAACGCAACAACTTGCAAAATTTAATTTGTCCTACTCCCGCTCATAGCTCAAGCCAAAAGCGCGCTCGCCGTCAAAGCCAGCGTCTTAGTCGCTGTGATGAGCTGCGCTATTTCGATGCGCTCGTCAACCATAGGCCAAACAGGAATGAAACCGGGCCCATATTCGACGCAGGTGATGCCGACGCCTTTGAAATGGCAGGTATCGGCGGTCGCGCCGATGCGGTGGCCAGCGCCAACCCGCGGGGCTTGCCCCGTGACCTGGCTATGCGCGTCAACCAGAGCCGCGACTAAGGGGCTATCTGGCGGGGTGGCTGCGCGGGCTGGCATATTCGGCTGCTGCCCGCTTTGCGGAATCAGCAGCTCGTATTGAAATTCTGGATCGGCCGCTTTAATCTGCTCCAGCCGCGCCCACATATCCGCCCGCGCGCTGTCTTCCGTCATGCCGGGGACAATGCGCAAGTCGAAAGTTACAGTCGTCGTATCTTGATGATGCTCAATATGACGCAGAGCCATTGACGGATAACCAGGCAGCAGCGGATGCGGCGCATAACGCAGCCAGCCACCCTGCTCGTGGCTTGGAATTTGCACATAAGACGGGCTGAAAGCTTCAATCACGCGGCTCATTTTTTCGATCGGATTGATATAAGGGACGCGGTGCTTGAACTCGCCCTGCACGCGGATTTTGCCCTGCACATAGCCAACTGATATCAAGCCGACATCGAGATTGCCAGCTTCGGTAACGATGCAATAATCGGGTCGGAAGCCGCTTTCAATCAGATGCAGCGCGCCGACGCCCCCGCCCGTCTCGGCAACGACGCAAGCGACAATCAAATCGCCGCGGCGCGGCCGGCCCGAGCGGCGCAGAGCCTCCGCCGCTATCAGCATAGCCGCCAAGCCGCCTTTCATATTCAGCGCGCCCAAGCCATAGAGCTTGCCCGCGTCAATCTGCCCGCCGAAGGGGTCATAAGACCACTGGTCGCGGCGGAAGACAGCGCCATTCCAATCGCTGGTGTCGGTATGACCACAGAGCATCAGCGAGGGACCGGCTTTCTCGCCGCGCAGCAGGCCAATGGCTTGATGCGTTTTGCCGCCATCGCGCAAAGGCACTTCTTGCAGCATGACCTCATAACCGCGCCGCGTCAGCCAATCCGCCAGCCAATGCCCAATCTCGGATTCCTGCCACAAGAACGAGGGGATGCGAATCAGCTGCTGCGCCATTTCAACCGGCTCATGCTCTTGAATGCTATCGAGCAGCGGCGGCATCGCTCAGGCTCCATTGTGGGCGGCGGCATCGTTCTTTTCCCGCGCCTCAGTCAGCCAGTTATAAATGGTCGAGCGGCTCAAGCCTAATTCTTCGGCGATAAGCGGCACTGCTTTTTTCACTTGAAAGGCGCCTTTTTCGTCCAGCCGCGCGATGAGCTCAATTTTGTCTTCTTTAGACATAATCGGCAATTCGGCGCCAACCTCGCTGACAGCCTCGCGCAAGATGATGTGAATCGTCTTGTGAATATCGTCGGAGAGCGTCTCGTGCACATCGGCGCTGGCTTCGAGCGCCAGGAACTCGCCCAAAAAACGGTGAAAGCCGGCGAAGATGCCGATATCGAGATTGATGCAAAAAGCGCCGTCGGCATCGCGCAGGAACATCGTGCAAGATTTCATATTCCTGCCATTGGGCAAAAAGGTCTGATAATTGTAAAAGTCCCGCACAGTGTTGCCATTGCGGGCTTGCGTCAGCAGCAGGTCAGTGGCGGCGCCGCCCACTTTGCGCCCGCTGATATTGCCTTCGATGTGGACGATCGAACGCTCCAAATCGCTGAAATCGTGCAGCACTACCTCGCAATGCGGCGCGAAGAGCTTGGCAATGCCGACCGAAAACTGTTTGAGCAGAGCGAAAGTCGCTTGTTTGTCGGCTGTATCTCTGGAATCTAGCAAATTCATAGATGCGCTTTTTCTCAAGATTGGGCGGCGCAGCGCCCGGCAAAAGGGCTGCCTGGCGAATTTGCAAATCGGCGCGGCTTGATAAACAATATATCTAAGAATTGTACAAATTGTAAAGTGGCAACGCAAAATGTCGAAGGAAAAAAATGCGCCCGATGCGCCAAACCGCATACTTTATTCGCAGAAGGGCCCGCCCACGCTCGACGAAATGACCGGACCAGAGGTCGAGCAGGCTTTGAGGCGCAGCGATGTCTTGCTGCTGCCGGTGGGCGCCACTGAGGCTCATGGCCCGCACTTGCCGCTAGGCACAGATTCTTTTGAAGCGCGGGAAAATTGCCGGCGGGCGGCAATCCGCCTGCAGGCAATGGACTGCTCGGTCGTCATCGGGCCCGTCATCCCCTTCGGCACTTCCAGCTTTCACTTAGGCTTCGCTGGCACGATTAACCTCAGCGCGCAGACGCTGATTACGCTGCTCACAGAAGTCTGCCTGAGCCTGTACCAGACTGGCTTCCGCAAATTTGCCTTGATACATGGCCACGATGGCAATTTGCCAGCGATGATGGTGGCGGCGCAAGCGCTGGTTGACCAAACGCCCGCCGCGCAGGCTATGGTGCTTAACTGGCTGGCGCCGCTCAGCCAGGTCTATCATAAGATCCAGACCTCAAAAAAGCAGGAAGGCCACGGCGGCGAAGGTGAAACCGCCCGCATCCTCGTCACGCACCCAGAGCTAGTGCATCTCGAGCGGGCGGTCAAACACCATGTGCCGCCAGCGGATATGCGCAAGATCCAAGGCGCGGAACATATCAAGACCGGGGGCGGCATCTTCTATGCCACGCGCCGCTACAAAGACCATACGCCGCACGGGCATATCGGCGATCCAGCGCTGGCAACAGCAGCGACCGGCGACAAGGGCTACGCTGTCATCGCCGAGTGGCTGGCGCGGGTCATCGCCCGCGATTATTTCAATAAGGATATCGACCCGAATGCCTTGCTTTATGGCGACGCCTGAGAAACAAGGCGCTTCATCCGAGCGGTGGGCTCAGGGCAATCGCATCAAAATCGTGATTCAGCAAAATTCACAAAACTAAGCCAGAAAAACTACGCAGCCACATTTTCAAGCCCAGCCCCGGCCCCTCCCATAGGGCAGTGTCTACACGCCCCGAAGCTTCGGGGAGGGATCGCCATCATGGGGTTGGTCTTATTGCAAATTTGATGCGGATTGCCCGGCCAGTCCTTTGACAAGCGGTGCATCCGCGCTATACTCTGCATACTGTAGACAATTTGTTGATTATCTGCACATAATGTACAAGGATTGGCAAAGTCGGCGCAAGTCGATTCGAAAATACAAAAGAGAGAGTGAAGAGAAAGGTTTTTATGATGTCAAACCTAGGGAGGCTCAGTAAATTTTTCCTCATAGCGCTGCTGCTGCTGGCGCTAGGCGGGACGGCCGCGCAGGAACCGCAATACGGCGGCACCCTCGTCTTTGGCGCTGAATCGATGGGCGATTCTTTCGACATCGGTTTCTGGCATGGTTTTGGCGGCGTGCATGTCATCGATACTATCGGCGAAGGTCTGGTCCGCGCCGATTTTGAGAACGGCGGCGCGCTGCCTGGCCTGGCCGAAGCTTGGGACATTTCGGCTGATGGCTTAGTCTATACTTTCCACATCCGCGAGGGCATGCAGTTTCACGATGGCGAGCCTATTAACGCCGCCGCCATCGTGCGCAGCATGACGCGCCCCATCAACCCAGATGACCCCAGCTATATCGAAGGCATGTACATGTATGGCAACCAAGGCACGAGCAACTGGGAATCGATTGAAGCGACTGACGAACATACCATCGTCTTGACGCTGAAGCAGCCCAATGCGACGCAGCTGCTGGTCTTCTCGCGGCCCGATGGCGCTATCATCAGCCCGAAAGCGCTGGACGAATATGGCACCGAAGTCGGCTTAAATATGTCGATGGCGGGCCCGTACAAGATTGAGCGCTTTGTGCCTGGTCAAGAAGCGGTGCTGGCCGCCAATGAAGAGTATTGGGCAGGGCGGCCGTATATTGACCAAATTGTGATTCGCGCCTTCCCCGATGAAGCTGGCATCCTCGCCGCGCTCGAAGCCGGCGAAATCGATATGACGCTCTATGCGCCTTTCACCTCTGTGCCGCGCCTGCAAAATTCGGAACACATTCGCGTTGAGGTCGGCGCGCCTTTGGTCGATCTTTTTGTCGGCGCGAATGTCGCCAAAGCGCCTTTTGATAACCTGCTACTGCGCCAAGCGGTCAATTACGCCCTGGACCGCGAAACCCTGATTGAGGCAGGGTTGAATGGCTTTGCCGAAATGCCGGCCAGCTTGCTCGGTCCCCTGGATCTCGGCTTTGACGAGACCGGGCGGGAAATCAGCGTCTATGACCCAGACCGCGCCCGCGAGCTGCTGGCGGAAGCTGGCGTCGAAACTCCCGTAGCTATCGAAGTCGCCTATGAAAACAACCGTTTCTGGCCTCAGATGGCCGAGCTTATCGCGGCGGATTTAGAAGCGGTCGGTTTTGATGTTACGCTGGACCGCCTAGACGCCGGTTCTTTCTGGGGCAAGGTCGGTGATGGGCAGACGCAGCTGAGCATCAACCAGCGCTCTACCTTCGTGCCAGACCCGCATGACAAAGCCATTCTGATGCAGCTGGCCGGCGCTGAAGGCAGCCAAACCCAACATCAAGCCCTGGAAGCCGCCGCTGAGCTGGATGCGCTGATAAGCGCGGGCATTGCCACAGTCGACACAATGGAACGGACAGAAATTTACCAGCAGCTGCAAGCTCTGCTGCTGGAGCAGATGCCCTATATCTACATCGGCTATCTGACGCCGCCCATCTTCGTGAACAAGCGCGTGCAAAATGTCGAGACCTTTGGCACCGCTGGCGGGCGCATCAACCTGCGCGAAGTCTGGCTTTCGCAATAGTCTCAGCCTAAACTAGACGAATATGGCTTTGTCCGCGCTGGATGAAGCCATATTTGTTTAGGCGCGGAACGGAAAAAATGCGCCCTGAGCAGAGCGGACTGGCGCGGGTCGGCGCGTTTTGGCGGCGTTACAACATTGCCGCGGCTGGCGCCACCTTTTTTGCCGGCATCCTGCTAATTACCCTCTTCGCGGCGGCCGTCGCGCCTTACGACCCGATGGCGCGGGACATCAAGAATCGCTTCGCCGCGCCCTCCGCCCAAAATATCTTTGGCACCGACCAGCTCGGGCGCGATGTTTTTTCCCGCGTGATCCATGGCGGCAAACCCATCCTATCCGCCAGTTTCACCGCTGTCATCAGCGCGCTGGCGCTTGGCACGGTGATTGGCACTGTCGGCGCATATTGGGGCGGCTGGCTGGATACAGCCCTGATGCGCCTGATGGATGTGATGCTGAGCTTTCCTTCTATCTTGCTAGCGATTCTTATCGTCGCCACCCTGGGCGCGGGCCAGCTCAATGTAACCGCGGCTATCGGTTTTTCGATGGTGCCGGTCTTCGCGCGCTTGGTGCGCTCAATTGTGATAACTTTGGTTCACGAAGAATATGTTGTCGCGGCTAAGGCTCTGGGCGCGCCCGATTGGCATATTATCTGGCGCCATATCCTGCCCAATATGCTGCCGCCCATTATCGTGCAAGCGTCGGCTATGCTGGCAGTGGCGATAAGCACCGCTTCCGCCTTGAACTTCATCGGCTTGGGCGTCGAGCCTGGCACGCCAGATTGGGGTATGATGGTGGCGGAAGGGCAGCGCCTCATCTTTGACGCGCCCCATGTGCCGCTCTTCCCGGGTCTCGTTATCACCATCACGGTGCTTAGCGTCAATTATATGGGCGATGGGCTGCGCGACCACCTCGACCCGAAGCTGCGCCGACAGAGCCCCGCATGACGCGCTACCTGCTCAAACGGCTTATCTGGCTGCCCATCGTCCTGTGGGCTGTCAGCAGCATGACCTTCCTGGCTCTGCGCATTGTGCCGGGCAATCCGATTCAAACGGTGCAGAATCAAGTGATGGACAAGAGCCAACTGGCGCAGGTGGAAGCGGTTTGGGGTTTGAACAAACCCATCGGCGAGCAATACATCAATTTTCTCACGCGGCTCATTCGGGGCGATTTGGGTTTGACGATGAGCAGTGGCGTACCGATTCGGCGGATGATTTTTGAACGGATGCCGCCGACGATTGAGCTGGCGCTGGTCTCGCTGGTACTGAGTTCGGCCATTGGCCTGCTAGCAGGCGTGGTCTCGGTGACGGCGCGCAGCCGCCTGCTCGATTACAGCGTGCGCAGCGCCGCCATACTCGGCCTGTCGCTGCCGATTTTTTGGGTCGGCATTATGCTCATCATCTTATTTTCTATCAACTTGCGTTGGACGCCGACCAGCGGGCGCATCGGCGCGGGCGTCGATTATGCTGTCATCACCAATTTTATGTTCATCGACCTGCCCACGACTGGCAACTGGACCGCCTTTGGCAGCTATCTGCGCCATCTCGCCTTGCCGGGCTTGACGATTGGTTTGACTTCGGCCGGTTTTGTCGCCCGCCTGACGCGCTCCACGATGCTCGAGGTCATGAGCGCGGACTACATCCGCACGGCGCGGGCTAAAGGTTTGTACGAAAACAGGGTAATCTGGCAGCATGCTATGCGCAACGCCCTTTTGCCCATCATCACATTGCAAGGCTTGCAGTTCGGCACAATCTTGGGCGGCGCTGTCATCACTGAGCGTGTCTTTTCTTATCCTGGCATGGGTACTTGGCTGCTCGATGGCATCCTCGAGCGCGATTATGCCGTCGTGCAAGGCGGCATCATTTTTGTCGCGCTGGCTTATGTCTTGATGAATATGCTGGTGGACACCCTCTACCACATCATCGACCCGCGCCTGCGCGCCCAGGCTTAGCCTTTCCCGCGCGGTCTCGTTTCTCTGAGTCTCAGTAAGTCCAAGCTAATTATGCACAATTTTCAAGCCTACCTCCGGCCCCTCCCGTAGGGCAGTGTCTACGCACCCCAAAGCTTTGGGGAGGGGAGAAAAACCGCGAAAATTATAGGGAGTTTGAGGAAAAGTCCCTCCCATCGAGCAATGTGTAACAGTCCCCCAGGTTAGACTCCCCTCCCCGAAGCTTCGGGGAGGGGCCGGGGGTGGGCTTGACACAAGCGCAATAAAAACTTGCGCTTATTGCCCTCTTCTTGTTTTGCGGCAAAAATGCTACATTGATGCGCGGACAAAGCATACAAGGATAGAAGCATGCAAGCAGCCCGTCTCTATGGACCCAAAGACATCCGCCTGCAAACTGAAGCCGGGCCGCCGCCGCCCGGCCCCGGCGAAGTAACGCTCAAGATAAAAACCGTCGGCCTCTGCGGCAGCGACCTGCACATGTACGAAACCGGGCGCATCGGCTATACCATCGCCAGCCAGCCTTTCATCCTCGGCCACGAGTTCATGGGTGAGGTCGCCGCGCTGGGTGAAAATGCGCTGGATGGCAATCATCAGCCCTTGCAGCTGGGGCAGCGGGTGGCGGTCGAGCCGGCCGTACCCTGCTGGCATTGCGAACTCTGTGAGAATGGGCATCCAAATCTCTGCCCGCAGCATTATTTCTACGGGCTATTCCCCGAAGATGGCGCGCTGCGCGAGCGCATGACCGTCAGCGCGCGCAACTGTTTCCCTATGCCCGCCGCGCTCAGCGACGAAGTCGGCCCGCTGCTGGAGACGCTAGGCGTGGCTATCCACGCCATCGACCTCAGCAAGATTCGCATCGGCAGCGCGGTCGCCGTGCTGGGCGCGGGTCCAGTCGGCTTGCTGATTGCGCGCCTGGCGATTTTGGCTGGTGCCGCGCCCGTCTTCGTCTGTGACAAATTTGACTGGCGCTTGCAAAAAGCCTGCGACTGGGGCGCGACCGCCGCCATCAATGTGGACAAAAACGACCCAGTCGACGCGGTCATGCAGCTGACGCAAGGGCGTGGCGTCGATGTGGCGATTGAAGCGGCTTGGGCTGACCACTCGGTGCAGCAAGCGGCGGATATAGCCCGCTATGGCGGGCGTTTGGTGCTGGTCGGCATCCCGCCCGATGACCGCTTGCAGCTCAAGCACTCCGTCGCCCGGCGCAAAGGGCTGACGATTATGATGTCGCGACGCATGAAACATACTTATCCGCGGGCGATGGCTCTAGCGACTTCGGGCAAGGTCAAGCTGGAAGAGCTGGTCTCGCATCGTTTTGCGTTGGCGGAGACGGCGCAGGCTTACGCTAAAAACCTCGCCTATGAGGCCGGCATGCACAAGGTCATCTTGCGAGTGGGTTAAGCTGGAAAATAGCCACAGACGTAAAACCAACTAAATTTTGCAACGGAGGACTTTTTTCAACCCCACCCCCGGCCCCTCCCGTAGGGCAGTGTCTACGCGCCCCAAAGCTTTGGGGAGGGGAGAAAACCCCCGAAAAATATGGGAGCGCGTGAAGAAAAGTCCCTTCCATCGGACAATGTGTACAGTCCCCCAGGTTAGGCTCCCCTCCCCGAAGCTTCGGGGAGGGGCCGGGGGTGGGGTTGAAACAAACGCAAAAACTTGCAAAATTTAGTTTCTCTTGCTTCTGTGGCAATTATTCTGTTTTCCTAATATGATATAGCATATCGACAGGCGAGGGAGGCAAGACATGCACATTGAAGGCAGCTATGAATTTGCATTTGAGCGCGAGCTGGTCTGGGAAGTGCTGATGGACATTGATGTCCTGGGCAGCATCATCCCTGGCTCAAAAGGCTTGCAAGAAATCGGCGAGAACAAATACCAAAGCAAGCTGGCGGTCAAGGTCGGGCCGGTCAATGGCAAGTTTGAAGCCAGTTTTGAACTGGCGGATGTCAATGCGCCTGAGAGCTATCGGCTGATTGTCGCCGGCAAAGGTCCCGCCGGGCATGTTACCGGCGAAGGCACGATTCGATTAGCGCATGAGAATGGCGTGACGGTGATGAATTACGCGGGGGACGCACGCATCGGCGGCAAAATCGCCGCCGTCGGCCAGCGCCTGCTCGATGTCGCGGCCAAGCAAATCACCAAACAAGCCCTGCGCAAGCTGTCCCGCCAGGTCGAAAACCGTCTGCAAGCGACGAACTGATATGGCAGCCCATTATTTCCCCCGGATGCCGGCATGAATCACCATTTTCTCGCTGAACTGCACGAGATTTACCCCGCCGCGCGCCTATTGACGCGGGACGCGCAGCTGCTGCCCTACGAATCCGATGGCTTGACCGCTTTTCAGAGCAAGCCTGGCGCGGTTGTGCTGCCCGAAACTGAAGCCGAAGTCATCGCCACCGTGCGGCTCTGCCATAAAATGGCTGTGCCATTTGTGGCGCGCGGCAGCGGCACCAGCCTCTCAGGTGGCTCGCTGCCCATCCCTGATGGGCTGACTATCGCTTTGAATCGGCTGAATCGCATCAAAAAAATTGACCCGCAGCAGCGCATCGCCGTCGTCGAGCCGGGCGTGGTCAACCTGCATATCACCCAAGCCGTCGAAGCCTACGGTCTATATTACGCGCCCGACCCTTCGAGCCAGTCGATTTGCACCATTGGCGGCAACATCGCTTTCAACAGCGGCGGGGCGCATTGCCTGAAATATGGCATGACCAGCAACCATGTGCTGGGCATGAAGGTCTTGCTGGCGGATGGCACGGTGACGCGCTTCGGCAGCGAGAGCATCGAAGGCTGTGGCATCGGGCCCGATTTGGTCGGGCTGTTTGTCGGTTCGGAAGGCTTGTTTGGCATCGCGCTAGAGATTACCGTGCGCCTCATGCCCCAGCCAGAGCTATATCGCACGGTGCTAGCGGCTTATGACGATTTAGGGCGGGCGGGCGATGCGGTGTCTATGGTTGTCGCCTCAGGTTTATTGCCTGGCGCGCTGGAGATTATGGATAAGCTGTCGATCCAAGCGGCTGAGACGGCGGTGGCGGCCGGCTATCCGGCTGCCGAAGCCCTGCTCATCGTCGAGTTGGAAGGCGAGGCGGCGCAGGTCGAAGCGGAGTTCAAGCAGCTGCAAGGCATCATCAAAGAGTCGGGCGCGTTTGAGATACGAGCCGCCCGCAGCGAAGCGGAGCGGGTGCGCATCTGGAAAGGGCGCAAGGGCGCTTTCTCTTCCGTCGGCCGCCTCAGCCCCGATTATGTGGTGCAAGATGGCGTGGTGCCGCGCAGCCGCCTCGGCGAAGCGCTGACGCAAATCGACGCGCTCAAAGCGAAATATGGTCTGCGGGTGGCGAATGTCTTTCACGCCGGCGATGGCAATTTGCACCCGCTGATTCTCTATGATGGGCAAGTGCCAGGCGCGCTGGAAAAAGCCGAAGCCCTAGCCGGCGAAATCTTGGCGCTCTGCATCAATCTGGGCGGCTCTATCACCGGCGAGCATGGCGTCGGCGTGGAAAAGCGTGATTATATGCCGGCGATGTTCAGCGAAGAAGAACTGGATATCATGCAAGCGCTGCGGCGGGCTATCGACCCTAAAGAAATCGCCAATCGCGGCAAGATGTTCCCCAGCGGCGAAGCGCCGGCTCTAAAAATGCACGGCATGCACCCGCTGGAGCGGCAGGGGATTATTTCGCGCGAATGATAGACCAGACCAGCCGCGCCCAAGCGCACTCAGTCGCCGATTTGCAAGAGCTGCTGCGCGAGAACAAGCGCATCCACGCGCGGGGCAATGGCAGCAAACCTGCCTTGCACGGCAATGGGGCGGCCGCCACCACCGTCGAGCTGACCGGACTACGCGGCATCCTCGAATATCAGCCCAGCGAATATACGGTGACCGCGCGGGCTGGCACGGCCGTGGCTGAGGTGGCGGCAGCGCTCGCGCAGCATGGCCAATACCTGCCCTTCGACCCACTGCTGCCGGCCAGCGCGACCCTCGGCGGCACAGTCGCCAGCAATCTGGCTGGTTCGCGGCGCTTTCGCTATGGCGGCGTGCGCGATTTTATCTTGGGCGCGCGGGTAGTCGATGGTTTGGGACGCAGCTTCCAAGTCGGCGGCAAGGTGGTCAAGAACGCGGCCGGCTTCGATTTGAGCAAATTTCTCGTCGGCAGCCTGGGCCGCTATGCCATCATGACCGAGCTGACTTTCAAGGTCTTTCCCGATGTGCCGCATTTCCGCAGTTTGCAATTTCGCTACCCGACGCTGGCCGCGGCGCTGGCTGCGATTTATTTTATCAATCAGAGCGTCTACGAATTGGACGCGCTGGACTTGCTGCCCGCCGCCGACGGTTGGCTCGTTTTGGCGCGGCTGGGTGGCTTTGCCGAGACGCTGCCCGCGCGGGCTAGCCGCTTCAGCGCCGGTCTAAGCGCGGCAACCGCGCCAGCCGCCGCGCGGGAAATTGCCGATACGACCGCGCTTTGGAATCCGCTGGCGGGGGTGACGGGCGACAATTTGGTCAAAGTCGTCTTAGCGCCAAAACAGATACCGGCTCTTGACGCGCTGCTAGCTGACTGCCCGCGGCGCTATGGCGTCGGCGGCAATGTGGCTTGGGTAGCGCCGGCTGATTTGGCCGGTCTGGCGGCCGCGCTGGAACAATTAGGCTTGACTGGCCTTTGCTTGCGTGGCGATTGTGATAGCCCAATCATCGGCCGACCGATTGAAAATGTCCTGGCTGACCGCGTCAAGCAAGTGCTAGACCCAGAGAATAAACTTGTGTAAAAGGATACGCTATTTAGACAGCCAGCGGTAAAGAAAGACTCTCTGCGCCTCTGTGTCTCGGTGGCTAATAAATACCTAAAATGCGACACCAGATACAAAGCGATGACCAGCGCGCGCCAGAGATGGCGGCCGCTATCGAAAATTGCGTGCATTGCGGTTTCTGCCTCCCCGCTTGCCCAACTTACAACTTGCTCGGCGAAGAGATGGACTCGCCGCGCGGGCGCATCTACCTGATGAAAAGTGTGCTAGAAGAGCGCCTCAGCGCGGCCGAAGCCCAGCCCTATATCGACCGCTGCCTCGGCTGCATGGCTTGCGTGCCAGCTTGCCCCTCGGGCGTGGCATACAACGATTTGCTGGTGAGCTATCGGACAATGCAAGAGCGCGAGCGCCGTCGCCCGCCGCTGGACGCGCTGACGCGGCGTTTGGTCTGCGAGACCCTGCCCTATGCCAAGCGCTTGCGGCTGGCAGCGCAAACGGGCAAGCTGGGCAAGTTCCTGTCGCCGGCCCTGCCAGATTCGGTCGCGGCTATGCTGCGCCTGCTACCTGATAAATTGCCGCCGGCGCAGCCGCTGCCAGCGCTGCTGCCAGCCCAAGGCGAACGGCGCGGCAAAGTCGCGCTCTTGCTCGGCTGCGCGCAGCAGGCGCTGGCGCCAGGGATTAGCTACGCGGCGGCGCATGTCTTGGCGGCGAACGGGGTGGAAGTGCATATCCCGCCGGCGCAGAGCTGCTGCGGCTCTATCCTGCTGCATATTGGCGCGGAAGGGCAAGCGCAGTCCCTCGCCCGGCAAAACTTCGCCGCTTTCCCGCCGGATGTCGATGCCATTATCACGACGGCGGCCGGCTGCGGCTCGGGCATACAGGATTATGCGCTGCTCTTCAAAGGTCAAGCCGATGTTGAGCAGGCGGCCGCTTTTTCGGACAAGGTAGTCGATTTCAGCGTCTATTTGGCGGAATTAGGCTGGCGGCAGCCGCCGGCTTTTGCGCGCGAGCGGCGCGTTGTCTATCAGGACGCCTGCCATTTGCGGCACGCGCAGGGCATCCAGCGCGCGCCGCGCCAGCTGCTCGGGCAAATCTCGAACCTGCGCCTGCTGCCGATTGCCAATGCGGGGGACTGCTGCGGCTCGGCCGGGACTTATAATATCGAGCAGCCGGCCATCGCGGCGGAGCTGGGGCGGCGCAAGGCGGACGCGATATTGGCGGCGGCGCCTGAGCTGGTGGTCTCGGGCAATATCGGCTGCATCATGCAACTGCGGCAGCAGCTCGAGCAACTAGGCGCGGCGCTGCCGGTGCTGCACCTGGCGGAATTATTCCATAAAGCCTATCAAAATAAATAAAAGGGAAGTGTATAGCAAAGTAGCAAAGGTTTAGGCTTGCTGCTTGGTTTTCGTCTCAAACTTGCTTGATTTGATGCCAAACAATGCGCGGGCTAGATTCTCTGGGCTATCCAATATCCATCGCCTTCTTTGGCGGGCGGCCCACTGGCCGCTTCTTTTTGTCTGGCTTGGCTGGGCTTTTCTTGCTCATAATTGCCTCCATAAGCACTTGGTAATATTACATCACATATCGGCAGCTAGTCTATATCTCACGCTTGATTAAGAACAAGCCCCGCCATTTGGCGAGGCTTGCTTTGAAGATCTGCGATATACGCTGAATATATTACGGACAAACTTTACGCGCAAGACGACGCGGCAAGTGTCCATAATGTTGCCAGATTTCAACCGTCACATTGTAACGATCCCAATTCCAAGACCCGTATACTGCCCCAAGTGCCGTATGCTCTTCTACGTCCATCCTGTTAATGTCGTATGGCCGCTCCAAATCGTGTCCATAGTTAATCCTTACTACAGCATAGCCAGTTGTATTACCTGCCTGTAAGTTGCAGTCATGATCATCTCCTTGAGGAGTTATATCACCAGGGCTGAGAGCAGGATGCGCGAATACTGACATTGTTGCCATCATCATCGACAACACCAACATGAACAAAACGAGCTTCTTCATGTGTTTCCCTCCACTTCAGATTGAGCAAAAGATACGAGATGAGGTCTTGCGCTGCGCTCTTCAAATGCTCTCCTTTCGCTTTTTGATACACCCGCTTAGGTCATCACAGGCAGGCTGCCCCGCCTGAAACCCACTAGCTCGCCCGGGCTATGCGCCCTCGTAATGTTAAGAAATAGTAATCTTAATATAATATAATATTATTATTTGATGTCTTTATTACTTAATTATCGTATTATATGTTATTTTATGATAATAAAGCATTTCTATCAGAATAAAAAATATTCTGGGGGATTGTAAGGGGCAAAATTCAATTACGCGAAATTAGTTCAAGTTCGCATTGCGACTGGGAAAATAGGCATTTAGCCACAGAGGCAAGCCCAAGTTAATTATTCAACAAAGTGAGGCGCGATTTTCAACCCCACCCCCGGCCCCTCCCCAAAGCTTTGGGGAGGGGAGTCTAACCTTGGGGACTGTACACATTGCCCGATGGGAGGGACTTTTTCTCAACCGCGCCCATATTTTTCGGGGGTTTTCTCCCCTCCCCAAAGTTTTGGGGAGGGGCCGGGGGACAGGGCAATCGCATCAAATTGCGATAAGACCAACCTCACGATGGCGATCCCTCCCCGCAGCTTCGGGGAGGGACTTTCCCTCACGCGCCCCCACAGTTTTTGAGGTTTTTCTCCCCTCCCCAAAGCTTTGGGGAGGGGCCGGGGGTGGGGTTGAAAGTGTGGCTGCGTAGTTTTCTGGCTTAATTTTGTGAATTTTGCTGATTATGATTTTGATGCGATTGCCCTGGGCCGGGGGTGGGGATGAAATCGCGCATTATTTGGAAAGAAAAAACGCCTGCGAGGGCTGCTCGCAGGCGCGGTGGGGTTTAGGCGCTTGTTTCAGTCGGGCGGGCGCCGCCCTCGGGAGGCTAGCCGCAGCCGGCCGCGCCGACGACATATTTGCCGCCAATCCAGCCCGTCTGCCCCTGCGAATTGACCTGATACCAAAAGCTCGTACGCGCGACGACGCCGAGGGTCGAGCCGCGCAAGACATAAGCCAATACCTCAGCCTCAAGCGATGGCGCAGCCCGCAATTTGAGATGCCCGGTTGTCATGATGGGGCAGCCAGTTGTTACTGGCAAAGGCGCGCTGGGCGCGGGCGCGGCGGCCGGCGCGCTAGGCTGCCCAGGCCCGCGCACGGCGGCGATTGTGCCTGGCACGAGTACAACTGTGCCGGGCCGGTCTAAATCGGCGCAGGTGCCGGTCGCGGTGCGGTAAGCTGGAACGGGCATCATGCTGCGCGGCGCTGTCGCTGCGTCCAAAAAGACGATTGCGCCCAGCTGCGGGAAGCAAATCTCAACGCCCTGCTCGACATAGCCCCAGACATCGACCGCAGCCAGGATGCCAGCGTCAATGACAGATTGAATGCCGATGCCGCCGGCGTCCACTTGCTGGCATTGCACGCCGCTATGCGCGCCATAGCGCGCCATGACCGAGGCGCTGCTGTTGGGCAGCATCGCGCAGGTATTTGGCAGCAGCACGGGCGGCGGCGGCTCGACGGTAAAGGAGTATTTGCCACGCACAACCTGTTCAGCCGGCAAACCGCAGATACTCGAATTGCCGCGGATGACGGTATAGCTGCGGTCTTGATGGATGCCGGCTGTACAATTTTCTATGACGCTGTCGACGATGGTCAGCCGCCCGTCGCGCACGAGCATGACATTATCTCTGCGCGGTTTCAGGTAGGTCATTTTCAGGTTCTTAATCGTCAAATCGCCATTCACGACCTTGAACAGCCGCTCGCCGCGGTCGGCGAGATAGCTATAATTTTTTCCGTCAAAGAGAATTTTTGAAGTGATGATGGGGATTTCGTCACCGGGCTGGACATTGCGGGTCAAGATGATGGTGTCGTCGCCCTGGCCGCTTTCGCAGCTGCCTTCGGCATCATCGTCATTGGCGGCTTCAATCGCGGAGGCTAGGCTGCAATCTCGGTCAATATAAATGTCGGCGGCCTTGGCTGTGAGCGCGGCCGCGAAAAAAAGATATAGCAGCAAAAGCGGAACAAGCGCGTGCGCAAGAGAGAAATTTGTCAACTTAGTCATAGCTGGCTCCTGTTAAATCTAAAATAAACCTCTGGGCTTCAAAATCAGCATAGCAAAATTCGCCTTGGGTTTCAAATTTGCGCTAAAGGGGGAGGAGCGACCCCACCTCCGGGAGGGGCCGGGGATGGGGTTGAAACGAAGGCATAGAACCTGCAAAATTTAGTTAGTTCTACTTACCAAGCGTAGGCTTTAGGCGCTTCGCCGCCGGGGCCAGGGAAGATAGCATCGAGCTTTTGCAAGGTATCCGCATCCAAAGCAATTTCCGTCGCGCGGGCGGCGCTCTCCAGCTGCTCCATTGTGCGCGGCCCAATGATAGGCGCGCTGACCAGCGGATTATGCAGCAGCCAGGCTAAAGCGACCTCGCCCGGCGGGTGGCCAATATCGCCGCAAAGCAACTCGTAGGCTTCAAGCTGGCTGCGTTTCGCCTCGACGCGGGCGATAAGACCGGGATTGCTGCGACGGCCCGTCGTCACTTTTTCTAAAGCGCCGCCCAGCAGACCGCCCGCCAGCGGACTCCAGGGAATCAGCCCCAGTCCATAATGCCGGCAAGCCGGGATAACCTCAAGTTCAATGGCGCGGTTATCGAGGTGGTAGATGCTCTGCTCGCTGACCAAGCCGAGCATATTGTGGCGGGCCGCTTCTTGGCAGGCGGTGGCAATATCCCAGCCAGCAAAGTTGCTCGAGCCAACATAGACCACTTTGCCCTGCCCGATGAGGCTGTTAAAGGCGGTCCAGGTCTCGTCCCAGGGACAATCGCGGTCGACATGGTGCATCTGGTAGATGTCGATGCAGTCGGTTTGCAAGCGCTGCAAGCTGCCTTCGCAGTGTTTGCGGATTTTATAGGCGGAGAGGCTGCGCCGATCGCGGTTGGGTTCGGGCCGGTATTCTTGGCGGCTGACTGGATTATAAACTTTCGTCGCCAAGACGACGGCATCGCGCCGCCCACCACCTTGGGCAAACCATTCGCCGATAATCTCTTCCGTCAAGCCATATTCGACCTGCCGCCCATAGACATCGGCGGTATCAAAGAAATTGATGCCCAGCTCCAGCGCCCGGTCCATGATGGCGAAGCTGTCTTCTTTGTTGGTCTGCCAGCCGAAATTCATCGTGCCTAAGCAAAGATTGCTGACGAGGACGCCATGCCTGCCTAACCGTTTGTGTTCCACTGCCATTTCAAACCTCTCTTCAAGCGCATTCTGCCGCCCGTTTCTGCCGGGCAAGCCACCGACAATCTCATCTATCCTAACAAGGCGCTGGCAAATATGCTATGTTGGTCTGCGCGGTTTATGCCGCTAGCAAAAGAAAGCAAGACATTTCGCCGATTCTGCACTATAATTCGCTAGAAAATCGAGAAGAATTTGAGCGAGTGGGAGAGTAAAGATGGCCAGCGTTTTAAGTTATGCGGAATTGGAAGCGCGCTGGGGGCAGATAGAGACGTCGCCAGCGGATAATGGCACGGTGGATTTGATTGTGCGGCGACCGGCCGCCGAGCAGCGGGAAGAGCTGCCCAGCGCGACCTTCACAGCAGCGGCCGGCTTGCAGGGCGACGACTGGCTGCGGCGCAGCGCCGACCCCGACGCGCAAATCACCCTGATGAACAGCCGCGTGATTCAACTGCTGGCGGGGGATAAAGCGCGCTGGGCTGAAGCCGGCGACCAGCTCTTTGTCGATTTGGATATTTCGCAGGCGAACCTGCCGCCCGGCACGCGCTTGCAAATCGGCGAAGCGCTGATGGAAGTTTCGCCCTTGCCGCATACGGGCTGCGGCAAATTCGCCCGGCGCTTTGGCGCGCCCGCCCGCAAATGGGTGATGAGCGACGCAGGCAAAGAGGCGCGGCGGCGCGGCGTCTATGCCCGCGTAATCCAAGACGGCCGCATCAAAGTCGGCGATACGATACAGAAACTCTAGCGCTGGCAGGCGCAATTTAATTTAGCTGAAGGGAGCCGCGTATGCTAACAGGCAAGCTGATCCAGCCGCAGATATTAGGCGCGCTGGGCCGCGCCGGCCATGGCGCGACGATTTTGATACCCGATGGCAATTACCCGGTCGCCACCGGCGCTCATCCATCGGCGGAGCGCGTCTATCTCAATTTGGCGCCGGGCTTGGTCACTGTCACCGATGTGCTGGCGGCGATTTTAAGCGTTACGCCAATCGAAGCGGCGCATGTCATGCGGCGCGATGATGGCGCGGAGCCGAGCATCTATCAAGACTTCCGCCGCCTGCTGCCGGATGATGTCGCTTTGCAGCCGCTGGAGCGCTTCGCTTTTTATGCCGAAGCCAAAAAAGAGGATTGCTGCCTGGTCATCGCTACCGGCGAGCAGCGCATCTATGCCAATATCCTGCTGACCATCGGCGTGGTGCCGCCGCCAGACGCGCAGGCGCTCTGAGGCGCTTATGGCAATCGAAGCGGTGATATTTGATATGGACGGCGTCTTGGTCGATAGCGAGGTCTATTGGGACCGGGCGCGGGTGGACTTCGCGCAAGACCGCGGCCGCGCCTGGACCGAAGAGATGCAGCGGCTGGCGATGGGGCGCAGCACGACCGGTTGGGCGCGAGTCATGCAAGAGAAACTGGAACTGGACGAGACGCTTGCGGCGATAATCGCCGAGATGAAAGCGCGGGTCATCGCCCAGTACGAAGCGCGCATGCCGACCCGGCCGGGCGCGCTGGAATCGGTGGCGCGCATGCAGCGGCACTTCCGCATCGGCTTAGCCTCTGGCTCGCCGACCGAGATTATCAAAGCGGTCCTGCGCATCACCGGTTTGGATCAAGTTTTTGAAGTGATGATTTATGGCGATGAGATAGCGCGCGGCAAGCCCGCACCCGATATTTATCATGCGGCGCTGCGGCAGTTAGGCGTCGCGCCGGCGCAGTCCCTGGGCATCGAAGACTCGGCGAATGGACTGCGCGCCTTGAAGGCGGCTGGCATGTTCGCTGTGGCGGCGCCCAGCCCGGCTTTCCCGCTGCCCGCTGATGCGCTGGAACTGGCTGACGCGCATATCAGTACGCTGGAAGATTTTAGCCCAGAGCTGGTCTGGCGTATCAGCGCAGGCTGATTTTTTGGCCGGTGCCTATACTCGAAGTATAGCCGAAGAGCCGATACCACAACTGCCCGAGCAGGTCGTCCGCCGCCGGCTCGAACCAAGCAGCAACATTTAGATAGTGTGTTCCAGACCGCGGGGCTTGCACTTCCAGCGGAATGAGAATATCGGGACCTGGGCGCAATTCCAGTTCGTGCATGGGACCCGTTTCGCCATCGAGCTTGACGCTGATATTGCTATCATCCAGCCTGAAGGTGAGCAGCAGTTTTGTCGGCTGGGCGACATTCAAAGTCAGGGAAGTCACATAAGTTAGCGGCGCAGGCTGGCGCGGCGGCGCGAATGGATGCGATAAGCTGATGTGCCAGCCATCGCAGCAGCCAGTGATAGTGATACGCTCATAAGCAACTTGGTCGGATAGCGTTTCATGCACGACGATGTCGGCGGCGGTGTAATGCGGGCTGCCCGACATATTCGGCGGCAGTTTCTTCTGCGGGAAGAGCAGCCACAGACCAATCGCCAGAGCCAAGACCGCCAACAAGAACAATTTGTCTCTCACCGCGTCGCTCCCCTGCCTCTTAGTAAACAAGCCTATTGTCTTACAGTATAGCATTTTTCGCGTTTGCTTAGCAAGCTGCGCGTTTGCAGCTTAAAGCTGTTAGAAACAACATTATCGTTTATAATTGCCTAAATTTCATTTGCATTTGGCCGGGGCTAGGAGCCGCCTATGCAGGCAAAACATGTCATTGCGATTGACTTAGGCGCAAGCTCAGGCCGGGTGATGGACATCGCCTTTGATGGCGCGCAGCTGCGCTTGCGAGAAGCGCACCGCTTTCCCAATATCCCCGTCCAGACGCCGAATCAACTCTGCTGGGATGTATTGCGACTCTGGCAAGAAATCACCACCGGCCTCAGCGCAGTGCGCGGCGCGGACTCTATCGGGCTGGATTGCTGGGGCGTCGATTATGCCCTGCTCGATAGAGCCGGCGAGCTGCTAGCCAACCCGCTGCATTACCGCGACCCGCGCACGAATGGGGCGATGCAATGGGTCTTCCAGCGCATGCCGCGCCGCGAAATTTTTGCCCGCACCGGCATCCAATTTATGCAGCTCAATGGCTTGTATCAACTGGCGGCGAGCATCCGTGATGGCAGCCCCCTGCTCGAGCATGCGGCGACGCTCTTGACCATCGCCGACCTGTTTAATTATTGGCTGACCGGCTCCAAGACCTGTGAATTCACTGAAGCGACGACCTTGCAGCTGTATAACCCGCAGTTGGGCAATTGGGACCGCGAGATTATGCGGGCAGTTGGCATCCCGACCGATATTCTGACGCCGATTGTGCCGCCTGGCACAAAAATCGGCCGCTATCAGGGCATTGATGTGATTGCGCCCGCCTGCCACGATACGGGCAGCGCCGTCGTCGCTGTGCCAACGACCAGCAAAAATTATGCCTATCTCAGCAGCGGCACCTGGAGCCTGCTAGGTTTAGAGCTAGACCAGCCCATGCTCAGCGACGCGGCTTATGCCGCCAATGTTACCAACGAAGGCGGCTATGGCGGGACTTTCCGCTTGCTAAAAAACATTATGGGTTTGTGGCTGGCGGACCAATGCCGGGCGACTTGGCGGGCCGCCGGCCGCGACTATAGCTTCGCCCAATTGACGGCAATGGTGCAGAGCGCGCCGCTCTTCAAAGCCTTCATCGAGCCAGACGACCCGAGTTTCCTGCCGCCAGGTGATATGCCGGCGCGGGTGCTTGACTATTGCCGCCGCAGCGGCCAGCCCACGCCTGAGAACGACGCCGAGGTGATGGCGACCGTCTATGTCAGCTTAGCTTATAAATATCGCTATGTGCTGGAGCAGATGATAGCGGTTTCGGGGCAGACAGTGGAGCGTTTGCATATCATCGGCGGCGGCTCGCGCAATGCCTTGCTCAACCAGATGACGGCGAATGCGACTGGGCGGCTGGTTATCGCTGGACCTGCCGAAGCCACTGCGACTGGCAATGCCATCGTGCAGTTGATTGCGCAGGGCGCTTTGGGCAGCGTCGCCGAAGCGCGCGCGCTGCTGAGCGAGGCGGAGGATTTGGCAATTTTTGAGCCGCAAGACAGCGTCGCCTGGAACGACAATTATGGGCGCTTTGCCGCTTTGCTGGGCTAGGCGCTTAGAATTGGCGGACTTTAAGTAAGTAACTAAGTAGGACAAGCTAATTTTGCAACTTTTTGACTTCGTTTCAACCCCACCCCCGTCCCCTCCCCGAAGCTTCGGGGAGGGGAGTCTAACCTGGGGGACTGTAGACATTGCCAGATGGGAGGGACTTTCCTGCAAGCGCACTCATATTTTTCAGAGGTTTTCTCCCCGCTCCAAAGCTTTGGGGCGCGTAGACACTGCCCTACGGGAAGGGCCGGGGGTGGGGTTGAAGAAAAGTCCCTCCCTGGCAAAATTTAATCTGTTCCACTTCTGTGGCTATAGCTCTTTTCTCAGTCACAATATGAACTCGGTTTTGCTTAGATTGAGGCGGGAGAGGGCTAGATGACCGACGCCTTATTAGAACTGCGCGGCATCAACAAGAATTTCCCCGGCGTGCAGGCGCTGAAGGACGCACATTTCCAAGTGCAGCGCGGCGAAGTGCATGCCTTGATTGGCGAGAACGGCGCCGGCAAATCGACGCTGATTAAAATTATCTCCGGCGTCTATCAGCCTGATACGGGCGAGATTCTGCTAGCGGGGCAGCCAGCCTATTTCAGCAACCCGCGCGAGGCGCATAGCGCCGGCATCGCGACGATTTACCAAGAACTCGGCTTATACCCAGAACTCTCGGTGGCGGAGAATATCTTTATGGGGCATGCGCCAACAAAAAAGCGCTTTGGCTTCGAGACCATCGATTGGGAGCGCATGGAGCAAGCGGCGGCGGCTCTGCTGGCCGAGCTGAATATCCACAACCTCGATGTGGGGGCAAAGGTCGGCACGCTGAATGTCGGCAATCGGCAGCGGGTAGAAATCGCCAAAGCGCTCTCGCTGGATGCCCAGATTTTGATTATGGACGAGCCGACCGCCGCCTTGACCGAAAGCGATGTCGAGCAGCTTTTTAGCATCGTGCGCTTATTGCGCGAGCGCGGCGTCAGTATCATTTATATCAGCCACCGCTTGAACGAAGTTTTTGAGCTGGCCGATCGGGTGACGGTGCTGCGCGATGGCGAATATATCGGCACGCAAGCAGTAGAAGCGACCAGCGAAGCTGAGCTTATCTCTATGATGGTCGGGCGCACCATCGAGAACCTCTTTCCAAAACAGCCGGCCGAAATCGGCGCAGTGGTGCTGGAGGCGCGCAATCTCAACCGCCCGCCCTTGACCCGCGATATTTCTTTCACTGTGCGGGCGGGCGAAATCGTCGGCCTAGCCGGTCTGGTTGGCTCTGGCCGCAGCGAGACGGCGCAGGTCATCTTTGGCGTACTGCCGGCCGAATCTGGCACGATCTTGCTGAATGGGCAGCCCGTCAAAATCAGCCGCCCCTCGGAAGCGGTGGCGCAGGGCATCGGTTATGTGCCAGAAGACCGCGGGCATCAAGGTTTAATCCGCGAAATGAGCATCCGCGAGAATACCTCGATGGCGGTTTTGCAATCGGTCTCGAATAAAACATTTATCAATCGGGCGAAAGAACGGGCGCTGGCTCAGCGCTCGATTCAGCAGTTGAGCATCCGCGCCACCGGCGCCGAGCAAATCACCAACAAGCTCTCAGGCGGCAATCAACAGAAAGTCGTCGTCAGCAAGTGGCTGGCGAGCAATCCTAAGCTGCTGATAATGGACGAGCCGACGCGCGGCGTCGATGTGGGCGCAAAGTCCGAGATTCACCGCTTGATGAGCCAGCTAGCCGCCGAAGAAGGTTTAGCTATCCTGATGATTTCTAGCGAACTACCGGAGATTCTCGGCATGAGCGACCGCATCTTAGTCATGCGCGAGGGGCGGCTGGTCGGCGAATTCACGCGGGCGGAAGCGACGCAGGAAAAAATCGCCCATGCCATGATGAGCGAAGAGCTGCGCTTGGCGGCGGGGGCGGGCTTATGAGCAAAGCCAAAAAGCATCCCGGCCGCCGCCCGCTGCATTTTATCGGCATCATTTTAGCCCTTATTATCATCGGCGCGTATTTTCTTTTGCCTTTTGTCACGCAGCCAGAGCGTGGGCCTTCGACCGTCGCCGTATTGACCGAGAGCAAAAAAGCCAATGAGCTCGGCCTATTCAAAACTGGTCTGGAAGTCATCCCGCTGGCTGGGCTGGGCATCTTGCTGCTGGGACTCTGGAATGTGATTGCGCCCGCCGCCAGCCGCGCCATCTCTTTGCTGATGAGCGTTACCGGCTTGCTGGTGCTGGTGTATTACATCAATTTTTTCCGCGATTATGCCGCTGAAGAAGCGACCTTCCTCAGCAGCCTGGACAGCGCTTTTTGGATTATGCTGGTCGCCGGGCTGCTGGCTGTGCTGCAAATCCTCATCCCGCGCGCGGTCAGCGAAGAGCGCTACCGCATCACAAAATTGTTTGGCAATCAAGAGAGCGTCATTCTTTTTGGTTTGCTGCTGCTGATATTTTTTATCGGCATCGCCAATCCGCGCTTTTTGCAAGAGCGCAATATCTCCGATGTTTTGCAGGGCAATGCCTATATCGCGGTGGCGGCCCTGGGCATGACGATGGTGATAATAACCGGCAACATCGATATATCAGTGGGGTCGCTGGTGGGCTTGCTGGCGGTGATTAGCGGGCGGCTGGTGATGGCGGGCGCGCCGGCGCCGCTGGCTTGGCTGCTGCCGCTCTTTGTCGGGGCCGGCTTCGGCGCTTTTATTGGCTTTCTCGTCGCTTATCTGCGCATCCCGTCGATTGTCGTCACGCTGGGCATGCTGAGCATCATCAAAGGCATCTTGATAATTTGGGTGCAAGGCGAGCGCGTGCAGGGCATGCCAGAAGAATATTTTTTGTCGCAGATGCGCCCGCTAGGCATTCCTATGCCGATTATCATTATGACGGTCTTAACCATCGCCGTCGTGCTGTGGATGCGCTATAGCGCGACTGGGCGCGCCTTTTACGCCCTGGGCGGCAACGCCGAAGCGGCGCGGCTCTCTGGCCTCTCGCAAAAGCGTTTGCTGATGACTGTGTTTATCCTCAATGGCGTCTTCATCGGCATCGCCAGCGTCATCTATTCGACGCAGTTCAACATCATCCAAGCGACGCCGCCGCCAGCGCTGGAGCTATCGGTGATTACCGCGTCGGTGGTCGGCGGCGTCAGCATCCTCGGCGGGACCGGCACGGCGATTGGCTCGACGCTAGCGACGCTGCTGCTCAATTTCATCCGCTCGGCGATGATTTTTATCAATGTGTCGCCTTTCTGGTTAAAAGCGGTGCAAGGTCTGCTGATTTTAGTGACAGTGCTGGCGGATTTGATTCGACGGCGGCGGCAGCGCTTGTAGGAGGCGAGAGTGCAAAAGAGCGACAGGCTCCCGCAAGGGCAAAGACTCAGCGAGCAACTGCGCCAGCTTCTCAATAGTCAGGAAGCCGTGCTATTCGCCATTTTGCTGGTCTCGGTGCTATTTCTCGCCACGCGCACCGATAAATTCCTGACCGTCGACAACCTCTTGCAGCAAGGCCGCTTCATGACCGAGGTGGGCCTCATCGCCATTCCGATGACCTATATTATCATCACCGGCGGCATCGACCTATCGGTCGGTTCGATTCTAGGTTTGACGGCGATTGTGCTGGGCTGGACCTGGCAAGAGCTAGGCTTCCCGCTAGAGTTGGCGATACTCACTGGCATTCTCAGCGGCACGGTCGCGGGCTTCGTCAATGGGCTGTTCATCGTGCGGGTGGGCGTGCCGCCGCTGATTATGACGCTGGCGACATTGGCGCTGTATCGTGGTTTAGCTGAAGGCATCAGCGAGGCGCGCTCAGCCCGCGGTTACCCCGAGTGGTTTTTCCAGTTGGGTCAGGGCGATTTCTTGGGCATCCCGACGCAGTTATGGCTTTTGATTTTGGCGGTGCTTATCTTTGCCATTGTCTTGGCGCGGACGCGGCTGGGGCGGGCGCTCTATGCCATCGGCAATAACGAAACAGGCGCGCGCTTCTCTGGCTTGACAGTCAACCGCTATCTGCTGTTTATCTATACATTTTCCGGCTTTATGTCGGCGGTGGCGGGTTATATTTTTGTCTCGCGGGTAAGCACGACGCGCTCGGATATGGGCATGGGCATCGAGCTGGATGTGATTGCGGCGGTGGTGCTGGGCGGCACCAGCATCTTTGGCGGCACCGGCTCGATTCCTGGCACTATCATCGGCGTCGTCTTGATTCAGCTTTTGAAAAATGGCTTGGCTCTAAGCGGCGTTACCAGCGACGCGACAATTATCGTTATAGGAAGTGTGCTGATATTTGCTATACTGGTGAATAATTTTATCCAGAGTCGCGGCAATGCCGGTTAATTGGCAGCAATGCCAAAGGCAAGGCTGGCGACAGAGACAAGACGCTAGGGAAAGGAGGCGCCACAGCAAGATACAGCAATTGTGATTCTCAACCCTGTTTACCCATTTAGCCTACTGGAGAACAAACTCATGAAGAAAACTTTGCTATTGAGCTTGGTGCTGGCGCTGCTTTTGGCGCTGGTGAGCATGCCGCTCAGCGCGCAAGACCGCTGGGATGGCGCCGATGACCTCGAAGTCAACCCGCTAGCCTGCGGCATGGGCGACGAGATGATGGAAGAAGACGAAGACATGGAAGACGACATGGAGATGGAAATGCCCGAATATGACGGCGGCATGGTCGCTATGGGCGACGATATGATGGACATGGCCGGCATGGACATCACCCTAGTGGATGTGCCTAAGCTGGTCGGCATCGGCTATTTCGCCGCCACCACCCAAGGGCAGCAAGAAGCTGCCGAAGAGCTGGGCAATGTCAGCGTAACCACCGACGCGCCGACCGAAGCCAATATCGACGACCAAATCCAGGTCATCGACAGCTACATCACGGCTGGCGTGGACGGCATTCTCTTCGCCGCCAATGACCCGGTCGCTATCGCGCCGGTTCTGCGCAAGGCTTTGGAGGCTGGCATCCATGTTGTTGGTTATGACGCCAATAGCGAACCAGACGCCCGCGAGTGGTTTGTCAATCAAGCCGAATTCAATGGCATCGCCAAAGCCCTCATCGACAGCCTGGTCGATCAGATGGGCGACAGCGCTTCCTTCGGCATCGTTACCTCGACCTTCACCACGCCGAATCAGGCGCGCTGGATTGCCGAGATGTGGGCTTATGCCAGCGACTGCTACCCCGATTTGACTTGGATGGAAACGCTCGAAGCGCAAGAAGACGCTGTTTTGAGCTTCCAGCAAGCGCAGACGCTGATTAACAAATATGGCGAAGACCTCGATGGCATCTTTGCGATGACCTCGGTCGCCACGCCGAACAGCGCCGATGCGGTGCAGCAGGCGGGCTTGTGCGAGGATATTGCGGTCGTCGGTTTGGCGACGCCCAATGACATGAAACCGTATGTCAATGAAGGCTGCGTGCGCGATGTCATCCTGTGGAACCCGGTCGATTTGGGTTATGCCGCTGTGTATGTCATGCGCGCGGTGGTCGATGGCGAATTCAAGCCCGGCGACGCCTCGGTCATGGCCGGCAAATTGGGCGAGCTGCAAGTTGTCAATGGCAGCGAAGTTTTGCTTGGCCCACCCTTCGTCTTCACGGCGGACAATATCAACGACTTCGACTTCTAGGCCGTTTTCGCTACTGGCAATGCAATCGAGGGCGGCGCGCAAGGGCCGCCCTCATTTTAAGCAAGTCCGAGAAGGACGGCGCTATGGACAATGCGCTCAAAAGCCTGGTCGCGCTGACGCGGACCCTGGGCGAGCCAGCGCGGGATTATGTCATCATCGGCGAGGGCAATACATCGATGCGCCTGGACGCCGAGAGCTTCGCTGTCAAGGCTAGCGGGCAGCAGATGGCGCATATCAATGCCGATGGCTTTGTCGCGCTGCGTTTAGCGCCGCTGCTGGCGATGCTAGAAAATCCGCCAGCTACGCTGAGCGAAGAAAAAGCCACCACGCAGACAGCCCTGCTCCAGCCCGAGAGCGGGCGCAGCCCGTCCATCGAAGCCAGCTTCCATGCCCTGCTGCTGCATGAGTGCGATGTCGCCTTCGTCGGGCATACGCATCCGACAGCCGTCAATCAAGTGCTGTGCAGCGAATACGCGGCTGATTTCGCTAAGCAGCGGCGCTTCCCCGATGAAGTAGTGCTGTGCGGGCCGCAATCCCTGCTCGTGCCTTATGCCGACCCAGGCTTGCCGCTGGCGTTGCTGCTGCGCGAGCGGCTGCGGGCTTATATGGAGCAGCATGGCGCAGCGCCCAAGCTCATCCTGCTAGAGAATCATGGGCTGATTGCCCTGGGCGATAGCGCGGCGGAAATTCTTAGTATCACAGCCATGGCGGTGAAAGCGGCGCGCATCTATCTGGGCGCGCTCTTGACGGGCAAGCCAACCTGCCTGCCGCCAGAAGAAGTCTGGCATATTTATCGGCGGCCCGACGAGATTTATCGCCGCCGCCTCTTTGCGGCGAGCGAAGAAGATAAGTAGAAAAGAGAAAAGCGGATGGCAAAAAATGGCGCTTTGACCTGGTTCATCCCCGATGCCTATTTGGCCGCGCCGGCCGATGATGACCCGATTATGAAGAACCACGAGGCGGTTTGCATTCTCAATGCCACCGCGGATGACGCTCGCCTCTACCTCGATTTTTATTTTGAAGACCGCGGGCCGGTGGAAGGCATTGAAATCGTCGTGCCGGCCAAGCGCTGCCCGCATATCCGCTTGGATAAACCCGAGCAAGTCGGCGGTTATGAGATTCCTTTTGATGTACCGTATGGGCTGCGCATCCGCAGCGATGTGCCAATCGTCGTGCAGTATTCGCGCATGTACGCCAGCGGCGGGCGCATCGACAGCGTGATTACGACGATGGCTTACCCGGTGGAATGAGCGCAAAGCCGTCTAATTTCTCTGCGCCTCTGTGGCTCTGTGCCTAAATTTTTTAATTGCTAACGATAAGCCAATTCAATCGGGCAAGCGAGGCCATGCCCGCCGCTTTCGATGATGGTTTCCGTACCAACTAAGCGGCCCGCTGCCGTCAGTTGCAAGCGGTAGGCGATAGTGTAGACAATGTCGCGGCCATCGGCTGGCATGGGGGCGATGAAATCCGCACTGCCAATATATTGACCGTCCTCAGCGCGCAGCAAGCGAAACTCATCAAAAGCAATTTCGGCTTCAGTGAGATGGTTTATCAATAGACTTTCGGCTTCGCGGTCTTGGCAAGCGCCGGTATAAGCCAGCGTCCATGGGCCAGCCGGCGGCAGCCTGGCAGCCGTCTCGTCAATTGTGAGAGGCGGCGCCAGACTGCCGCAAGCGGTCAAGAGCGCGAGCCAGATAAAGAGCGCGCCGCGCCTAAAGTAAAACTTCGCGGCCGACTTTCTCGCTTTCATAGATCGCATTCAAGATTTGCATGACTTGCAGGGATTGTTCGGCTGGCACCGGCGACGGCGCGCCATCGACAATGGCTTGGGCAAATTCGATGCACTCCTGCGCATGCGGCTCGGCGAAATCGCGCGTCAATTGCAGCGTACGGTTGTAGAGTTGTTTGGTCTCGTAATTTGTATTGTAGAATTCGCATTTGGGCCAGTGCGAGCCGCCCTTGTCGCCATAGAGCCACATCTGCATATCTTCGCCTTGGGTATCGTGGTGCAGCATCCACGAGATTTCCAGCACGAGGGTCGCGCCGTTTTCAAAGCGCACGAAGGCTAGCGCCAGTTCTTCCACATCCATCTCTGGCGGCACGGTATTGAGATAATCCCATAAGCCAAAGGCTTTGGGGTTGGCGGCGAGTTTCTTGCGCGCCACGCCAGTAACCGAAGCAGGCTTGGGATTGCCCATGAACCAGAGCGTCAAATCAAGGATATGCACGCCAATATCGATCGTCGCGCCGCCGCCGCTGTGCTTGCTGAGCAAGAAACCGAGTCGGGTCGGGATGGCGGTGCGGCGCAGCATCCAACTGCGGGCGTGATAAATCTCACCCAAGGCGCCGGCGTCAATTTCGGCTTTCATCGCTTTAGAGCGGCCGCTGAAGCGGAAGTGCTGGGCAGTCATGAGCATTTTGCCGCTTTTATCGCGGGCGTCGATCATGCGCTGCACATCGGCGGGGGTGGGCGCCAGCGGCTTCTCGCAGATGACATGCTTACCGGCTTCCAGCGCGGCGATGCTCAAATCGGCGTGATACATATTCGGCGTGCAGACATCGATGATGTCGATGTCTGGGTTATTGATGAGGGCTGCGCTATCGGTTTCGAGGCGGCTGATGTCCCAATCCGCGCCCCAGCGCTCGAGCGCCGCTGGCACGAGGTCAGCGCCGGCGATAACTTCGGCATGGGGCGAGGCAGCCCAGCCTGGCATGTGCGTCCGCGCGATGCCGCCAACGCCAATCACACCCACTTTCAATGTACTCATGTGTTTTGCTCTCCTTACTGTTTATGATTATTTATGCTTTTTGGGGCTGTACCCAAGAATTGCTTGCCGCAGCTTGATAAAAGGCTTGCATCACGGCGCTGCTGTCGGCCGCTTCTCGCGCCGAAATCAATGGCGCCGCTGCCCCATTCAGCGCATCGAGGAAGAGGTCGAAAGCGTGGGGCAAAGGCGCTGGCAAATCAGTCCATTCGCCGCCATCCGCCCCCGCCGAATTATCCGATTTTACAAATAATTTGCCAGCGTCAACATAGGCGACGCCCTCGGTGCCGCTCACTAAAATTGGCAGCGGGCGCAGAACATCGACCCAGCCGGCGGCGATTGTGCCAATGGCGCCATTGGCAAAGCGCAGCATGCCTTCGCCATATTCATCGCAGGCATAGCGCCCGAGCAGATTGTCCAGCTGCGCTGTAACGCGCTCGACATCGCCTAGCAGCCACATCAGAATATCCAGGGAATGCGCGCCCAAATCGCCAAAGCCGCCGACGCCCGCCCGCTCGAGGTCAGTCATCCAGCTCCAGCCAGCGGGATACCAGCCGAGGCCAGGGTCAAACCAGCTGGCGATAGCGCCATGATGCACATTGCAGTGGCGGACGCGCGTGATTTTGCCGAGCGCGCCCTCCGCCAGCCAGCGCTTGAGCTGACGATTGAAGGGATAACCGCGCATAAAATGACCGATTTGAAAAATAATGCCGGCGGCGTCGATGGCGCGCTGCATGGCATAGGCGTCGCTAGCCGTGCTGGCTAGCGGCTTTTCGACGAACATGTGCTTGCCAGCGGCGGCCGCGCCTTCGACCAGTTCGCGGTGCAGCGCCGTCTCCGAACATACGATGACGGCGTCAATCTCGTCATCGCGCAGGATGTCGCGGTAATCGGCGACTGCCGGGCAAGACAGATGCTGAGCGGCGATTTGGGCGCGGGTTGGCTGGTTGTCCCAGAGCGCTTTTACAGTGAACTGCGCGGGGCGCTCCAGCACAGTTTTAACGAATGAAGGCGTATGGATATGGGCGATACCAAGAAATGCAAGTGTTTTCACTTTGACTCCTATTTATGACACTATGGCGAATGGGCAAATTCAGCTTTCGAGGGCGTCGGCGAAACGGGCGGTGATGGTGCGCGGGCGCGTGATGGCCGAGCCGACTACGACCGTCCAAGCGCCCATGTCTAGCGCTTGCCGGGCCTGGGTTGGGCTATAGATTCTGCCTTCAGCGATGACAGGTATGGGCAAATGATGGATCATCTGGGCGAGCAGGGCAAAATCTGGCCCGTCTTGAAGCGCCGGCGCCGGCTCCACATCGGTATAGCCGGCGAGCGTGGGACCGGCCATGGCCGCGCCGGCGGCGGCCGCCGCTTGCGCTTCGCCTAAAGTCGAAACATCGGCGAAAATTGGGGTTTTCAAATCGCGTTGGATGCGGGCTAGCAAATCCGGCATAGAGCTACCATCAGGCCGCGGGCGGGCGGTGCAATCGAGGGCGATGACATCCGCGCCAGCGGCGGCGATTTCGGCCGCGGCAGCAAAGGTCGGCGTGATATAAACGCCGCTCTCGCCCTGCTTATACAATCCAATCACCGGCAAGTCGACGGCCTGTTTAATGGCGCGAATATCGGCCGGCCCATTGGCGCGGATGGCGGCCGCGCCACCCATTTTCGCCGCGATTGCCATTTTCGCCATCAGGGCCGCGCCGTGCAGCGGTTCGCCTGCCAGCGCTTGACAAGAGACGATGAGCCTGCCTTTGACCGCAGCCAGAAAGTCGGGGGCTGTCATAAGCGCTCCAATTCAAAATCAACTTCAAAGCGGCGCTGCCAGGGCAGGCGCACCTGCGTCGCTTGCCACGCGCTGAAATCGGGCAAGCGCTTGATTGCTACATTGAGCTCAGTCGCCACTTTTTTGACCATAGCCGCCTGGGTGGCATCATCGTAGAGCGTCGTATCGGCTTTCAGCGTCGGCCGCACCAGGTGCATAAAACAATAATCTTCGACGAAGCGATGCGCCAAAAAGCGATGCGCCGCCGCGTCGTCTTGCGTCTGCCAGCCAGCGATGCCCTGCGCCAAAGCGACGCCGATGGTATTGCCAGCGGTGTTCCAAGCGCCATAAGCCGTCAGCTCGGTCAAGGCGATATGCCGTTGCAGGGCTTCGATAAGCACAGGATCCGCGCCATTGGGATAAGCGACATCGCAGACGATGACGCGCCGGCCGGCCGCCAGCCAGCGTTGAATCTGGGCGCAGAAGGCATCAAGCGCGGCGGCGCGATAGGCGCGGTCGCTGACGGCGCAGGCGGGATTAAAAAAGTCTTGCTGGCTGGGCGCGGGCGGATTGACCGCGACAATCAAATCGGCGGCGGCCGCCGCGTCAACTTGCAGGCCGCCAACAGCGCGGATTTGCCGCTCGACGGTTAGGCGCACGGGGCCGTCTTCAAAGGGCGCGATGCGCTCGGCATCGGCTTCAATCGCATAATGCAGATAAAAGCGCGGCGGCTGGTCCCCTTCTTGCACAATAGCCCGCGCCAGCAGGGCCGAGCCGACCTCGTCAGCGCCGGGGTACATCAACAGGCGGGCATCGCCGCCGCGCCGATCGACCCATTCTTTGACCCACAGCTTCTCCCGCGTGCCAAAGCCATATTCGCTGGTATCGTCCGAGCTGATGACCAGCAGGTCAAAAACATCGTCAGCCAGCAGGTCTAGGGTAGCGAGATTGACGATATGATTGCGGGCGCGGCGGCGCAGGACATCCAGCAGGTGCGCGCGCTTGAGCGGCGCGGCGGGCGGCGCGGCCGGTTCATTGCCCCAGCGCTGCGCGTCATATTTCTGGGAATAACGGTAAATCTGCGGGCCGGATTCATGCCAATACGCCGGCTCTTCGACGCTAGCGACATTTTTGGAAATGCGCGTGATAAGGGCAAAGGCATAGAGGCGCAGCTGCGGGTGGGCGCGCTTGATTTCGCGCAAGACTTCCAGGCGGGCTAACGCCGCCAGCGCGGAATCGTCAGTGATGCGCGATGGCACCAAGCCGCCATAGACCAGCATCTCCAGCGAGACTACGAGGGCAGTCCAATCGCCCGCGCCAGCGCGCAGCCAATCAGCGAGGGCGGCGCAATCGGCCGGCTGGCGGAAATGGCTGAGCAAAGCGGCGGGCGGCAACTGCACTTCGACGCCGGCAATCGCGCCCAGCATGCGCGGATAACGCGTATTGACCGGGCGCTCGTCCAGCGGCAATAAGGCGATTTTCATAATTTCACCTCCTGCCAGGCGAGCATAGCCGCGCCGAGCATGACGGCTTCGACGCCCAGCGCGGCCGGCAGCAGCGGCGTCGCGCGTAGCGGTGGCGGGACGGCGGCATAAAAAGCGGCGGCAAACGGTTGCCACCAAAGCGCGCCAATCTGTGGCACGCCGCCGCCAATAATCACGGCTTCTGGGTTAATGGCGGCTGCGATGCCGGCCAAGATTATACCTAGCTGCCGCGCTTTGCCTTCGATGGCGGCGCGGGCTATCGCTTCGCCCTGCGCGGCGCGGCAGCTGATTTCTGGCAGCGGGCGTTGCTTTTGCTCGCCGCTCAGCTTTTGATAGGCGCGTTCTATCGCGGGGCCTGAAACATACTGATCCAGCAGCAGCGGTTCTTCGTCCGCCCAGCCGACCACCAGATAGCCAATTTCGCCGGCGCTGAAATGCGCGCCCGGCCAAATTTCGCCCTCAATGATGATAGCGCCGCCGATGCCCGTGCCAACCGTGAGGCAGAGCAGAGAATCGTAGTCCGCGCCCGCGCCGAGCGTCGCTTCGCCATAAGCCATAGCGCGGGCGTCGTTCGCAGCGACCAACGGCAGGCCAGCGGGGGCTAAGTCTGTCAACTGTGCGCTAGCCCAGCCGGGCAGATTGTCGTTGGCGTAAATCACGGTTTTTGCGCGCGTATCGACTATGCCAGCGCTGCCGACTCCAATCCCCAGCACAGGCGCTGTCGCCGTCGCCAGCAGGTCGGCGCAGAGGGCGCGCGCGTCCGCCAGAATCGCAGACGGCGCAGCGGCAGTGGCGATTTTTTTGACGCGCACAATTTCCCCACTGCGCGTTATTAAGCCGGCCAGGGTCTTGCTCGCGCCGATGTCCAGGCCGATAAGCAATGCTGAGGGCGGTAGCATGGCGGGCGCTAGGTCTGCTTGAGCAGCTCTTCCTTGCCGCGGCGCTCCCGATAGCCATGCACAATCAGGCCCGGTCGGCCATTGCTTTGCCCAGCCCATTGGTCGTTATGCGGGTCGCGGTAGCCCATGCGCACCATACGGCGCGGGTCATTGGTCTGGTTGATGTAGGAGCCATGAATGCAGTAGAGATGGAAAACGACGACATCGCCGCGCTTGGCTGGCACCGGCACCGTATCTTCGAGCTTGTATTCGCTGGCGTCGAGATGCGGCGAGCAGGGGCTGCCATCGGCATTCTGCAAGACATGCGGGATTTTGCCGCGCTTGTGCGAGCCAGCTAAAAAGCGAATCTCGCCATTTTCATGGAAAGTATCATCGAGATGCACCAGCACATCGACATAGCGCCCGTCGGCATGTTCGTAGAAAGGATAGTCTTGGTGCATGGGGAAGGGATGCCCGGTCTGCGGCGGCTTGATGTGCATAGTAGTATGGTGCAGCTCGACGCTAGATTCGAGCAGCTGGGAGAGGGCGGCCGCCAGCTTGGGATGCGTTACACCGCGCATCCAGGCATCGGAGTACAAATGCAGATCGTGCATGGCGGTCAGCTTGACCTGCTTTTCCAGTTCTTCGTCAAAATAGACATCGCGCCACGGGCCCGACCAGCCGGGACTGGTGATAGCCCAATCTTCTATCAGGCGGTCGAGGCTATCCGACAGCGCTGTAATCTCCGCCTCGGAAAAGACCTGCGGGATGCGCAGGAAGCCGTTTTCGTGAAAGAAGTCGATTTGCTCTTGGGATAACATGCAAGGATCCTTTCAGTCAGTTTCAATTGACTTTGGTATTTTCCTGTCCGCTTTCATTTTACGCTTGCCCCTCTTCGCTGAGAAAGCAAGAAGCATTCGTATTGTCGTCAATCAGGCGCTCTAGCCATTAGCATCTTCGACGGATACCTGATACTCGGCATCGCCAACCAAGCCATACCGAGCGACTTCCGCCGGTCCAATAATAATGGTATAGATGCCCGACTTCAGCGTGAGCTGAGCGTTATAGCTGCGCCTGGGGCGCACAGCCGTATCACCAAGCGCCGCTACGAAAGCGCCCTCAGGCCCATAGATAGTGCCATAGGGCGAGTTGAGGTTGCTGCCGCTCAAGCCGCCGCCGCCCGTCCTGATTTTGATATTCACCTTCTGGCCTGCGGTGGCGCTAAAGCTATAGCGATGCTTATCAGCGGCATCGCTGATTTCATCTTTCACCACAGCTTCAAGTATCAAGTCCCCCTTATCCGTCGCGCCATCGGGTGACAAAAGAAATTCAGGTTCAGGGATTGGAGTTGCTTCGACCGTCGGAGTCGGCGTTGGCGCTTCGCCTTCAACGGAAAGCTGATATTCCGCATCGCCAACCAGGCCATAGCGGGCAACTTCCGCCGGACCAACGACGATAGTGTAAACTCCTGCTTTCAGCGTGATTTGCGCGTTGTAGCTGCGCCTCGGGCGCACAGCCGTATCGCCAAGCGCCGCTACGAAAGCGCTATCAGGCCCGTAGATGGTGCCGTAGGGCGAGTTAAGGTTGCTGCCGCTCAAGCCGCCGCCGCCCGTCCTAATCTTGATTGTTACCACTTGCCCCTCAGTTGCGGCGAAACTAAAGCTGTGCTTCTCGTCGGCTTGAGTGAGTTCGTCTTTCGCCACCACATTGAGTGTCAGCGCACCTTTATCCGTTGCGCCATCGGGGGACAGCAATAAATCCGGTAGCATAGCCGCGGCTTCCGTTGGCGCCACGACAGCAGCAGGCGCGGTCGGCTCTTCTGACACAGCGGTCGCAGCGACCGCGGCTTGGGCCGGTGTCGCTGTTACGACAACGACGACTTCTCGCTCTTCGACGACGGTTACAGTTTCTGGCTCGCGGTTAAGCGCAAGTAGCGCGCCGACAGCAAAAGCCAGCATGATGAGGATGGCGGCGGCAATGCGTTCGCGGTTGCGCTTTTGCACCGATACAGTCTGCGCCGGGTCCCGGCTAAGCGGGCGATTGATTAAGACAGGCGGCTCAACCGGCGCGATTTCTCGCTCTTCATATAAATAACAAGCCGCTTCGTGCATGGTTTTATCCATTTTGTAGAGCGGCGGTTGCTCTTCTAGGCAGCGATCCATGCGATGGGGGCAGCGCGGATAATAGCGGCAGCCAACCGAGGCGGCCGTGCGCATTTCTTCTTCGCTGGGCAGGCTGATGTTGACATCCCATTTATCGGTCGGGTCTGGCACTGGCACCGAGTCAATCAAGAGCTGCACATAGGGATGCTGCGGCGCGTCGATGACATCCATGGCGGTGCCGCGCTCGGCCGTCGTGCCTTGATAGAGCATATAAATCTCATCGCCGATTTGGTAGGCGGTGCTCAAGTCGTGCGTGATATAGAGGAAGGAGATATTGTGGTCATCGCGCAGGCGCAGCATGGCATCGAGGATGGAGGCGCGCAGAGAAGCGTCCACCATCGAAACGGGTTCGTCCGCCACAATTAGGCGCGGCTTAATCATATACGCGCGCGCCATCATAATGCGCTGCCGCTGCCCGCCGCTAAGCTGATGTGGGTATTTGCGCAGCACATCTTCGCCATACAAGCCAACCACATTCAAACCCGCTTCGACCATATCGCGGTATTCGCTTTGGTTGTCGGAAAGGTTGAAATGTTTATTGACTAAATCAAAAACATGGTCGATGCGGTAGAAGGGATTGTAGACACCGAAAGGGTCTTGGAAGACAGCTTGCACATTGCGGCGATAGGTTTTCAGCTGCTCAGCGGTCATATCGGTAATATCTTCGCCATCGAAGATAATCTTGCCCGATGTAAGTTTGATGAAACCGAGGATCAGATTAGCCAGTGTGGTTTTGCCGCTGCCGCTCTCGCCGGCGATGGTCGTGATAGTCGCCGGCGAGCCGCCGACGGTCATATTAAAATTATCGAGCGCGACAACCGTTTTTTGCTTACCGCCGAGGAAGCCGCCGGAAGAATAAATCTTGGTGGCGTCACGGATTTGCAATAGTGGCGAAGGCATTAGCCCTCCTCTCTTCAAATTGCGCGTCATAGAGATGACAGGCGACCTCATGCTTATCTTCTACATAGACCGGCAGCGGTTCCACTTGGGCGCAATGCTGCCAGGCGAAGGGGCAGCGCAGGCGGAAGATGCAGCCAGAGGGCGGATTTCGCGGGTCGTGCGTGATGCCTTCGGTGATTTTTAGCGGCTTGCGTTCTTTGATAGAAGGTATCGAGTCGATGAGCAGCTGCGTATAGGGATGCAGCGGTTTGGCATAGACATTTTCGACAGGCGCGATTTCAACCATTTTTCCAGCATACATGACGGCGATGCGGTCGACGATTTGGGCGAGCAAGCCCATATCGTGGCCGATGACAATGAGGGAAACGCCGATTTGTTCTTTGACTTGAATCAAGGTCTGCGCCACGATGCGCTGCACGACGACATCGAGGGCGCTGGTCGCTTCGTCGGCGATGACGACACTCGGGTTGAGGGCGACGCCCATAGCGATGCAGACGCGCTGTTTCATGCCGCCGCTGAGTTCGTGCGGATACATATTGTAGATGCGGTTGGGCAAGCCGACATTCTGGAACAATTCAAAGATGCGCTCGCGCAAGGCTTCTTTGTCTTTTTGCTTGCCTTCATGCGCTTCGATGACATCGATAATTTGGTCTTTGACGCGCATAGTCGGGTTGAGCGAGTTCATCGCGCCTTGCGGGATGAGTGCCAGGCCCGTCCAGCGGAACTTGCGCAGTTCTTCTTCGGACAGGTTCATCACCTCAGTGCCATCGACGGCGATACTGCCATGCACGATATAGCCGGGCGGTTGCACAAGCTGCAAGATGCCATAAGCGGTAGTAGATTTGCCGCAGCCGCTTTCGCCGACCAAGCCTAGGGTCTCGCCTTCATAGAGATTGAAGCTGATGTCGCTGACGGCGATGACATCGCCTTGCGGGGTGGCGTAGTGGATGCGCAGGTTCTCGACTTTCAGGACAACGCGGTCGCTGTTGCGGTCGTTGCCGTTTTGATTCTTCTTTGGCATAGTCTTCGCTCCCAGCGGCTAGGCGGATTTGCGCAGGCGCGGATTGGCGATTTCATCCATGCCGAGATTAAGCAAGAGTAGGGAGATGAAAACGATGGCGAGAATCACCGTGGGAATGCCGTACCACCACCACATGCCGCGCAAGATTGCCGCCGCTTCGATGGAAAAGAAGATAGTAACGCCTAGCGAAGGAATGCGCTGGGGACCAAAACCGAGCAATTCCAAACCGACTGCGGCGGCGATAGCGCCTTGAATATTGCCGATGTAGCTTGCCGCCAGGTAGGGCAGCAAGTTGGGCATGATTTCCTTGAACATAATATCGCGCACTGGCACGCCAGAGAGCCGCGACATCTGTACATAGCCGCTCTCGCGCATAGTCAGCACCTGGGCACGGATGTAGCGCGTCGGCGTCGCCCAGGCGAAGAGCGAAATCAACAGCGCCATCGTCAGCAAGTCGATTTCTGGCAGCAGGGATTGAATCACGATCAGCACAAGGAGGGATGGTATAGTGATGGCCACATCTGCCGCTAATCGGATGACATCATCGACCCAGCCGCCGACAAAACCGGCGAGGAAGCCCAGCAGGATACCAAATACCATACCGACGGAGGCAGCAATCACACCGACACCGATGGTGCGCGGCGTGCCTACAATCAACAGCGCCAGCATATCACGCCCGCTGTTTTCGGTGCCGAGCGGGTGTTCGGGCAGACCTTCTTGGCCGCGCCAGTTAGTAAAACCAACGGGCGGAAGGTTCAAGGGCGAACGACCGGCGAGAGCCAGTTCGGTATCCCAGACTTGATTGCCAAGAAAGATCAGGAAAAGAATGATACCGATGATTGCCGCGCCAGTGAGGAACTTCCAGTTCAGCCAAGGATTATCAAAACGGTTGAACAAACCGGCTTTTTTAGTGCCGCCAGCTACAGTATAGGTCGTCGCGTCAATTTGTTCCATCGCTATCTCCCCTCCAAACTAATACGTGGGTCAATCAATGGGTAAATCAGGTCAATGATAAACACAGCCAGAGCGCTGGTAACAATCAAGATGAAAACCGTGCCTTGTATCAATCCGAAATCCTGATTGCGTATGGCGGAATTGATCAAATTGCCCATGCCGTTGTAAACGAACATGATCTCCACCAGTACCACGCCATTGACCAAAGTACCAATCGAAACTGCCAAGGCCGTCATCTGAGGCAGAATAGCGTTGCGGACCATATACCGATACAAGACGTAGAAGGACTTCAAGCCCTTTGCTTGCGCCAGGATCATATAATCTTCGCCCTCAACGGTTACCATCATGCCGCGCATGCCTAGCGCCCACAAGCCAAAACGTACCAATACGATGGACATAGCGGGCAAAAAACCGTGATAAAGTACGCTGCCAATGAACTCGGGCGTGAAAGCGGGGACGATCCCGCGGGCGTAGGCACCTGTAATAGGGAAAATCGGTATCAGACTGCCGAAGATAAATATCAGCAATAAGCTCGCCAGCGCCGATGGGACCGAGGTGAAGGTCATCGACATCGGTATCATCACCTTCGCCCACCTGGGAGTCTTGCCCCAAGCCAGCAGGGCGCCACAGAGATTGCCCACAATAAAAAAGATGGCAGTCGCAACGCCGACCAAGCCAATAGTCCAAGGCATCGCCCGACTGACCAATTCGGCTACCGTCGCCGGGAAATTCGCCATCGAATAGCCGAGATCCAGCCGCAGGGTATTGCCCAAAAATCGAAAGTACTGTACATAAATTGGATCATCGAGACCAAAGCGCTCGCGCCAGCTTTCGATTATCAAGTCGGCGTTTTCAACATAGCCCTCTTGTTGGGACATGCGGGCAATCATCGCCGAAATCGGATCGCCTGGCGCCAGGCGCGGGATGATGAATATTAAAGTCGCCGCCACCCACACGGTCAGGAAAAACACCATCAATCGGCGCAGGATGTAATTGAGTGAAATGCCTGCCATGTGAGCGCTCCTCTCTACAAAGCGTTCCTATAGGTGTTTGGGCTAAGACAAATTCATAATCTAATAAACTAGAGAATACGGTTTATTTACTGCATTTCATAAAAAACAGGCGCGGTTATGAGGTCTATTATTTCATAGAGTGGGGTCTCCACCCTTCTTTTAGTGGAGACCCCAAACTCAGACTTGCTCAAATCAACCCTTACATGCCGGCCTTGCGCAGTTCGGAAATGATTTGATGCGTCGATTGCCACCAGGTAGCTGGGTGGTTGAAGTTGTTCTCAGCCGTGGGCCAGCCTTCCCAGTAGGTGCTGTTAAATGGAATCAACTTGGTCGCTTGGTTCAGCGGGAGGATTGGCAGGTCTTCGTAGAAGTAGCCATAAGCCTCCAAGACCAAATCGATGATGGCAGGGTCGCCCAAGGGCAATGTGCCGATTTGTTCGACGACAGCGCTGTAGGCTTCGTTATTCATGCCAGACCAACGGACATGGTTGCTGCCAGAAGAACGCTCGCCAACCGCGACATGGTGGCGGCCGCTGTAGCGATCCAGCGACGCCCAAGGCTCATTAACCGAGCCGCAGGCATCCCAGTCGGTGGTGGCTTCGTAATTGCCGAAGCGTTTTTTGTCGTCCCAGGTCGGGCCGGCGATAACTGCGGCGCTGGCGTTGATGCCGAAGGCGCGCAACTGCTCAACCAGAACCGAAGTGATACGGCGTTTTTCAATGAAACCTTCATGTACCTGGATCGCCAGGCTCAAGACCTGCCCATCAGCATTCTGCCACAGGCCGTCGCCACCGCGCGAGTAACCGTTTGCAGTCAGCAATTCCTCAGCCGCCGCGTGGTTCGCGGTAGTGCTGAAGGCCATGCCGGCATCTTCAATCGCGTCGATGAAGGGGAACATAGCGCCATATTCAACGAACATCGTGCGTGAGGGGATGGTTACGCCTTCGTAGGCGATGGCGATGATTTCATCACGGTCGACGATGTGGTTGATCGCCCAGCGCATATCGGCGCTGTCCCAAGGAGCCGCTGAGGTCTGGAAGGACAACTGGCGCGGGCAAGGATCGAGCCATACAAAAGGCATGCCCTCTTCCCAAGCGAAGATGTTTTCGTTCTGCGCTTGCATAGCCTCGAAGGCGCCCAGGGTCACATCCATGATGCTATCAACTTCATTGTTGACGGCCAAGGTGGTGCGGATCTGGTCATTACCGGTAACGATCCAGATTAAGCGCAGCGGTTCAGGCATGCTCAAAGCGCCCGTCTTAGCGCCCCACCAATCGTCGTTGCGGTCATAGATCCAGGTGGTCTCATCGGCGCTTGTCAACGTGTAAGGGCCGGAACCAACTGGCGGGAAGTTCTTGAAGGTGAAAGGATCTTCGTCCGCCCAAATATGCTCGGGCACGACCAGCGTATTGCCGCCAATCTTGACCGTCAGGAAGTCGAGCTGGAAGCGCGGGTTGGGCGCTGTCAGATTAAATTGCACCGTCTGCGCATCAATGACTTCTACGCTCTCAACCCAGGTTTGGACGTTGCCAGCACGCGAGAGTCCCGAGTTGTCCGGGTTGCTCAGCAGCGTGCCAAAAGTGAAGGCAACATCATCAGCGTCCATCGCTTCGCCGTCCGACCATTCCGCGCCTTCGCGCAGGTTTAAAGTCCAGACATCGAGCGCATCGTTGCTAGAAGCGCCAGCCGCCAACCAGGGCATGACTTCGCCGGTTTCGTAGTTCAGGATGAACAGCGGCTCAAAGACGGCTTGACCGAGACCGCCATTGCCCAGATTGTTTGGCACAAAGGGATTGTAGTTATCAAAGGCAGGCTGCGGGCCAACTCGACCGTCACGGTCGAAGATAGCAGTATCTTCACGGGCGACATCTTGGGCGACAGCCGTGAAGCTGATTGCCGCAAAGACGACGACGAGAAGAAGGAAAAGAATTGTTCTTGCTTTCATGTGTTGTTCTCCTACACACTAAAAAATTGAAAGTGAACGATTGCCGACTCCGTTGCCGGTTTGCCACTCCTTGTGGGGAGTGGCGGGCGCGCCAGCGGCGCCCTATGCTTCACAAAGCTTGTGTCATTCGCATTCGCCCGATAAACCCTCCTTCATTTCTCCTCGTTTCTCTTTAATTCACTCTCATCTAAAATCAAGCTGATAGATATTCGCTGGCGGGCAGCAGCGGCGCGGCCGCCGACGCGCGGGCGCGCAGCCGAGTCGGCACAGTGTGGCAGCGCGGCGGCGCCGCATCGCCATCCAGCCGCCCCAGCAGCAACTGCGAAGCGACTTTGCCAATTTCATAAGCGTCTTGGGCGACGGTCGTCAAAGGCACGCCGATATGCGATGCCAGGCTGATGTCATCGAAGCCCGCCACCGAGACATCGACCGGGATCCGATAGCCAATCTTGCGCAAGGCGCTGATGGTGATGATAGCCAGGATGTCGTTGACGCAGCAAATAGCGGTCGGCTTAGGCTCGACGGCGTTCATCAGCCGCACCACCTGCGCGACGATTTGCTGGCTCTTCGCGCCGACCAAGCTATAGATATCGGTTTCGTGAAATTCTCGGCGCTCGGGCGGGTCAATCTTCCAGGGCGCATAGACAGGCAGCCCGCGGTCTCGCACCGCGGCGGCATAGCCCTGATGCCGCTGCTCGACTGGGCGCAGCTCGTCGACATTTGGCATAATCTGCACGATATGCTCGTGGCCTAGGTCAATGAGGTGGGAGACGAGCGCATAGCTGCCGCCGAAGTTGTCGCTGGCGACATAATCCGCCCGGATGCCTTCGATGCGCCGATCGAGAAAAACGATCGGAATCTGCCGCATCTGGTATTCGCGCAAGATAGCCAGAGCCTCGTCCGACGGGCTGGCGCTGGCCCAAATAAGCAAGCCAGCGACATTTTCGTCTAATAGCTGCTGTAGGATAGCAGCTTCTTCGGCCGCGGCGGTGGCATTGCTGAAGATGACTTGATAGCCGGCCGAGCGCAATTCAGTCTCGGCGCTGCTGAGCAGGATGGTATGAATTTCGTTGTGAAAGCTGTGGGTGATATAACCGATGGAACGGCTGTGGCTGTGGTCTTGCGAATGCCAACTGACGAAGGTGCCGCGCCCAGCCGCCCGTTTAATCAAACCCTCGACCTCGAGCCGCTGCAAAGCGATGCGGACTGTCGTGCGGCTGATATCGAGATGGCGAGCCAGCTGCGTCTCGGTGGGGATGCGCTCGCCCCGATGCCAACGGCCGGAGACAATCAAACGGCGCAACTGATTATGCAGCTGCACATGCAAGGAAATATAGCTGTTATGGTCAAGCCTGATGCTCGCTAGTTTGTCATGCATAAAAGATTAGCATTGCAAGTAAAACACCAATTAGAATTGTACATATATGTATGTACAATACGAGAGTAGCACAATGTCTAGCCGCTTGCAATAGGCGAAATTTTAGACATTTTTCCCAGCCTGGAACTGATACGACGGATTTACAGAGCGCGGCGGCTGGTGTAAGCTGTAGACTGCGTTAAGCGAGCCGAAAGGCTTTTATCAGAATGTGGCAACCCAATCGCAAACCGCTTAGCTTGCCGCGGCTATTTATCTTGCTGGTTTCCGCCTCGTTGCTCTTCATCGGCGGGATTCTGCTGCTGGCGGATTTGCGGTGCGCCGCCGATATCGAAGGCTGGTGGGCGCAGCCCTATCCTGGCGCCGAGACAGTCTCGCTGGAATACGACCTCTTCCGCCCGCGGGCTTTGGGCGAGACGCGCTGGATTATGCTATCCGACGACGATGAAGAGACTGTGCGAAAATTCTATCAAGAATTGACGCTGGAAATCTTAAAGTCTGAGCGGGGGCGCGGCTTGGCTTGGGCTGACCGCTTCATCGACACCATTGACCGAGAAGATGGCAGCCAGGCGACGCGCATCGTCTTGTATAGCGCCTGCGGCACTTGAAGCGAGCGAAAGCAGATTCCCCCTATGAAAATTGCCGCCTTCCCCAAATGCTATCTCGATGACATCGCCGGCGCTGGCACGATGACCGTCTTTGATTGGATCGCTATGGCGCAGGATTTGCCCGCCGATGGTTTGGAAATGTACGAGGGCTTTTTCCAGCGTCTCGATGAAAGCTATATCCTGCAAGTGCGCGATGCCATTGCCGAAGCGGGCTTCGCTATGCCTATGCTCTGCTGCTCGCCCAATTTCACCCACCCGGACGCCGATGAGCGCAAGCGCGCCGTCGAACACGAAGCGAAGATGATTCGCATCACCAAATTGCTGGGCGGACCTGGCGCGGTCTGCCGCGTGCTGAGCGGGCAGCGCTATCCCGCTGTCAGTCGCGAACAGGGCTTGCAATGGGTGGTCGAGTGCATTGAAGCGCTGCTGCCCGTCGCCCGCGAGCATAACATCATCCTCGGGCTGGAGAACCACTATAAAGACGGTTTCTGGCAATATCCTGAATTCGCGCAGAAAATGGATGTCTTCCTCGAATTGCTGGCGGCGATACCCGAGCGCGACTATTTTGGCGTCCAGTATGACCCGTCAAATGCGATTGTCGCCGGCGACGACCCCATTGAACTGTTGCGGGCGGTCGCCGACCGCGTCGTCAGCATGCACGCCAGCGACCGCTATTTGGCTGAGGGATTCACGCTAGCGGATTTGCAAGACAGTGATGGCACGGTGGGCTATGCCGCCGCTTTGCAGCACGGCGTCACCGGCCGCGGCCTGAATGACTATGATGCGATTTTTAGCATCCTGCGCGCTGTGGGTTACAGCGGCTGGGTCAGCATCGAAGATGGCATGAACGGCCTGGACGAGATGCGGGATTCGCTGCTCTTCTTGCAGCGCATGCGCGAGAAGTATTTTTCGGCGCTTGACTAAGCGAATAAAAGGACACATATATGGACGCGCTCATCAAATATGGCCGGCAAGACAGGAATGTCGAACTGCGGGACATACCCGAGCCGCCCGCCCCGGCGCCCAATCGAGTTATCGTCGAGGTCGGGGCGGCGGGCGTCTGTGGCAGCGACCTGCACATGTGGCGCGAGCATCAAAGCTGGGCGATTAAGCTGCCGCTGGTTTTGGGGCATGAATTTTGCGGCACGGTCGCGGCCGTCGGCGCTGGCGTAGACGGTTTCAAAGTTGGCGACCGCGTGGCGGTGGAGACGGCGGCGGAAGTCTGTGGCCACTGCGCTTTTTGCCATTCGGGCGACTATAATCAATGCCCGCAGCGGCTAGGCTATGGCGCGCTGCACGATGGCGCTTTCACCCAGTTCGTGACGGCGCGGCAGCAAATCCTGCACCATATCCCGGCCAATGTCAGTTTTGAAGAAGCGGCGCTGACCGAGCCAATCTGCGTCGCGTATAATGCGCTGGTGGAGAAGACGCCCGCCCTGCGGCCGGGCGACACAGTCGTGATTCAAGGCCCCGGCCCCATCGGCATGATGGCGCTCTTCGTCGCCAAGCTGCGCGGCGCCAGCGAGATTATCATGCTCGGCAAGCAACACGATAAGCAGCGCCTGGCGGTGGCGGCGGAAATCGGCGCGACCCGCGCGCTGAATATCGACGCGGAAGACCCGCTGGAATTGATGCGAGACCTGGGCGATGGCTATGGCGCTGACCTGGTGGTGGATTGCAGCGGCGTCAGCAGCGCTTTAGAAACGGCAATGGAGCTGGTGCGGCCAAATGGCACCATCACCAAAATCGGCTGGGGACCGCAGCCATTGGGTTTCTCTTTAGACCCGCTAGTGCAAAAAGCGGTTACGCTGCAGGGCTGCTTCAGCCACCTGTATTCGACTTGGGAGCGGGCCCTAGCCTTGCTCGCCAGCGGCCAGATTGACCTCGCGCCGATTATTGGCGGGGTCTATCCCTTGACGGACTGGGAGACCGCTTTTGAAGAGATGGAAGCCGGCAATAATGTCAAGTCGGTGCTGGCGCCGGCTTAAGGCGCCGCGCCGCAAAAGCAGGAAAAGAGGCAAAAATCGACGCGAAGATTCAAATTTCAATTGATGTGATTGACCTGCAGGAAGCCTTAGACCTGGCCCGCGCGTCGGTGAAGGCCGGGGTGGATTGGCTGGAAGTTGGCACGCCGCTGCTGCTGGCGGAGGGCTTGCACGCGGTGCGCGCCTTCCGCGCCGCATTCCCCGAGACGCCGATTGTGGTCGATCTCAAGACGATGGATGGCGCCGGCTTAGAAGCGGAGATGATGTTCAAAGCGGGCGGCGATATGGTCGTCGTCATGGGGCAGGCGCATGACGCCAGCATCATCGAGCAGGTGAAGATGGCGCGGCGCTATGGCAAAGCGGTCATGTGCGATGTCATGCTCTGCCCGAATAAAGCGGAGCGGGCGCGGCAGGCGCAAGCGATGGGCGTGGATTATATCATCGTGCATACGGGTTTCGACGAGCGCAATATGCTGCCTGGGCTCAGCCCGCTGGATGATTTGCCGGCCGTACTGGCCGCAGTCGATATTCCGGTGCAGGCCGTCGGCGGTTTGACCGTGCCGCAGGCGATTCAAACTTTGGAAATGGGCGCGCAGATTGTCGTCTTTGGCGCGCCCCTGGTCATAAGCGGGCAGGAATTCAAAGCGGCTGACCCCAATTTTGACCGCCAACTGCGCGAGATTGTGGGGACGGTGCGGGCGGCTTTTGGCAATTCGTAGCTTTCCGCCAGCGGCAGTGTTGTAATCAGCGAAAGATTGTGAAATTTTTCGCATTGTTTCCTTGCCTGTCCTGCTAGCCTAGCGCCAAGCCTCGCATTGAGATATGGCAGCAATGCCTTTATACTTGTTCCCTTGTACGGCGCAGCGACCGATTGGGAAGTTTTTATGTTTGTGCAAGATGCGGAATTCGGCAACATCGTGGACTTCAGCCACCTACGCCAATCGATTCACCATCTCTACGACGCGCTCTTGCCGGATTTTGATATGCACAAGTCCTTGCAAGTTGGCACGGCGCTCTATGGCGATGAGCCTGATCTCATGATTGCCGCTGGCGCCAGCATGCTGGCTTGGATGACGATTATCGCCGCTGGCGAAGACCAAATCGCCGAAGACCTTAAAGACAGCCTCTTCACGCTCGGCTGGACGGAAGAAGAAATCGGATCTGACTTGTTGAGCGCGACGACGGTCGCTAAGCCACTGAGCGATGACCCGCAGTGCGTCGACTATCAGCTCAAAGGGCGCAAGTGGCTCATCAATAATTCTTATCACGCCGATTATCATACGATTGTGGCTAAGACCGACCCGAATTCCAGCGGGCCGCGTTCGCTCTCGATTTTCCTCGTGCCACAGAGCAGCTGCAAAAATTGGCAGCGTCTCGAGACGCATGTGCTGCGGCGCATGGTGCTGACAAGCTTCGACATTGACGGGCCGGGCCGCCTGCTAGGCAAGGCCGGGCATGGCTTGCAGATTTTGCAGCGCATGGCAATGCCTAGCAAATATCAATGCGCCTATGTCGGCGTCAATCTGCTCAACGAAGCGATACCCGCCAGCATCGAACATCTGTCAAAGAAGCGCATCTTCAACGAGAATCCGATTAACTTCAGCAATGTGCTGCGGCAGATGTACAACCTGGTGCTGCAAGGCGCGGTGCTGAATTTCATTTATTATCGCGCTTTAGCCTTCAGCGCCAGCAATTTCCTGCAATTTCATGGCGTGATGCTGAAGTCTTGGCTGCTGCTGAGGGCTAATGAATTGCTGGGGCAGAATCTGCTGGTGGTCGGTTCAAAGGGCTTTTTAGCCGAATCGGTCATCGGGCGCAACGCCATCGATTCTTTTGTGCTGCCCGTCTTTGATGGGCATTACACCATCAATACGCTGATGACAGCAAAACATGCCAAGCGCTATCTGGGGGCGCGGCGGCGCGCCAATGTCGAAGAACGGCTGGCAATCTTGCGCCATGGCATCTCATCATCGCGGGCGGGCGACCCGATTCGCGCCCCGTCGCGCAAGCTGCGCAACCCGGACTTTTTTGATTACGCCGCTTATATCGAAGACCTCGCCCTGCCGCTTGATTTGCCGGCCCGCCGTATAGTGGCGGCCATGCAATCACTGACGCAAGAACTCAGCCAGCGCGATTTGCTAAGCGACCCAGAGCATCGCTACAAGCTCGGCACGATGCTGCATTGGATGGAAGCGCTGCTCGCCGCCTGCGAGCTATGGAAAGTCAGCGAAGAAGACGAATACCTCAACGCCATCATCATGCAGCACAATGCCTTTGTCAATCAGTTCAATCAGATTATCAGCGAGAGCGCGCTGGAGACGAGTTTCTTGCGGCCGCTGCCGCAGCGGCCGCTTGGCGTTGTGGACCAGCCGCAGGCTTTCCTGCTGCGGCTGTATGAACGCGCCCAGTTCGCCGCGCCGCGTGAAGCGCTGCTAGAGACATAATGCACCTGACGCGCGCCGACCGCCGCCAGTATAAGGACAAAGGAAACCGCGAAGCCTTATGAAAATTGTCAAAGACGCCCAGTTCGGCGATATCATCGACTATCAGCGGCTGCGCGCTGGCATGATGGATGTGCTGGACAATGTCTACCCTAGGTTCAACCTGATGGGTTCAATGCTAGAGGCGACGCGGCATTTCCACAACAACCCGAGTTATATGACAGCCTGCGCCGCCAGCGGGTTAGCCTATATGATGCTGGTGGCAGCCGAAGAATATGAACTAGCGGCGCAGCTCAAAGGCGAAATTTTTACGCTGGGCTGGACGGAAGAGCATACCGGCACCGACTTGCTGAGCGTGCGCACCCGCGCCACGCCGCTGGACGCCGACCCGACTGGCAAACGCTATCACATCCAAGGGCAAAAATGGCTGATAAACAATTCTTATCATGCCGATTATCACTCAGTGATTGCCAAGGTCGATCCAACAGCGAATGGGCCCCGCTCTCTATCGATATTCGTCGTGCCGCATAGCAGCACAAAAAATTGGCAGCGGCTAGAGACGCATGTGCTGCGCAGCATGGTGCTAACAAAGTTCGACATTGACGGGCCCGGCACGCTCATCGGACAAGCCGGCCGCGGTTTGGAAATCTTGCAGCGCATGGCTCTGCCCTCTAAATATCACTGCGCGTATATGGGCGTGAAAATGGTGGACGACTCCCTGCCCGCCGCCATCGAACACCTGGCGCGCAAAAATATCTTCGGCAGCAACCCGATTCGCTTCAACAATGTCTTCCGTCAACTGTATAATCTGGCGCAGCAGGCGGCGCTCATCAACTTCACTTTTTTTCGGGCTCTGGCCTTCAGCGACAGTCCTTTCTTGCAGTTCCATGGCATCATGCTAAAGTCTTGGCTGCTGCTAAAATGCAATGAGATTTTATCGCAGAATTTGCTGGTAACTGGCTCGAAGGGTTTCCTCAAAGAATCCAATATCGGCGGCAACGCTATCGACTCTTTTGTCTACCCCGTTTTTGATGGGCATTACACGTTAAACACGCTGATGACCTACAAGCATACGCGACGCTATTTGAGCGCGCGCTCCAAGGGCGATATCGCCGGGCGGCTGCGCGCCTTGCGCGAGAAGGCTTATGTGCCGCTGGAAGGCAAGCAGATTCTCAATAACAGCCGCGAGACGCGCCACCCGCCTTTTTTTGATTATGCCGATTATATCCAGCGCTGCGCGCCGCCATTGGCGCTGGACGCAGAGCGACTTGTGCAGGCCAGCGCGGCGATTATGGACGCGATTCAGGCGCGCGAGGCAACGCATGAACCTGAGTATCGCTACAAGATTGGCATGCTGGTGCATAATTTGGAGGCTCTGCTTGCAGCGGTGGAGCTGTGGAAGGTGACGGAGAACGACAATTATCTCAATGCCATCGTCATGCAATACAACGAGGCGGCTAAGCTGCTCGACCGCATCATCAGCGAAGGCGCGTTCGCGGTGAACTTTGTGGAACCGCTGCGGCAGCTGCCCTTGCCACAGGTCGAAGACCCGCAGCGATTTTTGCTGGGGCTGCTGGATGTGAAGGGTCAGATTCGGGAGGAGTGATGAACGAACTCAACAAGCTGCTTGCCGATTTGGTCGCCATCGATTCGGTGAATCCAGATTTAGTACCCGGCGGCGCGGGCGAAGAGCAAATCGCCGCCTACATCGCCGACTGGGGCCGGGCGGCCGGCTTGGAAACGCATGTGCAGCCAGCCGCGCCGGGGCGCCCCAATGTCATCTTGATTGCCCGCGGGCGCGGCGGCGGCAAGTCCCTGATGTTAAACGGGCATACGGACATCGTCGGCGTGGCGGGCATGGCAGACCCTTTCGCGCCCACCGCCCGCGCGGGGCGCATGTATGGGCGCGGCGCTTATGATATGAAAAGCGGGCTGGCGGCTTGCATGCTGGCGCTGAAAGCCGCGCAAGAGATGTCGCTAGCCGGCGATGTCATTCTGAGCGCGGTCGCCGATGAAGAATATGGCAGCATCGGCAGCGAAGCGCTGCTAGCGGAGTGGCAGCGCTGGCCGGCGGATGCCGTGTTGATTGCCGAGCCGACTGAGCTGGACATCAGCATCGCCCATCGCGGTTTTGTCTGGCTGGAAATCGAAGTTTTTGGCGTGGCAGCGCATGGCTCGCGGCCCGAGCTCGGCGTCGACGCCATCGTCAAAATGGGCAAAGTGCTTACTGCGCTCGAGGCACATGACCAAGCCCTGCGCGCCCAGCCGACGCACCCGCTTTTGGGCAGCGGCTCGCTGCATGCCTCGCTGATTAGCGGCGGCGAAGAGATTTCGATGATACCCGCGCATTGCCATTTGCTGGTCGAGCGGCGCACTATCCCCGGCGAAACAATGGCCAGCGTCGAAGCGGAAACGCAAGCCCTGCTCGATGGGATTGCGGCGGCGGACCCTGAATTCAAAGCGCAGGTCAAAGCGACTTTTGCCCGCTCGCCTTTTAGCATTGCGGCAGCACATCCACTCGTAGAAGCGCTCAAGCAAACGGCAGCCAAGCAATTAGACAGCGCGCCCGCCATCATCGGCAGTGGTTGGTGGACGGATGCGGCGCTGTTTGCCGAGAAAAGCATCCCCACGGTCATTTTTGGCCCCGCAGGCACAGGCGCCCACGCCCGCGAAGAATGGGTTGATTTGGACTCGGTCGAGCGCTGCCTGGCGATTTATAGCGCGCTCATCGCCGCGTTCTGCGGCTAAGCAGCCCAATTTCTCAGTAGGGCAAAGTAAATTTTGCAACTTTTTGCATTCGTTTCAACCCCACCCCCGGCCCCTCCCCGAAGCTTCGGGGAGGGGAGTCTAACCTGGGGAGCGTGTACACATTGCCCGATGGGGGAGGCTTTTCTGCAAGCGCGCCCATAGTTTTCGGGGCTTTTCTCCCCTCCCCAAAGCTTTGGGGCGCGTAGACACTGCCCTACGGGAAGGGCTGGGGTGGGGTTGAAAAGTGAGACGTAGCAACAATTTTTTGCATTATTAACTTGGACTTACTTCTGTGCCTCTGCGGCTAATTTCTGTTTCCTAGTCGCAATAAAGAACTTGAACTTACCCAGCTTTCACACATTGAAGCGAAAAAGAATCACATCGCCATCTCGCACCACATAGTCCCGCCCTTCGACTTGCAGCAGACCCGCCGCTTTGATGGCATTGCGGTCTTGCAATTCTTCGAAGACGGCAAAGGGAATGACCTCAGCGCGGATGAAACCGCGCTCCATATCGCTATGCACGACGCCGGCGGCTTGTGGCGCCGTCCAGCCGCGCCGGATAGTCCAAGCCCGCGTCTCGGTCTCGTTAAAGGTGAAATAGCTGATTAAGCCGAGCAGACGATAACTTTCGCCGATGAGCCGCTCCAGGCTGCTGCGCTCTAAGCCATAGGCGGCAAAATATTCAGCGCGCTCCGCCTCTTCCAAAAGCGCCATTTCGCACTCGAGGCTGGCGCAAATTGCAATGAGCTGGGCGCCTTCGGCAACGGCGATAGCCCGAGCTGCTGTGAGATAGGCATTGCCATTCTGTAAGTCCTCTTCGCCGATGTTGGCGACATAGATGACTGGCTTAGCGGTGAGGAAGCGCAGCTCGGCATCCAGCGCGATAAAAGCGGGCTGCTGGCGCTGCGCAAAATTGCGCAGCGGCGCGCCGCTATTGATGAATTCTTCGACCTGCCGCGCCATCGTTAGTTGCGCTTGCAGCCGGCGGTCGCCTTTTACCTCGCGCTCGAGCTTTTCTAGGCGGCGCTGCAGCTGCTGCAAATCCGCCAGCGCCAGCTCGGTATTGATGACAGCGATGTCCTCCGCTGGCTGCGGCTGCGCATGCACATGCACGACATTGTCATCATCAAAGCAGCGCAGGACATGGACGATGGCGTCGACCTGGCGGATATGCCCGAGGAAGCGGTTGCCCAAGCCCTCGCCTTGATGCGCGCCTTTGACCAAACCCGCGACATCGACAAAATCGACGCGGGCCGGGATAGCCTGCGCGACGCCGACCCAGGCTTGCAAGCGTTGCAAACGCGCATCGGGCAGCGGCACAGCCGCGTGGTTGGCGTCGATGGTGCTAAAGGGATAATTGGCGGCGAGGGCGTTTTGGGCGCGGGTCAAGGCATTGAAGAGCGTACTCTTGCCGACATTTGGCAAGCCGACAATGCCGATGCTCAAGCTCATGCGTCTGCCTCTTTATAGGGAGTTTTATCGGTCGGGAATGATTTAACCACAAAGACGGCTAGACATAAAGGGCAGCGCGGCGCCTGCGCCATCGTCTCATTTCTCTGCGCCTCTGGTCTCAGTAAGTCCAAGTAAATTTGCAGCTTTTTGCCTAATTTTCTCTTTCCCCAATCTTAATAACGAACTCGGGCTTACTGGTGGTATAATGCGAAGGATTATTATGAGAAGCGTGGATGGCAAAGATGGAACAGAGCGCGGGACTTGAACGGATTGAACCGGCCATACTGGCGCGGCTGCGCGCGATTGGCGCGGCGACTATCGCCGGCGCTTTGGCGCGGGAAGGCATCCGCAACCCGCATTTGGCTGGCTTGCGCGCCTTTAACCCCGGCAAAACAGTCTGCGGCCAGGCAATAACGCTGCAATTTATGCCCAAGCGCGAGGATGTGCATTGGGGCGATGAATATGCCGCCGCGCCCGAACGCGAATTGCACCGGCAAGCGATTATGGCGGCGGAACCCGGCGATGTCGTCATCGTCGATGCCCGCGGCAGCCTGACCAGCGGCGTCTTTGGCGAAATGATGCTGACCTCTTTCAAAGCCCGCGGCGGCGAGGGCATTGTCATTGATGGCTGCATCCGCGATTTCCCTGAGGTACAGAAGCTGGATTTGGGACTTTGGCTGCGCGGAGTTACGCCCAATTTCCATACGCAGACCGATATTTTTCCCCATGCGGTCAATGTGCCAATCGCCTGCGCTGACGTGTTTGTGCAGCCGGGCGATGTCATCGTCGCCGATGACGATGGCGCGGTGGTCCTGCCTTTTGCGCTGGCCGGCAAAATGGCGGATGTCGCCGCCGCCAAAGCGGAATGGGAGGTCTTCTCGCGCATGAAGCTGGAAGAAGGCGGCTCGCTGGATAAATATTACCCGCTGAACGCGGCAGCGCAGGCGGAATACGAGGCTTGGCTGCGGGCGCAGCCATAAACCTATGAACGAAGCGGCCCTGGCGCTCAGCCTCTTTATTCATATCGCGGCGACGGTGATTTGGCTCGGCGGTATTTTGCTGATTACCTTCTTGGTCGTGCCAGAGTTGAATCGGGCTTTAGCCGAGCAGCCAGCGCTATATCGGATTTTGCGGCGTTTGCGGGCGCGCTTCACGCTGGTGGGCAATCTGTCATTAGCCCTGCTCGTGCTAACCGGCTTTCTGCAAATGTCAGACGACCCGAATTACGCTGGTCTGCTGCGCTTCGACAATCGCTGGAGTCAAGCCCTGCTGCTCAAGCACTTGCTGATTATTTTGCTGGCGCTGGCAGGTTTGTTCTTGCAATTTGGCGTCGCGCCGGCGCTGGAACGGGCTAGCCTGCTGCGCGAACGGGGCAAGGGCGATCTGCTGGATTGGCAGCGGCTGCGCCAGCGCGAGCGGCGGCTGACGCTCTTGATTGCGGCGCTGGCTCTGGCGATACTCGCCAGCAGCGCTTGGCTGACGGCGATTTGATAAGCCCGCGCCACCGATTTTTGTTATAAAAGAAACTACTTTTGCAGCGATAGGGCAAATATGCTAGAGAAACAGGCGCGAGAAAACCAAGACTTCAAGCTGGAAGACCGCTACACCATCGAAGATGGCACTGTCATCATGAGCGGGATCCAGGCTTTGGCGCGGCTGCCAATGGAACAGCATCGGGCGGATAAGCGGCGCGGCTTGCGCACGGCTAGCCTCATCACCGGCTATCGCGGCTCGCCGCTGGGGGTCTTGGATTTTGCCCTGGAGCGCATCCCCGATTTGCTGCGCGCCCACCATATCCGTTTCATTCCAGCGGTGAATGAAGAGCTGGCTGCCACCGCCGTTATGGGCAGCCAAACGGCAAATCTGCTGCCGCAGCCCAAGTATGATGGCGTCTGCGGGATTTGGTATGGCAAAGGCCCGGGCGTCGACCGCAGCGGCGATGCCTTCAAACACGCGAATCTGGCTGGCGTCGGGCAATATGGCGGCGTGCTAGCCCTGGCTGGCGATGACCCATCTTGCAAATCTTCCACCATCCCCTCACATTCGGAAGTCGCGCTCTACGATGCGCTGATGCCCATACTCTATCCGGGCAGCGCGCAGGAACTGCTCGATTTTGGCTTGCTGGGTTTTGCTTTGTCGCGTTTCAGCGGCCTGTGGGTGAGCCTGAAAATCGTCTCCGATGTCGCCGATGAATATAGCAGCGTCGAAGTGGGGCGAGACCGCGTTTCGCCCATCACGCCAGATTTTCAGCTCTATGGGCGACCGTGGCGCCCGACCCAGAATACGGCTCTGCTCGCCCCCTATAGCTTGCAGCAAGAGCGGGAAATCCACGACGAGCGGCTGGCAGCGGCGCTGGCTTTCGCGCAGGCGAATCCTATCAACCAGATTGCCGTGCCGACGGCGACTGCCTGGCTCGGCATCATCGCCGCCGGCAAGACTTGGTACGACCTGCGGGGCGCGCTGCAGGCGATTGGCCTGGATGACGCGGCGCTGGCGCAGGCCGGCATTCGCCTGCTGAAGCTGGGCATGCTCTTTCCGCTCGAGCCAAATATCCTGCATGAATTCGCCGCTGGTTTAGAAGAAATCTTGGTTATCGAAGAGAAGCGCGCTTTTATTGAGACTTTTTGCAAAGAAGCACTTTATGGCGGCGCGCATCGCCCGCGCATTATTGGCAAGAAAGACGCGGCCGGGCGCAAGCTGGTCAAAGCCGATAACGAGCTGGATGCCGACGAGATTACGCATGTTTTGGCGCGGGTTTTGCGCGGCCGGGTCGATGCGCCGCAGTTAGAGCGCCGCTTGCGGGAAATCACGCGGCCGCTCGATTTTGGCACGCTGCCGCTGGTCGAGCGCCAGCCCTATTTCTGCTCGGGCTGCCCGCACAACCGCTCGACAAAAGTGCCTGATGGCTCGCTGGCGGCGGCGGGCATTGGCTGTCACACCTTGTCGATAATGATGGACCGCAGCACGACCGGCGGCGTTTCGCAGATGGGCGGCGAAGGCGCGAGCTGGGTCGGCGCTGAAGCCTTTACCGATACCGAGCATATCTTCCAAAATATCGGCGATGGCACTTTCGCCCACAGTGGTTCTTTATCGGTCCGGCAAGCCGCCGCAGCCGGCACAAATATCACCTATAAGATTCTCTACAATTCAGCTGTGGCTATGACCGGCGGGCAGGTCGCCGATGGTTTGATGCCGGTGCCAGAAATGACGCACCTGCTCTATGCCGAGGGCGTGCGCAAGACCATCGTCGTCTCGGCGGAGCCAGAGAAATTCCCGTCCAGCGCCAACTGGGCGCCCGGCGCGGAAGTCTGGCAGCGCGACCGCCTAGAAGAAGCCCAGCTATTGCTGCGGGCGACGCCCGGCGTAACCGCGCTGATTTATGACCAAGAATGCGCGGCGAACCTGCGGCGCAAACGACGGCGTGGCTATGTAACAGACCCGAGCCTGCGCATCCTCATCAACGAAGCCGTCTGCGAGGGCTGTGGCGATTGCGGCGCGGTCTCGAATTGCTTGAGCGTGCAGCCAGTCGAAACTGAGTTCGGACGCAAGACGCAGGTGCATCAATCTTCTTGCAACAAAGATTATACCTGCCTCGAAGGTAACTGCCCCGCCTTCTTGACCGTGCTGCCGGCGGAAATGCCGCAAGAAGATGCAGCGCCCGGTTTCCGCACTGAGCAAGCCATCGCCGAGCCAGCGAGACAGGCGTCTGAACGGGCGAATATCTTGCTGATGGGCATCGGCGGCACCGGCGTCGTCACGGCGAATCAGGTGCTAGGCACGGCCGCCGCGCTCGATGGCTTCTATGTGCGCTCGCTAGACCAGACTGGCTTGAGCCAAAAAGGCGGGCCCGTCGTTTCCAATTTGAAGATTAGCGCGACGCCGCTGGATACCGCGCCTAAGATTGGGGCGGCGGCAGCCGATGCCTTCCTCGTCTTTGACGTGCTGACGGCCACCGCGCGCAAGAATCTGATGCGGGCGCAGCCAGCGCGCAGCGTCGCCATCGTCAGCACCAGCAAAGTGCCAACGGGGGCGATGGTGCGCGATATATCTGTTGAATATCCCGCCGGCGACCGCTTGCTGGAGCTTATCAATCAACAGACGCGGGCCGGCGAGAATGTCTTTTTTGACGCGCTCGGTTTAGCTGAGGCGCTCTTTGGCGACCACATGATGGCGAATATGCTTGTCATCGGCGCGGCTTATCAAGCGGGTCTGCTGCCGATGTCGGCCGCGGCTATCGAACGCGCGATTGCGCTTAACGGCGTCAAAGTTACAGATAATCAACGGGCCTTCCGCGCCGGGCGGCTGGCCGTCGCCGAGCCTGATTGGCTGGCGCAGCAAAATGTGCAACGGGCTGGCACGGTCGAAAGTCCGCCCGAACCATCCGCCGAAACGCGGGCGCTACTAGACGGGCTGCCAGCCAGCGGCGAATTGCGCCGTCTGCTAGAAATCCGCGTGCCTGAGCTTATCGCCTATCAGAATGCGGCTTATGCGCGGCGCTATATCGACGATGTGAAGCGCGTATATGCGGCGGAGCAGGCGGCTTGCCCGGGGCAAAGCGCCTTGAGCGAAAATTTCGCCCGCTATCTCTTCAAATTGATGGCTTATAAAGACGAATACGAAGTGGCGCGGCTGCACCTCAAACCGCAAGCGCGGGCCGCGCAGCGCGCGCAGTTTGGCGAGCAGGCGCGTTTTTATTATCACTTGCAACCGCCGCTCTTCAAGGCTCTGGGGCTGAAGCGCAAAATCAAGGTCGGGGCTTGGTTTGATGCAGTCTATCGCTTGCTCTGCGCGTTCAAAGGCCTGCGCGGGACGCCCTTCGACATCTTTGCTTATGACCGCGTGCGGCGGGTCGAGCGCGATTTAATCGCGCAGTATCGGCGGCTGGTTTTTGCGGCGCTCGAAGATTTGAGCGCGCAGAATCACGCGCGGGCGGTGAAGCTAGCCGCCCTGCCCGATCTGATACGCGGCTATGACACAATCAAATTAGACAATGTGGACCGCTTCTGGCAAGCGGCGCAGGAGCTGGGTTATGCCGCCGATGAGGCGCGGCGCTAGACACTAGACTTAGAAATTGCTAGAGTAAAATTCCCGGCTGATTTGAGTAAGTCCAAGTTAATTATGCAAAAAGTGAGGCGCGGTTTTCAACTCCACGATGGCGATCCCTCCCCGAAGCTTCAGGGCACGTAAACACTGCCCTGCAGAAGGGACTTTCCCCTAAGCTCACCCATAGCTTTTTGGTTTTTTTCTCCCCTCCCCAAAGCTTTGGGGAGGGGCCGGGGGTGGGGTTGAAACGAACGCAAAAAGTTGCAAAAATTACTTTGTCCTATTTGGAAACCTGAAAAATGCCGCAAATGACACTGCCCCTCGCATTAGACACATACGCATCAGCGCGCCCTTATCCCGTCAGGGAAAGACCAGCGCTGTCTTTCAAGGGCGAGCGGCTGCGCCGTGGCCGCCACAGAATCCACCCCTACCCGGCGATGCTGCACCCTCTGCTGGTTGACCACCTGCTTGACCGCTGCGCCAAGGCCGACGCCGTGATATTCGACCCATTCTGCGGCAGCGGCGTAACGCTGCTGCAAGCCGCGCTAAAAGGCCACCGCTCCATCGGCTTGGATATTAACCCTTTAGCCCTGACCATCGCCCGGGCCAAAACAGCGCGCTACGCTAGAGACCTACTGCTAGCCGAATACACCGCGCTTAAAGCGAAAATCTTAAACGGCAAAACAGGCAGCGCTGCGGATATTCCGCCTATCCGCAACCTAGATTATTGGTACAAAGACGATGTGATACAGGACTTGGCGCGCTTGCGCGGCATATTAAAAAACAATGCCTATGCCTACCTGGACTTCTTCTTGGCGGTATTCGCCTTCGTCTGCCGCGACCAGTCGCTCACCCGCAAAGGCGAATTCAAACGCTACCGCATCAAAGAAAAAAGTATGGGCAAAGCGCAAAACCGCGTCTTTGCGACCTTCCTGTCCCATGCACGGGAAATGATTGATGTATTCACAAAGGGCGCCAGCCCCCTAGCCAGCAGCCAGCCCTTGCGCGCCAATGCCGAAGACGCTTTCCCCAAGCAGCTCGAATACGACCTTGTCATCAGCTCGCCGCCCTATGGCGACAGCCGTACGACTGTCGCTTATGGGCAATTTTCCAGTTTTGGCTTGGATTGGCTGCAAGGCCTCGGCGCGGCCGAGAGTAAAATCGAGAAAATCAATGTCGATAGCGTCGGCCTCGGCAAAGCCAGCCCGCTCAATGCGGAATTGCGGAACTTCAGCACTTTGTCTGAATTGCTGGACCGCATCAGCCGCCAAGATAGCAAACGCGCCCAAGATGTACTGCATTTTTTCAATGGCTATTACAGCGCCTTGCGCAACACTGTCGGGCAGCTGCGCGCTGGCGGCACAGTCTGCCTCATCGTGGGCAATCGACGCGTCAAGGGCATGCAAGTGCCATTAGACCAAATCACCGCGTCATTTTTGACCAGCCTGGGCTTGCAGTTTGAGACTATCTTAGCGCGGACTATCCATAATAAAATTATGCCAGCGCGGAATTCGCCCAGCAATGTAGCGGGCGAAACTTCGGCGACAATGGCGCAAGAAGCCATTGTGATATTCAATAAGCAATTCACGCATAGACGAGCTTGAGATATAGCTTGGCGCGTTGAACATCTGATTTAATCAGCAGCAAGGATAGCGATATGAGCGAAAAAGTAGGATTTATTGGCTTGGGCATTATGGGACGCGGCATGGTAGATAACCTGCTGCAAGCGGGCTTCGATGTCATAGTTTGGAATCGCACCGCCAGCCGCATGGACCCATTCGTCGCCAAAGGCGCGGCCGCCGCCGCCTCGCCCAAAGCGGTCGCCGAGAAAGCCACCATCATCATCACCTGCGTCAGTGATACGCCCGATGTCGAAGCGGTGCTTTTGGGCGAGAAGGGCGTCATCGAAGGCGCATCCGCCGGCGATTTGGTCATCGATATGAGCACCATCAACCCGGTCAACACGGTGGAAATCGCCCAGCAGCTAAACGCAAAGGGCATCGCCATGCTAGACGCGCCCATCAGCGGCGGCAGCGAAGGCGCGGCGAAAGGCACGCTCAGCATTATGATTGGCGGCAGCGACGCCGATGTGGCGCGAGCCATGCCCTATTTTGAGGCGATGGGCAGCACCATCACCCATGTCGGCGAGCAAGGCGCTGGGCAGACGGTCAAGCTCTCAAATCAGATTTTATGCGTGGTCAATATGCTGGCGGCGAGCGAAGCGCTGCTCTTCGCGCAGGCTGGCGGCGTCAATTTGGACAAGATGCTGCAAGCGGTTACCGGCGGCGCAGCCGGCAGTTGGATGCTGGCAAACCGCGGGCCACAGGTCATCAATGATTATTGGGAACCGGGCTTTTCGATTGATTTGCAGCAGAAAGACCTGCGGCTGGTGCTGGGCGCGGCGGATAAGCTGGGCGTGCCGGTGATTGCCACCGCGCTCTGTTTTAATTTATATCGGTCGCTGCAAGCGCAGGGCCTGGGGCAAGAAGGCAATCACGGCATCATCAAGGCGCTGGAGGCGATGGCGGGCCTGCAAGCGCGGCTGTGAGCCTGCGCGCGGATATCAGGTCAAAATCTGCACAATCAGCGTTACTACCCAGATGAGCAAGCCGCCGCTGATGACCAGCACACAGCCGCCAAAGGCAAAGGCGGCGGCGTATGCGAGAATGGCGCCGATGACAGGAGCGGCGATAAGAACCAAGATAACCAACAAGCATTCCATATATTTCTCCCAAATAGCGTCTAAAAAAGGTTACTTTCCCTACTATACTCGGGCGCGGATTGCCGCTACCCCCTAATAATTGGGGGTTTCTTGTAGCGAAGTTTGTATTGCGACTGGGAGAAACAGGAATTTAGCCGCAGAAGTAAGCCCAAGTTAATTATGCACCATTTTCAACCCCAGCCCCGGCCCTACGGGTGGGGCCGGGGCTGGGGTTAAAACGAAGGCAAAAAGTTGCATTATTTACTTTGCCCTACTTCTGTGGCTATTCTGTCTCGGGGCGAGAAGTTTGCGTTGTAAATCAGGCGCGGGCGGGGCATAATGCGGCGCAGTGAATGTAGAAAGATAGAGGAAAGTGATGAACCCAATACGAGTAACGATTTGGCATGAATATCGCCACGAAAAACATAACGAGCAGGTCGCCGGCGTCTACCCCGATGGCATGCACCAGGCTCTCGCCAAAGGGCTGGCGCCTTATGGCTTCGACATCAAAACCGCCACCTTAGACGAACCCGAGCATGGGCTGACGCAAGCAGTGCTGGACAATACCGATGTGCTGACCTGGTGGGGCCACATGGCGCACCACGAGGTCAGCGATGAAATCGTCGACCGCGTGCAGGAGCGCGTGCTGCATGGCATGGGTTTGATTGTGCTGCACTCCGGCCATCTGTCGAAGATTTTCCGCCGCTTGATGGGCACCGGCTGCATGCTGAAATGGCGCGAAGCCGACGAAAAAGAGCGGATTTGGGTGGTCGATCCATCGCATCCTATCTGCGATGGTCTGCCAGAATATATCGAAATCCCCGAAGCGGAGATGTATGGCGAGCATTTTGATATTCCGCCGCCGGATACGCTGGTTTTTGTCAGTTGGTTCGAAGGCGGTGAGGTCTTCCGCAGCGGCTGCTGCTATCAGCGCGGGCAAGGCAAGATTTTCTATTTCCGCCCCGGGCACGAGACCTATCCGATTTACCACATGCCCCTGGTACACCAGGTCATCGCTAACGGCATCAACTGGGCGAAGCCCGTCTCCAACCCGCCGATGGTGCGCGGCAATATCCCCGAATTTATGAAATAAGCGCGAAGGAGAGATTGTGCAGACATTGAAAGTTGGAATCATCGGCACTGGCAATATCGCGCCGGCGTATATCCGCGGCTGCGCGCCTTTTGCAGTGCTTGAAATCGTTGCCTGCGCCGACATACTGACCGAGCGAGCTGAGGCTTTTGCCGCCAAACACGGCTTGAGCGCCCACAGCGTTGACGATCTGCTAGCCCGCGAGGACATCGATATTGTCATTAATTTGACCATTCCCGCCGCCCATGCCGAAGTATCGCTGCAAATCATCGCAGCGGGCAAGCATGCCTACAGCGAAAAGCCGCTAGCCTTAAACCGCGCCGATGGCGAGCGGGTCATCAAAGCGGCGGCAGCGGCCGGACTGCGCCTGGGCTGCGCGCCCGATACCTTTTTGGGCGGCGGCGGGCAGACCGCGCGCAAAGCCATCGACGACGGCCGCATCGGCGCGCCGATTGCCGCCACCGCCTTCTTCCTCAGCCACGGGCCGGAAAGCTGGCATCCCAATGCCGGTTTCTATTATCTGAAAGGTGGCGGGCCCCTCTTCGATATGGGGCCTTATTACCTGACGACGCTGGTGAATCTGATGGGGCCGGTGGCGCGGGTGGCTGGCTCGGCGCGCATGACCTTCGCCGAGCGCATCGCCACCAGCGAAGCGCTGATGGGCCAGGTCTTGCCGGTCGAGGTGAATACGCATATCGCCGGCACCCTAGAATTTGAGAGCGGCGCCATCGCCACTGTCATCACCAGCTTTGATATTTGGGGGCATCACCTGCCTTGGATCGAGATTCATGGCGAAGCGGGTTCGCTGAGCGTGCCAGACCCGAATCGCTTTGATGGCGCGGTGGCGACGGTCAAAGGCGGAACGCGGGAATGGCGCGACCTGCCGCTGACGCATGCGACGAATATCGGCCGCGGCGCTGGCGTGGCGGATATGGCTTATGCCATTCAATCCGGCCGCCCGCATCGGGCTAGCGGCGCGCTCGCTTTTCATGTGCTGGACATCATGCAAGCGCTGGAAGAATCAGCCGCGGCCGGGCAGCATATCGAGATAAACAGCACGCTAGAGCAACCGCTGGCACTGCCGGCCGGTTTGGCGGCTGGCGTCTTGGATGCCTAGCCGACGCTCTCGCCAGTTTATAAGCCGCGTGATGCAAAGCTAAGACATCACGCGGCTTGTCCTTCTTCTCTAGCGCTGTCTAGACCTAGGTAGACACGACAACGAAGCTAAAACCTAGCGGCACTAGCAGCATGCGCAAAATAAACCAGAACCAATCATAAGACTGCTGCTTGCCCGATGACGCTTCTATTTGGCGCTGCGCTCGGACTTGCGATTTACCGTTTCCTGCAACTGCGCCAAGTTGGTCTGCATTGCAGCAATTTGCTCGGGGCAATTTGGGTAGCTTAGAATTTAGGCTGTGCGGCTGGGGAGACGGGGTCAGCGCCGCGCAGAAAATCAAAATCGCAGCCGAGCGGCGCTTGATTCACCTGGCGCAGGTAGAGCTGCCCATAGCCGCGCTGGAAGGCGGGCGGCGGCGGCCGCCACTCAGCCCGGCGCCGCGCCAGCTCCGCCTCGCTGACATGCAAATGCAGGCGGCGCTCAGCGACATCCAGCTCGATTTCGTCGCCATCACGCGCGAGAGCGAGCGGCCCGCCGAGCGCGGCTTCGGGCGCGACATGCAGGACAATCGTGCCATAGGAAGTGCCGCTCATGCGGGCATCAGAAATGCGCAGCATATCGCGTATGCCCCGTTTTAGCAGCTTCTGGGGAATGGGCAAATTGCCGACCTCGGGCATGCCGGGCCCGCCGACGGGACCGCTATTTTGCAGCACCAGCACATGATTCTCGCTTACATCCAGGTCGGGGGCATGGATGCGGGCTTTGAGGTCAGCCACATTTTTGAAGACGAGAGCTGGCCCGCGGTGCTTCAATAAGGCCGGGCTGGCGGCGGCATGCTTGATGACCGCGCCATCGGGTGCCAGGTTGCCGCGCAGGATGCTCAAGCCGCCTTCGGCTTGCAGCGGGTCAGCTAGCGAGCGGATGACCGCCGGGTTTGTTACTTCGGCCTGAGCCAGGTTTTCTGCCAGACTGCGGCCGGTGACGGTCAAGGCAGTGCCATGCAAAAGCGGCAGCAGTTGCTTGAGCACGGCCGGGATACCGCCAGCGTAAAACAGGTCTTCCATTTGGTATTGCCCGGTGGGGCGCATATTGGCGATGAGCGGCGTGCGGCGGCTGAGTTCATCAAAGCGGGCTAGCGACAAATCGAGACCCAAGCGGCCCGCGATGGCCGGCAGATGCACAATGGCATTGGTGCTGCCGCCGAGGGCGTGCAGCAGGGTGATGGCATTATCGAAGGCGGCGGCAGTCAAAATCTGCGATGGGCGCAGGTCCCGTTCGACCAGGCGCACGATTTGCCGGCCGGCGGCCTGCGCCAGGCGCAGGCGGCGCGAATCGCTGGCCGGGATAGCGCCATTGCCCGGCAGCGCGATACCCAGAGCCTCCATCAGCGAATTCATAGTCGAAGCGGTGCCCATGACCATGCAATGCCCGGCGCTGCGCACGAGGTTCTCTTCGACGGCTTTGTAAGTCTCAGCAGTGATAGTACCGGCTTGATATTCGGCAGTATAGCGGCGGCAATCGGTGCAAGCGCCGAGGACCTCGCCGCGATAATGCCCGTTAAGCATCGGCCCGCCGCTGAGCATGATAGTCGGGATGTCGGCGCTGGCGGCGCCCATCAAGGCGGCGGGCGTGGTCTTGTCGCAATTTGTCAAGAGGACGACGCCATCGAGCGGGTTGCCGCGGATCATCTCTTCGGTGTCCATCGCCGCCAGGTTGCGGTAGAGCATCGAGGTCGGGCTGAGGTGAATTTCGCCGAGGGAGATGGTAGGGAATTCTAGCGGGAAGCCGCCTGCTTGCAGCACGCCGCGCTTGACCGCCTCGCAGAGTTGGCGCAGGTGGCTGTTGCAGCTATTGAGTTCGCTGAAGGTATTGCAGATGCCGATGAGCGGGCGGGACATATCGGCGCTGTCGTAACCCATCGCGGCGGTGAAGGCGCGGTGGGTCAAGCCGGCGACGCCGTCTTCGTTGAAGAAAGACTGGCTGCGGGTTAGGGGCATGGAGTCACTCACCCTCATCAACATTCATTTTGTATTATAACTGTGTAATATTATAATTTTCTTTGGATAGCATTATAAATATATTAAATAACTTAGATAACTCAGGGTTTCATTACAAATATCGCTGAACGGGCGGGACATATCGGCGCTGCCCTCTTCGTTGAAGAAAGACTGACCGCCGACTTGCAGTAGGCAAGTCTGACCGCCCTACTAATTTGGCGCAATGAATGTATTAAGTTTGTTATAGGTGATTCAGATGTTACTTAAGCGCAGTTGCCGTCACCCACCCAAAGCCAGAAAATCCGCTTGACGCGCCTGCGCCGCGGCCAGCTGACGCGCTTGCAGCTTGCGCGCCAAAGTCGCCAAATCAGCCGCAATCGGCATCAAATCAATGCGGTTGGCGCGATTAATCGTCTCGACCCAGCGCGGGCGCAGCGCCGCCACCCCATGCAGCGCGCCGGCAATCGCCCCAGCCATGCCAGCGATAGAATCATTATCGCGCCCATAATTGACCGCGCCGAAGACTGCCTCTTCAAAATCGCCGCCAGTTACGACTAAAAAGCCGAGCGCGATTGGCACTTCTTCGATGCTGTGTTCGCGGCTGGCGGTCCAGTTATTGCTCTCATTGCCGCGCTCATTGCGAGCGTCATCGGCCGAGCCATCAAATACGCGCATGACATCGCGCAGCGGTTCGATAGCCGCGCGCCAGTCGGTCAAGGCGCTAGCTGCATCGGCGATAGCGGCGATGCAATCCGCCGTGCCATCTTTGGCGACCGCCAGCGCCACCTCAATAATCGAACTGACTGAGGCGCCGGGCTTGAAGGCTTCGGCGACGCAGGCCGCCATAACGCCGGCTGCCTCCAGCCCATAGCTGTATTGATGGGCGCTGAAGACATCGATCGCTTCTTGATAGGCGCGCAGAGGGTCGCCAGCGTTGACGATGCCGACAGGCGCGGCGTACATCGCAGCGCCACAGTTGACCATATTGCCGACGCCGGCATAGCGCGGGTCGGCATTAGCCAGCCAGCGCATGTAAAGCCATTTCTCGGGATAAAAGAGCCGCTCGACCAGCAACATCTCCCGCCCGCGCTCTGGCACCCAGCGCAGCTCTTGGGCAATCAGCGGCACGATGCGGCGCAGGAATTCGTGGGCATCCAGGTGATCGCCATGTTCAATATAAGCGCGGCTGAGCAGCTGCACCATGTGGCTGTCATCGGTATAGCGGCCGTCGCCTTTGCCGATGTCGCTGGGCCCGTCCCAGCCTTCAACCAAGTCGGTGATATAACCGTAGCGGGCGCGAATCTCGGCGGGAGTATGCCACTCGGCGGGCCCGCCCATCGCATCGCCGATAGCGCCGCCATAGAGCGCGCCTTGGATTTTTTCTAAGAAGCGCTTGGTTGCCATTCTGCTTTTTCCTTTACTTTGTACTTACATAAAACGCACCGAGTGAACCAGGGCCAGATTATGCGCCAGGCAGCGCCAAGAATCGCCGCGGTCATCGGAGACATAGAAATTGCCGGCGTTCGTACCAAAAGCCAGGGCCGCGCCGCGCTTATCCAGGGCATGGCGAAAGACGAGGTCATAGGCATGCTGCTGGGGCAGGCCCTGACGCAACTGCTGCCAAGTTTTGCCGCCATTTTCCGTGCGGCAGATGACCAGGGCGCGATCGACTGGGACACGATACTCAGCGCTGACAGCCGGCGCCATCCAAGCTGTGCGCTCGTCTTCTTCATCCAACGCTAGGGCAAAGCCAAAACAAGCGGGGCCAGCTTCTTTGGGCTGGGAGATGTCTTGCCATTGCCGGCCGCCGTCTTCGCTGCGAAAGATGCCGCAATGATTCTGCTGCCACAGCACATCGGGCTTGGACGGGCTGGCGAGAATGATATGCGGGTCATGCCCATATTCGGCATAATTATCGGGCAGGTAATCGGCATATAAGCTGCGGTTGCGCGCCGCCCAGGTTTCGCCGCCATCTTCGCTGACATAGACGCCGCCGACGCTGATGCCGACGGTCAAATGGCGGCTATCGCGCGGGTCCACCTGGATAGCGCAGAGGCCTGGATAGGCGCGGCCGCCACCAAACCAGTGTGTATTGCTGGGATGATTCCAGAGCGACTCGACCAGTTGGAAAGAGTCGCCGCCATCATCGCTGAGGAAAAGCCCGCCGGGTTCGGTGCCGATATAGAGGCGCTGCGGCTCATCGATGCCGCCAGGTTCGATAATCCAAATGTAGCTGGTCGTAGCCGGTTTTGTGAAATCGGGCGGGCAGGTCGCGTCCGCCGGGTATTTTGGCGCTTCGACTTCTTGCCAGCTTGCGCCACCATCGCGCGAGCGGTGCAGTTTGCCGCCCCAATGCCCATGGTCGAGGCTGACCCAGATTGTGTCATTGCGCCGGTCGTACATAGCATAGACGACGGAGATAGCCTCAAAATGCGCCGATTCAATCTGCCAGTCAGCGCCATCCCGCGCCAGTATTAGCAGGCCTTTGCGCGTGCCAACGAGCAGTTTGTCGCGCATAGATTCAGCCTCCAGAGAGCGCTTGCATGATAGTGATTTTAGTATCGGCGGCGACGCTGTCGGAGAGGGTCTGTTTGTCGCGGATGAGTTCGTCGCCGACGAAGATGTTGACATGCTGGCGCAGGGCGCCTTGTTCGTCGATGATGTAATCGCCGAGGCCGCGCCAACGCGCATCGGCGGCACGCACAATCTCGGCGACGGTGGCGGCGTCGATGCTGCATTCGCAGAGGTCGGGGAAGAAGCGTTTGAGGTTGGGGGTAAATTTGACTCGCGCCATGCGGCTGCTCCTTGTGCTGAGACTGGCGTTTAGATTAGACCTGAGGGGAGTGGGGCTTGTCAAGATTCTAAAAAGCTAAATAGATAGCTTCGCCAATCGTAAATATGAAGGCTACGAACGGGGTTTCAATTCTAATATGTGTAAATCGATACTAAAGATAGCACAGAGTCAAAAGTCGCCAGTTCAGTACAGCGTTCGCTGGTCGCATAAAATTGCGGTCTCTGACGATTTACGCAACTTTGAAAGCATCAGAATAGAGCCGAAATACGTCGAATATCTCGAGCGCGCGAGTCAAGAACTTGCGCTTGCCTCGCCAAAATTAGCTACTGTTGAAGGAGTCATTATCGAATTAAATTCGAAGGTAAATCCGCACAGCGATGCCATAGAAGGTCGCTCTGTTACGATTCGCGGACACCCAAAAGGCGAACGAGAACGGAAGATTTTTATTCCCCTAACAAAAGAGAACTATCTTATGGCGATTTCAGCGCATCGTAAATGGCGGACGATATCTGTCAAAGGCGAATTGGGCAAAGTAAGTGGTAAATGGCAGCTAAATAAGGCATCAGAATTTAAGATTATTTCTTAGCTTAATTATAAATGTACTAAAACGGACGACCCTTTTGCCTCAGTTTCTAATCAGCAAAGCTCTTTCTGGCTTTCTGCGTCTTCGCAGCGCAATTTATTCTCCGCCCCATCTGTGCTAAAATAGCCAGCCACACTTATTCACCGCATATAAAGGACAAAGATTATGACCGATTCCAAATTGGCCGGCCTCGCCGAATTCCGCTGCATCGGCCCCTTCCGAGGCGGGCGCGTCGTCGCTGTCGCTGGCGACCCGCGCGATAGCAACACCTTCTACTTCGGCGCTGTCTGTGGCGGCGTCTGGAAAAGCGTGGACGCCGGGCTATACTGGCAGAATATCAGCGATGGCTACCTGACCGCCTCTTCCATCGGCGCGCTGGAAGTCGCGCCGGCCGACCCGAATGTCATCTACGCCGGCACCGGCGAAACCACCATCCGCATCGATGTCTCTATCGGCGATGGCATCTACAAATCCACCGACGCCGGCCGCAGTTGGCGGCATATCGGCCTCAAAGACACCCGGCAAATCGCCAAAATCCGCAGCCACCCGCAAAACCCCGACCTCGTCTATGTCGCTGCCTTTGGGCATGCCTTCGGGCAAAACCCAGAGCGCGGCGTCTATCGCTCTAAAGATGGCGGCGCGACTTGGGAAAATGTCTTGCATGTCAGCGACAAAGCCGGCGCTATCGACATCAGCATCGACCAAAACAACCCGCGCATCATCTACGCCGCTTTTTGGCAGGCCTATCGTAACTTCTGGCAAATCTCTTCGGGCGGTGAAGACAGCGGCATCTGGCGCTCTATGGATGGCGGCGACACTTGGGAAAATATCAGTCAAAACAAAGGCTTGCCCAAGGGGCTGCTAGGCAAAATTGGCCTCGCCGCATCGCCGGCGCAGCCCGGCCGTCTCTGGGCTATCATCGAGAATCAACCCGATGGCGGCATCTACCGCAGCGACGACTATGGCGATAGCTGGGTCGTCGGCAGCAAAGACAACCGCCTGATTTCCCGCGCTTGGTATTATATGCACCTCACCGCCGACCCGCAGGACGCCAACACCGTCTATATCAACAATCTCAGCTTTTGGAAATCGACCGACGGCGGGCATAACTTCAACGAGATTACAACGCCGCATGGCGATAATCACGACCTGTGGATTAACCCGCATGACAGCAAAATCTTAGTCCATGGCAATGACGGCGGCTGCTGCGTCTCGCTCAATGGCGGCGACTCTTGGTCTAGCATCTATAATCAGCCGACGGCGCAAATCTATCACCTCGATGTCGATGACCGCGCGCCTTATTATGTCTATGGCACCCAGCAGGATAACTCCAGCCTGCGCGTGCCAAGCCGCAGCCGCTATTCTTCTATCACTTGGGAAGATTGCGATATTACCGGCTCGGGCGAGAGCGGCTATATTGCCGTCGACCCAGCGGATAACGATATTGTCTATGTCGGCGCTATCGGCAGCTCGCCCGGCGGCGGCAATAGCTTGCAGCGCTATAACCATCGCACGCAGCAAATCCGCCTGATTTCGACCTGGCCCCGCAGCTCGACCGGCTTGGGCGCGCAAGCGGATAAATACCGCTTCGCCTGGACCTACCCGATTGTCTTTTCCCCTCACGATAGCGGCACGCTCTATATCGGCGGCAATCAGATTTTGCGCACCCAGGACGAGGGACAGAGCTGGCAAGAAATCAGCCCCGATTTGACCAAAGCCGACCCAGAGACACTGAAACCATCGGGCGGGCCCATCAATCGGGATGCGGTCGGCGCGGAGCATTACGCGACGGTCTATGCCCTCGCCGAATCTCCGCATGAGCCGGGCTTGCTCTGGGCTGGCAGCGATGATGGCTTGCTGCACATCAGCCAGGACGGCGGCGCGAGCTGGACGGACATTAGCCCGCCCGGCCTCGGCGACTGGACAATGTTCAATATGATTGAACCATCGCCGCATGACCCGGCGACAGCTTATGTTACAGCGACGCGCTACAAAAACGACGATTACGCGCCTTATGTTTTCAAGACGACGGATTATGGGCAAAGCTGGCAGCGCATCGTCACTGGCATCGCAGCCGACCATTTTTGCCGCGCCATTCGGGAAGACCCAGCGCAGCCGGGCTTGCTCTATCTTGGCACCGAGTTCGGCTTGTACATCTCTTTTGATGGTGGCAAAGGCTGGCAGCGTTTCCAAGAAAACCTGCCCATCTCGCCGATTTATGATCTCAAAATCAAGGACGACAACTTAGTCATCGCGACGCATGGCCGGTCTTTTTGGATTTTGGACGATTTGCCGGCGCTGCGCCAATTCAGCGACGCGCTGGCCGACCAGGCCGCGCAGCTGCTGCGCCCGCGGACGGTGGAGCGCTGGCTGCCCAAGGTCTTCGAAGGCTTGTTTGAAAGCGGCCCCGGCAAGCAATACATGAGCACGCTGGGCATGGTGGCAGCTTATACCAAAGAAGAAACGCCCGAGCATGGCGTGAAGCACAGCTACCTCGATAGCGGCAGCAATCCGCCCAAAGGCGCTGTCATCCGCTATTGGCTGCGCGAAGCGCCTGAAGCCACCATCAGCCTGCGCTTTGATGACGACGCCGGCAATGAAGTCAAAACTTTTAAGAGCCTGCATGCCGATGAAGCAGAAAAAGCGGCGCAAGCAGACAAAAGCGCCAGAGGCAAAGACGACGACAGCCCGAAAGAACTGCGCATCCCGGCCAAAGCCGGCTGGAATGCCTTTGTCTGGGATTTGCGCTATCCAGACGCGCGCAAGGTCCAGCCGCACAACGATAATCAGCAGAGCTTCGTCAAAGGCCCGCATGCCGCGCCCGGTACTTACCGCGTAACGCTGACCGTCGGCGAGACACAGTTGAGCGAAAGCTTCGAGATTGTCCAAGAACGGGGCGTAGAAGCCAGCGCCGCCGACTTACAGGCGCAATTCGATTTGCTCATCCAAATCCGCGACAAAGTCTCGGCGACGCATACCAGCATCAACCAAATGCGCGAGCTGCGGGACCAGCTCAAGGGCTGGCGCGAGCGGCTGGCCGGGCTGGAATCGGCGGCGGGCATCATCGAGGCGGCCAAAGCGCTAGCAGAGCAGGTGCTGGAGCTGGAGAAAAAGCTGATGATACCCGATACGCGCGCCGGCTGGCCCGATGCGATGAATCATGGCGATCGGCTGGCGACGCAGCTGGGCAATCTGAATTTCAATGTGGCTCTGGGCGATTATAAGCCGACCGATTATGAATATGCCGCGTATGCGGAAATGGCGGCGGAAATCGATGGCGTCGTGGCGGACTTCAGCGAAATTGTCGATGGCAACCTAGCTGAGTTCAATACCATGCTGGGCAATGCAGGCTTCGGCAAGGTTGTGCTGAAGATAGAATAATCCGGGTCAACTAGAGAGGCGCAGGCAAAACTCCTGCGCCTCTGCCTACAATCTCAACAGGCGATAGCCTAAACTCGGCATCTTTTTCTCATAGCGCGCCGGTTCCCTTACAGTGCCGCCCGCAAAATCGCCTGCAACTCAGCGGGAGTGAGTGTGATAGGGTTGCCTTTCATGCTGCTGCTGGCGCTGGCTTTTTCGCTGACACTAGCAAAGTCTTCGGCCCGCAGTCCGTAGCCACCGAGGCCGGGAATATCAAAAAGCTGGCTCGTCTCGCTGATCCAGCGCAAACCAGCGGCAGCATCAGCGGTCGGCGCGCCGGTGAGCAGCTGAGCGATACGGTCGAGGCGGCGGCGGACAGGCCCGTACTCGCCCCGTTCGCTGAGCGCGGCGCTATTGACGCGCAGAACATGGGGCAACAGAGCCGCGCAGATAGCGCCATGGGGCGCGTCATACATGCCGCCCAGCACGCCGGCAAAACCATGCACCGCGCCCAGCTTGGCATTTGCGAGCGCCAAACCGCCCAGCAGGCTAGCCAGAGCCATATCCTCCCGAGCAGCGAGATTCTGGGGTTCGGCATAGGCGCGGCGCAGCGCCCGCCCGACGCGGCGCAAGCCTTCAAGGCAGAACGCATCGGTCAATGGGTTGGCAAAACGAGAGATATAAGGCTCGATAAGCTGCGTCAAGGCGTCTAAGCCGGTGCTGGCGGTGATGGCCGGCGGCAGGCTCAGCGTCAAAACAGGGTCGATTAAAGCGATGACGGGCAACATACTGTTATCGCGCAAGCTAACTTTAACGCGGTGTTCGGGCGAGGCGAGCACGGCGTTTTTGGTAACTTCAGCGCCGGTGCCGGCTGTGGTCGGCAGGGCGATGAAGGGCAGCGGCGCGGCACTCAACTTCTTGCCCGCGCCAATCACTTCAAGATAATCCAGCGGGTCGCCTGGATTGGGGATGAGGGCGGCTAAGGCTTTGCCGCTGTCGATCGCGCTGCCGCCGCCGATGCTGATGACCATATCGCAGCCGGCCGTGCGAGCGCGTTCCGTCGCCGCGCGGATGCGCGCCACGCTCGGTTCGCTGGTGATAGGGCAGACTGTGTATTGCAAGCCGGCGGCCGCTAAAGCCGCGCGCAGGTCGCGGTGGCGGTCGCCCTGGCTGCCAGTAACAAGCAAAGCCTGGCGGCCTTGCGCGCGCGCCAGTTGCGGGAGCTGCGCCGCGCTGCCGCTGCCAAAGATGATGCGGGTCGCTGTAGCGAATTCAAAGGGCATGGTTGCTCGCTCTTTTCTAAATAGGATTTGCCGACAAAATCGGGCGGTGACCAAAAACTGAGATCGATGCAGGCCGCCGGCAAAGTTGGCAATACTTGCCGCGCATCGCCGGTGATAATTTGATTAAAGCGAAATTGCGGCGAACAATACGCGGGCGATGCCTGTGTTACCTTAATCGAGTCCACGCTTGATTTTGTCTGTAGGCCGTTCATAGTATCCATACTCTCTCCGATTGGCTAAATCTGTTTTCGCTGTGCTGGCATAAGGGCTACTGGTTATGCCAATAGACAAAGCTATAATAGCATTATCGCAAAAAAGGGAAGGAATTGCGAATGACACAAACAGAAGCGGCGCTCACTGACGCGCTGCAAGCGGGACGGGCGCTGGTGGCGCGCATCGGGCGCATCCTCTTCGACCGCCACTTGACCGACGCCGGCGGCGGCAATATCAGCCTGCGCGTCGGCGACCGCTTTTGCATGACGCCAACGCTGGCCGGGCAACAGCATCAATGGCAGCTCGAGCCTGAAGATGTGCTGGTGGCCAATCAAGCCGGCGAGATACTCTGTGGCACGGGCGGTTTAACGCGGGAGAGCGCGGTGCATTTTGGCTTGCACCGCGCCTATAGCGCTTATGGCAGCGCCGTGATTCACTGCCACCCGCGCCATCTGCTGGTCTTCGCCTGCGCCAATCTAGCGATGCCGCCGGCTATGGAAGCGACGCGCAAATTCGGCACCACGCCCGTCATCGACTACGCGCCGGCGCACAGCCCCAAGCTCGGGCAGCGCATTGTCGCGACGATGCGCGGGCGCGAGGCTATGATTGCCAAGCATGCCGCCGGGACCATCGCGCCTTGGCATGGCCTCTTTTTGATGGGCAAGAACTTGCCCGCGGCGCTGGACGCGGTCGAGCGGCTGGATACAAATGCTTTTATGCTTTTGCAAGCCTCAGCTGTGGGCGCCAGCCCGCTGCTGCAAGCCGAGCGCGCCGCCATGGAAGCGGCGATTGCGGACTTCCGCGACTGAGGCCGCGCCATGATAGTCAGCCTGACGCCGAATACGACGCTGGACTTGACCGTCTTTGTGCCAAAGCTGCTGCCCAATACGACCATCCGCGCCAGCCGCACCTACCACAGCATGGGCGGCAAGCCGACCGATGCCGCTTGGATTTTGGGCCGGATGGGGGTGCGCAGCCTCGCTTTGGGGCTGGCGGCCGGCGCCATCGGAAAAAAAGTCCAGGCGATGCTGGAAGCCTACGGCGTAGAGACCGACTTCGTCTGGGCTGAGGGCGAGACGCGCATTAACACAATTATCCTGGATGAAAGCAGCGGCGAACATACTTCGATTACCAGCGCCTCGCTGCTGGTGGAAGCGGCGCATCTGGCGGAATTACAAGCGCGCTATACCGCCGCCCTTGACCGAGCGACGGTGCTGATTACCGGCGGCTCGCTGCCGCCGGGCATGCAGCCTGATTATTATCGACAGGCGATAGCGCAGGCGCGGGCGCGGGACATGCCCGTCATTTTTGACGCCACGCCGCCGAACCTCGAGGCGGGCTTAGCCGCCAAGCCGACCTTTATCAAGCCGAATGAACATGAACTCTCAGCGCTGGTCGGGCGCAAGTTAGATACAATCGCCGATTTTTATGCCGCTGGGCAAGAGATTTTGAGGCGCACCGGCACGCAGGTCGTCATCACGCTGGGCGCGGCCGGTGCCCTAGCCCTGCTGCATGAGCGTAGCTATCGCATCCCGCCCATAGCAATAGAAGTCAGCAGCCCGGCCGGCGCGGGCGATGCGGTGCTGGCGGGTTTGGCTTATGCGCTCCATCAAGGGCAGCCGATTGAAGCGGGCTTGCGCCTCGGCCTAGCCGCGGCGACGGCGGTCTGCTTGCAGCCAGGCACCGCCGCTTATGAAGTGGCGGATATGCAGCGCTTCCTGCCGCAGGTACAGCTGCTGCCCTATCCCTGAGCGCTAGGCAAAGAGATGTTTGAAAGCGCCGATAGAGGCGCGGAAGCCATCTTCGAATCTGCCGTCCAATGGGCGATAGACCGATTCCAGCGAGATTGCGCCAGCATAACCATCGGCGGCCAGGGCCGCGGCGATTTGCGCCAGGTACGGCGCCATATCGCCAGTGCCGAGTTGCCGGCAAGCGACAGTCGCTTTGGCAATGTCGACGCGTGCGTCTTTGATATGTATATGCCCGAGTATGCCACGCAGAGCAGCGTAGCCAGCGGGGAAGGGAATTTCAGCGCAATAGAGACTGTTGGCCGGGTCCCACAGCACTTTGAGGCGCTGGCTGCCTAAGGCGTCGATGAGCTTGCGCGCCAAATAAGCGGAGGTAATCATGGCATTGTTGCCCGTCTCCACCACCAAATCGATGCCGCGCTCTTCCGCAATTTCTACCGCTGGCCCTATCAGCGTCAGCAGCTTGTCCCAAGCGCCGCGGGCGACATTCCATTCTTCAGCGCCGTGACTGCCAAAGAGAATCATCTCTTTGCGGAAGCTCATAATGCGCACGCGCGGGCAGCCGAGAGCCTGCGCCATATCGATGCAGCGCCGCAGAGCAGCTAATTGCGCTTGATAGGCGGGGGCAGAGCGGTATCCAGCGCGCCGAGAGCCAGACCGCCGAAGATATGCCGCGAAATGCAGGCGACTGAGACGCCGTGGGCTTGCGCGAGAGACTGAACGCGATCGAGCTGCGCCTCGGACAAATCGCCCACTTCTTTGTCCCAGAGATATTGCAATTCGGCTTGAGTCAAGCCAAATTCGTTCATTACGGTCAGCGCATGTTCAAATTCGCGGCTGATACCGTCGGTGATGACGCCGAGCTTCGCCATTTTTAGCCTCGCTTTTGCTTTACCAAGCGACTTCCGTATCAGAAAATTGTTCGAGGAATTTGACAATCGCCCAGTTGTCCTCTTCAGGATAGAGCGCGATACCCGCCTGGAACAGCTCGTGGGCGGCGCTGGTGGCGAAGAGCGGCAAGCCATTTTCGCGGGCTAGAGCCAGGCTGATGCCCAGGTCTTTGACCATCGTGCCGATGTGACTGCCGGTATCTTTGAACTGCCGGTCTAAGATGAGCTGCGCGCAATTCTTGAAAAAAGGCGTATTGCCGACATGCGTGCTGCTGAAGACTTCGTAGAGCGTCGCGCCTTTGACGCCTGCTTTAGCGCCCAAGGCCAGAGATTCAAAGATGCCGACGAAAGTTACGCCGATGAAGGCTTGCAAGGCGGCTTTGACTGTTTGCCCTTGGCCAATGGCTTCGCCGACATGGAAAATTTGCCCGCCGACCGCTTGCAGCAGGTCTTGCTGAGCGGCGAAGACAGCCGGCGCGGCCGCCACCATCATCGTCAAAGCGCCAGCCTCAGCGCCAAACTTGCCGCCGCTGACCGGGCTGTCGATAAGGTGGATGTCGCTATCGGCCAGAGCCGCTTCGATGGCGCGCATCTCGGCCGGTTCGATGGTGGCGGTAACGATGATAGTGGCGCCGGCCGACAGGCGCGGCTTGAGTTCAGTGGCCACGGCGAGGGCCTGGGCGCCGCTCATCACCATAATGAAGACGGCATCGGCGGTCAGCTCGGCTAGCGTATTAGCGGGCTGGCCGCCGAGCTCAGCCAGCAATTGGTTGCGCTCTGGGCGCAGGTCGAAGCCACTGACAGGGAAGCCGGCGGCGAGCAGGTTCTTCGCCATACCGATGCCCATATTGCCTAAGCCGACGACGGCGACAGTTTTCATTGCGCGTTCCTTTTTAATGGTTTTTATCCTTTGCCAGCACTCAAGACCCAGCCAGGAATTTGACGCCCTGCAAGACACCTTGCTTTTGCAAGTATTCTGTGTCGTCGTAATAGTGGTCTTCCAGCTCGATGCTGACGCAGCCGCTATAGCCATTGGCTTGCAAGGTGCTGAGGATGATTTTCCAATCGGAGATGCCGTGGCCAGGGATGGTATAGCGCCAGTTCATGCCACCATATTTGTAAGACTTGGCGAAGGTCGCTGCTTGCAAGTTGCCGTATTGATACAGGTTTTCGTCGATAATCATGCAATCTTTGCCATGCACATGGAAGACATGCCCGACAAATTCATTCAAAAAGCGGATGGGGTCGATGCCCATGCGCACTAAATGCGACGGGTCGTAATTGACGCCCATATTGGGCGAGCCGACCTGTTCGATAAAAGCGCGGTAAGTCTCTGGCGTGCAGACCAGCGAGCCAGGCCCGGGCCAGCCCTCAATGACGAGGTAGGCGTCGTTCGCTTCAAAGGTCGCGCGCAATTCACCATAGCTCTCGACCATATAGGCGAAGTTTTCGGCGCGCTGGCGCGTCGGGTCTTCGGGAATCATACAGATGAAGAAGGTCTTCGCGCCGGCGGCGGCACAGGCGCGGATATAATCGGCATTCTGCGCGACAGCGGCACGGCGCTTGCCGGCATCGGGCGACATCATCTCCTGCCAGACGGTGAGGTCGGCGCTGCCGACGCGCAGGCCGGCGTCGATGACAGTCTTGGCGCTGCTATCGGCATCGCGCCCCAGATCGACGACTTCCAAGTCATTGTCCAAGGCCCAGGCGAGCATACCATCGAGGTCTTGCTCCCAAGCGAAGTTGCGCCGCCGCCAGCCCAGCGGGAAGTTACCAGTTGCTGTTTTCATACTCAATACTCCTATGCGGGTGAAATTTGAAACTGTTCGATATTGTACTCAGTAAGCCCAAGTTAATTATGCAAAATGTGAGGCGCAATTTTCAAGCCCACGATGACGATTCCTCCCCGAAGCTTCGGGAGGGACTTTCCCTCAAACTCCCCATAATTTTCGCGGTTTTTCTCCCCTCCCCAAAGCTTTGGGGCGCGTAGACACTGCCCTACGGGAGGGGCCGGGGGTGGGGTGAAAATTTTGCAAAATTTAGCTTATCCTACTTCTGCGCCTAGCGCGATTCAATGCCGCAAACCGCGGGCTGCGCCCTAGCCCACAATGCGCGCCGACACCGGCTGCCCATTTTTGCGCGCCGACTCGGTGATGGCATCCCACAATTTTGCCATGCGCAAGCCGACCTCGGGCGGGCAGGGGTTAGCTAGCTCGCCGGCCCGCACTTGTACAAAAGCCTCCCAAGCGCCGCGCATCGCTGGCAGGTCGATTGCCTGGTACTCGGTATCGCCCTCGCGGCGGATGCCCAGCGTATTGCCATGAATATCGGTGTGAATGCTGCCGCCAGTGAGATTGACATAGATGGTGGAATGTAAGCCAGGGATGCAATCGCCGCTGCCGGTCAGCGTTACCAGCGCGCCCGATTGCAAACGCGCCATCACCACGCCATCAATATCGACGGGAGCGCCGCGATTGTCCGTCCAAGCCGCGACCATATCAAAATCTTCGCCGACCAGCGTGCAGACGGTATTCAACATGTGCGCGCCAGAATCGAAAAGAAAGCCGCCGCCCGCGATTTCTGGGACTTGCCGCCAAGTGTCAGCGGTCGCGTTCTTCCAGCCTTGCCAGACCATAGCGGTTACGGTCTGGAGCGCGCCGAGTTCGCCAGAGGCGATAAGCTGCGCCGCGTGGCGGATTTGGGGTGACAGGCCGCCCTGAAAAGCCACGACTAGCTGCTTGCCGCTGCGGTCCCGCGTTTCTATCAGGCTGAGCGCTTCGCGGGCGTTCAGCACCATTGGCTTTTCTAGCAGGACATCCAAACCGGCTTCGAGGCAGAGTTTCGCCTGGTCGTGATGCAGGCTGTGCGGCGTGACGATGAAAACAGCGTCAAGCTCGGCGGCATAGCGCGCCAGCAAGGCGCCGAGATCAGGCTCATTGGGCGGCACTGGCGCATTCAATTCTTCCATCGCAACCGCGAAGCGCTCGTAATTATTGGCGGATGGTTCACAGATAACCCGGATGTCGGCGCCCGTGTCGAGCATCCGCGGCAGGTGATACGCACGGGCCATGCCGCCAGCGCCAATCAGCGCAACTTTTGTGGTCATTTTAAGCTCTTTCTATCGTGCTGGATTAAACAATGCGCAGGATTGTAGCGCGTGAATTTGGATATGGCTACGTTTCTATGAATTTAGGGGCGGGCGAATATATCAGACAAATGTTACGGGGAATAGGTTGGGTAGCCTGGCTTTGCTAATAAAGGCAATATCCGGCCCTAGCAAGGTATTGCGCTTGCCCGACGGGAAAAAGTCGCCCTCAAACGATACCAGGCCTAAGCCAGGTTGCCGGACATAAGCCTGGAGATGGTATATGATATTCGACAAGACAAAAAAGTGGCTACCGCCAGTGGGAGACATTGCAAATAGTTCTCCATCGATGAGGTAATAGCGCGTCGGCGCAGAGTCCGCCTGCTGCTTCAGTTGCCATACATCGTCTATTGTGTACAGTCGCTCTTTAACGATCATGCTGTTTCTCGCGCCATTCGGCTCCCATAAGCTACAGTATAGCATAGTCTCAAGCGCCGCCCGAAATGGCGGGCTGAGCCTGCGCCAAAGTTTGGCGCAGGCATTCAAAGTAAGCTACACTTGCAGTTGCGAGGTCTTAGAATTAGTGAGTATGCTGACGAAAATACAGAGGTAAAAATGTTTGACTGGATTGATGCGGAACTGCCGCAAGCGACACAAGATTTAGCCACGCTGAAATCGAATATCGACGAATTTGGCTATTGCTTGGTGCAAGAAGCCATTTCACCGGCTCAGTTAGCCGTCGCTAAACAGCGCTTGCTGGAACAGGCGCAGGCGGAATTGCAAGCTGGCACCGCCTTTGAAGACGGCGGCGCCAAGCAGCAATGGGGCGCCTTCACCGACGAAGCAGGCCGGATTCGGCGCGAAGCCTTTTCGGCAAAAGCGGGCGGGGTCAACCAGCGGGTTTGGATGTTGATTAACAAAGGCGCGGTCTTCCGCGATTTGCTGGCGCAGCCCGTCGTGCGGGCGGTGGCCGGGCATGTGCTGGGGCAAGACTATCTGCTCTCCAGCTATGGCGCCAACATCGCCAAACCTGGCGGCATCGCCATGGACCTGCATACCGATCAGTGGTGGATGCCGGAGCCGATTCATCGCCGTCCCAACCCCGTCCCGGCCGGTTCTTTGACGCGCGAGCTATCCAACCGCGTCGACGATTACCCAGCCATGATTGCGCCGCCAGTGGTAGTCAATGTGATGTGGATGCTCAATGACTTCACCGAAGCCAATGGCGCCACCCGCCTCGTGCCGCGCAGCCACCTCATCGGCCGCCGGCCAGATAAAGACCGCGACAAAGATGTACGCAGCATCCCAGCCGAAGGCGTCGCCGGCAGCGCCATGCTCTTCGATGGCCGCCTCTGGCACGGCACCGGCGCCAATGTCAGCGATGAGCAGCGCTTAGGCGTATTGACCACTTTCGTCGCGCCGCAATTCCGCACCCAAGTGAATTTTACCGTCGGCACCGCGCCCCAAGTGCTAGCGGAGGCGAGCGCGGATTTATTGGCTTTGCTGGGTTTCAAAATTTGGAATGCCTACGGGCGCATTGAAAGCCCGGTGGCGGGTTTTATTCAGCAAGGTGAACAATCGCTGGGCGAAATGAAGCCAGTCTAAAATAGTCGCTGTGGGAGGCAAAATGGCGCAGACAATTGATAAACTAGAGCAAATCCACATCGGCAAAAAAGGCGCCGCGCCCATCGCCGCGCCGGGCTGGACCGCCAAAAGCGCCGACCGCGTGAAACTTATCGACTGCGATGTGCATCACAACTTCCGCGAGCCAGAAGAACTGCTGCCCTATCTGCCAAAATTCTATCAGGAACACCTGCTCGACCAGGGGCTGCACCTGCCAGGCGCTGGCTATGCCAACACCCCCTTCCGCCGCACCCGGCCCGATATCAAAGACCCGGCGCTTAAAGAACGGGATTTTAACTTCTCGCTGGAATTTACCCAGAAAGAATTGCTTGACCGCTGGAATATCGATTTCGCCCTCTTGACCGGGCCGCCGGTTTTCTATGGCTATGCCGGCCTGCCCGACCCGGATTGGGCGGCCGCCCTCTGCACCGCCTTCAATGACTGGACGATTGAGCATTGGCTAGAGCGAGACCCGCGCATCGTCAACGCGATTTTGGTAGCGCCCAACGACCCGGCGCAAGCCGTCAAAGAGATCCATCGGCTGGCGCCACGCGAGGATACTGCCGCTGTCCTGATGCCCATGCAGACGCCCAAGCCCTTCGGCAACCGCATATACCATCCCATCTGGGAAGCCTGCGCCGAACATGACCTGCCCGTCGTCTCGCATATTGGCGGCGGCAGCCCCGGCTCGACGCCAACGCCGGTCGGCTATCCCACCTATTACATGGAAGCGCGCATGAGCCGGCCCAGCGTCGCCAGCGCCCAAGCCGCGTCGCTCATCTGCGAAGGCGTCTTCGAGAAATTCCCAAATCTCAAATTCGCGCTTATCGAGGTGCAGCAAATGTGGGCGGTCTCCTTGATGTGGCACCTGGATACTGATTGGAAAGCCATCGGCGACCAGACGCCCTGGCTAAAGCGGCCCCCAAGCGAATACTTCCGCGAGCATATCCGCATCGGCTCCCAGCCCATGCACGAGCCGCCACAGACTGAGCAAGTCCATCAGATGCTGGAGATGCTGCACGCGGACGAGACCTTGATTTTCTGCACCGACTTCCCGCATTTTGATTGGAACGACCCGGTGACTGTCTTGCCCAAGCTGGATGAGGAACTGCATCGGCGCATCTTCGCCGAAAACGCGCTGGAGCTGCTGCGCATCAGCGACGCTATGCTTGCGCGGGTGAGCGCATGACTGGCATTGTAGTGGGCAAAGTGGCTGAGATCCCGGTCGGCGGGCGCAAGATTATCGTGCCATTTCGCGGCCGGGCCGGCATTGGCATCTTCAATGTCGGCGGACGCTTCTATGCTCTGCGCAATATCTGCCCGCACAAGCGTGGCCCGCTCTGCACAGGCGAAGTGGCGGGGCGCAGCAGCAGCGCAGCGCCACCGTCAACGACTGGCGGTTTTGTCGACTACGAGCGCGCCGGCGAAATCTTGCGCTGCCCTTGGCATGCCTGGCAATTTGACATCGCCACCGGGCAATGCCTGGTCGATCCGACAGTGCGCGTCAAGACTTACCCGGTCAGCGTCGAGGGCGATGCGCTCATCGTCAATATCGAAGTCAGCGATTTTATTCAAGAAAGCTGAGAGAGCTACGAGAAATGCCGCATACACACAGGCCGCTGCGCCTCGGTCTCATCAGCTTTGCCCATGCGCATGTGCTGCGCTATTGCCAGGCGATTGCCGATTTTGACGATGCCGCGGTCGTCGCTTGCTGGGATGAAGACCAGGAACGCGGCCAGCGCCAAGCCCGCGCCTTCGGGCTGGAATGGCTGCCTGAGCTCGAGCAGCTGCTCGCCCGTGCTGATATCGACGCCGTCTTCGTCACCAGCCCGACCAATCGCCATGCCGAGCATGTTATCGCGGCGGCGCGGGCTGGCAAACATGTGCTGCTGCAAAAGCCGATGGCGCTGACGCTGGCAGATTGCGATGCCATCATCGACGCGGTAAAAGCCGCCGGCATCAAATTCAGCATGTGCTATCAGATGCGCGCCGACCCGGTCAATCAAAAGATGAAAGCGCTGCTTGACGCGGGCGCCGTCGGCAAGGTCGCTGTCATCCGCCGCCGCCACGCTATCCCCGCCTTGCTCAACAAAGAGTGGGCAACGCCGGGCAACTGGCATATCGACCCAGTCCAAAATATGGGCATGTTCATGGACGATGCCTCGCATGCCGCTGACTGGTTTTATTGGATGCTGGGCCGGCCCGTCAGCGTGATGGCGGAGATTGACAATGTCGTTACCGATGTCGCGCCCGATGACAATGGCGTAGCCCTATACCGCTTCCGCCAAGGCGAAATGGGCATCCTCTTCAATAGTTCGACGCAACTCGCGGCGGAAGCCACCACTGAAATCTATGGTGATGGCGGCACGATTCAACAGAATTACGGCGATGCGCCTTCGAGCTTGCTGCCGCCAGCGGGCAGTCCGCTCAAGCTCTTCCGCGCTGGGGCGGCCGACTGGCAGCGATTTGACTTCCCAGTCGTGCCGCAAAGCGCGCGGATTCATAATGTGGCGCGGCCGTTGATAGACTTTCTCAAAGGCGCTAGCCCGCCTCTCGCCACTGCCAAAGAGGGGCGCGTCTGCATCGAGATGATCCTGGGCGCGTATCAATCGGCTCGGACCGGGCGGCGGGTGCATTTTCCACAATAACCTGAGGTAGCGGACGAAACCTAAACTTTTTATCTAAATTTGAACCACAAAGACACAAAGAACACAAAACCGCCCAATTTCTCTGTGTCTCTGCGTCTCAGTAGGTCAAATTAAACTTTGCGAGTTTTTGCCTTCGTTATCAACCCCACCCCCGGCCCCTCCCGTAGGGCAGTGTCTACGCGCCCCAAAGCTTCGGGGAGGGGAGTCTAACTTGGGGACTGTACACATTGCCCGATGGGAGAGACTTTCCCTCAAACTCCCCATAATTTTCGTTTTTTTCTCCCCTCCCCAAAGCTTTGGGGCGCGTAGACACTGCCCTACGGGAGGGGCCGGGGGTGGGGTTGAAAATGGCGCATAATTAACCTGGACTTACTTCTGTGTCTCTGTGGCTAAATTCTTTTTCCCTAGTCGCAAGGCAAACTTGGGCTTACTGACCTGCTTTGACTCTACATAGCGCAATCAAGACAAGATACGCTTGAATCTACAAAGTAAGTAAGGCGAACTAAATTTTGCAAATTTTATGCCTTCGTTTCAACCCCACCCTCGGCCCCTCCCCGAAGCTTCGGGGAGGGGAGTCTAAACGACAAAAACTGGTCGCTAGACACTGGCAGCCGCTCGTATAAACACTGCCCTACGGGAGAGACTTTCCCTCAAACTCCCCATAATTTCGTTTTTTTTCTCCCCTCCCCAAAGCTTTGGGGAGGGGCCGGGGGTGGGGTTGAAAATGGTGCATAATTAACTTGGACTTACTTCTGTGTCTCTGTGGCTAAATTCTTTTTCCCTAGTCGCAAGGCAAACTTGGGCTTACTGACCTGCTTTAACTCTACATAGCGCAATCAAGACAAGATACACTTGAATCTACAAAGTAAGTAAGGCGAACTAAATTTTGCAAATTTTATGCCTTCGTTTCAACCCCACCCCCGGCCCCTCCCCGAAGCTTCGGGGAGGGGAGTCTAAACGACAAAAACTGGTCGCTAGACACTGGCAGCCGCTCGCATAAACACTGCCCTACGGGAGGGGCCGGGGCTGGGCTTGAAAATGGCGCATAATTAACTTGGACTTACTTCTGTACCTCTGTGTCTCTGTGGCAATTAATTATTTCCCTACTCGCAATACAAACTTGCGCCTGCTTAAATCCGCCGCGCCCCTTTTTTTGCATACCAGCCGCCTATTCGTTATACTCTACTTGTTCGGACGATTCCGATCCAGTATGTACAAAGGAGAAGTTAAATGAACCGCATGAAATATGGGCTTGTCCTGCTTGCCCTGTTTGCCTTGCTGCTTGGCGCTTTCGGCGCGGCGGCGCAAGATGAAAAAGTGCTGGTGATTGGGCATTCCGAAGTAACCGATTCCTACGACCCAGCGCACGGCTTCACCCAAACCACCGGCATGGTCAACCATGTCGCTTATAGCCAACTGGTCACCTTCCCCGACGATGATGCCAGTGGCATCCTGCCCCTGCTGGCGGATAGCTGGGAAATTTCGGACGATGGCATGACCTACACCTTCTCGCTCAACCCGGACGCCGTCTTCGCCAATGGCGACGATGTCAACAGCGATGATGTCGTCTTCAGCATCCAGCGCCTGCAAAATGTCAATGGCAACCCCTCTTTCCTCGCCGACCACATTGTCTCGACGATGGCCCATGACGATGACACCGTCTCTATCACCCTGGATAATGTGCGGCCGTCCTTCTTGTCCGAGCTGACGAGCTATGCCTTCAGCATCGTCAACGCCGATGTCGTGCGCGCCAATGGCGGCACCGACGCGGCTGACGCAGCCGAGACCGACAGCGCCGAAGACTTCCTCAACAGCGGCTCCGCTGGTTCTGGACCCTACATCCTTGAAAATTGGGAGCCACAGGTCCGCACCGATCTAGTGCGCAACGAGAATTTCTGGGGCGATCAGCCCTACTTCGACCGCGTCATCATCGTCAATATGCCAGAAGCCGCCACCCAAAAAGCGGCGCTGGAAAGCGGCGAAATTCACCTAGCCCTCGACCTGAGCTCTGACCAGATGGACAGCCTGCGCGAGAACCCGGATATCGAAGTCTACAGCAGCCTCAGCACGCATACCCATTTCGTCCTGATGAACCAGGACGAAGAAATCGGCGGGCCCTTCAGCAACCCGACTGTGCAGCTGGCTGTGCGCTATGCCCTGGATTACGAAGGTTACAAGACCCTCTGGGGAGGGGTAACACCAGGCACAAATATGTGGGTTGGGCTGTTCAGCGCCTTTGGCGAAGACCAGGCCTTCTCCCGCGATTTGGATAAAGCGCGGGAATTGCTGGCGGAAGCTGGCTATGCCGACGGCTTGGATGTAACGCTGCAATATCCCGATTTCTCGCTCATTGGCGTCAACTTCAATACCAATGCCCAGAAGATTCAGGCGGATTTGGCTGAGGTCGGCATCAATGTAACGCTGGAACCGGGCGAATTGCAAGTCTCGCTGGAGCAGTATCGCAGTGGCGAGCAAGGCTTCGCTTACTGGCTCTGGGGCCCAGATATTCTGGATCCAGTAGATTTCCTCAGCTTCTTGCCTGGCGGCAAGGTAGCGAAGGAACGCACAAACTGGTTCATCGATGATGTGCCGGCGGAGATTCAAGATTTGATTAACGCGGCGCGCAGCACCAGCGATGCCGAAACGCGGCGGGAAATCTTCACCGCATTGCAAGAATACAACCAAATGAGCGGCCCCTACGCGCCTTTCAATGTGCCGCAAGTGCAAACCGCTTATCAAGCAAACCTAGTAGGCTATGTCAACCATCCGCAGTGGATGCTGGATGTAGCGATTCTGAGCCTCTCTGAGGAGTAGCCCCCGTTTTTAAGCCCTCGCCCTTGGGTGAGGGCTTTCTCTACAGTGAGAAAAGCCCCTGTCTTCTTGATGAAGGCAGGGGCTTTTTTTCGCTTAGCCCGCCCTTGTGGTACACTAAGCCTTATCTCGTCCCAATCCATTTTTGGCAATCATGAATTTTTTCCAATATTTCCTGCGCCGTCTGCTGCTTATCATCCCGCTTTTGCTCGGCATCACCATCGTCGCCTTCCTCGTCGCCAATGCCGTTCCGGCTGACCCTATCAATGCCAACCTGCCCCAGAACGCGCTTAATAACGAAGAATTGGTGGAAGCCTTCCGCAAAAAATGGGGCTTGGATAAACCGCTGCACGAGCAATATTTGACCTACCTGGGCAATCTCTTGCAGGGCGATATGGGCGTGTCTATCAAGACGCGCAAGCCCATCCGCGACGATATTGCTCGCTTCTTGCCGGCCACGATCGAGCTGGCGACGCTGGGCGTGCTTTTTGGCGCGTCTTTAGGCGTGGGACTGGGGCTTATCTCGGCCGTGTGGAAAGACAGCCTGGCCGATTACTGCGCCCGCGTCATCGCCTTGATTGGCGTGAGCTTCCCCGTATTTTTGATTGCTTTGGTGCTACTCACAGTCTTCCATTCGCAAATGAAATTCGCCGCGGGGCCGGGGCGCCTGGCATATACCTTGCAAGCGCCGCCGACGGTCACGGGCATGTTCACGCTGGACGCGCTGCTGGCGGGCAATTCAGTGGTTTTTTGGGATGCGCTGAACCATCTTATCTTGCCCGCCATCACTTTGGCGCTGTATATCAGCGGCATCATCTCGCGCATCACCCGCTCGTCTTTGCTGGAAGTGCTGAACCAGGATTATATGCGCACCGCCCGCGCCAAAGGCTTGCGCGAGCGCATTGTCATCGGCTTTCATGGCATGCGCAATGCCTTGATACCAGTGGTGACAGTCATCGGCATCGCTTATGGCAACCTGCTAGTCGGCTCGATTTTGATTGAATCGATCTTCGCTTATCCGGGCATCGGGCGCTATATGTTCCGCGCCAGCACCTCGCAAGACTTTCCAGCGATTATGGGCGTCAGCTTGCTAATCGCCTTCATTTATGTCGGAGTGAATTTTGTCGTCGATATCCTCTATTTCTTCCTCGACCCACGCATTCGAGTCGCCTAGTTTTTGGCAGCGGCTGCGCTATCATTTGCAGCGGAATCCGTTGGTTTTGCTGGGCATCATCATCGTGACGCTGTGGATTTTTATTGCCTTCACCGCGCCGCAGATCGCGCCCTTCGCGCCTTTGCAGCAAGACCTGTCAAACCGCAAGCTGACGCCGACGCCCGCCTTTATTATGGGCACCGACGAGCTGGGGCGCGACATCTTCAGCCGCGTTCTCTGGGGCGCGCGCATCACGATACCGGCTGGCTTAGCCGTCATTATCATCGGCAGCGCGCTCGGCACAGTCATCGGCGCTGTCGCCGGTTATGCCGGCGGCCTAGCTGACGAATTTCTGATGCGCCTGACCGAGCTGTTCATGGCCTTCCCGACGATTATTTTGGCGATGGCGGTTACGGCGGCGCTGGGGCCAGATATTCAAAACGCTGTCTTGGCGCTGGTGGTGGTCTGGTGGCCCAAATATGCCCGCGTGCTGCGCGGCTTGGTGCTGGAGGTCAAAGCTCAAGAATATGTGGAAGCGGCGCATAGCGTCGGCGCTAGCGGTTTGTATATCCTCTTCCGCACGATTCTGCCAAACTGCATCGCGCCCGCCGTCATCCTCGCCACCCTCGATATTGGCACCGCCATCATCGTCTTTGCCAGCTTGAGTTTCATCGGCTTGGGGCCCGACCCGTCTTCGCCAGAATGGGGGCGCATGGTCAGCATCGGCATCGACTTCTTCGACCAGTGGTGGATGTGGTTTTTCCCGGGCTTGGCGATTGCCAGCTTGGTGATGGCCTTCAATTTCATCGGCGATGGCCTGCGCGACATCCTTGACCCGCGCCTGCGCGGCGAGTAGCTGGCGGGCATTTAGGTATATGGCTTAACGCCGCGCTGCGTCTATAATACGCGCAGTTTTCTATTTGCAAATCATTCTATGGGAGATTCAGCCATGACGCTCGATGAAAAAGTAAAAGCCATGGGCATCGATATCGAAGATTTTACCCCCTCGACCACCCTAGCGCCCGCCACCCGCATCGGCAATACCATCTATGTCTCGGGGCATGTATCCACTGGCTATCAAGGCAAACTGGGGCGGGACCTGGATGTAGCGGAAGGCAAAAAAGCCGCCCGCGTCTGCGCTATCGACTTGCTGAAAGCCGCGTATACCGTCACCGGCACGGTAAACAGTCTGCGCGTGCGCAAGCTGCTAGGCGCGGTCAATTCTATGCCAGAATTCACCGACCAGCACCTGGTCATCAATGGCGCGTCGGAGCTGTTTTGGGAGCTGTATGATGGCGAGCTGCATGCCCGCAGCGCGCTGGGTTTCGCTTCCTTGCCCAATGGTTTCGCCGTCGAGATTGAGGCTATGTTTGAGGTGCTGGAGTAGGCCGGGGCGCCGCGGCACAAATCTACAATTGAAGTTTCTCCGCGCTGACAGTACGGGACTGCTGGCGAATTTTGGCAGTGGTGAATATCAAGGATACCAGGACTTCGTTGGCGTCTGTACAGGGAAAAATTAGCCTCAGAGACCAGGCGCTTGCCACCGCGCTGCATCAAAAGGCGCGCATCGCCTGCGCCAGCCAATAATTGCGATAGGCGCGGGCTTCGCGCAGCAGCAGCGTCAGCCGCTCCCGCCACCTGCCCGGCTTGCTACGCGGCGGAGCCGCCGCCCAGCCCAGCTGAATCTGCCCGCTGGTTTTCACTCGAAAGTCAATTTGCCCAGAAGCCCGCAGCTCCCGCAAGCCGACTAGCGCCGCCTGCTCGCGCTGCCCTAGAGCCGCCGCCAAGTCTTCCAAATCGACCGCGCCGCCTTTTTGATTGATGGCATATTTCACCAAACCCGCCAGCCGCGCTAGAAACTGCGCCTGGCGCTCGGTCGGCGGCCGCGCGCCAAAGAGAACCAGCCGCGTCGGATTCACCGTCGCCAGCGCCGCCGCCCAAATCTCCGCCGACGGCGGAATCGTCCAGACAATGAGCGTCTCGCAAGGGGAAAGCTGCAAGCGATTAGCCGCATCCGCCAGCGCATCTACCTCAGCCCAGACGAGAGCGGCGGGAAATTTCTGCCGCAGTGCGGCTAGTTCCGCCAGCGGATTCGCACTTTGCCGCCGGTCGATGATTTCCTGAGCCAGTGCCTTGTCCGCCAGCTCGAGCGGGCTGCCCGCCAGCGCGCGGTAATCCAGCCACTCGACCAGAGCCTCGCGCTGCCCTTTATAGCTGCTGCTGCGCACAGTATACGCGAGGTCGAAGCGGCCGCTGGGCAAATCTTTGTCGGCGCCGCGCCACCAAATGACACGCTGCCGGTTGCCGTCTTCGTCTTCAACCAGGACTTGCAGGTGGTCGCCGCGGCGTCCCAGCTGCCGGCGGCTGGCGAGGCTGAGATTTTTTGTCGCCAAGGTTAAGGGCGGGTTGCCATTGCCGAAGGGCGCCAGCCGCTCGATGTCTTGGGCTAAAGCAAGCGAAATTTCGGGCAGCGTCAGGTAGCCATCGATTGTCAGCGCGCTTGTTGTTGCCACGCCGCCGCCCATAGCCCGCAGCACGCGCGATAATTCGCGGCGAAAAGTGATGATATTATCGGCCGGCAAGCTGAGACCGGCTGCCATGCTATGCCCGCCATAGCTGTGCAGAAGCGCTGCCACCTGCCCCAGAGCCGCATAAATATCCAGCCCCGCCACCGAGCGCGCCGAGCCGCGCGCAAATACGTCTGGCACAGCCAGCAGCACAACCGGCACGGCAAACTCTTCTACCAGCCGGCTAGCGACAATGCCGATAACGCCACTGTGCCAATCGCTGTGGCTAAGCACCAGGGCGGCGTAATCCAGCAGCTCTGGTTTCCTTTCAATTTGGGCGATAGCGGATTCATAAATTTGGTTGGTCAGATACTTGCGGCGGACATTCAAGGCTTCTAGCTCATTCGCTAAGATGCGCGCCCGCGCCCAATCCTTTGTAGTGAGCAGCTCGACGGCCGGGTTGGCGTCCTCCAGCCGGCCGAGAGCATTCAAACGTGGCGCGATGGCAAAGCCGATATGCCCTTCGTTCAGCTCGGCCGGGGGAATCTGGGCGCTTTGCAAAATCGCGCGCAGGCCGGGGCGCTGATTTTCGCGCAGCCGGTCTAAACCGCGCTGCAAAAGATAGCGCGTATCATCTACCTGCACCATGACATCGGCGACGATGCCCAGCGCGACTAAATCGAGCAGGTCTTCACAGTCGTCATTTCCGTAGAGCGCTTCGACGAGTTTATAAGCGACGCCGACGCCGGGCAATTCGCGCAAGGCGTGACCAACCGGCAGGCGCTGCGGATTGATTACGGCTAGCGCTGGCGGCAACCGCTCTGGCAGCGCGTGGTGGTCGGTAATAATCGTATGAACGCCGCGGCTAGCCGCATACTGCACCGCTTCCTGCGCCGTAACGCCGGTGTCGCAAGTCAAAAGCAAGTCAATGCCGCGGTCAACGGGCCGCTCGCGCATCTCAGACGGGTTATCGACGACCTTAGCGCCGCTGGCAACCGCAGCCTCTAGCTCGCTGTCAGCGCGCTCTTCTTGCTCTGCCTCAGGGGCATCGGCGGCCTTAGCGACAAACCCGCCCGCCGTCTCAATGCCATCGTTAATATAACGCTCGAGCGTTTTGAGATGGATGCCATGCCCTTCGCTGAAACGGTTTGGCACATGATAAGCGACATTTGCGCCCAGCCGCCGCAGGGCAATATAGAGCAGAGCCGTCGATGTCTGCCCATCAACATCAAAATCGCCCCAAATTAAGATGCGCTCTTCGCGCTTGATGGCGCGGCGCAAACGCTGGACCGCGCGGTCAATATCGGGCAGCTCGGCGGCTGAGGCTGGTTGATACTGCGCAGGGGAGAGGAAAGACCCGGCATCCGCCGCTGTCCTGATGCCCTGGCGCGCCAGATATTCAGCCAGCAGGCGATGCCCGCCGACGGCAGCCCGCAATTCGGCGGACGGCTCAATCGGCGCGGCCTCTTGCCAGTCGCGGCGCGGACCCTTCGTCCAGTCCATTAGCCCGCTAGCGTCCGTTCTTCGAGCTGGCTGAGGCCGGTTTCCGCCAAGTCCATACCCAAGCCCGGCGCCGTCGGCAAGGCAATATGCCCATCCACCGGCACGAGTTTGTTTTTATAAAAGACATTCGCCGGCCGGCCCGCGAGGAAGAGCCATTCTTGCATGGGGCAAGTTGTCAGGGTCTGCGCCGCGATGAGATGGGTGGAGGGCCAGCCGCCGTGGTGCGGGATGACGGGAATGGCGTAAGCCGAAGCCAGCGCGCAGATTTTCATCATCTCGGTCAAACCGCCCGCCCAAGTAACATCGGGCTGCAAGATATGCACCGCCTGCGCGTCCAGCAGAGCCTTGATGCCCCAACGCGTATATTCATGCTCGCCGCCGCTGATGAAGACGCCACGCGCTTTGCGCCGCAGTTCGGCATATTGCGGGATGAGGTCGGCTAGCACCGGCTCTTCGAACCAGGTGGGGCGATAAGGCGCTGCCAGCTCAATCATGCGCAGGGTGTAAGGCACGCTCCAACTGCTCCAGGCGTCAAACATCAAATCGGCATCTGGCCCAGCCGCCGCGCGCGCCGCACGGATAATCTCTAAATTGCGGCGGATGCCAGCCTCGCCATCTTTTGGCACGCCGGGCAAAAACCACTTGAAAGCGGTGAAACCCTGGTTCAAAAAATGCCGCGTGCGCGCGATGACCTTGTTTGGCTCTACCGAATAGCCCAGCATCGAGGCATAGGCGCGGATCCTGGAGCGCGACGGCCCACCCAATAGCTGATAAACAGGGGCTTGCAAGAGCTTGCCTTTGAGGTCCCACAAAGCGAGATCAACCTTGCTCAGAGCCATCATCGGACTGCCTTTGCGCCCATGGATGGCGTGGCGGTACATTTTATCCCAGATGCGCTCGACCGCATGCGGGTTTTCGCCCAGCAGCAGCTCGGCGAAGTAGCGCTGAATAATGGCGATGTCTTCATCGCCGACGGGGCCACAGATGCCAGTGGCGCCGGCGTCGGTGTCGATGAGCAAGAAATGCGCTTCGATTGGATAGGGCGGGCCGCTGGCCGGGTCGACGGGCCAGTTGACCTTGCCTGCCAGTTCCGGGTAAATCGCGGCCGGACGGGCGAGATGCGCCTCCGCGACAGGTTCTGTATAATGCCAGTCGGCGTGGACATGGAGTGTCCGTATGCGGTCAATTTTCATCACAAACTCCTCTGCTTGAAATAAGTAAGCTCAAATTTTTAGCGTGACCGGGAAAAAGGATTTAGCCACAGAAGTAGAATCAACTAAATTTTGCAAGTTTTAGCGTTGGTTTCAACCCCACCCCCGCCCCTCCCCGAAGCTTCGGGGAGGGGAGTCTAACCTGGGGGACTGTAGCCATTGCCCGACGGGAGGAACTTTTCTGCAAGCGCAGCCATAATTTTCGGGGTTTTTCTCCCCTCCCCAAAGCTTTGGGGCGCGTAGACACTGCCCCACGGGAGGGGCCAGGGTGGGGTTGAAAATGCCGCTAGGCCTCACTTTTTGCATAATTAACTTTGAACTACTCAAAACTCTATCTCGGCGATTTGACCAAAATCCAGCGCGAAGTCAGCTTCTTCCATCTCGTCGGTCTCATCGGCGGCGAATTCCAAGTCGTCAAAGCGGCCTGGCTCGCCACGGTCGCAAAATGCGCGGTAGCTGCAAAAGCGGCAGCGCTTTTCTTTTGTCGTCAAAGGGAAGGCATCGGCTGCCTGAATTCTGCTTTTTATCGCCTCCAGTATGCGCTGCAAGCGGACTTCGTCTTCGTCCAACTGCGCCGCAGAATAGTCTAGGCTGACGCGCCGCTCGCCTTCCACTGCCACATAAAAATAGTCCATGCGGATGCGCTCGGGCGGAATCGGGCCGCCATACAAATGCGCGCCCGCCTGCGCCAGCACATAGCGATAGACCACCGTCTGCCAGCGCCAAGCCAGGTAACTACGGCTGGGGACGCGCGGACCCGTCTTCCAATCGACGATGACGGCCGCCCCGCCTTTGTCCAGAGCCAGCAAATCATATTTGGCGCTGAGCCGGCAGTCCGCTAGATAGGTCTGCAAGACGATTTGGGCATAGCGCCCCTGCTCTGGCAAGCCTAGCAAACCCTCAGCCATATAATTCCGCCACCAGTCAACCAAAGCCGCGTCATCGGCTAAGGAGCAGGCTAGCACAGCCGCTTCGACACCGCTGCTGTGCTGCTGCGCCAGTTGATGAAAGCGGTTGCCCTGGCGCATTTGCCGCTCATACTCAAGCGCCGGCAAGGCTTCCAGCGCGGGCGAGCGCATGCGCTTGAGATAACGCAGCTCGAAGCGGCGCGGGCAATCGGCATAATGCTGCAAGCTCGTCGCCGAAAAAGCGAAACCGGCCGGCAAATTCATAGCTACTTGCTCCCTGGCATTTGCCGTTCTCGTTCTCGTTCCCAAAAATCGCGCAAAGCCCGCAGCGCCGTCGCTTCCACAGCTTCGCCCCGGCCGGTGTTCCAGGTGATAGTCAAAACTTTTCGGGCGCGGGTGATGCCAACATAGAGCAGGCGCAGGCGCTCGGCGGCGTAATCGATGCGCGCTTCCAAGCTGGCTTCGCCTTCTCGATAAAAGCCGCCCGCGCGCAAAGCCGCGAGCTGCGCCAAGCCCTCCGCCGCTAGGTTGAGATTATCGCGGATGAACCATTTTTCGCCGATGAAGCTATCCTTTGGCTCAGCCGCCGGGAAGTCATAGTTATTGACCGAAATCAGATAGACGCGGTCCCATTCTAAGCCTTTGGCTTTGTGCAGCGTCGTCACAGTAACCTTGCCTTTATGCGCATCGGGGTCAAATTGGATTTCGCTCGCGCCTAAGGCGCTGAAGCGGCGTCTATTGGCAGCGATGTCAATGAGCTCAGCGGCGAATTCGGGCAAGCGCATCAGCGGATGGGCTTCGCTCAAGCGCGCCAGGTACAAAGCGACCATGTGCGCCGTCGCAATATCGCTTACCGAGCGGAAAATATCGCCAGCCAGCGTCAGGATAAGCTGGTCGATGGGCATTTCAGCCGCCCGCAGCCAAGTACCGACCCGGTCGCGGAAAGGCAAAAGCGTCTCGCGCAGCGCGGCTTGGTCGGCGGCGTCCGTTTCTTCTTCCAGCAGGTCGCTCAAGCGCGGCGCCACCAGGTCTTCCACCTTTTTGAGGCGCTTCAGCGCCTTCACCACTGACGCAATTTCGGCCACTGTGGCTGCCTCATCCCGTTCATCGCGACGCCAGACGCGGTAGACTTCCGCCAGTTTTGGCGCGCTTTTGGGGTCGGCTAAATATCTCAGCAGGCGCGCCAAAGCGCCCACCACCGCGCGGGTGTTCGAGGTGCTATTGAGATTTTCGACATAAGGCACATCTTTCTGGCGCAGCAATTCCACAATCTCTGAGCCGCGGCCGTTGCGCGCCACCAGAATAGCCGCGGTGCTGTCAGGGTTTTCTTGCAGCCAGCGCTTGCAAGACTCGGTAACGAGCATTGCCTCTTTTGTCGGGCTGTAGGCTTCCGCGGCTAAGACGACCGCGGCGGGCGCGTCGGCTGGATTCGGCTGTGGGTCGCCGGGCGGCGTCGGCAGGATATAAGGCAGCGTCAAAGGCCGCCGCGCGCGAATTGCCGCCTGCGGATGCGCCAAAGACCATTCGATTAAGTGATTTGCCAGCTTTTGGATGCTGAGCGTGCTGCGCCCAGAGTTGGGAAATTCGCGCCGCTGCACGCCGGGCGTGTCAATAAAATCGCGCAGATATTGCGGGTCAGCGGTGGTGAAAGTCTCGAAGATTGCCTGATTCGGGTCGCCCACCCGCAGCCAGTTGCCAGTCTCGCCCGCCAGCAAGCGCAGGGTTTCTTCTTGCAGCCGCGAGCTATCTTGCGCTTCGTCTTCGAGGATATAGACCCATTTTCGTTGCAACGCGGCCAAATAGTCTGGTTCAGCCCGCAGGGCTTTCAAAGCCAGGTACATCAAATCCTGAAAATCGACGGCGCCGCGGTAGGCAAGGGCCCGCTCATAATCGGCGTAAATCTCGGCGCAAATCTCCACCAAGCGCAGGTCGCCGGCATAGCTCTCTAGCAAGCGCTGCAAATCAAAGGGACTCAGCAGGTCATCTTTGGCTTGGCGGATAAAACTGCGGGCGGTTTCGCTAAGCATCTCGATCCATTTTTGCGTGCGATAATACCCTTTGTTCACATAATTCGGCCCTAAATAGGCATCGGGCGCTTGGGGATTGCGGCGCACCCAAGCATCGACGGCATCGGCGAGGATGCTATTGCTGGCGCGCTCGTCAATGATGAGAAATTGCTCGTCAAGCCCGACGGCGGCCGGCTTGCGCCGCAGGATATCGCTGGCTAAGCCATGCAGCGTGCGCACGCGATAGCCATAACCCGGCAGCAAGCCATCGCCTTTGATATAGTCATTGACCTGCCGCGCGAAATTGGAGGTCGCCGAGTTGGTCAAGGTAACAATCAGGATTTCCTGCCCCCGCATCAGATCGATATGAGACAGCAGCAGCGCCGCCAAATAAGATAAAGTGGCGGTCTTGCCGCTGCCTGGCACCGCCGCCACCCCCATGTAGCCGCGGCGATAGCACAAAACTTGGGCTTGTTTGGGACGCGGCTTAAACATCGCCCGCCTCGTTGAATAGCACCTTGCTATCTTCCGCCTCTTGCTCCGCCCGCATCAGCCGCCGCAGCGCGCTTTGCAGCGTATCCAGCAGCAAACCCCGCTGCTCATAGCCGCTTTCGCTCAGTTCGCTGTAACCTAAATAGACGGTGTGGCGGCAGCGGCGCGTCAAAGCCAGCACCAGGCGGCGCAAGGTCTGTCGATTCAAGGCTTCTTCGTCATCGTCCGTCCAAATGGCACCAGCTTGCCACTCCAAGCTCAAAACATGGGGGTGCGTCAAAGGCTGGTACAAGCGGCGCGACCAGCCTTCGCTGCCGACATTGAGCCAAAATTGAAAATCAACGGCGCGGTTGCTCAATAAAAAAGTATAGGCGGGCGCAATCAAGACGCCCTCTTCGCTATCGGCCAGCCAGTCGCGCAAATAAAAATCGGCAATGAGGCCGCGCTCGACCATGTTCACATAATCTAGCCCTAAATCGAGACTAGGGTCGTAGCGGCGCATAAACTCCAGCGCCCAGCGGAAATTGCGCGCCGAATCCACCAGGTTCATGCTGATATTGCCGGCCGCGACATCGCCATGAAAGCCATAGCCAGCCCGGCAGAGCAAACCGCCAAAAATGCGGCGGAAGAAAATATCAATCGCATCGACCCGTTCGGACTCGATATAGCGCTGCAGCCAGGCGCGCAGGCGGTTGTAGCGTTCGCCAAAATCGTAGGTGATGCGGTCTTGCATAGCTGCGTTCTTGACCTCAGAAAAAGGCAGCAAGCGGCCATCGCGGTAGAGCATTTCCGTCAGCAATTTGGCGCGCAGCAAATCCAAGCCCTCAATCGCCGTCATCAAAGCAAAAGCGGTATCGAACTCGGGCGGCGGCAGCTTCCATTGCGGGTGGGCTAGCCGCGCCAGCGTCAGCAGCGTGCGCGCGGCTGGCTCATCGCGCAAAGCCCGCGACGGCCGGTGCGAACGCGCCTGGATGCCACGCTTGTCTAAGCTCTCCAGCAGACCAAAGCGCAGCACATCAGACAGGAAAGGCGCCAATACGACAATCTGTTCTGGTTTTGTGCCATGCGTCTGGATAAGCGCACTGACTTGCTCCGCCACCCAGTCCACCATCTGTGGTTGATAGCGATGCGCCTCTGTTTTCAGCGCGGGGCGCGGATCGACGCCATTGTCTGCCGCGTCCGCCTCAGCGCTGTCTAGCTGCGCCGCCAACTGTCCGCCCAGCGCTTTAATCGGCGGGCGCATCACAAAGCTCTCATCCAGTACTGTGATGAGATCGCAATGCGCGCGCAAGTGGCGGGCATTCTGGGGGTCAGCGCCGAGAAAGCTGCGAAAGCCAGCATCACGGTCATAGAGCAGCAGTGCCGATGTGCAGCCCGTCAGCAGCCCGGCCAAAAAGCGATGCGACGCCGGGTTATCTTCTTCGGCATTGTCGACGATAAGATGCTTGTAGCGGCCAAACAAATAGTTTTGCGCGACCGGCAGGCGCAAGATATGCTCGCGGAAAACTTCCACATAGAGCGAAAAATCTAGTAAATTATAAGTTAAGCAATAGTCGCGGAAGGCGATGGCGCAGGTCTGGGCGTCGTCAAAGATATGCGCCTGTTCCACGCCGCCGCCCAAAGCCGCTTTCAGGCGCCCGCCTATCTCGTTAATGGGAAAACCAACTAGAGCCGCCTTGTTCATATTATCGACAATCTGGCTGAAGAGGCGGGCGCGGCTGATGCGCACGCTATTAAAATAATCGCGCTCTATCAGCAGCGGCTCAATCGCGCGGGTCATAAAGTATTGCACCAGCTCGAGGCTGAGGAAATTAGGCAGGGCTTGCGGCTTCTTAAAACCGGCCGCGGCCGCGACCAGAAACCAGAATGCTTCCACCATTTGCAGGGACAAGCTGCCTAGCGTGTGAATCGTTACTTGGCCGCCGCGGTAGGGCAAGCCTGTTTGCAGCGCATTTTTATAGGGCTGGGCTAAAGAGCGCTGGGGCAGGAAAATCAGAATCGATTCGGCTGGCACGCCTGCCTCTAAGAGATGCAAGACGCGGCGCAGCCCGACTGTCGTCTTGCCGGCGCCGGCGATGCCTTCCAGCCAAATGCGTTTATCGAGCGGCTGCTGGACAATGGCCGTCTGCGCGTCGCTTAGCGTGAGGTCCATATCGGTCAGATTGCTCATAGGCTTATTATAAAGCCTTCCCGCGCTGCTCACAGGCAGATCTGGCGAGTGGCTGAATCTTGAACTACTTCTTTGGCTATTTTTAGCATTGAAGCGCGTGCAGGGCGCAGCCCGACCCATCAGACAAAGCCTTTCATGCTATACTCGACGCTAAGTCTTTCATAATATTATGCAATGTATGTTTTCTCTAACTTTTATTAAGATATTCAAACAAACTTGCCGATAGCTATCTCTATGGCTATACTTGTATAGTATCAATACTGTTCAATTAGAGAGATGGGTAAAGAAAATGCCTCAAGATCACCGACCGCGCTCCGAAACCCGGCAATTGATGATAGACATCGTCGCCCAAAGCGAGCAACCGCTGACGCGCAGCCAGATTGTCTCTCAGCTCAATCGCAAGAAGACACCGCACCTCATCGATATGATGGACAGGTTGGTGCAGGAAGGCATTTTCAGCCGCAGCATTAGAACATTCAATAATGGCGTGACGGGCTATGTCTACTCCGTCGCTCGGGCTTACGCGCCGGAACCGGAAAAGGTCTCTTCATGAAAATCATTACCCTCTTGAACGAGAAGGGCGGCGTTGGCAAAACGACGCTCGCCACGCATTTCGCGGCGGGTTTAGCCATTCGCGGCAAACGGGTCATCCTGGTGGATGCCGACCCGCAAGGCCATGCCACCATCGCTTTTGGGCTGCGCAAAGAGCCGGGCTTCTACGATTTGATTGTGCGCAACGCGCCCTTCCAAAAAGTTTTGCGCCTGGTGCCGCCCGAGCGCTATAACCTGCCCGACGATGCGCCCAATACCCGCGGGCAGCTGCTCGTCCTGCCCTCCAATATCGAGACGCGCAGCATCGCCGGCAATATCTCGGACGCTTTCACCGTCTTGAAGCGCTTCAATCAACTGCGCAAAGCCATCGACTTCGTCTTCTTCGATACCTCACCGACGCCCTCGCTCTTGCACTCCTCTATTTATATGGCCACCGATGGCATCATCTATCCGACCAAGTGCGAAGCCTGGAGCTTCGATGGCCTGCGCGAGAGCCTGACGCACAAAGACCAGTTCAGTCCGATTCGGCAGCAATACAACTTGAACGACATCAGGGTGCTGGGCGTGGTGCCGACGATGTACCGCGGGCGCACACTCGAACATCAAGACAATCTGCGCCGCCTGCAAGATACCTTTGGCGACCTGGTTTGGAAGCCGCTGCCAGTGCGCACAATCTGGACCGAAGTTGCCAGCGCCCGCCGCACAGTCTTTTCTTTAGCGCCCAAAAGCAGCACCGCCGAGGATGCCTGGCGCCTAGTCGATAAATTAGAGGAGCGGGTCTATGAGCAGCCGTGACCGCCGTCGCAAAATCCGCGACGAAGAGAACTTACTTTTTTCTAATCCAAATGCCCTGGACCCCAAAACAGCGGATGCCATCGGTTTTGGCTTGGGCGACCTGGCGCTGGAGATTGCCGCCGCCGATAGCGAATTCCAAGCCATCGAAGCCATCAGCATTCACGAGATTCAGCCCAATGCCATCCAGCCGCGCTACAGCATCCCCCAAGACCTGACCGATATTTTTAGCCTGCAGCCCAAGAACATCATCGATATTTTTGAGCGCTGGCTCATCGAAGTGCAGTTGGAGACCGGGCAACAGGATTTTGACATCGTCAATTATCTGCTCGGCGGGCAAACAGAGCGCGGCAAACAAGCCGAGCAGGATACGGAAGACCTCGACGATAACAACCTGGCTTTTCCCAAAGAGCGCACTTTGATGAAGCTCATCGACCTCGCCGCCAGCATCCGCCGCGATGGCCTATCGAATCCTATCAGCCTGGTGCGCCACGGCGACCATTACGAGATCGAGACCGGCGAGCGCCGCTGGCTGGCTTATCATATTCTGTATTGGAAATTCGGCGATGGCGATAAACGAGCGGATGGCAGCATTGTCAACTGGTCGCGCATCCCCGCCCGCCTGGTGCAGCGGGTGGATGTCTGGCGCCAAGCCAGCGAGAATAATGCCCGCGACAACCTCAATGCGATTAGCCGCGCCCGTCAGCTCGCGCTGCTGCTGATGGACTTGCATGGTTGGCAGAACTTCAACGCGCTGGCGGATTGCGCCAACGAGCAAGCCTTTTACGCGCAGGTGGCGGATGGCGCGCGCTGGCGCATCCCGCGCGGACAAGGCGAGCGCATCCTCAACGCTATGGGCTTGCCCAGTGCCACGCAGCTGCGTCAATACCGCGCCTTGCTGCGCTTGCCGGCTGAGCTGTGGCGTCAGGGCGATGATGAGAACTTGAGCGAGGGCGAGCTGCGGCGGATGAAAGCTGACCTCGATACCGTAACACGTGTTACGGTAAGCGCCGGAAAACGGAAAAAAGACACGCTGGCGCGCTTGGCCGCCGATGCCAGCCAATGGCGCAACAAGCTGCGCAAAGAAATCAACTCGGTCGATCCTAGCGCCCGCCCCAAACTGCGCAAACTCATCGAAGCGGAGATCCGCCAACTGCTGCGCCTCATGTCAGACCTCGACGAGAGCGGCACCTAAGCCCGCCAAGCCTCAGCCCAACAAAAAGGCGCATCATTACGATGCGCCTTTTGTTTTCCCGCTATACCGTAACACGTGTTACGGTATAGACGCAGCAGAGCTATCACCACACCCCCTTTAGCCTATCACTCGCCAGCCTCGGCATCTCTGTAGGAACGACAAAACTTGAGTGCAGAGCAGCTGCGCGGCTGAAAGCCACAGCTATACCGTAACACGTGTTACGGTATAGACGCTGTAAAGCTATCGCCGCACTGCTTTACAGGGCAACCGCATCAAAATCATGATTTAGCAAAATTCGCAAAATTAAACGCGCAAGTGCGCAAAGCATTTTCAACCCCACCCCCGGCCCGTAGGGCAGTGTCTACGCGCCCCAAAGTTTTGGGGAGGGGAGAGAAAGCCCGAAGACTGTGGCGGCGCTTGAGAGAAAGTCCCTGCCCGAAGCTTCGGGCAGGGATCGCCAATCGTGGGGTTATTCTTAACTGCCCAGGCTAGCGCCAGCCGCAAAGAACAAAAAAGAGCGCATCCATGGGATACGCCCTTTTCTTTTCTCGCTCGCTATACCGTAACACGTGTTACGGTATAGCCGCTGAACGCTATGCCTGCGCCGCGTTTGAGCCAAAGACAGTCTCGCTATAGCCTTCTTGCAGCGCCAAAAACACATTGCCATCGCCAAACTCTTTTAACATGCGATAGGCGACGCCGCGCCGCGCTGGCCGGCGCACCTGCTCGCCATCCGCATCTATGGCATAGACATAACCCTTGATTGTCTCAGCGATCTTATCGCTGGCGATGCGGCTCGCGACGGAATCAAAATACAGCCGCACTTTTTCATAGCGCAGGGTCGGCGCCTGTTTTCGCAGCGCGCCTAGCATATCTTTTAATTTCGCCAAGATACCGCCTTCCTCAGCCGGCGCGCCGGCGCGCAATGCCCGCAAACGCAGAAATTCCGCCGCTGTAATGCGCTCGTGGCAGACTCGCGCAACCGACTCAGTTCCTAAACTCCATACAGAGGGCAAGCGCAAACAGACCGTCGCTGGCAAGTCCTTTTGCTTTAAGAGCTTGGCGCCAATATGCCGCCAAGCGGGGAAACGCAAGCCTTGGCCCCGCTCCAGCCAATAGCCTGGAGTCGCATTTTTCTTCACATTGCGCCGCCGTTTTGGCAAGCTGGCCAGGTTCTGTCGCGTCAATTTTAAGCTGCCAATGCGCTCGGTCTTTTTAACGCCCAACGCCTGATTGTAACGGCGAATGCTACGCTCATTCAGCCCGATGCGCCCCGCTAAAGCTGCGATGGATGCCTTTGGTTTCAAGCGCTGGATGTACTCCCGATGCAAAGCGACGCGGTAGCTGCGCGCCGATTTTACATCGTCAATTGTTATGGAATCGGAGGGCGAAAGAGCCACATTCAAGACCGCTAAAAGCCGGCCAATTGCTGGCACCTGGAAGACCAATTCTATCGGCCGGCCGCGCTTGCCCGATTTAAGTCCCCTAATGTCCAGATATTCAACATATCTTCTAGCAATTATATGCCGTCCATCAAATATCGATAGCTCGCCTGTCAATGCTTGCAGCACGCTCTTCCGGCCCAGGCCCTGGCCAGCCCCCAAAGTAATGGCATCTTTAAGCGTGAAATACGATTCAGCTTGCCAGCCAGCCAAAAACATCAGCTCCAAAAGTCGAGCGACGATGGTCGATTTTTGCTCGCGCAGCAACCGCTCGCGCACTGAATTTGGCAGGCCCCCCGCACCGGCCAGATTTTGCGCCGCGCCGCGATAGGCGCTCTCAATAGTAAGCTGCCCTTCGCGCAGCCGCGCCTCAACAGTTTCCTGTTTATGCGCCTGCTGGGCTGGCATATTGATATGCAGCGGCAGCAAGGTCAGCTCCACTGCTTCTTGCTTTGTGCCATGCGCCCGAGCCGCTGAGGCGGCTCGATATAAAGCGTTATTGCGCCCTAACTGCGGTGCCAAACGCCTATACAAACGCGCCATATCCAGCTCTTTTTTCTGGGGCATTAGCGGCGCTGGCGCGACATGGGCTGAAGCATTCACATGAAAATAATTGAGCAGCCGGTCTACATCGTCTTTGTCCAGAGCAAGCACCGCAATATCTTTGACGACGGCATAAGCGAAATCGCCAATGCGCGATGGCGGCGCTAGGACATAAGACCGCTCGCCTTTGATGTCGCCGCCATCAAACTGATGGCTAGGCACTTTCTCTATGGTGCGGAAGTATAGGTGATAGCCGCGGCGCGTTTTCACTGTATAGGTCGCTGCGTATTGCGGCAGGTGCCGGCAAAAGCGTTGATAACGCAAATGGTCATCGAAGTCGATCACGACTAGCTTAGACACCCGCCCGCAGACGATGCCTAAAGCGCCTACCTTGCCGCTGAAGCTGGCGTTGATCTCCGCCTCAGTCGCTAGGCGTCGTTGAAAGGGGCGCCACTTGATGGCTGGTTTCTTAGGCTGGTCGGGCGAATAATTGCCGCGCACTGGTATCACAGAGAAACCAGCGCGCAGCAATTTCAGCGCCCGCTTCAACAATTTTTTGCCTAAGTTTTTGATGTTTTTCCGCATATTTTTCGCGTCACTTTTGCCTGGAATCCGACTGCTCCCGTTTGCCGCCAGCGCAAGGCTGAAAGGCAAGCCTTAAGCGCCAGGCGACATCGACTGCTGTATCTATACAGTCTAAACGATTGTCGAGTGAATTGCAAGGATTTTCTCAAATACGAACTTGCGTTCTAGGGCGAAGCGCCTGGCAAAGATTAAGGGCAATATGAGGTTTATGCGCCTTGCCATAGGCGCGCGGGGCTGAGGCAGCCTTTATAGTAGGTTTTCCCGCACTGCGAGCGGCGTCGCGGCGAACAAGCCAGCATCGACCGGCAATACAATGCCGGAAATCCAACGCGCCTCATCGCTAGCTAAAAATACCGCCGCCCAAGCCACATCCCAAGCATTGCCTTCCGTGCCAAGCGGCGCGACTTTGCGGCGCAGTTCGCGGATTGATGGGTCAATGTGGCGCACAAAAGCGCCATGGATATGCCCGGGCGCAATCGCATTCACGCGGATATTGTCCCGCCCATGATGCACCGCCATCACCCGCGATAATTGCACCACGCCCGCTTTTGTAACTGCGTAAGGCACATTGCGCGCAAAACCCGTCCGCAAGCCATCGATAGAGGCGATATTAATTATTGACCCGCCGCCGCTCGCTTTCAGCGCTGGCACCGCATACTTGCAAGTCAACATCATGCTCTTGAGGTTGATTGCGAAGACCTCATCCAGCTCAGCCGCATCAACTTGAGTTACCATACCCAGTCCGATAGTGGCGACATTGTTGAATACGATATGCAAAGTGCCATAACGCTCTTGACAGGCGGCGACCATCGCCTGGCACTCTTCTTCTCGTGTTACATCTGCTTGGAAAATTGAGGACTTGCCGCCATCTGCGGCTATATCCCGCCGCGTCCGTTCGGCGCGCTCTTCATCATAATCGACCAGCAGCACCTGCGCGCCTTCCCGCGCGAGCCAGCGCCAACCACCAGCGCGATTTTGCCCTGTAATCTATCACTCATCAGACAATCTTTCTTATCAATTCACTTCTAATCCATATACAAGCCGCCGGCCACTGTTAGCGATTGGCCAGTGATGAAATCAGCTTGGTCAGAGGCCAGAAAAGCAGCTGTTTTGGCGATGTCTGCCGTTTCCGCCAAGCGCCCCAGCGGGATGCTGCTGACAGCGCTGCTAATCATCTGCTCGCGGTAGGCGGCTGGGGCGATGTCCGCTGGCGCTAAAGCGGCCGCCATATCATCGATGCGCTCAGTGGCGATCAAGCCCGGACAGATGGCATTCACCGTAATTTGCTGCGGCGCTAGTTCTTGCGCCAGAGCCTGCGTGAAGCCACGCACGGCGAACTTCGAGGCGCAGTAAGCGGCATAGCGCGCTACGCCTTGACGGCCGGCAGTTGAAGAAATGTTGATGATGCGGCCGCCAGCGCCACGCTCAAGCATAGCCCGCGCCACCGTCCGACAGCAGAGAAAAGTGCCTTTGACATTGACCCGCTGCACCAGGTCGAAAGCCTCTTCGTCTAGTTCAATCACTGGCACGCGGTCGCGGCCAGCTGGCGCGCCGGCATTGTTGACGAGGATGTCAATCTGTCCAAAATGCGCCAATGTCTGGTCCACCATACGCTCAACTTGCGGCGCGCTTGAGACATCAGCGTGAACCGCTAGCGCCCGCTGCCCCAGCGCTTCAATTTCGCTGGCGACAGCAGCCAAGCCTGGCCGATTGCCCGCCGCGCCGAGGTCGTTGACGGCTACATCAGCGCCTTCAGCGGCCAGCCGCAGGGCAATCGCCCGCCCGATGCCAGCGGCGCCGGCCGCCCCAGTTACTAAAGCCACTTTGCCGCGCAAATTATACATTGCCAGCTCCACTTCTTATTTTTTTAGCGCAGAATGCGCTGGTCGCTGAGGTCTTTGCCGCCAACGGTCTTTGTCAGGCTGGCGCCGCGATATTCGCGGATTTCTAGCGCCGCCAGCGCATTCACGATATTGTACTGCGTCGGCATATCTTGCCAACGAGCAGGCTGAAAATTTAGCTCTCCAGCGCCAACCCAGCGCTCGAGGATACGGCGATTGGGCGCGGCGGCCGGCGTCAAGACGGCGTAGGCAATATCCGCCACGCCCCATTCGCCCGTGCGCGGCATATATTTATAGTGCAAAAGGCCAGCGCTCGCCGTGTTTTGCGCTGTTTCCGCAATTTCTGCTGCCGATTGCTGGCGCAAGTCGGTCAAACGCATGGTTAAGAAATTGAAACCTAGCCAGCTCGCTTGCAGTGTATAAGCGCCGCGCAGAAAACGCGGCGGCGGCAGCTCGCAATATATCTTGGAAAAGCCCAGCTCTTCGCGGCCGGTGATGATGGGGTCGGTCAAATTTTCCCACAAAACAGTCAAAAAATTGCCTTCGACCTGGTCCTGCGCGCCTGTAAAACGGGTGGGGAAAGAGATGCCTAAGGTGTTGTAACCGCGGCCGGCCAGCCACTCTATCTCGGTTATATAGGACGCGGTAACAGTTACCACAGGTTCGCCGGCTAGGGCAAAACCGGGCGGCAGCAGGTTCTCTAACTGCTGCGCGTCGCTCAAAAAGCTGATGGCAAAGATGCGGCTGCGCGGGCTGTCGCGGTTTTCAAAACGCTCGCCATTGGGGCCGCGGCGCGGGCCAGTGCGCGGGCCAAAATGCGTCGGCATACGGTACATTTTTTCAGGGTCAAATTGATATGGCATAAGCGCTCCGTTCACTTGGCGGCTTGCCCAATAGTTTGCCCTTCCGCCGCCTCATCGGCAACTGCCAGCGGAGAACCTAAGTGCAGCAACACATAGCCAACTAGCCCGTAGATAGCGGCGGTAAAAAGCTGGAAGCCGTGCAGCAGAAAGCCGGTCGCCGTTGCATCAGAATCGGGCCAGCCGGCGAATTGCACCAAGGCGAAAGCCCAGGCAAATTGTACCACGCCCAGTCCACTCACTGAAAAAGGAAAGGCGGAAGCGAACATGCCTAGGCTGACAATAGCGATGACGGTTGGCAAATCAACAGCCAGACCTAGGGCCCGCAGCAAAATATAATTTGTCAAAAAAGAGCAAGAGTAGGTGCCGCAGCTAATGAGCAGGGCGGCGAGAAAAAGGCGTGGCTGCCGAATGCGATCCATTTCCGTGGCGAGTTGCAGCGCGCGCGCTTCAAGGCGGGCGACGAAACTAATCTGACTCCAGCCAAAGCGCTGGAGTGGCGGCAGAAGCAGACGGCGCAAAGCTCTAAGCAGCGCGCCGCCAAAATACAAAGCGATTAGACAGCTAGGGAAGATGAGGGCGATAGCAAGAATCAGCTCATCGCGCTGCGCCGCGAGCTCTTCCGCGCCTGATAGAAAGCCAAAAGCAAAAACCAGCACGATGATAAGCAGCTCGAGCAGGCGAGCGCCAAAAAGGCTGCTGATGCCTTCTTCTATCGAGTAGCGCAAGCGCGCGCGCAGCAAGACAACATAAGACATTTCGCCGAACCTGCCGGCCGCGCGCACCAAAAAATTATGGTAGAGCGTGATGGGTATCAAGAGTTTATAGGGCGCGTCTTGCCGGTCCAGCAAGACGCGGAAGCGCAGCGCGCGTAAGAGATTCAAAGTCAAATAGGCCAGCAGCGCGCCGCACCAACTCAAAGGCTCAACCTGTCCCAGCAAATCATCAAAGTCCTGCCATTGCACCTTGCCCGCCAGCCAAAGCAAAAGCACAGCGGTAATAAGGATGCTAGCGGCACGGACAAAAAATTGCCGCCGCTTGTTGGCTGGTCTGTTTCTATCAGTCATGGCGATACCAGTGCGATAAGTCGCGCTCGAGCAAGGCGCTAAGCGCGTCGATATCAGGCGCGAATTCAGCCGCCAGCTCGCGCCGCAGCTCGGCAGTCAAGGGCGAGCGGCTTTCGTATTTTGTATAGACGGCGATGACGCCTTGCACAGCCCGCGTGCGAAAAGCGTAAGGCACTAAGGCGCTGGTCGTCGCCAGATAAGTGAGGCGGTCTTTTAGCAGCATCAGAGAAAAGCCGCTATCGACAATCAAGTTTTGCAGCCAAGCCAGCCGGACTTTTTTATTGGGATTGCGAATATCAAAGGTCGTTTTGAAGCTGCTATCGACTTCGAGAAATTCCAGTACGGCGCGATAGACGGCGGCGGTATCGGCACGGAAATCGTCGAAGATAATCACCAGCACATTGTCCCGGCCAAAACGCTCGAAATAACGCTCGACTTGGGCGCTGTAACGCGCCATCTGCTTATAATACAAGCCGGTGACGCAATGGGCGGCGCGGCGGATGCGTCGGCCGGCGCGCCGCTCAGGCTCGGCGGCCAGTGCCTCTTCAAAGTGTGGGATGTCTTCGTTGCCGCTATAGCGAAATTGCGACCACATCGAATACATCATATCGATTGGGTTGCGCAGCATGATGATGATTTTCGCCTGAGGGTCGTAAGCCTGGATTTCGGCCGCCGCGCATTGGCTGACCAAATACCAAGGCGATGATTCGCCGATGCGCTTGGCGCCGCGCGCATCCCGAAAGAGCTTGAGGTATTTTTCTGGCTTGCCGCGCAATTGCAGGAAGCGCGACCCTTTTAAGTCGCTGCCAAAAAAATGCGGCTCTTTATAATAGGGCATGAAGATATCGGGATGGCGCTGCAAATACTCGTGCAGGGAAGTGGTGCCGCATTTTGGCGCGCCGACGATGAAAAAATTTGGCTTAGCCCGCGCGCTCAAAGCGGCGGCGCGCTCTGCTATTGCCAGCAAAGCGGAACAAGCCCGCGAGTGGCCGTCTCGCGCCGAGTCTTCGGGTTGCGTAGACACTGACCTACGGGCGGGACTTTCCTGCAAGCGCGCCCATAGTTTTCGCGGGTTTTCTTTCCTCCCCAAAGCTTTAGGGAGGGGCTGGAGGTGGGGTTGAAGCTGCTCGGGCATCTTGCTGGCTTGGTCTTTGTGCATTATGGCGAATAATGAACTTTGATATGATTGCCCTGATTATAGTACAAAAGATGGCTCTAGCTAGCGCCCGCGCCCGCTCTTGCTGACCAAAGACTTAAAATTTGTTATGCTATGCTCTAATGATGAGCAAGTGGAGGCTGTATCTGATGAAGAAGAGGGACAAAAAAAGCAAAAAATCCGGCCGCCTCAACAAAAAATTATATGAGGCTGAACTCGCCCGCTTGCAGTTTGAGCTGGTGAAATGGCAGTATTGGATTAAGCATACTAATATGCGCGTTTTGATTACATTTGACGGGCGGGACGCGGCCGGCAAGGGTGGCACCATCAAACGTATCATGGAACCATTGCAGCCGCGGGACATCCGCCTGGTCGCCTTGGGCAAACCGTCCGACCGCGAGCAGAGCCAATGGTATTTCCAGCGCTATGTGGCGCATCTGCCGTCCGCTGGCGAGATTGTGCTTTTCGACCGCAGTTGGTATAACCGCGCCACCGTCGAGCGGGTGATGGATTTTTGCAGCGATAAGCAATACTGGGATTTCCTGCGCGATGCGCCTAACTTTGAGCGGCTGCTCATCAATGACGGTATCATCCTGCTCAAGTATTGGCTTTCCGTCGATGATGACGAGCAGGAGCGTCGCTTTCAAGAGCGCGCCGCCGACCCCGCCCGCCGCTGGAAACTCAGCCCCATCGACATCGAGTCGCGCAATCGCTGGGTGGCTTATTCAAAAGCAAAAGACATTATGATTGAGCAGACCGACATCCCTGAGTCGCGCTGGCGGCAAATCAATTCGAATGATAAACGGCGCACGCGCCTGAATGTCATGCGCGATATGCTCAAAGCGATTCCTTACGAAGATGTGATACCCGGCGCGATGCAGCTGCCAGAGCGGCCGCCACAGGTAGAATATCACGCCCGCCCGCCGCGCGATCACCATTATATTATCCCGGATCATTACGCGGATATGTAAGCGCGGCGGCTATTTTTTACCGGTGGCGAGCTTGCGGCGCGTCTCGCGGACGGCGATGGCGGGCAGGCTGGCGGCATTCGCTTCGAGGTAGGCGGCGATGGCGTCGCGGTGCTGTTTGATGCCCCGCCGCAGCAGCCAAGAAATCGCTTTCGTGATGCGCTTGTCCTTATCCGCTTTTAGGCGTTCAATCAGCCGCAGCGACAAAGCGAGGATGCGCGTGTCAACCGCTTGCGCAATCGGCGCGGTCAGCAGCACCAGCGCCGCCCGCCGCTTGTTGACATTCGAGTCCTCCGCCAGCGCCGTCAAGAGCGCCGACCAGCCAGCCCAGTCCGCTAGCAAGTCCGCTGCCGTAAAGACAGATTGGCAGGTGCTATCGACTTCAGCCCAGCCTTCGAGGCGGCCCAGCCAGCTATCGAGCTGCGCGAGCGGCAGTTGGCGGCGATAACGCGGGAACCGTTGAAAGAGGGTTTGCGGGGCGCAGCGCTCTTCGTAGGAGTCGCCAGCATAGAGCGCATCCAGCAGCAGCAGCCAGGCATCGAAGCTCAGGTCTTTATGGGCGGCAATGAAACCGAGCATGATTTGCCGGCGCTGCGCATTCTTCAGCCCATACCATTTGCGCGCGATGCCAAGATGTTCCGGGCGCTGGGTGGTCTGGCCGCGGCCCGGCTCAGCCTCTTGGAATTCCCGCAAGATAGCTCGATGCTGCGGGTTCATTATATTGCCGAAGCAGCTGCGTCTAGAGCAGTTGCTTTAGGGGGATGTTGCGCCGTTTGAGGAATTCCATGAAACCAATCTTGTCGATGGTTTTGATTTCTTTCGCTGTTACTTTGACGCGCACCCAGCGGTCAAGCTCAGGCACATAGATCCGTTTATTTTGCAGGTTCGGCTTGAATTTGCGCTTGACGGTGTTGAAGGCTTTGCTGCGCGATTGGCCAAAGAGTGGCTTGGTGCCGGTGATTTTGCGTTTGCCGGGCATGCTGCTGCTCCCATTTACTCGGCCCGTGCCGATTGATTTTCTGATGCAAGTACAGGAGCCTACCAGGCTTTTACTGAAATGTCGAGAGCTGTTTTGCGCTATAGCGCGATTCTATTCGCATATAATACAAATACGGCGCGCCTAGAAAATGCCCCGCCTAAAAATCCCACTTGCCCGCGTCTAGCGGGATAGCCTCGTCAGCCCCGGGCCAAGGCGGACTGGTCGCAATCAAAAATTCCAGCGGCACAACGCCGATATTGCGAAATTGAAATTGCGTCTCTAAGGGGATGGTCAAGCTGAGACCTGGCTGGGTCTCGATTACCTGCTCGCGCTCGCCCTGCCGCCGCCAGACCTCGCCCGCACCAGCCAAGAAATACCAAACTTCTTCGACCGTGCGATGCTGCACCGGGATAGAGACCGCGCCGACCGGCAGCCGGCACAGCACCACGCTGGCGCCCGGCAGACTGTGCAAAAGCCGAATCTGCGAGCCATCGGGCGCTAGCAGGTCATAACCAGGCGCGGCTTTTTTGCTCTCAAAGCGCAGCATTATTAGCGCCCCGCTTTCCAGCGCGCATGCACAGCATCCCAAACTTCGGGATTGATTAAATGGGGCGGGCGCTCGCCCCGCAGCGCTTGCAGCGCCTGTTCCAGCGCATGCAGGACGAGGCGCTGCTTGCCGACGACGGTCGCGCTAGCCACATGCGGCGTGATGACCACATTATCACGGTGGCGCAGCGGGCTGCTCGCCAGCGGCGGTTCTGGGTCGGTTACATCCAAGCCAGCGCCAAAGAGATGCCCGCTATCCAGGGCGGCCGCCAGCGCCGCTTCATCGACATGCCCGCCGCGCGAGACATTGACAAAGACAGCGCCTGCCTTCATTTGAGCGAAGCGCTCGGCGTTCATTAGCTGGTAGGTCTGCTCATTAAGCGGCAGGTGCAGCGAGACAATGTCCGCCTGGCGCAGCAAATCTGCCAGCGAAGCCGCTCGTTCTACGCCCAGCTGCGCAAAGCGCTCGGCGCTGATATAAGGGTCATAAGCCAGCACTTGCATGCCGAGGGCGCGGGCGATGCCGCTGACATGCCCGCCAATCCGCCCCAAGCCGACCAAACCCAGCCGCTTGCTATGCAGTTCTAGCGCGACATACTCCGCCCAGATATTCTTTTGCTGGCCGCTGTCTAGCATGCGGTCGAGTTCATTTGTAACCCGTTTGATGTTGCGGGCGACGGTCAGCATCAAAGTAAGAGCTTGCTCCGCAGTGGAAATAGTGGGCGCATCGGGCGCGTTGACCACCGCGATATTGCGGGCGCTGGCGGCGGCGATGTCAACTTTGTCATAACCGATGCCGGTGCGGGCGATAATCAGCAGGCGCGGCGCGCTATCCATAACCGCGGCATCATAGACGCGCGCGCCTGCCATGATCGCGTCGGCTTCGGCTAGACCCTGCCAAGGGTCGCTGGCGCCCACAGCGCTGAGGCCCTGCGCGAGCGGCTCGAATAAATGCGCGTATTGACTTGGCACAGAGCCTTCAAACCAGATTTTATACATTCTTTGTTTTTCCTTTGTTGCTGTCGGCGCGGATTTCTTTGAATTCTGCGGTCAAGGCCCGATTAAAAGCGGAAATATCGGAGCTGTGCATGACCAGATTGGCGCCTGCTTTGACCCATTCGATTTCATGGTGGGTGAAGTTGTGATGGATGCCGATGCCGATGCCATGCGCGCGGGCTTTGCGGATAATCGTGCGGATAGCGGCGTCAAATTCGGGATGGTCATATTGTTCGGGCAGGCCAAGACTGCAAGACAGGTCGTGCGGGCCCACCAGCACGCAATCGACATAAGGGCTGCTGAGGATGTCGTCGAGCCGTTCCAGCGCCGGGCGGCTTTCGATGTTGATGAAGAGCGCCTTATTGGCATTGCGTCGCGCCAGATACTCTGCCAGCGCTGGCTCGAGCGCGCTTTTGCCATCCAGCGCCGCTTGCAGTCGCTCGCCTTTGAGCGGCGCCAGCTTGACCGCGCCGCCTAAGGCTTTGACCTGCTCGGGCGTTTCGATATAGGGCGCGATGACGCCATGCGCGCCGCCATCCAGCACCATCTGCGCTTGATAAGGGTCGGGCGCGGGGATGCGCACGACGGGCGCCAAGTCCAGCGCGGCATAGACATTGCAGAGCCAGGAAATCATACTGCGCTCTTGAGGCGTGTGTTCAGTATCGATGAAGACCATATCGAGGTCGAGGTTTTTGACGACGCGGGGCCAGATAGGCGAGGGCGAATAAATCGCGGTGCCATAGACGCGCTGCCCAGCGCGCAGGGCTTGTATCAATTCGTTTCCAGTCATTCTGTCTTCTCTAAGGTTTGCTTTCCCAAGAGGCGATATTAGCCGCTGCTGGGCGATTTGTCAAAGTGGGGCGGAATCGAAGGCATAAATTTGCAAAATTTAGTTTGTTCTACTTCTGTGCCCCTGTGGCTAAATTTCTGCCCTCAGTCGCAATATTAACTTGGACTTACTTCTGTAGCTAAATTATGATGGTATAATCTTGACGGATAAACGGGATAAACGGCTATGAGCTATCTCATTACAGGCGGGGCGGGTTTTGTCGGCAGCCATGTCGCGGCGGCGCTGCTCGCCCGCGGCGAAGCGGTCATTGTCCTCGATAACTTCAACGACTATTACGACCCCGCCATCAAGCGGCGCAATGCCGCGCGCCTCAGCGATTATCCAAATTGTCAGCTCATCGAAGGCGATATCCGCGATGTCGCGCTGCTGGAGCGTCTCTTCGCCGCGCAGGACATCAGCCAGGTGGCGCATCTGGCGGCGCTAGCCGGCGTGCGCGCCAGCGTGCGCCAGACGCGCCTGTATATGGATGTCAACCTCACTGGCACAATGAACCTGCTCGAAGCGGCAGCGGCGGCCGGCATAAAGCAATTTGTGCTGGCGTCGACCTCGTCGGTCTATGGCGAGACGCGCCGGCTGCCCTTTGTCGAGAGCGATACGGCTGATCGGCCGCTGGCGGCTTACCCCGCCAGCAAACGCGCCGCCGAGCTGCTGGCGCATACTTATCACAATCTCTTTGGGCTGTCGGTGACGGCGCTGCGCTTTTTTAATGTTTATGGGCCCGCCGGTCGGCCGGATATGATGCCTTGGCGCTTGATGGAAGCGACGCGCACCGGCGCGCAAATCAGCCTTTTTGACGGCGGCGCGCTGCAGCGCGACTGGACCTACATCGCCGATACTGTGCGCGGCGTGTTAGCGGCGCTGGCGACGCCTTTGGGTTACGAAATCATCAACTTGGGCTGTGGCGCGCCGATATCGCTCTCCGCTTTTATCGAGATTATCGAAGACTTCGCCGGCAAGCGCATCAATACGGTCGCGGTGCCTAAGCCTTTGAGCGACCCGCCCATCACCTATTGCGACAATCAAAAAGCGCGGGAATTGCTGGGCTTCGCGCCGACGGTGTCCATACGCGAAGGCTTGCGACGCACCTGGGACTGGTATTCTGCGTACAAAAGTATTTAGCCATAGAGACCAGAAATAGGACAAAGTAAATTTGTAACTTTTTGCGCTCGTTTCAAGCCCACCCCCGGCCCCTCCCCAAAGCTTTGGGGAGGGGAGAAAACCCCCGAAAAATATGGACGCGCTTAGGGGAAAGTCGAAAGTCCCTCCCATCCGGCAATGTGTACAGCCCCAGGTTAGACTTCCCTCCCCGAAGCTTCGGGGCGCGTAGACACTGCCCTACGGGAGGGGCTGGGGGTGGGGTTGGAAAAAGCCCTTCCGCTAAAAAAACCTCTGTGCCTCCGTGGCTATTTATATCAAATCGCCCTGCTCGGGCTGGTGGCGCAGCTGAGCGGCGACGCTGGCGATGCCATCGCTGCCTTGCCAGCTCGCAATTAGGCTGTTGTAATCCTGCGCGTGCTTAGCCCAGCCTTTGCGCTCGCAGATGTTGTAGAGGCTAAAAGCCAGGTCCTGGGCCGCGCCGGCCAAATAGCCATCCATCTTGTTGAGCAAGCCCGCGGCTGCTGTTTCGCTATGATGCGATAGGCGCTCGATGAGATGATGCGTGCCTTCCCAGACGGTCGGGCGGTCATCTTTGCGCGGGTCATAAGCGCCGGGGTCGTACTCCCTCCAGTGCAAAAGCCGCACTTTGCCACCGCCTAGCTCAATCAAACCGGCGCGTTGTAAGCCAACCAGGGAAGTATTTTTAGCCAGAGCCAGGGTCTCGGCGGTGCCAGCGTCGCCTGCTTCAAATTGATGCTGCTGGAACCAGTCAAAAGCGAAGCGGGTATAGTCGTCGACATCGCCGACGAATTCATGCAAGGCTTCGGCGAGGGCGGCATTGATGAGGGCGAGCGCGTCACGGACGGAGACGGCAGTGCCATCGGCCTCGAGGACTTGGCGATAGCGGGAGTAGATAGCCATGCCGGGGCCGATGCTGGCTTGAGCCAGGTCGACGGGCAGGATTTCGCCGGTGCGCAGTTCATTGATAGCAGCGGGCAGCTCGGATTTGAGGGCATTGCGGAAGCGCAGTAGATAAGTGGCGCGAGCCTCGGTCGGGCGCGGTCGGCAGACGAGGATGATGGAAGAGGCTAGGGAATTTGTGCGTGCTTTCAAGCCCGTAGCGCGTTCTGTGCGTATGGGCCAAGTGCCAAGAATGCTAAAGCCTGCCTCAATCAGGCTGGTAAGCATTGTTTCCCAGCCAGTGCTTGCGATTTCGCCGTTCGTGTCAGCTTTGAGAAAACTGGCATCTTGTTGTTTGAAGGCGTAATAGACAGTGAGCGGATAATCATGACGCACAAAACGGCGGATATTTGTGAATGTCTCGAGCATGCCCGACTCAAAAAATGTTTTCGCCTTATCCTTGCTGTCATGGCGATGTCTTGACGCAATCAGTTCTTGCGCCTTTGGGACGAGCATCGTAGCAAAAACATTCGGGTAAACATCCCGCAGACTGCGTCGCAGCCAAACATAAAAGAAGTCGGACAGATCGGCATAACCAATATTGTCGTAATAAGGTGGGTCAGTGGAAAGGGTTATAGAAGTTGTATTGATGTGTGTCGCATCGACTTGGTTAGCAAATCCTAACCTTCGACTTTGCAACCGTTCTATAACTTTCCAAACCCAATTCAAATGCGATATCCAGTTGCCAGTGGAGTCTGAAAATGGATTAACTTCGGGATAATCCCAGACCATTGGAATTGCCTGCCGGACGAAAACTTGAGCAATGGTTTCACGGGAATGCTCCCAAAAACAGGAGGCGCACCAGTAACTGGTTGCTTTGTCTAACGCGAAAGCCAAATAAATGGAAATCGCGTCACCATACGCTCTCGCCTACGGCGAGAGCGTATGGTCTATATCTTGTAGAGGCACGTCATCAATAGATAAGCCGACTTGCAAAGCATCTTGTGTCGCTTTTTCCCGCGCCTCTTTTACTAAATCGCTGAAACTTGTCAGTGCGACAAGCTGGCGTTCGGTGAGGAGGTCACCGAATTCATATAATCCGTAAAGCGTAGGAAAGTGCGAATCGTTAAGCGGCATCTTTCCACCTGGTTTCCAGTAATCCATACTCGCCGCTTTTGCGGCAACCTGCTCTTGTTCACGGTCAGGGCTGTAATAGCTGCGCCCTTTTTTGCCTTGCGTCACAATCGCCAGCATTTGCGCGCCCAAGCGCCCAGCCTGCCCTTCGGCGCGGATATATTCAAATGGAATCGGCTCGCCGCTGATAACGCAGCGCGCGCCTTGTCGCGGTATCATCGTGCCATCTGCGCCTTCTGGCGGCAGACCCTTCTGCACCTCAAAGCGCACCGTCTTGCCCTCGACAATCGGCTTAGCCCAATACGGGCGCTTCTTTTTCTTGCTCAAGATAAAAGAGCGCACCAGCGGCACCGGCGCATTGACGGCCGGGTTGGGGCTGATGACCGTGCGCGCCCAGAGCCAGGCAATGACAGTTTCCCCATTGTGTTTGGGATACAAATGCCCGATGCGCTCAAAAGCTCGCTCGCGCATCCACTCGCCGTAATAGCGCACATCCGCCGCCAGACCCGCCGCGCCTTTCCAAGTCGATGTTTTCATGGACCTGCTCCTTCACAATAGAGACACAGAGAAATTAGACATCTTTCTGTCTCAGTAAGTCCAAGTTAATTATGCACCATTTTCAACCCCACCCCTGGCCCCTCCCGTAGGGCAGTGTCTACGCGTCCCAAAGCTTTGGGGAGGGGAGAAAAACCCCGAAAACTATGGCAGTGCTTGCAGAAAGATTCCTTTCATCCGGCAATGTGTACTGGCCCCAGGTTAGACTCCCCTCCCCGAAACTTTGGGGAGGGGCCGGGGGTGGGGTTGAAACGAGCGCAAGAAGTTGCAAAATTTACTTTGTCCTACTTCTGCGGCTGATTATCCCCCGCGTCGTCGAACAGGTCGGCGCGGTCGCGCGGGTTGACCGGCGGCATATCGGCAAAAAGCGGCGGAATCTCAATCATCGCTTTTTTTATCATCATCGCGACCGGGTTGAGGTCGCTGGCATGAGCCTCCAAGCCCAGCCGCTGCGCCTCCAGCGGGATGGCGCCGGGCATAATCATCAGCGACGCGTCGGCGCTGTTCCACAAACTATGGATGACTTCCGCCATCATGCGCAGGACGCCGCGCGTGCGCTGAAAGCGCTCCATTGATGCCCAGTCTTCATAGAGCCGTTTGAACAACTCAGGATGGATGGGATAAGCCTGTTTTAGCAGCTGCGCATAATTGCTTTCCGATGCTTCGCGCGGGTAATCGGTTTTGCTATCTTCGTACATATTGCAAAATTCGTTGATGACCGCATCGCGGGCTGGGTAACTTTCTACAGCGACATCGGAAAAAAGCCGCCGCCGCACAATTTCGTAGCTCTCGGTTTGGCTGATAGGTTTCCAGACTGATTCTAGGCGGCCCAGGGTCTGTTCTAGCTCGGAGCGAGCGACGCGGCCGCCATCGCCGCCTGTTTCAATATCGCTCACCGGAATCGAAACCAGCATGAGCGAGTCGCTGGAGCGCTTGACCGCTTCGGTGAGCGACTGCATAAAGCTCAGCACGGCGTCAAAGTGGCCCGCGGCCGGCGCCGGCTCGACTTTATAGACATTCTGCGCCAGCCGCACCAGCTCGTCGATGATGATGAGCGCGGGTCCATGCCCTTCCAGCAGCTTCACCAGCGTATCCGAACCGGGATTTGTGCCTTGCAGGTCGTTTTGCGCGACCAGCTCGTAGGCTTCTACCCCGCCGAGCTGATAAGCAATTTCGCCCCAGATGGTGCGGGTGGTGCAATCGGCGTATTGACGTGGCTGCGAGACATTAAAACTGGTGCCGACGATGACCGCCCGCCGCGCTTCCAAGTCGTCGTCGATAGAATCGCGGCTATTGACCAGTTTGAGGATCTCTTCATATTCGGGCAAGCGGCTGAGCTTGAAGTCGTCGCCGAAGGCGTGGTAGAGGGCTAGCATGCTATGCGTCTTGCCGCCGCCGAAGTTCGTCTGCAACTGCACAACGGGGTCGCCGCCTTGCCCGGTCAAGCGCTTGATGCCATTTGCCACCAGTTGCTGCAAGCCTTGCGTCATATAAGTGCGGCGGAAAAACTCGTGGGCGATGCCATATTCATGCGCGGCGCGGCCCGATACCACTTGCGCCAGGTCGGCGGCGAATTCCGCTTGGCCAAAATTGCCGCTGCGCACATCGGGATGCGGTTGAATGACTTCCCGCCAAGGCGACAAGCCCTGTTTTGTCATCCGTTTCTCAGTGGATGTTTTCCGCGTCGCTTGCCTGACTGTTTTATCGGCCGCGCGCTCATAATAGGCGCGCAGCATTTCGTTGTGATGGCGGGCGGCAAAGGCCGCTTGGTCGGTCGCGTTCACCGATTCCAGCAGCAGCTTGGCGGTCTCGGCGATGCGGCGGGCTTCGTCATTGGTGAAAGGCGATTGATGCGCCCATTTGTTGCGCGCCGATAGCAATTCGCCAACATAGCCGCGTTCGTTATGCCCGAGTTTGTCGCGAAAAGCCTCATTCCAACCGCGTATCATCAGATTCAGCCAGCCTTGAACATCAATTCCTTCAGTAGCGGTTTCGTCGGGCAAGTGTCGGCTATAGCGATTGCTGTGCAGCGCGAGTTCCATCTCTTTCAAGTATTTCTTGGCGGTATAGCGCGATTTGTACTGGCGCAGCACGAAAGGCCCCAGGCCCACCTTCAGCGCGTCCATAATCTCGCCGACCCGCACACGATTTGATTTCGCCATTTTTACGCTCTCCTTAAATTGTTTCTAAAACATCTCTCCCTGCTGGGAGCGGTGGCGCGCCGCCGCCACCAGCAGGCTAATTTCTGACCAAGAACTGCCCAGGGCATTATAATCCAGCGCCTGCTCAGCCCAGTCCTGACGCTCGCAGATGCCATAGAGCCGATAAGCCAGGCTCTGCGCTTCGCCGACAATGGCGCTCGGCAGTTGATTATACAGTTCAGCCGCCGCTTCTTCGCCATCACTGCGCAGCCGCTTGATGAGGTGATGCGCGCCTTCCCAGACCGTCGGCCGCGTATCTTGCTGCGGATTGTAATCTTCAGGATAATCGCGCCAGTGGATAAGCTGCACCTGGCCGCTGGCGGCGCTGGCGACGCTGGTATTGCGAGCGCGGGCTAGCACATCGGCTGCGCCAAAAGCGCCAGCCGTATAGCGGAACTGGGCGAACCAGCCGATGGCGAAGCGCGTTTCGCTATCGAGACTGGCATCTTGCTCGGCCAGGGTTTTATCCAGCGCTTCATTGATGAGGACAAGGGCATCGCGCACGGTCAGCGGGCGGCCGTCGGCTTCGATGACTTGGCGCTAGCGGGAATAGATTGCCATGCCGGGGCCGATGCTGGCTTGGGCGAGGTCGACGGGGGCGATGCTGCCGGCTTGCATATTGGCGATGGCGGCTGGCAGTTCAGCTCGCAGTTCGTTGCGGAAGCGGCGCAGGGAAGTGGCGCGGGTGTCGGCTGGCCGCGGGCGGCAGACAAGCACGATGGAAGAGGCGAGTGCATTTTTGTTCTTCTTGAGTCCACTGGTTGATTCCGTCCGCATTGGCCAAGTGCCAACGATGCTAAAACCCGACTCAATTAAACTTTCAAGCATCGTTTCCCAGCCCGTATTGGCGATTTCGCTTTTTACATCGCCTTTAAGAAAGCCAGCGTCTTGCTGTTTGAAAGCATAATAGACAGTTAGCGGATAGTCTTCTCTCACAAATTGTCGCATATTCTTAAATGTTGCAAGCATGCCAGATTCAAAATGTTCTTTCGCGCCGTCCCGCCCATTGTATCTTTGGTGGTCTGCTATGAGTTCATCTGCTTTTGGGACGAGCATAGTGCCTAGAACTTGTGGATAGATTTCGCGCAAATTACGCCGCAACCAGACATAGAAAAAGTCGCTAATATCGGCATACGGTATGTTGTCGTAATATGGCGGATCCGTTGAAAGGATAATGCCAGCTTTGTTTATCTGCGCCGCGCTCATTTGGTTAGCAAATCCTAACTCTCGGCTTGGCAACCGTTCTATAACTTTTCTAACCCAGTTCAAATGTGATGACCAGTTACCGGTAGAGTCTGAAAAAGGATTGCCGTCGGCGTAAGCCCAAATCATTGAAATTGCCTGACGCGCGAAAACATGAGAAATGTTTTCGCGCGTCAAGTCCCAACTACATATTGAAGACCACCTATCAGTTGCCCGATCCAAGGCAAAAGCCATATAAATGGCAAGTGCCTCACCACAGGCTCGCGCCGTTAGGCGCGAGCCTGTGGTGAAAATATCCCGTAGTGGTATATCTTTATCAGAAATCCCCTTCTGCAGTGCATCATTTTTTACTTTTTCCTGCGCTTCGGCTATCAAATTGCTAAATGTTGTCAGCGCTGTCATTTGCCGCGCTGTGAAGAGATCGCCGTAATCGTAAAACCCATAGCCAGTCGGGAAATGTGGGTCATTCAGTGGCATTTTGCCGCTAGGCCGCCAGGCAGGTTTTGCACTCTGCACAATTTTTACATGCTCAGCGTCAAAATTGTGATAATTGCGCCTGCGCTTGCCCTGCGTAACAATCGCCATCGGCATTGAGCCTAAACGCCCGGCCTGCCCCTCAGCGCGGATATAGGCGAAAGACATTGGCTCGCCGCTGATGATGCAGCGCGCGCCGCCAAATTTGCGCTTGCCGATAGTGCCATCATTATCCTTTGGCGGCCGGCCCTCCCGCACCTCAAAGCGCACCGTCTTGCCCTCGATTATCGGCTGCGCCCAGCATTCGCGGCCCTTTTTCTTGCTCAGCGCAAAAGATGTAACCAGCGGCACCGGCGCATTCACGGCCGGATTGGGGCTGATGACCGTGCGCGCCCAGAGCCAGGCGATGACCGTTTCGCCATTGTGCTTGGGATACAAATGCCCAATGCGCTCAAAAGCCCGCTCGCGCATCCACTCGCCATAATAGCGCACATCGGCGGCTAAACCGGCCGCGCCCCGCCAGCCGCCCAGCTGCTGGCTATCCTTGGGATTTATCGGCGACATATCGGCGACATATCGGCGGAATCTCAATCATGGCTTTGTTTATCATCACCGCCACCGGGTTGAGGTCGCTGGCATGGGCTTCGAGGCCGAGGCGCTGGGCTTCCAGCGGGATGCTGCCGCCGCCCGCGAAAGGGTCGAGCAGGGGCGGCGGATTATCGCCTGTCGCCAGGCGGATGAGGCGGCGGGCGGTATTCAGCGTCTCGGCATCGGTCGTATTCTCCCATTTGACCAGGCGCTCGATGAAGTCGAAGAGGCGCATGCGGGCGCTATCGCCATAAGCCTGCGCATTGGCGCCGGCCGGTAGGTCGGCGCAAGCGGCGGCGAATTCGCGGCTGGCATTGTCGTCGTCTGGGTCGTCGACGAGGGAGCTGAAGATGACGGCGCGGGTGGTGGCGAGGGGCTTGCGCGACCACCAGAGATGCAGGGTAGACGGGTGGCCATGGCGGATGGATTTTTCGCGGGCGCTGGCGGCGTTGATGGCGTCTAGGGGTAAAGCGACTTCGATGAGTTTTTTAGCCCTTTGCATAGGTTTTTTCTCTAGTTTAAGCGGGCGGTAAGCTTAAATATTACCATAGCTTAAGTGACCTCAAAGCCCCTAAAAATTGGGGGTTTGGCTGGGGATGGGTTGTGGGGCTTGGTGGCTAGAATCAGGAACTTAGCCACAGAAGTAAGTCCAAGTTAGTTATGCGGGGTTTTCAACCCCACCCCCGGCCCCTCCCCGAAGCTTCGGGGAGGGGAGTCTAAGCGCAAAAACTGAGGGACTGTAGACACTGCCCTACGGTCGTGTAGATACTACCCGATGGGAGGAACTTTCTTTCAAACTCCCATAATTTTCGGGGTTTTTCTCCCCTCCCCAAAGCTTTGGGGAGGGGCTGGGGGTGGGGTTGAAAATTTTGATGCGATTGCCCTGTCTCGTCCCCAAAGCTTTGGGGCGCGTAGACACTGCCCTACGGTCGTGTAGATACTGCCCGATAGGAGGGACTTTCCCTCAAACTCCCCATAGTTTTCGGGGTTTTTCTCCCCTCCCCAAAGCTTTGGGGAGGGGCCGGGGGTGGGGTTGAAAATTTTGATGTGATTGCCCTGTCTCCTGCCCAAAGCTTTGGGGCGCGTAGACACTGCCCTACGGTCGTGTAGATACTGCCCGATAGGAGGGACTTTCCCTCAAACTCCCATAATTTTCGGGGTTTTTCTCCCCTCCCCAAAGCTTTGGGGAGGGGTCGGGGGTGGGGTTGGCTAGGCTGGGGGTGGGGGTGAAAAGTGAGACGCAGTCGCAATGCCTAGCGCGGCGCAGTGCTATCAGCTAACAATTCGCTGAGCTTCACATTGAGGCTGGTTACATAATTCGCCGGCGCCTGAAAGGGAAAACCTCGCACATAGCGCGGTGCTGCCGCCTCATCGCCCTCGATTTCGACGATGGCTAAAATGAACTGCTCAGGTTTGTTGAGCGCGCAGAGCAGCTCATTGCGCGTCAGCGTGATATCGGGCGCGCCTTTGCGCCGCCCTTTGACCTCGATGAAGCGCCATTCATTGTCGCTCGCCGAGTAGCTTTCGATGTCGTAGCCGCGCCTTTCCCGGCTAATGTCTTTTGGCTGGTTGCCGAGCGCGATTTCGGCCGCCATGACCGCTTGCATGGCGCTAAGCTCGCTCGGGCGGGTATCGAGCGCTTTGTCGCCCGGCTTGGCGCTCAGCAGCCCCAGCGGGATTATCAAAGCGCCACCCACGATAGCCGGCGGCGCGGCGCTGATTTGCCGTTCCAGCGCCAAATTTTCCAGGCGCTGCTGCAAGCGCTCGGCTAAGTCCGCCGCCCGCTGCCGCGCATTGCGGCTATTGAGCTGGGCGTGGAATTTGCCGGCTTCTTCTTGTACGCGCAGTTGGATGGCGCGCTGGTCCCAATAATTGATTGCCTGCGTCAAGCGCTTTTTGACAGCGGCTTCGGTCTTATTGATTAATCCTTGGCGGGGCCCGCTGACCCGCTCTAAGTGGCGCGGTATCAGATGCTCGATGGCATAATCTTTAGCCAGGTTTTCTAAGCGCTCGCCTTTCAGCCAGTCGGCTGCGAGCCAGGCTTGGCAGCGCTGCCACTCTTCCGCATCGGGCGGGCGATAATCGAGATAAGGCGCGGGACCGGCTTCGCGCAGCTCGCCCGCGCTATCAATCTCGACAAAATGCAGCTCGCGAGAGATGACGCTGCGCTCGGCGGCGCGCCGGGGCAAAGCGTCATGAATCTTGCCTTCGAGATAAAAAAGCGCCCGCGGCCGCGTGTTGAGGTCGGCCGGGTCAATCAAGACGGCGCCTTGTTTAAGCACAGCGCCGCCCCGCGTCAGAGTCAAGTCGATGGCGGCATCCAGCAGAGGATGTCCCGGGCAGACAAAAGCGGCATCGGGTTTGTTCGGGTGGTGGATTTGGCTTTTGTCGAAGCAGATGCGGCTATACTTGCGGGCAATGGGTCCGCTGCCGCTGGCGGCGGCATGCTGGCGCAGGCTAGCTGGCACATTGTTGATAATAAAGCGGCCGCCCTCGCGCGGGTGCAGGCTGCCGCCCAGCGCTTGGAAGGCTTCGGCAAAGAAAGCTTTGATGAAATGTGGCTGCAAGCGGCGGGCATGCGCCCGTTCCATCTCGGCGCGGATGTCTTCGACCAGGCTGGTATCCATAACGCCCTGGATTAGCAGGTCATCCCGCACAATTTTTTGCACATTCTTTTGGTCGGTGGCGTTCTCAATCTTTAGGCTGAGCTGGGCGCGCACGGTCGGGTCGTCGCCATAGCGCACCGCTTCCATCAGCAGCTGGCGCAGCGGCGTCTCGCTGAAAAGCTGCCCCAGCACATCAAAGACCTGCCCATTCAGTGTATCGTGGGCGGTCGCTAGTTTCTCCAACAGCCGCTGATAGACCGCGCCTTCGCGCGTTTCGGCCGCGACCAGATTCCACATGTGGCAGACTTCTGTTTGCCCGATGCGGTGGATGCGCCCGAAGCGCTGCTCCAGCCGATTGGGATTCCAGGGCAGGTCATAATTGACCATCAGATGTGCGTTCTGCAAATTGATGCCTTCGCCGGCGGCATCGGTGGCCACCAAGATTTCCACATCGCTATCGTGGCGGAAGCGCTCTTCGATGGCGCGGCGCTGCTTGCGGGGCAGACCGCCATAGATGGCGACGATGGCGTCTGGCCGGCCCAGCGCCGCGCTCAGCCGCTCGGTCAAATAATTCAGTGTATCTCGGTGTTCGGTGAAGATAATCAGCTTGCGGCGCCGGCCAGCGGCGTTTTTTAATTCGGGACTATCTTGCAGCAGTTCGAGCAACTGGTTCCATTTGCGGTCGGTGCGGCGGCGGCGGATGCGCTGCGCCTGCGCTTCGAGGACGCGCAGACTATTTAGCTCGCTGGCCAGCTCGGCGGGGCTGCGGGCGGCGCTCAGCCCATCGAGATCCGCCACCACCTTAGCCGCTTCGCTGGCCGGCGCGTCGTCCAATTGGTCTAAATAATCGGCGCTATAGACCGGGACTTTTTGCAGCAGTTGGCGGTCGCTGGCGGCTTGCGCTTCTTTGAGTTCCGCCTCCAGCCGTTCGCGTCGCCGCCGCAGCGAGTGATAGATCGCCGCGGGCGACGAGGCTAAACGCCGCTGCAAGAGCGTCAAAGCGAAGCCGATGGCGCTGCGCTGCCCGCCATGTTCCAGCTTTTCGGCTTTGTTGAACTCGTTGCAGACATACTCTGTGACGCTTTCGTAGAGGTCTTTTTCCGCCGGCGATAAATCGTAGTTGACTGTTCGGGCGCGGCGTTCGGGGAAGAGGCGCTTGCCTTCAAAGGTGAGCAGGCGCTCTTTGACCATGCGTCGCATCATATCGCTGACATCGCCGCGCCGTTCTTTTTCGCCGGCCCGGCCTTCGAAGCGGTCGGCATCCAGCAGCTTCATAAAAAGCTCAAAATCTTCTTCTTTGCCATTATGCGGCGTCGCGGTCATCAGCAGCAGGTGCCGCGTCAAGCCGCCCAGCAACTCGCCTAATTGATAGCGTTTTGTCTTGCGCAGGTCATTGCCAAAATAAGTGGCGGACATCTTGTGCGCTTCATCACAGACAATCAGGTCCCAGTCGGTCTGTTTCAGCCTGTTTTGCAGCTCGGCGTTGCGGCTGATTTGATCCAAACGAATGATGAGTTGGTTCTGCTCGGCGAAGGGGTTGCCGCTGCGTGACGCCTCGAGCAAATCATGGCTGAAAATCGTGAAGCCGAGATGAAATTTGCTGCTGAGTTCATCTTGCCATTGTTCGGTCAAGTTGCCGGGCGCGCAAATCAAGCAGCGCCGCACATCGCCGCGGGCAATCAACTCGCGGATGAGCAAGCCGGCCATGATGGTCTTGCCGGCGCCGGGGTCATCCGCCAGCAAGAAACGCAGCGGCTGCCGCGGCAGCATCTCCTCGTAGACCGCCATAATCTGATGCGGCAGCGGGTCGATGAGCGAGGTATGCACAGCCAGGCGCGGGTCAAAAAGATGCCCGAGTCGAATGCGGTAAGCCTCAGAGACCAGGCGCAGTTTCTGGCCGTCGCCATCGAAGGGCCAAAGCGGCTGGGCGGCTGGCAGGCTGAGCCTGTTTTCGTTGTGGCGGTAGAGCAGCACCTCCCGCGTTTCGCCATTCGCCAGGCGGTAAGCGACTTGGACCGCGCTTTGTCCGCTGCGCTTGACCGCGATGAGCTGCACTGTTTGGCCGGGCACCAGCCCGTTGATGCGTTGGTCTTTTTCTAGTTGCTCCAGTTTCAGCATGCCTTTGCCTCGTTTTTTTGCTCTTCAGCCTGCCTTGCTATGGGTGGCTTAGCATACTCGATTAGGCGGCGACCGTTAAGAGCGTTGTGGGTGTGGGCGGGGCTGCCTGTTAGTGAGATATTTTGGATTTACTTATCTCTTATTGGAGTTATATGTTCCTTATGTTACACTATCGTAATGTATTGCTATTTTAGCAGTGCGCTTTGTTCATAACGCAAAAAACATGAGGATATACCGATGAAAAGGATCATTTTTTTACTCGCTCTGCTGGCGCTGGCGCTGCCTAGCGCCGCGCAAGATATGGGCGGCTGCATGCTTGAAGCGCCAGAGAGCGCCGCGTCCGTCAATATGATTGGCTGGACCTATCCCATTATCGATTTTTACGCCGAAGAGCTTGAAGCCTGCAATGCCGTCGATAACATCGAGGTCAGCACGCAGTTGCTCGATTCCGGCTCTGCGCACGACCAGTTGCGCCTGGCATTGGGCGCTGGCGGCACTTCGCCCTACGACATCATTATGGTGACGCAAGGCGATGTGAAATCTTATGTCAATGAAGGCTGGATGATGCCGCTCAATGACCTGATTGAGAAATATGAAGAGCAGTACGATATCTCCGATATCTCTGGCTTGAGTGATATGTCAGTCGATGACAATATCTATGCCTTGCCAATGGAGCTAAACACGCGCCATCTCTTCTATCGTCCCGACTTGCTCGAGAAACACATGATTGAGGTGCCAGAGACCTGGGATGATGTCATCGCCGCTTGCGAAGTCTTGCAGGCAGAAGACAGCATCGTCATTCCTTTCACCACGCAGCTGCACGCTGGCTGGGCTTGGCGCATTGAGTTTGGCGATATGTTGCTAGCCTTTGGCGGGCATCCGCTCAACGAAGACAATAGCCCCGCTTTCAATAGCGAAGAAGGGGTGATGGCGCTGGAGAAACTGGTCGAGATTGCCGACGCTTGCATGGGCGAAGAAGGTTTGACCTATAGCATCGACGACAGTCAAATCGGCATCGCCACCGGCGAGCTGGCGATGGCTTTCACCTGGGCTAGCCGCGCCGCCGCGATGGACGATCCTGATTTCTCCGATTATGTCGGCGGCATCGAGTTCGCGCCCGCGCCCAAAGCGATGGCTGACGGGCTTTATGGCGCGACCGGTGGCACAGGCGCTGGGCTGGGCATCCCCGCCAATATCGATGACGACCCCGACCTAGTCTTCCAGGTCATCTTGGAAGCGATGGATGTGGAGAGCCAGGTTCGTGGTTCCGAAGTAGGCGTCATCAGCCGTAGCGCGGTGGCGGCGGAAGCCGAAGCGCGTTATCTGACCGCTGTCTTTGATACCATCCTTGGCGGCGTCGAGGGAGATCCAGTGCCGGCGATTGGCGCGGTGCTGAATCCAGTTTGGGACCAATGGCTGCCCCAGATTATGATGGGCGAGATGTCGGCGGCGGAATTGCTGGATGCGGCGGCCGATGCCTACACAGCCGAAGCGACGGCGCAAGGCTTTATGGAAGGCTAAGCGCGCTGCTTCTTGTTTCACTATCCTCTGCCTCTGCCCCTTCTACAAGGGGCAGAGGTAGAACAGATTAAATTGTGCAACTTTTTGCCTTCGCTTCAACCCCACCCCCGGCCCCTCCCCGAAGCTTCGGGGAGGGGAGTCTAGCCTGGGGGCCTGTACGCATTGCCCGATAGGAGAGACTATTCTGCAAGCGCACCCATAATTTTCGGGGTTTTTCGCCCCTCCCCAAAGCTTCGGGGCGCGTAGACACTGCCCTACGGGAGGGGCCGGGGGACTTATGAAAGAATAGCTTATGAATAGAAAGACTTTCGCTTTTTTTGTCGGGCCCAGCGTTTTCATTATGGTCGCGCTGATGACTCTGCCCTTGCTGGCGTCGATTGTGCTGGGTTTGCATTTCATCACCTTCCGCAACCTGGACGCGCCGCTCTGGGTCGGCTTGCAGAATTATCAAGAAGTTTTGAATGACCGCGAATTCTGGGATTCGCTGGAATTCACGCTGATATTCATCGTCGCGACGGTGCCAACGCGCATCGTCATTGGCCTGATATTCGCCTTGCTGCTAGATCAAATCAAGCGCTTTCGCGGTCTTTTCATCGCGGCGGCGCTGGTGCCTTTTGTGATGACGCCAGTGGTCGGCACGCTCATCTTCCGCGATATGTTCGATCGCGGCGGCCTGTACTGGTACTGGATGCAGACGGTCTTGGATTACCGCCTTTTTATGAACAGCACCACTGTGCCGCTGCTCATCATCTTCCACAATATCTGGACGGCGACGCCTTTCGCTATGATTGTGCTATTCGCTGGTTTGCAGACGCTGCCGCAAGAATCTTTAGAGGCAGCCCGCGTCGATGGCGCGACTTGGCTGCGGCAGCTTTGGCATATCGGCATCCCGCACTTGCGCTCGCTCTTTATCTTCATCGCCCTCATCTCAATCATGGATGCCTATCGCGTCTTTGATAGCGTCTTTGTGCTGACGCAGCAGAATCCTATTTTCGATGCCGAGACGATCATGTATTACAATTTTCAGGTCGCGCTCAGTTTTGGCCGGCTGGGCAAAGCCAACGCTATGAGCGTCTTGACTGTCATTGGCATTTTTGTCGTGCTTATCCCCTTCCTGGTTATGACCTATCGTGAGCAGTTAGAGGAAAGCTGATGACACAGACAAAAAGCCCACTTGCGCGCGCGCTCATCTACGCCGTGCTTATCCTGTTCACGATTTATAATGTGTTGCCCTTCGGCTGGACGATTTTGAACTCGGTCAAAGTGCCAAAAGACGCCAACTCGCGCATCCCCCGTTTCAGCTTCAACCCGACCGGCGAGCATTATGCTGAGCTCTGGCTGAATACGCCGCCGGAAGATTTTGCGCCCTATGGCTTGGCGCTGGTCCTGCTCATCTTCGCTTTGGTGGCTGTCGGCTTGTCGGCCAATCGCATTCCCGCGCCCAATTCGCTGATTTATTTAGGCATCATCGCGGCCGGCGTCATTATCCTGCTGGGCTTGCCACGCATCGTCAACACCGCCGAATTCTACGATTATCTGATTAACAGCGTCATCGTCACCCTCGGCACCTTAGCCGTCTCGCTGAGCATCGGCGCGCTGGCGGGTTATGGTCTAGCCCGCTATCGGCATATCATCTCGGTCTACATTCTGGTGATTGCGCTAGCCTTCCGCTCGCTGCCGAGCTTGGCTTTGGTGCTGCCTTTCTACTATTTGGGGCAGCTCTCTGGTTTATACGACACGCATATCCTGTTGATACTCTGCCTGGTGGCGGTCAATCAGCCTTTCACGATTTGGATGCTGCGCAGCTTTTTTATGGAAATCCCGCGCGAGATTGAAGAAGCGGCGATGATTGATGGCGCTGGGCGTTTGCGCTCTTTCATTTCGGTCATAGTGCCGATTATGTGGCCCGGCATCATCACCACTGGCTTGTTCACCCTGCTGCTGGCTTACAATGATTTTCTGCTGGCGCGCATCTTGACGCAGACGAACTGGACCTTGCCCGTCGGCATCGCGCAATTCACCGGCGGCGAAGATCCAGGCCATGTTACTTTGGCGGCGGCTGGCTCGGTGTCGATTACGCTGCCGATTCTCTTCGTGATTATCTTCTTCCAAAAATACCTGATTCGCGGCCTGGCGTCGGGCGCGGTCAAGGGTTAAGGCTAACAAAGGAAATCAAAACATAATGAACATCATCTGTGTCGTAACCGATACGCTGCGGCGGGATTATCTGCCCACTTATGGCAATCAACAGGTTATCGCGCCCAATCTGACGCGCTTTGCCGAAGAAGCTATCGTCTTCGAGGATTGCCACGCCGCCTCTTTCCCTACCATACCCACCCGCGCCGATATTGCCACCGGCCGCTTCACCTTCACCTATTTGACTTGGGGGCCGCTGCCGCTAGACGAAATCACGCTCGCCGACCTGATGACCAAAGCCGGCTATACGACGATGGGCATTGGCGATACGCCGTTTTTGATTCGCAACGGTTATGGTTATGACCGCGGCTTCGACGACTTCATCTGGATCCGCGGCCAGCGCGAAGCCGCCGGCCGGCCCGATGTAACCAGCCAATGGACCTGCGAAGACGACCGCTTCGCGCCCCAGACCTTCGGCGCGGCTATGAGCTGGCTCGAGCGGCACTATGATGAGCGCTTTTTCCTCTACATCGATGCCTGGGACCCGCACGAGCCTTGGGACCCGCCGGCGCATTATGTCAAACCCTATCTGCCTGAGTATCAAGGCGAGCAGGTCTACCCGGCTTATTGGGATTGGCAAGACGCGGGTTATAGCGCCCGCGACCTGGAGATTGGCAAAGCGACCTATATGGGCGAAATCACGATGGTCGATCGCTGGTTTGGCATGCTCATCGAGCGCTTAAAATCGCTCGGCATCTATGACGATACGGCTATTCTGTTTGTCTCTGACCATGGTTTTTATTTCGGCGAATTTGGCATTTTTGGCAAGCGCCGTTTCCGCTGGCCCGATAATACTATCCCGGTGATGGAAGCGATGGCGCGCTTTAAGCAAGGCGCGATTTCTTATTGGTGTCCGTCGCATAACGAACTCACGCATGTGCCGCTGTTTCTGCGCATACCCGGCTGCGACCCGCAACGGGTTTCAGGTTTGGTGAGCATTCCTGATATGATGCCGACTATGCTGGAGCTGGCTGGCATCGAGATACCGGGTCGGGTGCAAGCGAAATCGCTATTGCCTTTAGCCCGCGGCGAAGTCGAGCAGCTGCATGACATCGTCGTAACTTCGCAATCGCTGGCGGATGTGGCCGGCAATACAACGCTCATCGTCGACGATAGCGAGCGCGTCGTGGTCGAGGTTTCGCCCAGCACAATCCGCGATGGCGAATGGGATTTTCTCTATAGCGTAGAGGGCGAGCGCGTCGAGCTTTACGACGCGGTCAATGATTATGGGCATCAGCGGAATCTGGCGGCGGAGCGGCCGGAGGTCTGCGCCGAAATTCACGCCAAATTCGTCCGCTGGTTAGACGAGTTAGAAACGCCGGCGGAGTATGCCGCGCCCCGCCGCCGCTTGTAAGCGCGGCTAAGCCCCTGGGCAATCGCATCAAATTGAAGTAGACCAAACCCACGATTGGCGATTCTGCCCCGAGGCTTGGCGCGCGTAGACACTAACCTACGGGGGGACTTTTCTTCAAGCGCCAAGCGGTCTTCTCAATTCTCCCAAGTTTCGGCGTCTTTCGGGCTTGATTCTTGCGCATTAGGGTGAAAAAGGCTTTTGATGCGATTTATCTCGGACTTGACGCGCTCGGCCGCATTGTCAAGTTTGCCGCGCGTGACAAGCTCGCCAATAAGCAAAACGATTGTGCCGATAACCACGCCATTCACAATACCGAAGATGAAACCGCTCAAAATCCAAGCGGCTAAGCCAAAAAAGATCGTCGCTTTTGTCTTCGGCCCGTCGAGGAAGAATGCGCCTAAGAATATCAAGACCGCCGGCAGCATAATATGCAGGTTGCCAATAACATCAAGAACGATTTGAACGCCGCCGAACACTCCTCTAAACGGCGCGGCGAGGCTTTCGCCGAGAATGTTGAAGCGCATGCCAAGGTCGCCCCACCAGTTGCCAATGCCCGCCCCCACATCGCCCAGCCGCTGGCCGAGGTCATTGCTCCAATCTTGAAAGCCATAATTGATATCGTCCAAGACGCCGCCGATACCGTCACGGCGCGGTCTTTCTTGGGGGATGATGCCCGCTTCGCGCAAGACACAAAATGCCGCCAGCGCCAAAATCAAGGCGAGCAGCGCAAAAAGGATCGGTTTTCGGGGCATCGCTATTTGCCTTTGCTTCGGCGAACAGTTGCGACTTAAAGATACTCCAGCAAACCCAAACGCTCAAATTGTTCGGGCGGGCTGTCATTCTCCCGCATCAAGCGCAGCAGGTGTTGGATCATCATATTCTCCAGCGCCGGGTCGTTTAGCGGCTGTTTTTGCCCTGGATCCGCTTCCACATCAAAGAGCAAAGTGCCATAAGCATGGGCATCGACCCAAGCGCGGCCGGCTATCTTCATTGTGCGGCAGCCTTTGGTGAAGCTAAAAGGCTCGGCGAGCTGAATATCTTGCAGCTCCTCAACCGAAAAAGGGCCCCGGATATGCTGCGGCATCAACGTATATTCATAGAGTGGCGCATTGGCGGGATTAGCCGGCGCGCGCATATAGACATACTTGCCATCGGTGCAATTGACATGCCCGCCGTGGATGCCAAAGAGCGCCGCCTGGCGCATCCGCCGCGATTGCTTGCCGCAGCGGCTGCCCTTGCATGGCGGGCGGGCGGTCCAAGCCAAAATACTCGAGCAAGGTCGCCGGCAGGTCGATCATCTGCGTCAGGCTGGCGCGCCGTTCGCCAGCGACGCGGCTGCGCGGGTCCCAGATAAAAAGCGGTGTATGCGCCAATTCTTGATACCAGGGCTGTTTGTTCTTCGCCCACCAGTCATGCTCGCCCAAGAGAAAGCCATGGTCGGTGCAGACGATGAGCATGGTATCGTCCCAAAGCCCGTATTCGTCCATGGCGTCCAGCAGGCGGCCCAAATACCGGTCGCACATGCTCAGCAGCGCCGTATATTGATAGCGCATGTACTGCACATATTCGGGCGATTCGGTCAGCGGTTTATAGCTGGGCCAATCGGCGGGCAAATCGGGCGGCGGCTCGTCGAAGATTTTGGGATAGAGATTCTTGAATTCAGCCTGGCTGAAGAAAGGCTCGTGCGGGTCAAAGGTTTCGATTTGCAAAAACCAGTTATCGGCCGCCTGATTGTCGCGGATGAATTGCAGACCTAAGCTAAAGGTCTGGGCTTGTGGCTGGTCTTCTGGCTGGGGCATATAGCTGCGGTTGATCCAATCTTGCACCCAGCCGCGGTCCACCGCGTTAGGGTCGTTATCCGCTCGCGTATTGGGCGGGATGTCTATCTTAGGCTCGACATGCCCTTTCCACAAATCGCCTTCCTGCCCGCGCACAAATTCATAGCTGTTGTAGCGATTGTGATAGGTCGCGCCGCCATCTTCCCAATAATGCTGATGGTCGGTTACCAGGTGGCTGTAGATACCGTTATTTTTGAGCAGTTCGGGCATAGAATCGTCAAATGGTTCTAGCGGCGTCCAACTGCGGTGCAAAAAATTGTAGCGCCCGGTGTGCAGCTCGCGCCGCGCCGGCATGCAAGGCATGCTGCCGACATAGCAGCGGTCGAAGGTGGCGCTGCGCTGGGCGAGGCGCTGGAAGTTGGGCGCATGCACCCAGTCATTGCCATAGGGCGGCAGCATACGCCGATTCAGCGTATCAAACATTAGCAGAATGGCTTTCATCGCGCCCTCCTAGCAGGCCGCATACAGCGGTCAAATTTCTCTGTGTTCGTTATCAACCCCACCCCCGGCCCCTCCCGTAGGGCAGTGTTTATGCGACCGGCGGCCAGTGTCTAGCGACCAGTTTTCGTCACTTAGACTCCCCTCCCCGAAGCTTCGGGGAGGGGCTGGGGGTGGGGTTGAAAATGGTGCATAATTATCTTGGACTTACTTCTGTGCCTCTGTGGCTAAACCCCGGTCTCAACTAACCTTTGACCGCGCCGACAGTTAAACCCTTGATGATGTGGCGCTGCGCCAGCAAGACCAGAATCAGCGCCGGTATCATCGCCACAAAAGAGCCAGCCGCCATCTCGCCATAGCGGATGTTGAACTCTTGCACGAAGTTGGCGATGCCGACCGGTATGGTGCGGCCCGCGGCGGTGGTCGTCAGCGAAAGCGCAAAGAGAAATTCCTTCCAGCTGAAGACGAAGACCAGCACCGCCATCGCCGCCAGCCCCGGCCGCACGATGGGCAAAATCACCAGGCGAAAAGCCTGCCACTGCGAGCAGCCATCGATGACCGCCGCTTCTTCTAGCTCTTTTGGCACTTCGGCGAAGAAGTTCATCATCATAATCACCGCCAGCGGCATATTCAGCACGACATGGGCCATGATGACCGCGGCCGGACTGTCGTAAATGCCGGCCGCCCGCGCCCACAAATAGTAGGGCGTAACAAAGACGATGGGCGGCATCATATTGATGAAGAGCAGCCAAACCAAAATCCCGCCGCCGACCCAGCGGGGCCAATTCAAGCGCGTGACGGAATAAGCCGCCAGCGAGCCAATGATGCCGCAGATGAGGGCGACGCAAGAAGAGACGATGAGACTGTTGCGCGTCAGGTCGGCAAAATTGCTGCGGCTGCCGGTGAAAATCTCTTCGTAGTTGGCCGTCCGCGCCGTGAAGAAGAAGGTGCCGCTATAGATATCGGCTGTGCTTTTTAGCGAGGTCTGCACGATGTAAAAAACGGGGAAGAGGATTATGAAGACCACAATGAGCAGCGAGAGGTTGAGCGTCGCTTTTGATAGCGTTTTTTCTCTCATCCCAAGCGCCCCCGTACCACGCGGCTCGCCCACAGATAAAAGGCGACAAAGACAGTCATAAAGGCCGCCACCATCAGTGACAGGAAGGCGGCATAGCCCAGGCGGAATTGCTCGCTGAAGACTTTATAAATGTGCATGCTGATAACCTGCGTCGCCGTGCCGGGCCCGCCAGCGGTCAAAACGAAGATTTGGTCGAAGACCTTAAAAGCGAGGATGGTGCGCAAGAGCATCGCCACCAGGATGGTTGGCAGCATCATCGGCAAGATGACATGGCGGATAGTGCGCAATTCGTTGGCGCCATCAACGCGGGCCGCTTCCAGCAGCGAAGGCGGAATCGACTCGATGCCCGCCAGCATAATCAAGAACATAAAACTCGTCCAATGCCAGACATCCACGATGATGACGGATATGAGCGCCAGGTCTGGGTCGGCCGTCCAAAGGGGCGGATTTGTAACGCCGAGACTGATTAAAATGGTGGTGAAAAGCCCATAATTGAAGTCGTACATCAAAGACCACATCGTGCCGATGGCCACTGGCGGGATTAGGAGCGGGATGATGACGACGCTGCGATAGAGAATCGAGAGCGTCTTGGTGCGGCTGATCGCGACAGCCAGCGTGAAGCCGGTGATTGTCTCGATAATGACAACCGCGACGACAAAGACCAACGTGTTCTTGATGGCGATGCCGACAATAGGGTCTTTCGCCAGATTGTCTAGCTGGCCCAAGCCAATGAATTCCGAGACCAGCTCGCCTTCGACGAATTCCAGCTCGGATACGCTCATCTGCAAAAGCTGCAAAATCGGCAAAGCGGTGAAGATAATCAAGATAATCAGCAGCGGCGCCACCGCCCAATACTTGAAGCTACCCGTGCCAAAGAGCATTGCGCCGAAGCCTGTTCGCTTTTTTGATTTTTCTAAGGCGATTTGCGCCATATCAACTCCGTCAAACTGTCAAGTCAGGAGCGCGCGGGCTGGGGGGACTCGGCCACGCCAGCAGCCGAGTCCCCGCCAGCGGATTCTTTTGCCGCGCTAGGAGACGGTATAACCAGCGTCTTCCATGACGGTGCGGATCTCTGAAGCCATCAATTCGACCGCTTCTTCCGCCGAAATCTCGTCGACATAAGCCTGAGCCATGCGCGTGGTAACGCTGTCGCGGATGAGCGGCGTTTCTGGCAAGCGCGTCTCTGGCTTGAGGAAAGGCGTGCTTTCGGCAAAGGCGCTCGTCCACCAGCCGACGACCTCATCCATCGCCAGTTCTTCGTAGGTGTCTTGGCGCACGGGGATGGCGCCGGCTTTGGCGTAGGCGACCTGATTGTCTTTGGTCGTCAGCCACTTGACGAATTCCAGCCCGGCGGCAGCGCGCTCGGCCGGCAAGTTATCCGGATGCGACATGACCCACATGCCGGTGCGCGGCGAACGGGCGTCGGCAGTTACGCCTGGCACCACGGTCGCGCCCATATTGCCGCCGACGATGGATTGCTCAGGGTCGTCATAATTGGGCGCGGCCGCGCCCACCATGTGTACCTGCGCCAAGCGGCCGCTGGCCATCAAAGCCAGCAAATCGCCTTGCCCGAGGTCGGCGTAATTTTGCGGCGCCCAGGTCCGCCCCAGCTTCAGCCAGCGCTTGACCGCTTCCAAACCTTCGGGCCGCTCAAAGCCGACCGACCAAGAGCCATCGTCTTCTAGGCGCACATATTCCGCGCCATAAGAATCGACATAAGCGCCGAATTCCCACCAGATGGGGTTGGCGCGGTTGGCGTTGCCAAACATGCGCGGCGGGTTGCCCAGCTGCTCGGCGATGGCTTCCATCTCGTCAAAGGTCTTTGGTGGCTCGATGCCAGCGCCTTCAAAGAGATCGCGGCGGTAGTAATAGAGTTGGATATTGCCATTGATAGGCACGCCCAGCAGGACGCCGTTTGGCCCGTTCACGCCCAAATCGCCGTCCCAGCGGGCGGCGTGTCCATAACTGATGATGTTGTCATCCAGCACATAATCGGGGTCGATGTCCAGTATGGGCTTTAACAAACCTGAATCATAGAAGAAGGGGATGTTCTGTTCGGTGATGGCGACGGCGTCATATTCGCTCTCGGCGGCTTGCGTCGCGTTGCGCGTCTTGTCCAGCATGCCGGGGAAGGGCGTTACATCGAGGTTGACCTCGTTGCCGGTGGTCTCGCTATACAGCTCTACCATCGCGGCGAAGCCGGGGAACCAGGGCGAGTCATTGATGAGGATGGTGATGGCTGGCTGGCTCGCCACATCTTGCGCCAGCGTGCGAATGTTGTTGGACAGCAGGGGATTCGCCGCCAGACCCGCCGACAAAGCGCCCACCGCCTTGAGGAAATCACGCCGCGAGAAATTGCCAATTTTCTTGTTCATTTGCTACTCCATTTATTGAGCTTATCTCTACTTGCTAGAAAACTGCGCTGATACGCCTATACACCTCCTTTCCCGCATTTGACAAGCGATTCTAGCTTTAATGTACATCATTAACCCGATTTATACAAAAATGCTGGCGTGGTGATTTTCACAGATACAAGCGTTTCATTGGCTTGCGTATAAGAAGAAATTCGTCACAGAAGCAGGAAAAATAAAATAAATACGATATAACTTTTTCTCTGTGCCTCAGTAGGACAAACTAAATTTTGCAAATTTTATACCTTCGTTTCAAGCCCACCCCCGGCCCCTCCCCAATGCTTTGGGGAGGGGAGAAAACCCCCGAAAACTATGGGGTGCTTGCAGAAAAGTCCTTCCCATAGAGCAGTGTTTATGCGACCGGCGGCCAGTGTCTAAGTACCGGTTTTTGTCGCTTAGACTCCCCTCCCCGAAGCTTCGGGGCGCGTAGACACTGCCCTACGGGAGGGGCCGGGGCTGGGGTTGAAAATGCTGCATAATACTGGGGCTTATTTCTGTGCCTCTGTGGCTAAATTCTTTTTGCCCAGCGCGTTTTGTGTATCGCGGTTTTGCGCTTCTGGTGTACACTTAATGGCTGTCGCTAACTAACCCAGGATGTTTTTTTGAATATCAAAGCGTTGCCTTATGTGCTTCTGCTCGGCTTTTTCTTTGGCTCTTCTTTAGTCGCTTCGCGCTTTAGCGTGGGGCAGTACGAACCCAGCACCTATATCGGCATCCGCATGATTCTCGCCAGCTTGATGGCTCTGGGCGTCTATGCTATCGCTAGCGGCCGCCGCCTGCCACGCAGTCGAGAGCTGTGGAAGCGGGCTAGTCTCTTGGGCGTTTTTGGCACCGCCGTGCCGATGACCTGTGTGGTCTCGTCCTTGCAATATCAATCCAGCGGCGTCTCTTCCCTGCTCTTAACGACTGGGCCGGCCCTGACTGTGGTGCTAGCCCATTTTATTTTGCCCGATGAGCTATTGAATCGGCGCAAGGTCTTTGGCGTCAGCTTGGCGCTGGGCGGGGCGATTTTGCTAGCCCTCAGCGGCGAAGATGGCTTGCCCGATGTGACGCAGGCAGTGCCGACCGGCTATTTGCTGGTCAGCGTCGGCATGATTTTCAGTTCGATTATGATTATTTACGCCCGCAAATATTTGCGTGGTTATGATGCCTGGGATGTGGGCAGCATCCGCCTTTTTAGCACGGCTCTGGTGATGCTGCCCTTTTCTCTGCTGACGGTCGGCTTTGATGTGAGCGCGGTGGACACGGCGGGCGTCTTTGGTTTGGTCTATGCGGCGGTGATTGGCACTTTTCTCGGCTTGATGCTGTCTTTCTACAACATCAGGCGCTTTGGCGCTACGCCGGCCGTGATGACGACCTATGTCATCCCGATTGTGGCGGGCCTTGGCGGCGTGCTGGTCTTGGGCGAAGAAATCACCGGCACGATGCTGCTCGGCATGGCGGTTATCCTTGGCGGCATCGCCCTGCTGCAAGAATATAAAAAGCCGTCGATTCTGCTGCGCCGCTATCCCTAATCGCGGCTCTTATTGATGGCCGCTAGTCGATATGGCAAATCTCATAAGCCGCTTTTAAGCCAGCTTGCCAATCGCCCCTGGGTATAAATTCCTGCCCCAGATAGCCACGAAAGCCGGTCGCCGCGATTGCTTGGCAGATGGCGCGGTAGTTAAGCTCTTGGCTGGCGTCGATTTCATTTCTGCCCGGCACGCCCGCCGTATGATAATGCGCGATCCACTGGTGATTATCGCGGATGGTCTGGATGATGTCGCCTTCCATCACCTGCATGTGGTAAATGTCGTAGAGCAGGCGGGCCCGCGGCGAATTGACCGCGGCTACAACTTCGACGCCCCAAGCCGTCGAATCGCATTGATAATCGGGGTGATTGACCTTGCTATTGAGCAGTTCCAGGATGAGCGTGACGCCAGCCGATGCGGCGTCCGCCGCCAGCTGCTCGAGCAGCGGAATAGCGTTTTGCGCGCCGCGGGCGTCGTCCAGCCCCTCGCGGTTGCCGCTGAAGACAATGAGATAGGGGATGTGCCATTGCGCTGCCAGTTTGAGGCTGGCGTCGGCCTGCCGCTTGATGTCGTCGTGGTATTTTAAGTGGCTGATGCCCTGCTCCAGCGGCGCATGCAAGCGGTGCGCCGCGATTTTCAGGCCCTGGTCGCGGACTAGGGCGAACTGGTCTTCTGGCACCAGCTCGAGCCCGGTATAGCCGATTGCCTTGGCTGTTTGAATCAAATCGAGCGGGGCGATGCCCGCCCCTTCATAGCACCACCAACATACCGATTGTTCAAATGCCATAATTTCCTCTTATTTTCTCGCCAGCGAACTATGAATCGTTACACAGCTCAGCCCGTCAGCGCAGTTAAGTAATTCTAAAGTCAATTATGCAAAATGTGAGGCGAAATTTCCAACCTCACGATGGCGCGCCCTCCCCGAAGCTTCGGGGCGCGTAGATACTGCCCGACGGGAGGGACTTTTCTGTAAGCGCCCCCATATTTTTCGGGGTTTTCTCCCCTCCCCAAAGCTTTGGGGAGGGGCCGGGGGTGGGGTTGAGAATGTGGCTGCGTAGTTTTTCTGGCTTAGTTTTGTGAATTTTGCTGATTATGATTTTGATGCGATTGCCCTGATGGCGCGCCCTCCCCGAAGCTTTGGGGCGCGTAGACACTGCCCGACGGGAGGGGCCGGGGGTGGGGTTGAAAATGCGCCAGCGCAAAAATGGACAGAATGATTAGAAGAATGTAAAATCACATTGGCTGGCAGATCGCTTTCGCCACAATTTCGTTATAATAGCCGAATGCTGTTGGCCGGCAGTTGCCAACGCTCGGACAGGTTTGGGAGGCAAAATATGAATATGAGACCAGACGGCTTTGTCGTTGATGCGCCGCGCAAGGCGAAACCGCTGCAAGGCGTGCAGCTGAACGCGGTGATGCGCAATGTCTATGGCTGGATGACGATGGGTTTGCTGGTGACGGCGGCGGTGGCTCTGGGCATCAGCCGCAGCGGTTTTTTCCCGTCGCAAATTGTGATGATGCTGGCGATTTTCGCCCAGTTGGGCATCGTCATCGGCTTGAGCTGGGCAATCAATCGGATTTCGGCGACGACAGCCGGCATGCTCTTCTTTGTCTATTCCGCGCTCACTGGCTTCACTTTTTCCGTTATCTTTCTAGCTTTTTCGCTAGGCTCGATTGCGGCGGCTTTTTTAAGCACGGCCGGCGTCTTCGGCGCGATGACGGTCGTTGGGCTAACTACAAATACCGACCTGAGCAAGTATAGCAGCTACTTCATGATGGGCTTGTTCGGGCTGATTATCGCCAGCTTGGTCAATCTCTTTCTCGGCAGCTCGGCGATAGATTTTGTCATCAGCATATTTGGCGTGCTGCTTTTCACGGGTTTGACCGCCTGGGATACGCAGCGCATTGCCAGGATGGCGGCGGATCCGCGGCTGACGGTGGATTCGGAAAATACGCTCAAGTTCAGCATCATGGGGGCGCTGACGCTCTACCTCGATTTCATCAACCTCTTCCTCTTTTTGCTGCGGCTGTTTGGCGGGCGCGACTAAGGCGCGTCATATTGCGAGCTATAAGGGCGGCGCTAAGCCGCTCTTTTGCGTTTAAGTAAGCCTGGGTTTGTTAGTGCGACTAGAAAAAAGAATTTAGCCACAGAGGCGCAGAAGTAGGACAAATTTACTTTGTTCTACTTAGGCTTGCGCTTGCGGTAGCTGAGCAGCACGACAGTCGCAAAGATGCCGGCCCCTGCCCAGAGCAAAAAGGGCCTATTCAAAGCGATGGTCGATAGCGTATTGCCCAGGGGCGGCGTGATGGTGGCGCCGAGATTTTGCAATACGCCGCCAAAACCCAGCGCGCTGCCCATCAAAGCCATTTCTAATCCCTCGACCTCGGTGATGGAAGCGCCTTTGAGTGCCATAAAGCTATCGAAGCAGAAGCCAGCCAGAGCCATCGCCAGCATCACCACCCAAAAATTGTCGCCGGCGAAGAACATCAAGAGCGTGCCGAGCGTCATCATCGTGGTGCCAAATGCCATCACCAAACGCCGATTGCCCAGCCTGTCCGACAGGTGCGAGATAGGCACGACGCTGATGAGGCTGCAAAAGAAAAAGACGGTAATGGCGCTATCGGCATCGACGGCTGTCCAACCAATCTCGCGCAGATAGGTCGGCACATAACCGACCAAGCCGCGCATCAAACCCAGCACGCCAAAGACCGCCAGTGCAATCACCCACAATTCACGAAAGCGACTGACGCGGCGCAGGTCGGCGAGGACTTGCCGCAGCTCGAGCCGCTGGCGGCGCGGGCGCGGCACTGGCGGATGCACGACGGCCCAAAGCAGGGCTAGCACAATAGCGCAGAGACCTAAGAAAATCAGCACGGCGCGCCAGCCGCCCAAAAGCGGCGACAGCACCGTGGCGCTCAAGCGCGCGCCGAGCATCAAACCAGTGGCGAAACCGGCTGACATCACGCCAGCGGCAAAACCCAACTGACGCGAGGCAAACCACTCTCGATTCAGCTTGACGAAGTTCATCGGCAAGATGGGCTGCACCATGCCAAAGAAAAATGAGAAGAGAAAGAGCGACCAAAAATCGACAGCGAAACCGCGCAGCGCGCCGCTGATGCCCGTCGCCAAACAGAGCAAGACCAGCGTGCGGCGCGTGCCAAAATAATCGATGAAAGCGCCGCCTAGCAGCGAGGTGAAAATGCCCATGCCCGCGCCGACGCCCCAAATCACGCCAATATCGATCAAGTCGAGGTCAAGCGAAGCGGCAATCTCGCTGAACAGCGCCGACAAGCCGGTGGTCGGGAAACCCATAGCGATGAAGCCTGAGAGCGTTACCATCGCCAGGATGACCCAGCGATACGGCGAGTTGTAACGGTCGCTCTGGTCGATGTGAAAACGCATCTGTGGTTTCTATCGGCGCTGATTCCTGTAAGACAGCAATGGTAACGCAAAGCGGGACGATAACATAGGGTACTATGTGCTGGGCAAGCGGTTGCGTTTGAGCCAAGCCAACCAGCCTTGCCGCTGCCAGGTCTCGCGCAGGCTCCAGCCCGCCACCGTCGCGAAGGCCAGCGCATAAATCAGCAAATAGGGGCAAAGCGCGGGCTGCCAATGCCAAGCCAGCCAAGCCGCCCAGAGCGCATAAAAGAGCAAAATAATTTCCAGCAAGAGCGTCGCATCCGTGGTCAGGGCGTATTGGCTGCCCGCCCAGTCTTGGGCGAATTTAGGCGTGCGGCGGAAGCTGGGCTGGCGGCCTAGCAAAGCGGCCAGCACCGCCAGGCTATTGCTCAGCGAGAGGCCGGTGCCGATGAGCAGCAGAGCGGGGAAAGCCGTCAAACCGCGCAGCCAGTTCGGGTAGAGCTGCGCTTGGCTGGCGATGTACATTAGCGGCGGCGCCAAAGCCAGCAAACCCAGCGGCGCTAAAGGCAGACCCGCCAGAGCCTCCGCCAGCAGCAGCGGTGGCGTCAGCAAAAGCATAAGCAGCATCAAAGGCGGCGGCAGGTATTGGCAGAGGTGCTGGATAGCCATAATTTTTTGCATCGCTTTGAGCTTTGAAACCAAAATAGGCTGAGCCAGCTTGCGCAGGCATTGGGTATTGCCGGTGGCCCAGCGGGCTTGCTGCTGTTTGTAGGCGGCTAGCTGCGGCGGTATCTCGCCCGGCACTTCTAGCTCGGGCAAAAAGAGCGAGCGCCAGCCGGCCATTTGTGCCCGATAGCTGAGGTCCAGGTCTTCGGTCAAGGTATCGGCGGACCAGCCGCCGGCCGCTTCGATGCAACTGCGGCGCCAGAGGCCGCCCGTGCCATTGAAGGGGATGAGCCAGCCGCTGCGGTTGCGCGCCGCCTGCTCAACCACAAAATGCGTATCGATGCTAAGCCTTTGCGCCCGCGTCAAGCTGTTCTCGCTGGCATTGAGATGTCCCCAGCGGCATTGCACGATGCCCAGCCCAGGGTCCGCCAGCAGATAAGGCAGCATGCGCCGTAGAATATCGGGCGGCGGCAGAAAATCGGCATCAAAGATAGCGATGTACTCGTCCGCGCTCTGTTTTAGGCCGGCGGCCAAAGCGCCGGCTTTATAACCCAGCCGTTCGCGGCGGCGGATATGCTGCGCGCGGAAACCGCGCTGCGCCAGCGCCGCCAGCTGGCGCGCCACCAATTGTGCCGTGCCATCGTCCGAATCATCGAGGACTTGAATCAGCAGCTTGTCCCGCGGGTAATCGAGCGCGGCGATGGCATCAATCAGGCGGCCGGCGACATTAAATTCGTTGTAGAGCGGCAACTGCACTGTGACTGGCGGCAGCTCGGTCAGCGGGGGCAGTGGCGCTTGGCTGTGGCGGGTGCGCCAATAGCGCCAGAGCAGCAGCGCCTGCCCCGCAGTGTAGAGGGCGAGCAGGAGCGCGCAGAGGGCATATAGCAGCAAGAGAAAGGTCATCATCGCCGCGATTCTAATGCGCCGCGCCCAAGCTGACAAGATGCGCTCTGCTGCGGGCTGGCGGGGGACTATGTTAAACCCAACCGCTCAAATTGCTCGGGTGGACTGTCCGCCTGGCGCATGGCTTGGATTAGCATATCCCGCATCCGCGTCTCTACAGCGCTGCTGCAGAGACTTTGCTGACTGCTTGGGCATCGAGCAGGGGGCTTTGTCGCTGGCCAACAGGAAGGCTGTCCATTTTCGAGCGGTCATTGTTCACACTCTTTTTTAGTCAATCGATTTAACAAATTAACAGTTACACTGCGCAGATATTTTATGCTATGATAAGCTATATCGGCAAATTTAACAGGATCCACTTTTTTAGCGAGTGGTATATTTCATTGAAATGTAGCGCGTTAGCCGCTGGCGGGGCCGGCGCGCTCGAGCCAGCTAAGATTGAGTTAATCGGTTGAATAGGAAACGGATGAAAGACCTATCAAAGCGCCGCGTTACCTTGCAGGATGTCGCCGATGCCGTCGGCGTTTCCAAGTCTACCGTCTCTTTGGTATTGAGCAATCACCCGCGCATTTCTGAAGAAACGCGGCGGCGGGTGCTGGCGGCGGTCGATGAGCTGGGTTATGTCTATGACCGGCGCGCCGCCAGCCTGCGCACCAAGCAATCCTTCATGGTCGGCTTAATCGTTACCGACATTAAAAATCCTTTTTACGCGGAGTTGACCAGTGGCATTCAAAATACCCTGCTCGAAGCGAATTATATTGCTTTGCTCGGCAGTGCCACCGACCTGATAGACAGCCAAGAGCGGCTCTTGGCGACGATGCGCGAGTGCCGCGCCGATGGCATTATCCTCTGCCCGGCCCGAGGCACGCCGCTCGAAACGATCGCGCGCCTGTCGCGCCAAGTGCCGACTGTTCTGATTGCGCGCTACCTAGCGGGCGTCGATGTTGATTATGTCGGCATCGATAACGAACTGGGCGCGCGGCGGGCAACCGAGCATCTGATTGAGCGCGGGCATCGGCGCATCGCCTTCATTGGCGGCCCCAAGGAATCGTCGGCGCGGCAAGACCGCTTGCGCGGCTTAATCAGCATCTTAGAAAAGCATTGCCTCGCGCTGGATGAGTCGCTGATGGTTAGCAGCCCAGTAACGCGCACTGGCGCTTATACCGCCGCGCGCACAGTCATGCGCAGCACCGAGCCGCCGACGGCTGTACTTTGCTATAACGATGTGGTGGCTTTTGGCGTGATGTTAGGTCTGCGCAGCTGTGGTTTGGAGCCAGGCCGGGATGTGGCGGTGGTGGGTTTTGATGATGTGAGCGAAGCTTCGCTGTGGCATCCGCCGCTGAGCACCGTTTCGGCGACGCCGGCGCAGATGGGGCAGCAGGCGGCAGATTTGCTGCTCAAGCGGATTGAAGCGCCTAATCGGCCAACGCAGCAGGTAATCCTGCCCTCGACGCTTATTATTCGTGCTTCGTCCTAGTGGCAGGAAGCCCAATTCCGCCAAAATTTGCAAGCGCGCGCCATCATACTATAAAATCAGTTCAACGGTATAAATGTTAATATGTTCAATCGATTAACTAGAAAGGATATACGCGAGGAATATCATGAAAAAATTGCTGTGTTTTTCTTTTGCTGGTTCTGATTTTTAGCGCCGCCGGCGCGCAGTCCAGCTTCGGCGAAGCGCCGATGCTGGCGGAACTGGTCGAAGCGGGCGAATGGCGCTCGGCTATGGTCGGCGGTTTGGATCATATCTGGATGATTCGGCTGATGGCCTACGAAAACTTGGTGCGCTTCACGCCTGATTGGTCGGGCGTGATGGCCAATGTCGCCGGCGACTTCTCGGCTAATGCCGAAGCCACCGAGTTCACTTTTGAATTGCGCGAGAATCTGCGCTGGTCGGATGGCGCGCCTTTCACCGCCGACGATATTACTTTCTGGTACGAAGATGTCTTGATGAATGAAGACCTGACGCCAACCGTGCCGACCTGGCTCGTCTCTGGCGGCGAACCGCTGACCGTCGAGAAAATTGACGACTATACGGTGAAGTTCGCCTTTAACACGCCTAATGGTTTGTTCCTGCAAAATCTGGCTTCGATTTTGGGCTGCCCCCCAACCAGTTATCCCCGCCACTATCTGGCGCCTTTCCATATCAACTATGCCGAAGACATCGACGCGCTGATTGCGGAGAGCGGCGCCAGTGATTGGGTCGAGCTTTTCCAATCCAAGGGCGGCGTCGAGCCTTGCTTCTGGACCAATACCAGCTTCTGGCAGACGACTGAAGTGCCGACGATGCACGCTTGGCGCTTGACAAGCACTTATGGCGGCGGCACGGGGCGCGTCGTTGCCGAGCGCAATCCCTACTACTTCAAAACTGACCCAGCAGGCAATCAACTGCCTTATATCGACCGCATGATATTTGACCAGCTCGAAGACAGCGAGACCTTGCTTTTGCAGGTTCTCAATGGCGATATCGATATGATGGCCCGCCACTTCAACTCGGCGGCGAATCGCCCAATCGTCTTCGATAACCGCGAACAAGGCGACTACTACACCTATGGCATCATCGGTGAAGGGGCAAATATGACAGCGCTGGCGATTAACCTGACGCATCTGGATCCGGTCAAGCGCGAGATATTCCAAAACAAAGACTTCCGCATCGGGCTGTCGCATGCCATCAACCGCCAGGAAATCGTTGATATTGTCTATCTCGGTCAGGGCGAACCGTATCAGATTGCGCCGAATCCTGATTCGCCCTTTTATGATGAGGAATTCGCCAAGCAGTACACGGCATACGATGTCGAACTCGCTAATGCGCATCTGGACCAGGCCGGCTACGCGGAACGAGACGCGGAGGGTTACCGTCTAGGCCCGGACGGCGAACGCATCAGCATCATCGTCGAAGCGGCTGACCTGTTTGGCCGCGGTTGGCCGGATGTGCTTGAGTTGATCCAAGGTTACTGGGAGGCGGTCGGCATCGATATGGAAATTCGCATCATCGACCGCTCGCTACTGGTAACGCGCAAGATAAACAGCGAACATGACGCGACGATTTGGGGCGCTTCCGGCGGGCTGGATGTTTTCCTCACGCCAATCTGGTATTTCCCCTCCGACCCGGTCGAGAGCGCTTATGCGCCAATGTGGACCAAATGGTACTTTGACCCAGAAACAGGCGAAGAGCCACCCGCAATCGTCCAGCAGCAAATGCAGCTCTTTGATCGGATTAAAGGCACTGGCGACCTCGAACTGCAAGCTGAGTTGATGGGCGAGCTGCTCGCTATCGCCAAAGACCAGTTTTATGTGATGGGCATTAACTCGATTACGCCAGGCTATGGCATCGCCAAAAATTACTTCCGCAATGTGCCAGAGGTCTCGGTCGGTTCTTGGAAATTCCCCTGGCCCGCCCCGGTTGATACAACGCTGTTCTTCATCGAAGCGGGCAGCCAGTAGCATTGCCAGCGCTTAAAATTGCAGCCGCCAGGCACGGTTTTGCGCCTGGCGGCCGCAATTCCTTTTAGTCTGCGCTGGAGTAAATCGTGGCCAGCAAACGTCCAAACATTCTGTTTTTGATGAGCGACCAGCATCGCGCCGACATCGCTGGTTTCCAGGGCGATGCCGTCGCCCGCACGCCAGTGCTTGATGGGCTGGCGCGCCGGGGCCAGGTCTTCAATAATGCCTATACGCCCGCGCCTATTTGCATCCCCGCCCGGCAGAGCCTGGCGGCCGGCCAGCTGCCGCGCACTTGTGGCTGCGAAGTCTTTGGCGAAGACCTCGCCCCCGGGCACATGACCTTCGCTCGCCGTCTTTCCCAATATGGTTACGCGACAGTCGCCTGCGGCAAGCTGCACCATCTTGGCACCGACCAGATGCAAGGCTGGACGCGGCGCATCGGCGATAGCATGGCTATACGGCAGGATTATATCGAAGGGCGCAACCTCGAAGCGCTGCGCAATCTGCCCCTGCCAACGGAGCATAAATGGTCGCAGGCAAAGGAAGTCAAGCGGGCGGGCATCGGCAAAGGCCCCAGCACCAACGGCGCCGATGAATATACACTGGCTGGCGCCTTGCGCTTCATAGAAAACTTCTTTGCCGACCCTTTTTATGACCGCGCTACGCCGACACGCCCCTTGCTGCTGCTGGTGAGTTTTACGCGGCCCCATGTGCCATTCCTCACCACCCAGGACAGATTCACTTATTACCTGAATCGCGTCAAACCTTATGTTGCCGAGCGCGCTTTTGAGCATCCTTTTCTGGGGTTGGGGCAGGTCAAGCCCGGGCTCGATGTCAGCGAACGGGAGATACGGCGGGCGACAGCCGCCTATTATGGTATGGTCGAAGGCATCGACGCCGACTATGGCAAAGTGCTAGCAGCCCTCGAGCATGTCGGCCAAGACCTGGATGATTGGGTCATCATCTATACCAGCGACCATGGCGAGTTATTAGGCGAGCATGCGCTCTGGGAAAAGACGAAGTTTTTTGAGGGCAGCGTCAAGGTGCCGCTCATCATCCGTTTGCCCGGCGGCGCGGGCGGCGGGCGGGTCATCGAAGAGAATGTCAACCTATGCGATCTCTTTGCGACGCTCTGCGACCTGACCGCTGTGCCAACAGTCGATGGGCTGGATAGCCGCAGCCTAGTGCCATTGCTCGAGGGCGATAGCAGCGGCTGGGACAACGAGAGCATCTCGCACTATGGCGGCACGCATCTCGGCCACGAAACGCATTTCGAGCGCTATGAGAACTTGATGATAAAGCGCGATGCGCTCAAGTATCAATATTATGGGCCCGAGATGCCCGAAGTCCTATTTGACCTGGCGCGGAACCCGGCCGAAACCATCAATTTTATCGCTGACGCCCGCTATGCCGGCGCGCTTGCCCGCTTTCGCGCCCGCCGCGACGAGCTGGGTTATGGGCTAAAAGCCGCCGCTTACAAAAATGCCGGCTATTAGGCTGCTAGCGCCAACAAGGAAAGCCTAAATTTGATTTGGTACATTGCGCGGCGCATCGTCTATCTTATCCCGACGCTATTTATCGTCTCGATAATTTCCTTTGTGGTGATTCAGTTGCCGCCCGGCGACTTCCTCGCCTCTCTCATCAGCAGCGCCAGCGAGGCGACGGTCGACCAAGCTCAAATCGATGCCTTGCGCGAGCGTTATGGGCTGGATGACCCGATTTATGTGCAGTACTGGAAGTGGATTAGCGGCATCATTACCCGCGGCGATTTTGGCGACTCTTTTGAATGGAATCGGCCCGTCAGCGATTTGATTTGGGAGCGGCTGAGCCTGACGATGGTGATTTCTTTGTTCACTTTGGCCTTTGTCTGGCTCGTATCCATACCCATCGGCATTTATTCAGCCGTCAAAAAATATACCCTCGGCGATTATATCGTTACGATAATCGGTTTCATTGGCCTCGCGATTCCGAATTTTCTGCTCGCGCTGGTGCTGATGTATATCGCTTTCCGCTATTTTGGGCAGAGCGTCGGCGGCTTGTTCTCGCCCGAATACATCGAAGCCGACTGGTCGCTCAATCGAGTGCTAGACTTGCTCAGCCATTTGTGGCTGCCCGTCATTATTCTCGGCACGGCTGGCACGGCGGCGCTCATCCGCGTGATGCGCGCCAATCTGCTGGATGAACTCTCGAAGCTCTATGTGGATGCCGCCCGCGCCCGCGGCCTGTCGGAACTGCGCTTGCTGTTCAAATACCCGGTGCGGGTGGCTTTGAATCCATTGGTGAGCGCGCTGGCTTGGGTCTTCCCGGCCTTGGTCTCTGGTTCAGCCATCACATCGATTGTCTTAAACTTGCAGACCACTGGCCCGCTGCTCTATCGCTCGCTGCAAGCGCAGGATATGTATCTGGCTGGCAGCCTCATCCTGCTCGTCAGCGTGCTTACCATCCTTGGCACGCTGGTATCAGATATTTTGCTCGCCTGGATTGACCCTCGGATTCAACTGCAATGACGGACGCCCCTTCTTCGATGAAGTTCAAGTCGCGGTCCAAAAGCGCTGACCGCGCCGAAGCCCGCATTGTCGTCGCCAATCAATGGCGTTTGGTCTGGTGGAAATTCCGCAAGCATCGCTTGGCTATGTTCGCCGGCCTCATCACGCTATTTTTATACGCGGTGGCTTTATTTGCCGAGTTTTTTGCGCCCTATTCAGCCCATACCTATAGCGCCGCCCACACTTATATCCCGCCGCAGCGGATTCACCTTTTTCAAGAGACGGCGGCTGGGCTGCGTTTCTATCCCCATGTCAAAGGTTTTAAGGTGCATGTGGACCCTGAATCCTACAAACGCACTTATATAATCGACGAGACGGTCAGCTATCCGGTTGGTTTATTTGTCCGCGGCGAGTCATATACGCTCTGGGGTCTATTTACTTTGGACTTGCACCTGATTGGCGCGGCGCAGCTGGGCGACCCGGTATATTTCTTAGGCAGCGACCGCCTCGGGCGCGATGTCTTGAGCCGAACCATATATGGCACGCGGGTGTCTATGTCGGTCGGTCTGGTCGGCGTCGGCTTGAGCTTGCTGCTAGGTATCATATTGGGCGGCATCTCAGGCTATTATGGCGGCATCGTCGATAATATCATCCAGCGCATTATCGAGATTCTGCGCTCCCTGCCGACCATTCCATTATGGATGGGCTTGTCGGCCGCCATTCCGCTGACCTGGCCGCCGCTGCGCGTCTATTTTGCAATTACGGTGCTGCTGTCTTTGATTGGCTGGACGGCCTTAGCCCGCGAGGTGCGCGGTCGGTTTTTATCGCTCAAGACGGAGGATTTTGTCATCGCCGCCCGCTTGGACGGCGTGCGCGAATTGCAGATTATTCTGCGCCACATGGTGCCGTCTATGACCAGCCACATCATTGCTTCCGTTACCCTAGCGATACCCGGCATGATTCTGGCTGAGACCGCCCTCAGTTTCTTGGGCATTGGGCTGCGGCCGCCAGTCGTCAGCTGGGGCGTGCTGTTGCAAGAAGCGCAGAATGTGCGCTCGATTGCGACGGCGCCCTGGCTGCTCTTCCCGGGCTTGGCGGTCGTCCTGGCTGTCTTGACGCTGAACTTTTTAGGCGATGGTTTGAGAGATGCAGCCGACCCATACCAGACTTGATAAAGCCGCCACGAGCGCCGCGGCCGCCTTGCTGGAAGTCAAGGCGCTAAAAACGCACTTCTTCACCGATGAAGGCGTCGTCCAGGCCGTTGATGGAGTGAATTTTTCCTTGAAGCCGGGCAAAACCTTGTGCGTCGTCGGCGAATCGGGCTGTGGCAAATCGGTAACTGCCCGTTCCATTCTGCGCATTGTGCCGCCGCCAGGCCAGATTGTCGCGGGGCAGATTCTGTTCCAGCAGCGAAGCGGTGAAAGCATTGATTTGGCGCAGCTGAAACCCAAAGGGACGGCGATTCGAAAGATTCGCGGCGGTGAGATTAGCATGATTTTCCAAGAGCCGATGGCCTCGCTCAGCCCGGTGCATACCATCGGCAGTCAAATTATGGAAGCGATTTTGCTGCACCTGCCGCTTAGCAAACAAGAAGCGCGCAAGAGAGCGGTATCGTTGCTGGATATGGTTGGCATTCCGCGAGCCAGCGAAAACCTAGATGCCTATTCTTTTGAGCTTTCGGGCGGTATGCGGCAGCGCGCCATGATTGCCATTGCCCTGGCCTGCGAGCCGCAACTGCTGATTGCCGATGAACCGACCACCGCCTTAGATGTTACGACGCAGGCGAATATCCTCGACCTCATACGCGACTTGCAGCAGGAAAATGGCATGTCGGTATTATTCATCACCCATGACCTCGGCGTGGTCGCCGAGATTGCTGATGAAGTTGTGGTGATGTATCTCGGGCGCGATGTGGAAAGCGGCGGGGTCGATACCATATTTCATAATGCCAAGCACCCGTATACGCGCGCCCTCTTGCAGTCCATTCCCCGTTACAATAGCCGCAGCCAAAAGCGCTTGTATTCAATCCAAGGCACGGTGCCGCATCCCTTCAATCGACCGACAGGCTGCCCCTTCCACCCGCGCTGCGATGAAGTCATGCCAGAGCAATGCGCCAGCGAAGACCCGCAGCGCTATGCAATCAGCCAAGGGCATAGCGCGCGCTGTCTGCTTTATGCGCCAAGGGCTGGCATAAGCCCAGAAAAGGATAATTCAAGTTGAACCTGCCGGCGAAATCCAGACCAACCAGCAATCGGCTGGCTCCTTTATTGCAAGTGCAAAATCTTCACATGCGCTTTCCAATTCGGCGGGGGATCTTTCGGCGGACTGTTGGTTTTGTGCAGGCGGTCAACGATGTGAGTTTTAATATCTGGGCGGGGGAAACCTTGAGCTTGGTTGGAGAATCTGGCTGCGGCAAAACTACAACCGGCCGCTGCATCGCCCGCGTCTATGCGCCTACCGCCGGCCAGATTTTATATGAGGCGGCTGAAGGCAACTCGATTGATTTAGCGCAGTTAGATAATCGAGAACTGCGCCCTTTCCGCCGCGAAATTCGCATGATTTTCCAAGACCCATTTTCTTCCTTAAATCCACGCTTGCCTATCCTGCAAATCGTGGGCGAGTCGCTGAAAGTCAATGGCATCGCCCGCGGCGCCGAGCTGGAAGAGCGGGTGGCGGCTTTGTTGGAACGGGTTGGGCTGCGCCCCGAATACATTCGGCGCTATCCGCATGCTTTCAGCGGTGGCGAACGCCAGCGCATCGGCATCGCCCGCGCCCTCGCCTTGAAGCCGCGCCTTATCGTCGCCGATGAGGCCGTGTCGGCTTTGGATGTCTCGGTTCAGGCGCAAATATTGAATCTCTTGCAAGACCTGCAAGAAGAATTAAATCTGACTTATTTGTTTATCGCCCACGACCTGAGCGTGGTCGAGCATATCAGTCATCGCGTCGCGGTGATGTATGTTGGCAAAATTGTCGAGTTGGCAAATACCGAAGAGCTTTTTGCCAACCCACTGCATCCTTATACGGAAGCCTTGCTGTCGGCTGTGCCAAAACCCGACCCGCGCTTGCGCAATAAAGGCATTCGCATCCGCCTGGAAGGTGAAGTCGCCGACCCGAGCCAGCCGCCAAGCGGCTGCTATTTTCACCCGCGCTGCCCTTATGCCCAAGACCGCTGCCGCCAGGAAGAGCCGCCAGTCCGCGAAATGACAGACGGGCATTGGGTGGCATGCCGTTTTGCTGAAGAGCTTAACCTGCGCGGCTTTGAAGCTATTGGGTCAAGCGCATAATTTTTTAATAAGAAAGGCGCTTAAAATGCTAGAACCAGCCGATCTATTCCCGCAGGCGCGCGCTGCCGCGCCGCTCTTTTACGACCCAGCTATTCATCTCGTCGCCACCACCATCGATAATGGCATTTTTCACACCGTCTGGCTGTCTACCCAGTACGCCGTTGCCCTAGTCGAAGCTGGCTCGGCGTCAGAGATTGCGCGGGCAGAAGCAGTCATCGTCGCGGTCTTGAATTGCCAGGATATGGACCCGCGCTCGCCCCATTATGGCAACTTCAAGTGGGAGCATGAAGACCAGGCGGTGGAAGACTTGAATGCTGTCCAGTTTGTGCTGATTCGGCTGATACCGCTCTTGCTAGAGCATTCTGGCCGCCTGTCCGCGGCTCTGGTTGAAGGGGCGCGGGCGCGCATCCGCCTCGGTTTGGACGCAATTCGCCGCATCGATGTCTCGCCAAAATACTCAAATATCGTCGCGCAAGACATTGCCAATTCACTCTTGGGCGGCCAGCTTTTGGGCCAGCCAGAATATAGCCAGCGCGGCGCGGCGAAACTGCGCCAGTGGCTAAATCTTATCGACCGAAGCGGCATCCCGCACGAGTACAACAGCCTAACCTATTCCTTTGTCTTGATAGAAGCGCTGCATAAAATCGGCGCGCTGTCGGCCCAGGCTGAAGCGCGTCTGCTGGCGCAGCTGCTGATTGCGCGCATCGGATTAAGCGTCGTTTTGCGCCTGCATCCCAGAACGGGCCGCCTGGCTCCGCCGCATTGCCGCGCCTATTATCCGGCGCTGGTCTGTGAAACCGAGCCTGAAGCGGCCACCTTCTCCCAAATGCTGGCTGAGGGCAAGCTGCCAAGCTGGTTTGAGACGGCGCTAGAGCAGCGGCCACTCCCGCTGATGGTGACGGAAACTTCAGATGCTGCGGCGGGCGTCGTCATCAGCAGCTACTTGCACAGCAAATATAGTTTTGGGGTAGCGTCGCAAGAGCTGGCGACGCAGTCAAACCGTTTCATCAGCAACCAATCCAATGTTTTTTCCATCCACTATAGCAGAGGCGATCAATCGCGGCCGGGCGTGGTCTTCTCGCGCTATTTGATAAATGACAAGTGGCTTGGCGATTATCGCACGACGCCCTCGCGGGCGAATAATCAGGTCTTCCGCGATGAAGGCAGTTTCCGCGGCCTGCTGGCGGGGAATCGCGCTTTTGGCCTCTACACTTCGCCCGAGCTTGATGCCTGGAACCGCTGTTTCAGCGCCAAAGCGGCTTTAATCTGGAGCCGCGCCGCAGATGTCGATGAGATTTGGGTGGATGGCGCGCGTCTCGACGCCCTGCCAGCAGAACTGCCCGAGCGCCCAGCCATCGTGCTTGGCTGTGGCGATGTGTATATCTATATCCGCCCGCTGGAACGCGCCAAGCTCGGCCCGCAGGCGCCTACCCGCCTGGTGGAACAGCGCGGCTGCCTGGTGCTCGAACTCTACAATTATCTGGGGCCGGCCAAAACATTTTGGGAACTCGCCCAGCCAGGCGCTTTTTTCCAGGGCTATGTTCACAATGGTTTTTATGTTGAAGTCGCCGAGCGAAGCGCTTACCGTAGCGGGAAAGCGCTGTGTGAAGCCTTTGCCAGCGGGCGGCTCTCTGAAACGCTGGCCGCAGCGCGCACCTTCGATGGCCAAAATTCGCGGCACTGGCGGCTGGCTTATAGTCGGGGCGAGCGGGACCTGGGTCTGGAAATTGACCTTATGCGCTGGCAGATTCAGCGCCGCTGGGCCGATGGCGAGACGCTTGGCTTTCCGCTGCTGTCATCGCCGCTAGCCCGCCAGACCCATTCGGGCGATATTGCGCTGGGGGCGGCGCGCCTGCGCTGTGGCAGCGATGCCGCTTGGCTGCTCAGCCTGCCTGAGGCGGACTTGTGGGTGGCCGCCTATCACGGGCCTGCGGCAGCGCCATTTACGCTGGAGCTGCCGACCGGCAAAGTGCAGCTTGAGGGCATTGAAGCGGGCTTGGTGGTCTGGCATAAAGGCCAGGTTACTATCGACGCCTTAGGGCTGATGGCTGCGCCGCGTGTAACTGGCGCGCAGACCGTACATATCAGCGCCGGCGCGGGCCTGGACTAGAGATGCCTCAAATCGCCGGTCGCGCCGATGTATCTGTCGCATTCAATTTATACAGCGCCTCGAGCAAGGCTTCTAGGAAGAAGTATTCGCCCCACATCACGCTTTCATTGACGCCCAAGCCTTTGGCTTGGTGATACATGCCGCCCTTTAAGATGCCCTCCCAATTTGGGCTGTCGATAGCCAGGCAGGCGGGCTGCAAAAGGCTATCCAGAATCCTAAACGCGTATTGCTGATACAGCCGCGCCCGCAGCGCATCGGGGCTAAGGTCGGCGAGTTGCAAAAAAGCGCTGGCGGCGATAGCGGCGGCCGAGCTTTCATAAGGGTAGCTCGGCTGGGGTTCTGACCAGTCGTTGGGCGGCAGGCCAGCAACCGGTGTGTGTTCAATATAGTAAGCGGCGCAGGCTTCGGCCGTTTGCAGGAAGCGCCTATCTTGCGTGAAACGGAAAGCAGTGCCAAAACCGTAGAGCGCCCAGGTGAGACCGCGGGCCCAAGCCGAATCACTGCGCCAGCCTTGATGGGTGCTTTGCCGCAGAAATTCGCCCGTTTCAGTATCAAAGATGCCTTCATGCGCGGTGCTGCCATCGCCGCGCACCAGATAGCGCCGCGTCGTATGGCAATGTCGCGCCGCATTTTGCCACAAGACCTCGTCCCCGCTTTGCTGGGCGGCGTAAAAAATGATACCCACATTCATCATAATATCGATGAAAATGCTCGCTGGAGAGACGAAGGAAGGCAGATATTGCACTTTTTCCCGAAAGCGCGAGCCAGCGGTGCGCCCAGCCTCAACCAGCGTCGCCTGGATGAAGTCGGCTGGCGCATAATCGTGCCAGCGCTTCCAGGTGGACCAAAAGAGAAAACCCAAATCATGCACAGTGTCATCTGTCTTGCGCTCTTCAATGAGCCGCGAATAATGTATCGCTTTATCGCGCCACCAAAGGTCTTTGCTATAGGCGAAGAGCAGCCAAAGCTGCCCGCCCAAGAAACCTTCGCACCAGTTCGTCCAAGCCTCGCCGCTATGCTTCCATTTGCCATTTTGGGTATACATGGGGAAATCATCGGGCTGAGTGGCGAGCAGATGCCGCAGTTGCGCGCCGGCAAAATCAAGCGCGCGGCGCGCGCGGGCGATAAAAGCAGGTTTATCTTGAATCATATTGCCTCTCGCCGGTTCTATGGCGGCTAGTGTAAAGCAAGCGCCCCGCTCGCGTCTAGGCGCGCTTGCCGCGTCCCAGAAGCGCTACTTTTACAGCGCCGCGTATTCGTCTAGCATATTTTGCATATATCGATTATCTTAGAATAGTTCAAAAGTCATAGATTTTTCCTATTTAATTGGACTGCTGAATGGCAAAGAAGAAACTTATTTCACTCGCGGCCGCTGCTAAATTGATTCCCGACCAGGCTGTCGTTTCAGTCAGTTCGTCCAGCGGTTTAGGCTGCCCGGATGCGACCTTGCAGGCGCTTGGCGCGCGCTTTGACAGCTCTGGCCAGCCCCGCAACCTCACGACGATCCACCCAATCGCAGCGGGCGATATGTATGGCATCGATGGCATCGACCATATCGCCAAAAAGGGACTGCTCAAGCGCGTCATTGCTGGGTCTTATCCCAGCGGGCCCTCGTCGCGGGAGTCGCCGCGCATCTGGCAGTTGATTCACAATAACGAAGTCGAAGCCTATAACTTGCCTAGCGGCATCATTTTCCACATGCACCGCGAAGCGGCGGCCAAACGGCCCGGTGTTTTGACGAAGATAGGCTGGGATACAGTCGTCGACCCGACGCATCGCGGCGGCAAGATGAATGCTATTACGCAGGAAGACATCGTTAGGCGCGTGCAATTTGATGGCGAAGACTGGCTTTATTATCGGGCGATCCCGGTTGATGTGGCGCTTATCCGCGCGACGACCGCCGATGAAAAGGGCAACCTGTCGATGGAACACGAAGGCGCTTATTTGGGCGCTTTGGACCAGGCTTTAGCCGCGCGCAATAATGGCGGCATCGTGATTGCGCAGGTCAAGCGCATAGCGCCCGCCGGCAGTTTAGCGCCCCAGTCCGTTCGCGTGCCAGGCATACTGGTTGACCACATTGTGCTTGACCCCGCGCAAATGCAGACGACCCAGACGCAATATGAACCGGCTATCAGCGGCGAGCTGCCGCGCCCGCTGACGAGTTTTTCTCCCGTAGACTGGGGAATCGCCAAGATTATCGCCCGCCGCGCCGCCATGACCTTGCGCGCCGGCGAAACGGTCAATCTGGGTTTTGGCATTTCGGCGCTGGTGCCGTATATCTTGCTCGAAGAAGGCGCGTCTGGCGTGGTTACTTGGGTGATTGAACAAGGCGCGGTCGGCGGGTTGCCGCTGCAGGATTTTCAATTTGGCTGCGCCTCTAACCTCGAAGCCATTGTGCCATCATCCGACCAATTCACTTTTTTCCAAGGCGCTGGTTTTGACCGCACGCTGCTGTCTTTTATGGAAGTGGACGCGGCGGGCAGTGTCAATGTCTCGCGCCTGGCCGCGAAACCGCATGTTACCGCCGGCATCGGCGGTTTCATCGATATTACCGCGCAAGCAAAGCGGATTGTCTTCAGCAGCTTTTTCACCGCGGGTGGTCTCAAGCTGGCAATTGAAGACGGGCAGCTGCGCATTCTGCAAGAGGGGCGCTTCAAGAAATTTGTTTCCAATATCGAAGAAGTAACTTTTAGCGGCCAGCGCGCGCGGAAAATTGGCCAGCAAGTAACCTACATCACCGAGCGCTGCGTCATTGTCTTAGCAGAGCGCGGGCTGACTGTGACCGAGATTGCGCCGGGCATACGGTTGCAAGAAGATGTGCTGGCGCAAGCTGATATAGCCTTGCATGTCTGCCCCAATTTGCGCGAGATGGATGCGCGGCTCTTTTCGCCCGAGCCGATGCGGCTGGCGCTTAAACCGAAAAAAACCTTTTTATGAGCAAAGTCGATTTTTCCCTCACGGGCCATATCGCGCAGATTTGGCTAAACCGGCCCGAAAAATTGAACGCCATCAATCGGGATATGCTTGCCGCGCTGGCTGCTAGCATCGAGCGGGTTGAGCAAAGCGCTGAAGCCCGCGTCCTTATTATTCGAGCGCGCGGTGAACGGGCCTTTTGCGTCGGCGCTGATATTAATGATTGGACGGCGTTGGAGCCGCTAGATATGTGGCGGCGCTGGATACGCGCTGGGCATCGTGTCTTTGACCGCATCGCGGGCTTGCGCCAGCCGGTGATTGCGGTTCTCAACGGCTTTACTTTGGGCGGTGGTTTGGAGCTTGCTTTAGCCGCCGATATTCGCCTGGCGGCGGCCGGCATTGAACTCGGCTTGCCTGAAGTATCTATTGCGACGCTGCCGGGCTGGGGCGGCACACAGCGCCTGCCCGCTTTGATTGGCAAAGGCCGCGCCAAACAGATGATTTTTTCCGGCCAGCGAATTTCGGCGGCGTGCGCCGAGCAATGGGGCCTGGTCAACGAAGTGCTGCCGCGCGCGCAGTTGGATGCGCGGGCGGATGCGCTGGCCGGGCAGATTGCGGCTAATGCGCCTTTAGCTGTGCAATTCGCTAAACAAGCTATTGATGGCGGATTACCGGGGGCAGCTGGCGCGTCGCTAGAAGCATTTTCCGGCGCCCTCGCTGCCCACAGCCAAGACGCAAAAGAAGGCTTAGCCTCTTTTAGAGACAAGCGCCCGCCGCGTTATCTCGGCAATTAGTCCATCTTTCACAGCGTTTTTGCTGTATTTTCAACCCCAGCCCCGGCCTCTCCCGTAGGGCAGTGTCTACGCGCCCCGAAGCTTCGGGGAGGGATCGCCAATCGTGGGGTTGGAAAAAGTCCTCCCGTTGCAAATTTAGTTTGTTCTACTCCTGCTCTAACCTTGCAGCGGCAAAGACCACGCTGCCTTGTCTTCACCCAGTCCCGCTCGTCCTTTTGTGTCTTTATGGCGAATTGCACTATAATGAGAAGCGTTCTCGGCGCAGGGGAAAGAGTGGGCGATGGCGGAACAGCAAGTGGCGGTCTTTGAAATCAAAAATTACATGGTGGTATGGCGGCAGTTGGAAGAACGCGAGTTCGCTGGCCTGCAGGCACGCATTCGCGGGCTGGTGCGCTGCACCGGCCTCGGCCTGAACGACAAGGGCGAGTATCGGCTCGATGTCTATTTTTTGGCGCCTGACAGCGCGGTGCCGACGCCGCAGGTCGATATCGCCAATCGACGCGGCGCGATTTTTATGCCGATAAGCGACATCCAGGCCTTCGTCGATATATTGCGCAACGAAAGCCCCATCTTTGGGCATTTGCGCGGCGATTATCCGCAGTGGACCAGCGTTACCACCACCAACGAACCAGTCGGCAGTGGCGATGAAGACCACCGCCTGGCCGAGCGCACCAAGACCGAAGCATGAGCCAGCCCATCCGCGTCTTGCATTTTGCCGATGCGCATATCGGCATGGAAAATTATGGCAAGACCGATAGCGAAACAGGTGTCAGCAGCCGCGTCTTTGATTTTTTGCGCCGCTTGGACGAAATGATCGAGTTCGCCCGCGATGGCGAAGTTGACCTGGTCATATTTGCCGGCGATGCCTTCCGCAGCCGCAGCCCCAACCAGACTTATCAGCGCGAATTTGCCCAGCGCATCCTGCGGCTGTCGCAGCTGGCGCCGACGGTGCTGCTGGTCGGCAATCACGATTTGCCGCTGAATGCCGCCAAAGCCTCGACGATCGAGATTTACGCGACGCTTGATGTGCCAAATGTTTGGGTGGCGCAGAGCTATGAAGCGCGCCGCATCGAGACCAAGCGCGGCGCTGTCATCGTTGGGGCAGCGCCCTATCCCATCCGCACGCGCTTGCTGGCGGATGTCGCGACGCGCGGCATGACCATCGCCGAGCAAGATGCCGAATTGCAGCGCAGCTTGCAAGAGCGGCTAGCGATGCTGGCGGAGCAGGCCGATGCGCTGGCCGATGCGCATACACCGCGCCTGCTGACGGGGCATTTCAGTGTTAGCGGGGCGATCTGGGGCAGCGAGCGCCGCGTCATGCTGGGGCGGGATGTCATAGTCGAGCTTGATGCCCTAGCCGACGCGCGCTGGGATTATGTCGCTATGGGGCATATCCACCGCCATCAGAACCTGACGCGCAAGCGGGCGGATGCGCCGCCAGTTGTCTATAGCGGCAGCTTGGAGCGCATCGATTTTGGCGAAGAAAGCGATGTCAAAGGTTTCTGCTGGCTCGAGCTGGCGTGGGGGCGCGTCGACTGGCGTTTTGTGAAAGTCGCCGCGCGCAAGCTCTTGACCATAGCGGTGGATTGCCGCGAGCTAGAAAATCCGACGGGCGCGGTGCTGGCGCGGCTGAAGCAGCACAAGCTGAGCGAGGCGGTGGTGCGGCTGCAAATCCGCCTGAAGCCAGAGAATGAGACGCTCTTGAACGATGGGCTTATCCTGGCCGAATTGAAGCGGGCGGGCGTATTTCATATTGCGGGCTTGCGCAAGGAAGTGGATCGGCGGGCGCGGACGCGCCTGGAGGGCAACCCGGAAGGTCTGACGCCGCTGCAATTGCTGGAGCAGTATTTTGCCAGTCGGGAGGTGGCGGCGGAGCGCTGTGAAGAGCTGCTGCGGCGGGCGCGGGCGATTATCGAGGGGGAATAGGCGCTGACCCGTGTATATGAATTTTGTATAATCCGCCAAAAGTGCGGGCGCGGCGGGGCTTGCTGACGCGATTCTTATGTACATACGGCTATAATTGACTCAAATAGAGGATAGAAAGGGCAGTCCATCGTGCTACTGCCAGAAACTGAGCGGGTGATATACCGGCATAGTCCGCTCATGCAAGTGATATGCCAGCTACGGTTTCCTACGATTTTGCGTATTGGCACAGAACCGCCGGTGGATTTTCAGGAGCGAATTCGCCATAAAATTCCTGATTATGAAGTAGCGCAAGACGACTTATTACCCGAAAGCTTCAGCCAAGTCTTGCCGCCAGAAATGCAGGAGTTTTTGTCTGGCAGAAACGTCAACCCTAGACACCAGTTCTTTACGAAAGGAAAGGCCTGGACAGTTAGCCTGGCCAGGGATTTTGTTGCCTTAGAGACGAACCAATACAGCAGATGGGAAGAATTCCGTGAATATATGAGATTGGTCTTGGCGGCATTAGTCGAAGTCTATAGTCCCGCCTATTTGACGAGAATAGGGTTGCGGTACAAAAATGTTATTGACCGTAGGAGTCTAGGACTGGACAATATAGCTTGGCGCGAGCTCATCGCCAATTTTGCGCTGGGCGAGCTGGCGCTTGAGGAAACCCATCAGCGGGTGATCGAGCAACAGGGACGATCGCTTCTTCGGTTAAATGAAGAAAACGATTTTGTTAGGTTAGAATACGGTCAAGTTATTGATAAGGCCGGAGACCCTTCAAACAAGATGTATTTGCTAGATTATGATTTTTATACGAGTGAGGAGATAGGGCCCAATGTTCAAAGAATTGTCGGTAGACTTAACGAATACAATGCCTTCAACAGAAAGTTATTCCGTTGGTGTATTAACGACAAACTCCACAATGCAATGGCGCCAGAATCTATCTAAAACTGACTCCGTCATAGCGCCGTCGCTGAACGAACGGCTCGCTATCTGTTATCTTGCCTTTAAGCTGCCGCCCGAGGCGCTGGCTGACATTAAGGAAGAAATGCTAGATAAAATCCAATGGTATAAAGAACTGGCTGAATATGATGACAACAGCCATCCCGTCGCAGAACTGCCAGCGGTTAATGTCGTCCTTGAAAAAGCAATAACCCGCCCGCCATTCTATGTGCCGTTCGATGAAGACTAAAGCAAGAGCAACATTTTGGGCAATCCAGCGAAAATGTTTTCTCCTCCGCCGGCTGGTATAGAAAGCGCGCTTAGGCAAGGAGAAATCCTGACAGAAATTATTGAGCCGCAGTTAAGGCTCGAGGCAATGCCTAGCGCAGAGGCCGCTGCCGTTTTGACTGTGCAACCGGTTAGACATCCTTTTGCCATCATAGTTTCGCAAGACTGTGACCTGGAGCAGGATTTTAACTATCGGTTTCATCAAATTGGCAACAAAAGGCATGAACTTCCTAGCATATTGCTTTGCCAAGCGGTTGCGGCCGAGGAACTGACAAAAGGGCGACATAGACAGTTGTTTAAGAGCAAGACATTTCGCGGCAACTTCAAAAACAACAACGACTTTCGTTTTCATTTTGTCCAAGCGATTCCGCCAGCTTATGATACGCTGCAAGAAGGCTTGCCCGAATTGGGAATGGAATTCAAGCGCTATTTCAGTATCCCGACGGCTGAGATTTACCGCCGCATTGAGCTAGCGCATACGCGCAGGCGGGCACAATTAAAAAGCCCATACCGAGAGCATTTCTGCAACCGCTTTTATAATTTCAATAACCGCATTGCCTTGCCCGAAGAGTATGAGAGCATATAGCTCCTACACCGAAGCCCGCCGCACCAGCGGGCAAGCCAGCGCCATCTGCACTGGCTCCAGCGCCTGCCCCCGATTGTCCAGCAAATACTGCACCGCCCATTTGCCCATCTCGTAATGCGGCAGCTGCATCGTCGTCAGCGCGGGCAGCAGATTCTCGGCAATATGCGCGATATTATCAAAGCCAATCACCGCCACATCCTGCGGCACGCGCAAATTGAGCGCCGCCAGCGCGCCATAGCAATTCATAGCGACCTTGTCGGTGCCGCAGAAAATCGCTGTCGGCGGTCTGGGCAGGTCCATCAGATCCTGCGTATGCCGATAATTCTCTTGCGGACTCTGGTCGGAAAAGCGCACTAAACTCTCGTCATACGGCAGGTCATGGTCGGCCAGAGCCTGCTGATAGCCGCGCAGACGCCCATAAATTGCGGGCAGGGGCGGCGTAAGCGCTTCGTTCGCCTCCCAGAGGTTGATGAAACCGACGCGCCGATGCCCAGCGGCGATGGCGGTGGCGGTGGCCTGGTAGCCGCCATCAAATTCATCCGGCACCACCGACGGGGCGGAACGGTCTTCTAAATAGCAATTCGCTAGCACGGTCGGCAAGCCGGCCAAGCCGCGCGGCAGCTGCACCGGCCGATGATACATCGCCGCGTAGACGATGCCTTCGACCGCCCGCTCGCGGAAGACATCCACGGCGGCCTCGGCAAAGCGCCGATTGCCGCCAGAATCCGCCACTAGCAGCACCTTGCGCTGCTCCCATGCCACATCTTGGGCGCCGCGGATAATATCGACGGCGTAAGGCGTCGTAGCGACATCATCGGTCAAGAAACCGAGCAAACCAGAGGGGCTGCCGCGCAGGTGCCGCGCCGTCTGCGAGGGGTGGTAATCCAGTACGGCAATCGCCTGCTCCACCCGCCGCCGCTTTTCGTCACTGACATAGGGCTGGTCGTTAAGCACGCGCGAGACGGTGGTCGTGCCGACGCCGGCGAATTTGGCGATCTCTTTGATGGTGATTTTTGTGCGCACGCGGCCTGCCTTTCGTCGCTACTCAGTAGGTCAAATAAAATAATGCGCCATAAGCAAGAAATTTTTCTCTGTGTCTCAGTAAGTCCAAGTTAATTATGCACTATTTTCAGCCCCACCCCTGGCCCTCCCCGAAGCTTCGGGGCGCGTAGACACTGCGCTACGGGAGGGGCCGGGGGTGAAACGAAAGCATAAAACTTGCAAAATTTACTTTGTCCTACTTCTGCGGCTATTTTCTTTTTCCCTAGTCGCAATATTAAATGGACTTACTTCCGCCAGCGGTCAAGAGTTTTTTCAAAAATGTCTCTTGCGCCTTGCGTATTAGTATATTATACTTTCCTCATTATGGTATCGATACCATAGTTTTTTGCGCAGCGAAATTATACGCGGTGGCTTTGCTTAACGCTTTCTGGAAACGATACCATAGCGGCCAGCATATTATTGAGTGAAGTGTAGAAATCGCTTATGCCTTCCATTTCACACAGCGCCAGCGATATTCACCGCCCGAGCTATCATTTTTTGCCCGCCGCCAACTGGATGAACGACCCCAATGGCGTCATCCAGTGGCATGGGCGCTATCACCTATTTTTCCAGTACAACCCGGATGGCGCTTACCACGCCAATATGCACTGGGGCCACGCCGTCAGCGATGACTTGCTGCACTGGCAAGAATTGCCCGTCGCAATCGCGCCGACGCCCAACTCGCCCGACCAGGGCGGCATCTTTTCTGGCTGCGTGGTGAATGACCAAGGCCGCCCGACGGCTTTTTATACCGGCGTCAATGGCGATTATTCGGTGCAGGTGCAGTGCTTAGCCCGCGGCAATCACGATTTGACGCGCTGGCAAAAATACGCCGACAACCCCGTCATCGGCACAGTGCCAGCGGAAATGGGACAAACGCGCGATTTCCGCGATCCTTTTGTCTTCCAGCATGCGGGCCTTTGGTATATGTGCCTCGCGTCGCATATCGTCGGCGTCGGCGGCGCAGTCTTGCTCTATCGCTCGGCGAATCTGACGGACTGGGACTATTGCGGCCCGCTCTATGTCGGAGAGAGCGCGCGCAGCGGCTGGAACTTCGAATGTCCGAACTTCTTCCCGCTAGGCGATAAATGGGTCTTGCTGGTCTCCATCCAGCTTGAAAAAAGCCCCGGTTACACAATTTATTTTGTCGGCCGCTTTGAAGACGAGCGTTTTATTCCCGAGCGCGAAGGGCTGTACGACGCTGGTTATAGCTATGCCAGCCTCTGCCATGCGGACGAGAGCGGGCGCTGGCTTGTCTATTCTTGGCTGCGTGAGGGGCGCAGCGTCGATAAGCAGCTGGCGGCCGGCTGGTCGGGCGTGCAGGCGATTCCGCGCGTCTTAAGCCTGGATGCCGATAAGCGCCTCATCAGCGCGCCCGTGCCAGAGCTGCAGAGCCTGCGCCGCGCGCGGCAGCATTTCACTACAGACGAACTGCTGGCGCTTGACGACGCTGTGCTGCCAACGGGCGGCTTCGCGCTGGATATAGACGCGACTTTTGATGCCAGCGCTGCCCCGACCTGTGGCATCGAAGTAGCGCGGGCGCCCGATGGGCAAGAAAAAACGGCGGTCTTCTATGAACGGGGCAGCGGCACGCTGCGCATTCAGCGCTGCTATCGGCAAGCGGACAGCGAAATCGACAGCGCGCCACTGGGACTACCGCATGCCCTCGACGCTGACGAGCCGCTGCAACTGCGCATCTTGCTCGATGGCTCGGTGCTGGAAATTATCGCCAATGGGCGCAGCCGCATCACCAGCCGCATCTATCCGACCGACGCGGCGAATCAAAGCCTGCGCCTCATCAATCCGGCGGCGGCGACTGATTTGCAGCTCTGGCGCTTAGCCGCGACTGGGTAAATTGGCCGATTGTTGCGGAGAAAGGAGCTACGAAAAGCGAAAAAGGAAAAAACTTTTATGTCCTTTCCTTATTAGTATCGTAAATTGAATCGATAAAAGAGGTACAAATGAAAAAAGCACTATCTGTCTTACTGTTCGTGATCTTGCTGGTCACACTTAGTGGCATCGCGTCCGCGCAAACCGAGCTCAGCCTGTGGTATCACGGCGCGGGCGATACTGTCGAGCGCGAGTTGATTGTCGGCATTATCGACGACTTCAACGCTTCGCAAATGGAATATGTGGTAACTCTCGAAGAATTCCCGCAGGAATCCTACAATTCTTCGATCGTGGCGGCGGCTTTGGCTGGCGACCTGCCCGATATCATCGATGTTGATGGGCCGGTTATGCCGGGCTGGGCGTGGGCTGGCTATATGGCGCCGCTGAACCTGTCGGAAGGCGCGCTGGACGACTTCTTGCCCGGCGCTATCGGCGAATGGAATGGCGAGATCTATTCGGTTGGTTTGTGGGACGCGGCTGTTTCGGTTTATGCCCGCCGCTCCGTCCTGGAAGCCAATGACATCCGCATCCCGACGCTGGCCGATCCCTGGAGCGGCGAAGAATTTGACGCCATCCTGGAGACCCTGCAAGCCACCGGCGAATTTGAATACGCGCTGGACCTGGGCATGGCTTGGACTGGCGAATGGTATCCCTACGCCTTTTCGCCCTTCCTGCAAAGCTTTGGCGGCGACATGATCGACCGCTCGAGCTATCTGACGGCCGAAGGCGTGCTGAATGGCGAAGCTGGCATCGCTTTTGGCGAATGGTGGCAGAGCCTGTTCGACCGCGACTTAGCGCCTGGCACCTCGCAAGATGGCGCTGACCGCGAAACGGGCTTCATCGACGGCAAATATGCCCTGCAATGGAATGGCAACTGGGCCGGCATCGCCGCGCTCGAGGCGGTCGGCGATGACCTGCTCTTCCTGCCCGCGCCCGATTTTGGTCACGGCTCGGTCATTGGCGCTGCGTCCTGGCAATTTGGCGTTTCTTCCAGCAGCGAAAACAAAGAAGGCGCTAATGCCTTTATCGAATTCGCCATTCAAGACGAATACCTAGCCGCTTTCAGCGATGGCATCGGCTTGATCCCGGCGACGGCGAATGCTGCGGCTATGAGCGCGAGCTATGCCGAAGGCGGGCCGTTGGAAGTCTACTTCGGCTTGAGCGAAGCGCAGGCTCTGGTGCGCCCAGTTACCCCGGGCTACGCGACTTTAGCCCTCATTTTCGAGAAGGCTTTAGCCGACATCGCCAATGGCGCTGATGTGGTTGATACGCTCGATGCCGCGGTCGATGAAATCGACCAAGACATCGAAGATAATGGCGGCTACGGCTTCGGCGATATGTAGTTGCGCGGGCAATCCCGTCTCTCTTTATGCGAGGGGCGGGATTTGCCGCTTTCTAAACCTGTTATAATAATTTCAGCCCGCCTCAAATAGTGTTTTGCAGGACAAAATATAGTGACTAGCAGCGCCGCCGCTCGTAAAAAAGCCCCGCTCTGGGTGCGCCTGCTTTTGCCCAAAGATGCGCCTTTATACCAGCGCAATGACGCCGTCATCGGCTGGCTGATGGCTCTGCCGGCCTTGCTGGTGCTGACGGTGTTTTTAATCATTCCCTTTTTGATGGCTTTCTTTATTTCTTTCACCAACCAGCGGCTGATTTCGCCGAACCCGGCCGAATGGGTCGGGCTGCGCAATTTCACGCGCTTGCTGACCGTGCGCAGCTTCATATTGGAGCCAGAGCGCGACGCCAGCGGCGCTATCGTCTATGATGACGAAGGCGGCATCGCCTACCCGCGCCTGCGCAAATTCACCCGCAATAACCCCGATTATCCCGAGCTGGATGGCCTGCGCGAGTTCACTTCTTGGCCAGCGGGCGAAAACCGCACTGTCATCCTAGCGGGCGATGTGGTCTTCTTGCGCGCGCTCGTCAATACATTGATATTCGCCACCGTCATCGCGCCGCTGCAAGGCGGCTTGGCGCTGGTGCTGGCACTGCTGCTCAACCAAGGTCTGCGCTTCATCAATGTCTTCCGCGCCATTTATTTCGCGCCCGTCGTGGTCTCGATGGTGGTGGTCTCGCTGCTGTGGCGCTTCATCTACGACGGGCAGAATGGCTTGCTCAATACGATTTTGGGCATCATCAGCTTGGGCAATTTTCAGCCGGTCGATTGGCTGGGCAACCCGTACACGGCGATGCCCGCCATGATTGCGATGTCGGCTTGGCAGGCGGTCGGTTTTCACATGGTGATTTGGCTGGCGGGTTTGCAGACGATTCCCGCCAGTCTCTATGAAGCGGCGGCCCTGGATGGCGCTGGCAACTGGCAGAAGTTCCGCTATGTTACTTGGCCGGGACTGCGCAATACAGCGGTGCTGGTGCTTATTGTCATCACGATTCAGGCGATGGGTTTGTTTGTGCAGGTGGATGTGATGACGCGCGGCGGCCCGCTCGATGCCACCCAGAGCGTCGTCTATCAGGCGGTGCAGCGCGGTTATGACAAGCAAGACATCGCCGAAGGCTCCGCCATCTCCGTCATCCTCTTCGTTATCGTCTTTGTCATCGCTATGGTGCAGCGCTATCTCACGCGGGAGCGGAACTAGCGATGCAGGCGCTGAATTTCGAGACGCGGCAGAAGCTCATCCTCAGCCTGCGTTATACACTGATGATTTTGATTGCGGCGATTTTCATTTTCCCCATCGTGTTTATGGTGGTCTCGTCGCTCAAGCCGGATCTGCAATTGTTGCGGGATTCTGGGTCGCTGCGCGCTTTTTTGCCGCTGGGCGATATTTCCTTGAACAATTATGACGAAGCTTTCCGGCGTGTGCCGATGTTCCAGTTCGCTTTCAATTCTGTCTTTACGACAGTGGTGGCGCTGGGCGCGGCGCTGCTGCTCAACTCGATGGCGGCTTTTTCTTTCGCCTTCCTCAAATGGCGCGGCAAGGCGCTGGTGCTTTCTTTAATTATTGCCACCTTCATCGTGCCTTTTGAAGTCATCGCCATCCCGCTGCTGCTGGTGGTGAATAATCTGCCTTGGCTGGGTCCCAATGGCATCGAGATTGGCTGGCTCAACAGCTACCATGTACAGATTGTGCCATTCATCGCCGATTCTTTAGGCATCTTCCTCTTTTACCAGTATTTCCGTGATTTGCCCGATGAATTGGTGGAAGCGGCGCGCATCGATGGCGCTAGCATCTGGCAGATTTATAGCCGCATCATCATGCCGATTTCGGGTCCCATCCTAGCGACCGTCGCCATCCTCAAATTCCTCGCTATGTGGAATGCCTATATTTGGCCCTTGATGGTCATCCGCTCCGAAGAGCTGCGCCCGATTATGGTGGGCTTGCAGTATTTCTTCCAACTGGATACGCACTGGGGTGAGATTATGGCTTACCTGTCTGTCGTAACAATCCCGGTGCTGATTTTTTATCTGGCTTTGCAGCGGGCTTTCATCGAGAGCATCGCTTCCACCGGCATCAAGGGCTAGACAGGCGCGGCGCCAGCTTCTTCCGCATATCCCGCAAATGCTCGGTCTCGTGCAGGGCTAAAGCGCGGGCCAGGTAATAGACATTTTCTGGCCGCTGCTTGCCAACCGGCTGGACTGTGCGCAGCCACTGCTGCGCTTTGAGCCGCTCCAGCACGGCCAGCAAAGCCCGCCGCCGCAAAGAAAAATAGACCAGTAGCTCGGCATAGCTAAATTGCTCGTAGCGCAGCAGCTTGCCCAGCTGCCGCTCGGCATGAATGCGCGGATGTGGCGGATTCGACAAGAGCAGGGCATGCGAGATGCCCGCCAGAGAGCGCGCTTCGCAATGCACCAGGTGGGCTAAGACGCGCTGGGGCGACCATTCGTCCGCCGCCAGCGGCTGTTCAAGCTCGGCTGGTTCTAACTGGTTGCCGATGGACTCGAGCTGTATGGGTATCAGCCGCAGCATAGCTAAAACCCGCTGGATATTGGCTTCGCTGGCTTGGCTGGGCAGGGCTTTTTCTTGCATGGCTATGCGCCCGTTCAAGCCTGGCGCAGTTCACTCAGGCGCAGCATACGTCTTTTGCCATCCGTGCCTGTGACTGGCGTGTAAAGTTCATTGGGGTCGCGCAGGCGGTCTAAGAAGAGCTTGCCGTCGAAGTGGTCAATCTCATGGTGCAGCACGCGGGCATCGATGCCGTCTACGCGGCGCGAGATCTCTTTGCCATCCGCGCCCATAGCGCGGAAGCGCAGCCAGCGCGGCCGCGGCGTATCCCAGGTATAAATATCCGGGATGCTCAAGCAGCCATCAAAGCCTGGCTCATCTGCCCCAGTTTCGATGATTGTCGGGTTAATCAGCGCCAGCATAGGCTGGTCTTTGTCGGCGTCGTCTTGCCCAAATTTCACGACTGTGATGCGCTTATAGACGCCGATTTGCGGCGCGGCGATGGCGGCGCCGGGCAATTTGGCTAGCGTGTCTTTCAAATCTTGGATGAGCCGCTTGACGCGCTTGTTTTTGGCGGTAGCCACTGGCCGGCTGACGCGGCGCAAGCGCACTTCGTCCTGCGGGTAATAGAGGAGTTTTCTTATAGTCATGCGGTGGCTGGCTCGTTTGCTGGCGAATATTCGCTGACTCTAGCATAGATTGCGCGGGAAAGGCAGAAGCAAGCGCGAGTTTTTATTGCGACGAAAATAGCCACAGAAGTAAAACAAAGTAAATTTTGCAAGTTTTATGCCTTCGTTTCAACCTCACCCCCGGCCCCTCCAGGGCAATCGCATTAAATTGCAGCAAGGTCAACCCCACGATAGCGATCCCTCCCCGAAGCTTCAGGGAGGGACTTTTCCTCAAGCATGTCTATAGTTTTAGCAGGTTAGACTCCCCTCCCCAAAGCTTTGGGGAGGGGCCGGGGGTGGGGTTGAAAATGTGGCTGCGTAGTTTTTCTGGCTTAGTTTTGTGAATTTTGCTGTGATTGCCCTGCCGGCCCCACCCTGAAGCTTTGGGGCGCGTAGACACTGCCCTACGGGAGGGGCGGGGACGGGGTTGAAAATGTAGCTGCGACGATTATTTCTGTTTCTTGCTAGCGCGTGGTCGAGCCATCGGCGAAGATGCCGGTCGGATGGCAGCCGCGCCCAGCCGCCGCCGCTTCGCTTTCCAGTTGCAAGAAATCCTCATAATGCGCATCGTCCGGCGGATATAAAACGACTTCGGCATAACCCTGCTCGACTAAGACGCGATTGACCAAGACATCGCCGACATAGACATAGCGCAGCAGCCGATCGTAGATATCGACCGGGTTTTTATCCGGCACCAGGCGCACGGTCTGGCCGGCGACCAAATCCGCGTTTGCCGCCGTCGCTTCGCTATAGCAAGGTTCATTTCGCTCGGGTGTGTTCATCTGCAAATAGCGCACTGGCACGTTTTTGCCCTCCAGCAGCACATTGATAGTATCGCCATCCACCACGCGCAGCACCTGGGCGATTTCTTCCAGTTTCTCGGCGCTTGGCGCTGCGCTGACCAGGCCGCCCGCCAGGCTGGCATCGACCGCGGCTCGATCGCAAATTGTTTCGCATGGCACCCCATCGTCGTTTCTATCAAGCGAGCTGTGGCCGCAGGTATTCAGCTTATAGACGGCTTCTTCGCATGAAGTCATGTCCTTGCAGTATTTCCGCGCGCAGTCGAATGCTGGGGCGGCGCTAATGGGCGCGGTCGCCTCTATGGCAGCTGGGGGATTCGCGATAGCGGTGCCGACTTGCACCGCCACTTCAGTTTTGATTTGCGGCGACATCTCGTTGCTGATTTCTGAAGCGACGGCGGCGCAGCCCGTTAAAAGCGAAACCAGCGCCAAGCCGATTATGAGTCGAAAGACCATCTGAACCTCCCTGTATCAGTTTGGGAGTATAGCACTATATGACGAGATATTAAAATTTAGCATAAATGTTCTAATATTGCCAGCGCAAATCGAAGTTTTTTCACCTGTTATAATGGGCTGGTTTAGCGGTTATTTAACGAGGAGCAGTTGGTGAAGCCACGGATGGCGAAGTTTCTTTCTTTTTACCGGCCATATTTGGGGCTTTTGGCGCTTGACCTAGTTTGCGCCTTTGTCATTTCGGCGATTACGCTGGTTTTGCCGCTCTGCGTGCGGCACATCACGCAGAACTTGCTGGCAGCGGGCACGCCAAATCAAATCCGCGATATTGTCGTGATGGCGGCTATCATGCTGGCTCTGGTCGCTCTGCATAGCCTCTGCAATCTCTTCGTCGATTATCAAGGGCATGTGATGGGCGCGCGCATGGAGAGCGATATGCGCCGCGAGCTATTTGCCCATTTTCAGCGCTTGCCCTTCAGCTTTTATGACGAGCAGAAGACCGGGCAACTCATGTCGCGCATTACCAACGACCTCTTCGCGCTTTCAGAACTGTATCATCATGGACCCGAAGACCTGGCTATCGGCATCGTCAAGTTTAGCGGCGTTTTCTTGATTACGCTGAGCATCAACCCGACGCTGAGCGTGATTGTCTGCCTGTTTCTGCCGCTGATGCTGGTTTATGCGCTGCATTTCAACCGCAAGATGAATCGGGCCCTGCTCTTGAGCAAGCAGCGGGTGGCGGAGATCAACGCGCAGATAGAGGATTCTTTGGCGGGCATCCGTGTGGTGCAGTCCTTTGCCAACGAGGCGCTGGAACAGGCGAAGTTCGATGCTGCCAACGCCCGCTTTGTCGAAAGCCGCCGCCGCGAGTACAAGAGCGAAGCCCTATTTTATGGCGGTATGGACGCTTTTACGCAGTTAATGACCATCGTGGTGGTCGTCTTTGGCGCGCTGGCTATCGTCGGCGCGGCGCTTGACCTGTCCGATTTGATTACTTTCTTGCTCTATGTCGGCATTTTGATTGAGCCGATTCAGCGCTTGGTCAATTTTTCCCGCTGGTATCAAGAAGGCATCACAGGCTTCCATCGCTTCATGGATATGATTGAGCTGGCGCCGGCGATTGCTGAGCCTGACTCGGCGCTGGCAAGCGAGCGCGTCCGCGGGCAGCTCGCGCTGGAGAAGGTTAATTTTTCCTATAGTCATAAATATGGTAAGATTTTCCGCGACCTATCGCTAAGCATTGCCGAAGGCGAGTATGTGGCTCTCGTTGGCGCTTCGGGCATTGGCAAGACGACGCTCGGCGTTTTGATCCCGCGCTTTTATGATGTGAGCAGCGGCCGCATCTGCCTCGATGGCGTCGATATTCGCGCTTATAGCCTGGCTTCGCTGCGGCGCAATATCGGCACGGTCGACCAGGATGTCTACCTCTTCGCGGCGACTGTCGCGGAGAATATCCGCTATGGCCGGCCGCAGGCCAGCGAAGCCGAGATTATCGCGGCAGCCAAAAAAGCCAACGCGCACGATTTTATCCTAGCCCTGCCACAGGGTTGCGACACTGAAATCGGTCAGCGCGGCATCAAGCTCTCGGCCGGGCAGCGCCAGCGCTTGAGCATCGCGCGCGTCTTTTTGAAAGACCCGCCGCTCATCATCCTCGATGAGGCGACCAGCGCGCTGGATAATGAAAGTGAGCGGGTGGTGCAGCAATCGCTCGAGCGGCTGATAGCCGACCGCACGACGCTGGTCATCGCGCATCGTCTGTCTACCATCCGCAACGCGGACCGTATCTTGGTGCTGGCGGAAACGGGCATTGCGGAGCAGGGCAGCCACGAGCAGCTGCTGGCGCAAGATGGGCTTTACGCGAGCTTGTATAAGTTGCAGTTGGCGGACTAGAGCGCCTAGTTCGCCGACTGCGTCCAGTTCGTCAATCGGTGAGGAAGATAGCCACAGAGACACAGAGGCGCAGAGAAATTAGGCTGCTTGCTGTGCTTTGTAGCTGTGTTATAGTCTCATTTTATGCTTCGGTATAGTCGCTTTCTTCGCGCAGATTGTGGACTGTCTGCCAGAAGTCAACAACTTTGCCTGCGCGTATTTCGCGGATGCTGATGCGGATGTCTTCGAGAAATTCTTCTTCAGGTGTCATCGGTGTAGCAGGCGATAGCTCGGCTTGTTCGCTTGCGTTTGTTGTCATTGTCGCTTGTTCTGTAGTGTCAGCAAAGCCAAGTTTATTCTTAGGACTAGAAAAAGAGAAAATTGCTACAGAAGTAAGCCCAAGTTTTTACGCAAAAATTGATGCGCAGTTTTCAACCCCACGATGGCGATCCCTCCCCGAAGCTTCGGGTCGCGTAGACACGGACCTACGGGAGGGGGTGGGGTTGAAAAGAACGCATCAATTTGCAAAATTTAGTTCGCCCTACTGAGTAGCGGGAGAGGGGCTCGAACCCTCACGCCCTTCCGGGCAGGTGCTTTTAAGGCACCCGTGTCTGCCATTCCACCATCCCGCCGTAGCGCTGAGTATAGCGCCGGCGCTAGCTTTGTCAATAGCGCCGCCAGACCCTAGACCTATGCGTATCGTCGTCGTTCTTGCGCTTGTTGCCGATTTTCGGGCGATAGCGCCCGCCGAAGAGCATAAACAAGCCAATGCCAATCAAAATCAGCGGGAAGACCTCGCGGAAAGCGCCGGCAATATCGCCAATCAAGCCCGGGATGCCAAAGACGACGCCGATGCCAATCAACCAAAAAGCGCCCGTTGCCGATTGCCACGGTTCGCCCGCCGCCATCGCGCGCGCCAACATCGAGGCGGCGATGACAAACATAATGCCCGGCCACCACCAGCCCGAAAGAAATAAAGCGCCTAAACCAACAAAAAATACGCCAGTGCCAATTTGCGCAGCTTTTTCGTCTTTCATTTTTTCCTCAGTTTCACTCTCTTCACTAGCTAATAATACGCATTCTTCCGCGTTGCGTTGCGACGGAGAGGCTCAGATTTCGACAAATGTAATGCGATAAGATTTTAGCGAGGGGCCATTTTCGCTGTAACAACTGCCGGTGCGCAGGCTCGCGCCTAAGCCAGTGCCGCCGGCCGGCGTGTCGATGCTATAATCGATGCCTTCAGCCATCTGAAAATCGGCGTAGGCATCGCCTTGCTCGGCTTTCAGCCCGCTGATAAAAATATCTTCCTGCTCGCCCCAGCGGACGCGCACGCGCTGCCCCGGCAGGCCGCGCCCCAGATAATCCACCACATAAACTTCGATGAGCGCGGGCCGACTAGGGTCACAGAATGAGCGCGCGGGCCGGGCTTCAAAATGGCGCGGCGCGGGGGGCGGCGGCGCGATTTGCCGCGCCGAATTTTCGGGCTGGCGCGCTGGCAGAGGCATTTTAGTTGGCAGGGCAGTCGGTTTTTCGGCGGCCGGACTTGGACTTGTGGGCGCGCTAGTCGTCGCTTCGATAGGCAGCAGCTCTTCGGCGCAGCCGGCCCGCCCTTGCCCGCTATACAGGCGGACGGCGCTGCGCAAGGCGCGGATATTGCTGGCGTCGCGCAGGTAGCCGCGGCTGCCCAAGTCGCAGGCGGCTTCTGCCAGCGCTTGCAGCGGATCTTGCGCCGGGCGCAGGGCAATCAGCTTATTCAGGGCTGTCACAAAATCGCCGCGCGCTTCATATTCCAGCGCGATTGCCAGCATATAGTGTTGGCGGTCGGGCGCGCCCAGCTGCCAGGGTTCGCGATTGCTCTGGGGCATCGGACCCTGCAAGCGCGTTAGAGCCAAGCCCAAGACGATGCCAGCAATCAAGCTGAAGGCGAAGACCCAATGCGAGAAATACGCGGGCGGGCGCGGCGGCTCTAGCGCGCTTGTCGCTGCGCGCCGCATCAAGCCTCTTCCCCGTTCAAATTGAGGAAAGGCCGCATCGGCGGTGTCAACTGTCCCAAATCGTAGACCAGCCGCACCAGCAATTGAATATCAGCCAGGCTGCGCGCTGAAGCGCTGATGATTTGCTCGGTACGCTGGCGCAGGTAGCTGGGCGCATCGGCCAGCTCGAGCCAGCTGAGGCGCTGGAGCGCGGCGGTCAAATCAGCATCGGCCGCATAACCGGCCGCGACCATCATGGCATAGTCATCTTGATAGCGCGGCGCCAAGTCGCTCAGTTTGCTGTTGCGGGCGGTGGCGGGGAATTGAATCCAGCCGAAATACAGTCCGACCAATAGACCGAGCAGCAGTCCCAAAAGCAGCGAGCGTAAGAAGCGCAGCATATATCCGCCAGCGAATTCCGTCTGTCAATTATCATATACAGGAAAGGGCATTTTGCTACCAGTGCCGCGCGGCTTTAGGCGCTAGCGCTGCATAGCGGCGATTGTCGCGCAGGCCGGGCAAGTGCCATCCGGGCGGATGATAGCGAAACCTGCCTGCGGGTCTGGCTCGTATTGCTCAAAATCGATATTCCAGACGATGACTAGCTCGACCGGCATTTTTTTATAATTCGAGGCGATAAGGATAGCCTGAGCCAGCCAGTCGGATTGTTCTTCGGCAGAAGTATAAGCGCCCCATTCAAAGCCGAGCGGCAACGGCCCATAGTCCTCGGGCGAGAGGTAGCCCATCTCAGTCAAGCACATAGGAATATCGGTATTCTGGAAGGGAAAAGCGACGCGCTCTAGCATCAGCGGCAGATAGCGCGTCGGATATTCGCCGCGCGGGTCGCCGCCCTGCGCAGTCGGTGGCAGGATGCCTTCGTTATAATGCACGCCGATGCAATCGGCATATTGCGCGACGCCAGCCGCTGCCATGCCTAAATAATAGCGGTCGTCGTTCCAGACCGAGTCCAGCCCAAAAGCGCCTTCGGCTCCAGTCGGCGCCAGCGCGCCTGTGATGACCAGCGTATCAGGATTCGCCGCTTTGATGGCGCTATAGGCTTTATTCAGCATGCGGGCATAAGCCTGGGGGTCAATTTGCCCGGTGGGCCATTCGCGATCCAGGTTCATCTCGTTCCAGACTTCGATGGCATCAGCGCCCAAAGCCGCCACTTCGCCCAAGAAAGCAGCGTATTCATCGAGGTAAGCGTCACCGCCAGTCGCCAGTTCGTCTTTGTGGCCGATAACGCTGAGCAAGACCAGGAAACCCGCTTCGTGCGAGCGGTTGATGCGGTCGCGGGCGACAGTCAGGTCAGTAGCGGGGAAGAAGGGAATCTGCCATTTAGCCCAGGTCATGCCGGCTGCGTGCATTGCGACCTGGGCCGCGTCGCCAAAATGCAGCACATGCCCGCCCACTGGCACGGGCAGCCGATTATCGATTTGGGGCGCGGGTATCATTTGCGGCGTGGCTGGCCTCTCCGGCGCTGGCGTATTGACCAAGTCGCCGGTATTGTTCACTGTGATTGGCGCCACCGTGTAATAAAAACTCTCTTGCGCGCTATTTACCGCGTGCAGCCGCAGTTGATACAGTCCATCGACCAGGCTGCGCGTATCCCAAGCGCCAAGCGCGCCATCGAGAACGGGCGCGAATTGGAATGAGATAACCGGCGTCCACAGCGGCTCGTCCGCGGCGTAAGGCGCAGCTTCGATAAAAAACCACTGCTGGTCGGGGATATTGGCGCGGCCAGTCAAAGCGACTATGCCGCTGACTGTGTCCTGCGGCGTCTCCCAGTCCAGCAGCAAGTCGCTGTCTTGGGCTTGGGCGCTGCCGATGAGCGCCAAAACGAGAAAAAGTATCAAGCTTGCCTGACGCATGCGCATTCCAATTTGCTATCTTGCTTCAAGTCTATTATAGAGCAAGGCGCAGCGCCTGCTTATAAAAAGCGGCTGACTCGCGCTTAGGCCTGGCCGGCCGCTTGCATGTGCGCTTGAATGAGGTCGAAGAAGCGCTCTTCAGAATTGTCCTGCGGCGCGTAGCCAATCACCTGGCGGGCATTGGCAATGCTCCAAATCGCGTGGGGATTGGCGCTGATGCCATAAAAAATCTGGAAAGGCACGCCGAGCGCGTCGCGGATGTCTTCCGTTTCTATGCTCTTGATGAAGAGCTGCGCCATATCGCGCTGGCTGATGTAGACAGCGAGGGCGCGGCGCATGCGGCGCAAATCGCCTAGCGGCGCGGCGGCCACATCGGTCTCACGCGGGCCGCCGATGCGAATCTGCACATTTTCTAGCGGCCGTCCGCCATGCGTGACGCCGCTGGCAAAGACCTGCCCAATCTGTTCAAAGGCGATTTTCGCCCAGCCATACCAATTATCCGAAGCGTTCATATTGGGCGTCACCATCGGCACAGCGCCATCCAGGGCGTAATTCTCGTAGAAGTCGGCGGCGTGGTTCGTGCTGGCCGCGACCAAGCGCCGCACGCCCTCTTCCCAAGCCACTTGATAAACATTGTAGGTCAGCTGCAAGTTTTCCAGCTCGGAGCTGAAATAGACGTCGTCGCCTTGGTCATGCACGCGGTAATAAGCGCAGTGGATGACGGCGTCGGCGCCGGCGAAATGCTGCCGATAGCGGTCGCGGTCTGGGTGCATCAAGTCGACGACTTGCACCCCGTCGACTTGCGCGCCGTTTTTGTCGGTTTGGCGGGTATCGAGCAGGGTCAGGTCGTAGCGCTCGCGCAAGGCGGGCAGCAGGACGCCGGCGATTGTGCCGCTGGCGCCGGTGAGGACAACTTCGCGTTTGCACATAGATGCTTGCTCCTATTAGTGATATGGCTGTGCGCAGTATAGCCTGATAACGGCATTTTGTAAGTCGTTAAGTTTTGCCTTCGTTTCAACCCCACCCCCGGCCCCTCCCCGAAGCTTCGGGGAGGGGAATCTAAGTGGGGGACTGTAGACATTGCCCGATGGGAGGGACTTTCCTGCAAACTCCCACAGCTTTCAGGGTTTTTCTCCCCTCCCCAAAGCTTTGGGTCGCGTAGACACTGACCTACGCAGGGGGCCGGGGGTGGGGCTAAAAATGGTGCATAATTAACTTGGACTTACTTTTGTGCCTCTGTGGCTATTATTCTTTTTCCCAGCCGTAATAAAAACCTGGGCTTACTTCGGTAGCTATTCAGCCTCCAGCACCTCATAGACCCGCGCGCCGGCCTGCTCGAAGACCAGCCGCAGCTGCATATCTGTCGGTGCTGATGTCAGCGAAGCAACATAGACATAATCGACAGCGCCGCGCTCCACAGCCGCCTGCTCCAGGTCTCTCCACTCGAAATATGTAACAGCGCGGAAGTCCAAGGCCGGCCTTTCCGCGAAGACCGGCAGCCAGCCATTGTCATCCGCCGCCAATAGCAGCGCATCTGCCGGCGCGTTTTCGCGCAGCCAGTCCATCGCCGCTGCTTCGGCCTGCGTGATGGTCGCTGGCGGCAAAGCGAGCAGCGGGCCCAGCGCGTGCAGCAGCGGCTGAAAAGCCATTCCGGGCAGCAAGAGCAAAATGCCAGCCACAGCCAGCAGCGGGTAGACGAATTGGCGCAGACGCTGCTTGAGCGCCGCCGACAGGCCCGTCTCCCACAGCCACAGCAGCGCGATGCCGCCGAACCAGGCGCTGGGCAGGATGAGACCATGCCGCGCTATGTTCGGCGCGTTGCTCACTGCGCCGAGCGGCCCCAGCAGCCGTCCAATAAAACCGACGAGCGCAAAATCCAGCGCGAGCAGCAGCCACAAGAGCATAAAGCGCGATACGAAACGCAGCTGGCCGCGGCTCCGCAACCCTAATGGCATACCCCAGAGCGCCAATGGCAGGATAAAGATGCCAAGCCCGTTTATTATGCCCCCTAGATTGCTAGGCGCGGCACTGGCGGGCGCTGGAACGATGGGCAGGAGCAGCGGCAGATTGTTGAGCAGCCAAGGCGCGATGCCCAACAGCGCCACGAAGGGCAAACCTATTGCCAGACTCCAGCGCGCTTTTGCCGAGATTGCCGGCGTCCGCTCGAACCCAGCCAGCAGGTTAAGCGCGACAAACGCAAGCAGCATAATAAGACTCAAGCTGAGGCTGCTATAGATGACAGCGCCCAGCAGCAGGCCGCCGGCGATGAGGTCGGCCCAGTTGAACTGGCGCAGCAGGCGCAGGGAATAAAGCAGAAAAGCGCCTAAAAAGAGCAGCGCTAGCAATTCGCTAAAATGCCCATCGAGATAGCTGCGGTGAATGCCTGAGCAAAGCAAGGTGGCTAGCGCCATAGCCCGCCCGAGCCGCTTATCGCGCAGCTCCGCGCCTAAGTCGTAAGCCAGCCAGACGAGCAGATAGACCAGCACCGCGGCCAGGCTCAATTGAATGAGCGGGATGGGTAGGCTGAGCTGTTGGCTGAGGTAGGCGGAAAGGGCGTGGAAGCCGGGCGCAATGCTGACGCGCGCGGCCGGCGCGAACGGTTCTAGCGAGTTAAAAGACGCGCCAAGGCGGGTAGCCAGGCTGTGAAAGCCGTTGATTTGCCCCTGCGTGCCTAGCGCGGCCGGCAGGTGCAGTAGCGGGATTAAGACGACGAGCGCCACCAGCGCGAAAAAAGCCAGGTCTTCGGGGCCGGGCCAGCCTTGGTCGCGGTCAGCCAGCCGTTCGCCGCGGGCTTCGGCGCGGGCTTGGGCGGTGGACAGCGTGCCGCCCAAAACAACGCCCGAAAGCAAGGCGAAGAGCAGATAATCTACCCCCAGCGTGTTCCAGCCGAAGATTTCGGCATAGAAGACAGCGCCGCCTGTCACCAGGGCTAGGCAGAGCGTCGCGGCTAAGCCGATGCGGGGCTGCGCGGTGCGCCAGGCTGGGGCGAGCATCACGCCCGCGCCTAGCAGCACCGCCAGCAGGATAAAGACGATAAAGAGGCTCATCAGGCGGCAGGCTGTCTACCAAAGGCGCTGGATGGGGTAGGCGTCGAAGGCGGCATCGTTGGTGATGATTGACAAATCTTCGGCAAGGCACTGGGTGATGGGCAGCCTATCGAAAGGGTCGCGGTGGATGAGAGGAAGGTCTGCTACGCGCTTGATGTGGTCTATATTAATGCCTAAAATTTTGAAACGCGCTTCTTGCAACTGAGCGTCGATAAATGCAACAAAAGGACGCGGCAAGTTAAAACCGCGCCCTAAATTGGGTTTAATTGCCAATTCCCAGACGCTCACGAGGCTCAGATAAATGTTGCTGTTCGGGTCTTCGAGAATTACCTTAGCCTGTCTGCTAAGCCCAGTGTCGTCGCTGGCAAACCAAAGAAACGATGATGTATCCAGCAGATAGCTCATTCTTTATATGGCACTAATTCGAGATATTCGTAGAACTCGTCGCTGGTTGTGAATTTGCCGTGGGCGCTGCCCGCTTTACGGCGGCCTTTTTTAGGCAGATAAGTCCTAACCAGTTCAAAAGCCTCATCGCCGTCGATGATATGCACCGTGCCGCCTTGTCGGCTATGTTCTAATACTGCGTCGAGATTTGCTTTCGCTGCTTCAAGCGTAACTGTTTTCATGTCGCTCTCCTTTAATGCGCTATGTTTTAGCTACATGTAAGGTTCAAACTCGGGCAGTGGATCGTTGAAATCGTCGGCGACCCTGATTTTGCCACGCAAAGTCCCCAAAACGCGCGGCTTTTTAGACGGCATACGCTTGACCAGCAGCTCATATTCGCAACCGTCTCTGTCAGTGAAATATACTTTCAGCCCTTCTTGCGCATGCTCTATCATTTCTTCAAAGTTTTCTTTTGCCGTTGCCAGTGTATAGGTTTTCATTGCGGAACTCTCGCTGCGGATGCCTAGAATAATTCTACTGGATGTATCTGGCAAAGTCAAAGTTCGCCTCACCAGGTCCAGGGCAATCGCATCAAATTGCGATAAGATCAAGCCCACGATGGCGCTTCCTCCCCGCAGCTTCGGGGCGCGTAGACACTGCCCTACGGGAGGGGCCGGGGGTGAGGTTGAAAGTGTGGCTGCGTAGTTTTTCTGGCTTAGTTTTGTGAATTTTGCCGCATCACGATTTTGATGCGATTGCCCTGTCCGGTGATATGCGCCCCTTTGCGCATACTCCCCGCTACTTTTTCCCCGCTTTGCTGTAGAATAGAGCATTAGAAGTAGGCGGAGTACATTTGCATGAAAGAGAGAGAGAAGAATCCGCGGGTTATCGCTTCGCTGCAGCGCGCGCTGGATATTCTGTCTTTGTTCGGCCCGCAAAGCCCAGAATTAGGCATCACCGACATCGCCAAAGCCTTAGACCTGCACAAAAGCACCGCCGCCGGCCTAGTCTATACCTTGCAGCGCAATGGCTATATCGCCCAGAATCCGGAGAATCGTCGTTACCGCTTGGGCTTGCAACTGGTGGAGCGGGCCGGCGTCCTGCTCGATCAAATCGAAATCCGCAAGATTGCTATGCCAGAACTCGAGCATTTGCGCGATTGGTCTTCTGAAAGCGTCAACCTGGCCATTCTGGAAGAGAATCGAGTCATTTATATCGAGCGGCTGCTCACCGATAAGAGTCTCGGTTTCCGCAATCATATTGGCAAGCGGGCTTGGCCCCATTCGACCGCTTTGGGCAAGGCTATCCTGTCGCACCTGCCGCCGCCGCAGGCGCAAGCCGTCTTGCAGTCTTACCCGCTGGCGGCTATGACGCCGAATACCATTACCGATATCGACCGCTTGCTGCGTCAGTTCGAGGTTTTCCGCCGCCAAGGCTACGCCATCGAACGCGAAGAAAACGAAATCGGCGGGCTGTGCATCTCCGCGCCGATTCATAACCACATTGCCCAGCCGGTGGCGGCTGTCAGCGTTTCTTTTCCCTTGTCCCGCCTGGATGAAGCGATGATTTCCACCTATGGCGCCGAAATCAAGGAAGTGGCGCAAAGAATCTCGCAGAAGCTAGGCTATTATTTGGACGCGTTGGCAGTGGCGGGACAGGGTTGAGCGGCATCGTAGCTGGTGGCGAAGTCGCCAGTCAGCGCGCCGGCGGCATTATCCCAGAGTTGATTGCTACAGATTAGGGTCTGGCCATCTACCAGCACCTTGATGCCGCCGGCCTCGTTGCCATAGATGACATTGCCATACACCAGGTTCTCTAAGCCGTATTGCAGTCCATCGACGAAGTGGCCGCCCAAGCGAACGCCCGCGCCGACATTGCCATAAATCTCGTTGTAGCGAATGATATTTGCCCGCCCGCGCGAGACGATGCCGCCGGAGTTGGGGTCTTTTTGGCCGGTGCAAAGATTGTATTCGATGATGTTGCTCTCGGTGCCTTCTTTGGCTTCAACGCATTCATTGCCCTGTGTATCGATGACATTATGATGCACCCAGTTGTGGGCGGTGATATCAGGTTCAATCGTCAGGTTGATGTCCCATTGTTTGCTTGATGTGCCGAGATATACCGCTTCCCCGACGACGCCATGCGCGTCAAAGACAAAATCCCAAATGCCGCAATCTTTGAAAGTGGAATAGGCGATTTCGTTGTGATGGGCGAAGTATTTGATGCGCAGGCATTCTTCGCCGGCGTTGCGGAAGGTCATATTGAGGACGCGCAAATGGTGTACGCCATCGCGCTTGTCATAACCGATGACATAGAGCAGTTTTTCCCGAAAGGCGCCCATGCGGTTTGGCTCGGCATTGCGCCGCAGCCCATCAATCGTGAAACCTATCAGGTGAATATAATCGTGATGGACCTGGAAGATGCGGTTGCTGGTCAAGCCATGCACGACCGCGTTGGGGCTGCCAACAATGCGTATCGGCTGCCCGGGTTTGCCATCGCGGACTGTATAAACATCTTGATAATAATGCCCCGGCCCCAAGTGAATCGTATCGCCCGGCTGCGCCAGCTGTAGTGCCTGCTGAATCGAGCGAAAGGGCTGTGCCGGGTCAGCGCCGCTGTTGCCATTATCGCCGGCGGGACTGACAAAGTATTGCGTGCCGTCGGCTTGCGCCCCGCCCAGCAGGCAAAACAGCGCGGCGAAACAAGTGAGAAAAATACGCAGGTTCATACGCTTAGTTAAAAAGAGTGGGCATACCGGCCGGGTATGCCCACTCTCGCTTGCCTTACTCAAAGTCTTCGATGTTTTCGAGTATGTAACTGACTTCGTCAGCGATGCGCGACATCGCTTCTTCTGCGCTGGCCGCGCCAATCCATACCTCGCCCAGCTCTTGCTTCCACAGGGAATCAAAAGCGGAGTACATGGGATGAATCGGGTCGTACATCGAGAAGTAATTGCCCTCGCCGGCGAGGAAAGCGGCTTTGTTGGAGCCGGGCAATTCATCAGGATTCAGAAAACGCGGATCGTTCTTGAATTCCGTCAGCGCTGGGGTCATCACTTGCAGGTCGAGCAATGTATTAACGCCAGCCGAACCAGGCCCGGCGAGATACTTGACCAACTCCCAGGCTTCTTCTGGATGTTCGCTATCAGCGGAAATCGCAAAGCAACTGCCATCGGCGCGGTTGACGGACTCGCCGCTTTCGCCCAGGGGCAGCGGCGCCATATCAAAGTCGAAGCCAGAGCCGAGATAGCGCTGCATGCGCCAGTGGCCCACAACTTGCATGCCGGCTTTGCCCGCGGCGAAGAGGTCGCTAATATCAGCCCGCTGCTCATCGGAGGGCATGACATTATGTTCCAAAATCAGGTCGGCTACCCATTGCACCGAGTCGATGACGCCCTGATTCATGCCGTAGAATTCGGTCGGGTGGCGAATATCGTCAAACAATCCGCTATCGGTATTGCTCCACACGACCATGGGCCAATAGTTGCGGAAGGTATCGACGCCGAACTGGTCAGTAACGCCATCGCCATCGGTATCCAAGGTCAAGGCTTCGGCGGTGGCCAGGAAGTCGTCCCAGGTCCAGCCATCTGCGGGATAAGCGACGCCGGCCGCATCGAAGAGTTCTTTGTTGTAATAGACGACTAGCGCGGCATGATCGATGGGCAAGCAATGCAGCTGGCCATCAATCATATACAGTTCCAGTATCGTGGGGTCAAAGAGCGAGAGGTCGATGCCATCGCGTTCGACAAATTCGCTGATTGTCAAGAGCGCGCCTTTGCTGGCATAAGCGTTGGCGACATGGGTGGCCGGGTAGAAGACATCGGGCGGGGTGCCGCCAGCGACTGTGGTTTGCAGCTTGGTATAATAATCGCGGCCGCTGCCGATGTTTTCAAACTCGATATTGATGCCGGTCGCTTCGGTGAAGGCTTCGGCGACGGGCATGGCCACATTGTCAACCCGATTCTGATCCCAGCGCATGAACCACTTGATGGTGGTGGCTTCTTGCGCCATTGCGCTAAAAGTCAAGGCAAACAGCAAGACTATAAACGCCACAGCGCATACCGCTTTACGACTTACTAACATTGTCTTCCTCCTTATAAGGTTTGAATCGAATAGGTCAATAGGTCTTGCGTTTTTTGTCGCCCTATCACCTCCTTTTGGTCTATGCGCGCTTAGCCTTTTGAACCGCCTGAGCCAGTCAGCGCGACGCCGTCGATGAAATACTTCTGCGCTACGAAAAAGACTATCAGCGGCGGCACCATCGCCACCGCCGAAGCCGCCATAAACAGATGCCACTCGGTGAAATAATCATTTCTAAAAGCGGCCAGTCCCAGCGAAACGGTGTAAAGCCGTTCCGAGCTCAAATAAATCAAGGGGCCTAGAAAATCGTTCCAGGTAGAAATAAATTCAAAGACGGCCACCGCGCCCAGGGCCGGCCGGGCCAAGGGGATAATGATGCGCAGAAAAATCTGAAAGGCGTTGGCGCCATCCATCTTCGCGGCTTCGTCCAAATCTAGCGGAATCGTCAAAAAATACTGCCGCAGCAAAAAGATGGAAAAAGCGCCGCCAAAAAAGTTCGGCACAATCAGCGGCAAGAAACTATCCAGCCAGCCTAGATACTTGAACAAGATGAAGCGCGGAATAATCAACATGTGAAAGGGTATCATGAGCGTGCTTAGCACAATCAAGAAAAGCAGGCCGCGCCCAGGGAAACGAAAACGGGCGAAACCATAAGCCACTACTGTCGAGCTAAACACCTGCCCAATCACGCTCAAGATAGTGACGAAAGCCGTGTTCAGGTAGTAGCGGTCGAAGGGCCGCGCAGTCAGAGCCTGCGGATAATTCTCCCATTGCACGGGCTCTGGAATCCAAGTCGGCGGATATTCGAGCGTTTGCTGCTCGGTCTTCAATGAGGTGGATATGGTCCAGGCAAAGGGGAAAAATATCAGCATAGCGCCGAAGAGCAAGATAATATAAATCAATACGACGCTGCCATGCGAAAGAATTTTGTTTTGCAGAGTATTGCGCCGCCCAGGCGCCGCAATAGCAAGATTGGCTGCCATGTCTCAAAATCCCCCTGTCAATTCGCCTTCATAAAAGACCCAGGCTTTTGACCAGCGGAATACCAGCAAGGTCAAAACCATGATGATGATGAAGACCACCACTGCCATTGCTGAGGCATAACCCATCTGGTACTGCGCGAAGCCTTTCTGAAACAAATAATAGGTAAAAAACAATGACTGATTGCGCGGGCCGCCTTCGGTCATCACATAGGCTTGGGTGAAGAGCTTGAAAGTATCAATCATGCCGGTGATGAGGTTGAAGAAGATGACAGGGGTGAGCAAAGGCAGAGTAATGCGCCACAGTTGTCGCCAATAACCAGCGCCATCGATCGCGGAGGCTTCGTAGAGTTCGCTGGAGATGCTCTGCAAACCTGACAGATAGATAATCATATTGCGGCCAGCCGCGACCCAGACTGCCATAATCATCAGGGACGGCAAGACCAGCGCCGGGTCATCCAGCCAGCGCGGCCCCGGCAGGCCCAGCACCGACTGGATCGTCGAATTCAAGATGCCGTAGCGCGGGTTATAAATCCACATCCAGACCAGCGAGATAGCGACCGGCGGCAGCACGACCGGCATATAATAAATCGTGCGCCAGATGCCGATGAACTGGATGCGGCGATTGTTCAGCAGCAGCGCCGTCCCCAGCGCGACGATGATACCCAGCGGCACCCGGCCCAAGCCATAAATAATCGTTACTTCCAGCGACTTGAGGAAGAGCCGGTCGCTAAGAAGCCGTTCGTAATTGCGCCAGCCGACGGCCCGTGGGTCGCCGATCAAATCCCAGCGATGAAAGCTCAGCCAAATTAAGCCAATCATTGGACCAATGACGAATATCAAGAAACCAAGCACCCAGGGCGAGATAAAGGTGTAGCCATTGATGGCTTCCCGCACTCTTGGCGACCAGACCCGTTTAGGGCGCGGCTTGGAGGCGCTCATAGCGAACTACTCTTCTGGCCGGCAGTGCCGCTAGCGCTGGCAAAAGCGCGCTGGTGAATATCCGGGCGCGTGAAAGCCGTGAGCGCTTCGAGGAAATAATAATCGCCATAAATCAAGCCATGCGCCATCAAATTGGCTGGCACAGACCGCGCCCCATCGCGCAAGATAGAAGACGGCCCCTTGACATCCCGTATCAGGTAATTTTCACAGAGCGAAACCAGTATGCGCTCAGCCAGCTCCCGCCAGCGCGCCGCGTTAGCCCGATCGACGGCGGCCAGCTCCAGCAAGCCGCAGACTGTAACCGCCGCGGCCGACGAGTCGCGGTAGGTATGGGGGATATGCGGGCTGTTGTAATCCCAGAATGGCACCAGGTCGGCTGGCAGCTGACGCTGCGTATAGGCGGCGGCCGCTTGCGCTGTTTTTAGGAAGGCTGGAATGCCAGTGAAGTGGTAACAAGTGGCAAAGCCATAGAGGGCCCAAGCCTGCCCGCGTGACCAGCAAGAATCGTGGCTATAGCCTTGATATTGTTCGCGCCGCCGCAGCAAGCCAGTCGCCGGGTCAAAGTCGGCGACATGGGCGGTGGAGCCATCGCCGCGCACGAGGGCCAGCCGCGATGTGCGCGCATGCAGCGTCGCAATCGCCGCTAGCTCGGCATCGCCCGTCCTTTCGCTCGCCCAATATAAGAGCGCCAGGTTCATCATCAGGTCGATATTAGTGCGGCCAGGCCATTTGCGGATGCCATCATCGTCCCAGGCTTGCAGGTACTCGCCGCGCGGGTTGTATCTCTTTATCAAGGTATAAGCGGCTTCGATGGCGTTTTTGAACCAAGCCTCATCCTTAGTCAGGCGGCCGGCCATGACATGCGACAGGTAAAAGATGAAACCCAAATCGTGGGTGCCGCGGTTCGTCTTCAGGTGGGCTAGCCGCCGTGTCCAGCGCTCAGCGCCCGCTTTTAAGGCGGGGGCCTCTGTATGGGCGTAAGCCAGCCAGAGCAAACCTGTCCAAAAGCCATCCACCCAATGCCCGGCGGCCCGCTCTTTTTCGATGGCTTGCCAAGCGCCATTTTGAAAAGACTCAGGAAACTCTTCCAGCGCCCGCAAATTGTGCTGGGTTGTCTCGATACTCTGCCGCAGCGCGGTTTCTATACTGGCGGTCATCGGCTGGTCTACCTTAGCTAAGAGAGATTTCTGTTTTGCCGGCCGGTGCCTGGAGCCAAACCAGGCCGGTCGCTTCATCATAATGAAAGGACTTATTCTCACTGCCATTCAGAGAAACTGTCTTTGGCTTAAAGCTCTTAAAACGAATCCAAGCGGAGGCAGGAGCGGTAATTTCTAGCTCTAGGCCGGCCGCCGAGCGCCGCCAAGCCAAATCCACTGGCCTATCGGCGAGGAAATGCAGCGCGCCAGCCAGCCACAGGCTAGTAAGCTCGCCCGCCAGCATCAAATCAAGCTGGCCGTTTTTCCGCCGCCCAGCGAACCAAGCGCCATCCGCATTCAAGCCCTCCGCCAGGATTCCATCGCGGCCGCTGGCGAAGCCGAGCTGCCATTCTAGCCCGTCTTTGACCAAACGTGCTGCTAGGCCGCGCTCGGCTGGCAGGGATTCCACCGCGAAACCGCCAAGGTCCAAAATGACAAAAAAGTGACAGGCCTGGCAGGGCGCGGGCGGGCTTAGAGCCAAAGCATATTGCGTATTGCTGATGATCCAGTCTGGCTTGGCTGAAGTAGGATTCGCTGTTATCACCTGCTCATGCACTTGATGGGCAGCTTCAGCGGGTTGCAAGACATATAAGCGGCTGGCGCTACTCTTGATGCTGAAAGACTGGCGGCTATCCGCCACGGGCGGCGCGTCCATCTGCCACAGCCAGTCGTAGCGATGCGGCAAATCCGCCGCGATTGTATCGCGCAAGATGACGGCATCGCCGGCGAGAAAGAGCATCTCTCTAGTGAATTGCCTAAGCTGCAAGTCCTGTGGGTAGGCGCGAGCGGCTTCGCCACGGGCATAGACGACATTGGCAAATGCGGCGCTGGCTTCTAGGCGCGCGCCCCAGGTCGCGTCCAAATTGCGGAAGGCGTTATAAGCGCCCTCGGCATATTGACCGCGGCCATCAACGAGCAAGGTGCTGTGATTGCGCGTGCGCTTTTCTTTGGCATAGCCATCATCGACGGCCAGATAGTCATCGCCTTTTATGAGAATAAAACTGTTGGCATCGGGGTGGTCGTGGCCGACGCTGAGGGTCTGCCAGCCATCACGGGTATTAAGCGAATGCCCGCTATGCCAGGCTTTCAGTCCATTGGGCGCGCCGCACTTGAAAGCCAGCATGAGCGCGTCTTCAGCCCAAGCGCTGCGCATAGCCAGCAAGCCCAGATCCGGGAAGACGCGGCTAAGCGGCAAGTTTTCGAGCGGCCTAGCCTCTACAGTCGGTTGATACCAGAGGAATTCCAAGCCCGACTCCGCCCACAGGCCAGGTTTGACCAGACCTTCAGCGCCTTCCCTTTCCCACTCGCCGGTGGCGTAAAAATGCTGATACAGCCACTGGGATGCGCCAATGTTATACAGGCCGGCCAAACGGGCATAAACAGCGGCGGTATGGGCGCTGCGCCGATCGTGGCAATCGCCGAAATTCGCCGTGTCAACTAGGTTTGGCCCGCTCAAATAGAGTCGAAAATAAAAGGTATTTTTAAGAAAAGCCGAATCATGCAGGTCTTCGCCCGTCTCTTGCTGAAGCAGGTCGGCGTAAATGAGAAACCAGATGACAGCATAGCGCCAGTAGACGGGCCCTTCATAATTGGAACCATCTTCGGGCATATAAGCTAAGGCTTGTACAAAGTTGTCGCGGGCCCGCGCCGTCCATTTCGCAGCCGCTGGCATTTCGGCTTGCAGGGCATAGCCGGCCGTGGCTAAACCGCCGTAGCAGATCCAGTTGTGGTTCTGCCAATAAGCGGAGCTCCACCAGCGCCCTTCCGTCTCCAGCGCGAACTGATAGAGCAGGTCGCCTTGCCAGGCTAACTTCTGGCGCAGGCGGTCGCGTTCGGCGGGCGGCAGGTGGTCTTTCAGCCAGTCATAACCCAGCCCCATGCCAAAAAGCAGCCAGGCGGCATCCAGGTCGTGGTCTGGCATGCGCTCCTTGCCCCAGTGCGGATAGGCAATAGCAACATCAAGCCAGCGGCGCGCGGTGTCTAAATGCGCCTGGTCGCCGGTGAGAAGGAAAGCTAGAGCCAGGTTGAGCACGGCGGTGCCGATATAGGTGATAGAATCGCTCGGATGCTCGGGCGGTGGCAAGCGCTTGCGATAGCTTTTGGCTTCGCGCAGCAGGCGCTGGCATTGCGCCGCATGCGATGTCGCGGCGCAGGCCCGCCACTCCTCGAGAGAGCGGCTTTTCAGCAAGAGATGGTCTCTTGAGGATGCGGTCATTTTTTGAACCTAAATGAACCAAGCGCCGCCGTTGATTTCCGCGACTTGGCCCGTCACCCATTTGCCGAGGTCAGAGACGAAATAAAGCACAGCGCCAGCCACATCGTCTGGCAGGCCGGCTTGGCGCAGCGGTATGCTGTTGACGATGCCAGCGTAATTTTCTAGGCCGGTAAATGTTTCATGGAAAGGCGTATCAATGATGAAACCGGGCGCCAGCGCGTTGACAGTGATTTTCTTGGGCGCTAATTCTTTGGCTAAACCCCGGGTGAGACCGATGACGCCGGCTTTGGCGGCGGCATAAGGCGTGGTGCCATTGCCGCCGCCATTGCGCCCGGCCAATGACGACATATTGACGATGCGGCCGCCAGCGCCCATATAGGGCAGGGCGGCGCGGGTGCAATAAAAAGCGCTGGACAGGTTCACATCGATGACCTGATGCCAATGCTGGTCGGACATGCCATCGATCGCGACGCGATTTATCAGGTGGCCGGCATTGTTGACCAGGATGTCTAATTTGCCGCCCAAGCTGGCGGCCGCCGCTGCGACGGTTTCCGATACCTGGGCGCTGTCGGTCGCGTCGAGATAGTACATTTCCGCCTGGCCGCCCTGGTCTAATATGGCTTCTACGGTCTGCTCGGCTTCTGTTTTATGGGAATAATAGGTAATGGCGACCCGCGCGCCGCAAGCGGCTAGATTGCGGGCGATAGCCGCGCCGATGCCGACATTGCCACCGGTAATTATGGCTGTTTTGCCGTCAAGATTTATCTGCATGCTCAATCCTTGTTTTATAATATCAAACTGAGTTTATCATTATCGTACTTTGATTGTAGACAGTGTTCTTTGGCTTGTCAAGCGGAAATTTTTGGGGGAAACAGAAATTTAGCTACAGAGACAGAAGTAGGACAAACTAAATCTTGCAACTAGAAGGCTTTTTCAACCCCTCCCCGAAACTTCGGGGAGGGGCCTGGGGTGGGGTTGAAAAGTGAGGTGTAGCCGCAATTTTTTGCATAATTAACTTGGACTTAATTCGGTGGCTAATCTTTCTTCACCGCTAAAGAAAAAAGCCCCGCTCGTGAATACTGAGCAGGGCTGCCAGTATCGGATTTGCATTGGGCTAAAGCGCGCATCAGCGCAGGCGGCTTAGACTCCCGCCGCATTTGCCGCCAGCCAGGCATCCGACCGCGCCTTTAAGCAATCTTCGTAATAGCCCCTGCCCCATGAAGGGCAGCTGCGCCTCGACCCGAGCGCATCAATCTGTAGGGCGCTTTCATAGCATAAAGCGCTTTTATCTTTGTTTCATGGCAGGCGATTTCATTTTTGTGTCCCATTGTGCAAATCTTATAGCTTTGCGCCGCGGTCGCGCCACCAGCGCCAGCGTTGCTGCCAGTAACTTGACCTTCATTGATACATCCCTTTGTTGGTTTGAACAGCATTTACGCTGCGGCTGCCAGAAATGCTTTTTGGGGCTAAGAGAGCGCCAATTATTGCCCCGCTTGCAGCGCTTCCCAGACGCGGCGCGGCGTCAAGGGCATATCGAGATGGCGCAGGCCATAAGGCGCCAGCGCATCGACCACCGCATTCACCACGGCCGGGGTCGAGCCGATGGTGGCGGCTTCGCCAATGCCTTTCGCCCCTAGCGGATTGAGCGTCGTCTCGGTCACAGTCTGGTCGATAGTAAAATGCGGAAAATCGTCAGCCCGCGGCATGGCGTAATCCATCATAGAACCAGTCAATAGCTGGCCTTGCTCATCAAATAGCACCTCTTCCAGCAGAGCCTGTCCGATGCCCTGAGCCAAGCCGCCGTGAATCTGTCCTTCTACCAGCAGCGGGCTGATGCGCGGGCCACAATCGTCCACCGAATAATATTCGCGCAGGCGGATGATGCCCGTCTCGCGCTCCACTTCGACGACGGCGATATGCGTGCCAAAGGGATAGATAAAATCGGGCGGGCGGAAGAAATCAGTCGCTTCCAGGCCGGTTTCGATATCGTCGGGCAGGCGCTCGGAATAGGCGCGGGCGGCGATTTCGCTGAGCGTCAAGCTGCGGCTGGGCAGGCCTTTGACGCGGTACTGCCCATCGGCAAATTCGATATCGCCGGGCGCGGCTTCCAAGATATGCGCCGCGATTTTGACGGCTTTGTCGCGCACTTTGCCGGCCGCGCGGATGACAGCCGAACCGCCGATAGCTAAGCTGCGGCTGCCGAAGGTGCCGACGCCCATAGGCGCGGCGCCAGTATCGCCATGGCGCACGACGATCTTTTCATAGTCCGCGCCAATCTCATCGGCGACGACCTGGGCGAAGGTCGTTTGCAAGCCCTGTCCATGCGGCGAAGCACCGGTATAGACGGTCACGGTGCCGCCGGGTTCGACGCGCACGACGCCGCTTTCATACGGTCCAAAACCGCACATCTCCACATAAGTCGCAATGCCAATGCCGAGCAAGCTGGCGGCAGCTTGAGCGCGGCGCTGCGCCTGTTCGGCGCGCAGGTCGGCGTAACACGCCCTTGCCAGCGCCGTATCCAAGTTGGCTTCATAAGCGCCGCTGTCATACGTCGAACCGGTCGGCGTCTTATAGGGGAATTGCTCGGGTTGAATATAATTGCGCCGCCGCGCTTCCGCCGCATCCAGGCCGAGTTCCGCGGCGACCATATCGATAGCCCGCTCGATATAATAAATCGCTTCCGGGCGGCCCGCGCCGCGATAAGCCGCCACCGCCACCGTATTGGTGAAGACATTGCTCGCTTTGAAATCGACGGCCGGGATGTGGTAATTGCCAGTGGCCATCAAGCCTGTCAGATGGGCGATGTCGTAGAAAGGCGGGTAAGCGCCCAACTCGGCGATGACATGCAAGCGCAGCCCCAAAATCTTGCCCGCGTCATCAAAGGCGACGGCCACATCGGCCACCTGCGAGCGCCCGTGCGTGGTCGAGTTAAAATGCTCGACGCGGCTGCCCGCCCAGCGCAGCGGCAGTTGGTAGATTTGCGCCAGTTTGACCACGGCGATTTCTTCGGGATAGAGTTGGTTCTTGACGCCGAAGCCGCCGCCGACATTCGGTGCAATCACGCGCAGCATATTTTCGGGCAGGCGCAAGACCGTCGCCAGGGCCGAGCGCAAACCATGCGGAATCTGCGTGCTAGACCAAAGCGTGATGCCGCCGGTTACGGCGTCGGGCGCGGCTAAGACTGCCCGCACTTCCATTGGCACGCCAGCCAGGCGCTGGCTGATCATACGCTGGCTCAGGGTATGGGGCGCGCTAGCGAAGACCGCGTCGACATCAGCCGTCTTTTTCTCGCCAGTATCGACGATGTTGCTGTCCAGTCCATCAAAGACTAAGGGCGCGTCGGCGCGGTAGGCGCTGAGCAGGTCGGCGGCGGCCGGCAGCTCCTGCCAGTCAACTTCGATATCGTCCAGGGCATCGGCGGCGATTTCGGCGCTGCTGGCGATGACGGCCGCGACGATTTCGCCCACATGCCGCGCGCGCTCTACCGATAGGGCGAAGTGGCTGTAATTTTCTTGGGCGACTTTGCCGCCAGCCACCGGCACAGTTTCGTATTGAGCGCGCAGGTCAGCGCCAGTGATGACGGCCAGCACGCCGGCGCGGGCGGCCGCGGCCGCGGTATCGATATTCAGAATCTTGGCATGGGCATACGGGCTGCGCAGGAAAGCGACATGCTGCAGGCCGGGCAGCTTGATATCGCCGACATATTTGCCCGCGCCGGTAATCAGGCTGGGGTCTTCTTTGCGTTTGACGCTTGCGCCTACCATCGAGCGTAAAACCATCGTAGCAACTCCTTATTCGGCTTTAATTTTAAGAGACGAGCTAGGCGGCGCTCCTGCGCTTTCCACCGCATAACCTGCGCGCAGCCAGCCTTTTGTGCCATCTTCTAAGTTATACAGCTGCTCGTAGCCCAGGCTCAGCAGGAAATAAGCCGCTTGTAGCGAGCGGATGCCAGTATTGCAGACCAGCAGGGCTGGCGCGTCTTCGTCGACTTCCTCAAAACGGTCGGCAAATTCGCTGAGCGGGATGTTGACGGCGCCGGGCAGATGCGCCGCGGCGTATTCTTCTGCTTCACGCACATCGATGAGCTGATAGTCGCCGCTAGCGTCGCTGGCGAATTGCTCTCGATAGTCTTCGTTGCTGATGTCAATTACCATTGCCACCCTCTGCCTGTCTTGCCCCGCCTTTGAATTGGCATTATAGCGAACTCGGTGGGGAAAACCAAATGCGCCGCGAAGCCGCCAGGGCAATCGTATCAAAATCGTGATTCAGCAAAATTCGCAAAACTAAGCCAGAAAAACTACGCAGCCACATTTTCAGCCCCACCCCCGGCCCCTCCCGTAGGTCAGTGTCTACGCGACCCGAAGCTTCGGGAAGGGATCGCCAGCGTGGGGTTGAAACGAAGTCAAAAAGTTGAAAAATTTACTTTGTCCTACTTCTGTGTCTAACTTCTTTCTCGATACCAGGCAACCGTACGCCGCAAGCCTTCGCCAAAATCGACGCCAGGCTCGAAGCCGAGCAGAGAGCGGGCTTGCGCTATATCCGCCTGCGAATGCTTGATATCGCCCGGGCGGGCTGCCGCGTAAACTGGCGCCAGCTGGGTATTGAGGGTGGCGTTCAACTGCGTAACTAGCGCGTTGACCGAGATGCGGCCGCCTTGGGCTAAATTGATGGTCGCGCCCTTGGTCTGCGGCGCGGCGCAAGCCAGCAGATTGCCCTGCACCACATTGTCAATATAGGTGAAGTCGCGGCTTTGCGTGCCATCGCCATAGATAATTGGGCGCTGCCCGCGCAGCATCGCGGTGATGAATTTGGGGATGACGGCGGCGTAGGGCGAAGTTGGGTCTTGCCCGGGGCCGAAGACATTAAAATAGCGCAGCGCGACTGTCTCTAAACCATAGCTATGGTAAAAGGCGGCGGCGTAATATTCGCCGGCGAGCTTAGCCGCGCCATACGGTGAGATGGGCGCTGGGCGCAGCGTTTCAGTTTTGGCGGCGCCGGCTTGCTCGCCATAAGCGGAAGACGAAGCGGCATAGACCACCCGCTTGAGGTTTTGGTCGCGGGCAGCCAGCAAGACATTGAGCGTGCCATCAACGCAATGCCGATGCGTCTCGAGCGGGTCGGCGAGGCTGCGCGGCACAGAGGGCAGGGCGGCTTGATGCAGCATATAATCGGCACCGCGGCAGAGCCGCTGCAAAAGCGCCAGCTCGGTGATGCTGCCGATGGTGATATGCAGGTCGCCCTTGAGCGCTTTGAGCCGCTCGAGGCGAGCCTGTTGGCCGGTGGAGAGATTGTCGATGACGCGCACCCGCTGCCCGTCCCGCAGCAGGCGCTCGGCGATATGCGAGCCGATAAAACCGGCGCCGCCGGTCACGATGTAAGTATTTGGCATAGCGCGCTACTTCCTTCGCTTTTTGACTTTTCTATCTTCATATAATATCGATTAAAAGAAAATCTAAATAAGCCCAAGTTTGTATTGTGGCTGGGGAAATAGAAATTTAGCCACAGAGGCACAGAGACACAGAAGTAGGACAAACTAAATTTTGCAAGTTTTTGCCTTCGTCTCAACCCCACCCCCGGCCCCTCCCGTAGGGCAGTGTCTACGCGCCCCAAAGCTTTGGGGAGGGGGGATTGAAAATGGTGCATAATCAACTTGGACTTACTTCTGTGTCTCTGTGGCTAATTATACAGCGCTTGACTAGGAATCCCGCTCTATGCCTGTTACACTGAAAGTGGGAGAGAACGACGCAAGAAAGCGGCGCGCATGCAGGCAGGGCAGAAGAATAAAGGCGCTGAGCTGGAGCGGATTGTCGAGCGCTGGGAACAGCGCTACGAATGGCGTTTGCTCTCGAAGACCGTGCCGCGCTCTTTGATTGCCGCGCTGCTGCTCAGCTTGCTCATCGGCGCGGTCGGCTATTTTCGCCTGCGGCTGACATCGCCGCAGCTGGCCTTGATTACGGCCGGCCTGTGCGGGCTGGGTTTTATCGCCAACTTGCTGTATACGCTTCTTTTTCCGCGCCCTTTGCCCACGCGCGCCCGCTATTTTGACCTCGCCTTTGGTTTGCAAGAGCGCGTCTCGACTGCCTTCGAGCTGATGAGCGGGCGCATCAAGACGCACCCGGAGTTGGAAGCGCGGCAGATTGCCGATGCCTTAACCCAGGCGCGGGCGATTGACCCGCGCGCGCAGCTGGCGCTGGACTTCCGCCTATGGGAGTTGCGGGCTTTGTTTGTCTTGGCTCTATTGACGCTGGGCCTGATTTTGCTGCCGGGACTGATTGGCGCTGATTTCAGCGCGGCCGCGCCGCCGCCAGCGCTGGCGGAAGCCCGCGAAGACCTGCAAGAGATTATCGAGACAGTCGCAAAAGATACCGACCTCGACGATATCGACCGCGAGCAATTGCTCGAAGATTTGCAGCTGGCTCTAGAGCGTTTGCAGGAAGAAGACATCAGCGACGAAGAAGCCTTCGCGGCGCTGAGCCAGTTGCAAGCCCAGTTGGAAGAGCGAGAAACGGCGCTGGGCGATACGATTGAGCTGGATCAATCGACTATGGCAGCGGCGCAAGAGGCGCTGGCGGATTTCTTGCCGCCCGCCGAGACAGAAAATGCCGCCCCCGGCGAGCCGCCCGCCGACCTGCCGACCTTGTCGCAGAGTTTGCAAGAGCTGGCGCAAGAGGCGGCGCAGATGAGCGCGGAAGAAATCCAGGCGGCTCAAGAAGCGCTGCGGCAAGCCGCCGATGAACTGGCTCAGATGGACAGCGCGCTGGCCGAGCAAATGCAAGAGATGGCCGATGCTCTAGAAGAGAATGATACTGAGGGTTTGCAAGAAGGCTTAGACGCGGCGCAGGCTCAAATCGAAGAAGAGCAACAGCAAAACCAGCGCGAACAGAATGCGCAGAATATGCTGCAAGAGCAGGCGCAGCGCGCGCAAGACGCGGCGGAAGCCATCGCTCAGCGGCAAGCTGAAGAGGGCGGGCAGCAAAATGCCGAGCCGCAGCCTGGGCAATCCGAAGCCTCTGAGACGGGGCAGCAGCGCAGCGGCCAGCAAGGTCAGCAGCAATCGGCGCAGACGCAGCAAGGCGCGAGCCAAGGCAATCAAGCGCCCGAGCGCAATCAGCCTGGCATTGGCGAAGCCAACCAGCAAAATCAAGATAGCCGCAGCGCCGGCGCTGGCGCGGGGCAAGGCGAGCCGAATAACCGCAGCTTGCCCGGCAGCGGCGGCGAAGACCAAGGCGCTGATACGAATAATCAGACGACCGGACAAGGCGAAATCGCCTACGAAGCGATTTATAATCCCAGCGGCATCAGCGGCGGCGGGCGCGAGGAAATCCGCCTGGAGACCGACGCCAGCGACGAATCCCTGGCTGAAGGCGACTTCGACGATAACCCGCTGGGCGAATCCCGCGTGAGCTATGCGACGGTCTTCAGCGACTATCAAAACGCCGCCAACCGCGCCCTGGAAAGCGATTATGTGCCGCTGGGCTTGCGCGATGTGGTGCGCGAGTATTTCACCTCGCTCGAGCCGGCGACGGGCTGAAAGTGGCGGCTGATGGCCGATTTGCTGATTCGCAATGCCACTGTTCTGCAAGTGCAAGCTGAACAAGCTAGCGTGCTAGCGGCGCATGATATTGCGCTGCGCGGCAAGCGCATCAGCGCCATTTTGCCGACCGGCGCCATTGACTCCTCGCAGGCTAAGACAGTCCTAGACGCTGACGGGCAGCTCGCTATGCCTGGCTTCATCAATACGCATGCCCATGTGCCGATGGTGCTTTGGCGCGGGCTGGGCGAAGATGTCAACCTGGAGAGCTGGTTCAACGATTATATTTGGCATCTGGAAGCCAACCTGGAGCCTGAAGATGTCTATTGGGGCATGCAGCTGGGTCTGCTGGAGATGATAGAAGCGGGCATCACGTCCGTCAGCGACCATTATTGGCACATGGACTACGCCGCCCGCGCCGTTGAAAAAGCGGGTCTGCGCGCTCTGCTGGGGCAGGCGATGTTTGGCGGCAATGGCTTGGCGCAAATCGACGAGACCGCCGCTTTTGTCCAGCGTTGGCAGGGGGCGGCGGGCGGGCGCATCCGTACAATTTTAGCGCCGCACGCGCCTTATACCTGCGATGACGATTTCCTGCGCGCCAGCGCCAAAAAAGCCGAAAAAATCGGCAGCGGCATTCATATTCACGCGGCCGAAACGATCGGGCAGACGCAAACCAGCTTGCAGCGGCGCGGCTTGACGTCGATTGAAGTGCTACAGCGCTGCGGCATCTTTGCTGTGCCGACGATCGTCGCCCATGCCCTGGGCGCGACGCCGTCCGATTTGGAAATTTTGGCGGATTTGCGCGGCACAGTCGGCATCGCGCATTGCCCCAAAACTTATGCCAAGCTGGCTATGGGTTATAACAATCTGGTCGAATGCCGCGCTTTGGGCATCGCCGTCGGTTTAGGCACCGATGGCGCGGTCAGCAACAATACGCTTGATTTGTGGGAGGCTATGCGCTTGACCGCGCTGGGCCAGAAACAAGTTACAGGCGATGCGCGGAATTTGACAATCCCGCAAGCCTTGACCATGGCCACGGCGGATAGCGCCCGCGTGTTTGGGCAAGCCGCCGAAATTGGCGCTTTAGCGGTCGGCAAATTGGCGGATATTATCTTGGTCGATTTGAGCGGCGCGCACCATTTTCCGCTGAACAGCATCAGCGCGAGCCTGGTCTACAATGCCCGGGCCAGCGATGTGCGAACGGTCATCTGCGACGGGCAGATACTCATGCGCGAGCGGCGGCATCTCACGCTTGATAAAGACGAGATTATGGCGAAGATTCGCCCGCGCCTGGCGCGCCTGCGCCGCCGCGATAAAGCTGCCAGCATCCAAAGCTACAATCCCTAAGACCGCGCCAGCTTGATAGCGTAATCCAAGGCGGCGCGCAAGCTGCCCGGCTCGGCAATGCCTTGTCCGGCGATGTCGAAGGCGGTGCCGTGGGCGGTGGTCGCGCCAATCACCGGCAAGCCCATCCACAGCGTGGCAATATCGCCGCGCGGCTGCAACTTGCGGGCGATATTCATCTGGTCGTGGTACATGCAGACGACGCCGTCAAATTCGCCGGCCAGGGCCCGCTTGAAAACGATGTCGGCTGGCACTGGGCCTCGGGCATCGATGCCCTCTCGCTGCGCGTCTTGGATGGCGGGGGCGATTTCATCAATTTCTTCGCAGCCAAAAAGGCCGCCTTCGCCCGCGTGTGGGTTCAAAGCGGCGACGGCGAGGCGTGGCGTCGCATACCCGAGTCGGCGCAAGACAGCATGTAATTGCCCGATAGCGCGCCGCACCCGCTCGCGCTTGATAGCGCTGGCGATGTCTTTGAAGGGGATATGCTCGGTGACGGCAACTGCCCAAACTGGACCCGCCGCGCCCAAGAGAAAGGTCTCGGCGCAGCCGGTCAGCTCGCTGAGGAATTGCAATTCGTCAACATACGTATAACCGGCGGCGCGGAAGGATTCTTTGTTCATCGGCGCCATGACGACGCCCTGGACCTGGTTTTGCTTGGCGAGGGTATAGGCCAGGCTCAGATAGCGCGCCGCCGCTTCACCGAGTTTGGGGTGGACGGCGGGCGGCGGCAATTCGCCTAGCGTGAAGCCAGGCGGGTTTAAGACTTCGAGGCAAGCGGGCGCGAAGCGCGCTTGAGCGAAATCGGCGATGGGCTGAAAATCCAGCGGCACATTGAGGGCGGCGGCGCAGGCGCGCAGCGCCGCCAGGTCGCCGATGATGAAAGGCCGGCAGCGACTATGCCAGTTTTCCGCCGCCAGCGCTTTGACGATGATTTCTGGCCCGATGCCGGCCGGATCGCCCATTGCTATTGCGATAATCGGTTTTGCGCGCATGGCAACCTCTTTTCAACTGGTGTTATTGTATGCTAACGGCAATTTGGCGCTGCTGCCAGATAGCCGGCGCTGGACTTGTTAAAGCGCGGGCGCTGCGTTAAGATGCAAGACATAAAAGAAGCGCGACCGGGTAGGGAATGATGTTCACGGCGGACAATGCGACTCAAGTGATTCTCATCATTGTAGCGGGCTATTTGATTGGCTCTTTCCCGACGGCTTATGTCGTCGGCAAGCTAAAAAACATCAACATCTTTGAAGTTGGCAGCGGCAATATGGGCGGCACCAATGTCGAGCGGGCGCTGGGCAAAGGCTGGGCGCTGGTGACGATTGTCGTGGATGTGGGCAAGGGCGTGCTGGCGGTCTGGCTCGCCCGCGATATTATTTTGCCGCAGCAAATTGGCGTGGCGACGGCGGTATCCGCGACTTGCGCGGTGGTCGGGCATAATTGGTCTTTATTCGCCACCATCTTTACCGCCTCATTCAAAGGCGGGCGGCTGAAGCTGATAGTGCGGGGCGGCAAAGGCGCGGCGACGGCTTTTGGCGCGATGATGATGATACAGCCCTTCCAAAGCGTGGTCGCCGCGGGCATCGCCATCGCTATCATCCTGCGCACGCGCTATGTTTCTTTGGGCGTCTTGATTGGCTTTGGGGTGGCGAACCTCTGGCTGATTCTGCTGGTCGGCACTGAGTTTCAGAAGCCGATTATCCTGCTCTATGCGCTGACGCTGAGCCTGATGCTGGTGCTGCGTCATCGCGGCAATATCCAGCGGCTGCTGGCTGGCACCGAGCGGCGGCTGGGCGAGCGGGCAGCTTCGTGACTGTTTGACCACAAAGGTGCGAAAGCAAGCCTAAATTTTGTGACTAGGAAAAAGAATAATAGCCACAGAGCCACAGAGGCGCAGAGAAATTCAGGGCAATCGCATCAAAATCGCGATTCAGCAAAATTCATAAAACTAAGCCAGAAAACTACGCAGCCACATTTTAAACTCCATCCCTGGCCCCTCCCGCAGGGCAGTGTCTACGCGCCCCAAAGCTTTGGGGGAGGGGAGAAAACCCCAAAAACTATGCAGGTGCTTGCGGAAAATTCCCCACTCATCGGGCAATGTGTACATGTCCCTAGGTTAGACTCCCCTCCCCGAAGCTTCGGGGAGGGGCTAGGGGTGGGGTTGAAACGAAGACAAAAACTTGCAAAATTTAATTTGTCCCACATCTGTGTCTCTGTGCCTCGGTGGCTAATTTTCTCTTCCCTTAAACTTGCGCTATTGAATTTCAGCGCCGGCTCCACTATCTTAAGCCCTCAAATGTCAATTAAGCCCTGAAGGGCAAGCCACTGCCAGCATGCGAATCGAAAGCGAAAAAGACCTGCGCGGCATGAAGCGCATCGGCGAAATTTGCGGCTTGACGCTGAAGCTGATGCTCGACCGCGCCGAAGCGGGTATGAGCACCCGCGACCTGGACGACATTGGCGGCGCGTATATCAAAAAGATGGGCGCTTTCTCTGCGCCTATCAGCGCTTATGGTTTCCCCGGCTATACCTGTATCAGCCTGAATGATGAAGTGGCGCACGGCGTGCCGCGCAAAGACCGTCTCATCCGCGCCGGCGACCTGCTCAATGTCGATGTCTCGGCGATTTTGGAAGGCTATTGGGGCGATACGGGCGCGACCATCATCGTGCCACCCGCCCGCCCCGCGCTGAAAAAACTCTGCGCCGTAACCCGCCGCGCCCTCTACCTATCGATTGATATGGCACGCCCCGGGCAGCGCGCCAACATCATCGGGCGGACGGTAGAGAGATACGCGCGGCGGCACGGCTACCGCACTTTGCGCGCGCTCAGCGGGCATGGCGTCGGGCGGCACATCCACGAAGAGCCTACCATCCCCAATTTTTACCAGCGGGGCAATAAACATGTGCTGGCGGATGGCATGGTGCTGACGCTGGAGCCATTTATCAACGCCGGCCGCGGGCGCGTCAAAATGCAAGACGATGGCTGGACCTTGCGCACAGCCGATGGCACCGCCTCAGCGCAATACGAACATACTGTCATCATCAATGGCGATGCGCCGATTCTGGTAACAAAAGTAGACGGCGGTTATGTCTGAGAGACTGGGCTAGCCAGGCAGGCTGGCAAAAATAAAGGAGAGTGCCTAATGATTACCGGCATCGATCATGTTGTGATTGCGGCGGCTTCTCTGGAGCGGGCGGTAGCGACCTATCAAAAGCTCGGCTTCACTGTGGTCGAGGGCGGCCGGCATCCTTTTGGCTCCTATAACGCGCTTATCGCCTTCGCCGATGGCAGCTATATTGAATTGCTAGGTTTCTACGAAGACAGCCCGGAGCATCCCTGGTGGGATTTGCTGCATAAGCGTGGCGGCGGTTTGATTGACTTTTGTATGGCGACCGATGCCATTCAAAACGACCTGCAAGCCTTTCAGGCTCAAGGTGTAGCGAGCAGCCCCTTAGTTGAAGGCGGCCGGGCGCGCCCGGATGGTTTTTATGTCAAGTGGATTAACAACAAAGTTGGCGGCGCGTATCAAGGTTTGATTCCTTTCATCATCGAAGACCTTACGCCGCGCGAGCAGCGGCTGCCAAAAGAGCGCGCGCATGCCAATGGCGTTACGGGCATCGCCGGCCTTAGTCTGGCGACAGCCGATGTCGCGCGCTATGCGGGGGTGATGGCGGCAGTTCTAGGGCAAGCGGGGCAGCCGCTTGCCGATGAAGCGCTAGGCGCGGCGGGTCTGCGTTTTGAAGTGGGCGGGCATGCTTTGCAATATCTGGCGCCGACGAGCGACAGCAGCCCGCTGGCGGCGCACTTGGCGGCAAATAAACCCGCGCCTTATAGTCTGAGTTTCAAGACGACAGGCGCAGCGGCGAGTTTTAGCCCCGAGCAGACTGAAGGCGTGCGCATCGCGCTGGTGTGAAAATCAGTCGGTCGCATCAAAATAGCGTTTCAGAAAATTATCTGCGTTTTTGCAGCTGAGCCGGTGCAGCAGGCCGCTATGCCGTTCGGCGACTTTGTTATTGTTGACCGCGATATGCACCGCGTGCCGCGTGCCAACGAGGACGACCAGCCGCTTCGCCCGCGTGATAGCGGTGTAGAGCAGATTGCGCTGCAACATCAGATAATGCTGCGTCAGCACGGGCATGACAACCACCGGATACTCTGAGCCTTGCGAGCGGTGGGTGCTGATGCAGTAGGCGTGCATCAGGTCTTCCGTCTCGCTGAAATCGTAGCTGACATAGCTGCCATCCAGCAAGATTTCCAGCGAATTATCGCTGGTGTCGATGCTGTCAATAAAACCGATATCGCCGTTAAAAACCTCTTTGTCATAATTGTTGCGCGTCTGCATCACTTTGTCGCCGACGCGGAAGATGCGATTGCCCAGCTTGACCTGAGCTTGCCGCGGGTCGCCGTTCAGTTCATTTTGCAGGCGCTCGTTGAGGTTGTTCACGCCGGCCGCGCCGCGGTACATGGGCGCGATGACCTGAATATCCCGCACCGCGTCATAATCCCAGCGCTCTGGCACCTTCCGTTTCACGATTTGCACAATTTCTTCGGCGACCGCGGCTGGCTCTCTGATGTTAAAAAAGAAAAAATCGTTGCTTTTATTATCGGTGCGGGGTGGCGAACCTTGATTGATGCTGTGCGCGTTGCTGACGATGTGACTGCTGTCGTCTTGGCGGAAAATCTGATTTAGGCGCGTTACTTGGGCGATGCCGCTGCCGATAACATCGCGCAGCACATTGCCCACCCCCACCGATGGCAACTGGTCAATATCGCCGACCAGCAGCAGGTGCGCTGTGGCTTGCAAGGCGCGTAGCAGACTATAAAAAAGCCGCAGATCCAGCATAGACGCTTCGTCGATGATGACCATATCCACCGGCAGCGGATTGTCTTCGTCGTGTTCAAAGCCGCCTTCGTCGGGCGAAAAACCGAGCAGACGGTGGATGGTGCTGGCTTCTGTCCCGGTCGTTTGGCTCAGCCGTTTAGCGGCGCGCCCGGTTGGCGAAGCCAGCTTGAAGCGATACTTGCGCTGGCGCAGGGCATTTATCAGCATTTGCAGCGTGGTCGTCTTGCCGGTGCCGGGCCCGCCGGTCAGTACGCTGATTTTGCTGGTCAGCGCCGCCTTCACTGCATGCTGCTGGGCGGGGGAGAGCGAAACGTTGTTGCGCGCACTCAGCTCTTTCAGATAGCGCTTCCAAGCTGTCTTTTTATGGTCGCTTATGATGAGGCTGGGGCTATTGGCGATCTGGTGCAGCAGCTTGCTCGCGCCTGCCTCCGCCCGGTAAAAACGGGGCAGGTAAAGCGCGGTGATTGTCTCGTTTTGTTTTGAGTCACGCAGCGTGTCTTGCTTCAGCTTGTTGGCCACGCACTGGGCATCCAGCGCGGCGGAGAGTTCGGCGGGTTTATCAATGCCGAGCAAAGCCGCCGCTTTCGCTAGCAGTTCTTCGCGCGGGGCATAAGTATGGCCATCGCGGGCGAGTTCGTTGAGCGCGAAATGCAAGCCAGCCCGCAGGCGATGAATATCATCCGCCGCCAAGCCCCTATTGCGCGCAATCTGATCCGCCTTGCGGAAGCCGATGCTGAAGACATCTTCTGCCAGTTGATAAGGGTTATTTTCGATGATGCGCTGGGTATGTTCGCCATATTCGTTGACGATGCGCTGGGCGAGCTTGGCGCTGATGCCCAGCCCCTGCAAGTAGATGAGGGTGTTGCGCTTGGTGCGGTTCTGCGCCCAGACTTTGATGAGATTTTGCGCCAGTATCTTCTTTAGACCAGGCACCTCGTGGATGCGTTCGGGGTCGGTATCGAGGATGGCGATTGTATCTTCGCCGAGGTGATTCACAATTTTTTCGGCGGTGCGCGGGCCGATGCCGCGCACGATGCCGCTACTGAGATAATTGCCGATGCCTTTTTTTGTCTTTAAGGGCTTGGGAAAGGCTTGCCCGGCGCGGAATTGCAGCCCATAGCGCGAGTCATTGACCCAGTCGCCGATGAACTGGACGGTTTCGCCTTCGCTGAACTCGGGCATTGCGCCGACGACGGTGATTGTGCCATCGCGCGCTTGCGCCCGCGGATAGCGCTTCTCGGGCAAAATTTTGAGGACGCTGTAGCCGCTCTCTTCGTTGTAATAAGTGATGCGTTCGATGCTGCCGCTGATTTCTTCTTGCATGCGCTTGTCCATACATTGGCTCTCTTTACTATTGTATGACGGATTGCCGATTCTTCTATAGTAAGAAACAGCTAGGCTTTCAGCGCGCCAGACAGGGTAGCCCCAGTTTTTATCCCAGCTGGAAAAAAGAATAATTGCCACAGAGACGCAGAAGTAAGTCCAAGTTAATTATGCACCATTTCAACTCCACCCCCGGCCCCTCCCGTAGGACAGTGTTTATGCGACCGGCGGCCAGTGTCTAGCGACCAGTTTTTGTCACTTAGACTCCCCTCCCCGAAGCTTCGGGGCGCGTAGACACTGCCCTACGGGAGGGGCTGGGGGTGGGGTTGAAACGAGCGCAAAATTTACTTTGCCCTACTGAGAAATGAACCGGCTTTGTGCCTTTGCGGTCAATCTGCCCGTTAGAAAATCTCAACCCGCGACAATATGCACACTCCAGTATAGAATATCCGTGCTAATTTGTCTAGCAAGAGGTTTGATAGCTTGGCTATCAAGCGCTTAACAACGCGAGGGATTTGTCGGCGCGGTTTCACTTACGGGTGGTGGCGTTGGCAGGTCTCGCGCTGCATGGCTGCCCGCCCCTGCACCATTGCCGCGTGCGGACGGACTGAGGCAGCAATAAGCGAGAGCGAGGGAGGGGAGTTGTGCAGAAGAAGACAGTGAAGACGCTGGATGGGTCGGCGGGGCGCATCGGCGGCTATTTGTTGGTCTGGGGCGAGGCGGACCGCCGCGATTTGCAAGGCGAGTATTTCACCCCGCAGACTGATGTGGGGCTGGATTGGTACGAGCGGCGGCCGGTGCTTTATCACCATGGCTTGGATGGCGCTTTGAAAGCGGCGGTGATTGGCCTTATCGATACATTGCAGCCGGACGAGACCGGCCTCTGGGCAGAGGCCCAGCTTGACCTGCGCAAACGCTATGTGAGAGCGGTGCAGCGGCTGGTAGAGCGAGGCGTCCTGAGCTGGTCATCGGGCAGTTTGCCGCATCTGGTCGAGGTCGGCGCTGGCGGTCAGATTAAGCGCTGGCCCATCGTCGAAGGCAGCCTAACGCCGACGCCCGCCGAGCCGCGTCAGACAGATGTGCAGACCTTGAAGAGCGCCTATAAGGCGCTGGGTTTGGATCTGGCGCGGCTGGGTTTGGGCGAGGCGGCGGCCGCCGAGCAAGTTTCTGAAGTCTCTAGGCAAGAGAAAGGACAGTCAATGACTGAAATGACTGGGTTAATTGAAGAGCGGGGCGGGCCGCGCAAGCGGCTGCCGCTGGTGGATGGGCGCGACGCGCTCAAGCTGGGGCGCATCGCGGTCGGCAGCGAGTATGATACTTTGGACGCGCTGGATATGCTGCATGGCTATATGCTGCTGCGGGCGGCGAAGAGCTTCCACGGCGTCAGCGAACGCTATGCAAACGCGCTGGCGCAGAAGGTCAATCAGGCCGAGCTGAAAGCGGCAAAAGCTGACGAGCTGGCTTACAGCACGCAGACCGGCTTCGGCGATGAGTGGGTGCCGGATTTATGGAGTCAGCAGATTTGGCACAAAGCGCGGCAGGACAATACGATTTTTCCGCTCTTCCAAAGCATCGAAATGCCGAGCAATCCCTTCGAGCTGCCGATTGAAGGGGCGGATCCGACGGTCTATTTTGTGCCAGAAAGCACCGACGAAGCGCATCTGACGCTGGGCGCGGGCAATACAATCCCGGATAGCAAGGTAGGCTCGGGCAAAGTTACGCTGAATGCGAAGAAGTTGGCGCTGCGCGTCGGCGTCAGCAGCGAGCTGGTGGAAGATGCAGTGATACCGGTGCTGAACATCTATCGCGAGCAGGCGGTGCGAGCCATCGCCGATGCGATAGACAATGTGCTGCTGAATGGCGATACCAGCACCGGCGCAACGGGCAATATCAACAGCGACCATGCCAAGCCAGCCAGCACAGTCAAGTATCTGGCGATGAATGGCTTGCGGCATCTGCCCTTAGTGGAGCGGGCGGCCAATGCGCTGAACATGGGCGGGGCGCCGACTTTGGCGAAGCTGCGCCAGGCCCGCTTCAAGATGCCGGGCAAATATGCCGCTCGTCCCTCCGATTTGGCTTGGATCGTCGATAGCGGGACTTATGCGGCGCTGCTGAGCATCGGCGAGTTTCTGACGATGGACAAGGCGGGCCCGCTGGCGACGGCGCAGACGGGCCAGATTGGTTTTGTGGATGGCATACCGGTCTTTGTCTCGGCCGAGATGCCATTGACCGAAGCCGATGGCAAGGTCGGCGGCGGCACAAATGCGAAAGGGCAAGCGCTCTGTGTCTATCGGCCGGGCTGGTATGTGGGCTATCGGCGCAAGATTGCGGTTAGCGTGGATTATCTGTCCTATTATGACAGCTACCAACTGACGGCGACGGTGCGTTTAGCCTTTGTGCGCTTCGATGCCAATGTGGCGAGCTGCTTGTATAACATCACAGTGTAGCGGCGGTGGGGCGGGGGCTGCGCGCCCTCGCCCCTGGTTTAGGTAAATTCGCTTTGTTTTTTCATTTGCCTGCTATACTGTATTCTATAAGCAAAATGCAGCTATGCAGATGGCGCGAAGGGATTCAAGATGGACAACGCTATAGATTGGCAAGTCGAATCCTTACGAGTAACCGTATTTCCGGTAGATAATAGCCAAATTGAACTGCCAGAGTTATGGAATCACCGTATTGGTGTAGAGCCAGATGAAATTCAAATTAAACGGGGGAGGTTTAACGCGCGGCACGCTGAATATCAAAATGGCGTCATATTTTTAATCAAACAGCAAGAAAAAATTGACTGGCGCTATAGAGCGAAGCCAGAACAGAATCCTGGGGAATTTAATTTACTAATCGTAGGAAGTCTTAACCAAGAGCTGGAGCCTCTGCTTAAGTTTTCAAAAAATTGGCTAGGGGCGCATGAGATGTTCGCTGTGAAACGTATGGCATTCGGCGCTGTGCTACTTGCTCCAGCTCTTAATTTGGAAAAGGTATTCAATGACCTTGATTTTGTTTTTCCGGGTATGAATTTACAGAATGTACAGGATTTTGGATATCAAATAAATAGAAAGCGCCAAAGTGAAGTAGTGAATGGCTTAGATATTAATCGCTTAGCTCAGTGGGGCGTCGTGAGACCGCTACGGATTGACCCGGACCTAGATACCCTAGTTAACGATAATGGGGATGCTAGCAAGTCGGGCTTTGCTTCTAGGTTGGAACTCGATATAAATACAGTGCCAGATTCATCTAATTCACTGCCAGCAGAAAAGCTAACCGACATTTTTCAGGAATTGGTGGATATGGGACTAGAAATTGCTGCGAAGGGAGACATCCCATAATGCAAACTCAGGAATTAGTTGCTGCGAGAACTGCTGGCGACCCGAGTGGAATTTCGCTAATCGGGTCCTCAAAATGGATAGAAGGCACAGATCAAAATCTGCCTCCAGATAACGCCGTTTGGAATATTGAAAACCATTTTGTGTACGATGGGGGAATTGCTCTGTCAGGCTCGTCTACCTTGGTGGAAAACATTTTTTTCAAGAGGGCATGATAGATAGCTACGGCAGGGGAGTTGCTCTGCCCGACACCGCTACGTATGCGCCAGACAATGTAATTTTCTGGAAAGCAAAACCCTTAGGCGCGAAGTGCAAAACTTGTTTGCGCTTGCGACATTTATTGAGCTTGAGCCAGGCATGGATAACGCTTTTTCTGACGGTCTTGAAGAACTGATCGAAAGATGTGGCGCTAGTGCCTTGCAAGAAATTGAAAACATAGTGCTAGATGAGAAAGTTAACCCAGCGATAGCTATGGAAGCGCTTCAGTATATCGGAAATACTGACTCAGCGTGTTGGCATAGCGCGCGGCGAGAAATGCTAGAGCGCTGTTTGTTAAAGAGTCGCTCGGCTTGGATACGTGATGGCGCCGGCTTGGGTCTTGCCTCGCTCGATGCCCCGCGTTCAATCCCAGTGCTTAAAATCGCAATCGCGCAAGAAACATGCGAAGCGCTCAAGTTGGACCTGGGCTTGGTGTTGGAGCAGCTTCAAGACACTTTGCAGGAATCGTAGGCGACCGTGGCTTTTCTCTTTCGGGAAATCAGAAACAAATCTTTGTGGGACAAAAGCGACGATTTGCCCTGGTTGCCAGAGGGTGAATTGGTTGCGGATGTGTTCAAGGCGCTAGGGACTTCAAATGGCGATTTGTCAACGTATGCCGTTGATGATGACAAGTCTAATGTTCATCGAGTAGTCGCTGCTTTTGCCTGTACGCGAGATAATTTCCAACGAGTTGACTATGTTCTAATCCCATTTGACGCTGTAGATGGCGCATTCGGATTGAAAAAGACACCAGGCGCAACTGCAGATGCTGGGGTCAACGACTGGCATTATGATATTATCGAGTTGACTTCGCAAAAATTGCTCAATCTAGCATACTTAATACAGAGTTTTAAGCAAACGATGAAAAGAATGCCAAAGAAAACCGTAAAAATAGCAGTCAACGTGGGCATCAAAAGAGGGAATATCGACCGCAATAGAGTAAATCGGAAACTTATAGACAAAATAGATGGCTAATAATATGCTGTAATACTTTTTCCTGCTTCCCCAAACAATCGCTATAGAAAACCTATTTTAAGGACCTGCGCCGGCAGCTGCCCCTGCCAGCCACCACCCTAGTTTTTATGCTAAGATAACTTTGTAGATGCAAGCTGAATGGCCTTAGGAGGCGCTTGTGAAAATTTTGATGATGGTTACTGCGGATTACGCAGCGGTTGAGCCACAAACTGGAAAGCTCAATATCATCGGCGTGTTTAGAAACATAGGCGCTAGGGAATTCCCCGTAACGCACCGACGGATGTATCTCGTTATCAAAATTGGAAGGGAAGAGGCTGATAATTCTGATACGCATAAACTATTAGTTACCTTGACAAATAATGACGAAGATGTCGTGCTTGCGCAATTTGAGTCAGCATTTCAAATGTTTTATAGCGGGACGGATATAAGGCCGGAACATAATGCTATTATTGAACTCAACGGCCTTGTCTTTCGAAAACCTGGGAATTATAGATTTGCCGCTCGTGTTAATGACGGTGAAGTCTCCGCAGCTACATTTGTCCGAGTTATCCACAGTGATGCGTAAATGGCTTCCAAAACGCGCCGACTGCTAGAACAATGCAGGAAAAACCCGGCTGGCTGTCTTGACAAGAGGAAATTGGACAGGCTTTTGAAAGCATTTGGCTTTGAACAGAAAAAAGGCTCAAAACATATACTGTATGTACATCCTGATTATCCACAACAAAGATTTACACTGCCGTATGGGCGCAAGATTTCAAAAGGGTATGTGAGGGCTGTAATCAATCTCATTGACAATCTCGCGCAACTGCAAGATACTAAGAAAGACGCTTAAAGGAGTGCGCGAATGAATGCTGAAATTCTGAGAGAAGCGCGGAGACTTGCAAGTAGACCGTATCAGATACAGATTGTTCCTGATGAATACTCCGATGGGGCGCCAACATATTTTGCGCGGATACCAGAGATGCCAGGCTGTGTATCGCATGGCGATACGATTGCCGAAGCGCTGGAGTGGATCGAGTTAGCCAAAATCGATTACATATACTCTTTGCTCGAGGATGGGGTGCCTGTCCCACAGCCTAGACACGAGAACAGCGAAGAAGGCGTCCTGATGCAGATTGTTGACTTTGATGAAGAATCCGCAAATCAAGAAACATATACCTTCAGCAAAAGCAAGTTACAGCTTCCAGCGCTCCCGACAGGTCCACATTGCTACAACCTGCCACTTGCCCGCTAGTCAATAACTTTTCTTGATTTTAGCTGCGCTGCGCTTGAATCGAACCTCTTCCCTTAGCGCACAACTTTTTCAAAAATCTCGCCTACTAGCCGCCGCGCTGCCTTGAACCAGCGCCGGCTATTTCCCCTTGTCCAATCAAACAAATACAGAAAGGAAAGCCATTTACACCATAGCGACCGTGAACGACCTGCGGCGGCAGCTGCGCCTGCCAGCGGCCGCCGACCCGACCGCCGATGACGAGTTGCTGCGCGTCTTGCAGGAAGCCAGCCATCTCATCGAATCTTTGACGCAGCGCCACTACTGCCCTGTCGCGCAGACTCGGCTCGTCTCGCTCGACCCGAGCAACCCGCGTGAACTCATCCTGCCCGCCGACCTGCTCGAGCTGCATGCGCTCAGCGACAGTGACGGCGCGTTAGACCGCGCCAGCATCCGCCGTTTGCCCAGCCAGCCCGATATGCCAGCCAGCGTGCTACAACTCGCGGATGACGCTGTTTTCCGCTTCAGCGCGAGTCCGATTAACGCGGTTAGCATCAGTGGCATCTGGGGCTGGCACGACCGCTGGTCGCGGGCTTGGCGCGATAGCGGCGACACAGTGCGCGACAATCCGCTCGCCGCGGCGGCCACAAACATCAGCGTCGACGATGTTGAGGCGGCCGACCGCGATGGATTGCGCCCGCGCTTTCATATCGGGCATCTGCTGCGCATCGACGGCGAATATCTGCGCGTAACAGCAATCGACTATGAGCGGCAGCGTTTGACTGTGCTGCGCGGGCAGCAAGGCAGCGCCGCCGCCAGCCATCGGCAAGGCGCGAAGATCGAAACTTACGCGCCCGCGCCGACGATACGCGACCTCTGCCTGCGCTATGCCGAATTGCTGCTCACATCGATTGGCTTGCTCGAGCAGGAATCGACGCCCTTGCTGGAGCGCATGCGGCGCTTGACCGCTTGAGTTAGGGCGAAAAATAGAGTATGTTGGTAGCAGACCGGTGGAAGAAACGAGCTGGGGATGGCCATTAAACAAGCTATCTACGATGTCGATGTCTTATGGGACATGTACTGTCGTGGCGACTTTGCCGATAAACGTTATGAATTGATTGATGGAGTGTTGATTGAGGTGCCGCGACCAAACCTGCAACACGGCTGGCTGGCTGCCCAATTCGCCCGTTATCTTCTCAATTATGCTGAAGCGCATGCGCTTGGCATAGTAACAGTAGAATCGGGCTATCACAGTAATGACCCCTACACTCTGCTCGGACCTGATGTCGCCTTTGTGAGTTATTCGCGTTTGCCCGCGGCGGAATCGGGCCGCTGGGCGCCAGTCATGCCCGACTTAGCCGTTGAAGTCAAGTTACCCAGCGAATCGATGGGCAGCTTGCGCGATAAAGCGCGCATTTATTTGCAAAATGGCAGCCGCCTCGTCTGGCTCGCGCTGCCAGCGCAAGAGCGCGTCGAAGTTTGCCGCTGGCAGGAAGGCATTGGCCTGTACAGCGAAACCGTCGACAAAACCGGGACGCTGAAGGGCGAGGTTGTCTTGCCCGGTTTTTCGCTGCCGCTTAGTCAACTCTTCTCTTGATGCGCTATAAGCAAGCGCATCCGCGCGGATACACCCCCACAACAGTTGAATCTAGTTAGAGTCTGCGCTTTGCGCTAAGGTTGCGCCTGTTTATCGCTTGCCGCCTGGCGAGCAGTTGAAATCCTAGAGAGGAATTTGTGCCGCGCCCGCTCACACGGATGGTCGCCCTGCGCTATCGAGACTTTCGCTACCTGTGGCTGGGCGAGATGGTCTCGACGACCGGTTCGCAGATGCAGTTTTTCGCCATCAATTGGCATATTTTTGCACTGCTGCGCGGGCAGACTTTCACCATCAATGTTTTGGGCCAGGCGCTCGAACTAGGCGCTGAGGCTTTTGGCTTGGGCATGCTCGGCTTGGTGCGCGTCATCCCGATTGTGCTTTTTGCGCTGCTGGGCGGCGTCTTAGCCGATGCGCTAGATCGCCGCCGCTTGATGATTTGCACGCGCGTCATTTCGGCGCTGGTCGCCGCTGTGCTGACTGTCTTGACCCTGGCCGAGCAAATTGATGTGAATACCATCTATTTGCTGACGGCGCTGGGCGCGGCGGCGACCGCCCTCGATAGTCCGGCACGGCAGTCTATCGTCGCCAATCTGGTGAAGCCGCGCCATCTCAGCAATGCTATCAGCTTGAACACGCTCATCTTTCAAATCGCGACGATTTGCGGGCCGGCCCTGGCCGGTTTGCTGGTGGCGCAGTTCAATATCGGCGTCTTCTATGGCATCAATACAGCGACCTTTTTTGTCGCGATTGTGGCAATCGTTTTGATTCGCCATCGCGGCCGGCTATCCACCAGCGCTGGCATTGGCTGGCGGGCTTTGGTGGATGGCATCCGCTTCACTATCGGCACGCGCATCATTATGGGCACGATGCTCTTGGATTTTTTCGCCACGCTCTTCGCTTCCGCTCGCACGATGCTGCCGATTGTGGCGGGCGATATCCTCGGCGTGGGCGCGGCCGGTTATGGGCTGCTGGCGACGGCCCAGCCCATCGGCGCTTTGCTGGTCGGGCTGATTATGTCGCTGCGGGCGGAGATGAAAAAGCAGGGCATCATCCTGCTGCTGAGCGTAGCGGTCTATGGCTTGGCGACGGCGATTTTTGGCATCTCGACCAGCTTCGTCCTGTCATACATCTTGTTCGCTTTGACGGGCGCTGGCGATACAATCTCGATGGTCATCCGCGGCACGATGCGCCAGCTAATGACGCCCGACGCTTTGCGCGGGCGCATGGTCTCGGTCAATATGATGTTTTTTATGGGCGGGCCCCAGCTTGGCGAATTGGAAGCGGGTTTGGTGGCGGCGCTCTTTGGCGCGCCTTTTGCTATCTTCAGCGGCGGGCTGGCGACTGTGCTCTTGACCGCTTGGGTCGCTTGGCGTTATCCTTCCATCAGACGCTACAATAATGCGGACGACCTCAAGCCCCTTAAAGCGAGTTAAGAGCGCAATGGCGAAGAAGAAGCGCGGCTTAAAAGTGCATAGCCCCGAAGAACAACGGCAATATGAGCGCGAGGCTCGCCTGCAATATGGACCGGCCAGCGTCAACGAGACGATTCAACGCTGGCAAGGCTATAGCAAAGCGCGGCAAGATAACATTATCGCCGAAGGCAACCAGATTTATCTCGAGCTGGCTGAGGCTCTGGAAGCGGATAAAGGCGCGGGCGACGCCGCAGTGCGCGCCTTGCTCGAACGCTGGCAGGAACACCTGCGCCACTTCTATGAACCGAGCCTGGATACGCTGCGCGGCTTAGGGCAGCTTTATAACTCCCATCCCGATTTCATCGCTAATTTCCAAAACATCCACGCCGATTTGCCAGCTTATCTCGAGCGGGTCATCGAGGTTTATGTCGATGGGCTCGAGACAGCTGAGCTGGAGCGCATGCTGGCGGAAGACGAAGAACTCGAGCGCCGCCGTAGCAAACTTTCCCTTTGAACATCTTGAACATCTAAAAGCCCGCCGCTAAACATAACCTCTTCCCCTGTGTCATTCTCCCCCTAGTCCCTTTTAAGTTGATTTTTCGCTTGACCCCAAGTGGCTGGCGGCGCTTGCCCCAGCCCGTTTTGGGTCTCTCTCTGGCCTCTGCGCTTCACTAGAAAAGAAAGAGAAAAGAAAGGAAAAACCCAAAGGCGACATTTCGAGCGGCGCTGACACAGCTAGCCAACCTGAAACCGAGCGGCGCACGCTTCAATTACGATATTGACGAACTGCCGAATTCGCTGCACAGCGCGCAATTGCCGGCCTTGCTGATACTGCCGCTGGAGCTGGAAACCGACCGCCGCTTCCGCGAGCGCAAGGACAGCTTGCAGACGGCGGCTTTCAGCGGCGGCGCGAAGACCGTCTACTACACGGTGACGCACCTGCTGCTGGTCGCGCGGGCCGATAGCGGCTTGGGCAGCCGCGGCCACCTGCCACGGCTGGTGAACTTGATTGACAGCTACATCGCGGCGATAGCGGCGGATGTTACCTTGGGCGATAGTTTGCTGGTGCCGGCGCGGGTCGGGGTCGAGCCGGGCATCTTCCCATACGGCGAGCGCGAATTCTATGGCTGCGCTTTTCGCCATACTTGGCTGCTGGAGACGATCTGATGGCTGGCTATAGCATCGCTATCGACCGCAACCACGATGGCGATTTCCACGCCGCCGGCGAGGAGATTGGCGGCCAAGTGCTTGAACTGCGCTGGCGGCTGGGCCTGCGGCAACCCTATGACAGCCTGGCGGATTATAGCTGGGGGCGCATCAGCGTGCGCAATCCACGCGGCGCTTTTTCGCCCGAGCGCCACCCACTGACCAGCGGCACGCGCGTCCGCATCCAGAGCGACTTCGGCGGGGTCAAGCGGACGCATTTCACCGGCTACATCAGCCACATCGAACCCGACGAAGGCGATTTCAGCCGCAAGCAGGCGGTCATTCACTTGCAAGATATGCTGCCCTGGCTGGAAGATAGCCCCGCTCGCCTGGGCCCGCAGCGCGATGTTAGGGCTGATTTTGTCATCAAGCAGCTGCTGCAAGGCGCGACGCTGCGGCGCGCTGTCATCGCCGGCTTTTGCCTGATTGATGTGCCTGGCTACAGCCAAATTGACCGCGTCAGCGTCTTCCCGCCCCAAGATGTGCCGCGGCGGCTGGCGGTGGGCAAGACGCGCTTTGCCTATGTTGGCGATTGGTGGCAGGAGCGGACCTCGACGCGGCGGGCAATCGGCGAACTCGTCGAGAGCGAGCGCGGGCGCTTCTTTATCAACCGGGCAGGCGAGGCGGTCTTCCTCAATCGGCATTATACCCTGACGCATAAGACCATCGCTGCCCGCTTCGCCGATAATATGCGCGGCATGGAGTATAGCTATGGCGCGCAGCGCGTCAACCGCGTTAGCTTGCTGATGCGCCCGCGAGAAGTCGGCGAAAGCGACACTGTGCTTTGGCAGTTGCAGCAGCCGCAGCGCCTCGCGCGGAACAGCGAAACACTGCTGAATCTGCGCCTGGCGGATGGGCAAGGGCAGGCAGTCGGCTTGCTGGAGCTGGCGGGCTTGCGCGCCAGTTTTCAAAAGGGACTAGCAGCCGACAGCGCTAGCATCAGCGACGGCGTCCAGGTGGCGATAATGCGCGTCGGCGCGGCATCGGTGCAGGTCCGCCTCAGCAACCGCAATCGCTTCGCGGTCTATTTGGGCTGGCTGCAAGTTCTGGGCAAGCCGCTCTATCGCCGCGCGCCGCTGGAAGTTGTCGCGGCCGATGGCGCCAGCTTGCATGTCTATGGCTTGAAGCAATTGACGCTGGACCTGCCAGCCCTCGCCGATTTGGCAACGGCCCAGGCGATTGCGACCTATGAAGTGGCGCGGCGCAAACATCCGCGTGGCACAATCCACCGTCTGCGGGTGGATGCCCGCCAGCAGCCGCAAGCGGCTCTTAGGGCGACGCTCTTCGACCGCATCCGCGTCAGCGATTCGCAGACTGGGCATGGCGCGCGCGATTACTTCATCATCGCGGAGGAGCATCATGTCGGCGCTGGCGGGAAACAGCACGAAGTTACCTGGACGCTGGAGCCAGCCGATTCAGCCCGCTTTGTCATCTTGGACGACAGCCAAGTCGATGACCGCGTGGAGGTCCTCGCACCGTATTGAGCGCGGCCTCGAGCAGCGCGCATCACGGTATTGCGCAGTATTACGCTTTTGATACAATGCGCAGCGGAGTATAGTCTCTAAGGCAGCTAGCAACAGGGGTATAACAATGGCAGACAAACAAGACAAAGCGGCATCAGCTAATACGGCAGAGGCGCCGGTGCATCTCTATACGCGCGAGTATTTCCACAGCGGCAATTACGCCGATCGCCCGCTAGGAAATTTCAGCATGTATTGGTTTGCGCGCCGTTATTACGCCGCGCTGCTGCGCGCCTATGCGCCAAAACCCGCCGCTCGAGAACGGGCTGGGAAGCGGGCTTTGCTCGAGGCCGGCTGCGGACTGGGGCACATGCTCGGTCTGCTGCAAGATGATTTTCAATGCACTGGCATCGACCTGATGGATTATGCCATCGAGCAGACGCGGCTTAATGCGCCGCAGGCGCGCGTATTGCAAGGCGATGTGAATGAGGCAGGCTTGTTTGCCGCCGGCGAGTTTAGCGCAGTTGTCGCGCTGCATCTGGTCGAGCATTTGGAGCGCCCCGACGAATTTATCCGCGAAGTGGCGCGCATCCTCGAGCCGGGCGGGTTGTTCCTCTTTGCCACGCCGCATCCAACATACACCCTGCGCCGCTTCAAAGACCCGCTCCGCGATGCCACCGGCAAAGACCCGACGCACATCAATGTGCATCCGCCTGAAGTTTGGCGGGCTTGGTGCGCTGAAAATGGTTTCGGGATTGAGCGGCATTTCTCTGACGGGCTTTGGGATGTGCCATACTTGCCGCTGCTGCCAAAGGCAGTGCAATTTGCCCTTTTTGGCTTGCCGGCGCTCTTGCAAGTGCTGACGCGCAGCACAATCAATCCGCTGGATTGGGGCGTGAATCAAATCATCGTCGCGCGTAAGTCGCCGGCGGAGTAGCGGCGCCTCAGAAATATCGCCGATGAAGTGATAAATAGAGCAGGCTAAAAGCTGCCTAGCGCAGCCTTTAGCCTGCTCTTGCCTGGCACACACTCTAGGGCAATCGCATCAAAATGAAAAGAGAGAAAATGGGGCAAAAAGAGGAGGCACCTCATGCTAGAAGCTGAGAAATTGAGTTTGCAAGAGTACTTTGGGGATTTGCCCGGTCCCCGGGTAGAGGCACGCTGCAGCCATAATCTGCTGGATATCATCATCGTCCAGCGGGAACGGCGCGAGGGCGAGCAGACATATAAGCAAACAGCCTATTACATCAGCAGTCTCGAAGCATCGGCGGACTTTATCTTGCAAGCAACGCGGCGGCACTGGTCGATTGAAAATAGCTGCCATTGGGTTTTGGATGTGGTCTTTGGTAAGGACCATTCGCACATACGGCAGGGCGAAGGGGCGGAAAACATGGCTATCCTGCGGGCGGTGGCTCTGAATCTACTGAAACGAGATAAATCAAAAAGCAGTTTGCGCCAAAAACGCTTTCGCGCCGCCATGGACAACGATTTCTTGCTTCAACTGCTACATCTATTTTGATGCGATTGCCCTGTATCGCCTGACCTTTTCTTTGTCCTAGCAATCGATTTTTTCTATAATAGAATATGGTAAGCACTGTGATTTTTGAGTTTCCTTCATATTTCTGGCAAAAGAATATAAAATAGTGTAGTTAGATATTCTAGATATTCCGAACTCAATCGTGAAAGGTATGAAGATGGCAAGTAAAAACATAGCTCCATCTGAGAGAGGCTTTTCCTCAAGTTCTTATAAACTATTCGTCAAAATTATGCTATTTATCTTAGTGGCTTTCTTCATCTTTTCAGGCGCGCCGCCAAGCCAAGCCAACACTCCGACTAGCACGCCCCCGGCAATATCAACCCCCAGCCCGCCCATTACCTTAGGCAGCGGCTGCACCCTGGCCGATGCCATTACCGCCGCCAATACGGATACCGCCACCGGCTCTTGCAGCGCCGGCAGCGGCGCTGACACCATCGTTTTCACGGCGAATGTTACTTTGAGCGCGCATAGCCCAGCAATCACCAGCGACATCACCTTTAGCGGCAATAACTATACGCTTGATGGCGCCGATAGTTACCGCCTTTTTAATATCTCAGACGTGGCCCTTACAGTCGCCATCAACAACCTCACTCTGAACAACAGCACTGGAGCGATTGTCGCTTATGGCGGCAGCCTGACGATTAGCAACGGCAGTTTCAACAGCAATTCCGCTTATGATGGTGCGGCGATTTACACTGAAGGCAGCGTGATAATTAACGACAGCAGTTTCAGCAACAATTTCGCGAATCGCGCCGGCGGGGCGATTTATACTCTGGGCGGCAGCGTGACGGTTAGCGGCAGCAGCTTCAGCGGCAATTCCGTTATGGACTATGGTGGAGCGATTACCGCTTCGAGTGGCAGCGTGACGATTAGCGACAGCAGTTTTAGAAATAATTCCTCTAGCGATGGCGGCGGCGGGGCGCTGTACACATCAGGCACGCTGACGATTAGCAACAGCACTTTCAGCAACAATTCCACTTTAGACTGGGGCGGGGCAATTTATCAATGGGACGCGGACAGCGTTATGACGCTCAGCCATGTAACAATCGCCGACAATAGCGCCCTGCAGGGCAATGGCATCTACAACAACGGCGGCAGCGTAAATATGCGCAATAGCCTGCTTAAAGATAATGGAGATAGCGATGCCTGCTACACCGTCGGTGCTTTGAATCAGAATGTGGGCAATTTGATTTCTGATGGCAGCTGCTCACCGGCCTTCAGTGGCGATCCAAAGCTGGGCGCGTATAGCAATGGTTATTATCCGCTGCAGAGCGGTAGTCCGGCTGTCAACGCGGCGGATGCAACGTACTGCCTTAGCGCTGACCAGATTGGCACTACTCGACCGCAAGGCAGCGCCTGCGACATCGGCGCTTTTGAATTGTTCATCGCTACTGCGACACCGACCGCCACTGATACACCCACTGCCACTAATACGCCAACTTCGACCATTACGCCAACCGCGGGCGGTCCCATTATCTTAAGCAGTAGCTGCACGCTGCCCGATGCCATCATCGCTGCCAATACCGATACTGCCACCGGCTCTTGCCCGGCGGGCAACGGTGACGACACCATCGTTTTTACGGCGAATGTTACCCTCAGCGCCAATACGCCGAGAATCACCAGCAACATCACCTTTAGCGGCAACGACTATACGCTTGACGGCGCTGACAGCTACCGCCTTTTTGTTATTTCCGCTGCGCCGGTAACGATTAATAATCTCACTCTGAAAAATGGTTCCGCGGCCACTCGCATTTCCGGCAACCAGGATGGCGGGGCGATTTACATTGCGGGTAGCAGCGCCGTAACGATTAACAACAGCACGTTCAGCCACAATTCTGCCGACGATCTTTTTGGCCGTGGCGGGGCAATTATGGTTGAGGCTGGCAGTGTTACGATTAACAACATTTCGTTCAGCAATAATTCCGCTATCGTTGGCAATGCCGGGGCGATTGGCGCAGCGGGTGGCAGCGTGGCGATTAGCAACAGCAGTTTCAGTAACAATTCCGCTTACGGCGGCGGGGCGATTGACGCTTGGGGCAGCAGCGCCATGACAGTTAGCAACAGCACGCTCGACAATAATTCCGCTTATGGTGGCGGGGCGATTTCCACTGATGGTGGCACACTGACGATTAGCAACAGCAGACTCAATAACAATTCCGCCACTAGCACAGGCGGCGTGATTAACATTTGGGGCAACAGCATCGTAACAATTAGCAAAAGCACGCTCAATAACAATTCCGCCACTAGCACAGGCGGGGCGATTTACACGGGGATGAGTTGCGGCACTCTGACACTCACACATGTTACGATCGCTGATAATACTGCCCCACAGAGCAATGGGGTCTATTTGCATGGCGGGACCACGAATATACGCAACAAGCTTGATTAAAGATAATGGAGCGGGCAATGCTTGCTATTCGCCCTTCTCCCACTATTTGAATCAGAATGTGGGCAACTTGATTTCGGATGGCAGTTGCTCGCCGGCCTTCAGCGGCGATCCAAAGCTCGGCGCTTATCATAGCAATGGCTATTATCCACTGCAAAGTGATAGCCCGGCCATTAACGCGGCGGATACAACGCACTGTTTGAGTACTGACCAGCTTGGTACCACTCGTCCACAGGGCAGCGCCTGCGACATCGGCGCTTTCGAATTGCCGGCCGCCCAGCTAACAGCCACCGCCACTTCGACCGCGACCGCGACCAATACACCCACTGAGACGCCCACGGCCACAGCAACGCCCAGCCCGCCCATTACCTTAGGCAATGGCTGCACGCTGAACGATGCCATCACTGCCGCCAATACCGATACTGCTACCGGCTCTTGCATAGCCGGCAACGGTGATGACACCATCGTTTTTACCGAGAATATTACTCTGAGCGGAAATACCCCGCAAATCACCAGTACCATCACCTTTAATGGCAACAACTATACGCTTGATGGCGCAAATAGCTACCGCCTTTTCGTGTTAAGAGGCGCTACAGTAACTGTCAACAATCTTACTCTGAAAAACGGCTACTCGGGACACGATGGCGCTGCGATCCACGCTTGGGGTAGCACCTTGGATATTGTTAACAGTTCGCTCAGCAACAATGTCTCCCGAAAAGGCGCCGCGCTTTTCCTTAGCAGCTCTAGTTTGAACATTACTAACAGTTCATTCACTAACAATAGCGCCAGCGACGATGGTGGGGCGCTTTTCTTTTGGGGAGGCAATAACCACGTTCTAACTATCACTAACAGCACGTTTAGCAACAATAGCGCCAGTGATGATGGCGGCGCGATTTTTGCCCATACTAGCGGTAACTTAACTCTCACACATGCTACAATCGCTGATAATAGCGCCTCGGAGGGTAATGGGGTCTATGTGCAGAATGGCATCTTAAATATGCGCAACAGCCTGCTTAAAGATAATGGGGCTGGCGATGCTTGCTATATTACTTCGTCTGGCTCCTTGAATCAGAATGTGGGCAACTTGATTTCGGACGGCAGTTGCTCGCCGGCCTTTAGTGGCGATCCAAAGCTGGGCGCTTATCATAGCAATGGCTACTATCCGCTGCAAAGCGATAGCCCGGCTATTAACGTGGCAGATTCAACACACTGTCTGAGCGCTGACCAGATTGGCAAGACTCGGCCGCAAGGCAGCGCTTGCGACATCGGGGCCTTCGAAGTGCCAGCCGCTCAGCTAACAGATACCACCACCGCGACACCGACCGTGACCGAGACACCAACGAATACGTCATCTGCTTCGCCCTCCCCCACAGCGACTGAGAGTCCTTCGCCGACCGTGACCGCTAGTCCAAGTCCGACTGCCACTCCAACTGCGACAGATACCCCAAGCCCAGTGCCGACTAATACGCCCGTACCAACCAACACCCCCGTGCCGGGCCTCATCGAAATTTCTATGTCGCATGGCGAGACAAAGACCGTCGACCTGGCGCAGCTGGGCAGCGGCTTAAGCTGGTCCGCCACCATTAAGACCTGGCACCTCGGCGCTGGCGAATGCCGTAGCGGGAACTTGGGCGAGCGGGCGCGCAACAAGCTGAATGGCAGCATCAGCGGCGCGACGATGTCGCTGCAAGCTGGGTCCAGCGGTGCGCATATCCTGCGCCTGTATGTGACTGGCGCTGGCGGCGACACGACGGTCGAGCAAGAGTACAAGGTCAATGTGGGGCCGGTGGACGAGAATACTATCGATCCTGGGACAGGCAGTCCTGCGCCAACGGCGACTAACACAGCAATGCCAGCCCCGACTGATACGCCCGAACCGACCGCCACCAATACTCCAATACCGACTGCGACCAACACACCTGTGCCAACGGCGACTAACACACCTGTGCCAACTGCGACCAACACACCTGTGCCGACCGCTACCAACACGCCTGTGCCAACCGCTACCAACACGCCTGTGCCAACCGCTACCAACACGCCTGTGCCAACTGCGACTAACACGCCTGTGCCGACTGCGACTAACACACCCGTGCCGACTGCGACCAATACACCTGTGCCAACTGCTACTGACACGCCAATCCCAGTCCCGACCGACACGCCTGTGCCAACTGCTACTGACACGCCAATCCCAATCCCGACCGATACGCCCATGCCAACTGCTACTGACACGCCAATCCCAATCCCGACTGATACACCCGTGCCAACTGACAGTCCGGCGCCGGGCCTCATCGAGTTTTCGATGGCGCACGGCGAGACCAAGACCGTCGACCTGGCAGAGCTGGGCAGCGGCTTAAGCTGGTCCGCCACCATTAAGACCTGGCACCTCGGCGCTGGCGAATGCCGTAGCGGGAACTTGGGCGCGCGGGCGCGCAACAAGCTGAATGGCAGCATCAGCGGTGTGACGATGTCGCTGCAAGCTGGGTCTAGCGGCGCGCGCATCCTGCGCTTGTATGTAACTGGCGCTGGCAATGGCGCGACGGTCGAGCAAGAGTACAAGGTCAATGTGGGTCCCGTGGACGGCAGCACTGTGGATCCTGGCGACTGCTAGTTCAGTCCGCTAGAACAAATCAGGGTCAGGCAATTTGCCTGACCCTTTTTTATTTCCTGGCGCTGCTCTTGCGCCGCCGGTGAATGCTCTTTTTTCACAGATAGTCCAGGGCATTAGCCAAGCAGCATATCTTAATAGCGCTGGGGAATCATTTGATGCGCTTGCCCGGCCACACCCCCCAATTTCTTGACATTAAGTAATATTTCTGATCGAATAGACACAGGCGAGCGCGTTAGCGGTTGCCAGTTTTTGGATCGCACAAATTTGGAGTAACCAGAATGTCCGCTTTTAGCAGTGCTGTCGATATAGATATTTGGACTGTAAACAAGTTGATTGACGCCGTTTCCAGCAACCCCAATGGCAACACCAGGGTAACAATACCGGAGTATCAACGCCGTCTTGTTTGGAATAAATCAACCCGTAAAGAACTCATACAATCGATTAAACGCGGGTATCCATTTGGGTCAATTTTGTTGTACGACGATATTGCCCGAGGGCAAAAAGCCGGTGATGGCAAACGATACTATAACCTCATAGACGGCTTGCAGCGAACGCAAGCGCTCAAAAGCTATATTGAAAACCAGAACGGCTATTTTACTCGGGCTGATTTAGATGATGATTTTGTCGATACGATTGCGCGGCATTTAGGCAAAGAGACAGACGAGCATAGAGACAAGATCCGGCAAACGGTCGTCGAATGGGTGAAAAGGAAGCCTAGTTTTGAAGCCCGAGACGGCTGGCGAACCGATAACCTTATCGAGGCGCTCATGAAAAACGTGCTCAAATACGACCCCGATTCTTTTCTTTTCAAAGAGGTCTACTTTGATCTTAACCGCAGTCGCGGTCTTAGTAGCCAGTTAGGGGGTTTCCTAGATCGAGTAAGCCAGGAGATTAAGACCATCCCAGATGCAAAAATACCCGTGCTGATTTATACGGGGCCTGCTTCGGAATTGCCGCGCGTGTTTGAATTGCTAAATTCAAAAGGCACGGCTCTCAGCCGCTACGAAATTTTTGCAGCGCAATGGATTAATTTTCGCCGAAAGATACAGAATCATGCGATTGTCGATGCTATTTGGAAAAAATACGAAGCCTTAGAAGATGAAGGCTTTACACTAGATGTAGCAGAGGAAACAGCAGATCAAGCATCGCGGCGCGCGCGGGAGTATACGCTCTTTGATTACCTGTTTGGCTTAGGTCAATTCTTGTCTGAAAAGTTCCCGCGTCTCTTTAAGACCGTTAAAGTAGACCAACCCAGCTCTGTAGGTTTCAATCTGACGACAGCTTGCGTAGGCTTACATATAAAAGATATGGGCAATTTGCCGGACAAAATTAAGAGCATGAATATCGCAACCTTAGAACAAGGCATTCTTCAATCAGTGCGATTTGTCGATAACCTGCTAAAACCAATGCTTGCAGTAAAACAATATGGCCGAGCAAAAGCGCCAATTTATCATAGCGACCTGATGATAATCTCGATGATTGCGACCGTTTTTCAAGCTCGCTATGGGCTGCGCGACCTGAAAGAGAATAGCAGCTGGCGAACTGACCGCAGAAAACTCAAAAAACATCTGCCAATGTTTTATTTACACGACATCTTGCATGACGATTGGCGGGGCTCGGGCGACAGTAAACTCTATGCGGCCGTGAATGACTTGCACTATTTGAATAATGAACCGCCCACTGCGCAACGCTGGAAACAAGTTCTTGATGATTGGCATATTGCGAATCAGGCAACGCATGTTCACACAAAAGACACAAAACGGCATATACGCGATTCTCGGCCCGAGTATCTCTTGCTAAAATATATCTTCGTGGACCGAATGAAAAATGCCAAAACCTACCATGTTGAGCATATAATTCCAGTCACGCAACTGCAATCAGCTATGAATGAAGGCGATGCCTGGCCAATCAATACTATCGGCAACCTGGCGCTACTCGAGAAAGCTGGTGACTTGAAGAAGAACGAACAACCGTATGATACAATGTTGCAAGACAAGCTGCAGCGTGGCGAAATCACAGAGGCAGAGTACAATGATGGCCTTAAAACCTACGAATCGCTGTTACTGTGTCCGCCCAGGCTGCTGCCAGAGTCACTGAGCAAAGATAACTATGAGAATTTCCTGTCGCACAGATTTAAATACTTGCAAGACAGATTCATAGAAGTCTGGCAAAGCCACATCCCGCCGGCGGCGTCCAAAGCCCTAAGGCCGTCAAGATAAATTGAAGACAGCTAGACCAGCCCAGCGGGCTCGCCTTTCTTGGTATAAATATAAATTGGAGCGCGCAAATGCTCAAAAGCGCCAAATATACAACCCGATATGAAACCTGGACCATCGCCGACCTCATTGACGCGACCTCGCCCCAGCCCCGTCGCAATCGAAAAGTAACTATCCCGATCTTCCAGCGCCGCCTGGTCTGGTCAAGAAAAAAGCAGCGCGAGCTTATTCAGTCCATCAAGAAAGGCTACCCTTTTGGTTCGCTCTTGCTATACAAAGACCCTGACACTTCTGGCACTGTGGAAACTTTCAAACTCATCGATGGCTTGCAGCGCACAGCGACGCTGCGGCAATATACAAACTCGCCCAACACCGCCTTCAGCAAAGAAAAATTGCCCGACAGGTTTATTGATTTTATCGCTCAGAAGTTGAACCCGTTCAGCGAGGTCGATTGCTTAACAAAAAGCAATAAAAATAAGATACAGCGCCTGCTACTCGAGTGGGTTTGGGAGAGCCGCGGTTTTAACAAAAATGACGGTTGACACGCCAGTGAATTAACCGCCGCGCTGCTCAACCAGGCGCTGGGGCTGGAAGAAGACACCTACGAATTTTATCGGGCGACAAAAACCCTGCTCGTTCACGAAACATCGTTTCGCCAGTCTCTGCAGGGTTTTCTCGATTCTATCCAGCGGGAAGCGGATATTATCGACACCCAAGTGCCAGTTACCATCTTTACCGGCCCCTCGGAGCAGCTGCCAGAGATATTTGTGCTGCTCAATCAGCAAGGCATCAAGCTCACCCGCTATGAGATTTACGCGGCGCAATGGCTCGACCACCGTTATACCATCGAAAACACCGCCATCATCGAATCCATTTGGGACAAATATAAAACGCTGGAAGACAAAGCCTTCAGCCTGGATGTCGTCGAAGAAGCGCCCGATGAACAATCGCGGCGCGAACGCAGTTACACGCTCTTTGAATATCTCTTTGGCTTGGGCCAATACCTCGCCCACAGATACCCGCAGTTCTTCAAACCGGTCGCGGTCGATAAACCCAGCCCCATCGGCTTTAATTTGATGTCGGCTTGCATTGGGCCTGGTATCGCGGAAAAGCATGTGAGGGAATTGCCAGAGGCTATACGCGGCTTAGATTTATCGACGCTAGAAACTTATATACTAGAAGCGACCGACTTTGTCGGCAGCTTGCTGCAACCAGTCTTGTCGGCGCAGCGAGCTGGACAAAGCAAAAGACCCTATTTCCATTCCGAAGCACAAATTCTCAGCTTGATTGCCTCAGCGTTCCGCGCTCGTTACAGCGAAAAAGACTTATCCGAGCTTAGCGGCTGGCAGGCTAAGCGGACGAAACTGGCAAAACATATTCCGATGTATTATCTGTACGATATTTTGCAGGAGAACTGGCGCGGCTCGGGCGATTCAAAATTGGCAAACTATGTCAGCTCTGAGCGCTATTTGAAGCCGGTGGCGACGGAAGAAACCTGGCGGCAGGCGCTAGATGTCTGGTTCAGGAACAATATGGACGCGCGGGAACACGCCAAAAAATATGTTAAAGATGAATACCCGGAATATCTGCTGCTGCGCTACATCTACGCCAAAGAGCTTTTGTACGCCCGCGCCTATCAGGTCCTGCACATCGTGCCTATTGCTCGCCTGCTCTCGCCGCCCAGTTACTATAGCGCCTACTATGGACCCATCAATTCGATTGGCAATTTGGCGCTCGTCGATGCCGCAGACCCCAGCGATTATGGCGACCAGGCATTTGCTGAACACTTGAAGCGGCGGCGCAGCGGCAGTCAATTTCGCCGGCATGAAGAGCGCTTGATTTGCCAAGCGGACATGCTGCCAGACGAACTCACACAGCAAAAATTCGAGCAATTTTTGTTTGACCGCTTTGAGCTTCTGAAAACAGACTTCATCAAAGCCTGGCGCCATCAAATCCCGCACGAGACCGGCAAAAGAATCTAGCGCCGCCAAGGCGGCAGCAAGCGCCAAACCAGCCGCTGCAAGCGCAATAGCAGCAGATAGCCTTGCGTCTCGCTGTGATTATCAAATTGCCGCCCGCCGCCGCTGCGCAGGTACATGCTCAAATCGGCGATAGCCGCGTCAAACTTGAACTGCGCCGCCCGCACCCGCCCGCGGGCTTCGTAAGCCTCGAGCAGCTGCGGGTTCAAACGCAGAGCCCGCGTCAAATCCGCCTCCGCTTCGGTATAGCGCCGTTTCGCTTCATAAACCAGCCCGCGCTGGAAATGCGCCTCGTCATAATTCGGCTCGATGTGAAGCGCCAGCGTATACTCTTTGATAGCCTGATCATAAGCGCGCTGGGCAAGGCGGATGTTGCCCCGTTCTTTATAGGCGGGCGCCATATATGGCTTGATTTCCAGCGCGGCTTGGATGCTCTGCTCGGCGGCCGCCCATTGCCCGAGCCGGGACTGAGCCTCGGCGCGGCAGACATAAATCTCCGCCAAATTGCCCAAGCCCAGCTTGATGGCCCGATCAAACAGGGTGATTGCGCCAGCAAAATCGCCCGCATCCAAAAGCTGCAAACCTGCCGCATAATAATTATCAGGCAGCTCGTCCACCGCCGCTCCTCATTCTGCCAGCCCGCGCCTATAAATTTAACGCATCAGGCTAAGCTCGCAAATAAGAGAATAGAAATTAGCCATAGAGGCACAGAGATTTTTTCTTTGTGTTCTTTGTGGTTAAAAAAGAAATTTCTACAAAGACACAAGCAGAACAAATTAAATTTTGCAGCTTTTATGCCTTCGTTTCAACCCCACCCCCGGCCCCTCCCGTAGGGCAGTGTCTACGCGCCCCAAAACTTTGGGGAGGGGAGAAAAACCACGAAAACTATAGGTGCGCTTGAGGAAAAGTCCCTCCCCGAAGCTTTGGGGAGGGATTTAGGGTGGGGTTGGAGAAAAGCCTTCTAGTTGCAAAATTTAGTTTGTCCTACTTCTGCGGTTAAATTTATGTTTCCCCCAGCCGCAATACAAACTTGGTCTTACTTCTGCTAGCATACTGACATCGCCTGCCGCTAATTTGGAGACTGCTTTGGCGCGCCGCCTATTGTTTTTTCTGCTTTGCCTGCAAGCCTTGACGCATCTTTTTTGGCTATCGCCGGCGGCGCATTCGGGGCAGGTGGCTATCCCCTGGCTGATGCGCCAGGGCAAAACCCTCTTCGGCGACATCTTCGAACAGCATGCGCCTGGCAGCTCTTGGCTGGGGGCGGCGGCGCAAGGGCTGCTGCCGGCTATGGACCCGGCGCTTTTGGTCAAGCTGCTGAATACGCTGCTGGTCCTTGTATTGACCTTGTTGATTTATGCCTTAGCGAAACGGCTGACCGAGCAGGTTTGGGCTGGCGCGCTCGCCGCTGCTGTCTGGGTCTGGTGGGAGCCTGTCTATGGCAATATCATGCTCTATTTTGATACCCTGCTCGCTTTCTGCTTGCTCGCGGCCCTGCTGATTTATTTTTGGCGAGACACGGGGCCCTCAACGCGGCAGGTCATTCTCAGCGGCTTGCTGCTGGGTCTGGCGACGCTCTGCAAGCAGCAGGCTTGGCTGGCTGTCATCTTCATGGGCACTTGGCTGCTGCTGACGACGCGGCGGCGCCAGACTGCACTGCTTTATGGCGCGGCGGTTTTGGCCCTGCCCGCGCTGCAATGGGCCTGTCTCTATTTTGCTGGACCAGAGATATGGCAGAACTATGTCTACTGGAACTGGACTTTCAACCTCAGCGGACACATGGACAGCCTGCCGCTGGATGGCGATTTCTTGCGCAAGCTGCTCTTGAGCAATCTGCTGGTTTTTCCTTTTGCGCTGCTGGTTTGGCGGCGCCAGCGGCGACACCTGCCGCTGCTCTTGCTGTGGCTGGCGGGATTGATTTTGCTCTATCCGCGCCCGGGCGAGATTCACGCCATGGGCCATCTGCCTTTCACGGCGGTCATGTCTGGCATCGTGCTAGCCAAGCTGCTGCCACAACTCCTAAAATACCGCGATTGGGACCTACCGCAATTGACGCTGGCTGGGCTAGCCCTTGGCATCGGGCTTGGCTGGCTCTGGACCGGCGCTGTCAGCTATATCCCGCTTGAGTTAGGCATCGGCAAAATCCTAGCTTATGATGAGTTTGAAGAGCTGGCCGACAAGCTCAAGGTCGAAAGTGAGGCTGGCGATACGCTCTTTGTCTTGCCCGAAACCGATAGCACGCCGCAACTGCATCCGTTGACCGATATGCCGCCGCCGGGCCTCTGGATCAAAGGCTGGCGCTGGTATCTCAGGGATGAAGTATTGGAGACGCTGCTAACAGAATGGAAAGACGCGCCGCCCACCTGGGTCGTCGTCTTTGCTGATTTGATACCCGCGGGCCAACCCGCTATCGATGACTTGCTGCAATTTGTCGAAGACGACGGCCGCTATGCCCCCTTTCCGCTGGCGGGAATCACGCCGATATTTGGCCATGGGCCGCCGACTGTCTACCGCTCGCTAGCCGGCCACGAATAGGCGCATGATACAGCTTTCACCGCGCGGCGCTGCCATCTATCACCTGCTCACGCTCACGGCGCTTTTGCTGCCCCTTTATGCGCTCGGTTTTATGCTCTCCGCCCTGACGCGGCAGCCAGCCGCGGCCGCTTTCACCACGCAGGTTTATAAGCTCACCATTCTGACTGGTTTTCTCGGCGCGGGTCTGCTGCTGGCGGAAGACAAGTTCAGCGCGCAGTCCATTATTTGGCTGCGGCGCATTTGGACCGCGCTGGTCCTGCTCACGCTGGCGCTCAGCCCTTTGGCTATAAGCCCGCTGCTCGATGGCGCGGCGGCGGTCTTTTTGTTGCTGCTGCTCGCGGCGAGTTTGTCTCGCGCCGCGCCGTCCATTTATTTTCGCGTCTGGCAAATTGGGCTGCTCTGTAGCGCTGGCGCGCTGCTGGCGGCACAGCTTGACAGCGCGTTGAGCCAGGCGCTAGAGGCCTTCCAAATTCAAGTCGCTTACCCGCTCTGTGGCTTGAGCGTTGTCTTTTGGCTGATGGGGCGCTATAGCACAGTCGAGGGCGAATGGGCGCGGACCGGCCTGCGCAATGTGGCCGGGTTGCTCTTCTTCGCCGGCAGTCTCATCAGTTTAGGTGCCTTAGGTCTACCGGCCTGGCTCAGCTTGAGCGCCGCGCCGCTGGTCTTGCTCTCTTATGTGATTTTGGCGAATCACAGCTACCGCGCGCTGCGTCAGCGCAATAAAAATGCCACGCTAGCGCCGCATTGGAGCGCGCTGGCGACTTTGTTTTGGCTGGTTGGCGGCGGCTTCTTAGGCGCGTTGAGCCTGCAAAGCGACATCAACACGGCTATGCGCGGCACTGAGCTGGCGGCGGCGCAAACTTGGCTGGCACAGTGGGTCCTGCTGGCGATTGTTTTAGCCTTTATCAACGACACGGCTAGCGCGCTGCGCGGCGCTAATCGGCGCATTACCGGCTATGCGCCGTTCTGGCTGATTGCCTTTGGCGTCGCTTTTTCGGGCATGCTGCAGGCTTGTTATGGCGTCGTCTGGCTATATCTGCGGGCGGCGGCGGTGGACGCGGCGACCGCGACCGAACTGCTGCTGCCGCTGCGCGCGCTCTGGCAGCTCTGCCTGCTGCCGGTGGCGGCGGGACTGCTGTTTTATGCGTTTGGTTTTTGGCTGCGCCGCCCGCGCATCCGCATCAGCGGGGCTTAATCTTCTTGGGCGAGGCCGACGGGCAAAAAAGCCGCCAGCAGCACGCTGGCATAAGCCAGCAAGAGCCAAGCGCCAAAACTGCCAGCGAAACTAGCGGGCATATTCGGAAAGACCGTCGCGAAGCTCTCGGTGATAAAAGCGTCCAGTGCCATGCCAGAAATCACCAGCAATACCGCCGCTTCAAAGCGTTGGGGCCGCGTCAATTTTTGCCAGCGAAACAGCCCCAGCGCTAGCAAGATGAGTCCCGCGCCAGTAAGAAACCACAAAATCGCCAGCGCTGCGCCATTGTCCGCCAGGAAGAAGAGCTGCCCAGCCAGGCGAAAAACGATGGTCGCCAGCAGCCAGAGAAAAAAGCCGATGCCTAAGAAGAGCGCTCGATTCATTTAGCTGCCCATCAGACGCGGGCGCAGCCAATCCAGTTGGGGATGGCCCAGCTCAGCCCAAGCGCGCAGCGTCGCTTCCACAGCATAAGGCACGCGGCGCAGTTCCGCCCGCAGCGCGCCCGCTTGCCATTCGAGCGCCGCCCATTCCGCCCAGCCCGGACTGCCAAATGACAAACCGACGCTGCCCGGGTTGATGACGCGCCAGCCGCCAACTTGCCGATCCATCGCCAAATGCGTATGCCCGCCGAGGGCCAGCCGCCCCGCCCGATCGAGCAGGGCGTCGGCCGCTTCTTCTTCCGGGCTGTCTGGGCGCAGAGCGGTCGATTCGTCGTCGCCCGGAATGGCGTGAAAGCCGATGGCATGCCCATAGCCGGCGATTTTCAGCCGCGTCTCTTTGCCCAAAATATCGCGCAGCAGGGCAAAATCAGCCCAGCTAAGCCGCGCCAGCGTCCAATCATAGATTGCGTTCGTGGCGAGCATATTGGCGCGGTAAGCGGCGAAGTCGCTTTTGTTTTTTGGCGGCGCGCTGGGCAAGCGCTGGCCCGTGACCAAGTAGCGGTCGGTATTGCCGCCGATGATTTTGAATTCCTTATCGCCGAGTTCAGCGCGCATTTCGCGCAGGCGCTGAGCGCATTCCGCCGGCTGCCCGCCGAGGGCGGCGATATCGCCTAAGCACCACACTTGGTCGAAGTCGCCGGCGCGGCGCATATCGGCCAGCACGGCCTCTAGGGCGGGCAGATTGCCGTGAACATCGGCGAAGACAGCGAGTCGCAAAGTTTTAGCCTTAGGAAAATAACGAATGCTTATGGCAAGTGTAACATAAATATGCTGCGAGATTAAAGCCGTACCTTGCTGGGATGATGCTTGACGGTGAAAAATTTACTGTATAATCATATTGAAAGCATAGGTCGCATATAGACATTGGACAAAGATGATGGCAGCGCAAACAAGAACCGACGGAGAGCGGATTGCCAGCTTGGAAGGGCAGATGACGCATTTGGCAACAAAGGCGGATATAGAAAATCTGCGCGCTGAGTTGAAAACAATAAAGTGGATTTTGAGCATCGCCATTCCCGCCGCTATCGCTATTACCGGCATCGTCGTGCATCTACTAAATAATTTGCCGGGTTGATAGTGTCCATCCCCTGAAATGCGGAGCAATCGCGGGTTGAAAATGTGGCTGCGTAGTTTTTCTGGCTTAGTTTTGTGAATTTTGCTGAAACACGATTTTGATGCGATTGTTCTGCCCGGAAAAATTACATCCATTCAACCAGGCTGGAGTTGCCGCCGATCCTTTTTCGCGCTCTGGCAGACAAGTAAGATGCCCGCCAATAGCATCGTCCTAATGTTGACACCACCTGCATAAGCCGTTATGCTTGCCTAAGCATAAGCTGGAGCATCAGATGTTTTACCCAATGTGTTGTTGCTGTTGTCCACGCAAGATGGGAGCTTAGCCGCCTGCGATAACAGCTAACAGCGAAACTCGATAAAGCAGCCAACTGGCAAAGGCGTGCAAGGCACCGGTAACGGAAGCCTGTAGGGTGCGCTTGGGTAGTTGGCTTTTTTCTTGCCCGCCCGCGCCAGCGAAAAGGGGATAGAATGAAAGCCGTCGCGAATTATGAAACAGAATTGCTCGGCGATTTTGATTTTGATACGCAAACCGAGCAGACGCAGGACCTCGAGCGGCAAATCGGCCATACGCCGCTGCTGAGCTTTCGGCGCATCACCCAGCACCTGCCGCGCGCTGTGCGCATCTTCGCCAAAGCCGAATGGCAGAACCCCGGCGGCAGCGTCAAAGACCGCGCCGCTTATAACATCATCCGCCAGGCTGAAGCGGCGGGCCGTCTGCGCCCCGGCAAAATCATCCTAGATAGCACCAGCGGCAACACCGGCATCGCCTACGCTATGATTGGCGCTGCCAAAGGCTACCGCGTCAAGCTCTTCGTGCCAGAGAATGTCAGCCCAGAACGGGTTTCTATCCTGCGCGCCTACGCGGCCGAGCTGGTTTTCACCGACCCGCTGGAAGGCTCGGATGGGGCGCTGCGGGCGGCGCGGGCTTTGGCGCTGCGGCGGCCAGAGCGCTATTTTTATGCCGACCAATACAACAACCCGGCAAACTGGCAGGCGCATTATTGGGGAACGGGGGTCGAGATTTGGCAGGCAACCGCCGGTCATGTGACGCATTTTGTCGCTGGCGTCGGCACCAGCGGCACCTTGATGGGCGCCGGACGGCGGCTGAAAGATTATAACCCGGCAGTGCAGGTTGTCTCGGTCGAGCCAGATTCGCCTTTCCACGGTTTGGAAGGGCTGAAACACATGGAAACCGCTATTCGCCCCGGCATCTATGACCCGCGCTTCGCCGATTGCCAGTTAACAGTCCGCACGGAAGACGCGCATACGATGGCGCGCAGGCTGGCGCGGGAAGAAGGCTATTTGGTTGGCATCAGTTCGGCGGCGGCGCTGGTGGGCGCTTTCCGCGTGGCCGAGAGCCTCGCCGAGCGCGAAGAAAGCGGCACGGTCGTTACGCTCTTCCCCGATAATGCCTATAAGTATCTCAGTGAAGCCTTTTGGCGCGCTTGAGCTTATTGCGCCGCTTCCCGATCGTAGTTGATGATTTTATCCCACTCATCCGCCGTCGAGCGGGCGACGAAGGCCACCACCGGCTCGGTCTCGCTCAAATTAAAAACCTCGTGCGGGATGCCCGGCTCGATGAAGATAAAATCGCCAGCGGTATTATCCACCACTTTCTTGCAGCCGGCGCCATATTCATGCCGCACATCGCCCTCCAGGATATAGAGCATCACTTCGAAGCCGACATGGATATGCGCGTAAGCCACGCCGCCAGGCGGAATCGTGGCGACATTAATCGATAGCTCTTTGGCATTGACATTCTTGCTTGATAAGCCAGTTTTATAATGGATGCCATTCCAGTTGCGGTTCTGCCCGCCGCCGCGCAAGACGCTGATGCCATCATCCCCTTCAATCAGCGCCCGCAGGTCTGTATTTTCGCTCATTGCCTTGCTGCTCCTCTTTACTAAACCGCGCCAGTATAGCTAAGATAAGGCAATCTAGCCAGCCGAAAGGGAAAAGCCATGCGCGCCAAAATTGGCATATTGACCGTCTCCGACCGCGCCGCTCGCGGTATCTATGAAGACCGCGGCGGGCCCGCGATTCGAGCCTATCTGAGCGAAGTATTGACCAACGACTGGCAAGCGGCGGCCCTGCTTGTGCCAGACGAGCTAGAGAAAATTAAAGCGGCTTTGATAGCGCTGGTCGATGAAGAAGGTTGCAGCCTCGTCATCACAACGGGCGGGACGGGCCCAGCCGCCCGCGACATCACGCCCGAAGCCACCGAAGCGGTCTGCGAGAAGCTGATGCCCGGCTTCGGCGAATTGATGCGGCAGGTCTCTTTGCAGGTGGTGCCGACGGCGATTCTGTCGCGGCAGACAGCCGGCATCCGCGGGCAGGCTTTGATTGTCAACTTGCCGGGCAAACCAAGCGCCATCCGCGATTGTATGGACGCGGTCATGCCAGCCATTCCCTATTGCATCGATTTGATTGGCGGTGCTTATCTGACTACCGACGAAAGAAAAATCGTCGCTTTCCGCCCTAAGTCTAAGTGAGCCTAGGTTTGTTTTTGAGCTAGGAAAAAAGAAATTAGCCTCTGCGTCTCTGTGGCTAAATTCTGTTTTCCTAGCTACACCCTAAACTTGGGCTTAATCCGCGCGCCTATCGGCAAAATGCGGCGTCTAAGCCTGTCGATGCCGGCGCCAACTGCCATCGGCGAGGATGTCGCTAATCGCCGTCAGCGCCGCCTGTATCTCTTCATCGCTGTTATAAAAATGCGGCGCGATGCGGATGCCCGCATTCGGGCGGAAATCGATTTTGATGCCGCGGGCCAGCAGCTCGCAAGAAACTTCCCAGGCCTGCGGCGGATTGACCGTCACTGTGCCAGCCCGCCGCTCGGCCGTCCGCGGCGAGACCACCTCATATCCCAGGGCATCGGCTAAGTCGATGATGAGCGCGGTCTGCCGCATCGATTTCTCGCGGATAGCCGCCACACCGACTTCGGCGACAATCTCGACGCCGGGCTGCACGGCATGCAAAGAAGCGATGCCGGGCGTGCCATTCATCAGCCGGTAGGCATCTTCGCGCATGTCCAGCTTTTCTACATCAAAGGCGAAAGGCGCGCGGCTGGCGAACCAGCCGGTTACCTTGGGCTGCAAGCTGGGCAGCAGGTCGGGCCGCACATACATAAAGACGCCGCCCGGCCCGCCGCAGAGCCACTTCAGCACGCCGCCGATATAATAATCGACATCCCAAGCGCCGACATCCACCGGAATCACGCCGACGCTATGATAGCCATTGAAGACTACCTGCGCGCCCACTTGATGCGCCTTCGCCGTGATTTCGCGGGCCGGCATAATAAAAGCGCTGCGGAAAAGCACATGCGAAGTGCTGACCAGGCGCGTCCTGTCGTCGATGGCATCTAGCAGCTCGTCAATATCGATGCTGATGCCATCGCGGGATCGTATCGTATGGATGCGTATATGTTTGGGCAGCCAACTGCGCAGGGCATAGACATCGCTGGGAAAATCTAGCTCGGTGATGACAACTTTGTCGCGTTTGCGGTCGCTGAAATCCAGCGCGCCAAAGAGAATGCTGTTGGCGATGCTGGCATTTTGATGCGCTAGCACAGTTTTGGGCGCGGCGCCCATCAGCGGGGCAATCTTGTCGCCGACGGTCTGCGGCAGCTCGAACCAGCCGCTACCCCAAGCCGAAACGCCCTGCTCAGCCCAAGTATCGGCATAGAACTTCAGGCTATCATAGACGCCGCGGGGCATAGCGCCGAGTGAATTGCTGATGAGGTAATTGCAGCGGCTCAATATGGGGAATTCAGCGCGCCATTTTAACAAACTGTCTGTGGACATGATTCTGCTTTCTACGCTTTTGGTTTATCATTCGTTTATGCGTCGAGATTGCTTGCATTATACGCGGCGCGGCTTTGCTTTGCAGGGCTAAACCTGTGAGCGCGGCGCGGCGGCTTGTACAATATCGCGCCAAGTGGGTGCCAAGTGGAAGAGAAGGGAGCGGCAATGCCCGATTTAGATATCAAGACGGTGGGCGGCAATGGCCGCTTTGAAGATGTGATTGCGCAGGCAGCGCCAGAGATACAAGCGCTAGCGCGGGCTGCCCGCGCTTTGCTAGCCGATGTGATGCCGGGCATCACTGAGGTACCGTGGGCGCGGCAGAAAATCGCCGGGTATGGCGTCGGCCCCAAGAAAATGTCGCAGCATTTTTGCTATATCGCGCCTTTCAAGCGCCATCTCAATCTGGGTTTTATGTATGGCGCGCACTTGCCCGACCCGCAGAACCTGTTGGAAGGCAAAGGCGCTAACCTTCGGCATATCAAAATCCGCGCAGTCGCGGACTTGGAACAGCCGGCCGTGCGCGAACTTATCGAGCGGGCGGCGCAGTATCTGCCCAATTTGCCTTGAGCGCTCCAATGGCAGAGGCCATAGAAAAAGACCTGCGGGCGCGGCTGCAAGCCTTTGATGGCCGGCATATCAATACGCTGGAAGACATCGCGGCGACATTAAATGCGGAAAGTCCAGTCCTAAGCGCGCTCTGCGGCTTAGCGCTCAGCGATGAGCAAAAGCTGCAAAGCGGGGCGACTTGGCTGCTCAAGCGGCTGGCCGAGAAGGGCGGCGAGCTGGACCCGGCGCAGACGACGGCGCTGCTGAGCGCGCTAGCGCGACAAAGCGGCTGGGAAGCGAAACTGCACATCCTGCAAATGCTCGACAAGCTGCGCATTCCAGGGACCGAGGCCGCGGCTCTCTGGCATACGCTGGAGCCGCTGACCGGGCATAAAAAGCGGCTGCTGCGGGCCTGGGCCTATCATGGGCTGGCGGTCTTGGGGCAGCAGCACACGGCTTATCGCGGGGCGGCGGTCCAGTGGCTGGCGCAGGGCGATAGCGACGCGGCCGCTTCAGTCCAGGCGCGCATCCGCCGCTTGCGCCAGGCTTACGTCTGGCTGCGCGTCTAGCTCGCTAAAGCCCGTATCTTGCTGAACATATCGCGGAAGATCGGGTCGCGGTGCACAAAATTCGCCACCCGCAGAAAATGCCGCGACCGATCGACGCTCCAGGTAACCTGGTCGGTCAGCAAGGGGCTGTGCGTTACGCCGCTCGGCACCCAGTCGGGATTGATGAGCCAGGCGATGGTAGAAATATCCCAGATAACGCTAGAGGCGCCAAAAGAATCTGGCCGGTATTCGGCAAAAATTTGGCAGAGATAATCGCCGACGGCGTTCCTGCAACCGATGAAGGCTTTTAATTCCGCCAGCGTCGTGGACAAGTGCGAAGTTACGCCATAGCAAGGCACAAGCACAAAAGGCACGCCGCTATCCAGCGCAATCTGCGCCGCCGCGACATCTTGCTTGAGGTTGAACTCGCGGCTGTGGGGCCAGTTCAAGTTATGCCCGCCCAGCCAGACGACGACAATTTTTTCAATGATTTCTGGCGCGAGCAGCAGAGCCGAAGCCACATTGCTAATCGCGCCGATCGCCACCACATAGAGCGGGTCATCATCTGGGCTGGCTAGGGCGCGGCTAATCAAATCGTAGGCGGCGACGCTATCTTGTGGCTGACGCGCCGCGCCCACATACTCAGTCGCGCCGCGAAAGGCAAAACCAGCGGCCGAGCGTCCGAGAAAATCCAGCAGGCGCAAGATTTCTTGATAGCTTTTTTCCATGCCGTCAGCCGGGCTATCCGAGCGGTTGTTGTGAAAGGGCGCGGCATAAATCGCTTCGACCGACAGCTCCGCCGGCGACAATAAAGCGTAAGTCAAGGCGAATTGGTCGTCAATTTCGTTATAGGTGTCCGTATCCAGCACCATACGGACTTTGCGGCGCGGATGCTGCAAGCGGCTGATGCGAAACTCTTCGCTCAAAATCGGAAAACTGGTCATAATCGCTTCCCTTCGTCTCTGACGATTTTGACGCTATCCAGCGATTATAGCGCTTGGCTAGAGCCGCCCGCAAAATTATGATGCGCTCTCGGGTTTGAAATAGCTTGTGTCATGCGTTTGATACACCGGCGGATAGACGACGGCCGCGTCCAAAGCGCTCTGCCCGGCTTCAAAATACTGCATCACCGTTACCACTGGCACCGGCCATTGATGCCACATATAAGCAGGCGTATCGTCTGGCAAAACAGGATTGTGGCTGCCATAGGTGAAGTAGTAGTGGCCTTGCGACAGTTTGATATCAGTCTCTTCCAGCGCGGCGACAATGGCCGCGCCATCAGTATAGCTGCTAGCCCGTTCCATCGCGTCCGCCATCAGCCAGACGCTATCGTATGCTTCCATAGCAAAGCTGACGAGAATATCACCAAAGTCCGCCTGATAGCGCGCGTCCAATTCCGAAGCCAGGTCATTGTAAAGGCTTGGTATCGTGCCGACGCGGTCGAAGGCGCAGAAATTGCCATCTGGCACCGTATTCCAATACTGCTCGGATTGGAAAGCGAGGTGATTGGTAATGCAGATTGTATCGGCCGTCGGCGCGATGCCTAGTTCGGCCATCTGCTGCGTCAGGTTGTAGGAAGTCTCGCCGCTGACCAGGATGCGGACAGCATCGGGCATACTTTCGCGCGCCCAAAAACGGCTGAGAATCGGCACAAAGTCTTCGGTGCCAAGCTCTATTTCTAATTGCTCCACCTGCACGCCAGCCCGCTCGAGGTGCGCGCGCTTGGCGGCGGCGGCCGGATGCCCATAGTCGGTATTCTCGAGGATAATCACCACATCCGCGACGCCCAACGAGACGAGCCAATCGGTAACGATTTTGCCCACGATGGAACTGGGGGGCGAGGTGCGGAAGACATAGTCGACGCCCTGGCTGCTGCGCGGCGGCTTGCCTTCAAATTCGCTATAATCGCTGGCGCTGATGTTGTCGTTGCGCGGATGGGCATAGATAGTCGGGATTTGATATTCCTGCACCAGGCCCATGGTCGCCAGGCCAACGGCGCTATGATAAAAGCCAACGATGCCATGTACTTTGTCTTGCAGAATCAGGCGCTCGGTAACCGCTTGCCCGTATTCGGAAACGCCTTCAGAATCGGCGGTGATGACACGCAGCTGGTGATGGCTGCCATCAATTTCGATGCCGCAATCGGCGTTGATATCGGCGACCGCTTGCTGGAAACCCCAATCCATGCCGATGCCGCCAGCGACTGAACCTGGCGCCGACAATGGCACGACGCCGCCAAAAACAATCTCTTCAGCGGCAAATTCGCAATGGCTATCCGCCAAAAGCAGGCTGCTGCTCCATAGCAGCGACAGCAGCAAAGCCGTCAGCGCGAATGATTTGATACGCATAAGAAGCTCCTTCGCCAATAGTTTTCCACAATAGGAAACTGCAACAAGATAGCAAGTATCATATTTTTGGCGGCCTGTCAATTACAGCGCAGTTGACGCAACTGACAATTCGCGCGCGCTCGGTTATACTAAGCAAAAGCCTTAGCAAAAGATACAGGATTTGCCTTGCCTCGATTATTTGTCGCTATCGACTTGCCCGAAGCCACCAAAGACCGCCTGCTCAGCCTGCGCGAAGATGACCTGCCGCCCGGGCGCTGGCCGCGGCGCGCCGCCCTGCACTTGACGTTGCACTTCATCGGCGAAACACCCGAAGCGGTGGCCCGCGCCTATCAGCGGGCGCTCAAGCAAGTGGAGGCGCCAGCCTTTGATTTGCGCATCGCCGGCGTCGGTCAATTCCCGATTGAGGCACGGCCGCGGGTGATTTGGGCGGGCGTGGAGAATAGGCCAGCCCTGCGCGCTTTGTACGAAGCGGTCGGCCAGGCTTTAGAAAGCGAAGGCTTCCGGCGCGAGCGCCGCCGCTTTCACCCGCATATCACTTTGATGCGTTTCAAGAAACCGCTGCGCCGCGGCCTGGCGAGCCGCTGGCTGCGGGCGCACCTGGACTTTTATACCGAGCCAGTCCGGGTCGACGAGTTTGCCCTCTATGAAAGCGAACTCAAGCCGAGCGGCGCTGTCTATACAAAACGGGCGGTCTATGCTTTGAAGTAGCGTAGCCTACCTCTATTTTGCTGACACGCAGCAATTTTGATAATACGCCTATGCTATAATGGCACTGATGTCATATTACGAAAGTAGGGTATTATGGTGCGGCGTGGCTTACTGACGCTTATTCTGATCGGTTTATTTCTGCGTATTGCTTATGCGGTTGGCATTTATGACCCAACCTTGTTGAACTATAATTTGGACGATTTTATATCATATAAAAATGCTGCAATTGACATCCTCCAGGGCGATCTGTTGTTTACCAACAGTCTGTATATGAAGCGCCCGCCAGTTTATTCGCTTTTAGTCGCAATTCTAGGAATACAACCTTTTTTGATTATTGCTGCCAATATTTTTTTGGGTATCGTCATTATTCCACTGACCTACGTCTTGGCACGGCAATTAAGACTCTGTCAAGAACTGGCAATGTTAGCAGCGCTGGTTGTTGCACTTGATCCCACAAGCATCAGGGCATCTGTGATGCTGCGAGCAGACTCGTTGGCAAATTTCTGGCTGGCATTTGCTTTTGTCAGCTTGATAAAACTCAAGCAGGCGGACGAGTGGCAGACAACATTGACCTGGGGTTTGCTGTCGGGCATATTCATCATTCTGTCAGCATTCACTCGCCCAGCTGCCTATTTGCTTTGGATTCCGATGGGCATTTGGGTTGTGTTTGCACGTTTGCGGGGGGGGGGGGGGGGGGCGATTCTCGCCATCCTTGCGCTGGTTACAATGCCAATCTTGGGCATAAGGCTATGGCAACAGCACAACGCACTGTACTTCAATAACGGCAGTTTCTCTACTGCTGGTACATTTCAACTGCTATATGTACGAGCAGCATCAGTACTGCACCAGGCAACAAATCAAGATATTGACGATGTATATACGATTTTAGCCACCCGTGTTGAAAAGAATTTGGGTAATGAAGTAAAAAATATCACTGCTACCTGGCGTCATCGTCATCTCTCGAGCACATCGGAGATGCAAAGCGTCATGACAGAAATTGCCGTTGATGTTTTCCTTGAGTACCCCCTGTATTACATACTCACTATTCCTGTTGGTTTATACCGGGCGCTGCTTAATGTATCTGCCTGGCAGTTTTGGGTTGGGATTGGATGGAATCTTTTGTTGCTCTTGGTATCGGGTTATGGATTATTATATTTGCTGCGACTGCGGCGGATAGCAGATGCCATGTTCCTCTTGCTTCCCTGTGTGTATTTTCTGACGGGGACACTGCTAGTAGCTACAGCAAGTTTTGACACCCGCGCTCGTGTGATGATTACGCCGCTGTTAGCAGTCATGGCAGCCTACGGCGTCAGACGCTGGGTTAGCCGGCGAAGAGTAAAGCCGCCACGACTTTCCCTGGCTGATAGCAAAAAAGCCTGAATACGCTTACCTCTTGCATCTATACCAAAAAGCGGGACTTCTAGGGATAAGGATAATCCATGCACAGATATGCACTTCCATCAATCATTCTTTTGGGCGTGCTTTTACGCTGCGGCTATGCGTTTATAATCCGAAATCATATTTGGGTTGATTACTCTTTGTACCGTCTCGGCGCAGAAAAAATCCTACAAGGCGATCTCGCATTCACAGATAACTTGTTTATGGTGCGACCACCACTATTTCCATTGCTTGTGGCAATGCTGGACACGCAGCCACTTCTAGTCATCGCGGTAAATATCCTGCTCGGAAGCGCTATTATACCATTAACTTGGCTTTTGGCGCGGCAACTCGAAATACCAGAAAAACTGGCGCTATTGGCAGCTACCATCGTGGCAATCGATCCAACGAGTATCAGATATTCCGCCGCCATGCTTGCAGAGCCTCTGGCAAATCTTTTATTAGCGCTTGCATTTGTAAGCCTGCAAGCACTTCAGCAAACGCTCGCTCCAAAGAAGGTAGTTCGGTGGGGGACAGCAGCGGGAGCATTTATCGCGCTATCCGCGCTTGCTCGTCCAGCCGCTCAGTTCTTTTGGATTCCAATGGCGCTTTGGATAATTTTCGCAAGAAGACGACAGCGATTCCTTGCAGTGCTTGCGCTGATAATTCCTGGATTTTTGGGCACGGGGCTATGGCAACTTCATAATCTTGCAGTCTTTGACAATAGTAGCTTTTCTACTATCGGCACTTATAATCTACTCTATTTTCGCGCTGCTTCAGCGCTTTATCAAGCCACAGGGCAACCCATTCAAACAATACATACAAACTTAGCTCGACAAGTCGAAGAAGCCTTAGGCAACGATACATCAAATGTAACATTTGAAACACGGTTACATCATTTTCACCAGCCCTCGCCGCGTGTTCAAAATGTTATGAGTGAAATAGCTCTCAATGTTTTTCGTCAACACCCCTTGCAATACTTATTGACTACTCCTGTAGGTTTATATCGCATCTTATTTTGGATCAAGGACATGCCTTTATGGCTTAGCATAAGCTGGAATCTTGTTTTCTTATTAGTCGCACTGTACGGGCTCTTTTCCTTGCTTCAGCTACGAAAACTTGCACAGACCATGTTTCTACTAATACCCTGCCTTTATTTTCTGACTGGCACCTTAATTGTTATCACAGCTGAAATCGACACCCGCGCGCGTGTCATGATTACACCTCTGCTAGCTGTCATGGCGGCTTATGGCCTTATGTGCTACCTCAACCAGCGAAGAGCGGCGTCGGCGCGCCTTTCACCCCCGGCCGATAACTGAAAAAACTGCCCGCCAGCGGATATTTGCCCACATCTTCTTCAGCTATGCCAGTGCTGGCCGTCGTGATGTACAGCGTATCTAAGTCGGCGCCGGCGAAGGTGCAGCTAGTGATATTCGGCACTGGCAGCGGCACAACTTGCAAGATTTCACCCTGCGGCGAATAGCGGGTGAGGCGCGCGCCGCCAAAATGCGCCACCCAAATACAATCTTCGCTGTCGATCGTCATGCCATCAGGCACACCTTCATCGTCTCGCGTGAATTCAGTGAAGACCCGTTTATTGCTCAGCGCGCCGCTGGCGCTCATATCCAAAGCGTAGATTTTCCGCTTGATGCTGTCGGTGTGGTAGATGATGCTGTTATCGAGATTAAAGGTTGGTCCGTTGCAGATGATATAATCGCTATCGCATTGCCGCGCGCTCAAATCAGGGTCGAGGCGATAGAGCGCGCCGCTTGCTTCGACCTGGCCAATATCCATCGTGCCAGCCCAATAGCGCCCACTGTTATCAATTTTGCCGTCATTGAAACGGTTGCCAGGCTTGTCGGCCTCGGGCAGGACGATGGGCTGGGCGGAGAGCGCGTCGAAATCGATGAAGGCATAACCATCGTTGATGGTGCCGATGAAACCGCCGCTTTGCCGCGGCGACAAGCTCGTTACCGCAAAGTCAAAAGTCCAGGTTGTCTTTTCGCCATCGGCTAGGGCATAGCGGTGTACTTTTTTGCTGAAGATATCGACCCAATAGACGGCGTTCTCCGCCTCGACCCAGACGGGCCCTTCGCCCAAAATCGCCGGGATTTGCCAGACGAGTTGCACTTCGCTCATTTTCGCTTTCCTTTCTCGTTTGTCCTGTGTCGCTTATTTTACCAGTTTGTCAGCGAGCCGTCAGCGCGCCACAAACGCGGCAAGCCCTGCATCTCGAAGGGGTATTTATCGAGCGCGTCGAGGTTGAGTTCAATGCCGAGCCCGGGCGCACTTGGCGGCAGCAGGTAGCCATCTTGCCATTGCGGCTGGTTTATCACCAAATCGGGCAGGCTTTCGCCGGGCCGGCGCGGCAATTCTTGCACGGCGAAATTTGGCACCGACAGGCAGAGGTGCAAAAAGGCGGAAGTGGCGACCGGCCCGATGGGGTTATGCACGGCGAGGTCAATATAATGCGTCTCGCAGGCAGCGGCGATTTTCTTCGCTTCGGTGATGCCGGCGCAGACGCAGAGGTCGACGCGGGCATAATCAATCAGCTCTTCTTCGACCACTTGGCGGAATTCCCATTTGGAGTTGTATTGTTCGCCGGCGGCCAGCGGCGCGGTGGTGCGATTGCGCAGGTTGCGATACGATTGCGCATTTTCCACCCGCAGCGGGTCTTCGATGAAATAGGGTCGGTATTGCTCGCTTTCTTGGCAGAGCCAAAGCGCGTCCGCCAGGTTGAGGCGGGTATGCACATCGAGAGCGAGTTTCGGCTCGGGCCCCAGCGCCAGGCGCAGCGCCTCGAACTCGGCGATAGCGCAGCGGACAGCGACATCCGGTTCGAGAATATCGCCAGGTCCATGCGCCAGCCCCCAGCGCAGCACTTTCCAGCCTTCTTCCAGCGAGCGCTGGCAGCATTCCACCAGTTCTTCGACCGTGCTGCCGCCATTGTGATTGTAGGTCAAGACGCGGTCGCGGACGCGCCCGCCCAAAAGCTCATAGACTGACACGCCCAGAGCCTTGCCTTTAATATCCCAGAGCGCGATGTCGACGGCGGCGATAGCGGCGGTCTGGATGCGCTGGGCCGGGAAGAAACCAGCGCGGAAAAGCACCTGCCAGATATGTTCGGTACGGAAAGGGTCTTCGCCGATGAGCAGAGGTTTGAAGTGTTCCAGCGCGCCTTGCACCGCCAGTTCGCGCCCGGTGATGCCCGCTTCGCCCAAGCCGCTGATGCCGGCGTCGGTCTCGATGACGACGAAGCAATAAGTGCGCCACTCCTTCGCTAGATATACTTTGACATCGGTGATTTTCATGGTTTGTCCTTAGGTCTCGCTGCTTGCGCTAGGGTCAGTAAGTCCAAGTTAATTATGCAAAATTTGATGCGTTCGTTTCAACCCCACGATGGCGATCTCTCCCCGAAGCTTCGGGTCGCGTAGACACTGACCTATGGGAGGGACTTTTTCTCAAGCACGTCTATAGTTTTCGCAGGTTAGACTCCCCTCCCCAAAGCTTTGGGGAGGGGCCGGGGGTGGGGTTGAAAAGTGAAACGGCAGCGCAATTTTTTTGCATAATTAACTCGGACTTACAGAGTCCCAAAATCGACGCTTAATAGCGTAGGCCGAAGCCATAGGCATAAAGTGGATTCTCGGAATCATAAGGGACATCGGGCTTTTGCGCCTGCACCGCCGCCATAGACGCCGGCAGCTCGAAGGGCAGTTTCGCTCGCGGCTTGAAGCGCCCGAAGAGTATATCCAGCACGGCGTCATCGCTGGCGCCAAAATTGGCGACTAAGCCAGCGGCCGCGGCCGCTATCTCGGGCATAACGGCTGGTCGTTCGAGGTAGATGTCGACGATAGTTGGGACTTGCGCTGCAATCGTTTGGATGCGCCGAATCTCCGCTTCAGGGAAGTCGAGCCGGCCGGCGTGGAACATAGCCTCGAGAAAATAATTGTCGCGCGGTTCATAAGGCGTTTGCAGGCGCAGGATGGCGCAATCGGCCGCGCTGGGCGCAGCGACCACAGTCCCATATTGCGCCGCCACTTCAGCGGCGATATTTTCGACATAGATTTTTGGCCGTCCCGGCAAGGGCAGCAGCCCGCTGTTCTTCAAAAGCACGATGGATTTGCGCTGGGCTAATGCGCCGGCCGCGCGGAAAGCGGCATTGCCGGCGATTTGCTCGGCGGCGCTTTCATCGACATAACGCCGCTCGAACAAGCCCAGGCGAAACTTATCGCGCAGCAGGCGGCGCGCGCTGCTGTCCAGCCGCGCTTCGCTGACATGGCCACCCTGGACCAGAGCCACCAGGGCTTCGGCACAGGTTTCGCCGCCAAACTGGTCGACGCCCGCATCCAGCGCTTTCACGATGCGCTCGGACAGAGAAAGCCCCTCGACGCCCCAAGCCCGCGCCGGGAAGGGTTTGCCAAAGACCGTCATATCGGTCAAGATGCCTCAATCGCTGCAAACCACGCCATCAAAGCCATATTTCTCGCGCAATAAGCCGGTAATGATGCCTTTGTTATAAGCGAAGCCGACTTCTTCGTATTCGGTGCCGATAGGCATGCTGTAATAGGGCATAATCATAGCTGTGCCAGCCTCGAAGGCGGCTTCAAAGGGCAGCAGGTGATAAGCAAAATTATCGCCGGGATAAGCCTGCTCGCGCCCATATTCAAAATGCGAATCTTCGCCATCTAGCTGCGGGCCACCGCCGGGGAAATGCTTGGTCATGCAAGCGACGCTCTGCGCGCCGATTTCTGGACCTTGAAAGCCGCGAATATAAGCGGCCGTCAACTTTGCCGCGAGCTGATTGTCTTCGCCAAAGGTGCCATTGACGCGGGCCCAGCGCGGCTCGGTGGCTAAATCGGCCATGCGGTGCAGGGCGGCGCGGATGCCCAGTGCCAGATATTCCTGCCGCGCAATATCGGCGAATTCTTCGACGAGCTGGGCATCGCCAATCGCGGCCAGGCCGGGCGCTTCCGGCCACTGCGAGAAAGCGGGCGTCCGCAGGTGGGCGCCGGGATTATTGGAAAAGCTGTGGCGCGGGTCAGTCGCTAGAGTAACAGGCAGGCTCAGCCGCGTCGAGGCGGCCAGCTCTTGCAATTGATTGACCCAAGCGGCGGTCTGCCCCGCGCCGGCCGCGCCCACCAGCCCAAAATGGTTAATCTGCTTATCCAGCAAAGCGCACAGGGAAGGCAGGTGGCCAAAGGGGCTGGCGGCGGCATCAAATGCGCCATCGGCTGGAACATCAAGCCAGCTTTTTCCGCTATCGTCATGCGCGCCAGCAGGTCTTCGATGCGCTCGTCGATAGGGCGCTTTGGGTCTTGGTAGGGTTTCATCGGTCTTGCCCGCGCTTATATTTAGATCGAACGCATCGAGCCGCCATCGACGCGCAGGGTCGCGCCGGTGATATAGCTGGCGGCGGGCGAGAGCAGGAAAGCGCCGGCCGCGCCAAAATCGTCAATCGTGCCATAGCGTCCCAATGGGATGCCCGCCAGGCTGCGCTGCTGCACCTCGGCGATGCTGATGCCGAGTTTCTGCGAAGTATTGGCATCGAGCTGGGCTACGCGGTCGGTATCGATGCGGCCAGGCACCAGGTTGTTGACGCGGATTTTATCCGCCGCCAATTCGTCCGCCAGCGTCTTGACCAGACCCGCCACGCCTGCCCGCATCACAGTCGATAAAGCCAGGCGCGGAATCGGCTCTTTGATAGAGCCTGAAGTGACGGTCAAAATCGCGCCGCCGTCGCGCATGTGCGGGATGCTCATACGAATCATGCGGATGCTGCTGAGCAGGGTCAGCTCGAAGGCGGCTTGCCAATCGGCATCGGCGAGTTCTTTGACGGTTTTGGCCGGCGGGCCCCCAGCATTGACCAGCAGGCAATCAACCCGGCCCCAGGTGGCGACGGTCTTATCCACCCAGTTTTGAATATCGGCGGCGCTGCGCACATCGCAGGCGGTGGCGAGGGTATCAGCGCCATAATCCGCCGCCAGCGTCGCGGCGGCAGCGGCGACAGCATCCGCGCTGCGGCTGCAGAGCGAAACTTTTGCGCCTTCGGCCGCCAACGCTTTGGCGATGCCATAACCCAAACCTTTGCTCGAAGCGGCGACCAGAGCCACCTTATCCTTGAGTCCTAAATCCATAGCTGCTTTCCTTTTAATAACTGAGCTGGCAGATCGCTAGCGATTATAGCGTGATTGCGGAAATTGTTCAGCGGGCAATGCGCTGGCTCAAGCGGCCGCCTGCGGCAAGCGATAGACGCGCAAAAGCAGCGCTGTTACGATAATCACCGTGCCAATCAGGGCGAAGGTCGCATCTAGCGAGCGCTGCGCCAAAGCCGCGTAGATTGGCGCGACCAGCGCCAAAAACACGCTTTGAAACATGCTAATCAGCGAAAGCACGGTGGCGCGATTCTTGCTTTCAATCAAGGCATTCTGATAGGCGGAGAACAGCGGCGCTTTCATATCGTTGCTGCCATACATAAAAATAAGGACCAGCACCGGCGCCAATGGTCCAGCGACGGCCGCCAAAAGCCAGTACATCAAGCCAGGCAGTAGGATTAAAAGCGCGATTGCTCGCTGCTGTCCCAGCCACTCTTCCAGCTTATAGACATAGCGCTGTGTGAAAGCCCCCAGCAAGCTGCCCAGGGACAGAGCGACACCGACGACAAAGGGCGCGGCGGCGTTCTGCGTCAGGTAGGGCGGCGCCAGCGTCGTCACCAGCGCCGCTGTGAAAGGCGCGCTGAAGACGACCAGCAGCACCAGCCGCTGCAAGCGCCGCTGCGCTCGCAGCAGCGCCAGACCATCGCGAAACAGGGCGAGACTGCTAGCTTTTGCTTCCGCCGCATCGGCCGCAGCCAGTGGCGGCTCGCGCAGGCTTAAGCAAAAGACCAAACCGATGAGCAAAGCGACTACGGTCAGGGCGATGGCGGGGATGAAGTTTTCGGCGCTGGCATCGCCGATAATCAAGCCGCCGATGATTGGCGCGATGACAAATGCGATTTGGCTAAAGCTATTGACTCGTCCCAGGGCCCGTTTCATGGCTGGCTCGCGGTCGGTTTCGGGCAAGCTGTCATAGAGCAGCGCTTCCACCGCGCCGGAAGCGAAAGCGAAACCGGCCCCCGTCAGCGCGGCGATGACCACATACCAAGCAAAATCGCGGGCGAAGATGAAGATGAACTCGGCGCACATCAGCAAAAAAGTCGAGCAGAAGATAGACCACTTGCGCCCGATACGGTCGGCTAGAATGCCCGTCGGCACTTCGAGCAGAAAGATTGAACCAATGACAATCGATTCAATCAGGCTGATTTGCACCAGCGTCAAGCCGCGGGCTAAAAGCAGCAGCGCATAAGCATGCACATAGAGGTGAAAGCGCTGGCAGAAGCTGACGATGATGATTTTATTGATGTTGCCAGCGTACATGGGATGGCCGCCAAGAAATATCGCAAGACTGTGTCGCCGGCGGCTTAGCGCGCTTTTAGCCAGCGGCTGCCCCATAATAGCAAACCAGCGCTGATGATGACAGTGCCGATGACAGCAAAAGCCAAGCCGGCGGCGGTCTGCGCCAGCGCAGCATAGATGGGCGTGCCGATGGCTAGAAAGAGGCTCTCTAACATCATAATGAGGCAAAGCACAGTGGCGCGGTTGCGGCTCTCTATCAACTCATTTTCGTGAGCCGAGAAAACCGGCGCTTTCATATCGTTCAAGCCATACATCAGGATGACGACCGCGCTGGTCAAAATGGGCCCACTGACCAAAGCCAATAGCCAGTACAGCAAGCCCGGCAGCAGAATCAGCACAGCGATTGCTTTTTCCATACCCAGCCAGTCCTCGACCTTATAGGCATAGCGCTGCGAGAAAGCCGCCAGCAAACTGCCTATCGAAAGCGCCATACCGATGGCTAGGGGCGAAACTTCGTTCTCGACCAGATAGGGCGGCGCTAAGGTGGTAATCAAAATGGCGGTGAAAGGCGTGGTGAAAATGACAATCGGCGCCAAGCGCCGCAGCTCATGATTGTTGATTAAGAGGACGACGCTCTCGCGGAACAGGTTGAGACTGCTGAGTTTCTCCGCTGAAGAATCCGTTTCTGGCTCGCACAAGCCGAAGGCGATTGCCAAGCTCACCAGCAGGAAAAGCACCGTCAGCGCGATAGCGGGATAAAACCGTTCTTGCTGGGCATCGGCGACGATGATGCCGCCGACAATCGGCGAGAGGAAGAGCGCGGCTTCGGCCGCGGCATGCACGAGACCCATAGCCCGTTTCATCGCATTTTCGCGGTTTTCTTTTGGCAGACTGTCATAGACCAGCGCTTCCACCGCGCCTGACTCAAAGGCGATGCCGCTGCCAGTCAGCACGGCGATAAAGAGATACCATTCAAAGCTATGGGCGAATAAAAAGATGAACTCCGCTAGCATCAGCAAGAAGAGCGAAACGATAATCGACCAGCGCCGCCCCAGGCGGTCGGCCAGGATGCCCGTTGGCACTTCCATCAGGAAAATCGTGCCAATGACCAGCGATTCAATCAGGCTGATTTCGACGAGCGTTAGACCGCGCGATAGCAGCAGCAAACCATAAGCATGGATATAGAGGTGAAAATGCTGACAGAAGTTAATCAGCGCCATGCGGTTGACATTGCTGGGGTAGGCGCTGAATCTGCTACGCAGCGAAGCCCAGCGCGATTCGCCGGGCGCGGGCGGCGCGTCAGCCTCATCGTGATGCCCCAGATGTGTCAGGCGATGCCAAGCCCGCTCAAAGACAATGGTGGGGATATTGGGTTTCTTGCGTCTGCGTTTTGCCATAGGGTCTTTTGCCCAAGAAAAAACAAAGCCGCCAGCGCATATCAGCGTCGCCTAGTAATATCCTAACAGATAATGCCTATGTTGCTGGCAGGCTGGCGGCATTGCGCATGTGTTTGAGCCGACACAAGCGTTATAATGCGGCAAGTATAAGCGGAAACAGGAATGAGCGGAAAAATGCGGAAAAATCGTGTGCGGGAATTGTGGGCGCAAGGCAAGCCGGCCCTGAATGGCTGGCTGCATATCCCGAGTACCTGGTCAGCCGAGATTATGGCGCATCAAGGCTGGGATAGCCTGGTCATCGATATGCAGCACGGTATGATGGGCATGGAAACGGCGATCCAGATGCTGCAAGCCATCTCCACCACCGACACGGTGCCGATGGCCCGCGTGAATTGGAATACCCCGGGCGAGATTATGCGCCTGCTCGATGCCGGCGCTTATGGCATCGTCTGCCCGATGATTGAAACCCGCGCCCAGTGCGAAGCCTTTGTGGGCGCTTGCCGCTTTCCGCCCTTGGGCTACCGCAGCCTTGGCCCCACCCGCGCCCGCCTGTATGCCGGCGCCGATTATGCCGAGCATGCCAATGACACTGTCATCACTTTCGCTATGATTGAGACACAGGCGGGTTTCGACAACCGCGATGAGATTATGCGCGTGCCAGGTTTGGATGGCGTCTTTGTTGGCATCGGCGACCTGCGCTTGAGCATGACTGGGCAGGCGGGCTTCGCCCGCGACGATGCGGTGGACGCGGCTTTGGCTGAGATTCTGGCATCGGCGCGGGCGCGTGGCATCAAAGCTGGACTGTTCGCCGCCGATACCGACTATGCGCTTGAAATGCTGCGCCGCGGCTATGACTTTGTGACGGTGATGACCGAGACGACGATTTTGAGCGGTGCGGCGGCGAGCATCGTCGAGACTGTGCGGGCGGGCTTGGCTTAGGCGGGTCGCCAAGCCAGTGGCGCGATGCCCGCAATATCCGTTTTTACATCAATCAGCGCCGGCCTATCCGCGGCGAAGGCACGCTCCAGCGCGCCAGCGATTTCGCTCGGCCGCCGCACAGTCAGCCCAAGACAACCCATAGATTCAGCAATCGGCGCGAAGTCAGTATCTTCAAAGCGCCAGAGTTCATCCGAGCCAGCCGTTTGCCCGCCATAGACGGCCTCAACGCCCGCCTGCTCTTGATTCAAAGAGTGGTTGTTGTTGACCAGAGTGACAGTGTGGATGCCGCAGCGCACAGCTGTCTCGAGTTCAGCCAGGTGATACCAGATACCGCCATCGCCAGTGAAGCACAGCACCGGCCGTTCGGGCTGGGCGCATTTCGCGCCCATAGCGGCCGGCAAAGCCCAACCCAGCGAACCTGAGCAGCGAATATAAGATTGCATCGGCGCTTTTAAGTCGAGCATGGTGCCGGTCCAGATACCTGAATGGCCGGTGTCAGACACGAAGATGGCATCGGCCGGCAAGCGCGCGCTCAATTCTTTGCAAAGTCGCTCGGGGCGGATAGGCAGCGCGTCCGCATGATAATGCGGGTCGATGCTCTGCCACCAGGCGCGCACGCGCTCTTGTACGCGGGCAATCCATTGCGAGCGGTCTGGGACAGCAGCAGCGGCGCTGGCTAGCATTTGCCGCAGTGTGTCGCGCGCATCGCCCTGCAAACCGACTGTTATGGGATAATTGCGCCCGATTTCAAGCGGGTTGATATCGAGCTGAATGACCTGGCAACCGGGCGGCGGAATCGTGTAATTGTTTGTAACTTGCCCGCCGCTATGACTGCCAATGAAGAATACCAGGTCAGCCTCGCAGAGAATCTGATTGGCGCAGGCGCGGGAATATGAGCCAGGAATGCCAAGCGCCAGCGGATGCTCGGCTGGGAACATCGCTTTGGCATTGAGCGCGGTCGCCACTGGAATCGAGAGTTTCTCGGCTAGGGCGATGAGTTCAGCGCGGGCGGCGGAAGCGGTTATGCCACCGCCGGCGACAATCACCGGCTGCCGCGCCTTAGCGAGCAGCGCCAGCGCCGCGTCAATCGACGCTTGGTCGGCGACCGGGCGGAAAGGCGGCACCGCGGCGAATTGCGGCTCAACGATGACCTCAAGCTCCGCCGCCACATCGACCACGGCTCCGCCATCGATGCCTTCGAGGTCGAGATGGGCCGGTTGCGGTGTGCCGGTTGTCGCCGCGCGGAAAGCCATGCGCAAATGATGCGATAGCTCAGCCGGTTTGGCGACATAAGCGCTGTATTTTGTGACGGCGGCGAACGGGCTGCGGTGGTCCGCTTCTTGGTAAGCGTGGCGCTGCTGGTGCTGCTGCCGCTCGCGCCCGGTGATGGCGATGACCGGCGAACAAGAAAGCCAGGCATCCTGCAAACCAGCGGCGAGATTGAGCGCGCCGACGGACTGCGCCATACACAAGCTAGGCGCGCGCTTGACGCGGGCATAAGCGTCCGCCATGTAGGCGGCGGCTTTTTCGCCGTGGGTCTGGATGCGGCGGATGCCTAGTTTTTCCATCTCCATCAAAGCCCGCGGGGCGATATAGGGCATAAAAAAAACATGGCTGATGCCGTAGCCATGCGCGGTCTGCGCGAGCAGTTTGGCGCCGGTCATTTTTGGCATAGTTTTGTCTCCTGTGTTGTGTTTCTCCTGTCCAATGAGAATGGAGAATAACGCTGACTGGCTATGAATGCCAATTTACACTCTCTGCGCTTCAGTAAGTCCAAGTTAATTATGCAAAATTTAGTTTACCCTACTTCTGTGTCTAAAATTCTTCCCGCATTTTTTGATATTGCAAACAATATGGTTATACTTGGCAAATGCGCTGGCTAAGCTGTTTTATATTTGATGCCAGAGATTCGGCAAAGGAGGCAAGCCTAAGAAAAAATGCGTAAAACAATAACGGTAATCCTAAATAGTTTCTAACAGGAGATAACTTATGTCCCGCTTTAGATTTGTACATCTTAGCGTCATCCTGGCGCTGCTTTTGACGCTGGCAGCAGGCGCCGTTAGCGCCCAAGAACCCCGCGAGGGCGGCATCCTCAATTACGCATATAGTCAGACGCCACGCAGCATGGACCCGCTGAATGGCGTTCAGGGCGTTCAGTCTGATATTATGCGCTTCATCTACAACACCCTGATTGCCTACGATGTTGGCTTCTTCACCGACCAGATTCCGGTCTTAGCCGAGAGCTGGGAAATATCGGACGATGCCTTGTCCTTCACCTTCCACCTGCGCGATGATGTTGTCTGGCACGATGGCGAAGCCTTCACCGCCGACGATGTCGTCTTTACCTTGACCATCGCCGTGCATCCCGACAATACCACCTTCTGGGGCAATTCACTGCAGGATTTGGCTGGCTTGCAAGCCTTTGTCGATGGCGAGGCGGAAAGCATCGCCGGCCTCGAAGCGCTGGACGACCATACAGTCAGAATCACGGTCAACCAGCCAGCCGTTACGCTGCTTGATACTTTGAGCTATGTTGGCATTTTGCCGGAGCATATCCTGGGTGATGTGGCTTATGCCGACCTTTCGGGCAACAAATTCTTCACGGAAAGTCCGATTGGCACTGGACCTTTCAAGGTGGCGGAAGCGAATCTCGACCAGCTCATTCGCTTCGAGCGCAATGAGGCTTATTTCCGCGGCGCGCCGCATATTGAAGGCATCAATATGTTCTTCCCCGATGGCTCTACCATCCCGGCCGGCTTGGAAACAGGCGACATCGACATGACCTCCAATGTCGGCGCGGATGATTTGCCCCGCTTCCTGGATAATCCGAATTTCCAAATCTTCTGGCAGCCAAGCAATGTATTCTGCAATGTCTCCGCCAATACCACGCGCATTCCCAAGAAAGTGCGGCAAGCTATCTCCTACGCCATCGACCGGCAGACTATCACCAATGAACTCTTCCTCGAAAGCCAGCTCGCCGTGCCTTTCTATCACCATCTAGGGCAAGAATTCCTCAAGCCAAATCCGCATGAACTGGATTATTCCTTCAATCCAGACAAGGCAGAAGAGCTGATTGCGGAAGCGATCGCCGATGGCGATTGGTCGGCGGACCGCGTTATCGATTATGTCTTTGGCGGCGAAGAGCCAGCCAACGACTTGCTCTTTATCTTTCAATTCCTGACCGATATTGGCTTGAATATCGAACTGCGCGGCGCGGGCGACCGCACAAACTATAACGATGTGGTGCTGACACAGATGGACTTCGACCTGGTGGCAATCTGCAATGCCTTTGGACCAGATCCAGATTCGGTTACCATCTACTACAAGTCGGGTTATACGCTAGCTGAGGGCGGCTTCAATTTCACGCAGCTCAGCAACGAGCGCGTCGATGAAATCTTGGATCAAGGCCGCGTCGAAGCTGATCGCGCAGCGCGAGTCGCGCTCTATCAAGAGTTGCAGGGCATCTTGGATGACGAAGCGGCGATGATACCGATTCGTTTGCAGAATCGCGCTTGGGTCTTGACTTCCAAGCTGCGCAATGCGACGCCGCAGTATTTTGGGCATCTGCCGAATTACAATGCCATCGAGACTTGGTGGCTGGACGAATAAATCGCGCTAGCCAATACCGCTGGAGCCGGCCTGGCTGCTTATCTAGGCCGGCTCCTTCTATACATTCGCCCGCCGGCTGGGAAACTAAAATTCGCGCAAACAAAGCGCAGCTCTTCCTTTGGCGCATAGCGGGCGCTAGACCAGCGGCGCGCTGAGCCGGCTATCCCGCCATAAGCGGCTCTGGCTCGGCGCATACAGCCAGACTGCCGCGGGCGCGCTTTTTCGAGACGAACCCATAAGCCAAAATGACAAAATATATTGCTCGCCGACTCATGCTAGCGATTCCGATCTTATTCGGAATAACGCTGATTGACTTTGTGCTTATCAACCTGGCGCCTGGCGACCCAATCATCGCCATGATAGACCCGGCTGCGCCAATCGCCCCCGGCGAGCTTGAAGTCTTGCGCGAGAAACTCGGCTTGAATCAGCCTTTCTTCGTGCGCTATTTCATCTGGATTAGCGAAGCCTTGCAGGGCAATATGGGCTATTCATACGTGCATAGCGTCCCCGTCATGCAGCGCATTCAAGAACGACTTGGGCCCACGCTCATATTGACTGTATCGTCGCTTACGATTTCTGTGGTCATTGGCATTCCCCTAGGGCTGATTTCCGCGCTCAAGCAATACTCGAAACTCGATTATTCTCTCACCCTGGCCGCGTTCGCCGGCATCTCGGTGCCTAATTTTTTCCTGGCTCTGGCTGGCATTTATATCTTCGCGCTCAAGCTGGATGTGCTGCCGCCTTTTGGCATGCTCAGCCTGCGCACAGAACTGCCCTATGCGCTTGACCTGCTGCACCACCTGTTTTTGCCGGCGCTTGTGCTCGGCTTCGCCAATATGGCCTCTCTGATGCGTTTCGCCCGCACGAGTTTGCTGGAAGTGCTAGAGCAGGATTATGTTACGACCGCGCGCGCGAAAGGTTTGCCGACGCGGCGCATATTATCGGTGCACGCGCTGCGCAATGCCCTGATACCGCTTATCACTGTGCTGGGTTTGCGGCTGCCCGGGCTCTTTGGCGGCTCGGTCATCATTGAAACAATTTTTAGCTGGCCCGGCATCGGCAAACTTGCCATCGACTCAATCACCGACCGTGATTATCCGCAGATTATGAGCCTGCTGCTTATCACAGCCATTCTCGTCCTGTTGGCAAACCTCATCACTGACATCTTTTACGCTTATGCCGACCCGCGGATTCGTTATGCTGATTGATTGCGGCGACAGGTAGCGCGTATGAGCGAAGAGCAGCCCAAGCTGGGCTTAAGCCCAAAATCACTGGCAAGGGAAAGCGCCCGGGCGGCCTTTTTCCAATCGCGCTTCTGGCTGCGCTATCGGCGTCATCGTCTGGCGCTCATAGGCACTTTCATACTGGCTTTGCTTGTTTGCATCGCGGTCTTCGCGCCGCTGATAACGACTCACGACCCGCTGAAAGTCAATATGCTAGATACAAAAGAACCACCGAACGAAGTTTATGTGCTAGGCACAGACAAAGCCGGGCGCGATATGTGGGCGCGCCTAGCCTTCGCCAGTCGGATTTCGCTCTCAGTGGGCGTCGTGTCCGTGTCGATTTACATTACAATCGGCACGCTCTTGGGCGCTATCGCAGGCTATTATGGCGGGCTGACCGATTCGGTCATCATGCGCTTTACCGATACCGTCATGAGCTTTCCCGGCTTGATTATCATAATCACGGTGGTGTCTTTCGTGGGTCCAAGCATCTACAACGCCATGCTCGTCATCGGTTTATTAGGCTGGCCCGGGACTTGCCGGCTGGTTCGGGGACAAGTCTTGCAATTACGCGAGATGGAGTTCATTGAAGCGGCCCGCAGCATAGGCGCGCCGGCGCCGCGCATTATTCTGCGCCATATTCTGCCAAACGTGATTCCCTATCTTATCGTTGTCGCGACGCTCGGCACCGCCAGCGCAATTTTAATCGAAGCCGGGCTGAGCTTTCTTGGGCTGGGCGTGCAGCCGCCGACGCCCAGCTGGGGCAATATGCTAAATAGCGCGCGGCAATTGACCTTGTTGGAACAATTTCCACATTTATGGCTGCCGCCCGGCTTTATGATAGCGATTACAGTCCTCAGCATTAACTTCATCGGCGATGGCTTGCGCGATGCCTTGGACCCTCGCATGAGCCTTTGAGGCATAAGCACAGCGGCAGTATAGCCGATTTAGGATGAGAGACTATGAACATCCCCCTAATTGATTTAGCGCAGGAAGCGCAGCGTCAGATTCTGGTTGACCGACAGCCTGGGCAATATCTGGGACATGTAACCACTGTCTTGCTCGAGGACCAGCGCACCATGTATGCCACTTATCCGATGGGGCATGGCAAGGGGCAAATTGTATTGAAGCGCAGCGACGATGGTGGGCTGACCTGGAGCGAGCGCTTGCCCGTGCCGGACAACTGGGCAAGCTCGCAGGAAGTGCCTACTATCTTCAGAGTCGAAGATAAACAGGGTATCAAGCGCCTGGTGCTGTTTTCAGGCTTGTATCCGATACGGCTGGCTGTCTCTGAGGATGACGGCCGGTCTTGGTCGCCGCTCCAGCCCATCGGCGATTTTGGCGGCATCGTGGCGATGGCCTGCCTGGGCCGGCTCAAAAACGGCGACTATATGGCGCTGTTTCATGATGATGGACGTTTCTTGCGCAATCGCGGCGAACGCAAAGGGCCGCTGACAGTCTACAAGACCGTGTCGGCTGACGGCGGCCTGACTTGGAGCGCGCCAGAGTTTGTGACCCGACATGCTGAAGCGGATTTGTGCGAGCCAGGCTGGATACGCGCGCCCGATGGCAAGCGCATCGCCGTATTGCTGCGCGAAAATAGCCGCCAGTTCAATTCTTTTGTGATCTTCTCCGATGACGAAGGCGCTAGCTGGACGCAGCCCCTAGAGTTGCCCGCGACGCTCACTGGCGATCGCCATGTCGGTCGTTATGCGCCCGATGGCCGCCTCTTCATCACATTCCGCGATACGGCGAAAAGCAGCCCCACAATGGCGGACTGGGTGGCTTGGGTTGGCACCTTCGACGACATCCTGCATAGGCGGCCGGGGCAATATCGGATTCGCCTCATGCGCAATCACGGCCGCACGCGGCGCGGCGATTTTGTCTTTGGCGACTGCGCCTACCCTGGCTTGGAAATGTTGCCCGACGGCACACTTGTGACGACCACTTATGGGCATTGGAGTCCGAATCAGCCGCCTTATATCGTCAGCGTGCGACTGACGCTGGCGGAGATGGACGCAAAATTAGACGGTTTGCTAGGTTAAAGGAAGCTGAACCATGCCCAATAATAAGCACAGCGCTGATTTCTCGCTGCATTCAGTATTTGAAAATGGCGCGGGCGGCTATGCCTGCTATCGCATCCCGAGCATCATTCGCTTGGGCAATGGAGATTTGCTGGCGGTGGCGGAAGGGCGCTTGGCAAATTGCGGCGATCATAACGGCATCATACGGGTGGTCGGCAAGATTAGCGCAGACCGGGGCAATACCTGGAGCGAAGTCTTCACCATTGCGCGCAACATCATAGCTGATGGCACCGAGCATGTGGCGCAGAATCCCTCGCCGGTTTTGGCTACGCTGGACCCGGCCAATCCACAGGGCAAAGCGCTCATCATATTCAACAAGACGGAGTTTGGCGAGAACTTCATCACCGGCGGCAGCGGCGTGCGGCGCGCTTATTCCATTGAGAGCTTGGATCATGGCCGTACTTGGCTGAATGAAAAGGATATCACAGCGCAGGTTCACAAGCCCCTGCAACCGGCATATACAGCCGTTTACGCTGACGCGGCGACGCGCTACAACAATTTAGAAGACTGGCGGATGAATTTCCCGGCGACTGGCCACGGACTACAGTTGCGCGGCGGCTTGCGCAACTCTCCAGCGACGCGTGGCCGCTTATTCTATTGCGCCAAGCTGACCCAAGGCGCGCGCTCCGTTCGTTTTGGGCAATCCTATGTATATTGGAGTGAGGATCATGGGCGGAGCTGGACCATCGGCGGAGTGAGCGACATTCTCGGCAGCAGCGAGGCGATGGCCGTCGAACTCGAAGCGGGCGACATCATGGTCAACTTTAGAAATAACACGGGTCCCAATGGGGTCGGGGTTAATTATCGCGGGGTGATGATTCACGAGTTTGACGCCAAAGGCAATATCTCGATGGCGAAAACGCATAAGAATGACGCCGGATTGCCCGACCCCATCGTGCAAGGCAGCATACAGCGTTTTACCTGGAGCGACGAAGCTCAATATGGCAGCAGAAGCCGCATTTTGTTTTCCAACCCCAATAGCCAAAGCAAACGCGAAAAGATGACTGTGCGTCTGAGCTATGATGAAGGGCAGACTTGGCCGGTGCAGAAACTTGTTGACGGCGGGCCAGCCGCCTACGGGGATTTGGTCGTCCTCGACGATATGCGCATTGGCCTGCTGTACGAGCGCGGCAATGCCGGCGGCATCGTCTTCGCCCGCTTTTCCCTGGACTGGCTGAGCGATGGCCAAGACTCGGTTGCTGTTCGGTAAGCTCAAGTTTGTATTGGGCTTGGGAAAAGCAACTTAGTCACAGAGGCAGGGAGAAATGCAGCTGCTTTCTGTGCTGGCCGGCTTAATTTTGCTGAATCATAATTTTGACGTGATTGCCCCGGCTATGGCAGGTATTTTTTGCTATACTATGCGTACACCGATATAGGAACTACAAGAAGAAATCACAATGGCAACGCTAGAAAATGCCTCACATTCCACTCTGCCTGAACAGCCTCATTTAGCGACAAAAACCGACCTCGAGCAGCAGACGCGCCTGCTGATAATGTGGGGTATTGGCGCGATGATTGCCTTGTTTGTCGCTCTTTTTAGCGCGCTGACCGCTTTGTTGATAGCCCTGCTGCAACACTTCTTGGGCGCTTGACACCGCTTACAGTTTTTTACTAGGCTGTATTTGTAGCAAGGTAGGTGCCATAAGGAGAAATCACAATGGCACCGCTAGAAAATGCTTCACTTGCCACTCTGATTGAACGGGTTAGGAAATTGGAAACAACGATCGAAACCGAGCGCTCACATACAGCGACTAAAGCGGATATCGAAAGTCTGCGAACTATGGTCGAGCGGCAGACGCGCCTGCTGATAATGTGGGGCAGCGGCGCGTTGATTGCCCTGTTCGCGGCGCTAGTCCACTTTCTTGGCTGAGCCGCCAGCCCCAATCGCGTTTAGAAAGCCGCTTCTTTATACCAATGCGCGGGCAGAGCCTCGCGCTGAGCCGCCAGCAAATCGCGCAGAATCGCATCGGCATCAGCGATTGAATTGGTTAGCGGGTCGGTCATCAGCGCGCGCCGTAGCAAACCATAATCTGCCTTGACAATCGCCTCCGCCGTAAGCTCGTGCGTATCCAGCACGACTTCGCTCAAGCCGCGCAGGCCGCGCGGCAGCGCGCCCACTGGCCGCGGGCGTGGCCCAGCCATATCCACATCGCAGAGCAGCTCCAAAAAGGCATCTGCTGCCATATTGCTGACAGTGCCTTGATTCGCCGTATTGATATAGAAAGGCTGCCCCAACCCAGCGACCATATTCTCGATTATATCCGTGGCGTGGTCGGGGCCAAAGCTCTCCATAAATGCGCTGATGGGATTTGCGCCGCTGATGAAAGCGTCGACGCCGTGCCACATCGCCGCGTGGCGGGCATAGCGCGGCTCGGTCTCCCAGATCGAAAGCGGCGGGATGGCATCGGCCAGTACACCGTGTCCTTGATAAAAGCGCAGGTATTCTTTTGTATGGGAGACGCAGACGGGGATGTAGCCAAAGATATTGTAGAGCTGCCAGGCGATGGCGTCGTTGTGCAAGGCTTTAGCGCCGATGTCGCCGCCGGTGTCTTCGGTGGCGGCGCGGTGGCGCAGCGCGGCGGCGATTTGCGGGCGTACATCCCGCCCTTGATACTCCGCTTTTAAGAGCCAGGTGAAATGATTGATGCCAGCGATGCGCAGGTCAAAATCTGCGTCGAGCGCCGCATTCCAGTCGCTCGCGTCTTGCAGCAAGCCCGCGCGCCGGGCATAACGGATTTTTATATGCGGCATGTGCAGCGAATCGCAGAGGGCGAAGCTCTTGACCGCTGGCGCATAGCGCGCAATCGCTATGCCATTGACCGCGCTGGGATTGATATAATTTATGACCCAAGCCTCAGGGCAGAGCCGCTGCGCATCGCTGACGCAATCCATAATCAGCGGTAGCTCGCGCATGGCGCGGAAGATGCCGCCCGGTCCGATGGTGTCGCCGCTGCACATGCGGATGCCATAGCGTTCGCTGATTTCGCAATCTAGCCCGCGATAGCGCACCGTATCGACGGCGAAGCTCAGCACGACAAAATCAGCGCCGGGCAAGACATCTTTCCAATCCGTCGCCGTTTCGATGCGCAGGGCGATATCGGTTTCGGTGGCGACTTTCCGCGCGAGCGCGCCCATCTTGTCTAGGCGGGCTGGGTCTTTGTCGACGAGGGCTAGGGTGCCGCGGTTCAAATGCGGCGAATGCGCCATTTGCCAGATTGCCTGCCGGCCAAAAAAGAGGCTGCCCGCGCCAATCACAACTACTTTTGGCTGCTGAATGCCGGTCATATTCGCTCCTTAATAAGTTTCATAAACTGCGACTCAGTAGGACAAACTAAATTTTGCAAGTTTTAGCGTTTGTTCCCCCCCCCCCCCCCGTATGTCAGTGTCTACGCGACCCAAAGCTTTGGGCAGGAGACAGGGCAATCGCATCAAAATCGTGCTTCAGCAAAATTCACAAAATTAAGCTAGAAAAACTACGCAATCATATTTTCAACCCCACCCCCGGCCCCTCCCCAAAGCTTTGGGGAGGGGAGAAAAACTCCGAAAATTATGGGAGTTTGAGGGAAAGTCCCTCCCATCGGGCAGTATCTACACGACCGTAAGGCAGTGTCTACAGTCCCTCAGTTTTTGCGCTTAGACTCCCCTCCCCGAAGCTTCGGGGAGGGGCCGGGGGTGGGGTTGAAAACCCCGCATAACTAACTTGGACTTACTTCGGTGGCTAAATTCCTGATTCTAGCCACCAAGCCCTACAACCCACCCCCAGCCCCTCTCGTAGGGCAGTGTCTACGCGCCCCAAAGCTTTGGGGAGGGGAGAAAAACCGCGAAATTATGGGGAGTTTGAGGGAAAGTTCCTCCCGCCGGGCAATGTCTACAGTCTCCCAGGTTAGACTCCCCTCCCCAAAACTTTGGGGAGGGGCCGGGGGTGGGGTTGAAAACAGTGGCTAACTCTCCTTTGCGCCTTGCCTGCCTTTGTGGTTTAATCCTGCTAGTCCCGCCTAGAAAAAGCGAAAGCAGGCACAGCCATGAACAGCCCTTATGAATACGCCAAAGCCAATCAAGCCCGATTCCTCGAAGAATACCAAGAGCTGCTGCGCATCCGCACTATCAGCACGCAGCCGCAGCACGCCGGCGATGTCGCCGCCGCCGCCGACTGGCTGAAAAATATGATGCTGCGCATCGGCATGCAGCGGGCTGAGGTAATCCTGCTGCCAGAGGGCCGCTGCCCGCTGGTGCTGGGCGAATGGCATGGCGCGGGCGAAAATGCGCCGACCCTCTTGATTTATTGCCATTATGATGTGCAGCCGGCCGAAATCGCCGATGGCTGGCAGACCGAACCGTTTGAGCCGACCATCAAAGACGGGCGCTTGTATTGCCGCGGCGCGGTCGATAGCAAGCTGCATGTGATGGCTAACCTGAAAGCGGTTGAATCTTGGCTGGCTAGCGCCGAGAAACCTAAGGTCAATCTCAAAGTCGTGCTGGAAGGCGAAGAAGAATCAGGCTCGGAGAATATCAACGCTTTCATCGCGCAGCAGCCAGAGCGGCTGGCGGCTGATATTGCCATGATTTCTGATGGCGCGATTTTAGCGCCCGACCAGCCCAGCTTGACCTATGGCTTGCGCGGCATCGCCGCGCTGGAAGTGCAGGTCTCCGCGCCTGTCAGCGACCTGCATAGCGGGCATTGGGGCGGCTCGGTGCATAACCCGATTCAAGCCTTATGCGAGATTTTGTCGGGCTTGCACGATGCCAATGGTCTAGTGACTGTGCCGGGTTTTTATGATGATGTGCTGCCGGTGACGGCGCAGGACCGGGCGCGCTTAGACAAGGTCGCGCCCTATCTGCAAGCGGAATGGGACGATGTGGTGGCGGCGCCGGCCGTCTGGGGCGAGGCAGAGTATATCTTGCCCGAGCGGCTGGGCGCGCGCCCGACGCTAGAGATTAACGGCATCTATGGCGGTTATACGGGGGCAGGCATGAAGACGGTGCTGCCAGCGACGGCCAGCGCGAAAATCACTTGCCGGCTGGTGCCGCGGCAGCAGCCAGCGCAGGTACTGCAATGCGTCAGCGAACGGCTGCAAGCGCTGGCGCCGCCGACGGTGCGCCTAGACATCCGCCCGAGCGAGCCGGGCGCGGAAGCGGTGCTGCTCGATGTCGCTGGTCCGGCCATGCAAGCGGCCGCCGACGCTTATACTTATGCTTGGGGCGTCGCACCCGTCTTCGAGCGCAGCGGCGGCAGCGTGCCAATCTGTTTTGAGTGCATGAAGGTGGCGGATGAGGTGGTGATTATGAGCTATGGCTTGAAGAGCGGCCGCGCCCATGGTCCCAACGAGAATATCTACTTGCAGAATTTCTACAACGGCATCCAAGCGACTATCAAGTTTATTGAGAAAATTGGGCAGAAGTAAGCTCAAATTAGTCAGGCGAGAGGTGGGTGATGCGCGGTTTTCAAGCCCACCCCGGCCCCTCCCATGGCAGTGTCTACGCGCCCCGAAGCTTCGGGGAGGGGAGTCTAACCTGGGGGACTGTAGATATTGCCCTACGGGAGAGGCTTTTCCTCAAGCGAGTCCATAGTTTTAGGGGTTTTTCTCCCTCCCCAAAGCTTTGAGGAGGGGCCGGGGGTGGGGTTGACAAAGTGAGCACGGCAGGACTCGAACCTGCAACCAATTGATTAAAAGTCAACTGCGCTGCCATTGCGCCACGTGCCCAATCAGCGCCGCAGTATAATCCGCCTCCGCGCAAAATGCAAGCGGCAGCTTGCGTTTTTTCTAGCGCTAGGAAAGCGCCTAGCTAAATTGTCCTAAATTGAATGTCAATATATACTGAAGTCTGATTACCGAAAAATTATTGGAAAACCTCTGCGGGGGGAACATGGCGGAGATAAAACCCCTTGAAGCGCCAGCCACGACAGTAACAGAATTGCCCCTGCGTCGCCTCGGGCGCCCCGTCGGGCGCGATGAGCTGCTGCGGTCTTTGCTGCTGCGTTTGCGGCAAGGCCAGCAACTCGTCTTGCATGGCGATCTCGGCACCGGCAAAACCACCGTCGCCGCGACCATCGCCAATGTCTATTTGCAACAGCACGAATATCCGGTGCTATGGCTGACTGTGAACCAGCCGCCCCTAGCGGAATTGATTGCGCGCGTCGCTCGTGCTTACGGCGCTAACGCCGACGCCAGCGCCGCCAATCCGCTGAGCCAAGTGGAGACCGTCGGCGCGCTCTTGACCGAAAGACAGCCCCTGCTGGTGCTGGATGGCGAGATTGAGGCGGCCGTGCTATCCGAATTTGTCGCCCGCTGCGCTGCCGATACCCCGCTGGTCGTTACCAGCTCCGTGCCGCTGGCTCAGGGCGATTGGCGCAACCAGCCCATCGGCAATTTGGCCGAGCGGGCCGCCATCCACCTCTTCAAGCAGAAAGCGGGCATCAAAGACAATGCGACCGATGGCGCGGTGCGGGCTATTATCCAGCAGCTCGATTCGGCTGCTTTTCCTATCGCCTTAGCCGCCCGCAGCATGATTGTCGCCCGCCAAGCGCCGGCGGATTTTGCCGCGACCCTAGCCGATGCCCTAGAAAGCTGCGACGACGGCCTGGTCTTAGCCGTCCTCGACATCAGCTTTAGTCGTTTGAACCAGCGCCTGAAAGTGCTGCTGCTCAGCCTCGGCGCGACGATTCGCGGCGAAGCCTCGCTCACTTTCCTCAATCTCTTGAGCGGCATCGCCACCGAATCCATCGATATGTCGATGACGGTTTTGTCGCGCCTTTTTCTGGCCGAGCGCTTTCAACGCGCCGACGAATTCTATTATCGCCTGCACCCGCTGGTGCATAATTATCTGAAAGAGTGGGCGCTGGAGCGGGACCGCCTGGCCGCCCAGCGTGCCGATGTCATCGATACCATCCGAGATTACCTCGCTGTCCATGGCAAAGCGGAAGATGCCGTCAAGCGCCTGCTGATTGAGATGGAGAACTTGTTAGCTACAGCGGAATGGGCGGCGCGGGCTGAAGACCTAGAGCTGGTGGACGATATCGCCGAAGCCCTCGCCCCGCTGCAAGAGCGGCTGGCGGCGAGGGGTTATAACTATGAGCTGCTGCGCCTGGCGGCGCTGCGGGCGGGCGCGCCGCTAGACTTCGCCGATGTGCCCGCGCTCGCCGCCGACCCAGACAGCGACGTCCTGCTGCTGGATGATGACGAACCGCTGCTGGAAGACGCGGCTCAAGCCGCCTCTGACGAGCCGCCCCTGCCAGACAGCGAGGCTCAGCCCATCGATGATTCCACCTTTTTCCCGTTGGATGACCAAGATTTGCAGTCCGTGAATATCGACCAGTTGCGCACCGCTTTGAATGTCGCCAGCCAAAATAAAGAGACGGCGCGCCAGTTGCAGATTCTCAAAGCTATCGCCCGCATGCAAATCAACCAAGGGCGCGAGAAAGAGGCTCTGTCAACTTATAGCGATGTGCTGGAAATCTATGAGAAGAACGCCGATAAAGATGGCGTGCTGGAGACGCTGGATATGCTGGCGGGTTTGCTAGTCAGCAAGGAAAGTACGCCCTTGGCGATTGAGCAGGTCAAGCTGCGCACGGCACTGTCTTTCGCCCGCCAGCATTCGGATACGCCGCGGGTCTTGCAGATTTTGCAGGCTGTCGGCAAAGTGCAGGCTGAGCAAAACCGTGAGCAAGAAGCGGTGGCGACCTATAACGAAGTGCTGGCGATTTACGAAAAGCAAGCGGATAAAGCCGGCACGCTCGAGACCTTGGATATGCTGGCGGGTTTGCTGGTGCGCAGCGACTCCGCTGTCTCCGCCTTGCAGCATGTGCAGCGCGGCTTGCACCTGGCGGAAGAGCTTGACGATTATGAGGCGGAGATGTTCCTGCATATCACCCGCGGCGACGCCCACCGCGCCCTGGGCGAAGCCTCGATTGCCCTAGAAGCCTATGGCGAAGCCTTGCGCAATGCCCGCCATCGCGATGATGAGCAAAACCAAGCGCTCATCCTCTATAAACTAGGCTTGGCTCACCTCGATGCCAATGACAACCGCAATGCGGTTATTATGCTGGAAGAAGCGAATGACCTCTTCAAGCAGCAGTCAAGGCGCGATATGGAAGGGCAGACGCTGCGCGGCTTGGGTGCGGTAAATGTGCATTTAGAGCGCTGGAGCGAGGCGATCAACTTCCATACCTCAGCCTTGTACATCGCCCGCGAGGTCAAAGACAAAGTAACCGAAGCCCAGCAGCTGCATCATCTCGGGCAGATTCTGGTCAAAGCGAATCGCCTGCCGCAGGCTTTGACCCATTATCGGCAGGCTCTGCATGTCGCTTATGAGCAGCAAAATAAAGAGAGCATCGCCAGCGTCATCGTCGAATTGGTGGAATTGATAATGCGCAACCTGTCCCTGTCTTCTATCGCTGAATTGCTCATCAACGATGGCTTATCCTATCTGCCTGAGCATCGGGATTTGCTGCGGCTCAAAGAAGATGTTACCGCCGCCAAAAAACGCGCCGCCGCCCGCGGCATCGCCCTGGCTGTGGTCGCTGGCACCGCCAAAGATTACGCCGCCAATGCCTATAAGCACGATTAAGCGCATCACATACTGGTATTGCGCGTGATTTTGAAGGCATAGACATGCTCGCAGGGCCGGCGCTCGGGCCTTTCAATCTTGAGACCGTCCGCCGTCAGCTGCCAGCGCAATTCGCCATCGCCGCCCAGCAGCTCGACTGAGCGCACCTCGCCTGGATACAAGCCCCGCGTCGATTCGATGAGGAATTCTTTCTCCGGCCAGCCAAAGGTCATCGCATAGAGGATATTGCCGCGCGTAGTGAAGCGGATGTCGCGCGCGCTATAAGTCAGCTTCTCTTTAGTATCGCTGAAAGCGCCGACATGCTGCATTTGCGTCGGGCCCTCGCCATAGGTATTCCAAGGCACGGTATCATAAATCGCTTCGCCATTGACGCGCAGCCACTGGCCTAAGCCTTCGAGGATGGCTTTCGCTTCGGCGGGAATGGTGCCATCGGGCTTGGGCCCGACATTCAAGAGCATAAAGCCGTTCTTGCTGACATTGTCCGCCAGGTACTGCACCATTTCTGTGACGGTTTTATACTCGGTCTGCTTGATATAACCCCAGCCCTGGCCATCATCGACGGTCGTGTCGGTGATCCATTCATAATGCGTCAGCTCGGCTGTTTTGCCTAGCTCGAAGTCTAGCAAGGCGGTGCCGGGCGGAATATCGTGCCATTTATAACTGGCGACGACTTCGCGGCCCCATTCCGCCTCTTTGTTGTAATAGTAGGCGAGGAAGTCTTGCTTATATTGGTCGTGAATGAAGCGCAAACCAAAATCAAACCAGATGTAATCTGGCTCATAGCGCTCGACCACTTCGACTAGGCGGTTTTTCCAGCGGTCGAGGAAGGCTTTGCTGGGTTTGTCTTGCGCCCGCCATTCGGCGTGGTCATGCCCGGCTGCGCCCGGCTTGAAGTCAAAATCGAGGTTATGCGGCTCGCCATACAGCCCGGCATAGCGCGGGTCGGCGGTGTCGTAGTCTTTTTTCCAATGCGGGAAGAACCACCAGTTTTCGGCGTGGTGCATGGCGACCATAAAGCGCATATCTTGAGCGCGGATAGCTTTCTCCAATTCGCCGACGACATCGCGCCGCGGGCCCATCTTGCCGGCGCACCATTCGGTATCGCTGGCATCCCACATCGGAAAGCCATCGTGATGCTCGGCGACGGGCCCGGCGAATTTGGCGCCGGCTCGCTTGAAAAGCTCAGCCCATTCATCAGCATCGAAATGCTGCGCGGTGAACATCGGGATAAAGTCCTTATAACCAAAAACGGAGGGATGCCCATAAGTCCGACAGTGATATTCGTATTGCGGGCTGCCTTCGCGGTACATGTTATAGGGATACCAGGTTACATTGGGCCCCGTCGCCGGCACGCAATAGATGCCCCAATGCGTATAAATGCCGAATTTGGCTTGGCGCATCCAGGTGGCGGTGGGGTGGGTCTTCAGCGAGGCCCAGTTGGCGGCATAGCGTTTTGTCATTTTTCTTTCTCCATCGTATTTGAGTAAGTCCAAGTTAATTATACAAAAGGTGGATGATACACAGCCGCATTTTCAACCCCACCCCCCGCCCCTCCCGTAGGTCAGTGTCTACGCGCCCCAAAGCTTTGGGGAGAAGTCAACTCGATTGGCGCAGGATGAGCTGGCAGTTAAAAATCGCCGAGGGAATCTCAGCTGTTTTATCGTTCAGCGCTTTTAACACTTTGCGCGCGGCTGTTTCGCCGATGGCATAAGTAGGCTGGCGGATGACTGTCAGCGGCGGGTTGGAAACTTGGGCCCAGGGATGGTCATCAAAACCGACGATGGCGACATCGGCCGGGCAGGTCAGGCCCAGCTCATGCAAAGCCAGCAGCGCGCCGATGCTCAACAAATTGTTGCAAATGAAGACCGCCCGCGGCCGCTCCGCTTGCGCCATCAGGCGCTGCATGGCGATTTTGCCATCTTCGATGATCAAGGGGCTGGCGATGCGCCAATTTTCCCGCAGCGGCAGCCCCGCTTGGTCCAGCGCCGCTTCAAAGCCCGCCAGCCGCTCGCGCATGGTCGAAAGGCGCTGAAAGCCGCAGAGAATGCCAATATCGCGGTAGCCGCGCTCAATCAGGTGCTGCGTGCCTAGCCGCGCGCCTTGCTCGTTATTCACGCCGACATAGGGCGATTTGGCGGCGTCGAATTTGCGGTCGAGCATCACGATGGGGATATTGAGCTTCGCCGCTTCGTTCAGCACATCCCAATTTTGGCTGGTGGCGGCGGCAATGATGCCATCCACGCCTTGCCGCAGCAGAATATCGATATAATACTCCTCGCGCTCCAGCACCTCGTTGGTGTTGCAGAGCATCAGGCTATAATTATTGGCAAAGAGCGCGTCTTCAATGCCGCGCACAATTTCGCCAAAGAAGGTATTGGTAACATCGGAGATAATCAAGCCGATGATGCGCGTGCGCTGGGTGGTGAGGCTGCGCGCCGCCACATTCGGGCGATAGTTGAGGGCGCGAATGGCGGCGTGGACGCGCGCTTTGGTCGTCGCTTCGACAAAGCGCGTCTCGTTAATGACATGGGAAACTGTGGCTTTAGAGACGCCGGCGCGTTCGGCGACATCGCGCATAGTCATCCGTTTCATCAATCTCAATCCCCGCCGCAAGCCGTTGCGCAACCGATTGATTGAATAGTATATCATCGGTGGGCAATCGTCAAATTGCCCTAGCTGCTATAACAAACTTGTTGCAGCGGCATAGCGCCTGTGTTATAGTGCAAGCCATTCGCAAGAAACCGATTGCGCGGAAAAAAGCGCCGCGCAAACATCAGGCAAAGCATGAAACAAGTTTGTGTAACGGGTATACAACAAGCCGACATCACCAGCAAAGCCAGACCCCGAGCCAAAGGCAACTGGGTCGTCGTCAAAGTGCATGTCGCGCCGATGTGTACCGAATACAAGGCTTTTGCCGCCGGCACGAATCAGCCTGTTTTTGGCCATGAAGCGGCCGGCGAAGTCGTCGAGGTCGCCCAGCCAGGCCGCTTCAAAGTCGGCGACCGCGTCGTCGCTATGCCGCTGAATGCCTGCGGGCAATGCGCGCATTGCCTCGCCGGCGACTATATCCACTGTCAAGACGGCTTTGACTTCGCCGCTTGTCATGGCTCTACCGCTGGCTGGGGGACGATGGCGCAATACCTGCTCAAGCAAGATTGGCAGCTCTTGCCGATTCCCGCCGGCCTGTCTTATGCCCATGCGGCTATGGCTTGCTGCGGCTTAGGTCCGACCTTCGGCGCGTTTCAGACGCTAGGCGTCGACCGCCACGATACTGTCTTAATCACAGGTTTGGGGCCGGTGGGTTTGGGCGGGGTCATCAATGCCCGCTACCGCGGCGCGCGCGTCATCGGCGTCGATGCCAATGCCTATCGCGCGGCAAAAGCGCTGGAACTAGGCGCTGAGATAGTCATTAACCCGCTGGCTGAGGGCGCGCTGCGGCAAGTGCTGGCTTTGACGCGGGACGGGCGCGGCGTCGATAAAGCGGTGGATTGCAGTGGCGTGGTGGCGGCGCAGCGTCTCTGCATTGACGCGGCGCGGCGCAAGGGGCAGGTGGCTTTTGTCGGCGAATGCAATGACGACCTGCCCCTGCGCATCAGCCCGGATATGATTCGCAAAGGGCTGACGCTGATTGGCAGTTGGCATTTTAATCTGGCGCATAGTCCACGCCTGCTGCGCATGATTGGCGAAATTGGCGGCGAATTGGACAAACTTATTACGCACCGCTTTCCGCTGAGCGACATCCAGCAGGCTTGGGAGACGCAGCTCGGCGGGCAGTGCGGCAAAGTGATACTGCTACCGTGGGAGGGCGAGCATGTATAAATCGGTGATTATTGGCGTCAGCGGCGGGCGAGCGCATGGCCATGCGGATGCCTACGCGCATGTCAAACGCGGCAAATTGGCGGCGGTCTCGGCGCGGCAAGCGGACAAGCTGCAAGTCTTTGGCGAGAAGTATGGCGTCAAAACGCGCTACACGGATTACCGCGAGATGTTCGAGAAAGAGAAACCAGATCTCGTGCAGATTAGCACGCCGCCCGATGCGCGGCTAGCAATTTTTGAAGCGGCGGCCGCAGCTGGCGTGCCAGCTGTGCTGGTGGAAAAACCGCTAGCCATTCAAGCCGAAGATTATTTGGCGATACGGGCTTTCGCTGCCAACACACCTAATATCAAAATCGCTATCAATCATCAACTGCAATATCACCCGTGCCGCCAGCGCTTGCAGCAGCTGGTGGCGGATGGCGCGATTGGCGATTTGCGCTTCATCGAAGCCAGCTCGGGCATGAACCTGGCTTATCAAGGCACGCATTCTTTGCAAGCCATCGGCGCTTTTAATCCCGGCGCGACGCCGCTGACCGTCTTTGGTCAGGCGGCAGGCGCGCAGGGCTTGCAATACAACATCCGCCAGCATTATGCGCCCGACCAAAGTTTGGCGGCGGTGGAATATAGCAATGGCTTGCCAGCCACCTTGCGCTGCGGCGAAAATGCGCCGCGCGTCGAAGGCGGGCAGCAGATCTACCAGCACAAGCGCATCGCCGTCTACGGCAGGCGCGGCTACATTCACTGGACGATGTGGGGCTGGGAGACGCTGATTGATGGCATCTATAAGAGCGGCGCGCACCAGTATCCCGAAGAAGATGTCTTGGGGCAGGCGGCTCTGACCGATGCCATGTTTGCCTGGCTAGAAGACGATGCGGCGCGGCCGCCCTTGCATATCGGCGCCGCCCTCAGCGATTTTGAAGTCATCCTCGCTTTATATAGCAGCGCGCTCAGCCACACCGTGGTCGAGCTGCCCTTCGCGCCGCCAGAGGACTTGATTCAAAAAATGCGCGCCGCGCTGCAAAGCGCCGATTAGCCGCCGCAATGCCAGAAGAAACGCGCATCCTCATCGCTATGCGCCCCGCGCTCTATACTGAGCTGTTTGCTGGCGCCGCCGATGCGCAACTGCGGGACTTAGGCGCGCTGAGTTTCCAGCCCGGCGCGGGCAATCTCAGCTCGGCGGGTTTGGCGCGGGCTATCGGCGGGCAGGATATAGTTATCACCGGCTGGGGTACGCCAGCCTTTAACGCCGATGTGCTGGCGGCGGCCGACCGCCTGCGCCTCATCGCCCATGCCGCCGGCACAATCAAGCGCCTGCTGCCGCCAGCCGTCTTCGCTCAGGGCCGGCGGGTTACGCATGCGGCGGCGGCTATGGCCATCCCAGTGGCGGAGACGACCCTGTTCTTCATCTTGTTGGGCTTGCGGCGCTTTCACGCAATCGACCGCGCTTTCCACGCTGAGGGCTGGGCGGCGGCGCGAGACTTTCCGCTCGGCGGCGAATTGGCGGGGCAGCGCATTGGTGTCATCGGCGCTGGTTATACCGGCCGCGCCGTCATCAGCCGCTTGAACGCGCTGGGCGCTAAGCTCTGGGTCTATGACCCCTACCTCAGCCAAGCGGAAGCTGACGCGCTGGACCTCAGGAAAGTTGGCTTGGAGCCGCTCATGCGCGAATGCCGGATTGTTACTTTGCAGGCGCCCGCCACCGCCGAGACCTATCGCATGCTGGGCGCTGAGCAATTTGGCTGGCTGCAAGATGACGCGCTCTTCATCAATACAGCCCGCGCCTATCTTATCGATGAGGCAGCCCTGCTGGCTGAGCTGCAAACGGGCCGAATTAGCGCGGCACTCGATGTCTTCGAGCAAGAGCCGCTGCCGCTTGATAGCCCTTTGCGCGGCCTCGAGAATGTCATGCTGACGCCGCATATCGCTTCGCATACGCGGCCGGCGCGTATGCGGCAAGGGCAGATTATCAGCGGCGAGGTGGCGCGCTTCCTGCGCGACGGCAGTTTGCGCTACGAAGTCAGCCGCGCTATGCTGGCGACAATGGCTTGAGAAAAATCAAAAAAGGGAGCGGTAATGGGCGCATTAACTGGCCAGACGGTTCTGGTAACAGGCGCGAGCAGCGGCTTTGGCGAAGCGATTGCGCTGGCTTGCGCGGCGGCTGGCGCGAATGTGAGCTTGGTGGCGCGGCGCGTCGAGGCTTTGGAAACAGTCGCAGCGGCAGCGCGAGCGAGCGGCGCGGCCGCCCTGGTCTGCCCGGCCGATGTCAGCGATGAGACGCAAATTCACCGCGCCGTCGCCCAGACGCGAACCGCCTTTGGCGCGATTGATGTGCTGGTCAACAACGCCGGCATGAATTTTACCGAACGCTCCGTCGAAGATACTTCGGCCGCCCAATTCCGCCAGCTTATCGAAGTCAACTTAACCAGCGCCTTCGTCTTCACTAAAGCGGTCTTGCCGGCCATGAAAGCGCGCGGCGCTGGGCTGATTATCAATATCGCTTCCCGCGCTGGCATGTTCCCGGGCTTGAACGCTGGCGTCGGTTATAGCGCCTCGAAGATTGGCATGGCAGCGCTGAACACAGTCACCAACGAAGAGGGCAATGCCTTCGGCGTGCGCGCTTGTCTCTTTAATCCCGGCCTCGGCAATACGCCCATCATCGACCGGCGCGCGCGCAAATATAACGAAACCGAGCGCCAGAAAATGATACAATCGGAAGACATTGCGGCGACCGTCGTCTTCATCGCCAGCCTGCTGCCGCGCGTCAATATCGATTTTATTTCGATGGCGCCCACAAAAAATTGAAGGAGCGCGCCGTGAATGAATTGGCTCTTTTTGTCAAACCCTGGAAAGCGCTGCCGCTGCCACAGCTCGCGGCGCATATTAAAACGCTCGGCTTCGACCTAATCGAGCTACCAGTGCGGCCTTGCTTCCAAGTCGAGCCGCAGAACATCGAGCGGGATTTGCCGGCGGCGGTGAAATTGCTGGCGGAGCAGGGCATCCGCGTCTTGAATGTTACGGCGGCGCTGCCCTTAGACGACGAGCGCCTCTATAGCGCCTGTGCCGCCGCGGGCATTGGCCTGAACCGCGTCATGTTCCGGCAAGGCCCGCGCGATTATTGGACGGCGGAAGCCGCCGCCCGCCGCCAACTGGATGCCGCCTTGCCGCTTTGCGAGCGTTATGGCTTGCGCATTGGCATACAGAATCATTCGCGGCGTTTTGTGCCAGTCAACGAAATGGGCGCCTATCATTTGCTGAAAGACTATGACCCGCGCTATGTGGCTCTATTCTGGGATCCGGCGCATAACGCCCTGGAAGGCATGGATAGCGATGCCGCGCTAGACATCCTAGCGCCGCATCTTTGCGTGGTCAATCTCAAGAACGCTTATTGGCGGCGGACTAGCGGGCCCGAAGCTGCTGTCGCTGAGTGGACAATTTATTGGACTTCGGGCGCGCAGGGCCGGGCTTCTTGGTCCCGTCTCATCAAAAAACTCAGAGCGATTGATTACCGCGGGCCGCTCTGCTTTTCGGCGGAATATACCGACGAAGAGCGCGTCGACGACTTAATCGTCCAGGATTTAGCCTTTGCCCGCAGTCTGCTGGCGACGCAATAGCCAACCAGGCGCGGTTTTCAAGCCCACCCCCGACTCCTCCCGTAGAGCAGTGTCTACGCGCCCCAAAGCTTTGGGCAGGGGAGAAAAACCCCGAAAAAATATGGGCGCGCTTGCAGGAAAGCCCCTCCCGTAGAGCAGTGTTTATGCGACCGGCGGCCAGTGTCTAGCGACCAGTTTTTGTCGCTTAGACTCCCCTCCCCGAAGCTTCGGGGAGGGGCTGGGGGTGGGGTTGAAACGAAGACAAAAAGTTACAAAATTTACTTTGTCCTACTTCTGTGGCTATTTTCTTATATTGCCAAAAAAATACAGGCAGGGTTGACCCTGCCTGTATCGTTTTGTTCAGCTTTGAGCTAGGCTGCCTTTAGCCGCCCAAGAGCATATTGGTCTGTTCGTGCGCGGCGGCGGCCACCGCAGCGGCATCGCGCTCTTCGCCCGTCCAGAGCAAGTCGAAATTGCTGATGAAGACCGAGGTCTCCCATTCCAGATATTGCGGATGGTAGGTCGGGTGGATGCCATCGCGCGCGCCCATGACCGAGAAAGCGTGGTTGTAATCATCGGCGTAAGCCGCGCCTTCTGGCACCGCGCAGTTGTGGAATTCGGCTTGGCTGGTCAAAGCCGCGCCTAGGGTCGCCGTGCGGCAGATATGCGCCGGATTCGCCAGCGTAAAGCGAATCATCTCGTAAGCCAGGTCGGGCTGCGTCGACGAAGTGGGGATGGCAAAAGCCGAACCGCCAACAAACTGATAGCGGCCGGCGGGCCCAGTCGGCGTGGGCGCCAGCGTCCAGTTGAATTCGCCGGCGATAAGCTCGTCCATGCGCGAGGCGGCGTCGTTCAGCGCGTAGTGAAGGGCGACATTGCCATTGGCGAAAAGCAGTTCCGAGCTAAAGCCCGTCGCGGCGACCGCGTCCGCTGTCGGATGCACGCCATGTTCCCAAATCAAGTCCGCGACAAATTGCATGGCTGCGATGGTGCCTTCGTCATTCAAGCGCGACTCGGTGATTTCTTCGTTCCAATAATCGCCGCCGAAGCTCTTGACGATCCAGTATAAACCGCCACCGCCACGGCCGGGACCAGCGAGATTGCCCAAGCCCCAAATATCGTTCGCGCCATCGCCATCGGTATCTTCGGTTACGGCTAGAGCGATTTCCAGAATCTCGTCCCAAGTCGTGTCTTCCGTCGGGATGCCTATGCCAGCCGCCTCGAGGACGTCCACATTGACATAGAAGCCGCCTGGTGCCCAGTCATAGGGGAAGGCATATTGCACGCCTTGATAGTTGAAAGCGTCAATCTGCGAGGTAACAAAACTATCGGGCCAGCCGGGTGGCGGGCAGGCTTCCAGATAGCCATCCAGCGGCAGCAGCCAGCCATTCTCGGCGAAGGTGTCGTTGCGGCTGTCGTGCATCCAAGCCATATCGATGGCAGCGCCGCCCGCGAGCTGGGCCGGCAGGGTCGTCCAATAATCGCCCCAAGCGACGCCTGTATTTGGCACCTGCTGCACATTGGGGTAGTAAGCGCCGAAGAATTCGTCGAAGGCCAGCAAGAACTTATCGACCTCGCCGGGGCCTTCCCAGCCGGTGAAGTTGAAGGGCGCGGCCAATTCGCCATCGACCATGCCGCAGGTCCAATCCATGTCGTCCTGCGCCGTCGCCGCGAAGCTAAAAGACAGCAGCAGCAAAACAATACTGAGTAACGCGAGTTTGCGAATCATGTGTATATCCTTTCTTTATTATGGATTCGATTACCGAGACAAAACTTGCAGTCTGCTAATTTTTTGCCTTAGCCACCTCCTTTGATGCCGCTGGTCACGATGCCGCGGACATAATACTTCTGCCCGACGACGAATGCGATTAGAACGGGGATGACAACGAAGGTCGCCGCCGCCATAATCAGATGCCAGGGCGTGCGCATAGACGACTGTGCCTGGAAAGAAGCCAGCCCCAGCGGCAGCGTCTTTACATTTGGCGTGCTGAGCACAATCTGAGGCCAGAGAAAGGAGTTCCAGGTGTTGACAAAAGTGAAAATCGCTAGCGTCGCCAGCGCCGGTTTGGTCAGCGGCAAGATGATGAGCCAGTAAGTGCGGAAGAAACCGCAGCCATCGATGCGGGCGGCGTCTTCCAGCTCGCGCGGGATAGTTACCATGAATTGGCGCATCATAAAGGTGCCCCAGGGCGTGAAAAAGAATGGCACGATAATCGCCAGCAGGTTGTTCACCCAGCCCAACTGCCGCATCAAGACATAGAGCGGAATCATCAATACGATGAATGGCACCATCAACAGCGAGATATAGAGCAAAAAGATTTTGTCCCGCCCCGGATAGCGCAGGCGGGCGAAAGAATAGCCGGCCAGGCTGGCGGTAAAGAGCTGCCCCAGCACCACCGCCGCCGCCACAATCGCCGAATTGATGAAGAACTGGTCGAAGTTGGTCGCCGTCCAGGCTTCGATATAATTTTCAAAATGCCAGGTCTCGGGGATAAAAGTCGGCGGGAATTTATAGATGCCGCGGATGTCTTTCACCGAGTTCGCCACCATCCAGGCGAAAGGCAGGATGAAGATGATGCCGACGATGGACAGCACAATGAAGACCAGAATATCCATCAGCCGTTTGGCCTGTTTCTGGCCAAAATAGCTCTCTTGCCGGTTTTTGACCGTCATTCGCTACGCATCCGTATCTTCAAAACCGAGCACCCAGCGCCGCGCCAACTGCCACTGCGCGATGGTGATAATCAAAATGATGACAAATAGCACTGCCGCCATCGCCGCGCCATAACCCATCTTGAAGAAGCTGAAAGCGTTCTGGAAGATATAGAGCGTCAAGGGCGTGGTGGCATGGGCGGGCCCGCCTTGCGTCAAGATGAAAAACTGGTCGAAGGCTTGGAAAGCGCCAATCAAGGAAGTTACGACGACGAAGAAAATCGCCGGCGATAGCATCGGCAAGGTAACAAAGCGCATGCGCTGCCACGCGCTGGCGCCATCGATAGCGGCGGCTTCGTAATATTCTTCGGGGATGCCTTGCAAGCCAGCCAGCAGAATCAGCATAGCAAAACCAATGCCCTGCCAGTTGCTCATAATAATCACGGCTGGCATCGCCCAGCTTGTATTGTGAATCCAGTTTGGCCCGTCTATGCCGATGAGCTTGAGCAGATAGTTAATCAAGCCCACCTCTGGCTGATAAATCCAGCGCCAAATTGTGGCGGCGGCGACGGTCAAGGTAATTTGGGGCAAGAAGTATATAGTGCGGAAAAAGATAATGCCGCGCATCTTACGGTTGAGGGCTAGAGCCAGCCAAAAAGCGATGAAGATGCCCGTCGGCACGGCGACGAAGGTGTAATAAAAGCTGTTGCCCAAGGACTTCCAGAACAGCCTGTCATTGACCATCGTATCGAAATTTTTAAGCCCGACGAATTCAGGCGCTTTAGCCAGGCTCCAATCAGTGAGCATGATGTAAAAGGCGAACAAAATTGGGAAGAGCATAAAAACGACAAAGCCGATGAGATTCGGCAGCAGGAAAAGATAACCGGCGATGGTTTCCTCGCGGCGCAGGCCGGTGAAAGCCCGCTTGAACTCGGCAAACATGCCCGGTTTCTCTCTGCTGCGCCCGGCTGTCGCTTGAACAGTCATTTCTAGCTCGTCTAAATCGTCAAAATAGTATCATATAACCGATTACGCAACCGAGAATACACCAAAGCGCGGCTGATGTCAATCAAAATTCTGGGTGTGCGCAAGTTTGTATTGCGCTTGGGAAAACAAAATAGCCACAGAGGCACAGAAGTAGGACAAAGTAAATTTTGCAAGTTTTTTCCTTCGTTTCAACTCCACCCCTGGCCCTCAACAAAGCTTCGGGGAGGGGCCGGGGCTGGGGGTGAAAATGGCGCATTGCTAAGCACGCGTCACGGTGACGAGGCGGCCGCCGCTCAAATCTTTGACTTCGCTATATTCGCCATCGGGCCAGATAATGCTTAGACGCTGGATCATTGCCTCCGCCGGCAAGCCAAAATGCACGCGGCTGCTATCGCCAGACAGATAGCCGCTGAGCGCAGCAATATCGCGGCGGTAAACGCCGGCGCTGGTCTGCAAAATCAGCTGCGCGCCGATGCCCCGCGTATTGCCCGCGCCCAGCCAGCGCAGATCCACCTCGAGGCTAGCGCCGCCGCAAAGTTGATTCTCAAAAATCTTTGCCGGGCTGAGCAGGTTGTTGACCACGATATCTAAATCGCCGTCATTGTCCAAATCCGCCAGCGACATGCCGCGGCCGCTGGCGCGGTCGTTCAAAGCCCAAGCAGGCTCGGGCGCGAAACCAGCCCCAGCCAGATTGCGATAGGCTTGATTCTCTTCGACCAATTCATTATTTGGCAGATGCGAAAAAAGCTCTTCCGAAATCATGCCATTGACGACATAGAGGTCTTGAAAGCCGTCATTGTCCAAATCGCCAAATTTCGCCGACCAGCTCCAGCCCGTGCCATCCAGAGCCAGCTCGCGGGCGATATTTAGTGGCTGCCCATTTGAGTCGAGCCGATATAGCACATTCTCCATAATCTGCGGGTCGCCGGCCGGATGCGGCATAGCCAGCATCATATCCATAATCGGCTGCCACTGCGCCAGCGTCGCCGCGTCGCTGGCATACGGTTTCATATCGACAGCGAAGATTTCCCGCCTGCCATCATTATCGAGGTCGGCGGCGTCGTAGCTCATGGTGCTGTGTGGCATGACCGCGAGCGGCGCTGTTTCTTGCCAAGCGCCAGCGGCAAAAGTGAAATAACGGTCTTCGACGGCGAAATCGTTGCCGATGATAATTTCATAGTCGCCGCGGGCATTGAGGTTGGTAAAAATTGCTAGGGTATTGGAGCGGTCGCCGATGCGCCTAGAGCTAAAGCGCTCGCCTTGGTTCTCGTAATAAATCAAACCCGCCAGCGGCGCGCCCTGTCCCAGCAGCATTTCATTCTCTACATCATAAGAGCCAGTGAGCAGGTCTAAATCGCCATCGTGGTCGGCATCCAGCCAGTTCATTGTATAGCCAATATAGCTGGCGCCGCGCAGGACCTGCATCTCGAAGCCAGCGCCTTCTTGATTGCGCCAATAGAGCGGGGCGGCGGCTTGCTGGGTGAAGACGATATCGAGCCAGCCATCGCCATCGACATCAACGATGGCGGTGGCGCGGGCCGGCGCCTGCGATGGCAGCGCCTCGCGCTGGAATTGCAGGCCGCCGCGGTTCCAGAATATCTGATTATCGCCCGCCAGATTCGCCAGCACGATATCGAGCCGGCCATCGCCATCGAGGTCGTTGATGGCTAAGCCGGCGCCATTGCTATCGTAAAAGCCGACGGGCAGCGTTGTTGGCGTCGTGATATGCGCGAGCTGGTGGGCTTTGAATGCGCCGCTGCAAGCGGTTGGTTGGTTTAGCGGCGTCGTTTCGACTGTGACGGGAGCGTGGATGCGTAGGGCAAAGGCTTTGCTGGCGCAGAGCAGCAGCAGAAGTAAGAGCAAGGTGGCTGGGCGTCGATTGCGCATAGGACAGCCTGGGATGTGCTGGACAATGCTAAGACAATACCACCAGGCAATCGGTTTCGCAAATATGCTGAGGAGGAGCGGGATTTTTGACCACAAAGACACAAAGCCGTCTAAATTCTCTGTGTCTCAGTAGAACAGAGTAAACTTTGCAGCTCCTATGCCTTCGTTTCAAACTCACGATTGGCGATCCCTCGCCAAAGCTTTGGGGAAGGGAGAAAACCCCCGAAAATTATGAGGAGTTTGAGGGAAAGTCCCTCCCCGAAGCTTCGGGGAGGGATTTAGGGTGGGGTTGAAAAACAGTCTGTCCGTTGCAAAATTTGGTTGGTTTTACTTCTGTGGCTAAATTTTCCGATAGGGAAACCAAGCCGCTTGCATTCTTGACATTCACCAGACCCAGTTTTTTGCTAAACTGGGAATAGCAATAGAGCAGGGCAGGCGCAGTGGCACGGCTTCTCATCGAAAACAGCCAAGTATGGCAGCATGACCGTTTCATCAGCGGGCAGACGCTGGTTATCGCCGCCGGGCGCATCCAAGCGCTGAAGCCGGCGGCCGCAGTCGCGCCCAGGCCAGACGACCGCCGCCTAGACGGCGCTGGCGCCTACGCGCTGCCCGGCTTCATCGACCTGCATGTGCATGGCGGTGCCGGCTTTGATGTGATGGACGCCAGCGCCGAGGCTCTGCGCGGCTTCTGCGATTTTCTGGTCCGCGGCGGCGTTACTAGCTTTTTAGGCACGACCATGGCCGATAGCCCAGCCCGCATCGAAGCGGCGCTGGCGGCTCTGCGCGCTTTTGCCGGCCAGCCGCATAGCCCGCTGCTCGGCATACACCTCGAAGGCCCTTATCTCAACCCCGCCTATCGCGGCGCGCAGCCGGCCGACCGCCTGCGCCTGCCCCAGCCCGCCGAATATCTGCCCTGGCTCGATGGCGGCGGCATCAAGCTCATCACCTTAGCGCCGGAGCTGCCCGGCGGCGCAGCCCTCATCGCCGCCGCCGGCGAGCGCGGCATCACTGTCTCCATCGGGCATAGCGGCGCTAGCTATGAAGCGGCGAAAGGTTATTTTGCGGCCGGCGCGCGGCAAATCACGCATACATTCAATGGCATGGCTGGCATCCACCATCGGCAGCCCGGCCTCTTCATCGCCGCCAGCGAAGAGCCAGCGGTGAGTTTTCAGATTATCCCCGATGGCGTGCATGTACATCCGGCTGTGCTGCGCTTCTTGCTGCGCCTGGTCGGGCGCGAGCGCGTTTTGGCTATCACCGATGCTATGCGGGCGACCGGCCTAGCGGACGGCAGCTATGGGCTGGGCGATGTGCGCGTCTCTGTCAAAGATGGCATCGCGCGAGATAGCGCTGGCGGCCTCGCCGGCAGCACGCTGACGCTGGCGCAGGCTCTGAAGAACTTGATGCGCTTTTGTGATTTGACGCTGGCGGAAGCGCTGCCAATGCTGACGCGGGTGCCGGCGCGCTCGCTGGGACTTTACCCGCGCAAAGGCTCGCTGCAGGTGGGCGCGGATGCTGATGTGCTGCTGTGGGACGCCAGCTGCGGCGTCCGCGCCACCGTGATTGGCGGGCAGCCGGTCTATTTGAAAGAAATTTAGCCGCAGAAGTAAGTCCAAGTTAATTATGCACCATTTTCAACCTCAGCCCCGGCCCCTCCCGTAGGACAGTGTCTACGCGCCCCAAAACTTTGGGGAGGGGAGAAAAACCCCAAAAACTATAGGCGCGCTTTAGGAAAAGTCCCTCCCATCGGGCAATGTCTACAGTCCCCCAGGTTAGACTCCCCTGCCCGAAGCTTCGGGCAGGGGCCGGGGGTGGGCTTGAAATGAAAGCATAAAATCGGCAAATTTAGTTTATTCTACTTCTGTGGCAAAATTTCTTTTCTTTTACACAAGCCAATGAGGCTCAAGCATGAAATCTTATTGCGCCTATTGCGGCTGGTTGCTGCGCCGCTGCCAGTGCCAGCGGGCTGGCAGCGCCCTCAACCAGTTCAGGCAGCGCGGCAAGCGAGCCTGCCCGCCGCGGGCGCGGTCTCGCCCGTATAAACGGGCGGTGCCACCCCAGAAAAAGCGCCGTGAACGCGCTGCGCTGCGCGCCAATTACCGCGCTTGGTACAGTCAACTGGCGGCGGCCGGCGCATGCTGCGCGAACTGCGGCGCGGCCGAACCGCTGGTGCTTGACCATATCATACCGCTGGCTAAAGGCGGCCTCTCGCGCCTGGATAACCTGCAACTGCTCTGCGCGGAGTGCAACCGCATCAAAGGCAAGTTGGTCATCGACTGCCGCGAGTAGGGTTTTGGCACAGAAGTAAGTCGTCGGGGGTGGGCTTGGATTTTCTGGCTAAATTCCATTTCAAAGCAAAATTAGACATTGCCGCGCAAAGCTGTTATACTAAGCGCTTGGGCGCGGCGGCGCGTATTAACAGGCGCTCGCGCCAGCATATACCAATTTTGTTCAATAGAGGAGAGTAGCATGAAAGTAAGAATCGGTATTCTCATTTCGCTGCTTGCGCTTCTAATCGGCGTCTTTGGCGTCGCGGCGCAAGACACATTTTTCGGCAAAACAGCCGAAGACATCTTCCCGCTCGACGGCGTCGCCGAAACTGAGCTCGAGCAGACCCTGGCCTTTGAGGCGCTGCTCAATGCCAATGTGCCTGATGGCCACGCCCTCGGCGAAGGCAAGACCATGACCTTCGGCGTGCTGGGCCAAGGCTCGCGCGGCGGCATCAGCGGCACCATCTATTTCTGGCGCAACGCTTTTGAAGCTGCCACCGGCGCCACTATGGAAATCGTCGAGATTCCCTACAACCAGCTTGGCACGACCATCCCCGCCGATTTCCTGACCGGGCAATATACCTACGATGCCTTTATCGGCGCTGCCTGGCAATATGGCGATTGGATTAGCAATGGCTGGATCCAGCCCGTTGACCAATGGATTGGCGACGAGCGTTTCACCCACTGGTCGCCCGACGATACCGCCCCCGCCTTCCGCGCTTTGCTGCAATGGGAAGGGCAGACCTACGGCACTCAGATGGACGGCGATGCCCAGCTCTTCTACTATCGCCACGACATCTTGAGCGACCCCGAATGGCAGGCGGCTTATGAAGCGGAAATGGGCGCTCCCCTGCCCAACCCGCCCAGCACCTGGCAAGAACTGGCGGCTGTAACCGGCTTCTTCAATGGCAAAGACTGGAACGGCGATGGCGACCCGGACGATGGCATCAGCTTGCACCTGGCGCCGGGCGGCCAGGGCCACTTCCACTATGCCACGCTGGCCGCGTCTTTCGCGGTAACGCCGGCCGATGGCGACGACCCGCGGGCTGTCAGAAAATATGACAATGTCTTCTGGTTCGACCCCGACGATATGACGCCGCTCATCAACGAGCCGGGGCATGTACGCGCCCTCGAATTCTTGCAAGAACTGGCCGCCACCGGGCAAGAAGCCCAATTTGGCTGGCAGCTCGGCGAGGCTTGGGATAATTTCCTCAGCGGCAACGCTATCGCTACCTTCTCCTGGGGCGATGTCGGCTCGCTGTCCCAAGACGAAAGCCGCTCGGCTATCAAGGGCAATCTTGGCGCGGCCGTCATCCCTTGCTCGTCCGAATGGTATGACCGTGAAATCGGCGAGTTCGTAACCGATACCGAAAATCCGAATTGCGTCGGCAATACCACCGGCGGCTCCTGGCACCCGACCATGTCCACCTTCAGCGAAAATCCGGAGCTGACCTATTTCTTCATGTCGATGATCGCCAGCCCAGCCATCAACTTCTACAATGCCACCACCGGCTGGCAGGGCATTGACCCTTGCTGCACCTACCAGCTCTACGAACCGCGCGGCACCGCCGTCTCCGAAGATTACACCGCCGTCGGTTTCAACGCTGACGATATGGCGCGCTACATCAATGCTTATGGCTCCAATGTCTATGACAAGCCGACCAGCGTAACTTACCTACGCATCCCTGGCACGCTGGAATACATCCAAGAGACTTTGGACATCCGTTTGTCTGAGGCGATGACGGGGCAGCTCAGCGCGCAAGAAGCGCTGGACGCCACCGCCGAAGACTGGGCGGAAATCACCGATGACCTCGATATAGACAGCCAGCTCGAGATTTATCAGCAGGCGATTGGCTACAGCGGCATGTAGCTAGCCCGTCCCAGACGGGTTTGGCGGGGGCGGGTTTTAGGCTCGCCCCCGCCAGCTAAATGGACTAGAACGGCAGACCGTTATGAAAAGCAAGGCAAAATACTTTTTTCTGATGCCCGGCGTTTGCTGGATTTTAGCTTTCACTCTCTTCCCCTTGGTCTATTCTTTTGGCTTGAGCCTGACGAATTATCGGCTGGGTCGGGAGCCTAAATATATTGGTTTCGAAAATTACGCCGAGATTATGGGCATCGGCGACGAAAAAATCGATCGAAAAGCGGTCAGCACGGCTAGTTTCAGCGCTTTCCTCTTTCTCGGAAGCACCGCGGCCACGCTGATTTTTGGCACCTTCGTCGCTTGGGTCTACAATCACGACCTGCCATTTTTACGCCAAATGCGAGCGATTATTACCATGCCGCTCTTTGCCGCGCCGATTGCCCTGGGCTGGCTCGGCGTGGTGATTTTTAACGAACAGGCTGGTCCTATCAACAATGTTCTGGATGGCCTGGGCCTGGGGCGAATAAACTGGTTCATCGAGCCGATGCCGGCTCGCCTGGCTGTGATGTTCACCGATGTCTGGCAGTGGACGCCTTTTGTCTTCATCATCGTGCTGGCGGCTATGCAAGCGATACCGGATGACCTCTATGAATCGGCGCGTTTAGACACAAAATCAAATTGGGCGCTCTTTCGCGGCATCACCTTCCCGATGGTGGCGCCGGCCCTCGGCACAGTCATGCTGCTGCGCATGGTCGAGTCGCTGAAGATAATCGACATCCCCTACAGCTTGACGCGCGGCGGTCCCGGCTCCGTCACCCAAACCTATGTCTATTATGCTTATGAAACGGGCTTGGTCGGCAGTTTTCAACTCGGCGAGGCGGCGGCGCTGGCTTATCTACTGGTCATCGTCGCTATTGTCATCACATCGATTTATTTCTACCGCGTGCGCGAGCGCTTCGAGTAAAGTATGGCGAGTAGCATGACAGAGAAACGCAAAGGCAGTCCGATAACAAGTGGGCTAGGGTTAAGGTTCCGCGGCAGCCCGGGCGAGTGGTTCATTATCGCCCTGGCTCTGATATGCACCTTTATCGCCTTTTCGCCCTTCGGCTACGCTTTTTTGACTTCTTTTAAGTCGGAATGGAAAGAGGCGAGCATCATCCCCTTTTTGCAGTTCGAGCCAGATTTGTCGAATTGGAATCAGGAGTTTGGCCCCGCCGGCGGGCCCGAGACTTTTAAGGCTCTGCGCAATAGCACGCTCATATCTTTAGGCGCGACCATCGTCGCGACCACGCTAGGCACTTTGGCTGGTTATGGTTTAGCCCGTTTCAAATATGGCATCGGCAACCGCAACTTGGTCTCGTGGTTTTTGTCGCAGCGTTTCCTGCCGCCCGTCGCCACATTGATTCCTTTTGTCTTGATGTTCCGCGATCTCAAACTGCTGGATACGCTGCCGGGCATGGTCATCGTCAACGCGACCTTTACCTTGCCTTTCGCGGTCTTGATTATGCGCGATTATTTCGCCGATTTGCCGCCCGAATTGCGCGAGGCGGCTCTGGTCGATGGCGCGGGCGAGATACGGACATTTTGGGACATCGCTTTGCCGCTGGCGCGGCCGGCTCTGGTGGCTTCGACGCTGATTTGCTTTGCCTTCGCCTGGAACGAATTCCTCTTCGCCAGCGTTTTAGCCAACCGCGATTGGAAGCCCTATCCGATCTTGGTGGCCGGTTCGGATACGGTGCGAGGCATCGACTTTGGCTTCGTCACGACGCGCATGCTCATCGCTGTGACGGTGCCGGTGATTTTGTCTTTGATGGTGCAGCGCTTCATCGTGCGCGGTCTGACCTTCGGCGCGGTCAAGGGTTGATTTTTCCTGTACAGCAAAAGCTGGCGCGGAGTCAACTTGGCCGGGAAACTCGGGCGCGACGAAAATTATATCTAGACCAAGCAACATTAAGAAAAATTTCTCTTTGTGTTTTTTAGCCTCTGTGGTTAAATTCCCCTTGCTTAAACAGACCGCGCAAGCAGGCGCATCATGCAGCAAAAAGGCATGCCACTGCCCAAAGAGCCGAGCCGCCCCGTCCTAGAGAACCTTGCCGCGCGCATTGCTGCAGGCGAACTAGCGGAGCGCACCGCCTATCTGCTCTGCGGTAACTGCGTCGAGGCGCTGCGGGCTTGGCCAGACAATGTGATACAGCTGACCGTAACCTCGCCGCCTTACGATGGCTTGCGCGATTATACCGGTTACAACTTCCCCTTCGAGGCGATTGCCGCGCAGCTCTATCGGGTTACAGCGGCGGGCGGCCTGGTCGTCTGGATCGTCGGCGACCGCATCAAAGGCGGGCGCAGCTTGACTTCTTTCCGCCAAGCCATTCATTTTCAAGAAATCGGCTTCACCGTGCACGATGTCATGATTTATCAAAAGCAGAACACGCCTTTTATGCGCAGCAATGCCTATACCAATGCTTATGAGCTGATGTTCGTCTTGGCAAAAGGCAAGCCAGCCACTTTCAACCCGCTGAAGACGGCGACGCGGCGGCAGGGCTACGAGCTGATGCCGCATAACAAACTGCCCGATGGCATCAATAAGAAGAAACGCGGCGAGCTAAAAAAAGAAAAGACGCGCACCAATATCTGGTCTTACGCGGTTGGCTGGGGTGGCACAACCAAGGACAAAATCGCCTTCCAGCACCCAGCCGTCTTCCCAGAAAAACTGGCGCTGGAGCATATCTTGTCCTGGAGCAAACCGGGCGATTTGGTGCTGGACCCGATGTGCGGCTCTGGCACGACGGGCAAGATGGCGCTGCTACATGGGCGCAAGTTCATCGGCATCGATATTTCGGCGGAATATATCGAGATTGCGCAAAAGCGGCTGAGGCTCGCCGGGCTGGCGGTCGAAGTGGCGCGGAATTAGTTGCGGTATTCAACCCCACTCCCGGCCCCTCCCCGAAGCTTCGGGGAGGGGAGTCTAACCTGAGGGCCTGTACACATTGCCCGATGAGATGGACTTTTCTGCAAGCACCCGCATAGTTTTTGGTTTTTTTCTCCCCTCCCCAAAGCTTTGGGGAGGGGCCGGGGGTGGGGTTGAAAATTGTGCATAATTAACTTTGAATTACTGAGACACAGAGGTTTTTTCTTTGTGTTCTTTGTGGTTAAAAAAGAAAATTGCTACAAAGACACAGAAGTAGGGCGCTAAAATAACGTGCGATACGATATAATTTTTTCTCTGCGCCTCTGTGTCTCTGTGGCTAAATTTCTGCCCCTCAGTCGCAATATTCACTTGGCTTTACTGAGGCGCAGAGAAATGAGACGGCTTGATATGCTCTGCTGAGACTTTGCCAGCCCAAACGAAACCGCTACAATATGCCTAAGACAAATTGCGAGTGAAATGAGCGCGACGATGGATAATGTGAGCATCCCGACCCTGTACCCAATCAAGCAGCGCTTGCCCAAAGGCGAGCCTGTCGATATCGAGCGGAGGCTCGAGGCGGAGTGGGCGAAACTCGGGCTGGCGGCGGCGACGCGCGGCCAGCGCATCGCCCTCGGCTTCGGCAGCCGCGGCATCGCCAGCATCGATCGCATCGCCGCCAAGCTGGTCGCGCTGGTCAAAGCGAGCGGCGGCGCGCCTTTCATCGTGCCAGCTATGGGCAGCCACGGCGGCGGCACCCCCGCCGGGCAAATCGAAGTGCTGGCGGGCTTGGGCATCAGCGAAAAAACCATGGGCTGCCCCATCCAGGCGACGATGCAAGTGGTCGATACCGGGCGCAGCAGCGTCGGCCTGCCCGCCTACCTCGACCGCAATGTCGCCGCCGCCGATGGCCTCATCATCGCCAACCGCGCCAAAGTCCACACCGATTTTCGCGGGCCACACGAAAGTGGCTTGCTGAAGATGCTGGCGATTGGCTTGGGCAAAGAGACAGGCGCTCGCGCCATCCATCAGCACGGCGTCATTGGTCTGCGCGATTATATGCCCGAGGTCGCTAAGCACCTGCTGCGGCACAGCAATTTTCTGGCTGGCTTTGGCATCGTCGAAGACGGCTATCACACAGTCGCTCAGCTCGAAGGCTTCGATGCTGATAACATCGTCGAAGGCGACCAGCGGCTCTTGCAGCGCTCGCGGCAGCTGATGCCGAGCCTGCCAGTGGACGATATTGACCTGCTCATCATCGACGAAATCGGCAAGGACATCAGCGGCGCTGGTTTGGATACCAATATCATCGGGCGCTGGATGATTGATGGCGAACCAGAGCCAGCCGCGCCGCGCATCAAGCGCATCGTCATTCTCGATTTGACGCCCGCCTCGCATGGCAACGCGACGGCTTATGGCTTAGCCGATTTTATGTCGCAGCGCCTCTTCGATAAAATTGACTTTCCTATTACCATCAAGAATATGTTCACCAGCGGTTTCTTGCAGCGGGCGCGCATGCCACTGGTCTTCGCTAGCGACGAAGAGACGATACAAGCGGCGCTCTTTGACGCTTTCCGCGCCAATCCCGCCGCCAGCGCCGACGCGCGGGTCATGCGCATCAAAAATACGCTGGAGCTGGAGAACTTGCAGGTTAGCGCAAATATCGCCGCCGAATTGAACGGCCGCGCCGCCATCACCTTGAGCGAGCGGGCGGCCGCCGCGGTCTAGTGATTAGTGATATAGCCACAGAGGTACAGAGGAGCAGAAGTAAATCCAAGTTAATTATGCAAAATTTACTTTGTCTCTGTGGCTAATTTTTTCCCCAGCCACAATAAAAACTTGAGCTTGCTTCTATCGTTATTATTGACCTGACACGCAAAAAGGGAAAAGCATGTCAACTAAGAAAGTCAAAATTGGCATCGTTGGCATTGGCGGCATGGGCAAGACCAATGTGCGCCATGTCCTCGATTTGCCTAATACTGAGCTGGCCGCTCTCTGCGATACGAACCCCGAGCAGCTAGCCGCCAGCGCCGCGCCCAGCGCCGTGCCGCGCTTCAGCGATTATGCGCAGATGCTCGACACGGTCGCGCTGGATGGCGTCATCATCGCCACGCCGCATTATTTTCACCCCGATATGAGCTTGCAAGCCTTCGAGCGCGGGCGGCATGTGCTGGTGGAAAAGCCGATTGCCGTGCATGTGCAAGAGGCGCGGCGCATGATTGCCGGCTATCAAGCGGCAAAACGGGCGCAGCCCAATTTGGTCTTCGCGGCTATGTTTATGCAGCGGACTTGGGGACATTGGCGCAAAATCAAAGCGCTCATCGATGGCGGCGCGCTCGGCAAATTGCTGCGCTGCACCTGGATCATCACCGACTGGTTCCGCGCCCAGAGCTATTATGACAGCGGCGATTGGCGGGCTAGCTGGAGCGGCGAAGGCGGCGGCGTGCTGATGAACCAATCGCCGCATAACATCGACCTCTACCAGTGGCTGGTCGGCCTGCCAGCGCGCATCCATGGTCATGTCAGCTTCGGCAAGCACCACCGCATCGAAGTCGAAGACGAAGTGAGCGCCTACTTCGAGCATGCCAATGGCATGATTGGGCATTTCATCACCAGCACCGGCGAATCGCCCGGCAGCAATCGCCTCGAAATCCAGGGCGAGAACGGCAAGCTGATTTATGAAAACGGCAGCATCACTTTCTTCCGCAACGCGCATTCTTCCATCAAGCAGATAGAAGAATCGGCGGCGGGCTTCGACAAAGTGCCTTTCACGCGGGAAGAAGTGCCATTCGACGAGCCACAAAAGAACGGGCATGAGCTTATCATTGCCAACTTCGCCGATGCCATTTTGCGCGGCGCCGCGCTCATCGCGCCGGCCGAAGAGGGCATCAACCAACTGATGCTGAGCAATGGCATCATCCTATCAGCGCATGAAAAGCGGATGGTCGATTTGCCGTTGGATGCCGCGGCTTATGCCGCTTTGCTGGAAGCCTATATTCAAAATCCGCCGACATAAAAGAGAATTGCCACAGAGGCACAGAGGAGAGCAAAATGGAACAGACGCAACTCGCCGCGCAGCTTTATACCGTGCGCGACTTCACGCAGACCCGCGCCGACCTCGCCGAGAGCCTGCGCAAAATCCGCGCCATCGGCTACCGAGCGGTGCAGGTCTCCGCGCTGGGTGCTATCACAGATGCCGATGTCAAGCGCCTGGCCGCCGATAATGACTTGCGCATCTGCGCCAGCCATGTCAGCTGGGCGCAACTGCAAGCGGATTTAGACGCGGTGATAGCCCAGCACGGGCTGTGGGACTGCCAGCATATCGCCCTCAGCAGCATGCCGCCAGCCTACCGCAGCAGCGCCGCCGACTATCAGCGCTTCGCCGCAGAAGCCAGCGCCATCGGCGAAACGCTGGCGGCGGCTGGCTTCACCTTTAGCTATCACAACCACAGCTTCGAGTTCATGCAATTTGACGGGCGCACGGGTTTGGAAATTTTGTATGCCGAGAGCGACCCGCGCTATTTTCGCGCGGAAATCGACACCTATTGGGTGCAGCATGGCGGTGGCTCGCCCAGCGCTTGGATTGCGCGGGTGGCGGGACGCATGCCGGTGGTGCATCTGAAAGATATGCGCATTGTGCCTAGCGCTGACGAGTGGAAGCCGCAGCAAGTTTTTGCGGCGGTTGGCGCGGGCAATCTGGATTGGCCGGCGATTTTGGCGGCTTGCGCGGCGGCTGGCGTCGAGTGGTATACGGTGGAGCAGGACATCTGCCCTGGCGACCCTTTCGAGAGCCTGGCGCTAAGCTACCGCAACCTGCGGGGCATGGGTTTAGCTTGATTTTTAAGTGAGTCCGAGTTTCCCGGCCAAGTTGACTCCGCGCCAGCTTTTGCTGTACACTGAAATTAGTCAAAACTGAGAGACCGGAGCAGAATGTATGGTAGCGACAGCCGATGTCCGCTTCAAGCGGATGAAACAGGAATACCTTACTTTGCACGGTGCTCAAGACGAGTTGATGGGCAAGGTGGACACTTATAAAGGCGCGCTTTTGGGCTTGACGGAAATGATAGCGGGAAACCGCGACCTGATAGCGGAAAACCGCGATCTGCTACTCGAAAACCGCGAGATGCTGCGCGCTATTATCGAGCATCTGCAAGTGCCATACAAAAAGCCGCCGATGGGTTTTCGGTCAGATTGAGACCAGCTCTTTTTGCGGCAGAAACGCAAAGGCATAATGACAGCGTCAAACAGGCCCATTCTATTAGACGGCGGCATGGGTCAGGAAATCGTCAATCGCGGCGGCAAAGGCGGCTATGGCGAATGGGCTACCGCCGCCCTCTACGAAAACCCTGCCCTCGTGCAAGCGATCCACCGCGACTACCTGCGCGCTGGCGCCGATGTCATCACCACCAATACCTACGGTACGACGCGCACGCGCCTGCGCGATGTGCAGCTGGAAGATCGCTTTGCCGACCTGGTGCGCAGGTCCGGCGAACTAGCGGCCGATGCCCGCGCCGCCAGCGGCCAGAGCGACCGGCGCATCGCCGCCAGCCTGCCGCCCCTAGAAGCCAGCTATATCAATGAGTTCGCGCTTTCCTTCGAGCAGACGGTCGCCCAATTTGCCGAACTGATGGACCTGCTCGCGCCGTATGTCGATATTTATCTGGGCGAGACACTCTCGACCAGCTTTGAAGCTCGCGCCTTCCTCGAGGCGGCGCGGAATCGCAGTCAGACCGTCTGGCTGTCTTTGACCCTGCAAGATTATGGGCCGCCTGTCTTGCGCGGCGGCGAGTCCCTGCCAGCGGCGCTAGCGGCTTTAGATGGTTATATGCCCGACGCGCTGCTGATTAACTGTTGCCGGCCCGCCAGCGTACATAAGGCTCTACCGATTTTATCCGCCAGCGGCCTGCCTTTTGGCGCGTATGCCAATGGCTTTGTGGAAATCCCCGCTACTTGGGATGAGAAGGGCGGCGTCGCCCAGCTTCAGACGCGGACTGACCTATCGCCAGCGGCTTATGCGCAGGATGTGGCGCGCTGGCTTGAAGCTGGCGCTGCTATCGTCGGCGGCTGCTGCGAAGTCGGCCCCGCCCATATCGCCCGCCTGCGCCAGCTCATCGACAGCGGCCACTGAGCAAGGAGCGCAGCATGACAAGACGCGCAATCATCACCGGCGGCGGGCAGGGCATGGGGCGAGCCATCGCTCTCAAATTCGCCGCCAAGGATATTGAGTGCCTTCTCCTCGGCCGGACGCGCAGCAAGCTCGAGCGCGTCGCGGCGGAGGTCGCCGCGCTCGGCGGCCAAGCAAGTATCTATGCCCTCGACTTGACCGATGACGCGGCTCTGACCGCTTTTGCCGCCGCCCAGCAAGGGCAGACCATCGATATGCTCATCAACTGCGCCGGCGACTGGCTGATTGCCCAGCTCGAAGAGACGAGCGACGCCCAGCTTGACCACCTCCTGCGCCTGAACCTGCGCGCGCCCTATAGCCTGTCGCGGCGGCTGCTGCCCAATCTGCGGCGCAGCGACAATGCCAGTATCATCAATATCGGCTCGCTGGTGACGGCGCTATCAGTGCCGGGCGTCAGCGCCTATACCGCCGCCAAAGTCGGCTTGCGCGGTTTGAGCGGCGCGCTGGCGGCTGAGCTAAAACCTGAGCTAATCCGCGTGGTGATGATTTCGCCCGGCCCCGCCGATACGCCGATGCGCGCCGCCGCCTCGCCTGAGATGGATAAGGCGCGCTTGGTGCCGCCCGCCACCATCGCCGAGCTAGTCTACACGGTCGTCTCTTTGCCCCGCGGCCTCACCACCAGCGACTTCCTGCTCACCTCAATGCACTTTCCTTAGATTTTTAATAAGTCTGAGTGGGGTTGAAACGAAGGCAAAAACTTGCAAAATTTAATTTGTCTTACTGGGAAAAAAGAGGCTATTTTTAACACGCTGTGTCTCTGTGGCTAATTTTTCTTTCTATCTTATAACTTCAGCCTTGGATCAAGAATATCGCGCAGGCCATCCCCCAGCAGATTTATCGCCAGCACCGTCACCATAATCGCCAAGCCAGGATAGGTCGTCACCCAAGCCGCGACGCGGATGAACTCCCGCCCTTCGTTGAGCATCAAACCCCATTCAGGCGCGGGCGGCTGCTGCCCCAAGCCTAGAAAGCTCAAGGCGGCGCCGGCGATGATAGCGCCCGCGACGCCATTCGTCGCCACCACGATGATCGGCGCTAGCACATTCGGCAAGATATGCCGCGCCATAATGCGCCCGGCCGAGCCGCCCAGAGCCTGCGCCGCCACGATAAAATCATAACCCTTGATGGACAGCGTGCTGCCGCGCACCACCCGCGTATAAATTGGGATGGACGACAAACCCACCGCAATCATCACATTCTGCAAATTGCGCCCCAGCACGGCGATAATCACCAGCGCCAGCAAGATGCCCGGAAAAGCCAGCATCATATCGATGAAGCGCATAATCACTGTATCGACCCAGCCGCCGGCATAACCCGCCAGCAAGCCCAGCAGCGTGCCAAGCGTCGCGCCCAGCGCCACCGAAAAAATGCCCACTTGCAGCGAGACCTGCCCACCATAGAGAATGCGCGTCAAGATGTCGCGCCCAAGGTTGTCGGTGCCGAGCAGGAATTCGGCATTGGGCGGCTGCAAGCGCTGGCGGCGGAATTGCTGCGTCGGCTCGTAGGGGCTGATATGCGGCGCTAGCGCCACCAGCAGAATCACAATCGACAGCGCCAGCGAACCGGCCAAGACATTGCGCGAGCGCAAGAAGCGCTGGGCAAAGCGCAGCCAAGCCGCCCGCCGCGCCACAGCCAGCCCGGCCGGCCTCCGCTCAGACATAGCGAATGCGCGGGTCTATAAAAGCGTAGACCACATCGACGACGATATTGACTAGCACATACATCAAGGCGATGAAGAGCGTCGTGCCTTGCACCATCGTGAAGTCCTTTTGCAGCACCGCCTCGACATATTTTTGCCCGATGCCCAGGCGCGCGAAAATCGTCTCCGTGATGACCGCGCCGCTGAGCATATTGCCGAGCATCAGCCCTAAAATCGTTACCACCGGGATTAAGGCATTGCGCAGCACATGGCGGCTGACCACCAGCCGCTGCGTGATGCCCTTAGCCCGCGCCGTCAGCACAAAATCCTGATGCAGCACTTCCAGCATGCTCGAGCGCACCATGCGCGCCAGCGAGCCAGCCGAGACCAAGGCTAGGGCCGTCGCCGGCAGAATCAGCCGCGCCAGCCCGCCTTGACCAATCGCCGGCAAGACGCGCAACTGCACCGCAAACAGCAGAGTCAGCAGCAGCGACGACCAATAAACAGGCATAGAGATGCCCACCAGCGCCAGCGCCATTGCCACCGTGTCGATAACCGTATTGTGATACAGCGCGGCGATGATGCCGACTGTGATGCCGATAAAGCTGGCGATGAGCAGAGCCGCCACCGCCAGCTCGATCGTCCAAGGCAGGCGGTTGAGTATCTGCTCCATAACTGGCACATTGGTTTGCAGCGAGCGCCCCAAATCGCCGCGCAGCGCCGCCGCCATGTAACTGAGATACTGCACATGCAGCGGGCGGTTCAAGCCCATGTCTTGCCGCACTTTTTCCAGCAGCTCGGGGCTGCTGCGCTTATCGCCCAAGAAAACTTCGGCTGGGTCGCCGGGCGTCAGATGCAGCATAAGGAAAACCGCGACTGTCACCAGAAAGACGGTCGGAATCGTCTGTAAGAGTCGGCTCGCCAGATACTTGCTCATAGAGGGGCTAAGTAGGACTAACTAAATTCTGCCGGTTTTATGCCTTCGTTTCACCCCGCGCTTGGCGCTCCCTCCCCTCCCCAAAGCTTTGGGGCGCGTATACACTGCTCTACGGGAAGGGCTTTCCCTTAAGCGCCCCTATAGTTTTCGGGTTTTTTCTCCCCTCCCCAAAGCTTTGGGGAGGGGCCGGGGGTGGCTTGAACTTTTGCATAATTGACCTGGACTCACTTAGATTGACGGAGGCGAGCCTGTCTTTCTAGCCCGCCCCCGCCTGAAAGCTATTTTGACTCGTTCAGCTACATGCCCATAGTGGCGGAATAGAAGTTTGGCACGAAGCCGCCGCCCAAAATCGTTACATTCTGCACATCTGGGATGCTGGCGTACAAGACGACTGGGTCATTGAAATAGACCATCACGACCTCGTCGGCCAGCTTCTGCTGGATTTCGGCATAAGCAGCCGCCCGCGCTTCGGCATCGCCAATGCCGACGGCGGCGTCAATCATCGCGTCCATATCGGCGTTGCGATAATTGTTGCGGTTGGTGCCGCCGCCCGCGTTGGACGAATGGTACAAAGTGCGGAAGACGCCGTCGGGGTCGGTCTGCGTATCCCACCATTGCTGCGTATTATGCTCGCCCGCCCGCACCACAGTCAGATAAGCCGCGATGTCAGCCAGGTTAATCTGAAAATCGATGCCGATAGCGCTGAGGTCTTCGTGCAGGAATTGCGCCGTCGCCGCGCTCAAGGGGCGGTCGGGCGACCAGTGCTCGATTGTCAGCGGCGCGCCATCGCGCTCGCGGATGCCCGTCTCGTCGTTCATCATCCAGCCGGCTTCGTCCAGCAGAGCGCCCGCCGCCTCAGGGTCATAAGGATTCTGCTGGCAGAAAACATCCGTCCAGCCAAACATAGACTTGGTGAGGGCGCTGCAAGCCTGGCTACCCAAGCTGTCGTAGACGATGTCTTGCATAATCTCGATGTCAATTGCCTGGGCAATCGCCTTGCGCACCGCCAGCTCATCTGTCGGTGACCGCTCTTGATTGAACATAAAGGAATAGCCATGCCCGGCTTGGTCATATTGTGTAACGACAAAGTCTGGGCTTTCGTCCAGCCGCGCCACATCCAGGCCTGGCACGCCGTTAATCATATCGACTTCGCCGCTTTCCAGCGCCGCCAGCCGCGTGCCAGGGTCAGTCAAAATCTTGAAGACCAGCCTGTCTACATCGGTCGCGCCGCTGCGCCCGAAGACGGCTTCGTTGCCCCAGTTATAGTCGGGATTCTTGACCATCACCACTTCCGAATCCGCAACATAAGACTCGAAGATGAAGGGCCCAGTGCCAACTAGCACCGAGAAACCCCAATCAGCGCCGGCCGCTTTCACCGCCGCCGGCGAAATGGGACCCAGCTGCGGGTGCGAGACGCCATCCAAAAAGGCGGCGTTGGGCGACGAGAAGCGCACGGCTACGCTATGCTCGCTCAGCACTTCCGCTTCGGCGTAGGGGCCGATGAAGCTGAAAGCCATCTGCGATTTGGTGTCAGGATCGACAATGCGGTCGAAGGTATATTTGACGGCGGCGGCGTTGAAGTGGCTGCCATCATGGAAGCTGACATCATCGCGCAAATCGAAGATGTATTCGGTGGCGTCTTCATTGACTGTCCAGCCAGTCGCCAGACCCGGATGGTAGACGCCCAGCGGCTGCTGCTTGACCAGCGTGTCGAAGACATGCCCGACGATGATTTCTACGCTGGAGAAGGTGGTCGCTGTCGGGTCCAGCGTGTCCACCCCGCTGCTGATGCCGAAGGTGAGCGTTACTTCGTCTTGCGCCATCAGCGGCGCCGCCAGCAGCAGCATGACGACCAGAGAAACTGAAAAAATACGGAAAAAGCCTTTCATTTAGGAACTCCTTAAAAAATATATTTTGGGGCGATGCCGCTGAGCCAAGGCTCGCGGCCGGGAAAAATTGACAGGGGCGGCCGGCAACGCTAGAATTTGCGACGACTCGAGCGCTTAGCGGCAAAGAAAACCCTAAGCAGAGTCTAAATAGTCTAAGCGCATTTGTCAAAAAATCGTAAATAGGGTGGGGTTGAAACCAACGCTAAAACTTGCAAAATTTAGTTTCTTCTACTTCTATGTCCCTGTGGCAATTATTGTTTTGTAAAAAATCGAGGTTGCTGGAATGACCAACACAGTGCCTAGCGTCTGGGAAAAATGACTTGGCGGAGTCTCCCGCTCGGCACAACTTCAGCTTGGGGGCAGACGGAGCTGCTGCTGGGCGAGTTTGGCGCGGGCCCGCCGCGCATGCTCATCACCGCCGGCATCCACGGCGATGAAGGACCCTGGGGCGGCTGGGCGATCCAGCAGCTGCTGCGCAGGCTGGCGCCAGAATCCGTCCGCGGCGCGCTGCGCGTCTTGCCGCTGGCAAACCCGCTAGCCATGCAAGCCGATGCTCGCAATGCCCCCAGCGACCAGCTCGACCTCAACCGCGCTTTCCCCGGCGACCCCAATGGCTCTTATACCGAGCGGCTAGCGCATATCTTGGCGACCGCCGCGCTGGCCGATGCGCAATATGTGATTGACCTGCATGGCGGCGGCAGCTGGTGCGTGAATGCCTTTGTCTTCGAGATGGACGGCGGGCGCGCGCTGTCGCAGTGTTTTCCCGCGCCTTTTATTATGCAAGCGCCCAGTCGCGCCGTCAGCTTGACAGGCTATGCCCGCGCGCAGGGCTTGACAGTGGCGGCGGTAGAGATGGGCGGGCGCGGTCCCGCCGAAGCGCAGTGGGCGGATAAAATCGCTGAAGGCTTGCTGCGCGCTTTATGCCGCGTCGGCATCGTCGATGCCAGCGCCGCGCCCGCTCCCAACCCGCCGCCGCAGCCCGTTAGCGCTAGCACAGTCTTGCGCCCGGCCCAGGGCGGCATCTTCCTGCCCAAAGTTACAGCGGTGCAAATTGGCACGCTAGTAGCAAAAGACACTCTGCTCGGGCAGCTGCTGCATCCTGCTACTTACGCGGTCTTAGAAGAATTTCGCGCCCCTTTCGCGCCGACGGCTTTGCTGCTGCTGCGCCCCTTCCTCGCCCAAGTCGACGCCGGCGCGATGACCTATGTTGTCGCGCAGCCTGTCTGATTTTGAGATTATTTTCTTTGAGCAGTGGCAAATGTAATAAGTTTAAGCATTTCAAGCCCACCCCCGGCCCCTCCCGTAGGGCAGTGTCTACGCGACTGGCGGACAGCGTGTCTACACGCACTCAGTTTTTGTCGGTTAGACTCCCCTCCCTGAAGCTTCGGGGAGGGGCCGGGGGTGGGCTTGAAACCAACGCTAAAACTTGCAAAATTTAGTTTATTCTACTTCTGTGGCTATTTTTTTCTTTTTTGCCAGCCGCAATATAAACTTAGACCTACTTAGATAAAGGAAATTTGCCATGCCAGACAAGCTGCGGGTTGGCATCATTGGCGCGGGGCGCTGGGCGCGCAGCGCGCACCTGCCCGGCTATCAGCGTTCGCCGCATTGCGATGTCGTCGCCATCTGCGACCTAGACCAAGATTTAGCCAAAGCCACCGCCGCCCAGTTTAACATCGAGACGGTCTATACCGATTATGAAAAAATGCTAGCCCGCACCGATATTGATGTGATTGATGTCTGCACGCGCGGCGGCCGCGGCGATAAAAATAACCACGAGCCGCTAGCCTTCGCTGCCGTCCAAGCCGGCAAGCACTGCCTCTGCGAGAAGCCGGTCGCCCACGATTATCGCAATACCTGGCGCGCCCATGAAATCGCCCAAGCCAAAGGCTTAAAAACCAAAGTTGGTCTGACCTTCCGCTATGCCCCGTCCATGCAATACATGCGCGATTTGATCGCCGCGGGCTTTGTCGGTCAGCCTTTCATCTTCAATGGCTACGAGCAGAACTCGCAGTTCATCAGTCCGACCGCGCCTGTAACCAAAGTTGACCTCATCCCCGAGACGCAGCGGGAAGAAATCACGGTCTCATCCATCGAGGGTTATGGCGCGCCGATTATTGACCTGAGCCTGTGGTTTATGGATAGCCTGCTGCAGCGTCTCGTCGGTCTGCTCTACAATTTTGTGCCGTACCGCAGCCTGCCCGGCGGCCAGCGCATCCGCACCAATATCGACGACGGCGATGTCTATATCGGCGAGTATAGCAAAGGCGGCTTCTGCACCATCCAGTCGAGCTATGTGACGGTCAACAGCTATCCCGGTTTAGAAGCGCGCATGTATGGCTCGCAAGGGGCTTTGCTCTGCCGGCTGGGCGCTGAGCTGGAAAATCAAGAAGTCCTGCTGCAATCGACCAGTCCAGAAGCCCATGAAGTTGAATATGTCGAGACGGCGATTCCTGATAGCTATTTCCCGCCTGGCTATGTGCCTGGCGAGCCTTGGCCGGCGATGTTCTACGCCAATCTGATACACAATTTTATGGGCGAAATTGTCGCTGATAGCGGCGAGAATCAGGGCAATTTCGCGCAAAGCGCCCGCGTGCAAGAGATTATCAACGCGGTGGAAATCTCGCACCGCGAACGGCGCTGGGTCGATTTGCCGCTGTGAGCGCTTGTGCTGCGCCTCTGTGTCTCTGTTGCTAAATTTCTGTTTCCCAGAAGCGACGACTAAAGCCGCCAAAGCGTCGCTTCGATGAAGCGCTCGCCATCGCCATCGGGCCTATCGTTGAAATAATAGACCGCCACCACCGCGCCATCAGCCCGCAGCGCCGCCTGGACATAACCTAGATCGCCATTCGCGCCGCCGCCGCGCAGCGTGATTTCGCCGCTCCAGCTTTGCCCCGCGTCCGCGCTCAGGCGGGCGCAAATGCGATAAGGCCGATCGCGGTTGCCATAAATCAGCGCCAGCCGCCCGTCAGGCAACCGCAGCAGACAGGGCGGATTGCCGCTGTGGCCCGCTTCTTGGAAATCCGCCGGCCGGCTGAGATAAGCCCAAGACCGCCCCTCATCATCCGAGCAATAGAGGTCAATCCAGCTCTTGCCCGCGGCGCCTTGGCGGCAGCGGCGCGCGCATAAGAGGCGGCCGCCCGGCAATTGCAGCGCCGCCGGCATGATAGCAAAATCGCCCGCGCCGCTCGGTTCGCCGCCGACCTCGCCGAGCAGCCTGAAAGACTGCCCGCCGTCCGTCGTGCGCGCGCAGATGATTTTGCCCTCAGCGCCATCGGCTTTGTTGGCGGTCAAGAAGAATAGCGCCGACTGCGCGCTTTGAATCAAATAGGCGCTGCGGGCGGCGATGGCGCTCTGCCCGAAGCTGGGCAAGCGAAAGGGCCCCGCCCAACTGCGGCAGCGGTCATAGGAGACATAAAAGAAGGAGAAAGCGCCGCGCCGCAAACCAGTGCGGGCTGCCATCAGCGCAAAATCAGGCTGGGCGAAGTTGAGCGGCGCTGGCGGTGGCGGCGCGCTGGCGGCTGTCATCACTTCGCCTAAGCGCAAACCCTCGTCCAAGTGTTCATCGGCGGAGAGGCCCCGCCCGCCCGGCCGCAGGCCTGCAAATGGCTCCAGCTGCCAGCTCTCGCCGCCATCCAGGCTGCGCGCCTGCATATTGACGAAGGGCTGGTTTTTGTCCCGCGCATGGCCACGCGCCACTGTCTTGTGCGCGCCCACAGTGAAGCCGACCACAATTTCAGCGCCCCAGCGCCAGATGCCATAATTGGCTGGCCAGCCAGCGAAACGCCCCGGCTGGCGAAAGACCGTCACCTGGCGCATCAGCCGTCCAAGTGGCACATCATCTGGCGGATTTCGCCGAGATGATAGGCGCTGTGGGCGATGATGCCCAGCAGCGACGATAGCTCGGTGATGCCCTGCCAGTCTTCCGCGCCCGCCAGATGCCCCTTGATGCGCTGGTAGTTGGCGCGCAAATCGGCAATCAGCGCCGCCCACTGCGTCGCGTCGACCGCGCTGACCTCTTGCCAAATCCGCTGCCAATCGACATAGCTGAGGTCGCGGCTGAACATGCGGTCTTCCAGCACTTGCAGGTAATAGTTTGTATGGGCGACATGGGCGGCGATGCTGGCGCAATTGCCCATAGGCTGCGAGGCTTGCGCCGCATTGATTTGGGCTAGCGTCTCGAAGAAAGAAGTGCCTTTGTCTAAATACGCGCCCTGTACAGATTCGAAGGTCTCGGTCAGTAAGAAGTCGAAGCCGCGGACGACCTCGCTGATGGGAATTTGATTTGCCATTTTCTGTCCTTTATTTGCCGGTTGGCGCTTGGGTAGCGGCTGATTCTTGCCGTTTGTTGCCGCGGACGGAAGGCTCACGGGCGAGTTTTTGGCGCAGGATGTCGAGCGGGCCGCCATCGGCCAGCAGCGAGTCGGCCACGCCCAGCACAGCGCCATAAAAAGCGCGGTCGAGCTCTTTGCGATTTTCGTCTAAGTCTAGCTCGTGCATGGGGCGCAGGGGCAGCTGGTTCATGTCGTCGAAGATTTGGGCAGCCTGCTGGAGCTGGGCGGGGCCTAGGGCGCTTACGTCGAGGACGGGTAGGGTGCTTAGCGTCGTTTTTGTCAGTCGCCCACGGCCGGGCTGTTGTTTTGAGGCATGCCACCAAAACATAAGCAGCGCCAGCGTTGTATTTGCCCAAACAACTAATGCTTTTTCCTGTGCGGGTGTTGCCATTTGAATCGATATCCAGGCAGTACCGCCGATGGTTTTTCGCGCAGTGAATTGCATAGCCGTTGACTGGCTATTGAAGCGAAAATCCAAATTTGAATGGCAGTGTGAAGCGCTGGCAAAAACATTTTTTACTTCTTGGTCGACTAGCGCTTGTTGCGTTTTGGATTTGGGCCGGTAAGGAATACCATCGTGGTCTGCCTCGAACATCATTGTTCTTTCGCGTTTGGCATTATGCGCTGCTAGAACAGGGTAGGTCGGGACTTTATCCCCTTGCAAAGGGCGCAATTCAAAAGGTCTGTGCGTCCCATCGCTGTATTTCCGGCTGACTTGAAGATGATATGGTCCGATTTTGCCGATTCTCGAAACGGTTGTCATGGGCAGTTCAAGCGCGTCCGCTTCAATTTGAGTTGGCAGCCAGAGCCGTTTTTGGCTGGCTAGTTGATAGGCACTCTGCGCTAGTGAAATATCAACAATGCGGGCGACTTTCCAACTGCCTGAACTTGGCAAAGGCGCGTCTAGTGCTTGGCCGATAATGTCATTGCCAAATGTTAGGTCGTTGCCGCCGGTGGGTCCGTCTTCCAAAGCTCTGAGTCCAACATCTTTAATCAGGTGTCGAATTTGCGCGGCGATTGCTAAGCTGTACATAGAGTAGCTAGGGGCTTCGTTAAGAGTGACAAAAGCAGCCCGTTTTGAAGGCCGTTCGCTGCGCCGCCCGATGACCAGGCATTCTCCCATCCCAGTATCCGCAGAGAAAGACAGCGGTGCGTTATTGACGCCAGCAATTGATACAACGATGAGATTGTCATAAGCGTTGGCTAGCCGATTGCGACACTTTTCCCAGGATGAACCACTGAGCAGCGTTACTGGCATAACAAGTGCCAGCATACCATTGAGCTTGATTTTTCTGTCTGCTAGCGCCATAAAGGTAGAAGCCTCGCCGGCGCTACCGTGAGCAACGGTGTTCTTGGTTAGCGCTTTTGCTTGCTTAGCCATTGCCTTTTGTTCAGCGGCGCTAGCGCCAAAAGCGGCAAAATTAGGATTTGGCGTATCGGGTATTCTGCGCTCGTGATTATTTGGCCGGGTAAAAGGCGGATTCATAAGCACCATATCAAAAGATTCGTGTGGCGCGAATCGCCATATATCAACTTCAGAAATTTGAGTCGCGTCAATTGCCTTCGCCGTAACTTCCGAGCCAGCCAGCAAAGCCATGTCTCGCATTAAGTCAATGGAACCCAAAGCGACTGTGCTATCGTCTTGCACACCATAGGGCGCAGTAAATATGGCGCTATTGTCGTATTGCACCAGAGGGTATGCGCCTGAAAGCATAGTAGCGGTTAGATGGGCGGCGGCCGGCAATATATCGCAGCCAACTAGAGACCGTGCCATCATTGAAGCGTGGATTTCTTCAGTATTGCCGCCATGCAATTCATGCAACTGGCTGATGCGCTGGTAGGCGCTTGTGAGCAAGGTGCCGGTGCCGCAGGCAAAATCAGCGATGCGCAGACTTTTGACCGCCTCGGGCTTCGACCAATCGCGCTTGTTCAACAATGTATCTGTATTGACGGCTAGCCCAACCAGAAGCGCCGCGGAAGCCGGCGTCGTATAAAAAGCGGCGAGGAATTTGCGGTCGGCAATCAACCTTTGAAAGACCGTGCCAGTCAAATCATGCGAGCGTACTAGGTTATTTTCTAGCAAAATGTATGCTGTATTTGCTAACTGCGCGAATAATTTGCCGCTTTGTGTTGCAGGCAGTTTCTCCAAAATCCGCCGGGCAATATCAAATATCGACCAATAATTAACTTGCAGAATTTTTTGCCACTCGTCCAGTATAGCGGTTTTTGACAAACTCGAAGACGCCCAGCGCAATTCGGCGGTATTGCGGACTTCGCCTAAAGCGCCGCGACTGCCAGCTAGATGTTCGTGAAAGATAAAAGCGTTAATCAGAATGAGTATAGCCATGCGGCGGGTTTGCGGACTGTCTTGCTGTTGCAATTCGTCTGCGATGTTTTGCAGAGCTTGTGGATAATCCTTTGCCAGTTCATTTAGCCAGCCAGCCGCTTGATTGATGCCGATTTCTAGAAAATTCGCCGCTTGGTCCAGCAGATAAGGCGGGAATGTTGCGGACTGCGCCAGCAAAGACAGATCTTGAATGCCGCCACGCAGCCAACCGCTTCTAGGACGGCGAATATGTTCTTCATCGTTTTTGACTGTGTAGAGGGCAAACTCGAGGTCGTTTGCCGATTTAAGGGCGCTTTTAAGCGAGCGACCTTGCTTTTCGCGTAAATATGCCGGCAGGCGCAGAGCAATAGTAGATAGCACAGGCTTCAATGATCCGCTAAGGTTTTCGCGCAGGCGGGCTTGGGCATCGGCTTCGACCGATGCAGCCGGCAATACTTCCGTTTCGATAACTACTGGCTCGCTGAACCATTCATACACTAAAATATCTGGCCGAATCGCGCTGGAGTCGGCCAGGCTCTGCGTCGTCTCAGAGCGCACGACATCTTTGCCGCGCCAGGCAAAGCGCGTCCCGCGCAGCAAGTCGGCGATCGCGTCATTTATCGTATGTTCTGTCGTTGCCATGCGGCTGCCCTAAAGAAAACCAAGCCTCAGTAAGTCCAAGCTAATTATGCAAAATGCGAGGCGCGATTTTCAACCCCACGATGGCGATCCCTCAAACTCCCCATAATTTTCGCGGTTTTTTCTCCCCTCCCCAAAGCTTTGGGGCGCGTAGACACTGCCCTACGGGAGGGGCCGGGGGTGGGGTTGAAACGAATGCAAAAACTTGCGAAATTTAGTTTGTCCTACTTCTGTGTCTCTGTGGCTAAAAATTTTTTCAAAGCAATGAAGCGATTGTATTTTGCATATTCAGCGCTCCTGCCCACTAGCCCTACCCAAAATATACCACGCTTTCTAGTATAATTATGACGCTAGCGCAAGATTTTCTTTATAAACAGGCGCTAGGCTAAAGCTGGCTGTTTCGATGCTTAAAATCTTAATAAGAAAGGGCAAGGAAAATGATAGAGCAGACCAATAAGACCAAGCCGACCGAGAAGGTCAGCAAGAGCGAGGCGGAGTGGCGGCGCGCGCTCAGCCCGGCGCAATACGCCGTCCTGCGCCAGCAAGCGACCGAGCGCCCCTTCAGCGGCAAATATGTCAATTCCAAAGCCGCCGGCATCTATGCCTGCGCCGCCTGCGGGCAAGACCTGTTTTCGTCGGCGACCAAGTACAATTCTTTCAGCGGCTGGCCCAGCTTTTGGGATGTGATTGAAGCCGGCAATATCGGCTTGCGCGAAGACCGCAGCCGCGGCATGCGCCGCGTGGAAGCCATCTGCAACCGCTGCGATTCGCATCTGGGGCATGTCTTCGACGATGGTCCCCGCGATAAAACCGGCCTGCGCTATTGCATCAATTCGCTGGCTCTGGAATTGAAAGAAGAGGACTGAGGAGCTTGGCGGTGGCGGCGAAACTGGAACGGCGCGCGCATTATAAGCATTGCCAGAAAATCCCCACCCGCTGGCGCGATAACGACGTCTATCACCATATCAACAATGTCATTTATTACGAATTCTTTGATACGGTCATCAATGGCTATTTGATGGCGGCGGGCGGGCTGGATTACCGGGCTGGCGCCGCTGTCGGCTTCGCGGTGGAGACGCATTGCCAGTTCCTCAAGCCGATTCACTTCCCGCAAGTGGTGGATGCCTGCCTGCGCGTGGCGGCGCTGGGCAATTCCAGCGTGCGCTACGAGGTGGGCATCTTCCAAGACGGCGAAGCAGAGCCGGCGGCGGTAGGCTATTTTGTGCATGTCTTTGTGGATCGGGAAACGCGGCGGCCGACGCGCATAAGCGGGCAGCTGCGGACGGCGCTGGAAGACTTGCGCCTTTAATGCACGCCGAGATAGCCTTTGATGGTCTCTTCGTCATTGAGGCAGGCTTCGGCGCTGCCTTGGAAGGCTAGCCGTCCCTCGCGCAGGACAAAAGCGTAATCGCAGTATTGCAGGGCGCGGCGCGCGTTCTGCTCGACGACGACCAGCGTGATGCCCTGCTGGCGCAAATCTTGCAAGCTGCGGAAGACATCGCCGGCCACTGCGGGCGCCAAGCCGGCGCTCGGCTCGTCCAGCAGCATGATGTCCGGCCGGCTGAGCCAGGCTAGCGCGATGGCTAGCATCTGGTGTTCGCCGCCGCTGAGCAAGCCGGCTTTTTGGCTTTGGCGGCGGCCCAAAATCGGGAAAGAGCGCAAGATTTCCGCGAGAGCCTCGGGCCGCTCGGCGCGGGGCAGCAAGCGGCAGCCCAGCTGCAAGTTCTCTAGCACTGTCAAGTCGCTGAAGACATTCTCGCGCTGCGGCACATAAGCGATGCCCAAGCGGGCGATGGTTTCGGTGCGCCGGCCGATAAGCTCCTGCCCCTGCAATTGGATGGAGCCGCGAAAAATCGCCGCCGCGCCCATGATGGATTTGAGCAGGGTGCTTTTGCCTGAGCCGTTGGGGCCTAGCAAAGCGGTGAATTGGCCCTGGCGGAAGGTCAGGCTAAGGTCTTGCAGGATTTCTAGCTTGCCGTAGCCGGCGCTCAGCGCTTGTATGTGTAGCATTGTTGTCTAAGTCCTTAGTCAGTTCGAGTAGACAAACAAAAAATTAGCCACAAAAGTAAGTCCAAGTTAATTATGCACAATTTTCAACCCCAGCCCCGGCCCCTCCCGTAGGGCATTGTCTACGCGCCCCGAAGCTTCGGGGAGGGGAGTCTAACCTGGGGGACTGTAGACATTGCCCGATGGGAGGGGCTTTCCTGCAAGCTCCCACAGTTTTCGGGGTTTTCCTCCCCTCTCCAAAGCTTTGGGGAGGGGTTGATTTGCATTATTAACTTTGTTTTACCTCTGTGCCTCTGTGGCTAATTTTCCCTATATTCCACGCGACTCCGCCTATAACCTACTGCCCAAAGTAGACTTCGCGCACGGTGGCATGCTGGGCGATTTCGGCGGCGCTGCCTTGAGCCAGCAGCTTGCCCAGGTGCATCACATAGACGCTATCCACAAAATCAAAAAGAATCTCCAGCCGATGCTCCACAATCAAGAAGGTGATGCCATAATCGGCGCGCAGGCGGGCGATATGCTCAAAAATTTCATAAGCCAGCTTAGGCGCGACGCCCGCCGTCGGCTCGTCCAGCAGCAGCAGCTTGGGCTGGCTCATCAAGGCGCGGGCGATTTCCAGCAATTTCATCTGCCCGCCCGAGAGATCAGCGGCCAGGCTGTCATAATGCCCCAAGAGCTGTACCTGTTCCAAGATGTCGCGGGCTGTCGCCGCGTGGGCCGCCTCTTCCCGCTGCCAATAACGGCGCCAAGGCGCGTACCAGGGGCTTTCGCCACGCTGCCCTTTGATGGGCAGCAGGGCATTGTCCAGCGCCGTCATCTTAAAATAGAGCGCCGGCTCTTGATAGCCGCGGGCGATGCCCTGGTTATAGACGGCGTCGGCGGGCAAACCGCTGATGTCGGCGCCAGCGAAGCGCACGGTCCCGGCGCTAGGGCGGACGCTGCCGGCAATCAGATTGAGCAAGGTGCTTTTGCCCGAGCCATTGGGCCCGATTAAACCAACAATCGCGCCTTCCGCCACATCCAGCGAGACATCGTCCACCGCCCGCAAGCCGCCATAATCTTTGCGCAGGTTCTTCAATTCGAGCAGGGGCATGGGCGTCTCACTTCCCGGCCGGCGCTTGCAGCAAGCGGCGCAAGACCGTATGGGCGTTGGTCGTCCAGCGCGATTCTGGCAGCAAGCCCTGCGGCCGATAGCGCAGCATCAGCAGCAGGATGATGCCGTAGGCGATGAAGCGCACATAATTAAACTCGATGGGCGAGCCGCTCATATTCAAGCCAATCGCCGCGACTTGGGTGAAGCGGTCTAGGATGGCGATTAAAGCCGCGCCCAGCAAAGCGCCGCGATTGTTGCCCAAGCCGCCCAGAACCACCATCACCCATATATCCAGCGTCAGCGTAACGACATAGTCGTTGGCATTGACGAAGCCGGTGTTCAAAGCGAACAGCACGCCGCCGATAGCGGCGATGACCGAGCCGATGAGCATAATCTGAGCTCGGGCTAGGGCGATATTTTTGCCCAGTCCCCGCGTTACCGCTTCATTCTCGCGCAGAGCCTTGAGCATGCGCCCATACGGCGAATGCGTGAGGCGTTGGCTATAGAGGTAGGCGAGCAGAGCCAGAGCCACGGTCAGCAGCATGAAAAGTAGCGAGCTGCTGCGGGCGTCGCCGATAAAATAGAAGGGCTGCGCGACGCCAGAGATGCCATTGTGCGAGCAGGTGATGCCTTCGAGGCCGCGCACGACGATGCGCGCCGTCTCGCCGCCGACCAGCAAGACCAGCGCCAAGAACCACTCTTCTTTCAGGCGCAGGGTGATATAAGAGACGGCGAAGCCGACCGCACCGGCGACAATGCCCGCCAGCAGGAAGGTCAGCCCCAGGTTGAGAAAGCCGGCCAGGGGCTGCGTCGCCATAATCTCGGAGCGCAGTTGCAGCGCCTGGCCCATCGTCGAGCCGCAGGGATGCACCGCTGGCAGTCCGGCCAGTAGCGGCAGCAGGCGCGTATAGGTGATGCCGGCGGCATAAGCGCCAATCGACACAAAAAGCGCCTGCCCAAAATTGGGCAAACCGGCTATGCCATATTCGATATTCAGGCTGATGGCGAAGAGGGCATAGATGCCAAAGAGCGTCAGGATGGCGATGAGCGTCGCGCCGAGGTCAAAATTCATCATCGCTGCAAATCTCCGCCGCGCTTGAATAGCTCGGTGAAACCTTGCGGCCGGATGAGCAGGACGGCGATGATGATGAAGAAGGGGATAGCGGGCTTAAAAGACAGGTCGACGCCAAAATAAAAATTGAGAAATTGCATGACCGTATTTTCCGAGAAGGCGACCACATAAGCGCCGAGGATGGTGCCAGAGAAGCTGGAAAGCCCGCCCAGGATCGAAGCGGCAAAAGCCGACAGAATCGCCAGCCAGCCCATTAAAGGGCTGACGCCCGGATTCAAGCCCCACATCGCGCCGGCGACGCCCGCCAAACCGCCGACCAGCAGCCAGGTATGGTCTTTGACGCGCTCGACCGGGATGCCGATGACGCGGGCTAAATGCGGGTTGTTCGCCAAAGCCCGCATCTCCCGCCCCAGCGCCGTATAGTGCAGCAGCAGCGTCAGCAGAAGCACCAGGATGATGCTAGTTGGCACCACCCAGACAAAAAAGTTCGTCAAAATCAAAAAGCCATCGCGGAAGAGGACTTCTAGCGGGATACGGATGCGCGCGTTGAAGAGGTTGAACTGGTCGGCGAGCATAAAGAGGATGTAGCGGATGATCAAACCGACGGCGAAAGAAGCCAGAATCAAGGTATAGAGCGTAACTTTTTGACTTTCCAGCGGCTTGAAGACGGCGCGATGGCTGAGCCAGGCGACCAGCGCGCCTACCAGAAAGGCGACGGCCATAATGGCTAGCGGCTGCGTGAGGCCGGCATGCGAGGCAATCAGCGCGGCATAAGCGCCGGCGGTGATGTACTCGGCATGGGCGAAATTCGGCAGCTTGACGACGCTGAAAGTCAGCGTGATGCCCAGGGCCATCAGCGCGTAGAGGCTGCCGATTTGCAGCGTATTTACAAGCGAGGTGGTGAGCAGGGCGGAGGGCATAGCGACGCCTCAGTAGGACAAACTAAATTTTGCAAGTCTTATGCCTTCGTTTCAACCCCATCCTAAATCCCTCCCCGAAGCTTCGGGTCGCATAGACACTGACCTACGGAAGGGACTTTCCCTCAAGCACGCCTATAGTTTTAGCGGGTTTTCTCCCTCCCCAAAGCTTTGGGGCGCGTAGACACTGCCCTACGGGAGGGGAGTCTAGCCCGCCCCAAAGCTCTCTTGAGGCGGGCTGGACTAAGGCAGCCGCAGCTATTCGTCGTTCATCCCGCTGCCTGGTGACCGTGCGCCCCTGTGATGGTATCGGTATTGCCGTTGTAAGCGCCGACAATCTCAAACTCGCTGCCATCAGGGCTCACCATGCGCAAGCTATAGCTAGCCAGCGCTTGGTCGCCATTTTCGTCGAGGAAGGCTTGCACGGCAGTGCCGATATAGTGATTGGCGATGAAGGGCAGCATGGACTTGACCGCCATGCCATCGTTGCCGACCGCCAGCATGCTGAGCATAGCGATATTGGCTGCGTCAAAGGCGTAATTGGTGAAGGGACCTGGCTCTTTATCGAACATAGCCATGAAGTCGTCGTTGAAAATTTGCGTCAAGGGCGTGGCTTCGCTAGACGCGGTAACGATGATGAACCGGGCGTTGGCTAAAGCCTGCGCGTGGCCGGGGTCTTCTAACAGCACCGGCGAACCCAGGGCTTCGTTGCCCATCCAGAGCGTCGAAGTCAGGATGGGGTCAATCTGCGCCGATTGCAGGAAAGCCTGCCCTTCGGTCAAGAAGCAGACGCAGAAGAAACCGGTGTCTTCGCCCAAGCTGGCAATCGCTGCGCTGACAGCCGCGACCTCGCTGCTGAGGTCCTGCGATTCTGGCGCATACGCGAAGTTGACGACTTCGCCGCCGCCGCCCGCGTGATAATTCTTGCTGAAATGCTCGACCATGCCATTGCCAAAGGGGTCATCGCGGTTGAGGATGACCATATTGGAATGTCCGCGCTGCAAGGCTAGCGTGGCATAGGCTTTGGAGGCGAAGGTATCGGGCGGGAAGATGACGCGGAAGATGTTGTCGCCGGGGATAGAGGCGGCCGCGCCGCTGGAAGCGGGCGCAACCAAGATGACGCCATTTTCGTCGGCGAATTGCTTAGCGCCGAGGACCTCGCTGGTGCTTAAGGGGCCGACGACAACTTGAGCGCCGGTGGTCTGCACGATGGTCTGCAAGGCGCGGGCGGCGCCTTCGGGCGTGCCTTCGGTATCGGCGCTGGCGACTTCAAAGCGGACGGCGGAGCCAGCCGCTTCGAGCTCGGCATTGACTTGGCTGACGGCAAGTTCGACACCGCGGGTGAAGTCTTCGGCATAGACGGCATTGGAGCTGGTGAAGGGCATGGCGACGCCCAGCACATAAGTCTCCATGCTGTCTTGGGCTTGCACGCCCGCGCCCAGCGCCAGCAGCATAATGAGCGTGAGCAAGAGGGTAAGTTGTTTTTTGAACATTTTCTTGACCTTTCCAATCTGAGCAAAGTGTTTTGCAAGTATAGCAAGTGGAGTATAGCGATTTTTTAGCGCGTTGGCAAAGTGGAGATTGTTGTGTGGGGAAAGCGTTTCAAGCACAAAGATATAAAGGGCGCAAAAGCGTTTTCAAGCCCACCCCCGGCCCCTCCCGTAGGGCAGTGTCTATGCGCCCCAAAGCTTTGGGGCGGGGAGAAAACCCCGGAAACTGTGGGGGGTGCGTGAGGGAAAGTCCCTCCCGTAGGTCAGTGTCTACGCGACCCGAAGCTTCGGGGAGAGCGCGCCAATCGTGGAGTTAATCTTATCGCAATTTGATGCGATTGCCCTGAGGAGCGGGATTTTTAACCACAAAGACACAAAGGACGCAAAGCCTTCTAAATCCTCTGCGCCTCTGTGTCTCTGTGGCTAATATGTGTAAATCCTTAGCCGCTAGCTTCTTCGTCAGTTTCGGCTGGGGCGGGCGGATTGTCCAGGTCGGCTTGGGTAGGCATAGAAGCCTTGCGCGAATGCACGCCCGTCGCGCCATCGGGCCGCGTGCCGCGGCTCTCGAGGCTCTGCAAATTGCCCGCGCCATCATAAGTCCGCACCTCGAAGCGATACTCGCCTTCTTGGAAGCGCCAGTCATAGCGCCAAAGCACCCAGGTCAATTCCGAGAGCGGCTGCCGCAGTTGCGCCTCTTGCCAGTCGCCACCATTGACGCTGACTTCTACGCGGCTAATCTGCTTGGCGCCGGCATAGGCGATGCCGCCAATCGGCACTACATAGCCCTCAGCGTCTTTTAAGATGGAATCGGTGGCGATGGTGTCCACAACCGAAGTGGTATTCACTAGCGCCTCTTTGCTCCAGCCGCGCCGCACCCAGTAGCCTTCAGCCCAGTCATCGACGAATTCGATGCTTTTGATCCACTTAGGCTGCTTCATGCCATAGTGGTCGGGGATGTAGATGCGCAGCGGGAAGCCATGCTTCTGCTTCAAAGGCTGGTTATCCCACTCGTAGGCGAACATGATGCGGTCGTCGGCGCGCAGCAAATCGAGCATGACGAACTCATCAAAATTGTCAGCGCCGGTGATTTTCAGCGCCACAGCGCTTTCCTGTGGCTGCACCAGCTCGAGGAAGTCTTGCGCGCGGAAGCCCGACCACTTCGTCGTGCTAATGAGCGTGCCGCCGATGCGGTTGCTGATGCAAGACAGGGTGACATAGCGCTCGACGCGCTCGAACTTGTCGTAAAGCTCTTGCAGCGATAGGTTGACTGGGTTATCGACCAGTCCGCTCACCTCGAGCCGCCACTCGTTAGAATCGATGACAGGCGGGCGCGAGCTGATGTCGATGCGGTAGTGCTTGTCCAGCGGGGTATATTCGGGGCGGGTGCCGGGCGCTGGCTGCATGGGGTCAGCAACATTTGGCAAGACATTGCCAGCGCCATCAGTCGCAGCGCCTTCGGGAATCTCTGCGACGACGCTGCCTTCGCCGGGCCGGCCGCTCATCAATGCGCCCAGACCAGCGCCGACAATCGTCAGAACAGCGCTAGCGCCGCCGATACGCAGCATGAATTGCCGCCGATCCAGCGCCTCGATTTCGATGGTCTCGCCGGTCTCTTCGTCAATCTTGGTTTTGGCTTCGCTATGCGCCAGGTCATTGTAAATCCAGTTTGCCAGCAAGCCCCAGGTCGCAAAAACGACAATCACCCAGATAACCTGCAAGCCTTCGGCGGCGGTGGCGGTCAAATTAACCTGCACCGAAACCAGCATCATGACGACGCCCAAGCCTAAACCCAGCACCAAGCCAGCGATTAAATTATCGGCTGAGGTCTTGCTGCGGTTGAGCAGGCCATAGACCAAAGCGGTGCCGACGATGCCCATAAGCAAGAACGCGCCTAAGCCCATCAGTTGTTCCGCCGTCTTAGCCGCGGTCGAAGTTTCGCCTAGATTGAAGGTGATGATGATGTCCACCATCGTGTCGATGCCGAAGGTCAGAAAGGGGCCGGGCAGCTGCCGCGAAACGAAGTCAAAAACATCAAACGGGATAAATGGCAGGCCGGCTAACTGGTCTGCCAAAAAGAGCAAAGCCATCAGCGGCAAGGTCAAAAAGCCGCCAATCAGCCCGCCGAGCCACAAGGAAGGTTTCTGTTTTGTATCCATGCGCCAAAAATCTCCATATATCTCTGTTACCTGTATTATAAAACAGCTTTTGCCATAATTCTATTTCGATGATATTACAGTTTGCGCCGCGGGCGCTTGAGAAAATGCTAAAACCTGCTAAGTTTCTGCAAAGTAAAAAGGAGACGATATGACACATACTGCAGGCGCATTGGGGGCGACGCTCGCGGCCGAGCAGAAAGACGGGGCTTTATACCGGCAAGTGCTGGATTATGCCTGTGACTATCTGGCTGGCGTGGGCGAGCGGCCTGTCTTCCCAGTCCCGGCCGACCTGGTCGCGCTTGAAGCCTTTGACGAGCCGCTGCCGGCCGAGCCGCTGGCGGCAGCCGCCGTCTTGCGGCAATTGCACACGCTAGGTTCGCCGGCGACGACCGCGCAAGGCGGCGGACGCTACTTCGGCTTTGTCAATGGCGGCGTCTTGCCGGCGGCGCTGGCGGCGCGGCTGCTGGCGGATGCCTGGGACCAGAATGCCGCTTTGCAAGTCATGTCGCCCATCGCGGCTAAACTGGAAACGGTCTGCGAGCGCTGGCTGGTCGATTTATTTGGCTTGCCGGCGGGTAGCGCGGCCGGTTTCGTCAGCGGCAGCTCCGTCGCCAATCTCTGCGGCCTGCTGGCGGGCAGGAATACGCTGTTGCGGCGTCAAGGCTGGCAGGTGAGCCAGCGCGGCCTCTTTGGCGCGCCGCCGCTGCGCATCGTGCTATCCAGCGCCGCCCATGCGACTGTGCGCAAGGCATTAGCTATCCTCGGCCTGGGCGCAGCCCAAATCGAAGTGGTACCGGCCGATGCGCAGGGGCGCTTCTACCCTCAGCGCCTGCCGCCGCTGGACGCCAGCACCCTGCTCATTCTGCAAGCGGGCAATGTCAACAGCGGCGCTTTTGACCCCTTCTTGCCGCTCTTCCAGGCAGCGCGGGCGGCGGGCGCCTGGGTGCATATCGATGGCGCTTTTGGTTTATGGGCGCGAGCTTGCGCCGCCACCGCCGCTCTGACCGCGGGCATTGAGCTGGCGGATTCCTGGGCTGTCGACGCGCACAAAACATTGAATAGCGCTTATGACTGCGGCATTGTGCTTTGCCGCGAACGGAGCGCGCTGGTGGCGGCTTTGCAAGCCAGCGACGCCTATATCCACTTTGGCGCGCAGCGCGATGGCATGCTCTACACGCCCGAGATGTCGCGGCGGGCCCGCGGCGTTGAGCTGTGGGCGGCGCTCAAATCGCTGGGCCGCGCGGGACTTGACCAACTCGTCGCCCAGTTATGCCAGCGGACGCGGCAATTCGCTAGCGAACTCGCGGAGCGCGATTTCCGCATTTTGAACGATGTGGTCTTCAATCAAGCGCTGGTGGCTTGCGCGGATGCAGAATTGACGCCGCGTACGCTGGCCGCGCTGCAGGCTAGCGGCGAATGCTGGTGCGGCGCGTCGCAATGGCAGGGCGAAGCCGTGATACGGATTAGCGTCTGTTCTTGGCGCACGACGGCGGCCGATATAGAGCGGGCGGTGGCGGCTTTTGTGGCGGCGCGGGAAGAAGCTCGCGGCGCGGCCGCTTAGCCGCCGTAGAGGCGGGCGATGTCCTGGCGCGCCGCCTCGCGCAAGTCCGTATTGTCGCTAAACTGATCGATGCTGCCTATCAGCCATTTAGCGGCGATTTGCTTCACGGCTTTGTCGGTGATGCTGTCGGCTAGAGCCTCGCAATAGCGCCAGGCATTGCTGACCAAGAAGCCGCGTTCGTGAAAGGGCGCGACCGCCGGCGCGATTTCCGGCGTCAGCTGCAAGGCATTGTGCCTGCGATTGAGCAGCGCGTAAGCCGCGCAGAGATGGCGCTCCCGGTCACGGAAGTCGCCAGCGCTTTGAATCGCCCGCAGAATCGGGCTGAGTTCGCTGGCGCAGTCAAGCTCGGCAAAGGCGGTGCCAAACCACTTGGGATAGGGCGCGTAGCGCCGCTCCATCAGGAAGCATAGCTGCATGATAGAGCGGACTAAACGGCCGGCGATGAGGGCTGCGCCTAATTCATCGCCGACAAAGCCCGCCCGCGGCGCTAGATGCTCGTCCTGGCCGATGCGCTGCCAGCCGCAGAGCAGCAGATAACGCCAAACAGCGTCTGGATAGAAGCGCAAGCGAGCGCGGATGGCTTGCAAAGCCAGCTCATCATGAAAGACAGCGCCGCTGGTGAAACCCAGCAGCTTCTGCTGCGGCAGGCTGAGCCAATCGGTCGCCGTCAGCTCAGTATCCAGGCCGATGCCCAAGTAGGCGCGCATGAAACCGTCCAATGTAAAAATCTCGATGCGGTGGTTGATTGGGCCCGTGTCGATTGGCTCTAAGAGATGGGTGCCTTGATCGCCACCACCTGTTTTTGGCGCGCTAAAATTTGTCGGGTAGTCCATAAAGGTATACGGTAGCTCTTGCCCAAGCGCCTGCGCGAGTGGCGCGGCGCAGGCTTTATAATCGCGCTCGGACAAAAAGAGCAGCAACCGTGGCCCCCAATGGTGATCGGTGGACATCGCGTCATCGTAACCCAAGACCTCTGAGCCGCTGCCGATGAGGGCGGCGCTGTAGCGCAGGCGGGGATAGCGCCGCACGAGAATCGGCCGCAGCGCCTCTTGATGCAGGGCGCGGGCTAACTCGAGACCGTGAATGAATTGCGGCATGCTGGCACCTTTTGGAAAAAATCAAGCGCCTGAGTAGAACAAAGTAAATTTTGCAGGTTTTTACGTTCATTTCAAGCCCACCCCCGGCCCCTCCCCGAAGCTTCGGGGAGGGGAGTCTAAGCGACAAAAACTGGTCGCTAGACACTGGCCGCCGGTCACATAAACACTGCCCTACGGGAGGGGCCGGGGGTGGGCTTGAAAATAGTGCATAATTAATTTGGGCTTACTCAGCTATGTGGCAAAGCAAAAACAACTGCGCTGCGCGCAAAATCCGACCATGCCTTTTGCCAAGAGCAGTGTATAATACCTTTCACCTAGTTTTGAATGATTAGCGGGAGTACGAGAACCGTGTCATCTACAAGTCGTCTACAGGAGCTGCGAGCAGAGATTGACCCGATCAATCTGCAAATCCTGGAATTGCTCAATAAACGTGCCGAAATCGCGCTGGAAATCGGCAAAGTCCAGCAGCGCATGGGCAGCGGATTTTATGACCCCCAACGCGAAGCCGAAATGCTGACCGCGCTCCAATATGCCAATCAAGGGCCTTTTAGCAACGAGACCATCAATAAGCTCTTCAGCGAGGTATTCCGCGCCACCTTGAACCTGGAAGAGCAGGACGCGCGGCAGAAAATCTTGGTGCAGCGCAAGCGCCCCGACCAGCATACGATTATCGAGTTCAGCAATGGCCTGTGCCTAGGCAACGAGACCTTTGAGATTATCGCCGGCCCCTGCGCGGTAGAAAGCTATGCGCAGATGGACGCGGTTGGCGCTGTCTTAGCCGAGCGCGGCGTGAAGATGATCCGCGGTATGGGTTATAAACCACGCACTTCACCCTATGATTTTCAAGGCATGGGCGAAGAGGGCTTGAAAATCGCGCGGCGGGTCGCCAATAAATACGATTTGGTGGTCATCAGCGAAGTGCTGGATATGTCGTTGATTCCGATGATGGACGAATATGTGGACGCTTTTTGGGTGGGCGCGCGCAATATGCAGAACAGCTTTTTATTGCGCGCCTTAGGCAAACAGAGCAAACCTGTCTTGCTCAAGCGCGGCTTCGGCGCCACTTTGAAAGAGTTCATCTATGCCGCCGAATATATCATGGCTAGCGGCAACGAGCAGGTCATCTTGATGGAACGCGGCATCCGCACTTTCAGCGAATGGACGCGCAATACGCTGGACATCAGCGCCGTGCCGCTGCTCAAGCAAGAGACGCATCTGCCCGTCATCGTCGATATTTCGCATTCGGCGGGCAGGCGCGATATTGCCAATCCGCTCGGGCGGGTGGCTCGCGTCAGCGGCGCGGACGGCTTGATGGTCGAAGTGCATCCCAAACCTGATGTGGCTATGTCCGATGCCAGGCAGCAACTGAACCTCGAGCAGTTCAATCAACTGATGGACGACATCGAGGCTATTGGCGCGCGCTATTAGCCAAAAATCGACAAGAGCGGGCGGAGCCTGGGAAAGATGACCGCTCGGCTGACGCGGTGGAAACTGCCGCTCGTCATTGGCATCGCCGTGCTGGTGCGGCTGTTTCTTTTTTTCGCCTTGCCGCAGCATTTTGATTTTTGCGATGCCGCCGGCGAGATCCATGGCTCGGTCGCTTACGACGAATACGCCCAGAATCTGCTGGCGACGGGCGAATATGGCCGCGTCAGCGGCCAGCCAGACGCGGGCTTGCCGCCGCTCTACAGCTATGTTCTGGCTCTAGTCTACCGTCTATTCGGGCGGTCTTGCCTGGCGGTGATACTGGCGCATAGCCTGTTTGACGCGCTGTCGCTGTCGCTGCTCTATGCCATTTGCCGGCGGCTTTTCCCGCGCCGTGGCGACTGGATTGGCGCGCTGGCGGGTCTGTTTTTTGCCCTCTACCCTTATCTCATCTTCCAGAGTCTGACGCTCAACGACACGGCGCTCTGGATTTTTTTGCTGCACCTCTTTGTCTGGCTGCTGATTGCGCTGCGGGCGCGGCCGGTCTATGACCGCTATACGCTGCTTATCGCGCTGGCGGCTGGCGCTGCGCTGGGCATCTCGGCTTTGGCGCGGGCTTTGCTGCCGCCGCTGGCTCTGTTAGCCGCACTCTGGTTTTTATTTCGACTCAGCTGGCGGCAGACGCTGCTGCGCCTGCTGCCCGTCGCCTTGATGAGCGTGCTGGTATTGCTGCCCTGGCTCTGGCGCGGCTACAGCATCTATGGCGGCTTTGTGCCAATCGCGCTGAATGGCGGCGGCAATCTCTATCAAGGCAACAATCGCTGGACGGCGGCCGTCTTCCGCTTGGGTTATGACGCGCAATGGCTACCCGCTTTAGAAGACGCGCCGCCCAAAACCGAGCCGCTGCGGCGTAACAATGCGCTGGCGGCGGCCGGCTGGCGCTATCTGCGCGAGAATCCCGCCGCCATCTCCGAGCTGCTCTGGCTCAAGTTTCAGGTTTATTGGAGCGCGGAAATCCGCCCCTCGAAGAATCTGCGCAGAGGCGAGCGCCTGGTAGGCAAAGCTGATGGCACGGTCGAAGTTATACGCGGCGCTGGCTCGCATGTAGGCGTTACCAGCGCCAACGCCGCTTATGCAGAAGACAGCCTCTTTGGTATCGGCGGGCGGGTGCATGCGCTGTATTTTGGCGGTTTGTGGTTGCTGGCATTTGCCGGTGCCTGGCTGACGCGGCGCGCTTGGCGCGAAACCAGCCTGCTGGTCTTTGTGCAAGTGAGCCAGACGGTGATGTATCTGCTCTTCCACCCGTCGACGCGTTACCGCTCGCCGACGGATCCGCTGCTTTTTGTCTTTTCGGCGCTGGCGCTGGTCTGGCTGGTGGACTGGTGGCGTGGGCGGCGCTTGCGCGCCTCACCAGAAAATTAGCCATAGAGGGACAGAAGTAGAACCAACTAAATTTTGCAAGTTTTTGCGTTTGTTTCAACCCCACCCCCGGCCCCTCCCCAAAGCTTTGGGGGAGGGGAGTCTAAGCGACAAAAACTGGTCGCTAGACACTAGACACTGGCCGCTGGTCGTATAAACACTGCCTTACGGGAGGGGCTTTCCCTCAAACATCCCATAATTTTCAGGGGTTTTCTCCCCTCCCCGAAGCTTCGGGGAGGGGCTGGGGGTGGGGTTGAAAATGTGGCTGCGTAGTTTTTCTGGCTTATTTCTGTGAATTTTGCTGATTATGATTTTGAGGAGATTGCCCTAAATTCCCCAAAATGCTATTTGCCATATTTGAACACCTGTGCTATGTTTAAGCGGCGGCGCTGGTTTTTTTGTGGAGGGGGACATAATGAACAAGCAGAAACCACCCAAAGGCATCGAATGGACGCGCATACGGCAAAACGGCTACGCGCGCAGCGGTTACACCTGGAATCCGACCGGCGGCTGCAAGCACGGCTGCACTTGGCAGACGCCCGATGGCTCCATCACCGAATGCTATGCCAAGACCATCGCCGAGCGCTTTACCCGCGCCTATCCACAGGGCTTTGAAGAGCATTACTGGCGGCCCCACAGCCTGCGCGCGCCGCTCAAAGTGAAAGAGCCAGCCGGCGTCTTTGTCGGCAGCATGGCAGATTTATGCAGATTCGCCAGGTGCTAGAAGTGATGACCAAGGCCGACTGGCATATTTTTCAGACGCTCAGCAAGTTCCCGATTCGGCTGCCGCAGTTTAATCCCTATCCCGAGAATGTCTGGGTGGGGGTGAGTTTGCCGGCCGGGCATCTATTGAGCGCGACAGGCGGCGCGCGGGCGCTGCGGGCTTATCTGCGCCACATGCGGGGGATTGAGGCTAGCGTGCGCTTTATGAGCATCGAGCCGCTATGGTTTGATGTGGCGCCTGTTTTTGAAGCCTGGCTGGCAGCGGGCGAGGCGCTGCCTTTTGAGTGGGCTATCATCGGCGCGGCGTCGAATGGGTGGCGAATTTTCCAGCCCGAGCGGGCTTGGACAGCGCGGCTGATTGAGTTGCTGGACGCGCAAGATGTGCCGATATTTTTTAAGGGCAATCTGGAGTGGTCTGACTGGCGGGCGGGGTTTCCTGAGCTGAGGCCTATCAGAAATAAAACACATAAAATAATGAGAATCTGACAAAGCCAGCAAGCAGTCTAATTCCTCAGTAAGTCCAAGTTAATATTGCGATTGGGGGAACAGAAATTTAGCCACAGAGGCACAGAGAAAAAGTTATATCGTATTGTGCATTATTTTAGCTGTCCTACTTCTGTGTCTTTGTGGCAATTTTCTTTTAACCACAAAGAACACAAAGAACACAAAGGAAAAATCTCTGTGTCTCTGTGCCTAATTTCCTATTCTCCTAGTCGCAACAAAAATTTGAGCTTGCTGAGAAATCTGCGCTGCCTGATTGCATAAAATATCTTTGTGTCCTTTGTGTCTTTGTGGTTCATTTTTTCAGGCGCAAGCCCCGCTACTCCCGGTCAGGCGCGAGCAAGTCCCAGAAGCGTTGCAGCAGATAGCGATACTTCATGCCATGCGCCACCAGCGCTATCGTCAAGGCAAAGAGCGCCGCAATCGCCACTATCATCCAACTGCCCGCGCCGCCATCCCAGAGTGGCGGTTTGAACTCGAAGAGCGCCGGCGCCAGGTACATCGCCAAAATCGTCAGCGCCGTCAACAGGCTGCTCAGCAAGACAAGCCGCCACTGCCGCAAAAAGCTCTCCGGCTCATACAAATCGACGCCCTGCACATTCCAGGTAATGAGCATGCCATAGAGCGCCGCCATCACCGTGATACAAGAGCGCGTCAGCATCAAGTCGCCGCCGCTGCCAAAATAAGCGATGATATAAAGCAGCGTCATCACCGCCGCGCCGATGAAACCCAGCGTGAAAATATAATCCAGCACATCGCGGCGGAACTGCGCCATAAATTTGGGGCGCAGCCAGCCAAACGCGATGAAGGTGGCGGGCAGATTGACCGTGCCAAAGGTCGCCCAGCTAATCTGCACCGGCGTGATGGGGAAAGGCAGAGCCATAAAAGCGATGCAGGTGAAGAGCGCGACGGTATAAAAATTGCGCACGAGAAACATTTTCATCGTGCCAAAGATGGTCTGCGTCGTCGCTTTGCCCTCGCCAAAAGCGCGCGGCAAGGTGGACATCGCATTGTTCAGCAGCACGATATCGGCGACATCTTTGCTGATTTGCGTGCCATCATTCATAACGATGGCTAAATTTGCCGCTTTGAGTGCCGGTACATCGTTGACGCCATCGCCAACCATAGCGACATATTCGCCTTGGACACGCAGTGCTTCGACAATGCGCTGCTTGGTGCTTGGCTCGATGCGCGCGAAAACATGGCTCTCTTGCACCGCAGTGGCAAAAGCGCCCGGCCCCATTTGCTCCAGCTCGCGGCCAGTATAAGCCTGCTTGCCCACATTCATGCCCGCCTGCTCGGCGATAGCCCGCACAGTTTCGAGGTTGTCGCCAGAGATGACTTTGAGCGTCAGCCCTTCGGCACGGAAGTCAGCCAGCGTCGCTTGAATATCGTCGCGAATCTGGTCGCTCATCACAATCAGGGCTAGCGGCTGAGCCGACTGGGCGATATCGGCCGCGTCGGGCCCTGGCTCGGCCGGCAGCTGGGCAAAAGCCAGCAGGCGCAAGCCATCGCGGGCTAGGGACTGCGCAGCCTGATACCAAGGGTGCGTTGGCGGCAGCAGGCGCTCGGGCGCGCCTAAAAGCAGCGTCCGCTCTGCCAGGCAGACCGCTGCCCATTTCCGCCCCGAAGTGAAAGGGATTTCTTTTATCTTCGCCGGGTAAGGCGCGTCAATGCCAAGTGCGTCGATGTGGCGCTCGATGGCTTTGGCGGTATTATTCAGATGCGCCAGATTCTTGAGGAAGATACGCAAATCCTGCTGGATGTCGGCGCTGTCCCGCTCGCCAATGTTGATGACTTCGCGCACGGCTAGCTTGTTTTGCGTCAAGGTGCCAGTCTTATCGAAGCAAAGCACAGTCGCGTTCGCCAGCGATTCCACCGCGTTCACGCGCTGGATGAGCGTTTGCTGCATGCTAATTTTGACCGCGCCAATCGTCAAAGACAGGATTGCCACCAGCACCAAACCTTGCGGCACCAGGCTGGTGGTGAAGACGACGGCATTGCGCACAATCTCGAGAAAATCATAATTGAGGTGAAAGCCGGCGATAAAAATCAGCGGCACAAAAATCGCCATAATCAGCACGGCGACTTCGACGGTGATATCGATTTTGACCTGCGTCGGTGTCTTGACGATTTTGTATTGCTTGGCGATGACGGCGAGGCGGTTAATCTGGCTCTCAGCGCCGACGCCGGTCGCGCGCATGATGCCGGTGCCAGCGATGCAAAAAGAGCCAGAAAAAACTTTATCAGCCCGCTCTTTGCTAATCGCATCGGACTCGCCGGTGAGCTGCGATTCGTCCATTTCCAGCGAATCGGCTTCTAGGATGATGCCATCGACCACCAGCCGATCGCCGGGTTCGATGCGGATAATCTCGTCTTTGACGACGCCGCGCATCGGCACCTCGACCCAAGTGCCATCCCGCCGGCAGCGCACCGTCTGTTCGGCGAGGGCGGCCAGCTTATCCAGTTGTCGCTTGGCGTTGAACTCTTGGAGCATGCCAAAGAAGGTATTCGTCACCACGCTGAAACCGGCGAAGATGGCGGTGGCATAGTCTTGCAGTATGATGACGACAAGCAGCAGGCTGCCCAAGACGATGTTGAAGAGATTCAGCACATTCTCGCGGAAAATATCCCAATAGCTGCGCCCGACGCGCGCCTCGAAGTCGTTGCTTTCGCCGCGGCGCTGGCGCGCCTCGACCTCGCTTTGGCTTAGCCCGACGCGCGTCTCTAAAGCCTGGCTTTCGCCGCGGCGCTGGCCCGCCTCGACTTCGCGGCGGCTTAACTCAGCGCTCGTAGCGGGAATAGTTTTTTCTTCTTGCTTTTGCTCGAGGTCGCTTTGCATGCCGCTCGCTTTGGCTTAGCCTTGATAATCGCTGTCTAAAGTCTATACGGAATTGCTGGAAAAAAGATGCCGCCGGCAACGCGCTGCATTGTAGCATCTTTCACAGGCGGCCTGTCAGAGTGGAAGTGGCCAGGGCAATCGCATCAAAATCATACTCAGCAAAATTCACAAAACTAAGCCAGAAAAACTGCACAGCCACATTTTCAACCTCACCCTCGGCCCCTCCCGTAGGGCAGTGTCTACGCGCCTCAAAGCTTTGGGGAGGGGAGAAAACCCCAAAAATTATGGGAGTTTGAGGGACTGTCCCTCCCGTAGGGCAGTGTTTATGCGACGGGCGGCCAGTGTCTAGCGACAGTTTTCGTCGCTTAGACTCCCCTCCCCGAAGCTTCGGGGAGGGGCCGGGGGTGGGGTTGAAACAAACGCAAAAAGTTGCAAAATTCACTTTGTCCTATTGAGACTACGCGCCGCGAAGCTTCGGCGGTATCGCCAATCGTGGGCTTGAAAATGGCGCGCTATATTTTGCATAATTAACTTAGACTTACTGATATTGCCCGCCGAGCGCCAGATAGAGATTGCCAGATGATTCAAATTGCTGAGTTTTTGCCCCCCGTCTATTCGCCACTGTGGGACCTCGTTGCCCAGTGCGGCCTGCGGCATGTAGTCGGCGCTTTGGGTTTCGAGACAGCCCGCGCCGACGAAGCGCCTTGGAGCTATAACGCCCTGCTGCGCGTCAAAAACGCTTATGCCGACCAGGGCTTTCAGCTCGCCGTCATCGAAAGCCGTCCGCCATTGACGCGGGCTAAGCTGGGCTTGCCCGGCCGCGATGCGGAAATCGACGCTGTCTGCGAGCTGCTCGATAGTATGGGGCGGCTGGGCATCCCCGTCTGGTGCTATGAATGGATGCCGGTGCTGAACTGGCTACGCACCTCGACGACAACCCGCGGGCGCGGTGGCGCTTTAGTTACCGCTTATGACCATAGCCAAATGCAAGCCGCTCCGCTCACCGAATACGGCGAAGTCAGCGAAAATCAACTGTGGGAGAGTTTGCATTATTTCTTGGAGCGGGTCCTGCCCGTCGCTGAGGCGGCTGGCGTCAAGCTAGCGATGCACCCGGACGACCCGCCCCTGTCGCCGATTCGCGGCTTGGGCCGCATCATGCGCAGCGTTGAGAATTTCCAGCGCCTGCTCAATTTAGCGCCTAGCCCGATGAACGGCATCGCCTTCTGCCAGGGCAACTTCACGCTGATGACAGAGGACCTGCCAGCGCTGATTCGACATTTTTCCGACAAGATTTTCTTTGTGCACATGCGGGATGTGGCGGGCCGCCCAGAAAAATTTCAAGAGACTTTCCACGATGCCGGCCAGACGGACATGGTAGCCTGCATGCGCGCCTACCGCGATATCGGTTTCAGCGGCGTCCTGCGCCCCGACCATGTGCCAACCATGGCCGGCGACAACAACGAAGAGGCCGGCTACTCGGCGATTGGCCGGCTTTTTGCCATCGGCTATCTCAAAGGCATCCGCGAAGCGGTCTATGGCGCGGTGCTCTAAGTCGCCGTCTATTCTGGCGGCAGCTCTCTTTCAATCAAGAAGAAAGCCAGCAGGCCGCAGAGCAGGCTGAGCCCGGCGCAAATCCACATCACGACGTTGATGGCTGTGGCGAAGGATTCGCGGATGGCCAGCCGCAGATCCACCTGCTGCGCTAGGCTGGCGTTGGCGGGCAGAGCCGTCTCAGCCAAGTGGATAGCCTCCTCAGCCAGGAAGTCCTGCGCTTCGGCCGGCAGGGCCAGCACCGCCGGCGCGCTCAATAGCGATTGGTTGAACAAAACCACCACGAGGCCGCCCATAATGGCGATGGCTAAACCCTGTGCCGAGCGCGAGACAGTGTTATGCAAGCCCGAAGCGATGCCAGCATGATGCTCATCCACCGATGCCATGACCGCCGTTGTCAAAGGCGCTAGCGTCAAGCCCATGCCCGTGCCAAAGAGACAGATAGCGGGGAAGAGCAGCCCCCAATAAGCTTCTTGGCTGCTCTGCGTGTCTAGCAGCGCAAAAAGCGCACAAGAAGCGCTGGTGAGCAAAGGCCCAATGACGAGCGGCGGGCGTGGCCCATAGCGGTCGATGATGCGCCCCATCACAAAAGAGAAAAAGACCATCGGCAGCGTCAGCGGCAGCAAAGCAAAACCCACCGCCGATTCGCTGTAGTTCTGCACTTGGATGAGACGCAGCGGCAGGAAGAAGAGCACGGTGTTCGTCGCGCCATAGAAGAGCAGCGTCAGGGTGTTAGCGCCGCCAAAAGTGCGGGAGCGAAAGAGATCTAGCGGCATCATCGGGTGGTCGCTATGCGCTTCGACCCAAACAAAAAGGGCTAAGCTGCCGATGGCGCCGCCGCTCAAGAGCAGCACCAGCGGGTCGTCAAAGCCGCGCCGCGCGCCTTCGATGCAGAAAAGACCGCCTAGCAGCACCGCCAACGTACTCAACACAGTGCCAGAGATGTCCAGCCCTTTAGGCGCGTCTTCATCATAACTTTCCGGGACCTTCAGCATGACCACTAAAATTGTGATGAGGCTGAGCGGGATGTTGATGAAGAAAATCAACTGCCACAGGCCAATTTCGGCTAGCCAGCCGCCAATGACGGGGCCGGCGCCGGTCATCAGGATCGTGAAGCCAGACCAGACGCCAATCGACCAACTGCGGCGATGATGCGCGAAGAAAGCGCCCACGATTGCCAGGCTGCAAGTAATTATCATGCCGCTGCCAATACCTTGCAGCCCCCGCGCCAGTATCAATACCTCGGCGCTGCGCGCTAGGCCACAGATAAGCGATGACAGGGCAAACAGAACGATGCCCAGCAGGTAAAAGCGCTTGCGCCCGTAATGATCGCCCAAAGTGCCGCTGAGGAAAAAGAAAGCGGCTTGCAAGAGGGTATAGGCATTGATAATCCAGATGAGGTCAGTGCCGGTCGCATGCAAATCGCGCTGGATGGCCGGCAAGGCGACATTCAAAGCCGTGCTGACTATGAAGACCGCGCTCGGCGCTAAAATCGTCGCGAATAAAACCCAAAAATCTAAGCGCCAGCTGTCTTTTGTATTTCTCTCAGCCGTCATTTGGCTGCTTTCTGTTGTGTGGTTCAAATAGACAAGGCTATTTTTCACGCAATTCTTCGAGTTCGGCTTCCAGCTCGGCGCGGCGTTCGGCGCTGGCTTTCCGCCCCGCCGCCAGCGCGCGCTGATAATGCGCCTGCCAATTTTCGCGGAATTCTTCCGCCGAAAGCGGCGAAAAAAAAGTGACCAGCAGCGCGCCGATGAGCGCGCCGATGCACAGGCCAAAGAGAAAACTCAAGAATTTCCGCATCGGTCTATCATAAGCGCGGCGGCGCGGCTATAGCAAAAAAATCAGCGGCGGCAGCGCCAGCACGAGACCCAAACTGCCCAAGCCGAAGGGCAAATCGAGAAAGAGCAGGCAGCCGGTCACAAAGCAGAGCAGGCCCGCTTCGCGGCAAAAGCGCTCCCATTTGCGGCTGGCGCCGCTGCGGAAAGTTTTGCGGAACCAAGGGATATGGTCGATTGTCGCCCAGGCAACCGCCTCGCGGAATAAGAGCTGAACGCCGATATACCACCAGAATGACGCGATACAGATTTGGATAAGCCACATAGTGCGCTCCGCATCTCAACCTAGCCTTTATTGTAGCGGCTTTTCAGTCTGTCTTCAATGGAGCTAAGCAGGGTGGGGTTAAACGAAGGCAAAAACTCGAGCTTACTTCGCTACTCTAACTAAAGCACATCGACTGGGTCGATGTCAATCTGCCAGCCCGGCTCCGGCGTCAGCGCTTGCAGCGCCGCCCGCGGCTCGGGGCCGCGCAGCAGCACCTGCCAGCGATACCGCCGGTCGATGCGGCTGTAAAAGCAAGGCACCGGCCCGATGAGGCTGCTGCCGGTCATATTGCGTTCCGCCAGAATTTGCCGCAGGCGCCGCGCCGCGCCTTCCGCCGCTTGCCGCGCCCGCAGCGCATCGCTATAGCTGAAGACGATCCGGGCGAGCTGACGGTAGGGCGGGTAGCCTAGCTCTTTGCGATAGCGGCTTTCGCGGCTAGCGAAACCCACATAATCGTGCTGCGCGGCGGCTTGAATGACATAATGTTCTGGTTGGTAAGTCTGCAAGATGACCTGGCCGCCTAATACGCCGCGCCCAGCCCGGCCAGCGACTTGCGTCAACAATTGGAAGACGCGCTCGCCCGCGCGATAATCCGGCAAAGCCAGGCCCATATCGGCGCTGACCACCCCAACCAGCGTAACCAAAGGCAAATCCAAACCTTTGGCGATCATCTGCGTGCCGATAAGCGCGTCCGCCTCGCGCCGGCTGAAGCGGGCGAGGATATCGAAGTGCATCTGCGGCGATTTGGCGCTGTCAATATCCCAGCGCAAGCTGCGCACGGCGGGCAAAAGCGCCTGCAAAGCCTCCGCCACCTGCTGCGTGCCAGCGCCAAAATAGCGGATGCGCGCCGAGCCGCAGGCCGGGCAGCTCTGCGGCTGTGGTTCGCTGGCGCCGCAATGATGGCAGCGCAGCCGCTGGCCGATGCGGTGATAGGTCAAGGGGCTATCACAGCGGGCGCATTCGAGGACGCTGCCGCAATCGCGGCAAAATACATAAGAGGCTTGCCCGCGCCGATTGAGCAGCAGCATGGCTTGTTCGCCGCGTTCTAAAGTCGCGCTTAGGGCGCTCTGCAAAGCGGCGCTGAACATGCTGGTATTGCCCTGGCGCAGTTCGGCGCGCATATCGACGACAGTCACCGGCGGCAATTCGATCGTCAGGGCATCGGCGTTTTGGTCTTGATACTGGGCGGCGCGGCCGAGGCGCTTGGCTTGCTGCTGGATGCGCTGGCGATGCCCCATAATGCGCTGGGGCAAATGCAGGCGGCGGTAATGCCCGCGCCGCGCCCGCCGCCAAGTGCCAAGGTCGGGCGTCGCGCTGCCGAGAATCAGCGTGCCGCCGCCGCGCTGCGTCAGCCAATCGGCGACATCGCGGGCATGATAATGCGGCTCGCTCATCCACGGCGCTTGCTTGTAACTGATGTCATGCTCTTCGTCAAGCACAATCAAACCCAGATTTGGCAGCGGCGTGAATAAAGCCGAGCGCGTGCCAACTATCACCGAGACGGCGCCCTGGCGCGCTCGCTGCCAAGTATCATAACGCTCGCCCATGGGCAGGCTGCCGTGCACAATTGCCACCTGCTCGGGGAAGCGCTCTGAGACGCGGCGGATGGTCTGCGGCGTCAGGGCGATTTCTGGCACGAGCAAGATGGCGCTGCGCCCTTGCGCTAGCGTTTCGGCGATGGCGCGCAGATAAATTTCGGTTTTGCCGCTGCCAGTAACGCCATGCAGCAAGAAACGGGCTGGCGCCGCGTCGGCTAGCGTCGGGCGAATCGCCTGCCAGACGCGCTGCTGGCCGGGCGTCAGTTTGGGCGCTTGGCTCGGCACAAAGTCCATATCGCGCAGAGAATCGCGCCAGACCTGTTGCTCGCGCAATTCGAGCCAGCCTTTCTCTAGCAAAGCCTTGAGCGGGGCGCGGCTTTTGGCGCCGGCCCGTTCCAGAGCCTCTGGGATGCTCAGCCCATTTTCCCTATGTGCCGCCAGCGCCTCTAGCAAAGCGCGCTGCTTGCTGGTTTTGGGCAGTTGCGCGGTCGGGGCCGTCAGCTCGGCCGGCGCGAACTTGGCATAGACGCGCTTGACGGTCTTGCGCCGCGCCGCCGGCGGCGCCAGCGCCGCTTCCACCGCCACCATATCCGCCGCCGCCAGCTTGTCCAGCGCAGTTTCAAGCGGCTGTTTGGGGAAGGCACTCTTGAGCTGCGTCAGGCGTTTGGGACCTTTGTCGCGCAGATAATGCAGCAGGCGCTGGGACAGGGGGGCGGCTTTGGGCGCGGCGCCGGGCAGGCTCAATTGCTGCGGCTGGGCTGCGCTCAGGTCATCGCGCAGGAAGCGATAGAGCTTAGCCGATTTGCCGGTGAAACCCGGCGGCAGCAGCAGCCAGACGCAAGCGCCAATCGGCGCCAGGTAGCTCTCGCTCAGCCACTTAGCCAGAGCCAGATACTCGGGCGCTAAGACTGGCTGCGCGTCTAGCGCTTCGATGATAGGTTTGGTGCTTGGGATGTCGGTTTCGGATTTCAGGGATAGCAGCAAGCCCGGCTGCATGGCGACGCCAAATTGCACCCGCACTAGCGCGCCCGGCCGCAAAGAGCCGGCGAGTTCGGCCGGGATATGATAAGTGAAGGTCTTGCGCACTGGCACATTCAGCGCGACTTCAGCATAGCGCATAGGGCGGCCTTTTTAGGTGGGTAATACACAGCCGCGTTCCAACCCCACCCCCGGCCCCTCCCCAAAGCTTTGGGGAGGGGAGAAAAACCCCGAAAACTATGGGCGTGCTTGCAGGGAAAGTCCCTCCCATCGGGCAATGTCTACATGCCTCAGGTTAGACTCCCCTCCCCGAAGCTTCGGGGCGCGTAGACACTGCCCTACGGGAGGGGCCGAGGGTGGGGTTGAAACGAACGAAAAAACTTGCAAAATTTACTTTGTTCTACTTATTCTGTTACGATAGTTGCATTGTGCTTATGATTTGCATATAGGGCAAGTGATGACAGAAACAAAAGCGTTAGCGGCGGAGTTGAGCGGGCGTCTCTTGCGCTATTTTGGCTTGCCGCCCGCACCGCGCCCAGACTTAGCTACGCTGCGGCGCTTGCTCGCGGCTTATACGCGCACGGTGCCTTGGGAGAGCGCCTCGCGCATTATGCGCCGCGCCCGCCACGAGAAGGCGGCCGACTGCGCGCTTTTTGACGCCGCTTTCTGGCAGAGCCACTTCGCCTCTGGCACGGGCGGCACCTGTTACGAGAGCAATTATGCCTTTTTTGCTTGGCTACGGCGGCTGGGTTATGCCGGTTATTTGACGCTCAATAATATGGGCGCGGCGGTCGGCTGCCACAGCGCCATCATCATTTTGCTTGACGGGCAGAAATACATGGTTGATGTCGGTTTGCCAATTCATGCTGTGCTGCCTATCTGTGCCGAGCGCGCGCAGGTGGCAGACAGCGATTTTTTCCAATATAGCAGTGAGCCGCTGGGGGATGGGCGCTATCAAATTTGGCGCGACCCGCACCCCCAGCGCAACGCTTTCACGCTCATCGACCAGCCGATTGCCGATAGCGCCTATCGCCAAGCGCTTATCCGCGACTATGCGCCCGCTAGCGGGCTTTTCCTCGATAAGCTGGTGATAAACAAAGTGATTGACGACAGTTTATGGCGCTTTAACAGCCAAGCTTTGCCGCTGCATATAGAAAGATTCGTCAACGGCCAGCGAGTGGATACGGCGCTGTCCAAAGACGCGGCCGGGCAACTGGCGGCTCGCTTTGGCATTGCGCCGGCGGTAGTGGCGGCGGCGTTAGAGATTTTGGGTGTCTAAGTCGCTTCAGGCAATCGTTACCGCGTCGCTCAAATAGACATCTTGAATCGCATGCAGCAGGCGCGCGCCTTCCGCCATAGGCCGCTGGAAGGCTTTGCGCCCGCTGATTAAACCCATGCCGCCAGCCCGCTTGTTGATGACGGCGGTCTTCACCGCATCGGCGAAGTCGTTGGCGCCGCTGGCGCCGCCCGAACTGATTAAGCCGACCTTGCCCATATAACCATTCGCCACCTGATAGCGCGTCAAATCGATGGGATGTGGGCTGCTAAGCTGGCTGTAGATACGTTCGTCGAGCTTGCCATAAGCAGAATCGCCGCTGTTCAGCGCTCGATAGCCGCCATTTTGCGTCGGCAGCTTTTGTTTGACGATGTCCGCGCCCAGCGTTACGCCGAGGTGATTGGCTTGCCCGGTCAGGTCGGCGCTGCTTTCGTGGTTGATACCCTTGACCGTAAAAGCCGAGTTGCGCATATAGCACCACAGAATCGTCGCTAAGCCGAGTTCGTGGGCATAAGCAAAGGCTTGCGCCACCTCGACCATCTGCCGATTAGAATCGGCTGAGCCAAAATAGACCGTCGCGCCGACCGCCACCGCGCCCATATCCCAAGCCTGCTTGATAGTGCCAAACATAATCTGCTCATAAGAATTGGGATATGTAACAAGTTCGTTATGGTTGACCTTGACGATGAAGGGAATGCGATGGGCATAGCGGCGCGCCGTTAAGCCAAGCACGCCAAAAGTCGAAGCGACGGCATTGCAGCCGCCGGCCAGCGCCAGCTCGATGATTTTGGCGGGGTCAAAATAAGCCGGGTTGGGTGCGAAGGAAGCCCCGGCCGAATGCTCGATGCCTTGGTCCACCGGCAAAATCGAGACATATCCCGTGCCAGCCAGCCGCCCGCTATCATAGATTTGCTGCAAGCTGCGGATGACTTGCGGGCTGCGGTCGCTATCCAGCCAGACGCGCTCGCTGAAGTCCGGCCCGGGCAGAGCCAGGCTTTCGCGTGGGATGGTCTGGCAGCGGTGATTGAGCAGGCTATCGGCTTCAGCGCCGAGATAGTCCGCGATTGCGGTGGCGCGTCTGTCTGGGCTTGCTATCGCCATAAAAGTTTCCTTTGTCTCTCTGTGATTCTGCGCCTGATTATAGCAAGAAAATCGCTAGGCGCTTATGCTAAAATGGGGTGGGACGTGTAGACACTGCCCTACGGGAGGAACTTTCCTGTAAGCGCGCCTATAGTTTTCTGGGTTTTTCTCCCCTCCCCGAAGCTTCGGGGAGGGGCCGGGGTGGGGTTGAAACGAACGCAAAAACTTGCAAAATTTACTTCGTTCAACCACCGGCATCAATCTCTTGAATACCCTGCAAAACATAGCGAGCGAGAAAACAGGATGATAAACCAAATCTTGCAGGAGGATTGCTGGCAGGTTCTGAAAAAGCTGCCGCAAAATCCCGTTCGTTCCGATTCAGCTGTGATGAGGCAGGGGCGTAGCGCTTATGAGAATCTGCCGCCAGCAGTGCGGCAAATTTTGAGTGGCTTGCCCGTGAAGCTCGTCCAGCGCAATAAGTGAGTTACCGATGAGCGACAGCCAAGAGCAGCTCGAAGAATTGCGCCAAGCGGCGGCCGCGCGCGACCCCGAACGCTGCCAGTTCCTGCTCAAGGCGCTGTTTATGCGCCTGGAATTCTATCTGGCTCTAGCCGTCGCCATCGAACGGGCGCAATCTTTCCTCGAAACTTTTGAAACTTATTACCCCGATGGCCACTTCGCCCGCCAGATTTTGATGCAAATGGTGAACACTGGCACCGCTCCCGCCCGCCTGCCGCCAGCGGCGCAGCGCGATTTTGACTACCCCGGCGCGGCGAATTTTATGAAGGCGCTGGCCGATTTGGCGCAGTCGCTACAACAGGGGCCGCTACCACCGCGCATCGGCTATCTGGTCAGCGCGACGGTCAATGCGATTATGGCGGAATTGGTGGAGCAGTATTACGGGCGGCGTATCGAAGACTGGCGCTGGCTGCGGGCTCAGCCGGGTTCGTCCAAAGCGCGGGAAATCGCCTACGCTTTTTGGACGGACGCGGAAGTCGCCCTGCTCGATACCGACCACTGGCTGCAAGTGGCGGACAGCATCGAGCGGCATTTGGCGCGGCAAAAGCGCTAAAAAGTGAGGCGCAGCCGCAATTTTCAACCCCACCCCCGGTCCCTCCCGTAGGGCAGTGTCTACGCGCCCCAAAGCTTTGGGGAGGATGGATGCCGCCACCACCTTTGCCGGCCGTGTTGTTCTTAATCGTGCTGCTGCTGATAGTAACCGTGCCAGCCTTTACCACGATCGCGCCGCCTTTACTATTCGCCGTGTTGTTTTTGAAAGTGCTGCCGCTGATGGCAAGTGCAAGTTTTGGCAAAACTTCGCCGACCTGATTATGATAGATTGACCAGCGCATAGGAGAAAATTTTGAGCCTCTTCGTATTTATTGGGCTGAACCTGCTGCTGATGGCGGCTCTCTTCGCTTTTGGCGTCTATCAATTCTTGCAAGTAGAAGAGAAACGCAAACGCCGCCAGCTTTTGAACGCTGGCGAATTGGACGAGGCGGCGCTGCGCGCCCTGCTGCAAGCCGAGCGCCACGACGAAGCGCGGCAGCGCTTGATGCGCGCGGCCAATGTTGACCGCTTCACGGCAGAGGCGACGCTAGCGCGTCTCAAAGAGCACGAAGTAAGTCCAAGTTAGTTATGCAAAAAATTGCGCCGCCTTTTCACTTTTCAACCCCACCCCTGGCCCCTCCCGTAGGGCAGTGTCTACGCGCCCCAAAGCTTTGGGGAGGGAAGAAAAACCCCCAAAAACTACGCGGGTGCTTGCAGAAAAGTCCCTCTCATCGGGCAATGTGTACAGGCCCCAGGTTAGACTCCCCTCCCCGAAGCTTCGGGGAGGGGCCGGGGGTGGGGTTGAAGCAAACGCAAAAAGTTGCAAAATTTACTTTGTTCTACTCAGAAGCAGGGTAGCTAAAATAAATACGATATAATTTTTTCTCTGTGCCTCTGTGGTTAAATTTCTGTTTCTCCCAGTCGCAGTATAAACTTGGACTTACTTCTTTGGTTATTTTCTTTTTTCTACCTGTCAAGCTGAGTCAATGTGGGCGAGGATGGCTTTGGCGCGGGCGGCCCAAGTGTAGTGGGCGAAGACGCGCTGGCTGGCTCGCCGGCCTAATGCAGCGCGCAGTTCTGGGTCGCGGCGCAGGCGCTCCAGCGCGGCTGTCCAAGCCGCGACATCCGCCGGTGGCAGCAGCAAAGCCGTCTCGCCATCACTTATTACATCTGCCCAAGCCGGCAAATCCGACGCGGCGATAGCCCCGCCCGCCGCCATATATTCAAAGAGTTTGAGCGGCGAGGTGTAATAGGCGAATTGCGCATTTTGTGGATGGGGCATAGCGCAGACATCAAAGGCGCGCAGATAGCGCGGCACGGCATTTGGCGATACTTGGCTAGCATAGAGAAAATTTTCCGGCGGCAAACCCCGCGCCTGCCACTGCCGCCGCAGCGTCTCCGCCATAGCATCTGGGCCACCGACCAGCGCTAGATGCGCGCTGGCCGCGGCTGGCATAGCGGCGACCGCCGCCAACAGATTGCCGACGCCTTTGTCCAAGCCAATCGTATGCAGCCGCCCGACATAGCCGACAATAAAAGCGTCGGCTGGCCAGCCGATTTCCGCCCGTGCCGCCGCTCGACTTGGCAAATCAGCGAAGCGCGCCCGCCGCACCCCATCATGGGCGAAGAGTGTGCGGCGGGGCGCAGCCTGGCGCTGCTCTATCAAATCTTCGCGCAGCTTGGCGGTGATGGCGATGACGCTGCCGACGCGCGCCGCCACATAGCGCTGCAAGGCTGCACCGCGCCGAGTCGGCGCGAAGAGATGCGTTTCGTAAGCCAGCGCCCGTCTCGCCTTCAGCCACGTTAGCAAAGCCAGCAAGAACTTGTCGCGGCTATAATAGGTATCGGCGCGGACAAAGGGCAGCAACAGGCAGCAGACGGCGGCATAAGACAACAGCAGCAGGTAAAAAGCTAGGCGCGCGCCAGCGCTATTTTCGGCGAAGAGCGGAGAAATATCGAGGCAAGGCACGCGGCGAATCCTGAAATTGCGGCTGACGCCATAATAGGCATACGGGTCTTTCACTTCGCGCATGGCGCGGCTATTCCAGCGGCGCGCCACCCATAGCGTTACTTCGCAGCCGGCCGCGGCGAAGGCTTCGCAATTCTGCATGATTTGCAGCCCGTGCGCTTTTTCGGTGGGCAAGCGCATCAGCGAGATATAGAGCAGCTTGGGCATCGCGCTAAGGTCGCGCTTGGCGCGGCAGCAAGAGGCTGAGCAAGCCAGCGACGGCAATCATGACAGCGACGATTTGAAAAGTCAGCGCCAGCCCCACATAATCCGAAATAGCGCCGATTGCCAGTGAGCCAATCGCGCCCGTCGCGAAGATGAAACCCAGAATAGCGCCTGAGGCGAAGCCCTTGCGCATAGGGATGAGGTCCTGTGCCATTATGACAATCAAGCTATGCGCCCCGCCTGATAGGCCGCCGGCTGCCATTGCCAGCAGGAAAGCAAACACGCCTTCATAAGCCGGCAGCAGGAAAAAAGCCGGCGCCGATGCTAGCATGCTCAGCATCATAATCTTGCGCCGATCAAAATGGTCGGCCAGCCGGCCAAAGAATAAACCAGAGAAGGCCGACGCAATCCAGTAAGAGCTGGTGATAGTGCCATAAGCGGCAGGGTCCCAGCCTTTTTGCTCAAACAGCACCGGCACAAATGCGACTGAACCTTGCTGCCCTAGGCCGCGCAGCAGCACAATCAAGCCGAGTATCAAAAAAGCCAGCAGGGGGAAATGCTGCTTTTTGCCATTTTCCCGCTCGGCTTTGCGCTTGGTCTGCGCCGCGTGATGCTCGTGGTGTTTGGGAATGCTGGTGATCATCAGCAAGATGGCGGGCAAAGAAACCAGCGAGAGCGCGATGATGGGGCTAAGATTGTCTTTGAGGCCGCTGTTACCCGGATTCGCCAGGTCGAGCAGGATGCCGGCGATGGCCGGACCCAGAGCCAAACCTGTCTGCCCCATCAAAAAGAAGACCGCCATATTAAAGGCGGAACGGCGCGGCACCGCTTCAGCGGCATGCAGCGCGCCGACTGGGTGCAAAGCCCCGCTGCCGATGGGCGCCAGAATCAGCGGGAAGAACATCAGCCAGTACTGCCGCGTCAGCGCGGCGAGCAGCACGGCTAGCGTGAACAGGCCGACATGGAAGAGCAAACCCAGCGAGCCGAGCCAGCGCCCGCCGCTGCGATCGGCGCGCAGGCCAAAAAAGGGCTGCGTTATAGCGCCTAGCAGCTGCGCCAAACTGACGGCTAAGCCGATTTGGATATTGCTCATCGGTATCAAGCCGGCCGCCAAGAAGGTCAGCAGCACTGGCGTTATCGAGGCGAAGACATCGTTTGTCAGATGCCCGATGCAAACTGACCAAAAAAGCCGATAATGACGCGGCATAGGCAGAATCTCCCGGAGCCGGGGCTACATAATGGCGGTAATGATATATGCTCTAGGCAAAGAATGTAATGCGGACTATTGACCAAAAGCGGGCGCTTTTAGCATTATTGGGCGAGCCATGAGCCTAAGCGATAAAAGGAGAAAATATGCTAGTTGATACCGACAAGCTCCAGCCCATCCCGCCGCGGGCGGCGCCCTATCATATTGTGGTGAGCGTCGCCCATCACGACGACATCGAGTTTGGCGTCGCCGGCAGCGTAGCGCGCTGGATTCAAGAAGAAGGCGCCACTGTGACTTATGTCATCATCACCGATGGCGGCGCTGGCAGCAATGACCCAAATTTAAGCCGCGAGCAGATTGTCGCCATCCGCCGCGAAGAACAAATCGAAGCGGCCGCGCGCATCGGCGTCAGCGACCTGCGCTTCCTCGACTATCCCGATGGCTGCCTAGAAGCATCGCTGGCTTTGCGCCGCGATTTGACTCGCATCATCCGCGAGACCAAAGCCTATCGCGTCGTCTGCCAAGACCCGACCACCATCTTCGTGCGCAGCCAATATATCAACCATCCCGACCACCGCGCCGCTGGCGAAGCGACCTTGTACGCCGCTTTCCCCAGCGCGGAAACGCGGCCCATCTTCCCCGAGCTGCTGGCGGAAGGTTATGAGCCGCATAAAATCGGCGAGCTGTATATGTGCTTGACGCTGGCGCCGACGCATTATCACGATATTAGCGGCGTCATTGACTTGAAGCTGGCGGCGCTGGGCGCGCATGTCTCGCAGATTGGCGCGGGCGAAGAATTTGAAAACGGCGCGAAAAAATGGGTCGCGGAATTCGGCCGCGAAGCTGGGCGCGCCGTCGGGCTAGAGTTCGCAGAGTATTATCGGGTTATGAAGTTCGACGAAGAGCGGACTAGCTGGCATGAAGAAACGGAATAAAGGCGGCAATTGCATCAAAATCCATTACTCACCATACTGCGCAAAAACCAATCTAGCAAGACGCGGAAGGTTTTCAGCCCCACCCCAAAAAAAGCTTTGGGGAGGGGAGAAAAACCCCGAAAACTATGGGGGCGCTTACAAAAAAGTCCCTCCCCGAAGCTTCGGGGAGGGATTTAGGGTGGGGTTGAAACAAAGGCATAAAACTTGCAAAATTTAGTTTGCTCTACTAAGAAGCGGAATAAAGGCGGCAATTGTCCCAGCCGCGCCTCAAGCGTTAAAATACAGCAGATGCAAAAGCGGAAGGACTGATATGAAACTGACAAACTACCAAAGCGACAGCGGCAACAAGCTCGGCATCGTAACCGAGCGTGGCCTGTTGGATGTAGCGGCGGCGGCGGCCGCCTGCGCCAGCGACTGCCCGACCAGCGCCGACGCTCTCTACGCCGCCGGCAACGCGGCTTTGCCCGCGCTGCGCGCCTTGCTCGACGCGGCTAATGACCCAGCGCTCTATCTCGACGAAGCGGATGTAACCTACGCGCCAGCCGTGCCAAACCCGGGCAAAATCCTCTGCGTCGGTTTGAATTATAAAAAGCACGCGGCGGAAACTGGCATGGCCGAGCCAGACTATCCGGTGCTATTCAGCAAATTCAACAATGCCATCGCCGCGCCTAAGGAAGACATCCCGCTGCAAGCCGATTGGAAGACTGTCGACTATGAATCGGAGCTGGGCGTGGTTATGGGCAAGACGGCGCGCAATGTTTCGGTCGACGCCGCGCTCGAGCATGTCTTTGGTTATTGCAATATGAATGACCTCAGCGAGCGCGATTTGCAGATGCGCAGCGGGCAGTGGCTGCTGGGCAAGACCATCGACAAATTCTTGCCGCTCGGGCCTTATGTGCTAACGGCGGATGAAATCCCTGACCCGCAGAATTTGGCAATCCGCGGCTGGCTGAATGGCGAGCTGCGGCAAGACAGCAACACTGCCGATATGATTTTTTCGGTCGCCGAAATTATCACTTACGCCAGCCAAATCATGACGCTCAAGCCCGGCGATGTCATCAGCACTGGCACGCCCGAAGGCGTCATCTTGGGCATGCAGCCGCGCGTTTGGCTGCAACCGGGCGATGAATATGTCGTCGAAGTACAGGGTTTGGGCAAGCTGGTCAATCGAATGGTCGAGGCATAAATTATGGCGGAAACTTATCTTGTCACCGGTGGCATGGGCTGCATCGGCGCTTGGGCGCTGTATTTCTTGCAGCGCAGCGGCAAAAAAGCGGTCAATTTTGACCTCAGTGCCGACCGGCATCGCATCGACTGGCTGATGAGCGCGGCAGAGCAGGCGGCTATCAGTTTTGTCCAGGGCGACCTGCGCGATACGGCGGCGGTCAAAGCGGTTTTTGCCGAGTATGGCATCAGCCACGTCATTCACCTGGCGGCGCTGCAAGTGCCGATGTGCCGCGCCAATCCCGTCTTGGGCGCGCAGGTCAATGTAACTGGCACGGTCAATATCTTCGAGGCGGCGCGGGCAAACGGCGTCGAGCATATCACTTATGCCTCGTCCATCGGCGTCTATGGGCCGCCCTCCGATTTTCCGCCTGGCTTAATCCAAAACGACGCGCCGCAAAATCCGCGCACGCTCTATGGCGCTTATAAAGTCTGCAACGAGCAGACGGCGCAGGTCTATTATGAAGACTACGGGATAAGCAGCACCTGTTTTCGTCCTTATACGGTCTACGGCGTCGGCCGCGACCAGGGCATGACCAGCGAACCGACGCATGCGCTGGTGGCGGCGGTCAAAGGGCAGCCTTACAAAATCGGCTTCAGCGGCACGATGCAATTCCACTTCGCGCCTGATGTGGCGCGGCAATTCATCCTGGCGGCCGAGCGGCCCTTAGGCGGCGCCTACGGTTTTAATATGGGGCAGCCGTCGACGACGGTGGCGGATTTTGTCGCAATCACGCAAGACATTTTGCCGGCGGCGCAGATTGAAGTGGCGCCGGCGCCGCTGCCCTTCCCGGCCGGCTTTGATGACAGCGCGCTCAAGGCGCATTTTGAGACTGTCTATGAGACGCCGTTGGCGGATGGCATCGCTCAGACTATCAAGCATATTCAACGGTTGGGGGATATGATTTAGGGGAATAGCCACGGAGGTACAGAAGCAAGTCCAAGTTAATTATGTAAAAAATTGTGGCTACATCTCGCTTTTCAACCCCACCCCGGCCCCTCCCGTCAGGCAATGTGTACAGGCCCCCAGGTTAGACTCCCCACCCCGAAGCTTCGGGGCGCGTAGACACTGCCCTACGGGAGGGGCCGGGGTGGGGTTGAAACGAAGGCATAAAATCTGCAAAATTTACTTTGTCCTACTGTGACACAGAGATTCGTAAACGCGGCGGCTCAACCTTGCAGCGCGCGCCCGCCACTGACAGAATAAGCCTATAGTGAATGGATGTGAAGGAATCTCTATATGCGCATACATGAAATCGCCAATCAATTGCTTTGCCCCGGCAAAGGCATTATGGCTGCCGACCGGCCCTCGCCCGCGTTCAAACAAATGCTCGCGGCGGAGGGCATCTCGGTCGATGAAGATAGCTATCGCAATTGGTCTGAATTGCTCTTCACCGCGCCCGGCCTCAACAAATATGTCAGCGGCATCATCATGACCGATGAGCAGACGCGCCTGCGCGATGACCGCGGCGCCCCGCTTTTGTCGCAGGTCCTCGAGCGCGGCATGATCCCCGGCATTTCGCCTTTTAAGGGCATGGTCGAATTGGCGGGCAGCGCCGGCGAAACCGTCGGCAGCGGCTTGGATGGCCTGCGCGAGCGGCTGGCGGAATACGCCGCGCTGGGCATCGGCTTCACGAAGTGGCGCGCCGCCTTCCGCATTGGCGCGGGGACGCCCAGCGAATATGCCATCGCCGCCAATGCCTATGTTATGGCGCAGGTGGCTGCTCTCTCGCAAGAAGCCGGCATCGTGCCTATCGTCGAGCCTGAGATTATGCTTTTGGGCGACCATAGCATCGAGCGCTGCTTTGAGATTAGCGAATGGGTGCTCGAGCGCACCTTCGCCGCGCTCTATCTGCACCGCGTGGACTTGGAAGGCACGCTGGTCAAAGCCAGCATGGTGCTTTCAGGCAATGCCTGCCCCGTGCAAGCTGATGTAGAAACCGTCGCCGCGCAGACGGTCAAGCTCTTCCGCCGTCAGATTCCCGCGGCTATCCCGGGCATCGTTTTTCTCTCTGGCGGGCAAAGCGACTATCACGCGACGGCACATCTCAACGCGATGAATGCCAACTATACGCTGCCTTGGGCGCTAAGCTTTTCTTATGCCCGCGCCTTGCAGCGCCAGCCCATGGCGATTTGGCGCAATCGCGCCGAAAATGTGCCAGCCGCCCAAGCCGCGCTCTATCACCGCGCTCGCATGAACGGCTTAGCCGCTAGCGGGCAATGGTCGCCAGCGCTGGAAGAAGAGACGGTTTCTAGCTAGAGCGGCGGCGCTGGCTCAAGTCTCAGCCAACAGTTTTTCAAAGGCGCGCCGCCAGCCGGGCGAGAGCGCCTCGCTTTGCAAGGCCCGCTCCGCCAGAGCGCGCTCGCCTTTGTCCAAATACAGCGCGCGGTTGACCGCGGCGACGGTTAGACCAAGCGGGTCTTTTTCCAGCAGCAAGACAGGGTCGCCCGCTTCCACATTGCCTTCTTCTAGCACGCGGGCATAAAATCCCGGCCGATTGGCGGCGAGGAAGGTCTTCTCAAAACCGGGGATGCCCAGCTTGTCCGCCAATTTATAGCAAGGCACGCGCGGCTGCGTTATTTGAATGACAGCGCCGCCGATGCGGTAGACATCGCCAATGCAGGCGACTGTCTCGCGCAAGCCAAGCAGCGTCAAGTTCTCGCCAAACAGCCCATAATGCGCATCGGCCAAGCCCAGTTCAACCCGCCAGTAAGTATAATTCTCGTGCGGATAGCAATAGACGGCGCGATTCGGCCCGCCGTGGGCGGCGCGGTCGGCTTGTTCATCGCCCGCCAGGCCCAGCGCGCCCAGCCATAGCCGGCCAAAAACCCCGGTCTTATGAATGCCAGTTTGATAGCTGCGCCCTTTGCCGGCGACTGTTTTGATGGGCGCGACATTGACCGAGAGCAATTTCATGTTTCGTCCTCGCTTTGCAGACGCCGGCGGCGCGATTTGATTTGGTCAAGGATTTCTTCGGTGGGGGAAGTGGTGTCGAAGTATTGGCTGCGCGCCTGCTCGACCGCGCTCAGCCGCTGGCCCGCGGCCGCGGCGGCTTCATCGCCGCTCGCTGTTTCAGAGACAGCGCTGTCTGCCTGGTCTAGGTCGGCGGCTTCTGGCAGGCCGCTGGCTTCGGCGATTTCGTCTTGCATAGCCGCGGGTTTATCCCGCCCTTCCAGCACAATCTTATAAAAAGCAAAAGCACCAACAGCGACCAAGGCCAGCGGCACAAGCATATTAAAGATGGTGGAGACCAAGCTGAGCAAACCCAAAGCCAAGACGACGAGCAAAACCGCTATCGCCAATTTCCTAATTTGCTTGTCGTTCATCGTCCGTCTTGCCCGCGCTTGCCATAGTTCCATTATTATAGCGCAGAAGTAAGCCAGCGCCTTGCTTCTCCACTGCGCTCAGAGCGGCTCGCCCAAGCAAATTTCCAAATCGCGGGCGGTTTGCAACCAGGCATGATCTAGCGGCACATTCTTGCGCTTGCCAGCGATATCCCCCAGCGGCACCGCCGCTACCCCATCGCCCCGGACACCGACCAGGATATTATATTGGCCGGCGGCGATGAAGTTTGCCGCCGCTGTGCCGAGCCGCGTCGCCAGCAGCCGATCTTTCGGCGATGGCACGCCGCCCCGCTGCACATGCCCGAGGATCGTAACGCGCGATTCTAGGCCAGTGCGTTTTTCCAATTCATTCGTCAGCAGTCGGGTATTGCCCCGCCGTTCTTTTTCAATCGCCGCCAATTCCGCCCGCACCCCCTTGCGGCGCAGTTTTGCCGCTTTTTGCTTGCTTTTATCGCCGGCGCAGTGCGCGATTTCCGCCTCAGTTTCCGCCAGGCGCTGGCGCGCTGCGCGCAGCTTTTTGCCGATATGCTGCGTCATAGCGCCTTCTGAGACCGCGACGATGCTGAAACGTTTGCCGCCGCGGCTGCGCGCCCGCACCGACGCGGCAATCGCCTCGATATTGAAGGGAATCTCTGGAATGAGAATCACATCAGCGCCGCCGGCTAAACCAGCGCCCAAAGCCAGCCAACCCGTATTATGCCCCATGATTTCGCAAACGATGATGCGATGGTGGCTGTGCGCAGTCGAATGCAGGCGGTCGATGGCTTCGCTGGCGATATTGAGCGCGGTATCAAAGCCGAATGTAACATCGGTGCCGCTGACATCGTTGTCGATGGTCTTTGGCAGGCAGAGGACATTGATGCCTTGCCGCGCCAGGCGCCAGGCATTCTTCACCGTGCCGCCGCCGCCCAAGCAGACCAGGGCATCGAGGTCATGCTTGCGATAATTCTCGACCATCACATCCATCATATTGCGCGTCTTGCCGCCAATCAGCATTTTATGCGGTTTGTCACGGCTCGTGCCAAGAATCGTGCCGCCGAGGGTGAGAATGCCGCTCAGTTGCTCGCTGCCGAGCCAAACGATGCGATTCTGCATCAAGCCGCGAAAGCCATCCAGAAAGCCTATCAGCCGCATGCCATGCCGCTGGATAGCGACCTTGCCCACCCCACGAATCGCGGCGTTCAAGCCGGGGCTGTCGCCGCCAGCGGTGAGGATGCCAATCGTTTTACCTATCATACGAAGCACCTTTTTCACTTTGTGGCGATTATAGCGAACCTGCGGTAAAACGCGCATAAAGTAGCCAGCGCGAATGGCAATATGAAGGTATGTAGCCACAGAGACACAGAGAAATTAGACCGCTTAGCCCGCGCCCGCCGTCAATCTAGCACTTAGCTCCGCGGCGTATCTATGATATAATGCGGCGAGTTTCGCAAGCGAGGCACAGATGCTACAGGTTGTAAGTTTTAATATTGGGGGCGCCCGCAGCCTGCGCCCAGCGCCGCACGACCACGAAAAATTGGCGCTGGATACCTACAGCACCTTGCAGCAGGTCATCAATCCGCGGCAGCCCACCGTCATTGCCCTGCAAGAAACAGGCGTCGCCATGCACAACGGCATGTGCCGCGATGTCGGGCGGAAAATGGCTACCCTGCTCGGCGCGGAATATATTGACGCTTTTGCGCCCGAAGTTACAATGTGCGAACATCCTCATCCCAATTTGTGGGACCGGCCAGCCTATCGCGGCATGACCGGCGCCGCTGAGGGCAATGCCATCGTCACGAACTTGCCCGTCGCAGACTGGTCTTGGGGCAGCTACCCGGCTTATGACGATTGCCACAGCAGCCGCGCCTGGGCCCGGCATACGACCATCAGCCGCGCCACCCTCTATAGCAGCGGCAACCGCGATACGCAGCCGCGCAACCTCATGGTGGCGTCCTTGAATTATCGCGGCGCTCCGCTCTATTTTCTCAATACGCATCTCGGCGTGCTGCTGGGCGAAGACCGGACGGATATGCGTTACGAGCGCTCGCGGGCGGCTTCACAGATGCGGCAGACTCAGGTCAGCGAGATTCTCCATGTGATTGACGAGCTGCAATGGGCGGATGCGGCGCATGAAAAGCCAGCCCGGCCAATCCTGCTGGCGGGGGATTTTAACGCCCAGCCAGGCGCGCCCGAAATGGAGATGCTGCAAAGGCGCTTCCGCCTTTTGCGCCCTGAAAATAAACGGGTCGAATTGTGGACGCACCAGCAGCACCGCATCTTAATCGACCACATTTTGCTGCATGACCCCGCCGAGCATTTTGAAGTCATCTCTTGCCATATTCAGAGCAAGATTCCCTTTGATGACCTGACCGATCATCGGCCGACGGTGGGTATCTTCGCCTTTGCCTGACGCGCTTTCACCCGCTCTACGCGCTGGCTTTTGTTACGTTTGCCGAGCTGCTGGTGCATCTCGAGGAAATAGTCAAAAGTCCGCGCGACCGCTGCCGGCTCTGCGGCAAAATACTGCGGACAGCGTTCGCGCCGCTGGCGCGTCGCTTCATAGATAAAGAGGGCCGCCGCGACGGATACATTCATGCTCTGGGCGATGCCGCGCATCGGTATCGTCAACTGTTGATCCGCCATCGCCCTGGCCTGCGCCGAAAGCCCGCTCTTTTCGTTGCCAAAAAGCAGCGCCAGCTTGGGCAAGCAAAGCTCCGCCTCAAAAATAGATTCGGCGGCGCTATCAAGCACAGTCGCGGCGATGTGCCAGCCTTCACCTTTTAGCGTCCGCAGCGCCGTTTCAGTGTCCTGGTGAATGCGGTAATTCAGCCATTTATTGGTGGCGGTGGAGCTGTTTTTTCCCACCGCTTTGGGGTCGAACTCCGCATGCGTCTCGAAGATGACATTGATTTCTTGAATGCCAAAAGCGTCACAGCTGCGAGCGATAGCGCCGAGGTTGTGCGGGTCGAAGACATCTTCGACGATGACAGTGAAACCTGCTTGTCGCTGGCGGGCAATCCGTTGCAGCTTTTCGATGCGGGCGGGGGTGGGCATGGCGGCTCAAATAAAAAGGCGGCGCAGCGCCCACCGGGCATCAATGTCGTAGACTCGCTCTTTAACTTGCATAGTTCGCTCGCTTCATCACTCAGGGCAATCGCATCAAAATCGTGATGCGGCAAAATTCACAAAACTAAGCCAGAAAAACTACGCAGCCACATTTTCAAGCCCAGCCCCGGCTCCTCCCGTAGGTCAGTGTCTACACGCCCCAAAGCTTCGGAGAGGGTCGCCAATCGTGGGCTTGGTCTTATCGCAATTTGATGCGATTGCCCTGCTTCATCACTACCTTTGCTAAAATAATAGCATACTCTTCAGCCTTTCACTATTTCCGCGCTGAAAGCGCTTGATTTTATGCCCCGCTTATGATGTGATAATTCGCAGTTTCCACTTACTGAGCCTAAGATGTCTATTGCCGTCATCTCTTCCCTCTACCGCTGCGAGGCGCACTTGCCAGCCTTCGCGGCTGCCGTCTTTGGCTTTGCCAAACAGGTCAGCGCCAGCGGCATTGCGGTGCATTATCTGCCGATTGTCAACGATGCGACGGCGGCGGAGCGAGCGCAGATTGACCGTCTAGCCGAGGCAATCAACGGGCATTATTATGGGCGCATGACAGCGCAGTATGTGCCGCGCGAGAGCCTCTACGCTTCTTGGAATCGTGGCATCGCCCTGACCGACGCGCCCTATTTCGCCCCCTGGAACGCCGATGATTTTCGCTCCGCGGCCGCTTTCATCGAAGGTTATCGCCAGCTGCAAGAGGGCAGCGAGCTAGTTGATTTTCCTTTTACGCGGGTCTATCAATATAAGCGCTTTAGCCTCTGGCCGCGCGAGCGGCGGCTGTCCGTGCCACCGCCCTTTGAGCAGACGGGTTTCACGCGGCGCAATGGCTTGGGCCCTTTTTTTATGGCGCGGAAGGCGCTCTGCCAGCGCGTCGGCTTTTTTGACGCGCATTTCCGTGTCGCTGGCGATAGCGAATGGGCGAGTCGGCTGCTGGGCCGGGTGCGCTTCGTGCCCGGCAACTTGAGCGGCGGCGACTTCATTATCCATGGCCAGAACCTCAGCAATACCGGCGGCGAGCGCGAAGATATCGAAGTGAATATCATTTTCTTGCGGCGCGGCGACTGGCAGCAGCTGCGCCCGGCGAATCCGCCGGCGATGCGCGCCGCTTGGCAAGACTGGGGCAAGTCCAGCGGCCAAAGCCTGCCGGCCGAAGTTGCTGATTTCCTCTGGGGCGCGGGGGCGCTGCGGCGTTGGAAACGCTATCAGCGCGAGCGGCGGCAGCCGCCCGCCTTGCGGCGCTTGCGCCTGGCTTTAGCCGCCCGCGGCTTGATTCACAGCGTCGAATGGTCGCTGTGGCAGCAGGAGCGCAAAGACTCATGACTGCCTGGACTGCGCGGCGCGCGCGCTGGTTCTTGCCGGCCGGCGCCAGTCTCTTTTTGCTGCTTTTGACGCTGCTTTTCTTTCACAAGCTGGCTTTCAGCGGGTTGATTTTAGCCCGCGGCGATACCTACAATTATTTTTATCCTTATTGGGACGCGCGCAATGCCGCTTTCCGCGCCGGCGCGCTGCCGCTGTGGACGAATGCGCTGTTTATGGGCGCGCCGCTGCTAGCCAATCCGCAACTTGGCACATTTTACCCGCCAAATTGGCTGACCGCGCCCTTCCGCGCGCCCATCGCCATCGCCATCAGCATCCTGCTGCACATTGCCCTGGCGGCGGCCGGTACTTGCTATTTATATCGTCAAGCCATCAGCCGGCGCTGGCTGCCAGCCCTGGCAGCGGGCAGCGTCTTCGCCTTCAGCGCCTATCTGGGCGCGCGCGCCGAGCAAATCAATCAGCTGCAAGGTTTAGCTTGGCTGCCGCTGCTCTTCGCGCTCTTTCACCGCCTGCAAGCCGGCCGGAAACCCCGCCGAGATGGCCTGCTGCTGGCTCTGGCCTGGGCTTTGCAAATCTTCAGCGGACATACGCAAACCGTCTTCATCAGCGGCATCGGCCTGGGTCTCTACGCCGTCTTGCTCGATGCGAGCGGGCGCGGCCGCCGTCTGCTGCTGCTAGCCGTTTGCTTTTCTGGCGCGCTCTTGCTGGCTCTACCGCAGCTGCTGCCCAGCTTTGAATTGATGCGCTTGTCGAATCGGGGTGGCGGCTTCGATTTGGCGGCGGCGACGGCATTTTCCCTGCCGCCAAACCTGCTGGGGCGGGCCCTGCTGCCCAGTTACGATGGCCAGCTCTTCGGCGAATATGCCGCCGCGCCCGGCCTCATCGCATTGGGTTTGGCGCTTTGGGCGGCTTTCGCGCCGTCCAGACGGCAAAAATGGCTCTGGCTGCTGCTAGCTCTGGCCGGCTTGGCTTTGGCTCTGGGCCGCTACAATCCGCTCTATCTGCTGTTGGCAGAGCTGCCGGGTTTCAACCTGTTTCGCGTGCCAGCCCGCTTCTTAGGCCTGTTTAGCTTGGCTATCGCGCTGCTGGCGGGCCTAGGCCTCGAGAGCCTGGCTGAGAAAGCGCGGGACAAGCGCCAGATCGCGCTGGTCGGTGGCGGCTTGGGTCTGCTCATAGGCTTGACGCGCTTCGTCTTGCTGCCCGACCCGCAGCAGTTCTTCGGCGCAGCCGACATCAGCGGGCGAGCCTTTCTGCTCTGGCTGGGGGCTTGGCTCGCTTTGCTGGTCTTGCTAATCAGCCGCCATCGCTGGACGCAATTTGCCGCTGTCGCCCTGCTGCTGGCCGAGCTATTTTTAGCCGCCCAGAACCTGCCCTATAATGACTTAGCGCCGCCCCAAGTTTATTTGGGGCAGCGCTTCACCATCAGCCAACTGCGGGCTTATCAAGCGGAAGAGCGGCCGCCTGGGCGCGCGCTTTCCATCAGCCAGCTCTATTTTGACCCCGGCGATATTGCCGCGCTGCGGCAACGCTACACGGACTTGAATATGGAAGCGACCGCGCAATTCCATGCCCTCGCCGCGGTCAA